>JAHBXD010000001.1 GCA_019636695.1 Phycisphaeraceae bacterium
GGACAAAGCAATAACCAGTCATTCCGACGTAGCGCTTCCGCTGATCGTCTGTGTGCAGGGGTCGGGTTGTCAGTCGGTATTTCAGGAAGTGGATACTCCTGACGGTCCTCGGATTGCCTCGGGTGGACCGGAAGCCACGATGCTGCGTCTGGTTCGTGACCGCGCGAGGATTCTCGTGGTCGAGAAAGTCGGTGTTACGTTCCTGAAGCAGCCGTCACAGCCGGGGTCGGCGATGGAAGGATCTGACGAGTTTTGTCGTGAACACACGCTTGATCGCTGGACCGAAGCCGTGAGCGCCGCGGTTCGGGCGGCACTGACTCTGCCGGGTATCGATGGGTCGCGCGTGCTTGCGCTCGGGCATTCGGAGGGCGCACAGGTCGTGTGTCATCTTGCCGCGGCAGAAGAGCGGATTACGCATGTCGCGGCCTTGGCGGGCGCGGGACCGACGCAGTTGTTTGATCTGATCGAGCTGGCGCGTCGCGGCGATTTCGGTCCGCCGGATGGAGCACCGGACGAGCGAGCGGCGTGGGTGATTGACGGCTGGCGAGAGGTTCAGGCTGATCCTGATGCCGAGGATCGATTCTGGCTCGGGCACCCGCATCGACGGTGGTCGAGTTTTCTTTCGACGTCGCCGATCGAGGCGCTGCATCGTACGAAGGCCAGGGTCTTTCTGGCTCAGGGCACGGCCGATCGTGCAACCATCGTCACGGCGAGCGATATGGCGTATGCCGAACTGCTGGCCCGAGGCCGAGATGTGACGTATATGCGTGTCGAAGGCGGCGATCACGGGTTCTTTACGCCCGGGGATACCCAGGGATGGCGCCGCGTTCACGAGGCCGCTGCCGCGTGGTTTCTGCCGTGATCGAGCCGCGAAGTCGGACCGTTGCGACCGAACCATCCATACACTCTGGGCATGCCCAGACGAGCCGCAGTGATCGCCGCAGTTCGAACTCCTGTAGGAAGGTATGGAGGGGCACTTTCGGCCGTCCGTCCCGATGATCTTGCGGCCCATGTCATCCGGGTTGCGGTAAGCAGTGCAGGCATCGATCCTTCACTGGTTGATGATGTCTACTTCGGTGCAGCCAATCAGGCGGGCGAAGACAACCGGAATGTCGCCCGAATGGCTGCCTTGCTCGCAGGCCTGCCTGAGACCGTTCCGGGTGTGACCGTCAATCGCTTGTGCGCATCGGGTTTGGAGGCGGTGCACATTGCCGCACGCATGATCGAGGCCGGACACGGTGAGGTGTTGATTGCGGGTGGTGTCGAGTCGATGAGCCGGGCGCCTTATGTGCTTTCGAAGAGTGATGCGGCTTTTAGCCGAGGGCAGGAACTTTACGACACGACGATCGGCTGGCGATTCGTCAACCCGCGGCTCGCCAAGGTGCACAACCCCTATGCCATGGGTGAGACGGCGGAGAACGTTGCTCGTCGTTACGGGGTGAGCCGCCAAGAGCAGGATCGTTACGCGGTGCAGAGTCATCGGCGATGGGCAGCCGCGCACAAGGCCGGGCGGTTTGCAGTTGAGTCAGCGCCTGTTGAAATTCCGCAGCGGAAAGGCGAGCCGATCGTCGTGGATACGGATGAGCATCCGCGTCCGGATACGACGCTCGAACAGCTGGCGAAGCTTCGCCCGGCATTTTCAACGGATGAATCGGCGACCGTGACCGCGGGGAACTCGTCGGGCGTGAATGACGGCGCCGCGGCACTCGTGCTGGTCGAAGCCGAGCGTGCTAAGTCGCTCGGCTTCGAACCGATCGCGTTTGTCGGCCCGAGCGCGTCGGCGGGCGTTGACCCCGCTTGCATGGGCATCGGGCCGGTGCCGGCCATACGCAAGGTTCTGGAGCGAGCCAAACTCACGCTCGGCGATATCGGATTGGTCGAGTTGAACGAAGCCTTCGCCGCCCAGACGGTCGCGTGCCTTCGGGAACTCAGGCTGGATGAAGAGCGTGTGAATGTTCAAGGTGGGGCGATTGCGATCGGGCATCCACTCGGGTGCAGCGGCGCGCGGATGGCGACGACGCTCGTGCACCAGATGCGTGCGGCGGGGATTGAACGAGGAATTGCATCGCTTTGCGTGGGCGTGGGGCAGGGTCTGGCGACCGTTTTTGAACGTGCGTAGGCGCCATGCTCACCCGGGTTACTTATATGAGAATAGCCTTTCTGGGTTCGTGTTGTCGTTGACGAGCACGCCAGTATTAGTGCTTGCACGCCATTGGACATGAACATGTGAACACGCTGATGCAGCGGTTTCCATGGAAGCAGGCTCGCGGATGTGCAGGGAGAGGGTGTTCCGATCGTCTGAGGATCGGATTCCACAATCTAAAGCCCATTGTGTATGCAGGGGATCGGCACCTTGCCAGCACGACGGCACCCTTGCTCTCAGGCGACATCAGGTGCAGGCATCACGATCGGCGGACCGCTGAGCGGTGGATCGAGCGCGGCATGGCGAGACCTCGGAACGAGCGGGTCAAGATGTTCCGATATTCTGATATCATCGATCAATCGCACGCTTCTGAACATGCAAACTTATGCCAAATATCAGTTCTCATCGTCGGTGCGGGCCGCTGAATCGTGATATCCGTGGAACCCGGTCGAGATGCCGGGTACTTCAGAATGGGGGCAAACTTCTGGGGATTTCCCTTGACACATGGCGCAGCATCGGCACATTGAAGTAGCCCCGATGTTCGCTCAGGTGCCGACAACACGAGTGGGGCTGTCACAATGGTGCTTACGGAGGCAAGGGACGATGAAAAATATATCGCACGCCGCGTTCGCTTTCCTGGCCATGACTGGTTCGGCATCCGCCGATGTGTTTTTCGATTTCTCGGCGAGCGGTCATGGTTTTACATCGGCGGGGAGTCCATCATGGGTTTGGGGCGGTGCATACCCAGCGCCTGGGGGCGTGGCATGGTCCACCCCAGGCGGAATCAGCACTGCCAACACGTTGACCTCGCCAGTGCTCACGGTCACGACGGCAGGCTTCATCACGGGCTCGTTTACCCATCGCTACAACTTCGAAGATCGTTTTGACAGCGGCGTCATCAAATTCCAGCGGAACGATGAGGGGATCCATGTCATTCCGGCCAGCCTGATGCCCATGAACCCGCCGACCGGGTCGGCAGACCGCTTCACCGGCACCAGCCCCGGGTGGATTGATCCGGGGTACATCACCACCACCTTTACACTCGGCGCTGCGGTTTTCGGTCCCGCGCTGTTTGAGGTCGGTGATCGGGTCATTTTTCAGTTCAACGCAGGGTGGGACCATGTCACCACGTGGGACGCGCCCAATTGGCAGATCGGTTCGTTACGCCTTTCGAACGTCGTGCCCTCGCCGGGCGGTGCAGCGTTGCTTGGCCTCGCCGGAGTGCTGGCGGGCCGACGTCGGCGCTAAGCGCGTAGACGCCGATATGGAATCGCACACATCTCGGGCATCAATGCGCCCGGTGCATGCTGCGGAGTTCTCGTCGTATCCATGCTTGGGTTGAGGTATGTGGGTTGAGGTAAGGGCTGCACCGATCGGCGCACGACACGCAATGGCACGGGAAGAGGAGTTGAAGGGCGTGAAGCCGAATTTCCAGCGGGTTAAAAGAACGTACTTGCGTGACGCTTAGTCCATGGCAGCCAGTTTATCGAAGCCGGAGTGGAACGCTTCCACAAGGGTGTCGATTTCGGCTTCGGCCATCGGTGTAGAGAGCGTGGCCGAGCCACTGTTGATGAGGATGAAGCCGAGTTCAAAGAGATGCTCGAGGAGCACCTTAAGGCGCTGATTTTCAGCGGGCGTCGCGTGGGCTTCGCGGAAGTCGCTCGGGACATTCGGCTTCATGTGCACGCGGAACATGGAACCGTAGCCGGCCACGCTGGCGGACACGCCAGTGGCGCGTATGGCCCGATTGATGCCGGCTCTTGCACGATCAGCCATGGTGTTCAGGCGAGTGACTGCCGCAGGATCGAAGAGCTCCATCGCGGTGAGCCCTGCGGTCATGGAGATCGGGTTTGCCGAGAAGGTGCCGGAGTGGGGGAAACGCACGGTGGAGGCATGCGGATTGAGGACATCCATGATGTCGGCGCGGCCTGCGACGGCACCGATGGGGAACCCCCCGCCGATGATCTTGCCGAGTGCGGTCAGGTCCGGGGTGACACCGTAGCGTGTCTGAAGCCCGCCGTATTCCGAGCGGAAGGTGATGACTTCGTCTAGCACAAGAAGGACGCCGTGGCGAGCTGTCCACTCACGTATCGCGGCGACGAACTCGGGGTTCGCGGGGTGCAGGCCGATGCGGTGCGGCATCAGGTCCAGCAGCACGCAGGCGAGCCTGTCTCTGTGTGCATCGAGGATTGCCAGCGTGCGATCGACGTCGTTGAAAGGCACGATCGCCACTTCATCAAGCACGGATAGCGGTGTTCCGTAGACAAGGGGAACAGGGTTTGGACGATCGATGGGACCCCAATCGGCTGGTGAGGGGGACTGGCTGACCTCGGCATAGTCGTAGATCCCGTGGTAAGCGCCCTCGGCTTTAGCGATCATGGATCTGCCGGTAAACGCGCGCGCGGCTTTCAAGGCGACCATGATGGCCTCGGTGCCCGAGTTGACAAAACGCATTTTCTCAAAGTTCGGGTTTCGAGCCCGAAGGTGCTCGGCAAAGCGGACTTCGACCTCCGTCGCCAGGGTAAATGCCGTGCCGCGACCAAGTTGTTCGATGACGGCCTGCATCACCTGCGGGCAGGCATGACCGTGGATGAGTGAAGCCATGTTGTTGGCGAAGTCGATGCGGGTGACGCCTTCGATGTCGACGACGCGGTAGCCTTGTGCATGGTCGGCGTAAACCGGGTGTGGATCTCGCAGCACGGCGTTGCGGCTGACGCCGCCGGGAAGCAGGTTTCGTGCACGAGAAAAGAGCTCGGCGCTGCGTGTTGTGGTGGTTTGTGCCGATGAGCCTGAGAATGACATCTTGAGATCCATCCGGCGAGCTACATGATGGGCAACAGCGGCGCGCCGGTGCGCTGTTGCACGTCGTCGAGGGTTATACCCGGGGCGAGTTCGACAAGCCTGAATCCTTCAGGGGTGACATCGATCACCGCCATTTCGGTATAAATTCGATCAACGACACCCTGCCCCGTCAGCGGCAGCGTGCAGGTGGCAACGAGTTTGGGCTGGCCGTCTTTCGTGCAGTGCGTAGTGACGACGTACACCCGCTTGACGCCGGCGCAGAGATCCATCGCGCCCCCGACCGCTGGTATGGCATCGGGTTCGCCGGTGGACCAGTTGGCAAGGTCGCCGTTATGCGCCACCTGGAGAGCGCCGAGCACGCTGACATCGATATGCCCGCCTCGGATCATCGCGAAACTGTCGGCGTGGTGAAAATAGGCCGCCCCGGGAAGCGCGGTGACCTGTCGTTTGCCTGCATTGATGAGTTCGGGGTCGCCTTGCCCCGCCGCGGGCGGCGGTCCCATGCCGATCATGCCGTTTTCGGTGTGGTAGATGACCGTGCGATCTTCGGGAACAAAGCTCGCAATCAGCTCAGGGATGCCGATGCCGAGGTTGACGTAGGAGCCATTGGGGATATCCATCGCTACGCGCTGGGCCATCTGCTCACGCGTCCATCCGTTCGAGGCGGCCTTAGTCATGGGTAGGTCGCTCCAGCTTTGATCAGTTCGGATTCGTGCGCTGGGAGTGCGACTTCGACGACGCGCTGAACGAAGATACCGGGCGTGACGACGGTCTCCGGATCAATCTCGCCTGCCGGGACGACACGCTGTGCCTGAACGATGGTGATTTCCGCCGCCATCGCCATGATCGGGCCGAAGTTGCGCGCTGTCTTGTTGTAGACGACATTGCCATGGGTGTCCGCGGCTCTTCCTTTGATGAGTGCAAAGTCGGCGCGGAGGGCATGTTCGAGAATGTAGGGGCGTCCGTTGAAGGTCCGAACTTCCTTCCCTTCGGCGAGTGGCGTGCCGACCGCCGTGGGTGTATAGAACCCCGGGATGCCCGCGCCGCCGGCGCGGATGCGTTCGGCGAGTGTGCCTTGCGGGGTCAGTTCAAGCTCGCATTTCCCCGCGCGGTAAAGCTCGGGGAAGACAGTCGAGTTGGCGGTTCGGGGGAACGAGCAGATGATCTTGCGAACGCGACCAGCCTTGAAGAGCGCTGCCAAACCCACTTCGCCGCTGCCGCAGTTATTGCTGACGACGGTCAGATCGCGAGCGCCTTGGTCGATGAGAGCATGGATTAGTTCGATCGGACTGCCGGACTCGCCGAACCCGCCGACCATGACCACGGCGCCATTGAAGACATCCGCGACGGCTTCGTGCACATTGGGATAGAACTTCTGAAGCATGCTCGTGCCTGTGTATCAACGGCTCTCGCACTTATGCGCAACCCGTCCGAGCGACCGGCATGGAGGAGATCGGCGAAAACGAAGGCTTGGTGACACGGTTGTACGAATACAGGCCCGCTTCGTCGAAAAGCACACGGTCTTCGTATCCATCGAACCACAGGGCATCGGGGTTACGCCCGACGATGCAAACTTTGCCGGCGTCAGGGGCGGACCCGGCGTTCCGGAGAATCTTGAAGATGACGACGCCGTTTTCGGAACCTTTCAATCCCTGGATGGGCTTGTTCGTCACTGCGGCGACCTCAGTCTTGCCTTTGTAATGGGTGATCGAGAGCCTGGCGTGCTTTTCCACACCGCTGAGGCCCTTCTGTGATTCGTTGAGAATGTGCCAGGCGCGTTCGATGGGAATGTTGAAGGCTTTATACGCGACGATGTCGCGACCGCAGAAGAAATAATGATTTTCTCCGCCGATGCGTTTGAACTCGCGTTGTAGGATTCGCAGGGCATCGGGGTCATCGTTGATTCCGCGAATGATCGGGGCCTGGTTCTCAACGGTCAGCCAGCCGCGAGAGACCAGCCCGCGCATGGCTTCACCCGTGTCCGGTGTCCATTGCTTGAAGCCCTGGGCATCTTCGACGTAGTTCCCTTCGTCATCTTTCTGCAGGAACTCGTCAGGATGCTCGAAGTGCAGCATCATGTGCAGGCCGACCTGCGGGTAGGTTTCGTGGAAGCGATCGAGCATGCCGAGGAAAGTACTGTCAAAACGCTTCGGGTAGAAGGCCATCTCCTTGGTGCCGATGCGGATGGATTCAACTCCGGCTTCGGCAAGGGCAGCAAGCCACGCCGCGATCTTGCGGTTGTTGAGCACCATGGGGTCGCCGCCGCTGAGCAGAATCTCGCGCAGCTTTTCGCGGCCGGTCTCCGGGTGCAACCCTCCGTTGGCTGCAACAAGCTCGTTGTGTGCCTTGATATAGGCCACGACTTCGGGGATCTGTGCGAGACCCTTTTTGGCGACCGTGCCATCCTGCCGCTTGATCTCCTTTCGAGCGATCAGTTCCTCGCGATAACAGAAGCGGCAGTGGGCTGAGCAAGTGGAGATGACATACATCAGCCCCATTTCATATTTGTGCAGCAGGCCTTCCACGGGGCTGTAATCCATCTGGTTGCCGGGATCCTCCGATCCTGCGAGGTCAATCGTCTCATCGGGGCTGGCCTTGACGAGACGTTGCAGCGAAGGGCTTCGCCGGGCGAGTTCGTAGTAATGGCGCGTCACTTTCACAGGCATGCGTGCCTCGACATCGCGCTCGGTTCCCTTGAGCACCCGGAGTCGTACAACTTCATCAGGGCTGTAGAAGTCCAGCATGTCCTGGGGCGCTTTCTCGTCGAAGAAAGGCGCCAGTCCGTTGATGATCTCGCGCTTGTAGGTCGGATCCTCCACGGTGTTCAGAAATGCCAGCTCTCGGGATGTCGGGGTGTATTCGGTCATGCTGGTGCAGCTCCGTGCTTGATGCAGGCGGGTCAGCGATCTGGAACAGAGTGTACAATATCACCGTCGGATCGCAACAGAATGAACAATTGGGAGGCTGACGTGTCGATCCAAGACCTTATCGCCTCCAAGAGTGCAAGCCTAACGCAAACTGATCGCAGGATCGCGCAAGTTGTTCTGGGTAATCCTACCCAGATCGCATTCAGCACGGTCGCGGACCTCGCGCGGCAGGCACGGACCAGTCGACCTTCGGTGGTACGCTTTGCAATGAAGCTTGGTTTTGAGGGATACAGCGAACTTCAAGCTTGGATTCGCGAAGAAGTTGCTCGTCAACTCGCCATCCCCAGCCTGCGAATCCGCAGACGTGAACCCCAAGGCCTGATTCGCGGTGACATCGAGAAATCGGTCGCGGCAGCTTTTGAGGCCCTTGCAGATGCAAGGATCGGAACGCTTACAGCACCAGTGATCGCCGCACGAAATGTTTGGATTTTATCTGGTGAAACCTCTATGGCAGGTGCATATGTGCTGCACAGTGGGCTGTCGATGCTCCGGCCAGGGGTTCACCTGGTGCTTGAACATTCCGCAGGAAGAGATCTTTGTGGTGCATCGGCTGAGGATGCGGCGGTGATTTTCGACTTTGCCAGGTATCGGAAGACACCGATTACCGCCGCGAAAGCTCTCACGGAAATGGGGGTCCAGTTGGTAGCGATCACAGACGGGCCGCTGTCGCCGTTGGCCACCCTGACACCGAACTGGTGCGCGTTGAAGATCCCGGCGGTGGGGCCGTTTGATAGCGCGGTGCCGCCGGTGATCGCGGCGGAGCTGCTGGTTGCACGAATCGCGTTTGAACTCGGCGACGCGGCCCGGGAGCGGATCGATCGCCTCGAGTCGCTCTGGCAGCGCATCGAGACATTTCTGGAGTACATGCCCCGGCACGAGCGATTCGGTCACAGTGGAGACCGAGCTACCGAGAATTGGTAGCGGTTGCCCGCTACGCCGGGCTGCGCATTCCCAGCGAGTCGCAGCGGCTGACCTGGGCCGATGTGGACTTCGAACGGGCACGCCTGACGGTTCACAGCCCCAAGACCGAACGGTGGGAGGGCCACGATCAGCGGGTGGTGCCGATCACGCCGAAGTTGATGACGCTGCTGCGGGACCGATTCGAGACGATGCCCGAGGGCGAAGCGCCGCTGGTGACCATCGGCGGCAAAGGGGCCGTGATCCGCCCCGTGCGTAAGATCTGGGCGCGGGCTGGCGTAGAACCGTGGGACCGCCTCTGGCAGACGCTGCGTTCGTCCTGCGAGAAAGAATGGGCGATGACGCACCCGCAGTTCGCTGTGAGCCGGTGGATCGGCCACAGCATCACGATCAGCGGTAGGCACTACGCCAACGCCGTGCCGGATGAGTTGTTCGAGCGGGTGTCGGGGGTCTCGCACGGTGCCGCGGGCGGGGCCGTCGTTGCCGCGAGCGCCGCCGCCGCGCGGGCGTGAGGCGCTGAACCTCAAAGCGATGGAAGTGGGGGAGTTCGGCGCGATCTGTTCCGTCCGCGCCGGGAGTCGTTCTGCGACAACTCGCGATGGACCCGAACACCTGCGCGCAGCGCAATGCGCAGCGGCAACCGTCGGCAAATAGCGGAAAATCGCGGAAGTGCGACATGAATGCGGAGTTATCGCGGCAGGTCGGCGGCCTCAAGAGCCGCGCGAACTTCCGCTCGTTTCCGCCAGTTTCCGCGGATTTCCGGAGTCCGGCCGCAAAAACGCGCGACACAAAGAAATGGAGCCGGGGGGAATCGAACCCCCGTGCCATCGCGGGTTTTCGCGGGGAACGGCGAGGTTTTATCGATGCGCGCAGCGCCAGGCGCAGCGCGCCGATCTGGGTTGTATTCGGGTCGGGAACGGTAAGCGGAAGGGTAGGCTTTGGCGGTGCTGCGCGCAGCGGCGAACGGGGCCGTGCGCGTGGTTGGGACCACCCCGAACGACGGCCCCGACGTGGGCCACGTGGTGGGGACGAGTGGCGACGGGCGGGCCTCCGGCGTCCCGGGACGGCGGGTGACTCCGGTCTTCCGCCTACGCGACGCTCGCCGATCGTGCGGCAGTGAGGGCGAACTGTCTGCGCCGAACGGGTAAGCGGCTCAGGAGCGATACTGCTTCCATGCGACGCCAAGTTTGCGCATCTTCGATCGGAGAGTGTGGGGGTTGATGTCGAGGAGCGCTGCAGCGCCGCGCGGGCCTTCGATGCGGCCGAGTGTGCGCTGCAGGACGGCCTCGATATGGGCGCGCACCACCGCTTTTAGGGAAGCGCTTTGGCTGGCAGTAAGGTCTGCGCTGCCAGAGGCCAAGCCGGCAAGGGGCGACGCATGCACGGGCGAACCCATGGCGGCGGCGATGGCGAGGCGATGACCCTTCCCGAGCAGGGCCGCACGATCGATGACTGCCGCGAGTTCACGGACATTGCCGGGCCATGGATAGTCGGCAAGGGCGGCGATGTCCTCAGGAGTGATCTCGAACTTGGGGAGCCCGAAGCGCACGGAAGCGCGGGCTGCAAAGTGGACTGCCAGATCGGCCAGATCCTCGCGGCGCTCCCGGAGCGGCGGGATGAGCAAAGGAAAGACGGCCAATCGATACCAGAGGTCTTCGCGAAAGGTTCCGGCGCGAACCATTTCGGCAAGATCGCGATGAGTGGCGGCGATGATGCGGCAACTCACCTGAATCGTGTCCTGTCCTCCCACACGTTCCAGCGTGCCTTCCTGAATCACGCGAAGGAGCCGCACTTGAGCGGCCAGGGAGAGTTCGGCGACCTCATCAAGAAAGAGGGTTCCACCGTCTGCCCGCTCGAACCAGCCTTGCCGGCGCTCTGTCGCTCCCGTGAATGAGCCTTTCTCATGTCCGAATAACTGGGAGTCGATGAGTTCGTGCGGAATCGCGCCGCAGTTGACACGAATGAAGGGTCCGGGTGCGCGATCGGATCGATCGTGAACGGCCCGCGCAATGACCTCCTTGCCCGAACCGGTTTCGCCGAGGATGAGCACCGACACATCGGAACTTGAAACGAGCCCGACGCGCTCCATGACCCCTCGTAGCCCGCGAGAGACGCCCACGATCGAGTCATCCAACGTCTGGCGTCCGAGGCGGGCGAGTGCTGCTTCGCGATCGGCTTCCGCAGCGCGCTTGAGCGCTTCGAGTTGGTGGAATCGTCGAGAGGTATCGAGCGCCACCGCCAAAGGCTCAAGAATCGCCGAAAGCATCTCGGTCAAGTCATCGTCCACGTCGGAGGTCTTGCGCAGCCGCCAAGCGACGATACCTTCGGGCTCATCCTCTCGAAGGAGCGCCCCGCAGATGACCGGCTGCGTCCCCAGCACAGGGCAAAGCGGGCGAAGAAGGGTGCGTCCGGGTCGGGTCGGATGCAGGGGCGAGATCCCGCCGCGGCGAATCCAGCGTGTCAGCCCATCGAGTTCGTCTTCCTTCAACTTCAGGTGCTTTGGGGCGGGTTGATCAGTGCCGGTCGTGGCGACGAGGTCACAGCGGCCTTCCTCCAAGGCGAAGATCCACATGCGTTCGAGCCCGATGCTTCGGTCGATGGTGGCGTGAAGATCCGAGAGGGAGTCTCCGAGGTCGATATGGCGACATGCATCGCGCCAGAGGGAGAGTTGCAGGCGTTGCGTACGGTCCATGCCGCTTTATATCACGGTTTCCTGTGATTAGCAACAGGCAATGACCATGAAATATCACAGTTCCATGACTCTCGGAAGCGCAAACCCTTCTCCCGCTTCATGCAGGGGGGTCTCCAGTCGATGGCACGGCGGTTGTAAGAGGCTCACCCATGACCGCTCCCCGTGCCCAACTCGCCACCCGCCCACTGCCCGAGGGCCTTGAGGCCTTCGCGGCGGAAGCGACCGGGATGAACTCAGGGCGGCTGCGGTCCTTGTTGACGAACCTGCCCGCCGCGTTTCGGAACATCGAGCGGTGCCTGCGTCCTGAAGAAGGGGGCATCACCCGGCGCGAGTTGGTTCGATCTCCTGAGGTGTTGCTGGTGCTTGCGGGTATGGAGCCTGGACATTCGGAAGCGCCGCACGACCATCCGGGTTCTCTGAGTGCTTTCAGAGTCCTGCGCGGTGTTGCCGTGGTCACGCGCTTTGGAATGGATGATCGCGGCTCGCTGGTCGTCGCCAGCCTCGACACGTACCTGCCGGGTTCAGTTCTCGTCCAGGATGAAACAGAGGTCCGCTCCCTCGGCAACGACCGCAGCGCCGCTGAAGCTCTGGTGACGCTGCATGTGTATCTTCCAGCTCCGGCGATCCGCATCTACACCGAGGGAGGTGTGACGTGATCGCTGTTGCGAACCATTCGGATACTCAGCCTTCGGCGTTTCCGACGATCGCGATCATCGGAGGCGGCTTCAGCGGTGTTGCGGTCGCCTGCCACCTGTGTGCCGGCTCGACGCGTCCGCTGCGGGTGTTGCTGTTCGAACGCGCGGCGGAGATCGGCCGTGGCGTTGCCTATGGAAACCCGGATGAGAGCCTTCTTCTGAATGTCCCTGCGCAGCGGATGAATCTCTGGCCCAATCGGCCAGAACGTTCGTTCTTCGAATGGGCCAAAGTCGCCAAGGGTGCGACAGATCGCACAGCGTTCCTGCCGCGGACGTGGTTCGGCCAGTACACGCAGCACGAGTTGATCGAGGCCGTGGGTGGACCGGAGGGCCGGCACATCTTCTGGCGCGTGCAGGCTCAAGTGCTGCGGGCTCGTCCGGATGGACGGGGGCAGGTTGCCTTGACGGACGATCGCGGGCGGCGATATCTGGCCAATCGGGTGGTGCTGGCGACGGGCAACGGACCTTCCCGACTTCCAGCGCCGCTCGTCCCTCTACTCGGCGTGACGGATCAACTGATCGTGAACCCGTGGTCAGAGGAGGGTCTTGCCCGGGCACACGAGGCGCGGCGAGTGCTGTTGGTGGGGACGGGCCTGACGATGATGGATGTCGCCGTCGGGATGGCCCGGGGCGGAAGTTTTGCGCAGATCATCGCGGTCTCTCGACGCGGTTTGCTTCCGAGGGCGCATGGGCCGAGCCACGCCGCAGCGCACGCCCAATGGGTGGGGACGCTGTCGGGAAGAACCTTGAAGTCGCTCCTGCATGCGGTGCGCGATCGCGCTCGCCAAGCTGAAGTGGATCAGACCGGATGGAGGAGCGTCATCGATGCGATGCGCCCCCATACGACGCGTCTCTGGAATGAACTGCCTCGGTCGGACCGTCAGAAGTTCCTGCGTCAAATTGCCGTGTGGTGGGATGTCCACCGCCATCGTTGTCCGCAGGAGGTCTATTCGGTGGTGCAGGTCTGGCGGGAGCGCGGTCGCCTTGCGGTGCTCGCGGGAGAACTGACGAGTGCGAGGCTCGAGCGGACCGGCGAGATCAGCGTGGAGGTCCGACCTCGCGGGGGACACCTGTCGATCCGCATGGGGTTTGACGCGGTCGTTCTATGCACCGGCCCAGATGGCGATGTCACCCGGAGCAAAGACGAGTTGCTCAGCGATCTGTTGCAGCGGGGGGAAGTCGCACCCCACACCCTTGGCTTGGGATTCAGACGGATGCCATGGCGCGCGCGCTGCGTCCCGATGGCGAGCCAAGTTCGTGGTTCACGGCGATCGGTCCGCTTCGCAAGGGTGAGCTTTGGGAAAGCACAGCGGTACCGGAACTTGCGGCGCAGGCGCGGGATCTGGCACGCACCTTGATACAGAACCTGCCTGAAGGTATGCCGATCGTCAGGCCATCACAACTTATAGAGGAGAAGATTCCATGAAACTGTTCAGACTCGCACGAGCCATCGCGACCTTCGTCTGCATCGGTGCGGCCGCCGCCACGGCAGGTGCGCAGTCACGAACGATTCTGAACGTTTCGTATGACCCGACGCGGGAGTTGTACAAGGAGTTCAACGAGACGTTCAAAAAGCACTGGCGCGAGACCACAGGTGAGAATCTGAATATCCGCATGTCACACGGGGGGGCCGGCAAGCAGGCTCGCTCGGTGATCGACGGCTTGGAGGCCGACGTTGTGACGCTGGCGCTGGCGTACGACATTGACGCGATCGGTGAGATCGCTGGGCTTGTTGCGGAGAACTGGCAGAGCCGCCTGCCCAACGACAGTTCCCCGTACACCTCGACGATCGTGTTTCTGGTCCGGAAGGGCAATCCTAAGAACATCAAGGACTGGGATGATCTGGTCCGTCCGGGCATTGAGATCATCACGCCCAATCCCAAGACTTCGGGTGGAGCGAGGTGGAACTACCTGGCCGCTTGGGGGTATGCGCTCAAGAAGGAACTGGGAGACCTCTCCAAACTGAAGGACCACGCGTATGCATCGGAGGTTGCCGAAGCGCAGCAGAAGGCCCAGCAATTTGTGGCGACGATTCTCAAGAAGGTGCCGGTGCTTGATACTGGGGCACGGGGATCAACAACGACATTTGTGCAACGGGGCATCGGCGATGTCTTCCTGTCATGGGAGAACGAGGCATTTCTGGCGGTGCAAGAGCTTGGTCCGGACAAGTTTGAGATTGTGGTGCCGTCCATCAGCATTCTCGCTCAGCCGCCCGTGACCGTGGTGGACAAGGTCGTGGACCGACGCGGCACCCGTGATGTGGCTGAAGCCTACCTGAAGCATCTTTACAGCCCGGCTGGCCAGCGACTCGCTGCAAAGCACTTCTATCGCCCTGCTGAGCCCCGGCACGCCGACGCTGTCGACCTGAAGCGCTTCCCCAAGGTGGATCTCTTCACCATCGATGAAGTCTTTGGAAGTTGGGCCGAGGCCCAGAAGATTCACTTTGACGATGGTGGCACCTTCGATCGCGTGTATCGCCCATGATGCTCGACGGGCCGTTTGAGGCCTTGCACTGACCACACACACTCTCTCCCCCTCCCTCCGCACGCGTTGACGGGTGTGCGGGAGGATTCCATGAAAGATCGGCACACATGATCCCAGGCATTCAGAAAAACCCCGGCAGGCTGCCCGGTTTCGGGTTGACGCTCGGCATCACGATGTCGTACCTGAGCCTGATCGTCCTGATCCCGCTCGTCGGTCTTGGGGTCAAGACATCGGAGATGACCTGGGAGCGATTCTGGGAAGTGATCACGGACCCGCGTGTGGTTGCCTCCTACAAACTCAGTATCGGCGCATCGTTCATCGCCGCAACGATCAACCTGTTCTTCGGATTCATCGTGGCGTGGGTTCTGGTGCAATACACATTCCCCGGGCGGAAGATCGTGGATGCGATCGTGGATCTTCCATTTGCGATGCCCACGGCGGTTTCAGGCATCGCCCTCACGGCCCTGTACGCGAACAACGGCTGGATCGGGCAGTTCCTTGAACCGCTGGGGATCAAGGGAGCCTTCAGCCGCTTCGGAATCGTCGTTGCGCTCACGTTCATCGGGTTGCCCTTCGTGGTGCGCATTCTGCAGCCGGCGCTCGCCGATCTTGAGTCTGAGAACGAAGAAGCGTCTGCCAGTCTGGGAGCCAACCGGCTGCAGACGTTCCGGCGCGTGATCGTTCCCGCCGTGCTTCCGGCGATGCTGACAGGTTTTGCGCTGGCGTTTGCACGGGCTGTCGGCGAGTACGGGTCGGTGGTGTTCATCAGCGGCAACATGCCGATGAAGACAGAGATCGCGCCACTCCTGATCATCACGAAACTGGAGCAGTTCGACTATCCCGCGGCGACGGCGATTGCCGTGGTCATGCTCGCCTTCTCGTTCGTGATGCTCCTTGTGATCAACCTCCTGCAACTCTGGAGCACCGCGCGAGCGCGGTGAGAAGGGACTTCCATGGCCGGCTCGGTCGCCCTTTATCCCGGTGGCACTTCCAAGGCGGCTTCTCCTGCGATGCGGGACGCCTGGATGGTGCGATGGTCGCTCACGATCATCGCGCTCGGGTTCCTGGGTCTCTTCCTCGCCCTTCCGTTGGTAGTGGTCTTCAAAGAGGCGCTCCGCGAGGGCCTCAAGGTCTATCTGGCAAGTTTCAGCGATCCGGACGCCAAGGCGGCGATCAAACTGACGCTGCTTGCTGCGGCGATCGCCGTGCCCCTGAACACGTTCTTTGGAATCTGTGCCGCCTGGGCGGTCACCAAGTTCCGCTTTCGAGGACGGGGCTTGCTGATCACGCTGATAGATCTTCCCTTTGCGGTTTCGCCGGTGGTGGCGGGGCTGATCTACGTGCTGGTCTTCGGGCTTCAGGGGTGGTTCGGTCCTTGGCTTGCGGAAAACAACATCAAGATCATCTTCGCCGTGCCGGGCATCGTGCTGGCGACGATCTTTGTGACATTCCCATTTGTCGCCCGCGAACTGATTCCCTTGATGGAGGAACAGGGGCGTGAGGAGGAACTGGCGGCGATGACGCTGGGGGCTCGCGGCTGGAAGATATTCAGCCGCGTGACGCTTCCCAACATCCGCTGGGCGCTCCTGTATGGCATCATCCTCTGCAACGCTAGGGCGATGGGCGAGTTTGGGGCGGTCTCGGTCGTCTCAGGGCACATCCGGGGTGAGACAAACACGCTCCCGCTGCATGTTGAGATTCTCTACAACGAATACAGTTTTGTGGCGGCGTTTGCCGCTTCGTCGGTGCTGGCGATTCTTGCGATCGTGACCATCGTGCTCAAAGCGCTGGTGGAGTATCGCGTGCGTCGCCAGATTGAACGAGCGGGGAAGGAGAAGGCATGAGCATCACGGTAACAGACGTATCCAAGAGTTTCGGGGACTTCCGAGCCTTGCAGGATGTCTCGGTCGAGATTCCGACCGGGGAATTGGT
The DNA here is from genome assembly GCA_019636695.1 of Phycisphaeraceae bacterium. Classification (GTDB taxonomy): domain Bacteria; phylum Planctomycetota; class Phycisphaerae; order Phycisphaerales; family UBA1924; genus JADLCM01. Next base: position 16,594 of record JAHBXD010000001.1, read on the forward strand.
GGCGATCCTGGGGCCATCGGGCTCGGGCAAGACCACGCTCCTGCGATTGATCGCGGGGCTCGAAACGCTCGACCGGGGGCGAGGAGCGATCAGTTTCCATGATGAAGATGTCCGCGATCAGCCGGTGCGCAAGCGCCGCGTGGGCTTTGTCTTTCAGCACTATGCCCTCTTCCGACACATGACGGTGTTCCAGAACGTTGCATTTGGTCTGCGGTGCAAGCCGCGTCGCGAGCGCCCGGCCCGGGCGGAGATCCGGCGACGCGTGCATGAACTACTTTCGCTGGTGCAGCTGGAGGGACTGGCCGGACGTTACCCGACACAACTCTCCGGCGGGCAGCGCCAGCGGGTGGCCCTTGCCCGGGCACTGGCCGTGGAGCCGAGAGTGCTTCTGCTCGATGAGCCCTTCGGGGCGCTGGATGCCAAGGTTCGGCTGGAACTCCGCAAGTGGATTCGCCGCCTCCACGACGAACTGCACATCACCAGCGTGTTTGTGACGCACGACCAGGAAGAGGCGCTGGAGGTGGCGGACCGCATCGTCATCATGAACAAGGGTCGTATTGAGCAAGTGGGCACCGCTGCAGAAGTCTACCACCGTCCCGCGACGGAGTTCGTGATGAACTTCCTCGGGCAGGTCAATACGTTTCACGGTCGGGCGACGGGGCGCGACGTCGAGTTCGCCTCGATCCGCGTCGGTGTCACCGGGGCGATTCCAGATGGGGATGTGCGCGTCTTCGTCAGGCCGCATGACTTTGAACTGGCGCCCCAGCGCAACGGCAAGCCGAGTTTCGCGGCACGAATCACGAGGGTCCACACCGCGGGAGCGATCACGCGCATCGAGATGACACTTCCGGACGGGCGTGTGATCAGCGCGGAACTGCCGCCGGATCGCTTCGCAGAACTGGCGGCTTCGGATGGAGACACTGTCTACGTGACGCCCCGGCAAGTCCATGTGTTCTGAGTGCCTAACCGGCCTCAGGTGTTCCATGTTCATTGGCTGCGGAGCCTGAAGGCTCGCCAGAGGGGGGCCACGGGTGCACCAAGGAGTTGTCTCATGCGCTGTTCTCCGCTCGTCATGTTGTGTCTGGTCGCCGGCTCTTCTCAAGCCGTCGCTCAGACGTCTTTCAGACTGTTCGAACCCCAACCCGAGTACTTCGCAGAAGTTCAGGCAGACGCGGCGACACGCACGTCGCTCATGGCCGATGCCGGCAGCGTCGAGCATTCCGGAGGGCGCTTCTCGGTGGTCTCGGCCGATGGGAACTACAAGTTGCAGGTCGGCGGCGACATTCAGTTTCGGTACTTTGGCGTCATCGGCGCCGACTCAGATGCCACAAATGAAAATTACGAGGGAGGGTTCCAGACTGGGCGAGCGCGAGTCGATATCGGCGGACACATCGTGAATCCGCAGATGACCTTTCGCATTCTTGCCAATGTCAACCGAGGCACGGGCGCGTTCGAGTTGCAGGATGCCTACGGAGAGTATCTTCTCGATGAGAACTGGCGGGTCCGCTGTGGCCAGTTCAAACTTCCCTTCAGTCGCGAGTTCTTCTCTACCAATCCCACACAGGTGCTTGCGATCGAACGCTCGCTGACGGATGCGGTCTTCCGACTGGATCGTTCGCAGGGCGTGCAGGTGTCATACCAGGAAGATCGCTGGCGCATCTTCGGGGCGTTCTCGGATGGAAGACGGAATCTGTCAACGGATATCACCAATGCCGCAGAAGCCGACTTTGCGCTGACCGGCCGCCTTGAGACCCGAATCGGTGAAGCCGGGTGGAGGCAGTTCCGCGATCTCAGCGCATTTCAAGGAGACAAGTTTGGTATGCTTTTGGGCCTGGCGGGGCATTGGCAGCAGGAAGGCTCCACTGGAGCACTCTCCGGAAGCACGAGCACGGTCGATCTGTTCGCGTACACCGCCGATGTCGGCATTGAAGGCAATGGCTGGAATGCATTTGCGGCCGTGATGGGTCGTATCATTGACGTTGAGGATGAGACGCTGCATGACATCGGGTTTGTGGTACAAGGCGGCGTCTTCGTCGATCCGCAGATCGAGTTGTTCGCCCGCTATGCACACATCATGCCCGACAGTGACCGCACTGGGGGCAATGACGACTTTGGGGCCATCACGGTCGGGGCCACATACTTCTTCGTACCCAGAAGCCACGCAGTCAAGTTCACCGCCGAAGTGACGTACTACCCGAGTTCGACTTCCGACTCTGCTTCAGTCATCAGTGCGCCGAACACGGGGATCGGCCTGCTGTCGGACAATGATGGCGGCCAGGTCGGCATCGGAGCACAGTTGACGATTGTGTTCTAGCGTCGAGCAGATGATGCCGCATCATCGCGAGCCTCGACGTGGGGTGCCACCAAGTCGCGTTCGGCCACACAAGCGCAGCGGGCCCGCCGTGTCCTTGCTCACGGCGGGCCTGCTGCCGCGCTTGGGATGGGCCATGCAGAGAGCACAACCGGGGGTGAGGCCCCGGCAACGATCCAGGCTGCGGCATGGTGCTTGCGACGAGGTTAGGAATCGCAGAGACAACAGCGCGGACGTGGGATGTGAGTTCTCTCGTATCCGCAGCGCGTCGGTTCCAACCTCTTGAGTCAGACTCCCGGAGGGCAGGTACCGGGCTGGAGGTGGAAAAACCTGTCAGTTTGGTGGGGCAAATTCAGAAATTATCCTGCGCTTCCCTGCCGCTTGCTGCAACGCATTACGCTTCGTTGCAACATGGCAGTGGGAACCGACACAGATTTCATGTAGCTTGATCTTGTGTTCCTCTCGCCAGCGGGGTACGCTGCCGTCACATTCATGAACTCCCGCAACGCGAGCGGGCCGAAGATCTGAGGATCATCACGTCGGGCAACGGACGCCCCGTCAACTCGTCCGAACAGGCTGCTCGGTAAGCCGCGCGGAACTGACCCTACCGCGTGCCGCGTCCTACAGGACGTGAACTCTTCCCAGTCAGAGGTTGCTCGCCTCCTGTCGAGCGCAATGGTGAAAGACTGGGCATTTGACCGATTCCGCGAAACGACGGATAGGAACAAATGACCCTGAACGCAGGGTCATTTTCCCTTCAAGCCGCTCACTCTGGATAGGCATGCTCCGAAGGCCGTGTCATGGCAGATTGCTGATCGATCCACCGGCAAACCATCGTCCTCGGCGAAGCCGTGCGCAGCAGAAGAACGATCAAGCAGGCGTAACCGAATTCTCAATTCAGCACCCGTTGCGCGCATATTTTGGATTTTGGCGCGCTCGATTCTTTCAAACTTCTGCGTCGCGGCCGTCTGCAACGACACCGCAGTTCAAACCGCGAAAGAACCGATAAAGAGAACGTACAAGGTTGTGCTTCCGCACGCCTGGAGAACCGAGATGCAAGTCACCCTGCGCCCCGTCGATTCCCTCAAGCCCTACAAGAAGAACCCGCGGAAGAACGATGCCGCGGTCAAATCCGTCGCCCGCTCGATCCGTGAATACGGCTTCCGCCAGCCGATCGTGGTGGATGAATCCGGCGTGATCATCGTCGGGCACACGCGGTGGAAAGCCGCGAAGCACCTGGGTCTTGCGCAGGTACCCGTGCATGTTGCCGTGGGCTTGAGTCCTGAGCAGGCACGGGCGTATCGCCTTGCCGACAACCGCACGAATGAGATCGCCGAGTGGGATGGTGAGTTGCTGCCGGTGGAACTGCTCGAACTCAATGACCTCGGTTTTGATCTCGCGGATCTCGGTTGGTCGCCGCAGGAGGTTGATGCCCTGCTCGCGCCCCCGGCCAATGTCGGCGTCGTCGATCCGGATGAAGTGCCGCTGCCGCCGGACGCCGCGACTACGCAGCCGGGCGATCTCTGGATCTTGGGTTCGCATCGGTTGCTGTGCGGGGATAGCGGCAACGCCGCGGATGTCGATCGCCTGCTCGATGGCGCCGTCATCGACCTCGTGAACATGGACCCGCCGTACAACGTGAAGGTCGAACCGCGATCCAACAACGCCATCGCGGCGGGGTTGAGTTCGTTCTCGGCGGCGCAGCGCAAGGAAGCAAGTGTTGGTGATCAGCAGGCGGCCGACCTCAACCGCTATCCCGCAAAGGCCAAGCCCACGAGCAAGCGCTTGCGCGCCAAGGACCGGCCGCTCGCCAACGACTTCGTCACCGACGATGCGTTCGTTGTGCTGCTTTCCGATTGGTTCGGCAACGCTGCGCGAGTTCTCAAGTCCGGCGGGGCCTTCTACGTCTGGGGTGGCTACGCCAACGTCGCGAACTATCCCCCAGCGCTCGCGAAGGCCGGTCTGTACTTCAGCCAGGCGATCATCTGGCACAAGTTGCATCCCGTCCTCACGCGCAAGGACTTCATGGGCGACCATGAGTGGTGCTTCTACGGCTGGAAGGAAGGCGCTGGGCACCACTTCTACGGCCCGAACAACGTGCCCGATGTCTGGCCGGTGAAGAAGGTCAACCCGCAGAGCATGGTCCATCTTACCGAGAAGCCCGTGGAACTCTCCGCGCGGGCGATCCAGTATTCATCGAAGCCCGGGGAACGTGTGCTCGACTTGTTCGGTGGCAGCGGTTCGACGCTGATTGCCTGCGAGCAGCAGGGAAGACGGGCATACCTCATGGAACTCGATGCGCCGTACTGCGATGTCATCGTGCAGCGCTGGAAAGCGTTCACGGGGAAGAAGGCCGAACGCGTGAAGGCTGTGAAGGGAGCGAAGGCGTGATCTTCGGGTCAGGTGAAGAGGCCTGGTGGCTCTTCTGGGGCACTCCGGCTCACGGGTTGGATGCACGCGGGATCATCGTGCGCTGGGGTATTGACCCATGGAGAGACCTCGCGTGCGATGATCGATCCCGCAGGCGCAGGCCTCAGCATGGCGGTGACCGTGGCCGCATCGTCGATCGCCGGGTCGAGCCATGCCTTGATTGCATCCAAGGACAGGATGACCGGCATCCGGTCGTGGATGGGGCGCATGACCTCGTTGGGTGCGCACGTCAGGATGGTGAACGACTCGATGATCTGGGCATCCTTCGGCTTCCATGGCGACCAGAGTCCGGCGAGCGCAAGGACGTCAGCGCCGAGGGGTTCGATGTGGTACGGCCGCTTGGTTCTCTTGCCCGTCACCACCTGCCATTCATAGAAGCCGCTGGCGGGAATCACGCAGCGTTGCGTGCGGAGCGCCCCGGCGAACAGCTTGCTTGCGGCGGCCGACTCGCTTCGCGCGTTGATGGGTTCGAGCATCTTCTTCTCACCCTTCCGCCAGGAAGGGATGAATCCCCATCGCGCTTTCACCGCGAGAAGTTTGTTGCCTTCGTTGCGGATCATGAGCGTGGACTGCGTTGGGGCGATGTTGTATCGAGGCGTAAGTTCGAAGGGGATATCCACACCGAAGAGCATGGCGAGCAGGCGAGCCGGGGTATGCAGGGAGATGCGACCGCACACACTCCAAGGGTAGTGTCAGGCGTGCAAGTCGGGCATGTCCAGGTCGGGGATGCTCGAGAAGGCGATCCGCATCGGGGCGGAGGCGGCGTCGGCGGAGGCAGGATGGATCGCGGCGTAGCCGAAGCGGGCGTTGATGCGGTCGATCGCCCGGTCGAGCCGCTCTTCGTCCTCCTCTTCCGGAAAGAGCGGGGCCGGGGCATCGATGACGGCGGTCAGCCGCTGGAGCGTGGCCGCGACGACCAGATATCGCGCATCGGGTGCGTGGTTCCATTGGGCGCTCATGGCGGTGAGCAGGACCCGTGTCGAGCTCGTCGGGGGCAGCACCGTGCGCTGGAACCACTGCCCGGCGGGAAGCAGCCGCGCTGCGCAGACCAGCTCACTTGCCCGATATCCCTCCCGGCGAAGACGCTGCGCGGCCTTGGTGAGCAATCGCACCAGGACGCCTCGGGCGCGCTCGCGATCGCGCTTCTCGGGTGGCAGGACGTGCTGGTGCCCCAGCGTTCGTCGCACGGTCCGCTTCTCGGGAAGGTCAAAGCCGCGAATGAGCATCCACCAGCGTGCTCCATCGACGGAGCCGAAGACCTCGACCATTTGGCGTTCGGTCAGGGTGTACATCTGCTCGGTCGTCGTGACCCCTGCCCGCTCGAATCGCGAGCGCATGCCCCGGCTGATCCCGGGCCAGTCCTCAAGATCGAGCGTGTAGAGACATCCCGGAAGCATCATCGGATCGATGATGTTGAGCCCATCGGGCTTGCGCTGATCGGCGGCGACCTTGGCCAGCAAGCGATTGGGCGCGATCCCGATCGAGCAGGTCAGCGCAGCGCCGAAGCGGTTCCGCATGGCACGCTTCACGGCCAAGCCCAGATCGGCAGCATGGATCGGATCGCGTTCCTCGCCGAGAAGGCGGCAGGCGAACTCATCAATCGAGTAGATGCGATCGATGGGCAGCACGGTCTCGACGGTCGCCAGGATCGCGTGGTGGAGCCGGACATACTCGGTTGGCCGGGCATGGACGAAGCGGAGGTCCGGACAGAGGGCTCGCGCCTCGCGGACCGATGTCCCGGTCTTGACTCCCTTGGGCCTGGCTTCGTAGGAGACCGCGATGCAGCAGGAGGTCTCGGCGGGCTTGCCATCGGGCGTGAAGACGGGAACGACCGCGACGGGGCGACCGCGCAGGTTCGGTGTCAAGTGCTGTTCCGCCGACGCGAAATACGCATCCATATCGACCCAGAGCACGTTCAGCGGCATGGTGCGGGTTCCTCCTACAGAACCAGATCATATACCGTACTTATGCCGCGTGTTCTCCTCTCGATCCGAGGGGCCGAGGCGTCACAACGCCCGGTTGGTGCGAGCACCCGAGACCATCCACAGGCGTGGTGTGGAGCGATCCGAGTGGGTCGGCATGCATGCGTCCCCCTCACAGTGCGCACTTCCCCACCGCAGAAACGCCCCGAAGCGAGTCCGGGGCGGAAGCCCGAGCGATCGTGTGGGGTGTGGTCAGCTCCCCTTGCCAGCGACAAACACGCCGCGCTCATGCTTCTTGAAGCGTGCCTTGTCACCCTTGGCGGCGATCTCGCGGATGATCGCGGCGTAGACCGTGGCTTCGGGGGTCTTGCCGCCGGGAGAGCGCCACAGGCCCTTTGCTTCCATCTGCGTGATCATGTCCTTGGCCCGGAGCGGGACCTCGCTGGAAGCCAGGACCTGCGCTGCGGCGTCGAGGGCGCTGGTGCGCTTGGGCTTGGTCTCGCGGGGAGCCTTGGGTGCCTTCGGGGGCTTGCCCGCATTCGTTGGCTTCGCGGCCTTCGGCGCTTTCGCGGGCTTGCCCGTGCGGCTCTTGGTGACCGGACCTGGGTCAGGGAAATACTCAGCGAGGGCATCGCCGTCGATGCGAGCGTTGATCTCGTCGAGCGCCTGCTTGCGGAGGCGGGCGGTCTTGGCATCCACAGCGATCTTGTCCGCGCCAACGCGGCCGGGGGTCTTCTTCGTGGTTTTCTTCGTCGTCTTCTTGCTCATAAGCAACTCCTTCGATTGAACGCCCAGGGCGACATGCCCCGGGCAAACGTGGTGCTTGCGGTTCCCCGCAACCACACGTGGGGGTGCGGGTCAGTTGCGTGGCTGCCCGACGGCTTCGAGGTAGTCCAAGAGGTCGTCGATGCCCCAGGTGTCGCCATCGACGCTGTCGTGTTCCTCCGGGCCTTTGCGCTCGTCCATCTCGAAGAGGCGGAACCCGCTGTTGTGGTCGTGCTTCAGCCCCGGGATCGGACCCCAGGAGCCGTCGTCGCGCCTTCCGTGGTTCGGCGGCAGCGGGACGATGCTCCAGATGCGGCCATCGGGCGTCCTGGCCTCGATGCCCTTGATCTCGATGCCGCGGTTGCCCAGGCGTTCGGCGAGTTGGATGCTCGGGATGTTGTTGTGCTTCGGGCTGCTCATCGTGTGCTCCTTGGCGGGGTGTGTTCTCGCGGGATTCGCCCCCCCGATCACATCAAGCCATGCACTCCCGCCGTCATCAAGGCCACCGACAAAGATGTGGGCAGATCAAGGACAATCCCTGCCGAAGCGCCAAGTCAACGACTCGGGAATGTGTGGAGCATGAAGCGGGTTGTTCTGGCGGGAGCGCTCGGGTCGGGAAGCGCCTGGGCTCCCGGTCAAGTTCCTCCCGTCGCCCGCCACGTTCGCCCGTGGGGCGTTGCGGCGTCCGACTTGGCCCGGGAAGGGGAAGAACGCCTTGAACGCCCACGACGCGTACGACGAACATGAGGACGATGCCGACTTCGGTCCCGACGACGGCCTTGATGAATCCCGCGACCCCGTCAACCCGCCCGAACCCGGGGACGACGCCGATGCCCGCACCGACGAAGGTGGGCCGCAGGTGCTCGACCTCGTGGCCGAACTCAAGCCGTCTCAGCAGCGCGCCATCCTGGCGCTCTTGCAGGAGCCTTCAATCGCCAAGGCCGCGCGCGCCGCACGCGTCGGCAACCGGACGCTGCACTCGTGGCTCGACGACCCGAAGTTCGTCACGGCCTTCCGCCGCGCGAAGCGCCATGTCTTCGAGCAGGCGATCAGCCTGACGCACCGCTACACGGCGCTCGCCGTGAACACGCTGGCCAAGGTGATGGTGGACCCGGCAGCGCCGTACGCCCCGCGGGTCACCGCCGCCGCGGCGATCCTGCGCTTCAGCCGCGACACCATCGAACTCGAAGACCTGCAGGAGCGCGTCGAGTTGCTCGAACGCCAAAGCCGGAGGGACCTGGTGTGAGACTGAAGAACCGGTTGAAGGCGCTCGAACGCCTGGTCAACGTGAACACGGATTGCGATTGCGTGCCGCAGATCACGATCGAGCGGGCCGAGTGCGACCCCATGCCTGCCAAGCGCATCTGCCCGGACTGCCAGCGGGAACGCCGCATGCTCGTGATCACGTGGGTGGACCACCTGGCCAAGCAGCGCGGCGAGCCGTGCAAGCCGCTGCCGCCGGGGGGCTACCTCGGGAAACTGCATCGCGATGCGCCGACGACGTTCATCCCCGAGGACCGCCCGAATCGCTCGGTCTGGCGGCGGGGGAAGCGGTGACGCAGCGAACGGGGGCGTGGCAATCGCCACAAACACATGCCTTGAGTCGTTCGGGGCGTTGAGGTACTGAAGGTTCCGAGTTGGTCGCGAGAACGTAGCCGACCGATGAGGAGCCGAAGATGCGGAAGAAGTTGGGCCGTGCGGCAGTGCGGCAGTGCGAAGAGGGCAAGCGGGCGAACGCCCGTGAAGAGACAGGCCCAGGGCGAAGGCCGAAGAACGTGAGTTATGGGCACAGGCCTGAAGAGGCACCACCCAAGCGCAAGCCGGATGCATCCAGTCTCCGGTGGGGGTCGGAAGGATCGAGCACCCGGCGCAGGCTGGAACAACCTAGCAAGCGAGCGAGGCCCGTTCGCCGTATGCCCCCCGTGATCATCGACAACCCGCAGGTGCTGGCGCTGCTCGCCGTCTGCGGCCCACCACCGATCGGCCTGCGCCATCGCGCGATGATTGTCCTCATGTACCGCGCGGGCCTGCGCATCGGCGAGGTGCTGGCCCTGCACCCGCGCGATGTGGGCCTTGAGAAGGGCGAGATCCGAGTCCTCCGCGGCAAAGGCGACCGCTTCCGCATCGCCGGGATCGACGCCGGGGGCGTCGAGGTGGTCCGAACCTGGCTCATCGCCCGCTCCCGCATGACGACGAGCCGGGGCACCGCGCTGCCTTCCGACGCTCCTTTGATCTGCACGCGTGAAGGCACACCCGTGGCGGATGCCTATGTCCGCAGGCTCATGCGAAGGCTGGGCAAGCGCGCGGGGATCGACCGCCGCGTGCATGCGCACGGCCTGCGGCACACGCACGCTGCGCAACTGCGTGCCGAAGGCGTGGACATCGGCATCATCAGCAAGCAGTTGGGCCACCGCTCGATCCTGACGACCATCCGCTACCTCGACCACATCGCGCCCGTGCAGGTCGTGCGGGCGATGCGCGAGCGCGTGTGGGAGAGCTCGGTGGAGGAGTGACGCGGAGAGGTGAAGAGGCGATGGTCGGGGCGGGGTTGGGGCCTCAAGGCTCGATGGCCTCGGGAACTCGTCTATTCGTGCGCACGAATGTGCGAACATGGTTCCGGGCCGAACCCCAGAGATTGGCCTCTGCCCTTCCCCCCCCAGATGGAGGGGCGAGATTGCAGCTCGGGAAGTCGGTGACGAAGAAGAACGTCGCGGGCAACGCGGACCGCACGGCAGGCAGTTTCGGACATAATGCACTTATGTACGCACACACGCGACCGCGACCCCTCAAGCCCGAAACCTGGGAGCCACTGTTGGATCACCTGACGCTTGTGGCGGATGGGAACGATGTGCTGCCTGGGGCGGCGGGTTTTGCTTCGGAATTTGGTGCATCGGCCTTAGGCCGTCTCGCGGGACTATGGCACGATTTGGGCAAGTGCGCACCAGTGTTCCAAGACTACCTGCACGAATCATGGGCAGGGCGAGGGCGACGTGGAAGTGTGGAGCATTCGACTGCCGGAGCGCTGCTGGCGTGCAGATGCTGCGAAGGCGGCGCTGGGCTGGCGCTCGCTTTCGTCATCGCCGGGCATCATGCCGGGTTGGCAGACATGTCGTCGGATGATGACTCCTGTTTACTGCGCCGTCTTCGCCGACCCTGTATGGAGCGAGACTCCGCCATCGCCCACGCACCGAAGGACCTATTGGAGCAGCCAGCGCCGGACTTGCCGGGTTGGCTCATGGCAAGAATCGGCTCGGCCCCCGATTCTCTATGCATCTCCATCTTCATCCGCATGCTGTTCTCATGCTTGATCGACGCGGATCGGCTGGCGACGGAGTGGTTCGACGATCCCGCCAAGGCGGCTCTCCGCATTCAGCACACACCTTCGATGCAGGAATTGCGAGAGACTCTCGATGCGCACCTCACCAACTTGTCCACCGGACGTGCCGCTCATCCGTCACCGGTAGACGTGCATCGGCAAACTTTGTTGGCAGCATGCCGCGCGAAGGCAACGCTCTCTCCGGGCCTCTTCTCGCTCACCGCGCCGACAGGAAGCGGGAAGACATTCAGTTCGATGGCATTCGCATTGCGTCACGCGGAGTTGCACGGTTTGCGCCGCGTGATCTATGCGCTTCCCTTCACCAGCGTTACGGAGCAGAATGCAAAGGCGTTTCGTGAAGCGCTGAGGGCTTGCGGCGATAATGTCGTGCTTGAGCATCACAGCGCGTATGTCCCGCAATCCGACGATGGAGACGATCCCCGGGAGGTTCGGCGGAGAATGGCAGTCGAGAACTGGGATGCCCCGGTGGTGGTCACGACCAACGTGCAACTTCTTGAATCGCTGTTCGAGGCAAAGGCTTCAGACTGCCGCAAATTGCACCGGATCGCCAGGAGCGTGATCGTGCTGGACGAGGCCCAGAATCTGCCCGTCCATCTGCTTAAGCCGACGCTGGCGGCGTTGGAGGAACTGGCCACGTCCTACGGAACGAGCATCGTGCTCTGCAGCGCCACGATGCCCGCGATCTCGTGGAGAGATGAGTTTCCTATCGGCTTGAAGGAGGTCCGGGAGATCGTTCCTGAGCCCGAAGCCATGTCTCAAGCAATGCGGCGAACACAGGTCCAACTGGTGGGCCCTCTCGAAGATCAGGAGGTTGCCAATCGAATGGTGGCCATGAATCAGGTACTGACGATTGTGAACACGCGCCGGCATGCCGCCGCGTTGTTCGCACTGGTTCGACAGCAGTCTCACCACGCCCTGCACCTGAGCGCTCTGATGTGCCCTGCCCATCGCAGCGATCGCGTGAGGGAGATCAAGCGCAGGCTTGCGGCGGATGAGCCGTGCCATGTTGTCAGCACGCAAGTTGTCGAGGCGGGCGTCGATATCGACTTTGAAACGGTTTTCCGTGCGATGGCCGGTCTGGATTCGATCGTGCAGGCGGCGGGTCGGTGCAACCGGGAGGGAAGGCGGGCGGGCGGACAGGTGCTCGTGTTTCAAACGGAGGAGCCGCCGCCACCTGGAATCATGGATGCAATCGCCTGGGCGGAGCAGGTTCTGGGCCCCGGCGTCGATGCGCTTGGTCTTGAGACCATCGAGGCTTACTTCAGGCTTCACTATTGGGGGCGCAAGGGAGAGTGGGATGGGAAAGCAAGGGGCGATGGACGCTCGATTGGCGTGACGCGGCTGCTGCAAGCGGACCAACTGAAGTTCCGTGCCGCGGCGGACGCGTACAAGATCATCGATGAACATACAGTCTCCGTGATTGTACCCTACGGCGATGCGGGCGCAAGCCTGTGCGAGAAACTTCTCCAAGACCCGTTCGTGCATCGCGAGACGCTCCGCCACGGACAACAATTCACGGTAAGTGTCAGAAAGTTCACATTCGACAAGATGGAAGGCGCAGGAATGTGTATACTCACATCATCCGGCGTGGCGGTGCTCTTGGATGCCTCGGCGTATGACGAAAATTTGGGGCTGAGGACAGGTTCTGTGCCTGGTCCGACGACTTTGATGGCATAAGAAAGAGAGACTGGGATGAGTTTTGGCATCAAACTGCGCGTCTGGGGCGAGTATGCCTGCTTCACCCGCCCCGAGATGAAGGCCGAGCGAGTCAGTTACGACGTCATGACCCCCTCAGCCGCGCGTGGCGTCGTTGAAGCCATTTATTGGAAACCCCAGATCAGGTGGGTCATCGACCGCATTCACGTCCTGAAGCCGATCCGGTTCATGAACCTCCGCCGCAACGAGGTCGGGAGTGTCATCCCCGCCGGCACGGTCGAAACGGCCATGAAGCGCGGCACGGGGGCGCTCGGCGTCTACGTGGAGGAGGATCGCCAGCAGCGGGCCGCGACGATCCTGCGCGACGTGGAGTACGTCATCGAGGCCCACTTCGAGGTCCTTGACCCACGCGACAGCGACGGCGGCACACTCACGCCGGTGCAGGCCGAGGCCAAGCACCTCGACCAGTTCAATCGCCGGGCGAGGCAGGGTCAGTGCTTCCACCGCCCGTACCTTGGCTGCCGCGAGTTTGCCTGCCAGTTTGAACTGGTGGAAGGCGAAATTCCCGCATCGGAACGCGCCGGCTCGCCCAAGGGCGCCCGCGACCTCGGCTACATGCTGCACGACATCGACTTCAGGAGCGGCATGACCGCCCGCTTCTTCCGGGCGCAAATGAAAGACGGCGTCATCGAGGTGCCCCACCCGGAGAGCCTGGAGGTGCGGTCATGATTGTCCCTGCGCTTGTGCGGCTGTATGACCGAATGGCGGCGGAGGGTGACGATGACATCGCGCCTATGGGCTACAGCCGCCAGCAGATCAGTTTCAAAGTGGTGCTGAACAAGGACGGCTCGTTGCACGCCTTTGATCCTGTATTTCAGGAGCAGAAGCGCGAAATCAAGAAACGCGTCAAGGGGCAGGTGGTCATCGAAACCAAGACGGAGCAGCGGCCGGAGATGCTGATCGTTCCGGGGCAGAGCAAGCCCTCCGGCATCGGCATCAACCCCTGTTTCCTGTGGGACAGGGCCGACTACATGCTCGGCTTCAAGCCGGACGATCCCAAGCCCGAACGCACGCGACAGGCGTTCGAGGCCTTTCGAAAGCGCCATCTGGATGCTCAAAAGCAGATCGACGATCCGGCTTTCGACACGGTGTGCAAATTCCTGAAGAGTTGGAATCCAGACGACGCCACGAGTCATCCGCACCTGGTGGAGATTGCCACCAACTTCGGCGTCTTTCAGATTCGAGCCGAGGCAGGGTATGTTCATAAGCGTCCAAAAGTAGCATCTTGGTGGCAGAAGCGCGGCCATAGTTGGCATCCAGCAAAGGCGGATAAGGATGCACTAGTCTCCAGCATGCCAACACTTGTAGACGGGCGATCACTGCCAATTGCTCGAATACACGAGCCTGGAATAAGGGGAGTTGGCAAAGACGCCGCAAAGATCGTTTCATTTGATGATGATGCGTTCCGATCCTACAGGAAAGAAAAAGGCGCAAATGCTCCAGTGGGAGTCGACGACGCCTTCAAGTACTGCACCGCCCTCAACCGCCTGACGGAAGATGAGAATCGCCGCGTCCGCATCGCCGGAGACACCTACGTCTTCTGGTCTGAAGGGGCCCCCAAGGCCGAAAGTTTCCTGGCATGGTCGTTGGATGACGCAGCCAAGTGGACAGACGAACACGCGGCGGACGCCTACCGCCGCGCGGTTCGCGGGCTGGACGTCGTTGCCCTGGGCGATCCGAAGACGCCTTTTTATATCCTCGGGCTTTCACCGAACATGTCGCGGTTGAGCGTGAGGATCTGGCTGGCTTCCACCGTAGGAGAGGTTGCCGCACACCTGCGGCAGCATCACGCCGAGTTGGCGATGGAACCCGCGCCCGATGATGCGCCGCCGTTGACGATCCGCCGGATTGTCAACGAGACAGCGGCGCCAAAGGGCGGCTTCCCCGATCAGGAACGCGTTTCACCGCTCTTATCGGCTTCGGTCGTGCGTGCGGTGCTCTCCGGCGGGGTGTATCCACGTGTTCTGCTCGGCGGGGTGCTGGCACGTGCCCGTATTGAAGGCCTTGCCGACAGCCAAACGCGAAACGATTGGCGACATGCTCAGCACAGGAGATGTGCGATCATTCGAATGTGCCTCCTGCGCGAGGCGAGACTGAACAATCGAGAATTGGAGGTTCCCGTGTCTCTTGACGTTTCTCGCGATGCACCGGGCTATCTGGTGGGAAGACTGTTCGCGGTCCTCGAGCGCATTCAAGAGGATGCGTTGGGGAGGAATCTGAACACAACGATCAAAGATCGATACTACGGCGCAGCAAGCAGCACACCTGCGGCGGTCTTTCCGCGGCTGCTTCGCATGACGCAGCATCACGCCAACAAGATTGACATTCCCGGAAAGAAGGTCAACCGCGACAAGGAACTCGGTGGCATCATGGACCGCCTGGTCGAGTTCCCGCGATCACTGAGCCTCGAAGATCAGGGTCTCTTCGCCATCGGATACTACCACCAGCGTCAGAGTTACTTCGCTGATCCCTCGTCAAAGACGTAAGCCCACTTCGACGACTTGTCTGCTCGCAATCCCAACCCGTTCCATTCACTGAGGAGTTCGTTCATGCCCCAAGCCACAGATGCCCCTATCCAGCACCGTTTCGACATCACCTATTTCTTCGAGGTTGTCGATGGCAACCCGAATGGTGATCCCGATGCGGGCAACCTCCCCCGCATTGATCCCGAAACCAATCACGGCCTCGTCACCGACGTCTGCCTGAAGCGCAAGATCCGCAATTACGTCGGCCTCAAGCATGGCGAGAATCCCCCGTTCGAGATTTACGTCAAGGAGAAGGCCGTTCTGAACAATCAGCATGCGCGAGCATACGAAGCCCTGAACCTCAAGCCCGGTGACGCCAAAGTGAGCAAGGACGTCGAGAAGACGCGTGCACTCACCGCTTGGATGTGCAGGAACTTCTTCGACGTTCGCACCTTCGGAGCCGTGATGAGCACAAGTGTCGACTGCGGTCAGGTCCGCGGCCCGGTGCAGGTCGCCATCGCCCGCAGCGTGCATCCGATCCTCACGCTCGAGCACGCCGTCACCCGCTGCGCCGTGACGACCGAGCGTGAGTCCGAGGCTCAATCCGGCGGCAACCGCACCATGGGGCGCAAGTTTTCACTTCCCTATGGCCTCTACAAAACGCATGTGTTCATCAATCCGCTCCTGGCCGATCCTGCTCGCCACGGCACCGGCTTCACCGTGGGCGACCTCGCCCTCCTCCGCGAAGCCCTCGCCAACATGTTTGATCAGGACCGTTCCGCTGCCCGAGGCGTGATGAGCCCCGTCGCCTGCTTCGCCTTCAGGCACGAGAACCCGTTGGGGAACGGCCGCGCCGATCAACTCTTCTCTCGCGTCACCTGCACGCCCAGCGACGAAGTGAAGTCCGGGTCACGGCCTCCCCGCGCCAGATCCGATTTCAAGATCTCATGTGACGAACGCGATCTTCCTTCCGGCGTCGTAATGGAACAGTGGATTTGACCCGGGTTTGAGCGATGGCCGCTACGAACAATCTCCTCCCCATCTCCGCCCTTCAGCACCTCATCTTCTGCAAGCGTCAGTGCGCGCTCATCCACATCGAGGGCCTCTGGGCCGAGAACCGCCTCACCGTCGAAGGCCGCATCCTCCACAAAAAGGCCCACGGCGAGGACGTCGGGCCTCGCGGCGGCGGCCGCGCCCAGTCCCGCCCCGGCGTCCGCATCGTCCGCGGCCTCTGGCTCGAGTCCCAGGCCCTCGGCCTCGTCGGCAAGGCCGACGTGGTCGAGTTTCACGACGCCCAGGCGGCCGCCGATCCTTCATCTCCTCCCGACAGACCGTCGCCCTCCGCCACGCCGCCCGCGGCGGGCCCCGCGGTCCCTGGCGCCCCGGCCAGGGCCGCCCCAGGTGGCTTCGGTTCGGCCCGCGCGCATTCGGCGGCTTTCCACGGCGTCCCCCTCCCCATCGAATACAAACGCGGCCGCCCCAAGAAGCACGACGCCGACAAGGTCCAACTCTGCGCCCAGGCCCTGTGCCTTGAGGAGATGCTCGGTGTCTCTGTCCCGGCCGGAGCGCTCTTCTACGGCGAAACCCGTCGCCGAGATCAGATCACCTTCGACGAGACCTTGCGGCAACGGACCGCTGCCATCGCCGCGGAACTGCACGAGATGGTGGCCTCCGGCGTCACACCGCGTGCGAGACGGGAGAAGAAGTGCGACAGGTGCTCGATGTTGCACCTCTGCCTGCCGGAGGGAACGGGGCCGGGGAAATCGGCGAGGAAGTATTTGGAAGCGGGGCTGCGGCTGGAAGCCGGCTGAGTGGCGGTTCGCGCACTGCTTCGCGCCCGCGCAATGTTCTCCCGCACTGCGTCTCTTCGTCCCTTCGTCTCTTCGTCCCATGAAACACCACCTCAACACTCTGTTCATCTTCACCCAGGACGCCTACCTCGCCAAAGACGGCGAGGCCGTCGCCGTTCGCGTCGAGGGCGACGTCAAACTCCGCGTCCCCATCCACAATCTCGGTGGCATCGTCTGCTTTGGGCGCGTCGGGGCAAGCCCCAGGCTCATGGCCATGTGCGCTGAGCACGGGGTCAGCATCTCGTTCTGCACCGAACACGGTCGCTTCCTCGCCCGTTGTAATGGCTTCACGCCCGGCAATGTCCTCCTGCGCCGTGAGCAGTACCGCTGGGCCGACGACCCGGCGCGTGCGGCTGGCGTCGTCCGATCAGTCCTCCTTGGAAAACTGGCCAACGGCCGTGCCGTGCTGTTGCGGGCAGCACGGGAGCAGCCAGACCCGCTCGCGGCAGGAGATCTTTCCGCCGCGGCGGCTCGGTTCGGGTCATCGATTGGGGCTGCGAAAGCGGCGCTCGGGGTGGACTCGCTTCGAGGCATCGAAGGCGACGCGGCAAACGTTTACTTCGGCGTCTTCCAGCGACTGATCTTGTCCGCCGATCCGGCGTTCGCCTTTGGCGGGAGATCACGTCGGCCCCCGCTCGACCGCGTCAATGCCCTGTTGTCATTTCTCTACGCCATGCTCGCCCACGACGCCCGATCGGCGTGCGAGGCCTGCGGGCTCGACCCCGCCGTTGGCTTTCTGCACGTCGATCGCCCAGGCCGACCCGGCTTGGCGCTGGATCTGATGGAGGAGTTTCGGGCCTTTCTCGCCGATCGTCTCGCGGTCTCACTCATCAATCTCGGGCAAGTCAAGCCCTCCGGCTTCATCGTGACCGAGTCCGGCGCGGTGGAAATGACTGAAGCCACTCGCAAGGAAGTCGTCGCCGCGTATCAACGCCGGAAGCAGGAAACGATTGTCCATCCATTCCTGGGCGAAAGAACAACCATCGGCCTGCTCGTACATCTTCAGGCGAGGTTGCTCGCACGGCACATCCGCGGCGATCTCGACGCCTATCCGCCGTTCCTCTGGAAGTAAGAGAGCGCCTTATGTATGTCCTTGTAACCTATGACGTCTCAACGGTGACACCCGAAGGGCGGCGACGGCTCAGCCGCGTGGCCAAGGCGTGCCTGAATCGGGGGCAACGCGTCCAGAACTCTGTGTTTGAGTGCAAAGTCGATCCCGGCCAATTTGCAGAAATGAAGGACACCCTCATAAGCATCATCGATCTGGCGACGGATAGCATGCGCTTCTACTTTTTGGGCAACAACTGGCAGCGTCGGATCGAGCACCATGGGGCCAAGCCAGCCTTCGATATCGACGGGCCGCTGATGGTCTAGGCTGCCGCGGACTAGAAGCGCGCATGGAAGGTGCGGGAGGTTCGCTGGTGCGTAAGTGGCACATTGACAAGTGGATACGGAACTTGGTTCGATGCGTGCGCCGAGTTCAGGGTGGTTGGCTTGGGGTTCGCGGAAGCGTGCTTCCAAGTCTTGCACGGCGCTATGCTTACGAGGTCGGCAGTCGCCCCCCTCGCGGGGGCGCGGATTGAAACAAGGGCCAACTCATCGCCGACGACGGTTGTAAGTGTCGCCCCCCTCGCGGGGGCGCGGATTGAAACGCCGCCATGGCGCGGCTCCTCAAGCCCAACGGCGGTCGCCCCCCTCGCGGGGGCGCGGATTGAAACAAGGTCATCACACCACCCGCGGCCGAACCGATCTGTCGCCCCCCTCGCGGGGGCGCGGATTGAAACCAGCGTTCCTCACCCTTGCGGCGACCCGACATGAGTCGCCCCCCTCGCGGGGGCGCGGATTGAAACATATCGGGTGCTCCTCTCAAAACTCAAAGGGCCGGGTCGCCCCCCTCGCGGGGGCGCGGATTGAAACCGCAATAACGCCTGGGTCGTCAATCACATCGTGCGTCGCCCCCCTCGCGGGGGCGCGGATTGAAACATGCTCGGCCGCCAAGCCGGATCATCGGCGTAGACGTCGCCCCCCTCGCGGGGGCGCGGATTGAAACTTTCCCAGGGCCAGCACGCGCTCGGGCTGGAGCGCGGTCGCCCCCCTCGCGGGGGCGCGGATTGAAACTATTGTGGGTGGCGCGATTTCTCGGCCACAATCACGTCGCCCCCCTCGCGGGGGCGCGGATTGAAACTTTCTGCGGTTCTTCTTCGACGACGCGGCGGCGTGGTCGCCCCCCTCGCGGGGGCGCGGATTGAAACGGCGTCATGCTCCCCAGCTATCTCGAGCTCTACGAGTCGCCCCCCTCGCGGGGGCGCGGATTGAAACATGTGTGTCTTTTCGGCGCCGGTGGCGCGGGGCAGTCGCCCCCCTCGCGGGGGCGCGGATTGAAACCGCTTGGCACAGCGTGCGATCGGCGACAAGGTGGGTCGCCCCCCTCGCGGGGGCGCGGATTGAAACCATGGTCCTACTCCTGCCCTCTCGGGCTTCCCCCGTCGCCCCCCTCGCGGGGGCGCGGATTGAAACTCGCGGCCGGACTTGGGCGGCTTGGGCCGGGCCTGTCGCCCCCCTCGCGGGGGCGCGGATTGAAACTGCCCGTACAACAAGACGGGCTGGGCGTGGACGACGTCGCCCCCCTCGCGGGGGCGCGGATTGAAACCATCGGTCAGCCCTCCACCGGAACCTGCATGACGGTCGCCCCCCTCGCGGGGGCGCGGATTGAAACGGCGTCGGTGGCGCGGGGCATGAAAAAACCCCGGCCGTCGCCCCCCTCGCGGGGGCGCGGATTGAAACGTCGGCAGGCACAACCAGAGCGTCGTAGTCCACGTCGCCCCCCTCGCGGGGGCGCGGATTGAAACCTCGCAGCGCGTCGGCGAGGCATCCCTCGCCGGGGTCGCCCCCCTCGCGGGGGCGCGGATTGAAACCAGGTGGATGCGGTTGCACGCACGCCGGCGGAGAGTCGCCCCCCTCGCGGGGGCGCGGATTGAAACCTACCATCCCATTAGCGCAAACGGACGAAATTTGTCGCCCCCCTCGCGGGGGCGCGGATTGAAACGGTCCGCCATGACCACGTACCTAGGCATGGGAAAGTCGCCCCCCTCGCGGGGGCGCGGATTGAAACCGAGAGCGATCCCGGCCCGCGTGCGGCCGTCCTCGTCGCCCCCTCGCGGGGGCGCGGATTGAAACCATGCCGTCGATCCCGGGCATGAGAGAGGACGAACGTCGCCCCCCTCGCGGGGGCGCGGATTGAAACTATTCGATGGTCCGTCAAGTGATCGTCGTGCTGGCGTCGCCCCCCTCGCGGGGGCGCGGATTGAAACCCCTCGCTCATGCACGCGAGATCAGCAAGGTCGCGGTCGCCCCCCTCGCGGGGGCGCGGATTGAAACGGCGATCACTGATCAGGTCCTTGCGGCTGATCACGTCGCCCCCCTCGCGGGGGCGCGGATTGAAACCCCCCCACAAGGTCTTCGACCTCAGCCGCGCCACCGTCGCCCCCCTCGCGGGGGCGCGGATTGAAACGGCCAGTTCCTGACCTCGAAGTCGCTCATCCCACGTCGCCCCCCTCGCGGGGGCGCGGATTGAAACCCCGTCTCGCCGAGTTCGATCGGCGAGAAGATCGGTCGCCCCCCTCGCGGGGGCGCGGATTGAAACGTCCGTACATCGAAACAGGGTGAACTCTACACTTGTCGCCCCCCTCGCGGGGGCGCGGATTGAAACCTCCGGGATCTATAGTAATTGTTGATGAGGCCCAGTCGCCCCCCTCGCGGGGGCGCGGATTGAAACGGCCTCGATCGCGCTCCTCCTGGCAGTCTCGGCGGGTCGCCCCCCTCGCGGGGGCGCGGATTGAAACACCGTGCGTGATGCCGGCGGCGCCACGATCAACGTCGCCCCCCTCGCGGGGGCGCGGATTGAAACAACCACGGCTCGAAGCGATGGGCGCAATGCTTCGGTCGCCCCCCTCGCGGGGGCGCGGATTGAAACTAAACATGACAGTCGATCGCGGCGGACTGGACTAGTCGCCCCCCTCGCGGGGGCGCGGATTGAAACGCTCACGGCGGACATGGTGCCCAAGCTCCTCGACGTCGCCCCCCTCGCGGGGGCGCGGATTGAAACCCTGCTCTCCCACCTACTCGGCCACTAGCCGAAGTCGCCCCCCTCGCGGGGGCGCGGATTGAAACTGCGCAACATCAACGACGAGGACGATGGCTGCCGTCGCCCCCCTCGCGGGGGCGCGGATTGAAACAACAACGTGTGTGGTCCTCTCTCCACATCCGGACGTCGCCCCCCTCGCGGGGGCGCGGATTGAAACGCCTCGCCCACGCGGCTCGCGGTGCGATCTCCGGGGTCGCCCCCCTCGCGGGGGCGCGGATTGAAACGGCGGGAGCGACGAGGGCAAGGTGTTTGCCGCCGTCGCCCCCCTCGCGGGGGCGCGGATTGAATCGTATGCGTTGGTATGTCTTTGGTACCGGCGGCATAAAGCATAACGTGCCCTGCAAGTCCCGCTTTTGAGGTGGGAACGGAGCCTCGGATCGCTCTCTGCGCTTCGCTGTCGAAGCACACAATCCACAGAATCTGTCGCTTCCTGTCGGTTCCAGCCCCCGCAACAATTGGTCTCATGCTGCTGCGCAACTCCTGACGATGCAAAGGACTGCACGGAGATGCACTTTGAGGAGCGGTCATGGCCAAGGCAACCAAGATCTCACGATCAGAGAAGCCGCAACCCGTGGGTCACGCCACGGAGACTGAACGACACAAGCTGCGGCCAACCCAGCCGAATCCGACAGAAAGGTCGAAGATGATGCGTGACGTGGCGGGTTTGCTCACCAACGCTGCAGATAGCCTGAGGCAGTTCGCTCGCGATGTGCCGGCGTACCTGGTTCTTCATGGTGACCAGTACATTCCCCCTGATGTCATGAGCGCTGGCGTCGCCGGTACCATGGCGACGCAGGAACTGGATCTGTCGTTTTATGCCGCTCTCGCTGCACTCGACACGGCCCTCAAGCGGCTGGGTGCCTGTGACGAGAATGGCATCGGTCTGCAGGAGCACTTGGTGTGTTCTTGGGAGAGTTGGGGATGCTGCGGCCCACGTGACGATTTGCTGACCTTCAGACTCCAAATTCTCAGACTGGCGCAGGCGATACACGTCCGTTGGTCCGAACACCGGAAAGGCTACTGCGGCTCACCCGATGATGGCGTCGCGGGACAAATCTCATTGGAACTCCTGCGGTGGGCGAATGCGATGGCGGTGTCGCTCGAAGGCGATGCGAGGTCTCTACTTCAACGGGTGGAGAGCGACTCGCGTCTCCGGGACCGCCTTTCCTCACTCCCACTTCGTACTCAGGCGGTGTGGAACATGCTGGATGCCTTGGGGGAGGGCGAAGGACTGACGGGTTCGCAGATCATCGACAAACTTCGAACTAAGGGCCGGCAGATCAATTCGAATGTGCTCACCAGTCGGATCATTCCAAGCCTTAAACCCTTCTGCGTACGCAATAACATGGGCAGGGGCTACTTCATCGATCGCAGAGCAGTCCCTGACGATGACCGCGCGCTGCCAGCGCGGTAACCGCGCTGTTTACACTGGTTTGCCGAACGCAATCGTTCTGCATGCCTATACACACGCTTTCCCGCACGTTCCCGCCCGCCCCGCACGACCGCCTCCTCACCATCGAAGACCTCGTCGCCCGGCTCCGGCGCTGCAAGCGCGCCATTTACGAAGACGTCGCCGCAGGCCGTATCCCGGCACCCATCCGGATCGGCAGGAGCGTCCGCTGGCGGGAGAGTGAAATCGCGGCGTGGATTGCCGCGGGTTGCCCGCCCATTCGCCCCCAGAGCGAGAACGGGGCCGCCTGATGGCCGTCCTCGCTTCCATCACGCCCGACGGTGTCGGCCCGCCACGTGGCCCGGACGACGCAGCCAAGAGGTCTCGCCCGGCTCGACGAGGATGGACGCCTACGGACTGGATGGACGCCATTACGCGGCTCGGCTTGCGCGGCACTGAGGCGGCGATCATGACGGCCGCCGTGCGCTGGGCGGATTGGGCAACGGGCTTTTCGATTCGACCGAGCATCGAGACGTGGGCCGAAGCGGCGGGATGCGACCCAAGAACGGCTCAGCGTGCCATCCGACGACTGGAGAAGAAGGGCCTGCTGGTCTGCGTGTATCGCAGCAAGGGCAACAAGAAGGCTTCTGAGTACGCCTTCGGATTCATGCCGGATGAGGCGTTTAAGCCGACGATTCCGACGCCAGCGCAGCCCGAGTCCCACCCCGGCAATCCGTCCATTTCACCCCGGCAATCTGTCCAGTTCACCCCGGCAGATTGCCACCCCAACAACCATACCAACCATCAAAAACATCAATCAAATGGTTCTGAAGAGGAAGTCGCTTCTTCTGTTGATGGATGGATGGCCAAACCCCCATCCGAAGAACCCGTCGATGAAAAGGCAGTGATCCGGAAGGTCCTGCTGCAACACGGCGTGAGCGGACCCAATCTCGACCTTCTCGCAAACGCCGAAGACATCACGCCCGAGGCGATCGCTTCTGAGTTCGCGGACATCCGAAGCGACGTGAAGGTGCGGAAGGCCTCGGCGGTTCTCGTCGAGCGACTCGCAGCCCGGTTCGGAGTGACGCTGAAACGCCGCCTTGCGTTGCCCGCAAAGTCTCTCGATACGATCGCCAAACTCGATGCGATGCGGCGGCGGTCATCTGGTTTCCTCGATTCAGAAGATCGGAGGACGCTGAAATGACGCCGCCAGCGCTCGCGTCGGAACCCCAGCATCACGCGCCGTCGGCGACCGGAGGTTCGACTTGAGCCGCCACACGCCTCCAGAGCCCCCGGGCATCAAGCCGCTCCTGACCTACCGCCAGGCGGCGGATGTTCTCGGCGTCACGGAGCGGTCCATCAGGAATTACGTCAAGGACGGGGTGCTGCCAGCCGTCCGCTTCTGCGGCAACGTGCGGATTGACCAGAGCGACCTTCAGGCGTTCATCGAGCGGAACAAGCGGGGCGGTTCACCGGGCACCGAGGACGCCGCATGAGCCGCCATGCCCCGCGTCACCGCCGTCACCCCATCACCCGCGATTGTGGAATCTTCTCTCGCCCGGCCTTGAAGCATCGGAGCGTCCGAGCCTGACTGTCAGCAAGGAGGTTGACCCATGGCCAGCATCACCACTCGCCCCAACGGCAGTAGGTTCATCTCGTTCCGCGAAGCCGACGGCAGCGCGCGCCACATCACCCTCGGCAAGGTGAATCGTCGCTACGCCGAAGTGCTCAAGATCCGCATCGAAGACCTCGTGAGCGCTGCAATCCACCAGCACCCGCCCACCGACGAGACCAGCCGCTGGCTCCTCGGCATCGACGACCGGCTCTACGCCAAACTCGCCGCGGTCGGCCTCGTCCGAGACCGCCAAGTCGCCTCCCTCGGGTCGATCGTGGAACGCTACATCACGGAGCGCGAGGACACCCTCAAGCCCGAGAGCATCCGCAAACTCAAACAGACCAAGGCCAAGGTCCTCGAGTACTTCGACGAAGCCACGCCCGCGCGGCAGATCACGCCCGACGAAGCCTCCGACTGGCGACGCTGGCTTAAGGATCAGGGGCTCTCTGAAGCCGCCGTCCGCACGCACAGCGGCAACGTCAAGACCATGCTGGCCGAGGCCAAGCGTCGCAAGATCATCAGCGAGAACCCGTTTGAACTGCTCCGCAGCGGGCCGACGCCGAGCAAGTACACCCGGTACATCACCCCCGAAGAAATCGACCGCGTCATCGCCGCGTGTCCACACTCGGAGTGGCGGCTACTCTTCGGGCTCGCCCGCTACGCCGGGCTGCGCATTCCCAGCGAGTCGCAGCGACTGACCTGGGCCGACGTGGACTTCGAGCGGGGTCGTCTGACGGTCCACAGCCCCAAGACCGAACGGTGGGAGGGCCACGATCAGCGCGTGGTCCCGATCACACCGAAGTTGATGACGCTGCTGCGTGACCGATTCGAGACGATGCCCGAGGGCGAAGCGCCGCTGGTGACCATCGGCGGCAAAGGGGCCGTGATTCGCCCCGTGCGGAAGATCTGGGCGTGGGCGGGGGTCGAGCCGTGGGATCGTCTCTGGCAGACGCTGCGCTCGTCCTGCGAAAAGGAATGGGCAATGACCCACCCGCAGTTTGCCGTGAGCCGGTGGATCGGCCACAGCATCACGATCAGCGGCAGGCACTACGCTAACGCCGTGCCGGATGAGTTGTTCGAGCGGGTGTCGGGGATAGGGTTGGGCAGCACGCCGCAGGCCGCGGCGGTGGTTGCCACGCGGGCGAGAGGCGAAGAGGCCATGATGACTCGGAGATGCACCCGAACACCTGCGCGCAGCGCAATGCGCAGCGGCAATCGTCGGCAATGAGCGGAAAATCGCGGAAGTCGCATCGAGTTCGGGGATGATCCCAACGGTTCGGCGGCCTCGCAAGCCGCGCGAGATTCCGCGATTTGCCGCGGGATTCCGCTCGTTGCCGGAGTCCCGCCGCAAAAACGCGCAACACAAAGAAATGGAGCCGGGGGGAATCGAACCCCCGTGTCGTGACAGTCAGCTGATCGCCTCTACGCGTGTGTTCGATGTGTTGATCTCAGCCTTGGGGCGGCCATCGACAACCTCCCCTCGGCCCAGCAGCCGGTAAAATCTTACCGAGGCGCCCGGCGGCGCCGCGCTTTCGGCCAGCCCGATGTCTTCGATCCCCGCCCCATCGGGCGTCAGGCGGAGATCGCACGGCCTATCAGGCCGCGAGACGATAACCGCTGTTGTTGGCAGTTATTGTGTTGCGTGCTTTTGACGCGGCATGCACGCCCCTCGACGCGCCACAATCAGCCTTCCCTGTCCGGTCGATACCGATCGGCCCCAGTTGTCAATGTACACCGAATGCTGCCACCCGGTTACCCAAGTTTACGCTGCTTCCGGGGTGGGCGTTCAAAGTACATGCGAACTCCAAAAACTTATCGGAACCGATACGGATCCAGATCGTATCACGCACATGTCAGGCCCTTGCGATTCGACGTCGGGCGCGTCGCGATCAAACCGAGTGGTCCACGAGTTCTCCCGCCTAGACTGCGATGCCCGAAGGCACGAACCAGAGCTGTTCTGGTGCACCGCGACCGGAGGCAGTCTTTGTATCAGCGACCGACAAGGGTGTCTCTTCCCCCTCTCCCCGCCGTAAAGGCGCACGCCGATGCCAAGCCATGGACCAGGTTCGATGGCATCGAGGTTGTTGCTGGAGACGAACTGGATTTCAATTCACGGATCGCCCGCGACCCGTATGCGTTGCCTGCAACACCCGATCGCGAGGGATATCACGGCCAAAGGCACTTTGATTACTGGTTGAGCGGCCTCAAAGACTACCTGCTGATTCGACAGCGGCTGCGCCACGCCACGGGGGGGGCCACCTGACCCAAGGCCGGCGAGTGCTCGATTTCGGGTGTGCCAGCGGGCGCGTGCTGCGGCACTTTGCCTGCCAGGCAGATGGGCTTGAGGTCTGGGGATGCGATATCTCGCCTTCGCACGTGGCATGGGTGCGGCGGCATCTCCCACCATCCATCAAAATGTTCGACAATCACGCGCTTCCGAGTCTGCCGCTGGAAGACAACAGTTTCGATCTCGTCTATGCCTTCAGTGTCTTCAGTCATCTCGATGAGCACGAACTGGGGTGGTTGCTCGAACTGCGCCGAATCCTGCGTCCCGGTGGGTTCGCCTACCTGACAACGCACACGGACCACACCTGGAGCATCCTCAAACCTGAGCACGGGGTCTACCAGGGGTTATTGACACGCATGGAAGGCAGCGACCCGCCTATCGAGCGCTCGCCCGAGATGTTCAAGTCGCCCCTGCCGGCGGAACGCGTGGTCTTCTGGGCCAAAGGCGCCACGGTGTACGGCAGAAATGTCTTCCATTCGACAGACTACATCCGGGCGACGTGGGGCCGCTTCTTTGAAATCAGCGCCATACATCGCGAAGGCGCATACTACCAGGATGTAATCCTGCTCAGAAAACCTGCCTGAATGCTCGCGTGGCCGGTGCGCCTTTCAGGGGTCCACCGAGTCAGGGAAACTACCCCAGTGCGAGGCTCGGTTGAGACACAAATCGCACGTAGGTTCTCAAAACCAGGGGTTCCCTTGGCTACTCATGCGAAAAACATCATCTCTTGTCCTGTATATCCGCTATATTAAAACGGATCAGCATTCAGATGTTGCGGCGGGTATTGCCGCGATCGTCACATACGCCCCTCCAAGGGGCCGCAGGGGGTTTCATGGCACAAATGTCAAAATGGGGTATTGTTGCACTCACCGCTATCAGCGGCAGTGCATCGGCACAAGTCGATCTGTTGCCTGACATCATCGTCGATGCGAATCGGCTGTACGACAACGCCATTCAGATCAGCGGCGGGCGCACCTATCTGCGTCTCTCGAATGCGACTGCCAACATCGGCCAGGGCAAGTTGCATCTCTACGGAGGTGCGGTGCTGCCCGGCGGCCGCCAAGAAGTGATCCAGCGCGTGCACCGCTCCGATGGCACTTGGTGGGACAGGGTCGCGGGCCAGTTCGTCTATCACCCCGGCCACGGGCACATCCACGTCGATTCGTGGTGCCAATACAGCCTGCGTGAAGTCACGACTGACGGTGGCGTCGGCCCTGTCGTCGCGCAAGGAAAGAAAACCAGCTTCTGCATCATCGATCTATCGATCTGGGATAGTTCCCTTCCCGGGTTCGTGCCCGGCGGCGAGTTCCGCTCGTGCGGCTCGACCGTGCAGGGCCTCAGCGTCGGCTGGCAGGATATCTACAGCCGCGGCCTTGAAGGTCAGGCGATTGACATCACGGATGTCCCCGCCGGAACCTACTGGCTCGAGTCGGAAGCCGACCCGAACAACAACATGCTCGAATCCGACGAGACCAACAACACCGCCCGCATTCTGGTCGTCATCGGTGGCGGTGGCGGCGGCTCCATCGTCGCCGATGCATACGAAGAGAACAACAGCCGGGCACAGGTGGATGGGCGTCCCGTCGGCCAGAACAACAGCCCGAATCTCGGCCCGGTCGGCCCGCAGCGGATCATCACCAACCTGACCATTCATCAGAGCGGCGACGACGATTACTTCAAGTTCTACCAGCCTGGCATGGGCACGTCGGCCGACTTTGTCCGTATCGACTTCCCGCATTCCGCGGGCGATGTGGACATGCAGTTGTACAGCTCCACCGGCACGCTGCTGGCGACCAGCCAAGGCACCACCAACAGCGAGACCATTACGCTCAACAACCGTCCTGCCGGGTGGTACTACGTCCGTGTCTACGGGTTCAACGGAGCAACCTGCCCCGGATATACCTTGACGATCGATCCTTCGGCCAGCAGCAACGCCCCGACCGTGCAGGTGCACACCCCGCCCGCGGGTGACACCCAGCGCACCTACGGCGCTGAAACCTACGACGTGACGTGGTCCGCCGCGGATCTCGACGGCAATCCGACCTGGGTCACTGTCTACGTGAACACGACTCCGACGCTCGACGGCAACGAGATCATGCTGCCCACTTCGTTGCACACGCCGGGCGACCTCGGGTTCTATATTATCAACTCGGCCGACTTTACACCCGGCACCTATTGGGTTTATGCGGCCGTGACCGACGGCAACGCCTGGAGCGGCGCCTGGTCAGACGGCACCATCACCTTCGTCAACGAGGTATGCCTTGCCGACTTGTCGTCGAGCGCTGACCCGAACGACCCCGGATACGGCGTGCCCGACGGCATCATTGATTCGGCCGATTTCTTCTTTTATCTCGATCTCTTCGTTGCCGGGAATCTGCAGGCCGACCTGACGGGCAGCGCTGATCCCAACAGCCCGTTCTACGGTGTGCCCGACAACATTGTCGATGCCGCCGACTTCTTCTTCTTCCTCGACCGTTTCACCGAAGGGTGCTGATGGTCAACCGCGGCGTGTTCCTGCCGCGAGTATGTACAGTGCTTCCACTGCCCCGGCGCCATGCGTCGGGGCATTTTTTTTCTCCGTAGCGTTTGCACTTTCGCGTACGGGCGCACTCGCCGGGCAGAAGTATGAAAACGTGCATGGCCCGAATCGCGGATCAGCGCGTATCGGCCAACGACACGACACGATTCTCAAGGCCGACTTCAAGCCTCACGAGAGGCTCTTGAGGATCTCGTTATCCAATCGTGTTTCGTGGTCGCCGCCGATCGGCTGCCATCGCGGCACGTCTGGTGTGGATAGACATTCCGCATACAGCAGGAGGGAACGGGTGAGGTGTTGTTGATCCAGGGCTGATCTGGCGTGCTTTCGGCGGCACCGCCCGCCGGGACGAACAGGAAAAAGCCCCCGGCGGGATCAATCCGCCGAGGGCTTGAGCGTACATGAATCAGGCGATCCGCCGCCGCGGGAGTTACGGGCAGCCTGCGACAAAGACATCCAGGAAGAAGAAGAAGTCGGCGGCATCGATGATGCCGTCGGGCACGCCGTATCCGGGGTCGTTCGGGTCGGCGCTGCCTGTCAAGTCGGCGACGGCCAGATTACCAGCGGTGAACTGATCGAGGTAATAGAAGAAGTCCGCGGCGTCCACATTGCCGTCAGGCACACCGTAGCTCGGGTCGTTCGGATCAGACGAGCCGCTGAGGTCGGCCGCGCACTGGGCTTCGCATGAGACGATCTCGAGTTTGATCGTGTCAACCGCCGCCTCGACGATGGAACCGGAACCGAGATCGCTTGCGTGGAAGCGAATGCGGAACTGGTTGGTCGGCGCGACAAAATCAGAGACACGGAAGCGCTTGTAGTACCAGCCGCCCTCAACCTCAGGTCCGGCCGGGCCGACGGTTTCAAGATTGACCCATGTTGCGCCGCCGTTGTTTGAGATTTCAACGACGAACACATCGGCATAGGGGGCAGCGCCAGTATGGTTGCTGTACCAGCGGGCGTAGCTGATAAAGGCTTCGCCGCCCGAAGCATCAAGAATCGGGCTGGTCAATGTTGTTGTGCCGTTGTCAACGTCCGTATTGCAGTTGTTGGCTCGGCTGTTGTTGGTCAGCCAGCACTGGCCCGATCCGTCGTAGTCGGTCGGCGGGTCACCTCGGTTGCAGTTCACGGGCACACCGCGGGTCCATTGACCGTCGGTAAGCCCGCCCGAGTTCGTGACCGTCCATCCGGGGTTGGTTTCGCAGTTGTCGTCAAATGTCGGGACCAGATCCGTCGCCGTGACCGCCAGATAGCCCGTTGCCGGAGCGCTCGAAGGATTGCGCACTGTCACCGGCCCATCCGATGCCGAGACATAGAACTCGAGCGTTGCACCGCACTCGGCCGTCGGCAGCGAGGCCATGTACGAGTTGCCGCCGAGATAGTTGAGCGCCACCGTCGAAGGCGCTGCGCCATTGATCGACGTCGTCAGGGTGCTCAATGCCGGGTTCGGCGTGATGCCGTTGGGAATGATGTTCACCGGGAATGTCGTCGGTGAATAGGGGCTTGCCATCGTCGGCACGCCGTCGGGATACTCAAAGATCAACTGCGAGATCGGCGGGCACGAAATGTTGTGCCCGGCGAACTGCGGGCAGATCAGGGCATAATTCGGCGTGCCGTTGTCCAGATCGCCGTCATTGTCGTCGATGGTGAGCACTTCGATCGCGGTGCCCGGGTGTGCGCTGTTGAGCGAGTTCGTACCCGTACCGCCGTTGGTGATCAGCGACCAGTCGACCTGAAGCTGACGAACGGCCGTCAGCCCGGGCTGATGGCCGTAGGCCCCGACAAACGCATCGCGAATGTCGTACCACGTGCCGCCCAGAATCTGTCCGCAGGTGTGCACCGAGGTCGAAGAGCAGGGGAACTGCTGGTTCGCGGCCTGCGGCATGCGGATTGCCCCGCCGCTCTGGAAAAAGTTCTGACCGACGATGTTCGTGTCGTGCAGAAGCATGGCGACGGTATCGCCGAAGCCTTCGCCGAAGCCGCCCTGGGCCAGCCCCAGGCGGTTCACGATGAAGTGGCCGTATTCGTGCGCCACCACGGTCGAATACGCCGTGTTGTTGCACCCGTTGAGAATCCGGAAATAGTTGTTGCTCTGATTGGCGCTGCTGTAGAACGCGTTGCATCCGTTGATGCCGCCTGAAGTCGTCAGGTTCACGTTGACGGTCAGCGCGACATTGATCGGCGCGAAATTCGACCGATCCGCCATGTAGTTGTGAATCAACGTCGTCTGGTACAACCCGTTGGCCTGCGCTGTCTCATATTCGCCACGGGCGCCGTTGTTCAGAATAAGGTCCGCCGGGCCGGGCGGGGTAACGTTGGCGCTGGCCGTCATCGACGGTCCTTCGTTGTCGAACACGCGTGCCCAACGCCCCTCAAGCACACCAGTGGTCACCGTCACCGGCGCCGCACCGCCGTGCGAGATCGTGAAAGCGCCGAGCAGATCACTGAAAGCGTTGCCGCCCCCGGTGATCGTCGCCCGAACGTCAGGCAGTGGCACCAGCACCTCGGGGTTCGACGGAATGTCCGGCAGAACGCCCGGAGACACCCACCCTCGGATCGTCCCGTTCACATCGACGTAATAGATCTCCGAACGCACATGCACAAGGTCGCCCGTGTGCGCATCCACGAAGAAGGTGTACGCACGATCCGTCACCGTGCCGTTCGTCGCTTCGCCCATGAATTTCCACGTCAGCCGTGGCGCACCCCATTCCCCGTCGCCGAACCAGATGGCCAGGGTCGGCTCGTGCCACGTCGGAAGATCGCGGAACGCAAGAGAATGCGCGATGCCCATCACCGCATCCGTGCCGTCGATCGACGGTGTCGCTTCAAACCCCGGACCCGCCATCGCGACATTCGCCGAGGCGAAAACCACGCGGTGCGGCGACTCCGCGGCGCTGTTCAGCACCAGAACCTTGAGCGTGCCGTACTCTACCGGCACCCCCCCGAGTGTCTGGTCATAGGCGTACACCGTGAACTTGCCGTCAGCCAGCGTGTTCTCGCGTGAGAACACCAACTCCGGCACTGCCCCGCCGGTGAAAGCAGAGGCGAAATCCGAGATCCACGCCTCAGCCGCTTCGTCGGGCGTCGCGCCCGGCGTCATCGGCTTTCCGTAAATCATCGAAACGCGACCCTGATCAATATGCACGCGCACACCCGGGAAAGCCCCTTCGAGCTGCACCAAGGCATCGCTCCGGCGAACATCATCTGCCTGTGCCAATCCCGCACAAGCCGCAAGCGCCAGCGCACACGCGCCCCCACGACGGTTCTTCGCCATCATCAACCTCCTGCTTGTCGAGCCTACACACGCTGGTCGGCCGACCCCCCATCCCGAACCGGGGAAAACCCTGGGAATTCGGGATTTTGCGTGTAAGGTTCGATCTATCGGATTCTGTTTCGAGTCTGCACCCTGCCGGGTTCCAAGCCAACTCCTATTTGGATATCAGGTTCATCGATTCCGTCGCTCGGTTGAGTTCTGACGTCTGTGCTGGTGCCTTCCTGAAGGGCATCTGGGGGGCAGCCCGCACACACAAGCCCCCCCCCGCGGCAAACTGGGCAACTTCTCTCTCAGCGGATAGGCTCTTTCTCCATGATTCCGCGTTCGATTCGCACTTCCTGCCTCGTCGGGCTGGCAAGCCTCGCCCTCTTCGGCTGCGCCTCCGACCGACGCCTCATCGTGACAAGCGACCCACCAGGAGCCAGAATCTGGCTCAATGACACCGAGATCGGGCGCACCCCGGCCTCGGCATCCTTCAAGTTCTATGGTGTCTACGACGTGAGGCTCGAAGCCCCAGGGCACGAGCCGCTGCACACCCGTCGTCGAGTCGAAGCGCCTCTCTACGAGTACCCGGTCATCGACCTCGTTGCGATGGCTGTTCCCGGTCGTCGCCGGCATCACGTGGCATGGCATTTCGAGCTGGAACCTGCAATCGAACAGGACTCGACAGCCGAACACCTCCAGACGGAGTTGCTCGATCGGGCAAAACGCCTTGAGTCGCAACTCGGGCCGCCGCCCGAGCGGGCGGAGCCACCGCCGGAGAACCCTTGAAAACCCCATGTGATCGTGGTTCTCGCCAACGATCTCAGGGCAATGCCGTATCGAAAATGCCCCCTCGCATACCTTGAAGCTCGAAGACGCGCCGAATTCCTCTGGCTGCAAGCGACCGCAGGATCGCCCCTCGATCTTCTGGCGTCACAATGACCACGTGTCGCGTGGTGAGCATGTCGCGTCTCAGGCGTATCCCTCGCCCGGGGGCGTCCGCACCAGCGGCGTCGTCGATCCAGCCCCATGGTTTCCCCTGGAGAAGCGCATCCATTGCTTCCGCGGCACGATGCCCGTTGCGGCCCATGCCGTAGAGCACCGGGATATCGCCCTCCGCAAGCGTGGTCACGATTTGAGCGAGCATTTCGACGTGGTCGTGCGCCAGTCGATCGAGCAGCCGCTCGGCTTCCGGACCTGCCAGATGGGCCAGCACGAGGGCATTCCGCCTGTCACGGACATCTGGACTCATCGATGTGGGACAAACGTGTTCCGCAAGTCCGAAGGCATGCCTGAACGCGCCCGCCAATATGTCCAGATCCTGTGCACTCAATGAGCCGATCTGCGCGCGCAAATCCGACGCGAGCGAGCCTTCGTCCGCCGCGATCGCTCGAGCAAGGTGTCTCACACTCCATCGATGCTGTGCGCCGGCCTTGAGTTCCGGGCGAACTGACGCCCGGCCGATGACCCGACGACCCACGGTGTGCATTTCGGCAAGCTTTGAGGACATCGACCCCCGTCGCAGGCGATAGCCGAACAGTGCATCCTGCCGCGGCCGCGCCCATCGCGCCCCGGAAGCGGTCATTCGCAGCCAGGCGTCCCAGTCTTCGTGGCACGTCAAATCAGGGTCGAAGAGTTGACCAGCGGAGAGCATCTCCGGGCGGCGGATGGTCGCGGCCCGCACGACGATTGAGCCGACCGCAAGCGGATTGAACTCGATCATGCGCTCGATGGTGCAATCGGCGGCAGTCGGGTGGATCACCCATCCGAGGTCGTTCAACCCCGGGCCGAGCATGCGCGTGGCGCAGGCAGCAAGATCGGCATCACCGATGGCTTCAATCATGGTTTCGACGAACGCAGGCTCGACAATATCGTCTGCATCAAGAAAGCACAGATAATCTGCCCTGGCTTCACAAATGCCCATATTGCGTGCTGTCGGCAACCCCTGGTTCGTCTGCCGCACCAGCGTGATGCGCGGGTCGCCGATCCGGCGTACGCATGCGGCAGTGCCGTCAGTCGACCCGTCATCCACGACGATGGCCTGCCACTCGGGCGTGGTTTGCTTCTCGAGCGAGAGCAGGGTGTCTGTCAGCGTCTTTGCGGCATTGCAGGCGGGAACGATGAACGCCAGGCGGGCAAACATGACGCGGTGTCCTTCCGTGTTCGCACAACCGCGAACGGCTACGCGGCGGCTTCGATCCATGCCCTCCGCGGCGATGCGCCGCAGAGTGAGTCGGTGACGAGCGTGAGCATGGCGCGCGCTGCCGAGTCGGTGGTCAGGTGATCGCCGATCCGCCCGCGGATGCCGTCGATCAGGCTCTGTCTCCAGTGCGGCCGCGACCGTGCCCGAAGCACGATCCGCTCGAGCGAGGCCTCATCCGAAAAACCGACCTCGCTCAAATCGCCGAACAACCAGTTCGGGTCGTGCAAACGGCGAGACTCGTCAGACATCCGTTGAAGTTCGCGTTCGCGTTCAGGCGTGACCGTCATGTTCAAGCGGCGATCGGTGATGCCCATTCGTTGCGCGGCCGCGGCATAGAGCATGCCTGTCGGTGTATCGACGAACGAAAAATGCTTGCCCCGTTCATCCACGGTGTGCGGTCGGGCATTCGAGAGTGCTTCGGCCAGCGCCCGGCAGCGCAGATCAGCCAGGGCGTCGGCATAGATGCGAGGTGAAACCAACCCGCCGCTGAGGATGCACTCAAGCACCCTCTGGTGCACAAGTGTGCTCGCACAAACATGAAGATTCACCTTCGCCGAGTTGTATGCCGCGCGCAGCATGTCGCCGTGATCGAGTTCCCCCTGTGCAAACGATGAGAGCGAGGGATGCGACGACCAGCCGCGCCCGTAGATGTGCAGGCGCCAGCCGTGCCGCACGCACACCGCGGCGGCCCAGTGCAGGGCCTGATGCCGATACACGCGGTCGGCGATCGGAAGGGCATAATGCCTGAAGATCTCGTCGGCCATCGCGGGAATCGGTTCGCACGAGATTGCTTCCCTGCTGGCTTCGATCACGGCCTTGCGCAGCGTGCCGTGGTGCGAACACGCGTGCGCCTCCTCCATGATCGGCCCGATCCGCGGATAGAGTGCCTCGACCACGCGCAGCACGTTCGAATCCGCGCCGGTTCGGCGCAGGTCGCCAAGCAGCCTTTCGTGCATCGCCGCCGGGGTCTCGCTGTGATGCGTGATGCACGCAACATCGCACATCAGATCACGCGACAGCCCCTGGTCAACCGCTCCCGCGTGAAACTTCACGCTGTCTGCGGTCACCGGCAGCGGCGAACTGCGCTCGCGAGCATATCCATGCCTTGAAAACAGCGACTCATGCAGATGTCCGACGACGAAATCAAGTTCGCCCATCGCCTTGCCCGTGGCGTCGCGGAACAGGTGCGGCATGGCATCCTGAATCCATGTAACCACGGGCACGTGTTCTACAAGCAGCCCGTCTCCGAGCGTCGCGCGGGTGTAGTTGATCAGAACGATCAGGTCGGGCTTGTGCTCAGCAATTTGCCGCAGATACGCCGTCGGCGCAAGGCAGCATGAATCGTCCGGCTCGATCAGAAGTCGCACCGAGCAACCTGCACGCTCGAATGCTCCGGCCAAGTCGGTCGCCGAATGTCGGATATAGGTCGAGTAACGGCACGTACAGATCAATACGCGCAAGGGTTCGCCGCTCCCGTCGCCCGCGGCACGATACCGCGCCTCCCACCAGGCGCGGTCGCGCCCTGAGTACATCTCTTGCACCTGTGACGCCAGGCGGGTCATCCGCTCGGCTTGCAACCGCTCACAGCGGGCGATGACTTCCGCTGGCGATGGGTGCGCTGCCTTGCCGACCGATGGCAACGCCAGCGTCGGCCCGACGATGACCTGATCCAACCTGCGGCGCATCCACAACTCATACCGTTCCGTGGCATCCGGACCGATGAAGACTTCCAGCCGCTCCTGACCCAGTTCCGTCCGCAGATCCGCCAAGGCAAGCCCGTCCAGAAACTCTAGCGCATCCGCCGCAATCAGCACCACGCGGGGCCAGTGCCCGATCGTTCGCTTCGGGAGCGCCCGCATCAGGGCCTGCAAGACGTAGGGTGGGTCGATGCCTTCGAGCACAATCGGCCTCGGAAACTCCGGCGGCGAGACAAAGTGCCGGGCGACCAACGCCTCGGCTTGCCCCTTGGGGTCGTCCAGATGCCTCCACGCGGCCAGGTCTGTCGACCCGCGTGGCCGCCTGATGACTTGGCCTTCCAGCGTGCGAAACCATTCCTGCTCCCTTGCTCGTTCCCACCAACGGGCCAATGGCACAGCCACACTGACCCCTCGCCTCGTCAGCACGCGCGCGTTGGCTTCGCACGTGCGCTGCACATCGTCGGGGTCGAGACGCGATGGTTTGAGCCTCGCAGCAGCCGAGGCGATCTGGTTCGCCTCCGGGGTCTTGCGTACCTGGGCCTGCAAAAGTGAGATCTGTTCGAGCGCCGGCTCGGCAAGCCCCAGTCGGGCAAGATGCGCTGCCGCAAGCAGCCGGAGCAGGTCATCCGCCGGTGCGATGCGCAAAGCCTGCGCGACGACAGAGAGGAATTCCCAGGATTTGCCGGATTGAGCAAGGTGGACGATGTCTTCCCGGGTCATTCGGCGCGTGGGGGGTGGTGGTGGCGTCACCCGAGTTTTATCGGTTCGCTCCGGCACGAGCCGACACGATTCCAGCCGGAGTGCCCCAGCGCGCCGGGCCTCGTGGTTTTGTGTTGTGCGCTGGGGGAAACCCTGGGCTGCTGCAGGTGGTGTCTTTCCGGTGGATGCTCGAGCCTCCGGATTAAAAGGAATGCCCGATGAGCCGATCGCGCAAGATACTGACGCATCTGGGCCTGCTCGAAGCACGTGCCCGCGCCAAAGCCGAGGGGAAGACCCTTGTGCATTGCCACGGGTGCTTCGACATCGTGCATCCCGGGCATATACGACATCTGCGTTTCGCTCGAGAACAGGGGGATGTGTTGCTCGTCACAATCACGGGCGACGCTTCGATGCGAAAGGGCGATGGTCGCCCCCTGATCCCCGAAGAGCTGCGAGCCGAAAACCTCGCCGAACTCGACTGCGTTGACTGGGTGTATATCGAGCCGCGCCCGACCGCCGCCGAACTTCTTGCCGAGGTCAAGCCGGATATCTACATCAAAGGCAAGGAGTACGAACTCAACCGCGATCCGCGTTTCGAGGCGGAACGTCTTGCGGTGGAATCGGGCGGCGGGCGCGTCGTCTTTTCATCGGGCGATGTGGTATTCAGTTCCACGGCGCTGATCGCCGCGATGGAGCGCAGCGTCGACCCGTTCCACAAGCATTTGGCGCACCTGACGCAGCACGAAGACCTCGCAAACCGAAATCTCGTCGAGATCATCGCCCGTTTCCGTGATCGGCGCATTGTCGTGGTCGGGGAAACTATTCTCGATACATACATCGCCTGCGATCAGCCCGATGTCGCCGGCGAAAGCCCTGTGCTGACTTTGCGCCCCATTCAGCGGCGTCAATACGAAGGCGGCGCCGCGATCATCGCGCGACACGCCGCCGCCATGGGCGCAAGGGCGACGCTGGTCACCGCGCTGCCCAGAACACCCGCCGCCGAAAGCGTTCGCCGTCGCCTTGCGGCCGAAGGCGTCGAGGTTCTCAGCATTTCGACCGATGCGCCCATTGCCGAGAAGCAGCGATTCCTCGTCGGCGCGCAGAAGGTCATGAAGCTCGACCTGATCGAACCCATGCTGCTCGACGGCGCTCAGCAGCAACAGTTGGTCTCCATGGCGATTGACGCCGCGGGTGACGCTTGTGACGCCGCGATCATCGCCGATTTCGGTCTCGGCCTTTTCAACGCCGAACTACTCCGACGCCTCTGCATCGACATGCGACCTCTGACGGGCATTCTCGCCGGCGATGTCAGCGGAAGACGCAGCCACCTCCGCCGCATGCAACGCGCCGACCTGCTCTGCCCGAGTGAACGAGAACTCCGCGACAGCCTGCATCGATATGATGAAGGGCTTCCGGCCGTCGTCGCCGCCCTGCTTGACGAAACTCGCAGCCGAAGCGCGATCGTGACCATGGGCGCAGACGGGCTGATGCTCTTCGAACTCCCGCGAGATGATGCAAAAGGATGGGATAAACGCCTCCAGAGCCGACACATCCCCGCGCTGGCTCCCTTTGCCATTGACCCGCTCGGATGCGGTGATGCGCTCCTCACCGCCTCGACCCTTGCGCTCGCCGGCGGGGCATCGAGCCTCAGTGCGGCATTTCTGGGGGCATTGGCGGCGGCAGCGCAGGCCCAGCGCTTGGGCAACCTGCCCGTTTCGGCGTCGGATCTCCGACAAGGTGTGACACGCATGCACACGGCCCATCTGGCCTTTGCAACGGCTGAAGTCATCGCTTCGCGAACACCCAGGCCCGATATCGCCATCGAACCAGCCGCAAGGGCTTCCTGATTCATCCGCACCCAAGGTCATCATGCGCATTGCGTACATCATCCCGACGCGTAACCGTCACGAACGTCTTGCGGCTACGCTGGCGCTTCTCGGCGACCTTCCCGCACATGATGCGGAAGTCGTCGTCGTTGACAACGCCTCGACCGAGCCGGTCATAACGCCGAAATGGCTCGCCAACGGCCTTCCGGTCGTCCGCCGCACGGCGTTGCACAATCTCGGCACCGCGGCGCGCAACCTCGCCGCGAACGCCGCCGACCCGGGAGCAGACTGGCTCGTCATGCTCGATGACGACTCACACCCGCTCGATCTGGACTGGCTCGACCTGCTCGCCAGTGCGCCCAGCGAAGTGCTTGCGATCTCCGCCGATATCCACCTTCCGCGACTTCGCTGCCGCGAAGCCGGCGGTTTGCCCGAAGTGTTCGTCGGCTGCGGCGTGGCCATCAGGCGAGATGCCTTTGTGTATGCCGGCGGCTACGACCCGGCTTTCGGCTACTACGCCGAGGAATACGACTTGGCCGCGCGCCTGCTGCTGGCCGGTGGACGTATTGTCTTTGCGCCTGCGTTTCGCATCGATCATCACAAAGTGCTCGACGGTCGAAATATGAACGAGATCGTCTACCGGCTCGTTCGCAACAACGGCTGGGTGCAGGAGCAATATGCCCCCGAGCCGGCCCGCCGAACGGCGCTGCGTGAGGCCAGGCGTCGTTGCCGCATGATCGCCGAGAAAGAGAACGCACGCGATGGGTATCGATGCGGCGTGCGCGACCTGCGCTCCACCCGCGTGCTTCGCCGCCGCACGCCCATGCCCGAATCGATCTGGGACCGTTTCATCGGGCGCGAGGCGGCACGCACGGCCCTGCATGCACAATGGAGGGCCTGCCCCTATGCATCGGTTGCCATCGTGGAACCAGGCAAACACGAGTGGGTCATCGCCGAAGTGCTCGAAGAGATGGGGGTTTCACTCGCGCCGCCCGAGGTTGCCGATGCGCTGGTCATCGGCACGCTGTCGCCTGGCCCGATGCTCGATGCACTCGAAGATGCACGCAAGTACGCGAGGCGCGTAATTGCCCCGTGGTCGTGTGCTGCCGAATTTGTTGCCCTGCCACATTAGAAATCCCGTCCCCGTACACCATTGGCGGTATCGTGATACACGGCTGGACTCGGAGACAGCAGCCAGTTCTGCACCGGGCCATGTGCGGCAGAATCCCGGCGCATGGATGCCGCACCATCCGCGGCCAGAACCGCTCTCGGCTCGTCGGGTTTGAGGGGGCGGCGAATATACGCACGGGTCGCGTCAAAGAGAAGGGCTTTGTTTGCCGGAAAAACGACTTCATCAATTCGTGTTGCCGCGATCAGGCGCTCAGGATCTGCTGGCGCTCCACGGCCCCAGATGCCTGGGCGTGCAAGGAATGAACGGGGATAGTGGAACGAGGGAACACCGCTACCTCCGGCATCACTCACCCACGGACGTTGCGGATCGCGGTCGTCGAGCGAGGTGAGCCACGAGCGAAAATGGGTCACCCATGGAGCAATTTCGTGGAAGAGACACGGCCAGTGCGAGGATAGTTGCCAAGGCAGATTCGTGGAGATATATCCGCTGGCAATCTCAGGGGGTTCAACGTATAAAGGCTCGAAGGACGCGGCCCACGGGTTATACCCTTGATATGACTGGGCATACTGTGTAAATGACACGCCCGCGTCACGAAGGCCCGCAAGCACGCGAATCTCAGTTGCGGACTCGCGAACGCTGCGAAGAGCAGGTGCGGCGAGTCCGAGCAGGATCGCGATCACGGCGATCGAGACAAGCAATTCAATCAGGGTAAAGGCATGTAGCCGAGAGTATCGCATAAAATGGCATCCCTTCCGCGCAGCCTCCGTCATTACGGATTCGGAGCGGTGACGAATGCACCTGTTGCCAGTGGATCATAAAAAGTTCCTTTCCACGGCACAAGCCTCCCCGCAAGATCCCGCC
Organism: Phycisphaeraceae bacterium; assembly: GCA_019636695.1. Classification (GTDB taxonomy): domain Bacteria; phylum Planctomycetota; class Phycisphaerae; order Phycisphaerales; family UBA1924; genus JADLCM01. Next base: position 57,033 of record JAHBXD010000001.1, read on the forward strand.
GATAAGTGAAGATAAGAAATCCCGCGAGATCTGACTTGTTCGGTCCCCTTTCCGGAATCAACACGGGAACGACAACATCCCATGCTTCGGTAGGTTTGGCGCTGCCGTCCAATCCATCCATGCCGGTCAGCGAGAGCGTAAGAAGACTTCCGCCTTCAAACGGCACAAGATTCTCGCCGTTTTTGTAGCGACGTCTGACTTCAATCGAGTCGAGGTAATACCTGGCCCCGGCATACGTCTTCATGGATCGTTCCCACATGCTCCGTTCAGGGAGAGCATTGGGAGGTGTCAGACCTCTGGAAACGCGTTTACGATGAATCGCATCCAGGAAATCGTAATCCGATTTCAAGCAAATGGCGAGGGCATCGGAGGCTAGCTCGATGAGATCCGATGCATCTCGAACAGCCATGTGTAGTGATGCTGCTGTTCTGAGACTACTTTGAACAGCATCGGCATCGAATGAAGTGATGCCGGCATCGGCATCGGCGCTGCGCACTAAATTGCTGAGTCGATCTGAATCACCTTGATGGACGATAGCAGATCCTTGTCCTGGAACCGAGGTTGGTTGTCGCTCCGGCCACATCCGGACGATGGCGAATACCAATGCCCCGGCCACAAAGGCTATCGCAATCCATATCTTCGTGCTTGATGCCATGCTGATTACCCTTCCGTCAAGGCGGGTGAGTGCTTAGCGGGGCGTTGGGGAAGAGCCTGCGGTTCAACTTTGAGGGTCGGCGTCCTTCCCGTTACGTCCCTCCGGCGATGGCGATAGAATGCACAATATTGAATGTCCGAACCGGAAAGTCATTGCATACCACACACAAAATGCAAGGCGAGTCTGTCGATTATGAGTGCAGATGAATTGTGAGCAAAGTTGAATTCGTGGCAGACTGACCCGATGTGGATGCCACCGGTATCGCGGCGAGTGTGTTATGACATAGAATCAGTTGCCGGCAATCTCATCGCATGTATCTGCCCATTCCTGCGCATCAGGACATGGGCCGCAGCAGGCACGAACAACCTGAGCATATGTACAATACTGTCCACTGCATACTGTTGTTCCAAAACACAGTGTGCTTGAGCACATCGTCGTGCCGGGCGAATACTCATGGCAGAATGAACATAAGGTGATCGTCGGAAAGCCCTGCGCCTTGGCCGGAACAACGACTGTCGCCAATGCCCCCATTGCCACCCCGACGCTCAATGCCGAACAAATGCCGCGAGCCTTGATGGCCCCATTTTTCGACTCCATATTACAAGCTCCTATATGTTCATGGATTCCACGGGGGCAGGGCTCCAGCAAGCTTCCCGTTCGCTGGATGCCCGCATCAAGCGACTTCCTCCGCCAGCCACATGCCAGCCGAGAGATCCTGCTATCAAAAGTCCGTTTCGTGTTACGGGCCACCATCCGCCCGCTCTCGGCTCCGGGAGTCCGCACCCGCAAGGCACGGGCTCGGCGGAGAGAAGGGAAGCGTGAATGAACCAGGCCGAAAAAATCACAAGCAGACCCACGGCAAACCCGAGCGCATGCCGGAGACGGATGCCTGAGAACAGCCAGCGGCCAACAGAAACTCCGCCACCACAATCGCCAGAATCCAATTGGATGAAGCGCTCCGGAGAGACATGCCAGCCTGCTCAAAGTACACGTCCACAAGCCGGACTGCATCGTCAGGGTGCAACACCTTCATCAATGCGGCCCATGCGAAGACCGCGCTAAGTAACTACGGCCATGTCTTCAGGAAGAAACACGCGGCTGGGTTGCGAACCGAATCGAGCCCCCTGAAAAGGGTGCTGGAGGGCGGTCGGCCACGACCTGATCCGGCTGTCCATTGCGTCGAATCATGATGAATCCCTCGTTGCATCTCGACAGATTATTAAAATGCGCGTCAAAGTCAAGTTCTCCTCTCGCATATCCTCAACAATATGGTGTCTTTACTCGTCGACATTCCCACCTGCAAACAATCTCCAAAAACGGCATTAAACTGTGAAGTTGATGAGCTGCGGCCGAAGAAGGCAGTGCCCGTGCATCGCAGGCGCCGAACGGAAATCATGCCTGTGTCATCGAATTCAGAAATCTCTGCTGCAGATGTTCGATCGGGCTGAAAATCACATCAACGGCGCGACCCCACATCCACGATCACCGTATGGTCACTTAATATCGACGCCTTATCCAGCGTCTCCCTCCACTCGCTCTCCGGGTCTGACTCGGCCACAATCCCCGCCCCGACGCTGTAGTCGAGCACCGCATCCTCAAAAATGCCCGGCTGATCCGCCCGCCCCGTCCCCGAGATCAGCACCGTCCGGATCGACACGTTGAATGCAGCTCCTCCCGTTCCGTCCACATATCCGAAGCATCCGCAATACGGCCCGCGCTGCGCGGCCTCCACGTCATCGATGATCTGCATCGCGCGCACTTTCGGCGCCCCCGTAATGCTCCCCGCCGGAAACACCGCCCGAAGAATCTCGGCAACGCCCACCCCTTCGCGCACGCGCCCTTTCACCTCGCCCACTGCTTGCCACAACCCCCCCGAAGCGTGCGATTCGATCCGCCTTCTTGCCGCAACCGAAATCGACCCGTACCGGCAAACCCTTCCCAAATCATTCCGCATCAGGTCAATGATCATGTCCAGTTCCGCGCGGTCCTTCGCCGCGGTCATCAGCCCCGCCGGGTCGCTCGTCCCAGGTCGCGTCCCCTTCATCGGGCGCGTCACGATCTCTCCCGTCGCCGCATTAAACTCAAAAAACAACTCCGGACTCAGCGACACTACCGCGCGCTTCAGCCCGTCTTCCATCGGCAACTCAAAATACCCGCCATACCGTGGCGACGCCCGGCGCATCATCTCCCGTGCGAATGCCAGCGCATCACCCCGAAATGTGCCGCTCAGCCGATGCGTCACGTTCACCTGAAACACATCACCCGCGTGAATCAACCCGATCACACGCGATACCGCTTCGCAATAGCCCTCGCGGCCGGTGTTGCTTCTCAGCGGCCCGATGTCAAAACGTGTTCGCTCACCCCCTGATTCGGGGGTTCCCGGCTTCCCGATTGCGAATCCGCCAATATCCGGCCCCACGCCCTTCGCATCGCCCCGAGCGACATACGTAAAAATACCGAGTGGCCAGCGACGATCCTGGCGCGCCCCGCCAGGCGTTGCGGCTTTCAGCTCCAGAATCTTCCCGAATTCATACGAACACCAGCCTATCCATCGCCCATGGCCTGGTTCGATCCCCTCAGGAGGACTATCCAGCCGCGCCAGATCCTCAACCCCGCGCAGAACCAGCATTGGCCCGAAGGCCCCGCCTCCGGTCCACCCCGAAGGCCCATCTTGGTCAGTCCACAACCAGACATGGGGCAAAAACCGGGGATCGACCATGCTCGGCAGCGATGCAGGCTGGGCATTCGCCCGGCTCACCATCTCAGCCCCGTTCGCGTGGTCCATCGCCGTCGAGGATAGCGGCATTGCATGGGATCATCCTCCGGCGTGAAGCGCCCTTTTTCGACTCTTGGCACAAGGTCATCACGCGCCGGGGTCGTCAACTCCATCCGCCACTTCTAGACTTCCTTTCTCAGCACGCGCTCGTCGGTGCGAGAGCACGCCGCGGCGAAATTGTCCGCCGGGCCGGGGAGCGCTCGACGGAGCGTCCGGGGGCTGCTGTCTGCGCCGATGTCCATCACCGAGGTACTCATGGCCAAGCGAACGGGATCAGTCGGGACAAGCAAAACGCACGCGGCGAGAACCACCGTGGCACGCAAAGTCACCAAGAAGGCTCCGGCCCGTGCCGCCGCGCGTCCGGCGGCGGGCAAGGCCAAACCGGGCAAGTTCGTCTACTACTTCGGGAAGTCGCGTTGCGAAGGCGACGCCACCATGAAGACCCTCCTCGGCGGCAAGGGTGCCAATCTCTCCGACATGGTTTCCATCGGCCTGCCCGTGCCGCCCGGATTCACCATCACCACCGAAACCTGCGCCCGCTATTACGACGGCGGCAAGCGCATCCCCCACGGGCTGATGAACGAAGTCGGCATGCACATCGCCACCCTCGAAAAGGAACTCGGCAAGAAGTTTGGTGATCGAGATAACCCGCTGCTCGTCTCCGTCCGTTCGGGTGCGGCCGTCAGCATGCCCGGCATGATGGACACCATTCTCAACCTCGGCCTGACCGACGAAAGCGTCGAGGGCCTTGCGCGCGCCACGGGCAACCGCCGCTTCGCCTACGACGCCTACCGCCGCCTCATCAACATGTTCGGCGATGTCGTCATGGGCGTCGATCATCACCATTTCGAGCGAGCCTTCGACGAAATCAAGACCCGCTACGGCGCCGCCGGAGACACCGATGTCCCTGAAGAGGGGCTTGTCGAACTCTGCGCGGCGTATAAAAAGGTGTACGACCGTTACGTCGGGCAAGACTTTCCTCAGAACCCGCATAAGCAGCTCGAACTTGCCATCGAAGCCGTCTTCAAAAGCTGGAACGCCGATCGCGCCATCAGTTACCGACGCATCAGCGGCATCACCGGCCTGACCGGCACCGCCGTCAACGTGCAGGCCATGGTCTTCGGCAACATGGGCGAAGATTCCGGCACGGGTGTCGCCTTCACGCGCAACCCCAGCACCGGCGAAAACAAGTTCTACGGTGAGTTCCTCATCAACGCGCAGGGTGAAGATGTCGTCGCCGGCATCCGCACGCCCAAGAGCTGCGACGAAATGCCACGCTGGAACAAGAACGTCTACCAGCAGCTTCTCGGCATCAAGACCAAGCTCGAAAAACACTACAAAGAGATGCAGGACATCGAGTTCACCATCGAACGCGGCAAGCTCTACATGCTCCAGACGCGCACCGGCAAGCGCACCGGCGCCGCCGCGGTCCGCATCGTCTGCGACATGGTCAAGGAGAAACTCATCGACGAGCGTGCCGCCGTGCTCCGTGTTCCCGCGGGCGATCTCACCCAGATACTGCTCCCCAGTTTCGATCCTGTCGCCAAGAAGCACGCAGACATCCTCGCCAAGGGGCTGCCCGCCTCGCCCGGCGCCGCTGTCGGCAAACCCGCCTTCACCGCCGACGAGGCCGTCGAGCGCGCCCGCGGCGGCGAGAAAGTCATCCTCGTTCGCAAAGAAACCAGCCCCGAAGACGTTGACGGCATGCACTCGGCCGCGGGCATTCTCACCAGCACCGGCGGCATGACCAGCCACGCGGCTGTCGTGGCTCGCGGGTGGGGCAAGTGCTGCGTCGCGGGCGCAGGCGCGCTCGACATCGACCCCCAGAACGGCGTTTTCACCGTCAAGGGGCGCACCTTCGGTCGCGATGACATCATCTCGATCGACGGCTCGACCGGCGAGGTGATGTTCGGCGCGGTCAATCGCGTCGAGCCTGAACTCAGCGGCGATTTCGCCAAGCTCATGCGCTGGGCCGATAAGTTCCGCACCATGGGTGTCCGCACCAATGCCGATACGCCCGCCGACGCCAAACGCGCACGCGAGTTCGGCGCGCAGGGCATCGGCCTCTGCCGCACCGAGCACATGTTCTTCCAGGAGGATCGCATCACCGCGATGCGCGAAATGATCCTCGCCGACACGCTCGAAGCCCGCGAGAAGGCCCTCGCCAAACTCCGCCCATTCCAGCGTGAGGATTTCATCGGCATCTTCCGCGCGATGGATGGCCTCCCCGTCACCATCCGCTTGCTCGATCCGCCCCTTCACGAGTTCCTCCCGCACGACCAGGACCAGCAGGCCGAGGTCGCCCGAAGCATCGGCGTTCCCGTTGAGCATGTCCGCCGCCGTGTCAGCATGCTTCACGAGGCGAACCCCATGCTCGGCCATCGCGGCTGCCGCCTCGCCGTCACCTATCCCGAAATTCTGAAAATGCAGGTGACCGCCATCGTCCAGGCCACCATCGCCTGCCTGCGCGAGAAAGTGCGCCCCATCCCCGAGATCATGATCCCCCTCGTCGGCACCCGCCGCGAACTCGACATGCTCCGCCGCCTCGCCGAGGAAACCATCGCCGAGGTCCGCGTCGCCGAAGAATGGAAGAGCCGAATCGACATCAAGATCGGCACGATGATCGAAGTCCCTCGCGCGGCCATCACCGCCGACGAAATCGCCGCCGTCGCCGATTTCTTCAGTTTCGGCACCAACGACCTCACCCAGATGACCTTCGGCTTCAGCCGGGACGATATCAACAGCTTCCTGCCCGACTACCTCCACAAAGACATCCTCGAAGCCGACCCCTTCCAGACCATGGATCAGGCCGGCGTCGGATACCTCGTCCAACTCGCCGTAGACAAAGGCCGCGCCGCCAACCCCGCGCTCAAGATCGGCATCTGCGGCGAACACGGCGGAGATCCCAAGAGCGTTCACTTCTGCCATCGCATCGGTATGGATTACGTCTCCTGCTCGCCCTTCCGCGTCCCCATCGCCCGCCTCGCCGCCGCCCAAGCGGCGCTGATGGGCAAGTGAACCAGACGGCACATCGGTCGGCACGGTCAGGTTGGTGACACGGCTTGCCGTGCCGTGATACGTCTGGGCTTCCGTGGCACACCGCTTCTTCCTGCGAGCGGTCGGGGTTCGTTGCCAAGTTCGGCCATTGCGGGTTTGGGCCTTTGATGGGCCTATTGGGGGCCTTCAGGGTCCGCCCCCGCGCTTCAGGCTCAAGTCGCCTTGTGTGCGCGTCGATACTCCGAGAACCCGGGCTTTCCCGGTCCGACCCAACCGGAGAATCGACGATGAGCGCTCTCGCCTTAGCCGATGTCGGCGCCAACGAACCCGTCGAGGTCAAACTCAAGTTCGACCGCCGCTCAAGCCCGCGCATTCCCGCCGACGGGTTCGCCATGATCGCCTTCGGCGATCAGACCGATCACGTGCTGATCCCCGTCATGCTCCGCGATATCAGCCACGGAGGGCTGGGTGTCGATGCGCACCGGGCCGTGGAACCCGGCACCCCCTTTGTGATGTATGCCAACGGCGCGCCGTGCCCGCACCATCAGGGCGAGGTCGCCCGGTGTGTTTCGCAGGGCGGCAAGAGTTTTCGCCTCGGGCTGTGCACCACCCCGCTCCTTGCGGCCTGAGCACCCCCGTTCTCCGATATCCTGCCGGTGTGCGTTTTCACGCCTTTCTCATCGTTCGCGATGAAGCAGACGTCCTCGATGAGGTGATGCATCACCTTCGTGCCTGGGCCGACGCGATCTACGTCCTCGATACCGGCAGCACCGATCAATCCTGGGAAATCGTGCACAAGCACGCCGCGATCGATTCCCGCGTCGTGCCGTTGGAACGTCGGCCTGTCGTCTTTCTCGATGCGCTGCGCGCGTACATGATCGAGCGTGTCCGTGACCGCCTTCGCCCGGGGGACTGGATCGCCCGTGTCGATGCCGACGAGTTCTATCCCGTGCCGCCGCCCGAGTTCATCCGACAGTGCCTGAGGCCGCATGAATCGTTCATCGTCGCGCAGATGTACGACTACGTTCTCAGGCGTGCCGACCTGCTCGCCTGGCGACTCGGAGCCGAGTCGCTCGCCGACCGCGCAAGGCCCATTGCCGACCGGCGCCGATATTGCATCATCAATCACTATCCCGAGCCGCGATTCTGGAAATATCGACGAGGGATGCGTTGGCCTCTGGGCCTGCCGCACCCTGCCGAGCCGGGTGTCACGGCTCAGGCTCGAATCCCGATCCGCCATTATCGGTGGCGCGATCCTGTGCAGGCCCAGTGGCGATTCGCCCTTCGGCGCACCATGCGGCCGTACATGCTTCGCGCCGGCGGCCACTGGAACATGCGTCACTGGACGCACCGCGTCTGGAATGATGACGATCCGGCGCTGCATCTGGCACCCCTTGGCGTCGAACTCCCCGCCGTGGCCGACAACACCCACCTGCCCCCCTCGCGAGCGCTTCGAAGGGCGACCGTGCGACAACGCCTCGGAATTGCGCAGATTCGTGATTGCCTGCGCCCCCGGCTTGATCTTGACAAAGTGCTCATTCTCATGCCTCCCGAATTCGATCGCGACTTCGCCCGCCGCCTAGCCCAATGGCCCCCCGAGTGGGCCGATCTCGCTGCGCCTGCCCACCACCCCCCGCCCTCGGCTCGCCCCGGATAACCGCACAGAGTTTGGGGTTTCCCCGGGTCGAAGTTCTGCCGCCCCTAGGCGGGGGCTGCGGAGGCCGGTTGAACCCGTCGCCGCCTCTCCCTAGTGTGCAGCCCTTTCGGAGGCCACGCATGCCCATCCTCGTCAACAAGAACACCCGGGTGATCTGTCAGGGCATCACCGGCGCATACGGCGGCCAGCATGCCAAGGGGTGTTTCCTCTACGGCACGCGACTCGTCGGGGGTGTCACCCCGGGCAAGGGTGGCCAGAAATTCGAGATCGATGACCGAGCATCCGTCCCGGTCTTTGACACCGTTCACCAAGCCGTCCGCGAAACCGGCGCTGACGCGACCATGATCTTCGTTCCCCCGGGCTTGGCGACCGACGCCGTGCTCGAGGCTGCCGCGGCAGGAATCCGCGTGATCTGCGCGATCACCGAGGGCATCCCGGTGCAGGACATGGTGCGCTGTCGGGCCTTGCTCGACGAGCACAACGCGCGGCTTCCTGAAGAAAAGCGGTCGGTCCTGATCGGGCCGAACTGCCCCGGCATCATCACGCCGGGGCCGAAGACCGGCTCCGGGGGGGCATCGGGCGACCTCTATTCCGATCCTTCCAAGGGCGGGGGCGGGTGCAAAATCGGCATCATGCCCGGATATATCCACAAGCACATCAGCGAGAGCACCCTGGGGAAGAGCGTCGGCATCGTCAGCCGCTCGGGCACACTGACCTACGAGGCCGTCTGGCAGACCAGCCGGCTGGGCCTTGCCCAATCGACGTGCATCGGTATCGGGGGTGACCCCGTGCGGGGTATGAATCACATCGACTGTATTCGCATGCTCGATGCCGACCCCGACACCCATGGCATTCTGATGATCGGCGAGATCGGTGGGAGCGACGAAACTGACGCCGCCACGTTTGTCAAGCAGCATGTCCGGAAGCCGGTCGCGGCGTTCATCGCCGGGCGGACGGCGCCGCCCGGTCGGCGGATGGGGCATGCCGGGGCGATCGTAGGGGGGGCGGACGACACCGCGGATGCGAAGATCGCGGCATTGAAGGCGGCGGGGGTCGAGGTGGCGATGAGCCCGGCGGAGATGGGCCAGGCGATGGCGCGGGCGATGAAACTAGGGTAATCGCCGGGTGTTCCACGTGGAGCATGTCGCGATTTTTGCTGGGCAAACCCCTGGCGCTGTTGATGGGATGGGGGTCAGTGCTCGACGAGGCGCGCCGGGCGGTCGGGATAGAATCGAAGGCAACGGGTACGCGGAGCGCGGGCGTTAGAAAGACGCTTCGGCGCGCGTGGGGCGGGGTTTCCCGGGTGTGCATCCGGCGAGACGTGCGCGTGCCGCGACGTTGCGACGAACCGAAGCCGGAATCTGGAGGAAGTGCCGTGACGACCGCGACCGTTCAGCCCGCAGCGAGCAGCCTTGGTGCAAAACCTTCGCGTCCGACGTTCAACTTTTCGGCGGGGCCTGGGTGTCTTCCGGAGGAAGTGCTTCAGATCGCGCGTCAGGACATGTGGGACATCGGTGGGGCGGGGATCGGGATTCTTGAGTGCAGCCACCGCGGGAAGATTTATGACAAGGTTCTGGCGGAGGCGGAGGCGGATTGCCGTCGCGTCGGGAACATTCCTTCGAACTACAAGGTGTTGTTTCTGACGGGCGGGGCGACGAGCCAGAATTTCATGGTTCCCGCGAACCTGCTGCCCGATGGGGGGGTGGCGGATTATCTGACGACGGGCTATTGGGCGGAGAAGAGCTACGAGCAGGCACGGCTGTACAGCGAGCATGTTCGTGAGGCATTCAGCGGCAAGGCGAGCCGGTACACCTATTGCCCGAAGGACGATGAGGTCAGCTATGACCCGAAGGCGGCCTATGTGCACTATTGCAGCAACAACACCATCATGGGTACGGAGTTTCATCACGTGCCACGGCCGCCCGCGGGCGTACCGCTGGTGTGCGATATGTCGAGCGATATCTACAGCCGACCGCTGGATGTGACGCCCTACGGCTTGATCTACGCCGGCGCGCAGAAGAACCTGGGCGCCGCGGGCTGCACGGTGGTGATCATCCGCGAGGATCTGCTGGAGCGGAACCCGAGGCCGCTGCCGCAGATGTTGCAGTATCGCGTGCAGGCGAAGGATGAGAGCCGGCACAACACGCCGCCGGTGTTCAACATCTACCTGACGGGCCAGGTGTTCAAGTGGATTGAGCGTCAGGGCGGTCTTTCGGCGATGGCGAAGTACAACGCGGAGAAGGCCAAACTGATTTACGATGCGATTGATTCGAGCGGCGGGTTTTATAGGGGTCATGCGAGGCCGGACAGCCGCTCACTGATGAACATCACGTTCCGCCTGCCGACGGAGGATCTGGATGCGAAGTTCATCGCGGAGGCGGCCAAGAACCGCATGATCGACATGAAGGGCCATCGTTCGACCGGGGGCATTCGGGCGAGCACGTACAACGCGATGCCCAGGGCCGGATGCGAAGCACTTGCGCAGTTCATGAAGGAATTTCAGCGGACGAACGGGTAACGGCCGACCCGGAAGATCCGCCTTCGACAAGGCGGGATGATGCCCACTTGGCGCACGCGGCGGGGCCGGCATGCGCGGGGGGCGATACACTGCGAGCATGACTCGGGCGCATGCGGTGATCGCGGCGATGTTTCTGCTCGTGGTGGGCGTGCCGTTCGTGCTGCACACGGCGGGGGACCATCGTCGCCCGAAGGGCGTGCGCACGCTGGTGGTGGTGACGCCGCACGTGCTGCAGATTCAGGAGGAATTCGGCCGGGCGTTTTCGGCATGGCACGAGCGGACATACGGCGAGGCGGTCTGGGTGGATTTTCGTCTTCCCGGAGGGACGACGGAAATTCTGAAACTGCTGAAGGCGCAGTATTCAGCGGCGGCGCAGCGGAATTTTGAGGCGCTGCGGAGGAGCGAACCAGCGCGGGTGCGCGCCGGGGCGTTCGGGGCAGAAGAACTGATCCTTCCGGGTGACATTGCGTTCGACGTGATGTTCGGGGGCGGGTCGTATGACCACACGTTGCTGTGCGACGTACGAGAGACGCCGTTCTGGTATCGGCCATTTGCGGGTGAGCGGTCGCAGCGTGTGACGATCAGTCTGCCTGATGCCGCGAGGTTTGACTGGGGCATGCTTGAGCGGTCGGAGCCGCTGCTTCTGGATCTCGTGATCGATGGGGCGCCTCGGAGGTTGCGGGTGCCCGCGGCGGCGGTGCGGGGGGGGTGGGGTGTGCTGTCGCCTCTGCGGGAAGAGGGCGCGATGCAGGTGGAGGCGGAGGTCGAGCTTTCGGTGTGCGAAGCGATGGCGCAGTACACGATGGCGATGCCTATGGAGATTCGGGAGGAGGATCTTGCAGCGTGGTTTGCGCGTGATGATGGGACAAAAGCGGAGAAAATCGGCTCGGGTGTTCTGTATCGGCGCGCAGCAGGCGATTCGCGCGCGGGGTATGCGCGGGTGTACTGGGTAGGCACGGCGCTGTCAGGTTTCGGGATCGTGTACAACCGCGATGTGCTCGAGCGACTTGGGGTCGAACCGCCGAAGAGTTTTGCGGACATGTGCGATCCGCGATTGGCGGGGTGGGTGGCGCTGGCCGATCCGCGGATGAGCGGATCGGTTGAGACGGCGTTTGAGAGCATTCTGAACAACGAGGGTTGGGAGCAAGGGTGGCGGATTCTGCGCGGCATGAGCGCCAATGCGCGCTATGTAACGGACATGTCGACCAAGCCGCCGGTCGATGTGGCGCATGGTGAAGCGGCGATGGGTGTGTGCATCGATTTTTACGGGCGTGCCCAATCGCAGGCTGTGATGCGCCCTGGTGAGACACCCGAGACCAGCCGCGTGGGGTACATCGACCCTCCGGGGAAGGTTTTTATTGATCCGGACCCGATCACCCTGCTTCGCGGCGGGACAGACCCGGAGCTTGCGCAGCGTTTTGTCGCATTCGTGATGAGCGATGAGGGGCAGGCGTTGTGGCAATTCGCGGCGACGGGTACGGCGCGAGGTGCAGAGAACGCGGTCATTCCCGGGGTGACCGATCGAGAAGGAAGGCCGGTGCGGATGGGACCGCGGACGCACGAACTTCGGCGGATGCCGGTGCGCCATGCGTTTATCGTGGAGCACTGGCCGCTGTTGACGGACAAGGTCGATCCGTATGCGATCGCTTCGACGCAGGGTTCGCGCGGATGGCGGAGCGGGATCAGGCCGATGATGGGGGCTTTCGGGATCGACAACGCCAGAGAACTGCGCCGGGCGTGGCGTGCGATGCACAGGGCCATCGAAGAGGGTGTCGAACCGGAGGTCGTGGCAGAGATGGAACGGTTGCTGTATGCGCTGCCGGAGGGGGCGCGTGTGCGGGCGCTTTGGAATGCCCTCTTCGCGGATGAAGAGACGACACCAGAAGGGGCCTTCCTGGATTTTTCGCCGGAACATTATGGGACGATCCGTGAGACGTGGAGAAACCCGCGGGTGGCGAGCCGACTCCAGATCGTCTACACGGCGTATTTTCGAGAGAACTATGCCCGGGTGGTGGAACTTGCCCAAGGCGCTGGTGTATCAGCCCGATAATGCGGGTCATGCCTGAAACTATGCAAAGAGAGCGTGCAACGGTGGCGCAGAGCAGCGCGAGCAAGCCGATCGAAGCGCAGGAGGTGGAGACTTCGCCTCGAACGCTGACAAAGGTTGTCGCAACGATCGGCCCGGCGAGCGAGTCGGCGGAGATCGTCCGAAGGCTGATCTTGGCCGGGGTGAGCGTGTTCCGGTTTAATTTCTCGCACGGCACTTGGGAGGAACACGAGCGCAGGCTGGAGACGGTTCGGCGCGAGGCAGGGCTGCTCGGGCGCGAGGTGGCGTGCGTGGGCGACCTGCCGGGACCGAAGATCAGGGTGGGTCGTGTGCCCGGGTCGGGGATTGAGGTGGTGCCGGGGCAGGATGTGGTTTTCAGGAACGACCTGAACGACGCGCGGGTGGAAGATCGCGGCGGCGCGATGACGGTGGTGTTGCCTTCGACGTATCCGGACCTGATCGGCGACGTGCAGCCGGGGCATCGGGTGCTGATCAACGACGGGGCGATCAGGATGCTTGCGGTGGAGACCACCTCGGAAGAACTTCGCTGCCGCGTGCACGTTGGGGGGCTGATCACGAGCGGGAAGGGGATCAACCTGCCGCAGAGTTCGGTGCGCGCACCGGCGATCACGGAACGCGACTGGGAGGCGGTGGAGTGGTCGATCCGGCATGAGATGGATTATGTGGCGTTGTCGTTTGTTCGGACGGCTTCGGAAGTGCGGGAGTTGAAGGATCGAATCTGGCAGGTGCGTTCGTCGTGCAAGGCCGAGGGTGTGGGGGGAACGGTGCTGCCGGTGATCGCGAAGATCGAGAAGCCGCAGGCGCTTGAGAACATCGAGTCGATCGCGGAGGTTGCGGACGGGATCATGGTTGCGCGCGGGGATCTGGGCGTCGAGATGGAGATCGCCTCGGTGCCGGTTGCGCAGAAGCGGATTATCGAGGTGTGCCATCGTCACGGGACGCCGTGCATTGTGGCTACGCAGATGCTCGAGACGATGATCACGAGCGCATCGCCGACGCGGGCCGAGGCGAGTGATGTGGCCAACGCGGTGTTCGACGGCGCGGACGCGGTGATGCTTTCGGGTGAGACGGCAGTGGGGAAGTATCCGGAAGTCGTGGTTCAGACGATGCGGCGGATCGTGTCGGCGGCGGAATCGTATATGAAAGACCGGGATGCTCCGCCCCGTCCGCCGCGGAGTTTTGATGTCGGGCATCGGTTGACGGCTGCGCTCGCGCACGGGGCGTGGCAGGCCGCGCGGGATCTGGGGGCGAAGGCCGTGGTGTGCTGGTCGCAGAACGCGGGCACAGCGCGGTATGTGAGCCAGCAGGATTTTTCGATGCCGATCGTGGCGTATTCATCGAATCCGCGGGCGGTGCGTCGGATGGCGCTCTATCGCGGCGTGACGAGCGTGCTGAGCGATCCACCGGTTTCGGGGCGGTTGAGCGAATGGAACGAGCAGGTCGATGCGTTTCTGCTTTCACAGCATCTCGTACAGAAGAACGACTGGATTGTGATGCTGGCGGGGCGACCGCTGGGGCAGGCCAAGCGCACGAATACGCTGGCGGTGCATCGCGTGGGTGAGCAGGATGGGGGTTTTTACGGGCAGTGACAGCGCGGAGGCTTCCGAGGAGGCGATACACTTCGGAGGCGGTTTTTCTGAAAAGGGGAAGTCGACAAGGTTGGTCGGGCTTGACGCCCGGTTTCCCGAGACTTTGAAACCCTTTGGAGAGCGCGTTGTATGCCGGTGCGAGCAGCGCCGACGGAGGGCGTGCGGTGTCAGGACGCAGCGCAGTGACTCGGCGGACGGCGTTGGCAGCGGGGCTTGCCGCCCTTGGGGCGTGTTCGATGAAAAAGACGATCAGCCCGCCGCCGGCATCGCCGCCGCGGAAAGAGTTGTTTCGCATTTCGCTTGCGGAGTGGAGCCTGCACAGGGCATTGCGGTCGGGGCGCATGACGAACCTGGATTTTCCGATCGAGGCGAGGAACAGGTTCGGGCTTGATGCGGTCGAGTATGTGAACGTGTTCTTCAAAGATGAAGTGCGCGATGCAGCGTATGTACGAACGCTGCGCCGGGTGTGCGATGAGCACGGCGTGAAGAGCCTGCTGATTATGTGCGACGGCGAGGGAGCGCTGGGTGATCCGGATGAGGGGCGCCGGCAGCGCGCGGTGGAGAACCACTTCAAGTGGCTGGATGCGGCGGCGGTGCTGGGGTGCCACTCGATCCGTGTCAACGCGCAGAGCGAAGGAACGTGGGAAGAGCAGGCCGCGCGTGCTTCAGACGGGTTGTTTCGACTCGCTGAAGCCGGGGCGTCACGAGGCATCAGCGTGATCGTCGAGAACCACGGCGGGCTTTCGAGCAACGGTCGCTGGCTGCGCGAGGTGATGGAGCGGACCGCGCATCCGTGGTGCGGCACGCTGCCCGATTTCGGGAATTTCTGCATGGACTGGAGCCGGGCGCACGACCCGACGGTGTGGTATGACCGCTATCTCGGGGTTGAGGAGTTGATGCCGTTTGCACGCGGGGTGAGCGCAAAGAGCCATGATTTCAATGATGCGGGTGAAGAAACCTCGACGGATTATGACCGGATGATGCGCATCGTGCTTGAATCGGGGTATCGCGGATATGTCGGGATTGAGTATGAGGGTAACCGGCTGAGTGAGCATGAGGGGATCGCCGCGACGAAGCGGCTGCTTGAGCATGTGCGCCTCCGGCTGCGGGAGGAGTTTTCAGACTCGTAAGTGCGTGCAATTGCACCGGGCGGAATCGGAAGGGATATAAAGGCGCGCAGTTCGGGAGCAGGCATGGACAGCAGATCGGCATTGCGTCCGCAACCGGGATCGGCGGTGGCGATTCACCGCGGGGCCTATGAGCACTATGTGCTGTATGCGGGAAGTGTGACCCGGCCCGGGGGCGTGATGCTGCCCGAAATGGTCGTGCATCTTGATGCCAAGAGGGAGGATCCGCATGTGGCGCTGGCACGTTTCCGCGAGGTGGTCGGAGACAGGCCGTGGCGCATCGTGGATATGCCCCCGGCGTTTTCACGGGAGGAGATCGTCCGACGCGGGATGGAGAGTGTCGGCCGCACGGGGTATGACCTGGTCAACGGCAACTGCGAGCACTTTGTCCGATGGTGCATCACAGGAACGCCGGAAAGCCGACAGGTAAAGCGTGCGGCGACGGCGGCACAGACCGCAGCGCGATTCGCGGCGGCGGCGGCGTGTACGGCGATGGCGGCGGGGGTGCTGCTCGGCCGGCGCGGAGGCGGGTCGAAGAAAGGGTGAGCACGCTCAATAGGCGTCGATGCCGAAGAAGCTGCGGGTGTTGTCGTTGATTGCGTGGTGGAAATCGGGCCAGGGGATGTGGCGGATTTCGGCGATTGCTTCGGCGGTGTGCCTGACCCACGCGGGTCGGCATGGGCGTTTGCCCCGGTGGGGTGCGGGCGCAAGGAAGGGAGCATCGGTTTCGACCATGAGGCGATCGAGCGGCACGAATGCCGCGGCGGCGCGCACATCGGCGGCATTGGCATAGGTGACGACGCCGGTGAAGGAGATCATGGCGCCGAAATCGAGGCACTTGCGGGCATCGTCGACGGTTCCGGTGAAGCAGTGGAAGACCATCCGATCCGGAGGCAGGTCGCTTGCGCCGAGGATGGGAATAAGGTCGTCAAAGGCTTCGCGGCAATGCAGGATGATGGGTTTCGAGATGCCCGAGGAGTGCAGTTGCGCGATGTGGTCGAGTTGTTCGGACAGCACAAGCCGCTGAAGGGCGGCGGGTGGGCGGTCGTAGTGGTTGTCGAGGCCGAGTTCACCCCACGCCATGCATTTGGGATGGCGGGCGAGTTCAGCAAGTCGCGGCCAGGGGTGGGGGCCATGGTCGGCATAAAGCGGGTGTACCCCCGCGGAAGCCCAAACGCGGTCGAATTGTCCGGCGAGATCGACGGCGGCCTGTGCATCGTCGAGCGTCGTCGAGATGGTGATGCAGCCGGTGACTCCGGCCATGGCGGCTTCGTCGAGCAGGTCGGGAAGCAGCTCGCCGAGTTCGGGGAAGGTGAGATGGCAATGGGTGTCGATCACGCAAACAGGATATGAGAGGTTCTGCTAGACTTCCCTGAGCGTGCCAAGCACTGCTGGAGCGTGCCCGGAGTTGTTTATGCGCACAGAGGCTGTTTCTGTCGGGGGCATCGGTGGCGTGCGGCGTCAGGCGGCCCTGGTGCTCGCGACGCTGGTGGTGTGCGTCTCTGCCGCGTTGGGGCAAGTTCGCGATCGGTGGTACATGCTGCTTCTTGATGGGGCGCACGCGGGATGGATGCACGAGCAGACGGATGAGCAGGACGAGATCATTATCACGAAGAGTCTCATGCACCTTCGGCTGAAGCGTGATGCGGCGGACATGACCATCGAGATCGAATCGGAGTTTCACGAAACGATATCGGGGGAGGCTCTCCTTGCACGCGTTCGACAACAAATGGGCGCAGCGCCGATGCAAGTCACGTATCGGTTCGTAGGTGATCAGATCGTGATGGAGTCGCCCGGTCCGGGTGATACCATCGTCACCACGCATACGGCAAGACCAGAGGGAGTCTGGCTGACGCCGGCGGCGGCATCGCGTTATCTTCGTGAGCGTCTTGCGGCGGGGGCGACCGAGATCACCGCGCGGACGCTTGAGCCGATGACCGGGCTTGCGCCGGTGACGGTGACGTATCGATCAATTCGCCGCACGACAAGCGAGTTCCAGGGCCGGCCGGTACGTGGGTTCAGTTGCCTGAGTGAAACGACGGCAAGCCCGGGCCTGGTGATGGAGCATGTGCTCGCCGAGGACGGCACAATCATCCGCACGATGACGGCGATAGGCTCGATGAGTTTCGTGATGCTGGCGGCAGATCGTGAGGTGGCGCAGGCGGCGGCCGAGGCTCCGGAGTTGATGGTTCGATCATTCGTGAAGCCCGATCGGCGCGTGCCGCGAGCACGCGATACGGTGCGTGGCACATACCTGCTGCACATACCGGATTCGGAAGCGATCGAAATTCCGAGCGTCGGGGCGCAACGGGTTCGAGTGATCGCACCCGACCGGGTAGAAGTGGACGTGGACGTGCATCGTCGCGCTGCCGAATCAGTGGATGAAGCCTTGCGTGCCCGTGCGCTGGCTTCGACGGCAATGCTCCGTTGCGACGACGAGGCGATCGTGGCGCTCGCCCGTAAAGCGGTGACGCGTGCTCGCGCGCACACCGCCGCCGAACGTGCCGAGGCGCTCCGCCGTGAGGTCTATCGGCATATCCGCCATAAGGATCTCGGCGTGGGATTCGCGAGCGCCAGCGAGGTGGTGCGCACCCGCCAGGGAGATTGTTCAGAACATGCCGTGCTGCTGGCCGCGATGCTGCGGGCAGAGGGCATACCGTCGCGAATCGCCGCGGGGATCGTCTATGTTGATGAATTCGCGGGCGAGCGGCACATCTTCGGATACCACATGTGGACGCAGGCGCTCCTGAACGAAAACGGGCAGGAAGCCTGGGTCGATCTCGATGCGGCGATTGATGCCGCGAAGGCATACGACGCGACACACATCACCCTCGATGTCAGCACCCTCGGTGATGACGAGACCATCGGCAAGATGACCGGTATGGTGCAGGTATTCGGCCGACTTCGGATCGAGGTTCTCGGGGTGGAGCACGCCGCGCATGTCGATGCCGCACGATGAGCCGTGTTTCAGGCTTCCAGCGCGAGATCCGCGCGGGCATAAGGGCGACTTCGGCTCGGTTGGCGTAGTCGGTGGGTGCGCCGGGCCGGTGCGCATGATCGGCGCGGCGGTGCTGGCCGCACGAGCGGCGTATCGCTCGGGCGCGGGCCTGGTGCATCTGGCGATGCCCGACCCCGTGCTTGATGCAGGGCTGTCGGCGGAGCTGCACGCGATCGGACATCCGCTGCCTGTGGATCATGACGATCTACTCATGGGGCACGAAGCCGTCGCTGTGATCGATCAACTCTGCCGCGGGGTGCGGTCGTTGGTGCTCGGGCCTGGCATGGGCCCGGGGGTCGGGGTCGCGGCGGCAGCGATTCGCGCTGTGCAGCAGGAATACGTTCCGGCGGTGATTGATGCCGACGGGCTGAATGCTTTGTCTTCAGTCCCCGAGCTGAATCGTGAGTTTCGCGGGCGCGTGGTGCTGACGCCGCATCCGGGTGAGTTCCGTCGCCTGGGGCGGACGCTGGGCATTACGGCCGATCCGACGTCGCCCCAGACGCGTGCTGATGCAGCACAATCACTTGCGCAACGGCTCGGATGCATCGTGGTTCTCAAGGGTGCTGGTACGGTTGTGACCGACGGCCATCGCCACTGGGTGTGCGCCCGCGGGCATTCGGTGCTTGCGGTCGCGGGCACGGGCGATGTGCTCTCGGGAATACTGGGAGGATTGCTCGCGCAGGCCGAGGTTCTGGGGGAAACCGACGTGTATTCCCTGGCGTGTCTGGCGGTCGAAGCACACGCCAGGGCCGGTGAAATCTGGGCAGAACGGCACAGCGCTTCAGGCGGGTTGCTCGCGACCGAGCTGGCCGATCTGCTGCCGGCTGTCCTCGAAGCGTATCGAGACGCTCAGCCGGGCTGAGTGCTGACAGTCGCCTGAACAGCGCAAAAGTCAGCGCGGGGCGGCGACGCCGCAAAGCCGGTAGAGCACGCGAGCGCCGACATTGGCATTGAAGTCGTCTCGCTTGGTGGTGGCCACCTCGACAAGATCGAAACCGACAATTCGCTTTCCCGAGTTGCGCAGCACCTGAAGCAGCACACCGAGTTCGCGGAAAGTCAGCCCGCCTGGCACCGGCGTGCCCGTGTGCACGCAAAGCGAGGGATCAAGGCCGTCGATATCGAATGAGATGTAGACGTTCTGCGGAAGCGACTCGACGATCTCACGGGCGATATCAAGAAAAGGTGTGCCCGTAGCGAGGCGGTCAGCGAGGTCGTCATCGTAATACGTCCGGCATCGGTCACCAAGCGTTGCGGCATATTCACGCTCTTCGATGCACGTGTCGCGGATGCCGACCTGGACGATGCGGGAAACTTCGGCCGCTTCCTGCATGACGTTCCACATGATCGAGGCGTGGGAATAGCGAAACCCTTCGAAGGCTTGACGAAAGTCCATGTGGGCATCGATCTGCAGAATCCCCATGCCGGGGTGCAACTCGGCGAGGGATTCGATCTGCCCGAGCGGCGTCGAGTGGTCGCCGCCGACGATGCCGGGGATTTTGCCTTCGGCGCATATCTGCCTGGCGTGCTCACGGGTGCGTGCGCGAACGTGTTCGCCGGCGAGTTCGATGCGTTCAAGATCCTTGGCGTCTTTCTTTCGAGGGCTGCCGCGTTCGATGATCGGTAGTGCAAGTTTGCGGGTTTCCGCGTTGAGTGTGCGGAGACTGTCTTCGATGTCGAGCATGAATATGCCCTGCTCGTAGATGTTCCCGAAGCGATGATCGAGCAGATCGACTTGATGCGAGGCCTTCAGGATGGCACTGGGGCCGTCGGCCGTGCCGCCGCCGTACGAAGCAGTCGCGTCGAAGGGCACGGGGAGCAGGATGATCCGGCTGGATGCCCGGTCAAATGGAAGACCGAAGATTCCGGAATCGGCGCTCGCTGCGGCGGAAGGGTCGAAACTCATGTCAAGGTGCTCCACTGCGGCGCATCGGGGATGAAATTCGGCTGTCGGTCAATCCGAAAGCCCACCGCCGGCCGATGGTAAGCCTGCCGCAGAGGTCGTGTGGTTTCGATAGATCGCCGGGAACGTGGGTATGCTCATAGGCGCGTGAAGTACGTCATCGTCATCGCGGATGGGATCAGCGATCTGCCCGTGCCGGAACTGGACGGCCGAACGCCGCTCCAGGCTGCCCGAACGCCGGTGTTGGATCATTTCGCCCGCTCGGGGCGCGTGGGCACGGTGGCGACGACGCACCCCGCGGATGAAGACGCTTCCCTGGCGACAGCGCTGCGCCTGGCGGGCATCGACCCTGCCGAAATGCCATGGGGGGTGTCGGCGATCGAAGCGTTTGGCGCCGGGGCCGAGCCGCCCGCACGCACATACCGCGTCGAGTTCTGCCAGGTGAACGCGGCAGGAGCGTTGCACCTTCCCTCGCATCGATTGATCTGGAGACCCCCCTCAGCGGCATTTGCGCAGCTTGTGACCGACCTCGGAGCGCATCTGATGCAACAGGCTCCCGATGTCATGGCCGGGCGGACACTCCTGCCGTTTGCCGAAGGTCGGGCGGTGTTGGTCGAGCCTGGTGCCGACCTCGCGGCGATGCCGGACATTGGCTCGCCCGAAGAAGCTTCGCGGAGGTCTTGGGAGGATGTGCTCCTGGAAACCGACGGCCCCGGGGCGGAATGTGCACACTTGATGCGGCTTGCGGCGGCATTTCTATCTTCGTGCCCACAACCGGGTCGCGAGCAGCAGTTTGGCGCGGTGTGGATCTGGAGCCACGGCGTGCTGGAATTGCACGCTGCGAAGGAAGAGTGCGCACCCAACGTTCTGGCGCTGGTGAAAGATCCTCACCTTGTGGCCGCTGGTCGGTGCGCGGGGTGGCACACAGCCGACCCGCGCAATCTCGGCGATGACTTCACTGTCGACCTCAAGGCGCTGAGCGTGGCCGTGATGGACGCTCTCGGCAGACATGACATGGTGGTCTGCGAAGTCGACGCGGTCCTTCGAGCGACAGAGCGTGGTGATTTTGACGCCAAGGTCGCGGCGATCGAATCGATTGATCGTGACCTTGTTGCCCCCGTGCTCGATCGGTTGTCGAGGTTCGGCGATCCGGCGACGGATCCTTCGGCAACCGGTTGGCGACTTCTGGTGCACCCGCGTCGGGCTGCCTATGTCAGTACCCGCGTTCCGGAGCGCGACGTCGTGCCTTTCGTGATGGGAGGCGCATGGGTGCGCAGTGTCGTCAGCCGCTCGTTTGATGAAGTCTCCGCCGCGGCGAGTGACCTGCACATCGATCCTGGGCATGAGTTTTTCGAGTATTTTGTAAAGGGCGGGCTTGCAAGGATTCGCGCATGAGCGACGAAAAGTCCGTATACGGCATCGAGCCGGAGGATTCGGGGCAGCAAAAGGGCCAGGGCGCCACCCCGGCGAAGCCTGCCGATGCTGCACCGCCAGAAGAAGCTCTTCCCAAAGCCCGTGCTGCCGGTGCAAAAATCGACGCACCGGGTCTTCTTGATGATTTCGATGAAGACGCCGACCTTGAGGCCGATCCGGAAGTCGAAGCCAAACTGATCGAAGCCGGTGTCAAGAAACCCCCGCGTAGGCCGCGCACTGCCGAGGCCTTCGCCGGCGACCCGAAGCGGTGGTTCGTCCAACCCGGCTTCCCTGGGCTGCGGGCGGGCGGCGCGATCGCGGGCGTGGTGGCGGCCGGAGCGCTTATCTCGAAAGCGGCCACGGCCGAGACTGCTCCGTTGCTCTCGACGCTGCACCTGTTCCATCAACTGCTGCTGCACACGTTGACCGGGGTGCTCGCGTGCATCATCACAGCCCGGCTGACCGAGCGAGGGCTGAATCGGCCCGAAACCGCCGCCGTGCGCATGGGCATTGCAGTCTCCGCGTTTTATCTCATCTTCGGGCTGGATATCTCGATCCCCGGGCGCGTCGATGAGTTTCTTCTGGCATCTGCTGCCTATGTCGGGGTGCTCTTCTTGTGTTTCCGCTTGCCGCGGCGTGAAACAGGCGTCTTGGCGTGCTGCCATTTCGGATTCTGGTTATTCGTCATCGTGGGCGACCTGCTTGCAAACCGCGTCGCCGGGGCGGGCGCTGCAGGTGGGTGATACTGCTGACAAGCGTATAGAACGTACCGCGAGCGTCTTTGTCGATGCGTTTGGATATCGTCCGAGCATCGCCGCTCGCGCGCCCGGGCGCGTGAACATCATCGGCGAGCATGTCGATTATAACGACGGCCTCGTGCTGCCGATGGCGATCGACCTCGCCTGTATCGCGGTCGGCGGTGTCGGCGGGGTTTCGGGTGTCGTGCGCGTGGTTAGTGCTGATCTGGCTCGCTCGGTCCACGTCCCTGCCGAGCGGTTCTTCGATGCCGGGTTCTGGCGATCGCAACGATCGCCTCGCGATGCCTGGGCAGCCTATGCCGTCGGGGCGTGCGCTTACGCCTGCACCCGGCTGGGGAAGGAACGCACCCGCGGGCTTCTCGAAAGCGGGTTCGATCTTGCTCTGGCCGGCGACGTGCCGATCGGCGCGGGGCTGTCGAGCAGCGCAGCGCTCGAGGTTGCTTCGGCCCTGTGCACCTTTGGTTTGGCGGGCGGCGGTTCCGCCGTCGATCCGTTCGCTTTGGTCGAACTTTGCCGAAACGCTGAGCACGAATATGCCGGTGTGCCCTGCGGCATCATGGATCAAATCGCCTGTGTATTCGGCAGGCATGGACACGCCCTTCTCATCGACTGCCGCACGCTGCACATCGAACCGACTCCGATCCCGAACCACCTGGCGCTGATCGTGATCGACACAGGCGTGCACCACGACCTCGCCGCGGGGGAATATGCCAGTCGTCGCGAGTCGTGCAGGCGTGCGTGCGTGGCGATGGGTGCGTCTTCACTGCGAGATGTAGACCTAGAGCAGGTGGAACACGCCGTCGGCGTCGATGCGCTCGACCTGGCATGCGCGCGCCACGTCGTGCGCGAAATCGATCGCACGCAACTGGCGGCGGTTGCGTTGCGCGCTGGCGACGGCCCGACACTAGCAAGGTTGATGCTGGCCTCGCACGTTTCCCTGCGCGATGACTATCGCGTCAGTAGCCGTGAACTCGATGTGACCGTAGAAGTGGCGATGGCGACGCCCGGCGTCCTCGGCGCGCGAATGACCGGCGCGGGCTTCGGCGGATCGGTCGTCGCGCTGGTCGATGCGCCGTCGGCGCCGACCGCGGTCGATGTCATCACCCGGGCGCTGCCCGGCGCCGGGCTTGCCGATGCCCGGGCTTGGCGTGTCCGCCCTGCCGATGGCGCTGTCGCGATGCCCTTGTCCTGAGGGGCGATCGCTCTCGACCGATCCGGCAAGATCGGATAGTCTCTCCCGGCCCATGGTTTACCCCTACGCCCGGAGGCCGGCATGAGCAGCGAAGCATCGCCCGATCGCGATTTTAAACGCGGCGGGATTCTTGACCTGATCGAGCGCGCGGGGAACAAACTCCCCGAACCAGCCATCCTGTTCGCAATGCTGACCATCCTGGTGATGGTCCTCAGCCAGTTTGCCGCATGGAGCGGCTGGGAAGTTCAGCCGAAAAAGCTTGAAAAAATCACCGAGGCTGTGCTCGATCCCGCGACCGGTCTGGCCCAGCTCGACGAAGAGGGCAAGGCCCTCCGCCGCGACGTGCTCGACGATCGAGGCAAGCCGCAAACACAGCTGGTCGAAGATGGTGCCCCGATCCGTGCTCGCGGGCTGTTTACGGCCGATGGGCTGTACTACGCGATCTCAAGCCTCGTCGATAACTTCATGAAATTTCCACCTCTGGGGGTGGTGCTCGTCGGCGTTTTGGGCATCGGCGTCGCCGAGAGAACAGGCTTCATTGGCGCGGGGCTGAAGGCATTCATGCTCGCGGTCCCCAAGTCGATGCTCACGCCCGCCATGGTCTTCCTAGGCATCATGTCGAGCCTCGGCACAGATGCCGGTTACATCGTGCTTCCTCCTATTGCCGCCGCACTGTATAAGAGTGTCGGCCGCTCGCCGCTGGCGGGCATTGCCGCGGTCTTCGCAGGTGTTGCCGCCGGGTTCAATGCAAATCTGCTGGTCACGAGCCTCGATCCGTTACTGGCGGGGTTCACGACGACGGGCGCCAAAGCGATCGATCCGAACTACAACGTCGTACCGACGTGCAACTGGTATTTCATGATCGCATCCACGTTCATCATCACCTTGGCTGGTTGGGCCGCCAGCACACTCTTTGTCGAAAAACGTCTCAGTGGCCGGCCGATGGATGAGGGCGGCCCCGATCCGAGCCTCATCGGCAAGGTCGTCATCGACCGGATGCAGCCGCACGAAGTGCGCGGCCTGGTGTGGGCGCTTGGTGTCATGTTCGCCGGTGTCGGGCTTTTTCTGGCCTTTGCCCTGATTCCCGGAGCGCCGTTCGATGACAACCTCGGCAAAATGGAAGCAATGAAAGGGCTTGCCCGTGAGGGCGATCACTTCGACCGCTGGGTCGAGTCGATCGTGCCCATGCTCTTCTTCCTCTTCCTGGTCCCGGGCATTACCTACGGCGTGGTCGTGGGCAACCTGCGCAACAGCAAGGACCTGGCCCGCCTCATGAATGAAACGTTCGCCTACATGGCGCCGATTATCGTGCTCTCGTTCTTCGCCGCCCAGTTCATCGAGTATTTCAAGTACAGTCAGCTTGATCGCATGCTGGCCTATACGGGCGGCGAGCTGCTCGCGCGAAGCGGCCTGGGGGCTTCGCCGCTGATTCTGTCGTTCATTCTCATCGTGATGCTATTCAACATCATGATCGCTTCGATGAGCGCCAAGTATGCCGTCTTCGCGCCGATCTTCGTGCCCATGCTCATGTTCGTCGGCATCAGCCCCGAACTCACCCAGTCGGCCTACCGCATCGGCGATTCGGTCACCAATGTCATAACGCCCCTCAATTCGTACATGGTCATCATCCTCGTCGTCGTGCAGAAACATGCCCCTAAAGCCGGCATGGGAACACTCATTTCGACGATGTTGCCCTACACCCTCGTTTTCGCCGCTGTGTGGGCCGTGATGTTGCTCGTCTGGATGTACTTGGGCATTCCGCTCGGCCCCGGCGGTCCGCTGACATATCCCCCCCAGTAAGCCGGCAGCGGCACTCCTGAGGCAATCCACACGTCACATGCCGAAGGTGCACGGGCACATCCCCGCGATGCCGGGCGTAAGCTCGTCGATATGCTCCCGACACCGCTGCACCTGATCGATGGTCGCCGCACGCCCGCGGCAGATGGCCGCACATTCCCCGTGGTCAATCCGGCGGATGGCCAGACCATTTCCGAAGTCCCGCTCGGCGGCGCCGCCGAGGCCAGGGCCGCGATCGAAGGCGCGGCATCGGCGTTTCCCGGTTGGCGAGATCTGCCCGCGCATGAGCGTGCCAGGCCCCTTCGTGCTCTTGCCGAAGCGATGGTTCGTGACCAGCAGCGCCTTGCCCACCTCATGACCCTCGAACAGGGGAAGCCCCTCGCCGAGGCCCGGGGAGAAATTCTGTACGCCGCGTCATTTCTCGAGTGGTCAGCCGAGGAAGCTCGGCGCATATGCGGGCAGGTGATCCCAGCGTCATCGGTCGAGAAACGCATTGTCGTGCTCAGGCAGCCGGTGGGGGTGTGTCTTGCAATCACCCCGTGGAACTTCCCGGCGGCGATGATCACCCGGAAGGTCGGCCCGGCGTTGGCATGCGGGTGCACGATGATCGTCAAGCCCGCCGAGCAGACCCCACTCTCCGCGCTTGCCATCGGCGAGCTTGCAATGCAGGTGGGCATTCCTCAGGGCGTGCTTAACATCATCACGGGCGATGCCCCGCAGATCGCCGCGGCGTGCTTTGCCGATCCGCGTGTTCGCAAAGTCACCTTCACCGGCTCGACCGATGTCGGTCGCGTGCTTGTTCGTCAAGCAGCAGACAATTTGCAGAGACTCACGCTCGAACTCGGCGGGCACGCGCCGTTTATCGTCTTTGAAGACGCCGACATCGATGCCGCGCTGGCCGGGGTCATGGCGAGCAAATTCCGAAACTCCGGCCAGACCTGCATCTGCGCCAACCGTCTGCTGGTGCACCGTTCGATCATCGAGCCTTTCACCGCTCGACTCGCCGAGCATATGCGCGCCCTCAAGGTGGGTGCTGGTCTTGAGCCTGGTGTCACCGTCGGCCCGTTGATCGACGATGCAGCCGTTGAGAAAGTGGAAAGCCATGTCGCCGACGCCGTTGAGCGTGGCGCGGTTGTTCGGGTCGGCGGCTCGCGAGCCATGGGAACGGCGATGCGTTGCTTTCTCCCCACACTGCTGGAGCGTTGCACGCCCGAAATGCGCTGCTGGTGTGAAGAAACCTTCGGCCCGGTACTCCCCGTCGCCTCGTTCGAAACCGAGGACCAGGCTGTGGCCATGGCCAACGACACGCCGTATGGGTTGGCAGCGTATTTCTATACACGCGATGCTTCGCGCCTGATGCGGGTTGCCGAGCGTCTTGAGTTCGGCGTCATCGGCGCAAATGATGCCCTCCCATCCACGGCCCAGGCGCCGTTCGGCGGCATGAAGCAGTCGGGCTGGGGGCGCGAAGGAGGGGCATTCGCCATCGACGCCTATACCGAGATCAAGTACATGTCTTGGCGACTCTGATGCCGTTGGCGCGCATCGTGCGCCTCGGTCGAACAATCGACACGCCGTTCGTGGAGATGCACCTCCGTGAGGTAGAACCTTCGTCCGTTGATCGATTTGTGTGCCGACAGGCGCTCGCGTCGCACGTGGTGTCAGGCACGATCGGCATCAGCCGCTGAAGTGTCGCTCGGACGTGCCGGCGCTCGCCAGACCAGCGTAAGCAGCGCGAAAACCCCTGTCACCAGCAGCGACATCCAGAGCACCCGAATCGGCCACGAGCCGAGCGAATCCACGATCGTTCTCGCTTCGGGTGAGCTTCGCCCGACATACCCGTAGTTGGTGTTCATCACTTCGTTGAAAGCCAGCATCGCCAGAACATAGAGCACGCTCGTTCCCGTGCCCACCGCAAAATCGTACCATGTCGGGCGATAACGATCTACGACCAGCAGATACCCCGCCGTCGCCACGATCTGCGTATGCTGAATCCAGAAATACCAGAATGCCCCGTGCGTCCACCCTTCCTCGATCACCGGTGTCACAAACGCCTGCGTGCACAGGCCGATGCCCCAGAAATAGGTCATCGTCCTGGCCCAGCGCAGGTTGGTCAGCAGCGCTGCCGCAGCGGCCCACGGCGCCAGGTCGCAGATGTGCAGCGGCAGGCTCCGCTGCAGGTCATACTTCCCCGGAAGCAGCCAGTACGAGACGATAATTACCTGGCTGAAAACGATCAGCCACGCCCACGCCCGACGAAGACGCTTTTCTGCGGCGGTGCCTCTGGTCACCCGCCCCGCATGAATGATCGACAGACCGACCGCAGCACACGTCATCACGACGGCGGCATGGCACATCGTGAAGCTCTGGAAGGCTTCGGTACAGGCGAATGGAAGGCTTTCGCGCACAAGCCCCGCCGGCATCGGGCATCATAGCCGACCCCGCTGCGCGGGCCGGGAAAACGCAGGCCTCGGAGTGCGTACACCCCGAGGCCCGGCGTTGCGTCAAAAACTCTGCCGGCATCCGGTGCCGGCGTATGGGCTTAGCCGCCCTTCTTGCCGTACTTGACCGAGCAGCCGTAGGCTTCGGTCTCGCGGGTGGCGACCGTTTCGCCGCTGGTGAGCGCCTTGAGCGCATCCTTCACGTAGTTGATGTCGCCGACTTGGCGCGCAGAGCGGTTGTTGTCGATCGCGCCCGCATAGGCCAGAATGCCGTTGCGATCGATCACGTACATGTGCGGCGTGGTCTTGGCGCCGTACATGCGGCCGACTTTTCCTGACTCATCGAGCGCCAGCGGATAGGCCATCTCGAAGTCCTTCACGGCCTTCTTGTTGAACTCAACGCCCGTGCCCTGCTCGCCCGGAGCGCCGCTGTTGATCGCAATCCAAACGACGTCCTTGTCCTTGAAGGCCTTGTGCGTTTCGTACATCGTCTTGTTCAGCGTGTGGTGCTTCTTGACAAACGGGCACTCAGCGTTGAACCACTCCAGCACGACGATCTTGCCGTCGGCTGTGTACTTCGCCAGTTCGTGCTCTTTGCCGTCAAGATCCTTCAACACGAAATTCGGCGCCTTCTCGCCGACCTTCGCCACCTGCTTCGTGGCAGACTTTTCGGGTTCCGACGCCGTCGCGGTGCTGCTCAGCATCACGCCGCCGATTGCCAGACAGCCCGCCAGCCCTGCAAGCAATTTTTTCGCTTTCGACATCGATCAGTCTCCTGTTTGCGGCCCCACAGGGGCCTGGAATCTTCACGCACTTGAAGGCAGAGGCACACGCCCCGCCCGTCACTGTCTCATTCCTTGGTCATCGAGTGGATCGTATCACCCGCCCGGGTTTCCATCGGGGTGGCCGGCCAAGTCAGGGTGTATACACCCTTCCGAACCCCTTGCCGGTCGCGCACATCCAGCACGCCCTGAACACGCACGGTCTCCGGGCCATCCTTGAACCGCAGCCGCAACACTCCCTCTTTGCTCACCGGATCCGTAAACCGGTCTACCAGCCGTCCGCACTCTCGCTGCGGGTAAAACGACAACACGTCAGCCGAATCGCCCCGGATGACCATGGTCGAACCTTCCCATGTGATCCGGTAAGGCGCTCGAGCACCCCCCCGCATGGGCTTCGGATGGGCCTTGCGGGCCTCTTCGAAAAGCGGAGCCTCACGGGTCAACACCGGATCGGTATGCAGGGGTTTCACTGGAATTGCGACAGACAACTCCGCAAATCCGGGAATGCACGCATCTTTGCAAACAAGCCATTCAACGTCCGCGGCGATGTTCACCCCCGCCGAAGACTCGGCCGATTCAGGCACCTGCACGGGCACGATCAGCGTCACGCGACGTTCGTAAATGTGATCCAGAACCAGCCCGCCGGGTGCGGCATATCGCCGATCCGGGGCAGGCCACTGCACGCCCCCGGCGATCCACCCATCCGGGAGCGTCAACTTGATGTCGATGGGGAAGCCAGAGTCGTTGCACCCATCCCAGTACAGATGCCAGCCCTGATCGATGTCAAAGGTGACACCAAGAGCAAGGGTTTCCCCTGGAATCGCAAACGCATGCTCACTAATCAGGCGTGCGCGGGCATGCTCAGGCTCAGACTGGGCAACATCGGCAGCGCCCGCAGCGCCCGCGAGAGTGAACGAAAGCATCAGACCCTGAAGGCGAGAATGCAAACCCACGCATGCTCCTCCGTAGCTCGGCGAAGAGGCAGGATAAGCCCTTCAGCCGATGGGGGGTGTACACCTTTCCTTTCTCGATTATTCGCGCTTCGACCGAGAATATGGGTGCAATCCCCTCTTCCAGGGGGTGGTTCGCCTGTTTTGAAAGGGATTTGATAGTATAATGCGTATCGCGCGGCGTTTCAGCGCGTTGTGATACACTCCGTTTTGCTCGCCGTATCGGAATAGGGGCTTTTACGGAGATCGTCGGTGACGCCTTCCGACAGCGGGAAATCCCCGGCAAACATCGAGGGTGCTCAACCTCGTCCCCTGCTGCGTGTAGTGGATCTTGCCGTCTCGTTTGACAACCTCGGCGGGCCGCGATTGCAGGCCGTGGATGGCGTGCGCATGACCGTGTACCCCGGGCAGACCCTGGCGGTGGTGGGGGAATCCGGCTGCGGCAAGAGCGTCACGGCCATGAGCGCGCTGCAGTTGATTCCTTGTCCTCCCGGGCGGATCGACCGTGGGCAGGTGCTTTTTGAAACCAGTGCGCGTTTGGGGTGGGGCGAGGTCGATTTGCTGAAGCTGCCGAGCGATCGGATGCGGCAAATTCGCGGGCGTGAAGTTGCGATGATTTTTCAGGAGCCGATGACGAGCCTCAATCCGGTGTATTCGATCGGTGACCAGATTGTCGAGGCGATCAGGCTCCATCAAGAGGTTTCATGGCGGGAAGCCCGCGAGGTGGCGATCAACGCCATGACCGAAGTGGGCATTCCCGATCCGGCAGGACGCATGAAGGCCTATCCCCACCAGTTTTCCGGCGGCATGCGTCAGCGGGTGATGATCGCGATCGCGTTGGCGTGCAAGCCTCGAGTGCTGCTCGCCGATGAGCCGACCACCGCACTCGATGTCACGATCCAGGCGCAGATACTCGACCTGCTCGGAGAATTGAAACGATCGCGCGGGCTTGGCATCATGCTGGTGACGCATGATCTGGGTGTCGTGGCCGAACAGAGTGACGTGGTCTGCGTGATGTATGCCGGTCGTGTGGTGGAATATGCCCGCGTGCTGGATCTGTTTGAGGCGCCGCTTCACCCGTATACGCGCGGATTGCTGGCGTGCATTCCCAAAATGCACGACCGGCGTGATCGCCTGGTGACCGTGCGCGAAGTCACCGAAGATCCAACGCAGTTCGAGCGCCAGCCCGGAATTCCTGAAGGTGTTCGACCGTGGTGGCCGTGGCATTCTCCCCCGGCAGACCTCAGGCGCGTCGAGGGGCCGGCGGGTGAATATGCGCTTGTGGAAGTGTCTCCGGGGCATTGGGTCGGCGCGTGGCGAACCGAGGGGGTTTCCGAAGCGCTCCTGACGATGCCTGACCTCGAGCCGACGTCGGGTGACGCCGCGAAGGCAGTTACTTCCGGAGTGTGATTGTCCACAATGGCCCGGGGGCGGGCTTGGTGTGATAACCCGAACCGGTCGTGCATGTCCGATTCGGCGAAAAGAAGCAGGCAAAGAAGCGTAATCGCCTGGGAGATAAGAAGTTAGATCGCATAAAGGTTGTGTCAGTCTCTGCGATGGGCGGCATCGTTCACTGGTCGGCGTTGCGTGGGGCGTGCTTATCAACAGGTCATCCACGGCCGCGTGCGGTGTTGAGGCTCACCCGGACTCCTGGCAGGGCCATCTCGTGAGGGTTCATTGGTGCGCGTGCTGTATCTCCTCGATCACGACTTTGCAATGCGCGAGCGCAAGCTGATCGAGCGGCTCGAAGTCGGCCTGGCTGCAGAGGGGGTCAAAACGATCCGCATGGAGCCGGAATCGGTCGCCGCGACGCAGTCGGAGGTTTCGGTCGCGGGGCGCATTGTGCGCTATCCCCCGTTCGGGCCGCTGGCCACGCGCCGACAGCGCGGCAGGATGCTCGAATCGCTCGCTCGTGAAGCGCTCAAGGATGAATCGGGGGCGGCCATTGATGTGGTGCATGTCTTTGCGCCGTCGATGTGGTCGCTGGGGGCGGAACTCGCGCGCGCATTGGCGGCATCGTGGGCCATCGAGGTATGGAGCGATGCCGCGATGTCGCGGGCAGCGCGCATCCGTACCGGCCGGGGCCTGAGCGCACCGGTGCTGATGGCGGCTGATCCGGCGCTGGTCGATCGTGCGCGGGCTTCGGGTCGAGACGCGGCAATCCGGCAGACGACCTGGGGCGTGCATGCGCTTCAGTCGCCGCAGCAGATCATGCGCGAAGATGCAACGTTCAGCGTCGTAATGAGTTCAAGTGGCATGGAGCCGGGCGTCCT
The DNA here is from genome assembly GCA_019636695.1 of Phycisphaeraceae bacterium. Lineage (GTDB taxonomy): Bacteria > Planctomycetota > Phycisphaerae > Phycisphaerales > UBA1924 > JADLCM01. The sequence continues at coordinate 88,921 of JAHBXD010000001.1, forward strand.
GCATCAGGCGATGGCGGGCATCGCGGCGATGGTGAAGATTGAAGAACGCATACTCGTGTTCGTGGAGTCCGGCGCCGCGGGCAAGGCGCGGCTGTGGCGCGAGGCTGAAACGCTCGGATTGCTTTCGCGGATGTCGCTGATTCCTGATCTCGAAGTGCATCGCGATCTGGTCATGGCGTGCGATGTGCTCCTGCTGCCCGATATGTCCGGGCAGGTGCGCACGCTGGCGCTTGAGGCCCTTGCCCACGGGATGGGCCTGGTCGCAACGCGGGATGATCGCGTTTCGTTGTTTCGGGGCGATTTGCCCATCGGCCGGTTTGTCTCGCACGGCGATCGTGCAGGCTGGATCGCTGCGCTCGAAGGCGTGGTGCGCGACCGCGACCGCACTCGCGAGCTTGCACGACAGGGATGGAGCCTGATGCGTGAGCAGCGCCGCGTGAGTACGCATGTCACTTCGGTCTTTGATGCCTATCAGTGGATGCGATCGAAGGATGCGATGCCCTTTGCGGCCCGTTGAGCCACGTCCGAGAATCTCCCAGGCTGTTCAAACCGACGTTTGATGGGCTTTCGACGAGCATTCGGCTTGCACGGCTGAAGTCCTGGGGCATGGTTTGCTTGACCGGCTTCCCGGGTTTTGCCTCGGTTCGCCGGGCCGTTCGCGCCTGCTCGGGGACAGCGCGGGTCGGCAGACATTGAAAGAGAGGAACCCATGTGGACCGCGCTGTGTGTCCTGGTGGCGGCGAGCGCTTCGGCGTGCGCCCAGTATCGCTATGTCGGATATGCCGTTGATGAACATCGTTCGCTCGCGACACCGGCGCCGATCGTTTATAACCGAGCGATGCAGTGGCACGGGGTGCCCTCGGTCGGGCGCGAGTGGCACGGTCGCGCGGTCATCGGCGGCGTCCGCCCCGAGATGCCCTTCCCGTGGGGTGCGCCAGGCCCGGCGGCCTATGGAGCGCACGAGTACGACTTCTCCGTGGCGTATGCGCGTGTCGGCACGGTGGTAGTCAGCATCAGCCCGTGGGTTGAAGTTCCAGGCCAAGGGGCGATGGGGCTGATGGAAGAAGCCCGCCAACTCTGGCTGCGCGAGCAGGGATATGTCGGCGGCACGCGAACCTTCAGGAACCCTGTTCACGCCCATGCCCCGCAGGTGCAGGAAGGGGCCATGCTCGAAGATCGCCAGTGGAACTCCATTCAGATTTTTGTTCCGCGTCGGCCTGAGTTTGAAGTCAGGGCCGCCCCGGCGAGGCCCGATCGGGTCGTGATGGGGATCCAGGGAGATCTTCGTGTCGTGCGCGGCCCAAGCCTCGCGCAGCACGTGGCCGATGCCCGATAGGCGATCACGCTGCCCACCTTTCCGCTCTGGCGCTCGTTCGCCTGGGCGTTTGCTTCCGGCCGGCCCGTCGCGGATGATCCTCCGCGATGGGCCGGCTTCCTTTTGATCCTGCAAAGACTGCCGCAGCGCGGAAGGCAGCGGCCCGTGCCGCCTCCGAGGGGGCGGAATCGGAAGTGCCGCTGTCGGTCAGCCAGTTGGCGGCGAAGATAGCCGGAGCCTTGCACACTTCGCTGCCGAGCCGACTTCGGCTGGTGGGACAAGTCAGCGGGCTGCGCGAACGGACGCACTGGTATTTTGATCTCAAGGACGAAGCCGCGGTGCTTTCGTGCGTGGTATTTGCGTCGTCGGCACGAAAGGTCAGGTTCAGGCCCGAAGACGGCATGCAGGTAGAGCTTACGGGGCGCATTGATTTTTATGTTCCCGGCGGAAAGGTGTCATTCATCGCCGAGTCGGTTGAGCCGTTGGGCGCCGGCCCGCTGGAACTGGCGTTCCGAAGGCTCTGCGAAGAACTGCGCGCTCTCGGCTGGTTCGACGACTCCCGGAAACGTCCGCTGCCGCTGCTGCCGCGTCGGGTTGCCGTCGTGACCAGCCGGAGCGGCGCTGCGTTGCAGGACGTGCTGGACACCGCGCGGCGGCGTTGTCCGGCGGTTGACGTGGTTCTGGTCGACGTGCGTGTGCAGGGTGCAGGCGCAGCACCAGAGATCGCGCGGGCCGTCCGCGAGATCGGGGCCGTCGCGGAATCGCAGAAGATCGATGTGATCCTCCTGACTCGTGGTGGAGGATCGATGGAGGATCTCTGGGCTTTTAACGAGCGCATCGTCGCAGAGGCGATTGACACGTCGCCCGTGCCGGTGGTGGCCGCCATCGGACACGAGACGGACACCACGATTGCCGAGTTGGTCGCCGACATGCGCGCATCTACGCCCACGCAGGCCGCGATGCGTGTGTTTCCCGATGCCTCGGCGCTGCGCAGACAGATCGAGAGCCTGGGTCGGCGCCTGTACATGCTTGTCGATCGCGAATGTCGGTTGCTGCGAGAGCGGTTGCGCGCGGCCGAGCGTCACCCGCTGCTGGCCGATCCGCGTGCGGTGCTCGATCGCGCGGCTGGCGCTGCGGGCGCGCACGCACGCACGCTCGACCGCGTGGTGCGAAGCCGGCTCGGCGAGGAACATCGCAGGCTTGCAACGGTGGCGGCAAGGCTGGAGCGTCAACGCCCGATCGGGGTAATCGAGCGAAGGTCGGTGCGGCTCGATGCGGCGGCGATGCGCATGGCATCGGCCATGTCCGGAAGGCTGAGGGTTGATCTCAACGCACCCGAACGCGCGTTGGAGCGCGCCATGGCGAGCGCGCTCAGGAATATGGCGACTCGCCTTGAAGCGACAGAGAGGCAGTTGGCCGCCGTGGGGCCCCAGGGGGTGTTGCGACGAGGATTCAGCGTGACGCTCAATGCCAGGGGCGAGGCGATCCGCTCGACACTGGACGTATCACCCGGGGAAACCCTGGTAACACGAGTCGCCGACGGTGAGTTCGGAGTCGTTGTCGAAGGGAGGACTCGTCAGAATCGCATGCAGGAGGTCCGGGATGAGCCGCCGAAGGAAGATGCACGGCAGATCCGGACGAAGCAGATGGGGCTTTTCGGGGAATAGGGTCGCGGAATGGACCGTGCTCGACGCGCGTGGTACCTTCCCGGCGTGAGTAAGAAAAAACCAGTCCTAGGCGACGAACAGGGGCTTGCGTTCGAGGATGCCCTGGCGGAAATTGAGGCCATCATCGACCGGATTGAGTCGGGCAAGGTCGGGCTTGAGCAGTCGATCGCGGAGTATGAACGCGGCGCGAAGTTGGTCAAACGCTGCCGCGAAGTGCTTCAGCGTGCCGAGCTTCGCGTGCAGGAGTTGACGGGGTCGATGCCTGGCGCCTCGGGCCGATCGGATTCATCCTCCCCCCCGGACGAGGCCGATGATGCCGCAGGGGTCAGGTAGCCCCCGGGCCGTGATGGTGCGCATCTGACGACGAGTTTCTCAACAATGACCCTGGCCATCCAGTCTCACGAGTGGTTGTATCTGCTGGGGGGCCTGACCTGGGTGTTTTTTGCATTCGCCTTTGGCGCGTGCGTCGGCTCTCTGACCAATGTGCTCGTGTATCGCCTGCCGCTCGGGTTGAGCGTGGTCACCCCGCCGAGTCGGTGTCCATCTTGCGGCACACAACTGGCGTGGAAAGACAACATCCCGGTGCTCGGCTGGCTGGCATTGGGTGGGCGTTGCCGATACTGCCGCACACGCATCAGCCCGGAGTATCCGCTGGTCGAGGCGTTTGTCGGGTTGCTCTTTGTTGTGGCGTTTGCGATTTGCTACTTTGCGGAAAACCCGGTATTTGCTGAATGGCGCGTGCTCGGGATTTCGTGGAAGACGATCCAGCCTGACTGGGCGGCCCCAGGATTTGCACGCACGTGGCCGATCTTCGTCGTGCAGTTGACCTTGCTTTCGTGTCTGGTGGCGATGACGCTGGTCGATGCCAAGACCTACACCATTCCGCTGGTGCTCACATGGGTGCCGGCCGTCGCGGGCGTCGTGGGCCTGACGGCGTACGCGGCGTGGTTTGAGTTTGTGGGCAGTCGGCGAATCTCATCGACTATCTGGGCTGATGGGTGGAGCTATGCCATTGCGACACCCGGTCCGCATGGCTGGAAATGGGTGGGTGCGGCCATAGGAGGAGTGGCAGGCCTGGGTATCAGCCTGCTGCTCGTACGGTTGAAGCTCCTCTCGCGGAGTTTTGCCGATTACGACCAATGGGCGGCTTCGCGCACCCCAGAGTCGACCGCGCCTTCGACCGAAGCGGGAACAGCGCAGTCCAGCGAAGGCGCCACCGAAGCGTCTGAGGCTTCTGAGCATTCACCACCCGATGCAGCCTCCGCAAGCCCGCGTGGAATGAGTGCCAAATGGGTGGTGTTGGCGGGCGTGTTGGTCGCTGCGGGTGCGGCAGGAGCGATCGTCGCGCCGAGGTTCGGGTTTATCCGTTTCGGTGGAGTGCTCTTCGGTGTGCTGGTCGGTGCGATCGTTGGCGCGATCGCGGTGAGGGCGTTGGGGCTGGGGCCGCCACCCGAGGACGAATCAGGCGAACCTGCCGCCGATGCACCGACGGAAGAATGGCTCGACTATCCGCATGCTCGGCGCGAAGTCATCCGCGAAGTGCTGTATCTGGCGCCCTGTCTCGGGTTGGCGGTCGTGGGCGCGGCGGTGGCGATGCAGATCGGCGGGCCATGGAGTTTCCATGATTTCACAGGGGCCAGGGTTGCAGCGACTCCGGTTCCCCTCTGGCTTGATGCGCTCAGCGGGTCGCTGATGGGCTATCTCATCGGGGGTGGTGTCGTCTGGGCGGTGCGGATTCTCGGTTCGCTGCTCTTCGGCAAAGAAGCGATGGGGCTGGGTGATGTCCACATGATGGCTGCTGTAGGGGCATGCTTGGGGTGGATTGACCCGGTGCTGGCGTTTTTCCTTGCGGCTTTTGTCGGGGTCTATCGCGAAATTCTGAGCAGGATCTGGAGCGGCGCTGCTCGGCGCGCGATGCCGTTCGGGCCGTCACTCGCTGCGGCGACCGTGATTGTGCTATTCGGAAAACCCTGGATCGAAGACGGCATCAATCGCTGGATGCACCGGACGCCCGAGCAGCGGATCGAATTGCCCTGATCTTCGGCCCGGCACACAACGCCGAATCGCGTCGGCGAGTGGACAGCCCTCGTCCAGCCGGGGAAGATGCCCGCATGACCGATGCCCCAGCCGTCTCCCAGCCCGCCTCGGCGCTCCACATTGCGTGGTCGCGGGTTGCGATTCGCTGGTCGATCACCTTGAGCGCGCTGCTTGTCGTCGGGCCGCTGGTCGGACGATTGACCGGTTCGCTCCGCAATGTCGATGGCTCGATCCATGCCACGCCCCTGGTCAGCCTGTCGCCGTTGACCGGCATGCTTGGCGCGCTCGTCGGCGTGGTCGCGGCTTGCACGCTCGGGGCGGTCGGTGGTCGGTGGTTCGGGCCGAGGTTTGCCCTGCGAACGGCTGGTTTTGTGCTCTGCTGGGCCGCCTGGCGCACCGGCACGATGGATGAAATCCTCAGAACGGCCCAGGGCAGCACACCACTCAGGTCGCTGGCACTTGAGGGTCTTGTCCTCGGCGCCGCGGTGCTGGTCGGCGTGTATCTGATGTTGCGATGCTCTCGGCCGGTGCATGCCGCGGAGCGTGAAGAGTTCGGCTCGGGCCATTCGCGCCACGCGATGGGTGTTTTTGTGCTTGCATCGGCTCTGGCTGTGGTTGTCGGTGCGGCGGGCGCGGGTTTCGCCGGATGGCTGATCGCGGTCGAACCGCTCAAAGGCCAGGCCATCTTTGCGGCCTTCTTCGGTGGCATCGCCGCGGGAGCGTTCGGACGGTTGGCCGGCTCGCTCATCTGCGAGCGTGTCAGCCCGATGGCCCTCGTCGGGGGTATTGTCGTGGCGGCGATCGTCGCCCCGCTCACACCTTTGATCTTTCAGAGCGGCGCGGTGATGGATCGGGCCTATGCGGGCACGCTGTTCAAGGCGGCCTACGTGCTGCCGCTCGACTGGCTCGGCGGCGGGTTGGTGGGCGTGCCGATCGGCATCGCGTGGGTCGGCTCGATGATGGATAAAGGGCCCGCGAAGACGGCATGACCAGGGCCGGTGTGATCGTGGGTCTCGGTTGATTCCCCGAGCGGCGAATCCCATTCGGATTATTTCTCTCGTTTCGAGCAGGCCCCCCGTCTGCGTATGGGGGCTTCTTGGCTTCTACCCTCATGCCGAAGGCCGATGCCCCTGCGTCTGTGAGTGTGCGGTTCGGGCCACTCTTCTCCGAGTTCGCCTCGCAGAAGTACGTTTCGGCATCCAGAAGCCGGTATGCGGCGAAACCGCTTCGGATCGGCGCCTGACTGAGCCGCCGAGAGAGGGTGTCTACCCTAAGGAGTTCCAGGAGCATGGTCATTCCCACGCCTTCTTCCCGCAAGCCGATCCCGGTCGAGGCCGAGCCGCTCGAGCACGAGATGCCCGATGTGCAGGCGTCGTCCGACAGCCGACGCATCGCCATCGATCGCGTCGGTGTCAAGGATGTCGTGTATCCCATTCGCCTGCGCACGCCCGCCGGGGGCGAGCAGACGACTGTCGCCCGTATCAACATGTACGTCGCCCTTCCCGACACGCAGAAGGGCACCCACATGAGCCGTTTTCTTGAGGTACTCAACGAGCACGGGTGCACGCCGCTCACGCCGGACATGTTCCAAGGTGTCTCGCGCGACATCTGCCGTCGCCTCAACGCGGAAGAAGCGCACCTGACGGCGCGCTTCACCTATTTCATCGCGAAAAAAGCCCCCGTTTCCGGCATGGAAGGGCTGATGGACTATGAAGTCTCCTTCGAGAGCACCAGCAACGGCATCGATGATTTCATCATGACCGTCGCCGCCCCCGCCACGAGCCTCTGCCCCTGCTCGAAGGAGATCAGCCTCTATGGTGCGCACAATCAGCGCTGCCGGATCGAGGCCGCCGTGCGGTTTGAGGGCACGCTCTGGATCGAAGACCTCGTGGCGCTGCTCGAATCGGCCGCTTCAAGCCCTGTTTACTCAGTGCTCAAGCGACCCGATGAAAAGTATGTCACCGAAAAGGCATACGAAAATCCCAAGTTCGTCGAAGACATCGTCCGCGATCTGGCGCTCGCGCTCGAACGCGACGCCCGCATCACCTGGTACAGCATCAGTTCCGAGAATTACGAGTCCATTCACAGCCACAATGCCTACGCGCAGATCACGCGCGACAAGCGCGAGTGAGCGCCCCGCAGCAGCCCCCTGTGTTTGCCGGCGGACTTCACGCTGATGCCCTTCGCGCGGGCGTGCGGCCTTGGTACGATGTTCCACTCGCCGGAGTTACCGGCATCAGGCATCGCACCCAGGGATGGTCAAGCGACACGTGCCCAGCATGTTCCACCGCCGCCTGCTGCTCATGGCGGCGTTGCTCGTGGTGGCGCTGACTCTGGTCAGTGCCCGCCTTGGGGTGCTGACGATCGCCAAGGGCGAGGCGATGCGTTCGATCGTCGAATCTCGCCTGATTCGCCAGACGTGGACCCCGGCCGTCCGTGGGCGAATTCTTGATCGCAAGGGTCGTCTGCTCGCCGTCCCCGCCCCCCGATATGACTTCGCAGTCGATTATCCCGTCCTGACCGGGGACTGGGCAACCCGGCGTGCGACAGCCTTCGCCCAGCGCACCCACGCTCGCGAGTGGGCTGAGGCAACCCCAGCGCAGAGAGATGCTCTCGTCGCCCGATACCTTCCTGCCTACGAGCGGGCGGTGCAGGAGATGTGGCACGTCGTCGCGGAAGCCTCTGAAACCCCTCTCGGCGTGCTCGAATCTCGAAGTATGGCCGTCCGCCGCCGCGTTGAGCGCATGCACGAGCAGGTGGTGCATACACGAGTCACCAGGGCTGTGGCCGAAGATCAGGCTCGCGGGCGCACGCTCACCCCCGAGCGTGAGGCTGAAATCCAACGCCGGGCACGCCAACCGCTCGATGTCCAGCGGACGCATCACGTATTGGCTACCGCCGCGAGCGATCGAAGCGCATTTGAACTCAAGAGCCGGCTCGGCGAGCGCATCACGATTCGTCCCGGCGAGGAGTTCGGGATCACGAATGAAGAGGACATCCTGCGATTCCCCGGCCTGCACATCGTCGCGGGTGAGGGGCGGACCTATCCGCTCGAATCCGTCGTGGTCGATGTGCATCGCTCAACGCTTCCGGGGCCGCTTCGGGGCCAAGGGGTTGTCGAGATCGAGGTCGAAGGTCTTGCCACGCACATCCTCGGGTGGGTTCGTCGAGGGGCGACCCGCGAGCATCAGCAAGCTCGCAGCACGTGGCTTGCAGATCGGCCGGACGAGGCCGAGCGCGCCATGCACACGAGCGGTCGCGACCGGGGTCGATACGACTCCGACGACGAAGTCGGCGTCTGGGGTATCGAGGCGTCGCAGGAGCCGATTCTTCGTGGACTTCGCGGCCTGATCGAGCGTCGGCTGGATACGGGTCGCACGACACACATGCCCGCCGAGGCCGGACGCGATGTCCGGCTCACAATAGACGCCATGCTTCAGGCACGCGTGCATGCTGCGATGGCCCCCGAACTCGGGTTGGCCACCGTGCAGGATTGGCACGGTCCAGCGACACCATGGATGCCGGTCGGCACTCCGCTCAACGGGGCGGCCGTAGTGCTCGAGATCGAAACCGGCGACATTCTGGCCCTGGTCTCGACGCCCAGTTTCACCCGGGCGCAGCTGCGTGACGATCCATCCTCGATCTTTCACGATGTCGTCGATGCGCCGTGGGTCAACCGCGCGGTCGCCAAGCCCTATCCCCCCGGATCGATCGCCAAGGCCATGATCTTCTGCAGTGCGGTGTCGCGGGGCGTTCTCGCGCTCGATGAACGCATTGTCTGCACAGGGCATCTCCTCCCGGGAAGGACTGACGACTACCAGTGCTGGATCTGGAAGCGCTATCGCGTGACCCATCAGGAGGACTTCGGCCATCCCTTGCGAGGCGACGAGGCCCTGATGGTTTCCTGCAACATTTTCTTTTACACCCTCGGAAGGCGACTCGGCGGCCCGGGCATCGCCGAGGTCTATCACGACTACGGATTGGGGGAGACTTTGGGGCTTGGGGTCGGCGGCGGCGAAGAATTTGCAGGCTGGACCGGGCGCCGCGATCCACCTGACTCCCCGATCATCATCCCCGATGCCATTCTCATGGGGATCGGCCAAGGGCCAGTCGCATGGACGCCGCTGCACGCCGCACGCGCGATGGCCGTGCTTGCACGTTACGGCGTGGATCTCCCGCCCCGGATCGTGGTTTCGCCCGATGCGCCCCGCCGTCAGCGCTGGGTATCACTCGATCCTGCCGCCGTGCGGATGTCCTTGGCAGGTCTTCGGCTCGCCGTGACCGACCAACGCGGCACGGGTCATCACATCATCATGCCCGAGGGCGGGCGCGAGCCGATATTCACTCCTCCTCCGGGGGTGCAGATCTGGGGGAAGACGGGCACCGCTCAGGCGCCTCATCTCATGGTCGATCCTGACGGCGAAGGTCCGCTTGAGCCTGTCATCGCGCGTCAGGGCGACCATTCGTGGTTTGTCGTGCTCGTGGGGCGAGATCAGCCTCGATATGTCATCGCCGTACTGATGGAATATGCGGGGTCAGGTGGCAAGGTTTCAGGCCCCATCGTCAACCAGATCATCCAGGCGCTTCAGCAGGAAGGGTATTTCTGACGTGTTGCGCGCCGCCGTCACAACCCTGATCCGCGGCACCCAGGCGTCGTCGCTGACCCTCCGGCGGTCTGTGCGGCTTGTGAACCCGGGCTGGCTGAGTGTGCTGGCGGCGTTCGGCCTTTCCGTCATCGGGGTCTACGGCATAGATCTTGCACGCAACCCCTCCGGTGGGGGGCTTGGGTCGATTGCGCAAAAACAGGTGATTTTCATCACGATCGGCATCGCGGGTGGGGTGATCATCGCCGCGCCGCATTATCGATGGCTCGTGCATCTGGCACGTCCGGCGATGCTTGTCTCGGTCCTCCTGATGATTTTTCTGATCCTTCCGTTCGTGCCTGAATCCATCGTCAAACCCAAAAACGGCACGCGCGGTTGGATCAACCTCCAGGTCGCGGATTTTCAGCCTTCCGAGGTGGCCAAGATCGCCTATGTGCTGGTAATTGCTCGATACCTTCGATATCGTGAAGAGCACCGTCGATTCCTCGGTCTTGTGCCGCTAGGTTTGATCACGTTCGTTCCCGTCGGGCTGATTCTGCTCCAGCCCGACCTTGGCACGGCCTGCCTGTTCATTCCAAGCCTGTTCGCCATGCTGCTGGCAGCAGGTGCGCGCCTGCGGCATCTGGCCGTGATTGTGTTGATCGGCGCCTTGGCCGCGCCGGCAGCCTATCCCCTGCTGCGTCCGCACCAGAAGGCCCGGCTGATCGGCCTGCTCAAGCAGGTGCAGGATGACAGGACAAGCGAAGACAATCTCAACTATCAGGCTTTTCGCGCCCAGGAGGTTGCCGGCGCTGGGCAGTGGTCGGGGGTCAGTGATGCGCACGCTCGGGCGCTGATCCGATACAACCGCCTTCCTGAAGGTCACAACGACATGATTTTCAGTGTCGTGGTCTGCCGCTTCGGCATGGTGGGGGGGCTTGGCGTCATTGCCCTATCGGGGGTCTGGGTTCTCGGTGCGCTCGGGGCTGCCGCTTCCTGCCGCGAGCCGTTCGGGCGGCTGATCTGCGTTGGGCTTTCTGCATTTGTCGCCACGCAGGCAGTGATCAACATCGGCATGAATCTCGGTGTCCTGCCGATCATCGGCATTACGTTGCCGTTCGTGAGTTACGGTGGATCAAGCATTCTGAGTTGTTGGCTGATGACCGCACTGGTCTTCAGCGTCGGCCTTCATCGCCCGGTTCGTCCGCATCGTCCGAGTTTTGAGTTTGAAGATGACGAAGCCCCGGCCGCATGATCCGCCGCCCATGCCGTGGGTTTCTCGATCAGGGCATCATCCCCCGCATGAATCCGGTTCGCGGGTTTGGCCGAAACGCTGGACATGCTGACACTCTGCTGCGCCTTGGCTCTTCCGCTGACCGCTCCGCCCGTTGTTCAGACCGAGACTCCCACAGACCGCTGTGTCGATGCGTCGTGGATCGTCAAGCGCGTCGGGGGCGACCTGAACGCCACGATTACGCAGGATGGCGACCTCATCACGTTCGGCTCTGCCCGGATCGATACCCCGTTGCCGGAGGGGTATCCGCCGCCCACTCCACCCGGAGCGATTGATCTCAAGAAATACCCATCGCTCCGCCGCGCGGTCGTTCGAGGAAACGGCTCGCCAGATCTCGGAATGAACCTCGCCTTCTGGCCCCTCTTCCGCCATATCGAGCGTCATGACATCGCCATGACGTCACCGGTGGAGATGGACTACGCAACCGTCCTTTTCCCGGAGTTCACCGAGCACCACCTCACCGGCGATGCTGACTCCCTGAATAGGGGGGGTGCTCCCAGTGAAAACGCCTGGTCGATGGCCTTCCTGTACCGGACGCCCGACATGGGAGCGCCGGGGCTGGAAGGCCGCGTCGAGGTGGAAGACACCCCGCCGCTAACCGTTATTGCCATCGGATTCCAGGGAAATTATGGGAGAGCGCTGGTCCGGCGGCAGTTGTCGGCGCTCTATGACTGGCTGGCCGACCACCCCGAGTGGGAAGTCGCCGGGCCTCCGCGGGCGTTGTTCTACAACGGTCCCGAGCAGCGTCCAGCCTATCGATGGGCTGAGGCGCAGTTGCCCATACGGGTTGTCCCTGATGCTGCTCGGTCTCTGGATCGGCACGTCTCAGAGACTTCGACAATTACCCCCTAACGCGCATGCCAACGTGCGGTAATCTGGGGGAGTGGATCCATCCCGGCCGCCGCCTATCCCCGAAGTGTTAAGAACCAAGCCCGCCGACGAGCCGGTTCGCCCTTCGCAACGTAAATCAAGTCAAAAGCGAGACTTGAGTGCAGCGACCGCCTGGGGCATCGGGCTGAATTTTGCCTATTTTGTCATCGGGGCCGTCGTGCTCGGCCTGGTGATCGACCTGATCGCCGGCACTGCACCCCTGTGGATGCTGATCATGGCAGGTGTCGGCCTGATCAGCGGCGGGTGGCGCTTTATCCGCGAGGCCAAGGCGGTGAACCGCCACTTCGAGGCGCGAATGGCAGGCCGATTCGGGCGACTTCCAGTTGATGATGCCCTTGATCAGCCTGCTGGCGGCCGAGCAGAGCACCATTCGGAGCGGCAAGACTCCATCTCGACCGAATCGGACTCCAGATAACCCGTTCGCGATGCTCGCCGAAGGCGTTTGTGGTCGCTATTCTTCCGCCCCACGGTCCGCGCCCGAAGTCGTCCTAGCGGACCCGTGCAAAGGTGGAGGGTGCGCCCGTCGATGTCCGGCCCGCTCGCCGCACAACCTGTTCGCCCCCCGGTGGGCTTGCTTCTGGCATGGCTGCCGGGGGTCGCTGCGCTCGTGACGGCGCTCGCAGCGAGCATCAGTGTGCTCACCGGCGAAGGCGATGTGCTCGCGGTGCTCGCGGCAGGTACGGCCGTGGTGTTGTCTTCGGTGTTGACACCCGGCGCGCTGGCGGCGATGGGGCCGATCGATGCCACGCGGATTGCACCGATGACGGTGACGCTCAGTTCGGCACGGCTTGCACTCGGTACGGCTTTGGCTTTCGGGCTTTGGATGCTCGTGGGCCGATCTGATCTGCTTCCATTTTGGATCACGTTCCTACTTGCGTCGCTTGTGACGCTCGTGGTTGAATCGCTGGTGATGATCGCGGCGATTCGCCGCGCAACGATGGCCCCGACCGGGGCGCCCGCGAACGGAGGCGCCGTGACATGATTGGAACGCTCGTACTTGCGGCCGACGGGAACCCCGTGCCGCACGTGCTCAACCACCCGACGTTCATTACCGAGGGCGGCGTCTGGCTCTGGTCGGCGCACTGCACGCAGTTGCTGCTCGCCGGGCTGGTGTTGCTCTTGGTCGGGCCTTGGGTGGCTCGGCAGATCCGCACCGGCCCCGAGAGCGAGGGGCACAAGGCGTATGTCACCAAGAACCGCTTTGCGCACATGATCGAGGTCATCGCGTTCTATCTGCGCGATAAGGTTGTCGAGCCGCTGCTGCACGAGCGGACCAATCGCTTCATGCCGTTCCTCTGGACGCTCTTTTTCTTCATCCTCGTCAACAACCTCATCGGGTTGATACCGCTGCTGGATATCAACCACCTGCTCTTCCCCGGGATGAAGAAAGACCACTCGGCGTTCATCGGGGGCACAGCCACGCAGAATCTATGGGTGACGGCCATGCTGGCCACGGTTTCGGCCATCGTCATCAACATTGCCGGCATCAAGGAACTCGGTCTGAAGGGCTATCTGGCCCACCTCACGGCGGGAACCAAACCGCCCGTGTCGTTCCTGCTGATTCCTATCGAAATCGCCGGCATCTTCATCAAGCCTGTGGCGTTGGCCATTCGTCTTTTCGCCAACATGACCGCAGGGCACATTCTGCTTGCCACGCTCTTCATGTTCTGCGGGCTTTCTTGGGCGGGCGGGGCCATGGTCGGCGCTCCTGTGACGCTGGTTTCCGCGGTTGCGGCGGTCGCCATCATGTTCCTTGAGCTTTTCGTCGCCTTCCTGCAGGCGTTTGTCTTCATGTTCCTCACCACGGTTTTCATCTCGATGCTTTCGCATCACGGTGACCACGAGCACGGCCACGCCGAGGCAGCCCACGCCCGCTGACGGGCCGAGGTCAACACGTTGCTCGGGGCGTATCCGGGCGACGAACAAGCATGTTCATCCCCCCCGGCGCTGGAAGGCGCGGGGAGCCGGGCGGGGGACAGAAGAGGGCGCCGGTCAAACGCCTTCGTCCCCGCCGATAAGGCTTACAGCGTTCGAAAGGAAAGTCTCCATGAAGCGTGTGATTCTGATGGTTGTGGCGGGTGTCTTCGCTCTGGGTCTTCTCGGCGCATCTCCCGCGCAGGCGCAGTCGATCGATGATCAGGTCAAGGTCGCCCGGGCGACCAACCCCAGCAACTCCAAGGGTCTGGCCGCCATCGGCGCGGGCCTGGCGGTCATCGGCGGCGGCATCGGCATCGGCCTCATCGGCCGCGGCGCGGTCGAGAGCATCGCCCGTCAGCCCGAGGCCAGCGGCCCCATCGCCACCAACATGATCCTGACCGCAGCCCTCGTCGAAGGCGCCACGCTCTTCGCCGTCGTCGTTGGTCTGCTTGCGGCACTCTGAGTTCATCGCAGGGCATACCGCCCTGCGTGCTTACAAACACCCCCTCCCCGGCGCGGCCACGCGCCCGGGCGGCTTTGGATTGACCGCTCCCGGCCTTGGCGCCGACACCAGAGGTTCCGCCATGAAGCGATGCCGCCTTTCACTCTCCGTGCTTGTTGTCTCGATGCTGACCGCTACGGCTTCAGCCGCGGCAGATCCCGCCGCCGAGGCGCAGGTGGTTCCCCCGTGGCAGCAGGGGCTGATGCCTTTGCTCGTCTCGCTCGTGGTTTTTGCCGCGGCTTTTGCCATCCTCTCGGTCAAGGTCTGGCCGGTGATCGTGAAGGCCCTTGACGAGCGTGCGAAGAAGATTGAGGCCGAAATTGCCGCGGCCGAGGCCGCCCGCAAGCAGGCTAAGGACGCGTTGGAGGAGTATGAGCGTTCGCTCTCGCAGGCGCGTGCCGAAGCCCAGAAGATGCTCGAAGAGACGCGCGCCCAGCAGGGGAGACTTGCCGCCGAGCTTAAAGCCAAGGCCGATGCCGATCTTTCGATGATGCGCGAACGCGCGATGAAGGACATCGAATCGGCCAAGCGTGCGGCCCTCAACGAGATCTATGCCGAAACGGCCACCCTCGCCACGCACGTGGCGACCAAGGTCCTCGGGCGAGAGGTCTCGGCGGCTGACCAGAGCCGGCTCGTCGATGAGTCGCTTCGCGAACTGAGCAAGGTCCGCTCGAACTGATCGTCACCCGGCCCGTTGAGGATTTCACGCATGCCGCTCTCCACCGCGCAACCCGACGCCGTCGCCCATACCTATGCCCGAGCGTTTGTCGAACTGGCCGAGTCCCGCGGCGGACAGACCCAGGTCGAAGAGTGCCTCGGCGAGCTTGAAACGATCGTTGAGCTTGCGCGTCAGGATGCGAAGTTCAGCGAGTTTCTTTCGAGCCGTGTGCTGCCGCTCGACAAGCGTTCAACCTCGCTGGAGCGGATTTTTTCCGGCCGGGTGCATGACGTAACGCACCGTTTCCTTCAGGTGCTCAACGAGAAGGGGCGGCTGGCCCATCTTCCGGCGATTGTCGCGGCGATCGACATGCTGGTGCAGGAACGTTACGGGCGGATCGAGGTCGATGTGTATACCGCCGCACCCATCGATGCCTCAGAACTTCGCGCCATCCGCGATAAACTCTCGGCCACGCTTCAGAAAGATGTGGTCGTGCATCCATATGTCGAAACGTCGATGCTCGGCGGCGTCAAAATGCGGATCGGTGATCAGTTGATCGATGGTTCGCTCTCGACACGCTTGCGCAAACTGCGCGACCGGCTGACGCACGAAGGCGCCGCATCGGTGCGGTCGCGTGCGAGCCGAATCCTGGAACTCTGACAGCACCCCGTGCAGCAGGCGAGCGCCGTCCCTCGCCGTGCGCCGTCAATGCGCCAAGGCTTGCGAGGCGCACCCAATGCGCCGGCATGACGAGGCCGATCACACACCGGCGTCAGCGCCACCACAGCCCGCCGCCGTACACCGCCGTATCGCCGAGGTCTTCGGCGATACGCAGGAGCTGGTTGTACTTGGCGTTGCGATCACTGCGGCAGGGCGCGCCGGTCTTGATCTGACCGCAGTTGGTCGCAACCGCGATATCGGCGATGGTGGCGTCTTCGGTTTCACCCGAGCGATGGCTGAGCACAGCGCTGTAGCGACTTCGAATCGCCAGGTTGACCGCCTCGAACGTCTCCGAGAGCGTGCCGATCTGGTTGACCTTGACGAGAATCGCGTTGCCGACCTTCTCCTTCAGACCCCGTTCGAGAAACGCCCGGTTTGTCACGAACAGGTCATCGCCCACCAACTGCACCTTGTCGCCCAGTCGCGCGGTCAAGGCTCGCCAACCCTCCCAGTCGTTTTCGGCCAGGCCGTCTTCAATCGAGCGGATCGGATATTTGGCGCACCACGAGGCCCACAGATCGATAAGTTCTGCGCTTGTCGCGACGCGCCCGGGATCGCTCTTGAAGAAGCAGTAGCCCGACTTGCCCTTGGCCGCCGCCTCGTTCCACAACTCGCTCATCGCCGGATCGAGCGCGACGAAAATCTGTTCGCCCCACCGATACCCGGCTTTCCTGGTCGCTTCTTCCATGAGTTGAAGCGGCTCTTCCGCGGACTTGAGGCTTGGAGCAAAACCGCCTTCATCGCCGACCGCGGTCGAGAGCGACCGCTCGTGCAGCACCTTGCGCAGCGAGTGATAGATTTCTACGCCTGCCCGAAGCGCCTCGTCGAAGGTGTCAAAACCCCACGGCTGGATCATGTACTCCTGGAAATCGACGTTGTTGTCCGCGTGCTTGCCCCCGTTGAGAATGTTGAGCATCGGCACCGGCAGAGTCCGTGCCGAAGTTCCGCCGAGATAGCGATAGAGCGGCAGGCCGCAGGTCTCGGCCGCGGCCTTGGCCACCGCGATGCTGACACCCAGGATCGCGTTTGCGCCCAGTTCGCGCTTGTGGGGCGTACCGTCGATCTCACATAAAATCGCGTCGATGCCTTCCTGCTCGCGTGCATCCATGCCCTCGATCGCCGGTGCGATCCGCTCGTTGACGTTGTCAACCGCCTTCCGCACGCTCTTGCCGAGATAGAAACTCTTGTCACCGTCTCGAAGTTCGCACGCTTCGTGCTCACCCGTGCTCGCGCCGCTCGGCACTGCCGCACGGCCGATGTCTCCCCCCTCTAAGCCGACCTCGACCTCGACGGTGGGGTTGCCGCGGCTATCAAGCACCTGACGCGCGTGAACGACCTCGATCTGGAAAGCCATGCGGAATCTCCTTGACTCCCGGGCAACCGGGGGGGGGATGAGCAGGGTAGCACCCTCGGCGCCGCGCCCCAGCCGAGACTCAGCGTGGTCCTTCGTCGACATGCGTTCCTAAACTCCGGGCTTCCCCGTTCGCCTCCTCAGCCCGGGAAGCGCTCATGACGCTGCCTCACGACGAAGTTGTCCCCATTCTTGATTTCGGCTCGCAGACGGCCCAGTTGATCGCTCGGCGCGTCCGCGATGCCGGTGTTTTTTCCATCCTTGTCAATCCCGACATCTCGGCCGCCAAACTCGCCGCCATGAAGCCGAAGGGGATCATCCTCAGCGGCGGGCCGGCCAGTGTCTATGAGCCGGGTGCGCCCGTGTGCGATGAAGCGATTTTCGATCTGGGGGTGCCGGTGCTGGGCATCTGCTACGGGATGCAACTGATGTGCCGGGCGCTTGGTGCGACCGTTTCCCGGGCCGACCATCGTGAGTTCGGTCGAGCAATGCTCGCGCTCGGTGCGAGCGAACACCTGTTCGTCGGCGTGCCCGCCCGCACGACCGTCTGGATGAGCCACGGCGACCAGATCGCCGACCTTTCCGCCGCAAACCTTATCCCGCTCGCATCCACCGACACGTGCCTCTATGCCGCCGTCGCCAGCACCGACCCTGCCAGACGACTCTTCGGCGTGCAGTTTCATCCTGAGGTGACCCATACACCGCACGGCACGGACATCATCCGGAATTTTCTCTACGAAATCTGTGCCTGCCGGGGCGATTGGCGCATGGTCAACTTCGCCGAGGCCGAAGCCGCACGCATCCGCGATCGCGTGGGCGACGGGCACGTCATCTGCGGCCTTTCCGGTGGGGTCGATTCTTCGGTCGCGGCGGCCCTCATCCATCGGGCGATCGGCGACAGGCTGACCTGTGTGTTTGTTGACACGGGGCTGCTCCGCAAGAACGAGCGTGCGTTGGTCGAATCGACATTCCGCGACCATTTTCACATCGACCTCCGCGTGGCCGATGCCGCGAGCGCATTTCTCGGCGACCTGGTCGGCGTCACCGAACCGCAGGAAAAACGCAGACGCATCGGTGCTCGGTTCATCCGCGTATTTGAAGAAGCCGCACGCGACGTGAAAGACGCGCAGTTTCTCGCCCAGGGCACCCTCTATCCCGATGTGATCGAGTCCGGCGGCGGACATGCGGGCAAGGCCGCGGGGATCAAACTGCACCACAACGTCGGCGGACTGCCGCCCGATCTCAAATTCACTTTGGTTGAGCCGCTCCGCGACCTCTTTAAAGATGAAGTTCGTCGACTCGGCGAGGTGCTCGGCCTGCCCCGGCAGATCGTCTGGCGGCACCCCTTTCCCGGGCCTGGGCTTGCGGTTCGCGTGCTCGGCGAAGTCACGCCCGATCGGGTAGAGACCATCCGCGAGTGCGACGAGATTCTTCTTGAGGAAATCATCGCCGCGGGTTTGTACGAAAAAACCAGCCAGGTGTTTGCCGTGCTGCTTCCGGTGCAGAGCGTGGGCGTGATGGGCGACGGCCGGACATACGAAAACGCCGTGGCGATCCGCGCGGTCGAAACCCAGGACTTCATGAGCGCTGACTGGTCACGCCTACCCTACGACGTGCTCGCGACCATCTCCACGCGCATCATCAACGAGGTCCGCGGCGTCAACCGTGTCGTCTACGACATCTCGAGCAAACCCCCGGCCACCATCGAGTGGGAATAACCTCTTCGCGTCGCCCTCTTCTTCCCGCAGCATGCATACCAAAATCACAACGCCCCGCGATTGCTCGCGAGGCGAGGGAATGACCCCAAGGGGATTCGAACCCCTGTTTCCAGGATGAGAACCTGGCGTCCTGGACCGGACTAGACGATGGGGCCAGGCTTCCGGAAGGCTAGCCGCCCGATGCGGCTCGTCAAGCGAACGGCAAACCCTTCAAACCGTCCAAAAATGCCCGCAAGAACCAATATCCGCGGCAACGTCGACCTTCGCGGCGGCCTTTGCGTCAACCGATCAGAGTCGTACGGGAAAAACACACAAAAGCCCGCAAGCACCCGCGATGTGCGGGCGGGAACATCACGAAAGCGCCGAACGCTCCGGGTCAGTGCGTAGACCACGACATGGCTTTACGCGCCTGCGACAGCGCATACACCGCCGCTTCTTCCGGAGTCTGGCCCACCACGGCGCCCAGCGGCTGGCCGCCGTCGTCGCGCCACTCCGCGCGGTGACAATCGAACAACTGGATGTGACGCAACGTCAGCGTCAGGCCCAGCGTCGAAAACTCGCGCTGCACGCGGTCGATTGTCGGGTAACTCCGACCATCCACGTGGTAATCGCACCCGGTCGAATCGAGCGCCGACCATCCCGTGGCGTACAACTCGTCGATGGCGACATCGAGACCCATTGGCCTGCCCTTCCGTTGATTCCAACCCACGAGAAACCGCGCTGCCTCCAAGCCGCGCAGGGTTCGCTTCATTCCGGACAACAGGCGGGATCCGATCCCGGCTTCAATATCTTACGGGGCATGGACCCGCGGTGTCCAGAAGAAACCCCATGTGGACATCTTCATATCCCCCAAATAGGGGATATTTTCATCCCCCTTCTCGCTCCAGAAGGGTCAGCACCGCCAGGTCATAGAACGCATGTGCCCCTACCACGATCCCGAACCCCCGAACCAGGTACACGACCCCAAAGAAAACCCCGGCGGCCATCAGGTACACCCGGATACCTATCCGCTGACCGCTTGAAAGGCCCGATAAGTCGTGGAGCATCGCAAACGCGACGGCCGTGACCACGACGGCGAGCCATCGGGCCTGGGTCTCAGGTGTGCGCAGAAGGTGCAGCGCCAGGGCATGCACCAGGTTCATCCCGATCAGCCTGAATAGCATCTCTTCATACAGTCCGGCCCCCAGCGCCACCGTGAATCGCCCCATCAGCGGCAGGCGCTCAAGCGGAGCGTCGGGGCCGAGTTCCGCCGCTGCGGCACGCCCAAGCAGCAGCGCCAGCACGAGCAGGGGGGCGGCCCAGAGCATCGATTCTGCCGCCATGACCACCGGAACCGTGGGCCTGATGCGCCAGGAGTCTCTGGACATCAGGTGCATCACCATCAGCACCACGACAAGCGCCACCGCCGGAAGGTGAATCCCGACGACTCCGAACGTGCGGAAGAATTGCCCGAGAAGTTCCTGGGCGCTCAGTTTGACTTCAAAACCCGGCTGGCTCAGCCAGCGCACCGATCCGTACTCATAGAGCGCGATCAACGGCGCTAAGAAAACGAGAATGTACAGCGGGCGCATCGACCACTCGGCATACCCCCGCGGGCGTCGGCCGGCTTGGCGCGCACCTGCCAGGCCCGTATGCGGCAGGCCTCGGCCGCTGGTCGCCGCACGCCGATTTCGCATGGAGAAATCACTTCTGGACATCGACACAAGAGCCTACCCGCTCAGCATGCATCCGGCGCGCACGGATGGGCGTTTGGCAGAGCGAGGCGTCGATCGGTGGGGAGAACCCCCGGAGCAGGGGGCATCTGCCGTCGCGCCGGATTCGAAGTGCCCCGATATACTTCGGCCCTCGAACATCCGGGAGGAGAGGTCGAGCGGTCGTGGATCAACATCGCGGGGCCGGAGCGCCCCACTCGATGACCTGTCGTCCGGAGCGTTCGTTCCGGCGGCATCCCGAGGAGCCGGGATGAAGTCGCTGAAACCGTGGCAGATCGGCCTGTTCGTCGCGACGATTCTTGTCGTCGGGGCGTCATTGTGGTGGTCGCTCCGGACCAAAGGGCCGGAAGCGAACATGCATCGACGCGCTGTGTTGGTGGATATCAAGACCGGCGAAACATTCACCCGTTCTACGAAAAACCGTCCATTGGTGCTTCCTGCGATCAATCCGGAGACGGGCGAGGCGAATCTCTGGCCTGCTTCTGAAACAGACGGAGTCTGGCGGGTGGATGGCCGAGTGTTATCTGTCATCGAGGCATCCATCAAGGATCGAACGCTTTCGCCGCAGGATCTGGCCATCGATCCGAAGACTGGTCAATTCACACTGCGAGGCGCGCATAAGCCTTTGAAGTAAGTCGCGAGAGGGCACATGAAGTCGAGAACAACCCACAGTGCGTTCACACTTATAGAACTGCTGGTCGTGATTGCCATCGTGGCGTTGTTGCTTGGGCTTTTGCTCCCTGCACTCGGTCAGGCCAGGGCCACTGCGCGCATGATTGTGTGCTCTGGTACGGCCAAGCAATTGGCCACTGGGCAGATGAACTATGCCAATGACTTCAATGACTATTACGCCAGTCTGAGCACGAGCGGCATGATGGCGCAATTCCAGGTGGGTTCTCGTTCGCCCGGCCAGTTACTCTGGCACGAGACGACCCCATCGACCCCTACTACGACGTGGGATTGGATCAGCCCATCTATTGGTGACAGCATCGGGTTTTCATCGTCAAGGCCCGTTAGAACGATGCAGATCTTCAACAAGGTGAGCTGTGCGGCGGCATACATCACGATCGACTTCATCTGGCCGTCGGGTTCGATGCCTGAGGGCAACGCCGCGTGGAATGACATCGTAACGGAGTATTCCGCTCGGCAGCCAAGTTATCTCATGCCTGCTGCGTTCGCCTGGTTTCCCTCACGCCAAGCAGCGGAACGTCGGGCGCCATCTCCCAATTTGACAGGGCTTCCGCCAGCTGTGAATCGGCTGATCAATACCCCCAAATGGGACACATTCCAGAGTCCGGTTCGCTCGAACGACCGATTCCTGCATCAACTGACTTCACCCGCGATCGTGTCAGCATCGGAGAAGGCGTTGTTCGCTGATGGCACGCGGTATTTTGCAGGCGGACTTCTGGATATCGACCCGTCACCATCGCCGACCATTTACAGTTCATTCTCCGATGGTGGTCCGTCATTCAGATCTTCAGTTGCGTATGGGAAAGACTCGCCTCAGGACTCCACCGGTACGAATATTCAGCTCTCATTCCGCCACCCCGGACAAAAGTTCAATGTCGCCTATTTTGATGCCTCCGTGCGTTCAATGACGTCCAAAGAGGCATGGGGAAATCCGTCACCGTGGTATCCCTCCGGGAGCGTGGTGACAGGGAATAGCGATCTTCCTGAAGAAGCCCGCCAGCGGTTCCCCAACGGCACGAAATTGCCGTAGACTGCATACCATATCGATCTGCATCCCGCCCGATTCCCAGGTTCGCTTTCGGTCTCGTGCGGATACCGCTCCGGGTATGGTCGCGGGTTTTCTCTGCCCATCTCCGGCCTTTTACGCGACCAACCTCGTGAGCATGGCGCTTCGTCGTTTCTTGCCTTGATGCGGATGCGCTTAGTGCGGGTGCGCACGGTTAAGGGTCCCCTTTCCTGACGCGCCATCGCCGGCGGTGTTTCAAACTTCATGCTGCCGGGCATACCCTCGCCCATGACGCTTCCCGCGCTTGAATGGGCGACCGCCAACGAGCAGGCCGGTATCGATCGGCTCCTCGATTGGCTTCGCATTCCCAGCATCAGCACCGACCCTGCGTATGCCGCCGACTGCCGCCGCGCTGCGCTCTGGGCTGCCGAGCACCTTCGTGCCAGTGGTCTGGCCGTTGAAATTCACGAAACCGGCACTCCAGACAAACCCGGTCACCCCATTGTGCTGGCGACCTCGCCGGGGGAACAGGACTATCGCGGCCCGCACGTCCTCTTTTACGGGCATTACGACGTGCAGCCCGCCGACCCTCTCGACCTTTGGGAATCTCCGCCGTTCGAGCCGGTGGTCCTTCCCGCCTCGGGCAAACATCCCGCGCGCATCGTTGCGCGAGGCGCTGTCGATGACAAGGGGCAGGTCATGATGTTCCTGGAGGCCCTGCGCGCCTGGAAAGAAACAACAGGCAAGGTCGCCGGGGGCGCGCGATTCACCGTCATGCTCGAAGGTGAAGAAGAATCCGGTTCGGTCAATCTCGAACGCTATCTTCGAGAGCGCGCATCGCGGCTTGAAACCTGCGATGTCTGCCTCATTTCCGACACGGGCATGCTCGGTCGAGGCAAGCCCGCCATCACCTACGGCGTTCGCGGGCTTGCCTATACGGAAGTGACTCTCATCGGGCCGAACCAGGATCTGCACTCGGGTTTATGGGGAGGCAGGGTCGCCAACCCCAACACCGAACTCTGCCGCATTCTTGCCGGGCTGTGGGATGCCGACCGTCGTGTCACGATTCCCGGGTTCTATGACGATGTGCGCGACCTCGCCCCGAGCGAACGTGATGAGTGGAAGCGGCTGGGTATCGATCCCGCGGCCTCACTGGCCGACATCGGCCTGCCGCCTGAGGCCGATGTCGGCGAGAAGGGGTTCACCAGCATCGAGCGCGAGTGGGCGCGACCGACCGCCGAGATCAACGGCCTCTGCGGCGGCTATACCGGCGCTGGTGCGAAAACGGTCATTCCCGGGCGTGCTTCGGCCAAGGTCAGTTTCCGCCTCGTGGCCGATCAGCACCCGGAGAAAATACGCGATGCCTTCTTCGCCTGGCTCGCAGCGCGCACACCCGCGGGCTTCCGGTGGGAGTTGATGGACTGGGGCACGGGCTGGCCCGCGACCGTCGCGACCAGTTCGCCCACGCTCGCGGCAGCGCGCCGAGCCATCGGGCTTGCCACCGGCCTGAACCCAGCGCTGATCAAGAGCGGGGGGTCTATTCCCGTGGCCGGGCTGCTCAAGAGCCACTTAGGCATCGAGACGATCTTCATGGGTTTCGGGCTGGAAGACGACCGCGTGCACTCGCCCAACGAGAAGTTCGAGATCGACTGCTATCGCATGGGCCTGCGTTCGCATATCGCGTTCATTCATGAACTGCGCGCGATGACAAACGCCTGATCGGCGGAGGTCATTTCGCGGAGCGCTTCCGGACGATGCTGTCGAGCGATTCGAGCGTTCGCGTCACGCTGAGCAGCGTCAGTGCCGTGGCGTCCATCGGCATGCGCTGGTCCCACAGTGCGGCCCGAACCCCGCCCGATGCCGCATCGCCCGCGGCATAGGCATGCACGACCCACTCGTCGGCCGTGAGTTGGCGAAGAAACCGAAGCGCAGAAAAGAGCCGCGACATTTCCGCCGGGAATTCGTCATCCGGTGTGAAACGATCATCGCCCAGCATCGTGGCGATCGGCGCCATCGCCCTCGCGCCGTGCCAGCTCGGCAGCGCGGCCTGTCCGCGTGTGAAAGTGATCCCCCCGACCACGTCGGGGTTCAACGCGCCGGCGTCGGCATAACCCACCTGGTTGGCCCACACCATCGAGCGCATCTGGCGAAGCGGCGCAACACCCGCAGTGAGCGCGTCGCTGCCTGCACTACCCATCAGGGCGTCGCCGAGAAAGGGCATCGCCGAGACCAATTCACCGGGCGGAAGTTCCGCCACGAGCAGGCGTGCCGCACGCCGGCCTGCTTCCATTGAGGGGGCATGCCCCGCGCGCCCGTCGTGGACGAGTCCCCACGCTGAGGCGATGCGCGCTGGTCTTCCGCCGGCGGCCTCGGCTGTGCGCAGGGCTTCGTCGCGGCAGCGATGCGCGAAGTCGTGAAGGCGATCATCGTCTGACCCGAGCATCGCCAGCACGCCCAGCCACAGCCCCGCGGCGCTGGGGTCAGGGGCTTCGTTACGCGTCATGTCCGAAGCGGCCCCGAGCGCCAACGCCCGCACCACCCTACGGATCCGTTCGCGCTGGCCTTCATCCTGACGCTCGGCATGTTCGACAAGCGCCCATGCGGCGATGGCACGCTGCGAGAGCGTTGCCGGCCCGCGCACGCCTGATCGCGGATCAAACGTCCCCGAGGCGGTCGCGATGTCGTCGTGGAACTCAATGCGTGCGACCAGGTGCCGCGCCAGCATGTCGGCCCATTGGGTGAGCATTGCGCCGGTCACCTGTTGCGAATACACCCTACCCGATCGATGCAGAAACTCTGCCTCGCCGCCGGGGGC
The DNA here is from genome assembly GCA_019636695.1 of Phycisphaeraceae bacterium. Classification (GTDB taxonomy): domain Bacteria; phylum Planctomycetota; class Phycisphaerae; order Phycisphaerales; family UBA1924; genus JADLCM01. The sequence goes on from JAHBXD010000001.1 coordinate 113,797, forward strand.
GAGCTGCGCGACGTGCACCACTCCGAAGCGGTAAAAGGTAAAGCCGTGTTCGGCCTGCAACACGCGCAGCGGGCGCAGACCGAGCGAAGAATCTCCGGAGAGCCGCGTTACCATCGAAATCGCGGCCAGCGATGGCGCGCGATCCTGTTCCAGAAATACCGAAGGAAACGTGCACAGCAGATTTTCGCCGAGTCGTGCAGCGGCGCCTTCTATCCCCGGTGACAGCAGCAGCGTCGCTTCGGCGAGCGCTTCTTCGGCCATCGGTGTCAGCGTCCTTGCGATCTCGATGCCGATGGTGATTTCCCGCGCCAGCGAAGCCAGGGTGCTGCTTCGCGTTGCATCACGAGGCAGGGGCAGCCGTTCGGTGGCCTGTCGCATCGCCTCCGTCAGCGCCTGGTTGATCGGCGAAGTGCTTTGCCCCGGCAGGCCGATCGCCCGCCCGACGACCTCTCCCTGATAACGCAGCGTGACCTGCACCGGATGCGCACCAAGATCGACCTCGACCGGATCGAGATTCCACGCAACAACCCGCGAGCGAACCTCGTTGAACGCGGCGATCGCCCGCTGAGGCGAAACCTCGTCGTCACTTTGGGCCGCGGCAGGAGTGGCCCAGAGTCCGAGAACCAGCACGATGAGGCTCCCCAGCGTTGCGGCAAGACCACGCCCGAAGATGTCTGGATGCATCAGGGTGCCTCCCATCCCCACCTGTGGTACGATAGGGGCGGTCTGGCGGTCGATGCGCGGGCATCCCGTCCTTCTCCGGGCAGATGGATCAGCCCGGCACGCCGTTTGAACGGAGTCTTCTCAATATGAAGAGAGGACTCACCATGGCCGCGGTGCTCCGATTGACCGCAAACGGGCGCAAAATCGCCCTACTCGCGGCGCTTAGTTTCCTTGCGATGTGCTGACCCATCCTCGCCAGGGTTTTGCCCTGGTAGAAGGTTGGAAGCAATCCGCGTTCGCCGCAGCGGGCGCGTAAGGAGTCTTCTCGACTCCGACGGTCGATCGCCCGACGCGCATGGTGCGTTGCCGCCGCTCAATGCGGCCTACGGGTCTATCAGGGCCTATGGGCTGATCAGGGCCTATGGGCTGATCAGGGCCTATGGGCTGATCAGGGCCTATGGGCTGATTAGGGGAAGATGCCGCGAACCGCATACGCCCGGGCAATGTGATCGAGCGCGGCGATGTATGCCGCCGTCCGCATGTCCACGCCGTAGCGCTGCCGCGCCACGAGGGTGCGCCTCGCGGCGTTGACCATGTGCTGGTTGAGCTTGCGGTCGACTTCTTCGATGTCCCACATCGTGCAGGTCTTGTTCTGCACCCACTCGAAGTATGACACCGTGACGCCGCCGGCGTTCGCAAGAATCGCCGGAATGACCTCGATGCCGCGCTTCTGCAGCGCCCGGTCGCCCGAAGGCGTGGTGGGGGCGTTTGCGCCCTCGGCGATCACCTTCGCGTTGATCCAGTTCGCTTCGCGCTCCTTGATCATCTGCTCGAGCGCCGCGGGAATCAGGATGTCGACCTTGGTCTTGTAAAACTCTTCCGTCGAAATCGCCGTCGCCGAGGGGAACCCCGCCACCCCGCCGTGTGCGGCGACATGTTCGGCCAAGGCTTCGGTGTCGATGCCTTTTTCGTTGAGAATCGAGCCTGTATGGTCCATCGCCGCGGTCATCTTCGCACCGTGCTTTGTGGCGAAAATCCGCGCGGCCCATGAACCGACGTTGCCGTAGCCGATCAGGCTGAACGTCAGCCCTTCCGGACCCTTGAACCCCAGCGCAGGGAGGAGTTCGAGAATCGTATCGATCACGCCCTGGCCCGTCGCCTTCTCGCGCCCGAGCGACCCGCCGATCTCGACCGGCTTGCCCGTGAACACACGCATCGAGTCGAGGGTGTTCTTGTTGTTCTCGGCAAGGCTGGCATAGGTGTCGGCCATCCATGCCATGATCTGCGCGTTGGTGTTCACGTCAGGAGCAGGAATGTCATAATCCGGCCCGATATACCGGAACAGCGAAGCGCAGAACCGCCGGCTCACACGCATCACCTCATCCGCCGAGAGTTGACGCGGATCGCACTTCACCCCGCCCTTGCCGCCGCCGTAAGGAATGCGCACCAACGAGCACTTCATCGTCATCAGCAGCGCAAGGCTCTTCACGTCGTCCAGGTGCACATCCGGGTGAAACCGTATACCGCCCTTGAACGGCCCGAGGGCGTTGTTGTGCTGCACCCGATACCCCTTGAACAGACGGTGATGCCCGTCGTCCATCCGCACCGGGAAGTGCACCATGATCTCCGACATCGGCTGAGCCAGAATCACCTTCAGCCGGTGCGGCAGCCCCATCATCTCGCACGCATCGAGCATCACTTCGCAAGTCTGCGTGTACAGATTGTCCGGATCCTTCGGAAATCCGAGTTCATCAAACACGGGATTGCGAACAGACGGCGACGGTGCGGCAAGGGTGGTCATGTCGTGGTTCTCGGGTTATGTCGGACGTCACGGCGTACTACCCGCCGCACGTCCTGTTTACGCTCGGGCGTGCCTGCATCCGCATGATGAAGTGGGTGACGCAACGTCTATCCTCCCCCGCGGAGGATGTCGGCCGCGCCCCGGCTCCATCCGGGTGTGGGATGGATGGTAGCCTCGCCTTCGCCGCGTCAAGGAGTCGCCCCGCATGGTCCTCTATCTCGCTTCCGACCTGATCTGGGCCACCCGCATCAAGGCCACAGCCGAGGACGTCGGCGTCCCCGCACGGCCGATTCGCTCCATCGACATGCTCGAAGCCCGCTTGGCCGATTCCCCCGTCAAGGCCATCATCCTCGACCTGGAAACCCCCCAGGTAGCCTTCGAGGTCATCGCTCGCCTCCGCGCGCCAGGTTCGTCCGATCCTGAGCGAGGCATTCGAATCCTCGCCTTTGGCCCCCACATCCACCGCGACCTTCTCGACCAGGCCCGCCAGGCCGGGGCCGACGTCGTCCTAACCCGGGGGGCCTTCGATCACAACCTTGCGGACATCCTCACCGGCTTGGAAACGGAAAGCCGCATCTAGTCACTTCAGCCTACCCCAAGCCAATCGACCGCCCTAACATCCTCTCCCTGCCGGTAGGGCCGCATGTTCCGCGCGCGCGGAAGGCGGGTTTGGACACCCTCTCGCCCCTCGGGGGCACGCCGGCGACCGATGACCGGTCGTGCGGCATGGTCGGCCTGTTCTCGCCCACCGGAGCGATGCGGTCGACGTCGGGAAGAACATTCACATGATCGACGAGAACCTGATCGCTTCGCTCAACCTCGATGACGCCGACACCGAAACCCTGCTCCGTCAGGCCCTCGGCGGCAAGGCCGCCTCCGCGTCCGTCATGGACGACCTCCTCGCCGCGCAAGTGCAGGAAGTCGCCCCAGGCAAACTCCTCAAGGGCAAGGTCATCGGCTACGCCGGGGACGACGTCGTCGTCGAAGTCGGCCTGAAGAGCGAAGGGTTGATTCCCAAGGACGAGTTCGAAAATCTCGACAGCATCAAGCCCGGCGACATGATCGATGTCCTCCTCGAATCGATGGAGGGCGAGGGCGGCCTTATCCAACTCAGCCGGCGCAAGGCTGAGCGCATGCTCAACTGGCAGCGCATCATCGACACCACGAAAGAAGGCGATGTCGTCACCGGCACCGTCATGCGCAAGATCAAGGGCGGCCTGCTCGTCGATATCGGCGTTCCGGTCTTCCTGCCCGCCAGCCAGGTCGATATCCGCCGCCCGGGCGAAATCGGCGACTACATCGGCCGCAAGATCAGGGCCGAAATCCTCAAGATCGACACCGAGCGGCGCAACATCGTCATCTCGCGGCGCAAACTCATCGAGACCGAGCGCGAAACCGCCAAGAAGCGCCTCATGGAAGGCCTCAACGAGGGCGACATCGTCAAGGGCACGGTCAAGAACATCGCCGACTTCGGCGCCTTTGTCGATCTCGGCGGCATCGACGGCCTGCTCCACATCACCGACATGTCGTGGGGCCGCGTCAACCACCCGAGCGAAATGCTCAAGATCGACGATGAGATCGAAGTCAAGGTGCTCAACATCGATCGAGAGAAAGAGAAGATCGCCCTCGGACTCAAGCAGAAGGAACCCAGCCCCTGGGAGGCCATCGAGCAGAAGTACCCCGTCGGCGCTCGCATCCACGGCGCTGTCGTCAGCCTCATGTCCTACGGCTGCTTCGTCCGCCTTGAAGACGGCATCGAGGGCCTCGTGCACATCTCCGAGATGTCATGGACCAAGCGCGTCAACCATCCCAGCGAGATGGTCCAGGTCGGCCAGGAGGTCGACGTCGTCGTCCTCGAAATCGACAAGAACAAGCAGGAAATCTCCCTCGGCATGAAGCAGACCGAGGTCAATCCGTGGGAACTTGTCACCGAGAAGTACCCCGTCGGCACCATCGTTGAAGGCTCGATCCGCAACCTTGCCAACTACGGCGCATTCGTCGAAATCGAGCCGGGCATCGACGGCCTGCTCCATATCTCCGACATGTCGTGGACCAAGAAAGTCACGCACCCCAACGAAATGCTCAAGAAGGGCGATGTGGTGCGTTGCGTCGTGCTCGATGTCGATCAGTCCAAGCAGCGCATCAGCCTCGGCATGAAGCAACTCACCGAGGATCCTTGGCTCCACGCCATTCCCGATGCCTATAAGCCCGGCATGGTCGTTCGCGGCAAGGTCACCAAGATCACCAACTTCGGCGTCTTCGTCGAGCTTGAGCAAGACCTTGAGGGCCTCCTTCACATCTCCGAACTTGCCGACCATAAGGTCGAAAACCCGCAGGATGTCGTCAAGGCCGACGAAGAGATCGACGTCAAGATCCTCCGCGTCGATATCTCCGACCGCAAGATCGGCCTCTCCCTCAAGCGCGCCCAGTGGGGCGACGCCTCCGCCGGCGAACAAGGCGCTCCCGCTCGCGAAGAAGATCGCCCCGCACGCGCTCCCAAACGCGGCGGCATGGACGCCAGCCACGGCGCCATGGGCACCGACAAGATTCAGTTCTGACATGCCGGCCGCGTCCCGGGCTTGCCGGCCGCGACGATCAGACGAACACGCACTTCAAATGCCGCGCCCCGGCCCGTTGCCGGGGCGCGTTTTTTTTTTTTACCCGCTACGACCGTCCGAGCAGAACGGCCAAGAGCGTCATGTCCGAAGGCGTTACGCCCTCCAGACGCGAGGCCTGCCCGAATGTCGCTGGGCGAAACCGAAGAATCGCCTCGCGGGCTTCCGTTCGCATCACCGCCAGACGCCCTTCGTCGATGCACTCCGGTAAACGCCGGTGCTCTGTGGCCGCCTGCCGCCGAATCTCTGCCCGCGCTCGCACGAGTAGCGGTTCATACCGCCGCTCGGCATAGGCAGTCAGCCACACGTCGTCCCGAGCACACACCCCAAGCAACACACGCTGAAGATCCTGAAGCGAAAACTCAGGGCGACGAACCACCTTTGCCAGTTCCGTTCCCTCCACGCGAGCACGGTCGATCTCAGCGCGCACGCGCTCCAACTGCTCGGTGCGTTCTCGAAACCGCGCCTCCCGCAGCGACCCGAGCACGCCTGAAAGCAGCCCCAGTTCCGCGGCTCTTCCGGTCAATCGGTCCGCCGAATTGTCGGCCCGCAGCAGCAACCGATGCTCGGCACGGCTCGTGAACATCCGATACGGCTCGACCGGTGTCCGCGTCACAAGGTCGTCCATCAGCACCCCGATGTACGCCTCGTCACGTCCGAAAATCACCTCGCCCGATCCCGCCGCCCGGCGTGCGGCGTTCAGCCCCGCCACGATCCCCTGCCCGGCCGCCTCTTCATATCCGCTTGTCCCGTTGATCTGCCCCGCCAGAAACAACCCTTCCACCCGCTTCGTCTCACACGTCGCCCGGATCTGGTGCGGCCGGACCATGTCATATTCCACGGCATATCCGTACCGCAGAATCTCCGCCTCTTCGCACCCAGGCATGCTCCGCACGATCCGATCCTGCACGTCACGGGGAAGGCTCGTCGAAATTCCGTTGCAGTACACCCAGTCGGTTTCCAGGCTCTCCGGCTCCAGATACACCCCGTGCGATGTTCGCTCGGAAAATCGCACAACCTTGTCTTCAATGCTCGGGCAATACCGCGGCCCGATGCTCTCGATCTGCCCGCTGAACATCGGCGCTCGATGCAGATTCTCCCGGATGCACCCGTGCGCATCATCCGTTGTCTGCGTCTGGCGGCAATCGACCTGCCGCATCACCGGAAACTTCTCGATGCACGGCAGATGCTCCAGGCTCATCCCCGCTGGGCCTCTCGAGTCTGCTCCCTCGGGTCCGACTCCGGAAAGATCGCTGAAAGGCACGGGTGGCTCGTCTCCCCACTGGGCCTCCAGCGCTTCCCAGCGAATCGACCCGCGCCGCAATCGAGGCGGCGTCCCCGTCTTGAGCCTGCCAAGCTCAAACCCCGCCTCCTCCAGCGCCCGAGAAATCGCCGAAGCCGCTCCTTCGCCGAATCGCCCACCCGGCGTCCGGTCCTCGCCCGTATGCATCAATCCGCGCATGAATGTCCCGGTCGTCAGCACCACCGCCGACGCCTCCAGGTTCACCACGCCATCACCCGCGCAAACCTGTACCCCGCGGCACACTCCCCCGCGGATCACCAGTTCCCCAACGCTCCCCCTGAGCACGTCGATCCCCGGGTGCGCATCGAGCATCGCGCGCACCGTCCGCGCATACGCATGCTTGTCGCATTGCGCCCGTGGCCCGCGCACCGCCGGACCCTTGCTTGTGTTCAACACCCGAGAATGGATGCTCGTCGCGTCGGTCGCCAGGCCCATCACCCCGCCAAGCGCATCGACCTCGCGCACCAGTTGGCCTTTCGCCAGACCCCCGATCGCCGGGTTGCAGCTCATCTCCCCGATCTTCGAAGGGTCCAGCGTCACAAGCGCCACAGGCCGAGGCCCACCGCGGGAAACCCCTGGCAGCAAGACATTCGCCGCGGCCCACGCCGCTTCCACGCCCGCATGGCCCCCGCCCACCACGATGACTTCGTACCGCCGATCCACCACCGATCGTATCGCGGCCCCGTTGTCGGTTTGCGCACAAAAAAACGCCGCGGACCCGCTGTTCTCTCCGGATCCGCGGCGCGCATAAGAGAAGGTGCAATCTCTTACGAACGATTGCCCCAGAACGTCTGCAAACGCCGTACCAGCCCATAACCCACACCGATTGGCCATCGACCGCCAACCATGGCCTCGCCCCCATCCTCTCGGGCCACATCTGGCCACTTCATCAACACCCTGGACACCCATCCGCAGAGTTCACCCCGCACCCATCGCGGCCTATTGTTCGGGTCCGTCGCCCGTCGGCCTCCCGACGGGTCTGAACCAAGCCCAAGTGTCCTCCGGATCGCGGAGAGTGAGCATGTCCGATACAGCCGCCATCGAGCGCCCCAATACCGTCCGCATTGAGGACGCCGGCCCCAGCCGCAAGAAACTCTTCATCGAGATTCCCGCCGAAACCGTCGACGAGAAACTCTCCGACTCGCTCGACACCCTCGCCGTCGAAGCCCAACTCCCGGGTTTCCGCAAGGGCCGCGCCCCGCGCCAACTCATCCAGAAGCGCTTCGGCAAAGACATCCAACGCGAGGCCAAGAGCGCCATCGTCGCCACCGCCTTCCAGAAGGCCGTCGAAGACCACAAGCTCAAGGTCGTCGGCGACCCCATCGCCGAAAAACTCGGCGAAACCGAGCTGGTGCACGGCAAGCCCCTCACCATCGAAATTGATGTCGAGGTCATGCCCGAATTTGAGCTTCCTTCGCTCGACGGCATCGCCGTTCGCAAGCCCACCTTTGAAGTCACCGACCAGATGGTCGACGACGAACTCCGCAAAATCTGCATCAACGAAGGCGAACTCGAAGAACGCCAGAACCCCGAACCGGGCGACTACCTCACCGGCCATGGCATCATGACCGGCGGCGACGATAATAAAGAGTTCTACAACATCAACGGCGCCGTCGTCCAGGTTCCTCCCCCCGACAAAAACGGCAAGGGCATGATCCTCGGCGTCATGGTGGACGACTTCTCCTCGCAGCTGGGCCTTCCCACTCCGGGCGCCAACGTCACCATCAAGGTCAAAGGCCCCGAAAATCACGAAGTCGAAGACATCCGCGGCAAAGACCTCACCATCACCTTCAAGGTCGATCGCGTCGATCGCATTCTCCCCGCCGACGAGCAGGCCGTCTGCGAGCGCTACGGCTACGAAAACCTCGACCAACTTAAAGAAACCATCCGCTCGCGCCTCACCCAGCGCGCCATCATCCAGCAGCAGGTCGCTATGCGCCAGCAGATCGCCAAGCACCTGATCGACAACACCTCCTTCGAACTCCCCGAGCGCCTCACCGACCGCCAGGCCACGCGCACCCTCGACCGCCGACGCATGGAACTCATGTACCGCGGCGTCCCCGCGATGGAGATCGAGCACCACATGGCCGAACTCCGGGCCGCCAGCGCTGAGGCCGCTCGCTCCGAACTCAAACTCTTCTTCATCCTCAACGCCGTCGCCGATCAGCTCGATGTCAAGGTCACCGATGCCGAGATGAACGGCCGCATCGCCCAGATGGCCATGGAGCAGGGCGTCCGCCCCGAAAAACTCCGCCAAGACATCATTTCCGGCAATCGCGCCGGCCAGGTCTACCAGCAGATCCGCGAGCACAAGGCGATGGACGCCATCCTCGCCAAAGCCCAAATCACCGACATCTCCGCCGACGAATACAACAAGACCATCGCCAAGGCCTGAGCCCAAGCCCCCGTGCCGCGCTCCGCGCATCCCCATCGCGCAGCGCGTGCCCTCAGCGCTTCGCCTCCCTACGTGCTTCTACGCGCGAAATGCACGCACGATCGGGAACTCACGCCCACCCGCGGCAGCACCATGCGCACCGATCGATTCCCATTCGATCACTACCTGGCGAGCGATGCGCTCGGCCTCGTCGTATGCGCCATTCCCAAGTGCGCGTGTACCACTCTCAAGCACTGGCTCGTCGCGACGACTGAAGGCGCTCCCGTCCCGCCAGATCACGCCGGGGGTATCCATCGCTACTGCACCGCGCGTTACGCCCTGGCCTCGCGCCCGCCCGCTGAGGCTCAGGCCGTGCTCGATCGTGCCTTCCGGGTTGCGATCCTCCGCGATCCCCTCGAACGCATCGCCTCGGCCTATGCCTCCAAGTTCGTCCGCATCGCTCCTCCTGAACGCTCCAGCCGGCCCGTCGTCGAAGCCGTCCAGATCGGGTCGCCGACCGATGTCTTCCACGACCGCCTCGGCCCCATTCATTTCGGCCTTCGCAGCGAAATCGGCCCGCTCTGTTCTCGCGTCGATTACAACCGCGGCATCACGTTCCGCGAATTCCTCGACTATCTCGTTCGAACTCCCGACGACGACCTCGACCCGCACTGGCGTCCTCAGGCGGCGTTCGTCCGTCCCGTCACATTCCACATCCTCGGCTCGATCGACCACATCGACCGGGTGCTTCAAAAGGCCCTCGAACACCTCGGCATCGAACGCCCCGTCCCGGCCGCCCGCACGCCGCACGCGCGCAAGCCGGCCCGGTCGCGAACGCTCGCCGACACACCCGCCGGCGAACTCCGCCTGCGCAGCATCAATCCCACCGCCGACGATCTCTACACACCCGAACTTCGCCTGCTCGTCCGCGCGCGCTACCAGCACGATGTCGAACTCTTCAATGCCGCCGTCGAGTACACCTGATCGTCCTCCCGCGCCCGGCCCAACGCCCCGTGGCGCGACTGGCGCCTAAAGACATCCCGCGCAAGGTGCAAAGAGCCTCTTACCACCTTCTCCAGTCCGGCACATATCCGGGGCTGTTCGTCACCGTCACCGAGCCGATCGCATCCCACCCTTCCATCAGCGCCCCCGCCCGGTGTCCCTGCACGCTCCCATCCGCCGCCGCGATCTGCGCGTGTCGCCGATGTCGGAACGCCGTCGTCGGAGAGTCATTTACCCGCCACTGCCCCCCCATATACAGCATCGGTGGGTCAAGCAGCGCCGTGTTCATCGGCAGCCCACCGCCGAAGCCTCCCAGCAACGCATCCGCGAACACGAAAAGACTTGATGGGTGCTCCACATCCGCAATCCGCCGCCACGGCCGATGCCCGATGCTCGAGGCCCACCCCGGCGTCTTGCCCGGACTCAGGTAATACCCGTTATACCCGTACGTGCTCGTGATCGAACGCGATGGCCCCTGTGGCCGATACGTCTCCCACGGCTGGTTCGGGCACTCATACACCGAAGAAGCGCTCAGCGTCGATTCCAGATACGGCGCAAGAAATCCCGCCGCGTGGTCGGGCGGGTCGGTCGCCGTGCCGTGCGACCCCCACCAGAAAATCTGCGGCCCTGAGCCGATGTCCTTCAACTCCCAGTACGCCAGCGGCATCGCCCGATCGCCGTGCTCCCCGGCATACATCATCCATCCCATCGCCATCTGGCGCAGGTTCGAAGCACACCGCACCCCCCGGGCCGACTCGCGCGCCCCCCCCAGCGCCGGCAGCACCATCGCCAGCAGCAGAGACGAAATCGCGATCACGACCAGCAGTTCGATCAGCGACATCCCGCGCGCTTGACCGCGCTGTATGCCCCTCGATATCGTGCTGCGCACCTTCTTCATGTGCTCACCGGCGCCGCAACTCAAAACGCTCGTTGCGCCGAAGTTCAAACTCCAGCAGTTCAACATCGCCCGCGTTCACCGCCCCCGACCGGTCCACATCCAGCGAGCCTTCGCCCCGATGCCACGAGATCAGGTCTTCCACATCGCGTCGGCCGTCCCCGTTCACATCCGGTTCACCCGGCCCCGGCCCGCGCGCGGTAAGCCCCTCAGGGCCGATGGTGTACACCCCGCGCCCCAGCACCGCGCAAGGCCCGCCTCCGCCCTCGAAGATCGTCGCAAAGCCCGCGGCATCCGGCGTTACCCCGAGGTCAAGCACCACCAGGTGCGTATACGCCGCCCCCGTCGTCGATCCCTGGCCCATCCGCCCGCTGAGCAGTCGTGCGTGCCCCCCGCTCCCCGTCACCAGCGGATGATGCGTCCACCCGCCCGCAACCATGAACTCTCCCGCATCCAGGCGCCCGTTCAGGTTCGCATCGACCCACGAATCCAGCGCGGAATCCCACACCAACGACGCCGACAACCCATGATCGACATAACACTGCACCGAAGGCACGGTCCCGAATCCCCATAACCCCCCGCTCAGCACCACCCGGCCGTCATCCAGCACCACAGGCGTCGAACTGGTCCGATTGCTCGGAACGCTCCACATTAATGCGCCGTCGTCCACGCGCACTTTCACCAGGTTCGCCGAAAGCACCCCCCCGGAAAACGCGTACGACCCCGCATAGGCCGCCAGTCCCTCGGGCCGGTATGCCAGCGTCACACCGCCGTAAAAACCGTGCCACTCCGGGTTCGCTCTCCGCCAGCGTTCGACCGGCGGCTCCTCCGCCGCCGCATCGAACGCCAGCAGTTCACCGATCCCAACACCGTCCAGCCCTGTCGTCGCCACCACCACCACCCCGCCCGCCGCCGCGGGGGATGATCCCGACGCCGATCCGATCTCAACGCTCCACACCGCTTCACCCGGATCAAACGGGTTTCGTGAACCCTCTCGGGGCGAGAGATTGATGCACCACAACCGCGAAACCGACCCGAACCCCCCGTAATCCGTCACAAACGCCCGCCGCTTGCCGCGATCTCCCGTGATCGCGGGCGAAGCATTCACCACCGGCGCGGGCAGCACGAGTTCCCACGCCTCTTCGCCATCGTCGAGGCGATACCCGAGCATCCGCGTACCCGCCCCAACGACAAGCACGCCGCTCTCCAGGTCGATCGCCGGCGAAGCCCACGAATCCAGCACGATCGATGGTGCCGGGCGCACCCACACCACGCTCCCGTCCGACGCATCCACACAGAGCACGCGCGCGGCCCCTCCGACCCGCGCGAGCACATAAATGCGCCCTTCAGCCCCCACCGGCGCGCTCGGGCCAATGAAACTGATCGCTTCCCCGCCGGGAAGGTGACTAAGCGTCCACCGCACGGGTTCCAGTGTCAGCGCATACGGCCGCGCCCCCGACCGCGCGGCCGACCCCTGCACGCACGGCCACTCGGTAATGCCCGGAACCGGCTGCGCCGACGCTCGGCCTCCCCAGGCGAGCGCCGACGCAACCAAGACAACGCAATGCGTCCTCATCGCGAGCCTCTCCGGCGCCGCGATATCACCATCACGCCCGCTCCGAGCACCAGCGCCGCCGCCGGCCCCGGCACCGGACGCACAATCGCAAACCCGTCGATCTCCACCGTAAAGGGGTTGTCCATCGGGTTGCTGATCCGCACATACAGGATGAAATCAAACCCGACCAGGCCGATATCCACCCCCGTGCCTCCGCCCGATCCGTCATACCCCGCCACGATTTCCGCGAATGTCAACCCTGTCGCGACAAACGAAGGATCTACCGGCTTCGTGAAATCCGTCTCGATCATCCCCCGCACCGGCGAAAATGGGTCCGTCAGATCGCGATACCCCAGCGTCGGGTGCAGCCCGTCCGCCGCCGCGTTCGGAATCGTCCTCCACTCGTCCCCGTCCTGCGATACTTCGATGATCCCTCCGTCAGCCGACAGCATCCCCGCCCGTCCGTGAGGAAAATCGTCATCAAAATAAAACGAGTTGCCGAACACCAACAGGTCGATGCCGAAAGGATTGAGCGGGTCATTCACGATCGGACGATCGAACGCCACGATCAGGCTTCCACCGCGGCCGATCGACACAATTTCCGTCTCCATCCACGCGCTGTTGAACGGCGTGACCGCCCCCGGAAAAATCCCCTCACCCGTAAATCGCGTCGGCTCTCCCAGCGCTGCCGTCGGGTCGTCATACCCCGGCGTCACCCCGATCCCCGCGTCATAGAACCGAACTTCGCTCGCCCAAGGGTGATCGCCGCTCGCCCCGCAACTCCCCACCGCAATCCCTACCGCAACGCAAAACGAAAAAACCCGTTCCATCACCACTCCGTGCCGCAGCCGCGGCATGCACCCCGAACGCGCGGGATGGCCCCCCGACCTCGACGGTCTGGTCGCCTCGCGAACTCTCGGGTGCTTCCGGCCGGCGCGCCACGGGGAGCCTGCGGCACGCTTCGCCGGCGCCCCTGCCCATTCGGGCCTCGCGAGGGCAACCATGCGCCGGTTCTTCCTTGGCCTGCTGGCCAAGGCCCGGCGTCGTCGGCAGGTCTTCCGGCTCGGGGCCTGCACTCTCAACCTTCCCACGGCCCGGGTCTGACCCCGGTCAACCGCAGTGGTCTTTCAGGTTCGCTTGGCGAACCCGAGAGCGCAGCACATGCCCCTTACGGCGGCGCGTCCGCGGTGGCTTTTCACCACACTTCCCTCTTGTGCCCGTCACTTACACAGGCACCGACGATGCAGCCAGCATAACCAACCGCAAGGCACCCCGCAACCGCGCATCATGCCGCACATTCACCTATGGATTCCCCTGGCGATGGTGCCGAACGTGGCAATTAAGGTGTTAAGGAACTCCCTGAAAGAGGGGTGTTCCACGTGGAACGGTTTTTGATAGGGTCACACCGGGCCATCTTCCGCGACCACCGCCCGCGTGCCCTCGCCTTCCCGATCCTGCATCCGGTGCACCTCGACACGTTTCACGCGGGTCTGCTCGGCCTCAAGCACCTTCAGAATCGCGCCGTCGATCTCCACCGTTGCGCCCGGCTCCGGGATGAACCCCAGTTTCACGATCACCAGCCCCGCGAGTGTGTCGTAATCCTCGCTCTCCGGCAGGGTAATGCCGATCGCGTCGAGCAGGTCGTTGGCTTCGTCGATGCGCGTGCGGGCGTCGAGTTCGGCGCGCATCTGATCCCGGTCGATGTCCACGCTCGGTCGTTCGGACGGCGCTTCGTACTCATCCTGAATTTCGCCGAAGACCTCTTCAATGATGTCTTCCATCGTCACGATGCCCGCCGTCCCGCCGTACTCATCAGCCGCGACGGCGATGTGCACACGGTGCCCCAGCAACTCCTTGAGGAGTTCCTGGACGGTTTTCGTCTCGGGCACGAACGTCGCGGGGCGCAGAATCGACGCGAGGCTGAAGGCCGCCGGGTCGACGCCCTCGGGGTTGCTCATCCAGCGCAGCAGGTCTTTGGCATACAAAAAACCGACGACGTGGTCGAGATCGTCGCGGTAGACCGGAATGCGGCTGTGCCCGACATCGCGCACAAAACTCTGTACGGCCGCGAGATCGTCGGTGTATTCGAGGGCGTCGACCTCGGTGCGCGGGGTCATGATTTCTTCGACGGTGCGCCAGCCGAACTGCATGACCGATTCGATCATGTGCCTGGCCTGCTCGTCGATCTGGCCTTCGCGTTCACCTTCCTCCACGACGCTGAGCACTTCATCCTGGAGCATTTCGGCCGAGTCGCGTTCGGCGTCGCCCACGAGCCGGCGCACCACTTCGTCAAAGAAAGCCCCGACGCGCCGCAGCGGCGCCATCACGATGAACAGCAGGCGTATCAGCCCGCAGAAGCGCACGATCGTGCGCTCCGCGGCGTGTTCGGCGACGCTCACGGGCAGCGCGACGGCGAAGACCCAGGCAAGGATGCTCGACACGAGCACCCCGAGAATCACGTCGGTCGAACTCGGGTCGCCGGCGTGGCGCACCTGCGCGATCCAGGCGACCACGCTGATCATGAAGAGAAAAGTGAAGAAGACGCGCGGAAATGCTGCCGCAAGGGCGTGACCGTCGGCATCGCGCACCAGGGCGTCGATTTTGCGGATCATCGCGGGGTTGGCACGCTCTTCGGCGAGTTCTTCGACGCGCGAGAGCGAAGCCTGCCTGATCGCCATGTGGAGCGTGGCGAAGAGGCCGGCAAGCACGAGCGCTGCCGCTGCGACGGCGAACCAGACGAGTGCACTCACGAACGAACCTCCGCGCGCGGGGCATAGGTCGCCCCGACACCGATCAGACCGAGGACGCGGTCTTCTTCGGCGTGCATGCGTGCGGCGTCCTCGGGGGTGTGGTCGTCAAATCCGAGGCAGTGCAGAAGCGCATGGACCAGGTACAGCAGCAGTTCGCGTTCGAAGGGGTGGCCGAGTTCGTCGGCACGGCGGCGGGCTTCGTCGGCCCCGAGCAGGACATCGGCGTCGATGCATCGGGTTTCGACCGCGCCGCCGTCGACCAGATCAGAGGTCAACACGTCGGTCGGGCCGTCGATGCCGGTCCAGACGCGGTGGGCATGCGCCATTTCGTCATCGTTCAAGATTGCCGCGCGAAGTTCGCCCCCGATGCAGAGCGTCTCGGCGACTTCGGCAAAGCGTTCATGGAGCCAGCGATCCGTCTGGGGCGTCAGGCAAGTAGCCCGGTCGGTCAACACCAGGTGGATGAGGCCGGAGCGGGGCGACATCGCAGCGGGGATCGGGCTTCGAGGTTCAGAGTCGTCGTCGTCCATGGCCAGACCTGATCAGTTCGAACTGAGCATAGGGGGGAGGATGCGTCGCGCCAAGGGGGAACGCGGGCAGTATTGTTAGTATTGTGTTTGATATTTTGCCTGTCAGAGGGTCTGCGGCGATCGGATAGGCTGTGGGGAATGTCGAGACTTCCGCATGTCATGTCGAATCTCGTGGTCTTTGACCACCCGCTGATCCAGCACAAGATGAGTTATCTCCGCGACGGCGAGACGGGGTACCGGGCTTTTCGGGCGCTCCTGGCGCAGATCGCCGGGCTGATGGTCTATGAGGTCACCCGGTCGTTTCCGACACTTCCGGTCGAGGTGACGACCCCGATGGAGCGGACCACCTGTCGGCGGCTGAGCGCGACGATTACGCTCGTGCCGATCCTGCGGTCGGGGCTGGGAATGACCAGCGGCATTCTGGAAGTCATGCCCGAGGCGAGGGTGGGGCACCTGGGGTTGGCAAGAGATGAAGAAACGCTCAAGCCGGTGGTGTATTTGCAGAAACTGCCGCGAGACCTTGACGCGGGGCCAGTGATTCTGGTTGACCCGATGCTGGCGACGGGCGGGTCGGCGGTGCAGGCGATCTCGCTGCTTCGGAGCGCCGGGGCGACCGATCTTCGGCTGTTGTGCCTGGTTGCCGCGCCCGAGGGTGTGATGCGTGTGGGCCGCGAGCATCCTGACGTGATGGTGTATACCGCGGCACTGGACAGGCAGTTGGATGCGCGAGGGTTCATTCTGCCGGGCCTGGGTGATGCGGGCGACCGAATGTACGGGACGGGCTGACGGGTTCTATGCTGGTCGGCATGCGCATTCTGCTGACCAACGACGACGGGATTCGGGCGCTGGGGATCGTGGCGCTCTATGACGCCTTGATGGATACGCACAAGGGGTTCGGCTCGCCGCTGCTCGACCCGCGGGACGGGACGCCGTGCGAGGTGCTCGTGGTTGCGCCGGAGACGGTGCAAAGCGCGACGAGCCATGGGGTGACCTTCCACGAGCCGCTGATGATCCGCGAGGTTGAGGTGAACGAGCGGATGCGCGGCATATCGGTGGCGGGGCGACCGGCCGACTGCTGCAAACTGGCGTTGACGGCGTTGTGGCCGGAGCGATTCGGCGCGGGGTCGCGGCCGGACCTGGTCATCAGCGGGATGAACGCGGGGGCGAACGTCGGGATCAACGTGATCTATTCCGGCACCGTGGCGGCGGCGATCGAGGCGGCGTTTCTCGGTGTGCCCAGCATCGCGGTGAGCCTGCACCTGGGGATGGGCATGCCGCTGTTTGACGCGGCGGCGGGCCATGCCCGGCGCGCGATCGAGGCCATTCTGCGGACGAAATATCCGTTGGATGCCCACGAATGTCTGAACGTGAATATTCCCAGGACGGAACTTCCCGGTGAACAGGGCATGCGTGAGCGCGATTCACGGATTCGGCCCGCGCCGGAGAGTCTGCGACCGCTCGACCCGAGGGTTGATCCGCGGGCGATGTTGCCGATTCGCGTGTGCCCGATGAATACGCACGGGTTGAACGATCGCTACGAACGGCGGGAGTCGCCTTCTGGTGATGTGTATTACTGGGCGGCGGGGCACGGGATGGATTTTCACAACACCGAGCCGGGGTCGGACGTGGACCTGTTGTTTGAACGGCATATCACGGTGACACCGCTGGGGTATGACCTGACGCGGCATGCCGATCTCGCGGCGTGGCAAGGTGTCGCGGTGGGGCGAGAGAGGGAGGGAGAGAAGGAGAGATAGAGACGGAGAGAGAAGAGACGGAGAGACGGAGAGACGGAGAGACGGGTTATTTTGAGCGGCGGGGGATGGCGCAGGTGATCGCCGCACATGCCGCGCCGATGGGCAAATGCCAGGGCCAGGCGAGTGTGCATTCCCCGAGGCGCCAGTCGTCGGGAATGTCGGGCGTGGCCGCGAGCGGGGGGATGAGGCCAGTCCACCAGACAAAGACGGGTCGTTGGAGAAGCAGAATGACCACGAAGCCGACGACCAACGCCGCAAGGGCAGATCGGGCGTTTCCGCGTTTGGTGCAGAGGGCGGTGAAAAAGACGCCGAGGATCCCGGCGTAGGCGAAGGTCATGCTGGCGAGGGCGAAATCGAGCAGCGTCTGGCGGGTGGGGTCGTACCAAGCGATGCAGAGCGTGGCGAAGAGGCCGAGCAGGGCCGCGGCGATGAGGACGGCGCATCGTCCGACGCGGAGGTAATGTCGATCGTCGCGCGCGGGGCGGAGTTTTCGGTAGGCATCGTTGACGAACGCCGCACTCATGGCGCTGATGGAGCTGTTGACACTGGACAATCCAGCGGCGAAGAGGCCGGCGATGAGCAGGCCGGTGAGTCCGGAGGGAATTTCGTGGAGCATGAACTGGGTGAGGGCGCGCTCGCTTCCGCGTTCGGTGATGAGCGGGGTTGCGGGGGCGGCGTCGCCCATGAGATCTGGTCGAAGGTAGTAGATATGCAGGAGCAGGCCGAGCGCGAGAAAGAGCACCACGGTGGGGATGCGCACGAGGACGCCCTGCAGGACAGACAGTGCGGCCTTGCGTGATGAACGGCACGTGAGCATGCGCTGCACCATGTCGTGGTCGGCGCCGTGCGAGGCGATGGTGAGCAGCGAGAAGCAGAAGACAGCGGTGAAGAGGGTGAACGAGGCGGCGGGATCGGTGCTGAAGGAGATGAGCCGAAGTTTGCTCGGCGCATCGGGGGCCGGGGCGCTCAGGGCGGAGAGCAGTTCGCCCGTCGGCGCGGGTATGCGGGCGAGGAGGAAGCAGAGCATAGCGACCGCAGCGCCGATGTAGACGACGGCTTGGACGACATCGACCCAGATGACGCCTCGGATGCCGCCGACGAGGGTGGTGGCGGTAGAGAGGGCGACGAGAACCCAGATCGAGATCGCGATGCTGGATGGGTTGAGGTTGCCGAAGATGACAAGGCTCGTGGGGACCGCGCCGATGAAGACGCGCGCGCCCGTGCTGAAGATGCGGCCGACGAGATAGGCCCAACTCGTGCCTTGCCGAGCGCCGGAGCCGAGTCGGCGTTCGAGAAGTTCGTAGGGGGTAGCGATGCCGAGGCGGTAGTAGAGCGGGATGACAAACCAGGCGAGGAGCACGGCGGCGATGATTTCGCCGAGGTGGGTCGAGAGGTAGGTGAGGTCGCCGTCAAACGAAGCCTGGGGCAGGCCGACGAACGTCGCGGCGGATTGGCCTGTGGCGACGATGGAAATGACGACGGCCCATGCGGGCATTCGACGCGCGCCGAGGAAGAAGCCGCCGGTGTCTTTGGCGCGGCGGCCGAGGAACACGGCGGCGGCGACGATGGCGGCGAGATAGATCGCGAGGATGAGCCAGTCGAGGGTGTGCAGGGGGAGTGCTCCGCGGGAGGGGGCGTGGACTTTACCATGAGGAAGAGGGAGATGAGGAGCGCGCGATACGATGCGGGGATGTCGCCGCACAACCCCGCCCATGACGAAGTAGGAGACGGATGTGCACGGGGCGGAGCGCCGGGCGCATCGAAGATTGATCGAGTTGTGGTGGAGGTTGGTGAGAGCGCGCCTGCAGGGCTGCCTCCGGATCGGTCGTGGGTCTCTACGGAGCATCGGAACGCGCGGACGGGGGATCTGCATCGGCTGAGCGTCGGGGAACTGGTTGCGCGGATTCAGGAGGAGGATGCGCGGGTGTTGTCGGCAGTGGAGGGGGCGCGCGGGGCGATCACGGCGTTGATTGCTCGTGCGGAGCCGGGGTTTTCGGCGGGCGGGCGGTTGATTTATGTGGGTGCGGGAACTTCGGGTCGGCTGGGGGTGTTGGATGCGGCCGAAGCGCCACCGACATTTCAGACGCCGCCGGGGCGTGTGGTGGGGATTCTGGCCGGGGGTGAAGCGGCGATTCGGTCGAGCAGTGAGGGGCTGGAGGATGATCGTGAGGGCGCGCTTGAGGAACTTGCCGGGCTTGGCCTCACGGCGGACGACACGGTGATCGGGATCGCAGCGGGGGGAACGACGCCGTATGTGCTCGGGGCGCTTTCGATCGCGAAGCGTTTATCGGCGGGGGTGCTGACGGCGCTGGTGACGTGCGCGAATGTGTGCGATGTTGCCGATGCTGACTGCGTGATCGTGCTGGAGACAGGGCCGGAGGTGATTACCGGCTCGACGCGGATGAAGGCGGGAACGGCGACGAAACTGGTGTTGAACACGATATCGACAGCACTGATGGTTCGCACGGGCAAGGTGTATGAGAACCTGATGGTCGATGTGCGCGCGACGAACGCGAAGTTGAGGGATCGGGCCGCGCGGATCGTCTCGACATTGACGGGGCTTGGGCGTGAGGAGGCTTTCGGGCTGTTGGCGCGGGCGGAGGGGTCTGCCAAGGCAGCGGTGGTGATGCACCGGCTGGGCGTGGATGTCTCGACGGCGTCAGCGTATCTTGCGCGGCACGGGGGGCGGCTTGACGGGGCGCTGGGCGAAGGCGGGAGGAATCAGGCCGAGAGGGCCTGACGGAGTTCGCGGACGGCATCGCGGATGCGCTGGGCGTGGGTGGGTGTCTTGACGTGGTCGAAGCGCCTGGCGATGCGGAGATCGGGCGAGAGGATGTAGGTCGTGCGGACGATGCCGGTGACTTCGCGGCCGTACATGCTCTTGGAGCGCCAGGCGCCGTAGCGGGCGCTGACTTTCGGCGCGCCTGAGCGGTCGCGGCGGTGGTCGGCGAGCAAATGGAAGTTGAGACCATATTTTTGTGCGAAAGCGGCGTGGCGGGCGGGGTCGTCCGGGCTGATGCCGATGACCGCGGCGCCGAGGTCGTCGAGTTCGGGGTTGATGTCGCGCATGCCGCAGGCCTGGGCGGTGCAGAGGGGTGTGTCGTCTTCCGGGTAGAAGTAGAGGACGACGATCCATCCGGCGAAGCGTCGGAGGGAGCAGGGCGTGCCCGCGGCATCGGGGAGGGTGAAGTCGGGGGCCTTGCGGCCCGGTTCGATAAGGGGCATCTGGAAGCTCCGGCGGAGTGTGCCCGAGCGTAGGGAGGCGATTCAGGCGCCGAGCCAGCGGATGACGACGAGGACGATCGCGACGGCCAGGGTGATGGCGCAGCAGAGTTTCCACCAGAGCGTGCCCGGGAACGGCGTGGCGCGCTGGGCGGGGCGCACGAGGGTGAGGCGGGATTCGACTTCGGGGCTGAGGGGGCCTGAGCCGGAGCGGACGCCGTCTTGCACGATGGCGATGACGAGGTTGGCATCGAACTCGCGCAGGCCCATGCCGACGGCGAGGCGGACGATGCGCCGGCGGGCATCGGGGGTGAGGACGGCTGCGTGACCCCCTTCGAGCGCGCGGCTGGTATGCACGGCGAGGGCCCAGCGTGCATCGGCGGGGGGAAGGGCGGCGGCGAGGCGGTTTTCGGCGGCGACGCTGAGGAGCGCTTTGCGGTAGTCGGCGTTGCGTGGCGTCAACGGATGATGCTGTGGGGCATCATCGTTGCCTGCGAGGCGCAGGATGGAAGGGCCTGCGGAGGCTTCGGCCATGACGAGAAGAGTATGTGCAAGCGGGATGCCGGGTGGATTGCGGGGGGTGGTGTTCCGATACACTGTGTCAGCGTGGAAGCATCGATCCAACCCGTGCAGGAGCCTTCGGCAGCCTCGGCTTCGGAGGGACCGGGATTACCGGACGTTCTTGCCCCCATGACGACGCCGCTGGGGAAAGACGAGGTGTGTTCGCGTCTGGATGCGCTCTGTCGGCGAGGGAAACTGCCGGGTTTCCGCCGCACGGAAGACGGGTTCGTGGTGGATGCATTCGGTGCGCCGTTTGATGCGGACCTTGTAGGGCATGTGGAGGGAACGGAGGGTGGATCGCGGGTGACGTTTCGGCTGGTGCGTCGGCTTCAGACCCCGTTGATTTTCGTGATCGTGATGGCGCTGACGGTCGAGCCTGGGCGGTATTTCATGGATCAGTTGATTCCCGGGGAGTGGGGTTGGATTGATACGCGGTGGTGGTATTACCCGTTGACGATTCTTCCTTTGCCGTGGATCTGGAGGAAGTTGTCGCGGGCGTCTCGAGCGGCGACGCTGGATCATGCTTCGGAGCAGGTGGAGCGGATAGGCGGGGCGATCGGCGCTTCGCGGGGATAAAGCGCAAGTTGAAGAGGATGGGGCAGGCAGGGCTGGTTGTTGATCCGCCCTGGGGGTGACCGTGTTTTTGTGCGCGTCTCGGCCGGGCCGTATGGTTGGGTATGTGGTCGACGGTCGAACTGCTGGAAGCGATCGCGGCGGGTTTAGGCGAGCATGAGCGTGCGCTTGCGCGCGAGCAGGCGGTGTATGGGCTTGATGCGTTGAGTGAGGTGGAACTGCATCCGTTGATCGCTTCAAGCCTTGAGCGAAGCGGGTGGCAGGTTGTGCGTGAGTGCGTCTATCCGGGTGATGCGGAAGTGAAGCGGTCGGCGAGGGATCGGTGCGATCTTGTGCTTGCGCCTGAGGGTGCGAGCGGGGTGCGCGACCCGGTGCGGGAGCGTCAGTTGAGCGAGGGGACGTTGTTTGCCGAGTGCCCGATCCGGGGCGAAGAGGCCGATGCGGAAGATGCATACTGGCTTGAAGTGAAGACCGTGGGGCAATGGGGGCTGACGCACGGTGTGTGTTGCGCGAATGCGGGGTATGCCGCGGAGTTGCGCGGATTGGTTGAGGATCTGGGGAAACTCGGGCGAGATCCGGTGATTCGATTCGGTGGGGTGCTGGTGGTGTTGTTTACGGAGACGGAGGCGGCAGGGGCGCACGATCTGGATGTGGTGGTGCATCAGGCGCTGGATCGCGGACTTCCGGCGGGTGTGCCGGAGCGGTCGGGATTTGCGATGACGGATCGATTGGGCAACGCCTGGTGCACGGTGGCGATTGTGCCGGCACGATGCACGCGATGGATGGAGCGGCTGGGGTGAGGGGGGAGGGGAAGAGACGGAGAGACGGAGAGACGGAGAGACGGAGAGACGGAGAGACGGAGAGAAGTGGCTCAGGCTTCGGGGGATGGGGGTTGGAGGCCGCAGACGCGGGCGATGGCGTCGGCGGCGGACTCGGCGGCATTGCGGCCCAGGAACATTTCGGTCACGCGCTGCAGTTCCTGACGTTGGGCATCGGCCTTCGCGGGGTCGTTAAGGAGTGTCCGAGCGGCTTCGACGATGGGGTGGTGGTCACCGAAATGGGGGATGAGTTCGGTGGCGATTTCGCGACCGGCGATGAGGTTGGGCAGGGCAAAGAACTCGGTGTCGATGACCCACCAGCCGACAAGCCCATAGGCGACGGGGTTCGACTTGTACACGATGACCATGGGCTTGTGCTGCTTGGCGACCTGAAGCGTGACGGTGCCGCTGACCACGAGGGCGAGATCGCACCAGGCGATGGCGGCGTCGGTCGAGCCGGAGACGACGCTGAGGCGGTCGGGCCAGGCGCCTGCGTGCTCGGCGGCGAGTTCGCGGATGCGGGCTTCGACCTGGGGTGAGGTGACCGCGATGAGGCCCTGAGCCTGCGGGTGTTCGCGGGCGAGTTCAACAAAGGCATCGAGCAGCAGAGGGAAATTCTTGCCGATCTCGGCCGGGCGCGAGCCGGGCAAGAGGAGCAGGCGCGGAGAACCCTCGGGAATGTGTGCCGTCTCGGCGGCGAGCGCTTCGGCATCGACGGGGTGGTCAAAGAGCGGATGACCGACAAACTCGGCGGGAATGTCACGAGCGCGGAACCAGGCTTCTTCGAACGGCAGAAGGCACAGAACGCGGTCGGTCAAACGACGAAGCTTGCGGGCGCGCCACGAGCCCCAGGCCCAGAGTTGCGGCGCCACGAGGTGCACGATGCGCGCGCCGCGGGCACGCGTGAGGCGGCAGACGGGGAAGTTCGCGGCGGGTGAATCGACGGGAATGTGCACCGTGATACGGTGGGTGGTGAGCCACTGGCGGATACGGGCGTTGATGGCGCGGTGCTCATGGATTTTTTTGAGTCCGGGGACACCCATGACGGCGTCATCGCCGGTTTTTTCGACGAGTTCGGCTCCGGCGGCCTGCATCTTGGGGCCGCCCCAGGCATAGATGGCGAGGTCGGGGTAGCGGGCGCGCAGGGCGGCGATGACCGCGGAGGCGTGGTCGTCGCCGCTGGGTTCGAAGGCCGTGAAGAGAAGGGCCGGTTCGGGGGTCAGGATGGAACGGTGCTCGGCCACGGGCTGAGAGTCAAGGGGAGCGGGGGCGTGCAGTCAACCCTGCGATGATTTCGGGGTATCGGCGGAAGGTCAGAAGCCGGCGGCATCGAGCCAGGTTGAGGGTTTTTGGTCGAGGGCGAGTGCGATGGAAACAAGGGATTCGAGGCTGGGCAGGTGGGCCCCGCGTTCGATGCTGGAGAGTTGGCTCACGCTGACGTCGGAGCGTTCGGAGAGGTCTTTGAGCGTCCAGCCGCGTTCAGTGCGTGCGAGGCGAATGTGACGGCCGAGGTCGACGCGAAGGCGGTCTTGCGGCCGGGCGCCGAGGCCGAAGGCTTCGGAGGCCTGGGCGAGTGAGCGTCGGAGTTCATCGACGGAAAAGGGTTTGGCGAGGTAGTCGAAGACATCTTTCTTGAAGGTCTGGCGCATCGAGTCGAGCGAGGGATAGCCGGTGACGACGATGACGCACATTCTGGGCCAGCGAAGGCGGATTTGTTCAAGCACGGCCTCGCCGGAATGCCGACCCATTTTGATATCGAGCAGAACAACATCGGGGGGATGGTCAAGCACGGCCTGAAAAAACTCGTCCGGGTCGGCGACGGTGCGGACCTCGTGCCCCTCGTGTTCGAGGGTTTCGCGGATGTACTCGCGGAAATCGGGGTCATCATCGAGGGCGATGATGGAGAGGGGCGGTGCGGGCGTTTGGGTGGGTTCAGGCATCCGTGGCGTGTCCATCGCGCTGGGGGTGCGGCTGGGGGATGAGGGTGTCGGCCGGCAGGAGTATTTCGAAGGTCGCCCCCTGTCGGTCGGCGTGGTTATGCGCCAGCATAACGCCGCCGTGCTCGCGGACGATGCCCTCGGCGACGGCGAGGCCGAGGCCTGTGCCTCGGGCGTCAAGGCGGGTGCTGACGAAGGGTTCAAAGAGACGGGCAAGGACCTCGGGCGCAAGGCCGGGGCCGTTGTCGGTGATTGTGATCTGAAGCCAGGCTTCGCCATCGCGCTCAATAGAGGCGGCACGGACCTCGACCAGCCCTTGGGGTGCATTGGGGGAATGGGGGCGTTCGTCGATGGCATCGACGGCGTTGCGGATGAGATTGACAAGCACCTGGACCATACGGTCGCCGTCGCACAGGGCGGTGAGATCGACCGGGACAAGATTGACGATGCGCGTATCGCGGGCTTCGCGGTCGAGCCTGACAAGGGTGACGGCTTCTTCAACGAGGGAGTGCAGTGCGGTCTGTCGGCATGTTGGGGGGCGGGCGCGGGCAAAATCGAGCAGGCCTTCACTGAGTCGTTCGAGCCGGGCGACGACGCGGAGCATGAGGGCGGCCTGTTCCGGTGAGAGACCAGCGCGCGGATCGGCATTGAGGCGTTCTGCAAGCCCCTTGATGACGGCCAGGGGCGTATTGAGTTCGTGGGCCAGGCCCGCGGACATCATGCCGAGGCTGACGAGGCGGTCGGCATCGGCAAGGTTCTGGCGGGCGCGCTCGAGCACGTTGTTCTTGACGGCGAGGTCACTCGCGGCGGCTTCGAGGCGTTCGAGGGCGTCGGCAAGTGCTTTGCCCTGGCCGCGGAGCTTGGTGATCGATTCGTTGCGGGAGCGCATGATTTCACCGAGTTCGTCGGCGGGCATGGCGCGGTCAGGGATAAGTTCTTCGTCGGAGCGTCCTTGTTGGACGGCTTGATCGGCAAGGAGAATCTGCCTGATCGGCCGGTAGACGTGGCGCGGGAGGACGAGTGCTTCAAGCGCGAGGGCGACAAGGGCATAGACCCCCAGGAGCGCGGCGACGAGCAGGGCATACAGCCGCCAGACTGCTTTGCGGGCTTCCGGAATGGTGGCTTCGGCGAGGGCGAAGATTTCGGGACGGGACTCATCAGGGGGGAGGTAGATGGCGGCCCGACCGGAGGAGGGGGTTCGGGCGATCTCGAGCGGGCGAGAAGGAAGTGCGCGGAGCCGTTTTTCGTCGGCGGGGGTCAGGCCGAGGGATTCAGGATCGCCATGGCGTACGGCGGCGCCCTCGGGTGGGCGCCAGGGATAGGCGCTGGCGTTCTCCGCCGCAGTGGCGTTGGCGAAGATTTCGAGAAGGAGAATGGCTTCAGTGGCTTCGGCTCGCGCGACGACATGGCCGATCGCGGGTCGAAGGATGACCCAGAGCATGCAGGCAAGGACGAGGGAGAAGGCCGTATGGAGGACGATGAGTTTCTTGCGGATGCGAAGACGAGCGAGCAGGCCGCGTGCGCGGTCGGCGTGCGGTTGTCGGGCATTTGGGGTAGTGGCCACGTGGGTGTTCCGGATGCACGAAGGCGGGCCGCAATAACCGCAGACGATATACTTCAACCATGGACTACACGAAGATCATCACCATGGAGCCGGATAAGCGGGGCGGCAAGCCATGCATCCGCGGGCTACGGATCGCCGTGTACGATGTGCTCGATTATCTTGCTTCGGGCATGAGCATCGCCGAAATCCTTGCGGATTTTCCGGAACTTACGGACGAAGACATTCGCGCATGCCTGGCTTTCGCGGCCGACCGTGAGCGCCGGCTGATGAGCCGGTCGGCGTGAGCTTGCTCTTCGACCAGAACCTGTCGCGGCGACTGCCCTCCATGCTGGGCGACATCTACCCAGCATCTCGGCATGTCAGCGAATTCGGTTTGGATGCGGCCGATGACACGGCGATCTGGATTTTTGCGCGTCGGGAAGCACTTGCGATTCTTTCGAAGGACGACGATTTCCGTCAGCGGAGCCTTTTGTACGGTCAACCACCCAAAGCCATCGGCGTTCGACTGGGGAATTGCTCGACTGCGGAAATCGCTCGGCTGCTTCGCTCTGAATGTGAGGCCGTTCGACGATTTCTACGTGATGACACCGTTTCTTTTCTCGCGTTGCCGTAGGAGTCGCTCGTACTCATGGCCAGGAGTGATCGAACACGATCGCAAACTCCAGAACCACACTACTGGATCGCCTTCCTGCTGCTTCTGTGCTTCGGAATCGCATCCGCGCTGATCTACGGTATTGGTGATGCCATTGCCCTCCAGATCGGCGGATTGCTCTTTGTCTGCCTGGGAACACCGATGGCCGCTCTCTTGGCGTTCGCGTTCAAGCGATGCACCCGCGTGCTTGCGATCACCTTGATGGCGGGCGGCGCAATATTGACAGGATTGCGGCAAGTGGACAGTCTGCCCAATCCGGTGGTCTATTTACCGATGGTGATGCTCGGCTTGGGTGCTGTTGCGTTGGCAGCAGCCTGTCTGCGTTGGGAAACCGCCCGCACGCGGCCTGTCTGCCTCAGGTGTGGATATTCAAAAGAGGGGCTTGAAGGCATCGAGAGCTGTCCGGAATGCGGCGAGCGTCTGCCTTGGAACCTGTACAGGCCGATTCGGGATGACGCAGACTGAGTTCCCAGTCCGGGAAAGTCCTTCGTACATCCACGTCTCCTTGCTCCGTGACATTGGTGCACGCGCCGAGATGCGCTCACGGTCATCTTGCGGCCCGAGCACTGACCGTCAGCGGTACGGCCCCGTACATCTCCGCCGTGATGACCGGTGCACTCACGCGGATCCGCCGCGATTCGGGGTCGATCCCCTGTCCGCGCATCACCTTGCGAAGTTCACCCGGCAGGTTGAACTCGACATCTTCCTCAAAGACGTTTCGGGTTTCGAGCGTGCCCCCGAAGCGATCGAGCAGCGTGCGGCAGACCGCGGCGACGAGGTCTTCGGGGGCGCTTGCGCCTGCGGTCACCATGACGGTTTCACGCCCATCGGGGGTGAACCAGGCCCAATCGAGATCGTGGGCGTCGTCGATGAGGCGTGCCTGCGTGCCCACGTTGCGGGCGATTTCGGTCAGGCGGACGCTGTTGCTTGAGTTCCGCGAGCCGACGACGAGGACAAGATCGCATTCGGGGGCGACCTGCCGCACGGCGTGCTGGCGGTTGGTGGTGGCGTAGCAGATGTCTTCAGTCGGAGGGGCCTTGATGGCGGGGAAGGCCCGGCGCAGGGCCTGGATGATGATGTCGGCGTCGTCGGTGCTCAGGGTGGTCTGGGTGAGGTAGACCAGGCGGTGGGGGTCGCGGATGCTGAGGGCGGGGATGTCATCAGGTGATTCGACGACCTGCACGGCGTCGGGGGCTTCGCCCCGGGTGCCGATGACTTCCTGATGGTCGGCATGGCCGACAAGCAGGATCTGGTATCCCTGACGTGCGTAGCGGATGCACTCGGAGTGGACCTTGGTGACCAGGGGGCAGGTGGCGTCTATGGCGAGCAGGTCGCGGCGGCGGGCCTGTTCGCGAACAGCAGGGCTGACGCCGTGGGCGCTGAAGATCACGATGCCTCGGGCGGGAACGTCGTCGAGATTTTCGACAAAGGTCACGCCGCGGTCGCGAAAACGGCCGACGACGTGCTTGTTATGCACGATTTCGTGGTAGACGTAGATGGTCTCGTCGGGAAACAGGCGAAGCACCTGATCGACGACGTCAATCGCCATGCGGACGCCGGCGCAGAAGCCTCTCGGATTGGCCAGGAGGAGTCGCACTGGGGGATGGTAGGGCGGCCGCGGGGCGAGTTTGCCTACGCTCAGGCAAGTGTGCGGAGGTGCGGCATGCGTGTACTCCTAGTGTTGTGGCTGGTGATGTTCGTGTCGGTGCGGTCGGTCGGGCAGCCCCCGGCGCCGGCGGTGCTCAGCGAGCTGGAACTCAAGTATTTCATGCGGTTCGGTGAGCGCGAAGCGCGGCCGAAAGCACCCGACGTGGTGCGGATCGCGACATATAACCTCGAGAACCTGTTCGATGACGTGGATGACCCGGCGTTGACGGGTCGATTCGAGGACGCGGAGATGGCCACGCCGCCGGAGCGCCTGGTTGAACTGGCCAAGGCGATCAGGATGGTCGATGCGGACATTCTGGCGGTGCAGGAGATCGAGAATCTCGAAGTGCTGACGTGGTTCCGCGACACCTATCTTGAGGGGTTGGGTTATGACCATATCGCCTCGATCGACGCGGGGGATGCCCGGGGAATCGAGCAGTCGGTGCTCAGCCGCTTTCCGATCGTGCACGTGCAGAACTGGGTGAAAGAGCCGCTGGGAGGCGTGCACCCGGAGAAATGGGGCCGGTCGGACAACTGGTACGCCGGACAGCCGATCACGTTCCACCGATCGCCGCTGCGTGTCGATGTGCGTGTGCCGGCAGGAGCACGCGGCAACGATGCGCCCTATGCGTTGACGTTGTTCGTGGTGCACCAGAAATCCGGACGCGAGGGCGATTACTGGCGCGAGGCGGAAGCGCGCGGGCTGGTCAAGATTCTTGAAGAACTGGCCGCGAAGGAGCCGGAGCGGAACATTCTCATCTTGGGCGATTTCAACGCCGAGCGCGACGCCCGAAGCGTGCAGATGTATTTTGCCGCGGGGTATACCGATCTCTTCGAAGGCGTGCCTTCGTCGAGCCGGATCATGTCGCACGAGTCGGATCGGCGGATCGACATGATTCTGTTCAATAAGGCGATTCGGCCGGAACTGGTGCTCGAATCGCGGTTCGTGCTCGGCACCCCCGCACGGTTGCGCGAAATGTCGTGGCGAGATCCGCCTCCGCCGGGATATGCCTCGGACCATTATCCCGTGGTGGTTGACCTGCGACCGGTCGAGGGTGGGGGCGCGCCGACGGCGAAGTGATGGGAAGTTCGTGCGGCGGCGGGTATGACGGGCCGAGCCGGTCGCTGTCGTGGCGCGTCGAGTGCATCCGAGCAGCAGATACCACACAAAAAGGGCAACGGCCGACCCGATGGGCCGACCGTTGCGGAATTGGGTCAGGAACTGGGAGCGATCAGGCGCGACGCCGGCGCGAGGCCGCCAGCCCGGCAAAGCCGAGCAGGGCGACAGCGCCCGGAGCGGGCACGATCAGCTTGTCTTTCGAGATGAGGTAGGAGCCGCCCGGCACGAGCGTGAAGTTCCACTGGAAGGCCCAGGCGACATCCCCGAAGACCGGACCCGGGTCATCGCTGAGGGTTGTGGGCAGCCCATCGAAGAAGAGGGAGATGATGTCGGGCCAATTCTTGATGTCGAAGTGCGAGGGCGCGGGAGTGACGACAGTCTCGGTGACGGTTACGCCCGAGGTCGTGTCGCTCTGCTGCGCGACGCGGCCGTTGAGGATTTCGCCGAAATCGCTTCCGGCGGTGCCAGCAAGGTCAAAGTCGACATACTGGAAGAACGAGACGTCGATCGCCTGCTGCCCGCGATTGCGGATGGTGATCTGCTCGGCGAGGTCGGCCGTGCGAGAGCCGGGTGTGCCTCCGGAAAGGCCGTAGCGGAACTCGAACTCAAGGCCGGTAGCGGCGTCAAAGTAGAGCGTGGTGAGCACATCGGGCCGCGGGTCGGAGAAGGGGTTGGTGTCGACGACGTGATGGCCCATCAGCGCGGTCGTGGTCACGCTGCGCTCGTCCATCATGCCGCCGGCGCGGAAGTAAAAGTCTTGATTGAAGAGATGGTCGACGCCGTCGACGAACCAGTTGTACTGGCCGCCGCCGGAGAGGTCGAAATCGGCCTCACTGTTGCCATCGGCGAGTGTGACTAACGGTTGTGCCGTCGCCATGCCGGTAAAGAGCGCTCCGGCTGCGCTTGCCAACAGGAATTTTCGCATACATGTCTCTCCTCATGGCCGGCGACGCGCCGGTCGTGCGTTCAGTTCGCCGTCAAGCGAACGACTGATAAGTCGTAAGGTAAACAGCCTAGATTCAGACTGCAAGTAATTTCTGGATTATCTTGTCAAGAAATATATTTGTAGTTTGTTCGTATTGGTTGGATGGTGCAAATGACAGGTCATGCGCAGGCTCAGAAAGCTCGCGTGTGCGAGGTTGCGGCGGTACCATGGCTGCGGAGGAAGCGCGTAGACCCTCGAGATGATGGGGGGGCATGCTGCTGAAACACAAGCCATGGTAGAGAAGGCACTTACGACACATGATCTCGGCGGCTTCGTGCATCTGCACCTGCACAGCGAGTATTCGTTGCTCGACGGCGGCAACCGCATCGATCGGCTGGTCAGACGGGTGAAAGAACTGGGGATGGGCGCCGTCGCCGTGACGGACCACGGCAATATCCACGGAGCGGTCCAGTTTTATCAAGAGGCCAGGGCGCAGGGGATCAAGCCGATCCTGGGGGTCGAGGCGTACGTTGCGCACGGAGATCGAAAAGACAGAACGCACACGGGCGTTTCGGATGGGGGATACCACCTCGTTCTTTTGGCTGAGAACACGGAAGGGTGGAAAAACCTGTTGTATCTCTGCTCAGAAGCATACCTGACGGGGTTTTACTACAAGCCGCGGATCGACCGGAAATTGCTCGAAACGCACAATGCCGGGTTGATCGCGATCAACGGCCACCTGGGGAGCGAGATCGGCGAGCACCTGCTGGCATTTTCACGATCAGAAGATCGAAAACACTGGGAAGCCGCCGTTGCGAGTGCGCGGTGGCACGCCGAGGTGTTCGCTGCGGCAGCGGGAGCAGACGGAGAGGTCAATCCGCGTTTTTACATCGAGATGCAGCACCATATCCAGGAACAGAACGGCATCAATCGGTACCTGATTCACCTGGCGAAAGAGCTTGGGCTGCCCCTGGTGTGCGACAACGATGCCCATTTTCTTCGAGCGGAAGATCATGATGCCCACGACACACTGATCTGCATCAGCATGGGCAAGAGCAAGGCGGAGACGGATCGGCTGCATTACCCTCGGGAGTTGTACGTCAAAAGCCCGGAGCAGATGCGGTCGCTCTTCGAGCAGTATGGTGAGGCGGGTCG
This sequence comes from Phycisphaeraceae bacterium, assembly GCA_019636695.1. Taxonomy (GTDB): domain Bacteria; phylum Planctomycetota; class Phycisphaerae; order Phycisphaerales; family UBA1924; genus JADLCM01. The sequence continues at coordinate 145,213 of JAHBXD010000001.1, forward strand.
CGAGGCGATTGAGAATTCGGTCAAGATCGCGCGGCGGTGTCATGTCGAGGTTTCCCTGGGCGAGAATCATGCGCCGGTGGTGCGTGTCCGGATGCCGCGAGCGGACGAATTGCCACGCGCCGATGATGCGCGGTTCGAGGGAGATCTGACGGCGTGGTACAAGGCGTATTGTGCCGCGTTCGATCTGGAAGCGGCGGGCGGGGAAGCCGGTGACGAGGCCCTGACGCAGGAGGAATTGAAGGAAGGGTGCGATCGTGCCCTTCGGCTGCTGGCCGAGGCGGGGATGGTGTGGCGATACGGCGTGGAGATCGTCGCGCACCGGCATGATCGGATCGAAGGGACCGAGGAAGCCCAGTCCGCCCGAGCGCGGGCCGAGGATGCCGCGGCGTTTGACAAGTGGGCGCGGTTGAACCGCGAGTTGAAGATCCTGGCGGATAAGCAGATCAGCGCGTATTTCCTGATCGTGTGGGATTTTGTGAACTGGGGTCGACAGCAGGGGATTCCGGCGCTGGCGAGGGGTTCGGGCGTGGGGACCATGGCGGGGTATGTGCTCGGGCTGAGCAATGCCTGTCCGGTGCGATACGGCCTGCTGTTCGAGCGGTTCACCGACCCGGATCGGAGCGAATACCCGGACATCGACATCGATCTCTGCCAGGACGGCAGGGCGCGGGTGATCGAATATGTGCGGATGAAGTATCGGCACGTTGCGCAGATCATCACGTTCGGAACCATGAAGGCGCGTGCGGCGATTCGCGATGTGGGCCGGGTGCTCGAGATTCCGCTGAGCCAGACGGACAGAATCGCCAAGATGATTCCTGAAGCCCTGGGGATGACGCTCGAAAAAGCGCTGCAGGAAGAACCGGACCTTCAGAAACTCTACGAGTCGGACTTCCAGGTCACGCGGCTGATCGACACCGCAAAAGTGCTCGAGGGGCAGGTCCGCCACTGCGGTGTGCACGCCGCGGGCGTGGTGATCGCGAATCGGCCGTTGCACGAGATCGTGCCTTTGTACAAGCAGTCCGGGGCGGGCGAGCACGAAATCGTTACGCAGTGGGACGGCCCCACCTGCGAAAAACTGGGCCTCCTGAAGATGGATTTTCTCGGGTTGCGCACGCTCAGCGTGATCGAGCGCGCCAAGGCCCTTATCCGCGAAAGCCTGAGTGAAGAGGCCATCTGGGAGGCGGTGGGGAGGGAAGCCCCCGGCCCGGCGAGTCTGGCTGCCGCCGGCCCGTATCCGCTCGACCTTGATCGCCTCACCTTCGACGACCCGCGGGTGTTCGCGATGTTCCAGCGCGGCGACACCACGGGTGTCTTTCAGTTTGAATCAGGAGGCATGCGGCGGCTGCTGGTGGATATGAAGCCCGACAGGCTGGAGGATCTGATCGCGGCCAACGCCCTTTTCCGCCCGGGGCCGATGGACCTGATCCCGGAGTACAACCGTCGCAAGCACGGTCAGGAGGCCGTGCCCGATGTACATGAAATCGTCAATCGCTTCACGGCCGAGACTTACGGCGTGATGGTGTACCAGGAACAGGTCATGCAGATCGTGCATGAACTTGGCGGCATTCCGCTGCGATCGGCCTATTCGTTGATCAAGGCGATCAGCAAGAAGAAAGAAAAGGAGATCAGCAAGCAGCGGCCGGTGTTCATCGAGGGGGCCGAGGCCAAGGGGTTGACGAGACAAAAAGCCCAAGAACTCTTCGAGATGATCTTGAAGTTCGCCGGGTACGGCTTCAACAAGAGCCACTCGACGGGCTACGCGATCGTGGCCTACCAGACGGCCTACCTCAAGACCTATTTCCCCAAGCATTACATGGCCGCGTTTCTGAGTTATGAGAGCCAGGCGCAAAAGGCCAGCGAGTGGATTCCGTATCTTGAAGACGCCCGCAAGACGCCGGCGATTGATCCGCGAACGGGCGATGTGCTGAGCGAGGGCATCGAGGTCAAGCCTCCGGATATCAACCTATCGCAGGCAGACTTTGCAGTGGTCTATGCCCCGGGCGAAGCGCGCAAGGCCTATACCGGGCACATCCGTTTCGGCCTGAAAGCGATCAAAGGCGCTGGGGAAAAAGCCATCGAGGGCATTCTGAAGGAGCGAAGCGCGGGTGTTCAGGAGGGCGCAGGAACGGCGTCGAGGAGGAAAACCGGCGGAGAAGCAGATCCAGGCCCTGCCGCGCTCCCGCAGTTTTCTTCGCTCTTTGATTTCTGCGAGCGTGTGCCGATGGCGAGCGTCAACAAGGCGACGATCGAGGCCCTGATCAAGTGCGGGGCATTCGATTCCCTGCACGGGCGCAATGCCCGGGCCGCGATGGTCGCGACCATCGAGCAGGCGGTGGCGGCGGGTCAGCGTGCCGCGGCCGATCGCGCTGCGGGTCAGGCGGGGCTGTTCGGCATGGGTGGTGCGGTTGAGGTGGTTCGGCAAGAGCCGCCGCTCGCCCGGGCGACGCCATGGACCGAGGCCGAGACGCTGAGGCAGGAGAAGGAAACGCTCGGGTTCTATGTCTCCAGCCATCCGCTTGAAGAATGGGCGGTATGGGCCGATGCCTTTGTCACTTCACGCGTGGGCAACCTGCGGAACGAGCCGAAGGACAAGCGCGTGGTTCTGGCAACCCTGGTGCACGTATCGCGCACGCTTATCGTCAAGCAGGGGCGCAGCGCAGGACAGAAAATGGCCGTGCTCGGTCTTGAAGACCTCACGGGTACATGTGAGGCCGTGCTCTTCGCCGATGCCTACCTGCGATACGGACACCTGCTGGAGGATGAATCTCCCAAGTTCGTGCTCGGCAGGGTCGATCATTCCCGCGGTGATCCGCAGGTAATCGTTGAGCAGATCGTGCCGATCGATGGTGTACCGCTTGAACGCGGGCGCCTTCGGCTGACCGTGCGCGATAAGAAGCTCAACGGACATCGGGTCGAAGCCCTCACGGAACTCAAGCGGGTGTTGGGCGAGCGTGCGGCATCACCCGCGCCGGGGACATCGCGCGTCGTGGGGGGGGTGCCTTTTGACCTTGTGCTCGAAACTTCCAAGGCGGTCGTGATGCTGCAACCCGTGCAAGAGGTTCGTGTCATGCTCGACCCTGGGCTGGCGCGGGCCGTCACAGGGTTGCTGGGCGAAGGGGCCATGCATCTCGTCGGGGGGGTGGCGATCGAGATCGATGACGGCCGGCGCAAATGGGAGAAGAAAGACAAACGCTCCATCCGAGACGATGACGACGTCTGATTTATGCTCCTGTGCGGAGCGGGCAGGTCGTTGCCTGACGTCCGAGAATGTACCGGGGCACGCATTTTCGGCGCGAGCGTGCTTCCGCATGCCGCCTTCGGGCATTTGCCACGGGCGACCCCCCGCATCTTGTTTCCTGGCGCATCGTCATAGGCGATGGGTGTGCAGGGCAGGTTGGGTCAAGCCCGGGATGGCAAGGGCCGATATTTCCGTAGTCACCGGCCCGTACGGATCGGTAGGGAGGCCAGGCGTGATCGCCCTGACGCGGTTGAACGGCAGCAGATTCGTGCTCAACGCGGAACTTATCCGCACGATCGAAGAACGTCCGGATACGGTCATCATGTTGATCAACGGCGACCATATTGTGGTGCGCGAGTCGCTCAATGAAGTGGTTGCGCGTTCCATTGATTATCGGAGGCACCTGCACACCTTTCTCGGTGCGGAGCCCAACGTGAAGTGACGGGCGGGGTGATCCGATAGGAAGCATGGCTGTTTCCGGAGGGAAATCGCCGCAACCTCGAGCGGAGGCCCAGGGCGTGGATATCGGCACCATCGTGGGACTGATCGTCGCGATCACTGCGATGGTGGTCGGCGCGCTGCTCGGCGGGGGAAACCTGGTCGCGCTCGTCGATGTGCCTTCGCTCGTGATCGTGTTCGGTGGGACGATCGGCGCTGTGGCGGTGTCGTTCCCTGTGGCGGCGCTGCTGAAGGTGCACAAGGTCTTCCTCAAGGCGTTCTTCGCCAAGTCAACTTCGTCTGCAGCGTTGATCAAGGATCTCGTCAGGTTCGCCGAGGTGGCCCGGCGCGAGGGCATTCTCGCGCTTGAGAACCACATCAAGGACATGAAAGAGGCGTTCCTCGTCCGCGGGATCAAGATGGCCGTGGACGGCACCGACCCGGAACTCATCAAGACGATCATGGATATCGAGCTTGAGGCCAGCATGGAGCGGCACGCCGCCGCCAAAAAGATTCTTGACACGATCGGGCGCATGGCCCCGGCCTTCGGCATGATCGGCACGCTGATGGGCCTGGTCTTCATGCTGATGTCGATGGACGATCCGAGCAAGATCGGCCCGGGCATGGCGGTGGCGCTGCTCACGACGATGTACGGCGCGCTGATCGCCAACGTCTGCACCGGCCCGCTGAGCGAAAAACTCGCCTCTCGCGACAGCGAGGAAATGCTGACCAAGAACATCATCATCGCCGGTGTGATGTCGATCCAGTCGGGCGATAACCCGCGCGTCGTCGAAAGCAAACTGCTGACCTACCTCCCGCCGAGCCAGCGCATGGCCTTCGAAACCAAGGCCGATCAGGCCGCCTGAGCATAAGGGGCCGCGATGTCCACTCGTCGCAAGCGCAATGAGCCGGGCATTCCCGAGTGGGTGCTGACCTACGGCGACCTGATGTCGCTCTTGCTCTGCTTCTTCATCCTGCTCGCCGCATTCAGCGAAATCAAGAAGCCCAGGGAATATGCCGCCGCCGCGGCGTCGATGCGCCACGCCGTGCAATCGACGGGTGGGCGCGGGTTGATTCTCGGTGGGCAGACGCATCGGGCGCGTCCGGAATCACGCCGCACGCAGACCGGCTCGGGCGACCGCATCGCGCGGTCTGATCTTGACCAGTCGCCGATGACCGGCCCCGAGGCGACGGTACGCAAGGTGCACGAGGGCAAACTGTTTGTCATCGGCGGCAGCGTGGGGTTCGAGGCCGCCGACTGGTCGCTTTCGGAAGACGCCAAGGCGAACCTGCGCGAAATCGCGGAGCGCATCAAGCAGGCCGAGTTCAAAGTCCTGATCCGCGGGCATGCTTGGGGCGTCGAAGACCGCTCCGGCGGGTTGGATTACGTCGAGGTCTCTTTCCGGCGAGCGCGCGAAGTCATGGATTTCCTGGTCCGAGAATGCGGCGTCCGGAGTGAACTTCTGATGCCCGTGGCGGTCGGGATAGCCGAGCCGCAGGTCGCTCAACGAGTCGGGACTGAAGGCGTGGGCGTCAATCGCCGAGTCGAAGTGTTGTTGACCGAAGTCGCGCTCGGGGAACTTCACCCCGATCCGAACTGGCAAGGACGCTGACGGCGAATCGCGGGAGAGAGCGATGCAGGACGAAACCTCCGGCCCGGCCCCCGGCAAGAGCCGCAAGCCCCTTGTTATCGGGGCTGTCGCCGCGATCATGGTGATCGAAGCGGTCGCAGTGGTGCTGCTGGTATCGCTGACCTCGGGGGGCAGCCGGGCCGCGGCTGCGCAGCTCGATGGGGCGGCCGAGGCCGCGGGCGAGGCATCAACCGAGATCCAGGTCGTACAGACACGGTTCCAGAATCTCTCTTCCGGGCGTGTCTGGGACTGGGAAACCGAGATCTACCTGAAGGTCAAGAATAAGCACGCCGAGCAAGTGCGCTCGCAGTTAGAGCGTCGCAAGGCCGAGATCGCCGACGGGATCTCCAAGATCTTCCGCCAGGCGCAGCACAGTCAGCTTCGTGAGCCGGGCCTCCAGACCGTGACCCGTCAGGTCACGGCATATCTGGAGAAGGCCATCGGCGTGGATGCCGAGGGCAATCCCTACATCGAACGCGTGCTGATCCCCAAGTGCGATGGCTATCCCGCCGACTTCTGATCCTCTATGCGCGGTGGGCAACCCACCCGGTCGTACGATGCGCTGTGGCCGAGCACCCTCCGATTACCCCGCTCAACCTCCCCGCCGATGTCCGGGCGATCCTGATCTACGGAGGGTCGTTCGACCCGATCACGAGTGCCCACGTGCGTGTCGCCGTCGAGGCCCGCGCTTCCTGGCGCAAGGATGCATGGCTCGTCTTCGTGCCTGCTGCGCGCTCGCCTCATCGCGACATGCCGAGCGCTTCGGCTGAGCATCGATCGGCCATGGTCCGGCTCGCGATCACCGACATCGACGCGGCGACGATCTGGACTGATGAGATCGACCGATCATCGTGGCGCCTCGCCCGCGGGCTTGATCTTCCCAGTTACATGAGTGAAACCCTCGAACGTCTCGACAGGGTCGTTCATCCCGATGTCATCCGTCGCCTGCTGATGGGGTCTGATCAGGCGATTGCGTTTCATCGATGGCATGAGCATCGTCGGGTGCTCGCGCTCGCAGAGCCGGTTGTTTTTGTCCGCGCGCCGCACCGCGATCCGCACACCGTCGTGGCAGCGTTGCGCGCAACCGGGGCGTGGACTGAGCCGGAACTCGCCCAATGGGGTATGCGCATCGTGCCGTGCACCCCGGTCGAAGGGTCGGCGACCGAAGTACGCTCGGGGAAGCGAGAACTCCTCACCGAAGCGGTCGCCGAATACATCCGACGCCACGGGCTGTATGCAGGGGGCTGACGCGGCAGGCTGCGCCGGGGCCTAGCCCAGTTCCACCGACCAGTACGCATCGTCGAGAAACGCCTTCCACGATTCGTACTTTTTTTGCCCGAGGCGAAGGGTGATCATCGGGTTCCGCCGGGGCGCGACAGGCCGACGAACCAGTTTCATGTTGGCCTGTTCCGGGGTGCGCCCGCCCTTGCGCGCGTTGCAGCGCACGCACGCGCAGACCAGGTTAATCCACGAATCACCGCCGCCGAGCCGCCGGGGCACAACGTGGTCGATCGAGAGTTCGTTCGTCGGGAAGTGCCGACCGCAGTATTGGCACTGATTGCGATCACGCGCAAAGAGATTGCGGCGGTTGAGCTTGACTTCCTGTCTCGGCAGACGGTCATACCCAAGCAGCCGAATGACGCGAGGCACCGGAATATCAAACCGCACGCCCCGAATCCAGTCATGCCCGTCCGGAAGAAACTGCTCGCGCAGCGCGGCAAGCTCGGTCCACGACTCAAAGTCGATGTTGCTGTATTGCCCCGAATCCACGTGGATCACTTCGGCGATATTCCGGCTCAGCAGGCAGAACGCCCGCTTGGCGTTGATCACACGCACCGCAACATACAGCTTGTTCAACACCAGCACTATCGCGTCAAGCCCTTCGTTTCGGCTGACGTCGAGTTCCGATGCGGCGTGAACGATACCCACCGCGGCCGATGCGCGGTTGCCGGGATTCACGAGCGACGCGGGGCGGTGCTTCATGATCGACAACCTGAGGGAGGCAGTTCCCCTGGGCAGGACATTGTTAGTCGCTCGCGCCGTCGGGTTCCACTCACCGGGGGAGCGTCCGAAAACCCAGCGCATTCTTCAAGGACGATCATGCTGGGGTTGCCTGTGTGCGTCTGGTGCGCAACGCTCTAGGCATGCACCCCTGGCAGGAAGTCCCCTCGCAGGCCGTTGCGCTGGTTCGACAGGGCCGGCTCGAGGATGCCCAGTCACTCTGCGAGCAGACCCTGCGCAGGCATCCCGAGGCTGATCCGGTCGCCTGCGTGCTCGGTCAGGTGTTGCTCCAGCGCGGTCGGACGGCCTCGGCCGTCGAACTGCTCGGCACCATCGTCGCCGAGAAGCCCGATTCCGCCCCCTATCGCGTCGCCTTGGCACGTGCCTTGGTTGCGCATGGACGACATTGGCAGGCCGTGGAACACTTGCGCGAGGCCGAACGTCTCGCCCCGCAAAGCCCGCAGGTCCGTTCGAGCCTTGCCGAAGCCCTCCTCGCGTGCGGCGATCGGGAAGGTTCGCACGACAAACTCCTGGAAGCTCTTGACAGGGTGCCTGCACAGGCTGAACCCCTGGCCCAGTTTGCCGATTTTGCCCGGCGCCTCGGTTCGTGGCAAGCCATGCACGCCGCCGCCGAACGCTGGTCTCGCGCGGTGCCCGCCGACCCAGCCGCGTGGAGCGCCTTGGGCGAGGCCCTGGGGCATCTGCACCGCCTGACCGACGCGATCGTCGCATTTGAAAAGGCGATGGCGCTCGGAGCGCCCGCCGCGCTCTATCACGCCCGAATTGCCGAACTCGCAGAACATGCCAACGATCTGCCCCTGGCGCAGGAACGGGCCGAGCGTGCGCTGAAGCTCGATCCGGATCTCTTCGATGCCGCCGCGGTATTCGCACGCGTGCTTCGGCGTCGAGGCAGCGCTGCCGAAGCCCGCGATGTGTTGCGTGCGACCATCCGGCGGGCTGAATCGATCAAGAAACAACTCCCCGCGGCCCATGTCGGGCTTGCCCAGGCGCTCGATGCACTCGGGGAGTACGACGAAGCCTTCAAGGAAATGACGACAGGGCAGGACGCGTGGAGCCGCACTCCGCTCGCCAAAGCGGTTTCACGTGAGTTTTTCCCGAGGCTCATCCGCGAATACCGCACGCTCGTGGCCTCGGGCGCTTGCGATGCCTGGGGCCGCCGACGTGCCGAGGGTGCTCGCCCCGCGCCGGTGTTCTTCGTCGGCTTTCCGCGTTCAGGCACAACCCTGACCGAGCAGGTGCTCGGTGCCCACCCGGCCCTCGCGCCGACAGACGAGCGCCCCTTCGTGCGATCGATGGCCGATCGGCTTCGCGGCATGTTTCCCGATCGGCACGATCAGGGCGAAGCGCTGCGCTGCCTCGATGAGGCAGGTCGCGAAGCCCTCGAAGCCGTCTACTGGCGCGGCGTCGAGCGGCATTTCGGCCCCGGTGTCGTCGGCTCGCGCAGGGTCTTCGACAAACTCCCCATGAACACCTGCTGGCTTCCGCTCATCCGCCGTGTCTTCCCCGATGCCAAGGTGCTTTTTGCGGTTCGCGACCCGCGCGATGTCGTCCTGAGTTGTTTCTTCCAGGAGTTCGCCGTCAACGAGGCCAACGTGCATTTCATGCACCTTCGCAGCACGGCCGAGCTGTACGCCCAGGTCATGGGCCTGTGGATGATCTGCCGCGACCGACTCGCGCTTGACTGGCGCATCACCCGGTACGAGGAGTTTGTGAACGATGTTGAAGGTTCGGCCCGCGCGCTACTGGAGTGGCTGGGCCTGGAGTGGAATGACGACGTGCTGCGATTCGCCGATCCGCAGCGAGCCCGCCTCGTCCGGACGGCTTCGTACGCCCAGGTCGCCAGGCCTGTGCATCGTGAGGCCGTCGCCCGCTGGAAACGCTACGCCCGACACCTCGAACCCGTCCTCCCGCTGCTCGCTCCGTTCGTTTCATCGTTCGGCTATGCGCCCTGACCCTCGCTCCAGGGGCTTCTACACTTCGCCCATGCCCGACCCCGGATTGCTTGAAGCCTTTCCCACCCCCGGAGACACGCCGTTTGTCATCGAGCACGTCTCCGTAGAGTTCACGAGCGTCTGTCCGAAGACCGGCCATCCCGATTTCGGCGATGTCACCCTTCGCTATCAACCCGCCTCAAAGCGTGCCGGCGGCAAGTGCGTCGAACTCAAGAGCCTGAAGCTCTATTACCAGAGTTTCAGAAACGAGGGCATCTTCTACGAGGCCGTTACCAACCGCATCCGCGATGACCTTGTTGCGCTCCTCAACCCCGCCTGGCTCCAGATACGCACCGATTGGCGCGGTCGAGGCGGCATCAAGAGCGTCATCCGAGCCGACTGGGGCGAGGTGCCCGGGCATTTCAGGGGCGTTTAACCGATTCCGAGCATGATTCCCCTTTGATCCGTTGGGTTCCCGCGGCGGCTCTCCCTAGACTCCTCTCCTATGTCCGACCGCCGCCTCATCCGTGACTGGACTCCCTCCGAACGCGTCGAGGGTGTCTTCGCCATCGCCAATGCCCAACTCGGCAAAACCCGAAACGACAAGCCGTACCTCCGCTGCCTCATCCGCGACAAATCGGGCGAAGTCCCCGGGCGCATGTGGTCCATCGAAGAAGGGTTCTTCCGGCGCCTTCCTACCGACGGTTTCGTGCATATCGAGGGTGAAACCCAGAAATTCCAGGGCGACCTGCAACTCATCATCCACACCATCCAGCCCTACGACCCCGCGCCCGAAGAAATCCGCGACCTCCTTCCCACGACCAAGTACGACATCAACACGATGTTCGACGAGGTCCGCGCACTCCTCGCCACCCTGCGCCACCCCGCCATGAAGGCCCTCGCCGACGAATATCTCGCCGACGACCGCCTCATGGAGGCCTTCCGGCAGGCCCCCGCCGCCAAGAGCATGCACCACGCCTACCTCGGCGGTCTGCTCGAGCACACCCTCAGCCTCCTCCGGCTCGCCGAAGCCATCTGCCCGCTCTATCCCAAGATCAATCGCGATCTGGTCCTCCTCGGCCTTTTCCTTCACGACCTCGGAAAAACCCGCGAACTTTCCTACGAAGGCCCATTCGGATACACCGATCGAGGCGAACTCGTCGGTCACATCGTCGAAGGGGCCATCATGCTCCACGACAAGGCCCAGCAGGTGATGCACTCAAGCGGTATGCGCCTGCCGCCCGGTGCGCTGACGGTGCTTCAGCACATTATCCTCAGTCACCACGGCATTCCCGAATACGGCGCGGCCAAGGTTCCGATGACGCCCGAGGCCATCCTCGTCTCCATCCTTGACAATCTCGATGCCAAGATTGCCATCGCCCTCACCGCTGCAAGGCCCGACCACCTCCGAGCAATCGACCTTGGCGGCAACTTCACCGAAAACCAGTGGGCCTTGGGCGCCAAGCTCTATCGCCCGGATCCTCTGGCCGACGCAACCTGAGGTGTGAACTCGTTCACCCCGCCGGCGTTCGCCCGAGCATTGCCCCGCGATCTCGTGCCGCGATCACTGCTTTTTCAAGCGCCTGCATCACGCCCGAGTCATTGAGCACACCGATCGCAGCTTCTGTGGTGCCGCCTCGGCTGGTGACATCCGCCCTCAGTTTCGAGGCTTCTTCCGTTACCCCCGCATACAGCAACGCTGCCCCGGCCAGCGTCTCGCGCACAATTCGCGCCGAAGTGGCGCTGTCAAACCCCATCGACTCCCCCGCACGCACCATCGCTTCAGCAAGATAGAACAGATACGCCGGGCCGGAACCGGCCAGCGCCGTGTACGCATCCATCAACGCTTCCTCGATGTCCACGACACGCCCGATCCCCGAAAAAAGCGCAACTGCAAACTTCTCATCCCCATCCCGCGCACCCGCCGAAAGCGAAACCGCCGTCATCCCGCGACCGATCCGCGCGGGGGTGTTCGGCATCGCCCGCACCACCCTCACACCCGGTCCCACTGCTTCCCGCACCCGCTCGCCCGGCGTGCCCGCCAGAATGCTGATAACAACCCGCCCTCGGCACCGCCCCCTCAGTTCCGCCCCGACGCCCGCGAGCGATTGCGGCTTGACCGCCAGCAGCACCTGCCCGTCGGCGTGCTGCTCGTCGAGCCAGGCGATGGCCTCGCGCGCGCTGGCAACCCCAAGAGCAAATGCGCTCCGTCGTGAGGGGTCCGGCTCGGCGACGACCACCCGATCGGCATCAAGCACCCCCGCACCGATCGCCCCCTCCACGATCGCGTGCGCCATGTTCCCGCCGCCGATCACCGCGATGGATGGACCTTGCATCTCAGAAGCCTATCGCCCCGCGGCGAGGCCGACAGGCGTGCAATCAAGGGCGTTTATCCTATCAAAGTCCTATCATAATTGGTGCTTATCGGAGGTTTGCGCATTTCCAGCACTGTTTCCGAAACAATTGCTGGCACACGTCCGAAATCGGCGCACCTTACACCCTGATGCCAGGCACGCTCCAAGATGACCTCGCCCAGCGCCTGCCCCTCATCCAGGATGCCTTTGCCGCCGTCCTCGAAACCTACTGCGAACCTGGCGCAGGCATCACCGCCATCTGCGAAAACCTGGGTATCCACCGCAAACTGGCTTGGCAGGTTCGGGGTGTCGCGTTCGGGTCCGACCCTTTCAAGACCATCCGGATGATGCCCTCGCGCGCTGGCATCCAGACACTCGCCGAGGCGCTCGCGATTCGCGCTGGGGGTGATGCGCTCGCCGCCCGCGTCAGGCACGCCGCGGCGACCTTCGAAGCCATCGTGAACGAACACGCCGAAGATCGTGCCTCGCTCGAGATGCTCGCCGAGGCGAGCGAGGGCGACGATCAGTCTGAAGTGCGCTGGCGCGAGCAGGCGTTTCGAGGCAACAGTTTCATTTTCGGGGTGCAGGCTCGGGTGCTCGTCACGGTGCTCGCCCTGCACCCTTCGTCGCGGCGAAACGGCTGGTTCGATCTGATGCAGGTTCGCGGGCTGGTGGGCCTGACTCGTGTTCGCCCCGACATTCGCTGGCTGGTGGGCCAGTCGGTCATCATGGACGATCATGCCGTGGCGCGTCAGCCCGTTCGGGAGGCGCTTGATCCTGCCGCAACCGCCGTGATGAACGGCGTTCCCGTGCTCTCCGAGTTCAGTTCGACCCCGGCGCCGCGTCTCGCGCGTACGCCGGCTCCCGGCGGCATGATGCACGACGAACTTCTGCCCGCGCCCGTCGGGCAGGCGGGCCAGCAGACTATCTACATGGGCGAGGTGATCCGCGATCTCGGCCAGGCCTTCGCCACCGCCGATGACCGCGTCGCGCATTTCGGTTGCGCGGTGCGCACGCCCGCGCAACTCCTGGTCTACGACCACCTCGTGCATCGCGAACTCTTCCGGGGTGTCGAGCGCGAGCTTTGCGTCTTCGGCGAACTGCACTCACCCGCAACCTTTGATGACAGCGACCTGCTCTCGACACGCGAGCGCCTGGTGCGTCTCGGCCCCGGGTTATCGCGAGCGCGATGCGCCGAACTGCCCGGACACCACGACATGCTGCGCACGCTGCTTGCGCGCCTCGGGTGGAACGCGGACGACTTCGAACACTTTCGCGTGCGGATGCCGTATCCGCCGCTGCCGTCATCGGTCATGATCCGGCACGATCTGCCGGAGCCCCGGCCGGGGGGCTGAACCGCCCGGTCGCGCGCGACATCGCGTGCAGAGAAACGGAGGATTGAAGTGATGCATCGTCATATCCTGACAATTTGTGGAATCGCCGCGGGGCTGGTCGCCGGGGCCTCGGCACAGGTGCGGGTGATCGACTACGAAGACCTTGAAGAAGGGTTCTACGGCCAGAATTTCACGCATATGGGCGTGACCTACCACACCATCAACCAGGTATCGGGCCGCTTCCCCGACGGCGATACCTTCGGCCCGCAGCCCGATGACCGTGTCATCATCGAGAATGCGCAGTTCGCCTACGACGCGTTCCCGGGCTGGGGAAGCGCCAACATGGCCATGACGTTCGGCAATGCCTACGTCAACGGTCCCAACCTCAGCATCGGCCGCGTGTCGAGCGTCACCATGGACCTCGACGAAATCGCTTCGTTCGCGTCCATCAACATGATGTATTACGAGAACGGCCCTTGGGGCGGCATCAGCTGGCACTTTGATGCGCTCTACAACGGCATCGTCGTCGCCAGTGACAGTTTCGTCATCGCCGACGGCGGCGGGCGCGACAATCCCGCCCCGGGGTTCATGTCGGTCGAAGCCCCAGCCTTCAACCAACTGCACCTCTATGCACGCTACGGCGACGACTACTCGCTGCCTCGCACCCTCATCGACGACCTGACGCTCCACATCGTGCCGACCCCGGGCACCCTGGCCGTCGCGGGGCTGCTCAGCCTTGCCGGCCTTCGTCGCAGGCGATAACAAGCATCGAGCACCCCCGCCTGATGGCCTTTCCTGGGTGCTCCCTGTCTGCCGGCTTTGCGCCGCGACTGGTGCGGAACAACACTCCGCACAACGCGCTCAATCAGGCGCATCTCTATCTCGCGGCACGGCCCCGTCGGTTCATCCGGCGGGGCCGTCTGCATGCAGGAACGCATGGCCTGTTCGAGGGGGCGATCAGGCGTTGCGGATGACCCGCATCGGTCGATACGTCCCCTTCAGAATCGCCTTACTGTCAGCCTTGAGCCAGTGCTCAAGCACGGCGGCATACACCGTCCGGAAGTCCGTGCTGTAGCGAAGATCGCCGTTATCGAGGTTTTTCATCGAGGGGTGCTCGTTGGCAAGCCCCGCGCGCACCATCGGGCCGGCGAGAAACACCGGTGCGGCCGTGCCGTGGTCGGTCCCGCCGCTGGCGTTCTGCCCTACCCGTCGCCCGAACTCGCTGAAGGTCATGGTCAGCACGCGGCCGTGGTTCTCTTGTGCCGCGAGATCGCGATAGAAAGCGCGCAGTGCCTGGGCATACGTCTCCAGCAGGCGGGCGTGCGAGCCTTGCGCGCCGCCCTGGCCGGCGTGCGTGTCAAAACCGCCGTGACTGGCGTAATACACGCGTGTCTTCAGCCCCGCGCGAATCATGCTCGCAATCATCGCCAACTGCTGGCCGAGCTGGGTGCGCGGATACTCGACGAGGGGGCGCTGCGCCACCGCCTTGCGGATCAGGTCGCTATTGATCTGGGCGTCTAACGCCGTCCGCATCAGGAACGATGCGTTGTTCTCGGGGGCGACCCCCGCCGCTTCGGTTCGCATCGTCACCTCGCGGTAGGGGGCAAGCAGCGATTCGTGGACATCCTGTCCCGTCCAGCGGAAAAGATCGGGCGTCTCGAATGCCACAGGCTTGGTCTTGCGGCCTTCCATCGCAAGCGGCGCTGTTCTTCCGATCGCGATCCCCGGCTGCGAGGCAGGGTTGGTGCTGTCGGAAGTTCCGCTTTCTCCCTTGCCGTATCCGCAGCATTGCGAATCGAAATAGCGCCCCAGCCACCCTTCGCCCGTGGCGTTGGTGTCGGCCGTGTGCCAGATGTCCATCGAGACAAAGTGCGATCGATTCGGGTTGGGATAGCCCACCCCCTGCACGATGGTCAACATCCCTTCGTCATACAGGTCTTTCAGTCCGCCGAGCGCAGGGTGCAGCCCGACGCCCTGCTGACGTTGCAGCGCCAGCGCCTGCTCCTGGCGAATGGCGATCCCCGGCCGCGCGCGGTAATACGCGTCTTCGCCGAAGGGCACCACCGTGTTCAGCCCGTCGTTCCCGCCCGAAAGCTGGATCACCACGAGCACGTGATCTTCAGGCACACCGGGAATCGCGCTCGCCCCGGCGACAGGCATCGGCAGCCCGAGCGCCGACGACTGCAGGAATGCCGGCACCGCCGCAGTCGCGGAGGCGAGCGTAAGACCCTGCCAGAGAAACTGACGTCGCGTAAAGGCGCTTGGCTCAAACTGACGCATGGGAGGTTCCAGGTCGCAAGGGGCGGTCGGTGGGGCAAAACATCCGCTCAAAAACGTCGGGCAGGCAGGTCGACAGGATGTACGGCTCGCAGCGGGCGAGGGGCGGCATATGCAGGCTGCGGGTTTCGGGGCATGGTGTTCAACGTGTCACGGCCTCCATCGAGGGATGAGCCTCTGGTGTTCAGCACAACTGATACTCCGGCATGGCCGTCACCAGCATCAGCGCGCCGGTGATGATGTCTCCGGTGATGCGGCCTCCGTGCCCGGTAATGAAACCCTGCAATGTCTCGCGCGCATCGGTCGGCATCCGCCCCAGCGTGAAGCGAAGCAGGTAATCAACGACTTTCCCGGGGTCGCGCATCGCCGCGGGATCGGCCTTGGCCAGTTCGGCCAGCAGCGGCTCGCTGTCATACCGCTGCGTTTCGGCCGAGCGGGCGTACCCCTGGGGCAGCCGCCCGGTCAGGAGGTAGGCCATGATGTTCTGGCGGACAAAGAGCGTGCTGGTGTTGATCCACGACCGGCCGCCGTCCCACCCCTTGACGCTGGGGGGCATGAACAGGCTTTGCCCCATCAGATCAAGCGCGTCGTTGAGGATCGCCAGATCCCGCACCGGCGTCAGCAGGCTGCGCACCGACCCGACCACGAGCTGCACGGGGCTTTTAATCTGTTCGAGCATGTTGGAAGGGTGATAGAAATGCTCGCTGAGCAGGAGCCGGCGAAGCACCGGACGCAGTTCATACCGGCTTTCGAGCATCGTCGCGGCGAGGCGGTTGATGAACGTTCGCCGGTCGGCGGGCACGGCGTCGTAGGCCAGAGGCACATCGCTGACGAAATGGCGATAAAGTTTGAGCGCGATGAAGCGCGAGCATGCGCGAGATTCGAGGATCGCCCGGACGAAGTCGTCGCCGTCGAGGTTTCCGCTCTTCCCGAGGATCGACTTGGACCCCTTGTCATGGTTGCGATCGACAAAGACAAAGTCATTACCTTCGAATGAGTACCCGGTCAGGGCGCGAGCGCCCTCTTTGATATCGCGTTCGGTGTAATTGCCCTCGCCGAGGCTGAACAGTTCCATCAGTTCGCGGGCGAGGTTTTCGTTGGGTTGGCGCGCTGTGGAACGCTGGTTGTCGAGGTAAGCCAGCATCGCCGGATCACGGATGATGCCGAACAGCAGGTCACCGAAGTTCCCCAGGGCATGCTCGCGGAAGAACTCGTTCTGCCTCAGCATGTGATAACTGTTTTCGACCTTGCGGAAACTCGTCGCAAAGTGTCCGTGCCAGAAAAGCGTCATGCGCTCTTCGAGCGGGCGGGGGGTTTCGATCATCCGCCCGAGCCACCACTTCTGCACCTCGCGCATCTGCTCGCGGTCGCTCCGCTCGCGACGCTGGCGTTCGAGCCGCAGCCTCGCCAGCGTGTCTTCATCACGCTCCTGCAGCGCGCGCCGATAAGCCTGCCGCTCGGCCTCGGTGGCTTCGCGGTAAATCGAAGAGGAGAACTTTCCGGTGCGGGCGTCGTCAAACGGCACCCGCGAGGGGTTCACCAGGTAATCCACCGAGCGTTCAAGGCCCCACCCCACCAGTGTCTGGATCTGCTCGGGCGTCCCGCCGAAGCCCGCCCGCCAGAGCAGGTGCCGGGCTTGGTCATAGCCGAACTGGTCGTCACGAAGGCGCCCGATCGAGTTCGGGAGCCGCGTCGCAGGCTGGGCAAGGCTGGCCATGCTCGATGCACCCCTTTCACACAGCGCCGAAATTGCTCGACCGCCAAACGCCTACCGCGCCAAACGATTGCCTCGCCGCAGGATCTGTCTTCAAGTATCGTTCCTAAAGCCCAAGCGCCAAGGGTTTTCTTCCACGTTCGTGCCCGGCATGGCCCAGGCCCCAAACACACGGCAAATAGTCTCAGGCGAGTTCCCCACACGCTTCGCAGAAGCACGAGCACACAACCGCCCCTGCGTGGCAGGGGCGGTTGCAGCCCGGATTGATCGGGCAGGCGGGGTTCGCACCGCGGTCAGCGGGTGCCGGCCCCGGCCTGTTCGGCACCAACGCGGCGGGTGAAGGCGATTTCCATCATCTTGTACTCGACGCCGGTGAGGGGATCGACGCCGTACATCTCGAGCGTGCGGGTGTTCTTGCCGGTGATCGTCTCGATCTCGCGCACGACACAGGGCTTGCTGGTTACCGGGCAGGTGTAGTTGGACTTCCACGTCAGTTTTTTATTGTCGGAGGAAAGCCGGCCTGTTCCGCGCATGATGCCGGTCGAGCAGTTGTCGATCCAGGTGGATTCGAACTCGCCGGTGACGTTGTTGTAGCCGTAAAAGCCCGAGCCGACGAAGGCGCCCATGCCGGGCATTTCGCCGACGATGTCGCACTTGACGAACCGGCCGTCCATGATGACGGTGACGGTCGAGACGCACGTGCTCTCGATGGGGGCGCTGTCGGGCATCATCCACATCTTCGTCCGGCCGTCCCACACGCCGGCCCCTTCGGCGAGGAAGGCGTGCATCTTGCCGGGCTGAGCCGCGAGCATGCACTTCTCCATCATCGCGGCGCGCTCTGGGGTCATGCCCGGAGGCATTTCGGGCTGGTCGCCGCGGGTGAAAGCGATGGCCATCGCGGCGAGGGTTGCACAGCCGATCACGGCGATTTTGCTTGCGCGCTTCATCTGTTTCTCCTTCGAGGTTGATCTGTGATCCGGCGACGCCGAGGTGCGTCGGTGTTCCGGAAGCGTAATCCTAGAAGATGATTGAACCAAACAAAATCAAATCAAGGTGTAATATCGAAAAAAACCCAAAAACACTTTTGCTGCACCACCTGTTCAGGGGGGCAATCGGATTGAATTTGGGGATTACCGGATTGAAATGTCCGGAATTTGCCCGGGTGGGCAATCACCAGGGATTTCACTGGTACGAAAATTTGAGCGAGCGCATGAGCATTGTGGTGGTGCCGCTCGGCACTATTCGCACGCACAAAAACGCTGCCGCGGCGGGGACCGCACTTAATTTGTGGGCGATGGCTCGTTGCCCGGCTTCCACTTGATGCCGCAGCCGATGCTCGGGTGTTGCTCTTGGGTGGGTGAAGCGCCGGAGAGCACGGCATCGAGCGCGTTGCGGAGGTCGCGGCCGGTGACAGGGGTGCCCGAGTTGGGGCGGCTGTCATCGAGTTGGCCTCGGTAGGCGAGTTTCCAAGGTTTGCCCGGTGCGAAGAGGAAGAAGTCTGGCGTGCAG
The DNA here is from genome assembly GCA_019636695.1 of Phycisphaeraceae bacterium. Lineage (GTDB taxonomy): Bacteria > Planctomycetota > Phycisphaerae > Phycisphaerales > UBA1924 > JADLCM01. The sequence continues at coordinate 163,661 of JAHBXD010000001.1, forward strand.
GCGGCGGCGTAGGCCTTGGCGACCTGCTGTGTTTCGTCGAAGAGATAGGGGAAGGTGTAGCCGGCGAGGCGTGCTTCGGCGGCCATTTTGTCGGGTGCGTCATCGGGATAGCGTGCGATGTCATTGCTGTTGACGGCGACGATCGCGACGCCTTGAGGGAGGTAGTCGCGTCCGAGGCGGGCAAGTTCGTCACGAATGTGCTTGACGAAAGGACAGTGGTTGCAGATGAACATGACCAGCAGGGCTTTGGCCTCGGTGAAGTCGGCCAGGGCGACTGTTCTGCCGCTGACCACATCGAGCAGTCGGAAATCGGGGGCTGGTGTGCCCAGAGGAAGCATGTTCGAGGCCATGGCCATGGGGTTGCTCCGTGAGTTGATGCCGTCGTCAGGATCAAAGCGGGGGCGTGGGGGTTTCGCCGGGGATAGGGCGAAGTGCGTGGTGTAGTCCGAGAACGAAGCGGCCCCGGATTTTTATCCGGGGCCGAGGAAAGCGGAGCAGGAGGGATTCGAACCCTCGGTACAGGCGATTACCCGTACACCGGTTTAGCAAACCGGCCCCTTAAGCCGCTCGGGCACCGCTCCGTCCGGCGTGCGGCGTCGCCGCACGGGTCGTGCAAGCCTAGCACGCTGAAGGGGGAGGAACAATCGGGGGGCGATCGGGCGGGCGGGGTGAAAACGGAGAAGGGGAGAATTGGCGGCAACCGTTGCGTATGGGGTGGGTATATTCGTCGCATGGCCGCATTTTCACGGACGGAAGAATTGCGACTGATCGAACGTGCCGCGGCGGGTGATCGCGAGGCGGCCGGGGCGTTTATTTCGGCGCACCAGCACTCGCTGTATGCGTACCTGCTTCGGATGTCGGGCCGTCCTGAGGTTGCGGAAGATGTAGCGCAGGAAGCGTTCGTGCGTGTGCTGACGAACCTTGATCGCTTCGATCCGCGGTTTCGGTTTTCGACGTGGTTATTCACGATCGCGCGACGGCTGTACATCAACACCTCGCAGAAGCTGCGACCGGTGTGCGACACGGACGGGTTGAGTTATCGCGCGGGCGAGGACGAAGCGCCGGGTCTGCCCGCGGCGCAGCGTGAGCGTCGCGAGGTTCAGCGGACGAGTCTTCAATCGGCGTTGATGGAGTTGTCGATCGAACAGCGCGAGGTGCTGGTGTTGTTTCACCAGCTTGACTGGCCGATCTGCGTGATCGCACAGCACATGAGCATGCCGGAAGGGACGGTCAAGAGCCACTTGCATCGCGGGCGTCGGCGACTGCGCGACCTGCTGGCGGGTGACGAGCGGTTCTGCGCGATGGAAAGCGAGGTGGAGTCGTGATGCTGCTCCACCCTGATCCGGTTGAAGGCCCGGGCGCGAGCCGGATAGCGCGCGAGGATGTCGATCGGTTTTTCGACGGCGAGATGTCGCGTGAAGAGCGAGAGAAGTTTTTCAAGGCGATGTTGAAGGACGCGGCGACAGCGCGCGAGGTGGTCGCGACGAGGCAGGCGCTTTCGTCGCTGGATGAGCCGGTGTTCGCGCCTGATCTTTCCGGTGCGGTGCTATCGCGTGTGCATCGTCGGCGCGGATTCCTGAGTCGGCCGCAGCGTCGGCTTGTGACGGCAGGCCGCGTGACCGGTGCGTTGTCGTTGCTGGCGGTGATCGGCCTGGCGACGGTCGTGCAGCGCGAGCATCCGGAGGTGGTGCTGCCGATGCGACCGACGCCGTTGACGAGCGTCGTCGAGCATGGGCAGAGCGATCTGACGCAGGCTTGGCGCAATGTCGCGAATGCGGCAGAGACGCTTGCGTATGTCGTCGAGCCTTCGCGGCGCAGGGCGAACGTGGGGGAGATCGGCCTGGCCGACATGCGTGTGAGCGTGCATCCGGCGTTGAGTTGGGATGTTTCGTTTGAGGGGTCGCTTGAGCATGGTTCAGGGGGTGGGGCGGTTTTCCGCGTGGTTTCGCTGACGTTTGACAGCCAGCCGCTGGAGATTCCTGCGATCGGGGTGTCGCGTGTGCGATTGACGAACACGTCAGGAGCGGTCTGGGCGCCGGCGCCGGTCGATCCGTTGCTTCGTTTCGGTGAAGACGCGGGCATTCCTCAGTGGCGATTGCCCGGGAATGTCATCGTGCAGAGTGAAGAACCAGCGCGCAGGCCGTAGACTCAGCACGAGGGTGCATCCGGTCCGCGGGCGTGTGCGCGCTGCGGGGGTGTTTTGATGCGCATGATCGGTGCGTGCTCATGAGGATGCGATGATCCTACGGGTTGTGCTGCTGACGTTGGTTCTGCTGTGCCGGCCGGCTGCCCTGGCCGATGTGTGCAGGGCGGATGCGTTTTCGCTGCTTGCCGGTCTGCCGGGTGCTGCGCGGTTTGTGCTCTTGGTTGATGACGGCGCTCTGCAGCATCGAAACCCAGCGGGTGTTTCGTTTGAGCGGGCGATCGGTGAACTGGGAGATTTCGCCGGCACGGCGGCGGCCTGGCGCGAAATGGCCGACGTGCTCGAACTGACGCCGGAAGCGGCGTTTGATGCCTTGCTTGGGCGTCGTTTCGTGCTGGTGTTCGCTGATGGGAAGGATGGTTCAGGCGAGTGGGCGTTGTTGACCGAGGTGACCACTTCGGTCGAGCGGAGGCTGCTGCGCAGGCTGCGGCCATCGCCTCGGCAGATCAAGGGCGGGCTGCCGATTCTGGCGGTCGAGAACGGCCGGTTTGAGCTGACCAGCAGCCCGCGCGGGATCGTGCATCAAGGTGCGGGCGGCGTGGCGACGCTGCTGATGGCCCCGGCGTCGGCGCGCGGGCTGTTTGACTCGATGCTACCTCTGCTCTCCGCACGGCGTGCGGAAGATGCCCTGGGCGAGCGGGTGTGGTTCGGCAAGGCGCGTGAGGTCGGCGCGGGCGGGGTTGTCGTGCTGTGGCAGGGGCGGAATGCTCCGGGCGAGTTTGTGGCGGCGTCATTCAGCATGGTCGAGGGCGGATGGGACGGCGTGATTCAGGCTTCGCCGTCGTTTCTGCTTCCGTGGGTCGATGCCGGGCGAGCCGGCCGGGCTTCGGGACTGCCAGCGTTTGCCGGGCTTGGGAACTCGGTGGTCGCGGGAATGATCGGGACGAGCGACCGGCTGACCACGCTGTTGCTTTCGATGGTGGAAGGGGGCGATGCCCTCATGTCGATTCCGCCGGCATCTTCGGGTGCTGGGGTGCGATCGGGGGTTGTGGTGCGGGCCGAGCGGGGCGCGGCACGCGGGCGTGCACGATCATCGGTGACGATGTTCAGGGAAACCGGAGACCCGAGTCGGATGATTGCGTACGCGGATCGTGTTTTGTCGGATCAGGCGCAGCGCACTGGCGCATCACCGGGACGACCCGGGCCGACGTTTCGCGGTTTGCCGGGTGATGTCGTGCGGACGGTTCCTGCGGGCGAAACGGGCAGATCGCTCAGTTGGTGTGTTACAGCGTGCGACGACGCATCAGGATGGTGGATCGCCGAAGATGCGCATGTGGTCCCGGGCGGCATGCACGGGCCGACATGGTTGCGGATGTTCAGTGACGTGCTGAACGCGAGCGAGCGGGGCGAGCGGCCGGCCGCGTTGCTGTCGGCGGGGGTGCTTCGACCAGCGGGGCTGATCGATGTACTGGCGAAAGATGTTCGCGAGCGCACGGAAGAGATGGAAGTGCTGCGTGCCGCGCAGTGGGTTCGTGAGGTGACGTGGCTGGCGCAGATCGGTTCGGAGGGGGTGGCGCAGGGAGCGGTGGGCATTCGGATGCGAATGCCGTCGCCGCGAGGGCGGTAGGGGCGCAGGTTCAGGCGGCCTCGCGTACGCGCGAGGAGAAAGCGCCTTGCGGCGCGGCCGAGGCGACCATTTCGTCATAGACATCAAGTTCGAGGCCGAGAAAGAGCGGAACGAGGGCCGGGTCGAACTGCGAACCGGCACACCGCTGGATTTCGGCGAGCACCTGGTCGCGCGACATGGCCGGGCGATAGCTTCGGGTGCTGCTCATGGCGTCGAAAGTATCGACAAGCCCGATGATGCGGGCGGAAAGGGGGATCTGTTCGCCGGCGAGTCCGTGCGGATACCCGCGGCCGTCCCAGCGTTCGTGGTGGTGGAGCACACCGGGGAGCACATCCTGAAGCGAGGGGATATCGCGGAGGATGCGGTGCCCGATTTCGGGGTGAAGCTTGATGGCGTCGAACTCTTCGTCAGTCAGGCGTCCGGCTTTGCCGAGCACTTCTTCGGGGACACCGATTTTGCCGACATCGTGGACCAGCCCGGCAATGTGGATGCGCTCGACTTGTTCTCGCGGCAGGCCGTGGGCCTCGGCGAGACGTCCCGCGAGATAGGCGACGCGTTCGCTGTGGCCGCAGGTGTATTTGTCTTTGGCGTCGATGGCGGAGGTCAGGGCCTTGAGCGTGCCCATGAACATCGCCTGTTGCTCGACATAGAGGGCGGCGTTTTCGAGGAACGGCCCGAGGCAGCCTGCCGCGGCTTCGAGGGCGTGCGTGTCGTAAGAACTGACCTGGGGGTCGATGCCGCCTTTTTCGCCCGCGAGGAGGAAGCCGGCGGGCACGGCATCGCGCAGGACAGGCTGGACGACGATCTGCGGGCCGCCGTCGGGTTCGAAGCCCGTGGCGTCGCTGATGATGTGCCTGATGTTGGGTTCTTCCATGCGGCCGATCAGGTTGCGGATGGCGCACTCAAGTTCGAGCGGACTCATCGTCGGCTGTCCGTAGAGGAACATCCGCGAGTTGACGACCGGCGCGAGGCGGGGGTCGTCGACAAAGATTGCGGCGACCCAGGCGAAATCCAGGCTTTCGTGGAGGCGGTGGATGGCGCGTTGGACGAACTGCTCCGGTTCGTTCGGTTCGTTCATTTCACGGCCGAGGGAATAGAGCAGGTCGATGGTCTCGTAGGCGCTGCTGAGTTGGCCGGTGAACTCGCCGATGGTGTCGGCGTCTTCGGCAAGGCGTCGGAGGTCGGTGAGCATCCAGCGCAAAAGTTGCGCGGTATGGCGAACGCTTCCGGGTTCGAGCTTGGCGATGGCGCGCATCGTGCGGCGGGTGGCGGCCGGGTCGAGCTGGCCGGTGCGGCAGATGGCCTCAAAGTCGGGCGTGGAGAGCGCCTGCGGGCCGAGGACCATGGCAACGGTGTATCCCTGGACGCGACGTCGGCGTGTTTCGGCGAGGGAGATCAGCCAGCAGCCATCGAAGAGTTCGGAGGGGGGTGGATCGATCTGGCCGTCAAAGTCGGCGATCGCACGCGAAACGCGAAGGGCGAGGCCGCCGGAACGAAGCCACAGCCCGACCAGCCCGGCATCGGCGGGTTCTTCGATGAGCATACCGGCGGCGTTGGCTCGCCAGACGGGCAGGCCGAGCGCCCGGCAGCGTTCGCGTGCAAGGCGGTAGGGGTCGGCCCGTGAATCGCTGGAGCAGTTGTTGGTCACGCGGCCTCCGCGATATCAGGGAATTCATGGATGGGCTTCGGCACGACGGGTTCGCGGCCGTGGAGGAGTGCAGCGACACGGTCGAGGAGGCGGCGAAGTCCGAAGGGCTTGGCGTGCAGTTCGGTGATTTTGGCTGATGCGACGACTTGGGGGTCAAGGACGTAGCCTCGTGCCGTGAGCATGATGAGGGGGATATCGGCGGTGGGCGGGTGCTCGCGGAGGACGTGGGCGAGGTCAAGCCCGCTCATGAAGGGCATTTGAAGGTCGGTAATCACGAGATCGGGGGTACGTTCCTGGGCAAGTTCCCAGGCTTCTTCGCCATCTTGCGCGACAAGGACGTCGTATCCTGCGTGCAGGAGGCGTTCGCGCAGCAGGTGGCTGATCGGAGCTTCGTCGTCGGCGATCAGAATGCAGTAGGGCACGGGTATCCTCACGGTCGCTGGATGGACAGATGGTCGTCTTGCTTGGTGTCCATCGTCGCGGTCCGGGAGGTTCTTGAGTGCAACCCCGGTGGTTCCTTGGGTAGAATGCCCTATTCTGATCTGAGATACGTCTGTTTGTGCGGGGTCATCCTTATGCATGAGTCTGAGTTTGAAGAATTTCTGGGACGTGCACGGGGAGGAGATCGGGCTTCGTTGATGCGCCTGCTGGAGGTCTTCGGGGCTGTGGTGCGCGAGCGCATCAGCCAGAAGATCGCGCCTTGGATGCGAACCACGCTCGATGAAGACGATGTGATGCAGGTGACCTATGTCGAGGCGGTGACACGTCTTGGGCGGTTTGAAGGCGGGGGTGTGAAAGGATTTACAGCCTGGTTGCATCGGCTGGCCGAAAATAATCTGATCGATGCCGTACGCGCGATGGAGGCCGCGAAGCGGCCCAATCCGCGCAAAAAGGTCTCGCCCGCTGCCCATGCGGATGAGAGCCACCTCGGCTTGGTGGAATTGCTGGGCGCGACGTTCACGACACCGAGCCGCGACGCGGCGAAGCGTGAGGCGAAAGGGTTTCTGGATGCAGCGCTCTCGCGGTTGCCGCCGGACTATCAGCGCGTGATTCGTCTGTATGACCTGCAGGGGCGTTCGATCGAGGAAGTCTGTACGGAGATGGGGCGTTCACAGGGTGCGGTTTTCATGCTTCGCGCGAGGGCGCACGATCGGTTGAAGGAAACCCTCGGGTCGGAGAGTCGTTTTTTTTCGATTCCGTCGTGAGGGTGCGTGGCGCGAAGGGCCACGGGTTGCCTGATCTCAGAAACGCAAGTGCTGATCCGCGCGAGAGATGTGATTGGCGAGTTCAGATTGGCTTGTCCGGACGCGCAAGAGTCTTAGAATCGCGCCATGCCCAAGACCTCATCCGCAGCCGGGCGAACGGGGCGCGCCCGAGAAGCGGTTACCACGGCGTTGGTTGCCCCACGTCGTCTTTCGGATTTGACTTCCGCGCTGGAGTATCTCTCTTCGCGAACCAATTTTGAGCGTGCCAACCCAGCGCACCTCGGCGCCGATGCCTTTCGCCTCGAGCGCATGCACGGGTTGCTCGAGCGGCTGGGTCAGCCGCACCGAGACAGTCGTTTCGTGCATGTTGCCGGTAGCAAGGGCAAAGGAAGCACGGTGGAAATGGTGGCATCATGCCTCTCGGCATGCGGCTACACCGTGGGGGTGTATACCAGCCCACACCTGATCGACGTGCGCGAGCGCATCCGGCTCGGCTCGTCATGGATTGCCGAGGCCGATTTCGTGCGCCTGATGCGTGATGTGGCTGAGGCCGCGGCGGATGTCGTCAAGCGTCTCGGCGAAGCGACCTATTTCGAGGTGCTGACGGCGCTTGCCCTGAAGTATTTCGCAGAGCAGGCGGTGGATGTGGCCGTGATAGAAGTGGGGTTGGGCGGCAGGCTCGACTCGACAAACGTGATCACACCCGAGGTGTGCGCGATCACCGCCATTCAACTTGAGCACACACAGATTCTGGGGGAAACACTGGATCTGATCGCGCGCGAGAAGGCGGGCATCATGAAACCGGGTGTGCCGTGCGTCACGATCGAACAACCGCCCGAGGTGCTTGGCGTTTTTCGCGAGCGTGCGGCGGAGTTGAACACACCGTTGCTCGTGCTGGGGCAGGATATCGATTTCAGTTATCGGTTTGAAGCCTCTCCGGAGCTGGGGCCGCACGTGCGGGTGTGCGTGCAGACGTCTCGTTCAAACTTCGAGCATCTGCCGGTGCCGCTTCGGGGGCATCATCAGGCGGCCAACTGCGGGATTGCGCTGGGTGTGCTCGACCGTCTGCGCGAGCGCGGGTTCGACACACCGGAGCGCGACGTTGCCGCGGGCCTTGCGCGCACACCCAGCGAAGGGCGCATGGAGCTTGTGTGGGAGCGTCCGCGGATATTGATCGACGGCGCACACACGGCGGAGAGCATCGAAGCGTTCATGAAAGCGGTCGGGGCGCACATGCGCTACGACAGCATGGTGGCGATTTTCGGGTGTGCGGCCGACAAATCCGTGGATGGGCTGCTACAGAAACTCGCGCTGGGCGCAGACAAGGTGATTTTTACGCAGGCGGCGGGTAATCCGCGCGCAGCCAAGCCGGCGGATCTTGCGCGGCGATTCAGCGAACTCTGCGGCAAGATGTCTCAGGTAGAGCCATCGGTCAAGGATGCGATCAACACGGCCTATCGCAGCGTGGGGCATGAAGACCTGATCTGTGTCACCGGTTCGTTCTATGTCGCGGGCGAGGCGAAACAACTGCTGACCGAGGCCAAATCGAAGCGCAGCGCATGACAGACGAAGCAAGCGACGGGCGCGGCAAGCCACATCGACACCCGGAGTTACTTGACCATCTGGCTGCGCCGAAAACCCGGACGCAGGCTGAAGGTGCTCTCTCGGAAGTTCGCCCCTGTAGGGCGTTCGACCCGCTCGATAGTGACAAAGGCATCGGGCGCGATCTCATGCAGAACCTGCATCAGTTCGGAAACCTGCCGACGTTTGATGACCAGAAACGCGATCTCGACCGGCCCATCGCGCCCGGATCCGTCAACACGGGTCACGCGCCATTCGCGATTGCGCAACGCCCCGCAGAGATTGCCGTTGTTGCGGATGGAGATCACCCGGACGACGCGATACCCCATCGCGATGCGCTGCTCGATTGTCATGCCCACCAGCACGCCGCACGAGAACCCTCCGGCGTAGGCGACGATGGCGAGCGGCTTGAGGGGGTGTGCAATCGCCCCGCCCACGGCGAGCACCCAGATCATGACCTCGCAGAAGCCCAGCCCCGCGGCGAGGTATTTGTGCCCCTGGTTGACCAGGATCATGCGAAACGTGCCGAGAGAGACGTCGCAGACGCGGGCGAGAAAGATCAGCAGGGGCACATACCAAGCCATGGTGCAGTCCGGTGGGGGGCCAGATGCTACGCCCGTCGGAGCCGACAACGCGTCGAGGGGGTGTTCGGCATTCCTACACTGCCCTTGTGCAGCACCCCAGTTCGCTTTCAGCCGTCGAAGAACGCTTGTGTCGCGAGGTCGCCCGACGTGGGGCGTTGATGGTCGAAGACCTTGAGCGGTATGTCCACATTCCGACCAAGACGGGATATGTCACGGGTCTGGAGACCTTTCGCGGGCTTGTGTGCGAGCGGCTTGCATCGGCGGGCGCAACGGTTGAGCTGGTGCCGGGGCAGCTCGCGCCCGATTGGCTTTACGGCAGCCCGGCGCAGGGCGAGGTTCCACCGTCGGCGGTGTGTCGCCGCACGTCCGGGCGTGACGGGGTGCGTGTGCTTCTCAGCGGACATCTCGACACGGTGCACCCTCCCGAGAGTGCTTTCAGGTCTTTCGACTTCGGGCCGGGGGATGAACGGGCGACCGGGCCGGGCTGCGTCGATATGAAGGGCGGGCTGGTGATCGCCCTGCACGCGCTGGAAGCACTGGAAGAGATCGGTGTGGCGCCGGCGTGGTCGTTCATCTTCAACAGCGACGAAGAGACGGGTTCATACCACTCTGAAGAAGCCCTGCGTGCGGAGGCCGGGAAGCACGACATCGGCCTGGTGTTTGAGCCGGCGATGCCCGGCGGCGAGCTGGTCGTCGAGCGGATGGGTTCGGGGCAGTTCATGCTCGAAGCCCGGGGCCGATCGGCCCACGTCGGGCGCGACTTTTTCAACGGGGGGGTCTCGGCGGTCACGGCGCTTGCCGAGCGGCTGGTCGCCCTCGGGCGGATGCCCGATGCCGCGGCAGGGCGGATCGTCAATATCGGACCCATCGAGGGGGGGAGTGCGACGAATGTCGTGCCCGATCTGGCCCGTGCCTGGGGCAACGTACGGTTTCCGACGCCGCAAGAGGCCGATGTACTAGCCCGCATGATCGATGCGCTCGCGACAGACCCTGGGGCGATGCCGAGTGTGACGGTTCGGCGGAGTTTCAACCGTCCGGCGAAGCCGTTGACGCCCGCGACCGAACGGTTGGCGCGCGAGGCTCAGCGTGCGGCCGAGGATCTCGGGCAGAGGCTGCCCTTCGGCAAGACCGGGGGGGTGTGCGACGGCAACATTCTTCACGACGCCGGGTTGACGACGATAGACACGCTCGGAGCACGAGGCGGCGGGCTGCACACCACTCAGGAGTGGATCGAGATCGCCAGCCTTGTCGAGCGGGCGCAACTGACGGCTGTGCTGATTTCGCGGCTCGCGGCGGACGGAAGATAACATCAGGGGTTTGCATCGAATCGGAAAGGAACCCGATGTCCACGATCACGGAGACAGCGCAGACGGTCGGCCAGAGCCTCAAGCACAGCCCGGCGATTCGGGCCGCGGTCGATGCGATCGTTCGCGAGGTGCAGGCTCACAGCGCACGGATCGTGGATGTGCGCCCGCCGGTATCGGGTGCGATTGCCGACTATGCCGCCATGATGCAACGCGCGGCCGATGTACGCGGCCGGGCGCTGCTGTATCCGTATCTTTCGTCCGGGGTGGGCAACGGCGCGCTGATTGAACTCGCTGACGGCAGCGTCAAGTGGGACATGATCTGCGGCATCGGGGTGCATTTTTTCGGGCATTCCGATGCTGACCTGGTGGCCGCGGCGGTCGAGGCGGGCATCGACGACACGGTCAAGCAGGGCAATCTTCAGTCGAACTTCGAGGCGTATGAGTTTGCCGAAACGCTGCTGAACGAGGCGAAGAAACAGAGCCGTCTGAAATATTGCTTCCCGTGCACTTCGGGCGCGATGGCCAACGAGAATGCGTTGAAAGTGTGTTACCAGAAGCACATGCCGGCGTCTCGTGTGCTTGCATTCAAAGACTGTTTCATGGGGCGGAGCGTGACGATGGCCCAGATCGGCGACGCCGCGGCCTATCGGGTGGGCGTGCCGCTGACGGTGGGGGTGGATTACATGCCCTTCTGGGATCAGGAGGCGGCGGACCGCCACGGCCACACCCGATATATCGACATGGTGATCGAGCATGCGCAGATGTATGTCGATCGTTATCCGGGTCAGCACGCGTGTTTCATCTTTGAACTGGTGCAGGGTGAGGGCGGCTTCAACACGGCTCCGCGAGAGTATTTCAAGGCGCTGATGGAGTTCTGCAAGGCCAACGGCATCGCCGTGTGGGATGACGAAATCCAGACGTTCGGCCGGCTGCCGCGCATGTTCGCCTATGAGTGGCTTGATCTCGGCGAGTATGTCGACGTGCTCTGCGTGGGCAAGCTGACGCACGCCTGCGCGACGCTGTATACCGAAGCGTATAACCCCAAGCCCGGCCTGCTGAGCGGCACGTTCACGGGCGAGACGGTGAGTTTTCGCGTGGGGCAGCGCATCATCGAACGGTTGCGCGAGGGTGATTTTTACGGAGACGACGGCCGGTTCGCCCGGCATCATCGGGCATTCAGCGAACAGGTCAGGGCGCTGGCCGCGCGTCATCCCGACTGGTTCCCCAAGCCCGCGGGAGCACCCGACATCGTGGGCGGCGCGGGCGGCATGATGCGTTTCACCCCGTTCGGGGGTGATAAGACGCTGATTCCCAAGGCGTGCAAGCACGTCTTTGAGGAGGGCGCGGTGATTTTCTATTGCGGCCACGGGCCATACCACCTGCGCATGCTGCCGCCGTTGCCGGTGTTCGATGAGGCCGATTGGCCGCGCGTCTTTCAGTGCATCGAGCGCGGGCTGGCCAAGACCGCCGCGGCGATGTAGTTTTCACGCGACGTTTACGCCCGCCCCGGCTCATGCAAGGAGCATCCGTGTACCTGATCCGCCGGTCCACGATGGAGGATGTCCCGACGCTGCTGAAACTCGCGCGGATGGTCTATTTCATCAATCTTCCGCCCGACCGCGATGTCATCAGCCAGAAAGTGATCCACAGCCGCAACTGTTTTCTGCGGGTCAGCGGGTCGAAGCGAGAGCCTGCGCAAGTGCCTTCCGATACCGGCGCGCCCCCGGGGGTTTCGGGGGGCTATGCCAACAAAGGCACCGATTTGTTCATGTTCACGATCGAAGATGCCACATCGCGCACCTGCCTGGGCACCAGTCAGCTCATTGCGCGCATGGGTGGCCCGGGCAACCCCAACACCAGCCTGAAGCTTGAAAAACGAGAGAAGTTCAGCACCGTGCTGCAAACGGGCACCAGCCACATGGTTGCCCGGTTGCATCTTGATGAATCAGGTCCGACGGAGATCGGCGGATTGATTCTTCAGCCCTCGGCTCGCGGCCACCGGCACCGTCTCGGGCAGTTTCTGTCGTTCGTTCGCTTTCACTTCATCGGCCTGCATCGTCCGCTCTTTGCCGATCGGGTGCTCGCCGAGATGATGGCGCGCATTTCACCCGATGGCGTCAGCATGCTCTGGGAGTATCTCGGCCGCCGCTTCGTGCCGCTGAGTTACACCGAGGCTGACCGATTCTGCCAGTTTTCGAGAGAGTTCATTGTCAGCCTCTTTCCGCATGAAGATATTTATCTTTCGCTCCTGCCTCCCGAGGCTCGAAGCGTCGTCGCCGAGGTCGGGCCTGAAACGGTGCCCGCCCGCCGAATGCTCGAGAAACTCGGGTTCAGCCATAAGGGCTTCATCGATCCGTTTGATGGCGGCCCATATCTCGACGCTGTGACCGACGAGATCACCATCGTGCGCCAGACGCGATGGGCCGTCTTCGCGGGCACGGCCCGAGCGGCGGATTGCCGCGAGCCGGCGCTCGTCAGCTCGATGGACGCGGACGGCGAGTTCCGGGCAGTGCTTTCCGGCGCACGCTGCTCGGGCGACGAGGTCCGCCTACCTCGAGATGCGGTCCGAGCGCTCAACCTCGAACCCGGCGAGCGACTGGGCATCACCGTTTCTGAACACTTCGCCCCGCGTTCGCCGTCGAAACCCCGGGCCTCGGGCGTTTCGCCTGCACGTCAAACACGCGGTCGGCGAACACCTTGACCGTGCGCGCCGCCGCCCGTTCGGATCGACCGAACACACCCCGCCGCAGGTTGCCTCGAAGGCGGTCTTCGGCTATACCTCCGCCCATGAACACGACTCTTTCCATCGCCCGCTGCGGCGGGCTTGCGCTCATTGCCGGCCTGGCGCTGGCCAGCGGCTGCCGTTCGGCCCGCCCGGTCGATACGAACCTCGCCTCCGATCGCGATGCGCGGTACGCAGCCGCCTATCCGATCCGCGAGCCGTCTCGTCGCATCCTGATTGACGGCAAGATGGACGACTGGGCCCGCGATGTGATCGCCGTCGCCGATGCCGACTACGTCTATGTGCGCTTCATGGTTGTCAACGCCGTCCCGACGGTGCTTCAGCACGGCGGAGACACGCTGCACCTCATGCTCGATATCGACGGCAACGCCCTGACCGGCCAGTCGCGCATGTCACCTACGGCCGCCCAGGGCATGGGCATAGACCTCGAGATTCAGTTCTCACCCCCTTCGGGCGACGGCAAGACCGTTCGGCCGGGAGTGGCCGTCTACGTCCTCGGCAACGACGGCTCGCGCAAGCGTGTGAGCCATGCGGCGGTCGATTTTCACTTCCTGCCCACCCACGCTTCAGAGTGGTATGAAACCCGCATCAGCCGCCACGCCCTGACCGCGCTTATGCCCGCGCCAGACGTTGAGGCCGACGCATCCGCGGTGGAAATCGTTTCCACAGCCCCGATGCGGGCCTTCGGCGGCGGCATTTTCATGATTTCCGATCCCGCCGGAGAGATCATCGGCGGGTCCGATCCTTTCACGTTCGGGCTTCCACCGATCGCCTCCGGTCCGCCCGTCAGCAACCTCGTCATTCCGCCGCGTCGGGGTGATGTCATCCGCGCGATGACCTATAACGTCGAGCGCAGTGCCCACCTGACCAACCCCGAGCCATTTGTTCGCGTGCTCTCGGCACTTGAACCCGACATCATCCTTTTCCAGGAATGGGACGGGGCGACACGCGAAGACATCACGCAGTGGCTCACGACGCATCTCGGGGGAACGTGGTACGCGGTCAGCATGCCGCGTCAGGGCGTCGCCATCGCTTCGCCGCATGAGATCATCGAAACCGACACCCAGCCGTTGGAAGCCGTTGGGCAGACATCTCCGGTGCGTTATGTCGGCGCGGTGATCCGTACGCCCATCCGCGACACCGTCGCAGCGACGGTGCACCTGAAGTGCTGCGGTTTCCCTGGAAGCACAGAAGACCACCGGCGCATGGCCGAAGCCGCCGCCGTCCGTGACCGCATGGCGACGATCATGCCCACCTGGCCGACGGTGCGTCTGCTGGCGGGTGATATGAATCTTGTGGGCACGCCCGATCCGCTGCACATCATTCGCCAGGGGCTTGACGGCGACGGCTCGGCCCTGGCGGTCTCGATGCCGATCGTTCTCGGTGATGCCGCGATGTACACCTGGAACGACGACGACAACAACTTCTCGCCGGGGCGGCTCGATTATGCCCTGTATGGTGATTCGAACACCGATGTCATCAACGCCTTCGTGCTCGATACCCGCCGCCTGAGCGATGCTTCGCTCCGCTGGTCCGGCCTTGAGCGGGGAGACACCGCCGCGAGCGATCACCTTCCGATCGTGATAGATCTCCGTCCGAGATAAGTCTCGCCTCCGGATACACTGCTCGAGTGCCGTGGATACCTGACTGGCTCGCGCCTGTCTTGTTCATCACCGACTGGGTGCTTCGGCTCGGTCTGTCGGTGCACATCATCATGCGCCGTCGGCCGCTCGCCGTGCTCCTCTCGTGGATCACGCTTGTCATGGTTGCACCCTTTGTCGGTGTGATCGCCTACCTCCTCTTCGGCGAGTTGCGGCTCGGTCCGGATCGTGTCGTGTGGAAGAAACGCTTCACGCGAGAACTCTTCGAGCGTGCGGTGGTTCGACTCGGCGTGCAGGGGCACCTTCAGGCGCCGACGGTCTACACCGGCATCGCCGCGTATAACACGCAGGCGGGCGGGCTGCCGCCGGTTCGCGGCAACAAGGTGGCCATCATCACCCAACCCTCGCGTTTCATCGATCGCATCATCGCCGATATTGATGCATCGCAGCGTCGGGCGTGCGTGCAGACCTACATCTGGCAGCTCGGCTCGAAGGCCGATGGCATCGGCGAGGCCCTTGTGCGCGCGGCAGGTCGCGGCGTGGAATGCCGCGTGCTCCTCGATGACATCGGTTCGAGGTCGGTCCTGCGGAGCCCCCTTGCGCGACGCATGAGCAATGCCGGCGTGTCTGTCGCCCCCATGCTCCCCGTTCGCATCTGGAAACTCCCCTTCCGACGCCTCGACGTGCGCAATCACCGCAAAATCGTTGTCATCGACGATCAGGTTGCCTATTGCGGCAGTCACAACCTCGCTGACGAGACCTTCGGCACATCCGGCAGGAACCCCGTCGGGCCGTGGATTGACGCCAGCCTGCGCATCGAGGGGCCGGCAGCGCAGATGCTCCAGCTCGTTTTTCTTCGAGATTGGGAGTTCGACGCCGGCGAGCGCATTGAACACCTCGAACCTTTCATGCCTCCGATCGCTTCGGTCGCCGATGATGACGGCGTCGTGCTGCAAGTGCTTCCGAGCGGTCCCGGCATTGCCTCCAGGGCTTTCGAGCAGGCGCTGCTTACCGCCCTCTATACCGCGCAGCGCGAAGTAGCGATGTGCACGCCGTATTTCGTCCCTGAAGATGCCATGCTCAGCGCCATGGGCGCCGCGGCCAGGCGCGGGGTGGATATCCGCCTGACCCTTCCGCGCCGGGGCGATAGCCTGATCGTCGCAGCTGCGGCCCGCAGTTGTTTCGACGAACTGCTCGAAGCCGGTGTGCGGCTCTTTGAATATCGCCCCTGCATGCTCCACAGCAAAATCATCGTCGCCGACGGCGAAGTCGCCTTTACCGGAAGCTCAAATCTCGACATGCGCAGTTTCCAGATCAACTACGAAGTCATGCTGACGATCTTTGATCGTGAAACGTGCAACAGCCTCGCCCGGCTCGTGCGCACCTACGAAGCCGATTCGCGAGAACTCACCCCGGAACTCTGGAGCATGCGTCCTTTGCTGCACCGTCTCGGGCACAATCTCGCCAATCTGGCCGGGCACGTGCTCTAAGAGACGATCTCCCTGTCAAGCGATATTTGCAAGTTTGGTTTTCTCGCCCATGATGCCCATGGACCGGGCAATCTGCGAATACGGTGCTCTCGGAGCGCACTCTGCACAATCTTCTGCGCGGATGCAGCCATCCGCCGGCATTGCGGTGTGAGGAGTGCGGAACGACATTCCGAAGAATGCCGAAACCGCGCTCTTCAAAAACCGGCACGACAGACAAACCCGGATGCCGCATCACTCGCCCAGTGCGCAGTGCATGCACCACGTCGAAGGGCGCATGAGTGCAAAACCGTCGATGTCGGGCGATGGAGGAAGTTCAGCGAGATAACGCAGAAACTGCCGCTGATAACGATCGGCGAACCGACCGTAATTCGGATTATTCTGCGTATGGGCATACTCGTTCGCCAGAAGGCGGTTGCCCTGCGAAATGCGCGTTTCCGGATACGGATGCGTTGAAAGAAACTCAGGCTGGCGCTGCCCCGAACTCGCTTCAGCCAGAATGCGCATCACATCGCGAATCGCTGAAGGGTCATACCCCTCCATCACCATATAGCGCATGCCCAGGCGGTCGGCCTCCGACTCCTGATCCCGATTGAACTTGAGCAGATACGCCCCGGCGCCCTGGCCGACCACATACGCCGTCAGTTCACCCCACCCCCCCTGACCGCTCAGCACCGACCCTGCCAAT
Source organism: Phycisphaeraceae bacterium (assembly GCA_019636695.1). Classification (GTDB taxonomy): domain Bacteria; phylum Planctomycetota; class Phycisphaerae; order Phycisphaerales; family UBA1924; genus JADLCM01. The sequence continues at coordinate 180,275 of JAHBXD010000001.1, forward strand.
TCCGCCCCCAACTGGGCGACCAGCGTCTGGCTCAAACGCTCGGCCCCGTGCCGCGCAGTGACATGGCCGATCTCGTGCCCGAGCACCAGCGCCATCTGCGCTTCGTCTGTCAGGCGTGCGGCAAGCCCTCGGCTGAAAAACACTTTGCCTCCGGGCAACGCAAACGCATTGATCACATCCGAGTCCAGCAGCGTGAACTCCCACGGCAGGTTCGGCACCTCATTGACCGTGTGTCGCGCCAGTCGATGCCCGATGTCGTTCACATAGGCCACCAGCCGCGGATCCTGCACCGAACCGCCGTATTCCCGGGCAAGTTCCGGCTGCGCCTCAGCCCCCAAGGCGATCTCCCAGTCCCAACCCAACGGAACAAACTGGCTCCGCCCGGTCGCCTTGTTCACCTCGCACCCTGCAAGACCCAGGATCAGGACGCTCACCGTCAGGACCAGGAAAAAGTACTGCCTCATGATCGCCTCCACGCTTCGCTACAGTCTCTCCGTGCCGAAGACTCCCCGACAGGGTACCCCCCCCGCCTGGACGAGTGCGGATCTCACGGATCCGCATGCCCGCGATGACAAGGCTCGCCGCGTGCAGCGCATGTTCGCCTCCATCGCACGCTCCTACGACCTGAATAACCGTCTCCATTCTTTCGGGCGTGACCAGGCGTGGCGGCGTGCTGCGGTCCGCGCTGCTCGTCCGCAACCGAATGACCACGTCCTTGATGTGGCCTGCGGCACAGGCGACCTTACGCATGCCTTTGCTCGTGCCGGGGTCGCGCGTGTCGTCGGAGCCGATTTCACCCCTGAAATGCTCCAACTCGCCGAAGTCAAACGTGCCAAGCTGCCCCCCAAAACAGGGGGTCTGGTGTCCTACGTCACGGGTGACGCCCAGGCCCTTGATTTCCCTGATGCTTCGTTTGACATTCTCTCGATTGCCTTCGGCATACGCAATGTTGCTGATGTCGATCGCGCGTTGCGCGAGTTTCGCCGCGTGCTCCGTCCTGGTGGTCGCGTGGTCATTCTGGAATTCGACCGCCCGCGATTTGCGCCGATCCGTTGGGCGAACTCTTTTTACAGCGGCTGGGTCATGCCGCGCACGGCCGCCCTTATCGCCCGCGACCGCGAGGGGGCATATCGATACCTCCCTCGCTCTGTGCAGACGTTCATGTCGCGAAAAGAGATGATCCATCGACTCGAAAGCGCAGGCTTTGCGCACATCTGCGTTCGCAGCCTGACCTTCGGCGTCGTGGCGTGTTATCGGGGCATGGTTCCTGGGTGAGCCGTTCCGGCGTTATCGGTCGGCCCTTCTATGCGCTTCCGGGCGTTTTCCGTGGCCACCCCCAACTTCAGGTTTGTCAAGTCGTCTTGACCCGATGCTCCACCCGCTCGATGTGAGCGACCGGGTGCGGAGCCTCGGCCGGCAAACTCCCTCATCGGTAGGCGGTGGAAACGCCCCCGAACACTCCTCTCCGGAGACCTGAGATGGATCAGGATTTGTTGCGCGAACGCCTCTTTGAGGCCTTGATCAACGGCGATCGGCCCGCCGCACGAGCCGTCGTCCAAGACGCCGCGGCCGGGCTCAAACCGGCTGAGGTCGTCGCCGAAGTCTTCTGGCCTACCTACGAGCTGGTGGAAAAACTCTTCCGCAATGACCAGCTCACCCGGCTGGCCCACCGCATGGCGACCAAGCTCCTTCGGACGCTCGTCGATCAGAACGCCGCACGTCTTCCCCTTGCGGCCGGGGGTGGGCAGGCCATCCTTGCCTTCTGCGGCCCCAATGACGCCGATGAACTCGGCGCCCAGATGGCTGTAGATCTTGTCGAGTCGTGCGGCAATCGCGTGCGATTCGCCGGCGGCGGCATCCCTGCCGACGAGATCATCGCGCAGATCCACGAAACCCGACCTGATGTGGTGTTGATGTTCGCATCGGCGCCCGGCGACCTTCCCGAGATCCGCCGCATGATCGACCAACTCCGCGAGATTGGCGCGGTGCCCAACCTGCGCATTGTCGTCGGGGGCGGCGTGTTCAATCGTGCCGAGGGGCTTGCCGAAGAGATCGGTGCGCACGCATCCGCCTCGTCACCCTTCGAACTGGTCGAGCTGCTCGCCAAGCCCTTTGCACCACCAGCGCGGTCGACACGCAAGACGCGTGCGGCGGCCTGAACAAGCCCCCTTGCTTCCTCCTCTGGTGGGCGTGCCCTCTTCGCAGGGGCACGCCCGCTTTTCTGCGCGGTGACTTCTCGTACGCGGCTGCAAGGCCATCGGCTTGAACACTGCTGCACCCAGTGCCGGTGATTCCGCCGCGGGAACGGCGCCGACCATCTCGGGTGCTCGCGTTGCCATGCGGACGACCAGGCGCGTGCTGCTGCATCGTGTTCCGTGTGAGTGGTCAGACCGCAGGTTTGGCGGCGCGTTAGGCGTCGACCGACGTGCAGCATCAGCGGTGTAAAAAAGCGGCTGCCCCGGGCCTCCCCGGGGCAGCGTGAAATCTGCACTCTCGGCGTCGCGTGTCACCCTGCTTGGGGCGATGCGAGCCTTCGTGGCGGGTCTCAGGCGGCGTCGCGCGTCACCGAGTACCCATTGACCGTATCAACCTGGGGGTTGATGTTGGAGACATACGCGCCCGTGGGGATGCCCAAGCCGGTGTTCCAGGGCTGAGGGATGAAGCCGGGAATCTGGTTGAACAGGCCGGGCTGTCCGAACGGAACGAAGCTGTTGGTGATGCCGTAGGTGGGGGAGTAGCCGAACGGCTGAACATTCTGGAATGAGCCGGACCAGGGCGTGAAGGGCTGGGTGTTCCAGATGCTGTTGAATGGGGTGTTCCAGGTCGGCAGCGTGTTCAACGGGCTGAAGAAGCCGTTCTGCAGGAACGAGGTGTTGAAGGGCTGGGTGAAGGGGTTGCCGTAGTTGGCAAAGCCGTTGAACGGCTGAACGTTCTGGAACGAGCCGGACCAGGGAGTGAGGTTCCACGGCGTGTTGACAGGCGACATCGGGCTGAAGAAGCCGGTGTGCTGCGAAGTCATGGGCGACCACGTGTTCTGAGGAACGAAGCCGTACGAAGAGATCGGCGAGCTGTTCTGCACGTAGGGCAGGCCGTATGACGAGAGGGTGTTCCACGGCTGCTGGCCGCTGAACAGGCCGGAAACCGGCGATTGAATGTTGAACATCGGCAGCGCATTCACGAACGGGTTGCTGCTGAACGAGGGCGTCTGGTTCACGAACGGAGTGCTGTTGATGAACGGGTTGGTATTGATGAACGGGTTGGTGTTGAGGTAGGGGTTCGTGTTCACGAACGGGTTGGTGTTGATGAACGGGTTGGTGTTGATGAACGGATTGGTGTTCAGATAGGGGTTCGTCGCATACGTGGGCAGCGTGTTGAAGAAGGGGCTGGTGTTAAACGTGGGGGGCACGCTCGCGAAGGGTGATGTCACCGGAATCTGGCTCCCGGAGAAGCCGTAGCCCGGGATGCCCGTCGGAATCTGGCCGGTCTGCATCGTCCAGGGCTGGGAGTGGGTCTGCGATGTCGGAATCGTGCCGGGAATCGGCGTGCCCACGCCATACGGCGGCAGGCCGTTCTGCGGCATCGTGTGGCCGTACGGGGTCGTCGAGGCGTTGAACGGGGTGGTGGTTGTGGTGGCCATGGGGTCCAATCTCCTTACTGGATACATGGGAGGCTCGCTCCCTCTTCTGTGCACCGGTGCGCGGACAATCCGCGCTGACCGGTTCACACGCCGCGACTCCGCAACGCGCGTGCCGCGGAACACCTTCCGTGCTCGCGGACCTCTGCTATCGGAGCTTTTGCCATCGGGCTTTCCTCCTATCAGGGCCGCTCGGCCGTAGTCGTCGGCACACCGTTCGCATGTGCTCGAAGAAATCCGCAACATGAAGCCGCAGGCACGCATTTCGCGCAAAACCAGCGCTCGGGAACTTTTTTCGTGCCCGCGCATCCCACTTGGCAACAAGCCACGCTGCGACTGCGGCCGATCTCTTCGCCGGCAACCTCCAGCGCCAACAGACTTCTTCTTCAAACTCCCTCTTTTGGAATGTCTGCCCCCATCCCGGTGGTATGCTTCTCGTGGACGAGAACGGCGTATACCGTTCAGGAGCCGAAAAATGCCTCGCCCGTTACCTCATCGTCTCGGCATCTCCGCAGCAGCATTCCTTTCCGGATGCCTGCTCGCCTCCGGCCATGTGGCTTCGGCTCAGGTCGGGGCCTCACCGAGCGCCCAGCAGGCCGCGCAGCACCCCCAGCGGGTGACCGCAGCCCGCTTGCTCCGTCCGATGTCCGTCACTTTCACCAACCAGCGCCTCGAAGACGCCATCAACTACATCGCCGAGGTCACCCGTGCCGACATCGAGCCTGCATGGGCCGACGAACGCAACGTCGATGGCCTTGAAAAAGACTTCCGCTTCTCACTCGAAATCAAGAACCAGACCGCCCTCACCGCCATCGAGCTGATCCTCGAAAAGGCCCAGCCCGAGTTCTCTTCCTCAGGCAACTCCTGGCAGTTCAACCCGAGAACAGGCGCCCTCGAAATCGGCCCGAAAGAACGCCTCAACCGACGCAAGCGCGTTGAGGTCTATCCCATACAAGATCTCCTCGTCGAACTTCCCAACTACATCAACGCTCCGGAGTTCGACCTCAACTCCGTACTCCAATCCGGTCAGGGCGGCGGCGGCCAAAGCCCCTTCCAGCAGCGCGAGCAGGAAGTTCCTCGCATCCCCCTCGATGAGCGCGTCCGCGAGTTGATGGACCTCATCCAGGATCTTGTCGAACCCGAGCAGTGGGTTGATAACGGCGGCACGGGAGGCTCCATCCGCTATTGGCAGGGCAACCTGATCGTCAATGCCCCCGACTACATGCACCGTGAAATCATCGGCTATCCCTGGTGGCCGGCCCGCTCGACTCGAGTCGCCGTTTCACCCAGCGGCCGCCGCTGGGTCACCCTCAGCCAGGATTCCCAGATCGCCAAGCTTGTCGGCGTCGAGAACGAACCCGTCTCCGCCGTCGTCGGTGGTCGAATCATCCGCTCCGACGATCCGACCGGCGGCGGCTGAACACGCCCCCGGCACACCGCGTGCCCTCTTCACCACCCTGCATCGATGACCCTCACGCCCGCGCCTTGTGCGGGCGTTTTTTATCGATCACGCGCCGATCGAAGCCAACCACACGGCCTCAGCGGTTCGTCGACCTGGCTTTCAACGAACTGCCATGATGTGTCCAAGCCGCCACGCGAGCATTTTCAGAACCTCCGCGGATGAGGGAGTTCACTCGAATCTGCTTATCGGACGTTTATCGCCTCCCCCCAAACTCCCGACACCCTCGATAATGAGAGGCTACCCCCCCTCAATCTTTGTGAGAGGGGGGGATTCCCTTGACACGGGCTTCGCGATCGATCAAACTACTGGCGTCCGCGAGGAGATTGAGAGAGACCCAGGGCCGCAGGCCCATCCTCGCACATGGTGTGATGCGTCCGGTCGTGCAGGCGTGCGCCTGCGTCGATCTGCATGCTGGTTGTTTTGCCCCTTTACTGGGGACGAAGGAGTGTCAGAGATGAGCAAGCTCGTACTCACAGCTTTGGCTGGCGTCGCTTTCGCGGCGGGCGCCCAGCTTCAGCTCCCCGATGCCTCAAAGCTGAAGGTCATCGACGGGGTCAATGGCTTCGCCACGTACAGCCCCATTGACAATGAAGCCAACACTTCCAGCCCTGAATTCACCGGCATGTCATACGACGCGCTGGCCTTTGGCGGCACAGTCACCGAGACCAACTTCAATCCCGGCCAGTTCATCTCGGAAGACTATGTCAGCATCCAGACTGATCAGGACTACCTCCAGTTTCTGCGCTTCGTCGGTGGCGTCAGCACCGTCGGCGATCGTCTGAACTTCTACTACTTCAACGCAGGCGGCAACTTTGTTGACGGCTTCTCCGTTGCGTTCGGTCAGGCAGGCCTGACATTCATCTGGACGATCACGATCAACAGCGACGTGTTTGTTCCCAAAGCCGGCTTCCTCGTGATTGAGTCCGCCGCAACCAACACCGGCCCGGCCAACTGGCGCAAGAAGAATGTTCCTCCGGCCATCGGCACCACGACCGGCGATGTCTTCCGCTGGAACATGGAAGTTTCTGACGTCCCAGCGCCCGCCAGCCTCGCGTTGCTCGGCCTCGGCGGCCTTGCGGCTGCCCGCCGTCGCCGCTGAGCGACCAGCGGTTTCGACAATATTGCACACGCTGTACTCTGCGCGCTGCGCAGAGTACAGCGATTTATGTTGGCACGCATGTGTGCATGTTCTGCGGTCATCGACGATAGTTTTCTTGTATTTTTCCTCTGAAATTCCTTGCATTCTCGTCAAGCATTGCAGACCATCGTGCATTCGCATGAGAGAGGGAGATAGCCGAGCCTGACGGCACGCCCATCTCCGCAACAGAGGGAGACAACTACGATGTCGAACATTCGAAAGTCGTGGGCAATCTGTGCGTCAGTGGGCTTGGCCGCCGCTGTCGGTATCTCAGCCTCTGCCAACCCGATCCCCTTCTCAACACTCGAAATTTCACAGTTCCTCATCGTCGGGATGGGGCCGAACAACACCACGCAGGGCCGGCCGGGAGTCGGCACGGCCTTCAACATGAACAACTTCGAACTCGGCGCGAACAAGGCACCGACGCCTTCCACCAGCAGCTTCCTCACTGGGGGCAGCAGCGGTGGACCGGGCCTGCTCGGCAATGTGCCGAACATTCCGATGCATGCCTTGCCTGTCAGTTCGGGTGTGTGCGGAAACGGCAATGTCGCCATCACGCATGTCAATGGGCGCTACAACCTTCAGGATGTCGGTGTCTATGCCGACAAGGGTATCTGGACGGCCGGTTCGGCGGCAGCAGCCGACAACGGAACCCAGAACTCCTTCCATAACGATCCACACATGTTCCCCAACACGTTCACGCCGACGGGGTTCACCAATCCCGGTGTGCACAACAACACTGGGGGCTTTGGGGTGCATGTCGGCCCCGGCGCAGCGCTTCAATCAACGCGCATGGATGCTTCCAACGGCCGCGTTGGTGTCACCGGCAATGTCGATTTCAGCTCCATGATGCTTGAGCTTTCCACCGCCCGCGCCGCGATCACCGCCGCCGCGGCAACTTCCACCCTCAATGTCTCCGGCTCAGGTGGTGTCATCAACTCCAACACCACCATAAATCTCGGTTCCGGCCTCAACATCATCGACATCGTAACGGGCGGCAGCGATTTCAAGATCGAGAACACCAGCGTCGTGGTCAACGGTTCGGCCGATTCCTTCGCAGTCTTCCGCATTCCCCGGAACGCCAACTTCCTCATGTCCAACGCAAACCTGCTTGTCGGTGACGGCGGCATTGGTCTGAACAACGTCTTGTTCTTCACCGATCGTCTCGACAATGCTCAGCACTTCAACTTCAGCAACGTCATAGTCAACGGTATCTCGTTCTGGTCGCTCGGTGAGCGTGGCGGCGAAATCAATATCGACAACGCCCAAGGTTGCACCCAGCTCATCGCCGACAAGATCACCCTCAACAACACCCGCTTCTGCGGCTGCGGCTTCGCCGTTCCGGCGCCTTCGGCAGCGGTCGTGCTCGGCGCCGGCTTGCTCGGCATGGCCCGCCGTCGCCGCTGAGTCTCCGGCCCGCTTCCGGGCCTGCGGAGTGAGAGAGAGAGACGACGACGCGCCCGGCCGAAAGGCCGGGCGTGCCCTTTTTCCCGGTGAGTGTGATTGGCCCGATGGTGTTCCGCGGTCGCGTGGGGGTCACCGGTCCGCACGCATGGTGTCGAGAAGGGTGCGCAACGGCATGCCGCACACGGTTTTACTTGAGCGCATGCAGTTTGCGTTTCAGGCGCTCGGCATTCCAAGAGGCCAGCGCCGGGGGGTGGTCTTTCACAAACCGCACAAGCTGCGTCGGTGTGCACGCCAGGCGGGCCGCCGCCTTGCGAGCGTCGAATCGGCAGGCATCGATCATGTCCAGCGCTTCGGCAAGCAACGCCGGATAATCGCGATGTCGCGGGCTGCACACGATTTTCCTCTGCGTGCATCGGCGTTTCCACAGGTCGCTTCGGGCATCACCCAGGGGCACCGCCGTGCGCACCTCGACCGCCAGCAGAAGCCGCAGACGCCGCACGGCAAAGGGCATGTTCTCGCCGGCGCTGCGCCGTTCGCTTGCCTGCGCTTGCACGCCCGTGGGCAGGTGCGTCAGCAGCACGGCCGTCTCGGTCTTGTTGCGGTGCTGGCCGCCCGGCCCTTGTGTGCGCAGCCGCTCGACCCGGCATTCCGCCAGCAGGTCATCGTCCGGAAGTGATGCAGGGTGCATCATGGGCGCGAGGCAGTGCGGCGGTTTCTCCGCAGGTCCGGGTTCTCAGCGCGCAATTCCGCCGCGCTCAGGTGCCACAGGCGATGCACCAGCGCATATCCCGTCGGGTCATACTCGCGAAGCTCATCGCGCGTGAAGGGGAAGAAATCGTTCCGCCCGAAATACGCCTCGGTGAGTTCCGCAAAATACTCTCCCGGGTTTCGCAGGGCATACGCCTCGCGCTTATTCTGCGGGTGGTCGAGCACGTACGACACACGCCGATACAAGCCTGAAGCCTCGGCGTTCGCGTGCGCATCGCGCACATCTTGTCGATCCATCCCCAGCAGCCAGTGATAGCCGTGCGCAAACTCGTGCAGCACCATGAAGGGTTGTTCCGCCCGCCAGAGCAGGAAATCATCGGCATTGCAGATTTCGACCGTCCCTTCCCGATGGGCATCAAACCCAGACGAAGTCAGCCACGCCGATGAAACATGAAACACCATCCCTCGGCCCGACATCCCCGGAACGCTCGGCGTCGTCGCCGAAACCACCACCGGAATATCACGCAGAGCCACGAGCGCCGGCGCCGGCACTCGCAGGCTGATCTCGTACAGATCGTGAGACAACGCCGCCATCACCCGCCGATACCGCAACGAATTGCCTAGCGCAAGTTCCGGTGAAACCAGCACGATAAAGCCGTGAAGATGTTCCCGTCCATACTGGTTCAACGGGGTCACCAGAAGGTCGGCCGTGCTGTTCCGGGCCGGCTCCTCGGCGGGGGCAGGCGGGGTCTGGGGTGCGGCGGCGACTGCGGCGAACAGAAAACACGCGGCAAGGGGTATCGGCAGGTTCAGCATGTGGTCACCGGGGTTGCATACAAGGTCATGTCCGAGCGGTGGCCCGAGGCGAGCAACCGCTCGCCGAGGCCCGCAATCATCGCCGCATTATCCATGCAATAGGCCATCGCAGGCAAGCGGAACTCGACACCGTGGGTAATGCAGAAGGCCGTCAGTTCGGCACGCAGACGCGAATTGGCCGTCACGCCCCCTCCGGTCAAGAGCGACCGAGGCCGTGCGCCTTCCGCCTCAAGCTGCGCGAACGCTCTTTCCAGTTTCAGAATCACCGCCCGGCTGGCCGCACGCTGAAAACTCGCGCAGACATCCGCCCGAACGCCATCGGTCAGCGTTCTTGCAGGCGCATCGGCCCCGGGCACGCCCCGCACGGCATACAGCACGGCCGTTTTCAATCCGGAAAATGAAAAATCCAACGACCCCGGCGCAAGCCGACTCACAGGAAAATCGAAGGCGTGCGGATCTCCGCTCGCGGCGAGCCGGTCAACCATCGGCCCCCCGGGATAGGGCAGCCCGAGGATGGTCGCGACTTTGTCATACGCCTCGCCCAAGGCGTCGTCGATCGTCGCGCCGATCCGGTGCAGCTCGATGGGCGACCGCATGAAGTACATCGAAGTGTGCCCGCCGCTGACGACCAGCCCAAGGGCCGGGAAGGGTGGGTCTTCCGTCTCTAGAAGTCCTGCATACAGGTGCGCGTGGATGTGATCCACCCCCACCAGAGGAACACCCAGCCCCCACGCCAGCCCCTTGGCCGCGCTGACCCCGACCAGCAGTGAGCCGATCAACCCCGGTCGATTCCCAACGGCTACAGCTTCCACATCGTCGAGTTGCACACCGGCCTGGCGCAGCGCTTCGCGCAAGACCGGCGTCAGGCGCTCGACGTGCGCGCGGCTGGCGATCTCGGGCACGACCCCCTGATATTCGGCATGCAGTTCATGCTGACTGGCAATCACGTTCGATCGCACGGTGCGCCCGTCGGCCACCAGGGCGCATGCGGTCTCGTCGCATGATGTTTCCAGGCCCAAGACGAGCATGACGAGCGAATCCTATGGGTCGGCCGGCGCGGCGAGCCGGCCCGCCCAGCCCCGGCGTCAGCAACGCACGAAAAAAACGACGGGGGAGCGGTCTGCGCGAACCACTCCCCCGTCAGAGATTTCCTCAGCCCCGGGATTATGGGCAGCCATCCACGAAACGATCCAGGAAGTAGAAGAAGTCGGCGGCGTCGACCTGCCCGTCAGGCACGCCGTAGTTCGGATCGAACGGGTCGCTCGACCCTGTCAGGTCGGCGACGGCGATGTTCCCGAGCACGAACTGGTCAAGGAAGTAGAAGAAGTCGGCGGCATCGACCTGCCCGTCGGGCACGCCGTAGCCGGGGTCGAAGGGGTCGCTCGAGGAGCTCATGTCGGCGACGCACGACTGACCCGGGGGCAGAATGCCCAGGATCTGCACGTCGTCGATGTTCCAGCCGGGGTAGGTCACGCTGGAGTCCGTCGGTCCCATCACCCAGCGGATGTAGACCGTCGGCTGATTGTCGGCGATGTGGGCGATGTCATACTCCACGATGGTCCACGACGTGGGGCTGACGCTCGTCATCGTCTCCCAGTCCCAGATGCGTGTCCACGATACGCCGTTGTTGCTCACTTCGACGCTGGCATGGTCCCAGCGGGCGCTTTCAATCGCCAGCCAGCGGGCAAAGCGAAGGCGCGTGCCCGCGACGCCGGTCAGGTCGAGGGCGGTCGTGGTCGCCGGGGTCGGCGGCATGTTGTTGGTGTAGTCTCCGGCGAGGTTATAGCCCAGCACGTTCTGGCCGGTGTAACCCGAGGTCGGGTCGCGGTTGTTCGATCCCTGGCCGAGCGGCACGCCGAAAGCCCACATGCCTGTCAACGTCCACCCCGGATTGGTGTCCATGGGGAAGTCATAGACCACCGTGGTCTGCCCGACCTGGATGTCGAGCGTCGCGGTGTTTGACCACTGCCCGTCATACACCGCGAAGGTGAAGGCGTCGTCGCCAACGAAGCCCGGACCGGGTTGATAGCGCACCGCAGCGCCGCCGCTAAGCACCGTGTAGGGGACGGAAACGATCGTTCCCCCGGCAGGATCGGCGAGCGTCCCGTGCGAGGGCAACGACATGATCACGAAGTCGTAGGACGACTGGCTCGAAGCGCCATCGAGCGTCAGCATGCTCGGCACATTGGGCGCGACTTCGACGTAGTCATCAAAGGCCACCGGCGGGCAGTTGGTGCCGCCCGCGATCTTAAGCGCCCAGGCGTTCAGCGTGCCCTGGTCGGCGCTGGCATTGTCCGAAACCATCAGCCGCCAGACGCCCGCGGCCATCTGTCCGTTGAAGTCGGCCAGCATGCCGGGGCCGTCAGGCGGGAAGGAGCTGTCGTCATATGTGCCGACGATGTCGTCCGCGCTTCCGCCGGTCCGGTTGTGCAGGCGGACGGTCGTGCCCATCGGGCTGGTCAGTTCGACGATCAGGTCGCCGCGGTAGGTGTGCGTGATGTTGATTTCGACGTCGACATCGGTGATGCAGACGGCCTCGGGCACGGTGATGAAGCTGTTGATGGTGGTGTGATCGGTGATGGGCAGGGGGGTATCGGTCGAGGGGAAGGTGTAGCGGCCGACATCAAGCTGCACGGTGCGGGTGGTATCACCCTGACCGCCGGTCATGTTCGAGATGAGCACCGAACCGTTGTAGAGACCGTTGAGCAGGCCGTTGGCCGCCGACGACATGCCGACGGTGACGGTGCGGGCATCGCCCAGACCGTTGAGAGTGAAACTCAGGGGGGCCGCGGAACCGTCCACGGCGATCCAGTTCTGCGTCGGCGCGACCTGCACAAGCACGGGGGTCGGGCGCGTGCTGGTGATGGTGTAGGCCTGTGTGGCGTTGAACGGGCCGCCGACGGGGCCGCCGGTGGTCAGGCCGGTATCGGGAGTGACTTCGAAGGCGGTCTGGCCGACTTCGAGAATGTGCATGCGCTCTTCAGAGCGGCCCGCGGTGAGGTCTTCAAAGATGATCGTCGCGCTGTAGATGCCTGCGGGAAAGCCCGAGGCGCTCCCGGCGAGCGTGACGTGCACGTTGGCCGAGCCGCCGCCGCCGATCGAACCCAATACCGGGTCGGTTGCGCCGTTGATGAGGAAGGGCGCCGAGCCGCTGATCGTGACGCGGTAGTTGAGCGAGGAGTCGGTGGGGTTGCTGAGGGTGTACATGAAGGGGATGTTGTCGAACGGTCCACCCACGACGCCGACGTGCGTCTGTGCCCCGCCAGGAGAAACGAGCAGGCCCAGCGGCGGCACATGGGGAATGAACGGAGCGATCTTCGAAAGTTCTTCCCACGTGGGGCACCCGCTGTCGGGGCAGACGTTGGAGCGGACGCAGCCGCCCGAACTGGTGAAGTCGGGGTTGCCGCGGACGAGGATGCCCTCGATCAGGCCGGTGTTGAGGTTGACGACCATCGAGCCGGAGTTGCCGCCGTAGGCATCGACATTGGCGCTGAACCAGGGCTGCCCGGGGCGAGGGTCTTTGCAGACGCCGCCGGCGTCGATCTTCTTCGGAAGCACGACCGGGTGACCGATCATGACGAGGGGATCATTGAGACTGACTTCACCTGAGCGGCGGATGGGCATGGGCCGCCAGCCCTGCACGGGGCGGTCAATGCGGACGAGGCTGTGGTCAAAGCCGCTGCTGAGCTGCCACGTCACCAGTTGCGACGCGAAGTAGACGTTATCGGCCGGGACAGTGAGGAAGGGATCGAGGTTCGGGCCGCGCTGGTCAAAGCCGAAAACGAAGGCGACATTGGGGATATCACTGGCGCGGACGCAATGGCCCGCGGTGCCGATGAGGTCGGTGCCGAGGAGGAAGCCTGAGCAGAAGCCGATCTGGCGCTGGCCGCGGAACGGCTCGTCAGCGCAGAGGGTGCCGCCCTGGCTGGTCCACACGCGGGTGTTGAGGGTATAGGTGCCGTTACCGTTGTTGACGAGTTCGCTGCGGTTGACGACAACGCAAGCGGCCTGGGCGAAGTCGAGCAGTGCCTGATCGGTGACCTGATAGACATCGCGGCGGTCGTCGGCGCCGTAGATGACCTCGGTGAATTCATTTGGGTTGTATTCGCGGCGCTGGAGGTACCACTGGTAGACCTCGGCGCGGCGCTGGTCCAACTCAGAGAGCACCTTGACGGGTTCGGTGGTTTTCTCTTCGATGAGCACCTGGGCCTGCGACGTTGAAGCGAGGGCCGTTGCCATGACGGCGGCCCACTGAGTCAGTTTGTGCATCTCGGTTCCCCTGCTGGCGACGGTACCGCCCGATCTCGACGGCGAGAGTTCGGTCCATGCGTCGGCGTCTTTGCTTGAGCCGAGATTAGCACGCGAAGGGGAGGGTCACAACCCTTTGAAGGGGTATGTTCGCGAAATGGCGCGCGCCGGCGGTCGATGTCTTCGAATTGCGGTTATCGGTCGGGTCGGACAGGGGGAAAGGCCCTAGGACAAAGTGATGACGAGTCGATACTTCTGTCGTGGAAACGGGGGTGGGCGGGCTGCTGCTGTGCGGAGGTCAAATTTGGTTGAGGAAGCGGATGTCGTTCTCGAAGAGCAGGCGGATGTCGGGAATGCCGTAGCGGCCCATGGCGATGCGCTCGATGCCGAAGCCGAAAGCGAAGCCGGTCCATTGTTCGGGGTCGATGCCGCAGGCTTCGAGCACGGCGGGATCGACCATGCCGCAACCGCCGAGTTCGATCCATCGTGGAGGCTCGCCGGGCTTGAGGGCGATTTTCATGTCGAGTTCGGCGCTGGGTTCGGTGAAGGGAAAGAAGCTCGGGCGGAGTCGGATTTCGGCGTCAGGGCCGAAGTAGGCGCGCGCGAACTGGAGGAGCGTGGTTTTGAGGTCGGCGAGGGTGATGTCGCGGTCGATGGCGAGGCCTTCGAGTTGGTGAAACATGAAGGAATGGGTGGCATCGACCGTGTCGGGCCGATAGACGCGGCCTGGGCTGATGATACGGATAGGCGGCCCCCAGCCCTGGGCGACGGCGTCTTCCATGACGCGAATCTGCACGGTGCTCGTCTGCGAGCGCAACATGCGGGGCGCTGAGACGCGATCGGGAGGATCGACGTAGAAGTTGTCGATCGGGTCTCGAGCGGGGTGCGAAGGGGGGATATTGAGTTTGACGAAGTTATGTTCGTCGTCTTCGAGTTCCGGACCTTCGGCGACGCTGAACCCGAGTCGGGCGAAGACATCGACCAGTTCATCGCGGACGCGCGAGATGATGTGGGTTCGGCCGAGGGCCTGGGCCGAAAGAAGGCCCGGCTCGGTGACATCGATGCGCGGGCCGGCATCGGGCGTGCCCGCGGCGGAAAGGGCGAGTTTGCGTGCGTTGAAGGCGGTTTCGAGCGTCGTGCGGACCTGATTCATCTGCTGGCCGAGTTGGGCCTTCTGGTCTTTGGGAAGGGCTTGGAATTCGGCGAGGGCGGCCTTGAGGCGTCCTTTGGGGCCGAGGTAGGCGAGGCGCCAGGATTCGAGGGCCGCGGGGTCGGCGGCCTCTTCGAGTTGGGCCAAACCCCGGAGGCGGATGTCTTCGAGCGTGTCGAGCATGGCCGATGGTAGGGGGTAGAGGGTCGGGGGTCGGCGGGGAGGCTGCGGCGGGGTTGGTGGTCCGAGAAGGCGGCGGACGGCATATCCGGCACAGGGCGCCGGGGTCTCCTGAACTGCGCTGACAGCGTGGGGCGAGGTTGTCCGATGGTGTCTGCGAGCCTCGGGCGATCGGCCTCGGGGGAACGGAGGAGCGCGCCTTGGACCTGCACACACTGCTTCGTGCCGCGTATGACGCCGACGCTTCGGACGTGCACCTTGTGGCTGGGCATCAGCCCAACATGCGTGTGCACCAGGTGATTACACCGATGGATTTTCCGGTGATCACACCGGAGGACGCGGTGGGATTCTTCGAGCAGATGGCTCCGCCGGAGTGCCAGGAGTCATTTCACAAGGTGAAGGATGCGGACTTTTCGTATGAAGTGCCGGAACTGGCGCGATACCGCGTGAACGCGCACATGCAGCGAGGGGCGATCGGCCTTTCGATGCGAATGATCAAGAGCAAGGTTCCGCCGCTGGGGGTGCTGAATCTTCCTGAGGTGATCGCGAGGCTGACATATCTGCCTCGCGGACTGGTGCTGGTGACGGGGGATACCGGTTCGGGCAAGAGCACGACGCTCGCGGCGATGATCCAGGCGATGAACGAGCGTTATTCGAAGCACATCATGACGCTCGAAGACCCGGTGGAATATAAGTTCACAAGCCAGCAGTGCCTGATCGAGCAGCGTGAACTCGGGCAGGACATGCCGACATTCGCAAGCGGTCTGAAGCACGCGCTGCGTCAGGATCCGGACATCATCCTGGTGGGCGAAATGCGCGACCTTGAGACGGCGGCGCTGGCGATCAGTGCGGCCGAGACGGGCCACCTGGTGCTGAGCACGCTGCACACGGTGAATGCATCGCAGACGGTCGAGCGTATCGTGGACATGTATCCGGCGGGGCAGCAGAACCAGATTCGTTCGATGCTCGCGGGAACGTTGCAGGCCGTGGTGAGCCAGACGCTCTTTGCGCGTCAGGATCGGCCGGGAATGGTGCCCGCGGTCGAGGTGCTGTTGTGCACGCCGGCGGTGCGCAACCTGATCCGCGAGAACCGGACGCACGAGATTCCGAACGTGATCGAGACGAACCGGGCGATCGGGATGGCCTCGCTGGATACGTCGATCGCGGAGTTGTATTTCAACGGGATGATCAGCAAGGAAGACGCGATCGCGCAGGCGGTGTATCCCGACAAGCTCGAGCGGCAGCTCGCGGCATGAGTCCAGGTGCGGAGATGACGGCGGATTGTGCGCATACGTGAGGATGATGTCTCATGCCGAACTATCGCTACCAGGTCCGGGCCTCTTCGGGCGATGTGCAGGCGGGGATCATCTCCGCGGATTCGGCGGCGACGGCCGCCGCACTGCTGCGCAACCAGGGCGTGCACATTCTGAGCCTTTCGGCGGCGAACAACGCCGGGGGGGCCTCGGGGCTGGTGAATCTGCTGCGCCGGATGAACGAGCGCAAGCCGACGCAGAAGAACGTGCTGGACTTCACGACGCAGCTCGCCGTGATGGTTCGCGCGGGGATCAATCTGCGCACGGCGCTCGAGGGGATCGCCGACCAGACCAATCATGCGGCGTTCAAGCGGGTGATTCTGCAGTTGAAGACGGACGTGGAGAGCGGCAAGCAGTTCTCCGACGCGGTGGCGTCTCACCCCAAGCTGTTCAACGCGTTGTATGTCAACATGGTGCGCGCGAGCGAAATGTCAGGCTCGTTCGCGGACATGCTCGACCGGATCGCCGGATATATCGCGCAGCAGCTTGAAACGCGCAAAATGGTGATCGGCGCGTCGATTTATCCCGGGGTGATCGGCACGCTCGCGGTGGCGGTGACGGTGTTTCTGCTGACATTCGTGCTGCCGAAGTTCTACGCAGTGTTCGAAGGCAAGGAAGACGTGCTGCCTTGGGCCACGACTTTCCTGATGAACCTCAGCAAGTTCATGATCGCGCAGTGGCCGGTGCTGGTGGGGGGGCTGTTTTCGATCATCATCATGGCGTTTTTCTTCCTGCGGACGGAAGTCGGCGGGTTCTGGACAGACAAGGCGAAACTGAACATCCCGGTGATGCGGGGGATGTTCCGCTCGCTCTATATCAGCCGAAGCCTCCAGACGATGGGCCAATTGATCAATGCGGGCGTGCCGATGCTCGACACGCTCTCGATCACGGGCGACGTTTCGGGCAACCGGATGTTCAAGGCGATGTGGGGGCGTGTGTATGCCAGCGTGAAGCAGGGTAAAAAGATCGCCGCACCCCTGATCAAAGACGCCATGATGCCCAAGGCGGTCTGCCAGATGATCTCCGCGGGTGAAGAGTCGGGCAAGCTGGGCGAGGTGCTCGATCAGATTTCGGGGTTTTATGCCAAGCAGCTCAAGGATCACATCAAGGCGGTTACCGGGCTGATCGAGCCCGTCATGATCCTCATCATGGGCACAATCGTCGGATTCATCGCGATGGCGATCATCCTCCCCATCTTCAAGATGAGCCAGATCGTGAGCTGAGCCGATGACACGGGGCGGAGGAGTTGCGCCCCATGATCGCCCGAACCCGGAATCGACCCGTCAAGGCCCGCGCAAGGAAGCGCAGCGCATTCACGCTGATCGAGACGGCCATGGCCGTGATCATCATCGGGGTGGGCATCGTGGCGATGGTCGATGCGCAGCGTGCTTTCATGGTGTCCAACGCGTGGAGCAGCCAGGCCGCGACGGCGAGCTTTCTCGCCAATGAGATTCGTGAGTACACGCGCCGACTTCCCCGGCATGACCTGGTGACCGGGCTTTCGCTCAACGGAAGCACGCTGGTGGGGTGGGGGCCCGAGCCGGGCGAAACGACGTATCTGGATTACGACGATATCGACGACTTTGACGGCGTGGTGTTCGGATCGGAGGGGGGGGACTTCCCCGGGCCGATCAACGCCTTCGGCGAAGTCATCGCGGCGGTTGACCTTGCGGGCAACCCGCGCACGAACGACGACACGGGTGAAGTGATACCGATGGCGGGCTGGTCGCAGGAGGTTCTGGTCGAGAAGGTGCACCCCTTCAACCTGTCGCAGGTGGTCAGCCCGAACGCGACCGAGCCGCCCAGCGGCACGTTCGCGGGAAGAGGGGTCGGCGATTACCCGTTGCGAGTCACGGTGATCGTGCGCTATCGCGCACCCAATGAGGTCGAGGCGAACGAAGTGACGCGGATGACGTGGATTGTGCCCTGAGCCGCGCGGCGACGGGGGGCGAAGGTCGGTCGGGTCGAGAGGAGCACGTACGCCATGATGCCGAGTTCCACCAAAGCGGGCACAGCAGTGCAACAGGGTGGGCCGCGAAAGTCGCGGCGGCGGGGAGTGCGCAAGTTCCTGGCCAGTAGGCGCGGTGTGGTGAGCGTGCTGTCGATGATGTTCCTGGTGCTGTTCGGGTCGCTGACGGCGGCGATGGCGATTGCGAGCCAGGGAAACATCAAGACGGCGACCACGCATCTGCATGTGATGCGGGCGATGAGTTCGGCTGAGACGGGACTGGCCATCGCCAAGCGCCGGCTTGCCGAGGCGGCATCACGGTTTGTGATTTCGCACAGCCAGATGGATGAGTCCGCGGTGGATGCCCTGTGGAACGGCAATCTGAACGCCCTGGGAACGCACCTGGTGCTGCCCCCGCCGAGCGGGCACGCGGAGGGATCGTCGCCGAGCGGGCTTGCCGAGGCGATTTCACTGATCCATGCCTCGGACGAGGGGGTGGTGCTGTTCGGGGACGTGATGACGCCGGTGATCACATCGGCGCCGACGGGGGCGGACCTCTCGGTATACAAGGCTGATGGGTGGGTGGTGACGCCGATCGTGGCGCTTGAAGAGATGCCGCTGGTCGAAGGCGTGCAGATCACGCAGCCGGCGTTTCAGGTGGTGTATGCACCGCTGGCCAACGGCACGGATATCCGCGTGATCGTCACGGGGTATGACTTTGCGTATCGGCGCAGCGGGCAGCCGCTGACGCGGGTCATTATGCAGGATGTGCGCCTGGTGAAGCGGGTGAATCACGCGGTGATCAGCCCGAGCCGGATCATGATCGGCAAAAACGTGCAGGTGACGGGCGACTTGGGCGCTCGGTTCGACGACCTGAACTGGACCAACGGCGACCCGATGGTGGTCAAGTCGGATTTCTACGGGCTTGATCCGCAGTTGGACAGGAAGCTTGACGACTTCTATGCCGCGGTGGCGGCGTTTGACGTCGATCACGACAATCGATTGCGCGTGGGACACCCGGTCGAGGGGGCGGCGATTCCGGACAAGACCGGGGCCGATTACGGCGGCGACCCCGATCACTCGCCGTTTGCGGATGTGACGGGGGACGGATATGTCTGCGAGTTCGACATTTTCATCAACCACTTTGATCGGAACGGCGACGGTCGGGTGATGCTGTCCGATGCGCTGCGCGCGGGCACGCCCAATGAGCACGAGACGGCCGAGTTCGTCACGGCGTCGGGCGACCCGATCGACGACGATCTGGCGCTGTTGATCGATAGCTGGAACCCCGACCGCAATCGCAACGGGATCTTCGGGTTCCTTGATCTGAACTACAACGGCGTGTGGGATGCCGGCATCGAGCCGCTGCTGGATTATGACCCCGATACCGAGACGTTCCGGGACCAGGCGCTCGGGTATCGCGACGGCGCGATCTGCCGGCTTGATCGGTATACCAAGGTGCGCGGCTCGCTGAGTTTCCGCACTTCGCAGGCCGCGTGGACGAACGCCCACGGCGGATGGAATGATGTGATCCGCGGAGCGATCCGGCCGAACCGGGGCGATACGGCGATGCAGTTCGGCCTTGATGACTCGCGCCTGCCCAACATCAGCGCCGACAGCTTCAGTGACTCAGAGAACGCGCTGCGCGCGGCGGCGAACGGCGATGATTTCTGGGTGCAGGTGGCCGAAAACCTCGGCACGAGTGTTTCCTCCCTGGCGGATTATGTCGAGGTGCGTCCGGAATCCAGCCCGCTGCCGCGATACATCCGTGTAGACCCGGACACGACGGGTGACGGTCTGCCTGACAACGCCGATTGGGCGTACTTCGAGAAAGCGCCGTTCGGCAGCCCGGCACACAACGACTGGTACTACCGGCCGATCTTTCAGAACATGGTTTTCCGGAACGTCAAGATTCCGCAGGGGGTGAACGGTCTGTTCATCAACTGCACCTTTGTCGGGGTGACGCATGTTCGCACGCACGTGCAGAACACCCACCCCTACTGGACGATCTACGGGCAGATGGAGATGGACTCCGGCACGGGCCGGCCCGCGCCGGTCATCACGCGTTGGATTTTCGGCGACGATCCTGATGAAATGCCAGAGGATGCGCCGCCCGAACTTCCCGCATCGGCGATTCCGCCCAACGCCAACATCCTGATGGCATCCAGCCCGCTTGATTGGGGTGATCTGCCCCTGAGCATGCGCGGGGCGTTCCCCCCGAGCGAACTGGCCAAAATCCGTCCGGCGATCATCATCGACGGGCAGCGTGTCACGGACACCAAGCTCTACAGCAACAACTGCCGCTTCCACGACTGCCTGTTCGTCGGATCGATCGTCAGCGACACGCCGCAGGCCTACACCCACGTGCGCAACAAGCTCCAGTTCACGGGCAAGACGCGGTTTACGCAGCGCCATCCCGAGCAGCCGGAGAACGGCACGCTGAATCCTTCGCCAGGCGACCTGGCGGAAATCGCCAAGAGTTCGATGATGCTTCCCAACTACTCCGTGGATATCGGCAGTTTCAACAGCCCGCCGGAGCAGAACGTCGCCCTGAGAGGCGTGATCGTCGCCGGCGTGCTCGATATTCGCGGGAATGCGTCCATCGACGGCGCGCTGCTATTGACGTTCCGCCCGGTTTCGGGTGAAGGCCCGCTCGTTGATATCGCGGGCAACCCCGTGGGCAACCCCGCGGGCTTCAATGCGACACTGGGTTACTTCGGCCCCGAAGACGGCGACGGCGAAAGCCTCGATCCGGCCACGTTGCCCATCGTCGACGGACAGAGAATCGTGGGGTGGGATGTCAACGGTGACGGGATGGCCGATGTCGGGCCGTTTGATGCACCGCCTCCCGGCGCAACCGCCGTGCCGTTCCACGGATACGGCCGCATCAGCCTTCGGTTCGATCCGAACATGATGCTGCCCAACGGAATCATGCTGCCGATCCAGGTCGATCCGCTGGCCGAGACCTATGCCGAGGGGTATCGATGAACATCAGGCATGCTCCAGTTTCACAGCGCATAACCCGGCAGCGCACTCGCCGCCGCGGCTTCAGCATTGTCGAGATGCTCGTAGCCCTCACCATCAGCGCGACGTTGCTCACGGCAACGCTCGCCGCGCTCGATGCCTCTTTCAAGAGTTACAAGGTCACCACGGAATCGGTCTCGACCCACGTGGTCGGCCGGCTCGTCATGCACCGGCTTTCGACAGTCATTCGCACGGGCGAAAGTTTCGCTCCTTATCCGGTCAACCCGATCCTGCAGCCTTCGATCACGACCAACGAACTCGAGTTCGTCACCATTGCCGATCCGGCGATCGACGCAAGGCAGATCTGGCGCATCGAGCGCGTTGCCGTCGATGGGCCGACAGGCCCCTTCGAACTGCGCACCACCGTCGAGCATTACGAGGGGGGCGAACTGATCTCCTCGACCGAGCGCACGCTCATTAGACGCGTGCAGCAGTGCACCTTCACGCTCGATTACGAAGTCGGCCCCAGGCTGCAGCGTTGCACGATCGACCTGATCCTTCAGGCCGATGATGTGCAGGCCGACACCATCGGCGGGCGGCTCACGGCCCCGGCGGTGCGCCTCGTGGCGTCGGTTTCCCCTCGAAGGCTCGAGCAGGATTGACCAACCGGGCCGGCTCGACGTGCCCGGCACTTGGGGCCTGTGTTCTCGTGCTTATCACATCGGGCGAAGGCTCAATCGCACATCGCGCTCGACGCCCGATTGCGGCAGCACCACCAGCCGCACCGGCTCTCCGGCGAGAAACCCGGCATCAACCAGCTTGACAGCGAACTGCTCGAACGTTCGCACACTTTCGCCATTGACCGTGCGGATCACCTGCCCGGGTTCAAGCCCCATGATCAGCGCCTGCTCGCTCTGCACCGTCCGAACAAACACACCGCGCTGATCGTCGTCGATAATCACGCGCAGCCACGCCTGCAATGCAGAATCGACCGTCTGCGAGGCCATCCGCTCGTGCGTCATTCGACCGATGGTCACGCTCAGGTCGTGCAGGCCGTTCTCACGCCACACCGTGACGGCAACAGTTCGTCCCGGGCGCAATGCGCTGATGACCTGGCGAAGCACCGCCTGATCGGGCACAGCCACGCCGTCGATGCTCACGATGACATCGGCGCTGCGCAACCCGGCCTTGGCGGCGGGGCCGTCATCCATCACGCTCGGAATAGGCACTCCTCGGCCGCGAAACGAAGCCTCATCAATGATGCGTGTCACGCCTGAGCCGGGCAGCGTAATGCCCAGAAACCCGCGAGAGACCCGCCCATCTTCGATGAGTTGATCGACGACCGACTCGATCGTCGCCAGCGGGATCGCAAAACTGATGCCCGCCGACTGGCCCTCGCGCGTCCCCTGCGTCTGCGATCCCGTTGCGATCGCCGTGTTCATCCCGATGACTCGACCGCGGATATCCACAAGCGGCCCACCCGAGTTCCCGGGGTTCACCGCGGCATCGGTCTGGATGAAATTCGTGAAACCGCCGAACTCGACGGCTGATGTCGGGTCGCGCCCGAGGCCCGAAATGATGCCGCGGCTCATCGAAAACTTGAACCCGAACGGCGAGCCGAACGCAAAGGCCGACTGCCCCTGACGCGGCACAAGCCCTGTCGCCCGACGCGCGGGGAACAGGCCCGAGGTCGTGTCGGTCTTGAGCACCGCGATATCCGTGAAGTTGTCCATGCCGACGACCCGTGCGCCGGTGCGGCGTCCGTCCGAGAACTGGACCGCGATGTCGCGGCTGCCGCGAACGACATGGGCATTGGTCACAATGTGCCCCGCCGAGTCGTAGACCCACCCCGAACCGCTCGCGCCGATTCTCCCGCCCCGGACATCGACGTGCACGACCGAGGGCGTCACGGCGTCGGCAAGGTTGGTCATCGCGGCGTCGAGGCTGGCCAGAATGTCATCCTGATCGAGCGCCTGCCGGGCGAGGGTGATTCGAGCCTCGCTGTGGGCCATCGTCGCCCTTCGCACAAGCGCCGGCGCGGCGAGCAGGCTCGCCAGCACTGCCAGCAGCACGAGAAGGGCAGGACCAATGGTGACAAATCGTCGCATGGGCGATTCTCCGCACCGACGCCGGGGCAAGCTAGACATGCCTTCGGCGGCCGGAGCGCCTGGTTTCAATCCTTCGCCGGGGCGCTCCAATTCGCTCCAAACTACAACATACCCTCGATCCGCCGGATTTGTTCTGGAGATGTTGCAATCGGGAGACGTTCCACCCGGGAGTTTCCCCACCTCCCCCTCTCGTCGGTACACTCCTGTTCATGCCTCCCGCTCGCGTGGTTGCGTGGCTTCTTCCGCGCCAGATTGACTTGGTGCGCGAAGTCTGCCGCCTCAGCGGGCTGACGCTCGAAGGTGCCGGGTCTCCGGGACATGGACAGGTGCGTGCCGCGGCGGAGCCTCTAGGCGTCCGTGCGGTCGATGACTTGAGGCATGAACTGAGCGCCGGAGAATCAGACTTCATTATCCTCTTTGCCCCGGGCGATTTCGGTGCCGATCCGGGCGGGGCCGACACCACGGCTTTGCTCAATGCCCGATCGCGCAACGCCCATGTCGTTGCACTCGAGCCGATCCCGGCGTCGGTCGCGGAACTGGCTTCAGGAAGGTGGATGCGGCCGCGCAACGGGGTGATGCCATCTGAGTGCCTGCGTCCGTTTGCCCTGTTCGCACATGGGCGCACCGTCATGCGTGCGGCCGAAGCGCTGAGCGCATTCGGAGAGGCGAGAACGGTGCTGATCGAGAATCTCGGCCCCGACGCCGCAGGAACTCTAGGCGCGCGGTTGCACGATGCGATGCATTGTCTGATCACTTTACTGGGAGAACCGGAACTGATCGACGCTTCGTGCGTGGGGCCGATTCGCGGGCCGGCGCTGCATACCGTCGCGGGCGAGCGTCTGCGAGACCTCGCCGGCGACCTGACCGCGCACGTGCGATATGCCGATGGTCGTTCGGCCGTGCTTTGGGCGAGTGACCAGATCGACCGGTTGCATCGGCGGGTGACCCTTCTCGGTCCCGAGGGGCGATTTTCAATCTCGGATGCCGGATATCGCTGGACAAACCGTCAGGGTAAAGTGGTCGATACCTGGGAAACCGATGATGCGGGCGATGCCCGCATTCTGGCCGATGCGCTGCACGATCTTGCCGCTGACCCGCGATTCGGGCTGACCGATCCGCAGCCGATGCTGGCCTCGGCCCAAGCCGCGCTGTTGAGCGTGCGCACAGGGCAGGCCGAGGCGCCGGCGACCATCAGGCGCATCTTTGCGCCGAGCGTGTGAGGCACTCGGGGCTATCGCAAGTTGTCGTGCAGGTCAGCGCTGCGATCATCCGCGAACATCAGGGTGCCTCGGTCGGCGTGCCGACCGATCGGCAGATCGGGGTGCCGCCGCGCGAGAGCATCAAGGCTCGTGTCGGCGTCGATCGGATGGCCGTGGAGATCGGTCAGGGTGTATGTCGGCCCCAGCGGGCCGAGGGAGACCTTCAGCCGGTGGGTGCGACCGACAATTTCACCCAGCGGGCGGCGGATTTTCTCCGGCTCAGGTGAGGCCTGGCGCGCCACCGTGGCCTGCGGCTCGATCAGGGCAGCCCCGATCAGCAGGCATGCGACACCGGTGATGCCCACGACGACCTTCCGTCTGCGAAGGTCGCGAGTGCGATTTCGTTCGCCGTCGGGTGCGGGGTGGTTCATACCCTCTTTGCATCGACAGGCTAGGGGGACCGATCGAGCCGGGGCAGGAGGAAGTATCCCGGGCGAACCCTGCATGCCGCTACGGCCGTCCGCCGCCGAAGTATGGGACGCGGGCAGAGTTCGGGCTATACTTGCGAGCTTTCCGGCCCCATCGTCTAGCCTGGTCCAGGACGCGACCCTTTCAAGGTCGAGACACGGGTTCGAATCCCGTTGGGGTCATTCCCTCGCCTCGCGAGCAATCGCGGGGCGTTGTGTCTTCGGTGGGGTTGGATCGAACCGATTTTCCGGATACACGGTGCATCCGTTTATCCGGATGAATGGTATGATATGCCGCGCATCGCGCCTCTTCGCGCGAGCGCTGGAGCATGCCATGCATCTGCGCGACATCCTCGTCCGGAGCGAGCGCACATTCAGTTTCGAGTTCTATCCACCCAGAAGCGATGCAGCGGCGGAAGAACTGTTGGCGACGATGGGCGAGTTTGAGCGCCTGCGCCCGACGTTCGTGAGCGTGACCTACGGCGCCGGCGGCACGACACGCGAGCGCACACACCATCTTGTGACCCGTCTGGCCAAGGAAACCTCGCTCGACCCGATGCCGCACCTGACGTGCGTCTGTCACGATGAAACCGAGATCGCCCGCATTCTGGAGCGATACGCGGCGGCGGGAATCAGCAACATCATGGCGCTGCGGGGTGATCTTCCTGAAAGCGGGGCGGCCTCACGCGGCAGTTTTCGATATGCGAGCGAATTGGTTCGCATGATTCGCCGCTTCGGGGAACAGGGGGGGCACCCCGATCGGCGGGGTTTTGGCGTTGGGGTCGCGGGGTATCCCGAAGGCCACCCCGGAACCCCCAATCGCCTGCTCGAAATGGACCATCTCAAGGCCAAGGTCGATGCGGGCGCCGACGTGATCGTCACGCAGTTGTTCTTCGACAATCGTGATTTTTACGATTTTCGCGAGCGATGCCTGCTCGCGGGCATCAAGGTGCCGGTGATCGCGGGCATCATGCCCGTGACGACTGCCGCGGGCATGAAGCGCATGGCCGAACTGGCGGGGGGCACACGATTTCCCGCAGGGCTGCTGCGTGCGGTCAACCGCGCGGGGAGTGATGATGCCGCCTTGGCGCGCGTGGGTGTGCACTGGGCGACCGAGCAATGTCGAGACCTGCTCGATCACGATGTCGCTGGAATCCACTTCTATACGCTCAACCGCTCTCCGGCGACGCGGGAGATCTATGCCTCTCTGGGCGTGAAGGATTCGCTCGCGTTGATCGGTCAAGGCGGCTATTGATGCCCGCCGCGTGCATGCGAGGGCGTTGAGCGCATGGTGCACAATCGTGTTCCAGGGGTGTCCCCCGTCGGTTCTGCGGCACGAATGCCGCAAGCGTTCTAGCGATGTCGATCGGCTTCGCGTACAAACGCCGCGGCCCTCGCGGGGTCGACGGGGTTGCTCCAGAGGCCGCCGTGCTTGAGGCACGTGCCCACGATGACCGCATCAGCATGACGAAGGAGCATCGGCAGCAGCTCGGGAGTTGCGCCAGAACCGGCGAGCACCGGCAGCGTGCAGGCGCTGCGGGCATCGCGAAGATCGTTCTCGCTCGGGGGTCGCCCCGTGAAACGGCCCGTGATGATGACGCCATCAGCGAGGAAGAACTCGGCCGCGTGGGCCCAGTCGGTCAACGGAAGGTCGGCGGTAATGGCGTGCGAGGCGTGCTTTTTGTCGATGTCTGCAAGAATGGCCACCTGCTCGGCGCCGATGGCCTTGCGGTAGCGAAGCAGCCCGCCCGCCTCGGCCTTGGCCAGGTGGCCCTCTTCCGCGATGTGGCTGAAGACGAAATTCTCAACACGAATGAAGCACGCGCCCGTCGCCATCGCGACCGCCAGCGCCTGCGCAGCGCCGCCAGACAGAATCTGCACGCCCACGGGAATCGACACCGCTGCCGCGACCTCGCCGACAATACGCGTCATCGATGCGACGATCTCCGGGCCGAGGTCAGCCCCGTGCACGTAAGGCACATCGTGCATATTTTCGACGATCAGGGCGTCAAAACCCGCATCAGCCAGCACGCGGGCCTCTTTTACCGCCGCCGCGGCAAGATCGCCCACGGAAGCGCGGTGCCGCGGAGCGCCGGGCAGCGCGCCGGCGTGAACCATGCCGAGAAGGGAGGCAGGTCGGGGCATGAGTGCGCGAAAATCGGCCATGCCGCAAGGGTAGCGAAGTCGGCGGCGGGGCGGTCCGGGCCGGTTCGGAAGGGCGTAGACTCCGCCGGGCGGTGCGTGGTCGCAAGCCGCCGAAGGGAGCGCGGTGCGTGAGTCATGCCGTTTTCGTCCTATCGTGCCTGTTGGCGGGAATGTGCGCAATGCTGGCCTCGTGCGCTGCGCAGGCATCGAGCATCGCCCGGTCGGGCGTCGAGCCTCGAGTGGAATATGTCGTGTCGCTTCCCGAGCCGCAGACACAGGTCGTCGAAATGACCCTGGTCCTTCGGGGCGTGACCGAGCCTGCGATCGATCTGCGCCTGCCCGTCTGGCGGCCGGGTCGATATCACATTCTCGATATGGCGGGGGGCATTCGCTCAGCGCTCGCTGTCGATGGCGCGGGGCGCGATCTGCCGGTCCGTAAGGTGGACAAGACAACCTGGCGTATCGACACCCAGGGTGCAGATGAAGTGCGATTTCTCTACAGCGTGTATGCCAACGAACTTCGCATGCGCCTTCGCCATGTCGATGACACCCACGCCTTTCTCAGCCCATCAGCGGTTTTTGTGTACGAGGAATCTCGACGTCACGAGCCGGTGCGCATCCGCATCGACGCCCCCGCCGGCTGGCGCGTCGCCAGCGGCCTCGACCCCGAGCATGATGACCCGCGCGTCCTCACCGCGCCAGACTACGACGTGCTCGTCGATTCACCCCTCGAAATCGGCGAACACGAACGCATCCGGTTCGATGTTGACGGCAAGCCGCACGACATCGTGATCTGGGGTCGCGGCTCGTGGGACGCCCGCCGCCTCGCTGACGATTTTTCCGCCATCGTCCGTGCGCAGGCAGAGATCTTCGGCGCCATGCCCTACGACCGCTACATGTTCATCGTGCACTGCAACCCCGGCATGGGCGGCGGCACCGAGCACCTCAACTCAACCGTCATGGGTGTGCGGCCCGAGGCCTTTGAAGACGACGACCGCTACGCCAACTTCCTCGGCCTCGTCAGCCACGAAATGTTCCACACGTGGAATGTCAAGCAGTTCCGCCCGGCCGGCATTCACCCCTACGACTACATGACCGAAAACTACACCGAACTGCTCTGGGTCGCCGAGGGCACCACCAGTTACTACGATGATCTCATCCTCGCCCGCACCGGGTTGATCTCGCCCTCAAAATATTTCAACCGTCTTGCCGACAGCATCGCTGCACACCTTGCCGCCCCCGGTCGTCACGTGCAGAGCGTCGCCGAATCGTCCTTCGACGCCTGGATCAAGTTCAACAAACCCAACGCCGACGCCCACAACGCCACCGTCAACTTCTATCGCGAAGGCGCGCTCGCGAGTCTTATGCTCGACGCCGAGATCCGCAGCCGCACCGAGCACCGCGCCTCGCTCGATGATCTCATGCGCGAGCTCTTCCTCCGTTACCCGCTTGACGGCCCGGGATACACCACGCAAGACCTGCTCGCCCTTCTCGAAGCGATGACATCCTCATCATTCCGCGAGTTCTTTGACCGCTACATCCACGGCACAGACGACTACCCCCTCGCCGAGGCTCTGGCCGTCTTCGGCCTCGAACTCTCCCGCGCCGACGAGAGCGTCAGCACCTATCTCGGCATCTCCGGAAGCGACCGAAACGGCGCCTTCGTCGTCAATCGCGTCTTCTCCGACGGCCCAGCCTATCGCGCGGGGCTGAACGTCGACGACGAAATCCTTGCCATCGACGGCATCCGCGTTCGCCCCTCCGACTGGGATGCCGCCGTGAAACGCCTCGCTCACGACCGCGATGTCCTCATCATGTACTCCCGTTACGACGTCATCTCCGAAACGCTTCTCACACCCCAAACCCGGCCCGGGGGCAAGCTTCGCATCCGCCAGGTCAGCGAGCCGACCCAAGCCCAGCAAGCGGCCTACGAAAGCTGGATCGGTCTCGACTGGAACCCCGACACACGCTGATCGCTGCGATCACGCGTTTCTCAGCCCATCGCGGCGTGAAACCACCCCGCCGCGATTCCGAACAACCCGGTCTGGGGAGGGTGCGCCCCAGGCTCATGCTCGCACATCGTCACCACGCCACGGAGGTCACCATGCTCGGAACGCTTGCAACCTGGGTCATCGCCGGAACGGTCGCCGTCGCGGCATCGCCTTCAATCGCTCTTGATGCCCGTCACAACGCCCTGAATGACGTGCGCGCAACCATGATCGAACTCAAAGGCGCTCTGCCCGATGCTCCCGGTCCTTTCGACTGGCTCAGCGGCTCAGGAAAGCCCGTCACCCTCGCCGACCATCTCAATCTCATTCGCGATGCCGCCGCACGGCGCGATGTCGATGTCCTCGTCATTCGCGTGAAGGATGCAGCCCTCGGTGTCACGCAGATCGAGGAGATCTCGGCAGTCCTCAACGATGCGCGAGCTCGCGGCAAGGCGGTCCACCTCTATGCCGAAAACTACGGCACGGCCGAACTGCTGCTCGCCGCTTCGGTCAACGAAGCCGTCATCCAGCTTGGCGGCATGGTGTCATTCCCCGGTCTGGCCATCCAACAGATGTATTTTGCCGATGCGTTCCAGTGGCTCGGCATCAAGGCCGACATGGTCCAGGTCGGCGATTACAAAGGCGCCAGCGAACCGATGACCCGCTCGGCCCCAAGCCCGGAATGGGACGTCAACATCAACGGCATGCTTGACGGCCTCTACGGCAACATCGTCGAGCATCTCGGCAAGGGCCGCGGCCTCAGCGGCCAGGCGCTCGATCAGGCGCTGCTCAATGCGTGGTGGGCCACCGGGCCGCAGGCTGTGGAACTCGGCCTCATCGATGCCGTCGTCGATCTCTCCGACCTTGAAGGGCACATCGCCGGCGTCCAAGGCGGTCGTGGCGTGCGCTGGGTCGAGCAGAAATCGCGATCCCGTCCGGCGGTCGATTTCAACAACCCCTTCGCTATCTTCAGAATCTTCTCGCAGAAGCCCGACCATCGCGCCAAGGGGCCCACCATCGCCGTGCTCCACATCCAGGGGCCGATCATGGATGGTGACTCCTCCGCCGGAGGCTTGTTCGGCAGCGCATCCACCGGCAGTCGCACCATCCGCAACGCCATCAACGACATCCTGGCCGAGAGCAACATCGGCGGTGTGGTCGTCCGCGTCGATTCACCGGGCGGCTCGGCCATCGCCAGCGAGGTCATCTGGCAGGGGCTAAGTCGTCTCTCGGCAGAGAAGCCCGTCTGGGTCAGCGTCGGCTCCATGGCCGCAAGCGGCGGCTACTACGTCTCGATGGGCGGCGAAAAGATCTACGTCAATCCTTCCAGCATCGTCGGTTCGATCGGCGTCGTCGGCGGCAAGTTCGTCATCGGGGGGCTGTTCGACAAAATCAACGTCCGCACGCATGAATGGACGCGCGGGCCGATGGCCGGCATGCTCAGCATCACCGAAGAATGGTCACCCGCGCAACGCGAACTGATCCGTGTCAAAATGGCCGAAACCTACGACCAGTTCGCCGCCCACGTGCGCCAGGCCCGCGAAGGCATCGATCTCAACAAGGTCGGCGAAGGGCGGCTTTTCACCGGCGTGCAGGCCATCGATCTGGGCATGGCTGACGAACTCGGCGGCCTCGGTGACGCCGTCGAGGCGCTTGCCCGGCACGTCGGCTACACAGGCGATTATGGCGTCATGCACTATCCCGGGCCGAAGAGCCTCTCCGACATGCTCGAAGAAACGTTCGGCGGCTTCCTCTCCGCCCCTGGGGTCGCCGCCTCGGGCCTGCCCCGCGGCTGGACGTCGGAAATCGTCGGCACGCTCCGCGCAACCCTGGGTGAGCAGGCCTGGTCGATGCTCGCCGGCCAACTCGAAAGCATGATGCTCCTTCAGAATGAGCCGGTACTGCTCACCATGCCCCGCGCTTTCATCATCCGCTGATGTCGATCGTCTGCATGGGTCACTTCGCCCGGGAAGCAACCTCCGCTTCCCGGGCGTTTTCATGCGCGTGCAGTCGAAGCGAGGCTTCGCCGCGGCAGGCTTCAACCCTCGTTCACGAGGCTTCGTCACGCTCGCCGCGTTCCGTGCGCGGCTTGAACTCGAGCCGCTCGCGCAGCTTCCGGGGTGAGAACACATCGCCCCCCCTCGCCACCGCCGCGCGTTCCAGCCTGTCCGCCTGGAATCCGCCGACCGTCCGGAAGCGTTCGATCGTCGCCGGCAGAAGCCGCGTAATGCGCACCGCCGCGATCGACCGCGACTTGGGCAGCGCCTGCACAAGCACCAGTCGATCGGCGTCGATCTCATCAAGCAGAACGAGAGGGTCAAGCAAATCCGCCGCTTCGAAAAGCGCCTCCAGGAACTCGCGGGTGTTCAGTTCGCCCACGCCCACCGACCCGCGCTGGGCCGTCGATTCGCGCACGGGCAGCGGAATCGTCACATCGCCCACTGTCGTGCCGTACAGCGAGGCCACTGCATGAAGCCCGTCAGACACCGCCAACGCGCGGGCATGGTCAAGTTCTTCGCGAAGCTGTTCAAACGCCGTGAACGAGCGCCAATCGCTCTCGATGGTCGCGCGAACCTCTTCCACGGATTCCGCCGGCGATTCCTTACGCGCGTCGAGCACCGTAAAGAAATATTCATTCCCTTGCCCGTCGCGAGCCGGGCGATCAACCACCGGAACCCCGATCTGGATCGCCAGGTCTTCCCGGTCGGGCCGCGGCTGGTCGGCTGTTTGCAGTTCTTTGGCCGCCATCACCGCCTGCGAGAAGGGCACCATCCTCCCGCCGACACGCATCGCCGAGCCGCCGACACCGTCAAGCCTTCCCAGTTCCTGCGCGGTCAACCACGATGCTTCGCGTCGTTCGACCGTAACGATCGGCGCTGGCCCTTCACCCGGGCGTTCCTTCCGCAGACGCCACCGGGGCGAAGGCTTGTCCCCTTCTGATCGCAATGCGCGGTCGATTCTTCCCGCCAGTTCTTCAAAACTCGGCCGCGTCCAGTCCTCAGGAACGACGCGATAGGCCCCCTCGCTCGGCAGCCGGTCGATCAGAGGTTGAACCGCTCCGCGCACCACTCGCTCGGCTTCGCGCATGAGAACATCGGTCGTACGCTCGCGCAGCGCCGCCGCGGCCGCCGCCAGCCCTTCCTGTTCCGTTCCGGGATAAAGGGCGGTCCGCTGGTCATATTCCTCGCGGATCAGCACCGGGCTGATAAAGACCATGTCGCTCAGCACCTGTCGGTCGATCTTGATCCATTCGACCTTGGCCCGCGCGGGCCGCACATACCCGATGCCGTAAGTATTTTCGTGCGGGCGTTCCTCGCGGAAGCGTTCGAAATGGGCAAGCAGCGCGGCCTCATCGGGCGCTTCAAGCGCGGCCCCGACGTCGCTCCCCCTCACGAGCACATAATCGAACCCGACCTGGTCGAGCGCCTGCTTTGCCGTCACCAGCACGGCACGATCTGAAGCCGGCGCCGACCGCGCGTACAGCGTGTAGACCCGCGCGACGCCCTGGATCTTCGACAGCATCTCGTCCGCCTGCTCGAGCGTCATGCCGCCGCGTCTGGCCGCGTTTGCCCGCAGCGAAGCAAGCAGCGCCTGAAGGTCTGCCGATCCGCCCGAGAGGCTGTTCAGCCAGTCACGCCCGTCTTCGGCGCCACCTACGAACCCCAACATCTTCGCCTGCTCGGTCAGCAGAAACCAGTGCTCGCCGTCAACGCCGATGAAGTTCTCGACCAGGCGGGCCGCCAGCGCCAGGGTGTATTGATCGATCGGGAGCGTGCCGTTGCGGATGCGGTCGATGATCGCGTTGTAGTCAGCCTGTGTGAGCAGCAGGTCAAGATATCCACCCGATTCCACCATTCGTTGCATCAGCCCGCCTTGGTCGGTCAGGCTCGTTCGAAGCAGAAAATCTCGGGCTGCATCGCGCTCCGCGGCAGACAGCGCCAGCATCCGGGCCGTGACCGGGCGTCCCGCGATCGTCGCGACCACGCGATCCCGCGGGTCGCCTGTGCAGTGCGAGATGCCCGCGGGCGCCAGAAACGAGATCATCAGAAACACGCCGAAGCCGACAAGCAGAATCTTGTTGTACTTCCGGATGAACTTGAGCATGGTCGAGGCTCGCGTCGCAGCCGGATGCGCCCGTGGCCCATCCGCCCGCCCGATTCATGGAAACGGCCGACCGGGAACGCCGGTCGGCCGCAAAACATACGCCCGGCACGCCGGAAGGGCGAAAACCACCCCCGCCGGAATGACCTCGTCGGTTAGCGGTAGAACTCGACGATCAGGTTCGCATTGATGTCGAACGGAATCTGATCGATCGAAGGAATCGCCACAACCCGTACCGTCAACTCGGCCGGGTTGAAATCCAGCCACCCCGGCACTTCAAGCCCGCCCATCGACTCCATGTTCTCACGCACCAGCTTCTGAATCTTCGGCTTCAGCGTGATCACATCGCCGACCTTGACGCTGTAACTCGGGCGATCGACCTTGCGGCCGTTCACCAGCACATGGCCGTGCGCCACAATCTGACGCGCGGCCCAGATCGTCCGCGCCATGCCCGTGCGCCGAACCACGTTATCAAGCCGGCGCTCAAGCAACTGCATCAGCGAAACGCCCGTGTTTCCCGTACCGCGGGCGGCTTCTGCGATATACCGCCGGAACTGTTTTTCCAGCACGTTGTAGTGGAAACGCAGCTTCTGCTTTTCGTTCAGGCGAACGCCGTAGTCGCGAAGACGACGTCCCCGATACCCGTGCATGCCCGCCGGAACAAGCTGACCCTTCGCCGTGTGCTTCGGAATGTCCGCAATCGGAACCCCGACCCGGCGAGACAACTTCAACTTCGGTCCAAGATACCGCGCCATCATGTCCTCCCGTCCGCTTCGCCCATCGGCGAAGGGTGCCGCACGTTCGCGGCGACCGCCCGGCGATCCACGACTGCGGACCGGGCATGAGTGATCCGGGGCACGCGCCCAAGAAGCGGATTGAAGGGCGACCCCCGGGAAGGGTCAAGCATCCTCGATCCCGACAGACGAAAGACATTGCAAATACGGCAAAACACGTATATTCTAACCCGAAATATCTATCAAAATACAAACAAAACCTCTTGACACTGGGGTCTGCGATAGGATAATGATCGGATATGGCACAACTCGGGATTGCTTCACATCGCCTTCGATCTTCGTACCATGCGCACCCATGCTGGAGGATTGGCCTGTTGGACAATGACGCAATGCGCATCCCCTTGACTGTTCTGCCACCCGGGCAGAACCGAGCGGCAAGCCCGCTCGATCCGGGTGAGAAAAAGGAAAAGTGCGCTGTGTTCGGCGTCTGGGGGGATCCCCAGGCCGTTCGTACCACCTATTACGGTCTCTATGCCCAGCAACATCGCGGGCAGGAATCCGCCGGCATCGCCGTCTCAAGCACCGGGGGAATCACTGGGGTTACGGGAATGGGGTTAGTCGTCGAGGTATTCGACGAACCGACGCTTCTTGCCTTGCACGCCCGGTCCCCCCGCGGCGTGATCGGGCACAACCGCTATTCCACGGCGGGCGGCTCGCTCGCCTGCAACGCCCAACCTCTTATCGAACGATACGTCGGGGGCGAGGTCGCCGTTGCTCACAACGGGAACCTCATCAACGCGGACAGAATGCGCGAGCGATACAGCCGCCTCGGCCACCTCTTTCACACCACCAGCGATACCGAAGTCATCATCCACCTGCTGGCGTCGCCGTCGCAACAGGAAAGCCCCGATCCCCTCGCCGCGACGCTCAGGCGTTTGCAGGGGGCATTCAGTCTTGTTTTTCTGTTCGAGGATCGAATCGAGGCCGCACGCGACCCGTGGGGTTGGCGCCCCCTGGTTCTTGGGGAGTTGCCTGGGGGTTTCCCGGTGGTGGCGAGCGAGACAGTGGCCTTCGATGTCATCGGGGCTCGATGCGTGCGCGAGGTCGAGCCTGGGGAGATCGTGACGTTGAGCGATGCGGGCGTGTCGAGCCGCCGCTTTGCCGAGCCTTCGTCTCGCCCGGCATATTGCGTCTTTGAGCATGTCTATTTCGCCAACCCGTCGAGCATGGTGTTCGGTCAGAATGTGCAACTTTCGCGCGAGGCGATGGGCGAGCGGCTTGCGAAGGAAGCGCCCGTCGAGGCCGACTATGTCAGCCCCATGCCCGACTCGGGCCGGAGCGCGGCCAACGGGTATGCCCGGGCCAGCGGCATTCCGTATCGAGAGTCGATCGTTCCCAACCGATATGTCGGCCGGACGTTCATCAAGCCAACTCCTGAGCAGCGCCGGGCGGCGGTGCGGCTCAAGCTCAACGTCATCGGGGAGATGGTGCGCGGGCGAAGGCTGGTGATCGTGGATGACTCGATTGTCCGCGGGACGACCACGCGCGAGAAGATGCAGCAGCTTCGTGCGGCGGGCGCCAAGGAAATCCACTTGCGGATCAGTTGCCCGCCGATCAGGCATCCGTGCTATTTCGGTGTCGATTTTGCGACGAGAGAGCAGTTAATCGCGCACGAGCGATCGGTCGAGGAGATCAGGGCGTATCTGGGGGTCGATTCGCTCCATTACCTTTCGATCGAGGGGTTGCTGGCGTGCATGCATCGCGAGCAGGCGCATTACTGCACGGCCTGCTATACCGGCGATTATCGACTCGACATCGAGCACCCGATCACCGAGGGCGTCGTCACCGACGACCAGATGAAGATGTTTGACTGACCGACATCGGGGATGTCTGCTCGGGCGCCCTGTCGGAATCCATCCATGACGCTCGCCGCTTGGCTTCACAATCTCGACCCGGTGCTCTGGCAGCCTTTCTCCTGGCTGACGATCCGCTGGTACGGCATCGCGTACCTGCTGGGTTTCTTCGTCGCCTATCTGCTGCTGCGTTGGCTTTCACGCCGCGGGGCGACGCCGATTCCGCGCGTGCGTGCGGCGGATGTCATCATCACGGCGGCACTGGCAGCGGTGGTGGGGGGGCGGCTGGGATACGTGCTTTTCTATAAGCCGCAGGCGCTTGTGACGTTTTATGCCCAGTTTCCGTATTGGGACATTCTCAAACTCTGGGGCGGCGGCATGGCGAGCCACGGCGGCATGATCGGCGTGCTGATCGCCGCGTGGATCGTTTCGCGCGGTTTTCCGCGGCCTGACGGCACGCGCGAAGGGCGTACGCATGTGCTGCACGTGCTCGACCGGCTGGCCCTGATTGCTCCGCCCGGGCTGCTGCTCGGACGGCTGGCGAATTTCGTGAACGGCGAACTGCTCGGGCGGATCGTTGCTCCGGCGGGTGCGCCCGCGCCGTGGTGGGCTGTGAAATATCCGCAGGAAGTACTTGAACGCCCGCTGGAGCTCTCGCAGGAGCAATGGATCGGGCTTTCGCGGGCGATGGGTGTGCCGCTGCTGGATGCCGACAACTCATCCGATCGTTTTGATGCCGCCTATCAGCAATTGGTGCAGGCATTGCACGAGGGGAGCGCCCACGCCGCGACGGTGCTGCATCAGTATTTGAACGCGCGGCATCCTTCGCAGTTGTACCAGGCGGCGGCCGAGGGGGTTGTGCTCGGCGTGGTGGTGTGGGTGATCGCGTATCGACCGCGCCGGGCTGGTGTGACGGCGGCGTGGTTTCTGATGGTCTATGGCGCGTTACGGATCGTGACCGAGTTCTGGCGGCTTCCTGACAGCCACCTGTTGACCGCGCGGATCGCGGGGTTGTCGCGCGGCCAGTGGCTGAGCGCGACGATGATCGTGATGGGAGCGTGGCTGCTTTGGCATGTGCATCGGAAGGGGACACCGATGTTCAAAGGATGGGGGCGGCAAGAGCCGGAAGAGGCGTCGGCGGGAGCGACCTCGGCCCCGGCTTCGGCGGGTTCTACGATCCGCCCATGACAGTGCTTGTAACCGGCGGCGCCGGATATATCGGGTCTCACGCGCTTCTCCGCCTGTTGCGCGAGGGGGAGCGTGTCGTCACGATCGACAACCTCCTGCGCGGACATCGCCGCCCGATCGAACTGCTTCAGGAGCGGTTTCCGGGGAAGTTGACGTTCGTGGAGGGAGACATTGCCGACGAGGGGCTGGTGTCGGGGGTGATGGCCGCGCACGGTGTCACGACGGTCATGCACTTTGCCGCGTTGACGTATGTCGGGGAGAGCGTCGAGAAACCGCTGTGGTATTGGACGGGGAACGCGGCGGCCTCGCTGGCGCTGCTGCGCGTGTGTGATCGAAGCGGCGTGGAACGGTTCATCTTTTCATCGACCGCGGCGACCTACGGCCAGCCGGGGGCCGAGCACGTTCCGATCGTGGAGACGACGCCTCAGCACCCGATCAACCCCTACGGCGCGAGCAAACTGGCGTTTGAGCAGATGCTCTGGGACTGGTGCCGCCAGCGTGCGAGTTCGGGTCGGCCGGTGGGCGCGGCGGCGCTGCGATATTTCAACGTGGCGGGGTGTGACCGGGGGGGGCTGCTGGGCGAGGATCATGATCCGGAGACGCACCTTATTCCGGTGATTCTCCAGGCCGCGCTCGGACTTCGCGAGCGCATCGACATCTTCGGAGAGGATTATCCGACACCTGACGGGACGTGCATTCGCGATTATCTGCATGTTGAGGATCTTGTTGATGCGCACGTGCGGGTGATGAGGGCGCTTCAACCGGGCGAAACCCGGCGATATAACCTCGCCATCGGCAGGGGATACAGCGTTCGCGAAGTCATCGAGGCATGTCGTGCGGTGACGGGGCGCGAGTTTGCGGTGCGCGCGGGCGCCAGGCGCGCGGGCGATCCACCGGTGCTATATGCCGATCCTTCGCTGATCGCGAACGAGCTTGGGTGGCGTGCGGAAGTGACCGATCTGCATGCGATCGTGGAATCGGCGTGGCGGTGGTTTCTGGAGCATCCGCGCGGGTACGGCGATTCGCCCGCGCGGGCATAGATCACCGTGTCCGAGCATCAGAGGAGTTGTTGCATCAGGCGGGCCTTACGCCCAACGTGAGATAAAAACGGGACTCGCAAGCGGTTTGAGCGGTTTGTCGCCGCGGAGCAAGCAGACTCATGGATTGTGTCGTCAGCCCCTATTTCCTTACGACGCGCGAGCCGCCGGTGATGGCGGCCCTTCTGTTTGCGCGGCAGGTGGTGACGATGATGCCGACACCCGGGCGCGTCACGCGCCGGGCCGTAGCGGATGCGGTGAGCACCGCGCCGCGATATCTCGACCTGATGGAGTCTTGGCGCTGGTCGATGCCGCTGTGGAAGGCCGACATCATTGCGCCGGTGTGGCGGGGTGAGGATGCAGCCGAAGACGTGCGCGCGCAGGTCGAGCGCATCGCTGAGGATGACACCCTGAACGATCTGCGTCCTTTCATGCACTATGGGTTGTACGAGAACGAGCAGACCTATCTCAACCTGGTTGCGCGCGATGTGCTTCGGGGCGGGCCTGATCCCGGGGTGAGCGTTCCGGTGGCGGCGGGGATGGACGCCTTTGCCGGGCGGCATGGGTTGTGGGTCGCACGGTCGTGGCCGGTGTCGGTTGCCCAGAAACTGGAAGCGAGCCTGGGGGCGACGCTGGGGGCCGTGGCGGCCCCGATGCTGACGCAGGCCCCGGCAGAGGCCATGCTGACAGCGCGACGGCTTCTGGGGGATGTTGTCGGTGAGTTGGGGCATGGATTCGCCGCGGCTGCGGCCGAAGAGCCGGATGCCTCTGCGAGGCTCGCTCGCGCGGCAGCGCGATATGCCAGCGCATTTGAGGAACATTTCGCGGTGATCGCGGCTTCGGGCGGAGATGACGAGGTTCGCGTGGTGCGCGGCATGGCGACGCTGACGGTGCAGCGTCTGCCGCTGGATGCGGTGCTGCGGTCGAGCCTTGCCGCCGCACGCACGGCGCGGGCATCGGGCGGGGCGAGTGCGCCTTTGCGTCAGGCGGGGTCGGGGACGGGATCTGCCTCGACATCGGCACTGCTGGCGCCGCCACAGGCGCGCGGCGTGGTCTCGCTGGTGGTCAAGGTGCTGGGGCGTTCGGGGAGCGTGTGAGCGATATCATGTGCGTTGCAGGAGCAGCCATGACCCATCGCGTACCGGTGCTCAAGACGTACAAACTGTTCATCGGCGGGGCATTTCCGCGGACGGAGAGCGGCCGATCGACGCCGATCGCCGATGGCGCGGGGCGCGTGATCGCGCACGCATCGCGGGCATCGCGGAAGGATCTGCGCGCGGCGGTGGAATCGGCCCGCAGCGCACTGGAGAAGTGGGGCAACGCCTCGGGCATGCTTCGCGGGCAGGTGCTTTATCGCGTGGCCGAGATGATGGAAGGACGCCGGGCTGAACTGGCCGAAGCGATTGCGGCAACGGGCACGGTGTCACCCGGTGATGCTTCGGATGAGGTGGCGTGGTCGATCGACCGGATGGTGTGTTTTGCGGGCTGGGCGGACAAGTTCGCGCAGGTGTTGGGGTGCAACAACCCGGTTTCAGGGCCGTATTACAACTTCACCATTCCTGAGGCTACGGGTGTCGCGGCGGTGGTGTGCCCGGATGTGCCGAGTCTGCTGGCGCTGACGGCGCTTGCGGCCCCGGTGCTGTGCGCTGGCAACACGGTAGTGGTGGTGCCTTCAGAGGCGAATCCGCTGCCTTCGATCATTTTCGCCGAGTGCTGCGCAACGGGTGATGTGCCTGGCGGAACGGTGAACGTGCTGACCGGGCCACGAGACGAACTTGTGCCGTGGATCGCCGGGCATCGTGATATCGATGCCGTGCATGCTTCGGGCGTAAGTGAATCCCACGCGAAGTTGCTGCGGGAGGGCGCTGCAGAGAACCTCAAACGCGTGCTGGTGCGGCAAGAGCAGGCTGGGGGGTGGCACGATCCGAGGTGCACAAGCCCTTGGTGGATCGAGCCTTTCGTAGAGATGAAAACCGTGTGGCACCCGAGCGCGACCTGAAGTGGGTTTTCGTACCTTCTCAGCGGGCGCCGGCCACGCAACTTGGTTCTTCTTCGACGGGCACATAGGTCATGCCCACATCGAAGCGACCATTGTGCGCCGCGGTGACTTCGACATGGGTGATGCTGACGGTGCGGGCGTCGGGTCTGCTCATCAGCACACTGATGGGGAGCCGGTCGGGCCACTGGTGCCTGTGGAAGGCATCCTGCTGTTCGGCGAGGGGCTGCTGGGCAACCATGCGCTCAAAGAGCGGCAGGCGGGGTTGCACGAGCGCATCGCCGAGTCCGGAACTGACGTGGCACGTGGGCGGAGTGTGCCAGGTGAGGTCGATGGATGCGCGGTCCCACCTGGCGTTGCCGATGCGCAGGCGACCATCGCGGAAATCGACCGCGATGAGGCGGAACATGGCGAAACGGTCGAGATCCATCTCGAGCAGGGCGGCCATGGCGGCGGAGGCATCGGGTGCTTCGATCAAATCGGGGATCAGCGTGCCGCGAGAGCGCAGGAAGCCCGGCTCCGGAGGGTGGATGGTGGGCTGAAAGTTGACATTGAGCACGCAGAGCACGAGGCCGCGGCTGCTGGCGCCGATCCAGGTGCCGCCGCCGAGGGGGTCGGTGGGCCAGATGGCGCGGGCGTCCGCAGAGAGGGTTCGCCACTTGGGAGGAAGGGCAGGAGGGCGGGTGCGTTTTTCGTCGCGGTTGGTGACGAGCCTGAAGCCGGAAGTGTGTGTTGCAATTACAGAAACGGTGCACATGTGCAGGAAGGCTCCGGGCGCAGGCCCGATGGAAGGGCGAGCGCGGGTGACGCGGAGAGTCGATCAGCGACGGGCACTCTCGAAGTTGATGGTGCTCGGGGCTTTGCCGAAAGCGGCATCAGCCTCGACGCCGAATTCGGCGGCAATGGCCTTCATCATGGCGTGATGATGAATGGCATGGTGTGCGGCAAAGAAGAGTTCGCGGCCGAGGGTTGAACTGAGTTCGGTTTCGGAGCCGTCACCGCTGAGCATGACGCGGATGCGGACGGGGTGGTTGAGGTGGGCCTCGGTCAGGGCGGCGATCTGTGCGCGAAGCTCGGCGATGGCATCGAGGGCCGAGGTGCGGTCGTTCTCCATCGGTACGCAGCGTTCGCGGTGGTCGTAGTCGATGATCTCACCGCGTTCGAAGGCACCGACGGCGGCGGCGAAGTGATCGACGACATGGCGAACATGCTTGCCGAGTGTGCCGCCGCGGATGGTGCGGCTTTCGGTGGAGTAGGTTTGGTCGGGAAGGGCCTGAATGAAGCCGGCACACTGATCGAGCAGGGCAGAGGCTGTCTGGCAGACGGCCGAGGGGGAACATGACATGGCCACGAACGCAACTCCAAGGGTTGTTGTTCAGTCGGGGTGATGATACCGGGGCGGAGGGCGCGCGGCGTGCCTGGGAACAAAACGCGAACACAGCCCCGTCAGCCCTTGAGGGCGGACGAGGCTGCGTCGTGGCGGGCAGGGAAGTTGGTCGGATCAGTCCTGCGGGTCGTTGACGCTGGTGAAGCCCATGGCGTCGACGGTGGCCCAGAGTGCGCTGAACATGTCTTCGAAGGTCGAGGTCAGCGACCATTGGGGCGATTGACGGTGGCCGGTGTACTCGGGGCGTCCTTCGAAGACGGGGAAGTCGGCGGAGAAGAGATCAAAGTCTTCGGGGGTGTCGGTGTAGGAGAGGTCGTCGGCCGAATCGTCGATCGAGACCATTTCGTAGGCGTCGCAGGCGTGGGGTGCGTCGGAGTCGGGGTTGAAAGTGGGTTGGGCGACGGTGACGGTGGTGGTGTTAGTGGTCGGGGTGCCGGTAGGCTCGACGGTGCGGAAGGTCGGCACGGAACGGCCGAGGAGTTCGGCCCGGCGCGAGACTTCATCGTTGATAAGGTCTTCGAGCACGCTGTGGGACGGCCAGACGGTGGGTGTGGTCAGGAGCTTCTCGCGAAGCTTGATGGCATCGGGCTGCATGGGCTTGAGGGCCAGGGCACGCTGCACCTTGTGCAAGGCGCGGACGCTGTCGCCCTTGTTGGCCGAGCGCTCGGCGTCGACAAGCAACTGCGAACTCATGCGCTCGCGGCTCCAGGGAAGGAGACCCTCGCGGGCGCCGGCCCGGATGTGCGAGACGTAGTTCATGGCTTCGGCGCCCTGCTGGGTGAGGATCTGGTCGTTCACGCGGCTGGGCGTGATGACGAAGATGATCTCGGAACGATCGATCGAGTCGTCGTGGCCGCGGAAGGGGATGCCGAGGATCGGGATATCGCCGATGACGGGCACCTGGCGGCGGTTGGCGGTGGTGCGTTCGGTGAAGAGGCCGCCGAGGACGACGGTCTGGCCGTCGCGGACCATGACGTTGGTCACGATGTGGCTGGTGTCTTCATCGGGCACGGTGACGGCAGCGCCGGTGGCGTCGGTCACGTTGCGGATGATCGGCTGGCTGACTTCGGGGCGAAGTTCCATGCGGATGAAGCCGTCGTTGCTGGCGAAGGGGCGCACGTAGAGCTGGGTGCCGGTGTCGAGGAACTGCACGGTCTGGCTTGTGCTCGTGTCGGTGGTGGTTGTGCTCAGGTAGCCGACGCGGCGACCGACCTGGACGCGGGCGGGCTGGCGGTTGAGCGTGAGAATCTTGGGGTTCGAGAGGATCGTCGTGTCGCCGACCTGGTCGAGCAGGCGGATGAACGCGGCGACGTTGTTGGTGACGATGCCGGCCTTCAGACCGCCCGGCTCGCTGACCTGTCCGACATTGCTGACAAGTCCGCGGCCCTTGTTGTCGCCGGGGAACACGCCGCCGGAGGAGCTGTCGTCATCGTCGCTGCCGGCCGTGCCGGTGGTCTGCAGGATGTTGTCGATGATGCGGAGAGGGCCGCCGACGGGGGTGAAATCGCTGAAGTTCATGTCGCCGATGATGGCGAAGTCGATGCCGAAGGCGTTGGCCTCGTTCAACGCGGATTGGAGGATCGTCGCCTCGATGAGCATGCTGATCGGGCGGGTGTCCAGCTCGATGAGCAGTTTGCGGATGGCGTCGATGTTCTCGGTGAAATCGTGGACCACGAGGATGGCTTCGAGGGCGTAGTCATCCTTGCCGGTGGGGCGGTCCGAGGGGATCGAGAAGTCCTGCGTCGCGCCGTTGGTGACGATCGTGCCGCCCTGCGAAAGCAGCGGCTGGGCGAACTGGGCAGCGTCGACCGCATTGAGGTAGTTCATGCGGATGACGATGTATTCGCGCTGACGCTGGCGCTGCAGCTCCTGCTGGATCTGCTCCTGCGGCATGACGTAGATCACGCCATTGCTCTCGATATATCCGAACCCGTTGTAGACGAGGATGGATTCGAGCGCCTGCTCGAACGTCACGCCGTAGAGGTTGGCCGTCACGGTGCCCGAGACGTTCTGCGTGGCGACGATGGAGCGTTGACCCTGGATCGAGAGCATCTGGAGGATGGTCTGGAGGTCTTCGTCGGTGACGTGGAGTTCGACGAGGTCATACTCGCTGACTTTCACGTCATCCGAGAGCCGGGCCAGGTCGTCCTGGCTCGGGGGGTCGATGTGCTGCATGCCGAACGGGTTGCCGCCGACCGGCTCGCCGGGAGCCGTCTGGGCGAAACTCACCGTCGTGCCCGCAACGATCGCGACCATCGCCGCGACTCGGGGGAGCCATGTTCCGGGAGCGATCCGGTCGGAAACGCACGCGCTGTCGCAGGCCTTGTGCATGATTCAACCTCGCTGATGCGACCGCCAATGGTCCGTTCTGTGCTTTTGTCGGGTGTCGGAGTCCCGCCCTCGCGGGCAGGAAAGACTCCGGCAAGCCCGATGCGGCGGACTGCGGTCACTTTGTCGTCCGTTCCGAAGGGGGACTTTGGGACAGTCGTCGAGGTTTGCAGCGGTTGTGCCGGAAACGGGCAATTGTCCTGAGCAGTTTTCGAGCACCATCCCCCCGATTTCGGGTGCAATTTGCGCGCAGGGGGGTGCGTAGCAGGCGAAAACTGCGCGTTTTTCGGGGGTGCGGTCGTGGGGGATGTCGCTCAGCCGAGTTTGCGAAGGATTCGATCGGACTCGACGACGCCGTCGCGGAGGCGGATGATGCGCTCGCACCGGTCGGCGATGGAGTCGGCGTGCGTGACCATGATGATGGTCATGCCCTTGGCGTGGAGCGACTCAAAGAGTTGGAGGATGGCTTCGCCCGTTGTCGAATCGAGGTTCCCGGTCGGCTCGTCGGCCATCAGCACGACTGGGTCGGTCACGAGCGCGCGGGCGATGGCCACGCGCTGCTGCTGGCCGCCGGAGAGTTCGCTCGGTCGGTGACCGATGCGGTCGCCCAGGCCGACTTTTTCGAGGGAGGCGATGGCGCGTGCCCGGCGATCGCGCTTCGAGACCCCTTGATAAAACAAGGGTGTTTCAACGTTTTCCTCGATGCGAAGCTGCGGAATGAGGTTGAAAGCCTGAAAGACAAAGCCGATCTTGCGTCCGCGAAAAATCGAGAGTTCGGCATCGGACATGTCGCGGATGTTCTGGCCGTCGAGCAGATAGTCGCCTTGGGTCGGCTGGTCGAGGCACCCGAGCAAGTTCAGCAAGGTGCTCTTTCCTGAGCCGCTGGCGCCCATGATGGCGACATATTCACCCTGAAGAATCGTGATATCTACGCCCCTGAGCGCTTCGACCATGACCGTGCCATCGGGCTTGTAGTACGTCTTGCGCACGCTTCGAAGCTCGATGACGGGGCGAGCCTGGGCACGGTTCGGCGGCGAGGGTTGGGCGGAAAGGGCGGTCATGCGGAGGGGTCTTCCTTCACGGGGGGGATCAGGTTGCAGGTGCGGTTCGGTCAGTCATCCAGCGGGCGACCGAACAACAGCCCGATCTGAGGCTCATCTTCAGGTCTACAGAAAATGTAGACGTGATCTCCCGCCAGCAGGTCAGTATTCCCGCGTGCGGCGAGAAGTTCATTGCCCCGAACAATCAGAATCGCCGCAGCGCCCTCCGGAAACGCGATATCACGGAGTTTGGCGTTGCATATGACCAGGTCTGCGCGGACGGGGTAAACCCGCACT
Organism: Phycisphaeraceae bacterium; assembly: GCA_019636695.1. Taxonomy (GTDB): domain Bacteria; phylum Planctomycetota; class Phycisphaerae; order Phycisphaerales; family UBA1924; genus JADLCM01. Next base: position 225,111 of record JAHBXD010000001.1, read on the forward strand.
TCGCCATTGAGTCGCCTGAGTGACAGCATCTCGACCGCGGCGACAGGCCGAGGCGGCAGCGGGTCGTGCAAATGCAGCGAACGTGTCACCTTTCGGAGGGTGGCCCCGGGAATGATGGTGCTCACGACGACGATGAAGAAGACGATGTGGAAAATCCGGTCAGCATCGGGCACACCCGCCATGATCGGAAAGGTGGCCAGCACGATGGGGACGGCCCCGCGAAGGCCCACCCAGCCGATGAAGGCGGAATGCTTGACGGAGTATCCCAGGGGCTTCAGGCAGGCCATGACGACCAGCGGCCGCGCCACAAACGCCAACCCCAGCCCCAGCCCAAGGCCCACCCAGGCGACAGGAAGCAGTTGCGAAGGAAAAACCAGCAGCCCGAGCATGAGGAACATGGAGACCTGACTCAACCACGCGAAGGCATCATGCACTCGCACAATCCCGCGGCGGTAGGGAATATCTCTATTCCCCAGCACGAGTGCGGCGGCAAACACCGCCAGGAACCCACTCCCGTTGACGATCGTCGCCAGCCCGAAGGCCACGAATGCGGAGCCGAGTGTGACCACGGGCACCAGCCCTGCCGTCGCAAAGCCCGCCCGGTTGAGCAGGCTTGCCGCGCCGAGGCCGATCAGGCAGCCGACGCCGCCTCCGATGACCAGTTGCAGCGGGATCTGGTATGCGAGTGTCCAGCTCGGCGCAGAACGGGAGATCACCGATTCGATCACTGCGACCGTGAGAATTACGGCCATCGGGTCGTTGATACACGCCTCGACCTCGATCGTGTTCTGCAGCCGCTCGCGCATGCGCATGCGGCCGCCTCGAAGCACGGCGAAGACCGCCGCGGCGTCGGTGGAGGACACGATCGCGCCGATCAGGATGGCTTCGGGCCATCCGAGGCCGAGCAGTCGGCCGATGAGGGCGAGCACGGCCGCCGTGCCGGCCACGCCCACGGTGGCAAGGATGCTCGCAGGCAAGAGTGAGGCTCGTACCGCCCGAAACGAGGTGTTCAGCCCGCCGTCAAGCAGGATGAGCACGAGGGCGATGGTGCCGATCCGAAATGCGGCCTGGTGATTGTCGAATTCCAGCCCACCAAGGCCTTCGGAGCCGCCGATCATGCCGAAGAGCAGGAAGAGGAGCACGACCGGAATGCCCGTGCGGTCGAGGAGGCGCGACAGGAGGACACTTACGCACATCAGTATGCCGAAGATGAGGAGCACGACGGCCGTGGTCCCCGGCTCGGTCAGCCCGAGCATCGGCGTCAAGATGGTCGCGGTGCACAACCCCATCCGCGGAGAGCGTAGTGTGTCCGGGGCAGGTGGGTGATCGCTGCTCGTCGGCTACGCGATACGTGAGATCACTCGGCGGGCGGGGCATCGCCCTGACTTTCCTGCTCGATCTGGATGCCCGCGAGAGCGGTCATGGGATCGGGGGCGAACCGGAAAACCTTGTCTAGCCCGGTGACGAGAAAGACGGACCAGATTTCGTCATTCACCGAGCAGATCTTCATCGAGCGCGATGCCGCGGCGGTGGCCTTGCGCAGCTTGAGTAGCTGGGCGAGGTTCGAGCTGTTGATATAGCTCACCCTTCCGAAGTTGAGCACCAGGTGCGGGTGAGGCCCCGGGCTTTCGAGACGATCGACCAGCGCGCCGAGTTCGTCGGAGAGGGCAGGTTCGTCCGCCAGATCGGCAACCGTGATGTCGTCGGACCAGTCGATGGCCATGCAGTCGCCATTCTACGAGATTTCGTCCCGGGGTGGTTCAGTCTTCGGGGGACGAATCCTGGGGTTTCTCCGAATCTTCGTCTTCCATGATTCGGGCGGTCGCCACGACCTGATCGCCCTCGTTCAGGCTGACGACCCGGACCCCCTGGGTGCCCCGCCCGATGCACGAGATGCCCGCGGCCTTCATCCGCACAAGCTGGCCCCCCCGTGTAATGACGACGATGTCATCGCTTTCATGGACGACCAAGGCCGCGACGGATGGGCCGTTGCGGTCGGTCGTTTTGATGTCGGCCCGGCCCTTGCCGCCGCGAGACTGGCTCCGGAGTTTGCCCGATTCGGGTTGCACGCGGTATTCATCGACCGTGGTGCGTTTGCCGTACCCGTTCTGGGTGATGGTGAGGAGCGACAGCGTGGGGTCGATGGTTTGGAGGTCACCGTCGGGGTCGGGGGCCATTTCGACGCGGAGTGCGGCGACGACCTCGTTGTGCTGATCGAGATCGATGCCTTTGACGCCGCTGGCGGGGCGGCCCATCGGGCGGACATCATCTTCATTGAAGCGGATGGCCGACCCCTGGGCGGTGACGAGGATGAGATCATCGGTGCCGCTGGTGAGCAGCACATTGAGCAGGCTGTCGCCTTCGTTGATGCCCACCGCGATGATGCCTGCACGGTTGACGTTGCGATACTCCTTGAGCGGCGTGCGTTTGACCACGCCCTGGCGCGTCGCAAAGGTGAGATACTGGCTGAACTGTTCAAAATCCTTGACGGCGAGATAGGCGCACGTGCGTTCGCCCTCGCGGAGATCAAGTAGATTGACGATCGCTCGCCCCTTACTGGTGCGGGTCATCTCCGGAATTTCGTAGACCTTGAGTTTGAAGACGCGGCCGGTGTCGGTGAAACAGAGCAGGTCGTCGTGGGTGCTGGCGACGAAGACTTCTTCGATGAAGTCGTTCTCCCGACTGTCGCTTGCGCGGATGCCCTTGCCGCCGCGCCCCTGGGCCGAATAAGTGTCGATGGGGACGCGCTTGATGTATCCTGCGTGCGAGATTGTGACGGCGACGGTATGTTCCTGGATGAGTTCTTCGATGCCGATGTCGCCGGCGGCGTCTTCGATTCGGGTGAGGCGGTCCGAGCCGTAGCGAGCGCGCATTTCGGCGCAATCGGCCTTGATGATGTTGAGAACCAGTTGGTGATCGGCGAGGATGCGCTCGTAGCCTTCGATTTCCTGAACGACTGAGGTGTAGTCGTTGACGAGTTTTTCGATCTCAAGCCCGACGAGTTGAATCAGCCGCATGCCGCCGATGGCCTCGGCCTGCACGCGTGTGAGCATGACGCCGTCTTCGGCTTCGGCGAGCATGGTGCGCAGCCGCCTGGGCAGGCGTGCGTGGTGGGGGTGCGATTCGGGAATGCGGAAGGCCCGCGCCATCAGCGCGGTGATGGCTTCTTCCCGGCTTGACGAAGCGCGGATGATGCGGATGACCTCGTCGATGTCGCAGACGGCGTAGATGAGCGCTTCGAGGGTGTGGGCGCGCTTCTTGGCCTCGCGCAGCAGGTGCGACGTTCTTCGGCGGATAACGACGACCCGATGCTCGATATACAGATCGATCATCTCGCGAAGGTTCAGCGTGCGGGGCTGGCGGTTGACCAGCGAAATGTTGATGATGCTGAAGGTCTCTTGCAGCGGGGTGTGCTGGTAGAGCTGGTTTTCGACTACCGCGGCGTCGGCGCCTTTCTTCAGTTCGACGACGATGCGTGTCTGCGCCTGGCGGCCGGATTCGTTGCGCACATCCGAGACATCCTTGATGCGTTCTTCCTTGACGGCGTCGACGATCTTCTCAACCAGGTTGTTCTGCATCAGCGAGTAGGGGATCTGGTCGATCACAATCTGCTGTCGGCCGTTCTTGAGTTCTTCGACATGGCAGACGCCCCGCACCGTGATGCGCCCGCGCCCGCCGGTGTAGGCTTCGACAATGCCGCGCCGACCCAGGATGATGCCCCCGGTCGGGAAATCAGGCCCCTTCACGCCGCGCCTGAGGATCGATCCGTCCGGCGCGGTTTCGTCGGTCATCAGGTCGTGAATCGTCAGGTCGGGGTTGTCGACCACGCGCTCGATTGCGTCGAGAATCTCGGTTGGATTGTGCGGCGGCAGGCTCGTCGCCATGCCGACGGCGATACCCATGCCGCCGTTGATCAGCAGGTTCGGGAACTTGCCCGGAAGCACCGTCGGCTCGGTCAGCCGGTCGTCGTAGTTGGGCTGAAGATCGACCGTATCAAGCTTGAGGTCTTCCATCATGTCCACGGCGGCGTGGGTCATGCGTGCTTCGGTGTAGCGCATCGCCGCGGGCGGGTCGCCCTCGATCGAGCCGAAGTTGCCTTGCGGGTCGATCAGCGGTACGCGCATTTTCCACTTCTGCGCCATGCCTACCAGCGTCGGGTAAATCACTCCCTCGCCGTGTGGGTGATAGTTGCCGCTCGTGTCGCCCGCGATCTTGGCGCACTTGAGATGCTTGCGCCCGGGACGAAGGTTGAGATCGTTCATCGCCACAAGAATGCGACGCTGGCTCGGCTTGAGGCCGTCGCGCACGTCGGGCAGCGCACGATCCATGATCGTGCTCATCGCGTACGTCAGGTAACTGTCCTGAAGTTCACGCTCGATCTCCAGCTCGACGATCTGTTCGCCGCGCCCAGGCTCCTGTGGCAGGCCGCCTGGGAGGGTCGCATCCGTGTCCGACATGCAGAAGGCTCCCGAATCGGACCCGGGCAGTCCCCGAATCCGGCATGGCTCATCGTAGGTCGATCATGCACGCTGCGCCGTTGCCAAAACGGCACACGCTTCACATGCTCTCCGCGTCAGCGCTCGCGCCCTGTGCTTGGTGTTTCCGGCACGGGTAGGGCGGTTGCATCCGGCTCGGGGCGAACCCCCACCAGTTGCCGCCAGGTCACGGTGTAGTGGAACTCAGCCCATGGCCCGATCAGCCTCGGGGTGTCAAAGACGCCGGGCTGCATGCGCTCACGATTCAGCCGAGGTGTCGCCTCGAACGCCACGGTCAGACGCCAGCGGTCAAACCCCCCATCGCGAATCCGCAGGGCGAACGACCGCGGTGTCTCGCTGATGAACGGTTCACCGAAGGGCAGGCCGGTGGCTTCATCGAGCATCGTGATCTTGGCTTCAAACCGGCCCCCCTCCCGTTCGACAAGGTCGGTGATGCGCACGAGCCACGTGGGCCGGCCGCGCATTTCTCGGGCCATGCGGCGCGACCATTGATCGATCATCGCCTGCCGTCGCGAGCGTACCTCAGGGTCTTCAGGGATTTCCGAGCCGAACTCGAGCATGTAGAGCCTGCGCAGTTCCCGCAGCATCGAGTCGGGCGAAGCGAGCGGATCGGCTGGTATCGGCGCGTGGGGTTCGGTTGTCGCCGGCGCCTCTCCCCGCGGCTCACCGACACCAAGGCGACGCATGGCCGCGGCCAGTCGATTGCGCAGGTCGGCGTTATCGCGCAGCAGGGCTTCGACACGTCGTTCCGAGGCCGCCAGTCGGGCTTCGAGGTCGGAAAACTGCTCAGCGAGCATCGTCAGCCGGGCTACCTCGTCGCGCAGGCGTTGCACTTCGGTCATGTCGATCACGGTTTCTGGCGGCGTGTGCGGCGGGGCATCCTGCCCCCATACCGGCGCAACTGAGAAGACACCCAGCCCGACAACCGCCAACCAGGCCTGTGCGCGGTGCATCGCGAACCTCCGTGAGATATGGCAAGCGTAACCTATGTTCCCAGCCTTCGCCCGACGCCTTGGGCCAGGGGCGTGCCCGACCTCTGCAGAAGTTGGAATCCTCACGTGGCCATAGGTTTCCCTCAATCTTCGCGAAGGCCCACCGATCTCGAAAGCCTGCTCGGGGCCGACTTCATGCGTGCCCTCGACCGCCTCGACATCGTCAGTCGCAAGATTTTTGCCGGGAAGATGCCCGGCGAGCGCCGGAGCAAGAAACGCGGTCAGTCGGTCGAATTCGACGATTACCGCCCATACATCCCGGGTGACGACCTTCGACACATCGACTGGAACGTGCTCGCGCGCTTCGACCGACTCGTTCTGAAACTCTTCCGTGAAGATGAAGACCTCGGGGTCCACATTCTTCTCGATGCTTCGGCTTCGATGGATGCCGGTGAGCCGAACAAGCTGATTTGTGGCGCGACACTGGCGATGGCCCTGGGCTATCTCGCATTGGTCAACCAGAACCGGCTTTCGATCGCGACCTTCGGCGCACCAGGGAGGCCGTCGCTTCACCGCATGGCGCCCATGCGCGGCCGGCCTAACGTGCGCAGGGTTGCCGATTTCCTGCTCGATCTCTTTCGCGCACCTGCCGGGGGTTCCCCCAGTGGCGAGCCTGCGCATGCAGCATCATTCCATGAAGTCATGCGGCTTGCCGCCGCGAGCCGCACGGGCAAGGGTGTGGTGATTCTCATCAGCGACATGATGTTCCGCGAGGGGTACCTGCCGGGGTTGAATTATTTCGCCTCGGCTGCGGGGTTCGACCCCTACCTGCTTCATGTACTTTCACCCGGGGAGCTTGACCCCGCGAGGGAGGGGGCGGGATTGGTGGGCGATCTGCGCCTTACTGACGCCGAAACCGGTTCAGCCGCGGAAGTGACGATTTCCTCGGCTTTGTTGAAGCGGTACCACGAGAAACTCTCGACTTTGCTCGGGGGGCTTGAATCGGCCTGCCGCGCGCGGGAAATCCGTTATCTGCTGATGCCCTCGGATGTCAACGTGCGCCAGTTCGTACTCGAGCGGGTGCGTCAGCGCGGGTTGATCGGGTGACGGGCCTGCGGGAGTGATCAGTTTTTCGGGGTGTGGGCTTGACAATTGGCTGAGCGGCGATATTTTACCAGTAGGTTATTTATCTTGATGGTAAAATAATGGTCAGTGATGCCCTAAGCCTTGCTTTCGCCGCGATTGCCGACCCGACCAGGCGTGCGATTCTTGCGCGACTGATGCAGGGCGAGGCGTCGGTGTCGGAACTGGCCAGGCCATTTTCGATCTCGATGCCGGCGATCACCAAGCACCTGAAGGTGCTGGAGCGTGCGGGGCTGATCGAGCGAAGTCGGCGTGCGCAGAGACGACCCTGCCGCCTGCGGGTCGAGCCGTTACGCGAAGCGGCGGAGTGGATCGGGCACTACCGGGCGTTCTGGGATAGCAGCCTCGACCGGCTTGAGGAGTATCTGGGTGAGGCGCAGGAGCCGCAGAGAGAAGATTTTTCTTCGCGGCCGTCAGCGGGGGGACAAGCGCCGAGTTAGGATGGGCGTGGTGTTCGGCAACAGGGAAGGACACGATTTTTCATTTTCGTGCAGGAGCATTCATGAGCACGCAATCAAGTGAACAGGCAAGCTGCATGCAGGTTGAACCGACCGCCGAGCATCAGTGGCTCAAGCAGTTTGTGGGCGAGTGGACCTTTGAAGCCGAGTGCGTGACAGGCCCGGACCAGCCGCCGTTCAAGAGCACGGGGCGCGAGAAGGTGCGCATGCTCGGCGACCTGTGGCTTGTGTTTGAGGGCGAGAGCACAGTGCCCGGTATGGGCATGATGCGTTCGCTGATGATGCTCGGCTACGACCCCGCGAAGAAGCGATTCGTCGGTTCGTGGGCGTGCACCGTCATGACGCACATGTTCGTGTATTCCGGGGTTCGCGATGCTTCGGGCGCCGTTCTGCCGCTGGATACGGAAGGCCCCGATTTCGCTGACCCGGCGAAGGTCGCACGTTATCAGGATGTTCACGAGTTGCGTGCCGACGGGCGGCGGGGTTTCTGGGCGCAGTGCCTCGGCCCGGACGGCAACTGGGTGCGATTCATGAACGCGACCTATACGCGAGTCAAGTGACCGCTGCTGACGCGCCGTGCGGTCGGCAACGCATGGAGACTTGGAATGGATGTACGCAAACCCGCTTCTGGCGGGCACAATATCGTTGTCACTCGAGTCATCGCCGCGCCGCGTGAACTGGTCTGGCTCGCCTGGACTGATCCTTTGCAAACGGCCAAATGGTTCTGTCCACGCGAGTGCGCGGTCACGGAATATCACGCCGACGTCAGGCTCGGTGGAGGCTACCGCGTGGAGATGGTCTGCAACGGCTCTTCGCATCGCGCGTTCGGAACCTATCTCGAAATCAGGCCGGTTGAACGGCTCGTGTTTACCCATCAATGGCACGAGCCGGATGCGCCGGAGACCGTCGTCGAGGTGGAATTTACAGAGGTTTCCGGGTGCACCCGCATCACGCTTCGGCAATCGGGCCTTGGCAGCGACTCCTCGGCCAAAGGTCACGAGTCGGGGTGGGCGAGCGCTATCGAGCACCTTGCCGCGAGCCTCGGCAGCGAGTGCTCGGCCGGCTGATCGTGCGGCATACGCTCGGTGATGGGTTTGCCTGAGCACTCGGTTCGTCAATCCGCCGCGGTCGCCAGGCGCGTGCTCGTCGCCGGCGCGGGCGGCGTGCTCGGGCGACACGTCGTGCGGCAACTGATCGCACGTGGGGAGCGCGTCCTAGCCCTAGTGCGTCGATCGCGGAGCGCTGCGGCCGTGCAAGCCCTTGGTGCGGAATGCCGTGTGCTTGATGCGCTCGCCCCCGAAGCCTTGCGAGGGATCGGCGACGGGGTTGATGCGATCGTCTCGTGCCTTGGTGCGCCGGTGACGCCGTCTCCGTTTGTCGGGCGGCGTCCGTATACGCGGGTTGATGCTCCCGCCAACATCAGCCTGGCTGATGAGGCTGTTCGCGCGGGGGTTTCAAACTTCACCTACGTTGCGCTCGCCGGGGGCCGGGCATGCCGCACGCTCAACTATGCTGATGCGCACGAACGTGTGGTCGATCATCTGGAGAAATTGCCCATCGCGGCCTGCATCGTGCGCCCGACGGGGTTTTTCGGCGCAATGGCTGAACTGGTCAGTATGGCGCGTTGGGGCGTGCTGCCGATCTTCGGCGACGGGGCCGCGCTTACCAACCCGGTGCACGAGGCCGATGTTGCGGCGGTAATCGTGCAATCGCTCGATCGCGCAGAATCGAGCATGATTGAAGTCGGTGGACCGGATACCTTCAGTCGAAAAGCCATCGGAAAACTCGCTTTCGAGGCGATCGGTCGGCGAGCACGGTTTGTGCATGTGCCACCGAAGCTTGCCCGGTGTGGGGCGATGATGCTCGCTGCGATCAACCCGCGGGCCGGTCATTTTGTGCGTTTCGCGACGCATGTCATGACGACTCCGTGCATCGCCCCATGCGTGGGTTCGCAGCGTCTTGCCGACTATTTTCATGAGTACGCCCGGAAGGGCTGACCGCGCGTACCATCGCGCCGAGTCGGTGCGCGGCTTCGGCAGCGCTCGTCGATGCGGCCTGCCGAGTTGCGTCCGGCTTGTCCCGGAGCCGTGGACATGGCTACATGGTCCTCACGTTTAGATGCTCTTGACCGCCGCATCGCCGGGTGGATGGACCGGCACGGGCGGTGGCTTCTGCGCTGGGCGCTCGGGGTCATTTTTGTCTGGTTCGGGGCGCTCAAGGTTGCAGGCATCAGCCCAGCGGCAGACCTTGTGATGGTGACCGTGCGATGGATGCCCCTGATCACCCCCGAGGCATTTCTGGTGGTGCTGGGTGTGTGGGAGGTGCTGATCGGCTTGTGCCTGCTGTGGCGGCCGTTGGTGCGCCTTGCGATTCTGCTGCTGTTCTTGCAGATGGGGGGAACGTTTCTTCCGCTCGTCATGCTTCCGGAAGTCACATTCACGCACCCACCCTTCGGCCTGACTATCGAAGGGCAGTACATCATCAAGAACCTGTTGATTCTGGCGGCAGCATTGGTGATCGGCGGGGGTGTTCGCCAACGCGCCGGGGCAGAGCGGTCGTAGGGCGGCCGTCTCGGGATGATGCGTTAGACTCCGGAGGGACTGCAAACGTCGTGAAATCCCTGGGGTGCGTGGTCATGCCGCTTGCGGGCGGACGGTGCTGTCAAGAATCTTTGACGTGCATGTCAAGCAAACTTGACATGGTCGCATTGTCAAGTATACTTGACATCGGTGGGGAAATGCGATGCCGGTTCTTTCCCCGTTTGGGGGAGGAGGATGGGGGCACGATGAGCGCATCGTTCCAAGAAAAATCTACGTGGATCAAGCTCGCCGCGATGGTGGCCTGCATGGGGCTTTATTTTGTGATTGCCGTGCAGATGCTCACGAACGGTGTGCGCGACTTTGGCGCATTCGGCCTGATTTTCATGCAGATGACGGTGCTGATGGTGGTTGTGCTTGCGGCGGGGCATGGGGTTGTTGCCGCGTTGGGTCGGCAGGAAGCGCCCGATGAGCGTGATCGACTGATCAGTTGCAAGGCCAACCACCGCTCAAGCTGGGTGCTTGCGGTGGGGGTGTGCTGCGGTTTGGCGGGTCTTGCGTTGTCGGTGGATGCGGTGTGGGTGGCGCACGGGCTGCTGCTCTCGCTGGTGCTTGCGGAAGTCTTGCATGACATCCTGCGGCTGGTGTCGTTCCGGCGCGGGGTCTGAGCATGGGGCGCAATACGCATATTCCGCGGCTTGGGGTGACGAATCACATTCACCTGCTGCGCTCTGGGCGCGGGGGGATGACCCAGCAGGAGCTCGCCGACCGTGTCGGCGTGAGCCGGCAGACGGTGAATGCGATCGAAGGTGGGAAATATCTGCCCTCGCTTGAGGTCGCATTTCGGATCGCGATGGTGTTCGAGCGGCGAGTTGACGAAGTGTTTTTGTGCGCGGTGATAGACGATTCCTCGTCGATTCCGAAGCGGTAGGGTTTCAGGGCTTCGGCCTGGGCACGTGCTGGTCGATGAGGATGGGGTTTCCGTCGGGGTCGATGACCACGAAGCTGGCGGGGCCGGAAGATGATTCATCGGCGTGGGAGACGGGGACGATGCCGCGTTCGATGAGCGTTTTCTGGAGATCGCGAACATCCTCGAAGGCGGGCAGGGTTGCGGCGTTTCGATCCCACCCGGGGTTGAAAGTCAGGATGTTGCGATCGAACATGCCTTGGAAGAGGCCGATGGTGCTGGTGTCGTTCTGCATGATCAACCAGTTCTGCGCGGGGTCACCCCCCACGGCGCGGAACCCGAGTTTTTCGTAGAACGACCGCGACGCGGTAAGGTCTATCACAGTCAGGCTTACGGAAAAGTTTCCCAGGTGCATGGAAGGCTCCTCGATCGGGTGCGATGCGTGGGGAGCACGGTCGGGCGAAGTTGCGCAACCGGCGAGGGCAAAGCAAAGGATCAGCGGCAGAAGGCGAGACATGGGCGATGTTCCGGTGACAAGACGGGGCGAAACCTAGACGATCAGCCCTTGAGCGAGGCCATGTCGATGACGAATCGGTATTTGACATCGCTTTTGAGCATGCGCTCGTAGGCTTCGTTGATCTGTTGCATGCGAATGAGTTCGATATCGCAGACGATGCCGTTGTTGCCGCAGAAATCGAGCATTTCCTGTGTTTCGGCGATGCCGCCGATGAGTGAGCCGGCGAGAGTTCGGCGGGGCATCAACAGGCTGAACGCATGCACCGGCTGGGGAGACGGGGGAACACCCACGAGCACCAGTGCGGCATCGAGTTTGAGGAGCGCAAGATAGGCGTTGAGGTCGTGGTCGGCCGAGACGGTGTCGATGATCAGATCGAAACTTCCCGCGTGAGCGGCCATCGCGTCGGCATTTTTCGAAATGACGACTTCATCGGCGCCCAGGCGCCGGCCGTCGGCGACCTTGCCCTCTGACGTTGTGAACAGCACCGTGTGTGCGCCGAGCGCATGGGCGAACTTGACACCCATATGTCCGAGGCCGCCCAGTCCGACGATGCCGACCTTCTTTCCCCTTGTTGCCCCCCATTTGCGCAGGGGCGAGTAGGTCGTGATGCCCGCGCAGAGCAGTGGCGCTGCTCGCGCTGGGTCGAGGTTTGAAGGAACCTTGAGCGTGAAGGCTTCGGCGCAGACGATCCGCTCCGAATAACCGCCGTGGGTCATGCCTCCGGAGATTTTGTCGGGAGCGCCGTAGGTAAATGTCGCTCCGTTTGTACAGAACTGTTCGAGACCTCGGCCGCAACTCGAACACGTGCGGCAGGAATCGACCAGGCATCCGACCGCCGCGAGATCGCCGACCTTAAACCGGGTGACTTCGCTTCCGACTCGGGTAACGCGGCCGAGGATTTCGTGTCCGGGCACGATCGGGAATTCGGTCATGCCCCATTCGTTGCGGGCGAAGTGCAGGTCCGAGTGGCACACGCCGCAGTAGAGGATGTCGATTTCGACGTCCGTGGGAAGGGGGTCGCGTCGCTGAATGGTCATCGGCGCGAGGGGCGAGGTTGCCGACTGTGCGGCGAAGGCTCGTGTGGTCAAGGGGAATCCTCTCGGAGAAAGCGGGTGTCGCGGCGGTCTGCCCGGGTAATCGTCGCGGTTGTGCGACCGGGCAGTATACCTGACCACCCCGGCATCGCGCTTGGCGGCGGCAGGAGCCGGGCGGGGCTGCGCAAACCGAAATGAGTATCCAGGCGCCGGTCGAGGGCGATTCGGCGGGATGCATGGAAGGCGCGGGGGATGCCGAATGGGGCTATATCAGCCGTTCGAGTTTGCCTTTACGTTTGACGATGTTCTTGTAATCCCACTGGATGGTGATGGATTTGGCAAGCCAGCGTTCGAGGTCGTCGGGAACGATCTGATCGACTGAGGTGAAGCGGGCTTCAGCGGCTTTGAAGCTGCCTTCGGGTTGCAGGCCGGGTTCATCGAAGGACTGGCCGCTCCAGAACAGCAGGCGGATGCAGTTTTTCAGTTTGCTGTAGCCGACTATCGGGTTGCCATCAAGGAACCAGACCGGGTGCCTGTGCCAGATTTTGCACTCGGCGCCGGTCAGGTGGCGGTCGATGGTTTTGCACAGCACATCGCAGATTCGTTTGTCATCGGCGGCCTGGGCAGCGTTGTACGAGCGGATGTCTTGGGGAATCGCCATGCGGTGGTTCCATGCAGAGGGGAGCATTATTCGAGGCAAGGCGGTTCCGCGTATCCGCGGGCCGCTGCCCTCGGCTACGCGCCGGCAGGGTCGCGTCCCCGCCGGTCGGACATGGTCGATACTTGCTCTGGTGTCGAATCGCGGGAGTTGACAGCCGAGCAGTGTCGCGGGTCGGCAAGGACGGATGCAAGGCAGAGGAGAAGGACAAGAAGTTGTGAACTGTTGACAGAATCTGCATGTGAAATATATTTGTCAAGCTGATAGAAAGGGCAATTATGCGGAAGCTGGTCTTGTGCGGCATCACCCTTGCGCTGTTCGCCTGCGGCGCTTTTGCGCGTTCGCCAAGGCTCCCTCACGATCAAGAGTGGCTCAGGCAACTCGTGGGTGAATGGGACGCCAAGTTCAATGTGTATATGCAGCCGGGCCAACCGCCGACGGAAGCCCCCGGGACAGACACGGTCCGCACGCTCGGAGAGTACTGGGTCATCTCTGAATCCACCACCTCGATGATGGGGGTCTCATTCAGCGGCATCTTGTCATTGGGGTACGACCCGCAGAAAAAGCATTTCGCAGGCACCTGGGTCGATTCCATGGGTGGGTATCTGTGGGTGTATACGGGTACGCTCAATGATGCTGGTGACACGCTGACGCTCAATACCCAAGGTCCGAGCATGCAGGACCCAGACATGACTGCGCACTATCAGGAAGTCATCCGGATCACGGGCGATGACACCAGAACGTTCACCTCTTCGGTCAGAATGGAAGACGGATCGTGGACGAAGATTCTGACGATCGAGTATCGCCGCAAGGCAAGCAGACAACCGGGGGAAGACCGGGCGCAGACGGGGCAACACCTTGCCGAGCCGCAACAAGCGGAGAAACCCATGTATGTGCATTATCTCGAAATCGTGACGCCGACCGTCGACAAGACGTGTGAGGTGCTGGCCAAGGCCACAGGCGTGACCTTCGGGAAACCCATCGCCGAACTCGGCAACGCCCGCATCGCGAAGTTGAAGAACGGCGGCCAAATCGGCGTTCGAGCGCCGATGCACCAGGCGGAAGATCCGGTCGTGCGGCCGTATCTCCTGGTGGAAGACATTCGCACCGCGATTGCCGCCGCGGAGGCGGCAGGGGCTCAGGTGGCGGTGCCGCCGATGGAGATTCCCGGTCACGGCACTATCGCCATTTATTTCCTTGATGGGATCCAGCACGGGTTCTGGCAACGTTGAGCCGGCGAGTTCCGGGCGGAAAAAACGAACCAGGTGGGCTATGCCCTTCACCCCGAATCGGGGTCGGGGTGGGCCATCGCGGGCATCGGCCAACCTGCTTGAGAAGTGCGGAATGGAGTAGTATGCGTTTTGAACCCGAATGCGCACTCATATACTGAATGAGATCAGGACCGGAGCCGAGGAAAGGCGCATGCCGAAAGCGAAGATCGCAGCGAAGAAGCCTTCGCGAGGTTCTCTTCCGAGAATGAGCCTCCAGGAAGTCATGAATGCGTTGGAACTGGCCGGTTCTGCCCAGACACGGAAGACCTATGCCCGTCACGGCGCATCGGAACCGATGTTCGGAGTCAGTTTCGCCGCATTAAAGAGCCTCCGGAAGCGGATCGGGATCGATCAGGCACTGGCGCAGGCCCTGTGGGAGACCGGGAACTTCGATGCGCGCAATCTCGCAGTCAAGATCGCCGACCCCGCGGGGATATCTTCTCAGGAATTGGACCGCTGGGCCGCAACACCGGCTGCGCGCATGTGCGGGGGGTATGTCGGTCACCTCGCGGCCGAGAGTCCGCACGGTCGCGGGAAAGCCGATCAATGGCTTGCCGCGTCAGACGATTTCACCCGCTTTGCCGGATGGTCGCTTGTCGCCGCGATGGCGATGATTGATGAAACCATGGCGGATTCGTGGTTTGCTGAGCGGCTGAAGCAGATTGAAGGCACCATCCACACGGCGCCCAACTCGCATCGCTGGATGATGAATCAGGCGATCATCAGCATCGGTTGCCGGAATGACGCGCTTCGTCAGGCGGCTGTCGCCGCCGCGAGACGGATCGGTGTGGTCGAAGTGGATTACGGAGACACCGATTGCAAAACCCCCGATGCGGTGCATTCGATTGAAAAGGCATGGGCGCACTCGACATCCAAGGGGTTTGCGAGTCCCGCGGCCCATGAACGTTCGCGTGAGTCGATGCGAACGCGGTGCTGATGGTCATCGGCGTGTCGGCGTGCCGAGCATTTCTTTCATCACCCCGTCGAGGCCGAGCAGGGCCTCGGAGCAATCGCCCCGATATGAACTGCCGTGCATGGTCGCCAGCGTTCGCGGCTGCAGCGCTGCCAGCCCCTGCAGCAGCGGAAGCGTGTTCGGTGTGTACGGCATGTAGTCCATCAGCGGGCCGGCCTGAAAGGCCACGAGCGACTCGCGGGCACGCCCGAGGATGTCCGACTCGGTCAAGGCCTCGACATCGCCGTTGTGCGTGAACAAATCGCCGCAGAACAGGACGCGCTGCGTCTCTTCGAACAGCACGCCGGCGTCCCATCCGTGCGGCAGGTGCGGGGTGGGCCGGTGTCGGAAGCGAAACGCCCCGGTGCTGAGCGTCTCATCCGGCGTCAGCACCCGCGGCGGTCGGTCGGCGAAATCGGTGAGATTGACCAGCGAGCCGACAATGCCCGAAACAGCCTGTGCCCGCGGCGCGACCTCGAGCCATTGATTCAGCGATCCGCACTCGTCGACCTCGAAATGGCCGAATCCGATCCAGCGAAGTGTCGTCGGGTCGATGATGCGCCTGACCGCATCCAGCACTTCCGGAAACATGCGCCGCATGCCGGTGTGATAGAGCAAAGGCTCATCATCAACCACCAGGAAGTGATTGAATTGCAGGTTGATTTCAGGATACAGAATGCTGATGCGATGGACGCCGGGGGAAATCTCGCTGATGGATGCCATGTCGGACCCTCCGCAAGATCAGTGTACTCGAACCAGACTTACGTCTCGGATTCTTTCATCGCGGCAGATACCAGCGATCGAACAGCCCAGCTCTTGATCTTGCGCGCGGTCTTCTTATCTACACCAAGGACATCCTGAAAAACGATCATCGACTCAGTCCCGAAGATCATCGCCAATGCAGCGCAAAGCCGCGCATAGGCCGGCTTCGAGAGGCTGCGCCGCATAGGGGCAAGAGCCGCCTCGATCAACAGCGTGCGGCGATTCTGACGTACGGGAATGCCATCCCGGGTCGCCCCCTTCGCGGTGCGATCAAGGCTCGCCGCGAGCATCATGCGGAGTTGCGCTTCATTCCGGTAGCACGCCTCATGCAGCGCGGCTTCGGCCCGGTCGATGCGCTCGATGGGGTCCGTCGAATCATCATCCGCGGAGAAGACCTGCTCCGGACTGGGGACCACCCCTTCCAGCGGCGCCTCGACCAGCAGCGCATCGATGCTGGGGAAATATCGGTACGCCGTCGCCCGCGAGACCATGGCCTCCGCGGCCACCTCATCCATGTCGGGCGTGCGTCCCTGTTTCAGCAGACGCGCAGCCGCCGCGAGCAGGTCTTTGCGGGTCCGGTGTCGCTGATTCTCACGTGATGTTGTGGTTCTGTCGGTCACGGCACTTCTGGGGGGGTGAGAGGACATTGCACGGCGCCAATGGGGGCTAGCACTGGATGGAAGGCATCGTCGGCCCGGGCGGCAGATCGAAAGTTTCCAGCGACATGCAGTTGAGCGTCTTGGCGACGCGGAAGCCCGCCGACAGCGCAGCCTGAAACAGCGATGCCTGGCTCATCGGCACGATGACCACACTTATCGGCGGCGGCACCCGCCGTGCGGTCTGGCCGACCAGCGTGAGCAGGTCTTCATCAGTCTCCGCCGATGCGTGCCCGAAAAGCGTAGCAATCTGGTAGCCGACCACCCTTCCGCCGCGTTCAAGAACAAACGCCGGGAAACCCATGCTCAAGAGCCGTGCGGCGTCATTCACGCGCGAAGCGCCGTAGTGCTGCGCCGACAGCCGTTGCACATCGGGCAGATCCCCCGTGGTCATCGGGCGAACCGAGGCGTCGTCAGTTTCCGCCGGACGAGGGTGCATCAGGGCGGCCGAGTCGCGCCAGCAGAACCCAAGGCGCGAATAAAGAGCAAGAGAAGTCGTATTGACCGCCTCTTGAAACAGGCGAACGCGAGGCCGGTCTCCGCGGCGGCGGCGGGCTTCGTCGATCGCCCACTGCATGAGCACACGCCCGACGCCCCGCGACTGCACCGAAGGATCGACCGTGATCGGGCCGACGCCGCAGACCTCGTCGGCCAGCAGAAGAAAGTTCGAGCCGACCACGCGGCCATGCTCAACCGCGACCGCGCCGACATAGTCTGGCCGGTGCAGCACGCCGCCGATGATCAACCCGCCGACTTCCTCCGTCGGCACGTCTCGGTGCACGCGGTGCCGTTCGTGAAGGGTGTCAAATGCCAGGTGGCAGATGCGGGCAAGTTCGGCGAGATGTTTCGGCTCTGCCGGAATCAGTTTGATGGTCATGGGCTTCAATCCTGGGGAAGTTGCTGCACAATCGCGGCCATGTCGAGCCATACCTGCTCACGCTGTATATGCAGGCCGTCAGGGGTGAACTCAAGCACGTGGAGAATCCGGAACTTGAGCGGCCGGTCGCGGCCGTCAAGCCCGAAGGGCCGCCCCGGCGCCCGGCCTTCCCACATCGATTCATCGACCATGAAATTCTCGCCGTAGAGCCGCCTGAGCGAAGTCACCCGGCTCTCGGAAAGATCGGAAAACATCTGCGTGTAGAACTCGCGAGCACGGTCGCGCCCGTGGGTCGGCCCGGTCGGATACCCGACGATGTCATGCGTTGCATCAGGAGCAAGCGTGGCGAGCACGCCTTCAACATCGTCGGTCGCTTCAAAACCGAAGTGCTCATCAATCTTGCGGTCCATCTCTTGCGGCGATATCGGCATGGGGTATCTCCTGAGACTAAAGTATCATAGTAAGACTGTAGTCTCATATCAAGCCCCCGCACAATCTCCCCGATGGGCCGCGGAATCAGCCCGCCGCGACCATCCCGGGGCCCCAGCCGCTCTGCACGAGCACGCGACAACGATCAGGATGACAAGCCGCAGATGCGCACGGTTCGCGCTTGCCGCCCGCTTCCGGGGGCAGAATGGCAGCATCGGCCTGCCGTGAAACCGCGAAACACCCCCGGCAGTGGGCACGGGCCGCATGGCACGCAGAACGTACCGCTTGCTCCAACACTCCGGGTGGTGGGGCGTGAGGAGAATAGACCCTCGATTCGCCATTCCGGATGTCGCCGCCACCCATTCAGGGCACTCGGATCACACGACCAGCGCGGATGGCGGTTCATTTCCGGGCAGGGTGAGGTGCGGAGAGGGCGGCACGCCCTTTCCGCATAAGCGCATGGTTCTCTTGATCTGAATCCGCTGTGATACTGTGAAAGAGATCTGGGTGAGCGTGCGCCAGTTGAACGAATTGTCTATCAAATCCGCGTGCGGGTGGGGGCCGGAAGTGCGGCTTTTTCTGGCCGTGAAGTGATGCAAGAGATTCCGGAAGCAGCGCCCGGATGGCTGAGCGGCAAGCGAAATTATCCCCGGGCCAGGACTCCACGTTATCCAAGCCCGTTGCTGGCGATGCGAAGCCAGATTGCGGCGGGCCTTCGTAAGCATACTGGGCGTCATGTCCACCTTGACCAGGCGGCAAACCCTCCCAACCTATGGTCCGGCCACGAAACAACGAAGCCCGCGACCGCTCACGTGCAACGCCTTGTTCTTCGCTTTCTTGATCAGGCTTCAAGCGTTGCCTTTATTGTTGTTAGTCCCTGCTCGATCATTTCAGCAATCGCATTGGCGATTTCGTTCGGCATCACATCAGCGATCCAAACAAGGCGGGAGGTACTTTCGTCTACGGCGAAGACTTGAATAGACGCATTATGGTGCGTAAATGGCTCACCACGCGCAGACCAGGAATGACGATAGTGCAGGTCGTCAACGTCCACGATGATCTCGCGGATCGTCATTCCATTGACGAACGTTAAGTATCGTGAATCACCTTCGAGCCTGCAATCAGTCACGAATCCAGGGACCAAGCGTTTATGGATCGATCCAACATCTCGAATCGCGTCCCAGACGACATCACGGGCTTGCAGGACCCGTATTTCTTTGTGGATGCTTGCCATATGTTTCCAAAAATGCTCAGCAGCGGACATGAGTTGAGCCAGAACAGTTGAGTCAATCAAATTCCGCATACCCAAGGCTGCCTGCGATGATATGCGGGATGCCATTGAACGGGATTCGTGCATTGCTCAATGGGAAAGGCAATCGGCTCGCCAGCTGTTCCTGTAGTGTGGGGATCACCGTCGAACTTGCACGCAGGGCCAATTTACATCCCTGGGTTGTGCATATTCAAACCTCGACGCAAGGGCTAGCCGCAAAGCGTACTTCGTGCCGCCTCTTGCTGCGGTCGTGAAACTTCGAAGTGGAATCTGAGCGACAAGTACACCAGTTGAAATCTACCTGCAACGAACCAGCTCCAGTGGACCGGAAACGCGGGTTCTGCTGGCCGTGAAACCGTGAAACCCAAATAGACCGACGCCAAGAGATGGCTGATTCGGCTCAGGCGGTACAGGCGTACAGATTGTACATCGCCTTCTCTTCCGCCTTCATCCGTTGGGCGACAGCGTCGGCGCGACGGGGCCTCCATGCGGCCGGTGCCTCGAACCACCGCACCACGAGCTTGCCCCGCGGCGGATCCCACAGACTCGGAGGGAACAGCGTCTGCCGATCGCCGACGGCGAGGTGTGCGAGGAGTCGGCTCCGCAGGTTCAGCGTCGAACTGACGAACAGCGCCCTGCTGCCTGCGTCGATCCGATAGACGCCCGGGGACGCGGGAGCATCGTCCGGGTCCAGGCTGCGGAACGGAGCGTCGTCCACCTCCCAGTCCGGGGCCGAAGTCTGCCCAAGCCGCACGGTGGACTCGCGCCCCGACTTGCGGTACGAGAACGCGGCGAGCCGGTACTCATAGACGGAGAAGCCGGGGGCGATCCCGCAGACCGCCTCGTCGAAGAGATAGCGGAGCGTCGGGTCGCACAAGATCCTGTCCACCGTCGGATGGTCCGCGCCAGCTTCGATCGCCCGCATCTGCACCAGACGCGCCGCCATCTCCGCGGCGTACCCGACGCGGTCGAGCACCTCTCGGGAGAGGTTCGGGGCGGTCCCCCGCTCGATGCCGCGGTGCCACTTCCCAGCCTTGCGCACGTTCAGCAGCGCCTTGTTGAGCAGGAACTCGGAGACGCTCGCGCCCAGCAGGCGGCAACGGCTGACGAACTCCTGGTTCGCCTCCGGGTCAATCACCACGTGGTCCTCCGGCATCGCCCGGAGCATCGCGAGGTACGCTTGGCTGGCAATCTCGTTCAGAGACCGCGTTGCGCTGCGCCGCCTCGCGTGGGTGGGCTCAACCGCATCGTCGCCAAACAGGCACCCTTGTGGCGCGGCGGGCTTCGCCCTTGCCTCATCGCTGCGGCGCTTCGCAACTTCCTGCACGACGGCGTTGATCCGGCGCTCCAGATCGACTTCATCCGGGAACCACCGGCGCGTCGCGGCCTCTCCCGGCGTCACGGCTTCAGCCTTGCGATGTCCCCCAAGCGCACCCACGATGTTCGCTGTGGTTGTCATCGGTTGTCCTTCCCTTCTTTACCTTCGCCCAGAACGTTCGCCCACCGATCCTTCGCACGCTGGAAGCGCATCTGGGCCGCGCCCGGTTTCGTTCCCGTGGTCGCGGCGAGCGCCGCAACGTGGCGGTTCGGCCCGCTCTGCACAAACGTGGCCAGCGCCTGCCGATCGGGCTGGGACATCTGGGCCAACTTGCCCTCGACCAGAGTCTTGTCCTCGGCGGCAGCGAGCCGAGCCCCAACCGCCTCAGCACCCGCGGCGGTTCGGAGCCGCTCGGCCTTTGCCGCCTCTTCGCACTTCAATCGTGTGCGCTCCTTCTTGGCCCGGTCGCGGGCCTCGTTCAGCGCCATCGTCATCAGCAGCGGCCCGATCTTCCGCGACGGGTCGAGGTCAGGCGGCTTGCTGAGGAACTTGACGAACACCTCCTGCACAGCGTCACCCCACCCGTCCTCCGCGAGGCCGTGTCGTCGCTTCGTCTTGAGCAGGAAGTCCATCATTGCCCCGGCGTACTCACGGAACAGGATGCCGACCGCCTCGCTGTCGCACCGCACCAGCCGGGCGAAGAACTCTGGTGTGTTGATGGTGTCCGTCGCCCCAGGCTGCCCCATGAGACCTCCGATCTCGGTCCACATCGTAAGTACGACGCTCGCTCACGGGGTCTAACAGGGGTGCGGTAGATTTCTTCAGACACTCGAAAGGTGTTGGAGTTGTCGGCCAGCCGTCGTACTTCCTGCGAGGGCCGACATTCGACGGCCCGCCCCGCAGTGCCAACCCGCCTTTGTCAGGACGGCGAGGCATGCGTTCGAGAAGGAGGTCGCAATGGCGACCGCTACTCAGATCGGGACGCGGTTCCGGACAGGCGAGACCTGCCCGGAGTCGGGTCGGTACCAGTTCGACGGCTACACGGACGGCTCCTGGCAGCCGCCGCCCCACCCGTCGGAGAAGGAGATCCCCATCAGCCGCGGCGAGAAGTTCCCGCCGGTCCGCTCCAGCGGCAAGGCGTGCTACTGGAAGTTCATGCAGCGGATCTGATGGCGGCCTCCGAAACCCGATCTCCGTACCACACGGCTACACGCCGGTCCTCGCGACCGGCGTGTAGTCTTTTGTCGTGAAATCCGTGAAATAAATCGGGGTGGGCGGATTCGAACCGCCGACCTTTTGACCCCCAGTCAAACGCGCTAACCAAGCTGCGCTACACCCCGGAAGGAGGCAACTCTAGGAGCCTCCACCCCGCCCGGAAACCCCAGCCTCCGGTTCATCGACTCAAGACATGAAAACGCTCAACCGGGCCGCCCCCCCGCTCGCGGGTC
This sequence comes from Phycisphaeraceae bacterium, assembly GCA_019636695.1. Lineage (GTDB taxonomy): Bacteria > Planctomycetota > Phycisphaerae > Phycisphaerales > UBA1924 > JADLCM01. The sequence goes on from JAHBXD010000001.1 coordinate 246,776, forward strand.
AGCCGCACGCCTCGCCGATGCCCTCGGGGGATTCCACGCGGCCCAAGGTCGAGAACATTCGCGCGGGGTTCCTCTCGCTGGAGTTGCCCGTGGCCCGGGCAGCGCGACCCCATGCGTGGTGAACGGAGACCAAGTCGCAGCGGAGCAGGTCAACCCTCCGTGGGTGCGCGATGCAGGTGATGGCGCACCGTGCCGCCGATGATCGTGCCGATGGCCCGACCCCGAACCGCGCGCCCAAGGAAGGGGGTGTTCCGGCTCTTGCCCGCAAGATCGCGTTCCTGAACTGTCCATTCGTGGGCGGGGTCGATGATCGTGATATCCGCCGGCCCACCCACGGTCAGCATGCCCAGACCCTGCCCGAGCAACCCGCACAGCCGCGCCGGTTCGACTGTCATCAGAGCGATCAATCGCGGCAGGCCGATCGCCCCAGAGTGCACCAAGGCTTCAAGGTAGAGCGCGACAGCGGTTTCAAGACCGATCATGCCCATCGGGGCATTTTCAAACTCAAGGGCCTTTTCGTGCGGCGCGTGCGGCGCGTGGTCGGTGCCCAGCACCGTGATGACGCCCTCGGCTACGCCCTCGACAATCGCGCGGGCATCGCTCGCTTCGCGCAACGGAGGGTTCACCTTCGCCGCGGTGGCATAGCCCTCGCATGCTTCATGTGTCAGCAGCATGTGGTGGGGGGTGGCTTCAGCCGTGACGGGCAGACCCTCGGCCCGGGCACGCCGGACGATCTCGACCGTCCCGGCGCTACTGATGTGCTGCACGTGGTATGCGCAGCCGATCGGGCGGTTCACCCGCAGGTCGCGCTCGACGATCACTTCTTCGGCCTCTCGAGGCCAGCCTGTCAACCCAAGCCGAATGGCGATGCTCCCGGAATGCATCGCCGCGCCTTGGGTCATGGTCGGATCCTGGCAATGCTGCATGAAGGCCCGCCCGGTGGCCTCGACCAGTCGCAAGACCTTGGACATCACCCCTGCCGTGGGGATGGCATCGCCGTCGTCGCTGAAGGCCACCGCCCCTTCACGCGCCAGCAGACCGATCTCGGCCGGGTGTTCACCTTTGCGCCCGACTGTGCCCGCCGCGACAGGAAACACGCGGCAATGCGCGGTCGAGCGTGCGCGCTCGAGGATGAACCGGATCGCCTCGGGCGTGTCGAGGGCCGGAAGGGTGTTAGGCATGCAGCAGACCGAAGTGAACCCGCCCGCGACCGCCGCGGCAGTGCCGGTGGCGATGGTTTCTTTATGCTCGTGTCCAGGCTCGCGAAGGTGGACGTGCGGGTCGATCAGGCCGGGGGTGACGATGCAGCCCTGGGCGTCGAAAATGGCATCTGCGGGCGTGCGGTCGAGGTCGGGGCCGATCGCGGCGATGCGGTCGCCTTCTACGGCGACATCGGCAATGCCGTCGAACCCGGAATGGGGGTCAATAACGCGACCGCCGGCAATCAACAATCGACCCATGCGGGGTGAGGATACACCGGAACCGGGTGCAGGGGTGGTTCAGGCCATCGCGGGAACGCCGGCCTGCGCTGCCCGCATGGCGCGGAGACGGTTGAGAAGTTCCCGGCCCTTGTCGGTGATCTCGCCGTCACCGGTACCGAGGGTGCCGAGCTTGGCGTGCCCCTTGGCGGCGAGGAAGCGTCGGTATTCCGTCCAATGATCTCCGAAATGGAGCCAGAGGACATCTTCAAAGCGCCGAGGTAAACCCTTGGCGAGCGCATCCAGCGCGATGAGCAAGGCGTCAGCCTGACTGGGCGTTAGCGACATCACTCCTCCAGAGCACACGATCAAACACAATGCGCCAAACGCAGGCGCTCTGGTTTCCCATTGCGCTGCGTGGGACGAACCATCCCCTCCTCGTGGAAACGGTCCGCCCGGTGTACAGATTGCATCGCCCGCGGTTGAAAGGACGAGCGCTCGGCAAAATGCCGCTACTCGGTCCTTAGACCGGTCAAATCGGACGAAGAAGTCCTGGGTCAGGTTGTGACAGGGGTCGTTCGCGCCGGGCGCATGAACAAAGAAAAGAGCAATGGGCAAACCAGATCAGCCAGGCGACGAGCATCCCCCCAGTTGTCAACGTGCTTTCCGGCGAGTGCCGGTCATGGGTGCTATTCGCAGCATAGGCCCACGGGTTGCATGCTTGTGGTGACTTGGAGAGTTGCGACAGATGGTTTTTTGCCGCTTCTCGATCTTGAAATACCAAAGACATCGGCGCCAGGGAAAACCACGGGCATGCGGGATTACGGGCAGGTGGGATTACCTGATGCGGCGGGCACGAGTCAGGTCGATGCGCAGTTCCTGACCATCCAGCCCCATCCCTTCGAAAACGCCGTCATGATCGATCAGGACGACTCTGAGCGAGCGGGCTACCCGGTTCCATTCCCCCTCGTCAGCGCTTCGGCGGATGGTCAGGGTGTCGGCTCGTCTGTGGGCGGTGTATCCCACAACGCGGTGGCGTCCCTCCTCATCGGCGTATCCGTCGCCGAGGTCTTCATACATCCCTCCGTGGGCGATGCGCCGATGGTCGAATGCGACGAGCACGGTCAAGGGTTCGAGCAAGCGTTCGCCGTCGTATTCCTGGATGGGTCCGATCGGCACGATTGACCCGCCGCGGATGTAGAGTTCGGGAAGGTCGGGATCGAGGTGGTCACCCTTGATCTGATCGCGGAAATCGAACCGGCGCCAGACTCCCGGGGGCATGGCAACCTGCCGATCACGGTCTGGAGTCATATGGCAGCGGACGAGAATGTCGCTGCCGATCAGGAAGGCGTCGTCTTCGCTGCGGAGGGCCGGGTCAGCGGGATCGACGAAGAAGAGCGGGCAGATGATCGGCGTGCCGGTTTTGGCGGCTTTGACCGCGGCAGTGTAGAGATAGGGCAAGAGCAAGCTTCGGCGCTCGAGCGCGCGACGCGCGGTCGCCTCGACCTCCGGCCCGAAGGCCCAGAGTTCGTTGTCGATGGTGTCCAAGGCGGTGTGGCCTCGGACAAAGGGCATGAGCGATGCGATGCCGATCCAGCGGGCGAAAAGTTTGCCGTCAACATCGTCGCCGGAGCCGCCGATCACGGGGCCGGAGAAGGGCTGGCCGGAAAGACCGAGGTTGAGGACCGTCGGCACGGACCATTCCATGTGATCCCAGCGGGCGAGGTTGTTGTCGCTCAATGTTGCAGCGTACCGATGTCCGCCGATGAAGTTGGCTCGACTTACAACGAACGGACGCTTGTCGGGGTTCGCTACACGAATGCCTTTCCAGATGGCTCGGGCCATGAGCATGTCGTAGACGTTGTGAAAGCGGTCGTGCGTGCCCGGTCCGCCGAATGCCGGGTCGGCATTGTGCCAGTTGTCTTTCGGCATGGCTTTGCGGGACGCGCCGGAGGCTGCGGGCGCGGTGCTGGTGCTCCAGACGCCGTCGATCCCGCGGGCCACGAAATCTACAAGCAGCCCGGCCCACCAATGGCGCACCTGATTGCTCGTGAAATCGGGAAAGACGTTGGGGCTGGGCTTGCCATCACCGGCGAAGTCGGTTGTGCGGTCGGCCTGTTTCACCCAGGCGTCAATCGCCTTGCCCTGCTCAAACACGAAGTAGCCCGGCTCTGCCTTGATGCCGGAATCGATCTTCCAGACAGTCTTGAAGCCCATGGCCCGCAGGTCGGCGTTGAGGGAATCGGGATCGGGAAAATCTTTCGGGCTGAAGGTAAACGCGCGATCGCTATCCGTGAAGTTGATATCGAGCCAGAGCACATCGCAGGGAATTTCGCGCGCGCGGAATTCGGCTGCGATCTGGCGAACGCGCGAATCGGAAGTGAACGAAGAACCGCTCTGGTGATAGCCAAGCGCCCACCGAGGCGGCATGGGCGCGCGACCGATGAAATCGGAGAGTCGTCTGACCACCAGTTCAGGATGGGCAAGGTCGATGATGATGACGGGAAACTCAGGCCCTTCGGCCGTGATCAAGATGCCATTGCGCAGGTCGAACGTGCTGCGATACGTGGTATCGGCGAGCACACCGAAACTCGACCCGTTCGGTCGAACCGCCAGCACCCACGGGTGAGACAGGGAGCGCGAGGTCGCATTGATGCCCTCGCCCGAGACTCCGGTGTTCCCATGGACGGTCCCGTTGCGAAGCAGTTGCCCGGGCGCCGAGCCGACGCCGTACAGCGATGTGCCCGGTTCGATATCAATGTGCACGGTGATGCGCCCCTGCTCGTCGCGCCCGAAGCGGGGTATGACGAGCGGAGCAACCGAAAGTTCGGCATTCTTCTCGCGCAGCGCGGGGTTTTCGAACGACATCGAGGGCAGAGCGGCTGCTTTGGCTTCCTCTGAAGCGTCGAACCGCCAGACAGAATCGCCCAGCGAACTGACCACCTGACCCTGGCACGCACACACTGCCGCGGCGGATGCAAAGATGGCTACCGACCCTGACAAGAACCATCGACTCATCATGTACCTCCCGCTGGGCATATAGCCCCTGCATCGTTCGAATACGCTCCCGCGCTTGCCAGAGTTGGGAACGATTCTCGGTGGTCATCCGGGCTGGTCGGGGAATATCGCCCCGCGCAAGCCCTTGCTCAAGTCTTCCGTCATGTGGGCGTGCCCTCAAAGACGCTCTAGGGCATATCGGTCTTTGTACGCAACTTCTTTGTCGAATCATCAGGGTGATTTTTGGTGCGAAGCCGGCATCGGCCTGTACGAAGACCATGCTATGGCCTGATAAGCGGTCGTGTCATGAGTAGCGTGATGACGTTCCGCATCACTTCGACCTGGATTTGCCCACGTGCAGAAGTTCTCCGGGACGGCGTGGATGTTCGGCCATCGGTCGCCGAACGGTTCGCCGCGGCGGGCAGTTTCTTTCGTCCGAGGCATCACGGTCTGCGGGCGCGGTTTGATGCCCAGCGAACTACAGGCTTCTGGCTGTACGAGCGATGCGCACTCAGCGCGCTTTGCTCGCGGGGCCGGCGGTTGTTCCAGGTGTTGCCATCAGTTCGTGAACTCTTGCGGCGGCTCGAAGCGAATATACATCTCATCGCCCAGCACAAAGCCGCGCACCCGAGCGCCGCGAGTCACTTCAAACAGCAGCACGATGGACAGGTTGCGCACCGTCGGGCCGGGCAACTGCGGCAGATCGGCCAGCCCCGACAGCGGATCGTTCCGCGTGAAGCGAATACCGCCATACTGCGCGCCCTTATATACGTACCCGATGCAGGGATAGAGATTCCCCTGCGTATCGACAAGATACATGGGGCGATCAAACAGCCCGCGCAGCGGAGGCTTCGAGAAATCCACCGCCGGATCGTCAATGCCATCGCCGGAGGTGATGAAGATCTGCACGAGGTTGGTGCCGGGCGTCGGCTCGAAACTGTCAATCCGCAACTGCCTGTCGATCTGGTATCGATTCATGTCAGGCACGTTGTATTGCGCGATGCCCGCCACAACCCGCCTTTGAGAGTTGACCTGCAGCGAGCCTTCGGTGCCCGCCTGGATCGTCGTTCGAGGCTGAATAGATGCGGTGGCGTTAACGCCGCGAGTACGCGGGTTCTCACCCAGCGTCACCGTGACGGCCTTGCTTTCATCAATTGCGACTGCCGACTCACCGAAGAGTGTGCGATTGTCAATTGCGCGTTGACGCTCAAATCCTGAGACAAAGCGGACATCCGGCTTACGGCTGCGCACGTCAAAACGCAGGTTCTTGACGTAGAGCGCGGTCGGTTTGTGCCCTGCCGGGACGAGAAACTCGATGCCCAGCCGAGGTGTGCCGTCGCCCGCAACCGTCCCCAACCCCTGGTCGTCGGTCAGCGAATACCGCTCATACGCCACGATCCCCGCCACAACCGAAGGGTCGGTCGAGCGGCCCGGGTCGACGCGCGAAAGCAGCGCGATCGGGAAAACCTCGGTCGCCACGCCGTCGGCATCCTCGCAGACCAACCGGACCTGCGCCGGTGTCAGGGCCACCTGGCTGACTGAGCGCTCGCGAGCGCCGGCCGTGAAATTCATGATGTAGCCCATGACATACGCGCCGGGTTGCAGCAGGTCGTTGCCCTTACGATCGGTCACGCGAATGTTGCGGTTTGTCTCGGTCTGCTCGCCCCGGCTTCGCAAAAGCAGGGCAACCGACGAGCCGTCAATCACGTTTCCGTTCTCATCGAGGCCGACGCTGTAGATCTTCTCCAGATTCGTGTCATCGGGCCGCAGATAGTTCTTTCCCCGGCCGCGGTCGCGCGTCCGCCGGATCGAGCTGGGCACATCGGCAAGCGCGGGATACATTCTTCCCAGCGCCATCTCGGGCTTAGGCTCGAACGTCGTGGTCGAAAGGCGGCCGTAGAACTTCGCGGTCCAATCATCGACGTGGAGCAACAACAGCCTCGAGCTGCTTCGCAGCGACGAATCGGCACCGTTCCAGACCAGCCGTTGATGCCCCAGAAAATCCTGGCTCACCCAGAGCGACCCAAGCGAGATCACCGTGATGCCCGCCGTGATGCCGCCGGCAAGAAAACCGCAGATTCCGCCCCCGACCATGTCTGGAATTTTGTCGGCCTGCGCGTTTCCAGGAATCGCCTTGTCAATCGCCACACGAAGAATCGCCAACGGCACGGCGAACCCGACGACCAGGGCGATGGCAAATGCCGACCCACCAAGCCACCAGAACGTGCCGCTCTTGGGCGCGGGCTTCAGAATCGCATAGGCGATCGGCTCCCACACGGCAAAGGCGATCGCCCCGGCCACGATCACGCAGGCAAGGTGCAAAAGCGCGCTGAAAAACCCACGAGTCAGCCAGAGATACGTCAAACCGCCCGTGATTCCCAGCGCCAGCAGCGACATCCACATCGGCGACTCCTTCGTACCAGCTCGTCATCCATCGTGTGCACACGGGGTGTGCACTTGCACCCTGCCGAACTCCAGCCGTTTATACCGTCTTAGCGCCTTCCTGTTGCGGCGTCGGTTTCGCCGGAGGGGCCTCGGCCGTCACGCGCATGACTTCTTCGATGCTCGTGACACCCTCGACCGCACGACGCAACGCCACCTGCTGGATTGTCGGCAGTTGCTTTTTGCGAAGCTCGGCCCGCAGACCCTGAAGATTGTTCGAGGCGGCCAGTTGGCGTTCCTCTTCGCCGATCGCAAAGACCTCGTAGACGCCGGTCACGCCCGCGTATCCGAGGCCGTGGCAGACCGGGCAGACCTCTTCCTTGTTCTTGATCAGAACCTTGCCCCCCTTGCGGAACAGTTCGCCGACCTTGTCGGGGGGCAAGCCGAGCTTCTTGAGCATGTCGGGCGCGGGTTTGTACGCCTGGCGGCAGTTATCGCACAGTTTGCGAATCAACTTGCCCGCCACCACGCCGTGCAAGCATTTGGCCGCCTTGTCCGAATCCTCAACCGCCGCCATCCAGGTCTTGAGGGCGTTCATCGCGCCATCGACCTTGAGCAGCGGATACGTCCGGGTACGCTCGTGGTCTGCCCGAACGATCTCGGCGGCCGTGGCGGCGTCAAGCTCGGCCACGCCGACGACCTGCGGATCGCGCCGCAGGATCGACCGCACGAGTTTGTCAAATTCAGCGCCTTCCTTCGTCGGGTCAAAGACATTCTGTTTGACGCCTTCGATGGCGTCTTGAATGTCGATTTCGACGGTCTGCACGTTGTTCGTATAGGCATCGTGCATCTTGATGACGGTGTAGAGCAGCGTCGTGCGCCCAGCGCCCGGGGGGGCGGTCAGCAGCACCACGCCCTGCTGTTCTTCCGTGATCTTGCGAAGCTCGGCAAGTTGCGCATCCAGCAGCCCGAGATGGTCGGCACGGCGGCGCACCTGGGCCGCCGGGTCGAACATCATCGTGAACCGAATGCCCGCCTGCCCGCCCATCGTCACGATTCGAACCGGCGTCACCGCTCCCTCGCGATCGATCTTCAGTTCGGCCATCTGCCGCTTGCGTCGCTCGGCCAGGTCCAGCTTCCCGGCCGTCTTCCATAAGTCGATCGCCTGCATCGCTTCGGCGCCGGGCAGCGTTCCCGCCGCGTGACGCACCGTGTCGATCAGGTGACTCACGGCGAAGCCTTCCTTGGTCTGCATCAGGTCCACCCGTGATGCCCGTTGCGCCGTAGCATCGAGGAACAACTTCTCCGCCGCGAGGCGAACGGCGAACTCCGGTGCGTCTGAGTCGGGCACCGGCAGCTTCTGCTTGTCGGGCTGCATGATGACCAGCTCGGCACGCCCAGCCTTCTTGGCTTCAGCCTTGGCCTGCCTGCGCTCTTTGAACTGCGAGAAATCGAGCAGGTTGACGCGGTGCGCTTCCGGCACGCGCTCGTCCTTGTTCGCGATGATCGGGTAGACCGCGATGTCCGTGCCCAGCACGACCAGCACGATCGCAAACCCGACCAGGAAGCCCGCGATTCCGCCGATGCCTGCCATGGCGGGCACGCCCAGCCCCAGCAGCAGCGCTGCCAGACCGGCATAGATGTGCCCGGCGTTCCAGCGGCGACGGTTCAGGTGAAATCGAGCGGCGTGCTTGTCGAAGATCGCCGAAACAATCTTTCCCCAGAGCACGAAAGGCGCGATGAAAAGCAGCGCCTTCCACCACGACATCAGCCACGCTCCCTGACCGAGCATCAGCGAGGCGAGCATGGCATCCGGAAACCCCACAGGCATCGTCATGCGGTCGTCCATCGTGGGGAAGTTCGTCCGCCCCCGACCGCCCCACGCCGCGGTTCGAAGGCTCTGCATTGCCGGACCCGCCGCGGCATCGGCTCAGCCCAGCTTCTTCAGCTTCATCTGCAGTTCGTCGACGTTCGGGCTGGCCTCAAGCGCCACCCGCATGTGGATGAACTCTTCCTCGACCAGCTTCACCAGCGAATCGTTGAAGTCGATCATCCCCGTCTGCCTCGCTTCGACGCTCTTGAGATATTCCCGCAGTTCACCCTCGCGGGCTTCCAGAATATGCGTGCGGACCACGGCGTTGTTGATCAGGATCTCCAGCGCCGGAATCCGGTGGATGTGCTCGTGCAGCGTCGGCAGCAGTTTCTGATACACGAACGCCCGCATCTGGTATCCCAGGATCTTGCGCACCTGTTCGACCTCTTCCTGCTCGAAAAGGCCGTAGATGCGGCTGAAAGTCTGCGTCGTGCTCGAAGCGTGGATCGTGCCGTAGACCAGGTGGCCCGTTTCGGCCGCGTGCAGCGCCGCCTCGAAGGTCTCCTGGTCGCGCATCTCGCCCACCAGCACGATGTCGGGGTTCTCACGCACCAGCGCACGAAGTGCGATCTTGAAGTCAAGGCAGTCGATCCCGATCTCTCGCTGGTTGATCGTCGCCTTCTTGTCTTCGAAGATGTATTCGATCGGGTCTTCGATCGTCACGATGTGCACGGGCTTGCGCGCGTTGACATAGTCAAGCATCGAGGCGATCGTCGTGCTCTTGCCCGAGCCGGTCACGCCGCAGAGCAACACGATCCCCTGCGGCTGCATCGCAATATCCGCCATGATCGAGGGCAGGTGCAGACCCTCGAAAGGCAGAATGTTGCTCGTGATCAGACGTGCCGCCACGCTCAGCTTGCCGCGTGCCTGAAACAGGTTCACGCGGAATCGCGTCCGCTCGTCATAGTCGTATGCGAAGTCCACCGAACCGAACTTGTGAAGATCGGCGAACTGCTCATCATCCAGAATGTGCTTGGCGATGTCCATGAACTCCTCGTACGACACCGGAGGAGTATCCAGCGGCTTGAGCGCCCCCCGAAGACGGATCTTCGGTGACTGCCCGCTCTTCATGATCAGGTCCGAGCCTTTGAACTGAATGCACGCTTGGAGAAACTTCCCCCAGCGCGTCGCGTGCGGATCGGTTTTCGATGGGTCGCGAAGCACAACGTGCCCCGTGTGGGCGACCGTCGGCTGCGAATCAGACGTTACGCTCATGCGTCAAACCTCTCGGCGGGCACAGACCGGCCCGCTCCCCATTCGTTCACCCCGCCGACGCCCTCCGTCCGGACGCCCCGACGCGGGGCACAGACGATAGCGACTTTTTTCTACCACGCACGGGGCAACGCTGCCGAACTGGCGATGCTCTTCGATTCGCCGGAAGCGCCATCGGGTTCCCTCCGGGGCTATTCCGCTCGGCCCGACCCCCCATTCAATTCGATCGATCTCGAAGGCCCCGAAGGCTCAAGACCAATTCCTCTGGGTACGCAGGTTTTTCGAGCTAGGCCCCCGGGCTCGCCTCCACATAAAAACCCGGCCCACCGGGGCCGGGTTTGATGGCGCATCTCAACCAAGATCAACGCGATCGACTCAGGAGAGCGTAATTTGCGATTCCCTCGAAGCCGCGTTCTGTTCGGGAGGGGTTTGCCCCTCCGCCTGCTCCACCTGCACCCCGAGAAAGTTGGCCTCGAGCTGCACGCGGATCTTCTCCATCGCCTTGTTCTGGATCTGCCGCACGCGCTCCTTGGTCACCCCGATGATCTGGCCCACCTGCTCCAGCGTCATCGGCTTCTCGTCCCCTGGCTCCGCGCCGGCCTTGAGGTTGAAGCGGTGCTCGATCACCGTCTTCTCTACGTCCGTCAGGTCCGCGCGATTCTCCAGAACGATTCGCTTCACTTCATCCGCGGCGTCGCGCTCAAAGTCGGCCCGCTTGGTTTCGAGGTAGTTGCTCCGCTCCAGCTTCGGGTCAAAGTCGGTCGGGAACCGCTGGCGATACTTGCTCAGCTTCATCCCCTGGCGGCTGAAGGCCTTGAGAATGGCCCGGCATGCGTAGGTGCTGAACTTGTACCCGCGACCCGCATCGAACTTGTCAACCGCCCGGAGCAGGGCCATATTGCCCTCGCTCACGAGGTCGGCAAAGTCCACCTCGCTCATCCGCGTCCGCTTGGCCATCGCCAGAACGAGCGCCAGGTTGGTCTCCGCGATCTGCTCGCGGATTCGCTCGGAGATCGTGTGCCAGCGCAGAATCTCCTCGGCCTGCTCGGGCGTCGGCTGCCGCGTCGCTCGCTCCCAGACCGCCCGCTGCAACTCGCGAACCCGATAGCGCGCGTAGTTGAACTGGTGGAACAGAACCTTCTCTTCAGCACCGGTCAAAATGACCTGCTGGGCCGACTTGACCGTTCGCCCGCCACGGGCTGCCGACAGGTCGTCCATCACCGGGTGATACCAACTCGTGTCAGGCTTGGCGATATCCGGAGCCTGCTCATAGATCTTCTGCTCGGCGTCCTTCTCGTAGAAGGCCTCCGAGTCGATGAAATCCATCTCTTCACTGAGCAGGTGATCGAGGATCCGCTGATCCTCGGGGCTGAGACGGCGCATTACCGTCCGACGGCCCTCGCCCTTGGCCGTCGACGCCGCATTCGAGCCGCGACGGCGACCACGAAGTCGCGTCTGCTCGAGCGGCGAGGGCTTCTTGTCATGCAACTGAGACATAACCATCGTCTTTCCCTAACTCAGAACACTGCTTCCGTCCTGGATCATTCCCCAAACGTTCGCCTTTCCGCGTCAACGCAAAGGCCCGTACGTGTTCCCGGCGGATTTGCCGGGTCAAGAGCGTAGGCCGAACCCGTCGGCACAATCACCCATGACCTCCGTGGAGGCTCATCTGATCCACAACATCCCAAGGAAAACCCTGGCGCTCGACCCGTGGGTCGCGTCGGGAGCACACTCGCTCCCGAAATCTTGGGTTCGTTTGCCATGTAGCGCCCGATGCACTCAGTACGTCGCCCTTTCCAAAGTGTTCTACCGATTCTTCAAGGCCCCGTTTCAACACCGATCTGAAGCAAACCAACGCGCAGATTTCGCGATCACCCCGGTCCGTACACAAAAGAACCCGGTTGACCCCGGGTCATGGTCCGATATAGTCTCTGCAAACCCGCCGCCACGAGTCGGGCGCTTGCGCCCTTTCAGGAACGGCCAAGATACCCGATCTTTCCGCAAAGGCAAGTGCGGCAATCTTTTCCACGCGCTTTCCACGCGGGGCTGTTCATAACTTGTTCTTATACTGGAGGACACGATGCCCTTCTCGCTGCCACCGCTTCCATACCCCAAGGAAGCCCTGGAACCCCACATCGACGCTCGGACCATGGACATCCACCATGGCAAGCACCACAACGCCTACGTCACCAACGCCAACAAGGCCCTCGAAGGCACCCCGTGGGCTACCGCCGATGTCGAACTCGTTCTGACGAAGCTCAGGGAAATCCCGGAGAAGATCCGCGGCGCCGTGAGAAATAACGCCGGTGGCCATTGGAATCATTCCCTCTTTTGGAACATCATGGCTCCTCCCTCAAATGGGGGGGGTGGGGCGCCTGCGGGGAATCTCCTGGCGGCGATCAATTCCGCGTTCGGTTCCTTTGATGATTTCAAAGAGAAGTTCGCGGCGGCCGCGGCTGCGCGTTTCGGTTCGGGGTGGGTCTGGCTCTGCGCGGTGAACAAGACCTTGGAAATCTGCTCGACGGCGAACCAAGACAACCCCTTGATGCACGATGCGATCGGGCCGGCCGCGGGTTGCGGCGGCATGCCGATCCTCGGGTTGGATGTCTGGGAGCACGCGTACTACCTGAACTACCAGAACCGTCGGCCCGACTATGTCACGGCGTGGTGGAACGTCGTGAATTGGTCGAAGGTCGGTGAACTGTTCACCAAGGCGACCTCCTGAGCGGGTCGTTGGGTGCAATTCGGTGACTATCGCGCAGGTAGATCATCCGCCGTTCGTGCCGTTCGGCGGCCGATGCGCCTTGAGATATCCGGTGTGCCCGCGCGGGTGCCCGAGGGCGTAGGATCGTCCGGAGACTGCGCATGAAACCGAAGAATCTCGTGCTCACGCTGTTTCTGTTCGTGTTGCCGGTGCTGGCAATTTCGGCTCTGCTCTGGTCGATCGCGCATTACAAGGACAAACGCACGGAGATGGACCATCTGCCGCGTATCGGCCAGGGGGCCGGTGACACAGGTGGGGCCAACTACATCGGCGAGAAACTGGCCGGTCGCTACTCCTCGCGGGCAGGATCGCAACACGATGAAGGCGACTCTCTGCGGTCGGAAGAGGCGGGCCACGCATCGGCCCGTCCCGAGGCCGGTGAAGAGTCGTCGGCATTGGTCTTTCCTGAGACGCTCGAGCAGGGGATCGTGATCGTCGTTCGCGATCTCTCGGGGGCGGCCTCTGACGAAAGACCGATGTATCTCGCGAGTAATCATGTCGGCTGGAACCCCGGCGCTGCGGCGATGAAGATGCACCAGCGTTCGGATACCCGCTGGCAGATCGTGCTGCCCCAGGCGAGCGAGTCTTCACGGCTTGAGTTCAAGTTCACGCTGGGAACGTGGGATACGGTCGAGCTTTCGGCGACGGGCGAAGACCATGTTCCCAATCGACAACTGCCGAAGGTTGATCCCGCGCTCTTCACGGGCGATGCTCGCCCGGTTTTCGAGTTTGAAGTGCCTTCATTCAAGAAGGTTCGTGATCTTGAAACGGCGAGAAGGCTCGATCCATACCGCACGCTTGATGTCACCGGCGATGTGCGCAGAGTGCAGGTAAGCGGTGGGGCAGGGCCGGCTTCGGGCATGACGCGAGATCTGCTCGTCTGGCTGCCGCCGGGCTACGACGCACCCGAAAACCAGCGAAGGCAATATCCGGTGCTGTTTCTGCACGATGGGCAGAATCTCTTTGAGCATCTGCCCGGTGTCGCCGGGGAGTGGGGGGCGGACGAGACCGCCCATCGCCTCATCAGCGAGGGGCAAATCGAGCCGCTCATCATCGTCGGTGTGCCTCACAGCGGAGCCTCGCGGATTGAGGAATACGTGCCGCTGGAGACCTTCCGCGACCATCCGGTCTACGGGCGCGAGTATGCGGCGTGGTTTGTGCGCGAGGTTGTTCCGCGTGTCCGCAAGACGCTGCGCGTCCGGACCGATGCCTCAGGGACAGCGATCGGCGGCTCGTCACTGGGGGCGGTGATCTCGCTGTTCATCGCGGCGGAGAACCCCGACATGTTCGGCGGCGTGCTGCTGGAAAGCCCTTCATCGCTCCGGCTTGATGACGGCTCCTCACCCTGGCGCGAGTATGCGGCGTCGATCCGGAACTGGCCCGGGCGGGTGTATGTCGGCATGGGCGATCGTGAAGCGGGTGACCGCCCGGCCGATGCGCCCTTGAATGAACGCTCCGTACGCTGGGCCGAGGAATTGATCGATTATGCTCGTGCAGGTGGGGCGGTCGATCGTCGTCTCCATATCGGCTCAGGGCATCGGCATACGGAATCGGCATGGGCCGAGCGCCTGCCCGCGGCCTTGATGTTTCTGTTCCCACCCGTGCCGCAGGGGGTCGAAGGCGACCAAGGCCCGCAACTGCCGACAGGTCCGTGATGTGAACGGGCCGTGTTTTTTGCGGTGATGTGCGGAATGTCGTATCGCACCAGCCGCGCGCAAAAGTCAGCGAACCGTGCGCGCACACGGAATGTCCATCCTCAAAGGAACACACTTGCCCCCGTCGACGGCTTGAATGCCCGATCGTCAGGGGCAAGGGTCATCCGCAACCGGCAAGCGATCAGCGACGCCGACGCAGGCCTGCCAAGCCCGCCAGCCCGAGCATGGCGAACGTACCGGGAGTCGGTGTGATGCCGGTGTAGAGCGGAAGGTGGACTTCACCGCGCATGGTCATCGACGACACATAGACCGACCCTTCGATCGCGGTGGTGTTGGTCAGGTGGGCGTGCGGCGCGAGGATCGCCCCGTTCCAGTGCCGGTCGAGGGTGATGTCGGCGGCGTCGGCGAAGTTCCACAACGTGATTTCGCGAACGGCCTGCGATGCCCAGGCGCCGACGAAGTTGCCCTGATTGAAGTTCAGGGTTGCGCCGGTGACATTGACGATGATCGAGGTGGCGCCGTTGGCCGTCAGCTCGATCTGTTGCACCAGGTTGCTAGCGAGGGTGGAAGCAGAGATCGAAAAGACCGCGACGCCGTCGGCATCGGGGTTGGCGAAGAACTTCAGCGGCGCGGGTTGCCCGTTGGGGGCCTGAATCGTGCTGTTTGCGATCAGCCCGGAATAGAAACTCGACAGGCTGACAAGGTCCGCCGCGCGGGCCGCGCCGATGCCGGCCACCGAGGCATCGACGATTTCGGTGCCGCCGCCGTTGAAGTTCAGGTTGGCGTTGCGTGTACCCGCGCGACGCAGATCGCCCGCCTCCATCTGAATATTGGTCATGTTGATGTTGCCGCCGACGGTCAGCACGTCAATGCCGAGATACTGCGGCCGAGGCAGCAGGCCGAAGCCGAATTGGGCCGAAGGGCCGGTGAGGTTCCCGCCGACGATCGTGCGTCCTTCGACTTCCTGGTTGGTATCGAGGTTGCCCGTGACGATCAGGTTGTACTGAAAAATATCCGCCGGCGTGGCGACGGCGCCCGCCGCGAGTGCGGCCACGGTAACAAAGGCGATCGATGCGCGCATGGTGTCTCTCTCCCTTTCTCTCTGACGACCCGACGGGGCCGGGCCGGATCTCTCCTGGCTTCTTTCGAAGCCGCGGACGCGAAGCGCGCCCGCCGCGAGGAACTCGATATCGGGACGTGTCACGATTCGAGGTTTTGCCGCGATTTCGGGTGAGCGTACGGTGACGAGCACGACAGGACAAGCCGCGATGGGATCGGCGTGCAAGAATCAGGGGATATCCTGAGCGCCCTTGCTGGCTTTTCTTGTTTCACCGTGCGACGCTCGCGTCCGATATTCGGCGATCTTGATGCAATGCAGAATAAGCAACAGGACTGCCGGCGCATAACGCGGCACGAGAATGCGCTAGGGTAACCGCCGGCGCCAATCTTCAGATACGGTCCTGTGCGACTGTGCCGAGGCGTCGTACATCGCCGCGTGGAATTGGGTTCCTTTTAACTTGTTCAGGCCGCCGTGGTACCACCCCAGGCGATCTTGCACATGTACTGGGTTGCGAAAGTCGAGTGTGCCGACGGTGCGCGTGGGCGGCGGCGCGTTGGAGTCGAAGACCGCCGCGGCACTGTCGACCAGCATGGGGGTGTCGGAAGGGAACTGCACTCGATCGAGGCGCACCGAGACGGTTTCAACATCAAAGTTCGCGACATCGCCGGGTTCACCGGCGAGGCCGGTGACATTCATCGCGAGCGTGCGCTCAATTTCGTCGCCGTAGACCCTGCGGGCCGAAGGGCATACCAGGATGCTCCGTCGGGAATAGAGGTCGGGGCCTTCACCCGATCGGCCGGCTTCTTCCTGCACAACCAAGGCCCAGAAGGGCGTTGTCGTCCATGGCCAACCCAGGGCTGGGGTGCGACCGTCGTTCTGGTCGGCATACATCGTGATGATGGTCGCCACCTGCCTGTGATTGGCAAGGCATCCGGCTGCCCGCGCGGCCTCACGCGCACCCGAAAGCGCGGGGAGCACGATGCCCAGCAGCAACGCGACGATCGAAACGACCACTAATAACTCGATGAGCGTAAAGCCATCGGGTTTGCCCCTCACGACTGGAACAGGCCGAATCCGGATGGCGCGAGCCGGCCTAGGCACCGCCGATTCCTCGCGCTAGCCACCAAGAGATCGCCAGTGCCCCGATGCCGATGACAGCGGTTCCCGCGGCATACCCTGCCGCGGCTAGTGTTTTCCCTAGGCGCAAGAGTTCGAAGGTCTCGGCACCGAAGGCTGAAAAAGTGGTCAGCCCGCCGCAGAACCCGGTCAGGAGGAGGCATTTGATGCGCGTGGAGGGGCCGAATTGGGGGTCGGCAAGCCCGAGGATGACCCCTGCGATCGCGCACCCGACGATGTTGACGGCGAGGGTCGCCCATAGCGTGAAGGGGCGATGTTCGGAGGCGAGGAGTACCGAAGCCACGAAGCGGAGGATGGCCCCGGCGGCACCGCCGATGCCCACCATCGCGATTCCGGCCCATGTCAAGTGCGGCACGCGATCCTCCTTCGGAGTCATGGCAGGATAGGTTCTCGGCCCGGG
Organism: Phycisphaeraceae bacterium; assembly: GCA_019636695.1. Taxonomy (GTDB): domain Bacteria; phylum Planctomycetota; class Phycisphaerae; order Phycisphaerales; family UBA1924; genus JADLCM01. The sequence goes on from JAHBXD010000001.1 coordinate 263,674, forward strand.
AGAGGGTGTTCGGGCAGGTTGCTCCCCCATGGAACCGCTGGGCCGATGGACCCGAACAACTGATCCCGGCGAATAGTTCGTCGATCGCTGATTCCGGCGTACACAGGGGGGATGTCGGGGCTACGTTTCGGATCGTCTGACTGTCAGAAACACGAAGGCTCAGAGAGGGCTGAACGCGATGTCAAGCATGATGGATGCATACAAGCCGGTCGCCTCGGATCAGACTGCGGTCTGGGAGGCACTGGCCTGGGATATGGATCGTCCCGTCGTTGTGGTCAATGAATCGGGGAGAATTGTCTTTGCGAACGATGCCGCGGCGCACCATGTCGGGTTGACCGATGGTCAGGGGCTTGCCGGTCGGCAGATGGAAGAAATCGTCCCACCGGAATACGCGAGGGAGCGTCTCTCGGTCGTGCGAGAAGTGGCGACTACCGGCCAGACGATCGCGGTCGAGGGCATGACTCGTGGGCGTTGGCGTCGGTCGGTATTCCGCCCGATGGGCACGGTCGGTGAGCATCAGCGGTGTGTGCTGGCGGTGCAGGTTCCCGTGCCGCGGCCCCGGAACGGGACCGTGTCGCAGGACGCGGGATATGAAGTGCGTCGGGCCAAGGTTGATGATTTCGGGCCACTGGCGACCTTGAGCGAGCGCGAGTTGGAAGTGCTGCGGCTGATCGCTGAAGGAAAGACGACCGCGGAGATCGCCAAGGCTCTTCACCGGAGCGTCAAGACCGTGGAATGGCACCGTGTTTCGTTGGGAACTAAGCTCGGCGCGGCCAATCGCGTGGAGTTGGCACGGATTGCCATTCAGGCGGGGTTGGTCAATCTGGATTCGCTTGAGCCACATCGCACAGCCGAGCCTGCACCCGACGCGACGGTGACGACTGCCTGAAGGCGGCTACGGAAACCGGACGGGATCGGCGATCGATCACCTGCCCATTCCGGTGCGCGCACGGTGCATGAAACCCTTGGCGTATCGGTCGAGAAAGGCCTGGACGGCCCGGGCTGTCGCACTTGGTGATATGCCCCAGCACGCGACGGCTGGCTCGTTCCATTCCACATCGAGTTGCACAGTCAGCACCCCTTCGACGGTGTATGCGCTGGGGAGTTTGTCGGCCCAATACGCCGTTAAGGCGTTGACATCGGGGGCGCCCAGGCTGATCGTGGGACGCCGCCGCAGGGTGTCGTCGTTGAGATACCACAAGTCAGTGCACACCATGGGGCAGAGTTGGTCGGCCGGGTCGTCGGTGGTGTTCAACCCTGCAAGGCACCCTGCAAGGTGCGTGGCCAAGGGGCGATCCCAGCGCTCGGCGGCAAGGTGTGCCCCGACGACAATGAGCACGAGGGCGTCGGGGTCGATGGGGTCGGGGCGTCGGTCGAGTGGATCCATGTGCGCGGCGAGTCTACAGGCTGATTCTCGGACGGGGGATGGCGAGTTCGGCTGGGCGATCGAGAGCAGGGTGTGTCAAGGTCCGTTCCTTGTTGCCCGGGCCGGTGCAGGCGTTGCGATCGTTCGGGTCGTCCGCCGATCAGCCCCCCCAGACTGGGGCGGGGTGGTCGATGCGCCGATGCAGGCTCCCGAGTTGTCCCTGCGTTGAGGCGGGGCGAGGAGGCGAGCGGATATGGCGGTTCGACTCGGGGATCTCCTGGTGCAGCGGGGCGTGCTGACCGGCGCTCAGCGTGACCAGATCGTGGAAGTGCAACTGACTTCAGGGCGCCCTTTCGGCGAACTGGCCGAGCGGTTGTTCGGGGTTTCACCTAGTGCTATTGAGGGGGCATGGGCGACCCAATATGCCATGCTGGCCCCGAAGATTGATCCGAGGTTGCGGGTGCCTTCGGCAAAGGTGCTCGGGCTGGTCGAACGGCGGCAGGCTTGGCAGTTCGGGGTGTTGCCGATTGAGTTCGAGGGGCATGATCTGGTGGTCTGCACCACCGAGGCGCATCTGGCGAGGGCGTTACGCTTCTGCGGCTGGCGGATCGTGCATCCGTGCTCGTTTGTGATCACCGACCTGGCAACGCTGGGCGAAGCGCTTGATCTGCACTACCCCATGGCCGGGATGAGCGCCGACGACCTTGTCCAGGTGATGCAGCGACGCTGGGCGAGCTAGCGCGGGATCGGGGGAGGGGCGGTCCATACGATTGCGGGCATGGCCGCAACGCCTCAAACCCCGGTCAACACCCAGGCGAGCGAAATTCGCACGGTGTCGTTCGTCAGCCTCGGCTGTCCGAAGAACCTTGTGGATTCCGAGAAAATGCTCGGCCTGCTCGCTGAAGACGGGCTGGCCCCGGTCGCCTATGAGCCGGGTGCGGCGGACGAGCGGTGGGACGATGCCGCACATGTGGAGGGGCGGAGTTCGCTTCCGGGGGAGCGCCCGGCAGGGCGCGACGATTTCAACGGCGCCGATGCGGTGGTCATCAACACGTGCGGTTTTCTGGAGGCGAGCAAGGATGAATCGCTGGGAGTGATCCGCGATGCGATCGCGGCGAAGGCGGCCGGTCGGATCAAGCGTGTCGTGGTGGCGGGGTGCCTGGTGCAGCGTCACCGCGCGAAGATGCTTGAGTGGGCCCCGGGGATCGATGCGCTCATCGGCGTCTTTGACCGCGACAAGATCGTGGAGGCCGTGCGCGGCCTGAGTCCTCAGGATCGTGCATCGCGTCCGAGTTCGGCGGCGGATGCCTCGGATCGTCCGGCGTACTGGATCGCGGGCAACGCGCTGGAGGCCGCGCGCGAGCGCGGGCTGAGCACGACCGGCCTGACTGTGCACGGCAAAGACGGCAAGGGCATCGGCTATTTTGAGGATGATTCGGCCCGGCTTCGCCTCACGCCCAGGCATTATGCCTATCTGCGTGTCAGCGAAGGGTGCAACCAGAAATGCGCTTTCTGCACGATTCCGAGCATTCGCGGCAAGATGCGATCCAAACCGATCGAACGCATTGTCGAGGAAGCCCGCGAACTGGTGCAGGACGGCGCATTTGAGTTGAACCTGATCGGCCAGGATACCACCAGTTACGGCGACGATATCGGGATGGGCCTGGGGACGATTCCAGGAAATCCAACCGCATCGCCCAGTCGGGCGGGCATGTTCCGCGGCGGCCTGCCCGCGATGCTCAAGGCCGTGACCGATGTCGTCCGCGAACAGGCCTCGCACGGGTGGGTGCGTTTGATGTACGCGTATCCGAGCAATTTTTCGGATGAGATGATCGACGCCTTCGCCTCGCTCTGCGAGCAGGGCATCCTGCTTCCGTACATCGACATTCCGCTGCAACATGCCGGCGACCGGATGCTGACTCGCATGCGTAGGCATGTCACCGCGGCACAGCAGCGGCAGTTGCTCGAAAAACTGCGTGACCGTGTGCCGGGCATGGCCATTCGCACGACGTTCATCAGCGGGTTCCCGGGAGAGACGGAAGACGACCACCGCGAGTTGCTCGCTTTCGTGGAAGAGATGCAGTTTGACGCGGTAGGCGTATTTGAATATTCGCATGAACCGGGCACCCCCGCGGGCACGATGGAGGCCGATCCGGCTCTGGCGGTGCCCGCTGTCGAGAAGGCGCGGCGCAAGGGCGAGGTGATGGCCTTGCAACAGCGCATCGCGTTCGAGCAGGCGGCCTACCTTGCCGAGCAATTTGATGAGCGCGATCCTGTGAACACGGGATGCCGTTTTGACGTCCTGATCGACCGGGCGCTGGCGAGCTCGGGCCTTGCGACCACAGGGGTGGGTAAAGGTGGCCGGTTGTATCAGGGAAGGTGTTATTTTCAGGCGCCGCAGATCGACGCCGTGACGTTTGTGCAGAGTCGAGAGCCCCTCGCTTCGGGCGAACTTGTCCGCTGCACGATCGTGGGAAGCGATGGGTACGACCTGATCGCCAGGCCCGTGGCCGAACTGGAAAAGCGGGTGACGCTCAAAGTGCTCTAGAGGAGTGCGCGGAATGTCATGCCGCGCCCGTCACCATGCCGGCGGACCTCGGGGCAGCCTCGGTACACGCTCTGGCGAATGCTGTCGTTTTCCGAATCGCGATCAGAGACTGATGGATCTGGAGTCGGTCTTGCGCGCGCGGGGTCACCCGCCGCGTGATTTCGCCATTCGGTGTGCTTCGCGATGCGCGGCAATCACGCTGCGCGGCGATAGCGATTGGCGACCAATTGCGACATCAGGCGCTCGCGGTCGCCCGCGCGGACAAACCGGGTGAAGACGGCGGCCATGCGCGTGGGGCCGGGGATGTCTTCGTCATTCACCCAGATGATGTTGCCGAAGGCATAGACCTTGCGCTCCCGCTCGTCGTCTGATTCGCCGGGAGCGCGAGGCAGCAGCAGTTCGATGGCGACCGGGGTGCCTGGCGCGATCGCGTCGTCGGTCTCAAAGCGCACGCCGCCCTCCGAAACGTCGTAGGCGTGGCCCTCATGGGTGTAACGCTCGCTCCAGAGCGGGCGGATGCGAATCGAGCTGTACATCGGGGGAAGTTCGAAGCGCTCAAAGCGACGGCGATTGATCGGCATCTTCACACGGCACCTCCCGGGCGCTGGCCCGATGCGAAGGGATATCGGTCGTCGGAGGTGGGTTCTTGACCGCATCATGACGACGCAGGGGCGTCATCGTCCGAAGCGCAAAAATCGCCCTTCGGCGGTGTTTCGGCATGGGCGGTCAGATGAAGGCTGAGCCGGTGGACCACTTCGCCCGTGAGGGCCTCGACCCGCTGCCGCAAGGTCTCCCCAAGCGCTGAGAGAAACGGCTCGGCGAGTTCTCGCGGCAGATCAAGGATCCGACCATCGGGCAAGGCCAGGTGAACATGGGCGGAGACATCGGCATCGAAACGGCAAGGGCCTTTGCCGTCTACGGAAGGGAGTTTGCGCACAAGTCCGCACTGCTCCAGAGTTTCCAGCGTGTTGTAGACGGTCGCGAGGCTCAGGCCAGGCTCTGCCGAGCGCACCTGTGTAAACAGCTCTTCGGCCGTGGGGTGGCTTTTGCTTGCCGCCAGCGCGACATAGATTTCTTCTCGCTGCTTGGTACAGCGAAGATCACGGGAACGAAAGAGTGCTCGGGCTTCTTCCGGATTCACCGGTCAGGTCTCCGATAGGGTGCAGTGGGTGTGCTCCCCTAGAGAAGTATTGGGCTGGTCGATCGAGCCGACCAGCCCGGGATCGTAAGGACCGGTGAATCAGATCGGCGCGGGTTCCGGATTGCGGATGACCATGCGCCGGTGGGGCGAATCGGCTTCCATAAAGACGTCGGAGTCGTATTCCCAACCCAGGCGCTCGTAAAAGCCGTAAGCCACATTGCGCGCATGGCAGAAAATTTCCCGCAGCCCGAGTTCTCCGAAGGCCCGCGACTCGACCGCCACCACCAGTTTGCGGCCGATCCCCTCGTTCTGGCGCTGCGGGTCGACGACCATCTGCATCAGTTTGCCCACGCCCGACTCGGGGAAATGCGGGAGCAGCAGGGCGCACCCGATCACCCGTTCTCCTGAAGGGTGGTCAAAGACCGCGACAAAATGCTCGAACCGTTCCTCCACACCCGGAAACAGGTTCTGAAAAGATTCGATCGTCAGGCCGACATCGCGCAGCAGGACCTTTTCACGCAAGGCGCACTCTTGGACGTACAGAGGGTCAGCACGGGTGATGTTGCGAATCCGAACCACAGCCCCTCCTGCATCGATGCCTGCGTACGTTCGCGCTGCGCGGTTCACGCCTGGCCGAGTGACGCCACGTAATGAGACTCCTGCACGGGTACGACCGCCTCCAGCACGTGCTGAAGCACCCTTGCGGGCGAACCCATGGCATCAACGCGGCGGATGATTTCCGCCGGATAGTGTGCGAGCACAGGCGCGGTTTCGGCGTCGTACACGTCCCACCGCCGCCGGATCACGTCTTCCCGGGCGTCATCGGCGCGGTTTTCCTTGAGGGCGCGCCGGCGCAGTCGTTTGATCATCTCTTCCTTGTTTTCGCAGACCAGATGCACGATGCGAAGCACCCGGATGTATTTATCCATCAGCGATGCCTGGTGCTGGTTGCGAGGGATGCCGTCAAGCACCAAGATGTCGTTCTGAGGCTTATAGAGGCTCAGCACCGTCTGGGCGTGGATATTTTCGCGCCACATCCGCACGGTGATGTCGTCGGGCACCAATTCGCCCCGCGAACTGTGCTCGTAGAACACACGCCCCAACTCGCTGTGGATATCGAGCGTTCGGAAGACCTCGCCGCACGAGAGATGAAAGAACCCGGGGATCTGCCCGAGAATTTTGCCCTGCGTGCCTTTGCCGACGCCGGGCGCTCCGAAGAGTAGAACTGTCTGATACCGCTGCGACATCGCAGCCCTCCTGTGTGCCCGACGACTCGAATCCTGCCCCCGGCAGCCTGAGTCGCGTTGAACGCTAACAGATCAACTCCACCCGGACAAGCCGCCGAGCATAGGCCACGCGAGGCCGCCGCCGTGCCCGTCCCGGCCGCATCCGACGAGCATCGGTCCAATCTGGACGCCTTTTGAGTTTCCCCGGACTGATGCAACTCGGCCATTCAGGCCGGCGGAGACGCTTTGGGCTTGTCAAGCGACTCACGAAGACGCCACTTGGTCACGGCCTCAGGCTCTCGCGCGTAAAAAGGCAACAATTCCGCCGGGTCGATCTCCGGGAGCGCCCATGAGCACTCAAGGCACGCGGCGGCGTCGAAAACCGGCCGCTCGATCGTCATGCCGAGGCGCTCGGCCTCGGCGGCGATGGACCGGGGGAGAAACTGATCGGCGATCAGGCGCCCTGCAGCAAGGCATGACAACATCGAGGCGTCAAGGTCACCTTGGCGATCGGTAGGCCTGCCATCTGGGTCAAAAAGCGCATAATGTGCCGATTCGCCCTTGGAATTGAGCACGACCGCGAACGGGCGGCCATCGTGTTGTACGCGTGCGGCGACCACGCGCGCACTCGGCACGGCGATGCACCTGGCCCCGGTGGCTTCGGCGATCATCTTCGCGGCGGCGATGGCGATGCGCAAGCCCGAGAATCCGCCTGGGCCGGTGGAAACGGCGATGCGCTGGATCGAGCGAGGCTGGATCCCGAGTTTGCGGGCGAGGCGATCGATCGCAGGCATCAGCGCGTCATCATGCCGGGCCTGGGGATGGATGGGTTCGATCCCCAGGAGCACCGGCCCGCGTGCGATCGCGACTCCAGGCGCGCTGGCCGAGACATCGGCCGTGGCCGAGGGGTTACTGGTCTCAATCGCGAGGGTGACGGCAAGCGTCGTGTCCGCGGTGGGGGGGGCGGTGTGCATCATTCATCACCCGGGGCGCCGCGGCGGCGCTTGGTTTCCGAGCGTCGGCTCTTGGCTTCGAGCCGCTTGCGAATAGCGGATTGGGGCACGGCGGTTTTTCGTCGAGGCTTCGGGGGTGTGCGAGCCTGGGCGACAAGCTCGCGCAGGCGCTCGAGGCAGGCTTCGCGGTTGCGCGATTGCGAGCGAAATTCGTCTGCCGCGATCACCAGTTCCCCGTCATCGGTCATCCAGCGCGAGCCGAGTTTGCGCAGACGCTGCTGCGCGCCGGGCGTGAGGGGCAGATCGGTCGCACGAACCCGGAGAATTGCTTTAGTCAGGCGTTTGTTTACGTTTTGCCCCCCGGGGCCGGTGCTGCTGGCATAGGAGAATCGCAGTACCGATTCAGGTACGTGTACACCTGGGCCGAGGCGGATGCCGGGCGGGTCGGGTTGAAAATGGGGATCGCTCACGGTGACACAACAACGCTACGCTCGGCATCCGCATGGGAAAAGCCGTTCGCGGGTCTTGGGATGTCGGCGAGATGCATCGGAGATAGGCATGGTCAGGAAGAGCACACGCCTGGTCGTCACGATCGCGGGGATGTCTTGCGCTTCCGCCTGGGGGACGACGCCGACCGCTTGGAGTTTATGGGAGCCATCGGCGCATGGTGAGTCGACTCCGGTCGTCGAACCGCCGGCCGACGGCGGGTGGACGATCAGTTTTGAACCGGCGGTGTGGTATGCGGGCATGGGAGGCACCCTTCGCATGCCCGGGGGCGGGCCGATGGATGTTGACGAACTCGGCCTCGACGAGCCGGAACCCAGGGCGTTCGGGCAGATTCATCTACGTAAAGATCGCTGGCGGGTCTCGGTCGGCGGCTTCGCGGGTTCGAGAGACGGCATCGTGACGGCCGACCGCGATGACAGTTTTGCGGGGATCGCATTTGCCGCCGGAGACCGCCTGGAGAGTTCGATCGACCTGGCCAGTTTTGAGGTGCTCGGGGCCTATCAACTTTTCGGCGACAGGGCCTTTGCGCGAAGGTTCGTGGGGAACCGCGTAGTGACACAACTCGAGGTGCTCGGTGGAGCGCGGTTCTCTTGGCTTGATGTTGAGTTTCGGGCGGAAGAAAACTCGGGGACCCTGCTCGGTCGCGCACGCAAGGAGCATATCTACGGCGAACCGTTCGCCGGGCTGCGCTGGACTCTTGAAGCCTATAACCAGTTCACCGTCGACCTTCAGGCAACAGTGGGGGGCATGCTGCTGGGTGATGACGCTTCGATCTTCAGCCTTGAAGTGCTTGCCGGCGGGACGTGGCGGCCGATGCACAACGTCGGGATCAAGGCCGGATATCGTTTCCTGCTCCACAGTTTTGAGGATGGCGAGGGGTCATCAAAGTTTGAGTTCGACACCTACTCCGCCGGTCTCTACGGCGGAGTCTCGGTCAGGTTCTGAGACGGATTTCCGGACCATACCGTCCGAAACGGCTCGCCGCGCATCCGGCATCGGGGCCGTGATTCCAGACGCCCGCGCAGGAATCCACCGGATTTCAACTTCGGTCGGGAACACGACTTGGGCGTTGACGCGGCCTCTCGGTTCTGCGATACTCGCCGATCTTGCGGGGCCGGTGGGAACCGGCCGGACTTTCGGGTGCGGGCTTAGGTTCGACGGTGCCGCATACGTGGGTTGGGGGTGTCTCGGACGGATGTTTGTGCGCAAGGTTGCGCGGAGTTCTGTTCGGGGGGGTGCGGCGCGCCAAACCGGGTTCAGTGTGATCAAGCCGGGTTGAGTGGGATACTGTGACGTCCGTTCGCGGAGAGAGGCAGGCCGGCGGCATGGGGACAGTCACGAAGAAAGAACTGATCGACCGTATCTCTGCAAACGCCAACATGCGCCGAGCCGAGGTGCGCCGAACCGTGCAACTCTTTCTCGATGCCCTCGTCGAGGAGCTTGCCAAGGGCAACCGCCTCGAATTCCGCGATTTCGGTGTCTTTGAAGTCCGCGAACGCCGCGGCCGCACTGCGCAGAACCCCAAAACCCTTGAGCGCGTCGCCGTTCCGCCCAAGCGCACGGTCAAGTTCAAGGCCGGCCGCATGCTGCGCGACGCCGTGACAGTGGATGAACCCCCCGTTGTGCATGTCAACTCGCGCGTCCCCGCCGGGGCGGAGCGCACGCGATAAACCCGGGCCTTCGCGCCGCCTTCGATGATTTGTCCAAGTGTTCGCCCCGTTTCAGGGAGGGTGGACGCAGCGCCCGTCTCATCCCCTTCACCGGATTCCGTTGAGATCATTGATCACGGCAACTGCAAATCGCTCGTGGTCGCCACGCGCATCGCGATCGTCGCGTCATGATCGCCGAGGTAGTCATGTCGGAACGCTACCAGGGGTGTCCGCTGAAGCGCCCACTCAAGAACACGCATGGTCCGAAAGCGATGCGTCGGGCCATCGCGGCCGAAGGCATCGGCACGCCGATTGCTCAAAAAATTGAACACCAGCACCCCTCGCGCCACCAGGCCGATCGCACGCCATGCTCGATCAAGCACGCGCATCGCCATCGTTTCCGACAGCGTGTTCAGGGAACCGCTGAAAAGCAGCACATCTGCCCGGCGATCATCGACCAGGCGCTCAAGCAGCCCGGGGTCCTGCACGAAATCAGCATGCACGATTTCACAAGGCGGATCGTTCACCCCTTCGGTCTTCCGCCGAGACACGCTGAATAACTCGTCAATGGCTTCGACACCAAGATACTTCGCCGGGCGGATGCCCTGCTCGACGAGCCAGCCGCGCAGGTCGGCAGCGCCGCATCCGAGATCAGCCACCACGCGCCCGTGCAGGTCAACCATCGAAGCAATCGCCTCGAAGCGGCGCGTCTGCGACGCTTTCGAATGCCAAAGCAGTGCCTCAAACCCGGCGCCATGCATCCGGATCGCCGTCCGGTATGGTTCCAGGTGACGGCTCACGAGGTCCGCCCTCCGCGGATCGAAAATCGCTTCACCGCCAGCACCACGAAACCCTTGCCCAAGGCCGCCAGCACAGCGCAATAGATCAGCAGCATACGAGTAAAGCCCGCGCGCGAATATTCACTCCAAGGCATCGCATACATGGCCGTCGATGCTCGCGGATCGGTCGGATCGTGGTGCGCCCCGAGCACCGACACCACGGTCGTGGTGACCGGGTTGAGCCACAGAATCCGGGTTTGGGTCCAGATCCACACGCGATCATCGTGTATCCGGAAACTGCCCGCGATAATCAGCATCGCCAGCGGCAGCCCAAGCCACAGCGCCCCCGCAAAGAGATAATTCGCGGTCGAGGCGGACGAACTCTTGCGGCGAACCAGGCTCTGATACACCCCCGAGCAGCAGAGCAGAAACGCCGTTGTGGCCAGAATGATCCCCAGGTGCACAAGCACGATCGGATGAAATCGCCCGAGGATCACCCACAAGGCGAAGTGCCCCATCACCACCGCCGGAATCAGCCATAGCCGGCGGAGCGGGCCGACCGCCTTACCCCAGATGATCTGAAACGGCGTCAGGCGTGTGGTCAGCAGCACATCCCACGTTCGAGCCTCTCGCTCGGACGAGATCGCACCCGTGGTGTGTCCTGCCGCTTGCGCCATCAGCGCGATCATCGCGATGGCCGCAAGCGTCACGTGCACAACCGGAGAGGCCATGTCCCCGGTGAAATAGACCCACGCCGCCAGCCCGAAGACGGCGAGCAGCGTGATAATCAGCCTCGATCGGCTGCGGAACGAAGCCTGATGCAACTCTCGCCAGAGCACCGGCTGCTCGCCGACGACGCGGCCGTGCTCGGCCTTGCGAATCGGGGCGGACGCGTCGGCGGGCGCTTCAGCTGATTTTTGAGATCGACGCCTGCTCGATCCGCGGGCGGCTTCCACAGGCTCGACACTCTCGGACCGCATCACCGCGCGGAATCGGATCATCGCCAGCGCCAGGCAACACAACCCCGCCCCGAGCGTATAGCCCATGTGCAGTTGCCATGCCCGGGTGACATTCGATTGCAGCGAAAGCCCGACATCAAAGATCGCCGATGAGAGTTCGCCCATCACATACGGAGCGCTCATCGGCAGCAGCCAGTCGACCAGCATCCGCAGATTGATGTTCATCGTTCCCTGCACCACAAGCACAATCACCGGCGCAAGGTTCATGACCATCACCACGCCCACGGCCGAACCCGTCGCCGATGATGGCTTGCGTGCCATCACGCTGAATAACATCGCCGCCGACATGCCTAAGAGCGCTGTGGCCACCACCACCCCCAGCCCCATCAGCACCAGCGATGTCGGCACGCCGCCGAACACCCGGATCGCCAGCAGCAGCGGCAGCGAGGTCAGCACCAGGATAAGCAGTTGCACCAGCGCGCTCGCCAGCTTGCCCGACACGATCTCCGCGGCGGTGAGCGGCGTCGTCAGAAGCGCACCGAGCGTGCGATTCCGCTTTTCATCGCAGATCGCGCCTGCGGTCAGCGAAGGCGCTAGCAGCCCCAGCACGACCAGAAGAAACCAAAGCACCGTCAGCGTCACCGCCGGGGCGAGCTGCTGCAGCGCCTGCAAGCGCTCGATACCCGTGGTATGTCGGTTCAGGTCGTTGGTGAACCCGAAATACATCATGCCCACAAGCCCGAGCAGCAAGGCCACCACCAGGCAACGGGCGACATAGGTGCCGCGTTTGCGACCCAGCGTGCGCATCTCACGCTGGAATGTCGGCCCAAGCCCGAATTCCCAGTGCGAGATCCGACGCACCCTGCGCAGCACCCGCTGCATGCGCGAAGTGTGTGCTGCTGAGGCCGATTCCGCGTGCGCGCCGTTCACTGCACCGCCCCCTTGGTGAGTTTGAGGAACGCATCTTCCAGCTTGACGCCCTTCGGTTCAAACGCCGCGATCCGTGCGCCCGCACGCACCAGCGATTCGATGACGAAATGGTGGCTCTTCTCGCCGACAGAGAGTTCGACATGCACCTTCCCGTCTTCCGATTCCGATCGCGTGACCCGAGGGTCGGCCCGCAGCACTTCCGCCGCGCGCTCGGGCGAAAGCCACGCCGCGCCGTCGGCGGCCTCGGGCGGGGCCTCGAGCGTGATGGTGATGCGCTCTCCGCCGCGCACACGCTCGTAGGCGTCTTCTATCGATCCGGTATACAGCAGTTTGCCGCGCTCGATGATCCCGATCGATGTGCTCATCTCCGCCAGTTCACTCAGAATATGGCTCGAAACCATCAGGCACTTGCCCATGCGCCGAAGTTCGACGAGCAACTCTCGCATTTCGATGCGCGCTCGCGGGTCAAGCCCGCTCGCCGGTTCATCCAGCAGCAGCACCTTCGGATCGTGCAGCAGCACCCTTGCAACGCCCAGGCGCTGGGTCATCCCGCGAGAAAGACTCGACACCATCGCCCGCCGCTTCTCTGAAAGATCCGTCAGTTTGAGCACTTCATCAATCAGCCCCCGGCGCTTCGTTCGCGCAATACGGAACGCCGAAGCGAAAAACTGCAGATACTCATCCACCGTCAGGTCGTCGTATACGCCCAAGTAATCGGGCATGTACCCCAGCACCCGCCTGATCTCATCGCCGTCGGTGCGGACATCATGCCCGCAGACCCGCGCGCTCCCCCGATCGGGCCGCAGCAGGCACGCCAGGATCTTCATCGTCGTGCTTTTTCCCGCGCCGTTCGGCCCGATGAACCCGTACAGCTCACCCGCGCCGATCTCGATGGAGAGGTCATCCACCGCGCACAGGTTCCCGAACTTCTTGGTGACGTTTTTGATCTCGATCATGAAACGGCTCACTTCTTCGGAAGAATCTGTCAGCGTTCGCGATTCGGCGCGACCGGCGGTTCATATTCTCCGCGACGCAGCGGCACGAGTACGCGCACCGTCGTGATGTGCGTGGCATCCGCCCGGATATTCAGATCCGCCGGACCAGCGCCCGACGCATAGCGCACACGCACCAAGGCCCACCGCCCCGTCGCCACCCGCTCGGCAAGCACGTTCGAGCGTGCTCCTTGCCCCGCGTGACGACCGTCGTGGCTTGTCATCTCGACGATTCGCGTCCATGCGCTGGAAGAACCTCCCGCGCCCTCGAACGTCGCCTCCAGCACGCCCTCATCAACGGCCTGCATTCGAGCATGGTGCGCGTGCCCGCTGGTCAACAACTCGAGCGAGTGTACCTGCGCATCCGCGGGCAGACCCGCAAGCCGAACCTGCCATTCGGCGCCTGCGCGCTCCACGCTTGCGGCAAATGGTGCGCAGTCAGGCAGCCGGTCCCCGAGTGTCGCCCGCTCAAGGAATGATCGGTACGTCCAGACATTGAATCGAACGTTCGGTTCGTTTGCGCTCTCGGGCGGAATGTTGCTTCCTCCCATCTGCACCGTCGCAAACGCGCGGAATGGCGCACGCTCCCCCACGGATCGCCGCGATCCGGAAATGCCTCGCCACCAACTCCGCGGCGAGGTCGATGTCAACGAACCCGTTGTCGTCGCTGAGGCGAACACCCCCATATAGCTCGTCCGCCATGCCGTCGCTTCGGCCCCGGGCGTCACGGGCATCAGCACATCCACGAACGACTCGCTATTCACCCGCGTCGGCTCCGTCCGAACCACCATCGGCCCGATATACGCCGCGATCGACGCCGCCCCGATCCACACCAGCGCGGTCATCCATGAACGCTGCCTTGCCTTCAGGCGCTTGAGCACCAGCGCATCCACCGGTCCGAGCAGCAGCGCGAGTGTCGCCATGCCCGCGGCAATGATCCAGAACACGCCCATGCCCACCGCAGGAATCTCAGCCATGCGGTCGAGCACATCCGTCACCGAGCGATCCTCTTCGGTCAACACCATGGACGACCGATGACGCCGAGCAAATGGAGACATCTCGGCATCTTCCTGCGGAGCGTCCCACGCCAGCGGTTTGGCCAGCACCTGCCGCCAGAGCGATGCCTGCGAAGCCGCATCGAGGCTCGGCATCGCCGTTGCGGGTTCGATGCCCAGCACAATCAGCCAGCCCATGCCCACCGGCCCCTCGGCAAAAAGCCCCTCTCCCGATTCGGTGCTCCAGTCCAGGCGCCATCCTTCCGCTTCGCCTTGCGGAGTCAGCCTGATCGGTCGAGCCGAAAACCGTGTCGGTGCCCCGGGGTAGGCCCTCAGTTCCGCGGGTGTCTGCATCTGCGTTGCCTGGCCGACGACAAACAACTCACCCGCGTGGCCTTCCGCGAGCCATTCTCTCCACATCGCGCTGGGTGAATCGACCACAAGCACCGCTCGCCCGCCCGAGGCGATCCAGGCCCGCATCGCGCGCACCCGAAGATCGCCCGTGCTGCGCACACCGAGGTCACTCACGCGAACAACCAGCGCGGTCGCGGCGTCATACCCCATCGCTTCTACCGGCAGATCCGCCGGATCAAACCGCAATACGTGCGCAGTCTTCCCGGCGGGTTCAAGCACTTCAGCATCGTCCTCGCGCGTCGCCGGATGCACGTTGCCCGATGCAAAGATCACCCGTTCTCCGGCGGCAACCCGGAAAGTAAGCGCATCGGCTCCCGAGCGATCGGCTCGAAACGTGGTGCTGGCCTGCAGTCGGCGACCTTCGCTGGTCTGGCCGTTCAGCGTCACCTTGATCCATCGCACCCCCTCAGGCAGGGCCGCCAGCACCGGAATACGCGTGGGTTTGTCCGGTGTCGCCGCAGCGGGCAGAATCAACACCGCCGGCTGCGTGCCATCTTGAATGAACTCGACTTCGAGAACCCCGCCGAAATCGCCCGCCCCAAGCGTCACGACAAGCGGAATGAATCGCTCTGCCGGCAACGGAGGCTGGACGAAGGGCGAACCCCGACCGACGAATCGCCCTGCCGGTTCAAGGCCGATCGACAGTCGATCTCCCTCGCTTTCGGATTGCGCCATCGCCCACCCCGGCGCAGCGACGATCATCGCCAGAACCAGCCAAAGCATCACGATCGCAGCGCGACGCAAAGGCATCTGCCTCGTCGCGCCGCGCTCCTCCCGGTTCATAGATGCACCTTCCTGTTATAGATGTACCACTCAAGCATGATCACAAGTAAGGCCGCCGTAAGAATCCATGCCCACAGTGACTGACGCACCTTGGCATCCCCGAGTTCGCTCGCAATCACGACTTTTGATGCCAGGGCCAACTGCCCCGGCACACGCACATCAGACTCCATGTCATCCAGCAGGTTCGACGCAAATGACCGCCGAACCCGCCCTTGGGCCGAAACATCTCCCGGTGCGGCAGCACCCTCCCACGATACCTCGTAGATGCCCGTACGTCTGATCGGCCCGAAGACGATCCGCCCGTCCGCAGCCGGCGTCAGTTCGTGCGATGCGCCCTGTGGCCGCCCTTGGTCATTCGGCTCGGTGATCCGCACATTTCGCGCCCTGGCCGGAAGCCGATCCGCAAGAACTTCACCGGGCCGAATCAGGCGGGGCGATTCGCTCATGCCCCGTGTCTCGCTCACCAGGTAGTCGATCGCATCAGCGATGAACAGCGGAAAACTGACATCGAAAGGCCACGTCGAGTTCATCGGGTCAAAGGTGGTCGCGATCACCCGGACATCCTCGCCCCAGCATTCGATGATGCCTGGTCCGAGGTCCGTCATCGCCAGCGTGCGGATGCTGCTCTCCCTCGAAAACGACACTCTGAGCATCCGCGCGATCAGCACGCTGTCAAGCACAAGCTCACGCGTCGCCGGGTGCTCCCTCGTAACGAGTGTGAATTGCGCCCGCTCTCCCTCTCCATCGATGACCGGCCCGAGATCCGGCGCGGGCAGAACCCCAAGACACAAATACCGCCCCGGCGGAAGCCGCCGCCCCTCTTCCATCCCCGGCAGCACACGGTCAAACACCACCACGTCAAAACTCGACCCTCCCCCCGGCGCGGGCAATGCGGCGTACTCCTCCGGAGACAGCACAGTCAGTTCCGCCAGCGTCATGCCTTGCAGGGCATTGCTGAGAAAAACATTCCCTGCCGTCACATACCCGACCTTGAGCCGCCGCGCTTCTCCGACGACCAGCCACGCCGTGTTGTCGATGGCCAGCGCATCGCGAGCCATGGCCTCCCCCACCAGTCGCACCGTCACGATCGCGCTTCCAGGGTGTGTCAAAGTGATCGTCGAACTGCCCGTAGCCGCGGGCGGAAGGGCCTCGGGCGCTCCCTGCGGCGTCTCCGCCGCGGGAGTGAGCGTCACGGGGAAAATGCGTTCCTGCTGCCCGATGCGTACCTGCACATCCACCGTTACCGACTCGTGAACGCTCCCGCCCAGCCCCACAAATATGCTCAGCCGCGTGGGGTCATCAAACCCGCGAGTCGCTCGAAGCCCGATGATCCCTACGTTAAAAGGCTCGTGGTCATCAGGCGCGTAATACACCACCTCGTCCTCGGGGTTCAGCATCGCTTCGGCCGCATCGGGCAACCCCCCGTCGGTAAACAGGTGCAGCGTGCCCACCGCGCGCGGACGAACCACCACCCGCCCGTCCTCGAGCGTCTCCTCGACGGGCGGGGCCTGCGCCCGCACCAGTTGCATCGCATCCGCAAGGCTCGAAGACGCCGACCCGAGCGTTATCGAGGCAATGGCATTCCGGAGCGCAGCCTTGTCGCTGGTGAACTGCGTCAGAACCTCTCCGGTCACATCAAATGCAAGCACCATCGCCTCATCGGCCGTACCTCCGCTGAACATCCCTCCCCCGCGAAGCGAATCGACCAGCTCGATCGCCCGTTCCTTCGCCCGCTCCAGCCGCGACCGGCCCGAGGCGTCCACCGTGCCCATGCTGGCCGACCGATCCAGCAGAATCACGTGCCGCGAGCCGAGCGTGCTCCTGCGCTCAAACTCCGGCTGCATCAGCGCGAAGATCAACCCCCCCAGAATCAGCAACTGCAGCAGCAGCAGGATGTTCTTGCGCAGCCGTTGAAATGGCGCGTTCGCCTGCAGATCCTGCACCGCCTTGCGCCACAGCAGCGTGCTCGATACCTGCACGCTCTGCCGGCGAAGTTTGAGAAAATACAGCGCGATCAGCAGAGGCACGCCGATCGCACCCGCCGCGATTCCCGTCCACGGGGTCAGAAACGTCATCGCACAACCCCTCGTTTCCGCAGATAATCGAGCACAAGCACGTCGATCGCCGTCGTCGTCGGCACGCTCACAAGGCCGATCTCACGCCTCGCGCAGAAATCACGCAACTGCTGCTGATACGCCGCCAGCAACTGCCGATAGCGCTTCAGCAGCGGCGAAGAGATCGTGACTTCCGCGCCGTCCGCGTCCTCGATGTCCTCAAGCCGAAGATCACCTTTCAGGTCGGGATCAAGCTCCTGCGGCGAAAGGCACTGAACCGCGAAAACGTCATACCCGCGACCCGCCAGCAGCCGCAGACCATCCTCATACCCCTCCTTCATCAGAAAGTCCGAGCACACGAGCATCACGCCCTTCCCGCGGCGGGAAAGCGCGATCCGCTTGGCTGCTTCGCCGAAGGCGCTCATCCCTCCCGGCCGCACGCCGCACAGAAACGAAGCCAGTTCCGCAGCGCGACGCCGACCCCGCAGATCGCGCAGCGATACCGTCGCCCCAGGCGCCTGCGGTTCGCTCTGCCCCGCTGCGATGCCTCCGAACACGGTGCACGCCACCCGATTGAGATTCACAAGCCCCATATACCCGAGCGTCATGGCCGCCTTCTGAACGAACGTGAACTTGTGCGGCGTGCCACAGTCCATCGACGCCGAAGCATCGAGCACGAGGTGCACGGCCAGATCCTCTTCCTCCATGAACAGTTTGAGAAACAACCGATCAAGCCGTCCGTACAGGTTCCAGTCGATCCGGCGCAGGTCATCGCCCACGACATACGGCCGGTGGTCGGCAAACTCAACGCTCTGGCCGCGCTTCTTGCTCCGCCGCTCACCTTGCAGCCGGCCGATGAAAATCTTTCGGCTTGCAAAATCAAGCGAGGACACCCGCGAAACCACCTGGTTGTCCAGCAGGTCGTCCATCGACGCGGCACGCTTGATGTTGGATGCGGGAAGCATAGAAAGATTGTCTATCTCAAGACATAGAGTTCATGGCACACCCTGAAATACACATCCCTCGCCTGTTTCTTTTTGTCGCCCTCTCGAACAGACTCGCCCATGCCCACTCCTCCTTCTCACTCCCCCGTTGAGCCCTTCGAGCCCTTTGAGTTAAAAAATTCCTCCCCATCACGCCGTCACCCCCACCGGCTCCGTCGGCACAAGTTCCATGATCTGCTTCACCAGGTGATCTGTGTCCACACGATCCGCCTCAGCCTCAAAATTCAGCAGAATCCGGTGCCGGAGCGTCATCACCGCAATATCCTGAATGTCCTTGTACCCGATGTGATACCGCCCCTCCGTCACCGCCCGAACCTTCGCCCCGAGCACAAGCGCCTGCGCGCCTCGCGGCGAACTCCCGCACCGAATGTACCGGTTCGTCGGCCCGCTCGATCCACCCGCCGCAAGCGAGCCTCCGGGGTGCGTCGCCATCACCAGCCTCGCGGCATACTGCTTCACGTGCGGCGCCACCACCACCCCGCGAATCAACTCCTGGGATGACAGAATCCCCGGCCCGTCGAGGCATGCATCCGCGTGCGGCGTCGCCTGACCCGTGGTCCGGTCGAGAATGGTGATCAGGTCGCCCAACTCGCCGTAGCCCACGTTCACTTTGAACATGAACCGATCCAACTGCGCTTCCGGCAGCGGATACGTCCCTTCCTGCTCGATCGGGTTCTGCGTCGCCAGCACGATGAACGGCTGTGCCAGTCGATACGTCGTCCCCGACACCGTCACGCTCCGCTCCTGCATCGCTTCCAATAGCGCCGATTGCGTTTTGGGCGTCGCCCGGTTGATCTCGTCAGCCAGCACGATCTGCGCGAAAATCGGACCCCGCTGAAACTCAAACCTGCGGCGGCCCGTCTCCGGGTCTTCACTCACGATGTTCGTGCCGATCACGTCCGCCGGCATCAGGTCGGGCGTGAACTGAATCCGGCTGAAGGGCAGTTGCAGCGCATCGGCCAGCGTGCGCACCAGCAGTGTCTTACCCAGGCCCGGCACGCCTTCCAGCAGCACGTTCCCCCCCGCAAACAGCGAGGTCAGCACCGCGTCGATCACCTCCCCCTGCCCGACCATCACCTTGCCGACTTCCTGCTTCAGCCGCCCGTACGTCTCGCGAAACGCTTCGCACCTGGCGCGAACTTCCGCCGGGGTCTCTACCGTCGCCGGATTGATCGCCATGAACCTGCTCCTTGCCTAGATCGTCAAACTCCCGATTGCAGCCGCTCCCTGCACCCTCAAACCCTCTCACGACCCCACAAATGCACATTGCCTGATCGTGTTCCGTGGAGGCCGCCGCGCCGCCGGCTTTGCGGCGCGAACGGTGCGCTGCGCCATCCCCCACAATGCTCAAGGGTCGCTCGCATGAACACGTTCAGTCCTCCATCTCTTCCCGCGCGCGCTTCTTCGCCGCCATCAATCGACTCATCCCCTCAGCCTCAGGCTGCGCTTCGGTTTTCTTTTTGGTCACCACCGTCGCAGCCGTTGTCGGCGACCTCACCTCGGGTACTGCCGCTGCCCGCGCCAGTTGCTCCGGCGTGGCGTCAAACTTGCGCTGAGCAACCGTCCGTTCGGCCTGAGCCTCCATTCTTGCCCGTGCCTTGGCCCGCGCAGAGGCCAGCGTCTGCAACTGCTCCGTCGGTGCGCGAGCACGCGCTCGCGACAGCCCCCGCTTCACCGCCGCCACGAGCGCCCGCCCGTCAACA
The DNA here is from genome assembly GCA_019636695.1 of Phycisphaeraceae bacterium. Lineage (GTDB taxonomy): Bacteria > Planctomycetota > Phycisphaerae > Phycisphaerales > UBA1924 > JADLCM01. The sequence goes on from JAHBXD010000001.1 coordinate 283,677, forward strand.
CGCACTCGCCGCACACCCACATCCAGAATGAACAGCCCGAACCCGGCCAGTGCGAGCAAGACGCGGATCGACCTCGTCGAAACCGGCATCGTCAGCCCATCGCGCGTATACGCCTCTACCCGGCGCACATCACCCATGATCCGCGCCTGCCCGCGCTCCAGCACCACCTCAAACAGCACCCTCCCCCCCGTCAACAGTGCCACCTGCCGAAGCAGTGCGGCGTTGTCCTCAAGCGAGCGAAACTCCTCCGCAAAGGGCTTTATCACCGCCGCCTGCGCGCTCATCCTGATCGGTTCGCTCCCATCCCCACCCGGCGCGGCCCCCACGACCCCCACGATGTACGTCCCGCTCTCAACGCTCGGAAACACCCCTTCCCACCGACCCGGCCCGATTTGTCGAAGCGACAGCGTCGCCGTGGCGCCCTTTGGCCCCGCAACCCGCGCTTGAAAACTCCCTGATCCCAGGCGCTCGCCCGCCGTATCCACCGCTTCAACCACCACCAGCGTCTGCCGCCCTCGGTCCTCCGTCGTCATCCGCACGGTCGAGGTGCTCGTCGGCCGCATCGCCCAACGGATGTGCTGATCCCAGAACTGGGCATATCCACTCCACGTCGGCCACCCCTCCGCCCATCGCCCGCCCGCATCCGAAGTGAAAGCCACGACTCGCCCGAGGCCATACTGCCACTCAGCCAGCAGGGGGTCATTCTCCTTCTGCGGATCGCCGACACGCATCGTGACCAGGCTCAACCCTTCACGATCGGCCGTCACCACGTGCCCGCGCACGCTCGGAGTCGCCGTTATGCCGCGCATCGCATGGCTTCCCCCCCCGAACACCCGAGGCGACTTCGGCGGACCCTCCGAAATCAGGCTCCGCTTCACGACCCGAGACTCGCGGATGAAAATCTGCGGCAACTCCGACTGCGCGTTCGCCGAAGTCACCGAATAACTCCGCCCGTTTGTCGCCGCCGCAAGGTTCTGCAGCAGTTCCAGGTTCGTGTCGTCACCCACCGCCACCGTAGACATCGTGATCCGATTTTCGGTGTACGAATTGATGATGTCGATCGCTTCCTGAAGTTCCCCCGATGTCTCACCGTCCGTCAGCACGATCACGTGCCGAACTCCAGCCTCGCTCCGCAGCAATTGCTCCCGCGCTTCACGCAGCGCCCCGTACATATACGTCCCGCCCGTCGGCACGATCGACCGAATCCGCCTCGCGATCGCCTCCGGGTCGTCATTCCGACGAAGCGGTACCACCACCTCATGCCGACCGCTGAATGCGATCACCGTCACCATGTCCCGACGCTGAAGCGTCCCCAAAGACAGCACCGCCGCCTCGTTAGAAACGCGCTGCTTGTCAAGCCCCCGGCCGACCGGCTCGGCCATCGAACCCGAGCAGTCGATCACGATCGCCAACGCCCCCATCGGCAACTCGCGCCGTTGCGGCGGATCAAGCTTCACGGGCAGCGCATCCGCCAGTGGCGAGCCGATCCAGCTCCCGGCCCCGAATGACGATGGCCCGCCGATCATCACCAACCCGCCCCCGAGGTCGCGGATATACCGCAGCAGATGCTCCTGCTGCGCCTGCGAAAAGTTGTCCGCGGGTTGGTTCACCATCACCACCGCGTCAAAACTCGCCAGTTCCTCCAGGCTCTCAGGCGCCTGCCGACCGGGCAATACCGTGTATTGCACCCCTTTCTCACGCAGCGCCCGCGTCAACGCCCCATGCTCCTGAGGCGCATCCGACAGCACCAGCACCCTTCCTTCGCCGGTGACAAATGTCACCGCCGTGCCGCGGTTGTTCTCAAGCACCTCATCCCCGACGGGGCGCCCCCCGCGGATCAGCGGCTCGAAATACGCCTCAAAACGTTTCGTACCAGGCTCACCCGCCGCCACCTGCACCGTGTGGATGTTCTGCCCCTCGCGCAACTCCACCGCCGCCCCGTCTCCAGGCGCATCCGGATCAAGGTCAATCGTCTGCCCGTTCATCGACAGAAACAAAAAGCCCTGCGTCGCCTGCGTGGCGGTCAGCACGATCTTCACCCCGATCGTCTGATCCGCCCGCGCTGTCGAGGGTGTCAGCACACGCTCCAGGATCACCTCCGCCGGGTAGCGATAACGCACCGGCACGACATCGATCGGCACCCCCGTCGCTTTTGCCGCCTGCGCGGCCTCAAGCAGGCTGCCGCTCGTCTCGTTGGCGTCGCTCACCAGTACAAGCCGTGTTGCCGCGTCCTTCGCCCGAACGCCAAGCGCCAGCCGCACCCCCGACGCCAGGTCCGTCCCGTTGTCGTCCCCGATATATCGCCGCTCGATCCGGCGCGTCCGCTCACTCGGCAGGCTTTGCACAAACGCTTCTTCCGCCGCCGTCACCACGCCCAGTTTGTCGCTCGCACGCTCGCGCCGCTGCACAATCTCGCCCAGCGTTGCCTCCGCCGCCTCCAGCAGCACCGACGGCATCGACCGACTCACATCCAGCACCGCCAGCACGGCCACGTCACGCGCTGTCCGCCGCGTCGAAGGCTCCGCCAGCGCGCAGACCAGCAGCACCAGCACGCCCACCCGCACCGTCGGCGCCGCCCACCGAGACCACCCGCTCAACCCCGAAAGGCTCGATCGACCGATCCAGAGCGCCGCCGCCGTCAGCGGCACAAGCGCCCAAAGCCACAACGGCTGCTCAAACTGCACCGGCCCGATGACCAGCGACGCGGCGATCCGTCCCTCAATCGCCCCGAAGCTCACCGATGCGCCTCCCCCCCGCGCGGGCTGTTGCACCCGTCAGCCGGACGACCTTGAGATGCTGCCAGGTTCAACCGCGCCTCCATCCGCGCCCGAAGACTCTGCACGACCTTTGTACGTCCGAGACGTCGCCGCGATGCACAGGCCCAGACCGACCCATCATACGAAAACTCCCCCAGCCCGCCCCGCTCCTGCGGCATCGTGCTAGACTCTCCACGCACTCGGCGACCGCCTGCAACAGACATCGAGCATCACGCATGATCGACATCCGTAAACTGAAGGAACTGGTCAAGCTCATGGTCGAGAACGATCTCGCCGAACTCGACCTCCGCGACCAGGAAGAAAAAGTCACGGTCAAGCGAGGCTACGCCGGCGCACCGATCGTGCAACACGTCCCCATGGCCGCGCCCATGCCGCGCCCGCTCACGCCCGCCTCCGCCGATGGCGAAGACGCTGCCGCCGATGCCCAGGCCGATGACGCCGGCCTCATCGCCATCGAAAGCCCCATGGTCGGCACCTTCTATTCCTCACCCAACCCCGATGCCGAGCCTTTCGTCAAGGTCGGCACTGCAATCGATCCCGGCTCCACCGTCTGCCTCGTCGAAGCCATGAAGGTCTTCAACGAAATCAAGGCCGAAACCTCCGGAACCATCGAACGCGTCCTCGCCAAAAGCGGCCAGAGCGTCGAGTTCGGCCAGAAACTCTTCCTCGTCCGCCCGGCATGAACTGACGGAGTGTCGCAGAGACGGAGAGACGGAGAGACGAAGTGGGGCACGTCCGTCGATTCATGGATCTTGTTGCTTGGCAGCGGGCAATGGAACTCTGCCGGGCGACTTATCAGGTTTGTGCAGGGTTGCCCGATACCGAGCGATTCGGAATTTCGCTTCAGCTCCGCCGGGCCGCGGTTTCAGTGCCGAGCAATATTGCCGAAGGCTTCGGCCGGGAGTCTCGGCAGGATCTGATTCGATTTTTTCGCATCGCGAGAGGTTCGCTCTATGAAGTACAGACGCTTTTTCAACTCTGTGTTGATCTGGGGTTCGTACAAGATGCAACCATTCCCTGGGAACTCGCCGCCGAAACGGACAGAGTGCTCCAAGGATTGATTCGTTCGCTGCTCGCAAAGCAGGATTCGGGCTGATCGCTCTGCGCACGAACCTCCGTCTCCCCCACTCCGTCTCTCCGTCTCTTTCTTCTCTCCGTCTCTTCTCCCCTCCCCCCGGACCCCACCCATGTTCCGAAGAATCCTCATCGCCAACCGCGGAGAAATCGCCCTCCGCATCCTCCGCGCCTGCCGCGAACTCGGCATCGAAACCGTCTGCGTCTACTCCACCGCCGACCGCAACGCCCCATACCTCCGGCTCGCCGACCGCGCCATCTGCATCGGCCCCGGCCCCGCCGAAGAGTCCTACCTCAACATCTCCCGCATCATCTCCGCAGCCGAAGTCGCCGATGTCGATGCCATCCACCCCGGATACGGCTTCCTCTCCGAACGCGCCGACTTCGCCGCCATCTGTCGAGACTGTAAAATCGAGTTCATCGGCCCCTCCCCAGAAGCCATGGCCAAACTCGGCGACAAGGTCGCCTGCAAGCAGACCGCCAAAGCCAACAAAGTGCCCATCTTCCCAGGCTCCGAAGGCGCTGTCGACGACGAGGAAGAAGCCGTCAAAATCGCCGATGACATCGGCTACCCCGTCATCATCAAGGCTTCCGCCGGCGGCGGCGGCCGCGGCATGCGCGTCTGCCGCAACGAAGCCAGCCTCAGATCAAACATCCGCGCTGCCCAGCAAGAGGCCCTCGCCGCCTTCGGCAACGGCGCGGTCTTCATAGAGAAATTCCTCGAACACGCCCGCCACGTCGAAGTCCAGTGCCTCGGCGATAAGCACGGCCATGCCGTCTACCTCTGGGAACGCGACTGCTCCATGCAGCGACGCCACCAGAAAATCATCGAAGAAGCCCCCGGCCCCGGAATCGAACGTAAAAAAATGCAAACCGTCTGCGAGGCCGCCGCTCGACTCATCAAGGCCGCCGAATACTCCGGCGCTGCCACCGTCGAGTTCCTCATGGACGAAAAACAAAACTTCTACATGCTCGAAGTCAACACCCGCGTCCAGGTCGAACACCCCGTCACCGAACTCATCACCGGCATCGACATCGTCAAAATGTCCATCCTCGTCGCCGCCGGCCTTCCCATCCCCTTCAAGCAGAAAGACGTCGAAATCCGCGGCCATGCCATGGAATGCCGCATCAACGCCGAAGATCCCGACCGAAACTTCATGCCCTCCGCCGGTCGCATCGATACGTGGGAAACCCCCGGCGGCCCCGGCGTCCGCCTCGATACGCACGTCATCCCGGGCTATGTCGTGCCGCCCAACTACGACAGCATGATCGGCAAACTCATCGTCCATGCCGACGACCGCGAACAGTGCATAGAACGCATGGCCCGAGCCTTGCGCGAGTTCCGCGTCGGACCGATCAAAACAACCATCCCCCTCCATAGCCGGCTCATGGAGCACTCCGACTTCCGTCGAGGCGGCATCGACATCCACTTCCTCGAGCGCCTCCTCAAATAGGTCGCGCCCCCTTACCGGCACCCCTCGAAAAAACGATCCAGGAAATAAAACAGGTCGCTCAGGTCCAGCACGCCATCCGGCGCGCCGTACCACGGCGAATCCATGTCGCTCGATCCCGTCAGGTCCGCGACTTCAAGGTTCCCCGCCACGAACTGGTCAAGAAAGTAGAAAAAATCCGAGATGTCCACCACCCCGTCCGGAACCCCGTACCCAGGCGCATCCGGGTCGCTCGAACCCGTCAGGTCCGCACCGCAACGCACCGGCCATCCCACGATCTGAAAACGGTTCTTGAATCCGCTCGGCGCTCCGTTCGCCAGAAAACCCAGATACTGCGCCACGCCCGTCGGGTCCGGTGCGCCCGCCGCATTGATCGACGTCGCCGACCACAGAAACTGCGGGCTTCCCGTCTGCGCTGACATCCTCAGCCAATACCGACGACCGCCCTCAAGCACAAATTCGCCCGGTGAAATAAACGTAAACTCACCCGCGCCCGTCAGCGGCCCAGTCGCCGTCAACGAGGTCAGCAACTGCGATGGCGCGCTCTGCCCCGACCAGATCGCCACCTCCGGACGCGGCGAAGGATTCGGAAAATTCATCGACAGAGTCACCGCGCCCATGCGAAAGTCCCGCTCCGCCGGCATCTCAAGCCCCACCGCCTTATACGTCACGGTCGAGCCGCTTCCAAACAGCGTGCTCGTCACCAGCGGGTCACTCAGGTTCCCCAGCACCACGTCCCCCCGCGCGCTGCTGCACATCACAACGATGATCGCCAGCACTCGTCCGAACATCATGCTTCTCCTTCGCCTGCTCCGTCGGCAATCCTACGGCGCATACTCGTCCACAGCCCCCTCATCGTGCGAGAAAAGCCCGATCGCCGCGCATCGCACACATCTTCACCATGCGCGCAAACGCCCCACATCACCCTTCCACGCTTCAACTTCTCCGATCGGCCCCCGAACCAGTCGATACACCGGCGCCTGCGCCGGACACCGAAACCGCACACGCGCAACCGTCTCACCAAGCCCGCGGCTGATCGCGCACACCGTCTCCCCGCGGCAAATCACCCCAGACGCCGCACCAGAGGGCAAATCGCACGAGGTATGCGGCGTCCGCGTCGCCCCAAGCCGAACCTGCCCCCCATGCGTGTGCCCTGCAAGCACCACCGGCCAACCGACCTCGCTCGCCGGATACATCTCGCTCGGGTAATGCACCAGCCCGAGCACAAACCCGCTCGACCCCGTCTCAAGCGCCGTCCGCAGCACGTCTTCCGGAAAACTCGCCCCTGCGACCGTCAGTCCCACCCCCTCCAAATGCACCCCTTCGTGCTCAAGCCAGCGCACGGCTCCCACTCCCCGGGCCTCGCGACGAAACGCGGCGGTGTCATGGTTTCCGAAAATCCCTACCGCGCCCTGCCGCGACCGCACCCGCCCGAGCACTTCGGCCAGCACCTCAAGCGCTGCCCCTTCATCCCCGGGGTGATCCATGTAATCCCCGGTCAGCGCAACCAAGTCCACCTCGATGCGACCGATCTCGTCGAGTAGTTGCCCAAGCACCACCGGCCGCCGCCGCCGCGTCGTATGAAAATCCGTCAGATGAAGGATCGAAAACCCCTCCAGACCCGGGGGAACCGCCGGGTGCGGGAGGTCATAATGCTCAACCAGTCCACCCCTCCGCCGGCTTTGCGGCGTGTCTAGTGCGCCCCACCCGTGATCCGATTCACGCGAGGCCTCTTTCCTTGTTGCCTTCTGCTTCATCGAACCTCTTCCTCCCCTCCACAACTTCTTCGCGTCCTTGGTGTGAATTACTCCGCCGTGATTGCCTCCCCCTTTGGCCCCCCCGCGACCCCTCTGCGTCGGCGACACCTTCCCACCAGTTCCCATCCCGCCCCGTGCCTAGCCACCCCATGCAATCGACCTTGGCAGCCGCAAGGAATCAGGTAAACTCCGCAGTCGCGGCACCTCGCCCCATGCGGAGTCTCCGATGCGTGTTGCTCCATCGTTCCCCCTGGTCCTTCTGCTCATCTCGTTCTGCTCCTCGGTCGCTCTAAGTCAAGTGCCCCCCAAGCCCGACGCTCCACCGGCCAAGGCGCCTTCGAAAGAACTCGATCCCATCGCCCGCGAACTCGGCGATGCACCCAAACTCCTCGGACTCACGCCCGAAGCCATCGCACGTCACCCCGCCCCGCCCGTCATCCGCGTCGGCACCCGCCTTCTCTACGACACTGGCTCTTCCTACGCCAACGACGCCAACGACCACTGGTTGTTTCATGAACAGGCCGGTGGCGGCATCGGTCTCTGCGCCCTCGACGTCGCCGCGATCGAAGGCCCCGCTGCCGTCGTCGTCGGCCAGTTCTTCGGCTATAACCCGACATCAGGCCGCTTTGAGATTCTCGGCGCAACGTCCTGCAATTTCGGTCCCGCCGCCGCGGTCGGCGACTTTTGGATCCATCCTGAGTTGCTCAAGTCCGTGGACACGACCTCAGCCTTCCGTGTTCGTCGAGGTCAGTACACGCTGCACGGCAAGGTTCACAACGTCCTCCGCGTGCGCGTCTCCTCCGGTTCTCGCACAACACAGTGGATGTACGACACGGACACGGGCCTGTTGCTGATCTACCGCTCCGGCAGCACGATCGTGCACGCCAGCCCAGTCGAAAAGGACGACGAAGACTGGGACGGCGTCGTCCTCAACCACATGACGCTCGTCGGGGTTCGCCATATCGAATGGCCCGGAATGAACGGCAAAGCCCCGGAATGGTGCCGCAACCTGAAGCGCATGCGCTATCAGGGCCATCACTACGTCACGCTCGACGGCTTTCCGCCCACCAGCGGCGGCGCGATGGACATGGAGTTCCGCGCATCGGCGAGGGGCAATTCAATGCTGGCGGGCGAACTCGTCGATGTGCTCGAGGAGTCCCGCGCAGGTCGCGATGCTCTGAGCCGCCGAGCATTTGCCAGCGGCGTCGCCGGACCTGGCCTGCTCTTCATCACGCCGGAGGCATTCAAGGCCATGCGCCCCGGCCAGGTGCTCGAACGCGAGGAGCGCATCGGCTACGAACTCGTCGTCGCCCACAAGGACCAGCAGCAGGTCGTCATCGAACTTCGGCATCCGCTCTTCTTCACCCGGCGCGTCTACGACCGCGAAGGCCGCATGATCATGGTCGAGCAGGCAGCACGCCAGTTGACCGGCTGGCAAGGTTGGGTGCAGCGCCTCGTCGCCGTCGAGTAAGTGCCTTCGCTGGATGACTTCCATACTTCGCGAGGACAGGCATCCCGCCCGACGCGAGTACTTCTCCAGCCTCTACTCATATTCCAATCGCATGCGCCACAGGTCCGTGGTGCCGCCAGTCCGCCGGCTTTGCCGCCCAACTGGTGTGACGCACCGCAGACCCACTTTGAAAACGCTTCAGACCTTTCCCCTGCATGATCTTCGCGCCCTTCGCGCTCTGCGCGGACAAACGCCTTCACCCGCTCCACCTCCGCCACCGTTGAGTTCTTTGTGAACTTTGAGTTCAACCCCCTCCCCGCGATCCCCCTCCACAGTCGCACCATCGTCGATCGCGGGTGCGGCACCGCCGACCTCCACCCTTGGCTGGCCGCGAATGGCATCGGCCCTACCCGCTACCTCGGCGTCAAGGCGTTCGCCGATATGGTCGCGATTTCGCACCGCCGCAACGTATGAAAATTCGTCAGATGAAGGATCGAAAACCCCTCCGGACCCAGGGGAACCGCCGGGTGCGGGAGGTCGTAATTCTCAACAAGTCCACCCCTCCGCCGGCCCGGTCGGTTCCCGATCATCGTCGGAGGGGTTCTGGCCGAGGGGTCACGCATGGGCTTGCAAGCAGGGTACGGGAACAGTCGCTAGACTACCCGCCCCCACGATCGGGGGTTGGTGACCGCGGAGAACGACCACATGGCGAAGATTTTCTACACGCTTGAAGAGGCCGCCCAGAAACTCGGCAAGAGCCAGGACGAAGTGCGCCAGCTCGTGGCCAACGGCCAACTTCAGGAATTCCGCGACCGCGACCGCCTCATGTTCAAGCGCGATCAGGTCGACGTGCTCGCCGGCGACGACTCCATCTCGCTCACCGACGATCTCGAACCCATCAGCCTCGCCTCCAGCGGCTCCGGCTCCGGCCTCTCCCTCGCCGACGACACCAAAGAAGGCACCGGCGCCGGCGGCAGCGGCATCAGCATCTTCGATGTCACCGACGAGGCCGACCCCAACTCCAAGACCGTCATGGCCGCCGGGGCAACCGCGCCCGACTTCTCCATCGATCCATCCACCAGCGGCTCCGGCCTGCTCAACCTCACCCGCGAGGCCGACGATACCGGCCTCGGCGAAGACCTCATCAGCGATGTCTACGGACAGAGCGAGCAGCCCGTCGGCAACGGCGTCGGCGAACTCTTTGAAACCACCTCCGCCGTCGCCGATGTCGCCCCTTCCTCCCCCGGCGCAACCCTTATCGCCGTCGCACCCATCGATGGCGGATGGAGCGGCTTTGCCGGCGGCGCGGCCCTGGGCATGACCCTCAGCATGCTTGCCGTGCTCGGCCTGCTCATCATGGCCCTCACCGGCATCGGCGCAGGCGCAGGCGCTGCCGGCGGCACCGGCGACATGCTCGAACTCGTTTCCAAGAACCTCATGCCCGTCGTCGGTGGCATGGCAGGCGCCATCCTCATCTTCGGCGTCATCGGCATGCTCATCGGCAAGAAAACCGCCTGAGGAAGCCTGAGCACGTCGCATCGGCGCGCTCCTTATGCATATCTCGCCTGTCTGGCCGCCCACGGCCGGTCGAGGTTGAGAATCAGGTACCGCAGCGCATCCACCGCGTGGTCGTGCCCGTCTTTCACCGGCACGAGTGACTCGGGCTTGTCTCGCGGATAGTGGTAACACTCCAGCGATTCGATCAGCCGCGTGCATCGCTCATGAATGAAGAGTTTCGGACGCTCGCGCGCGTTCCCGGGCGCCAGCCGCCAGCGCATCAGCGTCAGGCTTTCGGCAAGGCCGCACGTACGCCAACGCACACGCAGCCCCGCCTTGCGCATCACCTCGATGTTGGAAACTCCGGTCTGCTCCTGTCGGCCGCGCCCGGCCGGGTCCACGCCGATCCATTCCAGCACCGGCCGCGAGAGATCCGTCAACTTCGCGATCGCCTCGCCAAGCAGCATCTCCGTCCGCACCAGTTCGTCGGTGATCGTCAGCACCCCGTCCGGCGTCAACGTCCCCCACACAACCACCGTCGGCGACCGATACCCGAAGTCCATCCCCGCGATCTGCCGACCGGCCTCGATCCCCGCCGGAAGCGCGGAGATCACGTGCTTCGCTCGGTCAAACTCCGGAAGCACCGTGTCCGTACGCGAGGGCCGCAGGCACAGCATTTCGCTCTTCCACGTCATCGGGTCCACGCGAGACTTCTGGTCGATCGCGTCCGACACCAGCAGGTGCCCCGAGGGCGATCCCGATGCATCCCGCGCCTTGGCGCGACCGCCGCAGTCATCCCACAGCGGGCACGCTTCTTCTTCAGGGCCGCGGCACACGTGCTCATCCGTACACCGATCCAGCACATCCAGCACGCCCCAGCGAAAGAGCGCCCGTGAACCCTCCGCCGCCTGCTTCACCAGGCGATACATCAGCCCGTACGGCCGATGCATGGTTGAAAAACACTCGATGCACCCGCGGACAAAGACGCCGTCGCACGTTCGCGAGCGCGTCACCAACTGCGCGGCCTCCCACAGGTCCGGATCGAACAATTCCACCTCGTCGCACCGCAGTTTCTGCACCCGCGTGCCGCGGATGCTCGTCTCCGACTGCGCCAGAATCTCGCACGTCGAGCCGTTGGTCAGGTGCACACGGTCGCGCGTCGTCCTTCCGCGTACAAGTCTCGCAAGATCCTCGCGAGCAAAAAACTCCGCGAGATAATGGTGCATCCGGCGCGATTGCTCCAGCGATCCACCCAGAATCCGGATCGAGATCCCCGGTTTGAAAAGCATGTCCAGAAGCGTCGCAATCGCCCCGAGATACGTCTTGCCGCCCCCTCGATTCGCCCATACCACGCAATCTCTCGGCGGACCTGCCCGCCCACGCCTGAATGCACGCGCGGGGGGTTCAAAAAAGGCATGGCACAGATACGCAAACGGCGCGGTGTTGCCCTCCATGATCGGTGTGTGCGTCAACTGAAGGTTGAGCTTCTCACGAAGCAGTCGGTCAAGTTCAACGGGTGTCGTCGGCCGCGGCCAGGGAACGTCGGTCACGGTGTGTTCTCCCGGGGGAAGGTCGTCTTGATGCCCAGGGCGCGAAGAAGCGCGGATGACCGGTCGCCTCGCGTCGACCGGAGCGCGCGCAGCACGGCGGTTCGCTCCCGGGGGGTGAAAAAGAACGTCAGCGGATGATCGATGGCGCGGGCACGCGCCGCGGGGTCGGCCCCCGAGGCATCATGCGTGAACGCCGCGAGGCAAGGCGCAAGGTGCTTCTTTGCGCGAGTGAGCAGCGAAGTGGTTTCATCGTCTGCAAAGCGTCGCAGGCTCCCCCGCCCGCGCGCCCACAGGCGCAGTTCGCGCTCGATGAACGGGTCGGCCGCTAGGCGCGCAAGCATCGTGCCGTCGGCCAGCGCCGCGGCATCGGCCCCCACGTGGGCAAGGGCGTCGAGCAGGCGTGCCTCACCTCGCGCCGGAGGAAGCAGGTATCGGCGCATCCCCGCACGCTCGAACAAAGGCACGTGCGCCCCCATCGCGGCGACGGCCTCGGTGCGGATGGTCATCGGCGAAGCGAGATACGCCCTGACCAGCCAGGCCGCAAGCCCCAGCCCCCGGTATCGCGGATCAACCACCACGCGCGCGATGGTGCGCACCTCGGCGTTCAATCGCGTCAGGATCACCCGAGGAGGCGCACCCGAATACCGCCCCGGCCACGCCAGGTCGCGCCAGCGACCGCGGAGCGCGGGGCGCGTGACCACGAGCACCGCCGCGAGCGTTCGCCGCGCGCGATCGTCGATTCTCAGCACGCACGCCACCGGCCCAGGCGGGCCGGCGCGGTAGTGCAGGTGGGCGAGGGTGTGATAGTCGTCAATCGTGCCTTCGCACAGGTCAAACGAATGCAAGCGGTCAGGCGGGGTGGGTTCGGGCATGGTCCTTCTCCGGCAGAAGGACCAGCGGCGGCTGGTCGAGGTCGATCCAGATCAGGCCCTCGGGGGAAAGGGCCTCCAGCAGTTCATCGCGAGCCGAGACGCACACCAGGCGGCGGCGTTCGCGCCTGGCCCAACGGGCCATCGCCCGGCAGACACTGCGTGCGGTGGGGGTGTCGAGGTGTGTGCAAAACTCGTCGGCGAGCACCCAGCCGCCCGAAGCGCGCGAGGCGAGCATGGCTCGGGCAAGCAGCAGACGCGCCCTCTGCCCGTCGGAGAGCGCTTCGACCGGCTCGGCGATGAGACGTGCCTCGCCGAGTCCGGCGCCGGCCAAGGCCGCCAGCGCGTGCCCGACCGGGCCTGGGAGAAGGTCGATCACGCTTGCACCGGGGCGAAAGAGTGGTGATGCGCGCTCCGGTCGGGGTACGACGACCGGCGCATCTTCGCGTGCGTCAAGCACGGCCTGAAGCGTGCGCGCGAGGCGCGATTTGCCTCCGCCGCTCGGCCCGGTGATGAACGTGACCGATGCGGGCGGCGTGTTTTCGGCGATTCGCTGAGCGAGGGCGAGGCGGTCGCGGTCGGTCATTCCCGGGCGCGGACCATCGGGCAGGCCGAAGAGCGCCAGCGCGCGCGCGGCGCGTCGCGAGCATGCGCGCGCCGGTGTGCCGCGGGCCTTGAGGACGCGCGTGGCGAAGTCGGGGTGGCTCATGCTGCGGCCTCCTTGCGGGAGTGCTCAAAAAGGGCGTCGATGACCAGGCGATGCCGGCGGACGATGTGCAGGCTGATGCCGAGGGCGCCCGCGGCCTGGCGTGACGAAAGGCCGTGGAGTTCGCAGGCAACGGCGATGCGACGGCGAACGGGCGGCCAGTGCTCATGCTGCCGCATGACGAAGATGAAGCGTGGAGAACCGAGGCGTTTGAGCAAGGTGCGCAGACGTCTGCGGATGGAGGAGGGATGGGATTGGGCGAGGCAGGCGATTTCGGCGGACGAGCGCCCATCGTGAAGTGCGGCGACGAGGATGAGCCGATCGTGCTCGGGGAGGTATTCGGCCCGGCGAAGGAGGGTTTCGGCGTGGTCGCGTTGGAGGCATCGTCGTCGGTCGATTCGGCGGGAGGAAGGGATGAAGTCGAGCGTGGCCTTGGCGATGGTGGACATTTTTGATCTCCGACTGGTTGCAGATATGGTTTTGGCTGGGTATAGTTCACTGATTGGTGAACATACTCGGGGAATGTTACCGTACTTCAACCAGCACGCAAGGTTTTTGTTTGGCTAAAGATCGTATTTGAGGAGTTTCTGGTGATTCCCCTAGCACAAAGCCGGACATGGGAGGGGTTGAGAGGCTCAGAGGGCCGGGCGGGAGGTGCGAAATGAAGAGTGAAGAGCGAGCCGGGGAAGACGTGGGCGCTTTGATTCGGGCCTCGCGCGAGGCGAGGGGGTGGACGCTCCAGCACCTTGCCGAGCGGGTGGGGTGTGCCCGGTCTTATCTGTCTTTGGTTGAGAACGGACGCAAGGGGCCGCCGGGGGATGACCTGCTCAGGGCGTTGGAGGGGGCGCTGTCGATGTCGCCGGGGGTGCTGATTCGGGCGGCGCATCGCGAGCGTTTGCCGGCGGATATGCGGCGGGATCTTGAGCAGACCGAGCAGAGGGAGCGCATGGGGCGGCGGCTGGCGGAATTGCTGCTCGAATCAGGGGGGGAACTGGATGCGCTGCATCGATCAGGTGAGTTGCGGCGGCTGGTCGATGCGCTGCACAACGTCGAGGGGGAGATGCCCGCCTGGGTGATGCTGCCGGCGGAGGTGCCGGTGATCAACAAGGTTGCGGCTGGGTATCCGAGCGATTTCACGGACCTGGGCTATCCAGCGCGCATAGCGGATGAGTACATCCGGTGTCCGGATGTGCATGATCCGGATGCGTTTGCCTGCCGCGTGGTGGGCGACTCGATGCTCCCGGAGTATCGAGAGGGTGACATCGTGGTTTTCAGTCCGCTTCGTGATGTGCAGAGCGGGATGGATTGCTTTGTACGTCTTGAGCCGGATCACGAGAGCACCTTCAAACGGGTGTATTTTGAGCGCGGGGCGGGGGGGGAGGAGTTGATCCGGCTTCAACCGACCAACAGCGCGTATCCGCCGCGCGTGGTGGGGCGCGAGGAGGTTGCGGGGCTGTATGCGGCGGTGAGCGTAATGCGTCGGCTGTAGGGGGCATGAACCAGGGGTTTTATGGGGTCGAGATGATTTCGGTGGAAAAGGTCGGCTGAAGGTGGAAGAGGGCGGCATCCCCGTGAATGGGGGAGTCGTATGGAAGGGGTCCGCCGTGCGGGCGTGGATCTTTGTTGGGGGGTGCTTGATGCAAGCAGTGAAGAGCGTGGTGTTGTCGGGCGTGACGGCGGCGTTGGCGGTTACCTGTGCGGCGGGTCACCCAGGGGGGACACACACGTATGGCAGCGGGACGCCGGGGGCCTCCGCGCCGAACGGGTGGATCAGCGAAGGCGTGGTTGTTCTGGGGCATATGCCCGTGTCGTCGTTTCCCGGGGCGACTTCGGGGAATGACTGCTGGGGGTATGTGTCGCCATCGGGTCGTGAATATGCGCTGATGGGGGTGAACACGGGGATCGGGGTGGTTGAAGTGACGGACCCGATGAACCCGGTGATGATCGGGTTTTTCGCACACGGCACGAGCATGTGGCACGATGTGAAGGTGGTGGGGGATTGGGCGTATGCCGTGACCGAGGGCGGGGGCGGGATTCGTGTGATCGATCTGCGCCAAGCGGACCAGGGGGTCGTGACCAGCCCGGGGTCGGTAGGTTCGGGGCCTACGCACAACATCGCGGCGAACGAGGAGAGCGGGTACATCTATCGCACGGGGGGCGGCACGACGGCGGGTACGAACGGGATTCACTGGTATAACGCGGCGGCCAACCCGGCTGCGCCGGTGTATGAGGGTGGGCTGAACACCTGGTATGTGCATGATGCGCAGGTGGTGACCTGGACTGAGGCGCCTTTTGCGGGGCGTGAGATCGCGTTCTTGTATTCGGGGTCGGGGGGCAACGGGTCGGTGGACCCGGCGTTCCGGATTCTGGATGTGACGAACAAGTCGAACCCGGTGCTGCTGGGTGAGTTGCGATACAGCGGGCGGGCATATTGCCACCAGGGCTGGCTGACGGAAGATCGGCGGTATGTGTACCTGGATGACGAGCTGGATGAGCAGCAGTTCGGGTGGAACACGCGGACGCGGATCATCGATGTACAGGACCTGACGAACCCGGTCGAGGTTGGGTATTTCTCGAGCGGCGTGCCGGCGATCGATCACAACCAATACACGCACAACGGGTATGTGTATCAGGCGAACTATCGCTCGGGGCTGCGGGTGTTTGAGTATGCGAGCGACCCGCTGGCGCCGGTGCAGGTGGCGTTTCTGGATACGTTCCCGGCGAATGACGCGGCGAATTTTGACGGCGCGTGGAGCGTCTATCCGTATTTCCCGAGCGGGACGATCGTGGTGAGCGATATCCAGCAGGGGATGATTTTGTGCAAGGTGCTGCCGAACCGGCTGGAGTTTTCGTATCCGGATGGTTTGCCGGAACGGATTGACCCGGCGGGGGGGACGATGATCCGGGTGCAGGTGAATGAGGTTCGCCGCACGCTGGACGCCTCGCAGGTGGTGATGATGTTTGATGACGGGGGGATGATGCGCGAGGTCGCGGGTGCGCCGACGGGGGTTCCGGGCGAGTTTGTGTTCACCACGCTGCGGGTGCTGTGCAGCACGTCGCCGCGATATGCGTTTCGAGCGACGGCGGTGGAGGGTGACGAGTTTCTGGATCCTCCGCTGGCGTTGATGAAGGCGGAGGACTGGTTCTCGACGACGGTGGCGAGCGACATCGCGGTGACGTTCCACGACGATTTCGAGCAGCACCTGGGGTGGACGGTGACGAACATCGGGGGGCTGACGGACGGCGCGTGGCAGCGGGGGATTCCGGCGAACGGGAACCGGGGCGACCCGCCGACGGACGCGGACGGTTCGGGGCAGTGCTATCTGACGGCGAACCGGACCGGGAACAGCGATGTTGACAACGGTTCGACGATATTGACCAGCCCGGCGATGGATGCGACGGGGAATTCGTATATCAGTTACTGGCGGTGGTATCACAACTCGTTCGGGGCCGCGCCGTTTGAAGACATTTTCGTGGTGGAGGTATCGAACAACAACGGCGCGACGTGGACGACGCTGGAGATCGTGGGGCCGGACGGCCCGGAGGTGAGCGGGGGGTGGTTCCGCAAGACGTTCCGTATCAGAGACGTGTTTGCGACGCCTTCATCGCAGTTCCGGATTCGCTTCAACGCGAGCGACCTGGGGCAGGGGTCGGTGGTGGAGGCGGCGGTGGACGGGGTTGAAGTGTTCCGGATCGAGTGCGAGGATGCGCCGGTGTGCGCGGCGGACTTGTCGGGGAGCGCTGATCCGAATGATCCGTGGTACGGCGTGCCGGACGGGATCGTGGATGCGAGCGACTTTTTCTATTACCTCGATCAGTTCGTGTCGGGGGGGATCGATGTCGCCGATCTGACGGGGTCGAGCGATCCGAATGATGCTTCGTACGGCGTGCCGGACGGGGTGATCGACGCGGCCGATTTCTTCTATTACCTCGACTTGTTCGTGGCCGGGTGTCCGTGAGTGCGCGAGGTTTCGTGCACGATGCGCCACAGGCAGCGTTCGGGCGTGAAGCGGGGTGACGTTCGGCAATCTGTGCGCCGCATGGGCGGCGTGCGCGCGGGATGTGATTGTCGGAACATGATTGTGTAACGTGCTCTCGGCGGGGCGCACGGAGCGGCATTCTGCGCTTTGGGAAAGCGCAGCGGAGCAAGATGCCCGTTTGAGCGTGGGCAGGCTCGGAATCGATCAGCGGAGGGGGACGAGCTTGACGACCGAGCCGCCCCTGCCGACGGCGTAGAGGTTGCCGTCAACGAAGTTGTCGGTCACGAGTTGAGCGACGCCGTTGATCGTGACGCGATCAAAGACCGTGCCGTTTGCGGGGCTGACGGAGACGAGTTCACGCCCTGACCAGACAAGCAGGCGGCCCGAGCGCATGCCGATGACGGTGCCGCGCACGTCAGGGTTGCTCCAGAGGATGCTGCCGTGGGCGGGGGCGGTCTGCGCAAGGGCGCAGAGGCCGCGTTCGGCGAGTTCGATGTAGAGCATGCCGTCGTGGGCGACGGGTTGCGAAGTGATGGGTTGGGACGTGCGCAGGCGCCAGACCTGCGAGCCTGAGTAGGGGTCGAAAGCGTAGAGGCTCTGGTCGAGGCTGGGGACGAAGACGAGGTTGTCTCCGGCGACGGGGTTGGCCCCCGCGCCGCGATGCATGCGGGCCATGCCCCGGAGTGAGCCGGCGGTCGGTTCGAGGAAGGCGATCTGCCCTGAGCGGGCGACGGCGGCGACGAGTTCACCAATGCGGACCGGGGCGTACTCGATAGGGCCTTCAAGGTCGGAACCCCAGAGTTTGTCGGAGACTCGGGTCAGATGGGCCATGACCTCGCCGGTGGAAGTGCCGAAGATGAGCAAGTCGCCGAAGACGACGGGGCCGGAAGTCGCGACTTTGCGGAGGTTCTGGCGATCGAGCAGGTTGCCGGTCTGCGGGTCGAGGGCGAAGACATCGGACTCGCTGGTGACCAGGAGGACGGGAGAACCCTTGACGATGCCGCGTCTGATGCTGATGAACTTGGTGAGTGGTCCGGCGAGGGTGTTGTTCCAGAGGCGCTGGCCAGTACGGACATCGAACATGGAGACGGTGCTGCCGGTTTCTTGAATGAAGACGCCGTCGGTGTCGGGGTAGATTTCACGAATTCTCTGTCCTGCGAGGATGAACGG
Organism: Phycisphaeraceae bacterium; assembly: GCA_019636695.1. Lineage (GTDB taxonomy): Bacteria > Planctomycetota > Phycisphaerae > Phycisphaerales > UBA1924 > JADLCM01. The sequence goes on from JAHBXD010000001.1 coordinate 301,958, forward strand.
GAAGCCCGCCCAGTCGCGTCGATAGCCGAGGCGGGCGAGATCGTCGCCGGGGAGTTCGAGGGTGCGAACCTGCTCGAGTTTCGGGCCGCGGCTGCCGCCGGAGGAGCACGCGGAGAAAGCCCCGACCGTTGCGATGAGCGTTGCCGCGAGTCCAAGGCGTGCCAGGGAAGGGCGACGAACGCGGGACAGGTCGTGAGGCATTCTGGGAGTCTCCATCGGAGGTCAAATCGAGGGGCGTGTGCGGCTCATGAAACCATCGGCCGGGACGATACGCCCGTCGCGGGGGTCGGATCCGGGATCCGTGGGATGCGGGGGCAGTATGGAACAGCGGGTGCTTCGGGTCAAGCAGGGGCGTTATGCGGGAGCCGGCGGGGCAATGATGAGGTCATGTTCACAGGGCTTGTGCAGGCGATGGGGCGGATTGCGGAGTTGACGGCGGTCGAGGCCGGGGTGCGGATGCGCGTGGACCTCGGTGGGTGGGGGCATCGGCCTGCACCAGGGGATTCCATTGGCGTTGATGGGTGTTGTCTGACGGTGACCGCGACGGGCGAGGGGTGGGCGGAGTTTGTGCTCGTGCCGGAGACGCTTTCGAAGACGACGTTCGGTCGTGCGGCAGTGGGGCGAAGGGTGAACCTTGAGCATGCGCTGACGGCGACTTCGCTGGTGGGGGGGCATTTCGTGCAGGGGCACGTGGATGGCGTCGGCCGGGTTGTGAAGGTGGATCGTTCGGAAGGGTGGCGCGTGCAGATCGAGCCACCGGCGGAGGTCATGGCGTATTGCGTGCCGAAGGGCTCGGTGTGTGTGGATGGGGTTTCGCTGACGCTGGCGCGGGTTGAGCCTGCGGCGGGTTGGTTTGAAGTGGCGTTGATTCCTGAGACGCTGGAGCGGACGACGCTGGGTGAGGCTTCGGAGGGGCGGGAAGTGCATATCGAGGGTGACATGCTGGCCAAGACGGTGGTGCATTTTCTGCGGCATTATCCTTCGGCGTGATGGGCGAGGTCGCGGATGGTTTGCCAGGCGTCGTGTATGTGGCGTTCTTCGGTGGCGGGGCCGCCGATAGCGATGCGCAGGACGAACCGCGGTGGACCGGGGAGGATGGTAGGGGTGATATAGAGCTTCCCGGAGGCGTTGGCGGCTTCGGCGAGGCGTTTGTTGCGGGCGTCGGCGGAGGGGGACGATTCGCCGGGGCGCGGAGCGAGGCGGAAGCACACAAGATTGAGTGACCTCGGCGCGACGAGTTCGAAATCGGGATCGTCGTGGATGCGTTGTTCGATGATTTGGGCGAGGTGGACCCCGGTGCGGATGTGGCAGCGGAGGCCTTCGACACCATAGTGGCGGAAGACGCACCAGAGTTTGAGCGCTCGGAAACGGCGGCCGAGGGGGATCTGCCAGTCGCGGTAGTCGATGACCTGGCCGGAATCGCTGGCGGCGTTTCGGAGGTAGGCAGGGGTGATACTCATGGCGTTGATGAGCGGGCGTCGGTCGCGGACATAGAAGACATCGCAATCGAAGTTGGTCAGCAACCATTTGTGCGGATTGACGCAGAGCGAATCACACTCTTCGAGGCCGGTGAGGATGGGGCGGAACTCGGGGCAGATTGCGGCGACGCCGTGGTGCGAGGCATCAATGTGGACCCAGGCATCGGGTGCATGCACGCGCGCGATGCGGGCGATCTCGGGGAGGGGATCGATCGCGCCTGAAGAGGTTGTGCCCACGGTCGCGGCGATGAAGATGGGTGTGCGGGCGGCTTCGAGATCGGCGGTGATGGCGCTGGTGAGCGCGACGGGGTCGAGCGCGAGAGCGTCGTTGACCTCGATGAGGCGGATGTGGGTGCGGTCGTCGGGATCGTGGGCGAGGCCGGCGACCATTGCGGCCTTGATGACGGAGGAATGGGCCTGGGATGAGGTGTAAAGCGTGGGATGCCAGGAGGCTGGATTCCAGCCGGGGCGGGCCATGGCGCGTGCTCGGGCACGATGGCGGGCCGTGACCAGGGCGGTGAGGGTGGCTTCGCTGGCGGTGGTGTGGATGACGCCGCCGCCGACTCCGGAACTGATCGACCACTCAGGCGGGAGGTCGAGGGCGTGGGCGAGCCAGTCAACGGTGCGGATTTCCAGTTCGGTGGCGGCGGGGTTGGTGACCCAGAGAAAGGCGGGGGTGGCAAGGCCGGCAGCGAGGATTTCGCCGAGGATTGCTGGGTAGGAGGCATTGGCGGGGAAGAAGCCGAAGAAGGCGGGGTGCTGCCAGTGGGTCATTCTGGGGAGGATGAGATTTTCAAGGTCGGCGTAGAGCGCAGACCAGAGATCGCGAGAGGGCGTATCGGCAGCGCCGGTTGAGGGTGGATGTCGGGGGAGATCGTTGAGGAGATCTCCGGGGTGCACGGGGCCGAGGACGGGGCGCGACTCGATGTCACGCAGATAGGTGGTGATGAGCCGGATGGCCTCGGCGGCGATGGGTGGGAAGTCTTCGTGAGGGAGATGGGGAGCGGCGGGGGGCGTGGAAGGTTTGGTCACGCGGGATCATTGGACGGAACGCCCAAGCGTGCGGCCCGAGGTGCAGCGGTGGGGGTCATGGGACGATGCGGACTCGGCAGACGCCATCGGCGAGCAGGCCGTAGATGAGTTCGACATCGGCGGGGAGCATGCGGATGCAGCCCATGGACATGTTTCGGCCGATGCTCTGCGGCTCGATGGTGCCGTGAATGCCGTATCCGGAGAATGCGGCGGCTTCACCGAGACCTTCCAGGCCGATCCAGTGTTCGCCGATGGGGTTGAGGGGGTCGTCGGCGTGGAAGCGCTGGCCGGTGCGCGGGTTGACCCAGTGGGGGTTGACGAGGCGTGAATCGGGCTTGACGCGGAAGTCGCCGAGCGGGGTTGAATTGTCTTCACCGAGTCCTACGGGGAAACTGCGGATGTAGACCCATTGGTCGGGGGACTGTTCGCTGCCCCAGTAGAGGTCGAGCCGGAAATCGCTTTTGTCGACGATGGCGTGGAATGGCCCGCGGACGATCTTGAGGTTCTGACCGAGGCGAATGCGGTCGGGACTGGAGAGTCGATTGACGTGGGCGAGCAGGGTCATATCGACCTTGAGGCCCTGTGCGCGGACGATCTTGCTGAGGCTGTCGCCTCGTTCGACCTTGTAGACGCCGGTGATCGGATCTCCGGGCACGATTTTGGGCGAGAAGAGGATGTCGTTGTGGAGTTCGGTGAGCGCGCGTCGAAGGGCCGCGCGTTCGGCATCGGCGGTGGCCCGGCGGAGGGCGTCGTTCATGCGGGCGCGGGCTTCGAGGGGCTTGCCCTGGGTGATGAGACGTTGGGCTTCTTCGACGATGCGTTCGGCGGCGTTGCCGGGCGCGGGAATAGCGAGGTTTTCAGGAGCCTGCCTGGGGGATTCGACAGGGGCGGAGGTGTCGGCGACGGGCTGAGAGGGCTGGGGCCACTGGGGCGGGGTGTAGGCAGTACGAGGCGCGGGGATCGGCTCGATCGGCTCAGGGTCTGAGGCGGGCGGGGTGTGATCGGCAGTGGTGGCGACGGTGGGGCGGCCGAGGTCGGGGGACTCGGGATTTCGCGGAGAGTCGCCTCCGAACATGGCCGAGGCGATCCATACGCAGCCGATGAGGACGGCAGCGCCCATGGCGACGAGGACGGTCTGTCGCGCGAAGGGTGTCTGGCGCTTGCGGGACATCATGGTGCGCGAGGAGCCGCGGCCGGCGTTCTGTGATGGCAGGGGCATTGGTGTCCCTCCGTGGATTAGGGTCAACCCAAGATGCGATCGAAGCATCGCTGCTCTGTGATGACGCCGTCGACGGGTTGATCGTGCCGTTCCATCGGCACGGCGTCAACCAGTTGAGCATGGAAACATACGCCGATTGCCGGGCACCGTCGGGAAGGCGATGCCAGCAGGCGATCGTAGAACCCGCCGCCGCGGCCGAGACGACCGCCCCGGAGGTCGAAAGCAAGGCCGGGGACGAGGATGAGGTCGATCTCTTCGAGGGGGATGGAAGGTGCGTCTGCGGGGGGTTCGGGCACGCGGCGGGGGCCTTGCCTCAGGCTGGGGCCGAGGTCGTTGACGCGGGCAGGGGTGATCGAAGCGGCAGCCCAGTCGATGCGGGGAACGCAGACGACGCCCCGGGCGGCCGCGAGCGTGGCGGCGGCGGGGGTGAGATCGACCTCGGTGTCGAAGGGTGCGTAGAAGAGGACGGATCCGCGGAAGGCGGGGTGCGCCTGGAGGTGACTGCATATGGCGAGGGCATGGGTTGCACGGGTCTCAACGGGAGTTTCAGCAAGGGTGCGTTTGGCAGTTTGGCGAAGTGCTCGTTTGGCGGCTGCGATGTCGCCGTATGGGGAGAAAGCCTGCATGCCTGAGCGTACCCCGTGGATCGAGCGTGCGCAGGCGATGACGTTGGTGGTGCGTGAGGCGTGCGCGTATGGACGAGGGAACCGGGGAACGGGCAGCCTCTATATGCCGGAGACTCACACTCCTGCGGCGGGGAGTCAGCGCAAGGGCAACATTCCAACTGCGGAAAGGGCCGAGCGGCTACGGACTGCGCATGCATGACGGTTTCGGCACGATGGGCCGACGGATGGCGGGGGAGTGAGGGGTGGGTGTGGTTACTCGCCGCCGAGCGCGGAGAGGAAGGAGCGCTGCGCGGTTTTGCTTTGCAGCGCTTGGCGCAGTTTTGCGCCGACATCGTCAACGGGTGAGCCCATCGGCCGATTCTTGGGAGGTACAGGCGTTTCGCGAGACTGGACACTGGCGACTGCGGCACCCTTGGAGGTACCGGAACCAATCGCCGACGCTTTGCTACTCGCCTTCACGTTGACTCTCCGCTCAAGAGGACGAGGCCCGTTTGCCGCGATGCTTGCAGGGCATTGAGGCACGTACTCTGCTCCTCGAATATACATACCGTAGGCTTCGACCAAATGCCAGACAAATCTACAGATAACCCAGAAGGGACGCACGGGAGGCCCCTGGGGTGGGGGGGTGTGGACAATCTGTCAACTGCGGGGTGGTTCGACGACCGGCAGGGCCAAGGCGACTTTAAATTCGGTTCGAATATGGAGTGCGGGGGCACCCACGATAATGGTTGCAAAAAGGATGATAGTGAGTTCGGGATTCTGTTTGTCGGGGTACGTTCTGGCGATTGCACGGAGGCCGGGATTGATGTTGGCAATGGATAGGAGCTTGGCTTCGAGCGATTTCGGGATGTCGTCGTGTTTGGTTTGCCCGCCGGCCTTGATGAACTGATCGACGACGGTGCGGAAATCGCTGAAGGCGCTGATGCCGATAGCGCCGCTGACGAGGGAATCAAGCAAGGATTGCAAATAGTCGCGAGCACTTTCGAAGGCGGCATGGTCAAGGTCTTCTAGGCAGTCGGAAAAAATTTCATAGACATTGTGAAGCATCCAGACTTTGCAAAGCCCGTTGTCTTTTGGTTGTACTCGCTTGGCCATGGTACAGATCTTTCACAGGCGCGACGTCGGGCGTTCAGGAAAGGCAGACGTTAGCACAACGCTGACTCGGTCGCAACACAATTTGCGAATACCCCAGAATCGGGGGGGCGAAGTGCGTGTTATCTTCTGTGGAGTTCAATATGTCTGATGCGACATCCCCCCGCATGGGGGCGCAAATTCTGATTGTTGACGATGAGCCGGAACATGCGGACGTGATGGCTGATGCGCTGCGACGGCCGGGGCACGTTTGCACGATCGTGAACTCGGTCCCTGAGGCGATCGAGGAGTTGCAAGGCGGGGCATTTGATGTGGTGATTACGGACCTGCGGATGCCCAACTCGGCGGGTTTCCTGGGGATTGCGGCGGATGGGCATGATGCGGGGCTGAAGGTGCTGGAACTGGCTCGGCAGCATCAGCGTGACGCCGAGACGATCATGGTGACCGCCCACGGTGACGTGCAGACGGCGAGGGCGGCGTTTAAGCACGGGGCGTTTGATTTCATTGAGAAGCCGCTTGACCTTGAAGTGTTCCGGAACCTGGTGAACCGCGCGGCCGAGCAGGCGATGGTGCGGCATGAGGGGCGTGATGTCGGCGACCTGACTTCGCGTGACGGCGCGGAAGGGATCATCGCGGGTTCGGAGGCGATGCGGCGGATTCTTCGGACGGTGCGGACGGTGGCGGCGAGCACGCTGCCGGTGCTGATCACGGGGGAGAGTGGAACAGGGAAAGAGCTGATCGCACAGGCGATTCATCGCAACAGCAAGCGCGCATCGAAGAGGCTTGTCAGTTTCAACTGCGCGGGGCAGAGTGAGAGCCTTCTCGAAGATGCGTTGTTCGGGCATGTGCGAGGGGCATTCACCGGGGCGGACAAAGATCGGGAAGGGGTCTTTGAATACGCCGATCAAGGAACCCTGTTTCTCGATGAAATCGGCGACATGCCGATGACGATGCAGGCCAAACTGCTGCGCGTGCTTGAGTCGGGCGAAGTGGTGCGAGTGGGAAGCAATGAGGCCCGGCACACGGACGTGCGCTTCGTGAGTGCGACCAATCGCGACCTGAAGCAGATGGTCGAGCAGGGTACGTTTCGCGGGGATCTGTTTTTCAGGATCAACGGGGCGCACATTCATCTGCCGCCGCTGCGCGAGCGGCGCGAGGATATTCCGCGGCTGGTGCATCACGCGGCAGCGCGATTCGCATCGGAACTGGCGCCGGGGGCGGGTGTTCCCGAGGTGACCGATGCCGCACTGATGCGCCTGACACAGGCGACATGGCCGGGGAACGTGCGTCAACTGCTGAATGTCGTGCAGAACATGGTGGTGATGGCGCTGGGCGAGCAGGCCGAGGGCGGGCCGATCAGGCTCGATGTCGGGCACATTCCGGATGACGTTCGGAGTGATGACGAGCCGGAGGATCTGCCCGGGGCATCGGGCAGCCTGGCGGGGACAAGCCTCGAACAGATCGAGAAGCGTGCGATTCGTGAAACGCTGCGGCTGGCGGGGGGAAATCGCGAAAAGGCCGCGAGAATGCTGGGCATCGGCGAACGCACGCTTTATCGGAAACTGAAGGACTATGGGTTGCGGTAGATCGGCTGGTGCGCGGGCGAGCGGTGCAGCGATCGGGTCAGGCGTGCGAGCGCCTGGAAGGGCGCGAAGTCTTGCGCGATTCGATGCGCACCTTGCCGCGGCCTTTGATGATTTTTCCGATGACGTGGACGTTTTCGCCAAGGCGGGTGAGGTGGGCGGTGATGGAATCGGCGAACGCGGGCTTGACGATGACGCAATAGCCGATGCCCATGTTGAAAACGCGGGCCATTTCGTCGTTTGAGATCCCGCCGCGGCGCTGCAGGAAGGGGAAGATGGGCGGGATAGGCCAGCTTCCCGCATCGAGGACGACGTCTACGGATGCGGGAAGGGCACGGACGAGGTTGTCGGCAAGTCCGCCGCCGGTGATATGCGCCATGCCGGTGATGACCCGCTTGACGGCGTATTTCCGCAGGACCCGAACGATGCTGTCGGCGTAGATTCGCGTTGGGGTGAGCAGCACGCGACCGAGGGTGCGTTCGGGGTCGAGATCGGCATAGGTTGTGCGGAGGTCGAGGCGGGCATGCTCGATGACCTTGCGGACGAGTGAGTATCCGTTGCTGTGGACGCCGCTGGAGGCAAGGCCGAGGACGATATCGCCCGGGTTGATCATGGCGGGGCGGATCATGCGCCGGAGTTCGACGACGCCGACGGCAAAGCCCGCAAGGTCGAAATCGCCTGGGGCGTAGAGGTCGCCCATTTCGGCGGTTTCGCCTCCGATGAGGGCGCATCCTGCCTGGGTGCAGCCGTCGGCGATGCCCTTGACGACGGCGGTCATCATGGGTTTGTCGACAGCGCGGACGGCGAAGTAATCAAGGAAGAAAAGAGGCTCAGCGCCGTTGGTGATCAGATCGTTGACGTTCATGGCGACAAGATCGATGCCGATGGTGTCGTAGATATTGAGAAGTTGGGCGAGGCGAATTTTGGTTCCTACGCCGTCGGTGCAGGCGACGAGGACAGGGTCGCGATAGTTGCGTTTGAAGAGCCTTTCGTTGAAGTCGAGCCTGAAGAGGCCGGCGAAGCCGCCGGGGTTGCGGATGACGCGCGGACCGAACGTGCGTCGGACGTGGCCTTCGAGGGTTTCGATGAACGCGTCGTAGCGGTCGAGGTCGATGCCCGCGTCGGCGTAGGTGAGGCCGGTGCGTGGAGAGGTCGACTTTCTGGCTTGGGCCATGGGGCGTAAGGATACGGAGGACGGAAGGGCGATGAAGAATGGTTGCGTGGCGGATCGGCGGGCGCTAGACTAGGCGTATGGCTTCATCCGCGATTGCGGATGAATGGATGAAAGCCGCCGCACGGAGTGCCCCGATGCCTGCAGGACGTCTATTTACCTCTGAATCCGTCTCGATGGGTCATCCGGACAAGGTGTCGGACCAGATTTCGGACGCGATTCTGGATGCGATGTTGGCGCAGGATCCGCGGTCGCGGGTGGCGTGCGAGACGTTGTGCGCGACGGGCATGGTGGTGGTTGCGGGAGAGGTGACGACGAATGCCTACGTCGAGATTCCGGACGTGGTGCGAGATGTGGTGCGGGAGATCGGCTATACGGATGCCGGGATGGCTTTTGACTTCAAGAGCTGTTCGGTGCTTGTGTCGATCAACCGTCAAAGCCCGGACATCGCGATGGGTGTGGATGCGGAAGGGGCAGGCGATCAGGGAATGATGTTCGGCTTTGCCTGCCGCGAGACGGACGACCTGATGCCGCTGCCGATTCAGTTGGCGCATCGACTGGTGGAGCGTCAGGCGCAGGTTCGAGAGGACGGGACGATTCACGGGCTGCGTCCGGATGCGAAGAGCCAGGTGACGGTGGAGTATGACGGGGCGGGTCGGCCGAAGCGCGTCGATGCGGTGGTGCTTTCGACGCAGCACGACCCGCGTTGGAGCGGCGAGGGCGAGGAGTTGAAGTCGAACCAGGCTGACCTGCGTGAACGGGTGATTGCGAGCATCATTCGCCCGACGCTGGGGTCGTGGTGGAGCGACGACATCAAGGTGTATGTGAACCCGACGGGGAAGTTTGAGATCGGTGGGCCGCACGGCGATACGGGCCTGACGGGGCGGAAAATCATTGTCGATACGTACGGCGGTCGCGGGCGACACGGTGGGGGGGCTTTCAGCGGGAAAGACCCGACGAAGGTTGATCGATCGGCGGCGTATATGGCGCGGTATATCGCCAAGAACGTGGTGGCGGCGGGGTTGGCCGAAGAATGTGAGATTCAGTTGAGTTACGCGATCGGCGTGGCTGAGCCGGTGAGTGTGCTCGTGGACTGCCGCGGAACGGAAACGGCTGACCCGGATCGCATGAGCAAGGCGATTCGCGAGATTTTCCCGATGACGCCGAAGGGGATCATCGAGACGTTGCGTCTGCGGGCGCCGATTTATCGGCCGACGGCGCGGCACGGGCACTTCGGGCGCGCGCCTTACGAGCGGAACGGCCACAGTTTCTTCTCGTGGGAGAAGACGGATAAGGCCGAATCGCTGCGTAAGATGCTGGTGCGCTGACACACCGGCAGAAATGTGCCGATGTGCCGCGCCGCTGCGAGGAGCGCCAGAGACGCTTGAAGTTCGTGTTTCGCCGGGATCAGCGTCGTCTGCGTGCGCCGGCGGCCAAGCCTATTCCCAGAAGGGCGAAGGCGCCGGGCGTGGGCACACCGAAGAACTGCACTTCGCTGAGCATGTACCACTGCGTCCGGCGGATCGGGGTCAGGGTGATGGCATCGCCGGAGACGGGCATCGGAAGGTCGAGCACCGAGAAAGTGGGGGCGCTTGTCGGGGGGTTGATCACGTCGAATTGCATGGAGCCTGACCCCCAATCGACGTGGAAGGCTAGCGGTGGGCTCACGCCGCCGTTGCCGTTGGAATCGTCATAATGCACGATGATCTGTTCGACCAGTGAACCCGGGGCGAGTCGGAAGAGAATCGGTTCATTCCGGTTCGACCAGCCGACATATGGCGCGGGCGTCACGTTCCAGTTGGAAGTGGCGATGATGCCGTCGGTAAGCTCGCCGACGCCTCCGCTGAGCGGTGAGAGCGCAACCGCAGGGTTGCCCGAGCCGTTGTACGAGGAATCAAAGAAACTGAACGTGCCGCTCATGCCGTTGAGCATGTCGTAAGAAGTGACGGTGAGTTGCGTCGTCGCTGCGGCGCAGAAGGCAACGCCGCCGGCTGCGCCGGAGAGCACGAATGTGGACAACCGCATCTCTATTCCTCCTGACTCGGCGAAAGCCAAGCAACCTACGACAGGAAGATGGCCAAATTGATCTATACCTCCGTTTCTCGGACGAACCATGAAAACCCTAGATTACGGGTAGCAAATGATAAAATGGCCGATAAACATAGAAAAATCAGGTTTTTATAGGACGTTTATGCGGCGCATCGGGTGTAGCCCGGTGTTTCTGCAAAGTCAGGTCAGGGCTGGGTGGCAGCGCGTGCGGCATCGGGTGGGTCGTACAGGCGGTGAAGGCGGACGCCGCGACGTTCGTAGACATCTCGGCGTGACCAGATCGCTTCGTGGTGCATCCACGAACTGATGATGACGTCGGTGACGTGCGCGGAGGCGACCTCGGCAGGCGCGAGGATGGGCCAGCCGAGGCAGGTTTGGCCATGGCGTGCGGGGTCGTCGTCGGTCAAGGCGACGATGTTCGCCGGAGCATGCGCGAGGATAGAGGCGAGTTCGATTGTGTGCCGGCCCGCGCCGTGCAGGGCGATGGTCTTGCCCGAGAGCGATCCAAGGAGCGTACGGAGGCGTTCGGCGGCTTCCACGGGGACGCTGCCGCTCCCGCTGCCGCCCGTGCTGCTGAAGGCGCAGGGGCGCATGGTCGGCCATGAGCGGGGCGGCGCGTGGACGAGCCGCTCAAGCAGGGCTTCGACGCGATCGGTGTGGCGTTCGATGCTGAAACGTTCGGTGGCGTCGCTCCACGCGGCGCGGGACATGGCCTGGGTGTCGGCTCGGAGGAATCGTTCGACGGCATCGGCCAGTGCGAGGGCGGTTGCAGCGTCGTCATCGTCGGGTGAAGCCTGGGCGAGCAGACCGTTGCGACCGTCGCGGATTGCCTGGGCCGCGCCCGACCGCACTGCAGTGACGATGGGCACGCACCCCGCGGCGAGGGCTTCGAGCATGGCAACGCTCAGCCCCTCGTACCGAGAGGCAAGGATAAAGGCATCATGCTCGGCAAGTGCCTGCCGCACGCCGGCGGGGCTGGTCGGTGGGCATCTTCGTAGTGCTGGGCGGCTTCGGCATGCGGCGTCGATTTCGTGTGATGCAGGACCATCGCCGAGAAGCGTGAGTCGGTGGGATATGCCGCGCTGCGTGAGCATGTCGGTGAGGTGGATGAATGCGCGGACGCGCTTTTGTTCATGCTCGATGCGACCGGTATAGAGCAACCGGAGCGGGCGCCCGGCGATGGGCGTGCGGGGCGGAGGGGCAGGCGGAACTTCGACGCCGTAGGGAATCTGCTCGATGTCCGCGGCTCGGGGGGCGAGGCGATCGCGCAGGATGAGCTCAATCTGGTGGCTGACGGCGACAAACGCGCCTAGGACCGGGGCGTAGTGCGTGAGCACGCGAGCGTCGTATTCGATATCGGAGTGTTGCCAGCCGACGAGGCGCACGAGATCCGGTTCTACCTGGGTGATTGCCGCGCCGATGCCGTAGCAGTCTCCGTGCAGGTTGGGACTGAAGACGACCGGCTCGCTGGAGGCGGGTGCGAGGGCGTGCAGGGCATCTCGGTAGCGGGCGATCCATGGCGCCAACAGGCCATCGGCTGAGGCCAAGGGCGGAAGGTCGCGCATGTCAAAGAGCCTGACGCGACTGTCAAGATCAAAGTCGAGGCGGTTTTGTGCCGGAGGCTCGGCATGTACGGCAAGGCCGACCGTGTGACCGCGTGCGGTCAGTGCGCCGGCCAGGCGAACTCCCCAAAGGGTGACGCCGCTGACGTTGAACCCCTGCGGCAGGGCGATGAGCATGGCGGTCATGTGCGCGACCCCCACCGGGACTGCGCCGGGGCCGCCGGATCAAATGCCGAGTGTCGAGAGGAAGGCCGCAGATGAACGCGGAATGGTCTCGGCGTGGTCGCGGCAACGCGCGCATCGTGGGGCATGAGGGAGTCATCGGCGCAGAGACTGGCCGGGGGTGAACAAACCACCCCCGGCCTCGACGGCGATAGCGGCAGAATCAGCGAGAGGCGGAAGAAGGGTTGAGCGGGATAGTGTCGTGTGCCGCAGCCGAGGCGCCTGGCCCACGCGGGGCAGTCAGGAGGGCTGCCATCAGGAGAATCGCCCCCAAGGTCAGGCCGAAGATGGCCCAAACATACCCTGTACGGGCATTCGACCCATTTGTACGGGCAGGTGATGCATCATGACGCAGGGTCATCGGCGCCGTGAGCTTCGAGCAGCATGTGTTCGCCATTGTATACTCTCCTTTGGAACAAACGGGGTTTTTGAGGAGTTCGACGGTTCGAACTGTTCACTATAGTAGAATATTCTCTATCGCGAAACAAGTTTTACTATTGAGAATAGGGCAAATACCCAAGGCTGGAGCGCGCGATGCAAATCGGAGAGTCGATTCGAAGGCGGCGGCAGATGCTCAAGATGACGCAGGCCGACCTGGCTGATCGCTCGGGGGTGAGCAAGGCGATGATCTGCGACGTGGAAGCGGACAAAAAGAACCCCACGATCCGGATTCTGGGGCAGATCGCCTCGGGGCTGGATTGCTCGATCTCGGAACTGCTGGACCTTGACGACACTCCGAGGTTTATTCCCGAGCGCCGCGCGCAACAACTGGTGCTTCGCGACCCTGAGAACGGGATGGAGCGGCGGGTGCTCTCGACGCCGATGATTCGGCGGGGTATCGAGATCATCCAATACACCTATCCGCCGGGGGCCGAATGCGGGGGGTTTCCGCCGCATCACCACGGGACATTTGAAACGGCGATCGTGGTGAAAGGGCGCGTGCGGATGGAGATCGGTGCGGAATCGACGGAACTCGGAGAAGGTGACTGTGTGACCTACGCCGCGGACGTGACGCACAGCGCATGGAACGTGGGTGAGGATGACGCAGTGGTGATCTACGTCGTGGACTCGACGCGGACGGGTCGCTCGAAGCGGATGGAGGCGGAGACGCAGGCTGAGGAATGATCAGGCCGTTCCGAGGTTGATGCGGGGCACAACACGCTCGGCCTGGTCGGTGAGTTCAAAGAAGGCTTCCTGCGCGAATTTGAAGAGGTTGGCCACGATGTTGGTGGGGAATGATTCGCGCAGTCGGCGATAGTCTCGGACGTTGGCGTTGAAGAACCGGCGCGAGGCGGCGATGCGATCTTCGGTGTCGGCGAGTTGTTGCTGAAGCTGGCGGAAGCCGGTATCGGCCTTGAGGTCGGGGTAGGCTTCGGCAATGGCAAAGAGGCGACCGACGGCGAGCATGAGGGCCGACTCGTCGGCGCCGAGGGTGTCGTCGCACCCCTGATGGGTGAGCACCTGACGGCGCAGGGTCGTGACCTCTTCAAGCACGGTGCGCTCGTGGGCGGCATAGCCCTTGACCGTTTCGACGAGATTTGGGATGAGGTCGTGTCGCCGTTTGAGTTCGACATCAATGTCGGCCCAACTCTCTCGGATGTGCTGGCGCAGCGAGATGAAGCGGTTGTAGGTGATGATGAGCCACAGAAGCGCGAGAAACGCCGCAGCGCCGATCACGATGAGCACTTCGGTCATGAGGCAAGCTCCCGGACGAGGTGGCCCGGCCAGAGGTCGAGGAACCCTCGGCCGAAATGAATGGCCTCGCGATAGGCGGCGGGGTTCCACCTTGTGACGCCCCGCGTGATGAGGAGTCTTCGGTCGCGGAGTTCGAGGGTGTATCCCGTGTTGGCCATCAGGTACTCCATCATGCGCGGGTGAATCACGGCGTAGGCGAAGCGTTTGTCAGGGCTTTTGACGTGGAAGCGCCGGCTGAACTCGGCGGATTCAAAATTGATGTCGTCGAACCCGACTGCCCCGGCGATTTTATCAAGGAAGGTTTCCGCGCGAATGTTGAGATCGGGCACGCGGGGGAAGGGCAGTTCGTACAGCAGGTAACTGAAGGTGTAGGTCGTGGTCGTGGTGGTTTTGCCGGTGCTGGTGGTGATTTTGTATTGATAATCGCCGCAGGTCAGCGGATAGGGGCGGTCATGGATGGTGAGGGGGCCTTCTAGGGTGTTCATGCGAAGGCGTGAGTGCCCTTGGGCAAAGACGCGGAAGCCCTTGTGGCGGTGGTCGCCGTTTCGATGGCGTTTTCGATCGAATCGAAGGGAGAGTTCTTCGGCGAGGGCTTCGAGCTGACGTAGGCGTTCCTGCTCTTTGCGGTGGGCATATACGGCCCCGACGATGGCAAGGGCGATCACCAGGACGATCAGGATGGGTACAACGATCTGGTCCATTCGTGAGAGCCACTCCGGGGTTGGGGCTACGGCGTGAATCCGGCAGGGAATGCGGGCAGCGTATCGTTAGGAGTCTGCCCGTGGAGATGTCAGGAGGAGCCGCCGCCGTGGCCGCATCGAAGTCGAAGCACGATTCTCCGACGATCGAGAACCGCCGTGCGCGGCACGAGTATCACATTCTGGACACGCTTGAGTGCGGCATCGTGCTGATAGGGTCGGAGGTGAAAAGCGTCAGGGCGGGGGCGATTTCGCTTGGCGAAGGGTTTGTATTGATCGAGGGCGACCCGCCGCAGTTGCGGCTGCACCAGGTGCACATTGCGCCGTACGACCCGGCGGGCGTGACGGCGCACGACCCGACCCGACCGCGGACGCTGCTGGCACACCGTCGCGAAATTCTTCGGTTGGCCCGGCAGGTTGACGCCAAAGGCATGACGCTGGTGCCGCTCAAGTTGTATTTCAAGAACGGGTTCGCCAAGATCGTGGTGGGGGTGGCACGGGGGAAGGCCGAGCACGACAAGCGGCACGATATCGCCAAGCGCGAAGCCCAGCGGGATATCGATCGCGCGATGTCGCGCCGTCGGCAATAACGATCGCAGAGGGGCGCCGTGAGGGGGCGCTGGGGGCATGTCCTCCGCCTGCCGCGTGCAGGGGGGTGTGAAGAGGGCCTGCTCCTCGTGATTACGGCCGACGCGGGATTGACGGGGCTGGGGCTATCGGTAAGGGCGGTCGAAAAAACTGCGAAGTGTTCGCAATAGCCCCAGGGGTTCTTCGTTACACTGGCGATACGCGGCGGGCGCTGCGAACTGCCGCAGCCTTGCTGCACGAGCCGCTGACTCTCTACGGCGGAGTCGGGAGCGGCGGCGACCCATACAAATGGAGGGACCGATGGCTCACGCATCACGATTCGTCTCGTTGGTTCTCGCGTTGGCGGCGATGGTGGCTTTGCTTGCGCCGGTGCGTGCAATGGCCAATCCGGTTGGTCCTTCGGATCCGGGTGGGGATGTCGGGCCGACGGCGGAGAGCATTCGTCATGCCCATATCGGCGGCATGGTGGTCGCGCGTGATCCGGGGTCGGGCCGTGCGATGCCGGTGGCCGGTGCGCGGGTGGAGCTGATCGGCCGCGACGGTTCGACCGTGCAGGTGGTTCGCTCGGATCGGGAGGGCAACTTTCGGTTTGATGCGGTTCGGCCCGGTCCTTTCGTGGTTCGCGCCGGGCATCCTGATTTCGGCCGCGGGCAGGTTCGGCTGAACGCTTTGCCAGGTCGGAACATGGTTCGCGTGCCGATCGGCTGAGCGAGAGATCGACAATTGACCCACACATCGCAGGCCGTTCCCGAAGAGGGGGGCGGCCTGCGCGCTTTTTGAGGCTGATGTTCGGGATGGGAGCGCGGATCATCGGATACGCTGTGAGGCGTGCCGGGCCGATTTCTCATCCAGGGCGCCGACCGCGAGACGGGTCGGCCTACAAGCCTCGTGCTCGAGGCGGCTTCGCAAAGCGACGCAGAGGGCGAGGCATTGCGCCGTGGGGTGCTCATTGCCGATGTCAAGACTCTGCCGGGTGGCGAGGTCGATGTTCGCGGCTCGGCCAGGGCCGAGACGGTTGAGTCTCGCGAAAATCACGAGTCTGGTGAGTCGTTGGCGATCCCGATTCCGTACGCGGGGCGGATCGAGCTGCTGGATGGCGAAAAGGAGATCGGGCGCTACGAGGCCGGGCGTGCCGAACTCGGCCTGAGGGCAACGGTGCTGCGCCGCAGGAGCGGGCTGATTCTGACCAACCGGCGTCTGATCTCTTATGAAAAGCGGCTGCTGGGAGCGCCGCGCCTGCAGACGCTGATGCTCAACAAACTCGACGGTGTGCGGATCGGTTCGCGGCTGAATCCGTGGTTGGCGCTGGTGGGGGTGGCGGGGTTGCTGGTGACTTCGCACATGGCGATTTCGCAGTTGGCCACGACGCGGTGGGGGATTGCCAATTCACTCAAAGAAGTCGGGTCGCTGCTCGGAAGCGCCGGCGTCGGCGCACCTGCCGCGGAAGGCGGTGGGTCGGCAATGATTCGAGACCTGCTTGCGGGCACGCAGGGAATCGTGACGGCGATTGTGCTGGTGCAGGTGGTTGCGTGCGTATGGTGCCTGTATGCCGCGTTTACACGAGAACTTGTCGCCTCAGCCGGGCTGACCCGGTGCGGCCTGACCGCCAGATGGTTGGGCATCGGGCGAGCGAAAGCCTTTCTTGAACTGGTGCAGCGTACAGCGAACGCGGCACGGGGCAGCAGGCGTGAATACGCGCAGGAGATCGGGCATGGCTGAGGGTCGAAACCAGACAAGCGTGTTCGTAGCGGTGGCGTGCGCGGCGTTCTGTGCGACATCGGCATGCGCGCCGAGCATGATCGATCCCGGCGGTGCGCGACCGATCGCGGATTTCCGGCCTTCGTCGCACGGGTATGCCTTCCGCAACTCGTTTGCCGAACGCCCGCTTTCGTTCGGTTGGGCTGATCGCTATATCCCCTGGCCCACGCCGTATGGCCTGTGCGGCGGGATGTCGCTTGCCGCGGCAGATTATTTTCTCGCAGCGCGCTCGATGCCGGGCACGACCGAGCCACCTACGCCCGGAAGCGGTGAGTTTGCGTACATCATGTCGAGACAGGTCGAATCGATGGGCTTTCTCGGATGGCGTGCCTTGCGTTTTGCACAATGGATGGCGATGCCCGATCATTCTGCGAGAGGCACGTTTCGACGAACGATGCTGCACTGGCCGACTACGCGCGCCAGGCTCGATGCGGGCGAGCCGGCGCCGCTTGGGCTGGTGTACACAAGCTTTCGTCAAGGTGGGGTGCTGTGGGAGAATCACCAGGTGCTGGCGACATCATGGCGGGCCGATGCTCTGGGCGTGATCGATATTACGGTGTATGACCCCAACTATCCCGGGCGCGATGATGTGCGCATCCGGCTTACGCCGGTTGTCGTGCACGAGGCGCCGGGCGCCCGTGATCACGACCCGCCGGTACCGATCATGGGATATTCCGGCGAGCGCATCGTGCCCGGGCTTCGCCCGAAACCCGTGCGGGGCATGTTTGCGATGGGCTATACACCGCGCACGCCGCCGCAATGACGACCGCTTTGCATGCGGCGGGCACGCTCTCGTTGCAGATCGCGGCTGCACGCGGTTGCCTTCTCAGGCGTTCCGCAACTGTTCAGGGTCAATTGCGACGGCGGTGCCCGAGCGCACCGCCTGGTTCGCGGCGATGGCCATCATCGTCGCGCGAGCGCCATCGGCGGCCGAAGCGGCAGGCGCTGCGCCGGTCTGGATGCACGAGAGAAAGTCGGCCAGCGCGTAATACTGCGGAGAGTGGGGGAGCCGGCCGCCTTCCTGCTCGAGTTTGCCCTGCTGGGCGAGCTGGGTTGCCCCCGCGATCAGGATGATCGCCTCGTCAGTGTGGAACTGTGTGCGGCGGGCATAGACCTCCCAGCCTTGCGTGGGCGCATCGGCTTCCTTGAACATCCACGCATTGCTCCAGGCGAGCTTGATCGCGGCGTTGGTGCCGTGAAGCACTTCGTAGCGCCCCTCATACGAGTTGCAGGCCGTGGCTTCGTAGGCGAGGTGCGCTCCGTCGTCGAAGGTGAAGTCCAGCCCGATGGTGTCGGCCACGCGGCGTTGTTCATCAAGGAAGGCCCGATTCTGTCCCCATCCGTGTACGCGTACCGGCAGCCGGTCGGTATACCACAAAAAGACATCCATCTGCTGGACGCCCCACTCACCGGCAAGGCCCAGTGAGATTTCGGGGTCAAGCCGCCAGTTTGCCGCACGATCGTCACCCCCCGGCGGCACCGCGACGCGCAGGTTGGTCTTGCGGTGGTTGTGGGCGCGCATCGAGACAAGGTCGCGCACCGACTCAGAGCGGAAGAACCCACGTGCCAGTTGGTAGACCGGGTTAGAACGACCTTCGAGGGCCGACGCAAACACAGTCTTGGCGCTTCGGGCGGCGGCGGCGATCGCTCTGGCGTCGTCGATCGTGTGCGCGAGCGGGGTTTCGCAATAGACATGCCGCCCAGCCTGCAATGAATCGACCGCGGGAGCGCGATGCAGGTGCGTCGGTGTCGCCACGACGATCGCCGTGATATCCGCGCGCCGATCGAGCATTGCGCGATAGTCGGCGAATGCCTCGGCACCAGGAGCACGCCGCACCGCCGCCTGCAATCGCCCTTCGTCAACGTCGCAGATCGCTCCGATTTTCACTCCGTCAATTTTCTGGAGTTCGGCCATCAGCGTGCGCCCGTGACGGCCCGCTCCGATCAGGCCGACCGTGCCCGAGAGCCGCACTGAAGGTCGTGCCAAAGCCGCCTCGGGCACCAGCGACAGCACCGAGAGCGCCCCCGTTGTCTGAAGGAGAAAATGCCGTCGATCCGTCGTGGTCATGAGGGTCTCTCCGGTTCACGCGCCGAGTCAGTGCGAATGACAAAGTAGGCCCGATGCCGACCTGTCGGGCCTTGCGGCGGCCCATCCCGAGGAACAACATACGTGGTGACTTCTTCAGGCGTTCCGGCGGGGCGCTCGGCAGCCACCAGAATCGCCGTTGACCAGGCATCGGCCGCCGCAGCGCTTTCGGCAATGGCGACCGCGAGAACGGCTCCCCTTGCTGGTCGGCGTGTAGTTGGGTCGAGGACATGGCCGAGCGCCTCTCCCCCGAGGTGAGCAGTGCGCCCGCTGGGCATCGAAACTCCAAGAGCCGCGTCATGCAGAAGGACGTAGGGCATGGTCGCATCATCGGTGAGGGCGATGCATCCGAGGCGTTCGCGAGGGTCAAGCGCCGCGCCTCCGATGGCGATGACCGAACTGGTTCCGCCATGCAACAGGGCTTCGCCCTCGATCGTGCGTCGGAGCAGCTCTGCCGCTCGGTCGAGCGCCCAGCCTTTGCCGATGGCCCCGGGGTCGAGCCGCATGCCCCGTTCTCGCAGCCGGACGCGGCCCTTTCCAGGGTCAAGTTCGATGTGCTCCCACCCGATGGGCGCGCGCCGGGCGGCATCGGCATCAACCGGATCGCCGCGAAAGCCCCAGGCCTCCATCAACGGGCCGAGCGTCGGGTCAAAAAGACCGCCGGTCTGTCGGGCGAGGTCCACCGCGGCGGTGAGAAACTCGAACGTCTCGGCATCGACGGCAACAGCGGGTTCTCCGGCGTGGGCGTTGATGCGGCTGATCTCGCTGGCGGGGTCGAACGGGCTGAGGCGGTCGTGCCAGATCGCGATTTCATCCAGAGCCTGCTGCCCCGCCGCACGAAGCAAGGCGGCATCCCTCCCGCGCAAGGCGAGTTCAAAACGTGTGCCCATGGCGTGGCACGCCAGTTTGATCATCGGTCTTGGTCCGCCGAGAGCGGTCAGCAGATGGGGTAGGGTGCGAGCGTTTCGGTGTTGAAGCCCCAGGCACGGCCGTCCCACATCGAGCGGGAGGCGAGATCCACGGCGACCATGACCTGCGTGCCCAGCTCGACGCCGCTGGGTGAGGGTTCACGCGTGCGGATGCATTCGAGCCATCCGAGGCGATGGACGTTCTGATCGTTGCCGATGTCGGGGCACTCGATGGTGCGTTCGTCGATGTCGTTGACGAACACGCGCTCAGGACGAATAACGCAGTGGCGGCTGTTGAGATAGATATTCGCCTTGTGGCAGCGAATCAGCGTCTCCAGCCCGTTTTCGTTGTTGGTCGCGCCGGCGACCATCATCGTGTGTTCTTTCTCGAAGCCGATGAGCAGGTTCACCGTGTCGTGGTTTTCCATGGCTTTGTCGATCATGTGCTGGCCTTGCGCCACCACGCGCGTCGGCCACCCGCGATCAAGCGCGAACATCAGCGGCGTCATCACGTGCACCAGCAGGTCGCCGATGATCCCGGTCGAGGCGACCTTGTATCGACGCCAGCGGTTGAGCAGATACGGATCCCACTTCTGCAGGCCCAGCGGCCCGCACCACTTCTCCCAGTTCACATCTTTGCCGGGCTGCCAGTTCGGGTTGACGCGGTAGTAATTCCACTCACCGCTGGGGGTGTTGCGGCAATAACTGGTCTGGCTCATCGTCGGCGGACCGAACTCGCCGGTGGCCAGGACTTTCTTCGCTTCGTGGTACTTGGGCAGGCGCATCATCTGCGTACCGACCTGGAAGATGCGGTCGGGATGGGCCTTGACGACCTTGTACAGTTCGATCGCCTCTTCGACTTTGAGCGTCATCGGTTTTTCGACATAGACATCCTTGCCCGCGACGATCGCATCAATCGCCTGTTGCGCGTGCCAGTGCTCGGGGCTGGCGATCAGGACGGCATGAATGTCATCGCGCCCGAGAATTTCACGGTAATCCTCGTAGGCGTCCACGCGCACTTCGGTCTGGTTGTCTTCGCACAGCTTCTTGGCCTTGTTGAGGTTCTCCGGCCAGGGGTCGGCCAAGGCCACCACCTGCACGTTTGCCTCGCCGCGTTTGGCGAAGGTGGTGAAGGCGCTGCAATGCCCGGTGCCCATGCCCCCCGTGCCGATCACCGCCATGCGGATCGGTTCGTTGCCCCGCGGCGGACGCACCCGCCCCGCCGGAACCGTGGGCTGGGGCAGCCGGGCGAAGCGGCCCCCCGCGCCCGACGCCAGAGTTGCCGCCATGCTCGCAGCGGCGGTCGTGGCGAGGAATCGGCGGCGAGAGGTGCGTTGGCGAGATGGGCTCATCGTGAATCTCCGTTGCCGGCGCGAGGCCGGGATCATGCTCGGGCAAAACGACTCATTGCGCAACCGAAGACCGTCAGTCGGTGTTCAGGCTGACGGTTCGGGGGTCTCTCGGGCAGGTTCCAGCGTACTGATTCGATCAGGCGATGCAAGCATGGGCGGGAAACCCCGCATCATGCCGAAGAGGAAGCGTTTTCAGGGGTTGCGTTCAGTGTGGCCGCTTTCGGCCGCCTGGGGAACAGGGCGATCAGGAAGAGCAGGCACCCCAGAGAAGCCCACATGGGCACGGCGAAAAGGCGGGTGTAATCCATCTGGCCGTCTTTCTGCGCCCACGAGGCAACGTCGCCGGCGACCTTGCTGCCCACGATGATCCCGATGCCGAAGATCACTAGGCTGAAAAGGCTCTGGGCGCTGGCGCGGACGTCCTTGGTTGTCAGTTCGTCGACCACCACGAACGAAACGAAGATGAACGCGCCGAAGCACACCCCGTGCAGCGCCACGCCCACCATCAGAATCGGCACCTGCGCTATGCCCGTCGCGGCATGAATGTCACCGACATACGCGAAGATCGCCATGCGCCCGGCATATGCCAGAAGGCCGATTGCCAGGAGCGCCTTGCGAGAAAGTCGAGGCAGGAGCAGCGGCATCAGCGCAAGCACGCCGATTTCGGCCATTTGCCCGATGGTCATCAGCCCGCCGCCACCCACGCCGAAG
This sequence comes from Phycisphaeraceae bacterium, assembly GCA_019636695.1. Classification (GTDB taxonomy): domain Bacteria; phylum Planctomycetota; class Phycisphaerae; order Phycisphaerales; family UBA1924; genus JADLCM01. The sequence continues at coordinate 323,788 of JAHBXD010000001.1, forward strand.
ACAGAATCGATCGTCGATGCCGCCCGCGACTGGAACGACTGCAGGAAACCCGATGTGTGCACGAAATAGAACTGGTGGATGCACGAAACCGGCACCAACAGCAGGAAGAGCACGAGCAAGCCGCGCGAGTTGCGGACCTGCTCAATCGCCTGCCACGTCGCGTTTTTCTGACGGCCCCGAGTCGGCGGCGTGTGCGGCAGCGTGAAGCAGTAAATGCCCATCGCGATGCCGAGCACGGCGCTCACGCGGAATGCGCCCGACATGCCCTCTTGCTGGCCGCGGGTAATCCGTGCCGCGGTCAGGTCAGGATGCACCAACGCGCCGGCATCGGCGTCGCGCAACAGCCCTGCGCGGGCGGCTTCATCCGGAGCCTGCTGGAGGCTTTCGATCAGCGCCCGCATCGCATCAGCGGGAGACGCAGTCGGCGAAGTATCGTCTGAAGAATCGCTTTCGGGCGCGGCGAGCGTGGAGTAGAGCGGCGTAATGCTCTTGATGTCGTCGGCGGGAATATCCAGTGTGACGCGCGATGGTGTGCTGTCAGCGCCGACCTCGATCTTGAGCGCATTGGCGCTCTCGGCCGGAAGCACCCGGGCGTCAAACGTCATCGTGGTTCCGTTGACGACGGCATCGAACGCCGCCCCGGATGTCAGCACAACGCGCGATTGGCTGAGCAGCCGCGCACGTTCGTCTTCGTTACTCAAACGCTCGACAAGAATGCTCCGCGCGGCGTCTGCCCTCGGCACAGTGTGCGAGTGCAGCAGCCACTGCCCGATGCCGATGCCCACGCAGATCCACCCGATCGTGCCCCAGAGGCGCACTTTCCCGAAGTCTTTGTCACGGTTTGGCAAGTGGTGGAAGGAGATCGAATTCGTCAGGCTCAGCGTCGGCGAATAAATCAGGGAATACACCAGGGAAAACCCGAGGAACCACCAATACCCCTCGAGCGTCGCGAGTTGCCACACCAGCACCCCGCCGAGGATGTGACTGATGCCGAGGAATCGCTGGGTAGAGAAATAGCGGTCGGCGATTTGGCCCGCGACAAACGGCGCCACAATCGCCCCGACGGCGCCGATCGCGAAAATATCACCCACTTGAGATGGTGTGAACCCGCGATGTCCGGTCAGAAACGGCCAAAGCAGCGGCAGCCATGCCCCCCAGATCGCGTACTGGAGGAACATCATCACGCTCAGGCGGACCTTCACACCCGTTCCCTTGGACAACGCTGGTTCGTGCATGCACTACCCCCGGCTTCGTCGCTGATGCTGCCGCCAGACTGCCGCGGCGGGTGGGCAGCATACCCAATCACGGCCACGGCGCAGCGATGCGTGCATACACCTTTGACGGTTCGGTCTGGGGTGTGGTGCAGAGGCGTCTACGACGGGGCCTCTGGGGGTTTCCGCCGGATCTTCCCGCTGCCTTCTCGGGCCGTCGGTTACCTGCCCACGCGAGGTGCGGTAGGATCGAGCCTATCCCCTGATCAGGAGCCGTGCCCATGCCGCGACCCGTCACGCTCTTTACCGGCCAATGGGCCGACATGCCGCTGGAGACGCTGGCGGCCAAGGCCGCTTCATGGGGCTACGACGGTCTTGAACTGGCCTGCTGGGGTGACCATTTTGAAATTCAGAAAGCCCTCGCCGACGAGGGGTACTGCCGCTCGCGGCACGAGATTTTGGCGAGGCATGGGCTGAAGGCGTGGGCGATCAGCAGCCACTTGGTCGGCCAAGCGGTTTGCGACCCCATCGATGCGCGCCATCGGGGCATGCTTCCCCCGCGCGTATGGGGAGATGGCGACCCCGAGGGAGTCCGTCGCCGTGCCGCGGAGGACATGAAAAATGCCGCCCGTGCCGCAGCGAAACTGGGTGTATCCGTGGTCAATGGTTTCACCGGGTCGAGCATCTGGCACAAACTCTACTTTTTCCCCCCGACGAGCCAGGCGGAGATTGACGCCGGCTTTCAAGATTTCGCCGATCGCTGGAACCCGATTCTGGATGTCTTTGATGACGTGGGTGTCCGATTTGCGCTCGAAGTCCATCCGACGGAAATCGCCTACGACGTGCCCACGACACACAGGGCGATCGCGGCCCTTGGCGGGAGGAAGACCTTTGGAGTGAATTTTGATCCGAGCCACCTGTTTTGGCAGGGTGTCGATCCAGCACGTTTCATTTACGCTTTCGGAGACAGGATTTACCACGTGCACATGAAGGACGCCGCCGTGACTCCTGACGGCGAGGCGTCGATCCTGGGGTCTCACCTGGGGTTCGGGCACCGAGCGCGGGCCTGGGATTTCCGTTCACCTGGTCGGGGTGGGGTGAAGTTCGAAGAGATCATCCGGGCGCTCAATCGCGTCGGCTATCACGGGCCGTTGTCGGTCGAGTGGGAAGACAGCGGCATGGACCGCGAGCACGGCGCAGCTGAAGCGGCCAAATATGTCCGGAATCTCGATTTCACTCCGGCGTCGGGGGCTTTCGATGCGGCCTTCGAGCGCCGTTAGGGCGATCGTGTCGGTCCCGCCGGTGTCGTGACGAACCGGGGTTTCGGGCTGGGCGTAGGTGGGAAACCCGATCCTTCGTCACGAAGGAACACACTTTCAGAGGTAGGTGAGGAATAGAGGACTGGCCAGGCGCCTCGATCACCGAGAGTGTTCCGGATCTTCGGCGCGTTTCTTACGGAGTTGACCGCATGCGTGGAGTTTTCATCGCGTGCCTTGCATGTCTCGTCTCGTGCGTGCTTGCCGGATGCGAGCGATCGAGCACGCGCGAGGCTGGGCCGATGCGGGTGGTGGTGACGATTCCGCCTCTGAAGGGCTTGGTCGAACCCATGCTTCCCCCGGGTTCTGAGGTCATCGTGCTGCTGCCGCCAGGCCGGAGTGAGCATGGCTGGGAGCCGCGGCAGGGGGATCTCAAGGCGATTGCTCGCGCCGATCTGACGGTTTCGGTGGGATTGGGGCTTGAGGCGTCGTTCTTCAGGGTGCTGCACAAAGTGCGGAATGACCGTCGGATTGACGTGACGTTCGCGGAATTGGTGGGGCTTGAAGGCGCCGGGGCGTCGATCGAGGCGGGCAAATCGGCGGGTCACGGGCATCATCATGACCACGATCACGAGCACGATGAGCATTGTGATCACAGTCACGACGGGGCCGATCCGCACCTTTGGCTCGATCCGGTGTTGTGCATGGAGTTCGCCGGCAAGTTGGCGCCGGTCATCGAGCGTGCTGCGCGGAAGGCGGGGATGAACGAGTCGGACGTGGTTCGCACTGCGGAACGTGCGGGAGAACTCGAAGCCCGGATCGGGCAACTTGACGCCGAATGTCGGCGATTGCTTGAACCAGTACGTGGGAAAGCGATCGTGACGCATCACGCCGCGTTCGGCAGGCTGGCCGATCGATACGGGCTGCGTGTTGTCGAGGTGGTCCGGCCGGTAGAGGGTGTTGAGCCGACGACGGGGCAGATCTCGGCGGTGCTGGAAGCGATTCGACGCGAGGGCGTCTCTGCGATCTTCGCCGAGCCGCAGTATGCCGATCGATCGGTGGACATGATCGCCCAGCGCGCCGGGGTGCAGCTCGGCCGTCTCGACCCGCTCGGGTCGGGTGACTGGTTCGCCATGATGCGAGCCAATGTCGAAGAACTTGCGGCCAAACTCGGGCCGTGACGAACCGGCGGCGGTCGGCGCGGGGGTCGGTTCCTACGCTTGCGCATGGTCAAGGCGCTGGTCATCAGGGCGGCGGGGACGAACTGCGATCATGAAGTGATGCGCGGGTTTGAACTTGCCGGGGCCAAGGCCGAGCGTGTGCATCTCAATCGTCTGATTGAAGAGCCTCAGCGGATCGACGATTTCGACATCATCATGCTGCCGGGCGGGTTCGCCCACGGCGACGATATCGCCAGCGGCCGTATCTTCGCGATGCACCTGCGCGAGCGGCTGTACGAGCCGTTGTATCGGGCGGTCGCGCGCGGGGCGTGTATCGGTGGGATCTGCAATGGTTTTCAGGTGTTGGTGCAGGTGGGGCTGGTGCCCGGGCCGCTTGAGGGTGAGCGACTTTCGTCCGAAGCGCCGCCTCCCCAGCGACTGAGCCTCACGGTCAATCAGCACGCAAGGTACATGGATTGCTGGACACCGATGATGATCGAATCGGCGAGCCGGTGTGTATGGACACGCGGGCTTGAGGAGTATCCGGCCGAGACGATGCGCTTTCCGAGCGGGCACGGCGAGGGGCGGCTGGCCGCCGACAGCGAAGCCACGCTCGATGCGTTGGAGCGTCATGGGCAGGTTGCGCTGCGCTATGGCGAAAATTTCAACGGGTCGGCGAGGGCGATCGCCGGGGTATGTGATCTTTCAGGCCGGATCTTCGGAATGATGCCGCATCCGGATCGGTTCCTTGACTGGAATCGGCACCCCTTCTGGACGCGTCTGCCGCGATCGGTTCGCCGCGGACCCACGCCGGGACTGCGCCTCTTCTTGAACGGGGTTGAGGCGGCAAGTCGGGCGACAGTGGGGTGAAGGGCGACAGATCGGGTAGATCCTTGGAACACCTTCCTCCGACAGAACCGCATGATTCTTTGAAGACCCATGCGATGCAATGCATGGAGGTCTTCGGCGGCTACGACGCCGTGGAGACCGGTATTGCCATGCAGGGCCTGGATGCCTGGGTCTACGGTCGCCCGTGGAAGGGCGATCGGGCCGGCGGCGATGTGCATTATTTGTCTTCATGCGCGACGGGGCGCATCGCGAGAATGCTCATCGCTGATGTTTCGGGTCACGGGCTTGAAGCCGCAGATGCCGCGCACCAACTGCGCGGGCTGATGCGGCGCTATGTGAACCACTTCGATCAGCGGCGTGTGGCCGGGGCGATCAATCGCAGTTTTGTTCGCAGCAGCGCGACCGGCACCTTCGCCACGGCGATCCTGGCTACGTTCTGGACGCCGACGGATGAGATTGACCTCACGCTTGCCGGGCACCCCGCGCCCTTGCTTTATCGTGCTGACGAAGCGAGATGGCGGATCTGGCCCGATGCAGAGACGGCGTCAGGGCTTCCGTTTGGTATCGATGAAGACGTGGCGTACGCTCGGCGGCGTCTGCGTCTCGGCCCGCGAGACATGCTTCTACTCTGCACCGACGGACTGCTTGAGGCGGGGGCGAATCGTCGAGAGATGCTCGGCGTGGAAGGTGTGCTGTCGATCCTTGAGCGTCTTAACCCCGAGCGGCCCGAGGCGTTGCTGGGCGCCATGGTCGAAGGGGTCCGGATGCGTTTCGGTGCATTGCCCGATGATGACCTGACGCTTCTGCTGCTGCGCCCGAATGCCGCCAAGCCGAAGATCACACTCGCGAGAGGCGTGTCCACAGGGTGGCGCATCGCCCGCGAAGTCGTTCGTTCAGCGCTCGGCAGGGGTGGCCCGGCGCCGCTGCCAGAAGTGACCGTTCGAAACGTGGCGGGGGCGTTCGTTGCTTCGCCGAATTCGACTCGCAAGAGCGACACCGGGACGACAGGAGCATGACGCATCATTCAGTCGATGACGAGGCCTTTCACGGAGGATGGGTCGGCGCGCTGCGGCGGGCTGCGGCAGGCCATGTTTTTGCATCAAGAGAAGATGCCGTTTCAGATCGTCGCCGCGCCGTGGCCGAGTTCCGCGACGAATCGGGCAACCGCCGCCTGACCGATCAACTCGTGCTCTGTCATGTTCTGGGGCTGTCACTTCGTCAGGCCCCGAGCGAGGTGTCTTTGGCGGTCGTTTCGTCGCGAAGCCTTGATGTCATGCTCTGGGGTCTTGTGCTGACGCCGCATCCCGATTTGTCCGGGCTGACGGCGACGGTCGGCGTGGACGGCCCATTGGGGGTTCTCGCCGGTGCGGTGGAAGTAGCGACCGAAGTGCAGTTGGCTTCGCTGCACGCGCTGACGTGGTTGGCGCTGCGCGATTGGGAGATCGCCGCACGCGTGCATTCGGCGACGACCTGGCTTCTGGAGCACCTGGAGCCGGACAACGCGACGCGGCGGCCGTGGGGCATTCATGCTTTCATTGCCCGGGCCTCAGCGGGAGACGCAGAAGCGGGGTTGTATGCCTCGGCGATGCTGCATGCCTGCTGTGTCGAGCACGGGCGTCCGGATCGCGTGAGCGCCTTGATTCTGCTCGATGGGGCAGACTGGCTTGAGGCCCGCGACGAGAAGTTCAGTCGCTGATCCTGTGTTCCGTCTGCCTCGAAACAGGGTGGCAATCCTCTGTGCCATCACCCCGGATGTGGTATTCTGGCCGCCCGATGGTGCGCTGCGGGCGTGCCGGTATCCATACGTAAGTCGGGAGTGCTCGACATGGCGAAGTATCGTTTCACGGGTGTCGATTCCGCCGGAAAAGTCAAGAGCGGCACGGTCGAGGCCGCCACGGTGGCTGAGGCGGCGGCACAGGTCGAGCGGCACGGCCTGAGCGTGCGTTCACTCGAAGCCGAGCAGGCATCACCACCGGAGCCTTCGATGCCCGATCGTACTGGCAGCGGCAATGCGGCGATCGCCCTGGCCATGCTGGCGCTGGTCGCCTCGGGCATCGCGCTTGCGGTCGCGCTTCTGCGCGATCCGCTCGGCAAGGGCCTGAGCGCATATGACTTCACCACGCCGGTCAAGGCCCTTCGATCAGACGACGAGATGAAATTGAACACCGATCTTCGCGCTGTGATGCAACTGCAGAGGAAGATCGAGGGCAAGAAAATCCGCGAGAAGCTCGACACGCTCGAGGTCCGGCGTGAATCGGAGTTTGCGGGAAAGAAACTCCTCTTCATCACGTTCAAAGACGGCGGCATCTCGCGGTATCGTGTCGCGGCGTACGAGAAAGACGCGGAGACGGGCCTCTGGATGTCCGCCTATGTCTCGAAGTACGAAGTCGAGCAGGCGGATAAAGCGCTCTCAGACCAGATGACCAAGTGGGAGCGGGATGGATCACTGTAAGGGCTGATGTCGGCCGGGCAGGCAACGCGCACCGAGCATGTCGGCGTTGGCCCCGGGCTTCTTCTGAAGCGCCATGGCGGCTCGGGATGCGTTCCCTTCGGCGTGCCGAGCACAGCTTCGGTGGAACCCGGCCATTGGTCACTTCCAAGGTTCCGGAAGCGCCTCGCCCCGCCCGCCCGCGGCGTTGCTTCCGGCGCGGGCATACCGTCGGGTTGCGGTAGGGCCGCCGGGCCGCTGCCGCTGAGGAGCCTGGGATGGAGTTGTATATCGACACGGCGAATCTCGAGGAAATTCAGCAGGCCCACGATCTGGGCGTGCTCGACGGCGTCACAACCAACCCTTCGCTGATCGCCAAGGAGGGTGTCGATTACGGGAAACGGCTTGAAGAGATATGCCGCGTCGTCGAAGGGCCGGTCTCGGCGGAAGTGATTGCGGTCGACTATGAAGGCATGGTGCGCGAGGGGCGGCAGCGAGCATCGATCGCGCCGAACATTGTCGTCAAATTGCCGTGTACGGCGGCTGGGCTGAAGGCGTGCAAGTCGTTCGCAGACGAGGGCATCAAGACCAACATGACGCTGTGCTTCCAGCCGCTTCAGGCGTGGCTGGTGGCCAAGGCCGGTGCTTTTCTTGTCAGCCCTTTCATCGGGCGGATTGACGATGTCGGCCAGGACGGCATGGACCTGATTCACCAGATCCGTTCGATCTACGACCAATACGGTTACAACACCAAGCTGCTCGCCGCGTCGATCCGGCATCCGAAGCACATGCTCGATTGCCTCCTGGCAGGCGCCGACGTGGCAACGGTGCCCTTCAGCGTCATCGCTCAGTTGCTCAAGCATCCGCTGACGGACATCGGGCTGGAGAAATTCCTGGTTGACTATCGCAAAGCCTTCGGCGGCTGAACCCGCCCGGGCGACCGGCGCCCCGGCAACGGCGACTCTGCGTGCGCAACGTTGTACATATTCCCGAGTCGCTTCTTGGTGTGCACGAGGTGCTCTCGGCAGGTCTTGCGCGCGTCGAAGCGTGTTTCGATCAGCAGGTGCAGAGTGAACACGCCCCCGTTCGCGAACTAGTCTCCCATGTCGGTCGATACCGGGGCAAGATGCTTCGTCCCACGCTCTGCCTGCTTGCCGGGCTGGCGACGGGCGAATCGCTGACGGATGATCACATCACACTCGCCGCGGTCTGCGAAATGGTGCACATGGCGACGCTGGTGCACGACGACGTGCTCGATGAGGCTGAAGTTCGCCGGGGAGGGCGCACCATCAATTCACTGCGGGGCAATGAGGCCGCTGTGATGCTCGGCGATTATCTCATCGCGTCGGCATTCCACCTCTGCGCTAAGGTGCAGAACCAGTGGTACGCGCTCGAAGTCGCCCGAGTCAGCATGGCGCTCTGTTCGGGCGAACTTGTGCAACTCGCCAACCGCGACAATCTCGAACTTGATCGCACAACCTATTTCGACATCCTCGACAGCAAGACGGCGATCCTTATCGGCGCGGCGTGCGAACTCGGGGCGTGCGCTTCGGGCGCTCATGAAGATCAACGCCGTGCGCTCCGCACGTTCGGCCGCGAACTGGGCATCGCTTTTCAGATCCAGGACGACCTGCTCGACCTGCTCGGCGATGAGCACGTCGTGGGCAAATCCGTCGGCCGGGATCTTGACCTGGGCAAACCCACGCTGCCGCTGATCGAGCATCGCGATGCAGCCACGCCCGAACAGCGTGCCGCGTTCCGCAGGCTCGGTGCGGCCGCCGCTCGGGGCGAGCCTGAGGCACGAGCCGAACTGCGAGCGTGTTTGCGGCGGGGGCCGGGTATCGATCGAGCACGTGCCGAGGCGCGTCGAAGGGCCGCTTCAGCGCGCCTGGGTCTCGGTGTTCTGCCGGAAAGGCCAGCCCGGACGTACCTCGAACACCTGGCTGACGCAGCCGTCAATCGCGATCACTAAACCCCCTTCGGGGCAGCGTCGTAGAAATCAGCGGTGGCGACACTGAGTGCCGCGACAATCGGCATCCGATTTCCAGGGATTTCCCTTGAATCAAGGGTGCGGTTCTGACAAACTGGCAACTTGGGAAAGCGCGTTTGGGCTGCGTGCGTGCCGGGGTTCTCCTCGCCGACGAGCCGTGCGGCGTCCTCGGGTCGGCGATCGGGCCATCCGGCCACCACGGATGGGAAAGGAGGTCGTCATGCGATTAGTCAAGGAGTTGATTGCGAGGAAGGGGGAAAAGGTCTACACGATCACGCCTCATGCTAGCGTGCTCGATGCGGCTTCGTTGATGAACGTGCACCACATCGGCAGCCTTGTCGTGGTAGATGAAGGCGAAGTGGTCGGCATCATCACCGAGCGCGATGTGATGACGCGCGTTGTTGCACGCCAGCGCGATGCCGCGCACACCAGCGTCGGAGAAGTGATGACCGAGCGCGTCGTCGTGTGCGCATCATCGACGACCATTGACGAACTGCGTCAGGTGATGCGCGAACGCCGCATTCGGCATGTGCCCGTGGTCGATGCAGGCGAGCTTCGGGGCATGGTTTCGATCGGCGATGTCAACTTCGCCGAACAGGAAGTATTGACGGAAACGATACGCGATCTCGAAGCCTATATCCGTCTTGCATGACCGAACGCGGGCATGCCGGGTCTCGCAGCACCCTGCCTCTCGCCGCGACTCTGCGGTACGGGGCGGGGTGGTTGCTTCTGGGCACGATGCACGGAGGCAGGAGATCCCTCTTGCCGTGTGCGATCAAGGTGTCCACCGTCGATCGGCGGGCGCAGAGGACGATGCAACGCGATCATCCGCTTCATGCATCTGTGCCTGAGCGTTGGATGCCGTCCTGATCACAACAAAAAACGTGCGGGCCTTGCAAGGCCCGCACGTCAGGAGTGTTCACGCACTATGCGGCGGGTCCGTGTCCGCCGCGATGCGGGGTGTCACTCGGGCCGCCTTACGGGCAGCCGGCGACGAAGATGTCGAGGTAGAAGAAGAAGTCGCTCGCGTCGACCACGCCGTCGGGCACGCCGTAGGCCGGGTCGTTCGGGTCTGAAGAGCCGGTCAGGTCGGCGACGGCCAGGTTGCCGGCGACGAACTGGTCCAGGTAGTAGAAGAAGTCGCTGGCGTCGACGTTGCCGTCAGGCACGCCGTACGACGGGTCGTTCGGGTCGGAAGAGCCGGTCAGGTCGGCCGGGCAGGGGTTGGCGGTCAGCTCCCAGGTGATGCCGATGGGCATGCCCGCGGCGAACTCCATGTCCTCGCTGCCGGGCTGGCCGGTGTCGCCGGCGAAGATCCAGAAGACCGTGTACGGCCCGAAGAGAATGTCGGTGTAGGTGGTGTCTGACGGGTCGCCGTCAGCGCCCGGATCGATGAGCAGCGACGAGCCGAACAGCCAGAAGCCGTCCACCACGTTCGCGGCGTTGGAACCGACCTGCGTCAGCGACTCCGCTTCCGGAATCGGGATGCCATCGGGGAAGCCGGTGGCCTGGCCGCTGAAGACACCGGTCACGTCGCCGTCGCCGCCGGCGAGCGGTGCAAACACGCCGTTGTCACCCTTGGGGTCACCATTGGGGGCGGCATTGGCCCAGTCGAAGCCCACGATGCCCTGACCGGGGATCATCAACCCGCCGTCGGGCAGGCCGGAGAGATTGGCGCCGAAGGAATAGATGAAGATCGCACCCGCGCCGAAGCCGTAGGTCAGGCCCACGCCGTCGACATACTCAAGGAAGTCATCATTGGGGTTGCCGGGAGTCCCGTTGTCATTGATGCCCCAGAAGTTGAAGATGGCGGTGTTGGGCCGCGGAATCGGGAAGTCGTCGTTGGGGTTGTCGGGCGTGCCGTTGTCATCGACAGATGTGTTGATGTGCACAGTGTTGAAAGTCAGGAAGGTGGCCAACTGACGCTGGTTGAGGTTGCCGTAGAGCGCCGGGTCAGCCGTGTAGTCGTCGAACATCACGTCCGTGAGGTACGAGAAGTCGTCGTTGGGGTTGTCGGGCGTGCCGTTGTCATCAAAGAACTCGGGCGCTAGACCATCGCCGAACCCGAAGGGCAGGGTGCCGGCGGTCGTGCCCAAGGCGAGCACAAACAGGCTCTCGCTGCCCGTGCCGGCGCTGGTGTATGCGCCACCGCGGGTGTAGGGCGTATTGATGCCGAAGGCCGAGCCGTCGAGCGTGTCGTTGTCGTACGCAATGACGGCATCGCGGCTGACGTGCGTGCCGTTGGCGACCGTGACACCTGAAGTCATGTGCTGAATTGCCGTCGGCATCAGCTGCGCGCGATACTTCTGCACGCGCATCACCTGCGGGTTGGCCGCAGCAAGGCCGGTGCATCCGGCAAGCGCTGCCACGAGCAGAGACTTCTGAATTCGCATATCTACCTCCTCTTTGCTTGAGATGACATCGCCCGGGGTTCCGCACCCCGGGCGATTCCATGATGTCACTCAAATGTTCGCCTAGGTGACCCTAGGGGTTGCCCTTATGGGCAGCCTGCGACGAAAAGATCGAGATAGAAGAAGAAATCGCTCGCATCGAGCTGTCCGTCCGGAATGCCGTACGAAGGATCGTTCGGATCGCTGGAACCTGTGAGGTCGGCGATCGCAAGATTGCCGGATACGAACGCATCGAGATAGAAGAAGAAGTCGCTCGCATCGACGTTTCCGTCCGGGACGCCGTACGAAGGATCGTTTGGATCGCTCGAACCGGTCAGGTCGGCCTGGCAGACTTCAGGCGCATCGACCGTCAGGTGCAGCGGCACGACGTGCGGGTAGTTCACGCGACCGGGGCCGAAGTTATCGGCGCCGACAGCCACACCCAGCGACCAGTTCACGCCGTATCCCGAGAACAGCACGTCCAGATACGTCGTGTCATCCGGGTTGCCGTCAGCGCCCGGATCGATCAGCAGCGGATTGGCCGTGGGGTGCCAGCTCCATGCGCCGGTGCCGTACGACGCGATGGCGCCGCCGGTCCGATAAATGTCGCTGAACTCCGGAACCGGGATTCCATCGCGGCCGGTGCCGATGCCGTCGGAGCGATTGTCGCCGCCGACCGGGGCATAACGGATGCCGTTGTCCGACCCGAGGCCGTTGGGGGGCGTGTTGGCCCAGTCATACAAAACGATGCCGCTCGTGGGGATCGGCATGCCCGAGGGGGTGTTGATCGTCAGGCCCTGCACGAAAGAGGGTTGGGTCGTCGAGTTGAGGCTGAAGGTCGCCAGCAGGCCGTTCACAAACTCGGGGAAGTCGTCGTTCGGGTTGTTGGGTGTGCCGTTGTCATTGATGGCGTAGAAGTTGAGGATCAACCGATTCTGACGCACGATGAGGTCATCGTTGGGGTTGTCAGGGGTGTTGTTGATGTCCTCGGGGAAAACGTAGCGCGGCGCCCAGGTGGTGCGCACAGTTGTCACCGTGGCCAGATCGCCAGGGCCGAAGCGGTTGGCGATGTTCGGGGCAAAGGCGTAGTCGTCAAAGATGGCGTCCGTCACGGCATTGACGAGGAAGTCGTCGTTCGGGTTGTCGGGTGTGCCGTTGTCATACAGGAAATCGAAGGTCAAGGTGGGGTTGCCGTTGGGGCCGGGAGTGGTAAAGGCGCTCCAGACGTAGGCCGAGCCGCTGGCCACGATCGAATAGTTTTCGCCGTTCACATGCGCCCAGTTGGTCTTCTGCAGTTCGGTGAACGGTTGATTCGTCGCCGAATTGATATACCCGCTGAATCGCGTGTCGTACGCCGTGACAAGTTCACGCGCGGCGTGGGGGCCGGAAGTCGAGGGCCGCACCACGTCGACGTGCATCGCGAAACGCTCTTTCTCGTTGACCGGCGCGACTTCAAATCGACTGTCTTGCACCACGTGCTGCGCCGATGCCGAAGCCGCAGCGCCTGCCGCCATCACCACCATGATTTTCCGATACTGCATGGAAACGCTCCTGATCATGTGAACACAGCCCCGCGAAGTTCTCCACCAAGGAGAACCTGAGGAACGACTTTTGTTGGTCCGGCGGCCCGGGGGCGTCGGACCTCAACCGTGCGCCGGCACAACATGCCGACGCCCTGCCAAGCCACCCCTGCCTCGCGGCACCCTCCGACTCACTCCTCATCCTCCGGCACGACGCGCGGCAGCGCAGTCGCCCGGAGAATGCAAACGGCACGATACCACCTTACCGCGACGCCCGCAAGAGGTTTCGGGTTGAAGCCCGTAGGGAAAAAAGAACCGGCGCCGGGGGATGCCCGGCGCCGGCATGAGATCGTCTGTCAGGGCCGAGGCCCTGCCGCACTCCCGAGATTACGGGCAGCCGGCGACGAAGAGGTCGAGGTAGAAGAAGAAGTCGGAGGCGTCGATGTTGCCGTCCGGAATGCCGTAGGACGGGTCGTTCGGATCGGACGAGCCGGTCAGGTCGGCGATCGCGAGATTCCCGGCGACGAACGCGTCGAGATAGAAGAAGAAGTCGGAGGCGTCGACGCTGCCGTCCGGCACGCCGTAGGACGGGTCGTTGGGGTCGGACGAGCCGGTCAGGTCGGCGCGGCAGGGGTTGGCCGGGTCGGCCTCAACCTGGAGCAGGTAGCCGAGGTTCTCGGCGAGGTCGTAACGGCCAGGCCCGAGGTTGCCGTTGGAGCCGACGGGGATGCCGAAGGTCCATTCCACGCCGTAGCCCGCGAAAAGCACGTCGTCATAGGTCGCGCCGGAGCCCACGAGCGTCGGGTTCGAGGTGAACCATGCCCAGCCGGAATCAGGATTGCCGGCGACCGCGCCGTAGGTGACGATGTCGCCCGCGGCGGTCCAAAGATCCTCGGCGGGGGGAATCACGACGCCGTCAAGGCCGGTGGCCGTGCCGTCATGGCGGCTGTCACCGCCGGTGAAGCCCATACCCGCGCCGTTGTCACCCGAGGGGTGGTTGGGGCTGGTGGCGGCCCAGTCCTGCATCAGGATGCCCTGGCCGGGGATGATGATGCCGCCATCGGGCAGGCCAGTCAGATCGACGAGGGCCATGGAGTAGATGAAGTTGCTCGCCGCGCCGAAGTTGAAGGAGAGGTTGACGCCGTCGGTGAACTCGATGAAGTCGTCGTTGGGGTTCATCGGGGTGCCGTTGTCATTCAGGCCCCAGAACCCGGTGACGAGGGTGTTGGTCCGCGGCACGGGGAAGTCGTCGTTGGGGTTGTCGGGGGTGCCGTTGTCGTCACGGGCCTGGTTGTTCATGGCGAAGGTGGTCTTGATCGCCGTCAAGAGGAAGCGGTCGTAGGCGTCGCCGGCGACGATCGACTGATCGAAGTCGAAGTCATCGAAGATGATGTCGGTGATGGCGTTGACGAGGAAGTCGTCGTTGGGGTTGTCGGGGGTGTTGTTGTCGAACATGAAGTTGAAGGTGGGGGTGGTGTTGGCGACAGGTCCGGGGGTGGTGAAGTTGCGAGCCGTATAGCCGCCGGCCGAGCCGTCGACATACTGCTGGCCCTGGGACTTGGCCCAGTTGGTGAGGCCGTGGGTGCGGGCATCGACGGTGTTGTACGGAACGAGGGAATCGCGGGAGAAGTTCCCCGCGCCGGGGGCGACCGTGACGCCGGTGCTGATCTGCTGAATCGCAATCGGAGAGATCGGGTGCTTGTACGCAGGCACGAACTCGATCACAGGATTCGCCGATGCTGCACAGGCAGCCCCTGCCGCCGTCATCAGGAACAAGGCCTTCTTCATCTGAACACTCCTCTTCGCAATAACACGGACTAAACGCCGCCCGTACGCAGGCAGCGTGCGAAACACACAAGTTTGAACGTCCGACCCGCACACACGGAGCCGGATGATGAACGGAAAAATGGTGCTGTTGTTATGCATTTGCGGCAGCGTGCACATTACAGTGCCTGCCGCGAACCCACGATCTCCCCCCAACTCGCGACGGTTTCGCCGTCGCGACCACTTCCCCCTGAACCGCGAGCGGGCGCCTCCCCTCGCAGGCCCGAGGCAGACGCTGCCTCGGCGAACCGGGAGTCAGACTCCCGAGTTGCGCACGAGTTGCGGGATTTCACGGGTTATTGATGAAAGCGCTTGTTGTAAGCGCCCACACCTGGACCGGCTCCGCCGCTCTGCGCAGGAGTAATGTACCCGAGAACAGGGGGAAGCGAAAGCGCAATCTGCGCATTTTTTGATTCCGTTCCCCTTCCAAGGTCCGGCAAAAGCGGCCGAAGGGCTATGGAAACCCTGAAATGTAAAAATGGGCAACTTGGCGAGGCTTCTTCGGTAAGCCATTGTTCTGCAATGGGTTGCGTTGAAACTACTATTTTCCGTACGCCGGACGGGCGTCAGGCCGGTCGCCGCTGCTCAGCAGCCAGCGAACCCCATGGGATGGGCGGCTCGGGGTTTGCCTAGCCCCCCATGAGCCATGAGCGGGGATTCATGAGTCTGCCGCGGAGGCGACCGCGCGGTTCGCTTCCATCTGGCGTACGAACTCGTCGAAGAGATAGGCAGAGTCGTGCGGGCCGGGCGAAGCTTCGGGGTGGTATTGCACCGCGAAGACGGGTTTGGATTTCAGGCGAAACCCCGCAAGTGTGCGATCGTTCAGATGCCAGTGCGTTGCTTCGGCGTCGATGCCTTCGAGCGAATCGGGATCGACCGCGAAACCGTGGTTCTGGCTTGTGATTTCGACGCGGCCGGTATCTGACTGACGGACGGGCTGATTTGCACCTCGATGCCCGAACTTGAGTTTGTAGGTTTTTGCCCCCAGGGCAAGGGCCAAGAGTTGATGCCCGAGGCAGATACCGAAGGTCGGGAGGCGAACCGGACTGTCGGGGCCGAGCAGTTCGCGAAGGGTTGTGATGGTGGCGCTGACCGCGGCAGGGTCGCCCGGGCCGTTGGAGATGAACAGTCCATCGATTTCGCCGCGACGGACGCGATCAAGGATGACGCTTGCGGGCGTATCGTGGGGAATAAGTTCGACGCGACATCCGCGTTCGGTGAGGTTGCGGAGGATGTTGCGCTTTGCGCCGCAATCGAAGGCGAGCACGCGGTAGGGCGTGGAATTGGGGTGGGTGTCGTGGGGCGCCCATTCGCCGAGGTCTTCGCTCCATGTCGAGGTGGTGGCGCAGCCGACGGTGGGCACGAGGTTTTGTCCGTCCATGCGTGGCGCTGCGCGAACCCTGGCGAGAAGTTCGGCGTCGGTGGGGGCGGGGTCGTCGGTGATGATGGCGCGCATGGCCCCCCGCGAGCGGATGCGCATGGTGATCGCGCGGGTATCAACCTCGCAGATAGCCGGCACGCCGTTCTGAGCGAGATATGTGTCAAGGTCGTCGGAAGCGCGATAGTTGGAGTGCCTGCGGGCAAGTTCGCGGATGACAAAGCCTGAGACCTGGATTCGGGCGGACTCGACATCCTCCGTGTTTACCCCCGTGTTGCCGATGAGGGGAAAGGTCTGCACGAGGATCTGCCCCTGGTATGAGGGGTCGGTCAGGGACTCCTGATAGCCGCACATGGCGGTATTGAAGACGAGTTCGGCGATGGCCGTGATGCCGCGCGCGCCGAAGGCGCGGCCGCGAAAGATGGCGCCGTCTTCAAGGACAAGGCGAGCGGGACGATACGAGGGGGTGTCGATGGAGGTCATCGAAGGGTGAGTGTATGCGCGCCTGGCGTCGGCGGTCGGAGCGAAGGATTCGATCCGCGGTGCGCGAGGATACGCTGGGGTGAGATCGGCGGCGGTATGCATGGACCAGTTGACGCTCCATCAACCTGACGAGGAGTCGCCCGTCGGGCAGTGGTATGTCCGGGTTGCCGTTGAGCGCGGGATTGATGATCTGCGCGAGGATGAGCAAGGGCTGGTGTATCGGGCGACCGAGCCGGGGATCGAGGTCGGGGAACGGGTGCTTGTGCCGCTTCGCGGTGCTCGTAAGCCCGTGGGCGGGCTGGTGATGGCCTCGGGCGGCGCGGAACTTCTCGGCGAAGTCGATGCGCGTGCGGTCAAGACGATTGCCCAGCGCGTCGGGGCGAAGCTGCCCGAGGCGCTGGTAGCGCTGGCGAGGTGGATGAGCGCGTATTACGTCTGCCCGCTGGGGATGGTGGGCGCGACGATGACGCCGGCGGCCGTCAAACGCGGAGTCGGCGCGAGAACGCGCGAGATGCTCAGGCTTGCGCCCGATGCGCATGCGCGGGTGGCCTCGGGCCTGCACCTGACACCGGCAATGCGGAAGGCGTGGGAGGGGATCGCCGCGGCGGGGGCATCGATTACACCTGAAGAGCCTCGGATGCTCGCCTCGAGGCTCGGGCTTTCATCGGTTGGGGCGCTCCGGCGGCTGGAGACAGCGGGCGTGCTTGAACGGTGTGAGGTCGAGGTCGTTCGGTCGAGGAGTGCACTCGAACATTTTGAGGAGCCGGCAAAAGTCGAGGGTGTGCCGACGCTGACGGACGAGCAGGCGGCGGCGGTGGAGGGGATCGCCTCGACGGTGGGCACCTTCGGGGTGCACCTTGTTCGCGGGGTGACGGGTTCGGGGAAGACCGAGGTGTATCTTCGGGTGATCGCGGGGGTGCTGGCCCGGGGGGCAAGCGCCTTGGTGCTCGTGCCGGAGATCGCGCTTACGCCCCAGACCTGCGGGCGCTTTGAAGCGAGGTTTTCGCGCGAAGGCGTGGCCGTGCTGCACTCGGGGCTGAGCGGGGCCGAGCGACACCGTCAGTGGGCGCGCATTGCTCGGGGTGAGGCCCGGGTCGTGGTGGGGGCGCGAAGCGCGGTGTTTGCGCCGCTGGCGCAGCTCGGCGCGATCGTTGTGGATGAAGAGCACGATCATTCGTATAAGCAGGATCAACTCCCGCGGTATAACGCTCGGGACGTCGCGATCAAGCGCGGGCAGATCGAAGGCGCCACGGTGGTATTGGGAAGCGCGACACCGTCGCTTGAGAGCTGGGCGAACGCCACGGGGCATGCGGCGAGATATCGACTGTGGGAATTGAAACAACGTATAGGCGTTGCGCGCCTGCCGAGGGTGCGGATAGTCGACCTTACGGCGTTGCCTCGGGTCGGGCATGGCTCGATGGGGCAGGTGATGCTGACGATTTCGCCTGTGCTTCGAGAGGCGCTGGGCAGGACGCTTCGGAACGGGCATCAGGCGATACTGCTGCTTAACCGGCGGGGCTATGCGAGTTATGTCTCGTGCCCGAGCATGTCTTGCGGGTGGCGGCTGACGTGCGAATCGTGCGATGCCTCGATGGTGCTGCATCGCGGGTCGGGGCTGCCGCGAGGGCAACTGGTTCGGTGTCATCACTGTCTGGCCGAGCAGAATGTGCCGCCGCTGTGCCCGCTCTGTCAGAAAAAGACGATTTCGCTCGGGACGGGAACGCAGCGTGTGGAAGAGGAACTCGCGCGTGAGTTCGGGCTGGTGCCCGGGGAAGATCTGCTTCGGGTCGATGCCGACACGATGGGGAGTGCGAGAGCGTATTTCGAAGCGCTCGGCCGGTTTGCGCGGGGTGAAGCGCGGGTGCTCGCGGGCACGCAGATGATTGCCAAAGGGCTGGATTTTCCGGGGGTTGCGCTCGTGGGCGTGATCAACGCCGATACGGCGCTGCACCTGCCGGATTTCCGGTCTTCGGAGCGGACATTTCAGCTTGTCAGCCAGGTGGCGGGGCGAGCCGGAAGAGGAGAAGTGCCGGGCGAAGTGATCGTGCAGACGATGACGCCGGAGCATCCGGCGATCGTGCACGCTTCGCGCCATGATTATGTCGCGTTTGCTCGCGAGGAACTTGCCATGCGCCGGGCGAGCAGGCTGCCGCCGGCGATGCGCATGGCCCGCATTGTCGTGCGTGATCGCGACCACGATCGGGCGATGGCCGCCGCGAGGGCGCTGGCGGATAGGCTTCGCGAACGTGCTGCGCCGACGATGCGCGTGCTGGGGCCGCTGGTGTGCCCGATAGCCCGCATCGCCGACCATGCGCGAGTCGGGATTGAAGTGTTCGCGCCCACGCCGCAGGAGTTGCAGGGCCTTTTGAAGACCCTGCGCATCGAGCATCGACTGGTGAGCGACGCACGCACGGCGATTGATGTGGACCCACTGATGCTGATGTAGCCGCGGCAGCGAACGAAGTATGAGGCGTCAACGAGCATCGGTTGCACAAGAAAACGGCCGGACATTCGTAAGAACATCCGGCCGTGCATCAAGGAAATGAGCAAAGTTCGTGGGCAGGCGATCGTGGGCTTGTTACGGGCAGCCCGCGACGAAGATATCGAGGAAGAAGAAGAAATCGCTGGCGTCGACGTTGCCGTCGGGCACGCCGTAGGCCGGGTCGTTCGGATCGGATGAGCCGGTCAGGTCGGCGACGGCGATGTTGCCGGCGACGAACTGGTCGAGGTAGTAGAAGAAGTCGCTCGCGTCGGCGACACCGTCGGGCACGCCGTAGGCGGGGTCGTTGGGGTCGCTTGAGCCCGAGAGGTCGGCCGGGCACCTTCCGGTGCAGGGATCGATCGCACCGTCAAGGATGGCCAGGTCGAGGTGATTGACGACGCCGTCACCGTTGAAGTCGCCGGTCGCCCAGCCGACGACGGCAGGCGGGTTGGCGATCGAGTCGAGCACGATCTGGCGATCAACGCTGTCGATCACTCCGTCGAGGTTGGCATCGCCGAAGTCTGTCTGAAGAATGTCACGCACCAACTCGCAGACATCGCGCTGGTCGATGACAAGATCGCCGGTCATGTCACAGGAAAGATCCTTGCCGACCGCGGCGAAGGTGTCTGACCAGTCGCTGACGAAGTTGGCGTAGACATAGTCGATGTCGGCGGCGTCGATTCGTCCGTCATGGCCGATGGGTTGGAAATTGGGTGTCGTGCCGACGGCGCCTGCGACGTCGCCTCGGCTTGCGCCGGGGGTGTAAGCCGCATTGGGGTTGGCAAGGGTGGTGCCGAAGAAGTTGCCGCCGAAGGCGGTGTCGACGCGGACGAAGCCTTCCTTGCGGTTGAGCAGGCGAGCCGAGCCTGATGCCGGGTCGATGGAGAGGCCGTCGGCGAAATAGCGGATGTCCTGCTCATCAAAATTGCCATCACAGTTGAAGTCGCCGAGAATCTCGATGCAGGCCGTAGAGCCGGGTGCATGGTTGAGTTCGGCGTTTCCGTCGGGGGCGTTCCAGGCCGGTCCGCCGTTGCGGTCGCGCCATGCGGCGATGAGATCAGGAATGTCGTTCCAGTTGCGTTCTCCGTCGCCATTGAAATCGCCCGCGATGCGATTGCGATCGTTCAGGTTGGCGCCGTAGATCAGGGGGGTGCCGTCCTGCTGCACATAGTTCGCGCCGCCGGGGACGCCGTCGCTGTAGGTTTCGCCGGTCGTTCGCACGGGCACCTTGCCGTTGAGCGTGACGGTGCCGAACGTGGCGTAGGCGGGTGTCTTGAGCGGATTGCTGGAGATGTTGAAGTAGAAGTTCTGAAGGCGATCCTTCACGAGCGTATCGGCGGGCTGAAGGATGTAATCGCAGGGATCAAACTCTGAGGGAAGGAAGTCGGGCGAGGCGGGAAGGAAGAGTCCTCGGTTGGCGAGGTCTTCAGCAGGGCTGAAAGGGGTGCCGCCGAGGAAGTTGAAGTCTTCGATGCTGAGTGTGATGTTGTTGATAAAGGCCGCCGCGTGCGGATTGATCATCTGTGGGTTGCCGTTTGAGTCACCACCGAAGGCAGGTCCTGCCGCGCGTGGGTCGCCCAGGGTATTGAGCGTGGCGATGCCGCCGATGCGCCACGCCGTGTCGGGGTCGCCGTTATTGAGCACCGCGGCCAGCGTCGGCCGGACGGGCTGGGTGCCGCCGATGTGGTCATTGATAACGGCCAGAAGTTCCATGCGGCCTCCGACGAGCCAGCCGCTGGCTGCCCCGCGCTCGGCGCCGGTGTAGCCGATACCGAGGCGCGTCTGCTGGAGGTTGGCTTCCATTTCTCCCGAGCCGAGGGTGTTTCCGGGGATGTAATCCGGCCCGACGATGGTGCTGTTGACCGGGAACTGCACGTTCAGCCCACCGACATTTTCGCCCACAGCCCAGGAAGGATCGATGCAGAGGGAGTTCGCCCATGCGTTGTGGGTTCCCGAGCCGACTTCGCGGGTGATGGCGATGAGGTTTTCGCCGCCTTGGGTGCGACCGGTGATATAGAGGTGGCGCAGATCGCGATGGCGCATTTCACGAAGACCAGTGCCGAAGTTGGTCATCGCGGCGACCGGGGCGTACGCGATGGGGGTGTCGAAGATCGTCTGGGCGTCGGCGTTGGCCTTGTCGAGGTTCCGTTGGCCGAGTTCGACCAGAAGGTGACTGAAACCGTTGACCGTGCCGTCTTTGTTGAGCGTGACGATGTCATTGCGGCCGTAGCCGGGTTCGCCGGGAAGTCGGAAGAAGGCGGGTGCACCAGCGGAGACGGATTGTGCGGCCCAGAGCGCCGGCACATCGACAGGTGCGATGTCCGCTCGCCAGAAGCCCGCGGAGGGGGTCGGGGGGTTTTCAAATTGCGCGACAAAGTTAGCCAGCATGCGTGCAGGGAAACCGCCTGGGTTTCCTTCGTTATACATCCCGGAGCCGGCGCCCGAGTTGACGCGTTCGTTATTATTGAGGAATCGGGTCCGGTTGAAGTAGGCCTTGCTCGTGAACCCCTCACCGGGCACGAGGCCGGTGTGATCGTCGGTCACCATGACGTCGGCGAAGCTGACAAGCTCTTGAAAGCCGTTGACGGAACCAACCAGTCGATACTGAATCACCCACCAGTCGTTGGCGCCGATGGTTGAAGGGGTCGAGGCGGGGTTGAGGTTGTCGACGCCGCCTCCATTCCGAAGAAAGACGCCGTTGCCGTTGACGTCAAAGACATCATTGGTCAGGGCGTTGCCAGTGAGGGGGTTTTCCAGAAGGGTCGCGCCGGTCAGGTTGATCAGGTACGGCTGGGCTGTGGCCAGTCCTGTTGTGCCACCGACCAACCCGAGCATCACAAACGTGTTCAATCGACGGTTCCACATGGATCGACTCTCCTTCCGTTTCGAGCGGATGTCCTCATGGCGGACCAGGACGCACCGGCGTCCCCGGCTGAGCGCTTTGAATGCGCAGCCTTGACGGGAACATGACAATCCGGAGCATCGAAAATCCGCGGAAGGCCGTTGGGTCGTCCGCGGAGTGACGGCTATCGCCGTTCAGTGGGGTGAACCTTGTTGAATCCGCTGATGCTGTAGAAACGGTCGCCCCAGAGGCGACGGTCGATGGTTTCCATCAGCGGGAGTCTTTCGACGTGACCGTCAAGAAAGACATAGTTGCTTGTGCCGCCATACTCACCGCCGGCGCCTCGGTGATGTCGGCCGACAGCGTTGAGGCTGCTGTTGGCGTCAACGATCAGGTACGAGCCGCGATCTCGCGTCGGCATGATGCGCTCGCGGCGCGGGTAGAAGAAGCGCGCAAGCCCGGGCGTGGATGGCTCACTGTAAATCTGGTCCATGTCGCCGCCGGTGTTGCCGCCGATAAAGGGCATCACCGAGCGATGGCTCACGATGCGTTCGGAAGTATCCTTCAACGAGCCGTATTCGTTGATGTCGGTGAACTCGGTACCGAGGATGGTCGTGCTCTGAAACTCGACCGTGCCGATGCGCACGAGTTGATTTCTCCTCGGGAACCCGGGCATGTTCAGCTTGTTGCGCGGGAAGATCGCCCCGTTGCCCGTGAAGGCGATGCGGCGCACCTGGCGGTCGGTCGGATCACCGGCAGGGACGCTCAACCCGTTGCCGTTACGCTGACCCGGCGCCCAGTCATCCGGATCGACCCCCGGGTTGGTTCGAGGCGCGCCTCCCGCGAGCAAGTCAGGGCATGTGAAGGCATCCTGCGGGATTTGCCCGGTGCCTTCAGTCAGAAAGTATGACCAGTGAAGGTATCCGTTTGCAGGCTCACTCGACACGGTGCGCTGATCGGCCACGATCCAGTCCCACCCGTCACGGGTTCGTGGGTAAACATAACCCGGCGGGATGAAATCGAAGGTGATGGTGTAATCCGTGACTCCGCGGGCAACTTGTGAAAGGTGTGCAGCGCACTTGATGGCGCGTGCTTCCTTGCGAGCGCCTGAGAGCGACGGTAGCAGAATGCCCAGAAGTATGGCCGTAATGGCGATGACAACAAGCAGTTCAATCAGCGTGAACCCGTCGCGGCGAAACTGGGTCATCAGTTCGATCTCCGGAGGTGATGGTGCGAACCGATAATCCAGTTCAGCCCGTGCCATCGGCGGATAAATTAGGAACGAAGCCTGTGATGCTGCGCATAGAAAGCACAAAGCTCCGGTCAAGATCCGGAGAGACTTGGATGAACGTCGCATATTTATGCGGGACGTTCCGGCGGTCGGTCGGCTGTAACCTTGAGTCTGATCGACGCTTACGTGTGTTCAGATTGTGGTGTCGGCCCGGGCAGTAGCCCGGCGCACAGCACGATCATCAGCCCCGGCACAAGCAGCGCCTCGTGCCCGTCGATGAAGCCCACCCAGTACATCGGTGCGGCTGCACCGACGGCCAGCGCCCATCGCCGCATCAGACGCCGTCGCGACATGCCCACCGGGGCGCGAAGGTGGCAGATCCAGACATATGCCGGGAAAGCCAGGCCGTAGAAAGACATAAAGCTGCGATAGATCATTTCACCCAGGTGCGCGCCACGGGCATCAGCCCACGAGGCGACCAGAGCGAGTGCGATGCCCATGCCGACAAGGGCCATCCACAGGCGCGATCGCGGCAGCGGGCACGCCCGGCGTCCGCCGAGTTCCTCGCCGTGAGCACTGAACGTAAACCACGCCTGGAGCATGATGTGCAACCCGACGATCCATGCGAGCACGGGGGGCATGGTTCCGAGCACAGGGGCACCGCCGCCGTGAGACATCCACCGTCCGTAGATCGCCGAGAACAGGATCATCGCGAAGAAGAGCACGCCGAAACCGAGCGTGAACGCCGCCGCGGCCTCACGCGGATGCAAAGTCTGGCGCGCGCGATGAAACGTCAGATCGAGGTATGGGCACAGCAGAAATCCGAAAATGCACACTGGCAGAAGCGCAAGCAAGCCGTCGGGGTTTCTCCGTACGTCCGGAGCGTCGGGGGGCGGCAAAACATGTTCCTGCGTGACAAGCACAACGACCGCCACGAGTGCCGCCGCCGAGAGCAGCCACACGATCGGCGCGGCTCGCTGCAATCGTGACGAAGACACCCAAGGCCCGAGGGCGAGCACACCCATCAGCACCACGGCCAAGATCAGCCCACCCGCGTGAGAGGCGTTCCCGGTGTGGAGCAGCACCCAGAACACAAAGAATGCGTGAAAGGCCCGGGTGACAGCACTGAACGCCTCGCACGCGATGCGGTGACGGGTGATAAAGGCTTCGCTCGCGCCCTGCCGAGCAAGAATCCACCCCATTGCCGCAGCGCCGACGACATTCGGCACGGCAAAGACCCAGAAAGCCGCTAGGCCGTAATCGAGGGTCAGCAGCACCGGCAGAAACATCCCGATGCACCACGTCCACGAGCAGGCCAGGAATGCTCCTTGGCGCACAACGGCCGAAATGGATCGCATTTGGGGCAACGTTCGGCTCCGGGGAGTCCACAAGCAGGGGCGATGGTAGCGGCAGGAGATCCGGCCTTGATCCGGCTCGGTTAGGGTTTTCATTAGCCGACGTTGTATTCCGCGGCGCATTGGGGAGTGCGGCCATGTTCAACCGGGCGAGATACCTTCTTTTTTATCGTCCCACGCTCGCCAAACGGGCCTTGGATGGAAATAGTTGAGACTCAGATGCAACTGTCGTCCGACCGAGTCTTGCCCTGCTGCCATCCGCGCCCCACGTCGGTGCGGCGGATCGCTCTGGCCGCAGCGGGGCTGACGTGTTTCGGGTTGGGGGCAGTCGGGGTGGTCGTTCCCGGGATGCCGACCACGGTCTTTGTGCTTATGGGGTCGTTTTGCCTGACCAAGAGCTGCCCATGGCTTGAGCGGCGACTGGTCGAGTCGCGGCTGTTCCGGCCATACGCCAAGTATCTCGATCCGACGATGCCGATGCCCCGCCGGGCCAAGGTGCTGGCGATCGGGTCGATGTGGACGGCCATCATCATCAGCAGCGTGCTGATCGCGTTGGCAGGGGCGCCTTGGTTCGTGCCTGCGCTTGTCGTCGCGATGGGCATCGTGGGTACATGGGTGATCGCACGATTCCGGCGGCATTTGAGCGTGCCGCGCCAAGACGCTGCGCACCCAGCGCGATTCGAAACGACCCACGCTGATATGCAACACGAGCCTGCCGAAGCAGTCTGCGTGTGCATCTGCACGACACCAACCTCGAAATCGACGCTGCAGAATGCCCGGAGCGAGTAAACCCGCGCCTGACTACGCATGTCGCGGGGCAATTATTTCGCCGGATACTCATACACGCCGCGGCCGGTTTTGTCGCCGAGTCTTCCGGCGGTGACCAATTGTTTGAGCAACGGGCACGCGCGATAGCGAGGGTTGTTCAGTCCTTCGGCCAGCACTTCCATGATGTGCACGCACGTGTCAAGGCCGATGAAATCGGCCAGGCGCAGCGGCCCCATGGGGAAGTTGCACCCGAGTTTCATGATGCCGTCGATATCCTCGGGTTCGGCGACGCCTTCCATCCAGGCATAAAACGCCTCGTTGATCATGGGCATGAGCACACGATTGCTTACAAACCCGGGCCGATCGTTCGCGGGCAAGGGGGTTTTACCCATGGCCCGGGCGAGGGCGATCGTGCGTTCGGTGGTGTCGGGGCCGGTGGCCAGGCCGTTGATGACCTCGACGAGTTGCATCACCGGAACAGGATTAAAAAAGTGCATGCCGATGAATCGCGGCGCGGCATCGCCGACCGCGGTCGCGAGTTCGGTGATGCTGATCGAACTGGTGTTGCTGGCCAGAATCGCATGTCCGCTGACAAGTCCGAGCACCTGCTTGAAAAGATCTTTCTTGACCTGGGGATCTTCGACGACGGCTTCGATCACGATGTCCGCGTTGCGGAGCGCATCGAGCGATGATGCGTATGACAGCCGCTTGCGGGCATTGTCAACCTCTGACTGCGTCATTTTGCCCTTGTCCACAGCGCGGGCCAGCAGTTTGTCATGCAATGCGCGGCATTTGCCCACGGCCCCCTCGAATGCGTCAAAGACCACGGTTTCAAAACCCGCGACAGCCGCGACCTGCGCGATGCCGCCGCCCATCTGACCTGCTCCGATCACACCGACGGTTCTGATCTCAGACATGCCTGCTCCATACATGGACTCTGGGTGTTCGCACTACGCGGAGTCTATTCCCGTCCGGGCCGCCCGTGCCGTCATCCGCGATCTGGCGGCGACCACACGGAACCCTGACGAACCTATACTCCCGCATGCCCACGATCGCGCAGTTGCAGAAGCTGCTCGCGGCCGATCCTGACGATCCGTTTCTTCTCTACGGACTCGCCCAGGAGCATGCGCGAGAAGGCCGATATAAAGACGCCGTCGCCTGGTATGACCGCTGTCTCGGTCTGGATCCCGCGTATCTCTACGCCTATTTCCACAAGGCCAAGGCCCACGAGGCTCTCGGCGAGGTCTCCGAGGCGGTCAGCACGCTTCGCATCGGGCTGGAGCAGGCCAAAGCCGCGCGGGACACCCAGGCAATCTCGGAGATTGCCGCATATTTGGATGAACTCACGTGAACTCCGGCAGGTCACGCTCTGGCCATGGTCGATCGTCGCGGTCGCGCCGACCCGGGGCGCAAAGTCCGGTTGCCGAAGTCCTTTTTCCCCTTGAGTTCTCTGCCAACCCGTCGATTTCCGGGCTCAAACCCGATCAATCGATCGCCTGGCCCGGTGTCTGGGTCATCGTCGATGGGCGTCGTGCCGCCAAACTCACGCCCAAAGGGGTGGCCGATCTCGGGTTAAGGGTCGGGCTTGCCTGGACGGACGACCTTGCACGCCAGGTTGAAGCCGCCGCAGAGGAGGGTGCTGCCCTTCGTGAGGCATACACCGCGCTCGCCCGGCGAGCGCTGTCAAGTGCCGATCTTGGTCGACGGCTTGCCCGTAAGGGGCACGCTCCCGGTGCGATTGCACGAGCAGTCGAAGAACTGACCCGACGCGGTGTGCTCGACGATGCGCGTCTGACCGAGCAGATCGTGCGCAGCACGTTGTCGCGCAGGGTTACATCACGCCGGGAGGTCGAACAGAAACTCCGCAGACGCGGCATCGACACCCACCAGAGCAAACCGTCGCTCGATGAGGCTTTCGCCGAGCGCGATGCGCTGGCCGATGCCTATGCGCTGGCGGTGCAGCGTCTCGGGCGGATGGAGACGCGGTTGCCCGCACCCACGCGGTCGCGCAGGCTGTTTGGATTGCTCGCCCGCCGGGGGTTCCCCCCAGATGTCTGCGCCGAGGCGGTACGCCGTGCGATGAAAGAACTTGCGACACTTCCGAACGAAGATGGAGGCGATACGCTGTGTCCATGATGCGAATTGCAATTCTGGCCTTGGGTCTGGGTGCAGGCATGCTCGGTGGGTGCCGCATGGCCGGAGCCGACACGGTCATCGTGGGTGACGTGCTCGTGCTCCCGGGGATGCGCGAGCCGACGGGCAGCTTGACGCTGGATCAGTCACGAACCATGAAAGAGCGCCCGGCTCGGCTCAACCTTGATCGGTCGGACTGGTCGTCAATGGAGATCCTGGTGCCGGTCGATGCTTCGCCGCATCGAGCGACGTTCGCCACTGCGGCATGGCCGCGGGACTCGGCTCGCGGCAGGGGAGAGCATCCCACACCGCTCAGCGCCTTAGAGACCCCTGTGCGGTCGCAGCCCGATCGTTTTCACGAGGGGTGGCTGGGGGCCGGGGCCGTGATTCGCGACCTGCTCGGTGTGCCGTGTCGGGTCTATACCGAAGCCGTCGAGACGTCGTTTCCCACAGGCGGATTTGCCGGGTATCAGCGCCGGAGCGATGGCGCATGGCTCGGCGAAGTGCTCGGTGTGACCGGGGCGCCGCGCGTCATTGATCATCTGCCGACCGGCCATCCCGGGGTGGTGCGGCGGTTCGCCCAGCCCGAGCCTGATGTGATCGATCGCATCGAGAAGAAACTTCGTGATGAGCGTGCGACGCCCGAATCCGAGGGAGAATCGCAATGAGCGTCGAGGCGAACGTTGATGAGAAGGGGGTTCCGCGCGGATACCCCTTCCGCCCGGAGTATGAAATTGCTCCGCGGGATGCGGCAGAGCGGATCAAGTCTGGCGAATGCATCGTGCTCGATTGCCGCACCGAGGCCGAGTGGGATGTCGCGCGCATCGACGGGGCGGTGCTGATTCCCCTGCACGAACTCGATCTGCGGTTCGACGAACTCGAAGCCGACGAACAGACCGAGGTGCTGACGCTCTGTCATCATGGGCGGCGCAGCCTGACCGCTGCGATGCTTCTCCAGAACAAGGGTCTGGCTCGGGCGAGATCGATTGTCGGCGGGTTGGAACTCTGGTCGCAGCATATCGACCCCGCCATTCCCCGCTATGTCAAAGACGGGGGAGATGTGAAGGTCGTTTCATGACCGGGCAGGGTTGTCGGGGCACACATGCGGCGGCCGGATGACCATCCCTCGGCAACCATGTAAACTCTCAAGCATGGCGCACCCATCGCCAGATTGCCCGGCGCCTGTGCTGGTGTTGGCAAGCACGTCTCCCCGAAGGCGGCAGTTGCTTACTGAAGCGGGCATCGCCCACATCGCCATTTCACCGGGCATCGACGACGCCGTGCTCGCACCCGGGCGCGTGCACGTCGCGGCGTGGGTGGCCGCCTTGGCGTATCTCAAGGCCCGGGCTGGCGCTCTGCGAATGGCCGGTGATGAGTGCGTGCCCCCGGCCGATTCGCGGCCTTCCATCGGCGCGACAACGCTCGTACTCGGTGCGGACACCTTGTGTGTGCAGGATGGCGTCATCATCGGCCAGGCGCGAGACGAGAACCAGGCGAGACGCATTCTCCAAGGTTTTTCAGGTCGTCGGCACGAGGTGATAACCGGCGTAGCGCTTGTGCGGCCCGACGGCGAGCGTGTCACCATGTTCGTCGATCGTGCCTCGGTCGATATGGGGGTGCTGACCGCAAGGGACATCGAGAACTACCTCGCGGGGGGCGCCTGGAGAGGCAAGGCCGGCGCATACAACCTGACCGAACGACTTGAGGCCGGGTGGCCCATCCGGTTTGATGGCGATCCGACCACAATCGTCGGGCTGCCGATGCTGCGTCTGCGTGCATTTCTCGAACGGTTCGGTCTGCGCGGGGCCGCGGCATGATCGCCGCGCTCTCAACGTCTCCGCTTGTGCCGGCTTGGTTTGCCGTGCCGTTCGGTATGGTCACGCTGCTCATTCTCGCCGGGCATGTTTCGGCGCTGCGCCTGGCCGTCATGCCTGAAAGCCGCCGCCGGATCAGGCAGGTCAACGGCATGGTGATGATGTGCACGGTGCCCATGCTCACGTATGCCCTTGCAGTCACGGCTCCCGCTCAGTCGCGAGCGTTTGTACTGTCATGGTCGGCGACGGTGATGCTGCTTGCGGTCGTGCTGGCGCTTTCGATCGCCGATGTGCTGAACACGATGCGACTGCACCGTGCCGATCGGCGCAGGCTCAAACGCGAGCTTCGCGATGCGTTGACCGGTCGCGAGGCATCCGGGACTTCCGAGTCTTCGAGGTCGCTCGATGTCTGATCGTCCGCTGCCGTGGGCGCCTCGGAGTCTGGCGGCACTTGCGTCGCGGGTGTATTTGTATGAACTTTCGCGCCGAAATCGTGCCTTCGATGCAGGCAAAGGCGTCGAGCATCTCGACCGTCCGGTCATCAGTATCGGCAACCTCTCGGTCGGCGGTACCGGCAAGACACCCATGGTTCGGTGGGTAGTGCAAAGGCTTCAGCAGGCCGGCCGAAAGCCGTGCATCGCGATGCGCGGGTATCGCCGTGCGGGCCAAGAGCGTTCGGACGAAGAGGCCGAATACCTCCGCGGTCTGCCCGGGTGCCCCGTCGTGGCCCAGCCAGATCGTGCTGCCGGGCTTCGGGCGCTCTTTGCGACTTCCGCAGGGGCATCCGTTGATGTCGTCGTTCTCGACGACGGCTTTCAGCATCGCAGGCTCAGTCGCAATCTTGACATCGTGCTGCTCGATGCCTCGCGGTCGCCTCTGAACGACAGACCACTGCCTGCAGGCTGGCTACGTGAACCGATGGCCAATCTTGCTCGAGCCGATGCCGTCGTCATTACGCATGCCGAACTTGCCCCACGCCACGTTCTTGATGCACTCGCCCAGGCGGTCGAGCGCGTGCTCGGGCGTTCTCCGGTTGCCGTCACGTCGCATGCGTGGAGCGTGTTGCGCACCCATGACGACAACGAATTACCGCTGGAATGGCTCGCCCAGCGAACCGTGCTTGCCGTCTGCGGCATCGGTAACCCTACGGGCTTCCTCCACGCGGCCCGTGCCGCGGCAGGAAATGTCGAATCGGCGGTGTTTCCTGACCATGCGCCCTATCCGGCTCGGCGTGCTGCACGCATCGCGTCGACCGCTCGGGCCATGCACGCCGAGGCCATCGTGACGACGGACAAGGACTGGTCGAAACTCAGGGCTTATCCCCAGCATTTCTGGCCATGCCCCGTCGTGCGGGCCGGTCTCGAACTTCGATTCGTTTCGGGTGAATCTGCCCTTCGCGAGCTGGTCTATGCCGCGGCCGGTGAAACCACCGGGCAGGGTCAGGTGCCCTCGCACCGCAGCCTACCCTGAGAGAGCATGTTCAGGAAAGTGCTCCACAACAAGGTTCATATGGCGACGGTGACCGCTGCGCTCCCGAATTATGTCGGGTCGATTACGATCGACGAAGAGATTCTGCGGGCGATCGGTCTGCGGGTTAACGACGCCGTAACGGTGGCCAACTGCCGCACCGGCGCACGATTCGAGACGTACGTCTTCCGGGGCGAGCCGGGTTCCCGCAAGATCGAGGTCAACGGCGCGGCCGCCCATCTCGTCGAGCCGGGAGATAAGGTGATCGTCCTGCATTTTGCGTATATGAACGACGCGGAATATGCCGCGTTCCATCCGCGTGTGGCGATCATGAACGACGACAACACCATCCGCGAAGTGATCCGCTATCACCCGTTCGGGGGGAATGCCCCGACGCTTGCCGAGCCGGATGCGGCACACCTCTTGGGATAGATAGGGCCGAAGGCCGAGCCGGAGAAACCGGTTAGACTGAGTTCGTACACCGTGCTTTCAGGGCGAAAGATCGTGGGAGGAACGCATGGCCGATTTACGACTGTATGACGAAGGCGCCGACGATCTGATGGCGTTCGATCAATCTGCCGATCGCGTCACGCTTCTTCCCGGCGCGGGGGGGCGCATTGAGGCCACGCGACGCATCCGGATCCTCTGGGGCCAAGACATGCTTCGCGATGTGCTCGATGGTCGCTACCGCGCGATCATCTGCGGCGTGAATGAAGAAGACAACAGTCACGGCATCATCGCGCAGATCGTCAACCTGGTGACGACCAGCCAGTGGAGCGTCGGCAGCGTGACGAGTTATGCGCGCATGTTCGGCGAGAGCGTTTCCGTACACGCCGCGCACGATCGCGAACCCTACGTGCTCAAGTATGATCTCGACACGCTCCTGGTGCTTGCGTTGCTGCGTCCGAAGGGGCGTGATCATTTCACCATCGACGATCTCGGGCGCGGCTTCCGCACCATCGTCAAGATGCTCCAGGGACGGACAGAGCGACTTCCCGTGGCCAGCGTTTCGTTCCTCGGGGCGTCGGCCAATCGCCTTCTCGGCGCTGACGGACGTGAACCGAGCTTTGAAACGGTCCTGCGCACAATGCACGATGCCGGCTTCCGGGGCGATGTTTATCCCTCGCCCAAGCTCTGGCAGTTCGGGCATGTCGGCGTCTTTCCGACCTACCCCTTCCCCGCGGGCTTAGAGCGCATGCGGGGTGGGAGCAGCTGACCCGCGTCGGTTCTTTGCGGATGACATCGAGCCTCGGCGCCTTCCACGCGGCGGAAACACCGCATGGATCGAGATCTGCTGTCTGGATGAGCCCGTTGGTTCCCAGAGAACAATTCTCCCAATCGTGTTCAGTGGGCACGCACGAAAAAAGACCCGGCCCGCCGAAGAGGCGGGCCGGGCAAGCATTGGCATCACTAGGCCGCGATGGGCTTGGGGTGCTTAGTCGTAGAAGGGCTGGATGGAGGTCGTGCGGGGCGAGGGGTTGCCGCCGACGACGTCCTTGTAGGAGCGGAGGTAGGCGTTGCGGTTGTTGCGGGCGCCCTGGATGATGTTCTGCGTCGAGCCGGTGGAGTTGTCGCCGTAGGGCGTACGGGAGAGGTCGTTCTCGTCGACGAAGATGTTGTCCGGCTTGGAGCGCTGACGGGCCGGGTTGAGGTTGGCAAAGGTGAACTGGAGATCGTCCGGGTCAGGACGGGTCTCGAAGATCACGCGGTTGTCGTTGTACGCCACGTTGCCGGACCAGCGGATGCGGCTGCCGTGGATCAGCAGGGTGTTGGAGTTGATGCCCAGCGGGGTGTTGTACTCCGTGCTGGGGGTGCCGGCATCCTGCAGCAGGTCCCACGTGGTCTGAGAGTTGATGTCGCCGGTGATCGTGAAGACCGGGCCGCGGTTGGCGATCGCGGCGTGCGAGGAGCTGGAAGAGTCGCGCCAGACTTCATTCTTGCGAGCGCCGAAGGGCAGCGAGTGGGCATACGAGAAGTGCGAGTCGCCGTCGGCAGCGCGCTGGCCGTCAACAAGGATCGACTCCTTGGGGTGGGCGCGGAAGGCCGGGTCCCAGAGGGCGCGAGCAGGCTGCACGGCACCCTGGGGGTCCGAAACCATGTAGTTCAGGAATTCGACCACCGGGCCGGCTTCGGCCGGGCTGATGTACTGCTTGGTGGTCGTCGCACCGTTGAACAGCAGCAGCGAGAAGATGTTACGGGTCGAGTCAAGCTTGAACGCGTTGGGCTTGTCAGTGCCGGCGTTGACGATGCCGGTCACGGTGAAGCCGTCCTTGTCCACATCGCTCGGGGTGGGGAAACGCTCACGGTTCTGGAGCGCCCACTGCACCATCGACTGATGGATGCCGCGGATCTGGCTCGCGTCCTTCATCTGGCGAGCGGTGGAGCGCGCCTTTCCGAGGGCCGGGAGCAGAATGCCGATGAGCAGCGCGATGATCGCAATGACCACCAGCAGCTCGATCAGCGTAAAGCCACGATTACTGCGACGCATATGAAATCCTCCAAACGGGACATCCGCCCGACACGAGCGGGAAAAAACCGCTCTGGACAAGCTCCCACGAGAGGGAGCGAAACCGCGATGTGTCATATCACCGACTGAACCTGTCTACCGCGCACCAAGCTCAGGCTTGCACACGCTTTGCACGCAGGAAACCGCCAAACAAGGCATGCGGCACCTGTCGCACAGGTACAGGTCTTTCAAAATGTCGGAGGGGAGGCCCGCTGAGAATACGGGCGGTGGCGAAGGCCACCAAATGAGGGCGTGAATCGATCAATAACCAGCGCCACCCCTGCCATTCAAGTTGTCGAGGCAGTATTGCAAGCTCCGATACGTCTGTCAAGTCCTTTCGGTTCCTCACAAGACCGGAAAATACCCCCCCAGAGTCCCGGGTACACTCTGCCATGACCGCAATCCAACACCCTGAAGCCCGGCTTCACACCCTCGGCCTGACCCTCCCCCAACCCGCTCGGCCGGTCGCAAGTTACATCCCGGTCGTCCGCTCCGGCGACCTCGTTTTCGTCAGCGGCCAAATTCCCCTTCGCGATGGCCAGATGATCGCCCAGGGCCGCGTCGGCCGCGAAGTTGATCAAGAGACCGCTTTGGAGTGCGCCCGGCAATGCACCCTCAACGGTCTGGCCGCCCTTCGTGCCGAAATCGGTTCGCTCGATCGCGTCCGTCGGGTGGTCAGGGTGGGGTGCTTTGTCGCCTGCGATGCGGGGTTTCACGCACAGCCGGCCATCGCCAATGGCGCAAGCAATCTTCTCGTCGAGATTTTCGGCGAGTCAGGCAGGCATGCGCGGGCCGCCGTAGGGTGTATCGACCTGCCCCTGGGCGCTCCGGTCGAGGTCGAGTTCCTGTTCCAAGTCGACCCCGACTAATCGTCTCAAGGGATTACCCTGGCCCAGGGGAACTCCTTACGCGGCAATCCGCAAGCGGAACCAGCGTGCATCGGCCGATACCCTCCCTGCGATGTCTTCACTCCTTCCTTGGCTGGCGACCCTGTTTGACCTTTTCCTGGTCGTCCTGGGGTTCGGGCTGATCATCGTCATCCACGAACTCGGGCACTTTCTGGCGGCGAGGTGGGCCGGGGTTCGTGTGCTTGCATTCGCGGTGGGCATTGGCAAGCCCGTGTTCAGCTATCGCCGGGGGATCGGGTGGCGAAGGGGGTCAAGCGAGCCGGAATACCTCGATTCCATGCGATCACGGAGCGACATCAGTCCGACCGAGTACCGATTCTGCTGGCTCCCGTTCGGTGGGTACGTCAAGATGCTCGGGCAGGAAGACGCCAACCCCGGTGCGGTCAGCAGTGCTCCCGACAGCTATCAGAACTGCCCAATTTGGAAGCGGATGATCATCATCTCGGCCGGAGTGATCGCCAATGTCATCACGGCCATGCTCTTGTTCGTATTCGTCTTTATGGTCGGCCTCAAGAGCGAGCCGGCACGCATCGG
This sequence comes from Phycisphaeraceae bacterium, assembly GCA_019636695.1. Taxonomy (GTDB): domain Bacteria; phylum Planctomycetota; class Phycisphaerae; order Phycisphaerales; family UBA1924; genus JADLCM01. Next base: position 358,317 of record JAHBXD010000001.1, read on the forward strand.
CGGCGTTGTTCCAGGACATCCCGCTTCACAGGCCATCGCCGAGAACCCTGACATCTCCGCCGGGCTTCTGCCGGGGGATGAGGTCGCCTGGGTTGACGGTCGCGTTCCGCGTCATTTCAACGATTTGAATCTTGCCGTCGTGATGGCCGCTCGGAATGAACCGGTCCGGCTGCGCATCCGCCGCGATGGGTACACCGAACCGCTTGCGTTCAATGTCACGCCGAAGGTTGAGCCGTCAACAGGCCTTCTGGCGATCGGTGTCACCCCGGCGCGAAGCACACGGCTTGTCGAACTCCGCCGCGAGGCCGACCGCGCCAGGTTCGAGGAGCGCATGCGGGAGATCGGCCTTGAAGGGGTCGAGCCGGGCATGCGCCTGGTTGAAGCAGCAGGCCGCGGACCGATTCGCGATGCGCAGGAACTGCTGAGCCTTGCGAGAGCCTCCCAAGGCACGCTCTCACTGACATTTGAAAACGACGATGGACGACGCATCACCCGGGATCTGACGCTGATTCCTGAACTGGAGATCGGCAGGGCCGAGCTGCCGGGCGGGCGCATCGTCATGATTGAGCATCTCGCGGGACTCACGCCTGTCATGCGCGTCGCGGACCCTGACCGAGCGCAGGCAAAGGGCCTTCGACAGGGTGACATCTTCCTTCGCATCGGTGCGGCGGAATACCCCGGACTCGCGGCGGGCATTCGTGAGATTCAGGCACGCAAACGAGGTCGAGTCGAAGTGACGCTGCTCCGCGACTCTGCCGATGGTGTTGCAGGCTCTGAGGTCAGTCTCAGCCTGCGGGTGAACAGCAAGGGGCAGGTGGGGTTTGGTGTGGGCGATACCGCCGACATCAGCACGCTCCTCGCTCGCACTCCTGAAGGGCTTCGCCGCGGCGAAGAACCTGAAGACTCTCCGCGGCCGTTGCCCGGGTCGCGTGTGCCCGCGGGAAGCCGCATTCTCTCGGTTGATGATCGGGAAGTCTCTGATTTTGCCTCGCTTCGGGCCGCGCTGATCGACGCGGCAAACACCGCGAAGCACACCGGTGATTCGACCGCGCACGTTTCCCTGACGCTCGCGCTGCCCGGTGGGCTGGTCGAGCCGTGGATGCTCACGCTCGAGCAGGCCGACATCGATGCGTTGCGTGCGCTGTCGTGGCGGCTTCCGTTTTCAATCGAACTCTTTGAACTCGAACAGACGTTCGTGCGCGGCGCCGACCCGGTCGATTCGATCCTGATCGGCCTGGCCGAAACCCGTCGCGTCATGATCACAACCTATCTCACATTTGCGCGCCTGTTTCAGGGCACAGTCAAGGTTGAGCACCTCAAGGGGCCGGTCGGCATCGCGCACCTCGGCACGCGCATCGCCGAACGCGGCACGATCTGGCTGCTGTTCTTCATGGGGCTGGTCAGTATCAACCTCGCGGTGATCAACTTCCTTCCGCTGCCCCTGGTAGACGGCGGCCAGTTCCTCATGCTCGTGTACGAGCAGGTCCGCGGGCGGCCCGTGCCGCTTCGTGTGCAGGAAGTGATCAGCATCGCCGGGTTGCTGCTGATCGGCGCGATGTTCCTGATCGTGACCTACAACGACATCATGGGGCTTTTCGCCGGTTGATTTTTCCGGCGATCATCGTGCAAGGAGCCTCGGCGAATGGGGCTGGTGCTGCTGCTGCTTGCGGGTCTCGTCTGCGCCTGGGTGCTCGGCATCGTGCTGACGCTCGGAATGCTCATCCGCCCGCCGCGCCGAACCTATGCCACCGCGGTGGCGCGCGGGCGGCCCGGCGACCCCGGTGAGCGGTCTCCGGCCCTTGCCTTCGAGAGTTTCACGTTCAGTTCCCGTGGGCGGCGGTTGTGTGCCTGGGATATCCGATGCCGAAACCCGGGCGGGCCGGTCGTCATCCTGAGTCACGGGTGGGGAGATTCCCGAATCGGGGCGATCGCTCGGCTTGATCCGCTTCTGCCGCACGCGTCACGCATCATCGCATGGGATCTTCCCGGTCATGGTGACAGTCCCGGATGTTGTCGACTCGGTGTGCATGAGCCGCTCGATCTGATTACGTTGATCGAGATCATCCGCCCTTCGGATACACCCTCGACTTCAGTCGATATTGTGCTTTGGGGTTGGTCGCTCGGGGCCGGTGTGTCGATTGTCGCAGCCGCAGCCCGGGCCGAGGGCATTCTCGGCGTGATCGCCGAAAGCCCGTATCGGGATGTCAAGACGCCGGCTCGCAACGTGCTCCGGATTTACCGCTTGCCGCATTTCGGCCTGCTCGGGCCGGCGCTGGCGCTGGTCGGAGGGTTCCTTGGCGCGGGCGCTCGCTGGCGGCGGGCGATTCCTCCTGCCGATGTGCCCTTTGACCGCGTCTCACACGCCGCATACGTGCGCTGCCCGGTGCTTGTGCTGCACGGTGAGCGTGATGAGATCAGTCCTCTCGACGATGGCCGCCAGATAGCCGAATCATGCCGCGGGCAACTGGTCAGCATTTCAGGAGGTCGGCACAATACCCTGTGGACGGATCCCCAAACCCGTCAGAGTTGTGCGATCTCGGTCGAAGAGTTCATGCGCACGCTCGCCGGCACAATTGACCGGCATGGCCGTGGGGGATAACTCTGCGGCGTCAGTTCATGCCGCCATGGGTTCAATCACCTGTCTCAGGAAAATGCAGCCATTCGGGAGCTGGCGATATCAACAATTCAATCGCGCGTGTCGTCGAACAGACGGCCCTTATATCGTGGCCCGTTCCGATTCGTCAGACCAATGCAGGACAATATGACATAATCGTGTTCTGAATGTGTCCTCAGCCCTCCTGTTATGCGGCGAGATTGGTGAATCGCGACATCCCGCAAGATGCCACAGCATAAACTCAGTCGAGCACGGCGAATGCACACATACAATGCACACATACAGTGAGGAATGGAGAATGCAATGGAGAGGCGTTCATCTTGTGGGCGAGTGCTACTCTGGATGGATACACAAGGCACACATAGAGGCATTGGTTCACGAGTGTATGAATGACAGAAAAATATTGACTTCGGATGTGCTGGCCATGGATCCGTTCGGGTTCTCGAGAACCTCGTTTTTCTCACAGACAGTGGATTCGTGCTGCTTGACTGGTCCATGTAAACGCACTGAAAGCCGTGAACTTGTGCTGCAGGCTGTCAGCGGGTAACCTATCGCGTATGTCTGCGTCCCTGGATCTTGAGAGTGGTACGACAGGTGGTGTGTGGACAAACGGCCGGCTGTGAGAGCGGGGGGGATGCCTCGCGAGTGAATACATGAGCATTGCCTTTCCAGTCACGGCGTTTCTCGTTTGCGTATGGTTCTTCATTGCGTCGATTGTGCTTTATCGTCTTGCCCTCCGTAGAAGCACCGCTCAACGCTATCGAAGGATGAATGGACTGCTGTGCAGCAGTCTGCCGATGTCAGTGAGCATAGTGTTCGCGATTTACGGCGTCAAAGTAAGCGCGCAATACTTGAAACTGCGTGAAATAGTACGTGTTGTAACCAACGAGGTATCCGGCCTCAGTTATCTTGAAGAGAGCACCGTCGCATACCCGAGCGATACATACTCTGGCGGGCCGTATTTCATCTATGTGCATCTGAGCAAAGTTGCTCAAATCGCCATTGACGATGCCAATGCAGCAAATCCTAATCTGCATCGCGGGCCAAGCCACCCTTTCACGAATCTGCATGGACTTGTTCTCGAACGAAAGCAACTTCCGGGCTATGTTCATGCCGGGTACTCCTTGAGGCAATTGGCTATTGACTACCCGTCGCCTCTCAGTGCGGCAACATCCATTGTCATCATCGAGCCGCTTGTGTTGGCCTCGGGAACTTCGGAAGGCACCTATAGGTTCAAGCGAATGTATGAAAGCAGTTGGGAGCGAATCATGTCGGAACGAAGGGCGTTCCGGGTCACGTACCCTGTCCATTCGTGGGGCATGCATGTCTCGGTGTTCGAGAGAAAAACCGGCACGCTCGTCGGACGGACAACGTTACTGCCGCCATATCATGATGATTGGTGGACCACGGATGAGCCTTTCCTTCGCTTGTATCAGTGGCTTGACGGCGATTCGGAATGCACCGAGGCCAGCACCACGCGGCACAGAGCACAACCGAATGCGTTACGCGAATCTGGTCTGTCTGCGCCGGATTCCGAGTATCCAAGCGCCCGCCATCTCCGGCAGCACACAAAGGAGGACAATGGAGGCTGACAGCCACGGCAACTGACTGATCACACCGCCACCGTGATCACAGGTATCAGTACGGTTGCCGCACATTGGCCCGGCATGTACATGTTTGCATGCGCAGGGCAATCCGACACGCGCAGCGCCTAAATCGCATTTCGGTTGAAAAAGCCGCGGAAGAGCGTCAGCCAGAGAATCCACAGATCGAATCGAAGCGACCAGTGCCGCACATAGAACAGATCGTGCTGAATCCGCTTCTTCAGGTCTGAGTCACCGCGTAGGCCGTTCACCTGTGCCCAGCCGGTCATGCCTGCCTTTACGTGCTGACGAAGCATGTACCCGCGCCAGTCTTCCTTGAATCGGTCGATCAGTTCCGGACGCTCAGGCCTGGGGCCGACCAAAGACATCTCGCCCTTGAGCACATTGAGCAGTTGCGGCAGCTCGTCCAGGCTCAACCGCCTGAGCACTCGCCCGACAGGCGTGATACGCGGATCGCCGCGACGCGTCCAGGCCGCGCGGGCATCGTCGAGGGTCGCGGGGTCGATCCCTGCCTCGTCCTCGACATGGCGCATCGTCCGGAATTTGTAGAGCATGAACTGTTCGCCGCCCAATCCCACCCGACGTTGCTTGAAGATCACTGGACCCGGCCCGCCGAGACGGACAAGCAACGCAATCAGCACCATCACCGGCGCAAAAAGCAGCAGCGCCGCCGAGGCGCCGAGCACATCCAGTACTCGTTTGGTGACCCCTCCGACACCGTACAGCGGGCTTTCCCGGTAACTGAGCACCGGCATGCCTTCCAGTTCGCTCACCACCATATTCTGAGGCAGATAGCGAAGCGGAACATCCGGAATGATGCGCACATCAAGCGCGAAACGTTCAAGCCTGCGGAGAATGTCAGGCAGCGCCGGCCATTCCGCATGAGGCAATGCCAGATACACCGCATCGACCTTGTGGGCGTCAAGCACATGCTCAAGGTCATCGATCCCGCCTCGCACCGGACGTCCGAGGCATTGCTCGCGATCACGCTTCTTTGCGTGCGAAACAAAATACGCCACGTTGATCCCGGTCCAACTGTTTCGGCTTAGCGTGCGGCAGGCGATTTGTCCCAGCCGCCCGACGCCGATGATCGCCACGTGCCGCAGGTTGCGTCCCCGACGCCGGAGTTCACGGAGCATCAGGCGCAGCGCTACGCGATGGCCGATCAGACCCGTCGGCAGAAGCGCTGCCAGCAACGCCAGTTGCATTCGGGCTGGGTCGGCCAGCAGGCCCAGGCGCTCGGCGTTCGTCGTGCGTGTCAGCCCGAGGGCTGCATCGCCCAGCGCCCAGAGAATCACCACCATCCCGCACAGGCCCAGCAGCGAGGCCTTCATCAACTGGCCGATCTCAGCGCCGATCGAACGGTCCCGCCGCGGGCGATACAACCCCAGAAGAAGCATTGCTCCTAGCACCGAGGGCAGCGCCACCAAAACAAGGGGTTCCTTGACCCAGGTTTCCCATGACTCGGGAAACCCCTGATGAGCAGCGCCCCGACGGAAGCCCCACGCCGCGTAACACGCCCCGGTGATCACCAAGGCATCGAGTGCGGCAAAAAGAGCAACGAAGAGCTGGTGACGTTGCTTGAGCACGGGACGATCCTCGCCGTGTCGTCGTGTCGTCTCGGGCATCCTGCCCAGAGCACACACTGTGGCCAAGAGCCCTGTTTCTGTCAACTGCCGCCTGGGGTGTCGGGCCAGAGCGTCAGGGGGTGACGCCGTGTCGCTCATCCCAGGGTTTTCCCTGGCGAGGAGACTTCAGCCCGCGAGCAAGGCGTTCCAGCGCTTGGCGCTGGTCTTCAGTAAGTGTATCCGGGTCGGGAGGCACGATCCGAACCGTGGCGAAAAGATCGCCGGATCGCCCCTCGGCATTCGTCAACCCTCGCCCGCGAAGGCGGAGCTTCCGTCCGCTCGACGTTCCTGGTGGAACGGTCAGCACAAGCGATTCCCCAAGCGTGGGCACCGAAATCGATGCACCCAGCGTCGCCTCGGTGATGCTCAGCGGCAGGTCAAACTCGAGGTCGAGGCCCTTGGGGTCAGTCCTGCGGAAAATGGGGTGCCCACCGACATGGACAGTGACCACAACTTCCGGGTCGCCCGGCGTGCGGGGCTTGACGCGAAGGCGGGCACCTTGAGCGACGCCCCGGGGAATCACTAGGTCGATGCGATGCGTGACCCCTTGCCGCTCGATGGTCAACGGGTGCTCGCCGCCTCGGGCCATCGTGTCAAATGAGATATGGACATCCTGTTCGACGGTCACCGGACGCGTGCGGCGAGAGGCCCTGCGTCCAGAAGTTTGGCCGAAAGGTGTCTCGGTCCTACCACCGAAGAACGCATCGAACATGGAGCCGAGATCATCAAAATCGAACCCGGACGCCTGGGGAGATCCTTGGGCTGTGCGTGCGGACGCCCCGGGACCGGCAGCCCCGAAGAGGTCGTATTGGCGTCGTTTCTCGGGATCGGAAAGGACGTCGTAGGCATCCTGAACTTCGGTAAAGCGCTTCTGGGCGTCGGGAGTCTTGTTGACATCGGGGTGCAGTTTTCGCGCGAGCGCTCGATACGCCTTACGGATCTCTTCGATCGATGCATCACGCGAGACGCCGAGTACGGCGTAGTAATCCCGACCCTCCATTGCGCCAAACTCCTGCCCGCCCGGTCAGTGGCGCGGGCGATCAACGATTCATGCCTTCATTCCCGCCTTGTTGGCCCTGGGGCTGGGGCATGCCGGCGCCGGGCTCCGTTTCCTCCCCGTGATCAGCCGGAAGTTCTTCTTGCGGGATGATCGTAAGGCACTTGATGTGATAGATCAGCGTGGCCCCGCCGCGGGGAATGCCCATCTCCGGGGAGCCTTGGGGGAAGCCGTCGTTCGGCTCGATGATGATGGTTCGATTCGTGCCCACCGTAGCCCCGACCGCGCCGAGTCGCCACCCACGGATGGTGCCCGGACCGGGGTGGAGCCACTTGCCCGTGGCCTGAAAGGTGTCGCTCGAACCGATGAAATGCTGCGTGTCGCGCACCCAGGCTTCGTAGGCCCACTCGATCAGGTCGCCCGGGCGGACGACATGCCCTTCGGGGCGCTCCCATTCGATGATGACGGTGCCGCTTGGACGGCGTTCGACCCGGATCGAGTGCTCAAATCGCTCGAAGACGACCGGCGTGGTTTCAGAACCCCAGACAAGCTTGCCTTCGGCGTCGTAGCCGCGATCGAGCATGATGAGGCGGTCTGGCGACAGGGTGACGTCGGTCGCCATTTCAAAGGCGTTACCGATGGTGGTGGGGACGCGGCCACCCGATGAGCCTTTGAAGGTGTCTCCGTCTTTGGTCAGCGTGATGTCCATCGAAGCGATCAGGTTCGACCGCTGGAGGCGAGGGAACGCCTCCGGCGCGGCCCAGAGGCCGGCGAACATGTGCATTGAGTGCTGGTTGACCGAGATCTCGTGGGTGCGGATGCGTGCCTTGCCCCCTGCTTCGAGAATCTGGAATATCGCCTGCCGATACGGGCGATCGGGGGAATCTTCGCGAGAAAGTTCAACGTAGAGGCAGTCGCGGATGCCGCGCAGAATCACTGGAGCAGCATGGATGACCACCCGCGTGCTGCCGCGATTGTCAATGTCGGGTATCGGCTCAACACTGCGCCACGAGCCGGCAAGCAGCTTGCCGACCTCGCCGACCAGGGGCGTAGACCACTGATATTCGCGCACCGTCCGTGTCGCATCGGCCGGCTCGGTCTGGATCGGAATGTTCTCGGGCCGAACACGCTGGGGTTCGGTCTGGGGCTGCATGGCCGCGGCAAGGGCGGCAACTGCAGCCAACACGCCAACAGAGGCGGCAAGTCGGGTGCGACGACGTGTGCTGAGCATGGCGTGAACTCCTGCTGATATGCGTGGCGACGGTCAGGCAAGCTCAGGGAAGAGCTTGTTGACAACGGCGACGAGATCCTTCACGTGCGAAACGCTCTCATCCATGAGTTTCTGTTCTTCGGCGGTCATCTTGAAGGTCACGATCTTCTCGACGCCCTTGCTTCCCAGGAGCGCGGGCACTCCCACGAAATAACCCTTGCCCTTCTGGCCGGTGGCTACACCGAACTCGTCTTCACAATACGCGGCCGAAGGAATGATGCGCTTCTTGTCCTTAATGATCGCTTCGACCATCTGGATTGTGCCGCTGGCCGGGGCGTAATAGGCGCTGGTGCCCATCAGTTTGACGATCTCGCCTCCGCCGACCTTCGCCCGCTCCACGAGCGCGTTGATTTTGTCGGCGGGAAGCAGATCGGTGAGCGGGATGCCGTGCACGCTGGTCAGACGCGGCAGCGGCACCATGTCGTCGCCGTGCCCGCCCAGGAGCAACGCGGAAATATCCTCGACGCTGACGTTCAGCTCCATCGCGATGAACTCGCGGAAGCGGGCGACGTCGAGGGCGCCGGCCTGACCCATGATGCGGTTCGTCGGGAATCCGGTGACCTTCCACGCCGTGTAGACCATCGCATCGAGCGGATTGCTGACCACGATCACGATCGAATCTGGAGCGAACTCGCGGATCTGCTCGCACACGCTCTTGACGATTCCGACGTTGGTCTGGATAAGGTCGTCGCGGCTCATGCCCGGCTTACGGGGAAGCCCCGCCGTTACGACGACGACGTCTGAGCCGGCGATGTCCCGATAATCGCTCGTGCCGATGATTTTCGAATCAAAACGCTCGATCGGCCCGCAGCACGCCAGGTCGAGTGCCTTGCCCTTGGCCACGCCTTCCCTGTCGGGGATATCCAGGAGCACGATGTCTCCCAGTTCCTTGGCTGCCGCCCAGTGGGCGCAGGTCGCTCCGACGTTCCCGGCTCCGATAATGCTGATCTTGGCCCGACGCATCTGGTCCTCCATATCGGCTTGTTGGGCGCCCTGGTCGTGTCTCGTTCGCAACTCAGCGGCGGAAACAACAATAGGAAGGCACTCTTGCCGAAGCGGCAATGCCCGGCTTTCCCCGGGGTGATGCGATGTATTGATCACATACTCGGGCGTGCCCCGCGAGTTCGCTCGCAACCGTCGGTGAGGGCGGTGTCAAAAACGACTTCCGTGGCGCGGGCAGGCTCTCCCTGAGCAAACACCGGCAACCGTTGCGGCTCACCCCCAAGGATGATCGGCACGAGCAGGGGCTGGCCAGGGTGCAGGCGGTCGTCAAAATCAGTCACGAGATCCCGAACGTGTCCGCCACGGCCTTCGGCATGCTGGCGATAGACCTGGCGCATGCCGGAGCGGCGGGTAGGGCCAATGACACTGCCGCCTTCAGTGAATGCAGATGTCAGGGCATCCAGAACTGCCGCGGGGGGACTACCCCCCTTGGGCATACGGGCGAAGGCGAGGGGGCATCCCGCAAGAAGTTCCCGACCGGGTAAAGCAACGTACAGATCTCCCCGGAAATCCAGTTGAGTCAGGATGGTGAGCAGTTTGACCGTGTCGGTGATCGCTGGCCATGCCTGGGCCGCCACCCATTCCACGCCGGCTGATCGTGCCCGTGTGACAGCAAGGCGGGCGTCGTCGATCAGTTCCCGCAACGCATCCGGGAGCATCTGGCCGTGCCAAAGCGCGTGCACTGCCGCGACATGCTTCCCGAGCAGCACTTCTGCACGGTCGACGCCGAGTGCTCGCTCATCGTTGGGCAGGGTGTCGAGGTCGGCCGCGGCGAACGTGACAGCCTGCAACGCGATGATGTCGGGAACTGCGTGCTTCCAGCGAGCCTGGGTGTCGGGCAGGGCCAGAGAAGCCTGCGCGAAGTGGGTCCAGTGTGCGAGCAGCGCAGCCCACGTCACGGGTGTCTGGGATGCATCGTTCGCAGGCGAGGGCATCGGTCGAGCGTAGAGCGCGCGCCGGCAGGGCGCCGGAGGCTCCTCCACCTCCGACGCCCCTGCCCGGCTGTCTGTCGGACGGCTTCAGGCCGCTCGCCGACGTCGCGTGGTGAGCATCGCGCCGATGGCCAGCAGCGTCGCGGTGCCGGGCGTAGGAACGTAGTAGGGAACGGTCGACCAATTCGTGTCGGGGCCGTACTGGTCAAGACCCTGCGACGGCGACCACTCCGAAGGCGTCTTGGGTACATCAAGATAGAACCGGTTCCGGTTGCCCATCAGGTCATTCCACGCTGTGCCGTGGTCATTGGCCAGGAAGAAGAGCTGGTCCATCGCGGTCAACCCACCGAGGTTGGCGTACGCGATCATCATGTTGACATCCGTCGCGGCGACGGTCTGTCCGACCATCGCTGCGGGCGCACCGACCGGTGCTACGCCCGCGCCGTAAAGAACCTGGATGTTCGCGGGCATATACCCATACACCCCGACCAGCATGTTCCAGGCGTCGACGATCTGCTCGCCGTCGATCGCGTTAGGTTTGCCGCTGTACAGAATCGCAAACTTGTTCGCCGCCGCGACCCCGTGGTTGAATCCGGCCGCCGCGCCGGCGGCAGTCTGCCCGAACTGTCCGAACTCGATGCCGCCCATCTCATTCGGGCCTCGGTTCGTCGCAGGGTTCGTGCCGAATGGGTCGTACCGCCAGGCGTCGTTCGCCGCGTTGAGGTGGTTTGCCCCGCCGCCATTGGCCTGGATGTATGAATCCACCCAGTCGTAGTTGTGGTTGTTGGCGACAGCGGCAAACGCCAGGCCCGGGCGCACCGGAGCGGCGGCTGCCGGGGGTGTCGATTCGCGGTAATATGCCGGGCGCGACCATTTGGTCGCGGATGTAGCGCTGATGTCCCCACCGAGCGCCACCAGATCCTGAATCATGCCGCCGCCGAAGCACTGGCCGAATCCATAGGCCATCTTGACGCCCGCCATGGCGAGCGGCTTGGCGTAGTTGGCCAGCTCATCGTCCCAGATCGGCTTGCCAGCGGAGGTGCTCAACCCGACATGCCACTGGCTTACCTTCGGCGGGGGGCCGGGGTCGACGATGCTGCCTTTGTTCTCGTACACCGGCCCGAGGTATGGGGCCTGGGCCAGGGCAGTGCCGACGGCGCCGATGAACAGGCTCAGGGTGGCGAAGGTCCGGATTGTGCGGTCGGGAATGCGTGGCATCGTGCAATCTCCTCAATACCTTTGATCTTGACTGTGCTCTCCGGCACCGGATCGCATCCAGCCACCTTGAGGAACGCACTATGGTCGCGCTGCTCACGCAAAACGGATGAGCCGGCCGGTTTTGCCCATTCTCTCCCCGGCCAAAGAAGGGTGCAGCGCTCCTTGTCCGTGCGGTTCATACGCTCGGGCATGGAGATCGACCCTGCGGGATTGAAAGTCGCGGATCGCTATAAACTGCTGATCGGGTGCATTGTGCCCAGGCCCATTGCCTGGGTGTCGACGGTGTCTCTCGATGGGAGAGCCAATCTTGCCCCGTTTTCGTTTTTCGCGGGGGTCGGTTCGGCGCCGATGACGTTGCTGTTTTGCCCGGCGAATCGGGACGACGGCACCGAAAAAGACACCCTTCGGAACGCCAAACCCCGAAGCGAGGGGGGTGTCGGAGAATTTGTCGTCAATATCGTGCCCGAGAGGCTGGCCCGTCAGATGGCCGCGACGGCTGAGCCGCTCGGCCCCCAAGAGAGTGAGTTCGACCTTGCGGGGTTGACTCCGGCTTCCAGTGTCCGGGTTGCCCCGCCCCGGGTGGCCGAAAGCCCGGTGCACTTTGAATGCCGAACGGTCACGGTTGTACGGACCAACCCCGGGGCGCCCGCCGGTGGGAACATCGTGGTGGGGGAGGTTGTGCACGTCTCTGTAGAGGATGGCCTTTTGAACGACCGTTTCCATACGGATCCGACCCTGCTCGATGCGATCGGCCGGATGGGTGGGCTGGGGTATTGCCGAACCCGCGATCGGTTCGAGATGCCCATGGGGAGGGGGGCGCTGGGGGGGCTTGGGGGTGCAACGGATCGCACAAGTTCTTGAAGAAGTTGAGTTGCAGAATCAAAAGTGACGAATACTCTTTGACATCCCGCCGCACCGGACTGAACGTGAGGTCCGGACTCCACGCGGCGGGGCCCTTGGCGCCGGGTCGAACCCCGGGCCACCCGGAGGTAGGCAATCTCGCCACTCCATGGACACAGAGCTGGGGCTTGATGCAAGCCCCGTTCCCATTCGCCCGGAACACCGGGCGACGTTCGATCAAGCGTTCACACAACTCAAACAGCCGATTTCAGACTACTCGTTCCCGAGTCTGTTGATGTGGGCCGATGCGCTCAGCCTGCGCGCGGCGAGCATCGATCGGCATGTGTGCGTATTCAGCGAAGTCTGCGGCGATCTCACGCTGATCATTCCGCCGATTCCGCAACCGGGCGCCACTGAGCGAGACTTGCGACACGCCGTCGAGAGCGCCTTTGACGTGATGGACGCCCACAACGATCGCCTGGGCGATCGCTCGCGATCACGCATTGAATATGTTTCGGATGAACTGCTGGAGCGATTCCACGCAGCGCCGGGGCTTCAACTAAGCGCCACGCCGCTCTGGTCAGACTATGTCTACTCCACGCCGAGCCTGGTGGATCTCTCGGGCGGCGCCCTCAAGAGCAAGCGCCACGCCCGCGCCAAGTTCATGCGGGAGTTCCCCGGCCACCGCACCGCCGAAATTCGCCGGGAAGATGTCGAACCGTGCGTGACGTTGCTCGAACGCTGGGCAAACCGCGGCGACCAGACCCATGAAGGCGAAGTCAACGACACGCATGTCGGCACCGATGTGCTCAGGCATCGCGATCGGCAGTCGACCATCCGCCTGCTGCGCAGCATGCACGATCTGGCACTCCCGAGCATGGCCCTGTGGGTTGATGATGCGCTCGTCGGGTTTACCATCGGCGAGCAGCTCAGCCCCGGCCAGGCGATGATCATCGTCGAAAAATGCGATGCTTCGTACGCCGGATCCGCCCAGTTTATATTCAGTGAGTTCTGCCGCCTGCGCTGGTCGAACTTCCCGGAAACCAACGTCGGCGATGACTGGGGCATTCCGAGCCTGCGCTTTACCAAGCAGAGTTACCGTCCGGTGCGGCTGCTGGCCAAATACACCCTGACCCGCCAGGCCGTGGTCGTATCGGCGGGCATAAACCTCAACGACATTCCGAACCAGAATCCTCCGCACCGTGTGGAAGCCGCAGCATCCGTTTCGACTGTCGAAACGTCATCGCCGAGCGTGACCGTGCGTCCTGCCGTCGTGGCCGATGTGCCCTCGATTCTGGAAATCGAGCGAGCATGCTTCAGCACGCTTGAAGAAACGTTCAACCGTCGGCAGGTCAAGGCGCTCGTGGTCAATCCGAGGGCGACGGTGTCGGTGGCCGAGGTTGACGGTCGCGTCGTCGGGTGGTCGGTGGGGCTGATGCGGCAGCATCGACGCACCCGCTCAGGCCGGCTTTATGCGATCGCGATCCATCCTTCGACGCGCGGCCGACGACTGGGGCGGCTGCTCGCCGAGGCAACGTTGTCGCAGCTTTCAGCGCTGGGTCTTGAGCGGGTCTATCTTGAGGTGCGTGCCGACAATGAACCGGCGATCGGCCTCTATCGAAAACTCGGGTTCGGATTCAAGAAAGACCTGCCGAACTACTATGGGCACGGCCGACACGGGTTGCGCATGGTTCGAGTCGTCCCGCGTGCGGCGGGTCTTCACGAAGCCTCTCAGGGCCTGCACGCGACATAGCCGTAATAGTTCATCAGCCAGTCATCCATCTTGAGTTTGACCGCGAAGTTCTGGGGCACCCGATACTCCCCCCCTTGTTCTCCCCAAGTGTAGATGGAGAAAACAAGATGATCGTCGCGCGTGCTCATGACATCCTGTAACACCACCCAGTGATTGGCACTGGTGAAAATCTGCGAAAGCCGCCCTCGCCCGGGGCTTTCGGAGACAATGCCGTTGATATCAATGAACAGGCAGACCCGGTGCCCCTTATTGTGCAGCGATACGGCCTCGAGAAAGTTGCCCTTACTCTTCGTGAAATACAGGTTCGATTCGTTGAGCACGCTTCCGTACCCGGCCTTGCGGAACCATTCCGCCAGTTCACCAGGAAGCGTGATGCCCGCCAAGGCGTCTTCGACCTCGTCGTAATCAAAAAACGCGTTCTCCGAGTCGCGAATGCCCGCCAGCGTCACCCAGTCCACAGGCGCGATCTTGCCGCTGGGGTTGTATGCCCGGCAGTCCTTCCCGGGTCGAATCCGCAGCTTTCCGAGTGAAGCATCACCCTTCTCAAAGAGTGTCGTCGCGAAGGTGTAGTATCGCTCAGGGTGGTGGGTCGCCGTAATGAACATCAGCGCGGCGGGGCCGCACAGGCTCGCCCCCCTCTGCGCAATCTGGTGTGCCCCGATGCCCATGCGCTCCTTCGCGCCGCGATAGACATCTTCCCGGCTGACCCCGGTGAATGCCGCCGGGCCGGTCGGCAATTCGGGTTCGCCCATCGTGACGGCTGGAGCGATGTTCCAGGCGTTCTCATCAAACAGCCCGATCGCGCCTTCCACGCGCTGGCCGAACAAAGATCCTTCCTCCGTCTCTTCCCATCCGAAGGGACCGGGCGATTCAAACGTCGGCTTGGCCATGGGCGGCACTCTCCGAAAAGCACGAGCGCACCCACCCCAGGGCGCGCGGACTAGGCATTGCACAAGCAAGACTACCACGCCGGCCGCAGGCGCGCAATACGAAAACAACCCTTATCGCCCGATTCGATGAATCCCTCTCGCTCGAATCACCAGCACTTCAGACGATGGCCGCGGACCCACCACGCCGACCGCGATGATCTCATCGAGCGGCGAAAAACCCAGCGATGTCAGCTCCGCCTCGATCGGTGTATCCGATGCATCCACCAGCACCACCGTGGCGGTCGCCGCCGTCATCAATTCCGGACGTTCGCAGCAGTAATCCCACGGAGTCGGACAGTTGTCCTCGGGATCATCCGCGCATGAGGGTACCGAGGCATCGACAATCAGCACCAGCCCCGAACCCGCCGCCATCGGGTGCTTGCGACCGCCGATCCGCCCCCGGATCGCCACCGTCTCCCCCTCTTGCGCTTCGGGCTTGAGTTCCAGAACGGTTCTCGCATCCTTCGGCATCGATGTCAGCAACCATGCCGGAGCCGTGACATCGGTCTTGCCCTTGGGTGATCGCTCACCGCATCCCGCGGCGGTCAGCATGCCCGCCGCGAGCACGACAGCACATCCTTGAATAAGACCATGCGTCATAAGATCGTCCTTTCCGGCCATCAAAAGGCCTTCAATGCGTGGGTGATCGGCAGTCTCAGGCATCGCACCGCCGGGGGCACGGCCCCCAGCAGCCCGACGCCCAAGCCCGCCAGCAATCCGAGGAGCAGCGTCGGTGCATCGACCGACAGCGTAAATGCGCCCATCGAGAAGCGCACGGCCAGCCCGTCGAGCAGCACCAGCCCCAGGAAGACTCCGAGCACCGCGCCCGCAGCCCCCGCAAACAGCGATTCCTCCGTCAGGTTCAGCACGATCGCCCCCGGACGGAATCCCAGCGTCTGGAGCATCCCGACCTCGCGCACCCTCGACGCGAACGAGGCGTACATCGTGTTCAGCCCACCCAGCACGCCGCCGGCGCCGATCAGCACCGCCGTCACCAGCACCATGATGCGCACCGGGCGATAAAACTGTGCGATCGAAGCGTAATAGTCACGTTCGAGCATCGCCGAAAGCTCAAGGTCAAGCCGACTCTTGGCGAAGAGATCCACATCGGAAAATCTCGCCCCGTCGAGCGAAATTACCACGCACGAGAGCGACCGCTCACGCCGAGAGGCGATCTGCAGGTCGGTCAGCGGAAGCCAGATCTCCGCATCCATCACCGTCTGTGGTGCGGCAAATCGCCCCACAATCGTCCACTCCCGGTGATCAAAATAAAGCCGCTCGCCCACTCGAAGCCGCTCCGGAGAGACTCCGAGCCGCGTCGCCGCGAGCGATCCGACAAGCAGTTCTTCCTCTCCTGGGCGCGGTTCTCGCCCCTCGACGATCTCGACCTCAGGATGCACCAGAAACGCCACGGGCTGCACACCGCGCAGCACCGCCTGGCGTTCGACCGGGTCGTCGGCCGAAAGCCGCACCGGCAGCGCCATGTGAATCTCCGGCGAGACGAACGTCACTCCACCCTCTGAACGCAGCCCGGCAATCGAAGCCGCGACGATCCCGTCGATGTTGGCATCGATCTGCGAACGCTCAAGCGATTCTTCGCTCCCTGCACCGAGCAAAATCACGTTCGTATGCAGCGAAGTGGCCGAAGTCAGGGCTTTCTGCATCCCGCGCACGAACCCCACAGAAGCCACCACCAGAAGCACCACGACCACCGAACCGAACAGCAGTGCGGCAAGCCGCACATGGCTGCGTCCGAGGTTGCGAAAGGCATAGGCAAAAGGCAGTTGTCGCATGAATGCACTCACACAGAGCGGAAACACGAGGCAATGCTTCGGCGCGATGCCTGCCACGCCGGGAACAAACCCGCCGTCAGGCCGATCGCAAGACAGATTGTCAGCCCACCCGCCAGCAGACCCATGTCCGCCGCGATCGGAATGGTCTGCCCCTCCACGGACAACGCAAAGCTCCCCCCCCGGATCACCGCGATTGCCGCCGCCGCGCCCGCTGCTCCACCCGCAATCGCAAGCAACACCCCCTCGGCCACGATCAGGAGCGCGATCAGCCCCGGCGGGCATCCGAGCGTCTGAAGCACCGCGTGTTCGGCAATCCGCGATTGCACGCTCAACACGATCGAGTTGCCGATCAGCGCAAGCATCGCCGCGAGGCACCCGAGGCCCAGCCACCCTGCAAAACCGACCAGTTCGATCACGTCTGAAGCGATCCGGCCGACATACGCCTTTTCGCTCATCGTCGTGGTGGGGGCCTGCGCTGTTCTGAAGGTCTCATCGATCGCCTCGGCCAAAGGCTCCAGGAGCGAGGCATCGGCCACCTTCACATTCAGTTGGGTGACCTCGCCAAGCCCGCTTCGTGAAGCGGTCTGGACATAATCCAACGAGGCATACGCCGCGTTCTGATCCTGCGGGTTGTCCGAGCGGAACACCCCGGCGACATACACAGTGATTCCCGCCGCGTCGAACGTCATTCCCGGCTGCAACCCGCGGCGCTGGGCCAGGGTTTCGCCCACAAGCACGGCATCGCTTCGGCGTTGCCAATCTTCAAACGACCCGGAGATCAGCTTGATCGACTCGCCTCGATCAGCAAGAAACGCCGCCCGCGGCACCCCGCGAAAAATAACCACGTCCAGACTTGTGCGGCAGTTGGAAACGACGATCTTCATCGGCAAAACGCTGACGACACCCTCCATCTGCGCGATCCGGCGGTCATAGTCATGCGGCAGAATACTCGTTGCCGGGCAGAACCGATCCTTGCGATAGACCACGAGCGTCGTGTCGGCCGCCGAAACGCGCGTCGCTTCGGCCACGCCCGACTGCATCGCGCGCACCGTCGTCAGCAGAAACATGGCGATGGCGATGCCCGCGATCGTCAACAGACTTCGCGTTCGATGCCGCGTCACCTGCCGCACGACATACGGCCCCCATGCCGCAATGCGCATTCGACCGGAAGTCATGCCGCACCCGCCTGCGCGTTCTGCGCCTCCGCCGCCAGTCGGCCTTTCTCAAGGTGCAGGACACGCCGCGCCGAATGCGCGGCCAGCGGGTCGTGCGTCACCATGATGATCGTCTTGCCAAGCGTGGCGTTCAGGTCTGTAAGCACACCCAGAATCGCCGTCGCCGAAGGTTTGTCGAGATCGCCCGTGGGCTCGTCGGCCACGATGATCCGCGGATCGGTCACGATCGCTCGCGCAATGGCGACGCGTTGCTCCTGACCGCCCGAGAGCTGCCGAGGAAAATGCGACTGCCGGTCCGCGATGCCCACCAGGTCGAGCGCTTCGTGCACGCGACGGCGCCGCTCTGCTCGCGTCATCGCATGCAGCAGCAGCGGCAGCTCGACATTCTCAAACGCCGTCAATACCGGCACCAGGTTATAAAGTTGGAAGATGTAACCCACCGTCCGCGAACGCCACGCGGCCAGACGCTTTCTTCCGAGGTGCGTGATCTCCACGCCGTCGATCGTCAGCCTTCCGCTTGTCGGCGCATCAATGCCGGCGATCAGGTTCAGCAGCGTGGTTTTGCCGCTGCCGCTCGGGCCCATCAGCGCGACGAAATCCCCTTCATCAATGGCAAGGTCAAGCCCATCCAGCGGGCGAATTGCCTCGCTGCCCTTGCGATACTCCCGCGTCAGGTTGTGGCACTCGATGAGGCTCATGATTCGGCCTCCGTCCGGCGCATCCGCACCCGCAACCCCTCGCGCAACCGCTGGGGCGAAGTCACGACAAGCTCCCCCGTGCGCAGTTCCCCCTCAACCCGAACCCACCCGCCGACATCCGCTCCCGGTCGCACGGCCACCGTTCTCGCTCGCCCCTGGTCTCCATGTCGGTCTCGCACAACCCATATATGCGCCGATGAACCGGAACGATCAATCGCCGCCGCGGGCACAAGCACTCCCGGCCCGGGTTCGCCCTGCGAAGCCTCCGCTTTCCCGGGAAGAAACTTCACGCGGCTGAGCATTTCCGGGCGAAGCGTAAACGCAGGTTCGTGCACACGCACTTTTACTTGAAGCGTATTCTTCTGAAGATCCGCCTCGTGTGTAATCCGCGTCACAACCCCCTTAAAAACCCTTTCCGGGAGAATCTCGACCACGATCTCGCACGCCTGCCCCTCGAACACGTGCGCTGCGTCCGCAAGCGGCACATCCACCCGCACCTGCAGCTTCGCAGGGTCGTAGAGATGCACTATGTGTGCTGAGTGCGGGTCGTCCATCGCCAGCATCACCTTATCGCCCGGTTTCTTCACCCGCTTCTGCACATAGCCGTCGATCGGCGCAATCACCCGCGTGCGACTGAGCCGCACGACCGCAAGTTCAACCGCGACCTTTGCCTGCCGCACCTTCGATTCCGCTCTCGACGCCGCCGCACGCCCCACCGCATCCGCCCTTCGCTCTTCGATCAAGAGCGCTGCGTTCCGTTCCGCGGCCGCAAGTTCCGCTGTGAGCGTACGAATCCGTGCCGCCAGAATCTCCTCACGCTGACGCAACGCATCCAGCGAGGCTTGTTGCGCCCGCGCCCGCTTCTCCGCCAGAATCACTTCCGTTTGGCTCGCGCCGCCCGAAGTAAACGCCTCGACCGATCTCCGGTACTCTTCATCAAGCCGCTCGAATGTCGCGCTCTCTGCAGCGATCAGCGCCGGAAGCTGCGCCAGTTCCGCGGTGGTTTCCTCCAGCATAAATCGCGCCACCTGCACCGCCCGCTCACGCTCGATCGGGTGCTCCAGTCGCTCCTTGGCCGCATCGCGCTCCGCAAGAGCGATCAGCAACTCCGCCTCGGCCGCGTCCAGTTCGCTCCGCGCGAGTTCAAGCCCGAGTATCAGCTCCGTATCCACCAACTGCGCGACCACCATCCCGCGCTCGACTCGTTCCCCCTCGAGCACAAACATTTCTTCAATTACACCGTCGATCAACGCGCTGCAGGCAATCCCGTATGGATCAGGCTCAAGCCATCCCGGCGCCTGCACGGTCACTCCCCGGCGCGGCGCGGCTTCCGGCTGGATGCCCGCGCTGCTTCGATCAAACACCGCCGGGGCTACATCCACCACCTGAACCGGACGTAGTGTCGCCCCCGCCGACCACAGCACCAGCCCCGCCGCGGCACACGCCACCGCCGCCGGAACGACAACATGCCATGCAAGCCGCCTTTCAACGTGCGAACCGCTCGCGCCTTGGCGCTCAAGCCCTGCTGTGCTGGTCATCGATCATCCCCGAGTGCAGAACCACAAAGCCATCACCGATGCATCGCTCCGGGCGACGCATGTCGGACGATTCCGCGCGCACCATCAGCGCGTGATTGTGGTTACACCCGAGGAGGACGCAGAAGGCCGAGCGCAAAATCGCGAGCATCCATCCGCTGGCCGCGCGGCATTCCGCACGATCCGGGGCGATCAAACATGGTCTCCGAGATTGTCGGTCGAATAGCCGACGCTACCCCGCCGCTGCAGCACGGTCTGGCGCAGTCGCACCCGTCACCATGATGCGAATCTCTCGGTCCCTGATCCGACCGTTGATCGAGATCCCGAGAATCATCATCCGAAGGCACCTCGACTTGGTCGCAACAGCACGCGACTTCCGTCATCATCTGGCCATGCTTGTCGCTGCCTGTCTCGCCGCAGCACCCGCCCGCAAGTAGACGCGATCCGGGCCCGCTTGTCATCACAAGCAGCGCGGTCAGCAGAATGGTCCACACGCGAACGCTCATCCGGAAAGACCCTCAGTCACCGGAGAGTGTACACCAAGTTCCCTCACCTGACGCCAAAAACCGCTGACAGCGTTTCCGGACCTCCCGCCCGACCACTCGGAAGCCCGCCTTGCACGGCTTAGGCCAGCGCCGCGGCACCCGAGATGATCTCCGTCAGCTCCGTAGTGATCTGCGCCTGGCGCGCCCGGTTGAACTTCCGGCTCAACGCCTTGCCCATCTTGCCCGCGTTGTCGGTTGCCGCCTTCATCGCCACCATCCGCGCCACATGCTCCGACACGATCGCGTCGTTGAACGCCTGGAACAGCACCGACTTCACCGCCGCGGGAATGATCGCCCCGAGCAGTTCCCCCTCATCCGGGCTGAACTCAAACTGCACGTTCGTCGCCGCGCCCTCGGGCTTGCTCGAAGGCTTGAACGGCAGCAGTTGCAGCACTTCCGGAGACTGCTTTCCGGCCGAGATATACCGCATATAGATCACGCGCACAGACGAAAACTCGCCCGCGATATACCGATCGATGTACTCCTGCGCAAGCCGCTCGACATCCTCATACTGCGGCTTGTCACCGAACACCGTATGGTGCCGCGCAACATCGACCTTGTTGAACTTCAGCACGATCAGGCCCTTGCGGCCCACAACTTCCACCGCTCCCGAAGATGCCGCGGGCGTCGAACGCAGGTGACGCATCGTCGCACGCAGAATCGAACCGTTGTATGGGCCGCACAACCCGCGCTCACTCGTCAGAATCAGCGTCAGCTCAGGTTTTCCCTTCGCGCGGTCAACCCCGGAAAGCAGCGGGTGGCTCGCGCCCTCCATCGAAGCCAGCTCGCCAACCAGCGAAAGCAACGCTTCCGTATACGGCTTCGTCGCCAGCGAGGCCTGCTGCGCTCGAGCAAACTTGCTCGTCGCGATCATCTGCATGGTCTTGGTAATGCGGCGGATGTTCGCCACCGCCTTCATCCGCTTCTTGATCTCGCGAGACTTGGCCATAGGGCTGCAAGGATAGCCGTCCGGCACCCATCCGGCGACCGCCCGACGACCACGCCCCCTACATCACCAACCCCCCGAGCGAGCACAGCCCGAGCGGCTCGCGCGACCAAAACGGCTCGCCTGCCTCCGTCCCGATCCGCGACCCGAAATACCTCATGCTCGCCTCGATCCACCCTGGAACCCCTCGGTTCTTCGGATTCGCCTCAAACTGCGACCGATACGCCCCGATCGCTTCCATTTTCTTCCTCGCAAACCCCGAGACATCCACAATGAACGAGGGGTCAGCCACCCGCCTCAGGTGGCTCGCGTAGTAGTACAACACCCATTTGGCATAGATCGGCGGACCCACCTCGGGAAAACCCTTGGGCGTGGCCAGATCAAGCCCCGTCAGTTTCGCATCAAACCGGGCATCTTCGACAATCCGTGTCACGGCCACGTGGTCCGGGTGGGCGTCCTCCGGATGAGGAACGAACACGATCTCCGCCTGGTGCGCCCTGATCACCCCGGCCACCGCATGCCGTGCCTCGAGCGAATGCTCTACTCGCCGGTTGGGCAGCCCCAGAAGCATGCGGCGAATCGGGTGATCCGGGGGCGACAACACCTCCGCCGCGGCTTGCGCCTCCGCCGCTCGGGTCACAGGGTCGCCATAGGGTGTCGGCTCGCCGTCGGTCATGTCGAGCAACACAACATCATGCCTCTGCGCTGCCAGCAGCGCGATCGTCCCCCCCATCCCCAATTCCTGGTCATCCGGATGCGGCCCGACGACAAGCACGTTCGCCATACGCGAGCATAGCGGCCCACCGGCCCGCGCCGCGGTGCTCGTCCTGATGCCGGCTCGCCGTACACTCCGCCCGCACCCGCGAGGCCCACCCATGCAGGCATCTCCCGAGAAATCCCGTGTATTCGCTGGAATTGACCTCGGCGGCACCAATATGCAGATCGGCATCGTCCGGCGCGAGCCTGATGGCGCCTGCACCGTCATTGCACGCGAAAAGAAAAAGACCAAGGCCGACGAAGGGCTTGATCGCGTCCTCGATCGCATCAGCCGCGGCCTTCAGGCCGCCTGCTCCAAGGCTGGTCTGGGCCTTGCCGATCTTGCCGCACTGGGCATCGGTGCCCCAGGTGTCATCGATCCCTTCACCGGGGTCGTCGTGGAAGCCGTCAACCTCCGATGGACGGACATCCCCTTCGCACGCCTGCTCAACGAACGTTTCACCATCCCGGCCTACGTCGAAAATGATGTCAACGTCGCCGTGCTCGGCGAGGCCCGCCTCGGCGCAGGCGTCGGCGCCCGATGTCTCCTCGGCGTATGGGTGGGCACCGGCATCGGCGGCGGCCTGATGTTCAATGGCGACCTGCATTACGGCCACTGGCTGAGCGCCGGAGAGATCGGCCACATGTGGGTGCTCCCCCAGAGCGCCCCCGGCAGCCGCAGCTTGGAACACAACTGCTCACGCACCGCTATCGTCAATCAGATCGTAAAACTCATCCGTGCCAACCGAAAGTCGATGATCACCGAACTCGTCGAAGGCCATTACGACAAAATCAAATCCAGCGATCTCGCTCGCGCCTACGAAGCCGCCGACCCCCTCGTCGTCGAAGTCGTCGACCATGCCGCTGAACTACTCGGTATCCATATCGGCAGCGTCAACACGCTCCTCTCGCTCGACTGCGTCGTCCTCGGCGGCGGCGTCACCGAGGCCCTCGGAGAGCCGTGGGTCCGGCGTGTCGCCGAATGGGTCCGCCGCGTCAGTTTCCCGGAAAAGGCCAAGGGCGTCCGAGTTGAGGCCACCCGACTCGGCCCCGATGCCGGCGTCATCGGAGCGGCGATGATCGCAGCCGAGCGAATGGGGAATTCGCACTATTCGTATGCCTGACAGCTCCGTGTGTCGTCGTTCGCGGTGAGAACCTGCCGCCGCGCGCACTTCTCTCGTCTATCATCGCCCCACGTGTCCACATCGCCGATGCACTCCTCTTCGTGGCGTATGTCGTTGTTCATGCCGGCCCTTCTCGGGATCTGGTGCGTAGTCGTCGGCATCCTCCAAAGTACTGAGGCCGCCACACGCGAATTCGGGTTGATCGAGATTTCCCAGTTCGCCGTGTGGTTTCTCTCTGCCGCCATCGCCTGCATGCTCGCTGCACGTCCCGGCCCCGCGCCTACGCGATTGGTGTTGCTCTGGCTCGGCGTGGTCGCCCTTATCTGCGGCGCACGAGAACTCGATGTCCATCTCTGGATCGCGCCGCACAACTTCGGCGAGTGGGGCATGCGATTTAAACTGAACTGGTGGACCGATCTCTCCGTTCCGCTTGCCCCAAAGATCCTCTGGGGCGCGATCGGTCTATGCATCCTGGCGGCCCTTACCCTCCCGCTCGCCTTCGCCCGCCTCAATCCCATCCGACGCCTCCGCTTGGGCATGCCCGATACATGGCTCTTCGCCATCGCGGTCGTCTTTCTCGGTCTGGGCGGCGTCTTCGACGATCTCCTCCGCGAAGCCCTCAGCGATGAGCCTCGCAAACTCGCCGAAGAGACCACCGAGTCGCTCGGCGCTGGGTTCTTTTTCTCCAGCGTCCTGACCGCCTATCGCATCAGCCGTCCCGGCAAGCAGGTCAGTCAAGCAGACGCAGACACATCGGATACCTGAAAAACTCGCCCCGATTCGCTGCCCTCGCGGCGAGCGTCATGCCCACCAGCCCGAGAATGATCACCCCCGCAATCAGGGGGATGCCGATGACAATCCGAGTCATTGCCCCCGCCCCGATCATGTAGATCACAAGGCTGATCTGAAAATTCACGCTCTCGCGCCCATGGTCATCCAGAAACGGCGACTCTTCGCGCTTCAGAAGCCACATCACCACCGCAGCGATCACACCCAGAAACGCCGCAGGCGCAACCAGCAGGGTCAGGTGTTGAAACGTGGCATATGTGCGCTCCCAGCGCTCAACATCCGCATCAACATGGCGAGTTTGCGCCGACACGGCGTTCATGGTACCACTCGTTCGGTATCCCCCCGGTTCGCTTTCATGCGTGGGTGATGAATGTGCGCGGATCGCGGCAGAGTGACGCAAAACGACACCGCTGGACCTCGGCCGTCCCTGCACGTGTGCTCGTCAATCGCGATGGTCGCGCCATGCGCACCGCGCCGGGCTGCCATTCACGATTCCATAACCCTAACCCTCGTTCCAGCAAGCACTTACAAAAATACCAACCATTTTCCAAAAAATATCCTTGCATTCAAGACAACCGGCCGTATTCTTACCAAATGCAAACCAATCAAAAACCTTTCGATGTCTCGTGCCGAGAGAACACGCAAAAGGACAACCCTCGGCCGAAACGACCGTCGTGCGCGATCCCTATCCCGGCTCTCTACAGGCGAACCGTCGGGTACTCGTCCTCATGCAGGCCGGTCGGTATAAACCAGCGTCCCGATCGCCTCACCCTGCACGGCCCGCGCGATGTTTCCCGGCTTCTTGAAGTCGAAAACCAGCACGGGCAACTCCTGCTCCTGGCACATCGCCAGCGCCGTCATATCCATGATCCGAAGCCCGCGCGACAACGCTTCGCCGAACGAAATCTCTTCGAACCGGGTCGCGGTCGGATCCTTCTTCGGGTCGGCCGAATACACCCCGTCGACTTTCGTCGCCTTCAACAAGACGTCGCAATCCAGTTCGGTCGCCCGAAGTGCAGCGCACGTATCCGTCGTGAAAAAAGGGTTCCCGGTGCCCGCGGCCAGGATCACCACGCGGCCCTTCTCCAGGTGCCTCAGCGCGCGTCCGCGGATGAAAGGCTCCGCCACGGCCTTGATCTCGATCGCCGACTGCACCCGTGCATCCGTCCCCAGGCGCACGAGTTTCTCACGGAGCGCCAGCGCGTTGATCACCGTCCCCAGCATGCCCATGTAATCCGCCGTCGCCTGAGGCACGTCGCCCGCTTCGGCCAGTTGAGCGCCGCGGATGATGTTGCCCCCGCCCACAACCACCGCGACCTGCACCCCGAGGTCGGTCGCCAGCTTGATCTCCTCGGCGATCGAGCGCAGTTCCTCCGGGTCGATCCCGAAACCCCCGGGAGCGCAGAACGACTCGCCGCTGATCTTCAGAAGGACGCGTTCGAATTGTCGTGGTCGTCGGGACATGGCTGGAGTGGGCGATGACGCGGGTTCAAGGGTTGGCATGCGGAAGTGGCTCCCTGTTCGGCGATGCCATAGTAACGCCGTTCGGGTTCATCCGTGAGATCACTCGAACCGCCTCCCGTGATCGTGCGAACCGATCAGGGACACGCCCGGATCGGATCCCTGCTCCGCTATACGAGGGAACCCGACGCAACGTCGGGCGTCGCAACAGGTACACTGCCCTTGGGCGCCCGCAGCGCAGGGCGGGGCTTGAACGCTTGTGGGTTCAAACCCTGAGAACTGCTCCGGGCGATGTGCCGACGCCATGACCCAGCTTCGACTGGTCAAGCCGCCGTTCGAGCCTGACGACGCCTCGGGGCCGGTGGATACTTTCTGGACGCGCGCGGGCCGGTTCATCAGGCGAGCCTCGGTCGCCGGTGTCTGCCTCTCCGTGCTGGTTCACATTGTCCTCTGGGTCGTCGCCATGTTCATCACGGTGCATCGGCCCGCTTCGGCCTACGCCGCGCCGGAGGGCGACACCTTCGAACTCGCCCTCGCGACCGATGCCGTGCTGACTGAACTGATCGACGCCTCGGTGTCGTTTGATGACCCGGCCGTGCCCGAAGTGCCGCTGGAGGACATCGTCGCCCCTGACCTCCTCAACACACCTGAACCGCTGACTTCCACGGCGCTGTTGCCCGACATCAATCCTGCTGACCTTGTTTCCGGAGGCGGCGACATCGGCACGGGGTTCGATGCCGACGCCGGCGGGGCCGGGGGCGGGGCCAACTTCTTCGGGGTCGAGGCCAAGGGTCGCCGATTCGTCTACATCGTCGATGTTTCAGGCTCGATGGGCTTCGGAGGGCGCATCGAGGCCCTGCGCGCCAGCCTTGCGCAAAGCATCGACGCTTTAGCCGAGAACGCCGAGTTCATCATCATTGCGTTCAGCGACGGCGGATACCCCGTCGGCGGCCGGGCCGAGTGGACGCGCGCGGCCCCGCGAGACAAGCAGCGCTTCCGAGGAATGATCGCCCAACTTCAGGCCCGAGGCGGCACCGAGCCGCGTCCGGCGTTTCAGATGGCCTTTGCCCTGCGTCCGAGGCCTGATGCGTTCTACTTCATGACCGACGGTGAGTTCCATCCGGATGTGGTCATGTTCGTCAACTCGTTGAACGCCGAGGTTCGTGCACCGATCCACTGCATCAGTCTCGGCGATGACAGCGGCGCGCCGCTGCTCAGGCGTATCTCCCAGGAATCAGGCGGAACATACACGCACATTCCGGGGCGCGGGCCGTGATCGCGTCGATCGTCGCGGCCATGGTGTTGACCGTGCCGGCGCAGGTCGAACTGCGCGGCCAGCCCGGTCGTTCGGCGGGTGAGGTGATCGACGTGTCGCTCGACGGTGTACGCGTGCGTGATCACTCAGGCCGAACGGTCGTGCTCGGGTGGGATCGGGTTCGCGCGGTGGGTGGAGATTTTGCGCTTGATGCCGAGCCGTACGCCCACGAAGCCGACAAGGCCTGGCGAGCGCGCACGCGCCTGCTTCGCGGAGATGCGCTGGCCGCCGAACCGCTGTTTGAAGACCTGTTCCTGATGTACGAGGGGCGCACGGGGCCGACCGCGGCGATGGTGGCCGAAGGGCTGCTGCGCTGTCGGCTTCGGCGCGGGGTGCAGACATCGGCTGTCGCGCCGTGGCTCGCGCTCGTGCGAGCCAAGACGGACGGCCAACCCGCGATCCCCGAAGCCCAGCCTGTGATCGACGCGGCCACGGGCCTTGCGCCGATGCTCCCGCCGATCTGGCTTGATGGTCCGGCGACGCGGGCATTCGCGCTCGTGCCCGAACCGGATGTGCCCGAGTCGGGACGCGACAGGGCCGAGGCGTTGCGCGCGTGGTATCGACACGCCGCGAGATTTGAATCGGGCTTGAGTGAGCGCCCGCCGAGCCTGCCGCCATCGCAGGATGTCGGCCTGATGCTGGTGTCGCGGGTGGTGCTGGCGCGCACGGGGAACGCCTCGGAACGATCGTCGAGCCGGCAGTGGCTGAACGACCACGCTTCGCGGTCGATGGAGACGTGGCAGGAGGCGTGGTGTCGCGCGGCGATCGGTCGTTCGCTGGTGCGTGAGGCCGGGGAAGATCAGCGTCGGCTAGGCGTGGTTGCGTTGCTGCATGTGCCGGCGCGGTTTGAGCGTGAGCATCCATTTCTGGCCGGGGTGTGCCTTGCGGAAGCCGCGCACACGATGCGCGGGCTGGGTGATGAAGCCTCGGCCCGCCGATTGATGCACGACCTGGCCCAGCGTTTTCCCGGTCATCCGGCCTTGGCCTGGGACAAGACCTCGGATCTTGTGCCGCGGTCAACGGGGGCGCCGGGTCGATCAGAGTCGGTCATGTTCGATCGTGGATGGATGGAATCGCAGGTAGCGGCGGCTGTCGCCGAGAAGAAGAGGTGACTGCGTGGTGAGCGTGATGACGGGAATGACATCCGTGATCGCCCAAGTGACGGCCGCGGGAGATCGCAAGTCGCTGCTGGAGTACGTCCGCGCCGGCGGCGGGATCGGGTATTTCATCATCCTGCTCTCGCTGGTGGCGGTCGGGTTGTTTATCACGCAGTTGATCCGGCTTCAACGGTCGCGGTTGTCACCAGAGCACGTTCAGGCGCACCTGGGGAATCTGCTCGAACGGCATGATGTGCAAGGGGCCATGCAGTTCTGCCGCGATGAAACCAACGCGTGTTTTCTGACGCGGGTATTCGGCGCAGCGTTGTCGCGGTGTTGCCGGTCGGCCTTCGGGTTTCTGGAACTCAAGAGCGCGCTGGAAGAGGCCGGCCAGCAGGAGGTCGCCCGGTTGTACCGAGCGACCGACGGGATCGGGCTGATCGCGGCGGTCGCGCCCATGGTGGGGCTGTTGGGCACGGTGGTCGGGATGGTGGGGGCGTTTGACACGATCAGCACAACCGAGGGGGTTGCCAAACCGGGCCAGCTCGCGGGCGACATCTCGATCGCGCTCGTGACGACGGTGCAGGGCCTCGTGGTGGCGATTCCGGCGACGGCGGCGTTTGCGTGGCTTCGCAACCGCATCGACAGCGTGGTTGCGGAGATCGGCGAAACCGTGGATGAACTGGCCTCGCGACTGGAAGGGGCTTCAAAGCCCGCGGCGGCCCCGCCCGCGGGAGCGCGCGGGCGTCCGACACCTCAACCGACACCTCCTTCGGGGCCGCGGGCCTGAGGCGGCACGAGCAATGAACTGGACCCGCCCACGTCGCCGACCTGTGCTGATGGACATGACGCCGATGATCGACGTCGTGCTCCAGTTGATCATTTTTTTCATGTTCACCACGCATTTTGCGCAGGCGGTTCGTTCGCCGATCGATTTGCCCCAGGAGCGAGGCGACGACCCGGCTTCGATTGTGCCGGACACGGTGACGGTGGATCTTGACGCCTCGGGACGAATCATCGTGGGCGCGGAGGAAGTGACGCTGGAGGAACTGGAGCGTCTGCTTCGGGTAGAGATCGCCTCGGCGGGTGATGCTTCGCGGGTGAGCGTTCTGGTGCGGGCCGATGCGTCGGCGCCGTCACTGCATCTGAACCGGCTTGCGAACCGGCTGAGCGGGATGGGTCTTCGCGGGTGGCGGCTGGGCACGATCCGGCCGATGGGAGGGGGCGGATGAAACTGCAACGACCCGGATCGACCGAGCGCGACTGGCGGCTGCCGATGACGAGCCTCATCGATGTCGTGTTCCTGCTGCTGATTTACTTCATGCTGACGCTGTCGTTCTCGGTGCGTGAGACGGATCTCGGCGCAGCGCTGCAGTCGGAGCAGCGCGGCGGGGCGGCGGCGGATCTTCAGCCGCAGGTCGTGCATGTCGAACTGCTTGACGGGCGGACGGTGTTTCGCGTGGGCGAGCAGGTTTTCACGACGCGGGAGGATCTGACGCGCCTGCTCGAAAGACTGCCGAAGGAGCGCGGGGTTTTCGTGCGGGTGTCGAATCTGCCGCCGGTGAGCGCTGCGGCGGCGGCACTTCAGGCGTGCAAGGACGCGGGATTTCGGAGGGTGACGTATGTGCCATCTTCGCGAGGGTGAACGGGTGTCCGTGGAAGTCGAGCGCGGTCGGGGCGTGACGGGCGTGCCGCTTCTTGCGGCGAAATCGGGAGTCGTCGTGTGAGCGTGTCCTGGGCATGCGCACGAGTGATGGTGACATTGGCTTGGGTGTGGTGGGCATCGTGCGCGCACGCCCAGGCGCGGGAAGATGAACTGGGGCCCGAGGAGCGTGTCGAGCGGTACATGGAGCGGCTGGGCCTTGATGACCTGCTGGCCGCGCAGTTGCGTGACCGGCTGATGCGCACGCCGCCGTCCGGGCGCGTGGCGGTGGCGGAGCATCTCGGGGCGATCTATGTGCGGCAGCTTCGCGCTGCGGGGACGGTTGAAGAGCGGCGTCGGATCGAGCAGCTTGCCGACCAGTTGCTTTCGAGCGTGGAAGAGTCGCAGTCGTATGACCTTCGGATCGAGATA
Source organism: Phycisphaeraceae bacterium (assembly GCA_019636695.1). Lineage (GTDB taxonomy): Bacteria > Planctomycetota > Phycisphaerae > Phycisphaerales > UBA1924 > JADLCM01. Next base: position 388,412 of record JAHBXD010000001.1, read on the forward strand.
GCCAAGGCGCGCTATCTGGAGGCGGAAGCGTCGGCGGAGCGGGCGCGGCTTCTGCTGATCGACAAGAGCCAGCAGGATGAGGCGATACGGGTGCTCAGTTCGGTGCGATCGACCTTCGGGCCGCTTTCGGTACGGCTGCACCGCGAGGTGGAGAATCTTGAACGTGAAGAGCGCAGCGCGGGCGGGCGTGACCGGCTGGCAGAGATCGAGCGTCGGCTGACCGAGGCTCGGCGGCTGCGTTCACTGGCAAAGTATTACTCGGGGTGGACGAATTATTATCTTGCGGAACTGACGCAGCAGCAGAACTTCGCCGTGGATGCGATCGGCGAGTTTGCCTATCTGCTGAGCGCCGGCGGCGAGCGGATGCCGACGGCGGACAGGCTGCCCCGGAACCTACTGCAGTATGAGCACGTCGCCCGATCGGCGCTGGGGGTGTCGATGGCGCACGCGCTTCGGGGTGATGATGCGGCGGCGCTGCGTTGGCTTGAGATCGTCATCAACGATGAGGGCGTGCCGGAGGCGGTGCGGCGGCAGTTTTTCTCGCGGCGGGTGATGGTGTATTCGCAGCTTCGACGCTGGGCGGACATTGAGTGGATGCTGCACCAGCGGGCGCGCCGGGGCGAGGAGGGGATGAGCGTCCAGGAAGCTCGGCTGCTGGCCGTGCGGACACTCGGCTCGCTGCGGCACGCGCGGAGCGGCGGGACGGACCGGGATGCGCTGATTCATTCGCTGGCGCAGGCGGCGCTTGCGGAACTGGTGCGTCGCGGAGAAGTCGGGCATGTGCTTGACCTGGTCAGCACGTTTGAGGCCGAAGTCGTGGGTTCGGACGGCTTCATTGTGCGATATGTCAACGGCCTTCGGCAATACGAGGCGACGCGACGATCGCACGCGGAGAGCAGCGAGGACGATCAGGAGCCGACGGCGACGCCCGTCACGGCAGCGCGGTATCGGCAGGCGGCGGTGATGTTGTCGGCAGCGGCAGAAGCGGCAGATGCCTCGGAGTTTGCGACCCAACGGGCGCGATGCCGGGTGCTGGCGGGTTTGTCGCAGTTTTTCGCGGGCGACCTGGAACAGGCGGCCCGTACCCTCCAGGCGGCGTATGCGTCGGCGCCGGACGCGGCCTCTGGCGAAGAGGCGCTGTGGTATGCGATCGTGGCGCTTGATCGGGCCGTCGAGCGTGAGCGGACGATGCTTGCGCCGCGGCGAGACGAACTCTCGGCGATTTTTCTACAGACCTATCCGCGTTCAGAGCGTGCGGCGAAACTGCTGATTCGGCGCGCCGGGAGTGAACTGGCCGATCCTCAACAGGCCGTGCGCGTGTTGCTGGCGGTGCAGCCTGATTCGCCGTTGTATCACGCCGCACGCTCGCATGCCTCGACGTTGTTGTATCGGTTGTTTCGCGCATCGCCGGGATCGGAGCGTGATTTCGCGGCGCTGCGATTCGTGGAGGTTGCCGAGGAGGTTGTCGAGCTTGACCGGCACGAGGCGATTTCGGGCGACGGCGAGACGATGGCGCGCGCGGGGGAAGCGATCGTGCTTCGGCTGCGCCAGGTGGTTGATGCGCTGTTGTCGATGACCGCGCCGGACTATGCGCGGGCGGCTCGAACGTTGGACATGATCGACCAGACAGCGCGCGTGGCGGGCATAGCGGATGCTTCGTGGGCGGACGAATTGGCCTATCGAAGGCTGCAACTGGCGATCGGCCAGGGGCGGCAGCGCGAGGCTGAGGAGCACCTGGTGCGTCTGCGCGCGAGCGGGGGGCGCTATGCCGAGGCGGCGGACAACCTGATGTATCGCACCGCGCTTGCGGCGTATGTGGTTGATACGCACAATGTGGAGTCTGCGAGGACGCTGCTTCGGCATGGGCTGCGCCTGGCGGACACGATCGGTGTAAAGCCCGGGGCGCTGCAGCAGGCGGCGATTCAGAGCGTGTTTCATCGAACGGCCGAAGCGGCGGCGGTGGTGTGGACGCTCGAACAGGATCTGTTGGCGCGTGATACGGGGTTGCGGCTCGATCGAATGCTGCTGGAGGCGGGCGTTCGATCGCAGGCCGTGCTGCGCCGACATGCCGAACTGGCTGAGGCGGCGGGCGATGATGAAGGCGCGCTCGATTCGTGGCGGCACCTGCTTTCGGCGCTGCCGCAGGGTTCGGATGCGTGGTATGAAGCGCGGTACCACTCGGCGCGCCTGCTGGCGTTGCGCGACCCGGAGCGAGGGCTGGAAGTGCTGGATCAACACGCGGCCCTGCATCCGCAATATGGGCCGGAGCCGTGGGGGCAGCGTCTGCGGATGCTGCATGCCGAGGTACGGGGGAAAGTCGCGGCGTCGAGCATGACGGGAGGTTCAGGCGGATGAGCATCGGGGCGGGTGCATCTTCGCCGGTGGAACGTTTTCTCGGATCTCAAGCCGGGGCAGGGGGGCCGTTTGCGCTCCTGGGGCTGGAGGCCGGGCCGTGTGATGATGCGCGGATTCTGAGTCAGTTACAGGCGCAGCTAGATCGAGTCAACAGCCATGTGCAGGCCGAAACACCGCAGGCGGATGAAGTGCGCTTGGCGCTGCATGCCGCGGCAGCGCAGTTGCTTGACCCTGTGGTGCGGGGGCACTTGGTCAAGCGGTGGGGGGGCGTGCGCGGAGCGCCGGTCGAGGTGCACCGCGTGCCCAAGCCGCGGAGCGCGGGTGACGCACCGGAGGGACTGCTAGCGCTCGAGCATGATGCGATGCTGGTGGTCGGCCGGTCGGGTGGGTGGAACGCTAAGGCGCTGCGCCGGCTGGCGATTTTGGCGCACGCGCGGGGAATTCCGGATCACAAGGTTCCGGAGGCCATCATTGCGGTATTGCATCGGCGGCGTTCGCGCGGGCCGGTGCAAACCGTGCGTGTAGAGCCTTCGGGGGTGATGGTGGAACGGGGGGGTGTGTCGAGGGGGGCATCGACCGTCGCGGTCGGGCGGGCCACAGGGCGGCCATTGACGAGTGAGGTGCTGGGGCAAGGCCGGGCGGAGCGAGCGGAAGCGGTGCAGGAGTCGAGCCGAGAGGCGGAAGAGCCGCCTTCACGCGGAAGTTGGGCGCCATTGATCGTGGTGGCGGGCATCTTGGCAGCCATGGGCGTGACGGCGGGGGTGATGCTGATGCTCGCGCCCAACGCGACCAACGGGCTAGGGAACGCGGTGGTATCGCCGAAAATCGAATCGCCGCCTCCGGTTGCAGGATTTCCGGAGTCGAGCACGGAAACGGTGATGCCCGAGACGGCACGGGCGCCGAGGCCTGCGGGGCCGCCGCCGCTGTTGCGGAGTGGTGGGGCGATTCGCGAGTTGCTGTCGGATTCGACGTTGGCGCTGGGGGTCGATCCTGGGGCGACGACGGAGCATTTTGCGAGGGCCGTGCGCAGCCTGGCTTCGTGCTGGGTCGAGTTGGGTCCGGATGAAGTTGCGGCGTGCTCTGATGCGATCGTGGAGTATCTGTATCGATCGGCGTCGTGGCCGATGGTGAACCTCGCGGCGGCGGAGGTGATCGCGGGGCCATCGCGGCGGTTGCGTTTCGGCGCGCGCGGGCTTGATGCGGACGAGGTGTGGCCCTCGGCGTGGTCGGTGGCGATGCTGACTCGGCTCTCGCGAGAGCGGGATCTGCCGTCGGCGGTCGGGGGCGTGGTGGATTCGGCGCTGGGCGAATCGTTGGGCGGGGGGCGGTCGATTTCGGGATTGAGTTTCGAGGCGGGGTTGTTGTCGGTGCTCGGGGTGCAAGCGCGGTTCATGGTGTCGAACCAGGTGATCGCGGTTGATGTCGGACGGGAGCGTCTTGGAGAAGTGTGGAAGCGCTGGCTGGATGCAGTGCTCTGGGCGACGCGGTCGGATACGGCGACGCGGAATCGGCTGCTGCTGGCCGGGCTTGATCTTCTGGCGCGTGAAGGACCGGAACCGAATGTCCATCAGCCGACCTATGACGCGATGTCGATGCTCGCGGGGGCGATCGATTGGCACGATGCCGCCGCGGCGCAGCCGTGGCTGGTGCGGGCGATGGCGTCGGCAGCGTGGAGCGTGGCGGATCTGTATGTCGTGACCTCCGCGATCGTGCAACGGGGGCGAGCGCCGGGGGTTGATCTTTCGATGGTGGTGCCGATCAGGGCGGATGATCTTGTGCGCCAGGAACTGCGCGAGCGGTATCGGCTGGTGTGGGGGCTTGATGCGGATTTCGGGGGTCGGGAACTTGCGGAGCGTTGGCAGGAACTGGTCAATGTGACGGCGGCGAGGGCGCAGTCGGATGTGACGGGGGCCGAGCACCTGGCGAGCGCTGCGCGGCTGGCTCGGTTGAACCTCGCGGCCGAGTTGCACTGGCTTGGGGATTACATCGGTTGCGCGGAGATGCTTGATCGGTTTGACGAGCCCGTGCAGGAAGCCTTGCAGACAGCGCAGGCCGAAGCGGCGTGGATAATGCAGGTTGACGGGGGTGACTGGTGGGTACGGTATAAGAACGCGGGCCAGAACGTGCATCGCCGTCGCGAACTGCTGGATGAACTCGGGGCGAGCGTGGGGAGGCCGCTGGGCCGGGTTGAGGCCGAACTGCTGGTGATGGAGGCGCTCCGTGGCAATTCGGATGTGATTCGTCAGAAAGCGCACGATGTGCTCAGTCTGTTCAACGGCCAGGCCACGGTTGTCAATGCCATGCTCGAGTTTTTGCCCGAGACTCCGCCATCGCGTCGGAACATCGAAGCGCTGGCGTCGGGGGCGATGATCCGCCCTCCCGCGGCGGATGATCCGACGTGGCGGCTCAGGATTCGGCGCGGGTTGGTCGAGCGACTGCTGCAACTGCTGGCTTCAGAATCGGACCTGGCGGTGATCGATCGGCTGGGCGAACTGATGGCCGAGGCGTATGCCGCACGAGGCGCCAATTCGCCGGGTTCAGAGGGTTTGCAGCATGTGCCACCGGCTGAGGTGAGCGCGGGGATGCTGCGTCTGGCGTGGCTTCGTCGCGCGGAAGTGGTGCTTGCAAGTCCTTCGCTGTCGATGTCGCTTGGATCGATCGAGCGTCGGCGGTCGGCGCGGGCGTCGATGGTGGACGGCCCGGTGCAGCGGTTTTTCGTTGAGCAAGCGGCGACGGCGGAGTTGATGGGGTATGTGATCGCCTCGGAGCGCCCCGGGGCGGCGGGGCAGGTGAAGGCGATTCTGGATGCGATGGCCGAACAACGTCGGGGGGCGGATCACGTGCTGGCGCAGGTGCGGTTTGCTGAACAGGCGATGACCGAGTTGTGGTCGGTGCGACTGGGGATGGATGTGCCATGACGATGCGTATACAGATCTCGGTGGTGGTTGCGCTTGCGGCGGCATGGATCGGAGCGCAAGGTGTGCTCGGGGCGGAGTCGGGCCAGCCCGCGGCAGGGCGGATTGCGCCTCCGGCGGTCGCGGATCTGGAGCGCCGGTTGCGCGCGCTCGATCCGCGCGATGCTGAGGCATATTTCCTGCTCGGGGAAGATGTCGCGTCGGAGGCGGTTGAGCCGGAGCACGTTGAACTGGCCAAGACGCTGTTCGTGCTTGCCTTCGAACTTGATCGGCGGCAGGCTGCGCCGTCGTGGGTGAGCGCGAGCGCATGCCTGGCACTCGCGGAAGTTTCGCGTTTAGAGCGCGAGCGGCGCTGGCTGACCGCGCTCGCGAGGACGATGGATGCAAGGCAGGCGCCGCCAGACTGGAATTACGCCGACCCGATTCGAATTTCGGATGAAACGGCCTACCAGGCGGCGACGGCGATCGGGATGCTTCGCTCCGGGCATGGGCGGCAGGCGCGCGAACTGTTGGCGCGGCCCGAGATCGGTGCGGTTGTGCTTCGGTATGAGACGCTGCTGCACCCGATGGGGCTGCCGGGTGAGACGGGCCGGTTGACGCGGGAGGCGGAGCGGTGGCCGTGTCCGGAGTGTTCCAACGAGCGGGTGCTGCGGCGTCCCGGGGTAAACCCACCAGAGTTGATCCCTTGCCCTTGGTGCCGCGGAGACCCCGGGATCAGGCTGACGATGGCGGAGATGGTGGGCCAGCTTCGATTTGAGTCGCGGCTGCTTGCGGGGGTGCATCGATCATGGTCGGCACAGGTGGCTTCGGATGCAGGGCTGCCGGTGCGTGACCCTGATCCGGATGAACTGGCGCCGACGCTGGGGGTTGATGCATCAAAGGTGTTCTGGCGGAGCGGGCGCTGGACGGACCAGCCCGAGTCGGGACAGGCGGGGTTGTGATGCGTGGTCTAGACTCCGGATGGATGGTTGTTCCGCCCTTACGGAGTGCTCCATGACTGATGCCCAATCCACGACCCCACCGGCGAGCGAGTCGAAGCCGATTGTGAGTTTTGATGAGTTTGCGCGTCTTGACCTTCGCGTCGCCAGGATCGTGAAGGCGGAAGCGCACCCTTCGGCGGATCGCCTGCTGAAACTGCAACTGGACGATGGGTCAGGCGAGCCTCGGCAGATCTGCGCGGGGATTCGCGAGCAGTATTCACCGGAAGAACTGGAGGGGCGGCTGATCGTGATCGTGGCGAACCTTGCGCCGAGAACGATCCGGGGGGAGACCTCTCGCGGGATGCTTCTGGCGGCCAGTGATTCGGGCAAAGGCGCAGAGGGGCGACGCGTCGTGATTCTGTCGCCATCGGCGGACATTGCCCCCGGCTCGGTTGTTTCGTAAGGGCCGTACGGTTGCCTCGGACGATGCGGCGGAAGGACGTTGTTCAGGGGGTTTGTGTCGAGGGAGGGTGGTCGCTACCATCGCGATCCCGGGAAAGATCTCGGCGCGTGTCAGACCGGGCGCCCCGATGGCGGTTGAAGCGCACGCGGGAGGGATCGATCTGATTCGGATCGCGTTTGCGTCGTCCGGACGCGGAAGGGCATGAAGCGAAGGTCGAGAGGCTCGTTGTGCCGGAGCCATCAGAGAGATCCGCGATCAGGATCATTCGGAATTGATTGAAGGAGGCCGAACATGGTCAAGACCTTGAAGAAGCGGTTCGGAGCGGCTGCTGCGGCGGCGCTTGTCGGTGTGTGCGGGATGACCGGGACATCGATGGCCGGCGCAACGGCGGAGCAGCCTTCGGGCAGCCTGAGGGTGTTGCAGTTGCCGATCCGGACGGATGGCCCGAAGACCCTTGACCCTGTTCGCGGTTCAACGACGTACGACAACATGGCGGCAGCGCAGTTGTATGAGACGCTGCTGGAAAATAGTTACGCGAACCCGATGAAGTATGAGCCTCGGCTGCTTGCGGAGTTACCGACGCGGAGCGAGGACGGGTTGACGTATCGGTTTCGCTTGAAGGATGGGGTGCGTTTTCACGACAACCGGTGTTTCCCGAACGGGCGAGGCCGGGAGATTCGCACGGATGATGTTTTCTATTCGCTCAAGCGCATGGGCGACAGTCGGTTCGACGGGAAGAACTGGTGGCTGGTAGAGAACACGATTCTCGGGTTCGACGACTACAAGGCCGCGCAGGAGGCTGCGGGAACGTATGACTATGACGCACCGGTAGAGGGCTTCGTCAAGATCAACGACAAGGAGTTTGAGATTCGCCTGACGAAACCGGTGACACGGTTTTTGTGGGTGCTGACGATGTTCCAGACGTCGATCGTGCCCCGCGAGGCGGTGGAGTTCTATAAGGAGGACTTCATCCGTAACCCGGTGGGAACGGGGCCTTTCATGCTTCGCAGCCCGAACGACTGGGTGAGCAAGCAGAGTCTGCGACTGGAGCGGAACCCGAACTATCACGAGGTGCTTTACCCCGCGCGCGACCAGTGGAGCCGCGAGGACCAGCGGATGCGGATGCATCAGGCGGCGGGTCGCCGTGTTCCGTTTGTCGATCGACTCGAGTTCACGATGTTCGTGGAAGACCAGCCGATGTGGCTGGAGTTCGAGGTGGGGAACCTGGCGTATACCGAGGTTCCCGCGGAATACTTCGATCGGGCTTTCGATAAGCGGACGCGTCAGTTGCTGCCGGCGCTCGGCGAGCGCGGGGTGCGGGGGCACAGCGATCTGTTGCTCGACTTCATCTTCCGCGGCTTCAACATGGAAGACGAGCTTGTCGGCGGGTATACGCCCCAGAAGAAGGCGCTGCGTCAGGCGATCAACCTGGCGATCAACCTCGATGAGTTCAACGAGCTTTTCTATAACGGCCTGAACCACGTCTACGACGGGCCGATTCCTCCCGGGCTTGAGGGCTATCCGGAGGGGGGGCGCGCGCCGGTGAACTATCGCGGGCCGAACCTCGAACTGGCACGGCAGAAGCTGGCGGAGGCGGGGTATCCGAACGGGCAGGGGCTGCCGCCGATCAAGTTCTATACGAGCCGGGGCGGGAACAACCCGCAACAGACGGAACTTCTGCGTAACCAGCTTCGGCAGATCAACGTGCGTGTCGAGGCGGAATTGGTGGATTTCTCGACGCTGATCGAATACGTGAACAACCGCAAGGCGCCGATGTTCGGGTTTGCATGGTCGAGCGATTACCCGGACGCGGAGAACAACCTTGCGCTGTTCTATTCGCCGAATCAGTCTCCGGGGAGCAACCACTACAATTACTCGCGTCCGGAGTATGACGCGATGTATGAAAAGATCATCACGATGCCGGATTCGCCTGAGCGCACGGCGATTTATGAGCGGATGCGCGACATGCTGATCGACGATGCGCCGTTCATCGGGTCGATGGCGCGCACGAGGTTTTATCTGATCGCCCCGTGGGCGCTCAACCTGCGTCCGACCGAGCGGTACTGGGCGTGGTTCAAGTATGTTGATGTGGATGACGCCCGTCGTCCGCGGCGGTGAGTGCCGGTTCGGCCTGCTTTCTGATGAAGGGGCTTCCGGCGCATGTGGGCGTACATCCTTCGACGGTTGCTGTACAACATCCCCGTGTATCTCAGCATCCTGCTGCTGATGATGCTGATGCTGCGCGTGAACGATCCTTCGTATGCCTACCTCGGCAAGAGCGCTTCGCCCGCGAGCATCGTGCAGACGCGAGAGGACATGGGCCTTGCCAGGGCAGTGCGCGTGCCCGCGCCCGAGATCACGGTGATCGAGCGTTTCGCGGCGGCAGGCGACACGGTGGTCGAGGGGCAGCCGATCTTCGCGTATGACCTGCTGGGCGAGCGGTTTGAGTTTGTCGCGCCAGTCGGCGGAAGGCTGGTCTATCAGTCGGAGGCGTTCCAGGCGGAGCCGAGCCAGCAGACGCGCCTCGGGGCCGTTGCGGCCGGGGTGTTGACGCGTCCGGACGATGCGTCATCGCTGCAGCCGTTGAATCTGCCTGCGTTTGAAGTCACCGTCATCGAGTTTCTACGGGCAGAAGATCGGCGAGCACCCAAGGGGCAGGCGGTGGTGCGGGTCGAGATGCGCGGCAAGGCGTTCGAGGTGACAGCACCGTCGAGCGGGAAACTGCGCTATATCGCCAAGCCGAACGATGTGGTCCGCATCGGTTCGGTTGTTGCGCAGATCGACATTCCGTTCGTGGTGCAGTACCTGCGGTTCGTACGGAATGTCTTTACGCTCGACTTCTCGGAGCGGAGTTGGGATGTCAAGATTCCGGTCGGCGAGATGCTGGGCAAGGCGGTGATGCCGAGCCTGTTCGTCACGGTGCCCACGCTGGTGCTGACCGCGATGATCTCGATCTGCGTGGCGCTGGTTTCGGCCTATTTCCGCGGGCGACGGGTTGACCGCACGCTGATGTTCTTCGCCGTGATCGGCATGAGCATCAGTTACCTTGTCTACATCATCATGGGGCAGTATTTCGGGTCGTACTGGCTGCCGCAGAAGTTCGGGATCAATCTGTTCGCGATCCAGGGATATTCGCAGGAGCTGTCTTCGGCGAAATACTGGTTCAGTTCGCCGCATTCGGCGTTGATGGACTGGCGGATGTATTGCGCGTTGCCGGTGCTGATCGGCGTGACGGTGGGCATCGGGTATGACACGCGGTTTTATCGCGCGGTGATGGTTGAAGAGAGCACCCGCGACTACATCACCACGGCCCGGGCCAAGGGGGCGGGCAAGGCGCGAATCATGTTCGTGCACATGCTCAAGAACGCGATGATTCCGATCATCACCCGCCTGATGATCTCGCTGCCGTTCCTGATCGAGGGGGCGGTGCTCGTGGAATACTTCTTCGGCATTCCGGGCATGGGGCGAACGCTGATCGACGCCATTCGAGCGAAGGATTTTCCGGTGATCCAGGCGTTTACCGCGATCCTGGCGGCGGTGTTCATTGTTTCAAACATCCTGACCGACGTGCTGTATGCACTGGTCGATCCGCGGGTGAGGTTGTCATGAGTGAAGCGACGCCCATCCGCCGCACGCGGCGTCAACGTTTCCTCAACTCGCGAGGCGTGGGGAAGTTCCGTCGCAATCGCATGGCGATGGGGGCGTTGGGCATCATCGCGATTTATGTGATGCTGGGGGTCTGGATCGGCGCAATGGAGGTGCTGGACTGGTCGCTGCGTCGGATGTCGTCGGGGCAGGCAACAACGCTGACGATCCGCAATACGCCGGTGCTCGGGGCGTTTCTGCCTCATCGCGCGGCGGAGCGTGTCGGCCCGCCGCGGTTGTCGGGTTTCGGCCTCAAACAGGTTCCGGCACGCAGGGCTGATCAATATTCGATCATGCTTTCGATGTTTGATCTGGCGGCACGGAACGTCGATCGGCTGACGCCCGATTCAACGGCCACGCCGCGGGAGATTCTCGATGAATCGGCGATGGCTGAACGGCGCATTGCCGACATCCCGATGGAGGATCTGAAGGCCGCGTACGACGAGGCGATGGAGCTTTTCCGGGGATATGACCAGTACACGAGGCGCATCACGGCGGCGGCGAACGTGCGGGTGAAAGCGCGGGATGCCGGCCTTGTGCTTGCGCGGCTGCGCACGGCGATTGCCGACGGCACGGATGCCGACAAGATCGATCGCCTGAAGGAGACGCTGGTTTTCGAGATCGAGGAACTCGGTTTCCTGCTGGAGGATGAACGATCGGTCGCGGGTGATGAGACGTTCTTCCCGGAGCTTGATCCTGAGGCGTACGCCGATCTGGCGATGGATTTGTCAGACGCGGAGGCGATTCCGGCGGATCTGGAAGGTCGCCTCGCGCCGTTTGAAGCTCTCGCCCGCGAGGGGGAAGCCCGGCTGGTGGCGCCGATGCAGGCCAAGCTCGATGAGATCGGCGAAGTCGTGCGACGGATTTATCCCATGCCCAAGGGCCTTAAGGGGCTGGTGTATCGGGTGCGCATCAGCATGGGCACCGACCGCCAGGGAAGGTCGATTCTGGTTCGGGCGCTCTATTCCGCGAAAATTGCTCTTCAGGTCGGGGCGGTGGCGGCGATCATCTCGGTGATCGTGGGCACGCTGGTCGGGTCGGCGGCGGCGTTCTTCGGGTCGTGGGTCGATCACGCGGTGATCTGGGTGTATTCGACGCTGAGTTCGATTCCTTACCTGGTGCTGTTGACGCTGCTGGCATTTGTATTCCAGGTGAGCGACTGGGCGGTGCCGTGGGACAAGGACACGCGAATCGCCAGCACGCTGATTCCGCTGTATGCCGCGTTCTGCATGACGTTCTGGATCGGTCCTTGCCGCGTGATTCGCGGCGAGACGATGAAACTCAAGCAGCTTGAGTATGTGCAGGCGGCGACGGCGCTTGGCTTCGGCCGATATTACATTCTTCTCAAGCACGTGATTCCGAACACGATGCACCTGGTGTTCATCAACGTTTCGCTGCTTCTGATCGCCGCGATCAAGAGCGAAGTGGTGCTGACCTTCCTCGGCCTCGGCGTAAAGGACGGCGCAAGCTGGGGCATCATGATCCAGGAATCGACATCGGAAGTGATCGAAGGGTTTTTCTGGCAGATCGGCGCGGCGACATTCTTCATGCTGGTGCTGGTGTTGGCATTCAATATTGTTTCGGACGCGTTGCAGGATGCGTTTGACCCCAAACACGTCGGATAGCATCGATCGGTCACAGCGTGACAAGGCACATGGGCCGGGGCAAGGCGCCGACCCGAGCGTATCGAGGAGCACGATGAGGAGAACGGAAGTTCATGCGAGCGTGCAGCGTGGCGAACGGCGAGCCGAGGCGTGCCGGCGGCTCCGGTATGTCGCTCGGGTGAATGCCCGCCGACAGGTTCAGGGAGGCGTGGCGTGAAGCAACCGATCCTCCAGGTTCGGAATCTGACGACGCGGTTCAAGACCGATCGCGGCGTGGTGACGGCCATCGACGACGTGAACTTCGATCTGTATCCAGGGGAGACGCTGGGCATCGTGGGTGAGTCGGGGTGCGGTAAAACGGTGACGAGCAAGACGATCATGCGTCTGCTGCCGGATCACCTGACGATCATCGACTCCAACAGCCGGGTCGAGTTCGAGGGAAAAAACCTCGCCCGGATCCGTGAAAGCGAAATGCGCAAGGTGCGTGGAGCCAAGATCGCGATGATCTTCCAGGAGCCGATGACGAGCCTGAACCCGGTGTTCACCGTCGGCTGGCAGCTCGATGAAGCGCTGCGCTATCACACGACACTGAATCGCCGCGGGCGGCGCGAGAAGGCGATCGAGATGCTCCGGCTCGTCGAGATTCCGAACCCCGAGCGGCGGATTCACGATTATCCGCATCAGCTCTCGGGCGGCATGCGCCAGCGTGTGATGATCGCGATCGCGCTCTGTTGCGAGCCGAGCATCCTGATCGCCGACGAACCGACGACGGCGCTGGATGTGACGATCCAGGCCCAGATTCTGCAACTGATGCAGAACCTGAAGGCCAAGCTCAACACCGCGATCATGCTGATCACGCATAATCTCGGCGTCGTGGCGCAAGTGTGCGACCGTGTCATGGTGATGTACGCAGGCCGCGTGATCGAAAGCGGCGAAGTACATGAGATCTTTCATCATCCGCGGCATCCGTATACCCGCGCGCTGCTTCAGTCGATTCCGAAGGCCGGGCGGCGTGCCGCGGGCGCCCGGCTGCCGGCGATCAAGGGCATCGTGCCCAGCCTGTTCAATCTTCCGAAGGGGTGCCGCTTCCAGGACCGTTGCGACTATCGGCAGGATCGATGCATCGCCGAGGAACCTGAACTGCTCGCCCACGGGAAAGACGACCATCCCGTCCGGTGCCATTTCCCGCTTGATCAGCCCGCCTTGCTCACGGTGGGGGCGACATCATGAATGACAACGGTTCGGAGATGTATCACGACGGCGGGCCTCGGGTTCAGAAGGGCCTTGCCGTTGTCACGTTACTTTACGAAACGAGGGGGCGTGCAATGCATGCCTACGTAGGTCGGTTATTCCGAGGGTTTGCATCTCGGCGGTGAGTCTCCCATGCCCCTGATTGAAGTCAACAAGATCGTCAAGCACTTTCCCGTCCGCGGAGGCGTTCTCAACGGCGTCGTCGGCAAGGTGCATGCAGTCAACGGTGTAAGCCTGACTGTCGATTCAGGCCAGACACTCGGCGTCGTCGGTGAGTCGGGGTGCGGCAAGAGCACATTGGGAAAGGTCATCATCCGGCTGATCGAGCCGACCAGCGGGCAGATTGTCTATGAAGGCGAAGACATCACCACGCTCAGCCATGATGCGATGATGCCGTTTCGGCGGAAGATGCAGATCATCTTTCAGGATCCGTATTCGTCGCTCAATCCCCGGCTTACCGTGCGGGCTTTGTTGCGCGAGGCGATTCTCTTTCACAAGGTCATCGAGAAATCGGCCGTCAACGATTACATCGATTCGCTGATCCAGACCGTGGGGCTGCGCTCAGACTCGGGAGAGAAATTTCCGCATGAGTTCAGCGGCGGGCAGCGCCAACGCATCGGCATCGCCCGGGCGCTCTCGGTCAAGCCGACCTTCATCATCGCTGATGAGCCGGTCTCGGCGCTCGACGTGTCGATCCAGGCTCAGGTGTTGAACCTGATGATGGACCTGAAGGAGCAATTCGGGCTGACGATGCTCTTTATCTCGCACGATCTGAAGGTCGTCGAGCACTTCTGCGATCGCGTCGTGGTGATGTATCTCGGCCACGCCGTCGAGAAGATGCCGACTGAAGACCTGCACCAGCGAGCGCAGCATCCGTATTCCCAGGCTTTGCTGGGCGCCAACCCGATTGACGATCCGGCCGATCGACGCCCGCTCGCCGTGCTGCAAGGCGATGTGCCCAGCCCACTGCATCCGCCCAAAGGGTGCCCGTTCCAAGGGCGGTGCCCCAAAGTCATAGACCGGTGTCGGCAGGAAATGCCCCCACTCGAAGTCAAAAAAGCCGGGCACGAGGTGGCCTGCTGGGCCGTTGAATAAACCGACGTTCAGGGCGCCATGCCCGAAACGGGGCGATATTCGATAGGGGCATCCACCAGGCGCACGCGCACGTTCCCGCGCATGGTTTCGACCTGGCAAAGATGCACGCCTTTGTTGAGGATGCCCGTCCACCGCGTCGCCGCACTCTGGGAGTGCGAAATCGCGCCGCCGATGAGTTGCATCTGCACGCGGCCCTCCGACGTCGAGACCTCGTATTCGCCGCTCGATGTGCTGGGCATGACGATGTCGATGTTGCCGCTGGTGGTCGCGAGCTTGAGCGGGCCGTGGACCGGGGTCTCGGTCACCAACATGATGCTGCCTCCCGGGGTTTGCCCCAAGACGCCGCTGTGCACGTTGATGTCGCCCGAGACGCCAATGAGTTCGACGTGGCCGTCGGCATTTCGGATCATCACCCCCCCGCAACTGGGGATATAGACCGTCAGTTCAATACGGGCATTTTCATCCGGATTTCGATATGCCGACCGTACCCGGAGCACGTTTCGGACATCATCCACATACGACTCGGCCGAGACGGCGAGGGCCTCGCGCAGTCGTTCGAGTTCGCGCCGGTCAGCCCCGTTTCGGGGGATAGGCCGAGCATCGACCGCCGCGCGGCGGAGCGAGGGGTCAACAATGACCCGGACGGGGCCTTTGGGGTTGACAATATCTACCCCTGCAAGCGCATTGGCCGAAATTCTCGGACCTTCGACCACGACGCGATAGCGTGCCTCGTCAGGTTCGCGCTGGCGTGCCGCACGCTCTTCGGGCCGAAGGGCGATACACCCATTCAGGGTGATGGTGATGGCGAGGGCGGCTGCCGCACGACCGATTGCATGGTGTTTGAGCGAGTTGGGGCAAATGCCCATTCGTGCGGCCTCCTTGGGGTATGGGGCAGAGACTGTATCGGCTCGGGGGAGGTCAGACGTTTCTCGTCCCTTGACGGTTCGTGCGGGGATGCCCATACTCTCCTAACGTTAGTGCGTTCGGTCCGTTCGTGGGCCGGGCGAAGTCAGAAATCCAGGTGCCGTCTCACCGCGGGATCGGATCGGAAATCACGTGCGTGCGGAGCCGCGAGCGTTCCGCACTCTTTGCCGGGCTGGATTTGACCAGTCTCGGCTATTTGGCGAGGGTTTTCATGGGCTTGCACACGACCGATGGATGGTTCTCAGCGGCGGGCCGGGGCGGCCCTGCGCGGCGCCATCCTTTGTTCGAGGGGGCGATCCCGGGACCGTAGAGCACGCTGACCGATCAACCGGGCGTTCGGCTCGGGCCTGTGTCTGATTCGGCCCGTTTGCGGGTCCGGAAGCGGCGTGGGCGCGCCCGGCCCGACTGGGGATCGGTCGATGTTGCAACTTTTCCCCGCGATCACGCTTGCTGAAATCGATGTTCTCTCGGTGGTGCTCATCGTGCTTGCGCTGCTCGGCGGTGTCGGCGCGGGGGTTGGCCTATGCAAAGTTCTGATTGGGAAAACCCTTGGGCAGGCACGGGCCGAGGCCAAACAGATTCAGGCGCGGGCCGAGGCTGACGCGGCGACCGCGGCGGAGAAGATCGTTCTTGAGGCCGAGCGAGAGGCTCTTGAACGGAAGGAAAAGGCCGAAAAGGAGTTCGAGACCGAGCGCGGAGAACTTCGGGAGACGGAGCGGCGCCTGGCCAAGCGCGAGGACGCGTTTGACCGGAAGGAAGAGTCGCTGGCGGAGCGAGAGCGACAGCTTCAGAGCCAGAGCGACCGCCTGCGGCAGAAGGAAGAGAAGTTCGCGACTCGAGAAGAGGCGCTGGGCAAGCGAGAGGAAGAGATTGAGCGTCTGATCGCGCAGCAGCGTGAGCGGTTGCTGGAAGTGAGCGGTCTGTCCGTAGAGCAGGCGACCGAACGGTTGCTTCGTCGGGTAGAGGAAGAGAAGCGCCACGACGTGGCGAAACTGGTTCGCAAGATCGAGGAGGAGGCGGAGGCCAAAGCCAAGGAGCGTGCGAGAGAGGTGACGCTCATGGCGATTCAGCGATATGCCTCGGACATCACCAGCGAGAGCACCGTGCGGACGGTGGAGATTCCTTCAGACGACATGAAGGGCCGGATCATCGGGCGCGAGGGGCGCAACATTCGCGCGATCGAGAAGGCGACCGGGGTAGACATCATCGTGGATGACACGCCGGGCGTGATCGTGGTGTCGTGCTTTGACAAGGTTCGCCAGCAGGTGGCGGTGGAGGCGCTTCAGCGGCTCGTGGCGGACGGCCGGATGCACCCGGCGAGGATCGAAGAAGTCGTTGAGAAGGTTCGTGCCGAGATGGATGAGCGCATCCAGAAGTTCGGCAAAGACGCGATTCTGGAAGTCAATTTGCGCGGCGTACACCCGAAGATCGCCGAGGCGATGGGCAAGCTGCATTATCGAACGAGTTTCGGGCAGAACGTGTTGCGCCATTCGATCGAAGTGGCGTATCTGTGCCAGATTATCGCCGAGCAGATCGGTCTTGACGGGCGGCTGGCGCGTCGATGCGGGTTTCTTCACGACATCGGCAAGGCGATGGACCACGAGATGGAAGGCGGACACCCCAAGATCGGGATGGATTTCGCCAAGCAATACGGAGAGAAAGAGCCGGTGCTGAACGCGATCGGCGGGCACCATGCCGATATTCCTTCCACGAGTTTCTATACGCCGATCGTGATGGCGGCCGATGCGGTGAGTTCGGCTCGACCGGGTGCGCGTCGAGAAAGCATGGAGCGGTATGTGCAGCGTCTGACCGAGTTGCAGGATATCGCGATGAGCATGCCGGGCGTGACCGAGGCGTATGCGATTCAGGCCGGGCGCGAGGTTCGCGTGATGGTCGATGCCGCGCGCGTGGGGGACGACGAGGCATACCTGATCGCGCACGACATCGCGCGCCGGGTGAGCGAGGAAATGACCTTCCCAGGCGAGATTCGCGTAACGGTGCTTCGGGAGACGCGGGCGATTGAAGTGGCGAGGTGAGGTATTGAAGGGCCGTGGAACGTGTTCACCGCAACAGCGCCATGATGCGGGCGATGCGGCTGGGCAGCGGCGGGTGCGAGGCGAAGGGGCTGTTCAGTTCCTGGTGCTTTGCGCGCATCTTGCGTAGCGGGTTGACGATGAACATGTGCGCAGTGCCGCGGTTGGCGAGATCCACCAGCGGCTCTTCATCGTCAGCGAGCTTGCGCAGGGCCGAGGCAAGGGCCTGCGGATTTCGCGTGAGTTCGACCGCGCAGGCATCGGCAAGATATTCGCGCTCACGGCTATAGGCCATCTGGATCAACTTTGCAAAGAGCGGCGCAACAACCGCCAGGATCGCCGCGATGATGAGCAGGATGACAAAAATCGCGACCGCGCCGCCTTCGCCCTTGCCGCTTCGAGATGAACGACCGCGCGTTCCCGAGGCGCGAAGCCCGGTCCACGCGATGCGCACGAAGGCATCGCAGGCAAAGACGATCAGGCCGACCATCGTCGCCATCAGCATGCTGAAGCGGATGTCGAGGTGGCGGATGTGGGCCATTTCATGGGCGATCACCGCCTGAAGTTCTTCGCGTGTGAGCTTGGCGCGCAGGGCCGTGGTGATCGCCACCACGCCATGCTCAGGGTCTCGCCCGGTGGCAAAGGCGTTGAGGGCGGTTTCAGGAATCAGGTAGATCCGCGGCATGGGCATGCCAGCCGCGATGCGCATTTCATCGACCACGTTGTAAAGTTCCGGATCGAGCGTGCGGTCAAGCGGCGTCGCGTGCAACATGCCCAAAATGGCGTTGGCTCCGTCAAACCAACTCCACGCCGCGCCGAGCGAAGCGATCACCAGCGCGATCCCGGCACCGATCATGCTGGGCACGAGCAAGGTCGAAGTGTGCCAGACCGGGGGGGCGTGTTGCGCGTCGGCGGAAGAAGAGCTACTCCAGACGCTCACGGTGACCAGCCCGACGCTGGCGCCCATGATGGCCCCGACGATCACACCGAGCGCGATCATCAACACCACGAGCCAGAAGCTCTGGCGCCGGTTTTTGCGCATCAGGTCGAGGTAGGTGGTCGTGCCCGGATAGGCGCTGGCGAGTTTGCGCACCTGGGCATCGATCGGCCGCTCGGCCCTGTTCGGACCGGTCGGTGACGGCGACGAACTGGGAGGGGGGGTGCTCACGCGGTCGGCGGCAGGTCGCGTCGGCGAAGGCGGGCGGCAGGGGAACGGGCGGGGTTACCGGGAATTCACGAGAAGGACACTTTGGGGGCCTCGCGCTGGGCGGCTTCTTCAAGCCGGAAGTACTGGCGTTCCTTGAAGTTGAACATCGCGGCAACGATGTTGGTGGGGAAGGTCTGGCGGGTTTCTTCATACCGGCCGACTGTGTCGTTGAAGTGTTGACGGGCAAAGCCGATCTTGTTTTCGGTGCTGGTCAGCTCTTCCTGAAGTTGCCTGAAGTTGGCATCGGCCTTGAGGTTGGGATAGGCCTCGGCCACGGCGAGCAAGCGCGAGAGCGCCCCGCTCAGGGCGCCTTCGGCCTGGGCCTTCATGGCGGCGTGGGCCGCGTCGCTGGTGATGTTCACGGCATGCTGGCGGGCGCTGATGACGGCGTCGAGCGTTTCGCGTTCGTGCGTGGCATAGCCCTTGACCGTTTCGACGAGGTTGGGGATGAGGTCGTAGCGGCGCTTCAACTGCACATCAATCTGCGACCAGGCGTTGTCGGCATCGACGCGCCGGCGCACCAGCGTGTTGTACATGCCGATAAACCACAACAGCATCAGAACAAACACGGCGGCCAGAATCAGCACGACGATCCACGCGTCAGGCATTGGTGACACTCCAGGGTCGGGCGGCAGGACGCCGCGGCGACTCTGCGGCATAATACCCCATTCAGACCCGCCGTTGTTCTTGGGAAAGCCATGCCCGATCCTTCACCTTCCGCTGCGCCGCGTCCCGCCGTTGTTACGTTGGCGGGGTTGTTTGAAGAACTGCTCTGGCCTCACCTTTTGCGTGCGCCTGTGCTGGCGCTGCGGTTCGATCGCATGGTGCTGGCGTTTATCGCCGTCGCGCTCATGGGCGTCGCATCGTCGATTCCCACGATCTGGGGCGCCGAGGGGGTAATCGTCGCTGGTCCCGGCGCTTCGGTGATGGCCGGCGAGGGGACAAGCAGCATTGAGGTGGTTTCGAGCCATGCCGGGCCGGTCGCTTCGTCCTGGACATGGCTGTTGGGGCTTCCCGAGGCGATTCGCAGATCGGACACCGCCGGGCTTGTGTTGTTCGGTGTGATCAAGTTGCTGATTCTGGCCACCATCGGGGCGGGGCTGGCGCGATCTGCGGCGTGCGAGTTCGGGGCGGGGGTGATGATCTCCGGCCCGCAGGCGCTGGCTTTCGGATTGTCGCGGTGGTATTCGGGATTCGCCGCGATGGCCGTCCCGCTGGGCGTGGCGGCGTTTGGGGGGGTGCTGCTTGCGGTGCTGGGCCTGTTGCTGGCTGTGCCGGGGTTGAACATTCTCGGGGCGATTTTGTATCCGCTGCTGGTGGTGATCGGCGTAGTGATGGTGGTCATATTGGCGTGCCTGGTTCTCGGGGGCGGCATGCTGGTGCCGGCATTCGCGGTCGAGTGCACCGACGCGATCGATGCGATACAGCGCGTCTTCAACTATGTGCTGCATCGGCCGCTTAGTCTGGTGATCTATCTCGCGGTGGCGGTGGTGACCGGGGCGGTGGCGATGACCTTGGCCTTTGCGCTCGGCGGCGCGGGGGTTGCCCTCACCGACTGGTGCGCGGGGCAGTGGTCGGGCGCCACGGGCGCCGCGGTGCTCGGCGGCACGGCTGAGGGTGGGGTCAACGCGGCCGCCGCGTGGATCGTTTCGACCGTGAAGGGCGTGGTGTTGGTCGTGGTGTATGCCTATCTCTTCAGTTATGTCATGTGCGCGGGGACGATCGTGTACCTGCTGGTGCGGCAGCGGAACGATGCGCAGCACTGGTCTGAAATCTGGTTCGCCTCGGCGCTCGAAGGGGAAGTTGCACACGAAGCCCCGCAGGTGCGCGCGGCCGATGAGGAAGAGGCGAACTGACGCAGTGATGGCGATCGGTGGCCGCAGGCGGGGTTCAGCCAAGGATACTGTCGGGAAGAAGGCGGTCGAGCGGGAAGATCCGCGGGAGTGCATCGAGCGGTATCGACAACGAAAGATCGATCGATCCCACCCGCGTGCGCCGAAGGCCGGTGAGCAGGCCGCCGCAGTTGAGGTGAGCGCCCAGATCTCTTGCAAGGCTGCGGATGTAGGTGCCTCTGCCGCAGGTGATGCGCAGGCGCAGGTTCGGCCATTCGTATGCAAGGGTTTCAATGGCATCGATGCGGATGGTCCGCGGGCGCATCGCGACGTCTTTGCCTGCGCGGGCGAGTTGGTAAGCGCGTTTGCCGTCGATCCACACCGCCGAATGCGTCGGGGGCACTTGCGTGATGTCTCCGACGAAGCGTTCCGTGGCGGCCTCGACTTCGGGAAGCGTGGGCACGCGGGCGACGACCACGGGCCGCGAAGGTGTTTCGAGATCACACGAATCGCTGGTGCGGGCGAGGTCGATCTCGGCCTCATAGACCTTGGCGCCGCCCATCACGCGCTCGCACAGGCGCGTCGCTCGGCCTACGAGCACCACGACCACGCCTTGCGCAAGCGGGTCAAGGGTTCCGCCGTGGCCGACCTTGAGGCCGCGTGGAAGGCCGTTGCGTCGAAGCGCTGTGCGCACCCGGCGACAACAGTCCATCGAGGTCGGCCCGACGGGCTTGTCAATCACGATGATGCCGCTGATCGCAGCGGGCGCATCGTGCGGCGTTTCGGAAGTCGGGTGGGTCGGTGGCATGCTCAGGTGTGCGCTGGTCAGGGGGTTCCGGGCCTTCGCCGGACGATCACCACTTCGACGGGGCGACCTCGGGAATAGTTGTATCCGGAGACGGGAGGGGAAAGGATTTCGAGATCCGGGGCGGCCTTTGCACGATCATGATGCACGATCACCAAGCCTTCGGGGTGCTCATGCAGCCAGTTGTCGATGTCTGCCGCACGGATGCGCCGTACGCGTCCGCGTGTCTGGAAGATCAGGCTGTCTTCGTTGTAGTCAGCGCCCGCAATCGGGACGGCGAGTGCGGGGTCGAGTTTTTCGAGTTCGGCGACGAGTCGGCCGGTCGTCCATGGGCGCGAGATTCCGGGAAGCACCAGCCCAATCCCGATGATGCCGAAAGCAGCCATCATCGAAATGCCGAGCACCGCGGCCCGGGCAAACCGTCGCCGGACGAGCCATGTCGCCAGCACGATGCCGGTGCCGAGGATCATGGCCGAGCCTGTCCAGCCCGCGATCCGGGCTGTGCGGTTCGGTTCGCCGAGTTCAGCCAGCAGCGCCGGGCCGGCGCTGAGCGCAAGAATGCCGAAGATGCCCCAGGCCGCGATCCCGACGAGTTGCCATGGGCCGGGCCGCCACGTGTTGCCGAAAGCCCACATCAGCATCCGCGCACTGATGATCGCCAGTGCCGGGTAGAGCGGCATGGTGTAGTGCGGGAGCTTGGTGCTCACCACTTCGAAGATGAGCCAACTCGGAACGATCCAGGCAAGCAGAAACGTCTCGGGCCTTCGGGCCGACATGCGCAGCACGGTCGCCAAGCCGCGTCTTGGGGCGTTTGCGAGTTCGCCGCGGCTGCGGAGGCAGGCCCGGCACAGGCCGATGCCGATGAGCATCGCACCGGGCCAGAACAGGCCGAGGCCGTGGATGATGTGGTATCCGGGCGGGCCGGAATGGCCCTCTTTGGCTTCGCCCGCGCGTCCGAGGGTTTCATCGGTGATGATGGAGAGATATTCGCGAGTGCCGACTTCTCGCATCACAAGTGCCACCCAGGGGGCGACCAAAGCGAAAGTCATGGCGATGCCCAGCCACCAGATCATGCGGCCACGCCAGCGCCCCGGAGTGAGCACACGCAATGTGCTCGCGGCGAGCAGCACGACCATCGGCGTGATGGGCCCCTTGGTCAGGACGCCCAGCGCGACCGCAGTCCAGAGTGTGATCGCGGGTGCAAGGCGGCGGGCATCGTTCCGCCAGATGCGCCAGAGCATCGCCATGGCGAGGGTTGTGAAGAAGACCATCACCATGTCGGCGCGGGCTTGGCGAGCCTCCCACATGAACACCGGGCTTGTGCCGAGAATCAACGCCGCCGCCGCGCCGACCCGCGCGTCGTACATCCATGCGCCGAGCCTCCAGACGACAAGCAAAATGCCCACAAACGCCGCGACGGAAGGGAGGCGATACATCCAGATCGCATCGCGCGCGCTGTCTCCGCCGGTGCAGACACCGACCGTCGCGGCCTGGAGCCAGTAGATCAGCGGGGGCTTATTCAGCCTCGGGCGCTCCATGATGCGGGGAACAACCCACCCTTCGAGCGTCTCGGCCTCGAGCATCTGCCGACTTGCCTGAGCGAAACGTGATTCGTCTCGATCGATGGGGGGAAGGGCAAAGATGCCGGGAAGGGCGAGTATCAGCCCGAACACTATGATCCCCATCGCGGCCGCGGGGCTGTTCCATTGTGCTGCGCGGATGCGCCAGACCGTCAGCCGCGAACCAACATCGGCAATCTCAGATCGGGACTGCATGGACACCGACTATACCGGGTGTACGAATCGAAGACGCTGGCTCTGGCTGCTCGTGCCGCTGGCGGCTGCGATCTTGGTTCTTCCGTGGGACGGTCAACTCGCCCGGCTTGGCGAATCGCTCGGGGGGCGGATGCGCGGTGACCTGAGGCGTGAGATCCATTTCATTCAGCAATACGGGGCGATTACCAGCGCCGTGCTGATCGGGCTGGTCATCCTGCGACTCGATCCTGCGCGCAAGGCCCGTGTCGCCGACATGGCCCTTGCCTTGGCCGCCACGTCGATCGCAGCGCTCCTGCTGAAGATCGGGTTCGGCCGGCCGCGCCCTAAGTTCGACGATCCCTTCGGGTTTGTCAGCGTCTTTGGCGACTATCCGGTGCTTGCCGACGGCGGAACCCGGTTCAGTTGGCAGATCGGCCAGAAAGATGTCGCCCAGCTCTGGTCGATGCCTTCGTCGCACACATCGGCGGCGTTTGCGCTTTCGACCGTGCTCTATTGCCTCTATCCGCGACTCGGGCTGATCGTCTGGCCGGTCGCTGTGATCGTCGGTGCGGCCCGTTGGCTGACCGAATCGCACTACATCAGCGATATTTTTGTCGGCGCGACGCTGGGCATTCTCGTTTCGGGAATCATCATGCAACGTCGCGTGATCTCTCGGCGGCTCGATCGCAGGACGCTCAGTACACCAGCACCACAGGGGCGTTGACCGCTGACATCACCGAAAGCGATGTGCTGCCGAACAACAGGCGGTGGGCCCAGCTTTCTTTCGATGAACCCATGACGAGCAGGGCCGTGCGGGTGTGTGCCGCGGCCGTTTCGATCTGCTGGGCTTCCGACTGTCCCTCGGGGCCGTAATGGATGACCTGGGCCTGCGGAGCCAACTCTTGTGCGCGGGCCAGTGAGGCATCCAGCGGGAGCGATGCGGTCGAGACGGCGAGCACGGTCAACGGCCACCCCGTCTGCTCGGCAAATTCTTTCGACCATTTCACCGCGTGCAGGCTCGGGCCGGTGGCATCAAAGACGCACAACACCCTTCCAAGATCGCGCAACACCCCCGAGGCGAACAGCACCGGGCAAGGGCCTTTCTGCACCAAAGTCGAAGCCGCCGATCCAAGCCGATTCCCCGCGAATCGGCCTTTCAGCCCCACGGCGATCAGGTCGGTCGGGTCGGCCAGTTCGCGCAAGGCATCGAGCAAGGGCGATTCAACCACCCGAGGCTCAAAGGCCACACCGGCCTGCTGGGCAAAATTGCTCAGTTCGGGCAATTCGATCAGCGCCCGCTCACGCTCGGCCTTGAGCGATTCTTCCGCGACCCACGGATCGACCAGAACATCTCCGACGCCGATCGCCGGGTCAGGAAGCACCGGAGGAATGGCGGTCGGCTCTAAAGCCCTGAGCGCAAGTATCGGTATGCCAGTGGTTTGCGCGATTCGCACTGCATACGCAAACGCCTCTCGCGCCAGTGCCGACCCGTCATAGGCCACGATCACACGCTTGACCACAGGGCACCTCCACCCTCCCCAGAATACCCGCGATTGGATACCCGCGCCGCTTTCCGCTACCCTACTACCCTTTCCAAAACCCGCAAACCAAGGGAGTACCCCCATGAAGGTTCGTCATCTCATCGCCGCCGCCGGCATCGTCGCCCTCGCCCTTTCCACCGGATGCGGCAAGAAGGACAAGGACGGCGCGGGGAATACGAGCGGTTCCAAGTCGTCGACCAAGACGAGCGCCAATGACCCGGTCGTCGGGAAGTGGACGCTCGACGGCGAGAAGTTCAAGCGCACGATGTTTGACGAAGCCGTCAAGGCCGGCGAGATTCCACAGGGCACGACCTTTGACAACCCCAACGTTCAGCAGAGGCTCGGCGCCATGGCCATGGCCATGACCATCGAAGTCAAAGGCGATGGCACCTGGTCAAGCACGAGGAGCATGGGCGGCGGCGAAGCCGAAATCAGCAAGGGCACGTGGAAGAAGAGCGGCGCCGAATACGTCTTTACCCGCACAGAAGGCGGAGACGCCGACGAGCCGGATGATGTAAAGGTCACGGTTTCTGGCAACGCCATGACGTACCACATCCCTACAGATGACGGCACCGTCGCGATTCCTCTACGCCGCGGTTGAGTGCATACGCACGCATTCATTTTCTGTGCTATATTTTTTTTACAGTTTACGAACATCATGTAACTGTTTCACTGCAGTTGACAGCAAAAGCACAGATTTATCGCATCTTAGGTGCCGTGGTTCGCGTGATCAAAGTGATCAAAGCACTATTGACATTTTGAGTGTCTGATTGACTTCAGTTTATAGTAATTGAGTACCATGGTCCACATCTGACTGTCAGCCAGGACTAGTATCCTGACTTTGAGAAAAACGCAATACGCAACTACAGTAGATGCCAAGACTTACGATGCCGAGAAGTTGCTGGATTCTACGGATCAGGACACTAGTGTCCTGACCTCCAGAAAGGCGCAAGGGCAAGGTGCGAATTCACACGTGAAAACGAGCCCTTACGAGCTGCGCGAAACTCGCAGTCGGGACACTAGAGACTGTAAGATATTCCGATACGAATAAGCATAGCACCAATTGAACCGTGGAGTTTTTAGTGTACCAGGATCACGTTGCGAAACATAGGCGTTAGATCGGAGGCACAAGTATGCAGCGTTTACTTGGGCGTTTTCTATTGATTTTGTCAGTAGTATTTGCTGGCATCTGTCTTTCTCTGGGTTGTCGAGAGTCGTCGGTCGACACAGCGGTCTCAAAGTCTGATGGGCATGTTGTTGCCAACAGCGAGTTAGCAGGTCCGGATGTTATTATCCATAGCGACAGTGAAACCAATGGCAGCGATTATGCGGTGCCCGTTGTCAGCCCACAAGAGCAAGAGATTGCAGGAAGCGAACCAACAGTTTGTGTTGCGAATGACGGCTGGAACGACTTATTAGACACTATCGTCAGCGTAGTTGAATACGTTCGTACGGCGTTGCGGACAGAGAATAAGTTCAAGATCGAAGAGGCATACGCGTTTGCCGACAAACAATTGTTGGAATATGTGGGGACGTCGCTGCAGTTGCTAGGTACGGTTTCGAATGTGACAGACACACATGTTCATGTGCGTTTGCCGAGCAGGCTTAATCGACTACACGATACTCGTACTAACGACTG
The DNA here is from genome assembly GCA_019636695.1 of Phycisphaeraceae bacterium. GTDB lineage: Bacteria > Planctomycetota > Phycisphaerae > Phycisphaerales > UBA1924 > JADLCM01. Next base: position 414,395 of record JAHBXD010000001.1, read on the forward strand.
GTTCTATGATGTTTTGATTCGGCGGCGGAGCGACTTTTTAAAGGATCCAATTGGGTTTGGAAGTTATGTCTACTTATCGATAGATGTTGAAATCCCGCTTGAATCTGCTAAAAATCTTGAAAAAAATCAAGTGTTGCCATTCTATGCGACAGTGGAGCAGGCCGTTGTCGAGCGGAAACATTGGCTCGGCAGTCCAGTTCTTATAGTTCTATACGATAAAGATATTTATACAGAAAGACCTATCAGTAGTGGTCGTGATGATTTATCGACCAAGACGAGCGCCAATGACCCGGTCGTCGGGAAGTGGACACTCGACGGCGAGAAGTTCAAGCGCACGATGTTTGACGAAGCCGTCAAGGCCGGCCAGATTCCTCAGGGCATGACCTATGACAACCCCATGGTTCAGCAAATGCTCGGCGCCATGGCCATGTCCATGACCATCGAAGTCAAAGGCGATGGCACCTGGTCAAGCACGGAGAGCATGGGCGGCGGCGAAGCCGAAATCAGCAAGGGCACTTGGAAGAAGAGCGGTGCCGAATACGTCTTTACCCGCACTGAGGGCGGAGACGCCGACGAGCCGGACGATGCAAAGGTCACGGTTTCTGGCAACGCCATGACGCTCCACATCCCTACAGATGACGGCACCGTCGCGATTCCTCTCAACCGCGGCTGATCGTCCTCAGACGCTTCATTTCCTGATTGCGTCCTAACATCACACCCGGCGACGCGGCCCCGTGGCTTCGTCACCGGGTGTGATGCGTTTCCCCCCCTGTTTCGGCGGAGCCTGCTGCATGACTTCGACCCTCAACGCCCCGACCAGCGAGTTTGAAAAGCGCGATCGCTGCGCTGAGCTGCCGCACCGCCCGCGCGTGCTTCTCGGCAAAATGGGGCTTGATGGGCACGATCGGGGCGTCAAAGTCATTGCCAGGGCACTCCGGGATTCGGGCGTCCACGTCATCTATTCCGGCCTTTGGCAGACGCCGCGCTCGCTGGCCATCTCAGCCCGAGACGAAGACTGCGATGTGATCGCCGCGTCGATGATGTCCAACTCGCACCTGGTGCTCGGGCCCAAACTGCTCGACGAACTCAAGGCCGTCGGTCGCGCCGACCTGCCCGTGCACATGGGCGGCATTCTGCCGCAGGAAGACATCCCCAAGCTCAAGGCGGCAGGCATCCAGGCGTGCTTTACGACGGGCGTCGGGTTGCTCGACATCGTCGAGGCCGCAAAGAGCACAGTCCGGGATTATCCCCAAGTCATCCCCGGGGCGAACAAGACCGCCCAACTCGCCCGCGATCTTTCTCTGGCGCACGATGGTCGGCCGGTTCGCGCCGAAGCCCCGCGTCGCCGGCCGAGGCGCGTGATCGGTGTCACCGGTGCTCCTGGCGCGGGCAAAAGCACACTCGTGGCGCAGCTCGCGGCGGAGTTTACGCGGCGCGCCCAGGTATCCGGTGATGGGAACTCGACCACTGCGCCGATGGGGCGCATCGCGGTGGTCGCGTTCGATCCGAAAAGCCCGATTACCGGCGGCGCGCTGCTCGGTGATCGCCTGCGGGTCGATTTCAATCGGCTCGACGAAGCGGTGTATTACCGCTCCCTGGCGATCCGCGGCGAAGACTATCACGCCATCGGCGATCTGATTGACCTTATCGGCGGCGCCTACGACGGCCCGGATGCGTTCGACACGCTCTTTATCGAGACGGTCGGCGCGGGCCAGAACGAAACGCGCATCCGCGAGCACGTCGATCAGACCGTGGTCGTGCTTACGCCGGGAATGGGCGATGCCGTGCAGATGGACAAGGCCGGGATTCTGGAGATCGCCGACATCTTCGTTTGCAACAAGGCCGATCATCCGAATCAGAACGATCTCATCCGCGATTTGCGTGATATCTCGGGTCGGCGGCCGATTCTCGAAACCGTGGCGACGCACGGCAAGGGTGTGCCGGAACTGCTCGACGCCGTGCTCGCGCTCACCCCGGGCCGATGATTATTTTGATCGGCGGGCGAACACCGACAACAGCAAGAGCAGCACGACTGCCCCGACAGTGGCCATGACCAGCGAACCGAGCAGGTTCGTGTTTTGCAGGCCAATCGCCTTGAAGATCGCACCACCGAGAATGGCCCCGATGACGCCGACAATCAGGTTGCCGACAAGGCCGAACCCGCCGCCTTTGGTCAGCATGCCGGCAAGCCACCCCGCACAAAGACCGATGAGGCAGAACCAGAGAAAATCCATGAAGGAATGCTAGGAAGCCCCGCCTGCATGCGTGCAATCTATCCGAGATCACGCCTGCCGGGGTGAATGCACCTTCGGTTTACATGCGGGTCGGTGAGCGCTTTCGCCGCAATGCGAAGGCAACGCCGACAATACCTGCCACGCAGGTCCCAGGCCCCGGGACCATCCGGAAGGAGCCGGAAAAACTCGCTTCGACAACTACCTCCGGCGGGTAGAAAATTGAGGCCGTGCCTTCCGCGGTAAATGAGATGACATACTCGCCGGGAGCAAGCGTCACGAACGCATCGACCGATAGGGTCGAGTAGTTCGCGGTCCACGCGTGCAGCACCGGCGCATCTGCTGTCAAACCTCCGAAGATAGTGGCTGAGGCCGAAGCGTTGCCCGTCGCTTCCAGAGAGGCGATTACGTGCCATCTCGTCGGTGCGGTCAGGGTCAGCCCGATTCGCATCTCGGCGATCGCGCCACCGCTCGCCGCGTAGCCCGTTTCATCGAAAATTGTCCCGCGGCCGTAGATCGCTCCGGAGGCGGTCAGGACGGTCGGTGCAATGACCGAGTCAAAAACACCGCGACCCTGCCCCTGGGCGGACTGTGCCGTCGCCGTCAGATCATCCGATGCCCCCCAGGGCAGAAACGGCACATCGGAAGCATCACGAGAAACGTACTCCGACTGTGCGGTTTCGCCTCCGAAATCCGAATCGGCAGTGGCGTACACGGCGAGTCGGCGAAGGTCGTGAGCAGGCAACAACAATGGTTCGGAGGCGAAGGCCGCGAGGCAGCTCGCGGCCGGAACCAACAAGGCGAGGTGCAGCATGAAAACGCTCCGGGCATGTGGTGCGGCGATGCAGAACATACCTCGGGCTTTCGGACGTGCCACCAATCTGTTGCGTTTGAGCAATATTGGGGGTTGCCCGGGTGCAGCGCGGTCTTTGTGGGCGACGCTCAAGGCAAACCGACCGTAAGCTGGGGGCGTCCGACCCCGGAAATGAAACCCCTGCGCACGGCTCGGGGCGCTTCAATGCCCGAATAGGTTTTTCTCGCCGAACATGCCCGCCTCTTCAAAATAGGTCAGCGCTTCGTTGACGGTGGAAAAAATTTTGGTCGCGGTCTCGGTGATGAACGGGCTGGGCGCTTTCTTCGGACGCCAGACGACGTACACCTCCTTGGTGTGCTCCCACGCGTGTTGAAGTTCGCGCTCGACGCCGCTTGAGAGTCCCGGGATATCTTTGCCGCCGACACCGGGCAGTTCGGGAATGTAACTGACGATCATGTCTGACTGATCGATCAACTTGAAGTCCCGCATGTAAATCTGGCCGTCAATGTCTCCGGCGATGTCGAGCACTTCCCGCACGCGCACGCGAATCGGCGATGAGAGCGCACTGCCCCCGAACGAATGGGGCGAATGATCAAAAAACTCCTGACCATCGCGAGCCGCGGCGATCGCTCGATCGAGCAGAAGTTTCTCGTCTACATCGCCTGGGTCGAACGTGATGAAGTGTTCGGCGAGCGCATCGCGAAACGCGTCGATCTCGGCCAGCACCTCGGGCATATCGACAACGTGGCTCATCGGAAAACTGGGATAGACCTTGCGCAGATCCGGCCGACAGACCAGGCGAAAGAGCGTGCGCGTCGTATCCTGATGGCGGCCCCGGCTCAGAATGTAGAACCTGCTGCCGTGGATGGCTTTGCTCATCAACTCCGTCGCGAGTATTTCTTCCTCGCGCCAGACCATGCAGTCCTTCAACGTCGCATCGATCTCGTGCTCGGCGTGCAGGCGATGATGCACCACCTCGATATTGTCGACCAGCGCAATGAACAGGTCCGGCTCCAACAGTTCGATCTGGTCAAAGTCGAACGCGGGAAACAGCCCGTGACGCCATCGAAACGTCGCATGGGTGTTGACAATGGCATTCCGCTGTTCACGGATGTCGGCGATGATGTCTTTGAATGCCGCCCGGCGAAGTGAGTTGAGCCGCGACAGTGGAAGGTCGAGAATGCGCCCCGGCCGCACATCGGGCGCTTCCCGGTACATCATGTTCCCCACGTTATAGATGGCCAGCGGTTCGCCCTGCTTCCCTGCGAACGAGCGGACCCCTTCAAGGTAGGGTTTCTTGTCCATGCCGATCTGGCCGGTGACGATGGCACGCATGCAGTTCTCCCGCGGGTGGGGGGTGTGCAGGGAGTATAGAAGTCCTTCGGCGGGTGCTTGGCCCCTTCCCGCCCGAAGCGACGGCAGCGAGGTACGCTTGCCGCCATGTGGCTGCAGATCGCCGGTGGTATCGGACTCTTCCTCCTCGGCATGACCCTGCTGACAGACGGCCTCAAGGCGCTGGCGGGGGCAGCGCTGCGTAGCGTGCTTATGCGGTTCGTCCGCGGGCCGGTCAGCGGCACCGTCTGGGGCGCCCTGCTGACGGCGATGGTCCAGTCTTCCACTGCGACCACGCTGACCACGATCGGTTTTGTCAGTGCCGGGCTGCTGACCTTCGCGCAGTCGGTCGGTGTGATCTTCGGAGCGAACCTCGGTACCACGAGCACCGGTTGGCTTGTCTCCATCCTCGGGTTCAAGGTCTCCCTGGGCACGGCGGCGTTGCCGCTGATTTTCGTTGGGGCCATGCTGCATCTGCTCGCCTCGGGCAAGTGGGGGCATCTGGGGCTTGCCCTCGCCGGTTTTGCTTTGATTTTCATCGGGATCGATGTTCTTCAGCTCGGCATGAAGGGTCTTGCCGAGCAGGTTACTCCCGACGACCTGCCCCGAGGGGGCGTCCTCGCTGCACTCGCCCTTGTCGGCATCGGCGCGATCATGACGATCGTCATGCAGTCATCGAGTGCGGCCATGGCGACCACGCTCGCCGCGCTGCACTCGAACACCATCGCTCTCGATCAGGCAGGGGCCATGGTCATCGGGCAGAACATCGGCACCACGCTGACTGCGCTGATCGCCGGGCTGGGCGGCACAGCCTCAGCGCGGCGAACGGGCGTCGCGCACGTGGCTTTCAATGTGGCCACGGGGGCCATTGCGCTGCTCATCCTCCCCCTGATGCTCCGGTTTGCCGATGCCGTCATCGAAGTCGGCCAGGATGACGACGCCGTCGCGCTCGCGGCATTCCACACCACTTTCAACATCATGGGTGTCATGATCTTCCTGCCCCTTGCCGGGCCGTTTTCGCGCGCGATCGAGCGGCTCATTCCCGACCGCGGTCCGGCCATGACCCGTTATCTCGACCCGTCGGTCATCAAGGTCGGCGCGGTCGCAGTCGAGGCCGCCCGTCGGGCCACGATCGATATCGCCCTCGGCGGCATCCAATACACACGCAATGTCGTGATGGGGTCTTCGCGAAAGGCCGACCCTGCGATCATCGCGGCGGTTGACCAGACCCGGGCGTTTATCGCTCGAGTGGGGGCTGAGGCCGGTGCAACACCCGATGTCAACCGTTTGCTCTCGGTCGTGCATGCACTCGATCACATCGAACGTCTTGTCGAGGCGGCGGGCAACGCGCCTTCCAGGGCCGCGCTTGCCGATCCCGTGCTTCAGCCGGCTCACGGGCAGGTTGCCGAGGCGATTGATCTTGCGGTTGATCGTCTCGGATCGGCCGACGGCGATGCCGCGCCTCGGCTCCAGGAACTCTCGCTCAGCGTCGCCCTGATGCGAAAAGACACGCGCATGCACACGCTCGCAAGCATCGCCAAGGGGCGCATCGACGCCGAGCACGGCCAGCGAATCATCGAAACTATGCTCTGGCTCGACCGCGTCGCTTATCACATCTGGCGGACAGTGTTGCATATCGAACAACCCCTGAGCGCCGATGCCGCGCGGGTGGCCGAGCCGGATCATGCAGCCCCGCCGGTCACCCATGATTCTCCCACTGATCTGATCGATCCTCCGGCACGATCACCCTGATCGCCCGCGACCGATTCGCGCAATCACCGGGCGATGGTCCGATCCTCTGTTGCTGCCGGTGGTCGCGCGATCGCAGAGCAGTCCCGGGCTTACGTAGATGTGATCGATGCGCACCGAGGGAACGTGCGTCATCGGTCCGGCTGCGGGCCATGTCGCTTGATATCCGCGTGCGGCAAGCGAAAGGGTGTTGCGGTATCCCCGGCGACGGAGCGATTCATCCTGCGGGCTCCACAGGCTCGCATTGAAATCTCCCAGGATCACGACGGGGTGGGTCTCCTGGTCAATCGCATCGAGCAGGTGACGAAAGGCCATTCGGCCGTCGGCCACCAGTTGCACTCCGGCGGGGTGCGCGGGGTGTATGGCATAACACACCAGCGGCCCCTCCGAATGGGCAAGCGTCACGCGGAGCATCGTTCTGCCGCGATCGCCCGAGCGAAGCGTTCGGGCGTCATCGAAGGGAATCCGTGAATACAGCGCCATCCCGAATCGCTCGTTCCACCATGTCAGTTGCACGTGAGGCCACCGTTGCAAGAGATCAGGGCCTATCGCCTCATGCAGGGCCAGCGTGTATTCCTGGATCGCAAGCACGTCCGGATCTGCCTGTACAATCTCTTCAAGGATTCCTGCGTGGTTGCGATTCAAGCCGAGCACATTGAATGACATGCAGACGATTGGCGAGCCTGCCAATTCTTCAGGCATCGGCGTCCGCAGGAGTTCCCAGCCGGGCCAGGCCCACATCGCCGCGATGCCCACTCCGACCGCGGCCAGCATTCGTCGCCGCAAGGCCAGCGCAGCGGCCGGAATCAACAGGCAGATCAGCGCGATCTCCAGGCAAAACGTGCGAGCAAGGGATATGCCCCACACCCAGACGATGGCCATTGGTCGCGATTCAATGAACGAGTGTGGCCAGAACCAGGTGACCCCCCACGCAACGGCAGCGGCGATACATACACCTCCGAGCGCAAGAACAGCCCGGCGGCGCCAAGGCGCCGTGATCGGTGAAGACATATCAGACCTTTCGACGGCATGCCATCAACGGCAAGGTCGAACGCATACGACCCCGTAGGCAGACGGGTTCGGCCCGTCATCCCATAGGGTCGCATGACACCGGGGCCGGTGGGGGCGCGGGCTGTGGATCAATACCGACGTACTACGCCTTTGACGACGCCTTGGATCTGGCAGAACTTGACCCGGAGCGGCTCGAACTCGGGATTGGCCGGCTGAAGTCGAATATGGTCAGGCTCTTTGAAGAAGCTCTTGAGGGTGGTTGACCCGTCGGGGAGCAGGGCGACAACCCGATCGCCGTTGTTGGCCACCTGGGTGCGCTCGATCAGCACATAGTCTCCGTCGAGAATGCCCTCGTCACGCATGCTGTCGCCTTCGACTTTGAGCGCAAAGGTGGAGTTTGCGCGATCGTGGGTTGCGCCGAGGACATGGGCGAGGTCGATCTCGTCCGTGTCGGGCACTTTTTCGATCGGGTGGCCTGCGGCGATGCGCCCGACAAGGGGGAAGCGCAGGGGGCGAGCTTCGTCGGGAACGCTGATGCCCTCAGCGATCGACAAAGAGCGTGCCTTGTTGGCCTCGCGCACGAGCGCCCCCTTCTTGATGAGGGCTTCCACATGCTCGAACACCGTGACTTTGCTGACGCCGATCTCGTCGGCGAGCTCCTGCATGGTCGGGGAATAGCCATGCCGGACGCGCCAGTCCCGGATCAGTTTCAGGATGCGCAACTGCTTGGGGGTAAGGTTCATGGCGATTGCTCTCCCATGTCCAAGGGGATGGGTGTTCGGTCGGGCGTGCAAACTCTCCGTCCAAATCCGAAGGACGGACGCGCGGTCCGGTCGAAGCACCCAGGATCCATTCCAGCCGCCGGCGCACCGTGCGCAGCGACAACAACTGTCTCTTCAGCGAGTCTTCAAGGGCCGCCAGCATGCCCAGCCGGCATTGATGCCGACCGGGTGCTCCATCCGGCTCGACAACAGCCGTCGATGCCGGAACAGCGACGAGGCGGGCCGAAGGAGCAGGGTGGTACTCGGTGGCAAAGTCGCCCCCGGGCCCTAGGCGAAGCACTGGTCCATGGCATGTGCTCATACGCGTCTCACATCCGTGTCGTGGTGCGAACGACCACTCCGTGACGTTCGCCCTTGCCATGTGTGCGGCAGGGGAATCCTCCCCATGCATCTCGCTACTCGAATCGAGCAGACTCCATACGGACTGCCTACTCACCAAACATTCTTCGACCTGAAAAGAGAAAAGTCCACACCTTTCAAAGAGAAATGTTTGGTTGGCTTCAGGTGAGACCAAAAATCGGCCTTCCCTGCCTGCCAGGCGGGTTTGCGGCATCTGTGAGGAAATAAAATAAGTGAAAACCCGCAGTCGATTTTTGAGATCAGGCGCGTCTTCGGAAGTGCGGTCCAGCCCGAATGATGCGTTTCTGGATCTCGAGCATGGTCAGCACCGGCAACAGATCTCCGGGCGCAAGGGCCGTCAACACCACGAGTTCATCAAGGGTGCGTGGTTCGGCCAAGGCTGCGTAGACACGAACGGCGACGGGATTGGGGAGAAGATCCGCCGGGGGGTGATCGGGTGGGGCTTGGAACAAGTCTGCCGCACGGTTGGCTTCGATCGGTTCATATCGAGCCTGGTGGGTGCCGTGGTAGAGGTGGCGGGCGGGCGTTTCGAGGAGTTGAAGCACATCGCCGGGGTCGGTGACGAGCGTTGCGCCTCCGGATTTGAGAAGATCGTGTGACCCTGCGCTTGCGCGGGAATCGACCCTACCGGGGAGGGCCATGACTTCGCGTCCGTGATCTTCCGCGGCGATTCGGGCGGTGATCAGCGCTCCGGAACGCATCCCGGCTTCGATAACGAGCACACCCAGGCTCATGCCGGAGATCAGGCGATTGCGCGCGGGAAAGTTCTCTGCAGAAGGCGGGGTATTCAGGGGTAATTCGGAGAGCAGCATGCCTCGAGGTCGGCCGTGGTCATCAAGCGAACAGATGGCATCGAATAGTTCTTTATTCTCGGGTGGATAGGTGTGGGCAAGCCCGCAGCCGAGGATGGCGACAGTACGACCGAGCGACCGAAGCGCTCCGCGGTGGGCCGCGGAATCGATGCCGCGGGCACCGCCTGAGACGACGGTGATACCCGAGGAAGCGAGCACACCGGCGAAGCGTTCGGCCTGCTCGATGCCGTAGTGGGTGCACTCGCGTGAACCGATGACAGCCAGGGGATAGGCGTCGAGAGGAGATTCGGCGCGCGTTCCTTTGGCGTAGAGCAGGAGTGGCGCGGTGTGCATCTGCCTGAGCAGCGGCGGGTAGTCGTTGTGGTCTTGCTGGATCAGATGAACTCCCAGGCTCTGGGCCAGCTCAAGCTCAGCCCGGGCGAGGGGATCGGCCTGTCTGAGTTCTGAGGCGATCGAGGCGGAAAGGTGTTCGCCGATGCCCTTGACCCGGCGCAACTGGGCCGGGGAGGCATTGCGGACCTCGGCGGCGGAGCCGAAGGTTTCGACGAGGCGTGCCGCACGCACCGGCCCAACTCCCGGGGTGAGCAGAAGGGCAAGCAAATCGCAATCAGTGTGCGGCGTGTTCGGGCTTGACACGGTTGGGGAGTGTATTCGTCAGGGCCAGCAAGGATGGGGAATAGTCCTGCGGCGGGTGGTCGTAGGCAAGTGTGCTATCTTCATGGTGATTCTGACGGCGTCATGGAGGACAGCATGAAGGCACGTAAGCCGTTTGTCGGCGGCAATTGGAAGATGAACACCACGCTCGCCAGCGCGGCTGAGCTGGTGCGGGGCATCTCGGATGCGTTGAGCAGGGTGGGGGCGGTAGATATCGCGGTTTTTCCGCCTTTCCCTTACCTGGTCGCGATCGGCGGGATCCTGCGCGATCGGCATGGCCGGGTGCGGTTGGGGGCGCAAAATGTCTATCACGAGCCGGAGGGGGCGTTTACGGGCGAAGTTTCGATGCACATGCTGCAGGATTGCGGCGTGCAAATGGTGCTCGTGGGGCATTCTGAGCGGCGTCATGTGATGGGTGAGACGGACAAACTGATCAACCAGAAAGTCAAGGCGGTATTGGCAAGCGGAATGGAATGCGTGTTGTGCGTGGGTGAGACGCTGGAGCAGCGCGAGGCGGGCCATGCCAACCAGGTCAACGAGCGGCAGGTGCGGGCAGCACTCTCGCAGGTGCCTGAGGACCACGTTCCACGTCTGACCATCGCCTACGAGCCGGTTTGGGCGATCGGAACGGGGCATACGGCCACGCCTGAGGATGCCCAGGACGCCCATGCCAAGATCAGGGGGGTGATCGAGGATCTCTACGGCCCGCGGTCGGCCCAACCGTTGCGGATTATCTATGGCGGGAGCGTCAAGGCCGCCAATGCCAGGTCGCTGTTCGACCAGCCCGATATCGACGGGGGGCTGATCGGCGGGGCTTCGCTCAAGATCGCTGAGTTTGTCTCGATTGTCCGGTCCGCTGCGGATGCGGCGACCCAGGGGGAATAGGCCTTCTTCAAATGGCGGTGTCATGTGGGCGGACGACGGCGGGCTGGATTCCACCCCTACGCAGAGGGGGATAGCGTTTGGGGTGTGTCGCAGCCCAGTCGGCCACCTAGGGTCTGTCCGGGGCGGTGGGCGGCGGGGGTTCGCGCCTAAAGTCCTGCTTGCCCCGCTGGCCGGGGTGTTGAGAGTCTTGAAGAGGACGTGTTGATGCTGACGCTCGCAATGGCGCCGTGGCTCCTAAACCTGATGATGGTTTTCTTTGTCGGGTTGTCGGTGCTGATGGTGTTGGTGGTGTTGATCCAGCGATCGCAGGGAGGCGGCCTCACGGCGGCCTTCGGCGGTGCGGGGGCGGGTTCGGGGCAGACAGCCTTCGGCACCAAGACCGGCGATGTGCTCACGATTATCACGATCGGCATCTTCGCGGTGTGGCTGCTGATGGCCGTGGGTTTGAACTTCGCCTCGCGGCCGGATACCGGCTTTCGCGAGCAGCCCGCAGCCACGGGGGCGCCGCAGGGCGTGCCGACCGATGAGACGGAAGATGTCGGCGGCGGGGGGGCACCGGCGGACGGTGGCACCCAGCCGCAGACGCCGCCATCGGGTGAGGGTGCTTCAGGTGGGGCTACGCCGACTTCGGACGAAGACGGAAACGGCGCTGATATGGACAACGGCGGTTCGTGAGTTTCGCGGGCACGGCCCGTGCGGGTGAAATCTGCCATCAGGCTGGAGGTCTTGCGTGCTCCGAAGCATGACGGGATTCGGCGACGCGTCGACCGAAGTCGATGGAGTGCATTTCTTCATCGAAGTCCGATCGCTGAACAACAAATACTTCAAGGCGACGATCCGCCTTCCGGAGGAGTATCAGGGGCTTGAGGCCGAGATCGAGAGTGAACTTCGGCAGCGATTGAATCGTGGCAGCATCACGGTTCGGGCGACTTGCACCGATGCATCGGCGAGCGCGGCATACGAAATCAACTGTTCGGCGCTGGAGCGGTATCTTGCGCAGATTATGGGCGTTGAACAGGTACGTACGGGCGCATTTTCAGTAGACATCGGGACCCTCCTGGCACTTCCCGGGGTGCTTCAGCCGCCGACGAACGAAGAAGCGCGGCTGGATCGGGCGAGAGCGGCGTTTAAGAAGGTGCTGCACCTGGCATGCGACCACCTGATCTCGATGCGAACGCGCGAGGGGGCGCTGCTTCGAGAAGATCTGCTCGCCCATCAGCAGGTTATCGCCAAGCGGCTTGAAGACATGCAGGCGAGAGCGCCCGATGTGGTGCGTGAGTATGAGCAGCGCCTGCGCACACGGCTCGATGCCCTGGTGCGCGATGCGGGCCTGAAAGTTGAGCCGGCGGAGTTTGTGCGCGAGGTTGCCGTGTTCGCCGAGCGGACCGACATCGCCGAAGAACTCAGCCGCCTTCGCGGACACATCGAGCAGTTCAACGATCTTGTCGGCGCGGGAGATGGTCGGCCCGTCGGGCGGACGCTTGATTTTCTCGCGCAGGAGATGCTGCGCGAGGCGAACACCATCGCCAGTAAGAGCACCGACAGCGAAATCAGCCGGGCGATCATCGAAGTCAAGGGCGCGATTGACCGCATCAAGGAACAGGCCCAGAACGTCGAATGACCTGCTCGGCCGCACGGCCGAGAACATGCCGGCGGCGGGAAGAAATCGGCCTCGGGGCGGCAAGGCGGGCAACAGCGATCGGGAAGGCGGCGTAGGGATAACTGATGACGTCGCCCGGAGGCATTCCGCAGTGGCAGTCGGTCACGCTGACGGGGCTGCGTGAGCCTTTCGGGGTTGGGCTGGTATCGGCGCACGGGCAGGCGGTCGAAGCCCAGCGATTTACGCCGCAGGAGATCGCGCGAGTGCTCGGGTTTTATGACCTCGGGCAGGTGCGTTCGGCGAGGCAGTTGCTTCGAGGCACGCCGGATGCGCCGAAGGCCGTGATCGAGAGTGATCGCGGGAAATTTCTGCTCAAGCGCCGAGCGCCGGGGCACGACGACCCGCTGGCGGTTGCGGCGGGGCACACCGCGCTGCTGCATGTCATCGAGCGGGGTTTCCCGGCGCCGGGGTTGATCGGCACGCGCGAGGACAACAACTCGATGCTTCAGATCGGCCGGCAGGTCTATGAGTTGTTTGAGTTTATCGAAGGAGCGCCCTCGGACGGTTCGGTCGAGCAGTGCCGTCAGGCGGGCGAAGCGCTGGCGGCATTGCACGGGATGCTGGCGACGTGCCATCCGCGATTTGAAGCGCCGGTCGGCAGTTATCATGCTTCTCCGGCGATAGAAGCGAGGCTCGAACGGCTGTGCCGACGAGAAGGTCGGGCGTGGGCGCGGTTGGGCGAAGCGTTGCTGGAACAATATCGGCGTGCCGCGGACGAAGCCGAGCACCACGGGTTTGCAGGATTGTCGCGCCAGTTGACGCACGCAGACTGGCATCCGGGGAACCTGCTCTTTCGTGACGGGAAACTGGTCGCGGTGGTGGATTTTGAATCGCCGCGGATCGCACCGCGCATTGTGGATGCGGCTTCAGGGGCGTTGCAGTTTGCGCTGGTGATCGTCGCGGGAGGGATGCCCACGGTTGATGCCAGGCATGCGGAGGTGTTTTTGGAGGGTTATCGATCAGACCCGCGCGGGGGCATTCTGCCGATGGAAGGCAGAATGCTCGGGCCGTTGACGGTTGAGGCGCTGATCGGCGAAGCGGTGCTGCCGATTGAGGCGACGGGGCGATTCGGCCCGTGGGAAGGCCGAGCGTTTCTGGAGCATGTGCTCACGGTGATTCCGGAGGTGCATCGGGTGATGCTTGAGGCCGCGGGCGTGCAGGCGGTTTGGCGTTGACGCGCGGTTCGGAAGAGGTGAAACTGAGCGTATGACACGGCACATCGGTGTATTCGTGCTGATGGCGGCGGGAGCGGCGGCATCGGGCCAGCCTGCGACGCGGTCTGATCAGGTGGTTGAAGAGTCCATCGCGGCACTCGATGCGCCGGCGCTCTTTGAGCGTGAACTTGCGCAGGCTCGCCTTGAACAAACACCGGGGTTGTCGCTATCGGCAATCGAGGCGATTCTGGCGCGAGACGGACTGGCCGCTGAGCAGCGTGTGCGGCTGGAGGCGCTCGCGTGGCGGCGGTTTGCGATGGGGCCTCGTGCGGCGATGGGTGTGTCGTTTGGTCCGGCGGTTGACGGCGTGATGATCGCGAGCACGTCGGAGGGGTTTGCCTCTCGCGAACTGCTGGTCGAGGGCGACGTGGTGCTGAGCGCCGGCGGACGCGTCATGCGTGTGCAGGAGGATCTGCGGATCGCCATTCTCGCGAGAGAGCCTGGCGAGCGGATCCCGCTTCGACTGCGACGCGCGGGGGAGGAGATTTTTATTGATCTGCCGCTGGGGTCGTATGACGATCTTCGTGGCGGCGCGAGGTTGACGGGAGAGATTCTGGCTGAGGCATGGCGCGAGCGCCAGGCGATTTTTTCAGGCGATCCGGGCGATGAAGTCGTGATCGATGCCTTGCTCGAAGCCCCGGCGGGCAGACGAGAGGGCGCCCCAATTATTCGCTGGCGCGTTCCGGTATCGAGAGGGGTTGTCGGGGGCGGGATGGGGCGCGGCGGCCTCGATGCGTGGGGCCGGGTGCGCGTGCAGGTGAATGGGCATGATCTTGCGGTGCCGAGCCTCGCGCTGGGGGCAGGATCGGGCAGGCCGGGAGAGAGCGGTTTTCGGCTGGATCGGCTTCTGGAAGAGCTTCGAGTCGAACAGGATCGTCTGCGGACATATGAGCGGCTGTTGTTGATGGAGATCGAGGCTCTTCCGGGCGGCTCTGAACCCTCGGCAGATCTGATGCGGGAGATTCGGCGCATTCGGCGGCTGATGACTTCGCTGAACAGCGAGATTGATGATCTCTGGCGCCAGTTCAACGCGATCAGTTCGTATGGACGCTGATGCCGGCGGGTGGTAGTCGACGTCGCAACCAAAGCGCCGGGGCAGGCGAGCTGCCTGCCCCGGTCGTGTGAATTGGGTTGGAAGCCAGAGGGCGTATTACGGACAGCCGAGGATGAAGAGATCGAGGAAGTAGAAGAAGTCGGCCGCGTCGATCATGCCGTCGGGTACGCCGTAGGCAGGGTCGTTCGGGTCGGAAGAACCGGTCAGGTCGGCGATGGCAAGGTTGCCGGAGACGAACTGATCGAGATAGAAGAAGAAGTCTGCACCGTCGATCACGCCGTCAGGCACGCCGTAGGCCGGATGGTTGGGATCGCTCGAACCCGAGAAATCGGCAGGGCAGGCATCGTCGCCCCCATGGCTCCACATCGAGGCGGGCACCGGGGCCTTGGGCATCGAGGGACTTGAGAGGCTAACGATCAAACCGCAGAACAACGTGCGTTCAAAATATTCTACGCGGATGCGATGGCGACCCGCCTTGAGCGGCACCTGGGCCGAGCGTTCAAGCATGCTGTGGGTAAAGTCGTTATTGATCAGCATGTCGTCGCCGAGGAAGAGGCGCGATCCATCGTCGGAGTTGAGATAGATCGTGTACATGTTGTGTTCAGGGATGTCGATGTAGCCGTTGAAGACCGCGCCGACGAAATCGGTCCTTCCCGAACCGGCGAAAACGCCGGCGGTCTGCGGGAAGTGCAGAGCGGGTTGCACTTCTTCGAGATAGGGTGTGAGGGTGGTGAAATCGGGAAGTTGCGTCGCGACCACTTCGTAGTAGGCCGTGAGCAGGCCAGGCTCACCGCCGGGACCGGCGTCGGGATTGCGGAAGAAGGTGTCATCCACCACTTGGATGGTGACCTGGGCCGAATCGGTAAGGTCGGTCGTGTCGCGGATGGAATAGGAGAAGGTGTCCGGGCCGGTGGTCGCCGGCGCGGTGTAGAGAAGTTGGTCTCGACCGCCCGGCCCTGTGCCCACCGAGCGGGAGATCACGCCGCCATTGGCGGAAACGGCATCAAAGGTATCCAGGAAAATGCTGTCACCCGGGTTCAGGTCGTAGTCGTTGGCAAGCACATCGAGCGTGATCGTCTGCCCGGCGATGCGGATGCCCGCGTTGTCATCAATGGCGTAGGGGGGCATCGGCCCGGAGAGGGCCGCCGCACGCTGCACGGCTTCGAAGAGGTCCACCCGGCCCCACCCCCAGTAATCGTCATTTCCGGGAACGCCGAGATCGACGCACGATTCGAAGAGAAGCTGCTCGACAAGGTCGGCCGAGAGCGCGGGATTGGCCGACAGCATCATGCCGATGACGCCGTTGACCAGGGGGGTAGCCATGCTCGTGCCGCTCATCTGGCAATACGACTGACCGTTGCAGGTGCTCAGAATGTCAACCCCGGGGGCGAAGAGATCAACCGCGCGGCCGAAACTCGAGAAACTTGCCTTGTTGTCGAAGCGGTCGGTGGCGCCCACGATGATGACGTTCGGCCAGTCAAAGCCCGAGTGGTTGGTGTTCGAGTTGTCGGCGGCATAGAGGTAGAGCACGCCGAGGCCGCGAATGTAGTCGCCGGTGGTGCTGATGGCGTTGTTCTGCACGCCCGTGTAACTCGTGCTGACGACGTGCGCCCCGTTTTCGGCCGCCCAACGTGCGCCGCGCGTGAGGATTTCAATGCTCGAACCACCCCCGGAGCTGTCAGAGACACGGATCATCATGATCCGCGTGTTCCAGGCGATGCCCGCCACGCCGATGCCGTTGTTGCCGATTGCCGCGCCGATGCCCGCGACGTGCGTTCCGTGGCCGTTCAGGTCGTTGACTTGCCCGCCCGCGGCCTCGGTCCGCTCCACCACGGCGTTGTAGCCGGGGATGCGATTCGGCGCGAGGTCAGGATGATTCAGGTCGATCCCCGTATCGGTGAACGCCGTCACGATGTTGGCCGCGCCGGTGGTGACGGTCCACGCCTGCGGCGACCGCACGACGGCATGGTGCCACTGTTCGCCGTAGCGCGGGTCGTCGGGCGTGGTCGTGGGATACACGATCCAGTTCGGTT
Organism: Phycisphaeraceae bacterium; assembly: GCA_019636695.1. Lineage (GTDB taxonomy): Bacteria > Planctomycetota > Phycisphaerae > Phycisphaerales > UBA1924 > JADLCM01. The sequence continues at coordinate 430,986 of JAHBXD010000001.1, forward strand.
CGACATACTGAAACAGCCCGGTGGCCAGAAGCTCCGCGGCAAGCGCGTTCTCTCCGGCACCGGCCAGCGTGCCTTCAGGCTGCACCGGTACTTCGATGATGTACTCATCGACTTCGATGTATTGACGCATCAGCCGGGGTGCCAGAAGGTCGAGCGCGGCGTTCCTTTCCGCCGCCGAGAGATTCTGGCGAGGCCGGGCGATCATCGTGCCGGAAAATTCCATCGCCCCGGGACGCTCAACAAACATGGGTTCTTGTGGACGCTCTTCCGTGACCGCTTGTGCAAGCCCCATTGTCGTGCCCGCTGCCGCAGTCAGCCCCAGAACCATGAATCGCAGACGTTGCATGCATACCCCTCCGTGCCTTCAGGGCGAGGGCGACCTGTTCGCCCGAAACGCACGCCGAAGTGCCGAATCGTTTCCAGCCTACCGCAAACCGTGCAGCCCAGCGCACCGATCTGAGGCCCTTCGGCCCCGCAGCAGGGGGCACCCGCATAATCCCAAGAAAACCCTGGAGCGGACCGTCATCACCGCTCTTGTTTCAGGGTGTGTGCATCGGTTATCGGCTTCTGGGTGGTTTCTTTGTTTTCTTGCGGGTGGCCCGTGCAGGTCGTGCCCCGGGTGTTCCCGGCTTCGATGCGCTCCGGGTTTTCCCTGAGAGTGCGGCTTCCAATTCCGATCGCGTGATCTTCGCCGAGTCCCCAGCCTCCGCGATCAAACCGCGGAGCGCCTCCGCTTGATCGCGCAGCGCCGCGGCCTTTTCAAACTCAAGGGCGTCGGCAGCTTTGAGCATCTCATCTTCAAGCGTCTGAACCAGCACGCCGGCCTCGAAAGCGTCTTCGGCGCTCTCGAGCGCCTGGCGAGCGACCTTGCGTGCACGGATCTCGGTCTCGATGCCGCGGCGAATCGGCTTGACGATCGTCTTCGGCACAATGCCGTGTGCTTTGTTGTACGCCTCCTGCTTGGCTCGGCGCCGCTCGGTTTCTTCGATGGCCACCCGCATGGCCGGGGTCATGACATCGGCATACATCACCACGGTCGAGTTGGCGTTGCGTGCAGCGCGGCCCATGGTCTGAATCAGGCTCGTCGGCGATCGCAGAAAGCCTTCTTTGTCGGCATCGAGAATGCAGACCAGCGACACCTCGGGAAGGTCAAGGCCTTCTCGCAACAGGTTGACGCCCACAAGCACGTCGAAGGCGCCTTGGCGCAGCTCAGTCAGAATCACCACTCGGTCGATCGTCTCGATGTCGCTATGCAGATAGCGCACACGCAGCCCGTGCTCATCGAGATACGTCGTCAGATCTTCACACAGACGCTTTGTGAGCGCCGTCACCAACGCCCGCTCGCCGCGTGCGGCGACGGTCCGGCAGCGCTCCAGAAGGTCGGCCACCTGTCCATCGGCGGGGTGGACCTCTATCGCGGGATCGAGCAGCCCCGTCGGGCGAATGACCTGTTCGGCGACCACGCCATGCACGCGCTCGAGTTCATACGGCCCTGGGGTTGCACTGACAAAGAGCACCTGCGGCACGATCGCTTCAAACTCCTCAAATCGAAGCGGTCGATTGTCGAGCGCCGCGGGCAGGCGAAAGCCGTGCTCGACCAGCACGGTCTTGCGGGCGCGATCGCCGTTGAACATCGCCCTGATCTGCGGAACGGTCACGTGGCTCTCGTCGATGATGAGCAGCCAGTCGCGAAAATTCGGCCGTCCCGACGCCGCGTTCGGGGCCTCGGGGGCGGGTCGATCGCCGGAACCGTTCCTTCCGTTGTCTGCGTTTCGGGCGGGGGCAAAATCAAAATAATCCAGCAGCGTATATGGCCGTTCACCGGGCATGCGCCCGTCGAAATAGCGGGAATAGTTCTCTACCCCGTTGCAATACCCGACTTCCTGGATCATCTCCAGGTCGTACTTCGTGCGCGCAAGAAGGCGCTGCGCTTCAAGCAGGCGACCATGGCTGCGCAGTTCCTCGACCCGGGCATCCAGGTCGGCCTTGATCGCCGCCACGGCGCTTGCGAGCTGGTCCTCCGGCATGACATAGTGCACCGCGGGAAACAGAAAGACCTGCCGCTCCTCCGCCAGAAGCTCTCCGCTCGTAGGGTTGATCAGTTCAATCCGGTCGATTTCGTCGCCGAACAGTTCGATGCGAATTGCAAATCGCTCATACGCAGGCCAGATTTCGATCGCATCACCGCGTGCCCGATACGTGCCGCGTTTGAACTCAAAGTCACCGCGCTGATACTGCATCCCGCTGAGCGCCAGGAAAAAATCGCGTCGACTCAGCCCGGCTCCGCGTGTGATGGTCAGCACCTTCTCGCCGTAGGCCTGCGGCGAGCCGAGGCCGAAAATGCACGACACGCTCGCGACCACGATCGTGTCGCGACGGCTGAGGATATTGCTTGTAGCCGCCAGGCGCAACTGGTCAAGGTCGTCGTTGCGGCTGGCGTCTTTCTCGATATAGATGTCTCGTTGCGGGATATAGGCCTCGGGCTGGTAATAGTCGTAATAACTCACAAAATAGTTGACACTGTTGCGCGGAAAAAACTCGCGCAGTTCTTCATACAGTTGCGCTGCCAGCGTCTTGTTGTGGCTGATGATCAGTGTCGGCTTCTGCAGACGTTCGATCACGTTGGCCATCGTGAACGTCTTGCCCGTGCCCGTCGCGCCGAGCAGGCAGGCAAACCGCTCGTCTGACCTCAGGCGCGAAGTCAGCGATTCGATCGCTTCGGGCTGGTCGCCCGTGGGTGCAAATCGAGAAACAAGTTCAAACTTCCCGGGGCCGGCGGGCATCCCCCAAGCGTAGTGGGGGAGCCGCCGGGCTATCCTCTGCCCTGGCCCGCCAGGGGGAAGGCGGTCTCGAAGGAGCAGATGCCATGGCCGATCCGATCCTTGACAACGGCACTCACGCGCTGACGTTCGCCCGCGGACTCACCGAAAAACTGATCGAGGGGCTTTCCGAGGCCCAATGGCTCTTCAAGCCGCACGGGCAGGCCAACAACGCGCTGTGGAACGTCGGCCACATTGCTATTTCCGATGCCTACTTCCTCATGCGAATCGGCGGGCCTGACAGCGCAATCATCGAGGACTGGAAGGGGCACTTCGGCCCCGGGTCAACCTGCTCCGATCGCCTTGCAGACTATCCCCCGATCGATCGAGTGCTCAAAGAGTTTCGCGATCAGCGCAAGGCCGTCATCGAGTGGTACGCCGCACGCACGCCGGCCCAGCTCGCCGAACCCATGCCCGAGGGTCTTGAGTTCTTTGCGCCGAACAAAGGGCTTTTCATGCCTGTGCTCGCCTGGCACGAGGGGCTTCACGCCGGGCAGATCTCAAGCGCCCGACGCGCGCAAGGCATGTCGCCGGCGATCGGTTGAATGGGCAACGTGTCGCGGCGGTGCAAAGTCCCGCTCAGACGTGCTCAAAGATCGTCTGCGTTCGCACCACCACGCCCCCGACGGCCTGCAGGTGATAGGCCTGGCAGTGCACCTCGCGGTTGTACTTCTGCACATCCACCACGCTCAGGCACGGGCCGCCTTCGTTCCAGGAAAACGAAAGGCACTCGGTTGCCCGCGCGTGGTTCAGCATTTCGTCATGCGTAGACATGTAGAGGTTGTCCGAGAGCGATTCGGTCTGCACCGTGGTCATGTAGTGCACGCCTGCACGCTTGAACGAGTGGTCAAAATCACGCTCGCCCGCACACGGGAACGCCGCGATCACGCCCGCGCTCGGCAGTCCGCCTTCCTGATCGACCACCAGTTCGCATGCGCACATCGTGCCGAACTCGAAGCGGAAAGCGTGCGCGCCGCGCATCACCCAGGCTTCGGCTTCATATTGGCCGTGCCGGAATACGCGTCGGCCGCGCATCAGGAAAAGTTCCGGATGCAGCGCCCGGCTGTATAAAACCACCTGGTAGTTCTGCAGGCTCGTTACGGGTTTGGCCGGAAGGTTCATGGATTAGCAGCCCTCATGCATCCCATGCCATACCGCCAGCGATGGCGGCTGTTCCCTCCGTGTAGAAGTTATGGGTCACTATACGCAGAAGACCTGAAAAGTTGACACCAAGAACTTCAGAAGTGACCATCATTCCTTCAGACAAGGAGAATGTCCACAATATATATGCATCTCCCCATTTCAACTACAATATCTTGACCCCGTGGTTTTCTTGGGAACCTGTCGGTTGCGCCCTGCGGTTCGGTCCCAATGGCTCCTCAACCCTTCAACCTGGCCGATCGCCTCCGGATGCTCCGTCGATTGCCCCCGTCGGTTCGCCTAGCCGCACTTGAAGCCGCCTTGCCTATGGCGACGTCCGACGATATCGAACGACTCGCGGCCGAGGTGCTCGAGTTGGCTCTATGCGTCCCAGCCGCAGCGGGCACGCTCTTTGGGCGAAGCAGGGGGCCGGTTCCTGAAGCCGACTTGGCGTTGCGCGTGCTTGCCCAGCATTGGCCCCGCCTTCCAAGGATGCTCCGCACTGCCTGCGAGTCGGTCGGGGAGGAACGTTGGGCCGAGGTTGCGGCGGCCTTGCTCAGCGATGCTTCGGTGGATGGGCGTCTGGCAGGAATCGGCCTGATCAGTTCCAGTGCGGCGGCTTGCCTGCGGGCAACCGGCCTTCCTTCACTTCTGGCTGATCAGGTTCCTGAAGTGGCCAATGCAGCCGAAAAGGCGATCTTTCAACTTGCCGTGCGACTCCGCCGCGATCTCGAACCTCAATGGCTGCAAGGCGACGACACACTGCCCGATTTTCAACCTGGCCCAGAGAGTGCCACCGCGCTGCGCCACGCCGAGCAGATTCGAAATGCCGTGGCCGAAGCGTGTCGCCGTTATGCCGAGCACCGACGCAAGTCGGCGCTTTTCGCCGCGATCCTGCTTCTGGCCGAGCCGGGTGATCGCCGATCTCGATTGGGTATCGACGATCTGGATTCCCTCTGTGCCGATCATGCACACCCCGCGGGCGGAGCACTGCGAACACTTCTCCGCTGGCATCGAGCACCCGCGGTACGCGAGGCTGCGTTGCGGTTGCTCGCAAGAGATGACCTGGCCGCCGCGGCAATCGACCGCATTGCCCGGGGGTATTCGCCGGAGGATCATGCCTGCATGCTGAGCAGCGGGCATCTGCTCGAGCATCCGTGCCGGATCCGGCGGCTGGCGATCATCTCTGTTCGGGCGCGCCCGGAAAAGGATGCCGAGGGTGTGGCTCGACGCGCCTTTCCGCCCGAGGGGCCTTTTCCTGACGCCGAGACATATTCAATGTTGCCCTTCGCCGCGAGGTGCATGCTGCCCAGGTTCGTTCACGCAATCGAGCTTGATGCCCGCGATCGCGACCTCGCCCTCGAGCCTGCGATGGTCGATCCTTCGCCTGCCGCCCGACTCGCCGCCTTAGGCGTGGCGGGCGAAAGCCTGACGGCCGAGTTTGTCCTCGATGATGATGCGAGAGTTGCCCGCGCGGCCGCTTGGCGGCTGTCAACAGCGGGCGTGGGTCGATGGGCCTACACCGTGTTACCCATTGCTGACGACCGGCGGCGTCTCTGGCGATCACTCGAAAGAAGCCGTCACGCTGTCGTTCGCAGGGTCGCTGAGGAAGAGTCCGCGAGAATCGATCCCTGGCGGTGCGAGGCCGCGGCGTCGCGCGTGCTGGCGAGATCGCGACTGGCCCTTCGCCGAGAAGAAACGCTCGAAGAACTCAGATCGCGGATCAGGACCGAGGTGACTCAAGAGCGGTTGCGAGCTGTTGCAGTCGCTCGATGCCTCGGGGTTGTAGCCGAAGTGCTGGCGGCGTTGATGGCGACGGTGCAAGACGATGACTGCACCCTCGCCTCGGCGGCTGTCGCGGCGCTGGGGGATATTGACGATGCTTCGGTCGATCCGGTGCTTCAGGAACTAGTCGAGCATGTCGATGGGCGTCTGCGCGCCAATGCGGTCGAATCCATCTGGAGACGTGCTGCACGCAAAACGAAATCACCGGAGATCGAACCGACGCTCCTGGAACTCAAGTCCGACGGAGTCTCCCGGGTGCGAGCCAATGCCATCCGCGGGGCGATCATTGCCTCAGGATGGAGCCAGTCCACCGGGCTGGTCGGGCGGGCCGCGCTCCTGAACATGCTCGATGACGACAGGTCAGAGCACCGGCGTTCTGCCCTCTGGGTGCTTCTGCGATCGGCAGGAGGGCCTATCCGGCACGGCGGCCTCGGATCAGCCTTCGCCAAACGGTTGAGTCATCTCGCCGCGATCGACACCGATTCGACGATCAGGGCCAGGGCCGGGCAGTGCCTGCGAGTCATGGGTCATGCCCCCGCAAAAGTGGAGCAACATCCATGATCGCGGGAGCCTTGGATATCGAACTTGCTCATGCGCCGTCGAATGCAGCCTTCTGGGTGTCAGTTGCAGCGTGGGCGCTCGTGGCCGTGCTTTCGACCGCCGCGGCAGTATGGATCGTCTGGAGACAGGCACTTGCCGAACGGCCCGCGGAGTGGGCATTCCGGTCGCTGGCGCGAGGCCTCGGCCTCACACGCGGGCAGATACAGACTATCCGGTCGATTGCCGCGGAAATGGGGAAACCCCCGGTTGCGCTGCTGCTCTGTCCGGATGCGCTCACATCGAGAATGAATCAGGATGATCAAACGCATCCGGCGAATGATGCCGAGCTGCGGGCATTGCTCGCACGACTGGGGGCAATACCCTCCGCGGAACGACCCGCATCCGCATGATGCATCAATCTCGCGGCGGGGGCGATGGACCTTCGGCCAATGGAGGTTCGCCGCGTAGTCGTCGGGCGATGTCAACAAGGATTTGTCGATCCTCGGTCACTGAAAAATGGCTGAAAGCCATGGTGCCGGCCGTCCAGATTGGGTCGCGTCCTGGAGGCGCGGTATTTCTCGCACCTACCCAGCGGTCGTTCAGGTGGGCATAGCACACAAGTTCATACGTCGCTTCGGTATGGTGCGCATCGAGCGAGGCAAGCCATGCGGAGCCGGGTTTCATCGCGCGCGAGGCGGCATCCGGTGCGATCGCCCTTGCGAGTTTCGCCCCCCGGTGCGGGGTGCCCAGAGTAAACAGCCGCGCGATCCGCACGCGGGGTGCGGGTGCCACCATCCCTGCGGATGCCGCGCGGGCGACCAGGCCGCCCATCGAATGCGCCACGATGTCGATCTCCGAGGTCTCATCCGTAGACGATCCGGGAAACCTCGAGGCGATTTCGAGAGCAACATGGCGCACAACGGCTTCGATGCAACCCTTCCACGGGTAGGCAAGCGCGAGGAAGTCGCTGGGGTTGCCACTGGTCAGCCTTGAGAGACGCTCGCTCAATGCCAGGGATACGAGCATGGGCGAACGCCACCCAGCGAGCACAACGACCGGTCGCCGAAGCGGTTGCGGGTCTGATCGAAGCCGGGAGATCTCATGGGCGAGTTTCTCAGGGCTGATCTGAAAAAGGGGGTTGCTCGTCCGCCTAGGGAAAAGACCGGGGATGGCAGTCATCGGAAGGGCGACAGCAAGCAGCCTTCGTCGTGACGCATCATTCGACACGTTACCCCCTCAATCTGGGGAAGAATCGGGAATCCTCGATCCACCGAAGAGGTTGGTGTCCCGGCGGAAAGGGCTTCCCCAAAAAGTCAGCTGACTTTGACAGCAACGGTCATACCCCGTTTCCCATAAAGCGAATCATTGGGGTGGGCCTTCCGGTGATTTCATGAGTGAGGGTTGTATGCGCGTGATCTGGAACCGTGCTGCTGCTTGGTTGGTCGGCGTCTCTGGCTTGGGCGTCGGCATGGCGCTTGCGGGGCCTGGGCCAGGGTTTTCCCGGGTCATTGAGCACGACGAGGGCTTACGAACCACACTTGAAATGGTCGTGCGGGCATACCAACCCGTACATGGTTCGGGGCCGACGATTTACCTTGCCGCCGCGGTGCATATCGGGGACGAAACGTTTTATACACATCTCCAGACGATTCTGAACGGTCTGGACGTTGTGCTCTACGAAGGTGTGCAGCCGCCGGGGCAGGGACGCGACCGTCGCTGGGGCATCGAAAAGGATGATGCGTTCCGGGCGAAGGTGACGCAGGCGCGGGCGCACTTCCTCGGGGTTTTCCTCGAGGAATTCCGAAACCACCACGGCCGCTATCCGACCTCACTCGTCGAGTTGCACGAGGGGATTCCCCAGGAACAGCGAGCGCTCCTCGAACCCGCGCTCTTCGACGCCTGGGGTCGGAACTTCAGCGTTTCGGTTGTGGAACCCCAGCTCGCCGAGCGCCGCCGCCGCGGCGGCCGTGACGTGCAATCGGCCGAGCGGCCGATTGCCTATGTCGTCAGCCTCGGAGCTGACGGCATGCTGGGTGGTGAGGGGTCTGCGGCGGACATTTTCGCCAGTCCTGCGTTTCCTCCGAGCGCGTTCGATGCCGGGGAGCGAGCCCAGGGTATTCAGCAGCGCCTTGCCGATGCCCTCCACCTGGAGTTTCAACTGGTTCGGATGGATCACTCGCTCCCGAATTGGCGGAACAGCGATGTAGGGGTTGATGAGATTCAGCGCAGCCTGAGTGAAATGGGCGCTGAGGGGCAGGGCGAAATGCTTTTCGATGCTCTGGGCGGGCAAGGCCTGACGGGTGGGATCGCGCGGCTGCTGGTCGGGATTGTCGGCCGCAGCACGAGCATGCGCGAATCGACGAAGGCCATGCTGGTGGATGTCCTGGCGCGGGCGGACGAACTGCTCCCCGCGCAGGAGCAGATGCTCGGGCCGCTGATGGAGATCATTCTCGACCATAGGAATGACGTGGTTGTGGCGGATCTCAAGCGCGTTCTTGAGGATGAGCGAGGCGTGCGCTCAATCGGCATCATCTACGGCGCCGGGCACCTGCCGGGGATCGAGCGCGCCCTGATTGAAGATCTGGGGTATGCCCCAGCGGGTCAGCGTTGGGTGCCGGCGATTACGGCCGACCTCGGCAAAGCGGGTATGAATGTGCGCCAAGCCAAGCGGATTCGGGAGTCCCTCCGCCGCCAGATCGACGCGCAACTTCAGCGCGGTCAACGGTAAGCATTGAAGCCGGGTGTATCGCCGACCGATGGTGACCGGGAGCGGAAATCCACCTGATTGGGTGGCCGCGACCGGTTTTCGGCTTTGATTCCGTATCCGCCTCTGGAAGAAAGGTGGCCAACGGGCAGGGCCGGTGGTATGTCAGGTATGGAGATTCGGAGCGGGGACCAGGAGTCCGAACATGCGTCTGAAGATAGGACTTGCGGGCGGGGCGTTGCTGTGCGCGGTTTCGGGGGCGGATCCGATCGTCCCGGTATCGCAGTATCGGGGGGTCGATGTCGAAGGCTATGTGCACAATGCCATCGTGTCAGGGGTTGATCAGGATGAGGAATCGCGGACGGCGTATGACTTCGGCCTGTTTGACCGCTCGGTGACGGTGGATGTGAGCGTGGGGACGATGTACTCGGGGGCTTCCAGCTCGCAGCAATCGCTGATCGCGCCGTGGCTGGTGGCTGCCGTCGGCTCGACAAGTGTTTCGCTGGGCGATGTGCTTCCCGATTCCGCGGCACAGGCGATGGCTGAATCATCGCTCGAGTTTGTTTTCGATCTGCTGGCTCCATCGACGGTGCGATTTGATGCCCAGGTCAGTGCACTGAACGATCTGCTCGGGGTTGACCTGTACAGCGCGGACTTTTCGTTCTGGATCTCGGTCGGCTGGGGCCTGACGGAAGAGGCCGCGTTTGCCGGGGTGTTGATGCCGGGCCGGTATGTCATTTCTGCATTCGGCCAGACCTATCTCGAGGGGTATCCGGAAGATCCTCCGCAGACCGCGGTGGCTTCGTGGGGTCTGCGCTTCCAGATCGTGCCCGGGCCGGGCGTGCTGGCGGTGTTGGCGGCGGGTGGGATGGCGGCGGCTCGACGCCGGCGCTGACGCTCGGGCATACGGACATCGAGAGGCATGTGATCAATCGATGCCGTTCAGGCCATCGCGCGTAGTCAACACCGGTCCCGGATTTGCGCCAAACGGCCTTGAGATGGATGTCGGCGTCAAATCCGCGAACTGTTCCGTCGCGGCGGAGCCGTCTCCTCGAACAACACGGCACAAGCCGCGTGCATCGACAAGGGACAGCCCCTTTCCGTGGATGATGAGGCCCTTACGGGAGGGATGCGAGATATCGTCGAGCCGCTGGCCCCGCAAGTGCGAAAAACTGAGCGAGATCGGGTTGCCGAAGGCATCGTCACGCCAGTAGGAATACGACGCCGCCGAGGTGAATGTCATCAGGAACTCGTTCCGGACCAGTTCTTCCGGCAGCGTGGAGTAGATGCCCAGATTCTCGGGATCGCGTATTCCTGGACGTTCAAACTGAGCAATGGGGCCGTCAAGGTAATCGGGGAAGACGAGGTTGATCCAGAGTCTCGCCTGGGCAGTGAAATAAGCCCATGAAACCGCATGGCCCCGCACCACCGGAACGGCGTAAGGATCTCCACGCTGCACAACGCACGGGAGCAACTGGGCGTTGTCTCGGGTGTAGAGATCGATCGCTTGTCCGAGTTGGCGCATGGTTGAGAGGAGCCGCGATTCCCTCGCAGCCTCGCGGCTTCCCTTCAGGGGAGGAAGGGCGATGGCCAGAACGATCGCCATGATGACCATGACCACGAGAAGTTCGACCAGCGTGAAGGCGCGCTGGGCAATGCCCATGCCGATATCTGGCGGTGACTTCTCGCGGGGTCGGGTGAGCATCGCGATCAGAACGATCGGCACGCCTCCACGATGCTTCTTACGAGAAGTGTGCGTGTGCATGAATGCCTTCCGGCCGTTCACCAATCAATGCCGATTGAAGCCCGATGGTCGTCATAATCGTTCTGATAATGAAGACCGGCGTATCGCCAATTCCCGGATTCGGGGGCTAGGTACATCCTGACGAGGATGGGGAGGCGTTTGCCGTCATTGAATACCGCGACCACGCCCACGGTGGCCATGCGGACGACTTTTCGCCGCCGAAGGGCCGCGTGAAGGTCTTCGGCTCCGGGGGTCCACCAATGCCGGAGTGACCCCGAAGCCCCCCCAACCCAGACCCTCGGCCCCAACGTTCCATCGATCCTGCCATCGGTGTTCGGATTCTCATAATGCTTGTCATAGAAGGACACCACAACGGTGTCGGGCGTCAGGCAGAGGCCGGCCATCATGTGCCTGCTTCCGGCGAACGATTTCTGAAAGTCCCAGACCTCGTCGAACACACGCTCAAAGTGCTCGTTACCGGGATATGGGCGGTGGAACATGTCTTGATAGTCCGAGGCGATCATCCACTTGTTGACGAGCGAATCCGTAGGCTTGAGTTCATATCCCTGGCTTCGGCGAAATGCCTTGTAGACATGCACGTCATCTTGCCCGAACCTGTGGTACACAAGATCCGCCGCGAGTTCGAGCACTATCGGGAGTTGCCGCTCGACCTCGCCCGCGGGAAAGCTTGATCTCGCCATGCCCGGGCTTGTGGGCTGAAGCACGGCGTATTGCTGCATTTTTTCACGCACCTCGGCAAGGGCGCCCGTTGCATCGAAGCGCGTGACCGGGAACGGCTTGAGCACAACTTGGGTGTGCGAGGCCAGTTCCGCACGAGACATTTTCTGGACAGGAATGCTCTTGCCCGCCGAAAGTTTGCCGCTTCGCACAAGGGCGACGATCGCAACGCCAGCCGCCGCGATCGCCACCCCTGCGATGATGACTGCATTCTTGTGTTTCATCAAGCACCGTATGGGCGCTCAGTTGCCCGCAAGCTGATCGTTGCACTGCATTGTGGTGCCCTGCGTCGTGCAATCGCTCGGCTCGACGCAGCATGTGCATGTCTAGTTGCCCCACGCGCCGCCTGCGGTCTTGGTGCGGCAGCAGGACACGGTTGCCCTGTGGTCGCACGCGATCGAGCCGGAGCACAGGCTGAGGTGGTTGCAGGAGAGTTGACTTTCCTCTTCTTCGCCTCCGCCGGACTGAGCCATCGCGACTCCGACGGTAAAGGCGGCGACCGAGAGAAGCCCAGCGATGCGTGTCAAACGAGTTCTCACATTGTTCATAGGAGTCTCCTTGTCATCATCGCTGACAGGAGTCTACCCTCCCCCCCTCACTCGCGTTGCAAGCAGAGAATGCCGTGGTGCTCAAGGAAATTGCCTTGGCACCGAAAAAGTAGGCGGGGTGTGTTCCCTCAAAATGGGGGGGCCGCACGATATTGCTTGCCGTCTCGTACAACTTTTCGGTAGACGGTGTCGCGTTCGACGGGGGTGAAGCCCGCTTCGCGGATGTGGCGCTGCAGATCCCAGACGGTAACTTCCTGATGGGTTGAAGGGCCTTGGGCATTCATCGGAAGTTTCGTGATGTCGTACCAAACGACGGTGCCATCGAGGTCATCCGCGCCGTGCTGGAGCATGAGTTGGGCCATGCCGAGGGTCTGCATGATCCAGAACGCCTTGACATGCGGAATGTTGTCGAGCATCAGCCGGGCGATGGCCAGGGTGCGCAGATTTTCGAGGCCGGTCGGGCCGGGAAGGTGCTCAAGTTCGCTGCCATCGGGAATGAAAGGCAAGGGAATGATGGTCTGGAAGTAGCCTGAGGAGGGCTGAGACGAAGAGACGGAGTGGGGAAGAGACGAAGAGACGGAGTGGGCAGCGGCGCCAAACGCCACATGCTCCGGCAGAGGTATGCCGGGACGGGTGAGGGTGATCACCGGAACATCGTGCCCTTCATCTGCGGCGTATCCCAAATGGCCCGAATCCGTCGCCTCGATGCCTGGATGCCTTGCTTCCGTGTTGCCACTTTCCTGGATCGAAACCCCGGTGTAGCCCAAACGAGCCAAGGCCCGGTCTTGGGCACGCCGCAGCATTTCCATGTGCACGAGGCGGTCGTGCCGCTGCTCGATGTGGCCGTAGAGGATCGTGGCATTGGTGTTCAGGCCCAGTTCGTGCGCGACACGGTGGACATCGAGCCATACATCGGAGCGGATTTTGCCCTTGAAGGCTTCGTCATGCACGCGATCATCGAAGACTTCAGCGCCGCCGCCGGGAAGCGACCCCAGCCCCGCGGCCTTGAGTTCGGAAAGCACCCAGCGAATGCCCGAAGCGCGGTCGGAATGCTTGTAGACCTTGGCAATTTTGGCCAAGTGCACGATTTCGACTGCGGTGAAGGCTTTGACGTGGAGGTCGGAGCCTGCCGCATGAGCCTCCTCGCGAATGGCAGCGACGAGTTGTGGGTAGTACTCCCAAGGGAGGTAGGGGTGCAGGCCGCCGACGACGTGCATTTCGGTGGCGCCTGCATTGACGGCGGAGCGGGCCTGCTCGCGCACGTAGGCCAAGTCGCGGGTGTAGGCGCCGTGGTCATCTTTTTTGCGATAGAACTCGCAGAACTTGCAGGAGAGGGCGCAGACGTTGGAATAGTTCATGTGGCGGTTGATGTTGTAGTAGGCCCTGTCGCCATGCAGACGTCTGCGGACGAGATCGGCAAGTTCGAGGACCGTCCAGATGTCGGGCGTGGTGAAGAGCCGGTCGCCATCGGCGATGGTGAGGCGATCGCCGGCGAGGACTTTGTCTCGGATGGCCTGAAGGGCCGGATCACTCGGCATAGCACCCCTTGCTCGGTGCGGGTTGAGGGGCAAGGGTGGCGAGAGAGATGCGGCCATTTTCACTACTCTCTGAAAGTTGTGAAGATTGTAGCCTCCGTCGTCCAGAGGTGCGGTCGGCAGGGTGCGCATGTGGAGAGCGTGCGAGCGAGTGCGCGCCTAGGGAAAACCCTTGGTATCGATTCGGGCCGGTGCGGGATGCGGGGCGGGTTTGCGTACACTTGTGGTCATCGGTGCGGGTGTGCAGCCGGGAGGATTCGTGAGCTCTTTCTACCAGCTTGAGTTTGAGCGGCCGGTCATTGAGATCGAACGTGAGATCGACGAGGTCCGTCGTTCGTTGGGGCGGCAGGGGTTGCGGTCGGCGCAGCCGGTGGTTGTCAGCCCGGTTCCAGAGACGCCCGGGCCGAGCCAGGAGCAGTTGGAAGTCAGGCTGGCCGAGTTGGAGCAGAAGCGCGAGGCTGCGCTTGCCGAGGTGTATCGCGAGTTGGATCCTTGGCAGACGGTGCGTGTGGCGAGGCATCCTGCTCGGCCGCAGACCAGGGATTTCATCGGCGCTTTCTGTCGGGATTTTTGTGAGCTGCACGGAGACCGTCGGTTTGGTGATGACCCGGCGATGGTGACGGGTTTTGCGCGGATCGGGTCGCTCAAGTGCCTGGTGGTGGGCCACCAGAAGGGCCGTGACACGCAGGAGAAACTGGCGTGTCATTTCGGGTGCGCGCATCCTGAGGGGTATCGCAAAGCCCTGCTGAAAATGCAGCTTGCGGAGAAGTTCGGTCTTCCGATTGTGACTTTTGTGGATACGCCCGGGGCGTATCCAGGACTCGGAGCCGAGCAGCGAGGGCAGGCTGAAGCAATCGCGGTCAATATGCGCGAGATGAGCCGCCTGCGGACACCGATCGTGAGTATTGTGATCGGCGAGGGGGGGTCAGGGGGGGCGTTGGGTATCGCCGTGGCGGACCGCGTGGCGATGCTGCAATATGCGTGGTATTCGGTGATCAGCCCTGAAGGGTGCGCTGCGATTCTCTGGAAGCAGGCGAACGAGCAGACCAATCAGGCTGCCGCACGAGCATTGAAATTGACCGCGAGGGACAACCTGAGCCTTGGGATCATCGACTCGATCATTCCTGAGCCGGTGGGGGCCGCGCATCGCGACCCAGCACTGACGGCCAGAAATCTTGAGCGGTGGATCGTCGATGCGCTGGGAGAGTTGCGTCAGATTGATCCGGAGGTTCTAGTGCAGCGTCGCTATGAGCGTTTCCGGCGGCTGGGCCAGGTTCTTGAGGCGGGTGTCGAGGCACGCTGATCGGGGCGAGGTTGCGTCTTTGCGTGTCGATTGACAGGGGTCTGGGGTGTCACTACCCTTCCGACCGCGCATGTGCGGCACGGAGCCGGGGTGTGCGCGGCTGGTTCCATCCGAGGGGCCGGAGTGAAGAAGAAGACGCCCACGAGCCGCACGAAGGGAGCCGAGTCGGCCAAGAAGGTCGGTTCGAAGTCGCCTCGTTCTGAACAAAGGCCCAAAGTGAAGAAATCCAAGGCCGAGGCGAAGTCTGTTGCGAAGCCGTCGGCGAAGGGTGCCGCGAAACCTGCGAAGCCTGCGGCAAAGGCATCCAAGCCTGCAAAGGCAGAGGCTAAGGCGGGCAAGGCCGTGGTGGCGAGCAAGCCAGCTTCTAAAGCAGCAGCAAAGCCTGCACGCGAGAAGCCGGCCAAGGCGGCCAAACCCGCCAAGGTTGAGAAGGCCGCAGCACCGGTGACCAAGGTTGCGTCGGCGCCCGAGGCTCCGAAAGCGGGCAAGCCGGCGGGCGCTGCGCAAGAGAAACCAGGCGGGCGCAAGGGGATCACGATTGTGACACCCAAGCGTCCCAAGGCTTCCAAACCCAAGACCGCGCCGGCGTACATGTTGAGCGCGACGGGGTCGGGCGCTGTGCTGCCTCGCAAGCCGCTGATTCCATCCGGGCCGAACGCAAGTGTGCCGGCATCGCTCGATATGGCTGACCCGGCGGCAAAGAAAAAGTCACCGTTCAACAAGAGTCAGTTGGAGCGTTTCCGGAAAATTCTGCTGGAAAAGCGCCGAGAGCTTGCCGGGGAAGTTCACGGGTTGGAGCACGAAGCGCTTCGCGGATCGAGTGGGTCGCTGAGTCATACTCCCAGCCACATGGCCGAACAGGGTTCTGAAGCGGCGGATCAGGCGTTGTCGCTTGATCTTGCCGCGGCTGAGCGCAAACTGATTCGTGAAATCGACGAGGCGTTGAAACGGATTGAAGAGGGCGTCTACGGGCTGTGCGAATTTACAGGGAAGCCGATTCCCGTGGATCGCCTGGAAGAGCTTCCTTGGACGCGGTATTCGATCGACGCAGCGCGAGAACTCGAGCGTCGCACGTATGCCCGATGAGCTGTCGATCGGAAAGCACGAAGGCGGGGGTCGCTTCCGGCGTTCACGGATCGGCAGGAGCGTTCGGCGGTAGTCAGTCGACTTTTCGTAGTCGGCGCGCATGGATTGTTTTCCTCACGGCGATTGTGCTCTCGTTGGTAGTCGATCTGTTGACCAAGGAGTGGGCGTTTGCCCGCCTTGCCAATGCGCCGGTGACGATTGACCGGTCGCAGGTGCTGGCCACGAGCGATCTGCACTTGTTGCTGCCCCAGCCGCCGCCGCGGGTGGTCGTGGTGCCGGGGTTGCTCGACCTGACGCTGGTGCTGAATCCCGGGGCGGTGTTCGGGCTAGGGGCCGGTAAGCGTTGGTTTTTCATTTTTTTCACGGTGATCGCGGTTGCGGTGGTCACCTGGATTTTCTGGAAAGGGACGCGGCCTCGCGACTGGCCGGCGCATCTCGCGGCGGGGCTGATCATCGGGAGCGGGCTTGGGAATTTGTATGACCGCGTGTTGTACGCGTGCGTGCGCGATTTTCTTCATCCCTTGCCTCAGGCCCGGTGGCCGGGGGGCAAGCCGCTCTGGCCGTATGTCTCGAATGTCGCGGATGCGCTGTTGCTGGCGGGCATTGCCGGGCTGTTGCTGTTTACCTGGCGTCGGGATGCATCGGAAGATATGCCCGCGGGGCCAAAAACAAACAAAGATCGCGCCGAATCGTGACGGCAGGGGCGTTCCTAAACCAGATGGCCTGGGTTTGCCCGGCCAGGTTCAGGAGGTTCTGATGCGCACGCGTGTCTTGAAGACTTTGGGTGTGATGACAATGCTCGCGGTTGTGGCGGGGGGGACGGTTCCGCTATCGGCCGCGCAGATTTCACAGCAGGCGACGCCCCGCGCCCAGGACAGACTGCTGAACATCGAATGGGGTGGGGGAACGGTGGGGCAGTATGTGCGTCAGGTGGTGACCACCGCAGGTGAAGCTCCGCTCAACGTGATACTCGATCCGCAGGTGAGTGGATGGCAGGTGCTTCCGCTGAGCCTGCGGCAGGTTTCGGCGTCGATGGCGATTGAGGTGCTCGAAACGGCGGTCGTGGTGCCCGAGTCGTATGTGATGACGATTCGACCGGCAGCACGGACGGGGGAATCGGCAGCACCTGTGCTGGCGATCAAGGCTGATATGCGTCCTGCCACGCGCAGGCCAGCGGAAGCGATCGGCGTGCAGGTATTGTCGCTGCGGAACGTGCTTTCGCACGAGTTCGGTGCAGCGTCGATACCCAGCGAAGTGGTGCTGAGTGCGATTGAAGCGGCGATCGTGCTGGCCGACAATGACGGGCAGCCGGCGCAAGTGCGATTTCATCCCGATTCGAATCTGCTGCTGATTCGCGGAGACTCGGCCGAAGTGCTCGCGGCGACGCGGGCGGTTGAACTGCTCGAGGCGGATGTGCGTCGGTTGCAGTCGCAGCAGAGTCCGCACGGGCAATCAGAGCTAGCCCGGCAGATCAGCGAGATCGCGAAGGCGGCCCACGGAGATATCGAATTGGAATTGATCGACCTGTTCGCGGCGATGCGCACGGCGGAGATCGAGACCGAGCAGCGTGCTCGTGAGCTTTCGAGCATGCGGGATCGAGTGCAGGAGGTCCGTCAGCTTCATCACAATGGGGTGGCGTCGACCGTGGAAGTCCGCAACGTCATGGTTGAAGCCGAGCGTGCTGAAGCACAGCTGCAGGTCGCACGTGCGCAGGTCGATCGTATTCGCCAGCGCATCGAACTGCTTCAGCAGCGAGCGACGGGGGGTGACGCACGAGCAGCGCTGACCGCGAGGCTCGAACAAGCCCGCGCGCAGCATGCCGCGGCCCAGGCACGCCATGAGGCGGCTGCCGCTGCGATGCGCGTTGCGGATGGATCGAACGCCGGCCAGTTCGAGCAGGCCTTGCGTGCTGCCGAGAAGGACATGATCTCCACATCAGAAGTCGTGGCGCGCCTGCAGCATCAACTGAAGGCGCTCGGGCCTGATCCGCTGCACGCCGCACGCGAAGAGCTGGAGCGTATGCGCCAGCGTTATGAGATCATGGAACGAGAGCGGGCGATCGCCGAAGTGCGCTTTGAAGAACTGTCACGGCTCAGGCGACAGGAAGAAGGCGTGATTCAGAGGCTTCAGGCCGAGTTGGCGGAGCTTCGCGATCTGGTGAGGAGATTACAATCCGAAGCCGGCCGCGAGTAGATCCGGGTGACGAACTCGATTGTGCCGGGCCGGATCTGCCGGTGCGGAGTTCTTCGTGCACATGCTATCGACCACGAGACTCGTGAATCACCCGCTTGACGCCGCCGTCGCCGACACCCCGCGTGAAGCGAGAGCGATGTCGGCGGCGATCATCCGGGGTGACGAGGGAGCTTTTGAAGCGTTCTATCGTCGGTGGTTTGACCGCTCGGTGCTGATCGTCGCGCGACTTACACGCCGTGACGAAGCTTTCAGTCTCGATGTCGTGCAGGATGCGATGCTTCGCGCAGCGCAGCGCATGCCTGCAGTGTCGAGTGATCGTGAGCTTGCGGCGTGGTTTGCTCGCGTATTGCATCGTGCGGCGATCGATGCGCTGCGGCGCGAAATGCGACGCGCGCGACGAGAGCGGGCTTCGGCCAGGCAAGAGCGGACCTCGCCGAGCACCCTTGAGTTGCGTGAGCAGATCGCCTGGCTGCGGCGGGAAGTCGCCCAGCTTGATGCCACCGAACGGGCGCTCCTGATGCTCCGTTTCCATGCGGAGGCCACGCTCACACAAACCGGGGAAGCGATCGGGCATTCGGCTGATGCATCTCACGGACGCATGCGGAGAATAATTTCGCGCCTTCGAGCCAGAGGAATGGAGCGTTCCGACGATGAGAAATGAACTGGACAATTGCACCATGCTCAGTCAGGCGGCGGTGCGGCGTCGGGAAGAGGGGCTTGCGCGCCTCAAGGTGGTTGTCCGCCGCCGTGCGCGGGTGAGGCGGATCCGGAACGGTGCGGCATGGGCATTACCGGCGATTGCGATCGGAGTTTTCTGGTACTCGATCGGGTCAGGGGGCAGTGGGGCAGTTCATGAACAAATAAGCGGGGAGCAGATCGCGCCGTCGATCGTTGTCGCGGAAGATTCGAAGCCTGATGTGCACATGGTTCAGGTCATTTCTACTGATCGGGGCGTCTGGCATCGCGTAGAGCCGAAGTCTTGTCCAGGTGCTGCCGTTGAGGTCGTGAGCGACGATCAACTGATTCAGGAACTTCAGCACGCCGGGTTTTCGATCGGCATCGTGCGGTCGTCCGCGGGGGTAGTGGTGGTCGGTGACTTGCCCAGACCCGAGGCGATTGACCCGATTCCCGGTGAGGGTTCCCCCGGTGTTCGCGGGCACGCGGCACCGGTGCAATCAGGGGCATAAACTCAGGGCGTGTCGCACGCGATCATGCTCGCTGAACTTGAGCCTGAACTCGGCCATCGCTGGGCGATGTGGATGCTGATTCTCTCGCTGATCGCCGTGGGCGTGCTGGTGCTCCTTGTCATCGCCACGCTGCTGCGGCGCCGTATCGCCCGACGACAGGCTGAGGAACGCCCGGCACGGAGCGATCTGACGCTTGATGCCTGGGCGGAGGCAGGTCGGCGCGTCAGTGAAGGGCCACTGGATGACGAGGACCTTTCGGACGAACAGCAGCGTCCCTTGACGTAACGCGTGCTTCGAATGCGAGAGCCGTGATGCCGGAGTCAGCGCCGATTTCATACCGTCCGCGAGCACTTGTGACTGGGGCCTCGCATCGGATCGGCCGGGCGATTGCGATCGAGTTGGCTGCCCGCGGGTGCGATGTCATGCTGACATATCACACTCGGCGCGAAGAGGCCATGAAGACCGCAGAACGCATAGAGTCGCTCGGCGGGAGCGCGGAAGTCAGGCGCCTTGATCTGGATGATCTCTCGGCCGCAACGCAGCTCGGAATGCGACTCGCCGAGGCCGATCGTCCGCTTGATGTTCTGGTGCATAATGCTTCGCTCTATCTTCAGGCACCGCTGGAGGATGCCGCCTCTGCAGAGCGCCTGATGCGTGTCAATGCCCTCGGCCCGTGTGTGCTCACGGGGGCGGCGGCGCCGGCGCTGGTTCGGTCGAAGCTGCCCGGGGGCAGCGCGGTGGTGGCGATGGGTGACATGCATGCCCTCGGTCGGCCGCGACAAGGGCTGACGGCCTACGGCATGTCGAAGGCCGCCTTGCACGATATGGTTCGCTCGCTCGCAAGGATGCTTGCGCCGCATGTTCGCGTGAACGCGGTGGCCCCCGGAGTCATCGCATGGCCGGAGAGCGGGCCGGAGGCGGAGGGGGCTTTCCAGGAGCGGTATCTTGCGCGTGTGCCGCTGCAGCGTGCGGGGACGATTGAAGAGGCTGCAGGCGCTGTGCGGTGGCTCGCGCTCGAGGCGACCTATGTCACCGGCCAAGTGCTGACGCTCGATGGCGGCCGATGGCTGGCCTGAAGCGCGAGTATGCTTCCGACGCATGGGCGCATCGATGGCTGAACCCGTTTCCACAGCCCGATCGACGGCCGATCAAGGTCCGGCGATCGAGTTTTTGCAGGTTTCGTATCGTTTTCCCGAGGCTCGTGCGTGTGCGATCGAAGGCGTTTCGCTGGTTGTCGATCCGGGTGAGCGACTGGGTATTCTGGGGCCGAACGGAGGCGGCAAATCGACATTGCTGCGCCTCGCACTCGGGCTGCTTACCCCGACCGAGGGGCGCGTGCGGATTTTCGGGCTTGATCCGCATCAGGCGAGAGAGCGAGGATGGCTGGGTTGGGTGCCGCAGCGCATCGAGGCCGAACTGCGGTTCCCACTGCGTGTGCGCGAGGTCGCCATGATGCCGGCGTTGGCAAGGTTGTCGCCATGGGTCCGTGTGCCCGACGCCATCGCGGCGAATGTCGATGAAGCACTCGGTCTTGTCGGCATGCGGGAACTCGCCGAGCGACCCGTCGGCCGGCTCAGCGGTGGGCAGTTGCAACGTGTCATGATCGCCCGCGCGGTGGCGCAGAAACCGCGCGTGCTCTTGCTCGATGAGCCGACCGTTGGTGTGGATGTCGTGGGTCAGGAACGTTTTGCGGAAATGATGCGCGGCCTGCACAGCGCCCTGGGCCTGACCATCGTCACGGTATCGCACGATCTTCGAACGGTTGCTGCAAGCTCTGATCGCGTAGCGTGTCTCAATCGCACGCTGCATGCCCATACATCACCCGAGGGGCTGACGCCGCAAGTGCTGGCCGAGGTCTTCCGGCATGATGTGCTGGGTATCTTCGGCGATCTGCATATTCACGCGCATCGACCGGAAGATTGCCCCACGCCGGAGCCGCCGCGAGATGCCGAGGGCGCATCATGCTGCGGCCACGATCACCCTCCGCCCACAACGCCTTCGGGGGTCTGAACCCGGCGGCGTTCGCCCCGAACTCGGAACTTAGCCCCGTGCAGACGATTCGCTACCTCACCGATCCTGACCTTGCCGCGTTTGCCTGGCCCGGCGTTGTCGCCGCGGCGGGCGTTGCGGTGGTGGGGTCTGTGCTCAGTATTTTCGTTGTGCTCAAGCGGCTTGCGTTTATCGGGCAGGGCGTGAGCCATGCGGCATTCGGAGGGGTGGGTGTTGCATTCATTCTCGGGGTGACTGGGGTCGCGGCGGTTGGCGCCTCGTCACACGAGGCTTTGGTGCAGGATCTCGGCCTGCTCGCGATTGTGACAGCGTTTTCACTTCTGGCGGCGATGGCCATCGCGCGCATGGCCCGCCGGCGCCAGATCGAGGCGGACACAGCGATCGGGGTCGTGCTTGTTGCGACGATGGCGCTCGGTTCGGTTCTGCTCGACAGCGCGGCAAGGGCAGCGGCCAAGGCCGGGCGCCCGCCGCCGCCATCTATCGACGGCGTGCTTTTCGGTTCGCTGGCGAGCGTTGGGTGGACCAACGCCATCGTGGCGTGGGCGGCGGCAGCAGGCGTTCTGCTTACCCTCTGGATGCTTCGCCGCCCGATGCTGTTCTGGGCATTCGATGAACCCGCCGCCGAGGCCTACGGCGTGCCGACCCGTCGAATGGGCGCGGTGTTGCTTGTGCTGCTGGCGGTCGCGATCGTGGTCACGATGCGTCTGGCGGGCGTGATTCTCGCCACGGCGATGCTTGTGCTCCCCGGCGCGGCCGCGCTTCGACTCAGCATGCGGTGGCGTCACGTCGTGGTGTGGTCGGTGGGGATCGGCCTTCTCGGCGCATGGGGAGGACTCATCCTGAGCTTTGAGACCGATCTCCCCGCCGGGCCGTGTGTGGTCGGTGCGCAGCTGATGTTGTTTCTTGCGGCATGGACAGTCGGGGCAGCGCGGGGCGGTGCCCGGTGAATACTTGAGTATGCACACAGGAGATCGTGATGAAAGCCGAAGTGATTCTGGCGGAGTTGAACCGTCAGCGAAAAGATCTGGGGGAAGACCCGGGCGATGTCGAGTGGCTGGCCATCCACCATGCATTCTGCTTCATCTCCTACAAAATGGCTGAATTTCAGAAATACCTGGATGAGCAGGCCGCGAAAGGGGCTTTTGACGAGTTTGAGCCGTAAAAAGCCACGTGAGAACACTGCACAAACTTCGTACCGCACTTTTCCTCTGGGGTGAATACGTTCGGGGAATCGTCGTCAAGTGCTTTGGGAATGTCACAAACCCATATCGCCGTCATCGCGCGCCGAAAGTGCCGTGCTGTGCCTGTTTTTTCTGGTGGCATACCCGAAAGGCAGGCTATGGGCATCTACGACCGTGAGTACATGCGATCCCCGCGTCGCGCCTCGTCGGCACAGCCTGTCGGAACTACTCCATGCCGCGGACGAATCGGGCGGATTGGTCGCATGCGTAGGCCGCGATACGGAACCATCTACGACGGGGAAGTAGTCTTTTCCGGCTTTCTTGTCTTGGCTTGTCTGATCGTCACGGGCTTATGGCTGCTTGCAGGGCAGGCGTTTTTCGTCAATCGTTGGACTCCCTCGCCCGCGGCAAGCGACAGCTTCTCAGAGATTATCTCCGGAGTAGAATTTAAGATGTCTGTCGCGCAGAAGAGCATGGCTCTCCGCGGATGGATGGTTGACCACATCGCCTATACCCCGCGAGAAGCAAGCCGTTCCGGATTCGCCTGGGGCGTTGGTCTGGTTGCCAATCCTCTTCTGAATGTCGGCTTGGGCGCTTCGATCATGGCCTTGCTTGCGCTCGGCGCGGTGGCATGTTTTGCGGAAATGCGTACTGGTTTGCTGGTGGCAATTGTGACCGGCATAGGTGCGTTTTCGGTCAACGCGGTCTGTCTGGCTTCTGCGGCACCCAAGGTCGAACTGGCCGGTTCGTGGTGCCTGATTGGAGCCTACGCGGGTGTGTCGATACTCGGCCCGCACATGGGCATCGGACGTCTGCTCGGACTGGTGGCGTTGGCGATGCTCTACTTCCGCTGGCCGGAGAAGATGTCCGCCGCACCGACGGAACTCGTGCAGTGGGTGCCAGCGCTTGTCTGGGGCGCACTGGTCGGGCTTATCGCCCACCTCGCTGTACGCAATAGGTAATCACCGCCCTTTACACGTTCCCGGTGCGGTCCAACGATCGGGCATGACTTGCCGCGCGAGCCAATCGCATGCCTGATCCGGTGCTTTCCAACCGTGCTGTCGTGCTGCTTTCAGGTGGGCTTGACAGCGCCACGGTATTGGCTGTCGCTCGCCACAAAGGTCGGCAGTGTTGCTGCCTCAGTTTCGATTACGGCCAGCGGCACCGCCACGAACTGGCTGCCGCCGCGCGCATCTCCACGGTACTTGGCGCATGCGAACACCTGGTGATTCCGCTTGACTTCCGTCCGATCGGCGGTTCTGCCCTGACCAGCGCGGCTCCTGTGCCCAAGGATCGAGCCGCAATCGCGATGTCGGCCGAGATTCCCGTGACCTATGTCCCGGCAAGAAATCTCGTGTTTCTCTCGATTGCTGCGGCGTTTGCTGAAGCGCGTGACGCAAGTGAGATTTACATCGGAGTCAACGCGATTGACTACTCGGGTTATCCGGATTGCCGCCCAGAGTTTATCGATGCGTTTTCTCGATGCGTCAATCTCGGTACACGCCGCGGAACGACCGGCAAGCCCATAGTCATTCAGACCCCGCTGGCAAACCTATCCAAGGCCCAGATCATTCGCATGGGAGTGGAACTCGGTGTCGACTACGCTCTGACCCACTCCTGCTACGACCCTGACGACATGGGAAGAGCTTGTGCCCGGTGTGACAGTTGCCTGCTGCGTGCGGCGGGGTTTGCCCAGGCAGGGGTTGCCGACCCCACCGTGTATCTCCCCAGGTCGGGGGGGGCGGGGGTTGGAGGTCTCGGGTAAACTCATGGCATGTATGCATCCCGCCTGCCGTACGACTCCACGCGCATTCGCGCTGCCGCCGTGTATTGCTCGGATGGTCGAATTGGTGAGCATTTCGACGATTTCCTGCAGAACTGTTTGAAGCTGCCGAGATACGACCGTGTGGCGTTGCCCGGCGGCCCGGCGTGTCTTGCGGCCCACCCCGAGGCGCATCTTGAAGAGCAGGGTGTCGTGGATGAACTCAAGTTTCTTGTCGAGGTGCATGAACTCCGTCAGATCGTGTTGATCGCGCATCAAGGGTGTGCGTTTTATACCAATCGGCTGGGGCTGACCGAGCCGCGTTTGGCGCTCGTGCAAAAGGCTGATCTTGTTCGTGCCGCGGCCTTCGTGCATCGCGTTACGGGGCTTGATCGCATTGACGCCTATTTTGCACGACTCGAATCCGATGCCCGGAGCGTGCAGTTCGACCAGGTCACGGTCTGAACGTCCGAGAATCGCGCGAGGCCAATCACTCCGGAGCGTGCCGGGGCGATTGGTCACCACTCTGTCACCTGCAGGCAACCGGGAGGGCAGGATGCCGAAAAATCAAACCATCATGACCACACGCGCACGGAAATCACGTATCCAGACGGCTCACCCCCTTGCTCGCTTGTTTCTCGTGTTGTGCTGTACGTTCCTGGGGGTACCGACGGCGGCCCAAACTCAGGACTGGAAGCCGATAACTTCCAACAGCATCGATCTGCGTCCGATGTTCTACCCGGTTCGCGACCAGATGTTCCGCGGATCGTGCGCGGCATTTGCGGTCATCGGGGCGATGGAGTTCTACCCCGGTGTTCCTCGACTGAGCGAGGCATATCTCTATTCGCTGATCAAGGCTGACGCCCTGACGCTTGAGGGAACCAACTTCAACGCTATGAAGGAGTTTCTTGAGCGCACACCCCTGGTAGCGCTTGACATGATGCCGTATGAGCTCATAGGCCTCTTCAGTTTCGACGAAGATAATCCATCCGAGGTCGAGATCGGTCGTGCATTCAATCTCAAGCGGGGGCGGCAGGCCGCTATCCTTCGCAACCATGCCATCTATCAGGCCCGCGGCGTGCGTGTCTACACCAAGCCGCAGATCACCTGGGACTGGATCGAGCAGACGCTTCGCAGCGGAACGCCCATCGTCTGCGGGTTCCGGATGAATCTCGGACACTGGACGGGCGCTCCTCGCGGCGTCATCATGTCCAAAAATGTTCTGATGAAAGACGGTTCTACTCGAACCTTCGAACCTGACGGCGGGCATGCGGTCGTTGCCGTCGGGTATCGCACCATCTATGACCCCGCCGACCCTGAACGCAAGAAGACGCTCCGCCAGATACTGATACGTAACTCTTGGAATGCATCGTGGGGCGATCAGGGGTACGGCTGGGTAACGTGGGAAACATATGCCAAAGACCATCTGACCAGCGCGATGACGATCGACGGTGTTGATACCATTGTGCCTCGCATCGACCAAGCGCCGGTTCTCGATCTCCGCGTCCAGGGCATGAGGTGGGATGCCGGCAACTATTCCGCTGCGCTCAGCATCATCATCAAGTCCAACTACATTCCTGAAGGCGGCATCGCCTCGGTCGAGTACACGATTTACTCCGGCGCTGACGCAATGAATGACGTGATCGCTGCACATCCGTTCGCCGTTCGAACTTCAACCGATGTCGCCAACGCCTTCCGCACGGTGTTTGATGGTCTCGGCCACAGCGAAATGAACGTCAAGGTCGTTGTTCGATACAGACTCGGCGGCGAATCGACGCTGTATTTTCCCGTGCCTGAAATCTGCCAATGGAGCCCTGCGCCCGATATCGACGGATGGCGTGTTCCACCCGCGCCGAGCGTGCGCCCCGGCGACGCCCAGATCGACCCTCGGCTTCAGGCAGTGCCCGGAACCTGAGCGCACTTGCAGCGAGTACCACCTTCTGACAAACACGGGACGGGCAGTTTGCCCGTCCCGTGTCGTTCAATATCAAGTCGATGTGCTACGGCGATACTGCGCTGCTCAAACAGGCAGCCTTTGAACCGGGCATCACGGTGAATCCGTTTACGCCCGCTGGCGCAGCAGATCGCGGATCTCAGTCAGCAGAATCTCTTCTGCCGAAGGCCCCGGGGGTGGAGGCGGCGGCGCGGCTTCATCTTTCTTCTTCAGGCGGTTCATGAACTTGATCATCATGAAAATAGCGAATGCCACGATGATGAAATTGATGATGACGTTGATGAACTCGCCGTAGAAAATCGAGACTTCCGCGAGGGTCTTGCCGTCATGTTCGCCTGCTTTCTGCAGCACCAGTTTCTTTTCGGCAAAGTCGACACCCCCGAGCAGCAGCCCCAAGGGGGGCATGAGCACCTTCTCGACGAGCGCCGAAACGATTTTTCCGAACGCGGCTCCGATGATAATGCCGACAGCCATATCGACGACATTGCCGCGCATGGCGAAGGCTTTGAATTCCTGCAGAATCCCCATGAGATGTCCTTTCGTGATCGGAAGGTTCCACGACGTCGCGCACACGCGGCGGCGTCGTAAGACTCAGAATGACCAGACCAGCAGCACGAAGTAATCCAGATCGTTCTTCTTCGTGTCTCCTCCCGGGTCGCTGTCGTATCGGTCTTCTACGCCGAGTTTCAGGCTCAGCCCAGATTCAGGATCGACCAGGATCTCATAACCAGCTCGCAGCAGCGCTCGGAACTCGCCTCCATCAGATAGGCTCGGGTAGACTTCGCCCGTAAATGTGAACTTCTGACGATCCGTGATCTGTCTCGCAAAGTCCACACCGAGAATCGCCTCGAACCGAACGTCATTATCATCGCCGCCGAAGGCTCGGCTTGCACCAAGACCGGCCCGGCCGATCAACTCCGTACGCTCTTCGCGAATGAATGCATAACCCACACCGCCGAACCCCTGCAAACGCCAGTCCCAGTTCTGGAATTCGTCGATGTCGACCGCACCTTGGGCGAAGATGCGCCAGGGGGAATCCTGAAAGAGCCAGTCATTGCGAAGGTCGCCACGGAAGCGATGTTCGGTCTTGCTGCCGTCTTCGGCTGAGTACACATACGTCAGACCGAATCGCGTGTCGTACCGCTCGACGACGCGCTGGCCGTTTACGCCCGCACGCAGCGAAAGCCGGTCGGTGTTTCCCTCTGACCCGTTCAGCCCCAGTGAGACTCCGCCTTTCCATCCAGATAGCCATGTTGCCGGTGGCGGTGGGTCACCCGATTCGGCAAGCTCGTCCAGCTCTTCTGCCCCTTGCCCATCTTCAGGTTGGGTGAGCTCGATGATCGGTAATTCCTGAAAAAACGAGAACCGCTCAGCCATTCCCGCCGCCGTGCATGCCGCAGCGGCGGTAGCGAATCCATACATCAGGTGTCGGTACATGGAAGATACCTCCCGGGGAATACCCCTCCAAAAATGAAGCCCGGAGGCTCGATGACGCCTCCGCGGCGCTCCCTCCGGGTTTTTCAACTTCGGGCAGTCTACGGACCGAGAACCATGTCGTCGCGGGGGTCGCTATACTGATTTCGCAGTTGTCCGACCCCACCAGACCGAACCACCTTGAGACTGTCTCAACGGCGGAGCCGTGATTCGTCGATGGAAAACGCCATGACGACGCCCAACCGCCGCCAGGTTCTCGGGACCATGCTGACGCTCTTCGGAGCTGCCGCCGTTTCGGGGTGTGCTTCGTCGGGGCAGCGAACGGCGGGTGCCGGGGGGGTGCCTATCCCTTCGGCTGATGACGACTTGTCGTTTCCCCCCCCGAACGGGAACAAGGGTCAGCAGCTGCTGGATCAATGGAACGCCCGCCGCAATGCCTCGGTTGCTCCTCCCGCCGGGGTGCTTCCTCGGCATGCCTGGGCTCGCCAGGGACCGGTGATGCGGCTGGCCAACCCGATCGGACGCATCACGCGCATCACCGTCCATCATGACGGCATGTCACCATTTTCATCTTCCAGTCAGGCGGATGCGGCGAATCGTCTCGAGTCGATCCGTCGGGCCCATGTAGGGCAGGGGTGGGCCGACATCGGCTACCACTTCGCCATTGACCCCTCGGGTCGAGTGTGGGAGGGGCGCCCGCTGGAACTTCAGGGCGCCCATGTCAAGGACTACAACGATCAGAATCTGGGCATTCTAGTACTCGGTAACTTCATGGAAATGCGCCCCACCAGCCAGGCGTTGTCGACGCTTGGCGGGTTTGTTGCATCGCAGATGCGTCGATTCAACGTGCCTGTCAGCCGCGTGTACACGCACCAGGAACTTCGGCCCACGGCATGTCCGGGTGTGCATCTACAGCGCAGCATGCTTGACATGCGGACACGGACCGGGCCGTTGGCGATGGCCTGATCCCAGGTCGGAGTTTGCCATCACGCGGCTCGCTTTGCTATGCGTGTCGAACGCGACGTGAAGTGGTTATGTCTGTACTGGAAGTTGAAACCCGATTAGAGTCATGATCGCGCGCAAATTCACTGCAGGAGCGGCACACGGCAACCCCATGCCACGAACGCAGAGCACTCGTCTGAGCAGCTTCAGCTTTCGGCTTTCCGTGTGATGATCTCAAGCGGTCCGGCGAAGTGCAGATCGCGCTGCGGGAACGGAATCCCGATGCCCGCTTCATCAAGCGACATCTTAACCGCGCGGATCGTTTCCTGGCGGCAAGGCCAGAAATCGGGAGTTTTCGTCCACACACGTACTATCCAGTTCACGCTGCTGTCGCCGAACGAATCAAGAATGACCGCAGGCGGAGGGTCGCTGATCGCCAGTTTGACGCGAGTCGTCGCCGAGAGGAGGGCCTCGCGAGTTTTGTCGATGTCCGCCGAATACTCGATGCCTACGGGAACATCCACACGCCGTTGTGGGTGATAGGTGATGTTCTCGATCGTGTTTCCGAAAATCGAGCCGTTGGAAATCACAAATCGTCGATTGTCGAACGTGTCAATCGTTGTCGTGAATAACTCGATTTCGTCTACGCGGCCCGTCACGCCCGCAACGTTCACCACATCACCCACGCGGAACGGACGGAACACGAGGAGCATCACACCCGCGGCGATATTGCCCAGCGAGCCTTGGAAAGCCAGGCCGATCGCCAAGCTCGCGCCCGCCAGCACCGCCGCCATGCCCGTGGTCTGCACACGAAGCACTTCCATCGCAGCCATGATGCCGAAAATCAGGATCGCCCACTTGGCGACGTTGCCGAAGAACTTGGAGAGAGTGATATCGATCTTCGCGCGCGTCAAGCCGCGGACCACCATGTTTTTGGCCCAGCCGCCGATCAGCCATGAGGCGATCATGATCAGCAGGACTTTCAGAATCGCTGTCCCGGCATCCACCAGCAGGGTCGCCAGTTTTTCCGGATTGGTGATCCAATCGGTCAGTTGCTCCATGAATCCTTCGCCCGGGCTGCTTGGCTGTGCGTCGGCGGGCGCGGGTGCATCTCCGGTCGCGGATTGCGAAGCGGACTCGGGAGCAGGTTGGGTCGGCGATTCAGTCTGCATGCGTCTCCTCGCGCAAATGGGGATCAAGGGTATGAGCCTGACCCGCCGGACGGAAGAGCCGCACATGTACCTGCCGCATGATCCTGAAAAACGCCTACCGACGCTCTCTCGAACGCAGTGTAATCGCCCCGTTCGTTGTGGTCAGGCTCGATTGATCTCCCGGTCCCCAAACGAGTGTTACGCCGTTAAGTTGCGAAGGCACCCTCATGCCTGCCGGGAGGTCTGACGCCCGGATTCGACCATTGCGGGTCTTGAACGCCACGGAGCCGCCGAAAGCGCTTCCGAACGCCAACTCAATCGAGCCGTTGGTGGTGGCGACCGTCACCGGCCCGGCGCACGCATCGTCGAGCGTCACTCGAATCGCACCGTTGGATGACCGCGCATCTACTGCGCCAGCGACATCGGTGAGCGTAACCGAGCCGTTGCTCGTCCGCGCCTCAGTCGGTCCGCCGATATCCCGGGCATTAATCGCACCGTTCGATGTATGCGCCTTCAGACTTCCGGCAATGCTGCGCGCATGGACCCGGCCGTTTCGGGTTTCGATCGATACATTCCCCGCGGCGCCGGCGATCTCTATGTGCCCGTTTTTCGTGATGATCGCAACATCGCCGAGATCCGGGGCATGGATGATGAAAGAACAGCTTTCCGACCCGCTTCGACTTCCGGGCCATGCCGAGGAGATCAGTAGCGAGCCGTCGGGTTCCCGTTGCGCGATCACTTGCACGGCATCGGCCCGTTCCTGGGTCAATGCCCGTATTTCCGCGACGATGCGCACGGAGGCCACTTCCCGATTGGCCACGACTGTTACCTCGCCGTTGCCAGTTTCGACGCCGATCGCGCTCCCCACGACATGACCGACCTCGACCATCCGTGACTGCCGAAATCTGGCTTCCTGCCCCGGGATGCACCCGGGCAGAAACCCGATCAGAACCAAAAGAGCGCTGAGTAAAATCCGACCGAATGACATCGTGGAACTCCTAGGTGTTTCCCTTGGGCAGCGGATGGGGGAATCCTGGGGATTGTTTGGCAAACCGCATCGTCGGTTGCATCACCCGCGCAAACTTCGGCATAGGATGGGCGCTCCGCGGCGGAGCCGCACGCGGGAAGGAGCCTCGGAATGACCATGCAGTTGATGATTCGTCTGGTCGTTGCGGCGGGCCTGCTCGGCCTTGTCGCCGGGTGCAACATCCGCAAGTGGGAGACGCGTCCTCTTGGTGATGTCAACGCCGCCGGACGACAGGCCTATGCCCGGGGCGACTACGCATCTTCGGAACAGGAATATCGCCTGTACATCAACCGACGGCCCCATAGTGCGATTGGTCACCACGGGCTTGGCCGCGCCCTGATGGCCCAGGGGCAATACCAGGCTGCCGCAAGTGAATTTCAGGTTGCATGGGACATCGAACCGTTGAATATGGAGCACCTCGATGCCCTGTGCGAGGCACTGCTCGCGAGTGAAGATTTCGATCGCCTTTTCGGCGTTCTGCGCCGCCGGGCCAACGGCTCAAGCGATCCTCAGGATTACATCCGCCTTGCACGGTTCGCCGAGCGTGCCGGCACAACCGAAGAAGCGCACAGCGCGCTGCTTACCTGGGCCCGCATCGATCGCGGCATGACCATCGAACCGCAACTCGCTCTTGCCGAGTTTTACCGCCGCCACGGCGACCGGGAGCGAGAGATGATGCGTCTGCGTGCGGCGCTCTTCATCAATGTGCGCCACCCTGAAACCAACGCTCGCTTGCGCGAACTCGGCGAAATTCCAGGCGAAACGCTCGCGGTGGTTCCGCCCGAGCGCGATTGACCAACCGACTCGAGAACACTTCGTTCCTGCTTGCGGCCGTCTTGCCGGCGTGGCACCCAGAGCCGCAGCCTGCAAGTAACCCTCCGCCGCCGCTACGATGACGTCCCGGGCGTCGGCCGTGGTCAATCCGACCCCATGGCTTCAGACATCGGAGGGCCGAGACGTCAATGCCGACAATTGAAACTGTCCGCACCATCCGCGCTCCGCGAGGCACGGCCATCACTTGCCGTACATGGCAGGCCGAGGCTGCCATGCGCATGCTTATGAACAACCTCGACCCCGAGGTGGCCGAGCATCCCGAAAATCTCGTTGTCTACGGTGGCAGGGGGCAGGCCGCCCGCTCCTGGCCCGCCTTCGACGCCATCGTCGGCAGCCTCAAAACCCTCGCACCAGACGAAACCCTCCTCGTCCAGTCCGGCAAGCCCGTAGGCATCGTCCGCACCCACGAAGATGCCCCCCGCGTCCTCATCGCCAACTCCAACCTTGTTCCCCATTGGGCCACCCAGGAACACTTTGACGACCTCGCCCGCCGCGGCCTGATCATGTATGGCCAGATGACCGCCGGTAGTTGGATCTATATCGGCACGCAAGGCATTCTCCAAGGCACCTACGAAACCTTCGCCGAACTCGGCCGCAAGCACTTCGACGGCGCTCCGCTCCCCCTCACCGGGCGACTGTGCGTCACCGCCGGCTGCGGCGGGATGGGTGGCGCTCAGCCCTTGGCCGTTACTCTTGCGGGGGGCGTCTGCCTCATCGCCGATGTCGATCGATCTCGCCTCGAACGCCGCCGCGCTGATCGCTATCTCGATGAAATCCGCCCGACGCTCGACGAAGCCATCGACGCGTCCTTCGCCGCGGCCCGAGCCGGCACCGCCCGCAGCATCGGCGTGCATGCCAACGCCATCGACCTGCTCGAACGCCTTCTCGCCCGCGACGTCACCCCAGACGCTCTGACCGACCAGACTTCCGCTCACGACCCGCTCAACGGCTACGTCCCGCCCGAATACACACTCGAACAGGCCCTCGCCGCCCGCGCGGCTGACCCGGACGATTACGTCCGCCGTTCGCTTGCCGCGATGGAACGTCACGTTCGCGCAATGGTCGCCTTGCAAGACCGCGGCAGCATCACCTTCGATTACGGCAACAACATACGCCAGCGTGCCAAAGACCAGGGCTACAAAGACGCCTTCGCCTTCCCCGGCTTCGTCCCCGCCTTCATCCGCCCACAGTTCTGCCTTGGCCGCGGCCCCTTCCGCTGGGCTGCCCTCAGCGGTGAAGAGCGAGACATCTTCGTCACCGACCACGAAATCCTCAAGTTGTTCCCGCGTGACTCCGGCCCCTACGCCGAGCGCCTCCACCAGTGGATTCTCGGCTGCCACGCCAACCCCGAAGCCCTCCTCGCGGGCGATTTCGCCGCCTGCAAGCCCAAGTTCGGCTTCCAGGGCCTCCCCGCCCGCATCTGCTGGCTCGGCTATGGCGAACGCGACAAGGCGGGCCTCCTCTTCAACCGCCTCGTCGCCGAAGGCCGCGTTGCCGCACCCATCGTCATCGGGCGAGACCACCTCGATTGCGGCAGCGTCGCCAGCCCCAACCGCGAGACCGAGGCCATGAAAGACGGCTCGGACGCGATCAGCGACTGGGCTATTCTCAACGCCCTCGTCAACACCGCCAGCGGCGCTAGTTGGGTCAGTTTCCACCACGGCGGCGGCGTCGGTATCGGCTTCAGCCAGCACGCCGGACAGGTGATCGTGGCCGACGGTACCCCCGCCGCGGCGAAGCGCCTCGAACGTGTGCTGACCAACGACCCGGCCATGGGCGTCTTTCGGCACGCGGATGCGGGGTATGAGGATGCGATCAGGTGTGCGGAGGAGCGTGGGGTGGGGATAACGGGGCGTTCCATCTAGAACCTGCCAAAGTGGCAGGCAGAAGCGAGTCCGAGAACGAGCGCGGCAGGCGAAGTATCGGGGATTGCCCTCCCGGGGCTAGTCTGGGGTTGGCATTGGGTTTGCCCTGACCTTTCGTCCATGTCAACTCCCATCGATCCACCCATCACCCACGCCGAGATCCGCCGCTTCGCGGAGGATCGCGTCAACCTCGACCGCGAGACCGCGAAGGAGCGGCGCGAGAAGGTTGGCGCGCTGCGCGAGCAGTTGAAGAAATACATGACCGAGCACCCGACTTGCGGCCTCGCCAAGTCGTACCTGTCCGGCAGCCTCGCCAAGGGCACCGCGCTCAAGACGTGCAGCGATGTCGATGTCGCCCTCTACATCACCTACGACGGCGAGAAAAAGGTTGACGCGAAGTTGCTCAACTGGATCGCCGAACGGCTCCGCAAGGCGTACCCGCAGATGTCGGCGGACCAGATCAAGCCCAAGACCTATTCGGTGGGGATCGAGTACAAGACCGCCGGGATCGAGATCGACGTGGTGCCCGTGTTCTACGAGGGCGACCCGAAGGACCGGGGCTTGCTGGTCTCGCAGGACGACGGCTCAACGTTGATGACCAGCATCCCGATGCACTTGGAGTTCATCCGCAAGCGCAAGTCGGCCCAGGACACCCACTTCGTCCAGGTCGTTCGCCTCATCAAGTGGTGGGCCGCCGAGCAGAAGGCGAAGGATGCGAACTTCCGGTTCAAGTCTTTCATGGTCGAACTGATCTGCGCCCACCTCGCCGACAACGGGCAGGACTTCTCCGATTACCGCAAGGGCATGGAGGCGTTTTTCAACTACGTCGTTTCGACCGGGCTCAAGAAGCGGATCGCGTTCAAGGACTACTACCAGCCCAGCGAGTTGCCCGCGAACTCGACCGGGATTGTGGAGATCTTCGATCCGGTGAACGCCAAGAACAACGTCGCCTCGCAGTACACCGAGAACCACCGTCGATTAATCGTGGATGCCGCGCAGGACGCGCTCAACGCCCTGATCGAAGCCCACACCTCCTCGACTAAAGCCGACGCCGTAGCCATGTGGCAGGTGGTGTTGGGAACTTCTTTCAGGGGATAACGCATGACGCAGAGTTACACGAAGACTTCGACATTCACCGCATCAGATGCGCGCCGCGTGGGCGGAAAGGTGGCAGCAGACCTCCGCCAGATGCAGATGGCATATGGCAGCCCGACCGATCAAGAGATCGACGACTACTTGGGTGAACTTGTGTCGCTCCTGAGCGACGGTTACTTGGACACCGTGATGTACGGATTCAAGAAAGACGGCACATGGCTCTCCGCAACGCTTCGGTACACGGCTCTGTCTCTCGGCACGACGGGCGAAAGCGACCGATCCGGCACGGTCAAACGCGGAGTCGAAACCGCTGGGGCGTACTTCACGTCCTTCCTTACATACTCGCCGAAGTGGTGGAACCTCAGCGAAGAGGCCCGCGCCCGGTATAAGGCGGGCTTACCTATCCAGCGTGTGTCCGGCGAGGAACCGAAAGCACCGGGTGGGTGGATCGAGGACAAATCGTACATCTCGGGTGGGGGCGGCGTTCGCCGGGCCGTGCTCGGGGGTGTGTCTTGAATCAGGCCGATCTCTTTGAGGATGTGGTCACGCTCCCCGACCCGCGCGGCCAAGCCGACTACGACCGGCTCGTCGGGCTGGATGACTACAAGGCCCGACTCGTCAAGGAAACGCTGCTCCTCGTCGATCCCGGACAACTGCGCGACTGGAACAAGAAGCACCACAAGGGCGAACTCGCTGCCGTGGAGTATTTCCACTCTCGCCCGCCCCTTTTCGTTCTTGCGGGGGATGTGGGAACCGGCAAGACAGCCCTTGCCCGATCGTACGGGAACCAAGTCGCCAGACTCGCCAAGGTGCGGGTTGAGTTGTTCGCCCTAAGCCTCAACACACGCGGCAGCGGTGCGGTGGGTGAGATGACCCGGCTTATCTCCGGCGCGTTCAAGCAGGTACGCGAAGCCGTCGGCAGGACGCGTGGCAGCGACGGCAAGGCTGGGCGTGGGATCATTCTCCTGATCGACGAGGCTGATGCGCTCGCCCAGTCGCGTGAGGCGGCGCAGATGCACCACGAGGATCGCGCAGGGGTCAACGCCCTTATTCGTGGCATCGACGACCTTGCTGCCGAGCGGCTCCCAGTCGCGGTAGTCATGTGTACGAATCGTTTGGATGCAATCGATCCCGCCGTACGGCGTCGCGCCGCCGCCGTGTTCGAATTTGTTCGCCCCAGCCACGAGCAACGGCTTGTAGTTTTGAAAGCGGGCCTTGCGGGCAGCGGGTTCAGTGACCGCGACCTAGGGCATCTCGCCGATGCCACGGGCGAGGCGCACGGACGCCACTATGGCTTTACCTATTCCGACCTGACCCAGCGGCTCATTCCGACGCTTGTCCTCGATGCCTTCCCCGAGGGGGGGCTTGTCGGAGCGCGGGCGGTTGAGATTGCCAAGGGCTTGAAGCCCACGCCGCCGTTCCGCGAGCAAATGCCCACCGGCGTGCATGGAGCCCAGCATGGCCGGTAAGCCGACCCTCAACGAGTTGTTCCTGGCCCTGCATGACAGGCTCGCGTGCGAGCTGGGCATCACGCGGCGGACGGTCAAACACAACGCCACGATGGGCGCAGTGTCTGAGGACCAGTGGATCAAGATGCTCTACGAGCACCTTCCGAAACGCTACAAGGTCAACCGTGCGTTCGTTATCGACTCGAAGGGCGAGTGCAGCAAGCAGATCGACATCGTCGTGCACGACCGGCAGTATTCGCCCTTCGTGCTGAATTACGGCGGTGCGCTTTACGTGCCCGCCGAGAGCGTCTATGCAGTGTTCGATGTCAAGCAGTGCATGAACGCCGACGAAATGAAGGACACGGCAGAGAAAGTCGCGAGCGTCCGGGCCTTGCACAGAACGAGCATCGACATTCCCACTGCGAGCGGGGTGCTGAAAGCCAAGCCCCCTCATTACATCCTCGGGGGCGTGCTGACCGTCGATTGTGATTGGTGCCCGCCGTTTGGTGCGCCCTTTACGTCCGCGATCAACACCACGTCGAAAGAGGGTCGTTTGGATCTGGGGTGCTGCGCCCAACACGGCGCGTTCGAGGTCAAGTACACGGAGCCCGATTCCGCCGAGATCATCGTCGAGTGTTCCGCGTCGGCGCTGGCGCTGTTTCTGCTGACATTGATCGATCGGCTCAGAAGTATCGCGACGGTCCCGGCGATCGACATACTTGCATACGCATCTAGCATCGAGCGGAAGACGCAGAACTGAATCGATCGCCTGAGGATTGCCTGCCTAGGCGGCAGGTGGCCCGACCTTCCATCCTCCTCGTGCCACGATCGATGCCGCTTTGGGCATCGACGTGCTCCCCCATTATCCCGCACGACGATCCGCCGCCCAAGCCCGGATCGTCGTGGCACATACCCGTTCACCGATCGTCCTCCTCCCGGCCCCAACGGGGCCGCAGCCTGTAGCCACGGGTGAAGCGACGCAGCGCAGCCGCCGCCGAAGCAAAACCCGTCGATATCCGTGCCCAGGTCAAGGTGGACAATACAGTTGCATATCACGCCGGCTTTTCGAACGAGGAACACCGCATGAAGATCGCTTTCTATTCCAGTAAGCCATATGAGAAATCCTTCCTTGAAGCCGCGAACGCCGCACACGAACTCGTTTACCTCGATGCAAGGCTTTCGGGCGCGACGGCCGAACTTGCCCGCGGGATATCCGCAGTGTCGATTTTTGTCGGCGACGACGCCTCAGCCCCGGTCCTGCGCACGCTCTACGCCAACGGCACGCGGCTGCTGGCCCTACGGTCGGCGGGGTTCAATCACGTCGATGTTGCCGAGGCCGCGCGACTGGGGATCACGATCGCGCGCGTGCCTGCGTATTCGCCCTACGCCGTCGCCGAGCATGCCGTTGGGCTTATGCTCACGCTCAACCGTAAGTTCCATCGTGCCTACGCCCGGGTTCGCGAGCAGAATTTCGCCCTCGACGGCCTGATGGGCTTTGACATGCACGGCAAGACCGCGGGTGTGATCGGCACGGGCAAGATCGGCGAGTCGGTCTGCGCCATCCTGCGTGGTTTTGGTTGCCGCGTGCTTGCGTTCGACCCTGAGAAGAACCCCGCGTGCGAGGCGCTTGGTGTGCAATACGTTCCGCTCGTAGAACTTTATGCGATGTCGGATATCGTCACGCTCCATTGCCCGCTCACGCCGGCAACACGCCACCTCATCAACGCCGCGGCGCTCACCGCGATGAAACCGGGCGTGATGCTGATCAACACCAGCCGCGGGGCCGTGATCGACACGCGGGCGCTGATCGCGGCCCTGAAGCACGGGCATGTCGGCTCTGTGGGGTTAGATGTTTACGAGGAAGAAGGCGATCTGTTTTTCAAGGATCTCTCCGCCGAGGTGATCCAGGACGACGTGTTCGTGCGGTTGCTCACTTTCCCAAACGTGCTCATCACCGCCCATCAGGGCTTCTTCACGCGAGAAGCGTGCGAAGCTATCGCGCAGACGACCATGGATAATGTGACGGGATTTGAACGATCGGGGGCCGCCGGTGTGCCGGAGACCAATCTAGTCTCAACGAAGTTGTTGAAGTAAGTGATTGAAAGGCAACGGTGACATTACCCCGGAATCAGGCTGAGACATCGGTTCAGCGATGTCCAGACGCGATCGCACCGCCCACGTCACGGCGATGCGGAAATCAGCGAAGCGCGGGCCGATCGTCGGCCTCGCTCCACCCACGGGGTCGATTTTCCTACGCTAGAGGGCATGAACGGACTCCCCTCTCTTGCCTGGCATGCCGTCCCGAGCTCACAGGTTGCTCGCGAAGTTGTCAGCGACGTACGGGTCGGGCTTACCGCAGCCGAGGCGGCGGCCCGGCTTGCGCTGCACGGGCCGAACACCATCTCGGCCCGGCGTGGCCGGTCGTGGTGGGTTCGTCTGCTCTTGCAGTTCCACGCTCCGCTGGTCTACATCCTGCTCGTGGCGGGGGCGGTCACGTTCTGGCTTGCGGAGTACACCGACAGCGCTGTGATCCTGGGCGTCGTGCTCGCGAACGCCATCATCGGATTCGTGCAGGAGCAGAAAGCCGTCGCCGCCATCAACGCCCTTGCCCGATCCATGCGGATTCAAGCAACCGTGCGACGAGAGGGCCAACGACGCAGGATCGACGCGGCAGAGTTGGTCGTCGGCGATGTCGTGCTGCTCGAGCCGGGAGACAAGGTGCCTGCAGATATACGCCTGCTCGATGGGGCGATCAGAGATCTGCGGATCGACGAATCAACGCTCACAGGTGAGAGCTCGCCGGTATCGAAAGATCCTGCCTCGCTTCCTGAGTTGACGGTGCTGGCCGATCGCCGATGCATGGCTTACGCCGGTTCACTGGTTGTGCGAGGAACGGGCGAGGGGCTTGTGGTTGCGACAGCAAATGCGACCGAGGTCGGTCGCATCAATGAGATGATCTCGTCTGCTCAAACCATCGCCACCCCGCTGACACGGAAGATCGCGTCTTTCAGCCACATGCTGCTCTGGGTGATCCTTGCCGTGGCTGCGGCGACGTTTGTTGTCGGGATTCTCCGTGGGAATCCGCCGCAGGAAATGTTTAAAGCCGCTGTCGCGCTCGCAGTGGGCGCGATTCCCGAGGGCCTGCCCGCGGCCGTGACCATCATGCTCGCGGTTGGGGTTGCCCGCATGGCGAGTAAGAAAGCAATCATCCGGAAACTGCCCGCCGTCGAAGCCCTCGGCTCGACCACTGTGATTTGCTCTGACAAGACCGGTACGCTGACGCAGAACCAGATGACCGTGCGCGCGGCGTGGTGTGCAGGGGCCGAGTACGAGTTTACAGGTAACGGGTATGACCCGGCCGGCGAAGTGCGGGTGGCAGGCTCTTCGAACCCGATAAGTGCCGAAGACCATCCCGCGCTCCTGGAACTGCTTGCCTGCGGTGCGCTCTGCAACGACGCCGAGCTCGTCGCACGTGATGAACGCTGGGAGATCCACGGCGACCCGACCGAGGCTGCACTGATCGTGGCGGCACGCAAACTCAGCGGTGTCGATTTGTCTCGGGAGGCTCTCGCGGCGTGCTTCCCGCGCTTGGACGTCATCCCCTTTGAGTCCGACCGCCAGTACATGGCCACGCTGCACGCGCGCACACCGAACACCAACGGCGAACCCGAGGGGCAGGTGGTCTATGTCAAAGGCTCGGTCGAACGCGTGCTCGGCATGTGCGAGTCGGCGATTGGTCATCATGGCGAGAGCATCCCGATTGATCGAACCGCCACGCACGCTGCCGCTACGGCACTCGCGGCCCGCGGCCTGCGGGTTCTGGCCTTTGCTCGCATCGAAGCCGCTGCCGAAACACGCGAGCTGACCCAGGCGATGATCGAGAATGGGCTGACGTTTCTGGGTGTGCAAGGCATGCTCGACCCGCCCAGGCCGGAGGCTATCGACGCCGTTGCCGCATGCCAGCGCGCCGGCGTGCGTGTGAAGATGATCACGGGCGATCACGCGCTCACCGCGGCGACGATCGCCGGGATGATCGGGATCGAAGGTGCTGCCCCGGATTCGGATAGGAGCGGCGAAGCTCAATCTCGCGTGCTCACCGGCGCTGAGATGGCGACGATCCCCGATGCGGATCTACCCGCCGAGGCTGAGGCTACCGCCGTGTTTGCGCGCATGACACCTGAGCAAAAACTGCGCCTTGTGAAGAGCTTGCAATCTCGAGGGCACATCGTTGCCATGACAGGCGACGGCGAGAACGACGCCCCCGCGCTGCGTCATGCCGACATCGGCGTGGCCATGGGCATCGCCGGTACCGAGGTAGCCAAGGAAGCGGCGGACATGGTGCTCGCCGACGACAATTTCGCGACCATCGAAGCTGCGGTCGAGGAAGGCCGCAATGTCTTCTGCAACCTCACCAAGTTTATCGTCTGGACCCTGCCCACCAACGGGGGGCAGGCGTCCGTCATTCTTGCAGCCATTCTGATCGGTTGGCCGCTGCCGATCCTGCCTGTGCACGCACTCTACATCAACATGGTCACGGCCATCTTGCTCGGCATGCCGCTCATTTTCGAGGCCAGAGAGCCGGGCATCATGGCCCGTCCGCCTCGTGATCCCCATCGCCCCTTGCTCACGTTCGAACTATTCATGCGCACCGGACTGGTATCGATCTTGGTGTGTGTGGGTGCGATGGGCCTATTCCACTGGGAGTTAGACCGTGGCATGTGCGAATCTGCAGCTCGAACCTCCGCAGTCTCGGTGATCGTGGTCTGCCAGATCTTCTACCTGTTCTCCAGCCGTGCGCTCTTGCGCCCCGCTTGGGCGGTGCCGATTTTCTCGAACATGTGGCTGTGGGCGGGAATCGTCGCGATGCTTGCCTTGCAATTCGCCTTTGCGCATGTACCGGCCATCAATCGAGTCTTCCACACAGCTCCTCTCGATGCCACCGCATGGGGTTGCGTGCTCCTCGCTGGTGCGGGGGTGTTGGTCATTGTGGAGTCAGAAAAAGCGATCCGCCGGGCAATGGCAAAGGGAAGGGAAGCCGAGTCGACGTAGATGGAGAAGTCTCAGGCACGTTGTTGAGGGGAGGTCTGACGATATCAGACACTCGTATTTTGTCCTACGATCGAGGCAGGCACGGCATCACGCATGTCTCCTCGCCAATCCGCTCATGTGCACATTGATCGGCTGAACCCCGGGATATCGTGGCAGTTCGCGATTCACTCCCCACACGGTCAATCTGATCTCGTCAGGATAATTACTTCGCCTCTCCCCAGTCCTTGCTGATCGAAGCATCGGCCTTGAGGGGCACAGTCAGGGTCATCGCCTTTTCCATACGAAACACGACGGTTTGCCGCACCTGCTCGGCCACGGTCTCCGGGGCTTCAAAGACCAGTTCATCATGAATCTGCAGCAACATCCGCACACCGGGCACTTCGGGTGCACCTTGGCGCAGGTGGGCTGCGTGGGGACTGAGGCGGGCGTATAGGTCGACCATGGCGAGCTTAATGAGATCCGCCGCGGAACCCTGAACGACCGAGTTGATAGCTGTGCGCTCGGCAAGTGCACGGCGGGAGGGATTGGAAGAATCGATGTCTGGGATTGGGCGGCGGCGCTTCAGCATGGTTTCGACGTATCCGTGGCGGCGGGCCTGATCGATGCATTCTTCAAGAAACGTGGTTATGCCCGCGAAGCGTTTTTTATAACCGGTGATGATGTCGGCGGCCTCGCCGGTGGGGATGCGAAGCCTACGGGCGAGGCCGAACGGGGTTACCCCGTAGACGATGCCGAAATTGACCATCTTGGCGCCCGATCGTTGGGCCTTGGTAACGTCTTTGGGGTGTATGTTGTGGATCTGAGCCGCGACGGCGGTGTGAATGTCCTGATCTTCAAGGAAGGCCTGGGTCAGGCCTGGATCGCGCGACAGGTGGGCGAGGAGTCGCAGTTCAATCTGGGAATAGTCGGCGGTGATGAGCATATTGCCGGGTTCGGCGACGAAAGCGCGACGGATATCCCGACCGATCTCGGTGCGAATAGGAATGTTCTGGAGATTGGGATCGCTGGAAGAAAGGCGGCCGGTGACCGCGACGGTCTGGTTGAAGCTCGCATGGATTCGCCCGGTCTCGGGAAGGATGGCGTCTTTGAGTGCCACAAGGTAGGTGTTGACGAGCTTGGTGAGCCGGCGATACTCGAGGATAAGGCGAGGCAGGGGGCTGTCGATGGTGTCATCTTCACCGAGTTTCTCGAGGACTTCAGCGTCGGTGCTCGGGCCTGTCTTATTGCGCTTAATCGGCTTGAGTCCGAGGCCGGGTGCATCGGCATCGGGTGAGTTGAATAAGACGCCCGCAAGTTGTTTCGGTGAGTCGGGGTCGAAGGATCGGCCGACATTCTGGATCGCGGCGGATTGGATCTCTCGCTTGAGTTCTTCGATGCGGTCGGCAAGGCGGACTTTCTGGCGGTCAAGCTCATCAGGATCGACCCGGATCCCGTTCCATTCGAGTTCGGCGAGCACGGCGACAAGCGGAGTTTCAAGTTTGGAAGCCAGTTCGTGCAGGCCCATAGCTCGAAGCTGGGGCTTCATCAATTCTGCGAGACGAAAGGTGATGTCAGCGTCTTCGGCGGCGTATGTGATGGCCTGTGCAAGAGGAACATCGTCGAACGTTCGCTGGGAATTTCCATGGCCGAGAAGATCGGAGATGGGAATGGTGGTGTAGTTGAGCAATGCCTTGGCGAGGGCGTCCATGGAGTGACTCGAACGGCCGGAATCGATGAGGAAACTCGCGATCATCGTGTCGCAGGTTTCCGGATGCTCGAGGCCGCGAAGTTCAACGCCGGCGTTTCGAAGGACGAGCAGATCAAACTTGAGATTGTGGCCGATTTTGGGCCTTTCCGGATCTTCAAGTATCGGGCGAAGAGCATTCAGAATAGTGGTCTCGTCAAGGTGTGTCTCGGGCGAGGGAGAGCGAATCGGTATGTACACACCCGAACCGGGGGCAAGGGATAGACTGATGCCGCAGAGTTTAGCCTGACGGGGTGAGAGGCTGGTGGTTTCGGTGTCAATAGAGAAAATCGGCGATGCGGCGAGTCGGGCCGCAAGATCGGCCAGTTGGTCATGCGTGGTGACCGCGGTGTACCCCGCGGCGTGCGCTGCGTACGTGGTGGGGGCGGAAGACTGAGGAAGATGATCGAAAAGGCCGCCGCCAGGTATCAAGGC
Organism: Phycisphaeraceae bacterium; assembly: GCA_019636695.1. Classification (GTDB taxonomy): domain Bacteria; phylum Planctomycetota; class Phycisphaerae; order Phycisphaerales; family UBA1924; genus JADLCM01. Next base: position 474,218 of record JAHBXD010000001.1, read on the forward strand.
CGAGGTGGCGGGTGAAGCGGGCATAGGGATGGGATCCGGCCCGCCGTGACCGAGCAGGTTCTTCAAGTCTTCCTGATATCGATTGAAGCCCAGTTCGCGCAAAATCGGGCCGAGTCGTTCAAGATGAAGACGATCGGGCGAAGCCACGGCAAGGTCAAGTTCAACCGGAGCATCATGCCGCAGAGTGACCAGCTCGCGTGAGAGCGGCAAGGCATGCGCGGCACCCCTGATATTCTCACCGCGCTTGCCCTTGATGTTGTCGGCATCAGCAAGTAGGGCATCCAGCGAACCATATTGTGTGATCAGTTGCGCAGCGGTTTTGGGGCCGATTCCTGGAACACCGGGTACATTGTCGACGTTGTCGCCCATCAGGGCGAGCATGTCGATTACCTGAGCAGGCGTCAGGCCTGTTTCGGCTTTGAGCGCATCGGCGTCAAGAACCGTATCGGTGTGAATATCGAAGAGTTCGACATGCCCTGGGTCGAGCAGTTGCTTGAGGTCTTTATCTTTACTGATGATCCGAATGGTCCAGTCGGGGTGCGTATTGCGGAGGCGCGAGACGATGGTCGCGATGACATCGTCGGCTTCGAAGCCCGCTGCACCGACAATGGGAACTCCGAGTTCGCGAAGGGTTGCGAGGCAGCGGTCGATCTGGACGGGAAGATCTTCTGGAATAGGTGGGCGGTTGGCTTTGTATTCGGGGTAGAGGGATGATCGAAACGTGCCGCGGTCGTCTGAGACGTCAATGGCTACGGCTACGGCGGCAGGGGCGCCGCCGATCTTGCCTTCGCCCCGGAGGAGCTTAAAGAGCATGCCGATGAACCCGAAGGTCATATTTGTTGGTTCTTTGGTGACTGGGCTGGTCAGCGGCGTGCGTATGGCGTGATAGGCGCGGAAAAACTGGGCATAGCCGTCGATGAGATAAAGGGTGGGCACACCGACAGCATAGCCTGCGCCGGAGTATGATGCACAGAAAGCGGCATCGAGCGGGTCGAGCGTAGCCGTAGGATCAGAGATCGATCAGCATACGAGCCGGATCTTCAAGGCACTGCTTGATGTGTACAAGGAAACTGACAGCCCCGGCCCCATCGACAAGGCGATGGTCGTAACTCAGGGCGAGGTACATCATGGGACGCAGGGCAATCTCGCCAGGCTTATCCGGGTGCTCGACCGGGCGGTTCTTGATCGCATGCATGCCGAGAATGCCGGATTGCGGCGGGTTGAGAATCGGTGTGCTCATCAACGAGCCGAAGACGCCGCCGTTGGTGATGGTGAAGGTGCCCCCGGTGATTTCGTCAAGACCGAGCTTGCCGGCTTTGGCCCTTTCGGCGAAGTCTTTAATTGCCTTTTCGATCTCGGCGAAGCCGAGCTTCTCGGCATTCCGCAGCACGGGAACGACCAGACCCTTGGGCGTGCTGACGGCGATGGAGACATCGCAATAGTCGTGCATCTCCACGGCGGGCCGGCCCTCTTCATCGGTGACGATGTACGCGTTGACAGCGGGGTAGGCCTTGAGGGCGCTGCACGCGGCCTTGACAAAGAACGACATGAAGCCGAGACCGATGCCGTGTTTCTTTTCGAACTTGTCTTTGTACTTCGCTCGCATGGCCATCACGGCGGTCATGTCCACCTCGTTAAACGTGGTGAGCATGGCGGCGGTGTGCTGGGCCTCGACGAGGCGCTGGGCGATTCGCTGGCGCAACGGTGACATCCGTTCGCGAATCGCCGATCGCGAGGCCGAGGCAGGCGTCGCGGCAGGAGTAACATCGGGACCATCTTTGTGCGATTGGATGTAGGCGATCACATCCTGCTCGCGAATACGCTGCCCGGCCCCAGTGCCGACGACGCGCTTGAGGTCAACACCGAACTCCTGGGCGATTTTTTCGGCGAGGGGGGTGGCCCGGTGCTCGCCGTTCACGTGGGCATCGCCCGCTGCTGAGCCGGGTCGGGGCATGGTCGCAGCGCGAGCGCCGGAAGGGGTTGCCGTCGAAGTGGTGGAAGATGACTCGGCCCTCACCGCGGCTTCGGCGGGGGCTGAGGACGACTGTGACATCGCGGCGGCAGGTGCTTCGGTCGAAGGCTTGGCGGTCTCATCCACGGATGCGACGGTTTGCCCGATTTTGACCGTATCACCCGGCTTGACAGTAAACTGCACAGTGCCCGCGACGGGTGAGCGAATCTCCATATTGACCTTGTCGGTCTCAATTTCGAGCACGACGTCATCAGCCTTGACATAGGTTCCCGGCTTGACAGTCAGCGAGCCGATCGTCGCTTCGGTAACGCTCTCGCCGACGTTGGGAATGGTGATAGGCGTGGCCATGCGTACAAGACTCCGGTGGATCGGGGCGCTTCAGGCGGCGGGAACGGGCTTGGAATCGGCGGGTCGAGCCTGATTTGCTGCCGGTGAAGCCCCGGTCTTGGGGCCGATGGCATGCGTCAGAATCGATTCTTGCTGGTTGCGATCGAGTTTCTTGCTGCCGCTCGAAGGGGTGGCACTGGTCGGCCTGCCGATGTAACGGATTTCGAGAATTTTGAGTTCCTCGCGGAGACGATCGCTGATAAACGCGAAAGCCCCCATGTTGCGAGGTTCTTCCTGCGCCCAGACCACTTCGGCCGAAGCAGGATAGCGGTCGAGGATTTCGCGGAGCATGGGGGTGTCGAGCGGATAGAGCTGCTCGATGCGGATGATGGCGACATCCTCGCGGCCGATTTCATCTCGGCGTGCGGCAAGTTCGTGATACAGCTTCCCAGTGCAGAGCACGATTCGCTTGACACCCTTGACCGGCTGGTTGCCGGGGTGGGCCGGGTCGTCAATGACATCGAGGAATCGCCCTTGAACGCATTCGTCAAGAGTGCTGGTTGTGACGCGCAACATGCTCTTCGGAGTCATCACGATGAGCGGCTTGCGGAAACCCCGCTTCAACTGACGACGAAGCATGTGAAATGTCTGCGCGGCGGTGCTGGGATACACAACCTGGATATTGTCATCGCCGCAGAGCTGCAGGAATCGTTCGAGGCGAGCAGAACTGTGTTCAGGACCGGCGCCTTCGTATCCGTGCGGCAGGAGCAGCACAAGGCCGTTCCAGCGTTCCCACTTGATTTCGGCGGAGGCGATGAACTGATCGATCGTGATCTGGGCGCCGTTGTTGAAGTCGCCGAACTGGGCCTCCCAGAGCACAAGCATGCCGGGATCGGCCAGGGCATAGCCGTATTCGAACCCGAGCACGGCATACTCGCTGAGCGGGCTGTCGTGAACGCAGAACTGCGCCTGCGCGGTTGTGTCGTGGTTGTTCCCGGCTTCAAGGTTGTCAATCGGCACGCGGTTGGGGCGGATGTTGTCAAGCGGTACGTACATTTCGCGCGTAGTCGAATCAAAGAGCGCGGCATGGCGCTGGCTGAAGGTTCCGCGGCGGCTGTCCTGACCGCTCAGGCGGACGGGGTGACCTTCGAGCAAAAGCGTGCCGAAGGCCAGAAGTTCGGCGTCGGCATGGCAGAGTTTGCCGGTTCGGGGCAGGTTGCGGCGTTCGTCGAGCAGGCGAACGAGCTTAGGGTTGACGTTGAACCCCTCGGGCACACGGCCGAGCGACTGGCAGACTTCTTCGATCAATTCACGTGATACCGCCGTATCGACCGGCGTATGGGCATAGGCCTGGCCCATGCCGATCCACCGGAAACTGCCCGGATCGATCGTGGGATCGACAGGGTTGGTCTTGGCGTGACGCTGCGCGGCGTCGAGAGCGTCATCGAGGCGTGTTTTGATCGCCTGAACGTCCTGCTCGGTGATCACACCCTCAGCCAGAAGGCGACCGGCGTACGTGTCGAGCACGCTCGGTTGGCCTTTGATCAACGCGGCGAGAATCGGCTGCGTGAAGCTCGCTTCGTCCTGTTCATTGTGGCCGTAACGACGATAGCACCACATGTCGATGAAAATGTCTTTCCCGAATCGTTGGCGATACTCTGCCGCGAAGTGCGCGCAGGCGATGGTCGCTTCGGGGTCTTCGCCGTTGACGTGCAGCACCGGGGCTTCAAATGCCTTGGCGATGTCCGTGCAATAACGAGTCGAACGGGCATCATCCGGCGACGTGGTAAACCCGATCAGGTTGTTGACCACGACATGCACGGTGCCGCCCACGGCATATCCCTTGAGCTGGCTGAGGTTCAACGTCTCGGCAACGACCCCCTGCCCGGCCACCGCGGCGTCACCGTGAATGATCAGCGGCATGACGCGCTTGCGGCCGGTGTGCCCTTCTTGATCGGTATCGCCCTTGAGGCGCTGCTTCGCGCGGCATCGGCCGAGTACGACAGGATCGACCGCTTCAAGGTGGCTGGGGTTGCTCGCCATCACGAGGCGGACGGTTCGCCCGCTGGGCAGCAGGCGCGTGCCGGAATACCCACGGTGATATTTGACATCGCCGCCGCCGTTGGCGAACGCCGGTTCATAACTGTCTTCAAACTCCGTGAAAATCTGTTCGTAAGTCTTCCCCATCACGTTGTTCAGCACGTTCAATCGCCCGCGATGGGCCATGGCAAGCACAAGTTCCTCCACGCCCAGCGAGGCCGCCTGTTCGAGCAGGCGGTCAAGAAGCGGGATCAGGCCTTCGCTGCCCTCCAGGCTGAATCGCTTGTCCCCGGGATAACGCCGACCGAGGAAGTTTTCAAAGCTCTCGGCCCTGACAAGCTGCTCAAGCAGGTGCGCTTTTTCCGCGCGAGTCAGCGGTGCGCGGTCAACGCCGCGCTCGAAGCGGTCGAGCAGCCAGTTGCGTTCTTCGGCATTGGAGATGTGCATCACCTCCACGCCGATCGTACCGCAATACCGGTCTTCGAGGTGGGCAATCAGTTCACGTAACGTCACACGCCCGCCAAGCCCGACACTCTCGGCATCGACCTCCCGCCCGAGATCGTTCTCGCCGAGTCCGTGATACTCCAACGTCAACAGGTCTGGCCGCGGACGATCGCGGCCGAACGGATCGAGCTTGGCCGCGATGTGTCCGACGGTGCGGTAGGCCTCGATCAGGTCGCCCACCTTGGCCTGAAACGGCGAGGCCTCGCCGACTGGCCCGGCGGCAGCGCCCCCCGGGGCACTCGCTCCGAGATCGAACCCCTGAAAGAATGCGCGCAGGTCTGCGGGCAGCGCATCAGGGTTGATACGGAAGAGGCGGTATTGCTCGTCCAGAAACTCGGGATTCCATCCGTTGACGGACGACCCTACGGCTCGCGGGGCGGAAGTCATCGCGTTCCTCACCGGCCCCGCGTGATTCCGGGCGGGGCACGTACGGCGGCATTCAAGCCGGTTACCACACTGTAGGCGGAACTATCGGCCCTTCGGGCCGCGCAATCCTCTGAGATCGCCGGTTTTAGCCTGCCGACTCCAGTCTGAGACAGACCTTGGTCCTCCCCATTATTCGTGTGCCCTCCCCGGGTTTTCCTGTGTTCGCCCGCGGCCCTTCGGCTCGGCGCGTACCCTCCCGGCCATGCTCCGGATTCGCCGGACCAGCCCCGAACCCCGAATCGAGATGACCCCGCTCATCGACGTGGTCTTCCTGCTGCTCACGTTCTTTGTCTTCAGTCTTGCAATCATGGTTCGAGCGGACGTTCTTGGTATCCGCCTTCCTGCACTCGACGCTGCACGCCCTCCGACCGACCATCAGGCCGTCGTCATCGCGGTCGAAGCCGACGGCCGGGTGACAGTCGACGGCGAGCCGGTCGGTCTCGAAGGGTTGGCCGGCCACCTCAGGGCGATCCGCGACGAGCGTCCGACCGTGACGTTTTTTGTCGCCGCAGATGAAACCGGCACCAGCGGAGACCTCCTCCGGGTGATTGATCTGCTGGCCCACGCTGGGTTAGGAGAGTTCAGCATGCTTTCTCGTCCGAGGCGACCTTCCACGGGGGCCTCCGAACGTGAACTCGATGCCGACCAGCCCCGACCGCCTGAGGGTCAAGGACGGCCTTGAAGCCTTGGAATCACTGGATCAGTCAAGCGGCCACGGCATGTTGTCAATAAGACGCACCGTGCCGATTCGTGCTGCGACCAACGTCCGACATGGGCGCCCGCCGAGGATCGTGCTTTCAAGTGTGCCTGCGTCTCGAACAACCGCATACTCGACGTGAAGCTCGGGCCGGTCCAGTCGAGTACGCAGAACCTGCTCGGCTTGTTCGGGGGTTTCGCATCCGCCGCAGGCAATCATCGCCTCGGAAATCGCGACCGCCACGGTTCGCTCTTCCGGTTTCAGAAATCGATTCCGACTGCTCATCGCCAGGCCGTCGGGTTCGCGCACCGTCCTGCCCGGGTGGATTTCTACCGGCAGGCCGAGTGATCGAGACATCGCGGTGATGACTTGGAGCTGCTGCCAGTCCTTTTCTCCAAATACCGCGGCGTGGGGTGCAATCAGCGAAAAGAGCCTGTTGACTACCTGGCAGACCCCCGCGAAGTGCCCTGGGCGGAAGGCATCTTCAAGACCGGGCGAGGTGGCCACACGCGGAAGGGGCGGCACGGGCGGCGGCGCCTCGGCCGGATAGATCGTTTCAACCGAAGGCTCGAAGATGGCGGAAGCCCCCGCCTCGCAGCAAACTTGGGCGTCAGCATCGAGGGTTCTTGGATATCGGGCGTAATCGGAGGGGTCATTGAACTGCGTGGGGTTGACAAATATGGACACCACGCATCCTCCCGCCAGATGCCGCGCTCGGGCGAGTTCGACCCCTTGGCGAATAAGGGCAGCATGGCCGGCGTGCAGTGCACCCATCGTGGGGACAAGCACGCATGGACCGTGCAGCTGGATTTCCTGTGGTGAACCCGTCCGGAGCATGACCTAAAGGTGCGCTCACAGCATGGTCGGGTCAAGCCCCGAGGATCACGGGTCACTTTTTCCAACAAGCGGCGAACCAGCGGAGCGAGGTGTCATCGCGAGGCACCGGCACGAGGTCAAGGTCGATTTTGTAGAGGCCATCTGCGTCGTAGTCGCACGATACCACCACACCGGCCAGCGGCGTGGGCTTGGAGTCGATCAAGTGGACCGAGATCAGCATTTTTCGGCCGGTGTACACCATTCGTCGGGAAAGCAGCACCAGGTGGCCACGACTGAGTTCCAGCGTTCGCGCGGTCCATGGTGCAGACGGCCGCATGCGTTCATCAATTTCGCCGAGATCGACTTCTGTACGAAAGGGATGGCCCTTGGGGCGTGGAACGCGGCTGAAAGTCTGGCTCGGCGCGACGGTTTGTGAAATTGTCGCGGCGGCAGGCGCTGGCGGTGTGTCGTCAAACTCCCAGAAGTCGTCATCCAGCTGCAGGTGGTGGTCGGACATGGCACGTCCCGCGAAGGTGGTTGGCGCGGTCATGCCATCGGTCGGGGGGCGTGGGGCCTTGCGTCGGATCGGGGTTGCGCGGCTGTGCGAGGCCTGTGTCCGGCGTCGGAACCCGTACGTCCTCTCAATAGGGCGATCGGTCGGCATAAAAACCCCACAAGACGTCCGAAAACCCTTCGAAGAGGGCGCGGTTGATGCGTCTCATATTGGGGGTTGCTGATGAACTCGAGTTCGAAATACGAACGCGGAGGCCGTGTATACAGGTCTTCGCCGCACGATCGGCAGACAAAGCATTCCTGCGTCTGCATCGTGCGATCGTGGAAGCCGCACCGAAGACAGCGGCGTTTGAGGAAGCGCGCATGCAATGCGCCCTTGGCACCCGGCATTTGGTCAGCATACAGGCTTCGGAGTGGTCGGTTCAAGGCTGATGACCGGGGTACTTGCCCGTAACTTGTTGAGATCAAGCCGGAGAAATCGGAAGTGGAGGAGCGGGCGTGGGGGGAATCAGGGAGCGAGGCGGGGTGTTCATGCGATAGGATCCTTGTAGAGGCGTGGGGCCGCGGAGGCAACGATGATGCACGGCCCGGAGGTGAATCGGATTGGGTGGGTTTCGACAGCGCTGGTTTGCGCGATCGCGGGCCACGGCGCCGGCGCATCCCCTGCTCGATGGGCCGTACCCCCCTCTCCGCCTGAACTGGTCTGGCCTGAAGAAGGCATCGTTGACGAATCGCCGGGAGAGGAATCGATCCGGGCAATCGCCGAGCGGATGCAACGAGGTGCCGAGTTGCAGCGGCAGGCGCTCCTGGCGATAGATGCCGGCGATCATGCCTCGGCCGAAACACTGCTTCGGCGGCAGTTGGAACTTGAGCCGAAAAACTACGTTCCACTCTACAACCTGGCCTGTGTGCTGGCGGTGCGAGGAGCGGAATCGGAGGCGTTGGAATATCTTCGCCGCGCAATCGAGTGCGGGTTTGTCAACGAGTTTGCACTTGAGCACGATCCGCACCTGGCTCGGTTGCGTGGCACGGCGTTTTATCGCGAGGTGATCGCGCACTGGCAGTCGATCATCGACGCCAGGGCCGAAGTACACATCGAGGCGGCGAGAAAAAAATACGGAAGGCAGTATCTCTACGACCGCGACCCGGAGTTGCGAGTCTCGTATGTTGTCTACGCCCCGGCGCAAGATGCCGAGACGATGGCCGCCGTGCGCGAGGAAGTCCGCCGACTTACCGACTGGGCCTTGTCGGTCGTGTTCACGGATCTGCGCGATCCACCGATGAATGAAAAAGACCCATGGGCGGTGGTAATCCTTCCCAGTCCGCGTGATTTTGCCCGATGGGCGATCATGCGATACGGCCCGGAAGCCGTGCAGAGCACACTCCATCGCATCGGCGGGGCGTATGTTCACGATGACAAGGAACTGGTGGCCATGGATCTGGGCGGAACGTTCCGCCACGAGCTTTTTCACGCACTGCATTGGCGCAGCAACAGCCGCTTGGGCCGCATGCACCCCATCTGGGTTCAGGAAGGGCTGTGTTCACTCGTCGAGGATTATGACCTTGACGCCCAGGGCGTGCTTCGACCCACGCCAAGCTGGCGCACCAACCTCGCCAAGCGGATGGACATGGCCGGAAACATGATGCCGCTGGATCAGTTCTGTCGACTGCCTCGGGAGCGATTTTCAGGCGATCGTGCGCTCGCGCACTATGCCCAGGCCCGCAGCGTGTTTCTGTACCTCCATCACAGGGGGGTGCTCGGCGAGTGGTATCGCGAGTTCGATCGCACGTTTCACAGCGACCCCGACGGCGTCAGCGCATTCGAGCGCGTGTTCGAAAAGCCGATCGCCGAGGTCGATCGCGATTTTCGCGACTGGCTGAAGGGATTGCCCGAGGTCGCCGAAATCCGGACGGACGGACGCATTCTCGGGTTGTCGGCCAGCCTCGGCGTGCGTGTCGATCCCGGAACAGGCGAGGGGCCGGTCATTACTTCGGTCGAGAGCCGGTCCGATGCGCGTCGAGCCGGCCTTCGCTCCGGAGATGTCATTACGGCGGTCAACGGAAGACCGACTCGCGACATGAGCGAATACGTTCGCGTCATGGGCGACTATGCGCCAAACCAGGTCGTGCAGGTTTCGGTCCGCCGCGGGCGGCTGCATCTGACGATGGATGTCCGACTCACATCCCGGCGAAACAATTAACTTCCTTGTTATACCTTGGTCGCCTGGAAAACTCGCCGCGTTTGGGTCGCCATTGAATATGTGCCAGACAAGGTACGGAACTGGTCGCAATGGGCTACGGACACAATCTGGCGCGCGGGCCGCCCAGCCGAGTCGAATGCTGATTCACCGTCCTGCCGCAGCCACCTGCGCGGCTTCCCCCGGCGGCACGCCCAGATACGCAAGGCTCCGTTCCATCACGCGGCGGACGACCGGCCCTGCTGTGTACGACCCGTAATGCGTTCGTGCCCGCACTCTGGCCGGCCCCGGGTCATCAATGATTGCAAGGATCACCAACCGAGGAGCCTCTGTCGGCCCTGCGGCGATAAAGGACCCGCTCACCTGCCCGACGAAGTACCCGTTCGACCAGCGAGGGCGTTTTTTGCCCGGTGGTGGCAACCCTAGCGGCATGTCGGCGGTGCCCGACTTGCCGAACATCGAGTATTTCCATTCGGTTCTGCGAAGATCGCCGGCTCGCGATTGCATGTTCTCGGCGACGCGGGCCATTGTCCGGCGGGTGAGCAGCGCAACATCAGCCGGAATAGCGCGAACAAGGATGAAATGGTCAGGATCGTCATCCTCAAGTGCCCGAAGGCGCAACGTTGGGAGCGTTCCGGCCATGTGGCCTTCGCGGGCAAACACACTGAACGCCCTGACCATCTGGACAGGCGTCACAGCGACCTCGTAACCGAAACAAACGGAGGTATGGGTGTATTTGTTCCAGTTCTTCGGGCTGGTGACAAGGCCCGAGGCCTCACCCGGCAGGCCGATGCCGGTCGGTCGACCGAACCCGAAGTCGGTGACAATCTGACGGAGCTGCTCAAACGAGAGGCGCTCGCCTGCCTTGACCATCCCGATATTCGAGGAATGCACCAGCACATCCGCCCAAGTCATGCTGGGGCGCTTGGTGACATCTTCGATCTTCCGGCCGTAGCTTGTCCACCACCGGCCGCCGGCCGTATCAAAAACTTCATCTGGCCGAGCAACACCTTTGGCGGTGATGACAGACCAGATGAAACTCTTGAATGTCGAGCCGGGCTCATAGACATCTTCGACGCACCGGTTCCGAGGCAGCGCCTGTGGCGGAGCTTCCGGATCAGGATCAGCAAAAACGCGATAGCGCACAGGAGTACGCGGGTCGTACTGCGGCGGCGGCGCGGGCGGCTGGCCGATGGTGTCCCAAGGAAAGGGGATTGCATCAGCAATTTCACGCGTCTCGTCGGCCATCGCGAGGATTTCGCCGGTATGCGGATCGAGCACGATGATCCGTCCTCCCGCCGCATCGCACTCTTCGATCGCTCTGCGCAATTCTTCGATGGCGATGCGCTGGATCTCGAGATCAATCGAAAGGCGGATGGTCTCGCCCTGACGACCGGGTTTCCAGTCTCCGGCGGTGACCCAGAGCGGGTTGCCTCGCGCATCACGAACAAAGCGGATGGATCCCCGCTCAGGTTGAAGCGGCTGATTGAGCGCGTGTTCAGCGCCGAGAAGGCCGGTGTGTTCAAAACCGACTTTGCCCACGATCGAGCCGACGTCATCTCCGCCGACGGCTTCTCGCACGAAACGCTGTTCGAGGTGCAGTCCGGGCACCCGCACCTGCCGGATTCGGGCGACCTGCTCATCGTCGAGCACCGGGCTGATGACGACAAACCGAAGCAGCGGGGGCACTGCTTGCCCTGCCTCGGCGAGTCGCGAGCGACGCTCGTTTTCGGCAATGCGGCTGAAGACTCGTCCGGCCAGGTGATCAGGAGATATCTTGCACAGGTCGGCGACCTTGAGCACTACATCATCGAGATGTTCAGGTGGGATTTTTGCGAACTCGACCGGATCGATAAACGCGCGATAGGCAAAACGTGAGGCAGCCAGAAGCCGTCCTCGCCGATCGTGCAGCTCGCCGCGAAGGGCAGGCAACGGGCGTTCGGCAACTCGGGCTTGCATGTGAGGACGTAGGGCACGGTCGGGCGAAATCTGTAACTGGACCACCCGGCCGACAAGAGCGCACAGGGCAAGCGACATCAGAACACCCAGAAGCGTCGTCAGGCGGTTGATGCGTTGGGGGGCGTGCTGTAGTTGCTGGCTCTGCATGTTCGAATCAATAATGCTCGGGATGCGGGCCGAATGGGTGGATGTCGGGCGCGGCAGGTGCGGGCTGGTCGCGGATAATCGGCGTCAGTGGTCCCAGGGTCTCAGACATTTGATGGAGATTGGCGGGGTGAAGTCGCCGTGCGATGTCGGCCCGTACACGGGCGAGTTGTTCTTCGACAGCCATGACGCGCAGGCGTGACTCGGCCAGCTCGCGTGCGGCTTCAAGCCGTGCCTGACGGAGCGCAAGCACACCAGCGCCGCATGCCCCCGCCGACACGATGAGCACCATCATCTTCGCCAGCACGCCGACGCTCCTTGCGAAACCGATCCCGATTCAGCGAGCGGGAATATTGAGCACCATGCCCGCGAAAATCTTGTTCTCATCCTTGATCGACGGGTTTGCGATCATCAGGTCATCTACGCGATCAGCCGAACCGAGCAGCGTGCGAGCGATCTTGGCGAGCGAATCGCCCTCTTTCACCACATACGTACGGGCCGAGGAAGACGCAGACGGTGCTGGTCGACCTGAGGCCGGGGCTGGGGGCTGGGCGGTCGGCTGGGTTGAAGATCCTTGCGGCAGACGCAGAACCAGGCCCACCCAGATGTCGTCGGGATCGCTGATCTTGTCTTTATTCAGTGCAAGCAGCTCGGGCATACGCGTGACCGATCCCAGTTCGCGCTGGGCAATGGTGCTCAGCGAATCACCAGATTTGACCGTGTAGGTTCGGCTGCGTGTGTCCGAAGCAGTTTCCGCGCGCGCGCCCGGTTGACCGGTGTTCGTCCCAGCGGGAGGAGTGGCGGTCGGAGCATCCGGGCGAACAGGCTCGTTCACGGTGACGCCGGGGATGATGAGCCGAACACCAGGCCGAACCGTGTTGTTCGGGCCGATGCGCTGCGGGTTCGCTTCGGCGATCCGACGCCAGACATTCCCATCGCCGTAGTGCTTTCGAGCGATCGAATACAACGACTCGCCGTTCTGCACCGTGTGCCAGAGCGTGTTGTCGGCGGGGGGGGCGGTCCTCGGTTGTGCGGGGGTGGTCGAGGGTTCGCGCTCCCGCGGGATGAGCGGGTCATTCAACGGACGTCGCGCATCATCGACCGGCGTAAACGCTGGATTTGACCGCAGCGGATCGACCTGATCAATCTGCACCGGGCGTGACACGGGCTGTTCTTGCACGGGCTGACGAACCGGATCCGCGGTTCGGTCCGTCTCGGGCGCCCAGCTCGACCGCGACTGGTCGATCTGCACGAGCGGGCGCGGCTCGATCGGTGTGGGGGAATCACGATGAGCCTGACGCGTCGGGCTGGCGGCTTGACCCGTGGTCGCAGGGATCGGCTCGGTCGCCGTCCCCATGCCCGAAAGGTCTGCCACGGGTGCGCGGTTGGCGCCCGAGAAATGGTCGGTAATCAGCACGCCGACCACGAGGATCAGCGTGAACCCGATGATGAGTGCGAACTTCGTCTCTCGTGTCACGGCCAGGCGTCCTTGCCTTGAAGCCCCTGAAATGACTCACCGACCCGCGGCCGGCGATAACGCTGCGTCATCATCCTCGCCCGAGTTCCTTTTCGGGCGCGCGGCCAAGCCGCAAGGCTCTGAGTTTAGCCGATCGAGCCCGAGGGTTGGCGCGGGTTTCGGCATCACTCGCACGAAGTGCTCCGGCGAGAGGTTCCTGGGCAAGATCGCGGCGGGCCAGATCTGAAAATGCACGTTTCACCATCCGGTCCTCCAGAGAGTGAAACGAAATGACGGCGATGCGTGCGCCCGGCGAGCACCATGCCCCCTTGGCGTCGTGCCGCGAGAGCACCTGGGCTGCTTGGCCAATCCCCGCCAGCAGTGCATCCAGCACCCCCAGTTCGTCATTGACCGCGATCCGCAACGCCTGAAAGACGCGTGTGGAAGGGTCGATACCCCGGTCTGTCCGATTGCCGAGCACCGAGCGGACCACGGCGGCCAGCGCGGCTGTGGTGAGTATCGGCGACGTTCGCCTCGTCGCGACAATCTTTCGCGCAACCCTCGATGCCCCCGGCTCCTCCCCATAATCGCGGAAGATGGCAGCGAGTTCGGACTCGCTTAGGGTTTGCACTAGGTCGGCCGCACTGACCGGAAGGGTAGGGTCCAGTCGCATGTCCAAAGGCCCTTCTCGCATGAACGAAAGGCCGCGTCCGGCGTCATCCATTTGGTTCGAGGCAAACCCAAGATCAGCCAGCAGCATGTCGGCCCGGATCTTGTTTTCAGTCAACCTACGAGCAAGGTCGGCAAAGTTGCCTTCGAGCGTCAAGACCCAAGGCGGCGCGGCGCAGCACCCTTCGACCCGTGCTTTGGCCCGGTAAAGATTGTCCGGATCGACATCGTTGAGCACCACCAACCCCGCAGGTCCGAGAAGCGGAGCCACGGCAGCGGCGTGCCCGCCAAGTCCGGCGGTGGCATCGACATACACCTCTCCGGGCTGCGGCCTGAGAACGTGGATGACCTCCTGGAGCAGGACCGGGATGTGCAAAGGTTCAGACACGGGTGAAGGGTAGAAGCCGCGGTGATGCCGACGAGGGGATTGACGTATCCCAAGGAGTTTGTGCCTGATTCACCGCGAATCGGGGTGACATAGACAGGGATTGAACCTCGCTTCTTGCCTTCGGCGCCATCGGTGATCGGGTCACCTGAAACGAGGCCATGCCAAGAGGGGCAAGCAAAAGGACGGGTCGGGTATGCCGGTTTCTCTCGAGGGGCGTGCGACAGGAGCGAGCCTTGCAGATTTACAAGCGGATTCGGAAAGAAAGTGGGCATGTGCCTTGAGAATTCCATGAAGCAAGCGGTGGGGCAGCAGCATGCACGACTCGGCCTGTGGACTTGGCAATCCCCCCCAAGGCTGGTTCCGATTCAGCCATTCAGGTGGGAGCGGCCGTCGATAGGACGGATGACGCGCTACCATACGGTGTCGAATTGACCTCCCTCCCCCCCTTGTCACTTCCGGAGCCAGACGAATGCCACCGCCGCCCACGGCGACGACGGCCAGCAGCCTTCGCAACGTCGCTGTGATCGCCCACGTCGACCACGGCAAGACCACGCTCGTTGATCAACTGCTCAAGCAGTCGGGCAACTTCCGCGCCGGCGAACTTGAAAAGCTCGCAGGAGGCCAGCACGACCTGATCATGGATTCCAACCCGCTGGAACGAGAGCGCGGGATCACGATCCTCTCGAAGAACTGCGCGGTGCAGTACACATCGCTCGAAGGCCGGCCATACCGCATCAACATCATCGACACCCCTGGTCACGCCGATTTCGGCGGCGAGGTCGAGCGCGTGCTTCGCATGGCCGACGGCTGCCTGCTGATCGTGGATGCATTCGATGGTCCGATGCCGCAGACCAAGTTCGTGCTGACCAAGGCCCTCGAAGCGGGCCTCAAGCCCGTGGTGGTTATCAATAAGTGCGATCGCCCCAACGCGCGGCCCGATCAGGTCGTCGATGAAGTGTTCGATCTGCTCGTCGAGCTCGGCGCCGATGACCATGCCCTTGATTTTCAGATCGTGTACGCCTCGGGCCGCAACGGTTGGGCGACGCTTGATCTCGATGCGCCGGGGACCGATCTTCGTCCGCTCTTCGAGAAGATCATCGCCGAAGTGCCCTCCCCGGATCAAGACGGCGAGTGCGACCCGGAAGCCCCGCTGCAGATGCTTGTCACGACCCTCGATTACAACGAATACGTCGGACGCATCGCGATCGGCCGGATCTTCAACGGGTCGATCCGTCCTTCCATGCCGATCGTGATGATCAAACGCGACGGCACGCTCAAACCCGCGAAAACGCTCAAAGTGCTGCGGTTCGTCGGCCTCGGCCGGCAAGAAGCAGAGAGTGTCAGCGCGGGCGATCTCTGCGCTGTCGTCGGGCTTGAGGGGGTCGATATCGGCGACACGATCGCCTCACCTGAGTCGCCGGTCGCCCTTCCCACGGTCACTGTTGATGAACCGACGATCTCCATGACCTTCCGCATCAACGACTCGCCATTCGCCGGTCAGGAAGGGCAGTTCGTAACCAGCCGCCAGATCCGCGACCGCCTGATGCGTGAGCTTGAGCACAACGTCGCGTTGCGCGTCGAACCCGGCCGCACCAGCGACGAGTTCCTCGTCTCCGGTCGCGGCATCCTCCACCTCGGCATTCTCCTGGAGAACATGCGCCGCGAGGGATACGAACTTTCCGTAGGTCGTCCGCAGGTCATTCTCAAGGAAATCAACGGCGAGCTTTGTGAGCCTCTCGAGACACTCGTCGTCGACGTGCCCAACGAGGCAGTCGGTTCAGTGATGGAGGTCGTCGGCGCCCGCAAGGGTGAACTGAAGAAAATGGAAGCCCGCGGCGACACGATCTCACACCTGGTTTTCGAAATCACGTCCAGGGCCTTGATCGGCTTGCGCGGCCGCCTGCTCACCGCAAGCCAGGGTGAAGCCATCGTCCATCACCGCTTCGATCGCTTTGTGCCGGTTGGCGGCGAGCGCCCCGAGCGCCAAAACGGCGTGCTGATCGCCCTCGAATCAGGACCAGTCACGGCCTACGCCGTCGAACAGCTCGCCGATCGAGGCGTCATGTTCGTCATTCCGGGTGACAAGGTCTACTCCGGGCAGATCGTCGGAGAGCACAATCGCGATAACGACCTGACCGTCAACATCACGCGCCTGAAGCATTTGACCAACATCCGCGCTGCCAGCAAGGAAGCCACCGTCACCCTCAAAGCGCCTCGCCGACTTGGCCTTGAAGCTGCTCTTGAATACATCGAAGACGACGAACTCGTCGAGCTCACCCCGACCAGCGTCCGTCTTCGCAAACGCCTCCTTGACGAATCCGCCCGCCGCAAGGCCGACCGTCAGGCTCGACAGGCGGCTGAGGATCGTGCCTGACCCCGGCCGACCCACCCGAACAGGGGGGGCGATTCCCAGGCTTCCGTTTGGCAACCCACGCAATCAATGCGAAGATGGTGCGTTAGAGCACATACACCGCCCGACATCCCCTTGACAGTGGTCAAGGGGAATGCCGTGGTAGGTATTGAGGAGTGCATGCCATGCGTCCAACGCTGAAGCGTTCAATTGCCGCCGCTAGTCTCGTCGCCGTACTGGGAATTGGCGCGGTCCTTCCCGCCGCCTCTGCGCAGCCGGAGCAGCCGCGTAGACCTGGCGATACCCCCAGGCAGCCGGTTCGACCCGGTGATGCGCCCCGCCAGCCGGTTCGGCCTGGAGATGCTCCGCGACAGCCCGGGGATCGTGGCGAAGCGATGATGTCAGTCCAAGCCGCTCAACGCCAGCTCGATCGAGCCGTGGACATGCTCGGTGAATCCCTGAAAGACGCCTCTCGCAAAGATGAGAGCCTCGCGGCAGTCGCCGGTGTGCAACGCGCAAGCGCCATGGCCCGGGTGGCGGCCTCCCGTGATATCGCACCGGACAAACTCGATCGTTTCCGCAGGGAATACATCGAGCTGTCGCGTCACGCGTTGGATCTGGAGCTGGCAATGCTCGACGGCAAAGCCGATCAGGTAAAAGCCGGATACGACAAAGTCGCCCGGCTACGTGATGATCTGATGGAGCGCTACGGCGAGGGCGAGCCGCGCCCGGGGCGTCCCGGCGGTCGCTGACCCTGAAATGACCGGTTAAATCTTTTATGGGGCCGTCATGACGACGGCCCTTTTTCATAAGACCGTGCCGCGGAGGAGTATCGTCGCCACGCTGAAGTAGATGAAAATGCCCGAGACATCCATCAGCGTGGCGACCAGGGGCGATGAGATGGCCGCGGGATCGAGACGAATCGCGCGCAGGGCGAGGGGCAGCAGAGCGCCGATCAACACACCCCAGATAACAATTGCCACAATGGCCGTGCCGATGGCGAATCCGATCTGTACAGCGTGTTCACTTCGTGCGAAGCCGATGTGATTGAGCACCTGCACCATCACCGTGGCGAGGACGCCGAGCATCGACCCGAGGCATAGCCCGGTGAGCAGTTCGCGTCGTGCGACACGAACCCAGTCGCTCGGAGACAGTTCTCGCAAGGCAATGGCACGGATCAGAAGGCTCGAAGCCTGCGTGCCGCTGTTCCCTCCGCAGGCGATGATCATGGGAATGAAAACGGCAAGAATGGCAGCCTGTGTCAGGGTCTCCTCGAATCGATGGAGCACCCCGACGGTGACGGCCTGTACGCAGAAAAGCACGGCCAGAGACGGGGCACGCTTCCGTAGCATTTTGAGGAACCCCGTATCCATATAGGGTTCATCAAGAGCATCAACGCCGCCGAGTTTCTGGATGTCTTCGGTCGCTTCCTGTTCCGCGACATCTGCAACGTCGTCATGGGTGACGATGCCGAGCAGTACACCCGTTGAATCGACCACCGGCAGGGCCGAGCGGTCATACCGCCCCATGGCTCGGACGGCCTCTTCCTGATCGTCAGTGGCGCTGAGGCAGACATAGTGCGAATCACACAACTCTGAAATCAGGCTTTCCGGTTCTGCAAACAGCAACTTCCGAAGGCGAACGTCATCAATCAGCCTCCCGCGTTCATCAATCACAAAAAGGTAGTTGATCGTTTCGGCGTCTCGACCATGTTTACGCAGATGCTCAAGTGCGCGGCTCACGGTCCAGTGCGGCAGCAATGAGACATAGTCGGAGGTCATCAGCCGGCCGACGCTGCCCTCGGGATAGTTGAGAATCCGCTGCGTCGCGATCCGGTTGTCAGGCGACATCGCGGCAAGCAGGCGCTGGGCGATCTCGGGCGGCAGTTCGTCAAGCACAGCGGCCCGGTCATCAACACCCATGGCATCCAGCACCCGCATCATGCGATCGGTGCCGAGGTGTTCGATAAGTTCTTCCTGATACTCCGCACTCAGTTCGGCAAAGACATCGCCGCATTGCTCACGCGGCAGCACGCGAAACGCCACAACGGCCTCGGTCGGTTCAAGCGATTCGAGCATCTCCGCGGCGTCGGCCGGATCCAGCGCACGGAGCGTTTCGCGCAGTTCGCGATAGTTCGCAGCGCGAATGGCTTCCTGCACTTCGGGTTGGAGCAGATCAACGGTCAGGCTCATCCGCGATCCTCTTGCGGCAAGATACCTACGACTGTCGCCGCTCGGCGACGTATCTGCCTTTCGGGCAGATGTTCCAGATTACATTCGTTCCAGCGTCGGGATTCCGAGCGTCGTCAGCCCGTCGGCCAGCACCCGGGCCGTGATATCGCACAGGCGTAGACGTCCGGCACGCGTTGCCCCTTCCGAGGCAAGCACCGGGCAGGCGTCAAAGAACGTGCTGAAAGCCGTCGCGAGTTCATACAACAGCCCGCACAGGCGGTGCGGTTCAAGATGTTTCGCCGCCGCTCGAACGGTCTCAGGATAACGCAGCAGCACCAGCGCCAAAGCGCGCTCGGCGGGGGCACTCGGCAGGATCGGCGCGTGCCGATCAAAGCCGATGCCGCGCTCCTGCGCCTTACGGAAAATCGATCGAATGCGGACCAGGGCGTACAGCAGATACGGCCCTGTGTTGCCCTCGAAACTCAGCATCCGGTCGAAACTGAACACATAGTCCTTGATTCGATCGTTGGAGAGGTCGGCATACTTGATCGCCGCGACACCCACCGCCCGGGCGATCGCCGCTACTTCATCCGCGGGCAGGTCGCGGCTCTTGGCGGCGACCACGTTCCCGGCACGCTCCATCGCTTCCGAGATCAGGTCTGCCAGTTTGACGTTCTCGCCCGAGCGCGTCTTGAAAGGGCGGTGGTCTTCACCGAGCACCATGCCGTTGGCCGCATGCTCCAGACGCGACGGGGTCGAAGCGCCGGGTTTCGTCGCATATCCCGATCGCCGTGCTGCGCCGAAAACCTGGGCGAAATGCAGGCTCTGGCGTGAATCGACGCAATAAATCACCCGGTCGGCCCCGAACTGCTGTACGCGGCGGCGAATCGCCGCCATGTCTGTCGTGGCGTAGAGAAATCCACCGTCACTTTTCTTAATCAGGCATGGCTGGTCAAGCCCCTCAACCTTAACCACCAACGCCCCTTCCGACATTTCCGCGACCCCACGGGAAACCAGGTCCTCCGCGATCCCCGCCAACTCCGCGGCATAACTGCTTTCGCCCGCGGCGTCTTCGGCCGAAAGCCTGACCCCGAGCTGCTCGCTCACCTTAAGGCACTCGGCCATGGTGATGTCGGCGATCGACCGCCAGATGCGAACCGTGGCAGGTTCCTGCCTCTGGAGGCGAAGCAACGTCTGCTTGGCATCGGCCAGGGCTTCTTCGGCTCCGGTGACCTGAGCTTCTAACTCGGCTTCCGCTTTCGGCCCCATGCGCCAACGACGTGCCGCGGCAAGTCCGCGGGTGTCGGCCGTGCAGTCGCGTTGAGCTTCCTTATAAAGACGATCCAGATCGTCGAGTGTTACGGCATCCAGTCGCATCCGCCCGGAATCAACCTCCTCCTGAAGTTTGTGCGTCACCATCGCGATCGGCAGGCCCCAATCGCCCACGTGGTTCTGCCTGATCGTTCGATTGCCTAAACGCTCGAATATCCGCGCCAGCGCATCGCCGATGATCATGGAACGCAGATGGCCGACGTGCATTTGTTTGGCGAGGTTCACGCCGCACAGATCGACCACGACTGTCTCCGGCTCGCCTTCGCATACCAGCCCGAGCGCAGGCGTGTCAAACGCAGCCAGCAACTCGCCGATGGCCTCCGGTCGCAGGCGGATGTTGATGAACCCCGGACCTGCGATGTCCGCATCCGTGAGCGGTTCGATGATCGGCACGGGTTCGAGCGCGCGCAGAATTTTGCTCGCAACCGTACGCGGTGGTTCCCCCAGACGTTTGGCCAGCGGCATGGCCGCGTTGCACTGAAAATCGCCGAGTTCCGGACGCTTGTTCGGCGCGATCATGGCATCCGCCGCACCGGCGTTGTCACCCAGCGCCTGCGCGATGGCGCGTCCGAACGCGTTGGTGAGAATTACGACAGGGTCAAACTCGGTCGTCTGGGCGCTCATGGATACCGAGTGTAGGAAACCCGAGTGACCCGTCAGCGGCCGTGGGCCTCAGGTTCTATGCACCAGCGGTCCAGCACCTGTACCATCGTCGATCGAACCAGGATCAACGCGGTGCTCGGCATCAGGCCCAAGGAGTCCTCGAGAATCGCCACCCGGCCGTTCTGCACAGCCGGAATGGGCAATCTTCCAAGCATACCCAGGCGGGCAAGGGCCTCGTTCCCGAGCACAATGCCCTCTCTCGATCCGTCCGAACGAGGCGCAAAAACCATGATCGCCTCGGGGGCAAGCGCGAGAATGTCCTCTGCGTCGAGCGTCATGAAGGCCGAGCCGGTGTCAGGCGCAGGGTTTGCGCCGAGACGGAGCATCAGATCGTAGTGAAATGATCCCGGGCCGAGCACCCCAGGCGACTCCAAACCCACCAAAAGCAGCACCGGGCCGAGATTCGCATACACCTCGCGGGCCGAAGGGAATGCCGCCAGTTCAGCGGCCAGATCGACACGCTCAGGCGCAAACCGTTGTGCGAGCATCCGGGTCGCCGCGACAACTTCGTCGAAGGCCAGCATGGACAGATCGATCAATTCCCAACCCTCACGGCGAGCCATCATCACCAGTCGTTCAGGCGGCGGCCTTGCGCCCCATTGCGTAATAACCACAGTCGGCCGCACGCTGAGGAGCACTTCGTAGTCGATACCCGTCTGGTCGCCGCAGGCGAGGAGCTTTGCATCAAGCACCATGTCGCGGGCATGTCTTCCGACGATGAAATGCTCAAGCCCGAGGTCACGAAGAATGATCGCGACCGCGGGGCTGAGCGCAACAATCCGCAATTCTCCGGCCGATGCCGGTTCCTCCGGCGACCGGGAACACCCCGGAATGCCCGCAATGGCCGCCGCGAGCGCGGCGAGCCATGCCAGAATACATCGTGTACACGACTGGGGGTGCGTGCGGTTCGCGGCAGGATGTCGCGGATGGGCAGAATGCATGGGTACGAGAAACGACCCTCTCGGGGTCGGCGTCGCAGGGTGCGGCAGGCGTCGCATCGAACACACGTCGTGGATAAGACTATTGCCCTGGGAGGTTTTTGTCGATCCAGTCATCCTGGCGCAATACGCTTGCGCGACTTCGACGTGCTCTGGCTTCGGCACGGCGCTGCGCGAGCCTGAGTGCCAGCCTTGCGCCGGATCGCCACACAATCTCGCCGTCGCGGGCACACCGTCTGAGCAGCGTTACGGCCCAGGGAATGTATTGGCGGGGCAGTTCATCGTCGAGGCTGGCATAGATCTGCGCGGTGCCCGGATCGCCCTGCCGGCCGCTTCGACCGATGAATTGTCGATCGATGCGTTTGGCCGTGTGCATCTCCGTCAGGATGACCGCCAGCCCGCCCGCGCCTCGTGCCTGTGGGTCAAGCTTGATGTCCGTTCCACGACCGGCCATGTTGGTCGCGACCGTAATCGCACCCGCAGCGCCGGCATCGAGGACAAGCTCGGCTTCTTCCGCATCGTGAAGAGCGTTGAGAACGCGGTGCTCAAGTCCGCGAGCAGCCAGGCGGCTGCTCAGGTGCTCGCTTGCTTCGATCGAGGGTGTCCCCGCGAGGACGGGGCGGTTCGCGGCGTGCAGCCGCTCGATTTCATCCAGCACGGCGGTCCAGCGATCTTGCCCGTGCAGGAAGACGCGCGTTGGAAGTTGCTTCCGGATCATCGGGCGATGCGTAGGGATGCGTGTGACCGGGCGGGCGTAGACCTGCTCCATCTCCCGTGTCGCGTCGGCGGCGGTGCCCGTCATGCCGCAGAGGAACGGATAGGAGCGAAAAAACCGCTGGAAACTCATCCGAGCCAGTGTTTCGCGATCGGCAGTGACATCCACGCCTTCCTTCGCTTCGACCGCCTGATGCAGGCCGTGCTCCCACGTGCGATCAGCCAGAAATCGCCCTGTATATTCATCGACGATCACCACGCGCCCGTCTACCACTTCATACTGCTTGCCCCGCAGGTAACAGTGCTTGGCCACCAGCGCCTGTCGCACAAGTTCTTCCGCCCGCCGAACGGTTTTCCAGATCGGGTGATCGAGTTGATGCCACATCCCCGCGGCGAGGTGACGCCCGCGCCGTTTCAACTCGCTCGTGCGACGGAGCGCATCGATGCTGTAATCAGGCCCTTCGTCAAGCTTCGAAGCGATGAATGCCGCCTGACGATACACATCGGCCATGTCATCCGTGCGCCGCGGTTGAGCGATGATCAGCGGCACCACCCCTTCGTCGATCAGCACCGCGTCGGCCTCATCGACCAGCGCAGCGCGCAGGCCGGGAATCAGCGGCCCTGCTCCCGACGCCAGCGCCTCTTCCCCGAGCCGGCTGAGAAACGCACGACCCATCCACGCCGAGCCGAGCGGCCCGATCCGAAGCTGGTCACGCAGATAATCCGCCGTGATCTGCTTCGGTGTTCCGTAGACGATCGAGCGGGCATATACCTGGAACCGGTCTCCCGGGCTCATTTCCTGCTGAATCGCCCCGACAGTGCATCCGCACCGGGCGTAAATTGCGCCGCGACTGTGGGCGTCGCGCCGGGCAAGATAATCATTGACCGTAAAAATGTGCAGAGAACGATGCTTCCACGCCAGAAGAGGCGCCGCGATCGAGCCGGTCAGTGTCTTGCCCTCACCCGTGAGCATTTCGACGATCCGGCCGTGATACAGCCCAAGCGCCGCCGCCAACTGCACGACATACGCCTCTTCCCCGGTCTCCCGCCGGGCTACCTCGCGCACGAGCGCCAGGCCGCGACGCACGACGTCAGTCGTCACATCGCGCCTGATGAACCGCTCGCGCACCAGCCGCACCTGTTCGTCAAGGGCGGCCTCGGAATGAGCGCGAATAGATGCCGCCATCGCATCGATCTGCCGTGCTTCGCGCAAGAGAACACGAAGCGCTGTCCGCTGATGACGGATCTTCAACTGCACCCACGCCGTCAGGCGGTCAAGGCCCGTGAGCGTGCGCGGCCGTCGCCTTCGGCTCATCGCCGAGGCGTACAACGCCGAATATCGCGTCAGTGCCTGTGACATCCTGCTTCCTCAACATCCCTTCCAGCGTAACTCCCGACGCCGTTGTCGCGGCAAACAGATCGATGACTACAGCGTGACCCGCCCCTGCACCAGCTTGTGCAGTCGATCTGCCCACTGCGCCGCCAGCGGCTTGTCGGCAAGCGTAAACCGTAGCCGCACGCGCTCCCCGGGAACGCCCGTCCACGCGCCCTCGCGGGCAGGCTCGGGCGTCAACCGCATCTCGAACTGCTTGCTCGTCGCCAGTCGTCCTTGTCGATCATCCGATCGCGTCTGAATCGTCCCCCCGCCCCCATAGCCCAGCGCCGCGTGCGGCAGCGCACTTTGCCCCGCCTCGATGAATTCGTCGATCGTCGCCGGCATGCGCACCGGCGCGCGACTCACAAAACGAACCTCGGTATGCACATCAAGCTCGCCCCTGGCCGCCTTCACAGCCCACGAGTTCTCGTGCTGCCCGAGCGTTGCGACGATCCGCAGATCGCTATCGTCCACGATCTCGCAGATGCCCTCCCCCTCTCGAAGAAACGCCCCGATCAGAAGCGCCGGGTCATTCCCCACCACAACCCCATCGTGCGGCGAAACAATGCGCAGCCGCTCCTGCTTATCCAGCCAATAGGCGAGCTGATCGCGCACCGAGGCCAGTTGCGACGCGATCGAGTCTCGGGTCGTCGGCTCTCGCTGGGTTGCCTGCCGCAGCAGGCTGTCCAGTCGCTCGACGTTCGCACGCGTGATCGCGATGCGCTCAACCAGGTCAGGGCTTTCCATCCGCACCAGCACATCGCCCGCCCGCACCCTGTCGCCGGGTCGCACCAGCACTTCGCGCACGAATCCGTCAGTCGCGACATAAATCCCGCTCGTGCTGCGAGATTCCACCACGCCGATCGCTCGCCGATGATCGGGCATCGGGACAACCCCGATCGCCGTGAACACCACCCCGCCCATAAGCAGGCTCACCGCCACCGCGCGGGCACGCTTATCGGCCAGGTTCGGGCTAGCGGCAATCCAGTGCACGAACTTGCCGATCGGCAGAATAAACCACATCGCTGCCGTCCAGATCGCCAGAAGCAGACCGATGGCGAACGCGATGCCCATCACATGCAAAGTGATCGTGATGAACAGAAAAATCCGGTACGCAAGTGAGCCAACCCCGTAGACATTCAGAATCCAGCGCTCCGAAGGGCTGTTCGTCGGTGGGTGCTCGCGCTTCAGGCCGTAGGCATGAACTTTAAAATAGTGCTTGAGCATGTTCTGCGAACGCTGCATCAGGTTGGGCACCTCGATCAGGTCGCTCAACATGTAATACCCGTCAAACCGCATCAGCGGGTTGGCGTTGAACAGCACGGTCGAAATGCTCGCGATGAACATGGCGTTGTACGCCAATTGGTGCACCAGCGAGCCGTCGGTGTGCAGCGTCGCCACCCACACCAGCGCCGCGGCAGCCGCGACGAACAGTTCAAAGATCATCCCACCGCCGCCCACTGCGATGCGCTGCCATTTGTTCGAAAGCGCCCACGCGCCCGAGGCATCGACATACGGCGCGGGAAAGAGCACCAGGAGCATCATGCCGCATTCGGGCACCTGCCGTCCGAATCGTTTGAGGATGACCCCGTGCCCAAGCTCGTGAATCGCTTTGGTTACGATGAACACGACGCTCAGCCACCCCCAGTTGGCCGGGGCGATCGCGTTGCGGGCACTCGAAAATAACTCCTCCTGGTGCGGGATGAGCCTGCTTACCGCAAACAACATGAACGCCAGCCACGCCAGGAAACCCCAGCGATTCAGAATCGGCCGCAGAATCGGCTCCACCGCGCTGATGATCGCATCGGGGTTGAACAGCCGGATCTTGAAATACATGATCCCGACCACCTGCCCGATCGCCTTGCGCTTCACACGCTCGCGTCCGCGCCGAAGCAGTTGCTCGACCTCCGGCGTGACATCGATCGAAAGCAGGTTCGCGTTATAAAGCTGCCCGATCAGTTGCAGCGCCTCCTGCTGCGTCGGCGCAGAATCCGCGTGCCGTTCGAGGGTCAGGTTCCATGCCTCTTCCACAGTGCGCCGGCCGTCGAGCAACCCGACAAACTCATGCGCGATCGGGTTCAGTCGATAAAACTGATTGGTCGCCGGATCATGCACGACATGCCACCGCCTGCCGCGATAGTGCTGCCGGGTGATCTGCACGTGCGGGCGAAGCCGGGGGCGAAGCGCCCGCACGCGGTGCCAGAACGGAGAGAATGTTGGGCGCTCGCTCATAAATGCATCGATCGATCGGTCAGATGCTCAGGGTTCATGCGGCATGCCCGCCGAATCGCTCGGCGCAACCGGCCGCTCGGACGAACGCGGGGGCTTACCACCACAGCCACATCCGCACCGTGTCGGTAATTCGTCGGGTCAGGATCCAGGCGATCGGTCGATCACCCGTATCCAGTTTCACAAGTCCTTCCATGCCCGGGCGCATCCAGTCGGCCGGTTCATCCAGCGCGACACGGACTTCAAACACATTCCGCCCTTCCTCTGCGCGACCCATCGGCACGACGCGCTCGACATGAATACCGAACCGCGCATCCGGCGCGGCCTTGGTCGCCAGGCGTCCCGTCGTCTCCGTCGATATGTAACTGATGTCCCGATCCGAAACCTTCGCCACACCGACCATCTGCTCGAGATCCGCCACGACAAACAACGGCTCACCCAGTTTGATCGTGCTCCCCGTCCGTCCCTTCAGGTCGCCGTCCACGATCACGCCGTCCATCGGCGAACGAACCACCGCCTGCTCGAGCCGGTGCTCAAGCGTACGAAGCTGCGCTTCAACCGCCTTGACCTCCTGGTTGGCCTGATCGGCCTCCTCAAGTTTGCCCTCGCGAAGCGCTGCGTCGGCCTGTGTTCTCGCCCGCTGCAACTTCGTGATCGCCTCTTGCGCCATCAGGTTCAGTTCGATGGTCTGGAACGTCAGCAGCACGTCCCCCTCGCGCACCCGCACGCCCTTTTCAATCCCTTCGCCCAAGCGCTCGAGCACTCCGTCAAACGGTGCGCTCACGATCCGCTGCTCACGCGGCTGAAGTTCCACCGCCGCCTCGATCCGGTACGGCACATGCACGAAAATCGACACCAGCACAAGCGCGGTCACCGTCAGCAGCCCAAGTTTCCAGATTGTGTGCCGAGGCCCCACAAGCCATGCTCCTGCGCGCCGAGCGCTCACCGCAGTCCGCGCGGCCAGGTGTCGGTCATCGCTCCGACGCACCGCCAGCACCGGTGAAACAAGGTCCATCGTGGCTTGGATCAACTCGATCAAACCGACCCCGAGCGGCGATGGTTCCGCCGCCGATTCGATCGTCAGCACACCCAGCACGTCGTCATCCGCACGCAGCGGCACCGAAGCGATCCGCAACTTGGCATCACCGGCTGCCAACTCGCGATGGGCATGCGCGATCGCCTGTCCAAGCACCACGTCGCCGCCTTCGCCGTGCGATGGAGGAGCCGGATACAGCACCGCCTGCTCCTGGTCCAGGCACTCGTCCATCGCCGCTTCCAGCTTGCGAACCATCGCCATGCGGCGGTCAAGCTGCTCCGTGTCGCTCATGGCGATCGTGCGGATCGAGCCGCTCGCACCGATTCCACGAACCCAGCCGATCGCCGCCCGATCAAGCCCGAGTTGCCGACACAGGTCATTGCACACCTGCATGCACGCCCCGCGGAACCCTTTGGCGCTGTTGATCGAACCGATCAGCCGCGTCGCAAGATCGAGCGCGGCCGTCGAAGCCCGTGTTCGCGCCAGTTCCCGCCTCGCGGCATGCCCGAAGACATATCCGCTCAGCACTTCCACGATCGCCAAGGTCGTTTGCAGTGCCTGCTTGCTCCTGTGCTCGATCAGCAGCGTGAGCACCTGCGTTGCGCCGCCTTCCTGCACGGGGCCTGTCGGCACGGGTGCGGCGATGACATACCCCTTGTTTGAGTGATCGTACAGCCCGTCGTCCTTGTCAAGGCCGTACACCTGCGTCTGCCCGCTCAAGCCCGCCGTGCGTGCGGCTTGGCGCACCTCAGAAGCATGTTCGATCGACACGCCTGCATCAGGCCCGACCGGCTCACCGCCCTCGCGTGTCGAGGGCCAGATCAGCGTCGGGCGCGGTTCGGCCTCCGGGCTTTCACCGCCTGCCGCAGGCACGCTGAAGAGCACCCCTTGCCGTGCCCCCGAAACCTGCACCTGAATCGCCAGCAGCCGTGCCAGAAACGTCCGGTCATCCGGCGCAGGCCGCGCAAGATCCTCGACCACCCGTTGCCAGCCTGGCGCCTTGATTTTTGACAGATCGATCACGCGTCTTCGCCCTGTGCATTCGAGTGTCCGACCATGCCCGTATCTCGGCATGGGCCGCGTCTCACCCTGGGTTGGTCGCTTCGTCGGTTGCCGCTTCAGTCAATTGCGTCGGTTCCTTGAGCATGTACGGACGCCACTCTTCGCCTGGCTCGCTGAAGCGAACCCATGCCGCAAGGCCGGGCGGCCAGTTGTTCGGATTAGGAATCTCGACCCTGATGCGCTGCTTCCGCGCTGCAAAGTTCGCCACAGGGCTGACCTCGATAATCCGACCCTCGATGACGGTGGGGGCCCCGGGCACGTCCAGCAACAGCCAGGCTTTGTCGCCAGGTTTGAGGGCCAGCGAAATCGACATGGTCACCGGCGTGTTCACATCCGCCCAGAGCGGGTCGATCTGCACGACACGCAGCACCGGCTCGGTCTCGCGAACCACGTCTCCCCGGTCGACCGCAACCACGTCGATCTGGCCGTCAAATGGCGCACGCAGCAGATACCGCTCCGCCCGCTTGCGCATCCGCTCAAGCTGAAGCCTTTCCTGATCCATGTTCCATTCAGCGGTCTCAAGGTCGATCGCCGTTACCGCCGCCGTCGCTCTCGCACGCTCGACCTCAAGGTCCATCGCTCCGCCGCCCTCGAACGACTGCTCCGCCCGCTCAAGTTCGATCCGGGCAAGGTCCAGCGCCTTGCGCGCTCGACTCACCGGCAGCGTCGTCGCCGCCCGAATCTCCTGGATCTTCAACAGCGCTAATTCCTCTTCGTCATCACCCCGCACCAGCAGTTCGCCCGATTTCACCCGATCGCCCCCCTTGACGAGCACCTCGAGCACCTGTGTCGAGATCTGAAAGCCCATCTGGGCATCTTTGCTCGGTATGGTCGGGAAATACCCCTCCACCTCCGCAAATCTCGCGGCAAGCTCCGACGACTGCGCTCCCTGGTCACGCGCTCCGGGCTGGCTCCACGCCAGCACCCCGCCCCACGCCAGCACCCCGCCCCACGCCAGCATTCCGCCCAGAACGACCGAAACGCACTTCTTCCGTCTCGACATCGACTTCATGGTTCTTCCTCGCCAGTGTCGCAGACTATGCGCCAGTGGAAACCCTCAGGGTTCCCTTTGCGACCCGTTCTTCCCTGAAAGCACGTCCAGTTCCGTTCCTGCTCGAACACACGCCCGGCAGGTCTACCCTTTCCCGACTGCCCCCAGGCCGAAACCGGGGTATCAGGAGGACGTCATGGCTCATTCTACCGTCGCCGCGGCAGGTTTGGCGCTCCACGGCGGAACCCCGGTCTCATCCGCCCCCGTTCCGTTCATGAGCCTCGCGCTCACCGAGGCCGACATCCAGGCCGCCAATGCCGTCCTTCGTTCCGGCATCCTTCGCCAGGGCGCCCGGTGTGCCGAACTCGAACGCCGCTGGTCCGAACTCACCAACGCCCGCCACACCCTTACCTGTGCAAACGGCACGTGTGCGCTGCAACTCGCCTACGAACCGCTCTTCGCCCCGGGTGATGAAGTCCTCGTACCCGCATGGAGTTACATCGCCACGGTCAGCATGGTCGTCGCCCGCGGCGGTCAGCCCGTCTTCTGCGACGCCCTCCCCGATACATTCCAGTTCGATGTCGCCGATGCCGAACGCCGCATCACCCCCAGAACCCGTGCAATCGCCTGCACCCATCTCTACGGGATGCCCGTCGACATCGACGCAGTCGACAAACTCGCCCGCAAGCACAATCTCAAAGTCATCTACGACGCCGCCCAGGCGCACCTGGCCACATATAAAGGCAAGGGTCTGGGCGCCTACGGCGACGCAGTCACCTACTCCCTGTATGCCACCAAAAATCTCGCCACCGGCGAAGGCGGGTTGATCTCGACCAACGACGATGCGCTCGCGCGCCAGCTCGCACTGCTTCGCTCCCACGGCGAGACTGACAAATACCTCCACGCTCAGGTCGGATACAACTACCGGCTCAACGACATCGCCGCAGCGATCGGCTGCTCTCGCCTCGATCGTCTCCCCGCCCAGACCGCCCAGCGTCAGCAGAACGCCGATCGCTACGACGCAATCGTCACCGCTATCGACGGCATCACCCCCCCGGCGCGCACGCCCGGGGCACAGGGTGTCTGGCACCTCTACACCGTCCAGATCGATCCCGCCGCGTTCACCTGCACCCGAGATGAGTTCTGCAAAGCCCTCATGGCCGAAGGTGTGCCCACGGCAACCCACTATCCGCGATCGCTCACTCGCCAGCCCGCCTTTGCCCAATTTGTCTCAGCCGCGGCAAAAGCCCACGGCGAGGCATACGCCCACCCCCCCGTGGCCGAAGCGCTCGCAAGCCGGGTCTTCTGCCTGCCCATGCATCACGACCTCACCGACGAGCACTTCCGCATCGTCGCCGAAGCCCTCCACAAGGTCGCCGAGGCCTACCGCGCCTGATCGCACCCAGCACCTTGCGGCGTGCTACGCCTGCGTATCTCCCCGCGATCGGCGCGCATCAAGCACGCGCTGATATACGCCCTCGCATGCAGCCACATACGAGGGATAATCCCGCAGCAGGCTCACCGCGTGCACTTCCCGCGGACTCGGAATCGTCACCTCACCGCGCACCAGCCTGCCGATCGCGCCCGCCAGCGCCTCGGGCTGCCCCCCTGGCACAAGAAGCCCGTTCCCCAGGCCCCCATTCCCCTCCGAACCCGCCCCGCCCGGCTCCACCACCCACTCCGGCGGTCCGCCGAGCCTGCTCGCCACCACAAATTTGCCCGAAGACAGAAACTCCAGCATCACCAGCGGCGAGTTCTCGAACCAGATATGCGGCAGCAGCCCGACGTCATACTCCCCGCCTGAAGACATCAACTGCGCCATGTCATACCCACCGAGGAACGACACCTCCGGGAAGCGGCTCAAACGCCGACGGTGCAGCCAGTCTCCGAGCGCTGCCCGAATCAGAAACTGGCACCGTTGACGCTCCGCTTTCGGCAAGAGCGTAATCGCCCGCACAAGGGTCTCAATCCCCTTCTGGTGCCGCACCGTTCCGAAAAACGCCAGCCGAAGCGGCCCCCTCGCCGTCGCCGCATCCCACGGACGCACGTCATAAAACGCGCTCCGTTTGCTCCGCCGCGCAAGCCTGTCCAGATGCGGCAACCCCAGCCGAACGCACTCCACCCGCTCCGGCTCAACCCCCATCCGCACGTGCACTTCGCCGCAAAAAACACTCGGCGGAGTCAGCCGATCCACCTGCCGCAACGCCTGCACCCCCGCCCAACGCCGCTGCCCATACCCGTTCAGCACCGTCAGATGATGCGAAGCGCCGAGAAATCGCTCGTTGGTGTCCAGCTCACTCCTGCCGATCTCGACGATCGTAATATCCTCCGGCACCGGCTTGTCATGCACCAGTTCGCCACTGTGCTCTTCACGCGGGTCGATCGACATTCCCCTGGCCAGTTCGGGGTCCAGCCGTTCTTCTTCACCGAGTTGCATCCTCAGCCGGGCCTCGCGCGAGCG
The DNA here is from genome assembly GCA_019636695.1 of Phycisphaeraceae bacterium. GTDB lineage: Bacteria > Planctomycetota > Phycisphaerae > Phycisphaerales > UBA1924 > JADLCM01. Next base: position 505,649 of record JAHBXD010000001.1, read on the forward strand.
CAGAATCGGCCACGGCTCAAACAGCACTCCCGCGATCCATCCCCCGAGCATCGGTCCTGTCCGACGAAACAGCATCTGCGTGATTTTCCGCCGCCAGCGGGTCTTCCATGTCGAAGCCGGCGTCATGCATCCTTCGCACGCCCGACCGCCGGCATAATCCATGCACACATGCGTGCCTTTGTGCAGCAAATCCACCTGCGGGCACACAAACCAATAGTTGTGGGGCGTCACCACCACCCCGCGCCCTGAAGCCTTGATGGCCTCGATCACATCCAGCGAAAACCCTTCCAGCGAGTGAATATGCACCACATCCGCGCCGACCGAATCAAGCCAGCGCATCACCAGGCGCGTCTGTTTTTTGCAACGCATCTCGCGCGACATGTTGCGAAAATTGAAGAGCCCAGGCGCCGCGTTCGGGCTGTTCACAAGGTGCGCGCACTCCACGCCCCGATATCGTCCGTTCCGTCGAATGTGCATCCCCGGACGCAGCGCATAATCGGCCCCGCTCCGAAGATACGACACTCGATGCCCGCTCATCGCAAGCCCTGCGGCCAACTCCGATGCCACCAGGTTATACCCCGAACCCTCGCGCTCACGCTCCGAAAGCCGCGCCCATCCAAGAACCGCCACCGAAAGGGGGCGCGCCGTCCGAACCCACCCCGGTGGCGTCACCGCCTCTCGACCGAACAACGCTGATGACTTCGAAGTTTCCTCGGGCATCACGCGCTCAACACCGGCCATCCGGCAACCCGTCATCCGAAGCGATCCTGCCGCGGCGGGGGCGTCAGTCTATCCGCCCACGCAAGGCACCGCCTCCGTGCTGCACGCCAACGCCGCCAGAACTTCACCAGCCTCAGCACCCCGCCCTTCTCGATTTCACCCACCTCCGATCCGGGCGCCATCTGCACCGACCACGCATGACGCACCACAGGAAGATCGCCCTCTCGATCAAACTGCACCAGAACTCGCGGCGGACGAATCCACAACCCGAGCGCCCGCCGCAGGCGTGACCGCCGTCGACGCGAATACACGATGCGCTTCACGCCATCCGGCGCGGCCTCATGCGCGTGAGGTACTACATTCTTCACACACTCGATCCAGCGCCCGCCGAAACCTCGACGCAGCGCGGCCGATTCCGCCCAGTGCTCCTCCCGCGACACAAACACACCGACGCACCCACCACCGGCCAGTGCTGTCGGGTTCGCCCGCTTCGGGGCATCGAGCGCAACAGGTCCATCCCGACCCGTCGCGGCATCCTCGCAAGCCCGAAGCAGAATCTCCGCGTGGTCGATCCTTCCTCCAAGGGCGTGCCGCAACGATTCATCCAGCAACGCCCGAATCCTCGCCCCCGTAACGCGCTGGGCTTCTGACAGCGGCTCTATCTTCGCCAGCATCCAAAGCAGGTTGCGCTGCGCGTAATACGCCCGTGCCGGCGTCAACTTCTGATGCCACGGCGTGTGATATACCACCGCATCCAGGTTCAGTACCACCAGCCAGCCGTTCTGGGCCATCCGCAGGCACCAGTCGGCGTCATCGCAATACAGAAAATACCGCTTGTCCCATAGGCCGACATCCTCGACCGCGCGCCATCGCGCCAGCATCGAGCACGCGCTGACCACATCAACCTCGCGCACGCCCGAATACGGCCCTCGCCCTTTCGGTCCGCCTGTGTCTTGCGCCCATGCAACGTGCGAAGAATGCAGGCGGTGCCCAGGGGGCGGCTCATCGCACATCACCCCGCGCTCGCGATCAAGATAAATCGTCGATTCAATCGTCCGGTCGCGCGCATCAATATCGCACGTTCTCGACCCGACCAGGCCGATGCGGCCATCCGAATCCATCGCCGTCAGCAACTGCCCGAGCGCGTCTTCCGGAAGGTCCACATCGTCATCCACAAGCCACAGAAACGTAGGTGCGCCGAGATGCTCAGCCGCGAGCATGCCGGTGTTGAACCCCCCGCACCCGCCGAAATTGGTCGCATTCCGCACCACGACCACCGACCCCGCCGCCCCGTGACCCCGACCCGCCACCGAATGTTCTCGCACGAATCGAGGCTCGTGCGCGGCCTGGGCGTCATTCCGCAAAACACCATCCACCCACCCATCGCGCTTCAGCCGCTCGCTCGTGCCGTCGGTCGAGGCGTTATCCACAACGATCACATCCAGTGCGAATTCCTCCGGCACGCGCTGACGAGATAAAGCCCCGAGCACACCGATCACGGCATCCGCCCGGTTCCACGTCACCACGATCGCCGTCACACGCCGCTTCACGCCTCGATCGCCCGCATATCCAAATCCCCTCCGCTCCGGCACACCGTGCGCCCGTCACAACACCAATGCCGACCCCCGGCTGGGTGGGTGTCTGGCCCATCCTGCCTCCCCCCCGGCGAGTTCAAGAGTGGGCCTCATCCCCTCCCGACCCGGCACGCCTTATACAGCGATTCCATCTCACGCACGTGCGCTGTCATCGACTTCGGCGGCCTCAGGTTTCCCCGCAACCGCGTCAGCGTCTGCGGATGCGCCACGATCGACTCCAGTTTCCGCGCAAGATCCGCTCGGTCGTTTCCGCGAAACAGCAGACCATCAAACCCGTTTCGCACAAAATCAGGGATGCCGCCCATCTCCGCGCCGAGCACCGGCACGCGACATGCCTGAAACTCAAACACCGTCTGCGGCGCGTTGTCCCACCAGATGCTCGGCACTATTCCCATGTCCGCCCCGCCGATCAACCACGGAATATCGTGATACGCATACCCCGTTGTGAACGTCAGACGGCCCAGCCGCGCTTCCAGTCGCCGGAAACGCGCTTCAATGCTCTCGGCGCCCATCGCATGAATCGACAAGTGAAACCGCCCCAGCGTCTCCCCCGGCAGCAGTTCCAACGCGTCGGCCAGCATGTCCAGCCCCTTGTACGCGTTGTGAAAACCGAGAAATGCCAGGCGGATCAGCCGCGATGGGTCAACATCAAACGCCGGAGGCGGTTCCGTCGCACGCCGCAGTCGTTCGGCGATTTCGACCATCCGCGTCCCGATCGGCAGCGTGATCAACCGCCGCCGGTCGACGCCCATCGCCTCAAACTTGTCCGCCACGAAACTCGAAACCGCCAGCACCCGGTCGCACTGATTGAGCGCTTCGATCATCGCCGCACGGCGACGCGCATACCCCGTCGGTTCACGCTCGCTCGATGGTTCATGGTTCGGAATGTTCGGCACCGGCCAATACCGCGGGTCCGCCGGGTCAAACGACGGCTCCACAACCGGCAGCGTGACTGACCGAGGGTCCGGCTCAGGCCCGGCAAGCAGTCCGACCACCTGCTCCGGGCGTTCAACGCGCATCGGCGTCACCGCGCCCTCCGCCGCGGTCGGCGTGTCAAACTTTTTCAGACAACCCACGCACGCATGCCCGTTGTCATAGTTCGTGCACGCCAGCCGCTTCCCCTGCATCAGGTAAACCTGCGGGCAGATCGGATGCCAGTTGTGCAGGCTGAAAATCGTGATCGCTCCCGAACTCGCCGCCGCGCGCACGCACCCCGCCGTCCAACCCTCCAGCGAGTGAAAATGCACGACATCCGGACGCAGCGCATCAAGAAATGACGAAACCACTTCCTCCAGCATCGGCGACGAAATCTCCGCCTCGGGGTCGTCAAACTGCTGCGCTGAAGGCGCCTTCACAGGCGAACCAACCACCTCAAACACCCGGATCGATTCCCAGTCCGGATGACGACGCACAAAACACGGACCCTTCGGATCACGCTTCACCCCGGGCGAGGGCGGCGCCGTCCCCGACGTGAAACTCACCACGTCATGCCCGCGTGCGGCAAGCTGCAACCCCAGATTCTGGCAATATCCGTTGATTCCCCCCCCGCGAGAGGCCCCGTGCCAGATCTTCGCCCAGTTCACATGAACAATGCGCATCAGGAGGCGAGTATACGAAACTCGAAAGCCGACCGCCCTTCCCGTGCTTCACCCCTGCAAAGCATGCGGATGCCCCTCAACCTACCACGCTACCGCTCGCTATCCTCCCCGGATGATCCGCTTCACATGCGACCGATGCGACCGGCCGCTCGAAGTCGATGACGACCTCGCCGGCAGAAAAGTCGAATGTCCCCATTGCGGCGATGTCAACATCGTCCCCGCGCGCAAGCCCGAAGCCCGAACCCCCTCGCCCCCGACCGACCGGGCCGCTGCCGCCGGCTATCCCCCCGATTCCGGTCCCGAGCAGCGTGTCATGTTCGTCCGCCCCGCGATGATGAGGGCCAAGCCCACGTCGTTTCTGCTCCTGAGCCTCGGCGTGATTGCAGGCGTCACGGGCATGATCACTTCCGGATCGTCCTCTCGCGTTCCCGAATGGGTCTTCTGGCCCGGCGCCCTCATCACCCTCGCCTCGGTCATCGTCTTGGCCTGGTGGAAAATCCTCACCCTGGGTGCGGCCCTCGAAATCACCAACAAACGCACCATCGAACGCCGAGGCCTCTTCAGCAAGTCCACCAGCGAAGTTCTGCACGACGCCATCCGCAATATCCAGATTGACCAATCCTTCTGGAATCGAATCTGGCGCATTGGGTCCATCGGCATCTCAAGCTCCGGTCAGGACGGCATCGAAATCCACATCGCCGACCTGCCCAACCCAGACAAAATCCGCAGCGTCATCGACCTCTACCGTCCGCTCTGAATTCCAAACAAAATCCATTTTTCTTGGAAATTATACTTGACACAACCCTAAAAATCCATACGGTTACCGTATGGATACCACACTCCCTCCCGATATCGTCGCCCTTGCCCGTACGGCACTTTCCGAGGCCCTGGAAGCCCTTCGGTGGGTCATGGCCCAGAAAGACAAAGGCAAGAATGGCCCAGAGATGGTCCGCCGCGCGGCCACCACTCTGCTCACCACGACCACCCGCCTCCTGGGGCTTCCCCCAAGGCCCAGCCACCCCCGCACCCCAACGCCCCTCGCGATGCCCAACCCAGCCGGGGCCGAGCCGATCCGTCCGTTTCCCCAGAACGCCCGCGCCCCGGCCTCGCTCGTGGCCAGGGCCGGCGCGATCGCCTGACGGTTCCTCAAGAGCCCCGATGCCGCTCGATCAAGCATCTACACTCGGCCCATGCCCGGGCCGAACGTCGATCTCATCGCCATCGACCTCGACGGCACGCTCCTCGATCCCCTCGGCAGCGTCTCCACAGCCAACCGTGAGGCGATCGATCGCGCGCGCAACGCGGGCATCCGCGTCACTTTTTGCACAGGCCGGGGCCTTCTTGAATCACGGGCAGCGCTCGAAGCCGTCGCCCAGGCCGATCCTGTCGTGGTCGCCGGTGGCGCCATCGTCGCCTGCCCCTCAACCCATCGCACGCTCCATCGCTTCCCGATCGAGCACGCCCGTACTGCGCGCGCGGCGAGCGTGCTGCTCGAGCACGGCCACGCGGTGCTCGTGCTCAAAGACGCCCTCGAGGTCGGTTACGACTACCTGGTGATTCAGGGCGACCAGCGCCACCCCATCGACCCGGTCACCCGCTGGTGGTTCAACGAAATGGGCTGCCGCGTTCGCTACGCCGCCCACCCGCACGAAGACGACCACCCCGAGCACACCGTCCGCATCGGCGCGTGCAGCACCGAGTCAAAACTCGCTGCGCTCACGTCCGCCGTGTATGCGACATTCGGCGACGAGTTCATCGTGCACCACTTCCCGGCGGTAGTCGCGCCCGATCACGCGAGCAATGCCGGGGGCGTCCGCCTCGACATTTTCGAAATGTTCGACCGAAGCGCCACCAAGTGGTCGGCCCTTTCCTACCTGGCGCGCCGGTGGAATATTGCCCCATCGCGCATCGCCGCCATAGGCGACCAGGTCAACGACATCGACATGATCTCTTCCGCCGGCCTGGGGGTTGCCATGGGCAACGCCATTCCGCGGGTGCATGCCGTCGCCGACCGTGTCACCCGATCAAACACGCAGGACGGCGTCGCGCACGCCGTCGATCAGATCCTTTCCGGCGCGTGGTAGCCGCGCATTGCGCAATTCCTGCCGAGATATCCACTTGCTGCGCTTCGATTGAAGCCCAAGCGGCCCTTCGCCCGATCCTCTCCCCCGGCGCGAAGAAAACGCCCCAAGCGCAAGGAGTGCGCTCGGACGATGCGGCACGGAGGCCGACGACGTGGACCAGATTCGCAAGATCCTGACCGGGATCCGGACGCACCTGGGGAAACTCACGGCGACGCAGCAATTGCTGATCGCCGCGCTCGTCGTCATCACCATGCTGACCCTCGTGCTGGTCGGCAACTTCTCCGGCCGCAAGTCCTACGTCGACCTGATGACGGCCGACGGCAACGATGACCTCGTGCGTTTCCTTCGCACCTCGCACATCGATGCTCAGGTGCGGAACGGCCGCGTCGTCGTTCCCCCCGACAGCAAGCGCATCGCGTTGGCGAGCATGGCCGAATCGGGGCGCCTGCCCGACGACACCGCGCTGCTCTTCAACTCGCTCTTTGAGCGCCAGAAATGGACCAACTCGCGCGAACAGAACGAGCAGCTCTACACCGTCGCCCTTCAGAACGAACTCTCCCGCGTCATCGCCGATTTCAAGGGCGTGCGCAACGCGACCGTCATCCTCGATGTTCCGCGGCAGGTGGGTTTCGGCGCGGCCGTTCGCCAACCGACCGCATCGGCCACGCTTTTCATGGATCGCGGCGCGACGCTGTCGCAGCACACCGTCGATGCTGTCGCCGCGTTCATATCCGGCACGCGCTCGGGCTTGGATATCCGCAACGTTCGCGTGATCGACGGCACCAGCGGGCGCCAGTTCACCCCCAGTTCGGCCGACGAAGTCAGCGCGACGAGTTACATCGAGCACCAGACCGCTGTTGAGAACAAGACCCGAGACAAAATCGCGTCCCTGCTCTCCTACATCCCGGGCGTGCTCGTCGCCGTCACGGCCCAGGTCGATGTCGCCCGCGAAAGCTCGCAGACAACGCTCTTTCGCTCGCCAGACGACGGCGGCACCGTCTCGCTGCTCTCAACCGAAAGCATCCGCACGCAGACGCAGCGTTCCGCGGGGCGAGCCGCCGAGCCTGGCCTGCGTTCCAACGTCGGTGCCGACATCAACCGCGGGTCAGGCTCGACGGGCGGGTTCGAATCCTCGGAAACCGACACCACCATGGATAACCGCGTGGGGTCGGTCGTGACGCACAAGCACGATCCGAAGGGCATGCCCACGCGCCTGGCCGCGAGCATCAGCATTCCCAGGGGGTATGTCCAGAGCGTGCTGGCTGGGCAAGACCCCTCGGCCCCCGCCCCCCCTGATGAAGAGATTCAGCGGAAGTTCGAGGAGATCAAGGCCGATATCAGCGCACACGTCCTCCCGCATCTCAAGACCGAGCGGGGCGACGGCGAGGTCAACGTCTCGATGACGCCCCTGGGCGTTCCCGCGGCGCCCGAACAGGGCCACCGGGCAGGGTTCATGGGGGGCATGGCCTCGGGCAACGGGCCGTTGGGCCTGGGCGGAGGGATCGTGCAGAACGCGCTGCTGGTCGTCCTGAGTCTCGTCTCTCTCGGCCTTATGTTCACCATGGTGCGCAAGGCCGCGAGGCCGGCCAAACTTCCTTCGGCCGACGAACTTGTCGGCATTCCGCCTCCGCTTGAAACCTCCAGTGATCTCATCGGCGAGGCCGACGAGACCGACCCGCCCATGACCGGCATCGAGCTGATGGAAGGCGACGTCGCCCGCACCAAGATGCTCGAACAGGTGCGCCAGATGGTCGACGAAAACCCCGACTTCTCCGCCAAGCTCGTCAATCGCTGGATCACCTCGGAAGACTGACCCATGGCGCGCAAGCCGTTCGAAAAACTCCCCGACGATCCCGCCGAACTCGATTCGGTGACGAAGGCGGCGATTCTGCTCGTCGCCGTGGGGCATGAACGATCGAGTTCCATGCTTCGCGCGCTGCCCGCCGAAAGCGTTGAAGAGGTCATGCGCGAGGTCGCCGCTCTCGGGCGCGTCAGCGACCGGCTGACCTCGGGCGTGGTGGAAGAGTTCTATCAACTCTCGATCGCGCAGCGATACGCCAGCGAAGGCAATCTCGATTTCGCGCGTGACGTACTCAAGAACGCCCTCGATCCCAAGATCGCCGACCGCGTGCTCGGCCAGATTCAGACGCAGGTGCAGAAAACGCCCTTCGCCTTCCTGCAAAAGGCCGAGAGCGAGAACCTGCTGACCTTCATCCAGGACGAGCACCCGCAGACCATCGCCCTGATCGTCAGCCACCTTCAGCACCACAAAGCCGCCGAAATTCTGAGCGGGCTGCCGGTGCAGAAGCAGGTCGAGGTCATCAAGCGCGTCGCCAACATGGAGCAGACCAACCCCGAGGTGATCCGCGAGGTCGAAAAGGGCCTCGAAAGCCGACTGGCCAACATGCTGATGCAGAGCACCGAAAAAGCCGGTGGCGTGCCCACCGTCGCCGAGATTCTCAATCTTGCCGACCGTGCCACTGAAAAATCGATTCTCGAAGGCCTCGAAGCCGACGACCCCGACCTTGTCGAGCAGATCCGGCGGCTCATGTTCGTCTTTGAAGACATCAAGCTCGTCAACGACAAGGGCATTCAGGCCGTGCTCAAGGAAATCGACAACAGCGAACTCGCCCTCGCGCTCAAAACCGCCAGCGAAGAACTCAAGTCCAAGATTTTCAAGAACATGTCCGAACGCGCAAGCCAACTCATCAAGGAGGACATGGAATACATGGGGCCGGTGCGCATCAGCGATGTCGAATCCGCCCAGCAGCGCATCGTCGATATCGTCCGACGCCTCGAAGAAGCCGGAGAGGTCATCATCCAGGGTCGCGGCGGCGATTCCGAACTCCTGGTCTGATCGACCTCGCGGCGCGAGTACGACGCATGATGAGCATCGTCCATCTCGTGCATTCAGTTTCCCCGCGCGTCTTGCCGTGGTTGCCGATCGAGGTCTCTCGACCGGGCGCGCGTTCGCATCGGTCAACCCGCATCCCTTTGTGCTCCGAGTAACTCATCCGCATGGCCCTCATCAAGCGAGCAGATGCCGACCGCATGGCCCGACAGGCCCTCGTCCTTGATCTGGGCGACCTGGTCGCCGAGGGCGAGCGTGTCAAGGCCGATGCTCGAAAAGAGGCCGAGCGGCTCGTGATTGAGGGTCGCGCAGAGCGCGAGCGATTGATCGCCGACGCCCGCGAGAAAGGCCATGCCGAGGGCTACGCCAAGGGGCATGCCGAGGGTCACGCCAAGGGCGTTGAAGAAGGAATCGCCAAGGCCCTGGCGCAGCACGCCAGCCGGATCGACGCGCTCCTCGTGGCGTGGTCGGTCGCGCTCGAACAATTCGCCGGCGAGAGAGCCGCGCTGATCGAATCTGCCCGACGTCACGTGCTTGAACTGGCGATCGCCATCGCCTCGCGCATCGTCAAACGAGTTGCCGCTGTCGACCCGGAAGTTGTCGTGCGGCAGATCGACGAAGTGTTGCAGATCGTGCTCGATCCCTCGCGATTGCGCATCAGCGTGCACCCCGACGATCTTGCCGCGGCCGAGGCCGCGCTTCCCGCGCTGATGGCGCGATTCGGCGATGATGCCTGCGCGCAGGTCGCGGCCGATTCCGCGGTCGAACGCGGGGCATGCATCGTGCGCACCGCCGAGGGAGGGTTGATCGACGCGGGCCTCTCGACACAGCTCGATCGCCTGGTGCAGGTGCTCCTGCCGCACGAATCGGGCGGAGGGTCGTCGTGAACCTCCTTGAACAGGCTCTATCGGTGGTGCGTCAGGCTCAGCCGCTGCGCATCGTCGGGCGTGTCGAGGGCCTCAAGGGGCTGACGGTGCTGGTGCACGATCTGCCTCTTCCCGTGGGTTCGCTGGTGCGCATCGGGCGAGGGCGGGGCGGCGAGGATGCAGGCGAGGTTTTCGGCGAGGTGGTGGGGTTTTCGCAGGATCGCGCGATCGTGATGCTTCTTGGGCAAGGCGCGGGCATTCGCCCCGGCGATTCCGTGGTCGGCGAGCAGCCGATGCCGACCGTGGGCGTGGGGCCGAACCTGCTCGGGCGCGTGCTCGACGGCTTGTTGCGCCCGCTCGACGGGCGGCCCTGGCCTCGACCGGCGGCGCGGTATGCGCTTTCGCCCGAGCCGGTGGGGGCGATGCGCCGTCGGCCGATCCGTGAGGGGCTGCACACGGGCGTGCGCGCCATCGACCTGATGACCCCCCTCGGGCGCGGCCAGCGCATGGGCATTTTTGCCGGCCCTGGCGTGGGCAAGAGCACCCTGCTCGGGTCGATCGCGCAGAACACCTCGGCCGATGTCAACGTCATCGCCCTTATCGGCGAACGAGGAAGAGAAGTCCGCGACTTTGTGGAATCCAGCCTCGGTGATGAAGGGCTGGCCAGGTCGGTCGTCATCGTCGCGACGGGTGACGAATCGCCGCTCATGCGCATCCGGGCGGCCAAGGCGGCTTGCGCCGCGGCGGAGTATTTTCGAGACCAGGGGCTTGCGGTGCTTCTGATGATGGACTCGGTCACGCGGTTTGCCCATGCCCAGCGTCAGGTCGGGTTGTCGGTCGGCGAGCCGCCCTCGACACGAGGATATACCCCGAGTGTGTTCGCCCAGATGGCCCTGCTGCTCGAAAGGGCAGGCGCGATCGAGCACGCCGACGGCACGCACAGCGGCAGCATCACGGGGTTGTACACCATTCTCGTTGAAGGTGACGACCTGACCGAGCCGGTCACCGATGCCGCACGCGGCATTCTCGACGGGCACATTATTCTTTCTCGGGCGCTCGCGCAAAAGGGGCATTACCCCGCTATTGATGTGCTCGATTCGGTCAGCCGCGTCGCCGGAGAGGTCTGCGATGAAGCCCACCTTGCGGCAAGGCGAACGGTCGTCCGCCTGCTGGCGACCTACGGCAAAGTTGAAGAGTTGATCCAGGTCGGCGCGTATGCCTCGGGGTCTGACCCGGTGGTCGATACGGCGATCGAGTATCTGCCGGTAATCGAAGACCTGCTGATGCAGGGCCACGGCGACCGGGGCGATTTCGCCGATGCTCGCTCGCGGTTGGTCAAACTGGCGCACCAGGCGGAAGAGTCGCTGCGGCTTCGGGTTGCCGGCCGACGCAAACCCGAGCACACCCGATGATGATGACGCACTCGGCACGAGGTGATGATGGCGAAGTTTGCGTTCAGGCTGGAGACCGTGCTCATGCTTCGCGAGCGTGAGGAGCAGGCGCGGCGCATCGAACTTGCCGAACTTGAGCGGGTTCGCCTCGATCTGGAACGCCGCCTGCGCGACGGCCAGGAGCAACTTGATGCACAACGGCTCGATCTGCGTGCGAGGCTGAATATCGGGAACGCGGCCCGCCCGAGCGAAAGGGTCGATGTTGTCGCTGTGCGAGGGCAGGCGGCGGCGTCGCTTCACGTGCTTCGCCAGATGCAGCGCCTTGCTGTCGAGATCGCGGGGGTTGAGCGACGAATCGAAGTCGCACGCGGCAGGCTGGTCGAGGCGATGGCTCGGCGTCGGGCGATCGAGCGTCTGCGCGAATCGCAATTGGCTGATTGGAAACAACTCGAAACGCGCACGCAGATTGCGGAGACCGACGATCTGACCCAGTCGCGCTTCGGAGCATGGTCGGGCGATGCGGCGGGAGCACTCGCCCCAGGGCGTGTTCGAACGGAAAGGTAAAGCAGCATGAGGCTGGCGTGGAACATCCTGAGCATCGTGGCGCTGGCCAACCTGCTGGCGGTTGCGGCCCTGGTGGCGTGGCTGGTCGGTTCGAACCGGTTGAACGCAGAACGCATGCACGAACTGCGCGTGCGCCTGGCGGAAACCGTGCCCGATGAGGTTGCGCGCAAACAGGCCGAAGAGGCCGCACGTCTTGCCGAGGAAGCCGCGGCGCGGGTCGAGCCGACGGGGGTCGCGGTGAGCGCGAACGAACTGCTCCAGGTGCGCTTGGAGATCAGCGAAATCGACCGTCAGCGGACGGAACTGATGCGTCAGCAGATTCGGGATATGCAGGCGGTGCTCGCGAAGGATCGGGCCGACCTTGAGGCCCAGTGGGCCGCGCTGCGGCGCGAGCGCGAGGCATTTCGGAGCGAGGTGTCGCGATTGGCCGAGATCGACGGCGGGCGACAGTTTCGCAAGGCCGTCAAGGTGCTCGAAGGGCTGCGCCCGGAGGTGGCCTCGGGGCTTCTGGCTGAACTGATTGCCAAGGGGCCGGCGCTCGTGCCCGATCTGGCGATCGATGCCGATGCCGCGGGCCTTGCCGCGCAGAATCCGCGCGAAGAGGGCATGATTCGCGCGGTGTCGTATCTGAATGCGATGCAGGAGCGATCGCGAAATCGCATCATGGAACTCATCGGACGTGACCAGCCGGCTCTGGCAGCCGAGTTGCTGGAGCGGCTCCGGATGCGCGGCATGTGGGCCGGCGTCCGGGAGACCGATTGACGTGCACCTGACTCCGCCGCAGACGCTCACCACCCCGACCCACGGTGCAAGCGCCGGCGCGGGGTTGCTTGATCACGCCGTCGTGCATCGTTTTGCCGCGGTGTACGACGATCACCTTGCGCGGCGAGCGGCCGAGTCGGCCCAGACGGTCGAGGCCATCGCCCCCCCCGCGCCGGTGAGTGAGCAGAATGCAGCGGTGCAGGCTCCGCATGGCGCTCAGGCACAAGCAGAGCCGGTCGCCCAGGCGGTTGGGCAGGAAGGTGGGCGTGAGCCATTGACAGGGCGCGCCCAAGGCAGCGCATATGGCGAAGCGCGCGCAGGCACTGGTGTGGCTGATAGCACGGGCGAGCGATCGGGCACGAGCGCGGGCTCTCAAGGCGGTCAGAAGGGGGAAACCCAGGGGCAGGAAACCGGCGAAAAGAAGCAGGCGCAGGCAACGCCGGTCGCCGGCGCACCGAGCGGGCGCGCTCCTGAAGCGCAAGCGCAGGCCCCGAGCGCGCCAGCCGGTCGGGTCGATCGTCCTTCGGGCGTGCGTGCCGAGGGCGGCAGAGTGATGCCTGGCATCGGCACGCGTGCAGAGGCGGTACGCGGGCGAACGCCCGGTGTGCAGAATGCAGCGAGGCCGCAGACCTTGCGCCTCGAACAGCCTGAATTTGCCGCGCAGATCACGCGCGGGCTTGCCGCGGCACTGCGTGCGGGCAGCGGGACGGTCATGCTTCAACTTCATCCGGGTGCGCTCGGAGCAGTGCGCATCCGGATGCAGGTTGAAGACGGGCAGGTCGCGGCGAGGGTCGAGGCTTCGTCACGTGAGGCACGCGAGTTGCTGACGGAAACGGTCGGCGTGCTTCGGGCGGGCCTGGAAGCACGCGGGCTGGAGGTTGCCCGGCTGGAGATTGTCGGGCCGGAGGAAGAGGCATCGCCGGAGGCGGACGTTCGTGATCGCGCGGAGCGCCACGCGAACGGGCATCAGGCAAGCGAGCCGACGGGCGCGGAGGATCGCGACGGCGGCGAGGATGACCAGGCGGAGCCTGGCCGGGCACCATCGTGGGGCGTCACCATCGAGCGCGACGGCACGGGCGTCGTTCGATTGGATGCGCTGGCGTGAACAGCGGAGCTGTCGCGTACGACCGAACGGGATCGGAAGGAGCGTCGTGATGAGTGCGATCGGAGCGACGGCCGCTGGAGGGCTGGGCGCGGGTGTCAGCCCGACGGGGCTGAGCGCGCTGAGTTCTCAGGATTTTCTGAAGTTGATCTTTGCGGAACTCGGCAAGCAGGATCCGCTCAAGCCGACCGACACGACGACGCTTCTCAACCAGATCGCCGATATTCGGGCGATTCAGTCCGACATGGATATGGGCGAGCGCCTCGGGGCATTGGTCGGCCAGAATGAAATGGCCTCGGCGGCGGGGCTTTTGGGCCGACGCGTCGGCGGGTTGACCGAATCGAACATGCGGGCTGAAGGCGAGGTCGATCGCGTGTGGCGCACGAGCATGGGCGTGGTGCTCGAACTTCAAGACGGATCGTTGCTGCGCATGTCGCGCGTCGATCAGATTTTGCCTCTGCCCGCGCAGGAGGGCGCCTGATGTCGATGCAGGCGCTTCATCTGCTTCGGGCGCTCGGCTCTGGGGTGCTGCCCCAGGGGGTGCCCGCGCGCAAGCCCGCCGCGGGAACGCCGGAGTTTGAGCAGTTGCTCGAACAGGCGAGAAAGGGTCACGGGCGCACCGGCGCGGGGGTGGATATTGATCCGGGTCTCGGGCTGTCGCTCGATGAGGCGCAGATGCAGCGCCTGGCGGAAGCGGCGGATCGGGCGACGGCGGCCGGGGCTAAGACGGCGGTCGTCCATCTTGACGGCATGCTGCTGACGCTCGATGTGGCATCGCGCCGGGTGGTGGGGCAGGTGCGCCCCCATCTTGGTGATGTGTTGACGGGTGTGGATGCCTTTGTCGAGGCGGGGAAGGCCGACCAAGCGGCGTAGATGCCCCGTGCGTGATCATGGATGAGCCGGAATACACGGAAGAGCCGCCGGTGACGCCAAGTGATGTAGAGTCGTGATTCGAGAGGCTCGTTCGGTGGAGTTTGATGTCGAGGCGCCGGCGCGGAGCGCCGGAACAGGTCAGGAGATCGCACAGGCGCGCGGGAGCGGCCGGTGCACCCCCTTCTTGAGGTGAGATTGGAGCCGTCATGGCCTCGACCGTTGCGTTGTTTTCGGCGCTCAGCGGACTCAACGCGCACGCGCGGAGCCTCGATGTCATCGGCAACAACATCGCCAACGTGAACACCACGGCCTTCAAAAGCTCGCGAGCGGTCTTTGCCGATCTGTTCAGCCGAACGATCAGCGGGGCCACGCCGCCGACGGAGACCAGCGGCGGCACCAACCCCTCGCAGGTGGGGTTCGGGGTGCGCATCACGGCGACGCAGCGCGACATGGGGACGGGGACGATCTCGCCGACCGGCAATGTTCGAGATCTTGCGATCGACGGCAACGGCTTTTTCATTGTCGAGCGCAACGGTGACGAGCGGTTCACGCGCGCCGGCAATTTTCAGTTCGATGCCGATCAGAACCTGGTGACGGTCGACGGCGATCGTGTGCTCGGCTACGGCGTCGATGCCGGATTCACGGTGCAGTCTGGCGCGCTTGTGCCGCTGAACATTCCGCTCGGGCAACTTCGCGTGGCCGAGGCGACCAGTGAAGTGCGTCTGACGGGCAATCTGAATGCGTCGGGCGCGCTGCCCGTGGGCGGTTCGGTGCTCGATCTTGGCGCGACACCGACGAGCGGGTTCGGCCTGATCACCGGGGCGACTGTGCCTCCGACCGCGCCCAACGTGCTCGAAACGACCAGCCTGTTGACCGAGATCGCCGATCCGGCCGATCCGGATGCCCCGCTCTTCGCGCAAGGGCAACAGTTCACGATCGAAGGCGCCCGCAAAGGCAACCTGACGTTGCCGACCGAGAGGCTTGCCATTACCGCCGCGACGACAGTGGCCGACCTGATGGCATTCATCGCGGCGGTACTGGGCATTGTCGAGGGCGATGCGAACCCCGACGGGCTGACGCCGGGGGTTGCGCTCGATCCGCTGACGGGGCGATTGTCGATCACGGGCAACACGGGAAGCGTGCACGATCTGGAGATCGAGCCGACCGATTTCGTGGTGCGGACCGAGTCGGGCGCATTCTTGCGGTTCCCGATGAGCATCGAGAAACTGGCCTCGGCAAGCGGTGAGAGCGTGCGCACCACGACCGTGGCGTTTGATTCGCTCGGACAGGCGGTGGAACTCGACGTGGCGCTGGTGCTCATCGGACGAGGCGACACCGGCACCCTCTGGCGGTATGACGTTTCAAGCGCCGATGACAGCAATCTCGGCATCGCGATTACAAGCGGCGTCATCGCTTTTGATACACGCGGGCAGTTGATGACCACCGAGCCGGTGCAGGTGCTGCTCGATCGCTCGGGCACGGGGGCGGCCACGCCGCTGGCAATATCGCTGGGCTTTGCAGGGGCCGAGGGCGGCATCACCGCGTTGGCCGACCAGACATCGCGCATCGCGGCGAGTTACCGCGACGGCGCGCCGATGGGCACGCTCGAAGAGTTCGGCATTGATCGCGACGGCGTGATCTACGGCGCATTCAGCAACACGATGGTGCGCCCGCTCGGGCAACTGGCGTTGGCGGTCTTCACCAATCCGGAGGGGTTGTCGGCGATGGGGGGCAACCTGTATCGCCCAGGGGCCAACAGCAGTCCGCCGGCCGTGACCACCCCGGGGATGCTTGGCTCGGGCGCGGTGGTCGCGGGGGCGCTTGAGCTTTCTAACGTGGACATCGGGCGCGAGTTCATCAACATGGTGCTCGCGAGCACGGGGTATAACGCCTCGTCGCGGGTGATCCAGACGACCAACGACCTGCTCGATCGACTGCTGGCGATCCGCTGATCTGCACAGAAGGCGGTCCGAGAACCCCCTCCCCCGAGTGGGGCGGAAGTTTCCCGCGCGCCAAAGGTCTCCCATCTTCACGGATGATTTGCAAGGATCGGCTTCACGGCTCAGCGAAAGGCCGCGAGAGTCGATACGTCTTTATGTGAAGAGCGCTGCGCGGGCGTGCCGGGCAGTGCGAGGTCGGGCGGGAGAAAGGCGTCGCACATGCTTCCGAGCGGAACACGCAACGTTGGAGCGGCGCTCGTTGATCGGGCGCGACCGACGATCGAAACCAAGGATGCCCCGTCGGAGGATCACCTTCTTGAAGTGATCTCGGACATTGAAGCGCGGCTCTCGCACATCCGCGCTTCGCAGGCCGAACGCTCGCGGCTTGAGTCGGAATTGGTCGAGCGCTCGACCGAACTGGCCGAGCGAGAAGGCACGCTGAGCGAGCGTGAACTGATGCTCCTGGCCGAGGAAAAGGCCATCCAGGATCGGGCATCGCTCGTCGATCGCGAGCAGGAGGCCCTTGAGCGTCAGCGCCGCGAGTTTGAACGCCGGCTTCGCGAAGTGCAGGAACGCCAGGCCGAACTCGAGGCCCGCGAGCGCAACACCGAAAGTCTCGCCGGTGATATCGAGGCCGAGCGTCGCGAAATCGCAGCGCTTCAACAGGCGCTTGAGCAGCAGCACACCGACATCGGAGCACGCGAGTCGTTGCTTCGTGCCCAGGTCGAGAGTCTTGATAACGAGCGCAAGGCGATCGACTCGACGCGCAGTCATCTTGAACTCGAGCGTGCAGCGCTGCAGGAGACCGCACGGCGTCAGGCCGAGCAGTCGCGACAGCTCAAGGCCCTCGCGCAGGATCTTTCACGGCGCGAACAGGAATTCTCGCAGCGGATGGATGAGTATGACCAGCTTCGCGAGAAGCTTGATCTCGTCGCCGCCGAACTGACCTCAACCCGCGCACAGGCCGAGGAAACAGCCGAACAGGCTCGAAGCGAGCAGGCCCGAAGCGCCGAACTGACGCGCCGCTGCCGCGAACTCGAGGACGAGCGTGAACGCATTCGCCTTGAACTGACCAAGACCAAGCGTGAGCGCGACACCGCGGCGCACGCAGCGCCGGCGCCACGGCAGTTGGCGCCGCGTTCGCGGGCACCACATGCCGTCGTGTTGTGGATCGTCGTTTCGACCATCGGGGCCATGGCGGCGATCCTGGCCGTCGGCGGCGCCGCCCTTTCCACATACGGCACGATCTTCGGCATGGCATTCGCCGTGGCCGTGGTGGGGTCACAGGCAATCGGTCGGCGTCTGGGTGAGGCGTCGTACCTGCCGGTTGCGGCATTCTTCGGCGCCATCGGCCTGTGGTTCGGCGACTGGGTCAACGCCTTGGGCACGGCCCTGGCGACCTGGGATTTGCCGGAATGGTTGCTGATGGAACTGAATGGACCGCAGTTGCCGCTCGGGCTTGCCGTGCTGACGGCAGGGCTGGTGGCCAACGCAGCGCTGTACACGATCACATCGAGTGAGGCAGTGATGGGCCAGGTGTTCTTCGGAACGCTTCTGGCGACCACATTGGTGATGATGCCCAACGCCGGTCCCGGTGCGATGGCGTTCGCCGGGATTGCGTGGTTGTCGATCGCCGCGGCCTCGCTGGCGCGCTGGAGCGTGCGTTCAGCGCTGCGGACAGTATCGATCGAGTCGCGTTCGCAGGCCAACCGCCGGATTCTGTGACGGACTTGGGAGGAGCCGCCCGTGCGGGACGAAAGTCCTGCCGGGCGGTTTTTGTTTGTATGCAGTACGCAGGGCCGATTGACGCCGCGTCAGCATGAAGGGGAACGGCGCGGTCTGCACCGGCGTATTCGATAGAGGCGGCCCGAGCACTTTTCGGATTCCGGGGGGGATCGGGTTGGCCAATGGGAATGTTGCGGTACACTTGAGAAGGAAAGCACAGGGCAGTCGGGGGTTTGGTGTCAGGGCGATCTGTCATGCATGGGGGGCGACAGGTTGCGTGAGGGAAGCACGCCCGGCTGAGACCAAGGTTGGGAGGAATGTCGAGATGAACAGACTTGGAGCGTTCGTTGCCGGGCTTCTGGTGTGCGCCGGGGCTTCGGTGGGTCTTGCGCAGGCTGCAACCGATCATGTCCACGGCCCGTCGCCGACGGCCCCGGCCGCGAAGAAGGGTGCGAAGATTTCGTTCGACCGGCAGCGGCACGACTTCGGCCGCGTGCTCGATCAGGCCACGGTGCAGACGACATTCCGGTTCACCAACATCGGGACCGAGACGCTGGTGCTGGCCGATGCACAGGGGTCGTGCTCGTGCACGGTGGGCAAGCTGGCCAAGAAGGAATATCTCCCCGGTGAGAGCGGCGAACTGGTGGTCGAGTTTGACCCGCGTAATCGCCGCGGCGCCCAGAATCGCACCGTGGTGGTGCCGAGCAACGATCCGGATACCCCGCGGTTCACGCTGATGGTCGATGCGTTTGTGCGTCCGATGATTGAGCTTGAGCCGAACTTCGTTCGGTTCGGGCAAGTGCAGCGGGGGACATCACAGTCGACATTGGTGGATGTCACGGGCGTGATGCCTGGGTTCGAGGTGGTTTCGGCGACGCTGGCTCGTGGAGAATGGATCCACGTCGAAATTCTCTCGACCGATGACGTGATTGCCGACGGCGAGCCTGCTCGGCGCACGGGGCTGCTGGTGACGCTGGATGACAAGGCGCTTCTGGGCACACACAACGCCCAGATTCTGCTCCAGATGCGTGATGCCAATGGGCAGACGATCGAGCGGTATCTCTCGGTCATGGCCGAGGTGATCGGCGTGGTCAACGTGCTGCCGAATCGGCTCAACCTCGGGCTGATCGAGCCGGAATCGACGTGGGATCGTCAGATTCGCGTGCTGAGCCGCGATGGGACACCGTTCAACATCGTGGGTGTGATCGAGCGTCCGCTGCCGCTGGCCGACGGGAAGAACGGCGTGCCGCAACTGAGCGACCTGACCTTCAGCGCTACACCGGTGAGCGAGGGCGACAAGACCTCGTACATCGTGACGATCCGCGGGAAGCTGACGCCCGAGGCCGTGGCGGTGACGACGGATCTCGTGCTGGTGACCGATGTTCCGGATGAGAAGCACGTTCCGCTTCGGCTGACGGGGCGCGTGCGCACGGCCAACATGGTGACGCCGACGCAGATGACCCCTCCGCCGGTGCAGCAGACGGGCGAGGATGCGGCCAAGAGCGGCCAGCCGACGATTTCTCCGGTCGCGCCGAGGCGGAACCCGTGATCGAGGGCATATCGAAAGGCATCGGCGGGGCATGAAGCACCTGACGAGATTCCTGGCGATGCTTGGGTTGGCGCTTTCGGTGGCGCTTGTGCACTCGTGGGTGCACGGGCCGCTGGTGGTGCGGACGGGCGATCCGAAGGCGGGCCGGCCGCTTCCGGAACGGCCTGAAACAGCAGCGCGCGACCCCTCGGGTGATCGCCCCGCCCAGGCCAACGATGAGCCAGATCAGCCGGATGCCACCGTGCCTCGGGGTACGCCGGGGGTGACACCGGGCGCGACCGTGCCGCGGCAGTTTGATGTCACGACGTTCGGCAAGTTTATCGATTTTGACGAAGCGGTTTTCCTGCACGGGTTCATCGATTCAGGGCTGGTGGTGTTTGTCGATGCGCGGTCGCGTGAAGATCATTACACGGCCGGGCACATTGCCGGGGCCGTCAGGTTGAGCGCTGACATGTTCGATGCAGGGCATCCTGATGTCGATATGTTCATGGGGTCATATCCTGACGATGTGCGCATCGTGATCTATTGCTCGGGGGGCGATTGCGACGAAAGCGAAAGCACCCGGGCGCGTTTGATGATGCGGGGATATGAGGTTTCGCACATCTACAAGAACGGCTGGGATGAATGGTCGGTGCGGGTCGGGCTTGAGAAAATCCGCGTGGGGATAGACCCGTAACGCACCCGCGCTTCGGCATCGCCGGCGCGGCAAGACGGGCACGGAGCCTCGGATGGGTCGAGTGATTGCGGACATTCTGGCGATGGTGTGCCGGTGGGTGCTGGGTGGGCTGCTGCTCTTTGCCGCGTGGCACAAGTTGCAGGATCCGCAGTCGTTCGCGGAGTCGATTCGGGCATTTAAGTTTCTGCCCGACCACCTGATCATCGTGTCCGCGTTTGCGTTTCCGTGGCTTGAAGTGGTCGCGGGTGTCTGCCTGGTGCTGGGATGGTGGGGGCGTGCCGCGGCGGTGCTTGCCGGGCTGCTTTTGGCGGGGTTCACCGTGGCGATCGCCCGTGTGCTGATTCTGGGTATTCCTGTCGGCGAGTGCGGGTGCTTCGGGAAGTTGAAGATCGTGTGCGAACCGGCCCCGAGCATTTGCCACATCATCCGGAACGTGCTGATGATGCTGATGGCGCTGCTGCCGGTGGTGGTCGGTGGGGGCTATCTCTGCCTCGATGGGTTGTGCGCCGGCAAACGCCGGACCAACGCGACGGCGGCATACGGTGATCCGTCGCTCAGCACGCCCGTGGCCGGCAAGTCTTCCTGATGCACGATGTCTGTCGGCAGCCCCTGGAAGGCAGCGTCTGGGGGTGTGCGTGCGCATCGCCGAGGTGGATGCGTCAAGCCGGATCTGGGGCGCGCGGTCAAAGCAATTTCACATGAACGGGCGGGCGGGCTTGCCGCGAGGGGGCGGGTGTGCAACGCTTGCACGTGGCCGTTCTCGAACTCGCCCGGCGGGCGATCGGGTCATTCTCACCCTCGACGATGCCGGTGATGGCGCGCCGAAACTACGCGCTGGAACTGCGTGCGGCGTTTTTTCTGCCATTCCTGCTGGTGGTGGTTGATAGCGCGATCATCGGCGTGGTGGTCAAAAACGCATTTGAAGATCGTGTGCCGGAAGGGGCGTTGAACCGGGCGGTGGCGATTCTGGCGGCGAGCACCGCGGCGGCGAATATCGTGAGTTTCATGTGGGTGCGGTTGTCGCACGGGGCCGACAAGGTTCGGTTTGTCAACGCGCTGCAACTGGCGATGATCATCCTGGTGTCGCTGATCGCGCTTGCGCCCCGAGACACATTCGGTCTGTGGCTGACGGTCGGGACGGTGTTCGCGTCGCGCGTGCTCTGGGCTGGGTTTGTGACGGTGCGTTCGACGGTCTGGGGGGCGAATTATTCGCCCGGGGTCAGGGCGCGCGTGACGGGCAAACTTGCGACGGTGCAGACGGGAACGCTGGCGATCCTGGGGCTTGCGCTGGGCGGGTTGATGAACTGGAACGAACAGACGTTCGTCTGGTTCTTTCCGGCGGGGTGTGCGTGCGCGATGCTCGGGGTGTGGGCGTGGTCGAAAATTCGGGTTCGCGGCCACAAAGAGATCCGCCGAGCCGAGCTTGCGCGCAACGACAAGCACCTGCCGAGTTTCAACCCTGCGGGCGTGTGGAGGCTGCTGAGGCACGATCGGCGCTACGGGCGGTTTCTGCGGAATCTCTCGTTTCTCGGGCTGGGCAACCTGATGCTCATTCCCCTGGTGACAATCGTGGCCCGCGATCGGTTCGGCATGAGTTATCTCGGCGGAATCCTGGTCAGCAACTCGCTGCCCCTGGCGATGATGCCTTTCACCATCCCGCTCTGGGCGAGGCTGCTCGACCGCGTGCATGTCATTCATTTCCGCGCGTTGCACAGTTGGTCGTTCGTCGCGGCGGCCTTCTTGTGTACGCTCGCGGTGTTGCTGAAGAGCGAGGTGTTGCTGGTGCTCTCGTCGGTGATGACAGGTGTCGGTTTCGGCGGCGGAGTGCTGGCGTGGAACATCGGGCACCTCGATTTTGCGCCCAAGGGGATGGAAACGCAGTACATGGGCGCCCACCAGACGCTCAACGGCGTGCGCGGGCTGCTGGCGCCGTTTCTCGCGGTCGAGGTGTATCTCGGGTTGACGGCCATCGACGCGGGTCTGGCGTGGGGGGCGTTCGCCTTCTGTGCGCTGCTGACGCTCGTCGGCGCGCTGGGGTTCCAGGCCATGGCCCGAGCGCATCCGCGCGAGCGGCACCCCCGAACGACACCGGTCGAAACCACGCCTCCGAGCAGGGCGGGGATCGGCTGAGCTTCTCGGACCTTCTGCCGCTGTGGGCGATCAAGCGTGCGGAAATCTTGTCAGGTCGAGGGCATCGGGCGGCGGTGGATGACGATGAGGGGAAAGGGCAGCGTGTTTGCGGGCGATCTTGGTCGCCGGACGCTCGTACAATATCCTGCCAAGGTCCACGATCGGGCTTCGCAGGCCCGGCGGGATGCTCCGGGCTGCCAGTCGCGGACCGGATCGGCGTCAGAGTCGTGCAGACTCGGCAGGTCCGGGCGAATCGTGCTCAAGCACCGTGCCTCTTGAGGAGAACCACCGATGCGAAGGATGCAGAGTCGGATCGCGTGCGGCATTGCCGCTGGGGTCGTTTCGCTCGGCGCTTTCGCGGCGATGGGGCAGGCTGAAGGTGCCCCCCCTCCGGCGGAGCCGGCCGCGACAGCGACGCCCTCGGCTGCGGAGGTCTTTCGCCGTCACGCGGAAGCGCTGGGCGGGGTCGAAGCGTTTAAGAAGCGAAAGAACTCGGTCTCGGAAGGGTCGGTCGCGACGGACGACGGGTCATACTTCGGGCTGCTGACGATCTGGAACGTCGCGCCGAACAAGACGAGTGTGCTCGTCGAGGTGCCCGGAACGATCAGCGAGCACCTTTTCTTCAACGGCGAATATGGGTGGGCGTTATATCCGGAAGATCGCGCGAGGGTGCTGCGCGGGGGCGAGCTGCTCGACCTTGCCCAGAGCGCGGATTCCAACGCTCCTGTCGAACTTGAGCGTGTGTATACCAACGCAAAGGTTGTTGGCGCGGCGACGTTCAAGGGTGCTCGGTGCTGGCAGGTTGAGGGTGAAAGCCTCTACCGCAAGCGCGAGATCCTGTACTTTGACACGGCAACGGGGTTGATGCGCGGCATGCGTACACAGGTGACCACGGTCCAGGGTGTTCGCCAGTCGACGGTGACGATGGAAGAATATCGCGACTACGACGGGATCAAAGTTCCCGTGCGGATTCGTCAGGAAATCGAAGGTTCGCCCGCCGTCACCATCCGGCTTACGAAGTATCGCGCCAACGTGCCCGAGAGCGAATTGCCCGATTTTGAACTCCCCGAGTGGTTCCGCCAGGCGCTGGAGCGTGCGGCCGAGGCCGAGCGCGAACAGGGCGGAGGCCAGCCGCAGCGGGCCGATCGGCCCTGACCATTATGTTCAGGATCGACGGGGTGCGCTTCGTTTGAGCGCGGCGGGCTTGGCGCGCGCGGGCGCGCCCCCGGTTGCTCGCGAAGGTGCCGAGATGCGCAATTCGCACGCGGAACCGAACTCGCGGCAGACCGGATGATCGGCGCACCCAGCGCCGCGGGCCTTGCAGGCGCGCCGACCGTGCCAGATCAGGCGATGCGAGAGGATGCACCATTCCTCTCGCGGGAAGAGCGCCATGAGCCGACGCTCGATCATGGTGATCGAAGCCCCCGGCGCCACCAGCCCGAACCTGGTCGCAAGGCGCTGCACGTGCGTATCGACGACAAACCCGACATGCACGCCGAAAGCGTTGCCGAGCACCACGTTGGCCGTTTTTCGTGCAACACCCCGAAGGGTGAGCAGGTCGTGCATGGTGCCGGGCACGCGCCCGTCAAAACGCTCGACGATGTCTTTCATCGCGGCGTGGATGGCCTTGGCCTTGTTGCGATACAGCCCGATGCTCTTGATATACGGCTCGATCTCGCCGGGTGTTGCGCGGGCATACGCAGCCGGAGTGGGGAACCGGGCAAAGAGCGCGGGTGTCGCCTTGTTCACACCCACATCGGTCGCCTGCGCTGAAAGAATCGTCGCCACGAGCAGTTCGTGCGGCGAGGAGTATGCCAGTTCGCAGTGCGCATCGGGGTAGGCCGAAGCGAGCGCCCGGGCCAGGGCCGAGGCACGCGCCCGCTCGCGCGGGGTGGTGCGAGGCAGTTCGAAGGGAAGGTCGCCGGCATCAGGTGTCGGCCCACTTCGCATCATGCCAGCCCCTTCTTCAGGGCCGGCGTGGCATAGGGTGAGGACTGCTGCGCAATGCCCGAAGGCGCGGTGATCGACCAGACCGCGGCGACAATGCCCGATGCCGCACAGAGCGTGCACGCGGCCAGCACGTTGCGCGATTCGGGATGGCGGGCCAGGAAGGCATCGCGGAAGCGCGTCGCCAGTTCAAGGTCGCCTTGTCGAGCGGCGGTCCAGTATTGCCGCAGGTTCTGGTTCATCTCAGGCGCAAGGATGAAGATCTGGTAGGCCACGATCGCAAGGCCGATGCCTACGACGCCCGCTCGAACGAGCGTGGTAAGACGGGCAAGCGGCAAGCCGAAGGCCATGATCGACGCAACCAGCGTCAGCACTGCCAGCACGATGCATCCGAACTGGATGAAGTCGGCCGTAAGAAAGGTGAACTCCCCGATGTGTCCTGCGGCAATGAGCCAGTGCTCTCCGGTATAGGCGGCAAACTCCGGCAGAAGCGGGTCAAGCGCCTTGACCACGGGAAAAACCTGGGCGGCGACAGCCCCGGCCATCACAAGCACGCCCAGCCAGAGGCCGAGTGCGATCAGGTGCAGCGATTCACAGAGTTTTCGACCGAGGGGCATGCGCGATGGTAGGGGGCGGCGGCAGCGTCAAGGCGCGCGGCCCGGCATTCGCTATGCTCCCGGCATGCTGACTCTCGAATATGCCAACTGCCTTGCCGACCGCGTTGGTGTTCACGGGCTTGATCCGGACCTCTTCGAGCCGGGGGCCGAGCTGGATGCCGCCTGCCGCCATCTGACCGATCGACTTTCGCAGAGTCGAGGCAAGGGGTGGGAGCGTTGGCGAGAGTTGCCCTTCGGGTCATTTCGCGATGGGCACGTGCGCGGTGTGCATGAGATCGTTGAGCGCGTACGCGGGCGTTTTGACAACCTGGTTGTGCTGGGCATCGGCGGCTCGGCGCTCGGGAATACGGCCCTGCAGATGGCGCTGAACCCCTCGACATACAACCTGCTCGACGCGGTCGAGCGATCCGGTCCGCGGCTGTTCGTGGTGGATAACGTCGATCCTTCGTTGCTCAGCGCGGTGCTCAACATCTGCGAGCGCCAGGGCGGACTTGAGCGGACGTTGTTCAACGTCATCAGTAAAAGCGGCGAAACCGCCGAGACCGCCGCGCAGTTCATGGTTGTTCGCGATCGTCTGAAGCAGCGATTCGGCGCGCGTCATGCCGAGCATGTCATCGCGATCACCGACCCCGCGAAGGGCACGATGCGGACGATCTGCGACGCCGAGGGATACGCAACGCTGCCGGTTCCTGATGGTGTCGGCGGGCGCTTCAGCGTGCTTTCGCCGGTCGGACTGTTCAGCGCCGCCATGTGCGGCATTGACATCGATGCGTTGCTCGACGGCGCCGCTTCGATGGACATGGCCTGTCGAGAGCATGAACTCTCGAAGAACCCCGCGGCGATGCTGGCAGCGCTTCTGGTTGAACTGGCCGCGAGAAAGGGCAAGCCCAACCACGTGCTCATGCCCTACAGCAATGCGTTGTACGGCCTGGCGGACTGGTATCGCCAACTCTGGGCTGAGAGCCTGGGGAAGCAGCGAGACGTGCGGGGTGAAGAGGTGTTCGCGGGGTTCACGCCGATCAA
Organism: Phycisphaeraceae bacterium; assembly: GCA_019636695.1. Classification (GTDB taxonomy): domain Bacteria; phylum Planctomycetota; class Phycisphaerae; order Phycisphaerales; family UBA1924; genus JADLCM01. The sequence continues at coordinate 531,662 of JAHBXD010000001.1, forward strand.
GGCGCTGGGTGCGACCGATCAGCACTCGCAGATTCAGTTATATCGAGAAGGCCCGAACGACAAGGTGATCGGGCTGATCGAGGTTGCGACGTTCGGTGATGACGAAGTGACGATTCCGCGCGGGCTGGGCGTTGAGGCGATCGCCTATCTCGAAGGGGCGACGATGGGCGGGCTGCTCAATGCCGAGCGTCGCGCGACGGAGTTCGCCCTGGTGGAATCTCAGCGACCGAACTACACGATCCGCTTTCCGAGGATCGATGCGCATCATGTGGGCGAGTTCATCCAGTTGTGGCAGGTGGCGACGGCGTATGCCGGGCTGATGCTCAACGTCGATGCCTATGACCAGCCCGCCGTTGAGCTCGGAAAGCAGGCGACCTTCGGCCTGATGGGGCGCGCGGGGTATGAGCGCATCAAGGCTCGGATCGACGAAACCACGGGCACTGCCGGCCGCGTGATCGGGCCGTCGCGCGGGTGAGGGCCGCGGCCGGCTGAGCAGTCCGAGCGGTCAGGCCGAGCGACGCGAGTCGTTCTCGTCCGCGCGCGGGTGGGCGGCGTCATAGGCTGATTGCACGCGCCGGCTGGTCAGGTGGGTATAGACCTGGGTCGTGCTCAGGCTCTGGTGGCCGAGCAGTTCCTGCACACTGCGCAGATCAGCGCCGTTCTCGAGCAGGTGCGTGGCGAAGCTGTGGCGCAGCGTGTGCGGGCTGATGGCGGGGTCGAGGCCGACCTGACGCAGGTATTTATCGAGCTTGCGACGCACCGAGCGAGAACTCAACCTGCCGCCGTGCTTGTTGACAAACAGCGGCGTGCGCGGCGAACCCTCGATAAACCCGCGGTTGTATCTCGAGTCGGCGCGGGCCTTGTCAAGATAGCGCTGGATGGCGGCGATGGCGTGCGTGCCCAAGGGCACGAGGCGCTCCTTACGGCCCTTGCCGCGCACATGCAGGGCTTCGCCCTCGATGTCAAGATCCTGTGCGTTGAGGCCGACGAGTTCGCTGACACGGATGCCGGTGGAGTAGAGCGTTTCGAGCATGGCGCGGTCGCGCAGGCCCAGAACGTCGTTGTCGGGCGGCGCTGAGAGCAGTTGTTCGACCTGCGACACCGTAATGGCCTTGGGCAGGCGCTTGGCCTGGCGCGGCGTCCGGATGACCGTCATCGGGTTGGTTCGGGCGACGCCGCGACGCTCGGCCCACTTGAAGAACGAACGAAGCGTGGCGATTTTGCGTGCCATCGTGGCGGCCGAGTAGTTCTGGTCGGCCAGATGGGCCAGGAAGCCGCGGATCATCTCGGCATCGGCTTCATAGATCATGTCGGTGAGGGTTTTGGGGGTGATGGTGCCGGCGACGGAGGGGTTCGGTTGGCCACCCTGGCGATCGGCAAGGCGGCGGTAGGCGTTGGTTTCGCGTTCAGCATCGAAGGCGAGGCCCGATTCCTCGGAGAGGAATTCAACAAACTGGCGCAGATCAGCGCCGTAGCAACGGGCGGTGTAGGGGCTGAACCGCTTCTCGTTGGTGAGGTAAGCGGCAAAGGCATCCGTAAGGGCAAGGGTGGACATGCCGGGCACTCCAGGAACCTTCTACGCAGGAAGGTCGTGATACGTTCAGTCTTCAACTCCGGGATCGGAGGCAGGGTTGTCGGCCCGGCCGTCGAGTTCGTGCATCACCAATGAGGCATCGAACCAATCGAGCGGGCAATCATCTCTTTCGGCCAGATCGGCGAGCGCATCAATCAACAGTCGCTCCTGGCCGGCCTGACACCGAAAAATCCACTGGTGTCGGCCCTTGCTGAGCGTGATCGGCTCACGCATCTGCGAGGCGGCGCCGGTGAACATTCGCTGGGCGTCCATGCCCGGGCTCCTGTCGCCGGCCTGGCCCCGGCGACGAGCCTGGGTCAATCCGGCGTTCGTTCCTCGGGGGCCGAAGCGAGGAGTCGAGCGTGCTCGCGGTCGAGCAGTCGTTCGACGGCGCGTGCGGCCCCGAACTGCGTGTACAGATCCATGCTTGCGGTATATCGGCGCCATCCGAAGGCCAGGCGCGGGTCGTCGCGGCCGTGGGCGTATGTCTGGACAGCCCGAAGAATGTCGTGGTTGCGGGCGTCCATATGTTCGCTCACCACACCGGCGGGCATGTGCGTGAACTGGCTCCGCGGAAGTGAAAGCTCCACGGGTTGATGCGTCAGTGTGCGCGTGCTCGCCAGGTCGGGCGAGGGGTGCTTCATTGCGTCGCCGCGGGAGTAGAGCGCCAGGCTCAGGCCGAGCACGGGCGGGTCATAGGGGTCGTAGGCGGTGATCGAACCGACCAGAATGCCGTCGACACCGAGGGCTTCGGCGAGGCGATGAATTTCCGCCGTGGTGGTCGGCAATGACATGTCGAGCGCTCGCATCGCTTCGATGGTGCGATTGAGCGGCAGACAACTCAGGCCGTGCACTTCCTGTACGGCGGCGACAAGTTTGTCGCCGATGCGAAGAGGATCGACGGCAAGCGTGCCCGATTCGTTCCGAGGCGGCACCACCGCCCAGAGAATTTCTCCGGCCGTGGTGTCGTAAGGCGCGACCGTGACGCGTGGAGGCACGAGCGTCAGTTCCTGCGGCCCTGACCGGCAACCGGTCAGCAGGGCGGCAAGGGCGATCAGGGCGAGCCGGCGTCCTGTGGCTCGCGCGAGAATCGCACGGGTCGTTTCAAGCATGGTCTGTGCACTTGTCATGGCATCCGTGCCTTGCTGGCGAGGCTCCACCTCGCGGGGTCATCTGCATGCGGCGGTCGCCGCGATATCCGGGACGTGTGTGTCCCGCGTCAAATGCGTTCATCGGCCTGAAGACGTTTCTTCCTGTGCAGCGGCAAGGCCCGGGGTGCTCCGGCCTTCGGCAAGCCGAATGGCATCGGTGACATCCAGTGCCCAGAGGTTGTCCTCACCGTTACGGTTGCTGGCGAAGACGATGCGCGAGCTGCCGGCCCAGACGGGCGAGAGATCAACGGTCGCGCCGTCGGTCAGCTTGATGAGGTTGGTGCCCTCGATATCGAGCATCCAGAGATCGGCGCGGCGAGGTTTGCGCCGAACGAGCGTGGACCAGTCACCCTCGTTGGGCACGCTGGCGAAAGTGATGCGTTTGCCGTCGGGGCTCCAACTGGGGTTGATGAGCGCGCCCACGGGGCTGGAGATGATCTCGGTGGGGGCGCTGGCCTGGTCGCCCTTGAAGTCGAGCGTCCAGATGCTGAAAGCGCGGTCGCCGCGCTCGCGCGAACGCTGGAAGAGGATGCGATCGCCCCCGGAAAGGCCTGTGCCTGGCTTCGGGCACCACTGCGGGAACATGCCGTACCCGATGAAGTGGCTGACGGGCGAATCGTGCACTTCGGTGACCCACATCTCCCACCGACCGCTGGAGAGGCCCATGCGGTTGTAGACCAGGCGCGTGCCATCAGGCGACCACGACGGGTGCACTTCGTGCGCGGCGTCGCTGGTGATCTGCATGGGGCGACCGCCGCTGATCGGCATGACATAGATATCCCAGTTGCCGTTTCGGTTGCTGGCGAAGGCGATGCGTGCGCCATCGGGGCTGATGGCGGGCATCGTGTCTTCGGCGGGGTCGTTGGTCAGTTGGGTGACGACGCGGCTCTCGATGCGCTTGATATAGATGTCTGCGCTCGTGCGGTGTTGCGTGCCCGCGAAGGCGAGCCATTGCCCGTCACGCGAAATCGAAGGGTCGAAAACCTCGCCGACCGAGGCGAACGTGAGTTGTGAAACGTTGGGCGATTCGGGCGCACGCTGCGACCAGGGGCCGGCGGGCGCGGCTCGATGAGCAACCCCCTCAACCGGGGGGGTGGTGGCCTGGGGCGCGGGCGACGGTGCCGCCTGGCGCGTGGCGATGGGGTGGGGTCGCGCGGTGGGCGAATAAGCCGCACACCCGGCGAGGCAAAGCGTCGCGGCCACGGCGAGTGCCGTCGGCGGTGCGTTTCGTTCGCGGCTGAGGTGGGGTGTGAAGGGCATGGCGACTCCCGATCCCGAGTGCGTTCGATTCGATCGGCTCGATCCGCCGAGGAACGGGATGGCCCGATTATCGGGCCGGCCCGCGTGCCCCCTTGAGGAGCGAGCACATCGACTTTCGGACCTTGCATCGGCGGTCGGAGAACCTCGCTTGAGTCCGAATAGCGAGTGGGCCGGGCGCGGTCACGCGGCGAGTTGGCCGCATTGCTGGAAAGCAAGCGACCCCGGGTTTTCCCGGGGTCGCTGGGCCACCACCACCAAGCGATCGAGGCCCGTGGTGTCTGCTGATGGGGCTAGCGGCCGTGTCTTCGAGAGGAGATGCCGGGTGGGCCGTTTCGGCGCACCCAGACGGCACGTCGCCCGCGTGGTTCCTGGATGGCGTCGAGGCGTTGGAGATAGATGCTGAGTTCATCATCCGAGAAAGTACGTAGAAAATCGGCGTCGCTCGACGGGTTGAGGTTGATGATCCGATCGACGACCTGCTCCCGGGTCAATCGGCGTGGTTCGGAAACGCTCTCCGGCGTCCCCCCGAAAGAACGGTGGGGATAGGCGGGCATTCTTGACTCCATGCCGAGGCTTCCTTGCCCCGGCTCAAGGGTCACAAACATCGGTCGCGAGGGGGAGCATCGATCAGTGTGTAACCGAAGCGGACGCTTTGTGGGGTTTTCATTGGGCGAAGTCTGCGCAGGCCGCAAAGATCACATCAAGGTAGGCTGTGGCCATGGAAGTGCAGGTTGTCCGCAGGTTGGAGACGGCAGGGGTGCCGGAACTCCGCCGCCTCGGGGCGTGGGCAACGCGTGCCGCCATGCCGCTCGAGGGCCGTCATCGAGATCAGCCCTGGGGTCTGTTTTCGACGCACAACCTGCTGGCCGGGGCCGTACCGGCGCTTCCGCAAATCGGTATGACGTGCCGCATCGTGGCGTGGTCGGGTTGGTTGCCGGAGGACGCATCCCCAGAACAGGGGGTGTTCTTTCCTGACCATTCCACGTGGATGGGCGCTGGATGGGCAGGTCTGGTCGAGGTGTGCCGGTGGCTCGGGCCGGCGCTGGAAGAGCGTGGGATGCGGCTGTGTCTGCGGCCGCACGCGAGGCACGTACTGAGCGATGCCTCTTCGTGTCTGAAGTTCGTGCGCGAGGAAGAGACTCTTCCGGTGGATGTGGTTCTCGAACCGGCCGCGCTGTTGACGCATGCGATGCTGGCGGAGGCGAAGACACATCTGGAGCGGATCGTCGGGGCGCTGGGTGCGCACGCACGTGTGGTGGGGATTCTGGCGAGCAACGTTGAGGTTGTGACGCTTGAAGACCGGGGGCCGGAGCTTCGCACGACGCCGCTGATGTCAGGAGTGCTCGACCCCGAGTGGGTCGCCGCGCCGATTCGCGCGCTGGGCGCCGAAGCGCGGTCGGTGCTGCTGTATGAAGAAGGATTGCCCCGTCAGTTGAGCCTGATTCGCCCCGCGGGGCGAGCCTGACGGGCGCATGCGGGCACGCGCCTAAAGTTGCGTAGGCGATCGCGGCGGGTCTGGAGCGACGGGAGGCGAGCGGTGGGTAAGGGCAAGGCAGAACTTCGGGCGGCTCGTCGAGAATACAACGAGAAGCAGCGCGGGCGGACGGCGAACGAGGCCGGCGCTTCGTATCGGACGGGTTCGTTTGCTTCAAACTGGCTTGCGATGACGCCATCGGAGTATGCCAAGGCCAACCCGCACGTGGGCGGGTTCAATTTTGCGAACGGGTGGACGTGGTCGGACACGGGGAAGAAATACACGATCACGAACACCAAGGGATATCAGATCGTGATGGATACTTCGATGGCCTATTACCGGGTGCTCGACCCTACCGAGCAGTATCTGGATGACAAGGGACAGCCGCAGGCCAAGTCTCGATTCCGGCAGGACAACGACGGATTCATGGCTCACAGTCATTTTCTGAACCAGAGCGCCGAATGAGCGCAAACGTCGCGCAGCGCACGGGCCAACGCGGCGAAGCGTGCGGAGTTTGACGCGGCGAAGCGTGCGCGGGCGCAATGGCGCCCGGCGACGGAGTGCGAAGGATTTTTGCGTGCCACCATCGAAAGAGCGTCAGAGCATCAAGGTGCAGGCCGAGCGCGTGGTGCTCGCGGCCCTGCGACTGCCCGACTCGAACTATGACCGTTCAGCGCCTTTTGACGAACTTCGCGCGCTGGCCGAGCAGGCCGGGGCGATTGTCGTGGGCGAGATCGAGCAGCATCGGCAGCGGCCCGAGGCCGGCACATACATGGGCAGCGGCAAGGTCGAGGAACTGAAATCGCTCTGTGAGCGCCTTGAGGCGGGAACGATCATCTTCGATCATGATCTGTCCCCCGCGCAGATCAGCAATATTGAAGAGATCACCGAGCGCAAGGTGATCGACCGATCGGAACTGATTCTCGATATTTTCGCCGGAAGAGCGACCACGCACGAAGCGAAACTGCAAGTCGAAATTGCCCAGTTGGAATATACCTATCCGCGTCTTCGCGCGATGTGGAGCCACCTCGAGCGGATCGTCGGGTCGGGGGGGATCGGCGGAATCGGCACGCGCGGGCCGGGCGAGCAGCAGTTGGAAATTGACCGGCGGCTTGTCATGAACCGCAAGGTGCAATTGCAGCGCGAACTGCGCGAAATCCAGGCACGCAAAAAGCGTGAAGTCTCCAAGCGAAACCAGGAGAACTTCACCGTCGGCCTCGTGGGGTATACCAACGCGGGCAAGAGCACGCTGTTCAACACGCTGACCACCGGCGGGGCGTATGCCGATGACCGGGTCTTTGCGACCCTGCTCACGCGCACGAGAGAGTGGGACCTCGGCGGCGGCGTGAAGGCACTTCTGAGCGACACGGTCGGTTTTGTGCGCGACCTGCCGCACCATCTCGTCGCGTCGTTCCGCGCAACGCTGGAAGAAGCCACGCACTCGGATCTTCTGCTGATCGTGCTCGATGTCAGCGACCCGGCGGCCGAGTTGCACTATAAAGTCGTGGAATCAACGCTTGATGCCCTGCTGCGAGACGCCGCACGCAACGAAGAAGACAGCGCGGCCTCCATGCCCCAGCGGCTCGTGCTGCTGAACAAGGCCGACAGGCTTGCCGACAATCGGGCGATCCTGGTTTGGCAGCAACGCGTGCCGTGGTCGATCGCCATCAGCGCGATTGCCCCCGAGCACGGCGGCTCGGGAATGGGCCTTGCGGAACTTACGCATCGCGTGCGCGAGATGGTTCGAGGCGAACTCGCGGAATATGTGGTGACCGTGCCCATGGGTGAATCGCGGCTGATTTCGATGATCGAAAGCCGGTCGGAAGTGCTCGGTCGGTCGTACGACGGGGGGTATGCTGCGTTGACGATCCGGGCGGGGTCGAAACTGGTCGAGGAGTGGGCGAAGCGGTGGAAGACTTCCGGGCTGGCGGTGCACAGCGCGGCCGCCAGCGCGGAAGCAAGGTCGGACACCGAAAGCCGGTAACGGCGAGCCCGCAGGGGTTTCATGCGCGCGGGCGCTCGGCGCCACGCGGGGGTGATCGGCGGGGGTGCCCCTTGCGCCAGCAAGAGACTTGTGAAACGCGCGGCCAAGGCGTTTGCAGCGATATCCTGCGAGATTGCTGATGTTTTTTCTGCCGTGCCTGCGGAAGGATGCTCCATAGATCGCAAGACCATGACTGCGGCACGACTTCCGGTCGGGGAACGCGCCGCCGCAGTCGATTTGAGTGATGTCAAGGCCCACACGCCGACACAGGGCGCTCATGACCCGAGTTCTGCGTCGATGTCCTGCATCGCGACAAGCAGCCGAGCCAGGATCCTGGACTTGGCCTGGTAGACTGCATCACGCGACATCCCCAGGCTCTCGGCCACGAGGGCAGGCTGTTGGCCGTGCAGGACGATTGCTTCGAAAGCGCGCATGGCGTTGCCGTCGCGGCAGGAGCGACGCACCTTCTCGAGCGCCAGGTGCATGCACTGGCGTTCCCAGATCCGGTCCCAGTTTTGGTCATTCGCGGCTGAAACAGGTTCTTCGTGCACTGTGCGGCTGCGGTCGATCCGGGCATTCTGCTGGCGCATGCGGGCGAGTTCGTTGCAGACACACGCCTTGAGATAGCCGCGGAAGCGCCCCTTTGAAGGGTCGTACATGAATCGGGGCTGGGCGGCGTAGAACCCGGTGACCACCTGCTGGACGATCTCTGTGATCTCGTCTGGCCGGGCGCCCCGCGCCCGCGCAAAGCCGGCGATAATGGGTTCGTAGCGCCGGCAGAATTCCGCCCAGGCCAGTTCACGCTCGGCGTCTCCCGCGCTGAGCCTGAGAAACAAAGTCGCCTTTGTCGCCTCCATGCGAGGAATATACCGAACTTGCTGTCAGACGCGCGTCCGGGCGGACTATCTTCCTGCGAGATGGGAAACCCGATGGGCCTACGCACGAGCCATCCGGACGACGAGCGCATGCAGCAGTGCATCGACGCCGTCTTGGCGACGCCGCCGGAGCACCGGCGCGAAGTCGCCCAGGTTCTCTGCGGGGACGATCCGGAACTTCTCGCTCGTGTGCTTGAGGCCGTCTCTGAGGTTCGCCAGGAGGAATTGGAACGCCGCGTGCAGAACCTGCTGGGGGACGAGGCAGCAGGTTCGCCGGATGCGGGGGCCCATGACGTGTCGGGCGAACGTCGGCGTATAGGGCCTTACGTCCTCCTTGAGAAACTGGGCGAGGGCGGCTTCGGTGAGGTGTTCGTCGCCGAGCAGCGCGAACCGATGCGGCGCCTGGTCGCCTTAAAGGTGATCAAGACCGGGATGGCCTCGCGCGACATTGTCGCACGCTTCGAGGCCGAGCGCCAGGCGCTGGCCCTGATGGATCATCCGAACATTGCCCGTGTTTTTGACGGAGGAACAACGGCCCTCGGGCAGCCCTACTTCGTGATGGAACTGGTCCGGGGTGTGCCGATCACCACGTACTGCGATGACGAGCGGCTCAACATTCGTGACCGGCTTCGATTGGTGATCGACGTGTGCAGCGCGGTGCAGCACGCGCACCAAAAAGGCATCATTCATCGCGACCTGAAGCCGGCCAACGTGCTGGTGACGCTCGTCGATGGACGCCCTATCCCCAAGGTCATCGATTTCGGCATCGCCAAGGCCATCGAGGCCCCCCTCACCGACAAGACGATCTATACCGAGTTCCTCCGTTTCGTCGGAAGCCCGGCGTACATGAGCCCCGAGCGGATCGGAATGTCGGGGCAGGATGTAGACACGCGATCCGACATCTATTCGCTCGGGGTGCTGATCTACGAACTGGTCACCGGCTCTACCCCGGTCGATACCGCGCTGCTGATGCGCGGCGGCCTGCTTGAAATGCAGAACGTGCTGCAGAATCGCGGGTCACCTCGTCCCAGTGAGCGCCTTTCCACGCTCGCCGGGGAACGCCGCCGGACTGTCGCCGCAGCACGAATGGTCGATGCCGACCATCTGGCACGCAGTGTTCGCGGCGAGATTGACGCCATCGTGATGAAGGCACTCGACCCGGATCGCAGCCGCCGCTACAGCACCGCCGAATCTCTCGGGGCCGACCTGCACCGGTTCCTGCGCGGCGAGCCGATTCTGGCGCGTCTTCCAAGCCCGGTCTACATCGCGCGCAAGTTCATTGCCCGGAACCGTACTCTTGCGGCAGCGGCGGCCCTCGTCATCTGTGCGTTGGTGGGGGGGCTGAGCGTGGCCATGTTCGCCTTGCACGCCGCGAAGAACGCCCGCGACGAAGCGCAGCTCTCCCAGGCGAGGGCCGAGGCCCAAGCAGAATTGTTGACGCTGCAAGAGGCCTCTGCACGCCAGCGTGAATATGCCGCGATCGTCACACTCGCGGGGGACTTGCTCGAGCATGGTTCGCCTGTCGAGGCGAAGCACCTGCTGCAAACGGCTTCCGTTGACCTGCGCGGCTGGGAGTGGCATCATCTCGACACCATCGCGCGAGGAACGGTCATCGCCGGCGGAGAACGAGCCAAGGCCTCGATTGACTGGTTGGTCGATGCCCGTGCAACCATTGCAGCCAGGGGGCCGCCAAACGTCGTATTTGGGAGTTTGTCCAGCGCGCTCGATGGGCCGTCGCTCGAAGGCGTATACGCGTCGGCCTGGCTTGAATCGGTGAGGTTCCGTAGCGAACATGACACCATATCGCTGCGGATTCCGCTTCCCCGGTGGGTGGAGTATCACGCCGGGATACTGTCGCGCGATGGAAGGAGCTTCGCCGTCGCGACCAAGGAAGGGGCCATCATCGCGGACGATGTGATCGACGCGCCTTGGAGCGACATCGACCCAAGATCCCGGCATGAGCGTCTCCTGGGTTTGTCAGGCCCGATAAGAGAGGGCGCCTTCAGCCCTGATGGCCATTGGTTCGCCGCGATGACCAACGATGGCCTGCTGGTGGAATGGCCGCTTGAGTCTCAGGCTGGACGCTTTGATTTCGCTGCAAACGGATCAGCGATTCTCGACAGCACCCTCAGCCCTGATGGCCGCACCATATTTGTGGCATCATGGGGCTTTGTGCGCGCGTTCGACGCGGCGACGGGTCGCGCGCTCTGGACGACGTGCTATACCGGCCGCTATGTCGACGCCATTGCGCACATCGACGAAGGCCGGCGGCTTATCGCGATCGGGCACAACCAGGAGAAGGCTGAAATCGCGATCATCGAGTGCGCTACGGGGAAGATCGAAGGCATCTGGTCGGCCGCGCCCGATCCGGATGTTCCCGCGCCGTTGCATCCTCCGTTGCTCGATCGCCGGGCGGCGCTTGCCATCGATCTGAGCGACCGCCCTCAACCCCGCATCGTGACCGGCATGCTCGACGGCACATTCGCATCGATCGACATGCTCACCCTGCAGGTTTCGACTTTCACCCCTCCGAACTGGCCCCAGAGCACCCGCCTACGGATGGCCGTCCGCGTTCCCGGGATGGCGATCCTGATCGGGCGCGGGCTTACGCACTCCCGAAACGTGCTGCTCGTGTTCGATGCGGATATCGAGCGGCTGATCTGGGATGTTCCTGTGCCCGATGTGCGCGCTGTGGCGAGTTCTCCGGATGGGTCGTTCCTCGCGGTCGCTAACACCACCGGCGGCGTGCAGGTATGGAATACATCATCACGCACACTCATGTGGCAGCAGGAATTGACTGAAGCACAGGTGGCGATCGCGTGGATGCACGACCCTGCCCTTCCCCGCGTGGTCAGCGCTGATGGGCGCGGCACGCTCACCTGGTTCGATGCTCGCACCGGAGCATCCGTGTTCACCCGCCGCAGCGGCATGAAGGTCGTGGAATTACACGCAGTGCCCGATGGTTCCGCGCTGCTCGCTACCGGTTCACGTCAAGACATCGTGCGGTTCGAATCCGGCGCCGACCCCGCCTGGTTCGCGGAGCGGGCGGTGGTCCGCCGCGCGGAAACCAGTTTCCCTCGATTCGGTCCGACGGCGGCGATTCGTGAAACCGCCATTCGCGAGCATGCCTCTCTCGCGTCGGATGAACGCGACCTGCTCTCGGCCATCAACCGCGGATTCGGGGAAGACCTGAATTTTCGGCACAGCGATTCGCTCATTCTGATCGTCACGGCAACCAATGACCGCCTCCGCGCCCACACGCTCCCGATTCTGCACATGCTGACCGAGGCCCGCCCCAGCAATGCGGCGTATCACGTCACGCTCGGCATGTGTGCCTTGCGCCTGGGCGAAGTCGAGATCGGCGAGAGAGCCTTGGCCCGGGCGCAGGAGTTGCTTGATGCCCAAGGCAAGCCCCGTGGGTTCTGGTTTGAACTGGGCCTGGCCCGCCTCTATCACCTGCGTCTCGACGCGGAAATGGCAAGGACACACCTTCAGGCGGCCCGGACCCTCTTCGATGCCAACCCCGCGCTTCAGGCTGATCGCTTGAATGTCGTCCTGCTGAACCAGGTCGAAGAACTCCTCAAGAACCCCTGACCGATGTTATCGGACGCACGCATAGGCATATTTTTCGGTACTGAAGTGTCAGATCCTGAGCCGTCAGACCTACGTCATTCAGACGAGCGGAGCTAGGCGAAGGCCCGGAAGGGCGCGACCCTGATGATTCGTGCCGCTCGGAGGTTGAGAGGGAGACTCTCATTTCAAGGGAGTCTCTATGCATGCGATTCGTTGGGAGAGGGCCGCTCTCGGCATCACTGCGGCCGCCGCGTCCTTCGCGGGAGCGGGCATTATCCACACGGATATCGACGACATCGTTCTTGTCGGCGATCCTTGGACAGAAGAACAGTTGGCGTCGATCGATCTGAACGCCGACGGCGTGATCGACCTGACGCTCATTGCGTCCTATGTCCCGGGGCCTGGCTCGGGCGGGCCGATGGCCAACGCGTACGGGTTTGATGGATTCGGCACATCGCACTTCCTGGTCACTTCGTGGTACAGAGAAGCCTATGCCGCCTCTTTCGGCGAACTCATCGGACCTCCCGGCCCAGACCAAGAGTACACGCAGAACGCAAGTTTCAAGGACAGTTGGACCACGCTGCCCCGGGATGAGGGCGCGTACTTCGGAGTGCGTTTTCTGATCGGCGACGAGGAGCACTACGCGTGGATGCGCATCTCCGCTTTCATCGACCCGGATCGCGATTACGCGATGGTGCTGACGTTATTTGAATACGCCTATGAGACCACGCCCGGTGTGCCGATTCGGGCGGGCGCGATTCCTGCGCCGGGTTCGCTGGCGGCGCTGGCTGTCGGTGCGCTTTCCCTCGGTCGCCGATCACGTCGATAGGCGTCTCCATCCACTCGCCGAATCCATCATCAAGCGTAATCATCAAGGAGTATGTTCATGATACCGCGAACCGCATCCCTTCTCGTCGTCGCGTCATTGCCCGCGATCGCCGGCGCCGACATCGTGCACGTTCGGTTCGAGCCTGCACTTGAAGTACCCATAGACGGCATTCCCCTCGCATTTGATCTCAATCAAGACGGCGTTGACGATATCGAGTTCGTTAATTGGTACGACCCGACCGGTTTCTCATACGACCAATCCCGCGTCCGCGGCGTCAACGGCACTCAGGTCGGCTGGTGGTGGGCACTGGCTCCGCGAGAGTTCGCTCTTGGGGAACTGATTGGGCCGGATGCCGAGTATTCCTCCGAGTCGTTGATGCTCGATGGCGCACACGGGGCCAAGGACTACTACGACTGGAACGACTTCGGTGGCTACCTGGGTCTCCGCATCCCGGTAGGTGACGACTTCCAGTACGGGTGGTTCAATGTCGGTTCCATGCACTTCGGACCGCCCAACCCCATCACTCTGACGCTCTACGATTTTGCGTACGAAACCACGCCCAATGTTTCCATCCGGGCGGGCGCGATTCCCGCGCCAGGCACGCTCGGAGCCTTGGCCCTCGGCGCGCTTTCCCTCGGTCGCCGTTCACGTCGATGACCATCTGCCTGATCCATCTCCACGGGGCCGCAGGGCCGGAACCTCGTTCTTTCCTCCAGCGGTGCCCGCTGAGGCTTCAACAACTGGCCTCGGCGGGCGCCGTGTTTGAACTCGACGTCCCGCCGCCGCACGAGGAAGCCCCCGTCGCGGCGACCTTGGCGACCGGCATGCTCGCCGATGCCCACGGCATTCTCACCAATCAGGAACCGCGGGATGACCTTCTCGGTGTCCGACCGGCCTCGAGCACCACGCGAAGGCGCGCTGCGCTCTGGGAAATTGCCGCCGCCCATGGTCGTTCAGCCGCGGCGGTGGGGTGGCCGTCGACGCACCCAGCTCAGCGACCAATTCGTGCGAGCGGATTGGTCGTGGTGACGCCCGAGTTTGCGGTCCATCGATCCCGGCACCCAGATATCTGGCCGCTCCCGTCAGACTGCATCCAGCCCGAAGCCCTGCGAGAGGAACTTGCGTCGCTTCGGATCTGCGCTCCGGACATCACGGCCGAACAACTCGCCGGGCTTGCCCCCGCGCTCGCGGAGATCGACCAGGATCGAGACGATTCGCTGATCCGCCTCGCCGCGGCCTTGGCAACCTGCGCCACCATCCATGGAGCAGCCACGCGCCTCGCGGAGAACCCGCCCGACCTTCTTTGCGTTCACATATCGTTTGCCGCCGATGTAGCACGACCCTGTGCGAAAATGCGAGACCGGAGTCTGCGTACCGACGGATCAAGCCCGCTGGATGAAGTGCCGGGGAACGCCTTAACCTTCCTCGACCTGCTTGTGGGCCGGTACATGAACCTTTGCGGCCCCGAATCAACATACATCATCTGCCTTGACGGGCCGTCGCCTTCCGCGCATGCTCAGGTGGTCATGCACGGGCCATCGATCAAGCCAGGGCAAGGGAAGGCATCATGGCTCGACATTGTGCCGACAATCCTCGCGATGCTCGGCTTGCCCTTGGCATCCGACAGCGATGGTAAGCCCATCGAAGCGGCTCTGCGGAACGCAGCGCCAAGCCCTTCAGTGTGGACCCACGCAGAATCGCTCCACCAGGAGGCTCTTCCCGCTCCGGCAATCATCGCCGGCATTCGCGATGACCTGTCCGCGCAGGGATACACCGCGCCGCCTCGCATTGCCGGGAAAGATGTGGGGCAACTCATCGAAGCGCAGAAACAAGCCCTTCGAAGTGTGCTCGCCCAGCGGGGTGGGTGAATCAGTCGGTCGAGGTCAATCGGACTTGATGGCCCGTCTGAATCGCAGCGTTCGGTGAACCAGTTCGCCCCCAGCGCGCCGGGCGAGCAAAACCGTATCGGCGTGCGCGGGGCCGGCATCAAATTCAATCGCTGTCGCTCCCTTCGCCATGCCTCGCTTCACTCCTTCGAGCATCAGGCAGAGGTTGACCCACCCGTTGCGCTGGCCAGGTGCCACGACCCGCGATTCGACGAAAACCGCGCCGTTTACAGGGCGGCGGCACACGAGCATCCCCGCGACGCGACCGTCGGCAGTCCATGCTGCAAGGCTGATGTCGGGATCATGCGATTCGCCGTAGACCTCGATTCCGTCGGGCAGACTTCCGAGGTGCATCGCCCGCAGACGGCTGAGTTGCTCAGGCGGCGCTTCACCCAATGGCGTCAGCTTCGCGCCCTCCGGAATGCCCCCGCGCGCTTGCATTCGCTTCCAAAGCGGAGCCAGCGCATCTTGCATCGCCACACCGGAGCAGCGAAATCGCTGCATCGCGACGACAGGTTCAAAGCCCAGCCAAGCCCAGCATTCGGCTTCCGGACTCCCTTCGTGGACTGCATCGAACGAAGTCAGCCCAGGCACACCCCAGTGCAGCGCCAGGCGCTCCGCCTCGGCCAGCAGCCCCCTTGCAACGCCGCGTCGGCGGACCCAAGGCACAACATGCAGAGCGCAAGGAACGGCGGGCGATTCATTCGGTGCCACGATGCACGCCATCGCCAAGGCGCCCGCAAGCCTTCCCTCCATATACGCCACCAGGACGGACGGTTCGACGTGCTGCGACAGTCGAGACACCCCCAACGCGCGAGGCAACAGCCACGCCGCGAGTTGGCGCTCGGGCGTTGATGCTCGACGGATGCTGAGCTCCTGTGTCTGCATGAAACGGCTCTCTCGGTATCGGCAGGTGGCCGTGTTCTTCCCATGGGCGCCCGCCGTATGGTCGGCAATTGAGCGTCTATCTGGGTATCGGGAGTACGTTGACCTGCCCCCATGGTTCGTACCAGAGTCTATGTCCGTCAATGAGTGTCAGGGATACGCGGCGGAGGCGTGTGGAGCGCAGCGGAGCACGCCTCCACCGCGACTGCATCGATCAACTGGAATAGGTCGTCCTTGACGCTCTGGAACCTTGCGCGGATACTGGCCATCCATGGCCTCCTAGGGTGGTGCGTGCCTTCAAGCAACACCATCATCCCGGGAGGTCTTTGATTGCGCCACAGGACATCTGTTCGCGCCGCACAGGCGCCGAATCAACGCTAATTGAATGGCATTCGCCGAAGCGGCATCATCGTGGAGCGGATACCGAAGCGGCGGGATCGTCGAGCCATTTGCCTTGGACTGGAACGATCACATCTTGCCGATCACCGCCGTCGCAAACTCACTGCACTTCACCTTCTTCACCTCGTTGTCCCCCTCGGCCTTCATCAGCCGCTCGAAGTCGTAGGTGACGGTCTTGGCGGCGATGGCGCCGTCCATGCCCTTGATGATCAGGTCCGCCGCTTCGGTCCAGCCCATGTAGCGCAGCATCATCTCGCCGCTGAGGATGACGGAGCCGGGGTTCACCTGGTCGAGGTTGGCGTACTTGGGGGCCGTCCCGTGCGTCGCCTCAAAGATGGCATGGCCGGTGTCGTAGTTGATGTTCCCGCCCGGGGCGATGCCAATGCCGCCGACCTGCGCGGCGAGCGCATCGGAGAGATAGTCCCCGTTCAGGTTCATGGTGGCGATGACGTCAAAGTCCTTGGCTCGCGTCAGCACCTGCTGCAAGGTGATGTCGGCGATGGAGTCCTTGATCAGCAGTTTGCTCTTCCACTTGCCGTCGCCGTGGGTGGTCCAGATTGCCGCGAGGGTGCTTTCGACTTCCTTCACGATCTTGGCCTGCTGGTCGGCGGTCATCATGTCGAAGCCGGGGTCGATCATGCGGGCGTTCGCCGCGGCGGAGAGGTCGGTATTCGCTTCTTTATTCCCGAGGATCCAGCTCTCGCGTTCGGTGATAATGTCGGCCCGGAACTCTTTCTGGGCGAGGGCATACCCCCAGTCTTTGAAGGCGCCCTCGGTGAACTTCATGATGTTGCCCTTGTGCACAAGGGTGACACTCCGACGCTTCTCGCGGAGGGCGAACTGGATCGCCGCACGGACGAGACGCTCGGTGCCCTCGCGGCTGACGGGCTTAATGCCGAAGCCGGAGGATTCGGGGAAGCGAACCTTCGAAAATTCCTTGGGAAAGGCCTCGGCGAAGAGGGATGCAAACTTTTGGGCTTCGGGGGAGCCACTCTTGAACTCGATGCCGGCGTAGATGTCCTCAGTGTTTTCCCTGAAGATGGTCATATCGCAGTCGCCCGGGCGTTTGACGGGGCTTGGGACGCCTTTGAACCACCGGACGGGCCGAAGACAGACATAAAGGTCCAGAATCTGGCGCAAGGCAACGTTGAGTGAGCGGATGCCGCCTCCGACGGGGGTGGTGAGCGGCCCCTTGATGCCGACGAGGTATTGCTTGAAGGCGTCGAGGGTGGTGCCGGGGAGCCAGTCTCCGGTGGCGTTGAAAGCCTTTTCACCAGCGAGAACCTCTTGCCAGTGGATTTTTCGCTTGCCGCCATATGCCTTTTCGACCGCGGCGTCAAAGACGCGCACGCTGGCGCGCCAGATGTCGGGGCCGGTGCCGTCACCCTCAATGAACGGGATGATGGGGTCGTTCGGGACGCTGAGACCGGTGGCGGTCATGGTGATCGGGGCGGGCATGGCAACTCCGTTTGAATAGCAAAGTTCCGGGGTAACCCCGGGGAAAACCGGCACCACATGACCACGTTTGGAGGAGTGGTCACGAGAGGGGGAAAGGATAGGGCGCGGTGTGAGCGTGCGTGCTGAGTGACATCAGCGACGAAGGCTTCGGATCAGGGCTTCGACCTCATCTGCGGCCTTGGGAATGGCGGCCGAGAGGTTCCGCCGACCCGATGGGGTGACCAAGATGTCATCTTCGATGCGGACACCGATTTTCTCGTTCTGGAGGTAGATCCCCGGTTCGATGGTGACGACATTGCCGGGACGGAGTGGACCGTCGGGCGTGGCGTCGTGAACATCTAGTCCGAGGTGATGACCGATACCGTGGATGTAGGCATCACCGAAGCCGGCCTTTTCAATCACAGCGCGGGCGGCGGCATCAACCTGGTGGAGGTAGGCCCCGGGGCGTACGGCCTGGATCGCGGCGAGTTGGGCTTCGAGCACGATGTTGTATATCCGGCGTTGTTCGCGGGAGAACTTGCCGGAGACCGGATAGGTTCGGGTGATGTCGGCGGCATATCCGCCAAGGGTTGCGGCGGCATCGACACAGAGGATGTCGCCGTCGTGCAGTTCCTGGTCGTTGGCGTGGTAATGCAGCACCGTGCTGTTCACGCCGCCACCGACGATGGGGTTGTAGGCAGGTCCGGAAGCGCCTTTGCGGTTCCAGCCTGTTTCAAGGGCGCGATGCAGGTCGCGTTCGTTGACGCCCGGGCGGAGGATCGCCAGGAGCGAGCGGTGGCCTTCGTGCGTGGCGTCGATCGCCTTGCGAATGAGCAGTTGCTCAGCGCTCGATTTCACAGCACGCAGGCTGGGCAACAGGTTGGACATGTCGACGATGCCCACCCCCGGCACGCGCTCGGCCACACGGCGAAAGACGGCAAGGTCAGGAGATGCCGGAGCGTCGTAGACGGCGAATTTGTGCAGGCAGCATGCCTGCTTTGAGCGTCGAAGGGCGTCGGTCAGGAAGCCCGGAAGCGCGAGCGTGCGGAAAATGCGCGTGAACCCGGTGGCCTTACGGAGTGCTGCGTCGATGGGGGGGCGAAAGCCGTCCCAGGCCTCCATCTCGGGATTGCGAGGCTTGAGAAAGAGCACGCATCGGCGAAGAGGATCAGGATTGGTCGGGTCGAAGAGGACCGCAGCGCCTGGCTCATCCCGGATGCCGGTGAGGTAGACAAATGAGGAATCGGGACGAAAGCGGTCGTGCAACGAGCCGCCTTCTCCGGCGAAGACGATGCCCACGCCGCGTTTGAGTGCTCGAAGGACGCGAGCGCGGCGGGAGGCGTATTCCGTGGGGCGAAGACTGGTGTCCATCATGGCGGGGATGGTAACCGCCTTGGAGCGTCGAACATATTCCGCGGGGGGAGTAAGGTTCATGCAGCGGCATAAATGCGGAGGTCGCCGTCGATCAGGGCAGGGCCTGCCCAGCGGTCGAGCAGGGTCCGCAGTCGCTGGACATCGGGCCGGAAGCCGGGCTGTGCGGGAAGCCGAAGGTGGACTTCATCGAGAAGGTGAAAAGCGCCGCGGTGAAAAACGGCCTCGATGGCGTGGGCCGGGATGTGATCAGGATCGATACCCAGCACAACGCGATCGAACGGGCGCACGCAAGCGAGAAGCCATCCGGCAAGGTCTTCAGGGCGCATGGCACCGGGAGAAGAGCCGAGGGTGATAATGTCCACCTGATGGGGCAGCGCATCGGCTTCAGGAGGGACCGCACCACCGAGGATCACGATCACCCGGGGATGGATGCTGTTGGTCATGGTGGAGATGCGGCTTGGGATGCGCGCCGAAGAGCGCAGCACCGGTTGGTCTGGAGTCAGCGGATGATCGGGAGTGGTCAGTTTCATATGTGGTCCGGTCACAGGGGAATTCCCAAAGGTATTGGGAAGAGGCTTCGGCGGATTGCAGAGTGCCTTTCAGGCGCTGGACTGGATGCGCGAGGGCTGCGTGCCCGTCAGGAGGAAGGGCTAGGGTGATCGACCTGGAGAGGCCATAGGCCGAGGGCCGGGGGCGTCTACGATGGATGCCTGAACCCAGAGGAACGGTATGAGCGAGACCGGAACCAACGTCAGCGTGGAGGCGATTCAGGCTCAGGCAGCACGCTTTCGCGATGATTTTGCGGGCGTGCGTGAACAGATTCAACGCGTGGTGGTCGGGCACGCTGAAGTGATTGAAGGCGTGCTGATCTGCCTGTTCACCGGGGGGCATGCACTGCTCGAAGGCGTGCCCGGGATCGGGAAAACGCTGCTGATCCGGACGCTCTCCAAGGCGCTGTCGCTGGAGTTCGGCAGGATCCAGTTCACGCCCGATCTGATGCCAGCGGATATCACGGGAACTACCGTGGTGGCTGAGTCGGCGGGAGATGCCGGGAGAATCGTGCGCGAGTTTCGATTTCAACCCGGCCCGATCTTCGCGCAGATCGTGCTTGCCGATGAAATTAACCGGGCGACTCCGAAGACGCAGTCGGCGCTTCTCGAAGCGATGCAGGAACGAAGCGTGACCGTTGCGGGCGTTTCGCATGCACTTCCCAGGCCGTTTTTCGTGATGGCGACGCAGAACCCGATCGAGCAGGAGGGCACATATCCGCTGCCGGAAGCACAACTCGACCGCTTCTTCTTCAAACTTTCGGTCGGATATTCGACACGCAGTGATCTTGCGGCAATTTTAGATCGTACGACAACCGGTGATGAACCGACAGTGACACCGGTGCTTGATGCACAGGCAATCGTTGAGCATCAGCGACTGGTGCGACGGGTGGCTATTGCGCCCCATGTGCAGGATTATGCAGTGCGGATGGTGTTGGCGACCCACCCGCAAGGCGCCTTTGCGACACCAACGGTCAATCAGTACGTACGTGTCGGTGCAAGCCCGAGGGCAGCGCAGGCGCTCGTGCTCGGGGCCAAGTGCCGCGCGCTGCTCGATGGACGCCCATCGGTCGCGGTTGAGGATATTCGTGCGATATCGCTTCCATCGCTACGGCATAGATTGATACTGAACTTTGAGGGAGAGGCCGAAGGCGTGACGACCGATCGCGTAGTCGAGAACATCGTTGCGACGATGCCTCTCGAAGCGAACTGAGGCGCGGCAATGCTTCGCCGATAGGACCACGGCGGCCCCTACGATTGTCAAGTGATCCGAATGGACTGATCGGAAACGAGTGAGAGAACTGCCCGCGGCAGTTCGCGGAGATCGACGAATGAAGGTGCTGATCGCGGATAAGTTTGAATCCGAAGGCATCGCGGGCCTTGAGCGGCTCGGGTGCGTGATTGCCGATGAGCCTGGAATCGGCACGGCCGGTTTGGCCGAGGCACTCGCCCGGACAGGGGCCGATGTGCTGATCGTGCGTTCGACGAAAGTGCCCGCAGATGTCATCTCGGCAGCAACGAAACTGAAGTTGATCGTGCGCGCTGGGGCCGGCTATGACACGATTGATATCAAGGCCGCCGGTGCTGCGGGCATCGGGGTCTGCAACTGCCCGGGAACAAACTCTGTGGCGGTTGCCGAGTTGACCATGGCGCTGCTTCTAGAGTGTGATCGACGGGTTGCCGACCAGACGGCGGACCTTCGCGCGGGTGTCTGGAAGAAAAAGGAGTACGGCAAAGCCCGTGGGCTGAAGGGTTTGCGGCTGGGGGTTGTCGGCCTCGGATCAATCGGCAAGGCGGTGATTCAGCGTGCCCAGGCATTCGAAATGAAGGTCGCGGCATGGTCGGCGAATATGACTCCTGCCAGAGCCGCAGAGCTTGGGGTCGAGAATGCCGGCAAAACGCGTGAAGACCTGCTCCGGCTGGCCAGATCGAGCGACGCCGTCACAGCGCATGTTGCAGCAACCGAGGCGACACGGCGCATGTTTGATGGAGCATTTTTTGCGGAAATGCGTCCAGGGTCGTACTTCATCAATACGACTCGAGGCAGTGTCGTGGATGAAGCCGCCCTGCGGATGGCTGTGCAGAAGAAAGGTATTCGCTGCGGGCTGGATGTTTTTGAAGACGAGCCGGCAGCCGACGGGCCATGGAAATCACCGACAGCATTGCTGCCGGGGGTGTACGGATCGCACCATGTCGGTGCATCGACTGATCAGGCTCAGCGTGCCGTGGCCGAGGTGGTCGTTCAGGTTGTCCAGACTTTCAAGGACACCGGCCGCTTCGAGCATTGCGTCAATGCCCAGGAAATTATGCATCGCCCGAAGTAATCAAGGCCGGACTTGCTACATCGCCCAATCAGCCGATCTCAACCGGGAGTCGATCCGCCGGCATCTCGGGAGGCGCCGGGGAAGCAGGGCCTCGCGACGCCCCAGGGACGATTTGATCCGTGCCGGTTGCTTCAGCGGCGGCTACCATGGGCCGAACCGGGAGGACTGCATGAAGCCCGCTTTCAGCACCGTGGCATGTCCGGAGTGGACGTTGGATGAAGTCGCTTCGGCAGCGCGACGCATGAGTTTCGATGGCGTCGAGCTTCGGACGTTCGGGTTCGGTGAGACGCAGCTGAACTGCGATCCCATGCAAACCGACCCTGACAAGGTCCGGAGCATATTCAGCGCATGCGGCGTGGTTCCACTTTCCCTGGCGACGTCGCTTCGATTCGATGAGCGTGTGTGGCCGCCGGTGCTCGGCCTGGCGTTCATGGACGATGAAGCGATGATCCGGCGGTGTCGACGCATCATCGAGGCCGCGAGCCTTGCGGGCATTCCCTATGTACGCGTCTACGGATATCAACTGCACGGAAACGAGAGCCGCAAGAGCGCTGTCAGAAGGATCGCTGCCCGCCTTCGGCTTGCCGTTGATGCCTGCCGGAATACCGGAGTGCAATTGCTGCTTGAGAACGGAGGATCGTTCGCAACCAGCGATCAGCTTCTCGAACTGATCGAGCAGTCGGATATGCACAATCTTTTGTGTGCCGCATATTCCGCGCCTGTCGGCCGCTCAGCAGGCGAAACGCTCGAAACGGCGTCTGCCCGGCTCGGCGAAAAACTGCATGTCGTCAAGATGAAAGATATCGCCGAAGGTCGTCCTGTGCGGTTCGGAGACGGCGGCGGCAGGGTTCAACGCGATTTGCACGTCCTCGCCTCGATCGGCTTTGCTGGCTGGGTGGTTGTGGAGCACGATCGGCTTTGGGTGCCTGAAGCGTGCAACGCCGAGGAAGCCCTGAGCGGCGCCGCAGCATTGATTCTCGGAGAACACGCTCGCCATGCGCGACAGGAGCGCCCCCCGGCCGCAACACACAGCGGGTCGGTCCGGGCCTGAGCGTCGGTGCATGGCGCATGGAAGGGCTATGGGCTCTGAAGTACGCGAACGAACGCAACGCGTGATCGAGCGGTGCCGATCGCAGGGGTTTGCCGCCGCGGGCATCGCTTCGATTGAGCCTTCGCACCGGCAGGAAGCTTGGCGATCATGGATCGGCTCGGGGCGACAGGGCGAAATGACGTATCTCGACCGCACGTTGGAGGTGCGGCTCGATCCGAATCAGTTTCTGCCCGGTGCTCGGGCCGCGGTCGTGGTTGCCGATGCCTATGTCACCCGCAGTCTTCGCTTTCAAAGGTGCGAGAGCATCGCTCAGGACGCCGGCGTGTTGCAAGGAGAGGCATTCGGCAGGATCGCTCGGTATGCCCGAGGGCGAGATTATCACTCGGTGATGACTAAGAGGCTGCATGCCCTCAGTGATGCCCTGCGAGCGGAGCATCCGAACGATTCCTTTCGAACTTTCGTCGATATTCATCCGGTGATCGAGCGCGAACTGGCGGCACGCGCCGGGCTTGGATGGATCGGTAAGCACACGCTTCTGATTCATCCCAGGATAGGAAGCTATCTCCTGCTGGGCGGGATCATGACCACGCTCGAACTGGAGCCAGTGGCCGAAGGTCAGCGTGTCATCGACCACTGCGGCAGTTGCACCCGGTGCATTGATGCGTGCCCGACGGGGTGCATCACTCCGTATTCGGTCGATGCACAACGCTGCATTGCATACCTGACGATTGAACGGCGATCGCGCGTTCCCGAAGAACTACGGGCAAACATGCACGACTGGATCTTCGGGTGCGATGTATGCCAGGAAGTCTGCCCGCACAACTCATTGCGCGCGGCGGCAAGGCAAGATCTGCCAGCGGCCAATGCGGCCTATGCGCCGTTGCGAGAAGGGTTTGATCTGCTTTCGGTGCTCGGATGGCGTGAAGAGGATCGTGCGAAGGCATTTCGCACGACTCCGTTGCGGCGTGCGCCCCTCGATCAGTTTCGCCGGAATGCGGCGTATGCCGCCGGTAATCTGTTGGCAGGATCATTTCATCCCGGGTTACACACTCGATTGCAGGCCATAGCGGCCGATCCGACTGAGCCGGAACTTGTGCGCGATGCGGCGTCGTGGGCACTTCGGCGTGCGTCTCGCGATGATGCGGCCACGGCGAGAGAGCCATGATGTCCGATCGGAGACACGCTTCTGCGGCTCAGCGGTCACTGCCTGCCGCGAGCAGGCGCTCAAGCATTCGAGGGGCGCCGGTGTGGCCCGCTTCGACAGCGCGCCTGGCGTATTCGATGGCTCGATCACGCTGGCCGGAGCGGTCGAGCAGATCGGCGGCGGCGAGCGCCAGATCAGGATTCTCGGGATCATGATCTGACGCGGAAGTGAAATAGGCTGCGGCATCGCGAAACCGCCCCTTGGCTCCGTAGGCGTTTCTTGCGATGCGAAGCACATCATCCCGGCGGCGAAGTTCTTCGGTCAGGGTTTCCAAGAGCGCGATCGCTCTGTCAGGATCCGTCGAGGCCACGATGTCTGCTTCGATCACTCGGAAATTCGCGTCAATCGGGTCAATATCTCTCGCCCGCGTGATGAGTTGCAGCGCGACGTTGCGCTGTCCCTCGCGAAGCGCAATCTGAGCGAGCATCGCCCAACCGGGAGCAAGATCCGGCTTCAATTGCGTCGCCCTGTGCAGGCTGACCTGGGCGACGTCGTATTCACCCACGTTGTATTGCACCATGCCGAGATTGAGCAGGTATTCCGGCCGGTTCGGCTCCAAGGCCGCGGCGTGCTCAAAAAGCGTGCGGGCCTCGGGCAGCCCGGCCTCGTTGGCGGCCATCGCGGCACGGAAGTACGCCGCGGCATCCTTCGGTCCGATTTCGATGATCGCCGCCCACTGGTGGTAGGCTTGGGCGAACAGCCGTTTGCTTTCCTCGTGTTGTCGGCGGCTCTTTGCGGTGGCGGCGAGCTGTTGATAGATTTCGGCGAGCCGCTGGCGAATTTGCAGGTCTTCCGGGTAGCGAGCGACGGCCTCTTCGAGCACAATCGCGGCTTCGGACCATTGTCCCTTGCCGAGCAGGGCGTGGATTCGGTGCTCAAGGGCGTCCAAAGTGGCATCGGTTGCCGTGCCCGAGCGGCCGAGCTCATTCGGTCGTGTGGCGAGGTGGAAGACGTACCCGGTCAGCCCGATGAGGGCAAACGCGAGCACGACGGCTCCAAATGTCAGGGCATGGTTGTTCCGGCTGGCCATCGGCGAACAATATCGGCCCGGAAGCCCTCCGGACGCGGAAAGGATTTGGGATGTCTGACGCCGCCACGACTCAGAAGGTTCCCGCGGGGGAATTGCCTAAGCAATTTCGGCCGCGGGACCACGAAGACCGCGTTCGCCAGGGGTGGGAAGCCGCCCGGGCCTTCCATGCCGATCCTGACCGTGTTCTGGAAGGGCGAGCCAAGCCGTACGCGATCCTGATTCCTCCTCCCAATGTCACGGCCGCGCTTCACCTCGGGCATGCCCTGAACAACACCCTTCAGGATGTTTTGGCCCGGGTGCATCGAATGAAAGGGTATGAAACGCTCTGGATGCCCGGAACCGATCACGCCGGAATCGCCACCCAGACCGTAGTCGAAAAGCGGGTTAAGGCGTTGGAGGGCAAGAGCCGCGCCGATTTCGCACAAGATGGGGAACGCGGGCGTGCGGCGTTTGTTGAGCGCATTCAGGCATTCAAGGACGAATACGAGGTTCGAATTACGGAGCAGCTTAAGCGGATGGGGTGCTCATGCGACTGGGAGCGTCAGCGCTTCACCATGGACGAGGTGTGTGCAAGAGCGGTGCGGGAGGCGTTCTTCCAACTCTTCAAGGCGGGTTTGATCTCCCGAGGGAAGCGCTTGGTGAACTGGGATCCGGTGACCCAGACAGCGCTCGCAGACGACGAAGTTGAGATGGAGGAAATCGAGGGATTTTTCTATTCCCTGCGGTATCCGTTGGTGCATCGGGGAAGTGTGGGAGCAGGGCAACAAAGCCTCGCGGCAGGTGAGGACGCCATGCCCGTGACCTGGAACGAGCTTGCCGTTCGTGGGTATCCCGGTGCGGATGAGCATCCCGGCGATGCACAGGCGTGGGTGACCGTTGCGACGACACGGCCGGAGACGTACTTAGGCGACACGGCAGTCGCGATGAACCCGAAAGACCCCCGGGCGAAAGCGTTGCGAGGTCTTTTCGTGGAACTGCCGTTGGTAGGGCGGGTGATCCCGGTGATCGAAGATGACTATGTGGTGATGCCGGAGGCGCTGGGGGGAGATGCATCAGACCCGAAGGCGCAGTTCGCTACGGGCTTTCTGAAGGTGACACCCGGGCACGACCCCAACGATTATGAGATCGGGCGTAGGCACGAACTGCCCATCATCAACATCATGGCTCCTGATGCGTCGATCAGCGACCAGCACGGATGGAACGATGTCGGCAATGCGCACCTATTCGTAGGAAAGAGTCGTGAAGAAGCACGCATGCTGGTTGTGCGGGAGTTTGAAGCTCGCGGCTGGCTGGAGCGGAAGTCCCCGTATCGACACAGCGTTGGGCACAGTTACCGCAGCCATGTGCCCATCGAGCCGTATTTGAGCGATCAGTGGTATGTGAAGGTGACCGACGACAGCCTGAGGGGCGCGGCCCTGAGGGCAATGGCGGGTGAGCAGAGGAGTGGGGGGGACGCCCATCCCACCGGAGGGGGAGTAGAAAAGACAGAAGATGGCCTCCGCTTCTTCCCCGAGCGCTACGCCAAGACCTTTGAAACCTGGCATGAGAACATCCGGGATTGGTGCATCAGCAGGCAGTTGTGGTGGGGGCACAGAATTCCGGTGTGGAGCCTCCGTGCAGAGTTGCCTCCGGACACTTTGCCGTTCCCCGACTGGCCAGATCCTTCTGATGTGGGAGTCAGTGAGTTTGAAACAGAGTACAACGAGCGATTGAGAAAGTTCGCTGCGCTCATCGGATGCGCTGGCCAGCTATACGCAAAGTGCGAATGGCGAGAAGGCGATTACTGCATCGATGTCTGCGCGGCGACCGAAGAAGCAGAGCGAGTATTTACCCTTTATTCGAAACCCGACGGCTCGACTTGGCAGTTGCATGCGCACTTGGAGCCGGATGCGATCGTTGCGCTGAGAAGGATTGAGGAGATGACTCGGCTGAACGAATCTCTTGACCCTGTCTTCTCTGCCACGCGTGACCCCGACGTCCTTGACACCTGGTTCTCTTCCGCGCTTTGGCCCCTCTCCACGATGGGCTGGCCCGACGCCGATGCCGCCGCCAATGCCACCGGCATCGCCGACTTCCCCTCGCTTCTGCCCGCTTTCAACCCCACCAATGTCCTCGTCACCGGGCGCGACATCATCACCCTCTGGGTGTCGCGCATGGTGATGTTCAATCGGTGGTTCACAGATCAGCAGCAGAATCCCGCCGCACGGCAGGGCGAAGGCCGGCTTCCCTTCCACCACGTCTACATCAATCCCATCATCCAGGATGGACACGGCCAGCGGATGAGCAAGAGCCTCGGCAACGGCGTCGATCCGCTCGACATCATCGAGAGCCACGGAGCCGATGCGCTGCGATACGTCCTTTGCCAGGTCGCAACCAGCACGCAGGACATCCGCCTTCCCGTGGACCTCGTCTGTCCACATACCGGGAAAACATTTTCGCCCAAGTTCATCCGCAATTCGCAAGGCCGCCTTGTTCCAGCGCCGATCCAGGAGTGTCCGGCCGACCCAACGAAAAAAATGGTCACCGCGTTCGGGCTTGCGAGCGGTCAGGTCAAGCCTTCGCCCGAGCTTCCCCTGGCGCGGAACACGTCGGCGAAGTTCGACATCGGTCGCAATTTCGCCACCAAACTCTGGAACGCCGCACGTTTCACGCTCTCGATGCTGACCGAACCGGCCACCCCGGTGCTCGACCCGGCTTCCCCGGACCTCGGCGTAGCCGATCGTTGGATGCTCTCGCGGCTCGCCGCGGCCATCGACGCCGTTGATGTCGCGGTCGCCCGATATGAATTCAGCGTGTATGCCGGGCAGGTCTATGACCTGCTTTGGCGCGATTTCTGCGATTGGTATCTTGAAATCGTCAAGCCCACGGCGGCCCACAATCCCGCTCAGCGAGCTGTCCTCAGGGTCGCGCTCGACGCGATGCTCCGTCTGCTGCATCCCATCATGCCGTTTGTGACCGAGGTCATTTATGAGCACATCGGCACATTGCCGACTGCTTCAGTTCAGGGCCTGAGCCTTGATGCGCCTGATCGTGCGGGGCTGCTTTGTCGCGCTGGGTGGCCTCGCGCCGAGGCTTCGCTTCGGGATCAGGCGATCGAGAGCACTTTTGCCCGGATGCAGGAACTGATCACCGCGATCCGTGAGGTCCGCGCGCAGCATCAGGTACATCCTCGCCGCCCGATCACGCTTCATGTATCGATCGAACTGCACGCCGAACTGCGTGCGCTCGGCGTCATGGAGATGTTGCGCACCCTCGCGGGGGTCGAGCGGATCGAGACAGTGCCGCCCGCGGGCCAGGCCGCGGAGTTCACCTTCGGTCCACAGCGACTTGCGGTGTCCAACCTCGCGGATGCAATCGATGCAGAGGCCGAGAAGTCAAGGCTGGAAAAACTCATCGCGGATCTCAACAAGAGCGTTGCCGCGCTTTCAGGTCGGTTGGCCAATCCGGGATATGCTCAGCGAGCCCCTGCGCATCTCGTGCAGGAGACACGTGACGAACTCGAACGCAAAAAGGCCGAACTGGCCGTCGCGATCGAAGCGATGGAGAAACAAGGTTGAATCCGCGCAGACTCTTGCTGTTTGTCTGGTGCGTGGCCGCGCTGAGTTCCGGATGTACGGATACTCCGCAAGCGCCGCGCGTTTCCGGGGCGATCAATCCGGCGCCGGTCGCGTTTGATCCCGTGCAGTCAATCGAACCGTGGACATTCGCCGGCGTCGAGGGGCGTGTGATCACCACGCCGTCCTATCGCATTTTCACCACCGAAAACGCGCCGCTGATCAGGCGCCGCATCCCGATGTTCATGGAACTCGCCGCGCAGCACTACTCCAGCGCGCTGGGTGAACTGCCTCGGGCCGAGCGGCGCATGGATACCTACATCCTCGCCAGTCGCTCGCAATGGGCACAGTTAACGCGACAGATGACCGGCCCGCGAGCCGAGACCTACCTTCGAATTCGCGCTGGCGGTTTTGCCGAAAATGGCCGGGCGCTCCTCTTCAACATCGGTTCGCGAAATACCTTCGGCACGGCCGCGCACGAGGGTTGGCATCAATACACCCAGAGCGTCTTTCGCGAGGCTTTGCCGATCTGGCTTGAAGAGGGCATCGCCACCTACATGGAGGGATATCGCTGGGATGATGCCAGGCCCGACGTTCCCCGGTTTCTGCCGTGGACGAACATCGATCGATTTGATCGCCTTCGTGAAGTCGTGCAGGGCGGACGCATCACACCGCTTGAAGAACTTCTGACGCATCGTCCGCAGGATCTGCTCGAGTTGCACAGCAACGAACGAGCGCTCGACTATTACGCCCAGATCTGGGCGCTGGTGCATTTTCTGCGAGAAGGTGAAAATGCCCGCTATCGCGAAGCCTTGGCCCGCATCCTCCGCGATGCCGCCGCGGGCCATCTCAGCCGCACCGTCGGGGCGACGGCTGGGCCGCGCGCTGCCGCTGCAGTGCGCATGCGCACTGCAGGGCGCGAGGTCTTTATCACCTACATAGATGAAGATATCCCTGCGGTGGAGAGCGCCTTCCGCACTTTCATGCGCGAGGCCACCCGCACCGGGGCGCGCGATGCAATTGTCGCGGGCCGATCGCCACTTCGATGAGTTTGCCGAGTTCATTTCAAACTGCCGATAGCGCTCATCGTGCCGGTCGCACTTCCAGCCGCCACTGCACTGCCCGGCTGTCTACCGCATTGGCCTCGACAAAGTGTTGGGCAAGGCTCGAAAGCCGGATGTAACGCCAAGTCGGTTCATACCCGATCGGCCGCCCTTGACTATCAAGGAATTGGAATTTGTACTGGGCGTTGATTTCCTGTTGAGCGGTGTTGCGAATCGCCACCACCACCCGCATCACGCCCCCATCGGGCTTCTCGACCTTCGGTGATCCTGACACCACCACAAACCGCTGTAGCCCGTCGAGCATCACTACATTGGGATAATTTGCATCCGGGTACGGATCGCCGTATGCACCAGGCGGAGCGATGTCACGTCGGCATCCCGCGGAGAGCGTGCATCCAGCCGCAAGAATAGTCGCCATCACAACGCGCTGAGTCAGACACTTCATGGGGTTCTCCCTGTGGGGTTTTGATGGAGCGCTTGCATCTCGGCGGCCAGTCGCCGCACGGCTTCCGATTTCGGGCGATACGGACGATGCGTTCGGCCGAACAGTCGTGCATAACCCGCAGTGCCGTCCTGCGGTGTATACAGCCACGAACCGCCCTCGAGTACATGACCGCCGACCCTGCCGCCCGAGCCGTCGGTGCCCAGGCGTATGCCTTCGAGCCGATACAGTTCGAGCAGTTCGCCCAGCGTCATGCCCGTCAGATATCCGGCCCGTTGATACTCTGCGAGCAGTGCATGCGTCGGCATCCGCACGCAGGTTCCTCCAAGAATGTACGGCAGCGATTGCCCGGGCACATATCCGCCATACCCGTCGTTGGCATACAGCACCTGGTCACCCGCAACCCACGCAACCGATGCAGGCAGACGAACGGAGCGTACTTTCAGACGCTCGGTATGCGATGGGGGATCGATCGACGGGATCGTCAGCACGGCCTGGCCACCGAAAGCGATCTGGATCGTCGAGCCGGGTGATTCGATCCGCAATGGGACGATGTATACCCGCTGCGGGAAGATATCGACCTGGCGCAGGTCGGGTGTGGCCATGGCGGATGCAATCAGGCCCGCCGCAATCATCGCCAGCCCGGCAAGGCGGGCTTCATCATCGCGAGACTGCGTCGCGATGACGGCGCCGCCGATGACAAGCCCCGTGCCGATGGCTTCCTTGGCTTGCCTGGCAGCGCGAAGCTCATCCCACGAATAACGTTGGGCGAGCGCATCGAGATTTGCCGCAGGAGGGGCGCTGACCGCAGTGATGCCGTTGACGAAGACGTCAATCGGTCTGTTGGTGCCGCGTTCGCTCGATATAAAACCGACACCGCCGTCGCCCATGGCGACCTTTCTCGGGCCGGCGCCCGCGTCGATCACCAGCACCGTGTTGAAGCTCGGATCGAGCAAGGCCCTCGCCAAGCCGCCTAGAGATGGATTGATGAGCGTGACGCGAGCGATGAAATCTTCGGCTTCGTCCTGTCGGCCCATGCCGAGGTTGCCGATCGCACTGAGCAGGTAGGCCAGCGCGAACTGATTCCGATACACAGCGTACGAAAACCCCTGCGGAACCGGGTCGGTGGTCCCGCGGAAACTGTCAAACTCATCGAGCAGTTCGAGTGCGGCGTTCGCGGCCGCACGGCAGTTGTCATAGTCGCCGATCGCGGCCTTCTGCAAGGCGATATAGCAATACGCCATCGCCTGCTCAAATGGCTCCCCCTTGAAATACCGCACACCCTCGTACGTAATGGCGGCGGTCAGCCGCGTTCCGGCATTGATGTCTCGCAGCCGCAGAATCTCGTAAGCCCGCTGAAAGGGCTCTTCGGCTTCAGAGGCAAGCCCGTCGGCAAGGTTGACGACGCCGAGATTCAAGTGCGAAAGCAGTTGCCTGGCCTGCCCGGGGTTCGCGCTGGCCAGATGATTCAGATGGCCGCGGGCAAGGCCGAACTCGCCTGTACGAACATGGTGCACAAGCCTGCCGTCATATGTCGAGGTCGAGCACCCGCCGAGCATCAGCAGCACGCCCAGTCCGCCGGCACGAACAAGTCCGAGCCCGCCGGCGCGCCGTGCAGGACCACCTCGTCGCAGTTTCGCCAGGATAGCACGGCAGATCATGTACATGCGTAACGTGGAACCCACATCGAATGCGGGTTCAATCCCAGGCGCGCCCAAAGGCAGCACGCTTGATGAAATACTCTCCGGACCAGACGCGTTCCCCGTTATCGATCTCGCTGAGTCGAAACTGAATGGCATAGGCATCCGTGCGGTGCAGTTCAGCCTGCCGGGTCACACTGCGAATCGATGCCGTCAGCTCATGGGTGGGTCGGCGATCGGTGAAAGCTCCCTGCGACGCCGATTGCTCTGCGGCATGCTCAGCCGGAAGTACGAACATCAGGTTCCGCTCGCGGCTGAGCGATGCGAGCGGCAGACTCGACCGAAGTCTCTCGACGAGATACCACCGCTCCGATACTGTGATCATGTCGCTCGAAAGGTTCTCGGGGCGATGCATCGTGACGACCCAACCGGGCGCATCCGCGCTGCGCAGGCGCAACGCATCGCTCGCCTGAAGGCTCTGGGCCATCGCCGCGGCGACTTCATCCAGATCGGCCGCGGTCAGCCGTGAAGAACTCGGGGCGGCAGCGCAGCCCGTCAGCACAAGGGCACACATGGCGAGCGTCATGACTGCCCGGCGCAGCATGGCGTATGTTCCTTTGCAAGGATGAACCCGGTTCACCGCCCGAACCGCTTGTCATCAAAATCGCGAACGAAAACAATCTCGCCCGTCCGGAAGTTGACGAGTTGATACGTGATGAGGTACGAATGTGTATTCGTCCGGCTCGTCCGATACATGGTGCCGTTCAGCAGGTAGGTGTGCATCTCGTCGAACCGCTGCTGATCAACCGGCTGGTTGACTTCGCGCCGACGCAGTTCGTCCAGTTGCGCGCGGCTGATGAGAAACCGGAAACGATCGCGGAAATCACGACTCTGCATCAGGTTGTTCTTGATTCGCTCCCGGACCTGCTCAAACTCCACGCTCGAGATGATGTCAGTCCGGTTGACGATGTCTCCGAAGAGGATCGTCGCCCGGTACGGCAGCCCCTGGAAAGCCGGTTCGTCATACATCTCGGCAATCAGGGCCTGCGTCCAGGCGTCACTGAAGGCGATGTAGTCATCCGGCAGAATCCGCGCATCGCCCGCTTCAGCCGGCGTCGACCAACCCTGCGGCACACGTCCTGAGCCGGTGCCCGTCGGCGGAGGTGCAGCGCACCCCGCAAGACCGGCCGTGCCGAGAGCGAAAAACAGCGCGCATAGCCTGTGCATTGTGGTCCTCCTGCTCCGCCCGCGCGGGGCCGTGAATCATTCCTCGTGAACATACCGATCGTCTTGCAGTCAGCCTGACGACGTTACAAACCCGTGAAGCAACGGTGCTTCAAGAATGTCAATCCCGGCGCTCAGACAGGATTACCATGTCCACGTATTGCTGCTGGCGAAGGGTTTGTCGCCTGCCTTCAGCCATCGATGACATTTCGGTTGTGGCGCTAGTACGCATCACCGACCGCACCGGTGCGGGGGCGCCGAGATCAAGACGCATTTCGCCCGCGCCGCGTGCGAGCCATTCTTCAATCCGAAATTCTCCGTCAGGGGTCTTGACGGTCTGCTCAAGGGCTTCCTGCTCGACCTCAACTTTCAGATCAAGCACTTGCCCAGTTCGCTTTGTCAGCGTGTACGTCGATACCTGGCGTAAAGGAAGTCCAGCCGCAACAACGCGTGTTTCTACCGTCCAACTCGCCCCATGGCCCACGGGTTCCTCAGGCAGCATCGTGCTCATCTGCGAGAGTTGCTCCTTCATGGCATCCAGATACCCCCGGATCGAAGGGTCAATCCCCGGTGGCGGACGCAGGTCGTTCTCCAGCGGCCTCCCCCGAGCATCGTTCCGTCCCCACCCTCGAAGCCCGATCATGCTTCTCAATACCCGCTGCACATGCCCCGCTGCGGCCTCCTGACCGTCGGGAATAGTCCTGATGTCGGCCCTGACTACCTCGTACTCATATCGATAGGTTCCGTCGGGCCTGACTTCGCTCGAACGCATCCGCATGGCGATCACCATGGTCGGTGAAGTCACAGGCGGGAAAGGTTGGCCATCGACCATGGTGCTCGAGCTCATGGTCGTGGTCATCGTGACATCTTGGGCAATCCCGCGTTCGATCGTGAAACGCAGGGCCTCTCTGGGTTCTTCACCCGCAGCCTTCAAGGCCACCTTGGGGGGGTCGGTGGGCCACGCAGCCCACGCTGGGGCAGTCAACGCTGTCAGCATCACGGCGACCATGGTCAGCTCAGCCATGAGGTATTCCCCTTATTTCTGACCCTTGCGTCAGCATCACCCCACATCTCATGATCGTAGAACTGCGTCGACACCTCGACCGACTGACGCCAAGTCACTACCGTGCCCGACTTCGCGGAGTCGTCATATGCCCTCGCTCGAAGCGATCTACGGACCGATGGCTGCGGTCACGTGTTCCGCACTCTGGGCGATCACTTCCATTTTTTTTACTGAAGCAGGCCGCCGCATCGGTGTCACCAGGGTAAACCTCTGGCGCCTTTGGATTGCTTTTGGGTTCCATATCCTGGTCTTTGCACTCATTCACGGTCTGAGTTTTCCGCAGATACACCAAAGGCAACTCGCGTACCTCGCAATTTCCGGTGTCATCGGGTTTGCGATTTGTGACCAAGCCCTTTTCTTGGCTTTCGTACTCATCGGGCCGCGCCGGACGCTGCTCATTCAACTCTCGACTCCAATCTTCGCGGTGCTCCTCGGTGTGCTCGTAGCCTCTGAACACCTAAGTCTTGCCGCATACCTGGGGATTGCCCTGGTGGTTGCTGGGATCGCATGGACTGTGCTGGAGCGGCGACCAACGCTCGTCGATGCCACGGCTCAAAGCCGGACCCGTCTGCGACTTGGTGTGGCATGTGCCGTGTTGGGAGCATTTACCCAGGCTCTGGGATTACTCTTGGCCAAACTCGGGATGAGCGCCGAGGGCCTTGAAGGCATCGCACCAATTGACCCTCAGACATCAGCCCTCATCCGTTTGCCGTTTGGAGCTTTCGCGACGCTGTTCGTATATCTCGCTGTACGACAAGTCCGGCGAGGTCAACTTGGTGCAACATTGCTGGACCCGAGAACCGTGCGGATCGGACTGATCTTTGCTGCGGCTGGCGCCGCAACAGGTCCGTTTCTTGGGGTTTGGTGCGCCCAAATCGCGATTACCCACCTTGAACTCGGAATTGCCCAGACACTCCTGTCCCTCGCGCCCGTATTTGTGATTCCGATCGTGATCTTTGCATATCGCGAGCAGGTCAGCCGCCGAGCGCTGCTTGGCGCTTTGGTGGCGTTTCTCGGAGCGGTCGTGCTTTTTCTGGGGTGAACGACTGGGGGAAGCGCGAGCTGAAGATGGCTTGCGAATACGGCGTTATACTTGTGGCATGTCCACGCCCGAGTCAGCCGCCTCCTTGCGTCGAGTCCTGGAAACACCTCTTGGACCGATCTGGGCACTCACGACTGCGGAGGGTGTCGCTGGTTTGGCATTCGGGCCTGGTGCATGCCATGCGACCGGGGTTTCGGTCGAGCCGGCAGGTGCCGATGCCGTTGCGCACATGGCGCAGCTCGAGCAGGAGTTGCACGAGTATTTTACAGGTGGCCGAGGAACGTTCTCGGTAGCAATCGCTCTCCGCGGCACACCATTCCAACTGCGTGTCTGGCACGAACTTCGACAGATTCCTCGCGGCGTCACGATCAGCTACGCCGAACTCGCCGAGCGGATCGGTTCTCCCGCCGCGGTTCGGGCCGTGGGCCAGGCGAATCGCGTGAATCCGGTCGCGATCGTCATTCCGTGTCACAGGGTGATCGCCGCCGATGGCTCGCTGCACGGGTATGCGGGCGGCCATGCGGTCAAACGCAGGCTTCTTGAGCTTGAAGGCGCGTTATCGTCAGATCATCCCCTGCTTGCAGCCGGATGAGTCCGATCGTGCGATCATTTCAGCGGTCAGATTTGAGATCTGCTGACGTGCTCTTAGGTGTGTTCTCTGCCTTGGACCCTATCTGAGCAGCTTGGGTCTTGAGGCGTTGCGCGGGGATGAACTCATCGATATACCAGCGAGCCCAGCGTTCTTGGTCGTAGCCGAAGCGAGAAAGGTCTTCGCCCGATGCCCGGCTGGCAATGCCGACGAGGGCTGAGTGCACTTCGGAGATGTACGTCACGACCGATGCATCGCTGACTCGGATCAGCACGCCCTCGGTGACAACGCTGAGTTGAGGATCGAACGCTACGGCCGATTCCGCGACCACGGGCTGAAGATCGCTGACGAATGCACGCTGCTTGCCCACAAGAATCCACGCCAGATCACCCGTTCGTTCATTCTGCGCCGAACCCCCGCCGCCGACCTGGGCGGCGATCAGGTGGGGGATCACCTGCACGATGTTGAGCACATCGGCCACTTGGGCCGCCGTTCGTCGCGTGCGAATGTCCGGACGCTTGATCCCTTGTGCGACGACGTACACCACGCGATCCGAAGGTTCGCCCCCGGTTTCCGCGATACGCCGCCTGAGGCGCTCAAGGGCGTCGTTTCGCATGTCTTGGCTGCTGTCAAAGACGGCGGCCCACGCTAACGCGGTATCAGCCTCGGCCGATTCATGCTCAGCGAGCAGATCGAGCATCGCTCGACGCACCTCGGGATGCTCCCGGCGGAAGACTTCGAGCAGCACCGGCAGATTGTCAGGTGTTGCGTGCTTGCGCAGCTTCGAAATGCCCACCTGGCGAAGTTCGACGTTGCGCGTCGCACGGAAGTAATCGCGGCGCAGGATGTACAACTCACGGACCAACTCACGATGATCGCGGACTGCCCGACGACCATACAGGCTCAGGTCAGCCCCGCCGTCGGCCAGTTCGATTGCCATCCATGCCGGGAGCCGAGCAGGGGTCGGCACATCCCAAGAGATCGTGGCCGTCTGCCCGGTTGCCAGTACATGCATGGCCGCGAGAAGCCCCAAGGAAAGCCGCATGATCTTTGGGCGATGCATCGACGACCTCCGAACCGACAGACAAATCATAACTCAGGGAAAACCCTAGACGACGTTGCGCCATACGGCCAAAGTCCCTCCCATAGTCCGATGCTCGACCCGGGAATTTGTTCCTGGAAAGGATTGTGTAAAGTGTCCCCCTCTTCCGAGCCGGAGCAAGGTGTTTCGTGAGCGTACACGGGTCCATTCTGAGAACATGTTTGCGGCGGTCGCGCCAGGTGCTGATTGTCGATGATCGGCGGAGTTATCGCGGGATCGAGATTCTCGTCGCCGCCACCCACGTGGCTTCAGAGATCGAGCGGGTTTCCGGGGCGCGGTCGACGGCCATCTTGGTGCCTGCGAGCGGGGCATTTCCGATCGCGGCGCTTGCTGCCTGGATGCTGGGCCGGACAGTTGTACCGCTGAATTTTCTGCTCGCCCGCGAGGAACTGCAGTATGTCATCGACGACTGTGAAACCGATACGGTGGTCACCGTCGGTCCGATGCTCGACCACCTGGGGTATACCCCTCAGGCTGAAAACATCATCCTGCTTGATCAAATCGAGTTTCGCCGATTTCCGGAACTGCGTTGGCCGGCTCGGGCCGGGTGGGATGATCTCGCGGCATTGTTGTATACGAGCGGAACCAGCGGCAAACCCAAGGGGGTGATGCTGTCTCACGGGAATATTCTGTCCAACGTGCGGCAAGTGCTGAGCGTGGTGCCATTTTCCAGGGAAGAGTCGCTCTTAGGGGTGTTGCCGCAGTTTCACAGTTTCGGGTTCACGGTGCTGACCGTGCTTCCGCTGATGGTGGGCATGAAAGCGGTGTATCAGGCGAGGTTTCAGCCGACGAAGGTACTGCAGGCAATGCGGGAGCATCGCCCCCAGTTCTTCGTCGGCATTCCATCGATGTACAACGCCCTGCTCAACGTCAAGTCGGCGAAGGCGGATGATTTTGCTTCATTTCGATATCTGATTTCCGGTGGTGAACCGCTCCCCCGAGACGTGGCCGATCGTTTCAAAGAGCGATTCGGCAAGCCAATTCGTGAAGGCTACGGCCTGACCGAAACTTCACCTGTGACACACGTCTGCCGCGAGGGGGCCGAGCGCGACGGCACCGTCGGTCGAGGGGTTACGGATGTGCTGACACGGATCGTCGATCTTGATCGGCAGGTTGAAGTGCCGCCTGGCCGCGACGGAGAGATTCGCCTCAAAGGGCCCAACATCTTCAAGGGCTATTGGAAACTGCCGGATGAATCCGCGGCGGCGTTTGATGCCGAAGGCTGGTTCAGGACGGGAGACATCGGCCGGCTCGATGCGGATGGTCTGCTGGCGATCACGGGGCGACACAAGGAAATGATGATCGTCGGCGGAGAGAACGTCTTTCCTCGCGAGATCGAAGAAGTGCTCAATCGTCACCCGGCGGTGCAGGCGAGTGGGGTGATCGGCGTGATGGACCCGATCAGGGGCGAAGTGCCGGTGGCTTTTATCGAAATCGCCGAGGGCGCCGAATTTGACGAGTCCGCGCTTCGGTCGCACTGTCGTGAGCATCTCGCGGGGTACAAAGTGCCTCGTGACATCCGTCCCGTGGAGTCGCTGCCGCGTAACCCCACCGGCAAGATCATGCGTCGGCAGTTGAAATCACTGCTCTGAGGATGGTGCGGTTTGCCGATCAGAGTTTGGGTTGGTCGTCATCGTCTTCAAAGTCAAAGTTGAAGTCGGCAATGCTGGAATCTTCGTTCTGCAGCTTGCTCGGGTCGATCCCGAGTTCTTCGAGCACACTGGGCTTGCCTCCGGGCGTTGCCGGCGGCTTGGACTGCGGCGGGCGCGCGGCCGGGGAAACCCGCGAACCCGACGCGGCGTTGGCTTTTCCTGAGGCGGCCTTGGTAAGTCGAGGGTCGACCCGGGCGGGCTTGCCGTCTACACGAACGAGCAGATTGATCGACCCGATGGTGATCAGGTCGCCGGCCTTCACTTCGCATTGCTCGATTCGCGTGCCGTTGACGAGCGTGCCGTTGGCCGAACCGAGATCACGCAGGGTGAGCACGTCGCCCTTGAAGAGCACCTCGCAGTGCTGGCGGGAGACTTCGGCGGCGGGAATCCGGATGCTGCAGCCGACTTGACGACCGATGACGGAGCTTCCGGGCTTGAGGATCGCTTCGCGGATCGTGCCGTCGTTCTGAATGAGCACGAGGCTGACGTTCACGGGCTAACTATCCTTCCGGCAAAGTGACTCGGTCGTCAAGCCTTGGCTCCCTCTCCATCGGGCAAACGTGCATCAGAACTTCGGGCGTGGCATTCGGCTTCGGCGAGTCGATCCTGAAAACAATCTCCCACGAGCACAGAGCGCACTGACGATGGCAGACGATACCTCAAACCGCAGTCTAGGGCAATGCCCCAGCGGCCGGGAAGCATCGGCGGGAGGGGTTCTCCGGACGTTGCCGGCGTCTGGGGAGGCAGGTTACCGGGCGGTGCGGTCGCTCTATATCCATGTTCCGTTCTGCTTCCACAAATGCCACTACTGCGATTTCTACAGCATCGTCGATACGCGGGTTCGGCAGCGGGAGTTCCTGGATCGACTGGTGCGGGAATTGCGCGCTATTTCACCCTGGGTGGTGGGTGAACCCCTGGAGACCATTTTCGTCGGTGGGGGCACCCCCAGTCTGCTTGCAGTCGAACTTTGGCAGGAGTTCCTGATCGAGCTGGATCGCCTGTTTGACCTCTCACGAGTACGGTCCGGGGCGGGTGAGTTCACGGTCGAGTGCAACCCGGAGACGGTGACCCCCGAGCTTCTCGCGGTGTTGGCTTCCGGCGGGGTCGGCAGGGTATCGGTCGGGGCACAGTCGTTCGACCCTCGGCACCTCAAAACACTGGAACGGTGGCATGACCCGCAGAACGTCGAGCGGGCCATCGACCTTGCCCGTCAAGCGGGGATCGGGCGGCAGTCGATCGACCTGATCTACGGCATTCCCGGACAGTCAGTGGAGGACTGGCAGCGTGACCTTGAGCGCGCGATCGGATTGGGGACAGAGCACGTGTCGTGCTACTGCCTGACCTATGAGCCCAACACGGCGATGACCCGCAGGATGCAACGGGGGGAGTTTGAACCAGCGCCGGATGAGACCGAGGCCGCGATGTTTCGCCTTACGGCGGAGATGCTGGGTCGAGCCGGGTTGACGCGGTATGAGATCAGCAATTACGCGCGCCAAGGGGCACATTGCGCCCACAATATGAACTACTGGCGAAATGGAAACTGGCTTGCCGCCGGCCCCTCTGCAAGCGCACATGTGCATGGTTACCGGTGGAAGAACGTGCAGCGCCTGGGCGACTGGCTTGAGCAATCGGACGACGGTTTTGCGACCGTGACGGATCTTGAGAAACCTGACCGCGCGCGATCGCTTTGCGAGCGCATGATGCTGGGCATTCGTCTGGATGAGGGGCTTTCGGCGGCGGAGATGCTGGAAGCCGCATCGGCGATTGATCTGCATGCGCCTGCGCGCCTGTTGGCCGAGGTCGAGGCGTATGCCGCGGTCGGCGATCTGGAGACGACGGGCGGCGTGTGGCGTCTGTCGGAAGAGGGACAACTGCGGGCCGATGCGGTTGCATCAGACCTGATGGCGGCGATCAGCACGCAACAGGTGTAGCCGGCAATGCCGAACATGGTTTCAACGGCTCGAGGTCTGCACCCCGAGTCGCTGAAACATGGGCGATCACGGGCGATCGAGCATGCCGAGTTGCCACATCATGAAGATGCGCTGGTCGGCGACATCGCGGATGCGAAGTTCCAGCGGCTTCCCGCCGCCGTGCCCGGCGTCGCGATCGACCCAGAGAAGAATCGGCTGGGACGCTGGATCAGCGGTGGTGGCGGCTTGCATGCGGGCGGCCATTTTGCGGGCGTGCATGGGATGCACTCGGGTGTCATTCTCGCCCGCGGTGATCAACATCGCGGGGTATTTCACCCCTTCGCGGATCTGCTGGTAGGGGGAGTATCGTGCGAGGTACTCAAACTGCTCGGGGTTCTCGGCGCTGCCGTATTCGGGCACCCAGTACCGGGCCATCAGGAAATCCTGGTAACGGAGCATATCGAGCAAGGGCACGGCACAGATTGCGGCTTTGAAGAGATCGGGGCGCTGCGTGACCACTGCCCCGACGAGCAGTCCGCCGTTTGAACCGCCCGAGCAAGCCAGACGCGAAGGGTTAGTATAGCCGTTGTTGCAAAGCCACTCGGCTGCCGCGATGAAGTCATCAAAGACGTTCTGCTTGCTTTCGAGCATGCCCGCTCGGTGCCAGGCGTTGCCGAACTCACCGCCCCCGCGAAGGTTGGCGACGGCGAAGACGCCACCGGCCTCGAACCACGGGAAGAGCGTGGGCGAGAAGAAGGGGTTTTGGCTGATGTTGAAGCCGCCGTATCCGTACAGGATCGTGGGGTTGTTGCCGTCAAGGCGCAGGCCCTTGCGGTGAATGATGAACATCGGCACTTCCGTGCCGTCGCGCGAGGTGTACCAGACCTGACGCACGTCGACGATCGAGGGATCGACCGGAATGTCGGGCTTGGCCCAGAGTGCGGAAGTACCCGAGGCGAGATCGACGCGGAAGATGCTCGGCGGGGTGTTGAAACTCGCGAAACTGACAAAGGCCTCGGTACGGTCGTCACGGGTGGCGATGCTGGCCGACCCGATGCCCGGCAACGGAACGCTGCCTTTGGAGTTGCCCGCGAGGTCATACATCTCCAGCGTCTCATAGGCATTCTGCATCCAGCGGGCGACGAAGAGCCCGCGGGCCATGCTGACGCTTCGCAGCACGGCGTCGGAGTGCTCGGGGATGATGTCTTTCCAGTTGGTATATGCGGGATTGTGCAGGTCTACGGCGACGAGTCGGCCGTTGGATGCTCCCTGCGAGGTGGTCATGTAGAGCGTGTCGCCCAGGAACTCGTAACCGAGGACTCGTCCTTCAAGGCCGTAAGCCATCTCCTTGAGTTCCAGCGTGCCCGTGCGGAACCATGCGGCAAGGTCAGCAACCCAAAGATCAATGCTGTTGGTGCCCGTCCAGTATCCGACGACCATCCAGCGGGCGTCGCGGCTGACGACGCCGTAAGGGCCCCAGGTCTTGGCGAGATAGGCCAGCCGCTCAGGTGGCAGGTTCCGCGAACCATAAAACGTGGTTGCGACATCTTTCTGACGGAAGAGGATCGGATCTTGCCGGTGGTGTGTGCCGATGCGGTGGAATCGGAATTGCGATGAGTACGGGTCGTCAAGGTCTTCCAGTCGTGAGTAGAAGAACCCGCTGGAATCAGGCAGCCACTCAGACAGGTTGACCTTGCCCGGGATCTCTTCGGCGAGCCAGCGCCCGGAATCAACGTCCAGAAGATACAGCGTCGAGTTCTCATCGCCGGATCGATAGAGTCCGAAGGCGACAAGCTTGCCGTTCGGGCTTGGCGAGCTCCACGACATGGTCGTCAGGCCGGTCGGATCAATCTTGGCCGGATCGAGCAGTTCACGGTCAACGCCGTCATGGCCATCTCTGACGTACAGAATCGCCTGCGCCTGCGTGCCTTCCCGCCGCGTGTAAAAATAGCGGTTCCCGCGCATCGAAGGCGAAGACACACTGCCGACTTCCATCAACTCCCGGAGACGAGCCTCAAGGTTCTTGCGGCCGGGAAGATTGTCGAGCACATCACGGGTGAAGCCATTTTGGATATCCGTCCAAGCAGAGACCTCTTCCGTCAGTCGTCCCATGCGGGAGGGGTCGGAATTGTCGCCTTCGAGCCAGCGGAACTCATCGACGAAAGCCTGGCCGTGCAGCGATTCTTTGACCGGGCGCTGAACCGTCGGCGGGTGGTTTGCGGCACCGGTGAAAGTGCAAAGTCCGAGAATAAGTGAAATTGCGTATTTCATGTTGTGGCCTCCGTCGTCGAACGTGGTCGGATTCTACCGGCATGCGCACATTCTGTTGCCGCACGGAAAGAAACCCCGGGGTGAACGTTGCGGTTCACCCCGGGGAAATCTTGGGTGTCATCTGGAAGTCCTTGCAGAGCCCGGTTGGCGTTTATCGGCCTCGACCGCTTCCGCCGCCGCGATTGTGGCCTCCTCCGCCCCATCCTCGGTCATGACCACGTGACGGAGGGGTGTAGGTCGGAGGGCGTGAATATCCGCGGTTTGAAGATCCGATCGAGAAGTGGATCGAAGTTCCCGACCCGTAGTGGTATCTGGGGGGCGGGCAGTAGACCGGCGGGCGCACGACGACCGGGGGCGGGCAGTAGACCGGCGGGCGCACGATAACCGGGGGCGGGCAGTAGACCGGCGGGCGTACAACGACCGGGGGCGGGTAGTAAACCGGCGGGCGTACGACGACCGGAGGCGGGCAGTAGACAGGGGGTTGCACGACGACCGGTGGCGGGGCGACGATGACCCGTTGTTCGACGTGGTGAATCTGCCGGGTCTGCGTGAAGGGCATGAGCACAAGGGTGTTGCCGTAGCGATCGATGCGCAGATTCCAGTATCCGCCCGTCCAGTTGATGCGTGGGGCGTATCCATCGAAGTGCACGACGATGCGCTGGGTGTCGCTCTCGACGTGATAGCCCGCGGCCCGGAACGCATCGATCAGTTGCACCCGGAAGTCTCCGGCGGTGCTTAGCCCGACAGTCCAGTCGTTGATGCTCAACGAACCGAGGTAGTCGGCATGTCCCGGTGACGGCCCGTATGAAACGCGGGAATCACCCGAGTAATACTGCGCCGATGCCGTGCTCGGCACGCCGCAGAGCATCGCAGCGCAGAGCAGACCGATCCGAAGGGCGTGCTTTCCTGCCATGACGAACTCCTTCCGTCGAACGGGACGCTGACGGGCGGTCGGTGCGTGTCGCCGCCCGGTTCCCCCATGAGCGTCTACGCCGACGCTCACGCAACAACGTACCGCGGTCGCCGGGGGGAGGGTGACACGTCGTTTCAGCTTGTTACACGCGTGACAGAAGCGTGACCAATCGCAC
Source organism: Phycisphaeraceae bacterium (assembly GCA_019636695.1). GTDB lineage: Bacteria > Planctomycetota > Phycisphaerae > Phycisphaerales > UBA1924 > JADLCM01. The sequence continues at coordinate 575,160 of JAHBXD010000001.1, forward strand.
CCGGTCCGCCCGGAAGAACCAGGCATGATCTTCAACGTCAGGAACATTTCGATTCGGTCGGTGGTCTGTCAGAGGGGGAACAGCCTCCCCCCACCCAGAGGGCATCCCATGAGCGCACTGGATCTGAACACCTCCGCCGCACCGCAGACCACGATCGTGACCACAGCCGACCCGGAGCAACTCTCGCTGCTCGAAGCCGCGATCATGGACGGTTGTAACGCTCTGCACGAAGCCCGCGCTGCGGGCGATGCGGATGCCGCGGCCGAACTCCATCGTGAGTTGCTCGCCCTGCTCGATCGTTACGACGCGACCGATGGCGAAGACCACCCCAACCCGGCATGGGCAAGGCCGAACCAGCGGGCGCTCGTACGCAGCGCCATGGGTGATGTGCGCGAGGCGATTCGTCTTGAGGAGATTGCCCTTCGCTACGCCGACACGCCGCGGCGGCGTGAGATCAGTCTCGGAAACCTCGCCGAACGATGCATCCGAATCGGCGAGCACCTGCGGGCGGTCGAACATTTTCTCAACGCGTGGGAAGTGGCGCCGCAGTCGGTTCCGGTGATGGTGACCGGCGCTCAGGCGCTGTTTTTCGCCGGCATGCCCGATGAGGCGGACCAGATTTTCCAGGCTCTTGAGCGCCGGCCCGAACTGCTTTCCCATGACGGGGAACTCGGCGCGTATCTCCAGTACGAAACAAGGCTCTTGTCCATGAGCGTGGTGCTGCCGTCGCTTGCTCGGCTGATGCGCCAATGGCACGAGCATCGCGCGCACTGAACCTGCCTGACATACCGGGGCTGACGGCAGCCCCGAACGCGGAGACTTGCCCGTGAAGACTGAAGAGATGACCGCATTCTGGACCTTGTATGACCGCCAGGCTCGCCCTGTGATTGAGCGGGCATGCCGCGCAGCCAGCCGTTCGTTGGCCGAAGGCACCATGGATCCGGATGAAATGGCGAGCTGGGTGCACCAGCGCGTCTGGCGAATGGCCGAAGCATCCGCAGCGCCGACCTTTCACGACGATCCGACGCCGGAAGAGGCCGTCGAGCGCCTTGTGCGCCACGCACGCGTGCTTGCTCGGTGGGCCTACCTCTCGCTCATGCGAGCCCACTGGCGGCGCACCGCTCGGCAGAACGCCCACAAGACCGAAATTACTCGAACAGAACGGTTGGCGATGGTCAGCAGGGTCGAGACGGATCTCGAACACGATGAGCACATCCAGAGCCAGCTCGAATCGGTCCGCACGCGCGTCAGTCAATCTCTGCGGGCCAAGCTCGCGGCGAGCTGGGCTGATGCCTCTGAGCGTCGGCGCATTGCCCTAGCCCTCGGCGCCACCGACGCGGGGGATGACGAACTGATCGATCGCACCACAGGCGGGGAAATGAAGGAGAATACCGTGCAGCAGATGCGGTCTCGAGCCCAGCGGCAGATCAGGGCGATCTTCGGCGCTGCCCGGCATATCGCGATTCTGGCCATCGCGGCGACCATCGTGTCGGCCTCGGCGCCGGCGAAAGCCGTAAGCCCCGCTCCGGAGGCGTCCATCGGCACCATCGCCGGGGAGCAGACCGGGGGTCGCAGCGGCAAAATCGGCCTGAATATCGCGGCTCGCGGAGAGCAATCCGGCGGGCGCAAGAAATGACCGCGTGCGGGGTATCGGTCCGTTGCGACGGGGGCCTGCCTTCCTGGTTCCGATGCGCTACCGTTGGCATCCGCGAACCCCGGAGACCGCACTTTGCTCCTGCATACCCCGCTGCATAAGTATCACGTCGAACATGGTGCTCAGATGGTCGAGTTTGCAGGGTGGGAGATGCCCATCCGCTACACGTCGATCGCCGATGAGCATAAGCAGGTGCGAACGAGCGGCGGCCTTTTCGATGTTTCGCACATGGGGCGCGTCAAGATCAGCGGTCGTCATGCCAGGCGCCTGCTCGAACGGCTGTGCTCGCGCAAAATTTCAGACATGCAGGCCGGCCAGTGTCGCTATTCCCTCTGCTGCAACGAGCAGGGGGGCGTGCTTGATGACGTGATCGTGTATCGCTTTGATGATGATGAGTTTCTCGTGGTAGTGAACGGCGCCAACCGCGAGAAAATGCTGGCCCATTTCGAGAAGGTTCGATCGTCAGAAGACCTGGTCGCGAAAATTGACGACCAGACGACCAAGACCGCCATGATCGCCTTTCAGGGGCCGAAGGTCATTCCCTTCATTTCTCGTTTCTCCAGCGAAATTCCTACGCTCAAGCGCTACCGGTTCACCGTCAAGAATCTCGTCATCGCCAAGCTGACCGTCAGCCGCACGGGCTACACCGGTGAAGACGGCGTCGAAGTCATCCTTCCCGCGAGCATGGTGGATATGGCCATGAAACTGCTGCTCAAGGATGTCGATGCCAAGGCGCCCGATGCCCTTGTCAAGCCGTGCGGTCTCGGTGCGAGAGACACCCTTCGCCTGGAAGCCGGCATGCCTTTGTATGGTCATGAGTTGGGCGAAGACATCAACGCGCTGGCGTGCGGAGTCGACTTTGCCATCAGCCTCGACAAAGACGAGGGCGAACGCGGCATTCCGTTCATCGGCATCGAGTCCCTCAAGCGAACCCGTGACGCCGGAGGCCCGGCAGAGAAGCTCGTCGGCATCGTGTGCGATGGTCGCCGCACACCGCGCCAGGGCATGCCCATCAAGCTAGATGAGCAGATCATCGGCCGAATCACAAGCGGCTGCCTCAGTCCGACACTTGACCAGCCCATAGCCATGGGTTTCGTGCGAGCCGAATTCGCCGCCCCGGGAACAGCCCTGGGTGTTGACGCCGGTCGTGCGGTGCTCGAAGGGAAGGTCGTCGCGCTGCCCTTCTACAAAGCGCCAAAAGCCTGAACCTTCTGCGGGCAGCGGGATGCGACCGGCCGATTCGGCCATCACTACACTCTCGCTATGACCAGGCGTGTCGTGCTGATGTGGATGATCCTGGCTGTGCTGCTCGTGGGGGCTGCAGCGGTCGTGCTTTCACCTCGATTCAGCGGCGGCCATCGCGGCGGCGGCACGCTCTTGGCATTCTCACCATCAAGCGTGCATGAACTGATCATCACCGGCCCCGATTGGCATCGGGCTTATCACTTCCGTCGAGTCGATGGTCGGTGGCATCTTCGCATGCCTCCGGCAGGTTCACCGCCGGAATCGGTGACGGCGTGGCCGGTGGATTCGCAGCGAGTGGATGCGGTGCTCATGATTCTCCGTGACCGGCTCGAAGCGGTCGGTGCAGCAGCGCCACCCGATGCGGCGGTGCAAGTGGTTTTGCGAGCGGGGAACGGGGAGCATCATGTGCGATTTGAAGCCGCCGGCCCTGGCGCCAAAGTTCGTGTCTGGGGAACCGGGCCGGAGGCGACTGTGCGTCAGGGGCTTGCCGATCGTGAAGTCCGTGAGCTATTCGAGGAGCGGTCTCTGCAGACATGGCGCACGGCACTGGTCCTCCCGGATGCGGTATCGGGCGGCTCGCGGCTCATGTTGCAATCAGGGTCGCAGCAGGTGCGCCTGGGGCAGGTGCGCGGACGCTGGGCGGTGCTCGAACCGGCACTTGGGCCGGCAGACAGTGCGTTTGTCGCCGCAACACTGCGCGCGGTGGCCTCTCTTCCTGTCGCGGCATTTGAGGACTCCATCGTGCCTGATGCTCCTGAACTCGGGCTTGATCGTCCCGCCGCACGCATCCGTCTCGAACGAGACGTGCGCACTCTTGAGGGAGAGGGCGCTGCGATGTCTACGGTGGTTTCAGAACTTGTGCTCGGGCCGTTGGCGGATGTGGGCGGAACGCACTCTCTCGGTGTGGCGCGGGCTTGGGTTGAACGAAGCAGCGCTGCGCCCGATCCCTTGTGGGGGCCGGTAGTCGTGCGAGTACCGGCGGACTATCTGCGCCCGCTGAAGGCTGATCCGCTTGCCTATGTCTCGAGAAGAGCGATAGGAGTGCAGGCTGCCGACGTGCAGACGATCGTGCTCCGCCGGATAGCGGCCGAGGACGGAGCAGCCGTGCGATTTCAGCGCACGTCGGCGGGTTGGGAATCGCAGGATGAGCGGGTGCTGCTTGAAGATGAGCAGCATTTGATGCGACTGATCACGTTGCTGACGGAAAGCACCGCCGGAGCGATTCTGAAAGATGTACTTGCAGGGATAGAACCCCTGGCCTCCGTGGAAGTGCATGCGATCGGCCTGGGTTCACCCAGGCCAATCCGGGTAGGCTTGCTCGAAGCTGGCGGCGTGATTCTCGCTCCGTCGCTGGTTGTTGACGATGGTTCAGGTGTGTTTCGCTTGTATGAGCGAGCACCGCTCGAATCGCTTGTGGTGTGGATTTCGCGCGGCACATAAGCCCATCAGCCGCAACACTCACGATGGCGCGCCCGTCGGCGGCTGAGGTGTTTCGGGCACGGGGTTCATCGCGGCGAGCCGGGTGAGCACCTGTGCGGCCATCGCTTCAGCGGTAACGAGTTCTTCGATCACCACATGCGTTGCACCCAGCCCCCGCGCGGCAAGCCCGCGGCTGGTCGCAAACGCCCGAGCGACGATCATCGCTCGCGGCGCCATCTGCCGGGCGAGGCGCACCGCACGCAGCATCGCCGCGTCGTCAGGAATCGCCATCACGACGCATCGGGCATGTTCGATACCTGCCGAACGCAGCACCTCTTCGTTGGCGGCATCGCCGTAGAACGCCGCACGCCCGAGGCGACGCTGTTTCATGACCGTCGTCGGATTCAACTCGACAATGCTGTATGGAACACCGGCAACGTGAAGTTTGTCGGCAACCGCGCGCCCGACCGGTCCGAAACCTGCGATCACGACATGATCGCGAAGGAATTGGGGTGTATCCGCCGCATCGTCGCCGTCTTCAGGGAGCGGCTGTCTTGATGACATCCGCAGACTCGATTGTGCCAGCCAGGGCGCTGTCGGCAGCACCTTGCTGAGTTTGTTGGAAACGGGCTGGGCGACCCCGATCACACCTGGAGTCGCGATCAACAGCAAGGCGGTCAGCCCGATGAAAACCGATTCCTGCCGCGGCGACAGCAACCCCTCTGCCGCGGCGACATTGACGACCACGAGGCTGAACTCTCCGGTTTGAAACAGCACGATGCTGGTCATCGCGGTGATGTGAATCGATGCGCCAAGGCCCCACGCCGCGATCGCCATGCTGATGATCTTGATCAGCGCGACGAGCACGGCGCCGATCGCCACGATCCAGGCGTCTGAAGCCAGCGCCGCCAGATCGACCCCAAGCCCGACAGCCGTAAAAAACACGGCCATGAAGAGATCTCTCAGCGGGGCAAGCTGCCCGGCAAGTTCAAAACGCACAGGTGTACCGGCGAGCACAAAGCCCGCGATGAATGCGCCGAGGGCCGGGCTCATGCCGACCGCCCCGGTCACGGCGGCCGCCGCAAGCGCAACCGCCGCCGAGATCACCAGCATGACTTCAGTGGAGACTTGGGCGGCGATAGTCAAGAGTCGCGGCAGAATCAGTGTCGAAAGCAGGATGAACCCGGTGATGATGGCGATCGACGCGGCGACTTGCCCCGCGCCGTGCCACACTGAAACCTGTGATGCAGCCTCATCGGTCGCGCCGGCGGAAGCAACGCGGGCGAGGACCGGAATCAGCGCAAGCATGCCGATTGTCAGCAGGTCTTGAACGATCAAAACCCCGAAAGAAACTCTTCCCCACGATGTTTCGAGTTCTCGTCGCGCCTGAAGCGTTCGCAGCACGACTGCGGTCGAGGTTTGTGCAACAGCCATGGCGATGGCGATCGCTGCCGTCCAGTGCAGGCCGAAGAGCATCGCCGTCGGTGTAGCAAAGGCCATCATCAGTATGGTGGAGCCGAGCCCGAGGGCAATGATCGCCCCCGCCCCTCGCGTGATGGCATCACGGTCGAGGTTCAACCCGATGCCGAACATGAGAAGCACGACGGCGATCTGCTGAATCGAGCCGATGTCCGAAGTCGGTGTGCGCATCGCTCCCAGCAGCACACCCGCGATCAGATATCCCGGGATCGCCGAAAGCTTCAACCTGCCCAGAAGGAGGCTCGCGATCCCTGCCGCCATCAGAAGCAGCAGCAGATCGACGGCCATTCCCGAGCCTGATTGCGCCTGTGCGAGCGTCATGCACCCTCCCGCGGATCTTCTGGATGACAGGGCCGGCCGCGTGCGCCAAGCATGCGGTTGCGTCAACCATACCGACGCACAAGCTCGACGATCGGTGTCTGGCGCGGTTCGATCTGAAGCGATCGACGCAGCAGGCGAATCGCCTCATCGCGGGATTGCAGGTCGGTGGCCTGGCTCCATTCATACCGGTTGAGCAAACACACCGCCAGGCCGTTCATGGCGGGATAGTGGTTGCCGTCCAGGCGCAATGCCTCGCTGAAAGCCTGCTCGGCTTTCTCATACTGACGCATGCGAAAGCGGGCTGCTCCGAGACGTTCAAGCGCCACAGCCGAAGGTTCGCTTCGAATAACTTCTTCAAGCGTGTTGATCGCTTCAGCATGACGGCCTTCTCGGCTCAGGCTGTCCGCCCAGTTCAAGAGCAGGGGCGGGCTGAGTTCCATCAACTCGGAAGCCTGCTGATATTCCGCAACAGCCGAGGCATGATCGCCGAGCGCCGCATACACCGCGCCGAGGTTAGCCCGTGCAGGGCCTGACCGGGTGTTCAGACGAACCGCCCGAACGGCATACACCTGCGCTTGCCGGGGCTCGCCGAGTTGCAGATAGGCCGTCGCCAGGTTGAGGTTGGTATCAAAATCATTCGGGCGGATCGCCAGAGCACGCAGATACGCCCTCACGGCCTCGGCAAGCCGGTTCAGAAAATGCAGGCTCAGGCCATGCCCGTATTGTGCATCAAAATTCCCAGGCTCCAGTGCGGCGGCCTGGCCGTACCGGCGTTCCGCCCGGTCGTAATCGCCCTGGCGCTGATAAATATCCGCCGCACCGAGGTATGCCACCGTCAGTTCCGGATTGACCGCAATAGCGCGCTCAAACGCGGCCAAGGCCGCGGAATCATCTCCTTGTGCGGCCAATCGCCTCGCCCGCTCGGTTTCGGTGACTCCCGCGGGAACGACCGGAGCCGGCCGCACAGGGGCATCGCGGTTAACGCGCCGGTCGGCCGGGCGAGCCGGGTCGCGAAATAATTGGCACCCGCTCAGGCCGATCAGGCAGAGCAGCAGGGGGACACACCAGCGGCCGAATCGTCGTTCCATGCGTAGCTCTCGTCTCGCAGCTCCGGCTCGGGGGAGCCTACGTCCGCCCTCCCCTCCGGGGTTCGCCCCGGTAAGGTATCCATCGGTTCACCAACACCCGAATCGGGAGTGGATCCTTAGCTCTTGCGAGGGGGTTTGCGGCGGCCCGACTTGGAAGTCGGCATTTTTTCTCTCGGCTGGCTGCCACCGGACTTCGAAAGAGGTTTGGCAGACTTTGTGGAGTTGGGCTTACCCGCAAGGCCCTTCGGCGCCTTTCCCGCAGATGACGATCGTTTCGCCGAGGGCTTCGCATCTGACGTGCCCGTGCGGTCGCTGGGCGGGCGGCTGGATGACCTGTGGGAAGGCGGGGCTGGTGGAATCCCTGGAGTTGGCGAGTCTTGGATCGCCCGGAGTCGTTCGAGGTTCACAAGGTCCATCGGGCGGCCATCTGGAGCGGTCTCTTTCGGAGTTTCCAAGATCTTGGGGATGCAACGAAGTTTGGGATGATTGACAAATGCGGCGAAACCGCTTTCAGCCAAGTGTGTCGGGTCGGTCCCGGTTCCAATGGTGCCCTCACCGATATGAGCGTGACGATCGACCCGGCTGCCGCACGCACCTTTGGAATCGTTCAAATGGACCACTTTGAGATGCACAAGTCCGCATTCGGCATCAAACCGTCGGAGAAAAACCTCCGCATTCGCTCGCGTCGAGAGGTCGTATCCGCCGGCATGCAGGTGGCACGAGTCGAGGCAATAACCGATACGTTCGGGCACCCCTGTGGCGTCGATGATGGCAGCCCGCAACGCGGCAAGCTCCTCGAGTGTCCTTCCGAGATGTGAACCGGAACCGGCGGTATCTTCAAGGCAGCAGACTGTTCGGTAGCCCCGGGTGCCTATGAAAAGCTCGTGATATGCCGCAGCGATCCGCGCTATCCCCTGTTCAGGGGAGCTCGTCGTATAGGCCCCGGGATGATGGACGAGGAACGGGATCGCGAGCATTTCGCAACGCTCGATTTCATCGAGCATCAGGTTGATGCTTTTTTTCCACAAGGTGTCATCTGGCGAGGCGAGATTGATGAGATACGAGGCATGGCTGACGGTGCGGTCGAACCAGCCGAGCTGAGACAGGTTTTCCCGCCAATCGCGGACCACCCCCTGATCAAGGGGTTTAGCATGCCATTGCTGCTGGTTCTTGGTGAAGACTTGCACCGTGTCGAGGCCGAGAGCCTGGGCTTCGGCCAAGGCGTTGAGCATCGAGCCTGCGATCGAGAGGTGTGAGCCGTACATGGGGGGTAGCCTAACCGACGCGAGGGGCGCTCGACCGAAGAGGGCTCGCCCTCGTGGGGAGCTGGAAAACCGAAATACGCATGTGATGGTTGGGGTTGCCCGCTGGAGGTCTTCGGACTATACTCGGGTTGATCTCGCAGTCGTCCAAGTCCGGTGTCGGATGGGCATTCAGGTCACCGAAGCTTTCTCTGCCCGAGTTCAAGCAGCGGTATCAAAGTCAAGGGCAGTTGAGAAAGCTCGAAAATGAAGCTTTACGTTGGGAATCTTTCTTTTGGTACGTCCGAAGCTCAGCTCCGTGAACTGTTCTCGGAGTTCGGCGATGTCGCTTCGGCCACGCTGGTGATGGATCGGGAAACCGGTCGTCCTCGTGGATTCGGATTTGTTGAGTTCAACAACGACGAAGATGCTCGCGCCGCGATCGAGGGCATGCACGGCCGCAACATCGATGGCCGTGACCTGACCGTCAACGAGGCTCGTCCGCGTGAAGATCGCGGCGGCGGCGGTGGCGGCGGTCGTGGCTTCGGCGGCGGCGGCGGTGGTGGTGGCCGCGGCGGCTTCGGCGGCGGTCGTGGCGGCGGCGGCGGCGGTGGCGGCCGTGGTGGTCGCGGCGGCGGCTGGTAAACCCTGCTCGCTTACAAAGCAGATCGAACATCTCATGGGGCGCGGCCAAATGCCGCGCCCCTTGTTTTTGTCGTGTGAGCATCGGGCGAGCGAGCAAGCGAAGGTCTCGTGCACGGTGCAGGCCGAATGCGCTGGGAAGTAGTTCAGCGCACCGCAGCAAGCGGGCGGGTCGACTATCATCGCCCTGTGAGCATCAGACGAATACTCGTGACGGGCGGGGCAGGTTTCCTGGGTTCGCATTTGTGCGAGCGGCTGGTGCGCGCTGGCGAAGATGTGATCTGCCTGGACAACTTTTTCACGAGCCAGAAAAGCAATGTGGCGCACCTGCTCTCTGAGCCGAATTTTGAGTTGATCCGCCACGATATCACGCATCCGATTTTTCTTGAAGTCGATGAAATCTATAACCTGGCGTGCCCTGCGGCGCCAGGTCACTATCAATACAACCCGATCAAGACGATGAAGACGAGCGTGCTCGGCGCGATCAACGTGCTCGGGCTGGCCAAGCGCTGCGGAGCGAAGGTGCTTCAGGCATCGACAAGCGAAGTCTACGGAGATCCCGATCAGCATCCGCAACGCGAGACCTACTGGGGCCATGTCAACCCGATCGGCCCGCGTGCGTGCTACGACGAAGGCAAGCGCGCTGCCGAAACCCTGTTCTTTGATTACCGCCGCATGAATCGTGTGCGCACCAAGGTCGTGCGGATCTTCAACACCTATGGCCCGCGCATGCATCCCTTCGACGGCCGGGTCGTGAGCAATTTCATCCGCCAGGCGCTGCGAGGCGAAGACATCACGCTTTTCGGTGACGGCGAACAGACGCGTTCGTTCTGCTATGTCGATGATCTGATTGACGGCCTGATGCGCATGATGGCCGCACCCGACGAAGAGGCCGGGCCGATCAACCTCGGCAACCCCGATGAGTTCACGATTCGTCGTCTTGCCGAGTTGTGCATCGAGCGCACCGGGTCGAAGGCGGGCATTGTGCATCGCCCCATGCCCGAAGACGACCCCCGCCAGCGACAGCCCGACATCACGCTCGCCAGAGATCGCCTCGGGTGGGCACCGACAGTCGGGCTTGAAGCCGGGCTTGATCGGACGATCGCCTGGTTCCGGTCGATTCGCCTTGAAGACTACCGAGCGCCAACGCCGAACTACTGATCCTGCCGCGAGTTTCGGTGCGAACGGGTGATACCGAGGGCTTGCGGCGTGATCTGAGCGTATCGTTTCGGCTATGCCGAACACCCCGGGTCATCTGATCGACGAACTCCGCTGGCGCGGCCTGGTGCACCAGATCACCGACGAAGTGGGCCTGCGGAAGCACTTGGAAACCCCGGGTCGCAAAATCTATGCGGGGTTTGACCCGACTTCCGACAGTCTGACCATCGGCAACCTGGTGCCGATGATGATGTTGGTGCATGTTGCGCGGCACGGGCACGTTCCGGTGGCGGTACAGGGTGGGGCGACGGGCCTGATTGGCGATCCCAGCGGTAAGCAGGCCGAGCGGACGCTCCAGACACCCGAGATGGTCGATGCCCGCGTGAAGGCGCAGCGCCCGATCTTTGAGCGTGTCTTCGCCAACGCCGATGTTCCGGCCCCGACCATCCTCAACAATTATGACTGGATCAGCAAACTCACGTGGATCGAAGCGCTCCGCGATATCGGCAAGCACTTTTCCGTCAACATGATGATCCAGAAAGACTCGGTCAAGTCGCGGCTGGAGAGCCGGGACCAGGGCATCAGTTACACCGAGTTCAGTTACATGCTCATGCAGGCATATGACTTTGCGCACCTGCACAAGACGTTCGGCGTTACCGTGCAGATGGGGGGGAGTGATCAGTGGGGGAATATCGTCGGCGGGTGTGATCTGATTCGCCGCACGGCATTTTCCTCGATTGAGTGTGTAGAGAACAAGACCATTCCTGACGGTGTGCAACCAGAGAATAATACAGAAGTATTCGGTCTTACCGCCCCTCTCGTCACTAAGGCCGATGGCACCAAGTTCGGGAAAACCGAGTCCGGCGCCATTTGGCTCTCGGCTCCCTCCGGCCCTGAAGATCATTCTTCAGCCCGCACGAGCGCCTTTGCGTACTACCAGTTCTGGCTCAATGCCCTCGATGCCGACGTCATCAAGTACCTCAAGATCTACACGCTCCTGACACAGGAAGAAATCGCAGCCCTCGATTCCGCCCACGCCGCAAACCCCAGCGCCCGTGAAGCCCATCGCGCTCTCGCCCACCACGCTACGGCGATCCTGCACGGGCCAGAAGCCGCCCATCAGGCCGAGGCCGCGGCCAAGGCCCTTTTCAGCGGAGAGATCGCCGGACTCGATGCCCGCACACTCGACGAAGTTCTCGCGGGCGCTCCCACCAGCACGCTCGATAAGGGCCGCCTCGAAGGCGCGGGTGTGCCGCTGGTGGATCTGCTTGTCGAAACCGGCCTTGCCAAGAGCAAGCGCGAAAGCCGCGAGTTTCTGCAGAACGGTTCGGTGCTCGTAAACGGCCTGGCAACAGGCGTTGAGGCGGTCGCGACCACAGCCGATCTGCTCCACGGATCGATCATCGCTCTCCGCCGCGGCAAGAAAAACTGGCACGTCACACGTTGGCGATGAACTTCGCCGAGCACGTTGCGAACGGGAATGTCGGGCATGCCGACGGCGTACCATCGCCGAATGCAGGATGACGCCGAGGCGATCCGAATTCGATTTGAGGCCGCGGCACGCATGGCGCGTGAAGCGGGTGATCTGACGCTCCGCCGCTTTCAGGTGCGCATTCGAGAAGGTGAAATCAAGCACGATGGCACGGTGGTCACGATTGCTGATCGTGAGGCCGAGTCGCTCCTCCGTGAGGCGATCACGCGTGAGTTTCCGGAGGACGCCATTCTCGGTGAAGAGTTCGGCGAGACCACGGGAACAACGGCGTTTCGGTGGGTGCTCGACCCGATCGACGGCACCGCCAGCTTTGTGCACGGCGTGCCGTTGTACGGCACGCTTGTCGCTGTGGAGCGGCAGGATGCCGGCGGGCCGAGGAGTGTCGTTGGTGTCATCTACATGCCCGGATTGCGCGAAATGGTCGCAGCCGCCGATGGCCTGGGGTGTCTGCATGCACCGGGGCCGGGTCGGCTTGCACGGCCCGCGAGGGTGAGCCGTACGGCATCACTCGCGGAGGCCACACTGGTCACCACATCCGTGGATTACTTCGCCAAGCATGATCGCCAGGGTGTGTTTCTCGAGGCGGTCTCCAGGTTTCAGTATTCGCGCGGGTGGAGCGACTGCTATGCCCATGTGCTGGTGGCGACAGGTCGAGCGGATGTCTGCATTGAGCCGACCCTCGCGCCGTGGGATGCCGCACCGCTGCCGGTGATCATGCGCGAAGCAGGCGGCATGTATTCGGGTTGGGATGGACGTGAGACCGCGCATGCACCGGATGGAGTATCCAGCAACGGTCTGTTGCACGCCGAAGTGCTTGCGCTCTTAGGCTCTGGCAGCGCATAGTGCAGCGGATGATGATTGTGCGTTCATCTGGTGTCGTGACACCAAGACACGAGAAGCGACGGGCAACAGCGCGACCAGCTTCTGAGTGAGGTTTCTTTTCGCCATCGGCGTTACCATACGCCGTGCGAAAACAGATATTGACGAATCTGCTCGGCCGTGTCGCCGGTGTGATCGATCTGCTCGGCCCGCCAGCCGCAGGCCCGCGCAGAGAGCACATTCTCCTGTAAATCGTCAAAAAAGAGGATCTCGTGCGGAGCTGCACCGGTTGCTTGCTCAAATGCCTGATAGATTGCTATCCCGGGCTTGGCACAACCCAGAATGTGGCTGGCATGTCGATGCCCCAGCATGCCGATAGCCGGAAAATCCGGACGATCGCCGCGGCTGCGGGGCAGATGGCGCAGCCAGTGCCGCTGATTGGTATTGCTCAGCAGGCCGGTTTCGACATCGGGCTTGCTGGCGAGGGTTTCAATGATATCGGCGACGCCCGGATACTCGGCGATCAGCCAGGCATCATGAATGCGGCGGATCTCATCGGGTGTATACAGCCCGTCGATAGCCTGCGATGCCCCGACAAAAAACTCATCACATGTGAGTGCACCGATCTGATAGCGTGCGGCCCACTCGCGACGCAGGGCGCGGGCTTCGGGGGTCTCTGACCCAGGACGAACCGGCAAGCCCGCCGCAGCGCAGCCTTCCTCCCACGATCGGCAGATGCGAAGGATGACACCACCCCAGTCAAAGCAGATGAGTCTTGGTGGAGGTGTCATGGTGTTCCCTTGATGCGAAGCATACGCCTGCGCAATCGCAAGATGAGCCATGAAGGCAACCGCCGAACATTGATGCGTCAACCTCATGCCTACTTCCCGGCGTGCCTCTGCAGGAGGTGTACCTGAAGGCGGTCGTGATTCGGGCGTGGGGCGACGCGTGTGGGTCTGGGGGCTACACCGGATTCGAGGGATCGACCGACGCAGCAGCAGTTGGATGCCTTGCTGCCGTGGCCGGCGGCCGGGTGTCATGCTGTCGGAGACGCGTTGGGCGGGGCAGGCATGAGCAACCCTACGCTCCGGCCTTCATATGCCCGAACAGCGCGTGCCAGATCCTCTTGACCCACCCGGCCCATCGCTCGCCCCGCTCTCCCTCGACCCCGGAGAAGAGGCGGTCGGTATGCGAGGAAGAATCCTTCGCCGCTGGCTCGGCAGGGCGACCCTTGATCCTTCGGAGCGGGCCGTCGGCCTGACACCCAACGGGCGTCTCAAATCAGGGCGACTCGCTGGTCTGTCCATGAACAGGGCCATTTTGACCCTGAGTTGGCCGATTCTGGCTGAATCGCTCCTGAATTCACTCGTGGGCCTGACGGACATGGTCCTCGCTGCTTCGTTAGGCGAAGCCGCGGCCGATGGGCTGGGGGCCGCGGCGTACGTCGGTTGGTTCCTTGGGCTGACGGGGATGGCGGTGGGGGTGGGGGCGACGGCCATCATCAGCCGCTCGGTGGCCAGGGGGCGACTCGCCGTTGCCAATGCCGCGATCGGGCAGACTCTTCTGCTTCAACTCCTGTGCGGCGCGATTGCGGCGATTCTCGTAGTAGTCAGTATCCCGTGGATGGTCAGGCTGTATGGGCTTGAGGGTGACGCGGCAGCGGCCTTTCGAACTTATCTCCTGCTGTTGGCCGCGGGTGTGCCGCTGCTGGGCATCTTGACCGGCGGAACAGCGTGTCTACGAGGCAGCGGCGATTCCTATCGACCGATGCTCGCAATGATCGTGGTCAACATTGTGAATGTGGGTGCGAGCTGGGTGCTCTCGGGGGCTGACTGGGTGCGTGTTTCGGGGGCAGGCGCAGAGGCCCAGCGTGTCGTGGTCATTGAAAATCCGTTCGGATTCAACCTCGGGGTTACAGGGATCGCCCTGGGGACGTTGCTTGCACAGGGTGTCGGGGCGGTGATGATCGTCGCGTTCCTCATTAAGGGGAAAGGCGGCGTTCGCCTTCGCCGGAACCGACTGAAACCGCACCTGCACACCATGCGACGCCTGGCGCGGCTCGGGTTGCCGAATTTTTTTGAGACGATGGGTATGTGGGTGGGCAATTACGTTGTCGCCCTGATGGTCGGTTGGATCGGCGCCGGGGCGCTCGGCGCGCACCTCGTGGCAATACGAATTGAGGCGTTTAGTTTCCTGCCGGGGTTTTCGATGGGTATCGCCGCGGCGACGCTTGTCGGGCAGTATCTCGGCGCAGGAAGTTCGCGTCTGGCCAAGGTGGCCGTGGCCCGTTGCATGGTGATCGCGATGGCGCTGATGGGCGGGTTCGGAGCGGTCTTCTTATTGTTTCCGCGACAGATCACAGGGATGTTTACCGGCGTTACATCGCACATCGAGGCGGTGCCCCAGTGTCTGATGATCGCGGGTGTCGTGCAGATTCCGTTCGCGGCAGCACTGGTGCTGCGTTCGGCGCTGCGCGGGGCGGGCGACACCAAAGGAGCCATGTGGATAACGTGGATCACGACCTATGGGCTGCGTCTGCCGATGGTGTTCCTGTTTTCAGGTGTAGATGTCGTCACATCGCGCAAGCTCGCCGACGGTTCGTTCGAGCGCATCGTGCTCATTGATAACCCGATGCCGTGGGAGGCATCGCTTGCGGGGGTGTGGCTCGGCTTGTGCGCGGAAATCGTCATTCGAGCGGCTTTGTTCGGTGCGTGGTGGCTGAGGGGAGGATGGATCAAGGCGCGGGTGTGAGCCTTGAGCCTCGGCAGTGTTCAACTTGTGGTCATGCGCAGATCACAGAGCACGGGTTCGACTCGCGACATCCCGTTCCACGCATTGATCTTGGGTTCCACGATCACTTCGACGGTCTGGCCTGCTCGAAGGTGCTCACGATGTTCGGCCCAGTTCCAGCCGACCAGACGCATGGCGCTTCCTCGGGCGGTGCGCGCAAACACTGACAGATGCGCACCGGCGTTGCCGAAGGGCGTGGCATCCTGCGTGAGGCGCAGCCCCGATGAGCGAAGCCGCACAGGCGGATTGCCCGAGCCGAAAGGCTCAAGCCGTTCCAGTTCGCGCACTACGGAGGGAGAAAGTTCGTGCAGTGCTATGCACGCGTCATACTCGAGCGGTCGAATCAGGTCTTCCGGACGAAGGCGGGCATTGACTGTGTCTATGAAGGCCTCGGTGAAAGCATCGAGCCGATCTGCCCGAACCGCAAGACCCGCCGCCATCTCATGCCCGCCGAACCGCTCAAGATGTTCCGCGCAGGCTTGCAATGCGCCATGCAGGCTGAAACCTTCAAGCGAGCGCCCGGAACCGTGATACTCATCGCCGTTGCGGCACAGCAGGATGCTCGGTCGACAGAATCGCTCGACCAAACGCGAGCAGACAATGCCCACGACGCCTTGGTGCCATTGCGAATGACCGAGCACGATCGCGCGCCGCTCGCTTCCGGTCTGGCCGTGTTGCTCGGCCAGTTCCATGGCCTGGGCAAAGATCGTCCGCTCGACCGACCTGCGGTGGTCATTCTGACGAGAGAGCTGTGCGGCGAGTGTTTCGGCTCGTTCTCCTTTCGCGGTTGTGAGAAGCTCAATCGTGTCGCGGGCGTGGCCCATACGGCCGCAGGCATTCAGTCGAGGCGCGAGCCGGAAGCCGACATCTTCGGCATCTACGTGCTCTTTTTCGCTCAGACGGCTTGCCAGCACCAGTGCCCGCAACCCCTCGATTGGCGAGTTCTGGATCCGCGAAAGCCCCGCCCTTGCCAAAATGCGGTTCTCCCCGACGAGCGGCACCACGTCGGCCACGGTGCCCAAAGCCGCCAAGGCGAGCATGTTGATAAGCGTTGCGCGTAACTCCGGTGAAACACGCTCACTCCGGCAATGCATCGTCGCTAGGCGCCAGGCGAGTTTGTACGCCACACCGGCGCCCGAAAGTTCACCGAAGGGATACGTCGAATCCGGCCTTCGCGGGTGTACAACGGCATAGGCCTCGGGTAGGTCTTCAACACGCCCGGGGGGCGCGTGATGATCGGTGACGATCAAGTCGATCCCCGCCTGACGTGCCTCGAGCGCCGGGGCAACGGCGGTTACGCCGCAATCGACAGAAACGATCACCTTTGCGCCTTGCATCCCGAGCTGACGAACGGCTTCGATGTTCAGCCCGTAGCCTTCTTCCAGCCTGTGCGGCACATAGATCGAGAGCCGAACATCCGGACGTATGGCATGCAACGTGTGATGCAGAATCGCCGAGGCGGTCGCGCCGTCCACGTCGTAATCGGCGTAGATGACGATCGGTTCGATGTTCTCGACCGCGTGCAGTATTCGGGCGGCCGCACGGTCCATGTCGGGCATATCCGATGGATCATGCAGCCCTGTGAGCGTCGGATTCAGAAACGCGGAAACCGCCTCCGCCGACCGGATGCCCCTCGCCGTCAGCACCCGATCGACCAGCGTGCCCGTCTCAGCCGACCCGCGCGGCCGCCAAAGCCGCTTGAGGCCCCTTACTGTCCCTGTGCCAGAATAGTCTTCCATCCCCGGAGCCATCGCAAATTCGCAGTGCTAAAGGGCAGACATGGTCAAACTGAATCGCATCTATACCAGAACAGGCGATGACGGAACAACCGGCCTTGTCACCGGAGAGCGTATCGCCAAGTCCGACATTCGCGTGCATGCCTACGGCGAGGTCGACGAAACCAACGCCTGCATCGGCATCGCGATTGTCCACGCGAGCCGCCCCGATGCCTGGCAGCCTTCGCACCGTAGGCTTGCGCGCGAACTCCGGGGCATTCAGCACGACCTTTTCGATCTCGGCGCCGACCTGGCCACGCCTGTCGGCAAGGCCGATGCCGCCGACCGCAAGCCGCTGCGCATCATTCCCGCACAGACCGAGCGGCTCGAGAAACTGATCGACGAGTTCAACGCTCGCCTCTCGCCGCTTCGTAGCTTTGTTCTTCCCGGGGGCACTCCGCTCGCCGCATCGCTGCATCTCGCCCGAACCGTCTGCCGCCGTGCCGAGCGCACGGTTGCCAATCTCCTTTCGCTCGATCCTGATCGCACAAGCCTCGAGACACTTCGATACCTCAATCGCCTGAGCGATCTGCTCTTTGTCCTTTGCCGTGTCGCCAACGACGACGGGACAATCGATGAGTTGTGGGTGCCGGGTTCCGGGCGGATATAAGCATGAGGGGGTTTCAGCCCTCCTTGCGGTCCCGCAGCGTGGTATATCCGACAGCCTTGAGCGCGTTGTACCGATTTTCCAGGCTTGCCTCAAGCTCGCTGCCTGCAAAATGCCTCTGCTGGCGATAGCTCTGCTCCATCAGAGCCAGCACAAAGTCTGATGAGACGATCGTCAGCAGCAGCACGGTCGCCAGCACGCCGAGCATGAATGACACCACGTCGGCCGGCTGCAACCCGGGCATCCGCATAATGAAAATGCAGAGCAGCACGCACCCCGAGACGTTGCACAGCATCGCCTGTCGGCGAATCTGTCGCACCATCGTCGTCACTTCCTCGGGCGTATGCGGCCGGGCAAGTCGATCAGCCCGCCACGCATAAATCACCGCGCCGGCGATGAACGAAGCCACCCCGCCGATCAGAAAAATATCGCCGTGGGCCTGGTTCACCGTCGACATGATGACCAGCAGAAAAACGGCATACATCGGCCCCATGATGCAGATCACCCAACCCGGTGTTCCGCTCTCAGGCAGCAGCGTTTTCAGGCTCATGCTCGACCGAATAATGCCCGGGAACAGCGCGATGGCCTTCGGGCCGATCATCATGAACACCGATAGGGCGAAATAAGCGCCGAATCCCTGTTTCACCTGCTTGACGACCTCCTCGCCATGCCCGGATAGATGACTGAAATCCATGAGCGATGTAAACGGCAGCAGGGTAAGGACAAACGGTGTGAGAAAAACCACAAGCCACGCCGCGCGGCTCCACTTTCGACTTCGCTTGGGGTCCGACCACCGGAACGCCGCCACACCGGCCAGGCTGGCCGAGACCAGCACGCTCAGTTTCAGAATAGAGTTGATCCCGTCCAGCGTTTCGGCATTGTCGCGACCCAGAAGCTCCATCTGCTGGTTGCGCTTCATTTCCACCATCTCGCGCGTGATCTCCGCTTCAATGCCCTGCGACTTGAGTTCCGCCTTCAGTTGCGCCCGTGCGGCCGAGGTCATCTGCTCCTCGATCGTTGTGTACGTCGCAAGATCCCACATGGCATAAATCGCCATCACCACCGCCGCGACCCACAGCACGCTCTTTCGCCATGCCGCATAGTCCTGGGCAAGCGGCGGCGTGATCGGCGGGGAAGAATGGGCGAGCCTTGCGCGCTCGGCATCCGTCGCTCGCTCGGTCAGAAAATCACCTCGAACCACCCGGCGAAGATGCAGCCATGCCTCATCACGCCATTCCTTGGCGCGGTCGGCCGCGTTGTTCGGTCCTGACGGCGGAGGCGGTGGAGGTGGCGTGGGGGGAGGAAAGTTCTCCGGCGTCGCCGGGCGGTTGACCTGAATCGTTTTTGGAGGCTCCATGCGCGAGAGTATACAGACCTGCCAGAGACCAACTTGTGGACCATTACCGACTCCGCTAGCATCCGGCCACGCAGCCCGGAGCCGATGCTGCCCCTCCCAGTCCGCATGAACTCGCGGCCGCCAGGGGAATCGCGTGAGTGAAAGGGCATCACGCCCGGAACATCGAAAGACCCAGGATGCCTACCCGTTGTCCGATCTACGCCCTCATCACCCTCGCCGGGACGCTCGCGGGCGTATCCGCGGCCCAACCCGTCGATCCGTGGTCGATGACAGGCAGGGATTTTGCCGGGGTACGGTTCCCCCTTGAGCCGGTGCCGGGCTTGGTTGAAGCCAAATCGCGGCGAGCCTGGGTCTGGGAAGAACCTGCGGAGGGCCTCTATCCGCTTCGGCGACTGCATGTCGATGGCTACGTCACGCTTGTGCTCGGAGGCTTTGAGTTCCAGGCGTCTAAAGCGAGCCTTTGGCTGCTTCGACTTGATGAACCCGGCGAGGTCTACCAGGTCTTCGCCTTCATGCAGGATGTCCGTACCCCCCGTGCCGATCCTGCTGTTGCCGTCGAAGCCACGACACTTGCTGTTCAGGGCGTGCTGCGCCTCCAGGCGCCGATCGCTCTCCGTACCGACCTCATGCAGCAGGGCCGGCCCGATGACCCCTTCGTGAGCGCGGCCGAACGCGAACTCGCGGTCTATCTCCGCACGCTTCGAGGCGTGCCCACGATTGCACACGCCCAGCCCGTCGAACCAGAGCAGACCGCTGTCGATGCGGCGGAGCTTCAGCGGCTCTTTGCGCGCCTCGAACCGGTAATCGAACGCCGTCCGATTTTTGAAAGCGGCGGCACGGTCTCACTTGCCGCGGGCAATGTGGTCGCGGTTTCTACGCCTGAGGAGACCGCCGTCATGCTCACTGATGGCGTGAGTGTGCTCTATCAGGGTCGTGAAGCCGGGGGGCGATTGCCGGGGTCGCTCCAGATGCAGGCGCAGCGGGGCGTCGTTTTCCTTCCTGCCGACGTGCTCACCAGCCAGGGGTTGAGCGGGCTTCGCGCGGAGAGCATTCGGGGAATCTATCTTGAAGGCGAGGTGATGGCCACTGATGGCCAATATACCGTTCGCGGGCCGAGCGTCTATTACGACCTTCAGAATGACCGTGCAATCGTGCTCGATGCCGTCTTCTGGTCTTACGACCAGCGCCAGCAGATGCCGCTCTACATCCGCGCGGGCGCTGTGCGCCAACGCTCCGCCGACGAGTTCGCCGCCGAGCGGGTCACGCTTTCCAACACGGCGTTTGCACGGCCGAATTTCGCAATCGGCGCGCGCTCCATGACCCTGACCAGACGCAGAGACCCGGAAGGCGCAACCGATTATCACCTCGATGCACGCGACCTCACGCTCCAGGCTTTCGGTGTGCCCGTGCTCTGGCTGCCGCGTTACGCCGGTGATCCGATCAATCGCCCCCTCCGGGGTGTGCAGATCGACTCTTCCTCCGGCGGCGTCGCAGTCAAGACTACGTGGAACGCCTTGGCCATCCTCGGTATCGATGCGCCGAAGGGGCTGGAGGTCGACCTGCTCATCGATGGGTATTTCGAGCGAGGCTTCGGCGTCGGCGCCCAGGTCTATTGGGATCAGGCCGAACTCAAGGGCGAACTGCTCGCGTACATGCTCCCTCACGATTCAGGGGAGGATCGCCTTCGCACGGGACGAGATGAAGACCCTCCGGAGTCGTTCCGTGGTCTGGTCAATCTGCGTCAACGATTTACGCTCGATTCGTTTTGGTCGCTCTGGCTCGACGCCAACTATGCAAGCGATGAAAACTTCATCGATGGCCTGTTTGACAACATGCAGTACGACCGGCTGCCGCCGAGCACTGGCGCCTACTTGCGCCGCATACAGGAAAATACCTTCCTCTCCATTGAGGCGCGGGGCAACCTCAACGATTTTCTCGTCAACGACACGCAGTTGCAGGTTCCGGGATACATGACCGAAAAACTCCCGGAAGTGCTCTATGCCCGTCAGGCTGACGACCTGCTTCCCGATATCGCGCCCGGCCTGCTGACGTGGTCAAGCGAGTACCGTGCCAGTCGCCTTTCACTCTCGTTCCACGAGCCGGAAGCCCGCCGAAACGGCTATGTGACGCAGACGCAGGCGATGCGTGCTTTCGGTGTTTCGCCCGATGAAAGCATCGGAGACAGGCTTCGTGCCGCCGGCTATTTCGAGAGCGAGGTCTACCGCCTCGACACACGTCAGGAACTCATCGCCAAGTTCACGCTCGCAGGATTCACAATAACGCCCATGGCGACCGGTCGCATCACCTTCTGGGACGATCGTTTCGAAGAGTTCAGCCCTGACGAAGACGATCGCGTGCGCTTCTGGGGCGGGGCAGGCGCGCGTGTCGCCACCAGCCTCATTCGTGTCTACGACGATGTCCACTCCCGCGCGCTGGGCATCCATCGCCTCCGGCACATCGTCGAGCCGAGCGCCACGGTCTGGCGCGGGTGGACAACCATCGACCGCGGCGATCTGCCGGTCTATGACGACGAGGTCGAATCGTTGCTCGAGGGCACGCTGTTTCGCATCGGTCTCAACCAGACCTTGCAGACCCAGCGCGGCGGGCCTGGTCGATGGCGCAGCGTCGATCTCTTCACGCTCAATGCCGAATGGGTGACCTCATCAGGTGCGGGCGATGATGCCGTTATCGGCCGTTATTACGAATTCAGGCCCGAACTCTCTCGCCCCGGCGACTTCGCAACGGTCGAGGCGATGTGGCGATTCTCCGATGTCGTCGCGGCATCCGGATCGTGGATATATGACGCCGAGCGTCGCCGCACCGCACGATCGAGCATCGGACTGTTCTTTGATCACTCCCCCATCAGCAGCACCTCGATCGAATTCAGAAGCATCGATCCTATCGACGCACGCTATCTCGATATCGTCAACAGCACGATGATCGGCGATAAATACCGAATCTTCAGTTCCGTCTCGTATGATTTTGATGAGAACGACTTCCGTCGCGTCGGCGTCGAACTGCGCCGGGAATTCCAGTCCGTGCTCGTCGGCGTCGGGGTCTCCTACGACGTGATCGAAGATCGAACCAGTTTCGGATTCCTAGTCTCGCCCAAAGGCATCGGTCGCGGGATCCGCGTCCGGGGTATCGGTGGCGGCGAAACCGGCGTCGCAGGCGGCTAGAGCACCTTGCCCGAACATGTTCCATCGGTCCCGCCAGTCTGCCTGCGCTGCGGCGCAACGGGCGTCGAGCGACATCCCGCATCATGTGCTACCCGGCGTGGGATGAGTTTCTCACGTCCGGTGCGCCGATATCCCTCGGAGCATCAGCACCAACCCGCTGAATAATGCAACCGGCCGCCCCGAAAGAGGCGGCCGGTTCACGATAATCTGTCTGACACGTCAGTCAGCGATTGACCGTCTCACCCGAGACAGCGCCGACGCCCGCATCCGAACGCGCCGGCGGGTCGGCGAGATACTGATCAATCACTTTCCGCATTTCCTGGAAAGTGGTCTCGGGCTTGTACCCATCGGCAACATGCACGATCTCGCCGTTGAACCCGATGATGTAATACGTCGGGAAAATGCGGATCCTGTAGTCGCGAACAACCTGGTCGGCCCGCAGCAGAATCGGGAACGTGTAGTTGTGTTCCTTCATGTGGTCGATCGCGTTCTGCGGGTCACGCTCGCGGAAGTTCAGACCCAGCACATGCACATTCCGGCTTTTGTAGTCCTCATGCAACTTCTGAAGCTCGGGAGCGGCCTGCAGGCACGGCGCGCACCAGGTTCCCCAGAAATCCAGCACCACGACGCTGCCGCGGAAGTCTGAGAGTTTCACCTTCTTCCCATCCGGTGATTCCAGTTCCCAATCCGAAGCAATAGGCCGAGGCATTTCTGCGGGCGTTGTTGCGCCAAGATCTGGAACGTTCTTCGGGGGTTCCAGATCCTGCATCGAGATCGACGGCGCAACGCCCGGCTCCGGCTCGCGGCTGTAACCGCTCGGCGCGGGCAGTTTCGTGGCGTCGATCGTCAGGCCGGTATTCACCTGAACCTTCGTGTAATCCGTCAGAATCGAACCCTCGATGCCCGCCGTCGAGAACGACATCTCGATCCGCCGCGGCAGGTGGTCGCTCTGCCCGATGTAATACCGCGTGAAACGCGTTGTCTGGCCTTGAGGAACGCGAACAACGTCGCACATCACACCGTCCACCGCCACCGGCGCTTCAAGTTCCAGCCGGGCGGCGATCTCCGAGTCTGAGACAATCCGACCGAACGGATCGGGGCCGAAAATCTCCACTGGCGCAAGATCCTTCATAAACCGCACTTGGTCGTCACGGGCAGCCCGCTCCATCCGCACTCGCACGATCCGCTGATCGTGCGCCATCCACTCCAGCTTGTTCTCGCGACGGAGCACGTCAAAGTTGATCTCCGGCTTGCTTGCCGCCAGTCGCCCTACGCCAGTGACACGGACATGGAATCCGGTGTTCACCCCACCCACGGACGCAGGGTCGGGGCGAACGGCAATCAGCTTCGACTTCGCCGAGGGCATCGCCCCGGCAATTGTCCCAGTCGCCTTGGTCTCGACTTCCGCGGCGATAGTCAATGTTTTTCCGAGCGCCGCCCGTGAGGCTTCCAGTCGTGCCATGGCCTGATCAGGGGTGGCTACGGCGACGCCGGCGAACGAAACGATCGCGGCAAGAGTTCCGGTCTTCAAGAAATCCAGCATCCGATGAGTCTCCTTCGTCGGGGCGCACAGGCGTCCGTCTCTCGTCCAGCGGGTGCGAGGTCCATCGCCCTCCGGGAAGCAACTCTTGAGCCGCTTTCGAGGATCAGGCGGGTTCAAACTATAGGGAACCGACCGCCCATCGGTTCGTCTGGCTCCCGTCCGCGTTTCCAAGGCTTTACAAAGAAGTAGGCGAGAGCAGTTGCGCCAGGGCAAACCCTGGGTCTGGTTCTCTCAGCAAGTCCTCACCCACCAGGGCCGCGTATACCCCCACCTGCGCAAGTCTCTCAAGGTCACGATGTGTCATGATTCCCGTTGCACTGACCACAACCGAAGGGTCATCCACGAGATCGATCAGCCGGAGCGTATGGTTGAGATCCGGCTTAGTGTTTGATAAGTCGTGATTATTGATTTCCAAAAGACAATAACTGGGGTGCGGGAAGCCGACGTACGGTCTCATCCGGAGGAGGTTCTCCATCGAGTGAACCTCCAGCAGAACCGTCATTCCCAGCCGTTGGGCCAGAATCAGCATGTCAACCAGCGGGCCTTCCTGCAGGCATTCCGCGATCAGGAGCACCGCGTCGGCCCCTGCCGCACGCGATTCCCACAACTGCCAGGGGTCGATCAGAAAGTCCTTTCGCAGAACGGGAAGTCCGCAAACTTCCTTGATTCTCTGGATATAGGACAGTGATCCGCCGAAGTACCTTTCGTCGGTGAGGCAGGAGATCGCCGAAGCGCCGTTTCTCTCATACAGGGTTGCGATGCGTGCCGGGTCAAAGCCATCACCTGCATCCTCCGAACGGATGACTCCCGCGGTTGGGGTGCGCTGCATGATTTCGGCGATAATCGCTGTTTGCCGTGCTCTGGCGCGTCTCGTGATCGCCCGGAAGAAATTTCGAGGCGGGTCGGCTTGGGCGACCAGCGATTCGAGTTCCACCATTGAAAGCGCGGCTTTTGCGCGTTCGACTTCTTCCCGCTTATTCAGGACTATTTCATCCAGAATAGATGGTTTCGGAGCCTCGCGCCGGCTGGGGTCATGCTCGGGGGTGGGGGTGCTCACGGTGGCGATTGTTGCCGCGTTTTGCCTTGGCGTGGCACCGGGCATGGCTCAGGGAACAATGTCGGTGCAATTGACGCCCCGCGGAGCACAGGTTCCGACACCCGGAAAAGACATGCAGGTTTCCGCGGCATCGGTCGCGGAGAGCCTGGAGCAGATCAAGAATCTGTCCGTGCGAGAGGCGTTTGACCAGATCAGGGCAGTGTGGCCGTTGGTCACCATCGTGTTGTCGGTGGTGATCGTCTTGGCGCTCGCGGCAGGCGGGGTGCTTCGTCCGAGTGGTTTCCGCAATTCCGGCACACGCGATGTCAAACCGTTCCCGGCGATGATGTGGCTGTTCGCCGGTGTCATGGTCATCCTCGCGCAGCAACTGGCGATGACGTGGGCGGCATCAGTCCCGCGGCTGGTGGGGCCGCCGGGCGATGACGGGGCGATGACCCTTCGCTTCGCGGCAGCAACGCAGGCCATCGGCGGACTGGTGGCGGGCATGGTGGGCATCGGTTTGTTTGCGATCATGGCCAAGACAGCCCCCGAGGGCGGCTTGAAGGTCGGCGGTCTTGATCCGCTCGTGGGTCTGGGGTGCCTTCTGCTTGCCTTGCCTCTCGTGCAGTTGAGTTCCATGGGCGCAGAGTGGGCATACCGCGAGTTGTATGGAGGCGAACCGGTCGTCGTGGCGCATACGACACTGCGTATGATCGTCGATCATCGGCACGACCCGATGGCATGGCTTCTGATCGGCGCCGTGGTGATCGGCGCACCGTTGATTGAAGAACTGGCCTTTCGCGCGGGGCTGCAATCCGCCGCGCTCAAACTCACCGGTTCGCCATGGGCCGCCGTGGTCGGCACCTCGGCGATTTTCACCGCGATGCATATTCCCGCCGTGCCCGCCGAGGGGCGATATGCATTGGTTCAGATCTTTGTGCTGAGCATCGCGATGGGAATCGCGTACGAGCGAACTCGCCGCCTCGGGGTGCCGATCGTGATGCACATCGGGTTCAACGGGCTGATGGTGGCCTTGGCCTTGAGTGTTGCCGAGCAACCCGCCGCGGCCGCGTGACTCTACCGGTATCCCCCTGCAAACCCGAGATCTGCGACGTGTTTCGTATCGATGACTTGAAAAAAGTCACCGTCCGCCGACCAGCAATGCGGCATACGAAGCATCGGCGTATTCGCTCGCCGAGCCACCCGGATTCCCTCGCGGCAGTCGAAATTGCTCGCAAGCGAGTTTGAACGAGTGCCAGCGCTGCATCCAATGCGACTGGAGTTCGTTCTCGTCGGTATCGATGCTGCACGTGCTGTAGAGCACGTGCCCACCCGGTGCAAGCAGGGGAATGGCATCGGCGATGATCTGGCGTTGTGCGGCGGTCAGGCGCTCAAGCTGGGTCGAACCCGCGCGGTGCTTGGCCTCGATTCTGCGCGCAAGAACGCCCGTATTTGAACACGGAACATCGAGGAGCACCAAGTCGGCTTTGCCCAGGCAGCGTTGTCGAACGGTTGCGAGCGGAACAACCCTGACTTGCTGCGAATTTCTGAACGTCTCGGCAAGGTCGCGCAGCCGCGCGGCATCGGCATCGCTGGCGACGATGCGCGCGTTCGGGAACATGGCGACAAGTTGGCGAGTCTTGGTTCCTCGTCCAGCGCAGAGATCGACGATCAGCCCCGGTTGCAGGTGGGAAGCTAGTTCGACAGGGGCAGCGCTCGCGGCGTCTTGCACCCACAGATCGTTGCGTTCGGTGAGAAGCTTTCGGAGATGCCCGGGCGAGCCGACATACACCGCACGGCCCGGTTCACTGTGCGGCGCGAGCGCTGACCCTTCGCTCACCGATACAGGGGCGGTTGCATGCGCAATGTTGACGACAACCGGCGGGCGAATCAGCGTGTGCAGTGCGATCATGTGCGCATCAGCCTCGCCGAACGCCTCGCGCCATCGATTCCATAGGCCACCCGGAAGCCCCACGGCGACCGCGAACCGTTCGGAGGAATCGTCGGGCAATACCGCCTCGGTCAGGTTCAATGCGCCCCCTTCGGCAAGCGGCACCTGGTTCGCTTCGCCGGCATACGCGCCGAGCTGCCTGGTCGGCCCGACAAGCCGCGCGACGCGACGCAGCACGGCATTGACCATCGCTCCTGCCTTCGGGCGTATGCGCCGTTTGGCGAGTTCGACCGAGGTATCAATGACGGCGTGCACGGGAAGACGATCGAAGAAGAGAAGTTGTGCCGACCCGGCAAGGAGAACGGCCTTCATCGATGCTTCGAGTTCATGAAACGGTTGCTTGCTGAAGCGTCCGACGATCCACGCCAGGGTAATCCACCGCGAGACAGACTGTTCGTAGATCGCGTGGGCGAGCGCAGCATCACGTGTTTCAAGTCCGGTTTCATCCGGCACGGCGATAGACAGGTCTGGGTATCGGCGCGCCTGGGATGCCAGCAGACGCATCGCAGCGTCGCGAGCGCGCAGCCCTTCTCCGGTCGTCGAGATATCGGCGGGCGGCGGTGTGTGGCCAGGGGTCGACATGCAAGTTTCCAGAGGCTGAGCCGGTCGGATCATACGGCCAGGGCAGGAAGGGGCCGCATGCAACGTACCGCCCGCACGCAACTCACGGCCGGAGTATTGCCCGTACGTTTGCTGGCATTCAGACGAAGGATTGACACGCACTCGCCGCGAGCACCACGCCCGCAACCCGTTCAGGCGTTGCCAAATGCCGGTGAGGCCCTTGCACCCGTTTCCGTCGTCGGCAGGTGCTGCCACCCGAACGACCGCAGCGCTTCAAACCAGCGTTTGCGTTCGGTCACGGCGTCGTCGCGGTCGTCGGACCACCACCAGCACATCTCCGGATCGACCCCCATATCGGTAGCAAGGTCGGCCATCTGGCGGTCGGAAAGATCAAGAAAGGGCGTCCGTATCCTGAAATCATGCATCCCGTGATCCGGGGCATCAAGGCTGACTAAGCGTTCGACCAGCAACGCTCGATCAACCTGGGCGGCCATCTGGTCCACATCGGGCCACGAAGCCCCATCGCTCGAACCCGGCTGCACCGGCCAGATCAGTTCCGATGCGCCCGCACGTGCGGCAGCATGGGCCGCATGCACCAACGAGCCGACACATCGCTCGGATACAGACCAGCCGATGTGGCCGAGCGGTTCAATCGCGATCAGGTCAAGCCCGTAATGCCCTGCTTGGCGACGACACGCCGCGAGGCGCAAAGCGTCTTCCGGTGTTCCCGGCGCGAAAACAAGCAGCCCCTTGCGGGCATCGCGGGTGCGCTCGGCCAATGTTGCGCAGGCAAGCAGTGCGGCAAGGCCGCCGTCTCCGAGCACCGCCGACCGTGCAGGCGTCGCCATAGGCGCAGTGTACCACGTGCGGGAAACCTGGTGCGGTTGGCAAACCCGCCGAGTTCTGCGAAACTCATCGGCAGTTCGTGCCGGAACGTCGGCACGCCGCGGGAGGATTCCGTCATGCCCAACGTCGATCGCCGATCGTTTCTGCTCGCCGCCGGCGGTTTGACCGGATGCGTCGCTGCCGGGGGGGCGGCCGCCTCCGCACTTGATGCCCAGCCCGCCACGGTGCAGACGGGCGATCAACACCGCGGGGTGTGCTCGATCGCTTCGGGCAACGGGCGTCGATGCGTCGACAAGGCGATGGAGATGATCCGGGCTGGGGCCGACCCGGTCGATGCGGTCGTCGAAGGGGTGACCATCATCGAAGACGACCCCGACGACATGAGCGTCGGACTCGGTGGATTGCCCAACGAAGAAGGCGTGGTGCAGCTCGATGCTTCCGTCATGCACGGTCCGACGCACAAGGCCGGGGCCGTGGCGTGCATCGAGGGCATTCGCAACCCCGCGAGGGTGGCACTGCTGGTGCTCAAGCGCACGGACCACATCCTACTGGTCGGCGAAGGGGCACGGCGGTTTGCGCTTTCGTACGGATTCAACACCGAGGAACTGCTGACCCCGCGCGCCCGCGAGGCGTGGCTCAAGTGGCGGGCCAATCGCTCGCTCGACGACGATTGGCTCAACGACGAAGAAATGGATTTTCCGGCCGAACCGCGCCTCGGCGCAATGCGAGACATCCCCTTCACCTACGGCACGGTGCATTGTGCGGCAACCAACGCCCGAGACAACATCTCGGCGACGACGAGCACGAGCGGCCTGAGTTGGAAGATCCCCGGCCGCGTCGGAGATTCCCCGATCGTCGGCGCGGGGATGTATGTCGATAACGATGTCGGAGCGGCGGGCGCCACCGGTCGAGGCGAAGCGGTCATCGCCAATTGCGGTTCTTTCAACATTGTCGAGCACATGGCTCGCGGCCTTACCCCGACCGAAGCCTGTCTTGCCGTGGCCAAGCGCATTGCCGACCGGACTCGCGAAAAACGCCTTCGCGATGAACGGGGGAGACCGAATTTCAATGTCTCGCTCTACGCGCTCCGCAAAGACGGTGCTTATGGCGCTGCATGCCTGCATCCCGGGGGCACCTTCGCCGTACACGATGGCACTTCAAGCCGCGTGCTCCGGTGCGTTCCTTTGTTCGAGGCCTAGAGAAGCGATAGACCACCGATCGCGGCAGTGATTTGCCGGCATAAACGCCGGCGGTTTCGGGTGTATTGCCCGATCGTGTTCCAAGGGCGTTACCAATCCGGCGGCTTTGCAGCGCGACAGGTGCGAAAAAACATCACGCCCGAAGCCCTTATCGCCTCCGCCCGTGTCTTTCGACGCACGGCAAGATCACTGAGGTGGGTCTATCACCGTGCTGGCGCAAGCAGTTGATCCGGCTCCTGGAGCAGCCGCACGATCTCGGCCAGCGCCAGGGCCGCGGTAGCGCCATCCACCACGCGGTGGTCGCACGCCAGGCTCAGGGGCATCAGCTTGCCCACGCGGAACCAGCCGTCTTTCACCACCATGCCTTCTCGTGTTCTTCCCACGGCCAGAATGCCGACCTCGGGGTAATTAATCACCGGAGTCGCAAAACGCCCGGCATGGCTTCCGACATTACTGATCGTGAAAGTGCTCCCGCTCAGTTGATCGCGGCTTGCCGTCCGGTTGCGCGCGGCTTCGGCCACTGCCGCGACGTGACGACTGATCTCAAGCACGCCGAGGCGATCGGCATCCGGAATCACGGGCACCATCAGCCCGTTGTCCGTATCCGTCGCGATGCCAAGGTGCACCGCACGATGCTGCACAATCTCGTTCCGGTCGTCATCGACCGTCGCGTTCAATGCGCCGAAACCGCCCGAGAGGGCACGACACACCGCCGAGCACACGAACGGAAGGAAACTGACTTTCTCGCCGCTGGCCGCGGCAAGTTTTTTCCGCAGCGCATCCAACGCCGAGACATCGGCTTCGTCCATCACCGTGAAGTGCACCGCGCGATCGACGCTCTGGCGCAACCGCGAAGCAATGATTTTCCGGACATCTCGAATCGGAATTCGCGTGGAGTCCTGCCCGCTTGGAATCTGTACACGCTGCGCAGGGGCCGCAGGACGCCCCGGTGACGTCGCCGCCAGTGGGCGTGCGGCAGGGGCAGCGGCAGCCGCAGATGCGCGAGCCGGGCTTTGCGCGGAAGAGCCTGGTCCTCCCGCCGTCGCGGCACGCACATCCTTCTCCGTCACGCGGCCGCCGATCCCCGTTCCGCGAACATGGTCGATATCGATGCCGAGGTCGCGGGCAAGCCGCCTGACCGCCGGTGTGGCCAGGGCTTTCCCGGGCGAAGCCGACATCCCCGCAAGTTCACCAGACATTTTGCCCACGACGGTTCCGTCATCCTCTGTCCGTTCAGGCACCTGTTCCGCGTCGGCAACGGAAACCTCGACTCGAGTCGCCTTGGCCGACACGGTTTTCTTCGGGGGCGCGGCAGGGGTCTGGCCCCCTTCGCCGACATAGGTGACAAAAGGCTCGTGGACCTTCATGACCTGGCCGTCAACACCGTGAATGCGGGCGATCACCCCATTGCGCGGGCTGGGAATTTCGGTCAGGGCTTTGTCGGTCTGCACTTCGGCGAGCGGCTGATTTTCCTCGACAGTCTCCCCTTCTTTCACCAGCCAGCGAATAACCTCGGCCTCTTGAAGGCCCTCGCCGATGTCGGGAAGAAGGAAAACGTTGGGATCCGAGGAAACCTTTCCAGCCATACATACTCCCCACGGGCCAGAGGCCCAAAGGCGGTCCAGAGTGGGGAGGATACGCCGGTTCGTGGTCGTGGGGCACCCCGAAGGCCATGGAGTTGGCATCGCCCGACGATCAAGGCCCGTACGGGATCGGAGGCAACCCGAGCGGCGTGGCCCTCCAGAGTTTGGCTTCATGGTCGCCGCCGGCGGTCACGATGCTCTGACCGTCGGGGCTGAACTCGGTCACCCAGACCACGCTTCGATGCGGGCGCATGGTCAGAAGTTCGAGTTGAGAGGCGAAATCCCAGATACGCACGGTGTTATCCCACCCGCCGGTGATGACCCGTGTGCCGTCCGGGGAGAGCGATATGGAAAAGACGCCGCCCTTATGGCCCTCAAACGTGCCGAGCATGGTCCAGTCTGATGTTCTCCACATATAGACCGTGCCGTCGAAGCACGCCGCGAGAAAATGCGAGCCGGTGTGATTGAATCGCAACTGCGAGCACTCGTTGCCGATGCCTTCAAGGGTTTCGAGCAAGGTGTACGTCTTTCCGTCAAAAATGCGGATGACACGGCTGCCGTAGTTCACCGCCAGGATCGAATCGTCGGGCGCCCATGCCAGGCGTGTCGGTTTTTCAGCAAATGAAGGGAGCCTCATCAGGAGTGCACCTGTTCGCGGGTGAATGATCGCGACGTGCTCATCGTCGCCTCCCACGGCCAGTCGTGTCCCATCGCTTGTAAATGAAACATCCGTCACGCGGCCCTGCGCTGCGCGGTACGTCATCAGGACTGCGCCTTCACGATCGAGCGTGACGGCGGTTCCGTCATCGCTCGCCACGGCGAGCAACTCGCCGTCACGCGAAATCATGATTTCACCGATCCAGGTTCCTCGCCGGGTCAGTTCACGCACAAATCTCCACGAATTGACATCGAGCTCCATCACCCGGCCGTCTTCGATGCCGAGGTAGAACCGTTTGCCGTCGTGCGACCAGCATCCCGCACTCACAAAGCGCCCGACCGAGGCGACAGGCTTGTCGGGCATCTGCGGGTTGTTCCATCGACGGAAAGTGCTGTCGCGTGAGCCGGAAATCAGAAAGCCTCGACTGGTCCAGCGAACCGTATCGATTGTCGTGGCATGGCCGACGAGTGACCGCACATGTCGATCAAGTGCCGGTTCGACCACATAAACGACAGCGTTGGTTCCGCCTGAGGCGACATACCGGCTGTCGGGGCTCCAATCCACACACCAAAGCTTGTTATCTGTCAGCATGATGCGGTTGTAGGAGTAGTCCGCCATGTTCACGACGCCGACAAATCCATCAAACCCCGCTGTCGCCAGAAAGCGAGAATCGGGGCTGAAAGCGATATCCATGACCTGGAACTGGTGAAAGGGGATATACCGTTCCGGCTCATCGCTCTGCATGTCGAATACCACGATTCGGTGCATAAGCCCGAGGGCGACGAACCGGCCGTCGGGGCTGAGCGCCCCGCTGAACGGCAGCGGGCTTTCAAACCGACGAAGCGTTTCTCCCGTCATCAGATCAAACAGTTCGGCCTGCTCGTTCGCTGCGCCCGCCGGTGCGCCCGGAGGCAAAGCCCGCGTTACGATCACAAGGGCGTGCCGGCCATCCGGCGAGACATCAACTATGTAACACCGCCCGTCATCCGTCAGTTTCAGCGGAGTAAGCACGCCGGTGTGTGTATCAATTTTGATCAGCCAGCCTTTCTCTGTTGTCGCAAAACACACCGTGCCGTCATCTGACATCAGGCAGCGAACAATGTGTTGGCCGAACTCCGCAAGTTCGACCGAGCGATGCAGGCGGCGCGTCATCGGGTCATGCAAATCGATGCTCGTTCTGCCGCCCCAGGCCACCACCATCGAGCCGTCACGAGCGGCGTGCGCGCGCGCGTTCGTCTCGCCCGGAATCGGTACCTGCAGATCGCTCGTATCCACGATCGTGTCGAGATACTTCCACTCCCATCCGCGCAAATCCTCCGGACAAGAAGCCAGCACGCGACGAACGCGGTCCATGTCATTCGCGGCGATCGCGGCCTGCGCGAACCCGATCGCACTCACGTACAAGTTGCGCCGAAGTTCTTCCGCACGCTCCGCTGCGGTGTGTCTGGCGGCATCCGCCTCCAAACGTGCTTCGCGTTCCTGCTTCGCCAGGGTTCGTTGCACGTTTGCCTGCCACGCGGCGAAAAACGCGAACCCGATCACCGCCAGCAGGATCAACGATCCCGCGGCAACCGGACCGCGATGGCGTCTGATCGCTGAACGCAGGACATACCACGTCGAATCCTGACGCGCTGCGATCGGCCGACCTTCGAGATAGGCTTCGAGATCATCCGCAAGCGCCTGGGCCGACTGGTAGCGGCGAGACTTGTCCTTCTCGAGTGCCTTGGCGACGATTGTCTCCAGCTCGCCGCGGCAGGCCCGATTGATCGAACTCAGCCGAGGCGGCTGCTGATCGCGCACGATTCGCGCTGCTTCGGCCAGCGGCAAGTTGCCGACATCCAACGGCAGCCGATCGGCGAGCAACTGATACAGCACCACCCCGAGGGCGTAGATATCGGTGCGGGTGTCAACCTCACGCGGGTCCGCGAGCACCTGCTCGGGGCTCATATAGGCCATCGTGCCCACAAGCTGGCCGACGTTGGTCTGAATGGTGGTCAGTTGCAGGTCGGCGTCGGTCGCTCTCGCCACGCCGAAATCGAGCACCTTGGGTTGGCCGGTCTCATCCACGAGGATGTTCGCGGGTTTGAGGTCGCGGTGAATGATGCCTCGCTGGTGCGCATGATGCACCGCGTGCGCGACCTTGATGATCAGTTCCAGTCTCTGCGGAATCGACAGCGCATGCAGCGAGGCATACCCGAGAATCGAAGGCCCTTGCACAAGCTCCATCGCAATATACGGCGTCGGGCCGAAGCCGCCGTCAGCAACGCCCGCGGCGTAGATCTGTGCGATGCCGGGATGACGCAGCCGGCCCAGCACCTCCGCTTCGTGCTCAAAGCGCCGAAGCATCGCATAGCCCGCGAGCACCCGCCGCACCAGCTTGACCGCCACGATCCGCTTCGGTCGTTGCTGCTCGGCGACATACACCACGCCCATGCCGCCCCGGCCGAGCAGGCTGTGCACGATGTATTCGCCGATCGCCTGCCCGGGTTCGAGCGTCACATCCTCGAGTTCGGCCAGGCGGCTGATCTCGCGATGGTCAAGAAAACTCTCGGCCTCATGGTGGTGCCCCAGCAGCGATTCGATCTCTGACCGAAGTTCAGGGTCATCCGCGCAACGCGCATCCACAACCCGCTGCTGTTCCTCCTGGCTCAGGCCGAGCAGCTCGACGAAAAGTTCTTCAGCGCGGCGCTGGACATCAGCGCTCATCCGGCCGCCTCACGCGGCTCCTGCCCGCCACGCGTCATCTCACGGTGCAGCCACGCACGGGCGAATGCCCACTCGTTCTTGATCGTCGCCGACGAAAGCCCGAGCGCCGATGCCGTCTCCTCGATTGTCAGTCCGGCGAAATACCGGAGCATCACGATCTCGGCCTTCCGCTGGTCATACGTCGTCAACTTGTTCAGCGCTTCATCAAGCGAAAGCAGGTCGGTCGCGTCGATGTCTACCGCGGCCACGTCATCCGAAAGATCAATCCGCCGACGATCGCCCCCGCGCTTCAGCCTCGCGTGATACCGCGCACGCTCGACCAGAATCCGTCGCATGGCCATCGCCGCCGAAGCAAAAAAGTGCCCGCGCCCATCCCACTTCTTGCGGTCCTCCGTTCCGACCAGACGCAGATACGCCTCATGCACCAGCGCGGTCGGCTGAAGAGTATGGTCGGGTGATTCCCCATTCATCCGAACCCGCGCGAGCTTCCGAAGCTCCTCGTACACCAGCGGAAGCAGCTCGTTCGCGGCGTGCTGATCCCCCCCCGTAATCCGAGAGAGAAGCTGGGTGATGTCATGCCGAGTCATTTCAGCCATGGTCTGGCCCTCAAGGGGTCCGCACCCGTCAGATTGTGGCCGCTTCCGTGCTTTCGAGCAACACCGCGGCCGAAAGTCCATGCGACAAGGAGAGGGCGACGGGCTAGCCGGGTGAAGAATCAGCAAGATTTTCTCAAAGACACCATCCCCTGCCCTCCCTTTTGGCGCTTTGGAAAGTATCGGCCCGATGGCTCAGGTTGCCCCGGGATATCCCCTGCGCCGCAAAGTCATGGCATGAAGCCCTCCACCGCAAAAAGAGTCCGAGAAACCTACACCGCCCTCGCGGACCGCACGCCGCAGATGGTCGAGGCGTTTTACCGGCGGGTTTTCGCCGCTAGGCCCGACCTCGTAGCCATTTTCCCACCGGATATGTCCCGCCTTCAGGGGCACTTCGGCGCGGCCCTGGCGCTCATCGCCCGAAACGTCGAGCGGATCGACGCCCTCGAACAGCCACTCATGTCCATGGGTGCCAGACATCTCGGATATGGGGTGAAATACGAAGACTACCCCATCGTCGGCGAAGCGCTCCTCGCCACCCTCGAAGAGTTTGCTGGTGTTCTCTGGACCCCCGAAGTCGCCGCCGCCTGGAAAGATGTCGTCAGCGCGGTCTCCGCTGCCATGCTCCGTGGCGCTGCCGTAGCGGCGTGGGAAAGCGAACGCCCTCTCCGCGGGCAGCGCCGCAGCGCGCCCTGATTCGGTCGGCGTTCCGGCGTGGCCACGCGTGGTCGATTGCTCCGCACGTTCTCCCCCTGACCAAAAAATCGCTGAGCCGCTTCGATGTCGTCATCGTGGGCGGGTCGATCCCGCTTTGCGCCACCATTCCATGGTGATGCGCAAAACGACGCAGTGAAAGGTTGGTCTGCCGCCTGGTGAGAGGGCATGCTGCTTGCCCCATTGGCATCGACACGCCAGCCACGCAATCGGCCGTGCTCAGGCCTCTCTAATGGAATAACGAGGCAGGCCGGGTCGGGTCCGCTGCGTTCCTCATTTTTTTTCTTCTCAGCATTAGCCCCTCCCCACGCAAGCGTCGCATGGAGTGTGCGGCCGGGACGTTCAACGTCTGAACGACACCGCGGCTGAGAAAACACAACGAACATGGCATTGCAATTGAGCCGGGGCGTGTTCGTCCCGAGCCGGCGATGCCGCATTCCCGCCGAACGCGTGGAAGCAAAGGAGTGGAATCATGTCTTGCAAGGTGATGATCGGTACCCTGGTGTCGCTCGCTGGTCTGGCCTTCGGTCAGAGCCTCAATCTCGATATCAACGTCACAAGTTCGCCCGGCAACGGCAAGCCCGGCAACTCGTTCGCCGGCGCCGCCGGTCAGCCCGGACACTGGGACTGGATCGCTCCCTCGACATCGGGAAACATCTCGCTGCGTGGGCTTGACGGCAACTACGCCGGCGTCACCGTCACCCGCACCGGGTCGTGGGGCAACGGCAGCGATTCGATCTCCGGCGCATCGGCGGAGTTTTCGAGCCTCATGTTCGATTACGGCCGCGTCGTGGGCCAGAACGGCTTCCTCGGCCTTCAGTTCAACGGCCTCGATGCGGGCATGTACCGCGTCGTGGTCTACGCCTGCATGCCCGGCAACAGCGGCCGGTACACCAACGACTGGGGTACCCAGTACCACATGAGCCAGGTCAGCGTCTCCGCGGGCAACGTCGTCCAGGGTTTCGGCGCGGTCGGCGGCCAGATGCAGGCCAACACGTTCACCCCTGGAGTGACGCACTACAGCGGCGTCGCCCGCATTCCCAACGATTCGACCAGTCTCACCGTCCTGTCCTACACCGATTTCGACGTGAACGTGCCGATCGCCGCCATCAATGGTGTTCAGTTGGTCAAGTATGACAACCGCATCTATGTCAGGGCTTCGGCCACCGGTGCCAAGACCGGTCACAACTGGGACAACGCCTTTACCGACCTGCAGGAAGCCCTCGCCCTCGCCCAGCAGTCCCAGGGCATGATCAATGAAATCTGGGTCGCCGCGGGCTCCTATATGCCCACCACCGGCACCGACCGCACCAAGACCTTCACCATCCCCTCCGGAGTCAAGCTCTACGGTGGCTTCAGCGGCAACGAGAGTGCACTCGAGCAGCGCCCGATGGCATTTACCGTGCTCTCCGGGGGCATCGGTGCACCCTTCTCCTACGCCGATGACAGCTATCACGTCATCACCATCCCCGCCGGAAGTTCAAACACCGTTGTTGATGGCTTCGTCATCACCCAGGGCAATGCCAACGGCTCGGGCATGCACTCTCGCGGCGGCGGCGCTTTCATCGGCCAGGCATCCTTCGTCTTCTTCCGCAACTGCGATTTCCGTCAGAATCGGGCGACTCAGGGCGGTGCGATCTTCGCTGAACTCGCCTACCCCCGCCTCGCCAACTCGATCTTCCGCTGGAACCACGCCACCTCCGGCGGCGCGATTTACCACCTCGGATCGACCACCGGCTTCCTGCCGCCCTACATGGTCGTCTCCAACTGCCGTGTCTTCGGCAACGAGGCGACAACAACCGGCGGCGGCATCGTCGTCGCCAACGGAGACTCGATGATCAGCGGTTCGCTCATCTACGGAAACCAGAGTGCAGGCCACGGCGGCGGCGTCTACGTCACCGGCGGCGGCGTCAACGGCACGGACCTTCTCGTCGCCAACTGCACCATCGTCAACAACCATGCCGGCGGGCGTGCAGGCGGCCTCTACGCCGCTGCGGACGGCGAAATCGCTGTGCGGAACTCCATCATCTGGAGCAATACCGCCGCTGACGCCCAGTGTGCCATCGCCTGCTCCCAGGCGACCTGGAGCGACCCCGGCACCTACATCGCCTTCGATCGCTGCATCCTCATGAGCGCTGGATCGTTCTTCAGCACGCAGAACACCATCGACGCCGACCCCCGCTTCGTCGATCCCGCGAACAACAACTATCGCCTTCGTCCCAACTCCCCCGCGATCGACCGCGGCAGCAACCTCCTCATCCCGACCGATCTCGCCGATGTCAATGTCAACGGCGACTACGGCGAGGCCCTCCCCCTCGATCTTGATCGCAACCCCCGTCGCATCGATACCCCGCACGTCGCCGACACCGGCGTCGGCACGGCCCCCATCGTCGATATCGGCGCCTACGAGTTTGTTCCCACCACCTGTGCCGCCGACCTCTCCGGCAGCAGCGACCCCTCCGACCCGATGTACGGCATCCCCGATGGCGTAGTCGATGCCGGTGACTTCTTCTTCTTCCTCGACGCCTTCGCCTCGGGCAACGTCGCCATCGCCGACCTCTCCAGCAGCAGCGATCCCAACAACCCCGGCTACGGCGTGCCGGACGGCGTGATCGACGCGAGCGACTTCTTCTACTACCTCGACCTCTTCGTCGCGGGCTGCCCGTAAACCTGATATGCCGCCGGGACATCACCTTGCGGAGGCGGCGCCGAGGCTCGAAAGGGCCTCGGCGCTGCCGTTGTGTTTTTCCTGAACTTCATGCACTGTTGTCACCCGCGGATTCGCTCTGGAATCATCAGACCATCTCCGTCCGGCCTGCGGTGCGGGAAAGTCCTCCGCGGCCGGGCTTGCCCGATCGTCTTCGAGTCGGCATTGAAAGAGAGAATTTGCTTGCCGCGCAGGCGGCTGTTGGCGCATGAAGGGGGCCACGGCATCGTCACATCAACAGGAGCACCTCCCATGCACGCCATGCTTCGAAGCATCCCATCACGGTTTCCTTCGCTTCCGCAACTCGGGTTTGAAATCGAAATGCCGGCCGACTTCGCCGAGCCGCCGATTCCCGAGGAAACTCCAAAGTTCGAACAGCCCGCATTCATGATGCCGCTCTGGCTCTCATCTGCCCAAGTGGCCCTGGCCCTTCTGGCGGTTTCGGCCCGACCGGCGTATGACGACGGAAGCGTGATCGAGTGGGTCCAGTTTCTCGCGCACGATCAGGGCCTGACTCTGCTCAACTGCGCTCAGCGAATGCTCGGGCCGCATCCTGCCATCGTGTTCGACGCATCTCAGGAGCAGGACGGCGTGATGCTTCGGTTCCACATGGCCGCCGTGCAGGATGGCGACATGCTCTTTGTCATCATGGCCATGACCCCCGAGGCCCTCTGGCCGAGTTTCGGAGAGCAACTCTCCGCCGCTATCGCCTCATTCCGTCTGATGCATCCAGCGGGGCCGCGAGCGCCGCTGACGCCCGCGGCGTCTCCGCGACCCGAGATCATGTGAACGGAGTCTCCAATGGACAAAAAGTCATACGACCGTTGGCTCGCCGAACGCGCGCTGCGTCGTGAACCTGCCGAACAGAAAGCCAGGAAGCTCATCATCGAACAACGATTCGACGATGCCGCCGAGGCCGTTCGCACTGTCGATGATTCGATCTATGGCATCGTCGCCATCGGCCGCCTCTTCCGTGAACGACTCGAAACGATCATGGCCGAGGGATTGAACAATCGCAACCGCGGAGAGGCCGAAGCCGTCTTTCGGCACGCGATACTCTGGATGCACTCGGCCTATCCCGATCCGCATACCGATTATGAAGCCGAGGACTATGCCCGCGGACGCGCGGAGGATACCGCCCGGCTGGTGCACATCCTCGGATATCACCCGGGACCAAGGAAATAACCCCATGCCGATCGCATCGCTCGCGGGGTTGACGGGGGTCTACTTGTGGGGCGTGGCCGTCCTGGCCCTGCTGGTGAGTCTGCTCGCAGGATTGTGCCTGCTCGCCGGCTCGACATCGCGCTTCAACACGCGCAAGGCCTATCTGGGCATCACCGCCGTCGCCGTCGTGGTGCACGCGGGATATTTTGCAGCGCCTCTGGCCGCGGGCACAAGTAAGTGGCCTTGGGCGTTCTGGAGCATGATCCCCCTGGCAACGTGTGTGCTCTTCGCGCTCCTGGCCTCGACCTACTGGCCGCTACGAGCACTTGTCCGCAGTCCCGAAGCGCGGGGAGCCTCCTTGGGCGGTCTTGTGCACCGCGTGCTCTTCGCTCTCGTGTTCCTCGGTGGGGTCTATATTGTGCCCGTGATCGTCGTATGGACGACACGGCCGACGTGACTTGTGCTGATCTGACTTGTCCCAGAGCGCTGACAGGCAAACCGCGCGATGGCCGCTAGAGCGGAACCAAACGCTGCTCGCGATGTCGCCGACGGCCCGGAGACGAAGCAAATCAGTACGCCAGCACCTGACGAATCGCCTCGGCGATCCGCGGCGCTTCGGGCATGTACTCCAGTTCCAGCTTGTAATACGGCATCACCGTGTCAAAGCCCGCGACCCTTTGGACCGGGGCCTGCAGATGCAGGAAGCACTGCTCCTGGATCGTGCTCGAAATTTCCGCGCCGAAGCCGCAGGTCTTGGGGGCTTCATGCACCACGACGCAACGTCCCGTCTTACGAACGCTCTCGACCACGCAGTCGATATCCCAAGGATAGATCGATCGCAGGTCAATCAGTTCAACGCTCACGTCTTCAGGAAGTTCATCCATCGCTGCAAGGCACTGAAATACCGGAGCGCCCCACGTCACCACGGTCACGTGCTCACCCTCGGAAACGACCTTGGCCTTCCCGATCTCGATCGTGTAATCCTCGTCTGAGACATCTTCCTTGAACGAGCGATATACGCGTTTCGGCTCGAAGAAGACCACCGGATCAGGGTCGCGAATCGCCGCCAGCAGCAGCCCCTTGGCGTCCGACGGGGTGCTCGGCATGACGACCTTCAGGCCCGGGTGATGCGCATATATCGCCTCAGGCGAATCCGAATGCAGTTCCGGAGCATGGATGCCCCCG
This sequence comes from Phycisphaeraceae bacterium, assembly GCA_019636695.1. Lineage (GTDB taxonomy): Bacteria > Planctomycetota > Phycisphaerae > Phycisphaerales > UBA1924 > JADLCM01. Next base: position 615,872 of record JAHBXD010000001.1, read on the forward strand.
CCCACGGGCACACGCACCGTCAGCGGAATCGTGATCGCCCCGCGGCTGCGGGTGCGATATCTCGCGGCGTGATTCACCAACTGGTCATACGCCGGCCCGAGAAACCCCTCGAACTGGATCTCGGGCACCGGCCGCATCCCCGCCATCGCGAGGCCGACCGCCGAACCCATGATCCCCGATTCGGCAAGGGGCGTATCGACGACGCGCTCGGCCCCGAAACGGGCCTGAAGCCCCTCGGTCACGCGAAAGACGCCGCCGTTGAGCCCGACATCTTCCCCGAGCACGACGACACGTTCGTCTCGTTCCATCTCGTGGGCAAGGGTCGAGTTGATGGCCTGAACAAGGTTCATTTCGGGCATGGTGTGCTCTCAAAGGTGGAGTCGGTGTTGTGTTTCGCCGGCGATCTGACTGCGTGAAATCGTCGTCTCGGTCCTGACCTGAGGCTGCTCAGCTACACGGCGGTCGTCGTCCCGTGCGAGCCGCTGATAAGGTCGTCATCCGGAATAAAGCCGAGGTTGTCCGGCATCGAGGCATTGATGAGTGCCGCGATGGTGTCGATCGGCTCCTTGATCTTCAGCGTCGGGCTTGGCCAGCTCGGATTCATGGTGATGAATACCTCGGTCACCCCTTTTTTCTCACGCAGCATCTTTACGTGAAGCGGGTTCACCCAGTGCGTGATTCCTTTGGCGTCGATGAGTTTGAGGAGCATCCGTTTCTCTCCTGATCCTCAGCGCCGGCGACGTTGAGCGGCTGGTGCAGGCGCTCGCGCCCTGGTTCCACGACTCGTTGCCGTCCGCTCGGTCTGCCTGCGAGCGTGCTACCTACTGGATTCTTCGAGCAGCGTTGATCCGGATGCGATGCAGCCCGACGGCTGCATCCGAAACCTGACCATCATGCGACCTCGACGCTCGATCCCGTCAGCCCCGCCTGCTCGGGGTTCTGCCCCAGGCTGCTCGTCCGCATCGTGTCCCGTTGGCGAATCAGATCAGTGGGCAGTTCCGCGAACGTGTAATCAAAGATGTCCGTAATCGCGGGTTTGGCGATGCTCTCGGCGGTCTTCACGATTTCGCTGACGATGGTCTTGGCTTTCGCTTCAGCCGCGGCCTGCTTGGCGTCATCCCAGAGACCCTTGCTTTCCAGGTACCGGCGATGCCGGATGATCGGGTCTTTCGCCACCCAGGCCTCGACTTCCTTCGGGTCGCGGTAACGCCGGGCATCGTCGGCGGTGGTGTGGTCGGCCAGGCGATAGGTCACGCATTCGATGAAACTCGGCCCGCCGCCCGCCCGCGCGCGATCAAGCGCTTCACGCGTCGCTTTATACACCGCGAACAGGTCGTTCCCATCCACCTGAATGCCCGGCATCCCGTAGGCCAGAGCCTTCTGGGCCACCGTCTCCGAATTCATCTGCACTTCCCGAGGCACGCTGATGGCCCATTGGTTGTTCTGGCAGATGAAAATGCACGGAGCCTGAAGCACGCTCGCGAAGTTCATCGCCTCGTGGAAGTCGCCCTCACTTGTTGCACCATCCCCGAAGTACGTCAGCGCGCACCGAGGCTCCTTGCGAATCTTGTACGCCCAAGCGATCCCCGCCGCGTGGAGCATCTGCGTCCCGATCGGAATCGACAGCGGCGTGCAGTGGACCCCCTCCGGAATCTGGTTGCCGCGCTCATCACCCATCCAGTGCAGCAGGATGTAGTGGGGGGGCAGGCCGTGCATGAACAAGGCAGCGTTCTCGCGATAGCACGGCACGAGAAAATCGATGCCCTTCTTGGCCGCGAAAGCCGTACCCATCGCCGCCGCTTCCTGCCCCTTGTTCTGCGGGTATGTCCCCATCCGCCCCGACCGCTGGAGCTTGAACGCCACTTCGTCAAGATGGCGATAGGTGACCATCTGCTCATAGAGCGAGAGCACTTCCTCGTCTGTGAGGGTGTCTTTGGCGAGGTTCTTGTCCAGATTCCCGTTCTCGTCGAGAATCTGGAGATACTCGATGGCGGCTTCGTATACGACCTTCTTGGGCATGCCGCCAGTATATGCCCAGGAACCGCGGAACCGACCCGACGAGGCTGCCTGGGCCTGCGCCGGGCCTCGTTCCACGTTTGATTTCAGGCGTTCATCGGCTTCCACATGCCGAAAACAGTGCCTTCGGGATCGGTGATCCAGGCGAAGTGACCCATGCCGGGAACTTCTGTCGGCGGGATCATGATCTTGCCGCCGAGGCTCTCGGCCTTCTTGAGCGATGCATCGAGGTCGTCGACGTGGGCATAGACCGTCATGTAGTTGTGGGGTGGGTGACCGAGAGACGAAATGTGCCCCTGAATGCCTTGGTTGCTTCCGGTGTTGAGCATGGCGGTGGGGCCGTAGGCCTCGGAACTCCACCCGAAGAGCTTGGTGTAGAACTCGACCGTTTTCGCGGAATCGCGGCAGCCGATTTCAAAGTGGACAACGGGATGCGGCATGGTTGCCTCCACAGGTGCGCGTAAGCGCGGTGACAAAGATCACCCGGCCAACAGCGGCGGGTGGTCGGGGTTTGACGTATGTCCTGGGGATGAGTTCGGGGTTCTTCAGCATTTCTTTTTGTACGGAATTATCAAAACATTCTAGAACAAACATCAAACTTACTGTGAGAGCATAGTTTCCCTTGGGTATCTGTCAAGAGAATAATAGGGTAATTTTTGAAAATATTCTGGGATAGTACGTTAAAAACCCCATGGTGCCGCGCCCCCCTTGAATGAGGGGGTTCGGGTGTGGCGCGGAAATCACATTGGGATCAGTGTTTGACCGCGATGGTTTCGAAGACGGGGGGGAGGCAAATCCACGCGTCGGGGTCATTTGATGCGGCGTTCCAGTCGGCGTCGAAGGCCGCACGGTCGGCTTCGCTGAGGTAGCCGGCCTGGACGAGGCGAGGGAGAAAACTCTTCCAGAAAATGGTCGGCCAAGTCCACATCTGGTCGCTGGAGCGGGCGACTCGATGGGTTGAGGCGAGATGGCGAACTTCGAGGCCGCAGGCGCGGAGCCAACCGGGGACATGGCCCATGACGTCGGGGTCGCCGCCGCTGGCGGCCCAACTGCGCGTGATGGCGTCAGTGATGGGTTTCATGCTGGGGCGACGCGGGGCGATGGTGAAGCAGCCGAGGTAGTTGAAGTAGTCCTGAATGATGAATCGGCCGCCGGGCTTGAGGTGTGCGGCAACACCTTCGATGACGCTGCGCGGGTTTCGTGTGAAGCAGAGCACCCAGCGCATGTAGGCGACATCGAAGGGCGGAAAGCCGTGAAGGGCGTCGGTGAGATTGTGAACATCCGCAAGCACGCATCGCAGGTGGTCTATGCCGCGTTCGGCGGCGACGCGGGTGAGATGGTCGATGTACATGGCGCTTTCGTCGACACCGACGAGGGCGCCGGTCGGCCCCACGAGTTGCGCGAGGTCAAGCGAGGCAAAGCCTGGGCCACAGCCGACGTCTAGAACGCGAGCGCCGGGGCCGACGCGGGCGGCTTCCCAGAGGCGGTGCGCGCTTTCGGCCCAGAGCCGGTGCTGAACGCCGAGTCGTTCGAGTTCCTGGGCATCGGTGCCGAGGAGGTAGGCGCGTTCTGATCTCATGCTGAAGGGTAGGAGGCGGGGGCATCGCTTCGGCGGGATTCCCATTCCTCACGCCTGAGGGCGAAGAGCCATTCGTCCACGGGGCGGCCGGCCTTGGATTCACGGCAGCGGCAGGTGCCTTCGAGGGTGAAGCCCAGGGAGGTCAGGAGGCGTCTGGAACGGTCGTTGCCGACGAAGACATCGGCCTCGATTCGGAAAGGGCGTCTGATGGAGAACACCCAATCGACAAGGGCGCCCACGGCCTGCTTGCCGAGTCCTTTGCCTTGCCACGCGGGGGAGATGGTGTAGCCGATATCGCCGCGGTGAGGCCCCATCGGGGAAGGGCGCCACGAACAGCCGCCGATGCGTTTCTGGGTTTTGCGGTCAATGATGGCGAAGTGTGCGGGAGCGGCCTGCCCGGAGGCGAAGCGGCGAAGGGCCATCTGGTCATATTCCCAGAGTTCTTCGACCGAGGCCGGGCCGTTCCAGCAGAGCGTATCAAACATCGTTGTGCCGACAATATCGTGGTAATAGCCTTCGGTCTGCTCAGGTGTCGGCGCCGTGAGCAGCAGGTGCTGAGTCTGGATGCGGGGAACATCGGGCTTCCAGGTCTTGAGTCGGATTTTTTCGTCGTCGCGGCGGACGCGCTCGGCAGCCCACAACCCCCATTCTTCAGGCTGGGCCGGGCCGTCGCTTGCGCGCAGGATGTAAGCGCGGTCGGTAGATCGACGGAGAAGCCAGAAGGCGACTTCGGAAGCACGCGGAGCCATTTCGGGGGTAAGGAGCACAACGATCGAATGCACATCGGCCGCGTGGTAGCGTTCGGCGAGGGCTTCGAGTACGCGGCAGGCGGATTCGTGGCTCAGGCTGAGAGGGAAGACGGCATCGCCTTCGAGGTAGATGGCCGCATCAAGAGAGCGGCGAAGGTGTCGGCCGTGAAGAAAGGCTTCGGGAGCAGAACGGGGGTCGATGAGCACGAGCATGCGAGGGGAGTGTAGTCGGCAGGGGGTCTTGGGCATCCGTGCGGTATGATCGGGCGATCACACGGAGATCGTGATGCTGAACAGACTCGCCGCCTGCGTCGTCGCCGCCCTGGTCTTTGCCGTTCGCGCGGATATTCGCCTTCCGGCGATCATCGGCGATCACATGGTGCTGCAGCAATCGACGGAAGCGGTGCTGTGGGGATGGGCGGATCCGGGTGAGGGGATCACGATCACGCCGACCTGGCCTCAGGCGGCGCCGGTGCGGCTGGCGGCCGGGCCTGATGGGCGCTGGCGGGCGACGGTGCGTACCCCGGCGGCATCGGGGCCGTTTGAGATCACGATTGAAGGGAAGAACTCAATCAGGCTGCGAGACGTGCTGATCGGTGAGGTATGGTTGTGCTCAGGGCAGAGCAACATGGAATGGTCGGTACTTCAGTCGCGTGATGGTCGCGAGGAAGCAGCGAAGGCTACTGATCCGGGGTTACGATTTATTACGGTGCCGAACCGGTTTTCGCTTGAGCCGGAGTCTGATGTCCAGGGTTCGTGGGTGGTGTGCACGCCCGAGACGGCGGGGCGGTTCTCCGCGGTGGGGTATTACTTCGGGCGTGATCTTCGCGAGCGATTGCAGCGACCGGTGGGGTTGGTGAGCGCTGACTGGGGCGGCACGCCGGCGGAGGCGTGGATGCCTGAGGAAGCGCTTCGAGCACACGGGGGGTTCGAGCGAACGCTGGATGCCATGGCGGCATTGCGGGCAGACCCGCAGGCTCTGGCGTTGTTGCACGCCGAGGCTCTGGCCGAATGGTGGGCGACATCGGTGCTTGGGTCGGCGGCGTGGATCAAGCCGGAGTTTGATGACAGCTCGTGGGGAGAGATGGAGTTGCCGGCGACGTTCGCGGGTGACTTGGCGTGGTTTGACGGGATGGTGGCCTTTCGGCGCGAGTTTGAGGTACCGGCAGAGTTTGCGGGCGAGGAACTAGTGCTGACGCTCGGGCCGATCGACGACGAAGATACGGTGTGGATCAACGGCCGGCATGTCGGGGGCACCACCGAGCCGAATCGCTGGAATGTTGCCCGGCGTTACGTGATTCCGCCTTCGGTCGTGCGAGCCGGCCGGAACGTGATTGCGGTAAACGTGCTGGATACGGGGGGCGCTGGGGGCATTAACGGCGCCCCGGATCAGATGGCGCTGACCGGTCCGGGGGGGCGGCGGGTATCGCTGGCGGGGGCGTGGAAGTTCAAGGCCGGGACGCGTGCGGCGGCGCTGCCGCCTCGTCCGACTGCGCGCGGATTCGGGCCGCAGTGGGCCAGCGCGTTATATCAGGGCATGATCGCTCCGTTGACGCCGATGCGATTTGCCGGGGTGATCTGGTATCAGGGTGAGTCGAACGTCGGTCGTGCTGAGCAATACCGGACGCTGTTTCCGGCATTGATCGGATCGTGGCGGAGCGCATTTCGTGTGCATCTGCCATTCTACTTTGTGCAGATCGCGCCGTACACCTATCGGGGCGACACCGGGCAGACAGCGCTCTTGCGTGAAGCCCAGGCGATGGCCCTTCGGGTGCCGGGCACCGGCATGGTCGTGACGATGGACATCGGCGATCCTGATGACATCCATCCCGCGGACAAGCAGTCGGTCGGGCAGCGGCTTGCGCTTCTGGCGCTCGCGAAGACGTACGGGATGGCGGATGTGGTCTTCAGCGGGCCGATGTTCCAGGACATGTCGGTGCAGGGATCACGGGCGAGGATTCGCTTTGCGCACGCCCACGAGGGTCTGGCCGCCAAGGCCCCTGGAGGGGCGGCGGTCGAGACGGGCGCTGCGCGCGGAGCATTGCAAGGTGGGCGCCGGGTGGAGGGTGATGCAAGAAGCCCGGCACTGACCGGGTTCTGGATCGCGGGCGAAGACCGCGTGTTTCACGTCGCACGCGCGGAAATCGACGGAACGAGCGTCTTGGTCCATCACTCGAGCGTGGCAAGGCCGGTCGCGGTTCGATACGGCTGGGGGGCGGCGATGCAACCGACACTGGCCAACGGCATCGGCCTGCCGGCAGCGCCGTTTCGTACCGATGCGTGGGAGGATGCCCGATTCCCGGATGAGGCGGACGAGGTTGCGCGATATCGCGCAACCGAGCCGGGGTTTGTCGATCTCTTCAACGGGCGCGACCTTGCGGGGTGGAAGCCGGTGAATACGGGCGAGGCGACATGGCAGGTTCGCGATGGGATGATCGTGTGTTCGGGCAAGCCGATCGGCTTGCTGCGCACGGATAGGCAATACGAAAATTTCATTCTCGAGTTTGAATGGAAGCACCTTGAAAGCCCCGGCAACGCCGGGTTGTTTGTGTGGAGCGATGCGCTGCCGGTGCGCGGCCAGCCCTTTACGCGGTCGATCGAAGTGCAGGTGATGGTGGGGGCCGAGGGCGATTGGTATACCAGTGACGGTGACATTTTCCCGATTCACGGGGCGAGGCTGACGCCTGAGAACCCGCGGGGGGCCGGTTCGCGGGCCTTCCCGACAGAAAAGCGCATGAAGCCTGCGGGCGAGTGGAACCACTATCGCGTGACATGCCTGGATGGATCGATCAGCCTGGCGGTGAACGGCAAGGTCGTGACGCGGGGGCACGATGCGCTGCCGCGGAAGGGATATATCTGCCTTGAGAGTGAAGGGACCGAGATTCATTTCAGGAAGATTCGGATCAAGGAGTTGCCGCCCGCGCGCGAGCCGCTGCGTCCGGAGATGATCGCGACCGCGGCGGAGGGGTTTACGCCGCTGTACAACGGGCTGGATTTCTCGGGGTGGGCGCACGGCCCAGAGCACGAGGGGCATTGGCGCGCAACAGATTGGACGATCTCGTTCGACGGCAAGGGGGCGGATCTCTGGACCGAGCAGTCGTACGGCGATTTCGTGCTGATCGCCGACTGGCGGTGGACAGGCCCCGCCGTAGAGCGGGCGCGGCCGGTGATTCTGCCTGATGGATCGATACAGCGCGATGTCGAGGGGCACGACGTGATGGTGATGGTGCCCGATGCGGGGGACAGCGGGATTTATCTTCGCGGCAGCAGCAAGAGCCAGGTCAACATCTGGTGCTGGCCGATAGGGTCTGGAGAGGTCTACGGCTATCGAACGGACCCGAACATGCCGCCGGAGGTTCGCGCGGGGGTGACGCCGCGAGAAGTCGCCGATGCGCCGATCGGGCAGTGGAATCGTTTTGAGATCACGATGCAGGGGGAATATCTGACGGTTGTGCTGAACGGCAAGGTGGTGATCGAGCGGGCGCACTTGCCGGGCGTTGCGGCGGAGGGGCCGATTGCGCTGCAGATGCACGGAGATCCGATTCAGTTTGCGAATCTGTACATCAAGGAGTTGAAGTGAATCAGCCTGCCTTGGCGAGGGTGGAACCGCTCATCAGATCGGTGATGATGGTGCGGTTGCGGCCCGTTTGCTTGGCGGTGTAGAGATTCTTGTCCGCGGTTTCGAGCCATTCGGCGGCGGTCAGTTCGTGCGAAGGCTTGCGTGCGCCCACGAGGCCGACCGAAACCGTGATCGAGCGCTCGGGGTGGCGGGGCCAGACCATTGCGCCGAGATTCTGACGGATGCGCTCGCAGACGCGGAAGGCATCGTCTGGCGGGGTGTCGGGCATGATGAGGCAGAATTCTTCGCCGCCGTATCGGCAGGGAATGTCGGATGCCCGGCATTCTCTCTGGAGCGTTTCGGCAATGCCGATGAGGACTTCATCTCCGGCGGGGTGGCCGTAGGTGTCGTTGATCTGCTTGAAGAAATCGCAATCGAAGACGGCGAGCGACAGACTGCGGGCGTGCCGCTGACAACCGGAGAGTTCATCTTTGAGTCGGGCGTCGAAGTGGGCGCGGTTATAAAGTCCGGTGAGGCCGTCGATCTGGGCGCGCTGCGCCAACATCTGCACGAGCCGGCTTGAGCGAACCGCGGAGCGCACTCGGGCGCGGAGTTCGGTGAGATCGAAGGGTTTACAGATGTAATCGACAGCGCCGAGGTCGAAGGCGGTGACTTTATCCTGCGGGCTTTGCATGCCAGTGAGCATGATGACGGGGATATCGTGGGTGGGGGTGTCGTCTTTAAGCTGCCGGAGAACTTCAAAGCCATCCATGCCGGGCATGTCGATATCGAGCAGGATGACGGTCGGGCGAAGTTCGCGGGCCATGCGCAGGCCCATGGCGCCGTCGGCCGCGCAGATCAGGTCGATCGGCTCGGACTTCAGCCGAGCACCGAGCAAGCGGTGCACGTCGGGCGAGTCATCGATGACAAGGATGACCGCGTGCGAGGATTGAAGCTGTGTGGGTTCGCTGCTCATGGAAGGCTCGATACGGGCGAATCGGCGAACGAAAGGACGATCCGGGAGCATCAGGCGGTTGCGCGTCGGCAGAGGGAGGTCACCTCGTCAATGGCAACCTTGGCCCGTTCGGCGGCGTCGGCGGCGCGGTCGGTCTGGAGGGATTTGAGCGCGAGTTCGAGGCGTGCGGCCGCGGCGCTGATCTGGTCAAAGCCGTATCCTCCGCCCGCCCCTTTGAGCTGGTGCGCGAGGTGGAGCAGATCAAGGAGTCGTTGCTCGGAAAAGGCGGAACGCATGGCGTGGATGCGCTGGGGAAGCTCGGCGACGAAGTCTCGGATAATCTCACCCATTTCCGGGTCGTCGTGGTAGGTTGAGGTAATGGGTTTTTCGGATGAACCACCGGATGAAGGGGGAGGTGTCATGGCGTCACTCCTGCTCAGAAAGAAGGATCGGCGATCCGGAAGGGGGAAATCACCCGAGTCGGCGGGTTGCTCAGAAATGGCCAGATCTGATCAGGGCCGGCGGCACGCGGGTAATCGGTCTGGACGAGAAATGGTCGCCGCGAGCATGCCACTGAAGCAGGAGTTGAGGCCGAACCCCGAAACGGGGGGCCTACGTACGCGGCAGGGCAGACCCCCCAAAAAGCGCAGTTTGTGCGCGTGGGGGGCGAGGGCAGAATAGGTATATGTTCGTATAACGGGCTACCGGGGGCGCTGCGAGCCGGTTGAGCCTGGGGATGAGACTTGCGGAGAGGGGGGTCTATACTGGTGCCTGATTCGGGGCGGTAGCTCAGTTGGTAGAGCGCATCGTTCGCAATGATGAGGTCGGGAGTTCGACTCTCCTCCGCTCCACTTCGTAGAAAACCCCTGAAAATACAGGGGTTTTCGCGTTTTTGGGGATCGACGGAAAACGGCCCGAAAACGGGTCGGGGAAGAATCGGGGAAGAATGGCAGCGTCCGATTCAACCCGGCCACTCCGCCGGGGGCGCGTCGTGGCTCAGTTACCACGTCCACGGGTTCGATGCGCAAGCCGTGGCCGACTACATGGGCAGCGGCGTCGCTGTCTCGGGCGGAGCAATCTCCGGCTGCGAAGTCTACCTGAACACGAAGCACAACAGCATCAACGCCGTGTCCAAGCTGCCCCTTGGACAGATTCAAGGGTCGGGCATCACACCCACTGGACAGTACGCGGCGCATCATGCCACCCTCTGCGACCTTGAAGGCAAGTCCGGTGACGGCCCGCACTACTTCTTTGAGAGTGACGCGGACGTAGCGCGGAAGATTGCGGATGGCACCTACGCCCTGCTGCCTCTGTGCTCGGGTTGCGGACTTGTCCGATGGCGGGCGGGTCAACTGTGCCCGCGCTGTGCAAAGCCGTAGCAGCAACATATGATCCCGCACAGAATGCCCGCATCGCCCACTACTCCGGATGACCGCTTCTTGGTCCACTTCGACCGGATCGTTCTCTGTCGCTATCGTTCGCGCCCCGACCTGTTCAACGTCAAAGAAGACGACATGGGCGGTGAAGTTGAAGCAAACGTCACCTACAACGATGCTGGCGATGCTCGCTCTCCCTACTTCCGCGTGCGGTTCGGCTTCCGGGAACTTGCTGACGGGCGCGTGTGCGTTGCGGCGTTCAGACCCGACCTCAACTCACTCCCTGAAGCCGAACGCTCCGCTTGGGCAGCCGACTTGATCGAATCCCCGGCGTTCGCACCGAACGATCCCGCATTCACACGCTGGAGTCAGCGGTACCTTCACGGAAGTTGGGCGTCTGACGACGGACCAATCCGCAATCTTGAACGCGAACTGACGCTGATCGAGTCGATGACTCGGTTCGATCTTGGGGAGTCGCTCTTTGGCGACGTTCACAACCCAGCATTGCGGTATCCAGTTGCGGAGAACTCGGAAGCATTCACGCTCGCTCAACTCGAACTGTTCCGGTTGGTTGTCGATGGACTTTCGCTTGATGCGCTGAAGGCACTGGCAGTCAAGTTGAATACACCACTGCGGACACTGCAAACGGGCGAGAAACACGGGACCATGAACACGCTGAAGGCACTGCTCCCCTCGACTCTGCTCGCGACCGTCTACGAACCCTTGCGTGCGTGTTCCAAAGACCGAAACAAGTTGCACGGCGTTCCCAGCAATCCCGCTCATTCGTGCGCGGCATTCCGGGACTTCCACGCACACGCAACGGCTGTTCACCTAGCGATTCGTGAACTCCGCCGTTGGCTGGAAACTGTGTTGAAGCTGACCGCCGAACAATGTCTCCGAAGGGATGAAGTGATGAAGTGGTTTCCACGATTCAACGGCCCGTTGCGCCCTGACTTCAAGCATGGCGAGTTTGAGAAAGCAGTCGGGAAGACCATCGCAAAGATTGAAGCCGGGGAGATTCAGCCGGGCGAAGGATGCCATTGCCGCGAAGCGATCATCTTCCACTTCACTGACGGCACGGCGTTGGCGATTGACGTTGGATCGAATGCGGGGAACTTCGAGTCCGAAGGCTTCGATGCGGCCAAGTTCTCATCGGACTTGATCCCGATTTGGGCACCGAATCCGCGTGCCTGACTACCGCCCCACCCGCTTTCGTACATGTTCCGCCACCTCTGGCGTCAGGGCTTCCGGGTGCGAACCCGCCAGTTCGCACAGCAGCCGTGCCGCGCTCAGTTCACCACCGTCTCGCCCCAAAGCGGGCGGATCGTCAACTGAGCGAGGCCGTCATGCAGGGCATCGGCCGCGCTATACCAGCAGCGTCGCCGGTTTCTCAAGATAATCTTTCACGGTCGCCAGATACTGCGCGGCCATGGCGCCGTCGATCACGCGATGATCGCTGCTCATCGTCATGCTCATCACATGGCCCGAGGTGATCTGGCCCTTTCTCGACACCGGCCGCTCGAGCGCAGCACCCACCGCGAGAATCGCCGTATTCGGCGGGTTGATGATCGCCGTGAAGTGGCTCACCCCGAACATCCCGAGGTTCGAGATCGTGAAAGTGCTGTCGCTCATCTCCTCGATGGATAGCCCCTTCCCTCGGGCCTTGTCTGACAGCCGCTTGCTCTCAGTGCTGATCGCCCGCAGACCGATGCGGTCCGCATCGCGCACGGTGCCCACCACCAGCCCGCCGCCTTTCTCCATCGGCAACGCCACCGCGATGCCGATATTCACCCGATCGAGCAGCTCGATCGCCGCTTCGCTGCCTTTGCTGATCCACCGGCTGTTGACGTACGGGTGCTGGTGCATCGCCAGCGCGCAGGCACGCACCAGGAAGTCGTTGATGCTCAGTTTCACCCCCTGGGGGGCCAGTTGCTCGTTCAACTGCCCGCGCAGCAGAACCAGAGCATCCATATCCACTTCCACCGTCACCTGATAATGCGGAATGGTCGTCTTGCTCTCGACAAGCCGCTTCGCGATCACCCCGCGCATGCTCGACAGCGCCACCGTGCGCCCTGCAAGCGCCGCACCCACCGCCGGAAGCGCGCTGGCCGCTTTCTCCGCCGGGGCCGCTGCGCCGCCCGAGGCAATCGCGGCCTCGACATCCTTCCTGACAATCCGTCCCCCCGGCCCGCTTCCCCGAATTCCTGCCAGGTCTACCCCTTCGTCCGCCGCGATCTTCTTCGCCAGCGGCGAAGCAAACACCCGGTGTCCGTTCTCGGCGTGCCCGCTTGCGGCCTCGGCCGGCCGCTCGCGCACGGCAGTGGGGGCAGGGCTGCCCGCGCGATGCGATGCTGCCGCCCCTTCCGACATGGCGCTTGCGGGGGCTTGTTCCGGAGCCGACGTTTCGGTGTCATTCCCCGCGGCCGCGGGGTCTTCCCCCTCGCCCGCGAGCACGAGAATCACCGCCCCGACGCCGACGCTCTCTCCCTCTTTCACGGCCAGTTGTGCCACGGTGCCGTTGTCAAAACTCTGAAGTTCCATCGTCGCCTTGTCGGTTTCGATGTCCGCCAGCACTTCGCCCTGGCTGACTTTGTCGCCGGGCTTGACGTTCCACTTGACGACAGTGCCCCGTTCCATGGTGTCCGAGAGGCGAGGCATGGTCACTTTGATGGGCATACTCAGATCTCCAGTGCGCAGTCGACCAGGCCGGCAGCGATCAAGGCACGAGAAGCATGGGGTGCATGATGCATTTTTGCCGATCCAACCTGCTCCGAGTCGTGTTTCGGGGGGGCATTCTGTCCGGCTGAGAAAGTCAACTCACGAGTTCCGCCGCGGCGATCGGGCCGCATCACAGCCGCCCGAGGGCCGCCTTCACCGCCTCCACGATCTTCCCCTTATGGGGCAGATACGCCGCTTCCAGGTTCTTGGCATACGGCGTCGGCACGTCTTCGGTGTTGACCCGCAGCGGTTGATGGTCGAGATAATCAAACGCCCGCTCGCATACCTGCGTGCACACTTCGCTCGCCACGCTGGCAAACGGCCAGCACTGATCCACCACCACAATCCGCCCGGTTTTCTTCAGGCTCCGCACGATGCTGTCTATATCGAGCGGACGAATCGTCCGCATGTCCAGCACCTCGATGCTGATCCCTTCCTTCGCAAGTTCCTCGGCCGCATCCATGCAGAAGTGCACCGGCCTGCCGAAACTCACCACCGTGCAGTCGTCGCCCTCGCGCGCAATGCGTGCCCGCCCGAAAGGCACGTAATATTCCTCCGCCGGCACGTGCGCCTTGTCGCCGAGCATGCGCTCGCTCTCAAGAAAGAACACGGGGTCGGGATCACGAATCGCGGTTTTCAGAAGCCCCTTCGCGTCGTATGGGTTGCTCGGGATCGCGATTTTCACACCCGGCACGTTGCTGTACAGCCCCTCGACGCACCAGCTGTGCGTCGAACCGAGCTGCCCTCCCGCGCCGTCATTCCCCCGGAAGACGATCGGGCAGCCCCATTGCCCGCCCGACATATACAGCATCTTCGGGGCGTTGTTCAGAATCTGGTCCGCCGCGACAAGACTGAAAGACCAACTCATGAATTCCACGATCGGGCGCAGCCCATACATCGCCGCGGCAATCCCCAGCCCTGCGAACCCGTTCTCGGAAATCGGGCTGTCGATAATCCGCTTCGCGCCGAACTCTTCCAGCATCCCCTGCGAGATTTTGTACGCCCCGCTGTACTGCGCCACTTCTTCGCCGATCAGAAACACCCGCTGGTCGCGGCGCATCTCTTCGCTCATCGCTTCCCGCAGGGCTTCGCGGAACTGGATGACCCGGTCACCCTCGCGGCTTGGGGCATACCCGAAGTCAGGGGCCGGAAGTTCGATATCAGGCAGCGTCGTCGTCATGGTCATCCCAGTTCGGTGGTGGGGGAAAGTACGGGGGTACAATGCCGTATGCCGGGGCCGATCCCGCGCTGCGACAGCGGCGATTCTAGATGCCCGGCTCTCTCAAAGTCGCGGCGGATCCGCATTCTCGACACACCAACTTGTAGCACAAGAAGGGATCGGTTAGAGTGCGACCTGTCTTGGGGGTTTCTCTGGTTCTGACATCATGGAGTGTGACATGGCTCCTTCCGCCCGACGCCGTGCCTTCACCCTCATCGAGTTGCTCGTTGTCATCGCCATCGTGGCGATTTTGATGGGGATCATGCTTCCCTCGCTGGCCAAGGCCCGCAAGGGGGCCAAACGCGCAACGTGCTTCAACAACCTGGCCACCCTCGGCCGGGCAGCCGGCTCCTATAACGTCGAGTTCAGCGACAAGATCCCCGCCTACAGCTGGCGGCGGAACATGTCGTACCAGAGTCGCTACCCCGATCTCAACAACGCCCCGACCGACTCTCGCGCGATGATGGATCAGTGCATCTACATCCTGCGCGAGCGCGCCGGAAGGACCGACCTTCCGCGCATGACCGACCGCATCCCCACACGCCACTACTCGCACCTTGTGCTCAACGATTTCCTGGCCCAACGCCTGCCCGAAACCGGCATGGCCTGCCCTGAAGATGACGTCTTGCTCGAATGGCAGCGCGATCCGGTCGACTTTTCGCCACGCCCGCCATCCACGCGACCCTATCAGGACATCTGGCCCTACAGCTCCTCATACCAGATCGTTCCGGCCGCGTGGTCGCCTGATGCACGCAAAGGAAGCGTCACGACCTATACCCAGGTCGAGTATGACCACAACCTGATGTGGGTCGGCTCCGGTCGCCTCGGCGATCGCCGCATGGCTGATGTGATCTTCCCCAGCCAGAAGGTCTTGTACTTTGACTATTTCGATCGTCACAGCGGTCGCAAGCCCATGTTCTACGGCTATGCCCAGGCGGTCAGTTCGCTCCTCTTCTTTGATGGCTCGGTCTCGATGCATCGCAGTTCCGAGACCAACCGCGGCTTCCTGCCGGATTCTCCCCAATCCGCTGGGTGGACCAATTACAGTTACGCGCCCAACATCCTCGGGTTTGAGCCGCCCACCCTCTCCGGTCGTCCGACAGACCCCGTGATCGGGTATTACCGCTGGACTCGCGGCGGCCTTCGCGGCATCGACGTCAACGGTCGAGAGATCAACACCTCACGCTGGCGTTGACCCCACCGGTCGGCCCTGCTGGGCCGCACAGGGGGAGAGGCACGTCGTTCTCCCGGTTTTGGCCGGAGGTCTATCCTCCCTTCCCCATGGGGCGACTTGTCGACATTTTTCTCGCTGGTGGGCCGGTCATGTGGCCCTTGCTCGCGATGAGTGTGCTCGCTGTGGCGCTCTGCTTCGAACGTGCGGCGTTCTGGCTCGCGTTGCGCCGCCAGGCCTCTCCGCAATGGTTCGAATCGATCGCGGAAGCCCTCGCCCGGGCAGATTGGAATAAGGCCGCCGATCTCCTGAATCGGCGTAAAGGTCCGCACGCGGCCTTTCTTGAGCCTTTGCTCACCGCCGGACGCCGATCGGCCGACCCCGCGGTCATTGAGGGTGTTGCGCGAGAAAGGGTCGAATCCCTTCGCCCGATCGTCGAGCGGTTCAGCGTGACCCTCTCCGCAATCATCACTGCCGCACCGATGCTCGGCATCCTTGGAACGGTCATCGGGATCATCGTCAGTTTTCAAGTGCTCGCCGGTGCTGAAATGCGCGATCCGGGCGCCGTCGCGGGCGGCATCGCCCAGGCGCTCATCACGACCGCCTTCGGGCTTACCGTCGCCCTCATCACCCTGTTCCCGTATACCGCGTTTCGTGCCCAGGCAGACCGCTGCTTCAATCGCTTCGAGGTGCTCACGGGCATGGTGATCGCCGCGACGGCCCACCACCCCTCGGCTGTACCTTCCGCGAAATCGTGACGCCGAGCATGGAATGGCCACGCGATCGGGCATGGTGTCACGATGATGCCGCCGGGGCCGCGCCACTGGTCTAAAGCCTGAGCCGGGACTTCGCCGCGCTCAGGCACCATGCATATCACCGAACAGTCCATCGTCCGACGCGCCCCGTCGTCGTTCCCAGCCCGAGGATCGGTGTCAGCGGAAGCAGCGCAAATGCCGTGATCACTCCGGCGACGCCCGAATACACCGCTGCGCCCATTCGCGTCGCCAGTTCGCTTCCGGCTCGCCACACGATCGGGTCATAGGTCGTGCGAAGGGTCATCATCGCCACCACCAGCACCCCCGCGATTACGCCCGCGATCAGAGTCACCGCTCCCAATGTCAGCGGGTTGCGCCGAATAAGGTTTCCCCTGATCGACACAATCGCTTGCGCGCCGAGCACATATCCCAAGGCGTGCGGACCGAACACCGGAACTGCGCTGCCGCCCGGTCGCGCCACTGTCCACGTCAGATCCGTCACCAGCCCGAGCAGAAATGCTGTCCAAAGTGCTGTCCGCACGGGGGCCTGAAGCGCTGCAAAAGCCGCCAGCACAAGCAGCAGGTCCGGAGCAGGGCCGGAGATCCCGAGCCGAAGCGTCTCCGACAACCCGAGTTGCAGCCCGAGCAGCACCCACGCCACCACGAGGAATGCAATCGCATTCATGGCGAATCCCCCCTGGATTGGGGAATTCGCAGCACGACCTCGCTCAATCGCAGCAGGTCGTGTGCCGGACGCACCACCACCACCCGGCGCATCGGCGCATCTGCCGCCGGGCGAATCGCCTCGACCACCCCGAGCCGGAGCATCCGCGCCGCGGCGGGCCACGCAGGGTCATCAAGCCGAACCTCCTGCCCGATCGCTGGCTCAAGAAGTGCTGAATCGGGTCGATGCGAAAGGTCTTCCAGCGGGCCGACGAGTGTTCCATCCCCGGCCGGCGTCAGCGTGCAGGCGGGGCCTTCGCCGGTCTGCGTCACCATCACGCGAGCCAGCATCGGCGGAGAGGCAGGATCGATGATCGGACGCACAAGCGAGGTTGAACGCCCGGCCTCGACGACGCGACCGACAAGCTGCGCTCCGCGGATTGTTGCCACCGTCGAAAGATCAACCCCGTGCGACATCCCGGCCCGCACCTGCATGACGCCGCCCGATGCGTGCCGCGAGTAGCCGATCACGGGCGCTGCTCGCACCCGCACCGGGAGCGAGGGCATCAGGTCAAGGCCTTCCTGCAACTCCAGCAGCCGCTTATGCAGGTCCGCGCTCCGGGCGAGTTCCTGAAAGTACAGCGTCCGAAATGAGTCCAATTCATCCTTGAGCCGCAAGAGCTCTTCCGGCTGGGGCGCTTCGGGCGCAGGGTCAATCCACCGCGCAAACAGGCTCACCGGATGACTGATCGGACCGCTGATGCGCCGGACCAGTTCGCCGGGGGCCGTCAGTTTGCCCGTTACGCTCGTGGGCAAAAAAGCGACAACCGCCGCGCAGACGATCACCCCCGGCAGCGTGTACTTCGACGTCAGGATGCTTTGCAACGGACTACGCAACGATCTCGCCCGCCGAGTGCACCATCGGCCACCACATCCCTCTCGACATCATGCCGCCTCCATGCGGCCACGCCTGATCCGGCTGCCGCGCTGTGCGCGGGCCGACAACACCAAGATAGCCGCTTGCTCGATATCTGCCGCTCTTGACCATCCCGGGGATAGGATGCCCGCCGCGAGTGCCAGCAATGACCCATCCGAAGAGCCACCCCGTGCCTTATATTCCCGCCGACTGGTCGGGGGTCGTTGCGCTCATCGGGCAGTGTTACACCGAGTACGGACTGTCGCTCAACCTCGACGATGCATGTGAGCAGCATCTGCGCGATCCCGGGGCCTACTTCCGTGATTCCGGGGGTGAGTTCTGGGTCGTCCGCGATGCCGAAGGTCAGGTTCGCGCAACGGCGGCCCTCGCAGTGCACCATGAACTTCAGCCGATGCGCGGCGAACTCAAGTCGATGTACGTGCATCCCGATTGGCGGCGACGCGGCTGGGGTGCTCGCCTGACCAAGCTGGTCATCGAGACCGCGCGTGACAAAGGGTGCTCGATCATGGAACTCTGGTCTGACACGCGTTTTCTGGCGGCACACGCGCTCTATCGGTCACTCGGGTTTACCCCAATTGGAGAGCGAGTGATCGAAGACTCGAACGCTTCACGCGAATACGGGTTTGTCCTGAGCCTTGACCCCCGAAACGACGATGTCGCGAGTCCTCTCGAAGATGTCAAGACAAGTTGACACGGGTGTCAGATATTCTTGACACGTCGCACGGCATCAAGCGCGAGGATCTCGAACGCGATGTGCCCTGCCAGGAGCGCGGTATTCTGGGCAACGTCACGATCAGGCAGCACCTCAACCACATCGGCCCCGACGACGTTGATACCCCGCATTCTTCGGAGCAAGGCGAACGCTTCGCCGCTGGTCAGCCCCCCAGGACAGGGGGTGCCTGTTCCTGGGGCATACGCCGGGTCGATCACGTCAATGTCAAACGTCAGGTAGACTGGTGTTTCCCCCAGCGTTTCGAGAAAACGGTCGATCGTCGCGGTCCCTTCCCGCTGCAACTGCTCATATGTCACGAGGGTTACGCCGTTGTCTCGGGCGTAGGCCAGATCGTCCGCAGTGTTCAGCGGGCCTTTGATGCCGATGCTCAGCATTCGCTTGGGGTCGAGCAGGCCGGCCTCGACGGCCCGTCGGAACGGCGAGGCATGCGACCAGCGCTCGCCGAGGGTCATGTCTACCGTGTCGACGTGGCTGTCAAAGTGGATCATGGGTAACCCACCTTGGGGTTTTCCTTGTCGCTCCCAGGTCGCCCGAATGTTGGAAAACGCGATGGAATGATCGCCGCCGAGCGCGAGCAGGCGTGTCTGAGGCGCTTTGCCGAGTTTGGCGGCGAACTCGTGCACAACCCCGGCGTTGGCCTCACAATCGAAGGGATTGACCGGCGAATCCCCGCCGTCGGCGAGGCTGAGGATGGAGCAGAGGTCGATGCCATGCTCGACATGAAAGCGTTTTACATACTGGGAAGCGTCGCGAATTGCGCGCGGGCCGAAGCGAGCGCCGGGTCGGTAGGTCACCCCAGAGTCAAACGGCACCCCATAGATCACCCAGTCCACGGGTGAACGCTCGGGCGGGACATCCTCAAGGCGGGGGTAGCGCCCGAAGGTGGCAATGCCTGCAAACCGAGGGGAAACCCTGGCATCGGGAAGGATGGTTCTGGGCGTGATTGGATCCATGCAGCGTTCCTCGGTTGGACGGTAGCGTAGGCTAAAAACGCCCTCGGGCCTTTGCAGGCCCGAGGGAATAACCGCGTGTGATTCAGTGGAAATGGGCAGAGCCAGACTTGAACTGGCAACCCCGGCATTTTCAGTGCCGTGCTCTACCAATTGAGCTATCTGCCCGGCAGAGGTCAACGATACCGCTTCCGGAGCGTCCGTCAACTCCACGCGCTGGGAGGTCGAGGCGGGGAAGTGGACGTGAGACGTTCGTAGGATCTGGGCGTGGCGATTGAACCCTCATCGTTGAAGATCGTTTTCTATCCGGACCCGGTGCTCCGCCGCAGGGCGCAGGAGATCCGGGAGTTTTCGCCCCGCCTCGGCGAGATCGTCGAGCGGATGGTTTTCCTGATGCGGGAGGCGAGGGGGATCGGACTTGCGGCGCCGCAGGTGGGCCTTGGGATCCGGTTGTTCATCGCGGATGTGCCGGCATCGGAGGGCGGAGAGGGGCCGGCGGGCACGATGACTTCGACCAACGGGGTAGAGGTCTACATCAATCCGGTGCTCAGTCATCCTCGCGGGGAGGTGACGCTGTCTGATGAGGGGTGTTTGAGTCTTCCGTGCATTCGCGGAGAGGTGCCTCGGCCGCCGATGGTTCGGATGACGGCGCAGGGGCTGGACGGCACACCGTTTACACGTGAGGGCGCGGGCCTTCTTGCGCGGTGCTGGCAGCATGAATGCGACCACCTGGACGGGGTGCTGATTCTCGATCGTTTCACGGCGGAGTCGAAGATGAAGAATCGCCCGTTCGCCAAGGCTCTCGAGCGGGCGTACAAGCCCGGTCGGGGCGGCAGGTCGGCGTGATGCGCATCGCGTTTTTCGGTTCAAGCTCCTTCGGTATTCCGACGCTGGAGTACCTGTGCAGGGAGCATGAACTTGTCGGCATCGTGACCCAACCCGATCGGCCCGCCGGTCGAGGCGGGCGTGTGCGCGCTACGCCTGTCGGGACGTGGGTCGAGAGGCATGCGGCGGGGAAGGAGATGCTCAAGCCTGAGCGGGTGAATGCTGCCGAGGTGATTGCGCAGATCCGTGGATGGGGCGCTGAGGCGTGGGTGGTGATCGCCTATGGGCAGAAGCTGGGTCGAGCGCTGCTTGAGGGGGTTTTTGCCATCAACCTGCATGCTTCGCTCCTTCCTCGGTGGCGCGGCGCTGCGCCGATTCAGGCGGCGATGCTGGCGGGTGATGAAGAGACCGGGAATTGCGTCATCACGTTGGCGGATCGAATGGACGCGGGGTTGATTCTGGCGGAGGAGCGGTTGCCGATCGAGCAAACGCAGACGGCCGGCGAGATGCATGATCGGCTTGCCGCGATGGGGCCGGGGCTTGTGGGCAAGGTGCTTGAAGCGCACTTGAGCGGGAAACTGGCGCCAGTTGCGCAGGATGAGGCTCGCGTGACGATGGCGCCGAAGATTTCGTCTGCGGATGGTTGGGTGGATTTTGCGCACTCGGCGAAGCAGTGCCGCCAACGGATCAACGGGCTTAGTCCTTCGCCGGGGGTCACGGTATGTTTTCGCGGCGAGAGTTTGAAGTTGTTGCGCGCGGTCGAGATTCCGGAGATGGCTTCGGGCGGGGGTGAAGTGCCGGGAGCGTTTGTGGATGGGATGGGGGGTTGCGTGGCGTGCGGGGGTGGTACTGTGTTGCGCCTGCTGGAGGTGCAACCGGCGGGTAAGCGGGCTATGTCATGGGCCGAGTTCGCCAACGGGCGAAAACCTCGACAGGGAGAACTGCTGGGCCAGAGGCCCGGCAACTGATGCTTTGGCCATCGGGGAAGTCGAACACGCACAAGGCGGAGGCCGGGCGAAGGCCCATGGACGCTTCGAGGGTTGAGGGGGGCGTCGAAGGCACGATGCAGGATCGGTATGCCCGGATCACCCGAGAGATGCTTCAGAGGTATGGGGTTCGGGTGCGCAAGTGGCGTACGAGCATGTCGGGCGTGGCGTGGCAATTGACGTATGCGGACGGCACGATTCGTCGGCTGATCGAGGCCCCGAGGCCGCGCGGGCCGATGTCGGCGGCGGTGTTTTTGCACGAGATCGGTCATCACGCGATCGGGTTCAACATTTATAAACCCCGGTGCCTTGAGGAATATCACGCCTGGGTATTTGCGCTGCGCACGATGGAGGAACTGGGGTTGCACGTGACGGAGCGTGTCCAACGGCGGATGGCCGAGAGTCTGCGGTACGCGGTGGCCAAGGCGCGCCGGCGGGGGTTGAAGGAACTGCCACCGGAACTGGCGCCTTTCGAACGTCGAGGGCATGGGCAAGGCGGAGCAATGTGCCGATGAACGTGGGCATTCGGGCCGGCATGTCCGCATGCTCTTCACCCGATGAAGTGGGAGATGACAGAGTGACCGGCGAGACGCCATGGCACAGAGGTCTGGAGGGCGCGTTGTGACTGTCTCCGGAGGGCAGACACCCGAGCCTGTCGAGCGCGGTCGCGCTGAGCGCACGCGGCCGCAAGGCGGCATCGGGCGTGTGGTGTGGCCAAGGGGGCGGTGGGGGCGCCTTGCGCGGATCGGGCTTGTCGTGGTGATCTTCTGCTTTGCAGGGGCGTGGGTCGTCCTTCGCGGGCCGGTGGCCAAGGCGCTCGTGTTGCCGCGGATCGCCGAGGCGCTGGGGGGCGAAGTGACAGCGCGCAGCGTTTCGATCAACCTGAACGGGACGATCGTCGTGCGCGGGCTGGTGGTGCGTGCCCCTGGGCTGGAAGGACCGGCGGGCGAGGTGTTGCGCGCACGGCGGAGTGTGATCGTGCTCGATGGGCTGCACGAAGGTGCTCAGCCTCGATCGGTGTTCATCCGGCGAGCGTCGTTGCGGGTAAGTCAGGATCTGGCATCGGGCGTGGTGAACCTGGAGCGGTTGGGGATCTTCCGCCGCGAGAAGGACGTGTTGGGGCAGCCTCCGGTGGTGCAGATCGAACAGGTCGAGGTGGAGTTGGGTGAGCACGAGCGGGAGATGTATCGGCCGCTGAAAGTCATCATGGTGGATGGCATGGTGCGGCCGGGCGATGCGCCGGGATCAGTCTTCATCGACCTTGAAGAGCGGGCAGGGCCGGGTGTGCCGCTGGTGGTTCGCGGGCGGGCCGACGGGCAGGGGATCGAAGTGCTCGTCGAGGGGGTTGAACTCTCGGACTGGCCTCCGAGTGCGGTGCCTGGATCCCTGCGCGAGACCTTTGCGCTGCTGAATCTCCAGGGGCGCGTGGGCGGAACTCGGCTGGAGATCGATGCACGCGGGGAGATCTCGGTGCGGGCGGAACTGCTCGGCGTCGCGGTGACGCTTCCGTTTGACGTGGAGGGAAACTATGCCCCCTCAGGACCGCTGGCGCGGATGACCGAGGTTCGCGGCACGGTCGAGTTCGCGGCGGACGGGGTGCGCGCGGAACTGACGGGAATGCTGGAGGATCTTCCGTATGAGGTCGATCTGGAATATGCGGGCCTTGCGGCAACAAGCCCATTTTCGTGCGTGCTTCGAACACGGGGATATGCCCTGTCGCAGGATCCGCGGCTTGTTCCTCTGCTTCCGTCGATCGTGGGTGAGCGTTTGCAGACCTTCACACAACCGACAGGCGTGCTGGATGCAGACGTGGTGATCGAACGAAGGGCAGGACAGGACGGGGCGACGATTGATGTGCGCGGTTGGATCGAGATTTCAGGAGGGATCGCGTCGTACGAGCGGTTTCCGTATGCCTTTTCCGACATGACGGGCCGGGTGTACTTTGACAACTCGGTGATCGTGATCGAAGAGATCACCGGTGTGGCGGCGACCGGGGCCAGGTTGCGCGCGACGGGCATGATCGTGCCGCCTTCCGATTCGGCGGAGATCGATCTGACAATCCGCGTCGAGGATGTGCCGCTGGATGAAACCCTGCGGTACGGCATGCAGCGCAGGGGCAGGGTGCTTGATGCCCTTGTCTCATCGTCGCGAGAACGTGAACTGGTAGAGGCGGGCCTGCTTGACGCAGGCTTTGTGCCGGGGGGGGATGCGGATCTGGACATATTTGTTCACAGACCGCTCGGGCCGGATGTGGAATGGACATATTCGGTGGGGATTTCGCTCGATCGCGTCGGGGTTCTGCCCGAGGCTTTTCCGTACCCGTTGATCGGCGAGGGGGTGGTCATCGGTCTGAAAGGCGATGAAGCGAGGCTGATCAGGGGGATGTTCTACGGCCTTGCCGGCGGGATGGTGCGGCTGGGCTTGACGGCGGATATCGGGGCGGAGGATACGGAAGTCTCCGTGAGCGTGGTTGCGCATGATGTTCCCGTCGATGACCGCCTGGTGCATGCAGTGGATGCGACGATGGGCGATGGCTCGTGGAGCGTGCCAGCGCGCGGGCTCGGGTTGGGCGGGGTGATCGATGCCGATCTGCACGTGCTTGATCGGGATGACGGCGGCATCGACCTGACGGGGGTGGTCGAGGGGAGAGGGATGCGGCTTGCGCCGCCGGGGGGGGCGATCGGTGTCGAGTCGCTTGAACTTCGAGTGGGGATCGGTTCAGGTGCGATCGAGGCGGATGCCATCGGCGTGCTGGCGGATTTTGTGACCGGAGCGGTTTCGCCTGTCTGGGGTGACGTGCGCATCGACCTTGCGACCAGGTGTTTTGATGGGGTGGTGGTCGGGGGGGGTGTCGAAGCGCACATGCGTGTGGATCAGTTCGTTGAACCCTTGTGGCCCGAGGTTGCAAGGACATGGCGTGCACTCGTTGAAACGTATCGGCCTTCGGCTTCGGCGGATGTAGTGGTCGATTTTGCGTGCCGCGAGGGGGACACACCGAGGGTGTCTGCGGCGGTCATCCCTCGTAGCGACATTGAACTTGAGATGCTTGGCGCAGCGGTCAGGCTTGATGCGCCAACCGGGCGGGTGGTGGTGATGCCTGGTGAAGCGGTGCTCTTTGCAGGGTTCGGTGGGGCCATGTCGGTGGGTGGTGAAACGGCGGGGCGGGTTTCGATTCAAGGTAAGTGGCCGCTGACGAATCTGCCGCGGCTCGATGACGACGCGGTGCGGGTGTTCGTGGATGGGGCCGGATTTGCTTCGGCGTTTGCCCATCGAATTGTGCGTGAGGCGGCGGGTGAGGAGGCACATGCACGCTATGCCTTGGCCCAGCCCGCGGGGTTGTTCGATGCGACGGCGGTGATGCGAATGGGCTCGGGGGGGGTAGAGTTTGAAGGAAGCGTTCGCCCGAGATCGCTGGCATTTGCGATGAGCGGGAAGCGCATCGAGTTCGAGCGTCTGAGCGGGTTTGCTGAGTTGGCGCTGGATGGCTCGATAGTTGTGGACGTTGTGGGACACGCGCCGACGTGGGAGGCGACAGCGCGCGGTGTGGTCGAGGGAGATTCCGGGCAGGGATATCGGTTTGAAGGATCGGGGACGATCCGGAGTGAAGGGCTTTCAGATGATCTGAAGGCATTGCTGCCGCAAGCGTTGGTGGATGCGGCTCGGGCGATCGATCTGGATGTTGAGCGGCTTGAGGTGCGAATTGACGCGCTGGCGGGGCACTGGGGGCATGAAGGCTCTCAATCGTCGGAGGTGACCGCGCGCGGTTCGGCGTGGTTCGCGGGGGCAAAGATCGATGCCGGCATCGAGATCGCGCAGGCCGACGGTCGTTTGGTGTTTTCGGCGGTGGATTGGGAAGGTGCAGGCTCTTCGGCGGAACTCGTCGTGCTGATGGATCGATGCACGCTTGGGGGCATGCGGGCAACCCAGGCCGAAGTCCAGATCTTGGTGGAATCGGGCGGGGGCGTGGTGCAGATCGTCGGATTTGAAGCGGATTGCCACGGAGGAAGGATCTCCGGGAGCGGCCGTGTAGAACCTGCGGAGGGGCGCGGGAGGCGGTATCAGGTGGATGTGGCGGCGTCAGGGGTGCGGCTTGCCTCGGTGTTGGCCGACATATCAGAAAACGGTCGGAATGATGCCCGAGCGGTTGACCGTCCGGATGATTCTCGTGGCACGATGAGCGGGTCGCTCTCGCTTCGAGGAGAGATGGATCGTGCGGGATCGAGGCGAGGAAGGGGAAATGTGCTCATCGGTCAGGGGGCGGTAGTGGATATGCCGCTGCTGATGCCGCTGATCAAGATGGGGAACCTCCAGATGCCGACTACGGGTGAAGTCGATCTGGCCATGGCGAGTTTTTTCATCCAAGGGGATGTGGTGACATTCGATGAGTTGTCAGCATTTGCCGACACGGTGGAGGTGTTCGGGTTCGGAACGCTGCATTGGCCGGATCGGGAGTTGGACTTGATGTTTATGTCGCGATCGGTCCGGGAGATTCCGGTGGTGAGTCGTCTGGTGGAAGGGTTGCGGGATGAACTGTTTGCGGCGAAAGTGACGGGGCGGCTTGGCGCTCAGCGGATCGAGGGTTCTACGCTCCGGGGCGTTCGGTCGGCTCTCGGCATGCTCTTCCGCGATACGCCGACGGCCCAGGATGAGCGGCTCGCAGAGATCGAACGACGAGCAAGGGAGAATCGCGATCGGGCGCGAAGGGCGAGCGATCGAATCCGGCGGTCAGGGGATGGATCGACTGTGCTCGGGCAATCGCCCCATGAAGGCCGATGAAGGGAAGATGAATCCATGAGTGAACATCGACAGGAACTTGACCCCGCGCCGACAACCCAGCCACGGGATGAATCCGCCGCGCCGCCGGAAGCAGCCAACCAGCGACGAGCAGACAGCCCCGAGATCGCCGAGCGATTGTATGGGTTGATTCGTGAGGTGGGTGGTGATCCGGAGAGTTTTGATGGCCGGCTGATTCGCGAACTGCTGACAGCTGGTCTGAAACTGATTCCGGACGGGCGTGAGACGGGCGAGTTGAAACTGATGACAGCCGCGCTGAAGGAGCTGCGGTATGCGCATCGTGTCTTCGGGCAGTATCCGACGGCGATGAAAGTCACGATCTTCGGCTCAGCCCGGACGCCGCCGGAGCATCCGGATTATGCGGCGGCGGTGACATTCGGCCGCCTGATGGCCGAGGCGGGGTGGATGAGCATCACCGGGGCCGGCGACGGGATCATGAAGGCGGGGCACGAGGGGCCGGGACGAGCGGCGAGTTTCGGGGTCGCGATTCGGCTGCCGTTTGAAACGACGGCGAACACGGTGATCGCCGGAGACGAGAAACTGATCCACTTCCGGTATTTCTTTACGCGGAAGTTGATGTTCCTCAGCCAGTGTGATGCGGTCGCGCTGTTTCCAGGCGGGTTCGGAACGATGGATGAAGCATTCGAAACGCTGACGCTAGTGCAGACCGGGAAGGCTTCGATGCTGCCGATCGTGTTGGTGGAAGGCGAAGGGAACGGATATTGGGAGGAGTGGATTCGCTTCAGCCACGATGCGCTGCTGACGCGCGGGCTGATCAGCCCTGAAGACCGGCACCTTTTCTACCTGGCGCGGGATCCGGCTGACGCGGTCGAGCACATCTGCCGGTTCTACCGAAATTATCACTCTTCGCGGTATTTTCGAGACGAACTGATCATCCGGCTGCGGCATCGGCTGCGCGACGCGGACGTTGAGCGGCTCGCCGACGAGTTCGGGATGTTGATCAAAAGCGGCACGATGGTGCAGCGAGCAGCGCTCGAGATCGAGGAAGATCACCTGGATCTGCCGCGGCTCGTCTTCACGCACACGCGCCGGAATTTCGGGCTTGTGCGACTGCTGATCGACCGGATCAATGAGTGCGAACCGGCCTGAGTGCCTAGGCGTCAAGCGTCTCGATTCGTGGATGATCTGGTCAATACGCGTTGAAGAGTGATGTTCAGGCGGTCAGTGCTCGGAGTACTTCGCTGATTGTTGTGCTGCCGGCGCGGACCTTGGCATAGCCATCGTGTTTCAGGAGCGTCAGGTCGCGATCGGCAATCGCTCGGGCAGCGATCTCGTGCGCGTTTTTGCGCGCCATGACGAGTTCACGCAGGGGATCGGTCATCGCGAAGAGTTCAAAAACGCCGATGCGGCCACGATATCCGGTCTGGCGACATTCGCGACAGCCGACTCCGCGCATCAGCGTGGCATTGTCGAAGGGGAAATCGGCGGGTACATCGGCGCGATCGACAGGCTGCGGCGCAGCGCAGTGGCGGCAGATGCGCCTCACCAGCCGCTGCGCCAGCACGCCCTCAACGCTCGAAGCCACCAGGAAGGGTTCGACCCCCATGTCCAGCAGGCGCGTGGTCGCCCCTGCTGCGTCGTTGGTGTGCAGCGTGCTGAAGACAAGATGGCCGGTGAGTGAAGCCTGCACGGCGGTTTCCGCCGTCTCCTGATCTCGAATCTCGCCGATCATCACAACGTCGGGGTCGTGCCGGAGCACGCTGCGAAGGCCTGCGGCGAAAGTCAGCCCGACCTTGGGATTCACTTGAATCTGGTTGACGCCGGGGACGTGATATTCGACCGGATCTTCGACGGTGATGACCTTGACCTCATCGCTGACAATGCGATTGAGCGAGCTGTAGAGCGTGGTGCTCTTGCCGCTGCCGGTCGGGCCGGTGACAAGCAGGATGCCGTGCGGGCGATTGATCATCGCATCCCACCGGCTGAGCATATCGGCGGGCATGCCGAGATCTTCAAGGTTGAGCAGCACCGCGCTCTTGCTGAGAACACGAAGCACAACGCCTTCACCGAAGAGCATGGGAATGATGCTGACGCGAAGGTCGAATTCCTGAACACGCCCCTCGATGCGGTGTCGGATGGTGATGCGCCCGTCCTGGGGCTTGCGCTTCTCGGCGATGTTCATGTTCGCCATGATTTTCAGGCGGCTGATGATGGCATTGCCGAAACGGTTGATCGTGGCAGGCACATTGGCGCGCTGCAGGACGCCGTCAATGCGATAGCGCACGACAAGGTCATGCTCGTAAGGCTCGATGTGCACGTCGGTCGCTCGTTCTACGACGGCCTCGCCCAGCAGGTCGTTGACGAGCTTGATGACCGAGGCTTCCTGGGCCTGCTCGACGTCGGCATCGGCCGCGTCCGTCGCGACCGAGGTATCAAATTCCTTTCCGGCGGCCATCTGCTCGAGGGTGTCGCTCCCGACGCCGTAGTGCGTGCGGATGAACCCCTGGAGTTCCTCCTCATCGGCGAGCACCACTTCGATTGTGAAGCCCGTGAGCAGGCGCAGTTCGTCTAGCTCGAACAGGCCGGCGGGGTCGCTGGTGGCGACCGTGAGTGTGCCGTTGCGCTTCGAAATCGGAACGCACATCTGGCGCGTCACGATCTTGGCGGGCAGCAGGGAAAGTACTTCGCGATCGACCTCGGCAGTGCTCAGGTCAACGACGGTCATGTGAAACTGCTCGGCCATGGCCTCGAGCACCTGTGCCCGAGTAACAGCCCCAAGACGCAGAAGCACCTTTTCCAGGCGTTCGCCGGTCAGACGTTCCTCATCGACGGCGCGGTCGAGCTGCGCCCGGTCGATCAGGCCCTTTTCAAACAACAGAAGGCCGATGCTCATCGCCGGTCATTGTATCGCGCCGACGACCGGTGCCGTTCTCCGTCTTTTCGGATCGGGCACCGGCACCGCCCGAAGCAGCGTCCGGGTATATTCCCGGGTCGGGGCGCTGAGAATGCCGTCTCGGGGGCCTTCCTCGACGATCTTGCCGGCGTACATCACCGCGATGCGCCTGCAGACATGCTGAATCACCGACATGCTGTGGCTGATGAACAGGTACGAGAGTTGAAATTCTTTCTGAAGATCCATCAGCAGGTTGATGATCTGGGCCTGAATCGAGACATCCAGCGCGCTCGTCGGCTCATCGCACACGATGAACTTGGGCCGCAGCGCCAACGCCCGCGCCACCCCGATGCGCTGGCGCTGGCCGCCGCTGAACTCGTGCGGATAGCGATCAGCGGCCGATCGGGGCATGCCGCAGCGTTCGAGAAGCTGTTCGGCCTCGTGTCGCAGGGCGTCGCGACCCTTCACAAGCCCGTGGATGACAAGCGGTTCAGAGACGATCTCCGCAATCCGCATACGCGGATTCAGCGAACCGGCAGGATCCTGAAAAATTATCTGCATGTCCGCACGAAGCGCCCGCAACTCGCTGCCCTTCGCTTCCAGCACGTTGCGGCCGTCGAACAGCACCGTCCCCGATGTCGCCGGAATCAGCCGCAGAATGGTCCGCCCGACAGTGGTCTTGCCGCAACCCGACTCGCCGACAAGGCCCAGGGTTTCACCTGGCGCTAGGGCCAGTGAGACGCCATCAACGGCTTTGACGTGCGACCTCACGCGCTGGAACAGGCCCGAGCGCACGGGAAAGTACGTGCAAAGGTCGCGGACTTGAAGCAAGGGTTCGGGTGCAGCGGCGGAGCCGTCATCAGCCATGGCCGAGATGGTACCAGACCGTCGGGTGGGCGACGATCGCTACCATGCCACCATGGACGCAGAGCCGAGCATTTTGGCCGTGGCTGTGGGCAACACACGGACGCGATTCGGGGTTTTCCTGGGGGACGCATTGCACCACCCGCGCAGTGCGCTGAACTCGACCGGGGAATTACTGGTTCGCAGTCTTGAAGAGGCCGAACTGCCGCGGGAACGTTCGGCCATCGTGATCGCTTCGGTGAATCAGCGGCTGGCCGATGAGGTTGAAGCGGGGTTAAAGACGAGTTCACTGCGTGGGATCGAGTCGTACCGGCTTGGGCGGGATTTACCGATTCCTATCGAGAACGCACTCGAAGATGACAGCACCGTCGGCGCTGACCGACTGTTGGTCGCCCTCGGAGCCTATGCCCGGGCCTCGCAGGCTTGCGTGGTCGTCGATGCGGGCACGGCGATTACCGTCGATTTTGTTGATGGCGCTGGGGTTTTCCAGGGCGGAGCGATCTTGCCCGGAGTGCAGATGATGCTCGACTCGTTGCACTCAGGAACATCGGCTCTGCCCAAGCTGGTGTTCCAGCCTCCCGCGATGGAAGAAGCCTTCGGAAAAGACACTCGCCGAGCCATGCTGCTTGGCGTAGCGGCGGCGGCACGGGGGGCTGTCCGGATGCTCCTGGATCGTTACGCGGAGGCGTATGAGGCCTACCCGCAGGTGATTGCTACCGGGGGCGATGCCGCCGCACTGTTTGAAGGGGATGGGATCGTCGAGCACATTTCGCCTGACCTTCAGTTGGTCGGAATCCGCGAGGCGTGTCGTCGCGTGCTCGAAACTTAAACCGGTTCGCGAGAGATTCCGCACGTGCGTTGAGGGCACCCACGGAGTGCCTTTCTGCGCATCCGAGGGGCGGTAGGCCACCGGCATCGGTGCCGCGCGCAGGCGGTCTCTGCGTAAAGAAGGGGGACGAGCCGAAGCCCGTCCCCCCCAGAGCAGGTGGATGCGATAATACGGTGAGATTCAGTTGCAGCCTTCGGTGAAACGATCAAGGTAGTAGAAGAAATCGGCGGCATCGAGTGCGTGATCGGGCGCGCCATACCCGGCGTCGGCAGGGTCGGAACTCGAACTGAAATCGACTTCAAGGTCGCCCGCGGCGAAACGATCGAGGAAGTAGAAGAAGTCCGCGGCATCGATGACGCCATCGGGAACGCCGTAGGCTGGATCAGATGGGTCGCTCGAACCCGAAAGATCGGCCATACACACAAGAAGGGAGAGGGCTTTGATGTCCTGCGGCGTGACGCTGGTGGCGTTGGTGCCGCCGGGGCCGTCGAGCGGATCGAGGTTCATCATCGCCATGACGCTGTTGAAAGCGCGACCCTCAAATTTCCAGGCGGTATATGTGAAATCGTCAGAGGGGTCATCAGGCGTCCCGTTGTCATGCACACGCAGTTCGGTTTCATCAAGGTCGGGGGTGGCATCAAAGAAGCGTGCCTGCAGGTGGGCGTGGGCGGCACGATAATCTTCGTAATAGGTCACCTGCTGGTCAAAATTGACATCCCCTCGAATGAAGCGGTGCTGTTGATACCCTCCTGAGTCGTTCAGCGCGCCTGGGGTCATGAAGAAATTGGAGAGATTGATATCGGTGAAGAGGTACGGGCCGCCGGTGGGTTGGCAGTTGGGTTCGGCATCAGGATTGCAACTGCCGTCATACCCCGGTGCGTTGAGATCGGTCGGTCCCTTCGAGCGGGCGGGGTCAAACTTGAGCGGATTGGATGCGCCGACCATATCGCCGTAGACCCATTCTTCATCGGCCATGCGGGTATTGCGGAGCTGGCCGCTGCTGTTGAAGCGCCAGCCGTGCTGCGGGTTTGAACCGTAGTAGTAGAGTCGGCTGATTCCATCCGGATTGAAGCCGGGTGTATCGCTGATTTCCTGCTGGCTCGAGCGGGTGTATTCCTTCCCGCTGTTGTTGCTCCATGCGACGTCATCGACCATCTGGTAGGGCTGAAGGGGCATGGTACCGGGTTGGAAGGGGTCGCCGAAGGTCAGTTGTCCCGTGAAAAAGGGGTCGGGGTTGATGTCTTTGCGCCACGCGGTGCCGAAAGGATCGTTCGGCGCCGGGGGGCGTTTACGCACGAGGACATATGTCGAAGAATCGTCGTTGGCGAGTTTGCCGGCGACATCGCCGGAGGGAATGTGTGTTTCGTTGAATGACCGAAGCACGACACCGGGATCGGTGACCAGGCCGGGGATGAGACTGATCGAGGCCCCGGCGGTGTCATTCCAGAGTACGACCAGTCCGGAAGGACCGATGACGATGCCGTCAAGGCTGAAGGCTTCGTCGATCTCCGGAACGGCTTCTGGAATTCCGTCGCCGTCGATGTCGGATCCGCCCTTGATGAGGACGATGGCGAAGCCGGTGAGGTCGGTTCCCGGAATGCCGTACAGCTCGATGTATTCATAACGTTCGTCGATCGAACCGGGCGGGTTCTCGTAGACCTCGTTGATGATGACTTGCGCCTGGGCTAGGCCGGCCAGGCCCAGAAGCATCGCGATCGCCGCGTGACGTGATTTCATGAGTCTCCTCCGGGAATGGTGCGTGCGGCGTATCTGCCGCGGGGTGGGAAATAACCAAGGAACGGACGGCTACCGAGGGCTTCCGTAGCGGCCCGAGGAAAGAACTCCGCCGTACACAAGGCTCTCGATATCCGGGTAGCGACCGGCAGGGGGCGAAGTGCCAGGCCCCCAGCCGAAATGGCCGTTTCGATCAGCGTCGCGAGCATTGGCGACATGGCCGTCTGCGAAAAGAAAATTGCCGATGACACGGTCGTGGTCGTAGACGGCGAAACTCAGGCGCGGCCCCTTGCCGTGGGCTGGGCCGAAGTCGGAGTAGTCTTGTCTTGCCCAGTGCAGACCGTCGGGATATGGCCCGTCGGTGGTGGACTTGACGCCTCGCACGATCTCGGTCCCGATATCAACCTGATCGGCGGAGTCTTTCTGCGTGGTGCCATCGGCCATCAGCGGCACGGTCGAGATGTTGGCCTGGCCGAGATAACGCTCGGTCAACGGGCCGACAACATCGGAGATGCGCTTCGGATCGCCGACATTGCCGAGCCGGCCGGGCTTCATTTCGGTATACGCCATGAACCACGATTGGGTGTAGTTGCTGTTGTAACCGGCGGCGATGAGCGCCTTGCGGTCTTCATCGCTGAAGGGTTTGTACGGATCCTGCATGACGCGAGACTGGCTCAGGTTCTGGTTCGAGCGTGCGATGTTGCCCGGGCAGAGCATATTGCCGGGAAGGTAATACTCGCCGTTCACCATGTCGGCGATCCATCCTTTGTCGTCGATCGCGCCGTATGAACTGCGCCGACGGTTATCGACCGGGCCGGTGCTGTACGCCTCGCGGTTCGATTGAGCGAAGGCCAGAAAACCGATACCCATCTGGCGC
Source organism: Phycisphaeraceae bacterium (assembly GCA_019636695.1). Taxonomy (GTDB): domain Bacteria; phylum Planctomycetota; class Phycisphaerae; order Phycisphaerales; family UBA1924; genus JADLCM01. Next base: position 649,015 of record JAHBXD010000001.1, read on the forward strand.
AGATTGCTCTGGCAGAGGGTCGTGCGGGCGGCGTCGCGTGCGCCCGCGAGCGAGGGGAGCAGTATGCTCAGCAGCAAGGCGACGATAGCGATGACGACAAGCAGTTCGATGAGCGTGAACGCCCGTCGCGGTCGCGGCGAGTGTCGCGGCATGATGGGTTCCTGTTGCGAGGCCCGGGGTGGGTCGGGCGCATTCTTAACATTGATGCGGCGAAGGCTAGACGAGGCCAGCGGAGCATTTGTCAAGAAACAACAAAGACCGCGCTAAGGAACGGCTGCTTCACGCGATCTTTGCGCAACGTTGATCTCATCTCGACGCAAGCATGAGCGTCGTGATCTAGCCTTCGCCCCGAACGCCGCAGGATTGCCCCGCGGCACGAGTTCAGCCTGATTTCATACGAGAGAGGCGATCATCATGCGAATTGCACCCTTGGCATCAGTTGTGGCCGTGGCCGTTGCGGCCGGATCGGCTTCCGCGCAGATGCGGATCACCGAGTGGATGTATGACAGCACGACCGGAGGGTACGAGTTCATCGAGTTTACGAATATCGGGAACTCGCCGATCGACATGACCGGTTGGGCGTTCGACGATAATCATTTCGGTGGCTCAGACCCGGATCCGTATGACCTTTCCGCGTTCGGTGTCGTGGCGCCGGGCGAGAGCGTGATTCTTACGGAAGGCACGGTTGCGCAGTTTCGTGCCGAATGGTCGCTGCCGTTGGCCGTCAAAGTGATCGGCCTGCTTGGTGACGCGACCACCGGCGGATACAACATCGGCCGCAACGACAGCCTGGTGTTGATCGACAATTTCGGCGTGGTTGCCGATCGGCTCGACTACGGCGATCAGACATTCCCCGGCACGATTCGCACTCGCGACATCAGCGGCGTGCCGATGTCGATGGCGGCCCTCGGCGCGAATGATGTCACGCAGTGGCGTTTCTCTGTTGTGGGTGATGAATATTTCAGCTATGCATCGGCCACCGGCAACATCGGCAGCCCGGGATACTTCATCCCCGCACCGGCTTCGGCTGGGGTGCTGTTGGTCGCGGGGCTGTGCGGCATGCGTCGCCGTCGCGCCTGAATAACTGATCCATATTTACGCTGACCCCTTCACCCGCATCGGGTTTCGATGCGGGTGTTGTAATTTCCAGGACACGATCAGGTCGCGGCATCCGCTGCCGCGCTCGGAGCCAGGAGAAACCCGCGTTCGAGCAGCGCCCGAATGATCTTCAGCCCTTCAACACGAACGCGATCGATTTCCTGATCGAGATCAGCGGCGAGGGCGTCAAGCAACGAAGCCACCGGGCGTGTGCCGTCGCACGAGGTGATGAGCCGGGCCATGTAGGCATCCAGCGTGGCGTAAAAGGCAAAACCCGAGGCGAGCCGAATGCGGCAATCCGTGAGTGTCCATTGCCCCTGAACCGGGGTCAGTTCGTGCATGATGCGGGCATCGGGCGCGGCCATGAGGCGCGCCTGGAGGAGCTGCTCATCGCTCTGTTCGTGCAGGAAAGTGCAGTTGTCAAAAATGCGGAGAACATGGTCGCCCGCGGGGCCGAGCATGGTGAAGCGTTCGGGAGCGGAATCCATGTGCGTCCACGTCGAGCCGCAAGCACGTTTGCGGGCGTTGATCATGCCGATGCTCATGCCTTCAATACCGCGCTCGTGGTAATACGTCAGCCAGGAGCGCAACTGCCGGCCGCCGTCGGCGCGGCTGCCCGAATCGGTGTTGCTGAGCCAGGTTCGGGCGTATTCATCGGCGGGGGTGTACGCCGATTCATGAATCCACGTGTCGCAATGCTGATCATCAAGCCAGGATCGCAGGCGATCGCTTGTATTCGTTCCGTGTTTGTGGCACCAGTTGCACAACATCTGCAACATGCCGCCATCGTTCAGAAGCGGGCACGCGTTGCGAACGACGTGTTCGACGATGCCGTCGTCAGGAAGCGTGCTGTCGCGATATATAAACTTGGTTTCGGGTGAGATGACAAACGGAGGGTTGCTCACAATCAGGTCAAAGCGTTCGCCCGCGACGGGGTCGAACATGTCTCCCTGGCGGGCTTCGACATTGTCAAAGCCGTTGAGTCGGGCGTTGAAGCGCGTGAGCGCGACCGCCCGCGGGTTAATGTCGACCGCGATGACGCGATCGGCATGCCTGGCGGCGAGCAGGGCGTGCGTGCCGCATCCTGTTCCCAGATCGAGCATGCTGCCCACGGGTCGACGGATGGTGATATTGGCAAGGGTCTGGGTGGAGCCGCCGATGCCCATGACATAATCGTGTGCCATCGGCTCGCCTTCGGCGTGAAGACCGCGCGGTTTATCGACGACAAAGTACAGACCGAGGAACGGCAGAACCTGGAAATTGGTGGAGATGCCGGTCTCGCATTTGGTCAGCAGGCCCGATGCAAGCACTCGCGAGAGGTCGATGGTCGTCAACGCATCTCGAGCAGAGTCGGTGGTGAGCGTCTTTCCCATCAGAAAGAGGCGGATCAGGTTCGACAGCGGGGATCCGTCGGCAGTGCGATTCAGTATGCCGTCAACACCGAGTTCTCGCAATCGGGTGAGGTCGGCAAGGCCAAGCTGCGTGAGCACGCCGCGATCGGTGAACCCTGCCGCGAGGAAAGATTCCCGCAGGTGATGAAAATCAGCGTGGTCGTGGAACCAAACCGGGCGAAATGTGGCGTGTTCGGGCATGGTGGTCTCGATGGGCCTGCATGGAGTGTACCGGTTTTGACTTGGGCATTTCGCCCTGGGAGGTTTCGCGGGATGCGGCGTGCAGGGCTACCGTCCGGTTGACTCTACGCGGAGAACCCTGATGCATGCTGTTGCGTCGTTTGCCGATCAACCTGCCGACCTTGTCGCGGGAAAGTGGAAGCCGATTCCGGGGGCCGCGATGCAGTGGCGCAATCCCGCACGGCCGGACCAAGTCGTCTGGAGTGGTTCCCCCGAGCCTGCACATGTCGAGCAGGCGATCGAGGCTGCGAGGATGGCGTTTCTCGTTTGGTCGAAGTGGCCGCGAGAGAGGCGATACGAGGTGCTCCGGCATTTTCAGAAGCGGTGCACCGTTGCCGTTGAGGCGATGGCATCACTCATCTGCGATGAAACAGGCAAGGTGATGTGGGACGCCCGGGCCGAGGCCGGGCTGCTCGGCGCAAAGGTGGATATCACGCTTGATGAAGATCAGCACGGGGGACTGGCCCGCGTACGGCCGTTTGATCTGGAACTTTCGGCGACGCGACAGGGCCGGTGCTGGTTCCGCCCGCACGGGGTGATGGCCGTGCTCGGGCCGTTTAATTTTCCCGCGCATTTGCCCAATGGCCACATTGTCCCCGCATTGGCGATGGGCAACACCATCGTCTTCAAACCGAGCGACAAGGCGCCGGGCGTAGGCCAGCTGCTGGCCCGCTTGCTTCAAGAGGCTCTGGACGACGCGGGCGCTCCGCCCGGTGTGGTCAACCTGGTGCAAGGAGGGCCAGAGGTCGCCCGTCTCCTCGTCAGTTCTGAAGGGCTTGACGGGATTCTGTTCACAGGCTCTTGGCCGGTGGGAAGGGCTATTCTCGCGGCGAATCTTGATCGTCCGGGGCGCATCATCGCTCTCGAAATGGGCGGGAACAACCCCGCCGTAGTTCTTCCCGATGCCGATCTGAAGCAGGCCGCGATCGAGTGTGTCCGCAGCGCGTTTGTCACCACGGGCCAGCGATGCACATGCACGCGGAGGGTGATAGTGCACCAAGCTGCCGCGGCGGCGTTCATCCCGCTTCTTCAGAAGCTTGCAAGCACGCTGATTGTCGGCCCGCCTCGAGCAGAGCACCCGGTTTTCATGGGGCCGGTGATTTCGGGTGCATCTCGCGACGCGGTATTGGGATTTCAGGCCGCGGCGGCCGCGCGGGGTGGGCGGATTCTGCTGGAATCGTCGCGGATGGAATTGGAGGGTGGGGGACATTTCCTGACACCTGGGATTCTTGAGGTCGAGCGTTTCACTCTCGGCTCAATTGACCCCATGGCGCCGATGAAAACCCCAGGTGATGACCTGGAGATTTTCGGGCCCATGCTGCGGGTTTCGATTGCTTCGAGTGTTGACGATGCCCTTGAACAGGCGAACGCGACGCGGTTTGGGCTTGCGGCGTCGATTTTCACACACGATGATTCCGCCGTGGCGCGATTTACGGCCGAAGCGAAGGCGGGGTGCATCAACGTCAATACCGGAACGGCCGGGGCGAGCAGCAAACTTCCGTTTGGAGGGCTGGGGTTATCGGGCAACCACAGACCGGCGGGGGCTTTCAGCCTTGATTACTGCGCCTATCCGGTAGCCGGGATGGTGGAGGTCGGCGCGAGCGCCCAGATGCTCCCTGGAATGCACTTTGAGGAGGCCTGGGTTCCCGCGCAGCCTTTAGGGTAATAGCGGGTGCGAGCAATGCCGGGGATTCCCCTGGTATTCGGAGTGTTGAATCTCAAGATCTTGCACGAAGGTTGTCCGAACTGGATAATGCGATATCACGAGGGTTCGCTCCAGCCGCGGTTGCTGCGAATGACTTTCGTGACGACCGGGTTTTCCCGGGCGGTGTGCCCTAGGCGACGGCCTAGGGGAAAGGAGCCTGGCGCCGGACCCGTACAGCGTCCGAGGCGGCCGGGGAGGCCTTTCGAAAGGAGGTGATCCAGTGATGACATGTGACTGTACGAGAGGGCTGCGTAGCTGACCGTCGCCCGACGGGGCTGCGGAAGCGCAGTCCTCAGCAGGAGCTTGCTCCGAGGACCGTCACTCCGATATGGGGTGGCGGTCTTTTTTTCAGCAGAGGCAATGGGCAACAGGCAATGGGCAATAGGCAACAGGCAATGGGCAATTGGGAGGGGCAAGGGGGAAGCGCAAGGGAGAAGGGGGTGGTTGCTGCGGGGAGCGTTGGAAGTGATGGGCGTGCAAATGCGGAATACCCAAGTCGTTGCGCGTGGAAGGTGAGAAAGAAGCAAGAGAGGGGAGTCGCGAAGCGATGTGGATGGGCTGGTTCGATCGTGGCGTTCACGTTTGAAGCCGTGATGTGCTGAGCCATGTACGATCGGGATGTGATTATTCCATTAGGGACAGACCGACCACTCTCTCGTTCGCCCAAGGTGACGTCATGGCTGATTGCCGCAAATGTCCTGGTTGCGATCGGGATGCTGCTTCTGGCGCGTTTCGATGCTCAGCGAGCGGAAAACGTGATCCAGATGTTCGCGGTATGGGGGGGGGACTTCAAAGTCCACACGTTGCTGACGAGTGCGTTTCTGCATGGTGGATTCCTGCACCTTCTTTTCAACATGCTGACGCTGTGGGTCTTCGGGCCGAATGTCGAGGACCGTCTCGGGCGGCTGGGCTACCTCGGGTTGTATGGGGCGGGGGCCGCGGCTTCTGGCGGGCTGCACGCGGCATTCGAGGATGCCGCGGCGATCGGGGCTTCGGGGGCGATCGCGGCAGTGGTGGGGGCGTATCTCGTGCTGTTTCCGAGAACGCAGGTGCGGGTGCTGTTTTTCTTCATCATCATCGGTGTGTTTTCGATTCCGGCGTGGTGGTTCATTGCGGCGGCGATCGCCAAAGACCTGTTGGCGCAGGGTCTGGGCCAGCAGAACGGCATCGCCAACCTCGCGCACTTGGGTGGGTACGGCTTCGGGTTTACCACGGCGTGGCTGTTGCTGGCAACGGGGAGGCTATCGCGCGAGCCGTATGACCTGTTCACGGTGGTCCGGCAAAGCAGGCGCAGATCGGCCTTACGCGATGCGCAGTTTCATGCTCAAGCCCAGAAGACGCGGTTGGAGCGAGAAGCGCAACGCGTCGCGGAATCGGGAAGGGCGGATGCACGGATCGAGGCGGTCTCGCAGGCACGAAGGCGGGTTGTCGAGCGGCTTTCGCGTCGGGATCTGGACGGCGCGGCCGCAGGCTATCGAGCACTGATCGAGGAGTTCGGCCGGGATGCCGGGACGCTGGGAAGCCAGCACATGATTGAACTTGGCAAGCACTATTACGCCGCAGGCGATTACGAGATGAGCGTGTTGGTGTATGAGAGGTTTCTCGCGGCGTATCCGCTGGATATCGAGGCCGCCAGCGTGCGGCTGCTGCTCGGGGTGCTGCATGCGCGGTATCTGAACGACCCGGTACGCGCAAAGGTGCTGCTCTCGGAGGCGAGGGATCTGGGCTTGGATGAAGAGCATGACGCCTTGGCGGCCCAGTTATTGCGTGATCTCGGGTGAAGAGTGACTACTGATGATCGGGAAGGGGCGGACATGGCGCGGACGAGGATCAAGATTTGCGGCATTCGTGACGAGATAGGTTTGCAGGCGGCGGTTTCGGCTGGGGCTGATGCGGTCGGATTTGTGTTTGTGCCAGGTTCACCGCGTTATGTTGAGCCGGTGGAGGCGTGGGCGCTGGTTTCGGCGCTGCCACCGTTTGTGACGAGCGTGGGCGTGTTTTGCGATATCGATGTGGACGAGTTCTGCGAGATTGAGGAAGTGTGTCCGACGGGGTTGTCGCAATTGCAGGGGATGGAGCCTGAGCACGTGGTGCAGGCCTGCGGTCCCGGAGTGCTCAAGACGGTGCGATATGATGCGAGGACGATTGATGCGGAACTCACGCGATGGTCAAGGGTGGATGAGGTCGATGCGATCGTGGTTGAGGTTTTTCAGGGTGAGCACGGGGAAGCGGACGGCTGGCGGGGATTGCGCCTTGCGCTCGATCGCCTCGCGTTGAACAAGCCCATTGTTCTGGCAGGCGGGTTGGATGCGGGCAACGTGGCCGAAGCCATCCGCATTGTGTATCCGTATGGTGTTGAAGTGTCGATCGGTTCGGAGGATGAGACGGCGAGCACGGCATCGGAGCTGATCGAGGCGTTCTGTGCGGCGGTCAGGAAGGTGGATGCCGGCTGAGTGTGGAAATCGACTATGTATCGAGCGTGTTGACGCGGAACTCGATCGACCGCTTGAAGGCTGTTTCAAAGAAAAGCCCTTTGCGGTGTGCGCCCCAAATGTCGGTCGTGGGGTCGCCGCGGGCGGAGAGATTGAAGACGACGGCGGTTTGTGTGAAAGTGAGGCGAACAGATTCGATGGTGCGGCTGTGGGCGCGGTCGAGCCCGTCGGCAACGCGAAGAATTGCCGCGAGGCGCCTGACGAGGCGGCGGTCTGGGGGCGTAAGCGGGGCAAGGGCGGGGTGACTTCGGCGAGGTTCGGCACGGCGGTGGAAACGCGCAATCAGGGCGATGAGTTCGATCTGGCGGCTGGTCAGGCCCGGAAGGTCGCTGTGTGCGATGATCTGCTCGCTGTGCTTGTGGTGGCGTGCATATCCGATGGCGTAGCCGATATCGTGGAGGACCGCGGCCGCTTCGAGCAAGAGCCGGGCTTCGTCGGTCATCCAGTCTGTGCGGTGGCCGTGCGAGGCGAGTTGATCGAAGATCGAGAGGGCGAGCATCGTGACGTGCTCACTGTGATCGCGCTCGTAAGCGAGTGAGTGCGCGAAGCGGCGGACGGCATCCATCACGGAACCTGGGCCGCGGGATCGGGGGGCTGCGTCGCGGCCGAGGGCCTGATCGGCCATCATTCGAAGGAGACCCGCTCGGATGCCGCCCTGATGCACGACGACCTCGTGAACATCGAGGTGCTTCATGATGCGCTCGGCGACGATCAACCCCGGGACGATGATGTCCGCGCGATCGGGGGGCATGCCTGGCGCCCGCGCGCGGGCGGCGAGAGGAAGATCTGCGAGGCGGTCAATGAGCCGCAGAACGGTTTCTCGCGAGATGCGAAGGCCCTGGACGCGAAGGGGCGCGCGGTCATCGATGCGGCCGGGAGATTCCATGTGTCTTGCGAGGAGGGCGAGGGTTGAGAAAGTTCCGCCGGTGCCGATCATGAGACGAGGGCGAAGCGGCAGCGGGCCGACCTGATCTTTGAGGGTTGCGCGGACGAACTTGCGAAGTTCGGCGCGACGTTTTCGGGAAGCGCTCTTCGGGCCACCGAATCGTTCGGTCATGCGCACTGCGCCGAGCCGCAGGGGGTATAACTGCTCGATGGCGTTGCGGGCGGTCAGGATAATCTGGACGCTGCCGCCGCCGATATCGACGACCGCGGCAGGGGCTTCGGAGAGATCGAAGGCTTCGGAGGCGGATCGGAAGGCAAGGCGAGCTTCTTCCTCCGCGGAAATGACTTCGAGGTCAATCCCGGTGGCCTGGCGGATGCGGTCGGCGAAGAGGGTGCCGTTTTCGGCATCGCGGACGGCAGAAGTGGCGATGGCGCGGATGTTGTGCGCGCCGTATCCGCGGGCGATTCCGGCCATTCTTGTGATGACCTCGACGGATTGATCCATGGCTTGCTGTGCGAGCGCAACGCCTGAACTCAGCCCGGCGGCGAGGCGGGTGGTTTCTTTCTCATCGTCGATGATGCGAAGGCGACCATCAGGCAGGGCTTCGGCGACGAGCAATCGTATGGAGTTGGAGCCGACGTCGATCGCAGCGAGTCGGATTGAGGGGAAGAGCGACACGGTTTCAGCGGGTGCTGGGGGGATGACGTCGTCAGCGGTGGGGTGAGTGGGGGCCACCGTCGTGTGGGAAGCGCCGTTGCGATGCGAAGAATGGAGGGGGGGGTAAGACATGGGATCGTGTGGGTGATCGGTATCGCGAACTGCATCGTAGAGCATGGCGCTGCCCTGGGTGTTCCACCATTGCATAAAGCGATTGTGGCGAGCGAGGCAGAGCCTTCGGTATCGATCGGCAAGTTGACGGATGCCGCGGGTGATTGTCTCGTCGGATGGCTCGCCGGATTTCAGGGCTTCGCGTTCGAGTCGGCAAGCCAGGGCATCGGCATCGTGGACTTCTCCGAAGTGCTCTTGGAGTGTGCGCAGGATGGCCAAACGTGCATCTGAGGGGGTTGCGACGTCGAGTTCCAAGAGATATCTGAGCCGCTTGAGACTGATGCGGAGGCGGTGAAGGGCCTGAATATTGCTCAGGTCGTTCGCGGCGTCAGCAAGCACGCGTTTGCGAAGTTTGTCAAGCACATCGGAAGACGGCGAATGCAATTCGTCAAGATGGGGGAGGCAGACTTCGGCACGATCGTGGAGCTTGCCGATCCACCCTCTACGCCAACATTTCGCGAGCGTTTGCAGTTGTGCGCGGCGTTCGGATTGCAGACGGTCGATGAGGGCATCGAGTGCGGGGGTGGTGTGCACGGGTGCGGCTCGGCGGATGTGCTGAAGTACGGCGAGGGCAACGTCGGCGTCGCGCACGGCGGCGGCTTTTCGGCGAAGTGTGCGAAGAGCGAGGCGCAAGGCTTGGGTGGTTTGATGCTCGCTATCGGAAGCGCGAAGAATCGCCCCGCAGCGGCGGGTCAGGACACGGAGGCGATGAACATCCTGCGGAGTTGCATGGTCTTGTCTGCGGCAGCGTCGGAGGGTGGTTTCAATCATCCGGACGCGACGTTTGAGCAGCGCACGGAGCGGCCGCGGGCGATCCGAGGCGCCACGGGGCGATGCCTGTGGGGCGATGGCGCCCGGGGGGGTAGGTGAAGACGCAGGCATGGGTGCAATTGTAGAGGGAACAGGAGGCAAGAAGAACGGATGTTTCGGGGAACCGGGGCCTATCGCGCTGCGAACAGATTGTCACGCCAGGCCTCCCCGTGGCTGCGATGGCGGCGGCTCGCTGGACCTGTGGTTTCGAGCGAGTATCCTCTAGACCTGGGTGAGTGGTAGGGCTTCGGCCGATGCCGGCCGGTTGTGCCCCGCAGGAGTGCCCCTGGCGCGAGTTGAGGGATGGTCCCTTGGTTCGCCATCCGGGCTGACCCAGATCCCGAACGAAAGGTTGGACGCATGAGTGAGGCCAAGCCCGGCGAAACCCGTCAGATTCAGCTCCGCATTGACGAGTCGAAGATGACGCAGACCTACGCGAACACGATTCGCACTTCGACGACGCAGGATGAGGTCGTAATGGATTTCGGCATGAACCTGCCCATGCAAGGGCCGGACAACAACCCCATGCTGATGTTCAACGTCGGATCGCGCGTGGTAATGAACTGGGCCGGCGCGAAGCGGCTCGCGATCAGCCTGGGCCAAGTGATTCGCCAGTACGAGGAGCGTAATGGCGAAATCCAACTGAACCGTCCGGAGGCCGGCGGACCCCGCCTGGCGCAGGACTGAGACCGTTCTTGCGGGCGGAGTGTGCCGACGGACGCCATGACCTGATGCCGCCGGCTTACGCCGCGCGACATCACGAGGTGGTATGAGCACGGCACAGACTTCGCCCAGTCGAGCAGAGACCGACCGCAGCGGCAGCCCGACGGGGGCGGCTGTTTCGGGCGAAGTGCAATCGTTTCTCGCGGGCCTGCTTGAGTCGCAGTGTGCGGCGACAGGGGGCATCGCGGGTGTGATTTATCTGACCGGCTCGGACATCCGCCGAGCCGGTTTTGCTGCGCACGTCGTGCGTCGGGGGGGCGAGGGGATCATTGATGGGCCTGCCGCAATGCGGCTGGAGCGGATCGGGTTGGAGGTGTGTCGTCGCGGGGCTGAAGGGCAGGCATGGGCCGGTGTTGAAACGCTGACGTATTCGCGGCCGGGGGACTTGTACGGATCAGAGCGCACGCACACCGTGCTGTGTGCGACGTTGGGTGCGGGCGGTGCGGCCGAGGGCGCTTCGCTCATTGTTCTTCCGGCTGATCGACGCGGGGATGCCACAGAGTCGCTTGAGCGGCTTGTGCTGACGTGCGCGAAGTTTGAGGCCTTTTTGTGGCGTCAGCAGGCGATTGCCGAGGCGAAGCACAAGATCCTGCTTCGAGAAACGCTTGAACTGCTCGATGCAGCCCAGCAAGGCGCCGATGCGCGATCGATGGGGGCGTTGATTTGTCATGAGCTGGCGCGTCGTTTCGGGTGCTCGCGGGTTTCGATCGGTCTGATTGACGGCCCTTCGGCACGAATCAGGCTTGCGGCAACGAGCGGGAGCGATCAGGTCGATCGCAAAAGTGAAGCAGCCGGCGCGATCGAGGCCGCGATGGAGGAATGTGCACTTCAAGATATCGAACTGGTCTATCCCGCGCCGGAGGATGCGCAGATGGACCCGGGGCTGCGACGGGTTCTGCGCGCCCACGATGAACTCAGCAGGCGGCACGGGCCGGCGGCGATGCTGAGCCTTCCGTTGCGGGTAGAGGGAGATCTTGTCGGCGTGGTGCTGCTGGAGCGGCCACAGGGAGATCCGTTTCCTGCCTCCGCCGCAGGCCTCCTGAGACTGGTGGCTGAGTTCATCGGTCCGGCGATGTGGACGCGTCGGCTGGCCGATCGCGGCCTGCTCGCGGTCGTACGCGACCGGACGCGAGCGCTGGCGAGTCTGGCTGTGGGGCCGCGGCACACGGGGTGGAAGCTGCTCGGGGTTACGGTGTTATTGATCTTGATCGGGTCGGCCTTCGTGCCGATTCCTCGGAGAGTGACCGCGGAAGCGGAGATGCGAGCATCTGTTTCGCGGACCATCGTGCCGCCGTTTGTCGGGTATCTCGATGAAGTGCTGGTGGAGCCTGGTAGCCGAGTTGCTCGCGGGGATGTACTGGCCATGATGGACACTTCGGCCCTGCGGCTTCAACTGGCGGAGTTAATCGCGAGGGAGGCGTCGCTGTCGGTGCAACGGGATGAGGCGCGGAACCGGGGTGAGATCGGCCAGGCGCTTGAGGCCGAGGCGATGATCGAAGAAATCAAGGCCCAGGCGCGGACCAGAATTGATCAGATCGCCAAGGCTGAAATACGAAGCCCGATCGACGGGGTGGTCAGTCGGGGCGATCTGAAGGACTTTGTCGGAGCGCGAGTCGAGCCTTCGCAGGCGCTGCTCGAGGTCGTCGGCTCGGGAAGGGTGGCGATGCTGCGGGTTGATGAGCGGTCCATAGATCGCGTGTATCTCGAGCAGGTGGGCACCCTGATGGCTCGAGCTCGACCCGGTGAGCGTGTGCCGATTCAGGTGACCAGGATCAACCCTGCGGCGGAGGCCGTGCAGGGAGCGAACGTGTACTTGGTGGAAGCGCATATTCAGGGCATCGATGAGCTTGCATGGCTGCGCCCGGGAGAAACCGGGCTTGCAAAGCTGCACGCAGGAAGCACCACCGTTATGCAGGCGGTGATCGGGCCGTTGGTCGACGCCGCACGAATGCGGTGGTGGTGGTAGCCGCCCAGGCCTGAGACGGTTGGACGTTGTATGCGGCGGGCGAACGGGCGATGGGTACGGAAATAGGCTGGAATGAGCGCCGTGCGAGCGGGATGGACAGCACATGGTTCTTCGACGTGAAACAAGTGCTTCATTCAGCGATTTGTGGTATCGCGTCGCCGCACGCACGCCCTGTCTGAGTGTGCATGCCCGCGTCATTCGTCAGCAATACGGGCCGGAAATCGCGTACATCATCGAAGACCCGGCGAGCGGGCATTATTATCGGCTGACGGCTTCAGCCTATTTTTTTCTCGGCATGCTCGACGGGCGATGCACGGTCGAGCATGCGTGGCAGGCGTGCTGCGTACAACTCGGCGACGATGCCCCGACGCAAAAAGAGTGTATCGATCTGTTAGCGAAACTGCAGCTCTATGGACTGCTCGTCGGGGCAGATCCGCTGAGTGCGGACATGCTCGAAGAACGGCAGCGGCAGGCACGTTCGGAAAGGGTTGCGCGGAGAACGGGCAAGGGGTTGTTCTGGAATGTGCCCCTGTTGAATCCTGAGCGGTTCTTGGCGGCGACCGAGCATGTGTGGAGAGCGGTCTATTCGCGCGCGATGGGAATCGTCTGGTGTCTGGTGGTGTTTGGTGCGATCATCGGTGTGCTTCGACATGCCGATGAGCTGGGCAGCAACCTGAACTCGCTGCTTGACCCGGCGAATCTCGCGATCATGGGTCTGCTGTTCCTCCTGATCAGGATTATTCACGAGTTCGGTCACGCAACGGCGTGTAAGGCGATGGGCGGCCGATGCACCGAACTCGGCGTGATCATGATCGCGGGGATTCTGCCGTTGCCGTATTGCGATGCCACCAGCGCATGGCGGTTTCCGGAAGTGCGCAAACGCGTGCTGGTTTCGGCGGCAGGTATGATGGTGGAGGGGTTTCTGGCCTCCATCGCCGTATTTGTCTGGATATTTACGGAGCCTGGGCAGCTGGCCCACGCGATTGCGTTTCAAGCGATGGTCGTTTCCGGGGTGACAACGATTATATTCAATGCCAACCCGCTGCTGCGTTACGACGGCTATTACATTCTTTCTGACTTGACGGGGATTCCGAATCTCGCGATGCGAGCCCGCGACCTTTGGAAGTATTTCATTCAAAGATTTGCGTTCGGCGTACGCGGACTTGCCGTGCCGAGGATTCGTGATCATGCGGAGTTCTGGACGCTGACCATTTACGGGGCGCTGGCCCCGCCCTATCGGCTGTTAGTGATGTTCGCAATCGTCATGGTTGTGTCGAGTCAGTTCCTGACGATCGGTCTGGTGCTCGCGGTCATTCTTCTGGTCGTCGTGCTGGTTGTGCCACTGGTCAAGGCTGCTACGTATTTGTTGACGTCGGTGACGCTGATGGGAAGGCGTTCACGGGCGCTCGCGATCTCGGGCGGGTTCATCGGGCTGATCGTTGGGTGTTTGGGATTATGGCCGGTCGGCGCGGGTGCATATGCCTCTGGTGTTCTGGAGCCATCGAGTCGAGCCACCTTGCGTACCGGTGAGGATGGTTTTCTTGTCAGGGTTCACGCGCGGCCGGGAGATCGAGTCTCGAAGGGGCAGGTGCTCCTGGAGTTTGAGAATGATTTCCTGCGTGCCGAGTTGGACGCCCTGCACGCCAAGCGTAAGCATGCTCTTCTGCAACGAGATCGGGCCGCCGAACGAAATCCGGCTGAGCGTGAAGCCCATGAAGCCCGATTGATGCACCTTGACGAGCAGATCGGCAGGTTGCAACACCGCGTATCCCAGTTGACGATCGTCGCCCCGTTTGACGGTGTGCTCATCGCCCAGGGCGCACCGGTGCTCGATCTCGATTTTCTCGTCGGGCGTTTTCTGACACGAGGCACGGTTCTGGCGACCCTTGCCGATCTTGACCGCCTCGAAGTGACGGCTGCGCTCTCTGATCGTGATCGGGCGTATGTCTTTCGAGGTGAGGACGACCAGATCGATATGGTGCCGGCGAGTTTACGTGTGCGTGGGCGCGCGGCGAAGGTCATTCCAGCGCAGGCCGTTCACATGGCGCCTGTTGCATCACGTGCGCTGACGAATCCAGCGCTCTCGACCGATGCGGGTGGAGATCTCTTGATCGATCCGAGTGATCCGGACCGCCGGAGGACGATTGAGTCGTTTGCCGCGGTTCGGGTGCTTCCCGCGCCTGATACGGATGGTCTGCGTGCAGGACAGCGGGTGCGTGTGCGGTTTGCGGCGCCTGCACAACCGCTTGCGGCGCAATGGTGGCGCCGCATCGCGAGCGCGATCGAAAGGCGGTTCAGCCTGTGATCGCCAGACTGCTCGATGACGTTGCGCGGCGGGCCGCCGCGAGCGGTACGCGAGACGCCCCCGGACGACGTTTGTGGCCGGCGCTTGCGCAGCCGCCGGTCCGTCCGTTGCCGCTCAAAGGTCTGGACGGTGTGGCAGCACGATTCCGGGGCGCAGTCGGTCGCAGAAGAGTTTTACGATCGGAGCGGAGTCGCGCGTTTCAGATTCTTGATGCTGCGCAGGCGTTGTCGAGTCGCTCTGAGGGATCTCTTGATGCAGCGATCAGGGAGGCTCGTGGATGCGTGATAGCGAGTCGTCATGATCCAAATGCCATTGATCGTGCGTATGCCGTCATAGTCGAGGTTATCCGGCGAGAGGCAGGGATCACGCTGCACCCTGAGCAGGTCATGGGGGCGATTGTGATGGCGTGCGGACGGTGCGCGGAAATGGCCACCGGCGAAGGCAAGACCATCACGGCCGTTTTGCCCGCCGCTATCGACGGCTGGATCGGGCGGGGAGTGCATGTACACACGGTGAACGATTATCTTGCCGATCGCGATGCCGGGATCACCCGTGCATGCTATCGACGACTCGGGCTTCGCGTCGGCGTGGTGCGAGATGCTTCAGACAACGCTGCGCGGCGCGAAGCCTATGCCTGCGATGTGACGTACGGCGCGGATAAGCAGTTTATCTTTGATTATCTTCGGGATCGTCTGATCACGCCGCTGCGACCGCGGCTTGTCGGGGCGGTTCTTGAGGATCTTCTGGCGGACAGCGCCGCGACGTGGACTGAACGCACCGTGCAGCGCGGGCTGTATTCGGCGATAGTTGACGAGGCCGACAGCGTGCTGATTGATGAGGCGGTGACGCCGGCGATCATAGGTCAGGATGTTCCCCCGGCCGGCGATCACGAGCGGCACTATCGCATTGCAGCGGAGATCGCCCGCGAGTGCCTTGCCGAAACGGATTACGTAGTCGATCGCCGGCTCCATCGTGTGCGCCTGACCGATGCCGGGCGGGCGAAGCTGGCTGAGCAAGCGGCGTCGTTGCCTCCGTTCTGGTCCGGGCCGAATCGACGCGAAGAGTTGCTGGTGCAGGCGCTGACCGCGAAGGAACTGTATCGACGCGATGAGGAATATGTCGTCCAGAACGGGAAGATTGAGATCGTCGATCTGGCGACAGGCCGTGTACTCAGCGGCAGGCAATGGCAATTGGGAATTCACCAGGCTGTCGAGGCCAAGGAGGGGTTGGCGCTTTCTGACGAGCGGCGTACGGCGGCAAGGATCAGTTATCAGAGGTTCTTTCAGCGATATCGACGCCTTTGCGGCATGTCGGGAACGGTGTGGGAAGTGGCCCCGGAGTTGTGGCGAGATTATGCCTTGGGTGTCGTACGGATTCCCACGCATCGTCCGGTGCTTCGAAAGCACGTGCCAGACCGCGTGTATTGCACCCACGGGGCGAAACTTGACGCCATCGTTGGTCGAATCATCGAGTTGCACGACTCGAAGCGCCCGGTGCTGGTAGGTACGCGAACGGTCTCGGCCAGCGAAGAACTCGCCGATCGGCTTGCCCAGAAGGGCATAGTGTGCCGCGTGCTCAACGCCAATCGAGAGGCCGAGGAGGCCGCGATCGTTGCCGAAGCGGGTGTCGAAGGCGCGGTCACCGTCGCCACGAACATGGCCGGGCGGGGTACGGACATCGTCCTGACCCAAGGCTCACGCATTCTCGGAGGTCTGGTGGTGCTCGCGACCGAGCGCAACGATGAGCGACGAGTAGATCGCCAGCTCTACGGTCGCTCGGGGCGCCAGGGTGATCCCGGACGGGCGGAATCGTACGTATCGCTCCAAGATCGGCTGATTGTTCAGTGCGGCTGGAAGCCGCTTGTCTGGGTCTGCCGCATAGCGCCATCGGCGATGCGGGGTTACCTCACACGGCATCTGCTGCTCAGGCAGGCGCAGTGGGCGGCCAGCCGCAAGTTGGCTGTGCGTCGATCCGAATCGGCGAAACAAGACGCCTGGATCGACGTCGCCCTCCACGAAGAGAGCCGATAACTCTCGATGCAGAGCAAGAGCATCCGAGGGAAGTGCTGCGCCACGGGCTGTACTCGGTACACTGTTTCAACCCGGTCGGGCGGGCCGTACGGGGTTTTGCGTATTCCTATCAGGATTCCATGATGTCGAGATCTTTTGCGCGAGTTCTGGTGCTATCTCTGGCATTTTCGGCCTGCTCTGCCGCGGCGGAAACCGCTCGAATGGACGTCATCGGTTTTCCCGAGTTTCCATCGGTAAGCCCTGATGGATCACTGATTGTCTACATGTGGGCGGGCGATTTGTGGGCAGTGCCGCGGGAAGGCGGGGTCGCCTCGCGATTGACAAGCCATCCGGCGGATGAGCGGGCGAGCGCCTTCAACCCAGATGGGACGATGCTGGCGTTTGAATCAGACCGGCATGGCGCACGCAACATCTACATGATGCCGATATCGCGTCAGGGGAATGCGATTCTCGCGGGGGAAATGACGCGCATCACCAGGAGCGACCGGGCGCAATCGCTCAGCGGCTTTTCATCTGATGGCTCCAAGGTGCTGTTCTCGGGGATGATCGAGCCTTCGATTTACCGCCATGAGCGGATGTATGCCGCGCCGATTGCGGGCGGACCGGTGGAGCGTCTGACCGATGCCTTCGGCGGCTCGCCGCAGATGAGCCATGATGGTTCGCACCTCGTATTTACCCGCGGGCGATGCGAATGGGAGCGGCCTGCCTATCGGGGAACCGGCGAGCGGCAGGTCTGGCTGCATCGTTTTGATGACGGCACGTTTCACGAACTGACGACGTGGGACGGGAATGATGGCGATGCGTTCTTCTTGCCTGACGGTGCGATTGTCTTTGTATCATCTCGCGATGGTCAGAACAATCTATATCGTCTTGCGCGTGGCGCCAGTGATCCGGGAACACCTGTCGGACCGGGTCTGACGCAACTGACGCGATTCAAGCCGGCGGAGGGTGAACTTTCGATCGGGCACGGCATTCGTGATCTATGTGTTTCGCGCGATGGCTCGACCGCTGTATTTTGTGTATGGGATTCGCTCTACACTTTGGATCTTCGTACACCCGGGGCGGCGCCGAGGCCGGTCGAGATTCGGGCAACTCCGGACGTCAACCGGTCTGACACCGAACGCATCACGCTTGATCGATTGATTACGGAAACGGCGATCAGTCCGGATGGCAAGGCGATTGCCGTCATCGCTCGCGGCGAGGTCTTCGTACGTTCGACGGAGACGGATCGACCTACACGCCGCGTGACCTATACCGCCGGTCGTGAACGCGATCTGGTCTGGTCACCGGATGGTCGTTCGCTGTACTTTGTCAGTGACGAAAGCGGTACGCTGGGCATTTATGAGGCCCGCGTGGCGTTAGCGCTTGAAGACATTGTTCCGCTCAAAGCAAACGCCGTTTCGGAAACCCAAGGGACGGCAGGGCAAGAGTCGCCAGTCGTTGAACCCATTGCAGAACCAGGACACGATCTGATTGTGGGCACATGGTCGTGCACAGCGAGCGGAGCACCGCCGATTCCGCCGGCCGGGCTTGCGTTTGTTTTGACGATCACGCGGAGTGACGCAGGGTATGCGGCAAATGTAAGCGCTCCCCCTATGTTTGATGGTGCAGCGCAGGACGTGCAGTTCGATCCCGCGGCCAAAGTGCTGACGTTCTCGGTGAGCGTTTCAGCGGACGAAGTCGCTGTGTTCAGGCTTGAGGTTGCGAATGGCACGATAAGCGGTACGGCAACGATCGGGGCAGCTTCGGCGGCGATTAACGGCCGCAAGGCGGATGTCGTATCCCTCGATATCGTAGAGATAGATGCGGGTTCGAGTGAAGAGTTCGCGATGGTCACGGAGTATACATGGCCTTCGACAGGCTATGCATTTTCTGCGGCAACCGATCCGGTAACCGGCACGTGGGATTGCAAGGCGACCGGGCCTGCGCCGTTGCCTGAAGAGGGCGTTGATTTTGTACTTCGTCTGAAGCTCAACGGCCAATCAGTCACCGGTGAACTGATCGCTCCGAACTGGTATCAAGGGGCATTGACGGGAGCATCCTGGGATGCGGAATCGCGGCGATTGTCCGGCATGCTCACGACACCGGCCGGCCCCGGTTCGCTTGCCGTCGAAGTGACCGAGGCGGGGTTGGAAGGAACGGTTACGGTTGCGGACATGGTCTTCCAGGTGCGGGGGGCTCGGCGTCCCGAGCCGACGCCTCAGGCTCTGGCACGAGCGACCGATTCACGGCCGGCGGAACGTCAGACGCCCAGGCAGGCAGAGAGCAAGCCGAAGATCGACTACGGCAAGCGCTGGGCCGAATCGTTGCGATATGAAGTGCGGCCGTTGATTGACACCCCCGCGCAGGAATACGGGCCGACGCCTTCGCCTGATGGTCGGCACATGCTCTATATCCGGGACCATGGCGATCTGATCTTGGTATCAATGAAGGACGGGTCTGAGCGCGTTGTGATGCCGGGGTGGAATGCACCTTCTGTGCAATGGGCAGGCGACTCGCGCCACATCGTGTACGAAGTCTCGGATTTAGATTTCAATTCGGACATCTGGCTGTTGGATGTGCTTGATGCGGATGCCGCACCGGTCAACCTGACGCGTCATCCTGATCTGGATCGCGCTCCGAGGTTGAGCGCCGACGGCCGTGTGCTGGCATTCGTTTCGGACCGTGCCGGAAACAATTTCGAGTTCAGCGTCTACGCCGTATTTCTTGACAAGTCGCTGGAAGGCTTGACGAACTATGAACTCGCCGATCATTTCAAAAAGGCTGCGGATGAGGCCAGAAAGACACGGCCGATCGAGCCGGTCGATTTCGAAGCCGAATACACGCCGCCAAAACCGTTGACATTCGACGTCGAAGATGCGCACTTGCGTGTGCGGCGGCTGACGAATATGCCCGGATCACAGAGTAACCTTGCGATGACACCGGGGGGGGATCGGATTCTCTTTACAGGAACGGTTGACGGCAGTTTCGGTTTCTATTCGATCGATTACAAAGGCGAAGATCGCAAGTCGATCACGTCTGGCGGAGTGAGTGATGTCCGCGTAAATGCCAAGGGCGATATGGTCAGCTTTGTGGCATCGGGCCAGGCGAGATCGGCGGGCCCGGCCGGCGGGCGCAGCGAGAATTATCCGATACGCGCTTCCATCGTCATTGATATCGCGTCGCAGCAGCGTCAGAAATTCCTCGAAATGGCCCGCATCCTTGAAATGCAGTTTTACCATCCGACGCTCAAAGGCCTGAATTGGCGAGGGTTAACGGCACGATATGTCAGCCTTGCCGAGAAGACCCGTGATTCAAACGGTTTCAATCGGGTCGGGCGCATCATGATGGGCGAGTTGAACGGCTCGCACCTGGGCATCAGTGGCGGCGGGTCGCCATTCTCTGCTCCTTCCGAAGGGTATGGGTATCTCGGCGTGGCGGTATCTCCCGTTCCGGGCGGATATCGCGTGGAATCAGTCTTGCCTGGTTCGCCCGCTTACTTCCGCCATTCAAGGTTGCATCCGGGTGATGTTCTACTCGGCGTCAACGCGGTGCGGTTTGCTCCTGATGAAGCTTCAATTCCCACGGTCGACCTAGTCGCCGCGATGGCGGCGACGAACGGTGAGCAGGTGCTGCTCGAACTACGCCGCGAGTATGAGCCGACGCGGAATTATCTCCTCATCACTCCGACAGGGTACGGCACGATTGTGAATCTCGCGTATGAGCATGAGGTGCAGCAACGCCGTGAACTTGTCGAAAAACTCAGTGATGGACGAATCGGGTATCTGCACATCCGGGGCATGAGCCAGCCGAGCGTTCGAGACTTTGAGCGAGACCTGTATGCCGCAGCGCACGGTAAGGATGGTCTTCTCATCGATGTTCGAGATAACGGAGGCGGATCGACCGCGGACATCCTGCTTGCCTCTCTGACAGCACCCGTGCATGCATACACCGTGCCGCGGGGGGCGAATCAGGCCGATGCGGCCCCTGCGAGTTATCCTCGCGATCGGCGGTTGATTCATCCGTACCAACGGCCGATTTCCGTGTTGATCAATCAGAACTCATTCAGCAATGCCGAGATCTTCGCACATGCCATCAAGACCATCGGTCGCGGCAAACTTGTCGGCACTGCGACATTCGGCGGTGTGATTTCCACCGGCTCGGCCAGTCTGATTGACGGTTCGACGGTTCGTACACCTTTCCGGGGCTGGTATCTTCCGGATGGCACGGACATGGAAAATAACGGTGCAAGGCCCGATCTCGATGTGCCGCAATTGCCGCAAGATGAAGTCGCCGGTCGGGACTTACAGATAGAAGCGGCAGTAAAAGAACTTCTTGAGCGGATTTCCGCGACTCCGGATGGGATCTGGCGTCCAGGGCAGTAAATGCCAAGGGAAAGACTCGGCTTAGGAAGAACCTGCTGGCCCGGATGGGCGAACGTTGGGTACGAGAACCATCGTACGGATTTCTTGAGTATTGTGCGGAATACTGTTCCGTACCAGTCGCGCCACGACACGGCGGACCGGCGCACCCGAGGAACACGCGTGGCAACTTGCTCTATCCGAGCGTGCGAGAACGCCGCGAGCGAGCGATACGTACGGCCTCGACCGCTTTCTCGATGGCTTGATGCAGATCTTTGTTGATAAGGAACAGGTCGTAGGCGCCGCTGCTGTGTGCAAGTTCGATCTCGCGTCGGGCCTCGGCAAATCGTCGCTGAATGGTCCGTTCATCTTCTCGCTTACGATCGCGTAAGCGCTGCAAAAGCACATCCTCTGACGGCGGAAGAATGAATACGGCAAAGGCATCGGGAATGGCACGCTTGACCTGAATCGCGCCCTGCACATCGATTTCCAGGATGACCAGCCTTCCGCGTGCCAGATGCTCTTCGACCCACGGGCGAGGCGTGCCGTACAGATTCCCGAATACATCGGCCGATTCAAGGAATTCGCCGCGAGCCTGCATCGCCAGAAACTCATCCCGGGAGACAAAGTGATAATCCACACCTTCGACGTCCGCGGGCGTCCTTGGGCGAGTCGTGCAGGAGACACTGAAGACCGAGCCGGGGATCGACCGCTCGACGCCGCGTGTGATGGTCGTTTTCCCGACTCCGGATGGCCCGGAGATGATCAGGAGCATGCCGTCATCGGTATCGGTGGGCAAACGGGGGTGAGGCATGGGGGGAGCGTAACCGCCAGCTTGGATCGCGTCACGCCGACTTCAGGCAGTCTTTGGGAGAGGGCCGCTCCCGGCTTCGTTACTGCGGTGGCCGCACCAGCGTACGGAAAACTGCCATCCGCACGGCCACGCCACGGGAAACCTGCCGCAAAATTACGGAAGCCCCGGAGTCCGCGACGGCGTGATCGAGTTCGAGCCCACGGTTCATGGGGCCTGGGTGCATGATGATGGCGCCGGGCCTCAGGAGCTTGACCCGGGCCTGCGTGAGAGCGTGAAACGCCCGGAACTCACGCAGGGAGCCGGTGCGGCCGGTGGGTGCTGCGGCGGGGGCTGTAGGCCCTGTGGTTGCATCGCCATGACGCTCAAACTGGATCCGAAGCATCATGACGCCATCGACCTCGCGGAGCACACTGTCAAAATCGTTCTCGACTTCGCATCCTAGGCACGCAAGGCCCTTGGGAGCCATGGTCGGCGGTCCGACGCAGATGACTCGGCAGCCAAGCGTGGTGAACGCGGCGATGGCCGAACGGGCTACGCGCGAGGAAATGATGTCGCCGACGATCGCGAGGGACAGACCGGAAAGCTCGAAAGTGTCTAGGCGCCCCTTGGCCTCAGCAAAGGTCAGAACATCGAGCAGGCCCTGGGTGGGATGCTCGTGCCTGCCGTCACCGGCGTTGATTACGGGGCATCCTACGCTTTCGGCAACCAATGCCGCACCTCCACTAGCCTTGGTGCGCACGACGATGGCATCAACGCCCATCGCCTCAATATTCCGAGCCGTGTCGCGGAGCGTCTCGCCTTTGCTTGCCGACGAACCGGCACCGGTAAGGTCGATGGTGTCGGCCCCGAGGCGTTTGGCGGCAAGGGTGAAGCTCAGGCGCGTACGAGTGGAATCCTCAAGGAAAAGATTCGCGATGATCGCGCCGCCCAGAGCGTCACGATGCATGCCTTTGCCAGAGGCGGATGGAATCAGATCGCGTGCTGTAGCGAGATAGGCTCGGATGTCGTCGGCGTGCAACCCTTGCAGACCAAGAAGATCTCGCCGCAGCGCAGATGAGGCGGGTGGGGCACCTGCATGGCCGGTGGTTGCCATGGTCATGGTCATAGGGTAGCGGACGGTTGTTGAGCGTGCTCAGCACGCCCTGAAACCTTTCGCCTTGCGTTTAAAATGGGGGAGAGCTGCGGGCCTCGACCAGCAGGCCTGTTTCCGGATCTCGAAATGCGATGGAGGTTGCATGCAGCATGAGCCTCGGGGCGCTCGCCGGGTCGCCGTAAAGTGCATCCCCGAGGATCGGGGCATGCAGGCCCTCGGGATGGGCAGCGTGAACCCTGATCTGGTGCGTGCGGCCGGTGATCGGCATGAACTCGATCCTTGACCACCCAGGCCCGGAGTCGATTACACGGTAGTGCGTCTCGGTTGGTTTGCCCTCGGCATTATCGACCTTCTGGCGCGGGCGGTTCGGCCAGTCTTTCGCGATGGGCAGCCGGATGATACCTGATGTGTGCGGGCAGAGTCCGGAGACAATTGCGGTGTACATCTTACTAATTCTTCGGCGTTCAAATTGCTGGTTGAGGTCGCGATGCGCACTCTCACTCAGTGCGACGATGATGACGCCGCTGGTTTCCCAGTCGAGTCGGTGCACGGTCAGGGCTGTCAGGCTGGGGAACATTTCCTGAACGCGAAGACGAACGCAATCATGCTGGTTCGGTGCTCGGCCAGGAACGCTGAGCAGCCCGCTCGGTTTCTCGACAACGACCCACGACGAGCCCTGAAGAATGATCGGCAGAGCACGATTCAGGCGGGAAGGTGGGGGGGCGTGCGGCGAGGCGGGCCAATTCGACTGGGGGATTTCCTCGGGCGGCGTGCCTGGCGCGAGGTTCCTAGCGTTGTCCATGCCAAGACTGTCTGCATTGGAACAGGGCCGGTCAATCGGGATGATCTTCGCGGCATCGTTGTGTACGTGCACCGCGGCGCAAGTCGATGAGCCGGAATGGGCGCTGCTGGAAGCTCCGCTGCTTCGTGATGCTCGACAGTTGACGTTTGATACCCAGTTCGTCAAGGCGGGCGAAGCGTATTTCTCTCCTGATGGTCGATGGGTGATTTTTCAGGCCGTTCCCGTGCCACCGAAGGGCGATGCGCCCAGCCCACACTACGGCATGTACCTCGCACGGGTGCAGTTCAATTCCTCCGGTGAGATCACGGGGCTTGGGCATCCGGTTCGTATCTGCCCTGAAGGCAGCGCATCGACGTGCGGGTGGTTTCACCCCACACAGCCGGGAGTCGTGATATTCGGAAGCACGCTTCGGCCGCCGGAGCATGCGGATGCTCCTGGGTATCAACGAGCAGGCAGCCGATATGCTTGGAGTTTTCCCGTAGAAATGGAAATCTGCATCGCCGAATTTGACCCGGAACTTGAGAATCCGGCGATGCGTTCATCACCTCGACCGATGTTCGAGCGCCCCGGATATGACGCGGAATGCTCATTTTCTCCTGATGGGCGACACGTCCTCTATGTAAATGTTGATCCGACCAAAGTCGATAAGCCAGATGCGGACATCTGGGTATT
Organism: Phycisphaeraceae bacterium; assembly: GCA_019636695.1. GTDB lineage: Bacteria > Planctomycetota > Phycisphaerae > Phycisphaerales > UBA1924 > JADLCM01. The sequence goes on from JAHBXD010000001.1 coordinate 673,210, forward strand.
CGACGTGACGACGGGTGTGCATACACCTCTGGTGACGGCTGAAGGTTATGACGGCGGACCGTTTTTCTCGCCTGACGGACGAATGATCTGTTATCGATCGGATCGCGACGGGAATGATCTGCTCCAGTTGTTTGTCGCTGAACTCAAATTTGATGCTGACGGCGCAATCATCGGGATCTCCCGGGAAACCAAGATTACAGACAATCAGCACGTCAACTGGGCTCCGTATTGGGATCCATCCGGGAGATACCTGCTGTACACGACTTCTCATGTCGGTCACCACAACTACGAACTGTTCGCCGTCGATCTTCCTCTTGCAAACGAGGCAACCGCCGCGGCGATCCAGCCCCGAAAGCGGCGCATTACGTTCGCCGAGGGATTTGACGGGCTGGCGGTGTTCAGTCCGGATGGGAATTACCTGATGTGGACAAGCCAGCGAACGCGCGATGGCGGCCGCGGCTCAAGCCAGCTCTGGGTTGCCAGCTATCACCCGGATACGGAGCCTGGTGAATGGATCGGCGGCCTGACGGCTATTCAGGCTGAAGAAGTGATTCGCCGCATGATTGCACATCGGCAGGACGAGGAAGCCGCCATGCTCGCACTTGTTGTTGTGGAATCGAAAGACGGCGAAGCATGGATTGTGAAGCATGCCCATGTCGGCGGTGCGCATCGTTACCGCGTAACCAACGACGGACATGTCGAGCCGATTGGGGCTGAATAGAGTCGAATACTCGGGAAGCACCGCAGGCTCAGAACGGCACATCGACCGTAAACATGAATATGCGCTCGCGGTCGCCGTCTTGCTTGATAAGCGGGAATCCGAAATCGAAGGCGATCGGCGCCGGGCTGAGCATCGGAATCACCAGGCGGATACCCAGACCCACCGAAAGCCGGAAGTCATCGAATCCGGGGTCGTTGGTGACTGTGCCCATATCGACGAAGGCGACGCCGAACAAGGTTTCTTCAAAGAGCGGTTGCATCACCTGAATGCTCTGAAAAAACTCCCAGGTTCCGCCGACGCTTTCTTTCGACCGCTCTCCATTGTCCTGGCGAATGCCCTTGGGCGCCACCGTTCGATACTGGAACCCGCGGAAAGATGACCCACCACGATACAGTCGCTCGAAAACGGGGACATCGTCAGGCCCCTGGGGGATGTACCCGATCTCGGTCGTCAGCGAGAGCACGGTGTTGCGGCCGTAGGTGTCGGTAAAAATCGGCAGATAGACCTGACTTTCCGCACGAAGTTTTGTGTAGTCAAAATCGCCGAGCAACCCAGCCTGTTCAATCGCAAGATTCACATATACGCCTCGGCTGGGCAGCAGATTCGAGTTCAAGGTCGATCGCTGAAGGCCGAACCCGATCACGGCAAGATCATTACTGCCTTCAAGGTCAAAGACATCCGTCGGAGCGTCAGACGAAATATTCTCCAGGCGGATTTGTTCGAGTCGAAGCATGCCGGTGCCGTTCCATCGTTGGCCGAAGCGCCGGCTGACACCGAGACGAAGGCTCGCCCGCTCTTCGTCATATTTGTCAAACTCACGCACGCGATAGGCGATCGAGCCGTTGCCCGAGTAATCCGAATCAAAAAGGCTCGGTTCAGTCAGCGACACCCGATATGTCTGCACATCTGTTCCGGGAAGCAGGTCGATGCTCAACGTCTGACCGCCGCCGCGAAACGATCGTCCGGCGATGAATTCAGAGAAAGAATCCGGGAAATCGGTGATGTCGAAATTCCGCTGAGTATAACTCAGACGGCCGACCAAGCCGCTGTCGGATGACACGCTTCCGCCGATGTTGAACTCGGCCGTCGAAGTCTCTGCGACTTCGATCAACACGTCGCGATATCCGGGAAAGTCCGGGTCTTCGGGCTGGATCGTGATCGAAGACATCGGACGCCCAGTCTGAAAATCCGTCGCAAATATGCGCGAACGCTGCACGCGTCGCTCCGCATCCTGCACTTTGGTCCAGTCCAGTGGACGATCGGGTTTGAGATCCGCAAAACGGCGTGGGACTTCATGCCGTGTGATCTCATTCCCCGAAACGATCACTTCGCCCGTGAGTTTCGGTTCGCCCGGGCGAATCAACAGCAGCAGATCGACAAGTTGCGGATTGTCAGGATCGCGCAATTCCCGCCTGTCAAGCCGCTCTCCGCCCTCGCGGACCTGCACATATCCGAGTGCAGCAAAAGCCTGCTCAATCCGTCTCATGGACAAGTTGACGCCCAGAACTCCATACACATCACCGCGTTTGAGTTCCATGAGTCCGGCTATCTGCGCCGAACTGAACGGCCGTGCCGCGTACACGGCATATTGGCCGGGGCCGACCGCGAGATACTCCTCGCCGGGACGCAGTGCAGCCTCGGCCGCCGCGGCGGAGGTCACGACTTCGCGGATCGTGTCGGGATAGAACACCTTGATGCCGCGGAACGTGTAGACCGGGCCTTCGTTGATCACGAACGTCACAATGGCTTCGCGGCCGTCGGGGCTGAGCCGGGGGGGCAGTCGATCGACTTCAACGTCGAGATAGCCGCGGTCCTGATAGAAGCGGATTAGCGTGGAAATGTCTTCTTCAAGAACCTCTTCATTCAGCGGAGCCTTATTGATGATGGTCCACGTCTCGGTCTTGATTTTGCTCCGTAATTCGGACGAACTGAACGCCGCGTTGCCTTGAAACCGGATATCCATGACGCGAACACGCTCGCCTTCAATCACCCGGTACAGCACGATGCCTTGCGCAAGTTCATCAGGATCCCACGTGACACTGACCGAGGCATAGCCTCGTTTCTGGTAGAGGTTTTCGATGATCCGGGCATAGCGGTCAAGTTGGTAGGTGTCGATGGTGTGTCCGCGAAGCAGGTCGATTTCTCGGGCGATGTCCGCCGTCGGAATCCGCTTATTGCCCGTCACCTGCACATCTTGGATGATCGGCTGCTCCTGTAGGACGAAAGTCACTTCCACACTGCCGTCCGGAAGCAGAGACGTTCGAAGTTCCGACAACCCGAAGCGGCCCAGCCTGTTCAGTCTGGCCTGATCCTGCACCGCGACCGCGCCCCGGTACACCCCCCCGGGCACCGTCCGCAATTGGTTTCTGGCGAGCTGCCCGAGGTTGCCTTCGACAGGTTCGAAATACCCTGGGCGGCCCTGAACTGGTCGGAGCAGCCGCACCGAATGGATCGGGCGGCCCTCCAGAGCAGGGTCGAGCGGCTGCACGGTCGTTGCCGGTACCGTTTCGGAAAGTGCCGGTGCGGGCAGGCCCGCCGCGAGTGCCACCGCCAATGCCAGTGTGGGGAAAGTCAAGCCTCGTTGCCCCTTTGGATCACGCACAGAGGCAGGACAATATCCCATCCTCGACGACTCTACAAACCGCTCAGCGCTGGGCTGCGGCAAGGTCTGCTCCAAACCCACTCCAACTCGGCCTGCCTTGTCAGGTTTCGAGAGATCCGACGCCCCGATCGAGGAAGGCCCCGGTAGAGGGGGCTATCCTTGCCACCCCTGGGAAAACCCGTAGGCCCAGGTTGCATCGTGATGACCGACTGGATGAGGACGCCTTCCCATGGATGGGTTTTTTCGTTCCGCCCGACGTTTGGGCATGCTCGGGGTAGCGGCACTCTCCATCGGGGCAGGGATCGTGCTCGTCCACGCGCTTGTTACTCCGAAACAAATTCAGACCGTACAGACGGCCGGGCTTCTGGTCATCGTGGCGCTCTTCGTGCTTCCCGTCCTTTCCATCGCGGCCCTCTGTCTGGACAGGGTCGTTGTGCGGAGACGTCCGCATCCGCGTTCGGCCTCTCCGGATGTACGGAAGCAAAGCGCGGGTCGTCGCCGCCCGCAGGTGCAGCCGCGGAGGACGGATGGCCGCTCGGCCGAAAGGATCAGTCGTACCCCAGGCGTGTGAGATCGTCTTCGTCAAGACCCATCTGATGCCCGATTTCGTGCAGCAGCGTGACCATGATTTCTTCGAAGAGCGCATCTTGCCCTTCCGGATCAGCCCTGATCGCCTCCCAGCCGCCAAGGTGGGTCACTATCCCGCGTCGAAAGAGATGAATCTGCGAAGGCAGTTCTCCGGAATGTTCGACCGAGGCCTCCGTGATGGCCGTGCCGCTGTGCAGGCCTAAGAGCTCTTCTCGTTCTTGCTCATCCCGTGGATCCAGCCCGAGATCGCGAAGGATGTCGGACGTCGGCTCATCAACGACGACCAGCGGAACATGATCGAGCAAAGCGCGAAACTCCTCGGGCAGTTGCTCAACAGCCTCATGGACCAGCTCATCAAAATAAGCCCGTTCAGATTCGGTCATGGCGGATTTGGGTTGCCCTTCGTGGCATGCGGTGCCGAGAACACTTCTTGAACCCCCAGGGCTGGCTGGCGGATCACCGGAGCCAACCGGAACGAATCGCGCAAGACGCCAAGCAGCCCCAGGGTAAACAGCACCGACCCGACACCCACCATGAACGCATGGGTCAGGGCGCCGGCGTCTCGCACCAAGCCGCCTGACGGATCCGTGACGAGCCGAATCAAGTCTCCCAGTGCCGCGATCCCGAGCGCTCCGACCAAGGCCAGGACCGACTGCCGATCGACACGTCCGAAACGGACGAGTCGTGAGCGTGCAGCGAGCAATCGCAGGTTTGGCCGTAACCCGAGCATAATGCCAACGATCAGTGCCGCGTGGAGCAGGCGAAGAAATGCCCTTCGGACCGGCGCTCCGTCCGGCGTCAGATATCCAGCAGGGGCTTCGCCGCTTGCGAGTGTCATGTGCATGACGACCAATGCCGGATACAGCGCGACTGCACCCGCGGCGGTGAGGATATGTCTACGGGGGATCCCCGCATGGGGATTGATGAGTGCGATGGCTCCGATACCCGAAACCACGATCAGCCCTGCATCCACGGGTTCGATCCACCGTGGGACAACCAGGGAATGTCCGAATGTGACAAGCAGTTCGATGATGCGCTGTACCCAGCAGAGGAGCGCTGCACTCGCCGCTCCGCCAGCCCATACCAGTAACCCCCAACTGACCAGCGTGCGCCACCTGATCGGCTGCAGCTCATGAGCCTGTGGATCAACGACAGCCAGAATCGTTGCCAGCACGGGGGTGCCGCATTCCGGACATTCCGACCGCACGGAAAGCCCACGCTGGCTGTACCCGCACCGGAGGCACCGAAGGTCGCCGGCAAGCCCCTTGGCAAGGGAGTCGTCGAGCGGCATCGGTCCATCAGTTTCATGGCCTGAGGGTGCTTCGTAATCCACGGTTGAAGGGATTCTCCTGGAGGACGTACGTACACCAACCGGATCGACACCGGTGGAATCGCTACGATCGCCCCCGACGTCTTGGCGGCGGCGTTGCCGCACCAAGTGTATAGGAAAGCCGTACTTCGTCGGAGGATCGCAGCATGCACGATGGGGTCGCTCGTCTCCGGGACAACATCATGCGGGTCTTCCTGGGCAACGAACAGGCTGTGGAGCGGGTGATCTGTTGTCTCCTTGCTCGGGGTCACCTTTTGCTTGAGGATGTTCCAGGTGTAGGCAAGACCGTTCTTGCCATGGCGATCGCCAGGTCGATCGATTGCCGGTTCAACCGGGTGCAACTCACGCCCGACATGCTGCCGAGTGATGTGATCGGGGTTTCCATCTACGACCGCGACAGCGGCGAATTCATTCTCAAGAAAGGCCCCATCTTTACGAACATCCTGCTGGCTGACGAGATTAACCGGACTACGCCGCGCACCCAGACCGCGCTTCTTGAGGCGATGAACGAGAGTCAGGTATCGATTGATGGCAGGCTGCACCGGCTCGAGGAACCGTTCATTGTTCTGGCTACACAGAATCCTTACGAATTTGAAGGCACCTATCCGCTACCGGAAAACCAGCTCGATCGGTTTCTTATGCGCGTGAGTCTGGGATACCCGCGAGCAGAGGATGAGCTTCGCGTCCTCGAGTTGCGGCCGGCGCAGTTCGCCCTTGCAGGGCTATCGCCCGTGCTGACCAAGGACGATGTCATTCGACTTCAGCAGGACGTTGATTCGGTCAAGATGGACCGCTCGCTGCTGGAATACGTCGTCGAGCTGGCCGCTGCGACTCGCCGCCATGCCGATGTTCAGATCGGGCTGAGCCCGCGGGGGTCGCTGGCGCTCTCTCAGGCCGCCCGGGCGACAGCGCTCTTCCGGGGCAGGGGATATGTTGTCCCTGAGGACATTATCGAGAACATCGAGGGTGTTGTTGCCCATCGGGTTGTGCTCCGCTCCGCGATCGGAGCTCAGGCGGCTGCCCGGGCTGCGGAAGTTCTCAAATCCATTGTCATGGATCTCAAGAGTCCGGCATGAGTATCGAAGGGATTGATCCTCCCAAGCGAGGATTACCGATACACTGCTCTCGAATGCCCCGACTCAGCGTCTCTTTTCGAACAGCCACAACCTGCACTGTCAAGGGCCGCGAAGTCGTCACCTTTGGTGGGTGCGACTATCTCGGGCTTGCGCATCATCCCGCCGTCATCGAAGCGCTCCGCCGCGGAGTCGATGACTACGGACTTTCGGCCAGCGCAAGCCGCGAAACCACGGGCAACACCATTGCCCACGACCGTCTCGAGCAGCGATTAGCCGAGTTCGCGGGGCTTGATTCTGCCCTTCTGGTATCGGAGGGCTATCTGGCGAATGTCACGCTTTGTCAGACTCTCGTCGATCGGTATTCCGTCGCCCTAGTCGATGACCGAGCACACCGCTCTCTTGCCGATGCCGCACGCGCTGTCGGCATGCGGGTGTTAACCTATCCCCATCTCGATGCCGGTGCGGCATCTCGGCTTGCGCATGCCAATCCTCGGGCGATGGTGCTCACGGACGGGGTTTTTACCGCAGACGGCGCCCTTGCCCCATTGCCTGAGTTGCTCGCAGGTTTGCCGGGTGACGGGGTCTTGGTTGTTGACGATTGTCACGGCTTCGGTGTGCTGGGACCACGAGGCAGAGGCACACTCGAACATTTCGGCCTCAATGATCCCAGGCTCATCGTGACCACAACCCTGGCCAAAGGTATCGGCGTATACGGCGGGGCCATCATCGGAGGCCGCGACCTCATCATGCAGGCCCGAGGCGCCTCGGCCTACCGCTGTGTAACACCCATCCCTCCGGCTATTGCCGTTGCGGCGAAGGCAGCACTCGACGTGCATGCCTGCGAACTGGCCTTGGTTCGACGACTTCGTGCCAACGCATCGCACATGCGAGACCGACTGATCGAGCGCCAGCTCTCAACCACCGACCACCATCCGCACGTACCAATTTTCGCCTTCACCCTCGACTCTCGCGAACGCATGCAGACGCTGTCCGACGAGGCGCTCGCCGCGGGCTTTCTTGTACCGCTGATCGAATACCCTGGAGGCCCAGCCCCGGCCTACTTCCGCCTCTCCGTCTCGGCTTTGCACGAGTCGGCCCAGATCGAAGCCCTGATGGATTGCCTGAGTGCTGCTCTTGCGGCGGTTTGACCCGCCTTTCGTTACACTCTCCCCCGAGATGAGCCAGACTATTTTTTTCGACGATGGCCTCGGGCAGCTCGCCCCCCTGACCGACCTCCGACCTGCTTTCGACATACGCACCGGCGCATTTACGAACCTTGAACGCATCGGAGTTGGGCTACAGCTTTCACTCGTTGGCCTGTGGGTTCCCCCAGGCCTTGTCGATCTCACTCGTGACCGGCACGACGTTCTGGTCAACTCTGTCCCCGACCTTGCCGACCCGATCCTGCTGATCAACGGCCGCTGCCCGCTCCCGCTCCGAGAGATCGATGATCTCGCCCCGGGAGAACGTCTTGTCGAGCAAAAGAGCGATCAGACCATCGCGGCTCGTCTGGCTCCCGCCGAAGCCCGACGCTTGCTTGAGGGCGAGCCGGTCGGACAAACCGTGCTGTTTGACAAGAAAGTTTTGCTCTCACGACCATGGGAGGTGCGTTCAGTTCGGGATCTTGCGATCGAAACTGATCTGAAAATACTCGCGGGAATGTCTCGCCGCGACGTCCCTGCCGGTGTTGCGGTCGTCGGCGATCATCGCCCGATGATTCACCCGGAATCCAATGTGTGCCCGGGGGTTACCCTGGTTTGTGAGGACGGGCCGGTAGTCATCGACCGCCGTGCTCAAGTCCGTCCCGGTGCCATCATCATTGGGCCTGCCTATGTCGGTCCGGGCTCCACCGTGCTCGAACGAGCAACGATTCGATCTCATACGGCCGTCGGTCCGGTGTGCAAGGTCAACGGCGAAATTGCAGGAACCGTCTTTCAGGGGTATGCCAACAAGGCCCACGACGGGTACCTAGGAGATTCCTGGGTCGGGGAATGGGTGAATCTTGGCGCGGGGACGACCAATTCAAACCTTCTGAACACTTATACACCGGTCATCGCGCAAGCTTGGCCCGGGATGTCCCGGGAACGAACCGAGGAAACTTTTCTCGGGGCGGTCATCGGCGATCACGTGAAGACGGCCATCTGCACGCGCATCATGACCGGGTGCGTCATCCATCTCGGAAGCATGCTCGCGGGGACGGCTCCTGTCAGCGGGTGCATCGCGCCATTCTCGTGGTATACGGACAGTGGTTGTGCGTTTTATCGTCTCAGTAAGTTTCTTGATGTGCTGCATACGGCGATGGGGCGCCGGGATATTGAACCCAGTGAGGCATATCTTGCGAGATTGAGGGAGTTGCACCTACGGTCAAGCCCACTTTTTGAGGGGATAGCCGGTACATAGCACCCTTCTTGCTGTGCTGTCATGTACATCTTGGTTGGTATTGACCATGTCGGCCAATCGTGGCCATGGCCATGGCCTGCCGTGGCCGTGCATGATGAAACAAGATGAAAATAGTGCAATCACACGATCTGCATCATCTTTTGATGTGATTTGTGCTTGCTCGGCGTCGTGCACTCGGATACATTTTCAGAGCGGGCAGGATTCGCGCCTTCGCTTCTGATCGGGGTGGCAAGCACATTCCACGGAGCGTATGTACGCCACGCATGATGCGGTTCACGATGCGGATGTTGATCGATACCGGTTTCGCCGGTTTCGTTCATCCCTCCGGTCGTCCGGTTGATGCGCAGATCTGAGTGTCCGGAGGTAACACTCGGCTCTGCTGCTCGCCGGCGACCGGTTCTTTTGCGCCACCGCTTCGGGCAAGCGCCAACGGGCTGGTCCGACCGGGCGGCGGATCACCACGGGTATCGACTGATCCAGTCCGGTCTCGGCAGAAACGTGTAGTCTGGAGTCTTATGGCTCGCACCATCGATCATGATCGATGCTCGCACATGCAGATCAAGAAAGAGCAGGTTTGCCCGCTCGCGGCTACTCTCGAACCAACGCATCCGCCGATCACCGCCGTCATCGAACGCGTACATCGTGTGTGTTCCCAGCACCCACGTCCGAGATGGATCGATGACGTGAGGCATTCGTCCCCCCACGGGCGGAAGCAGCGTCCGCCAGCGCTCGACGATGGGGTCGTCGTCGGGAGCATGATCGTTGAGCGTGTAGCTCGAACCCACGAGGTCATACATGGAATCGGTACGCTCCAGCCCGGGAATTGCAATGCCCGTATGGCCCGCGCCGCGGTCCAGCGGTGAGCGAAACACCTCAAGTTCGATATCAGTGCCGCTGTCATCCGGCGGCGGGTCGAATCCGAGTACATATCGATTCAGCGGCCGTCGTTCAGCGCCGAGTTCGTTGATGCCGTAAAACGGCAGCGTGCCTCGTTTGCCTCCGAAGAGTGCACCGATGATTGCAGGGCCGAACCCGGGCACTTCCCCCCGTGCCTGAGGCAGTGTCCGGTCATAATCGCTCCAGTATAAGGCAATGCCGACGCCAAGTTGCCGCAGGTTGCTGCCGCAGCGGATGGCCATTGCCGAGCGTTTGGCCCCGGCAAGCGCCGGCAGCAGCACGCCGATCAGGACACTCATCACGGCGATGACAACGAGAACTTCGATCAGGGTGAACGCCGATCGATGTCGATGATTATCCGGAAGTTTGCTCAATCGCCTCGGGCTTGAGCGTCGCCACATCGGGAAGGTTGCGGTAATACCCGTCATAGTCAAGACCGTATCCCACGACGAAGGCATCGGGAATCGAGAAGCCGACATACTCCGCATCCACACGGGCCTCTCTTGCGACATCTTTGGAAAGCAGCACCGCGATCCGAAGGGATGCCGGCTGCTGCTCCAGCACAAGGTCACGAATCAGCGCCAGTGTTCGCCCTGAATCCAACACGTCATCCACGATCACGACGTGCTTCCCGGCGAGGTCGCGCGGCAGGTCACCCCTGATGGCCGCCCCTTTGCTTTCGAGCGATCTCCCCGGGTAGCTCGAAACGGCCACCACGCCAAGGCTGAGCTTGAAGGGAATGTGCCGGATCAGGTCGGCCACAAAGACGACCGCGCCCGTCAGAATCGGGATAAAAACGATCTGCCCCGCCGAGGCGCCAGGGCCGATTTCGCGCAACAGATCCGCTGCGATCTGTTCTCCCATGGCGCGCACGCGGTCGGCGATTCGGTCGCGGTCGATGAGAATAGCATCGATGTCGCGGAGCATGGGCAACCTTAGCACATCCCTACCCGTTCGGCACAACCAACGCCTCGGTGGGCCTTACCCCATGGTCGAAGCCAGCAGGGCGACCACATGCACTTCGACGGCTCGTCCCTCGCCGACGGCGTCGACCCCTTCGTGCGACTTGCCTTTGATGTTGATCGCGTCCATCGAGATCCCGAGCATGGTGGCGACCGACCGCCGCATGTCTTCGACCCGAGGCCCGATCCGCGGACGTTCGAGCACAACGGTCGCATCGAGGTTGACCAGGGCGTACCCCGCCTCTCTGACTCTGCGGGCGGCCTCGCAGAGAAAAACCTTGGAGTCCTGTGCATCGTGCAGTGGATCGGAATCCGGGAATAGCCTGCCGATATCGGGTGCGCCGATCGCTCCGAGCAGGGCATCCGTGACCGCATGGAGTAAGGCGTCGCCATCTGAGTGGGCAACCGGGCCTGTCGGGTGTTCAATCCGAACGCCGCCGAGCACGAGCGGCCGCCCCCCGCCCTTCGGGGGAAGGGCATCGAGACGGTGCAGGTCATACCCGTGTCCGATTCGAAACATCGTCATGTCGCGAGTGTACCCTCAGCCTCCGCCGATTCGTCCAGCAAGGATGTCAGGATGACCAGCGCCGCAACCCCGTCGAGCATCGAAAAGCGCCTGCTGCTCGCGACCGAACTCGGAGTGCTCTTTTTTCTTGGTCCATCGATATACACGCTTGCTGGGCTTGGGCAAGGCTGGCTCTTTCCCATGATCTGGCTCTTGGCCGCCTATGCCGTCACCATGCTCCTGCTCGATCGCACGTTCCCTCGGCATGAGTTATGGAACATGGCGGCTTTGCGGCGTGTCGTCAGGTTCGTCACCGCCCGATTTCTGGTGCTTGCCGTTGGAATGATGCTCGCCGTGATGGCGGCCGACCGCTGGTATTTTGAGCATCCGGTGCTGTTTTCGCTTGCCAAACGCAATCCTGCGCTTCTGGGCATGATCATGGTGCTCTATCCGTTACTCAGCGTGTTGCCGCAGGAGTTGGCCTTCCGGACGTTCTTTTTTCATCGATATCGTCCGTTGCTCCCCGGACGTGCCTGGATGATCGGAGTGAGTGCGGCGGCCTTCAGTTGGGCCCATATCGTCTTCCAGAACGGTCTGGCTCTCGTGCTCTGCCTGGTGGCGGGCCTGCTCTTCGGGCACACCTACTGGAAAAGCCGCTCGACAGCCGCGGCGTGGTTCGAGCATGCACTCTACGGGTGTTTCATTTTCGCGGTGGGGCTGGGACAGTATTTTTATGCCGGCGCTGTGGGTCGTGATTGATCGTTCCCCCGGCCTTCCGAGGCGATCCGATTGCCCGGCCTACGGCCTCATCCGGCCGTCTGGGCGAGGGTCTTTCGTCGAATGTCGAGGCATGCCTTCGGCGATCCTCGATGCGGCTGCTGCACGGCTTTATTCACGGGCTGCCGCAGCGCATACCGGATGTTCTTGGATGAAATCCCGCCGCGTGGATTCCGAATCATTCGCGCACGATGGGCAGATCCCCGGTAGCCTGTCTGCGCTTAGGGTGAGGGTTTGACCATGCTCGATCAACTCTTTGCCGGACAAGCTCCATGGTTCACCGTGCCGGCGCTTCTGGGCACAGGCATCTTCATCATTCGCATGATTCTGATGTCGGTCGGGGGCGGGGGCGATCTCGATTTCGACGGTGGGTCTTCGATGGGCGATCATGGCGATTCGACTTCAGCGTTTCATTTCCTATCGATCCAGAGCCTCTCGGCATTTGCGATGGGGTTCGGCTGGGGTGGATATGCCGCTATGCGCACCATGAGCGGTGGTTTCACCGTGGCGATGCTCGTCGGGCTTGCGATCGGCGTAGGGTTTGTGTGGCTCCAGATGCTGCTGCTCAAAGCGGTTGCAGATCTTCAGTCCAGCGGCAATGTGCGCCTGTCGGACACCGTCGGGCTTGAGGGTGATGTCTACCTTCGCGTGCCCGCCCGGGGCGATGGCATGGGCCGCGTAAGGCTTGTTGTCAGCGAGCGTCTGCGCATTTTCAATGCCATCACCGAAGGTGAAGAATTGCCTCGGAGCGCTCGCGTGCGCGTGGCAAAAGTCTCGGGCAACACCCTGGTCGTGACCGCGGCGACCTGAAGTGCATTCCCATTTTTCAAGGCAGGTTCAGCATCATCCGCGAACAGTCGAATGATCAGCCGAGGAGCGAGTAGACCATGTGGGGTTTCACGTCTTGTTTTGCCGTCACGCTGATGCAGGTTCGTTCGGGCAGCGACGAGGGGTCGGGCGGCCTCGTCTGGCTGCTGGTCATCGGTGCGGTGCTGACGCTCTTTCTGTTTCTGCTGCTGTTCATCGCAAGCCGCTATAAGCGGTGCCCTTCCAACCGGATTCTGGTCGTCTACGGGCGCGTGGCTGGGAGGCGAGCCAGCAAATGCCTTCACGGCGGCGGTACGTTCGTCTGGCCGCTGATTCAGGATTACGCCTACCTGAGCCTCGAACCGCTGGTGATTGACATTCCCCTCGAAGGCGCGCTGTCACAGAACAACATCCGTGTCAATGTCCCATCAACATTCACGGTCGGCATCAGCACAGACCCCGTGCTGATGAACAACGCCGCCGAGCGCCTGCTGAGCCTCTCCGTTCAGCAGATTCGCGAGCAGGCGCAGGACATCATTCTCGGCCAGTTGCGACTTGTCATCGCGACGCTCACAATCGAAGAAATCAACCGCGATCGCGAAAAATTCATGGTGCTGATCAATGAGAATGTCGCTCAGGAAGTCAACAAAATCGGCCTTGAACTCATCAACGTCAACGTTCGTGACATCACCGACGAGAGCGGCTATATCCAGGCTATCGGCAAGCGTGCTGCGGCCGAAGCGATCAATCGCGCAAAGGTAGAGGTCGCCCAGCAGGAGCGAGAAGGCGCCACAGGTGAGGCCATCGCCGTCCGCGAAAGGACCGTCAACGTAGCACGCGAAACTGCCGCCGGCATCGAGGGCGAAAAACTCGCGGAACAGCGACAGCGCGTCGCGGTCGCCGCGCTCGAAGCCGAGGCCGTGAAGGGCGAAGTCGAGAGCCAACGCGAACGAGAGATCGCGATCGCCCAACGAAATGCCGAGACCATCGCCGCGGCCAAACTCGCCGAGCAGGAGCAGCGCATACGTGTCGCCGAGGCCGAAGCCCTCGCCGTAACCGGTGAAAACACCAGCCGCGAGCGCATCGCCCATTCCAGCGCCCAACTCGCTGAAATCCAGGCAGAGGCCAAGCGGCGAAGCGATGTTGCTGCCGCCAAGGCCGCTGAGGCGATCGCCATCGCCCAGAGAGAGCAGGAACTGGCACGGCTCGCCAAGGAAGAACTCGCCCCGCAGGAAATTGAGAAAAAGCGGATTGAACTCGCTGCCGAAGCCGAGGCCGAAAAGCGCAGGCGTGAGGCTAAGGGCGAAGCCGATGCCATCCGCGCGAAATACGAAGCCGAGGCCAAGGGTGTCCAGATGGTGCTCGAAGCCAAGGCCGAGGGCTACCGGCAACTCATCCAGGCCTGCGGCAGCGATCCTGCGGTCGGTCCCACGCTCCTGCTGATCGAGCAATTGCCGAAACTCGTCGAGGCTCAGGTGCAGGCCATCAGCCAGCTCAAGATTGACAAAATCACCGTCTGGGACACAGGCACTGGAAAAGACGGCCGCAACACCACCAGTGAGTTTCTTGCTGGCATCGTCGGGGCGCTCCCCCGAATGCACGAACTGGCGCGTCAGGCAGGTATCGAACTGCCCTCTGCGCTTGGTCGGGTGCATAAGAGCGGTGACGCTGAAACACCAGGGAATTCACCAGCCGAAGCGCCGCAAGGCGAACCCAGCCGCTGAGCCTCTGATCAGTTCTCGAGCAACAACTTGACTTTCTGAAGCACGTTGCCCCAAGCAGCATCAAAGTACTTCTGAACATCGGGCCAGCGTCCATCATGACCGAACCCGACGTGAACAAGGCGAATGTGGGTGCCGGCCCCCTCGTTTGTGGGGGTAAACGTCATGGCTACCCAAGTGCGGCGGTCACGCTCTTGGGGATAACTCGGGGGCGCGTTCCACGTGAAACATAGTAATTCCCCTGGGATGTAACTCAGGATCTGGCACCCCTCAGAGCCTTGTTGACCCTCGGGCAAACCGAAGGGCTTGCCGAAGAGCAGTTCATACGCGCCGCCGATCCTGAGATCGATGCGGGCCTCGACTTCGAGTGCTGCAGCAAGCCCCTCTGGCGTCGTGAACGCCCAGAAGACTTTGTTTGGTGGAACCTCGATCGTGATCTCCTTTACGATCGATTTCTCCACCATGCCGTGCGCAACGAACGGGGCTGTTTCGATCCCGCGGGCCGGAGGGGCGGCCACAGGGGTGGATTCCCAAGCGGCGAGGGCGACCGTGACCGCAACGCCCAGACCGAGGCCGAGCAATGCGCATGTGCGGGCAGGGGTGAGCATGCGGAAATCCTCCGAGACTGAAGTGAATTTGGAATCCGTGTAAGCGTTCCGAGGCACCAGGGTATGGGTGGGCGTGCAGCGAGATCGTGCGATCCGCTCAATCGATGTTGAGGGATGAGACATAGTCCTGCAGCGCTGTGCGACGAGCAATCACATCGGCGCGGGCCTTGGCCAGTTCCGTGCGGATCTGTTCGATCCGGTTTTCCTGCTCGTTGAGCGTCGTGACATAGCGGCGGTAGAGGTCGCTGTTGCGGTCAATCGAGGCGAGGTTCGAGCGAATTCGGTTCTGATCGGTACTGATTTCGCGGGTTTCATTCTCGAGCGCCGCGACACGTTGTTCGGCCGCAACCACTTCGGCCTGAAGGGCCGCGGCTTGGCGAACGGCCTCGATGACTCTCGGGCTGACTTTGCCCTGGGACTGGAACGCAAGAAGTTCGGTGAGGTTTGCACCGACCACGGCGAAGGTCTGCGACTGCACCTGCTCTTGCTGAACCTTGAGCGTGCCGGCCTTGCCGGGGGCCAAGGCGACCTCGAACCGGTAAAGGGCATCGGTTCTTTCCGTAGGCTCGGCCGGGGCGAGCAATTGCCAACCCGGAAGACGGGGGTGCTCCACGATGATTGTCCGGGGGCGGTTTCGGTCTTTGCTGTCGAGGGAATAGGTTGCGGTGCTGATGTTCTTGATCGTTCTTTCAAGGCTGCCCCGAACGATGCGGATGCGTGTCACATCGTTGGTCCAGGTTTCTTCGACAGAGACGGAGACATCAAGATCGACCGCATAGGCCAGCAGACGCTTGTCTCCGACGGAGACGTGGCCGATCTGGGCGTCGCCGGCAAATGCCGCCCCATCGAACACGGTGATCGGGCCGGGAAGGAGTTGAAGGTCTGATGTGTTTGTGACTTCAACACCGCGCATCGGATGTCTGGCGAGATTGGACGTATTGACAATACTCACGCGGCGGCCTTCAAGCGGCGACGAAAGCAGCGGGATCATGGCCGACTGCTGCCTGTCAATGCTCACGGGGTTCTTGAGAACGTATTGAAAGACTTCGCCGACTTCGGCCGCTCCTGCCTGTGCCCCGGCGGCGAATCCGGTGAGGTCATCAGCCGTGAGTGCAAATTCCAACCCTGCAGCCGAATCACTGACCGCACCCGGGCTTGCCCGCTCACGCAGCCGGCTGCTCGGAGCGGGCGCAGGACGGCTGGAGGGGACAATTTCAAGGCGTGCAAAATCCTTGACGTCCCGGCCGGCCTCGAAGACGACCGGACCTATGCCGCGCATCACGGGAACAGGCACCTGCGGGCGGGTAAGGAACAGTGGTTCGTAGAGGTCCATGACAAAGCCGATGGGCTGGCCGGAGACAAGCGAAAGTCGGACATTTTTCCAGTCTTCGTCGGTGGTATTTTCAACAATGGCCCACCCCTGAATCGTGGGACGGCCACGGACATCGTCTTCCGGAAGGATCAGGCGATAACTGGTTTTCCAGACCGGCATCTCATGGATGTAGGCGACGACAACCTCGCGGGCACCGCTGCCGCGAAAGCTGAGATCCACACTCTTGGTCAAGTCGGTTCGGTGTTCCGCGAGGGCGAGCAGGGCCTTGTTGAGTTCGTCGGCGAGTTGCGGATCGAGGATGTCGAAAGAGGCAATGCTCTGGATGCGAATCGAGCGAATTCCCGAGCGGGTCACCAGGTTGACAAATGGAGTTGAGTAGGTGGTATCGCCGGTTGATACGGTCTGCTGCTCGATGCCGAGCACAGTTCCGGAGATCACGCCGTCGGTGGTCTGCACCGCGATCGGAGCTCCGCGCAGGCGGCTGAGAAGTTTCGGCAGATCGGGCGAGTCGGAGATATCGACCGCGAAACTGCTCAGGCGCTTCTGTAGGGGTTCTTTGCTGGAGTAACTGACGGCATCGATATGCCCCCCCCCGAGATCGAGCAGCACCATGCTCTTGAGGATGTCGTTGATCTGGTCGGTCTTGAACCGCAATTGGACTCGGGTGTTGCCGTCGATCAGTCCCTGGCGCTGGAAATAACCGACACCGGAGCGGTAGAGGGTGATTGTCGAGATCGGCAGGGTATCAGGAGCGTCAACCAGAGATGGCGACACGAGAGGCGCCGGGGAAAAATCGAGGTGTGCGGTCGAAGCAACATGTGCGGCAAGGCCATTGAGGGCAACGAGCAGCCATACGGTTCGGGCGGACATGTGCGGCTCCTTGAGCGTGAGCGGGTGTCGTGGTTTGGTTTGGGACATCTGCAGTGTACCGATCGGACGCATCAACCCGCATTACGTTGCCTAGGTAGCTCTGGGCGTTACACGGCCGTGACCAGCATCGCCGAGCGAAGCTCGCGGCACGCTTGGGCCGGGTCAGGCGATGCGCAGACCGCTCTACTCACGGCAATGCCGCGGCAGCCGATTCGGGCGAGTTCGGTAGCCCGAGGGGGGGTGATACCACTGATGGCGAGATGTGGAACTTCGGCAAGACGCCCATTGCAAAGTACATCCTGAAGGAGTCGGGGGCCGGCGATATGGGGCTTGGGTTTCGTCGGGCTTGGGAACATCGGTCCGAGGCCGATGTAGTCTGCTCCGGATGCGACTGCGTCTTGCACTTCGTCGAGGGTTGCGCAGGTCACGCCGACTTGCAATTGATCTCCGGAGAGTGTGCGCACCTGAGACAACGGCAGATCATCCTGGCCGAGGTGTACTCCGTCGGCTCCAGCGAGCAGGGCAATGTCCGGCCGATCATTAATGACGATCTGGGGAGCGGGCGAACGCTCGACTCCGGCCGCAATGTGCACGAGTGCGCGGGCGCGGGCGAGCAATTCTCGATCACTGAGGTTCTTTTCCCGAAGTTGGAGGCAATCAGCGCCGCCCATCATGGCGGCAAGGGCGACTTCGTGCCACGTGTGGTGTGTGCAAAGGTCAGCAGTGATCAGAACGCAAAGCGTCCACTGGCGTGCGGCGGGGCGGGGAAGTCGCATGCGGACGGTCTGCTCAAGGGTGTAGGCTTGGTAACGCAGACGCTCCAACTCCGGCGCAATGGGGGGGGCCTGGGCTTTGGTGCATTCTTCGAGTGATCGCAGTGCCTCGGTCAATCGCCCCGCGGCAGCACCGGCAATATCAAAGAGATCGGCTCTGCGGTATTCAGCCGGGGCAGAAAGGTTGACTCCGACGTCGTGCTCCGTGTCGCGTGAAGCAAGGCGCAGGCGCGAGTCGGGGCATGCCTTGGAAATGAGTTCGACAAGGCGGTGCCGTGCGGTTTTGCATTGCAGGGCGAGGTGGGTGTCGTTGAGGGCGAAGCGGGCGATATCTTCAAGCACGCGGAGGGCTTCTCGTGCCCGGTTGGCGTTGGCATCAAGAATTCGCAACAGCGGATCGCGCATCACAGCCGAACCATAGTTCGTGCCCGGGCTTCGGCCCGGGGATATGCTGACAAGAGGAGGCCGCACCGGTTCTGCATCATGGCGACTTTTCGGTATACAGCCCTGCGATTGACGGGCGAGCGGGTAGTCGGCGAGCTGGCCGGCGCCAGCGAGCAGGCTGTAATCGCCGAACTGGAATCAAGACAACTCACGCCGGTTTCGGTCGAAGCAAGGAAGACGGGTTCACGCCGCAAACGTGGCGTTTCGGCACGGAAACTCGGGACGTCCTATAAGCAGATTGCAGATCTTCTCCGGGCGGGCGTGCCGCTGTTGCGGGCGTTGAAGCTACTGGCAAACCGGAGGACAAGCCCCCGGCTCGCGGAGGCATTTCGTGAGCTTGCGGAGGCTGTTGAGCAGGGTGAGGACATGGCTGATGCCATGGCCGAGCGTCCTGAGCTTTTCAGCCGGGTTCATGTGGCTATGGTGCGTGCGGGTGAGAAAGGCGGCTTTCTTGAAGATGTTCTTGATCGACTGGGGCAGTTGGTGCTCGCCCAAGCCGAGTTGCGGTCGAAGATCATCGGCAACCTGATATACCCGACGGTGCTGGTGGCTTTCGGTGGAGTGGTTCTCTGGGCGATTTTCGCGTTTTTTGTGCCTCGAGTGGCCGGTCTATTTCAGCAAATTCCAGGCGAATTACCGGCTTTGACCAAGATCGTGCTCGGCGTATCGGCGGCGGTCGGGTCATATGGCCTGATTACAATTGCCGTGGTGGTTGCCTTGATTTTGGGAGTTTGGAGGCTCGCTCGACGGGCTGAGGTGAAACACGCACTGGCGGTTTTCCGTACCAGGGTGCCGGTGCTCGGTCCGCTGACGAGGAGCTTGGCGGCAAGCCGGTTCTGCCGCATGCTGGGCACGCTGCTCGGAAACAATGTGCCGATGTTGGCCTCGCTGGATATCGCAAGGCAGGCTGCGGGGAACATACTCCTGGAAGAGGCGATTGCGAAGGCGACGGAGTCGGTTCGGGGCGGTGAAACGTTGGCCCCGCACCTCGCGGAAAGCGGTTTGTTTTCTGACGACGTAATCGAAATGATCCTGGTAGGCGAATCGGCGAACAATCTGGATGAAGTCCTCGTGAGCATCGCCGACACGATCGACCATCAGATTGAGCGGCTTCTTTCGGGTGTTGTTCGGCTTATTGAGCCGGTCTTGCTGCTCCTGATCGCGTGTGTGGTGGTCGTTGTCGCGATGGGGCTGATTCTGCCGATGGTCAAACTGAGTTCGGCGGCGTAGTCGGTAGACCTGGGGAAACTACTGGTCGGTTTCAATTCAGTGACAAGAAAGGGCTTGCGTTGGGCCTGAGTTTCTGCTAGTGTACACAAACATCGCTGCGCAAGTATTGCCAAGCCGCGCTGTGGGTCGCATGGTCTCCCCAAAGTGGGGGGGCAACGGAGTTCGGGGTATCTGACGGAATCGGGAATGCGGGGGGAGGTGCAACCACCGCCCTCGTCTGCTGGTTCCCGAAAGAAAGGAATCGGCCATGCATGCACAAGAAATGGGCAGAGGTGCCCGTGTCGGTCTGCGGAGGGGTTTCACGCTCATCGAGGTGATGATCGTGATCGGGATCATCCTCGCGATCGGGGGGATTGTCGGGGTTGCGTTGTTCCAGCAGCGCGAGGATTCCAAGATCAAGTTGACCCAGCAAGACATGAACACCTTGAAGTCGGGTATTGCGTTTTTCTTCCAGGAGTTCGATCGGGTTCCGACGACTGAAGAGGGATTGAGCGTTCTGTGGGCGAAGGCGAACTTGGACAATCCGGACGATGAGGTCCGTTGGCGGGCGGCCTTGCAGAAGCCGCTCGTGAACGACCGTTGGAATCGTGAGTGGGTGTACGAGCAACTGACACGGACGAGTTACCAGATTACTTCGGTTGGTCCGGATGGTGAAGAGGGTTCGGATGACGACATCGTGATGCGTGAGAATGTTCTGCCCACTGGGGAAGATGACGATCTTGACGGTGGATGGAATCTCACGGACAGCTTGGGGCCGGGTTCCCGACGTTGAGTGCCGAGAGCGCCCCGCGGGGTGCATGAGGCCACCTGTGCGAGCGCTCGATCGCGGCGTGCTCGGAGAGCGCGATGGTTCGTCGTGGGTTCACAATCCTTGAGTTACTGATCGTCCTGGGTCTGCTCGGGGCGATCGCGGCGATTGTGCTTCCCGCAGTTGGAGGCCGGACGGCAGCATATTCCTTTGATGAGGCGGTTCGGCAGGTGCGGAGCGCAGTCGGGGCGTGCCGGGCCGATGCGCGCCGCACAGGTAAACCGGTCGAACTGCTGGCGGCTTGGCAAGAGGACGGCCGCGTGATGCTCGTGGGCTTGGTCGTGCAGAGCGAGCGGGATGAGGAACCGCTCGATGTTGCTTTATTCGGCGGTTTGACGTTGGAAGGTGTTTCATCAGGTATGTCGGGAGATCAATCGATGCTGCTCGCGGGACGGCGTTATGCAACGCTGCCGCGGACGACTTCGATTCGCCTGCGGGAAGACCTTGCTGAAATCGCTGATATGTATGCCGAGCTTGATGAGGCGTTTGTGCCGGAGCCGACGCCGGCACGCCGAGGGCGCGATGTGCGAAGGCCGGTCAGTCTCGGGATTTTCATGCCGGATGGGAGTTTTCTGGCGGGCGAAGCGGTTGAAGTCGTGGGATCGGATGGGCGAGCGGGACGGTTGCGAGTGCATCCGTGGACGGGCGGCGCGACGATTGAGATGCGTCGCCTGGATGCAGCGGCTGGGGAAGAAGACGATGCGAGGTTTGATATCGATCTGACGGAGCCGTTCGGAGGTGAGGCTGACAGAGAGCGTGCGCCCGCAGGGTGGGAGGGCCCGCAATGAGCGACTGTCTGCCGCGGCGAGCGGCGATTCTCATGGAGATGATGGTTGCGTTGGCCATTTTTGTCATGGCCGGGTTGACTATCGGCGGGTCGATGCGTCAGGGTGTGATGCTCGCGATGCACGCGCGCCACGAGGCTCGAGCAGCGGATATGGCGCGGACAGCCATGGCACTGATCGAGGCAGGCATCGAGTCGCCCCAATCGCTGCGTGGTCCGGTGCGGCCGTTTCTGGCTCGCGTTGATGCGTGGGATGGCGATGCGAGCGCTGACGCTGAACGGCGTTCGTCGCTTGAAATAGATGAATCACGGTTAGAGGATGCGGGTTGGGAGTTGCTCATCGAGACAGAGCCGAGTGATTTCCGCGGGCTGACGAAGGTTACGGTGATCGCGAGGAGAGTCGATGATCTGAGCGGAGCGGTGCTGGCTTCCGCGCGACTTACGCAGCTTGTCGCCCTGGGGCCTGAAGCAGACGACACCATCGGTGGCGAAAGCGAGTTACACAGGCAGGCCGTGGAGGGCGCTGCGCGAGAAGAGCGTCGGTCGGGGCAGAGCGAAAGGGGCCGCCGATGAGGGGTTCTCTTCGGACATCTTTTGCCTCGCGAAGGGGGTTTTCGCTTTTCGAGATCGTGGTCGCCATTGCCGTGCTGTTTGCGCTTTCGGCGACGGTGTTCGGATTTTTCTTTGAGTTGTTCCGGCAGCGAGAACTGGTCGAACGGGGGGCGACGAGAGAACTTGCCGCGGCGATGTTGATCGAGAGAATGGAAACGGATTTGTCCGCGGCGATCGCCGGCGCGGGCGAGGCGGGCATCGCGGGCGACAACCATCGTCTTCGGGTTCTCGCTCGCGGCGTGACGCCGGCGTTAACGCCTGCGATGGTTGCGTTGGGAGATCTGCAGGGTGTCGAGTTTCGGTTCGATCCGGATTCCGGACGGCTTGAAATACGACGGTGGGATGTGCTCGCCAGCGCAGTTGAAGGAGAATTTGAAGATCTTGGAGTGGAGTTTGACCGCGTGCGGTTCCGCTATTTTTCCGGCCGCCAGTGGCAAGCGAGCTTCGACAGCATGCAGGCAGCAACGCTCCCCGCGGCGATCGAGGTCGCGGTGTGGTTTCGAAGCCAGGATGGTTCGCGCGCATCGGGCAATGACGAGGAGTCTGCCGGTGTGATGCGTGAAGAAGGTGAGAATGTCAGAACATCACCAGCTGTGTTTCGCGAACCTGACCGTGTGCGGGTGATTGTGATTCCCGATGGGCCGCCTCGGGCAGCGCATGCATTTGGTGAGGAAGAGGCATGATGCGAGAGCGGGGGACAATTTTGTTCGCCGTTCTGGTGGTCCTTGCGATCGGGTCGCTGGTCGGGACCAGCGTGCTTCTCAGCGTTGATGCTGAGCGTAACGCGGGGGATGGTGTGCGTCGCCGCGATCAGGCGCGTGCTCTGGCGTGGTCTGGAGTTCAGGCCGTCATGAGCGAACTGGAGCAGCAAAGAGAGAGTCTGCTCGCGGGCGGCGCACCAGGCCTGACGGGTGCGTGGGTGCTATTCATCGACGATCTCGGACGACAGGGCGTCGTGCGGCTGCTGCCGCTGGGCGAGCATGAAGTGGATTCGGCGATGAGTGAGTCGGGAAAGCTCGATCTGAACCATGCCACGGTCGACATGATCGAGGCCTTGGGCATCGTTGATCGCCCGACGGCTGAAGACATTGTGGCTGCGCGCGCACGTCGACCCTTCGCCAGTGTTGAGGAACTGCTTCGTGTGCCCGGGGTTACTCGTGAGATGGTGTACGGTGGCGGGTTCGATCTGCGTATCGACCCATTTGCTGAAGTAAGTCGTGGGAGCATCGTGGGTTCTGAGGCGCCGCCCACGTTTATTCGCCTGGCGACGGTCTTTGCGTTTGATCCGAACGTAATTGCTGGGGCGGGCGATCTGGCACGGAGTCGAGGCACGGAACGGCTCAATCTCAACACACGCTGGTCGCCGCAGTTGGGCCGGGCGATCGCTCGCGTGTGGGATGACGATGTGGCCAGGGGCGTGGGCCAGGTGATGCAGAGCGGGATTCGCTTCACCCGAGACTCTGACATTGTTCGGGCAATGCGGCAGTTCAATGTCGAGATCGATATGTGGGCCATGGTGCTCGACAGCTTTTGCACCAGCGACGATGCATATCGCCTCGGGCGGGTAGACATCATGCATGCGCCGCGAGAAGTGCTCGCGGCGATTCCCGGTATCTCGGACGAGGCTGCCGAGCAGATCGTTTCGCAGAGAGAGCAGATCAGCGATGTCGATCGCCCGACAGCAGTCTGGCTTGTCGCCCGAGGAATTCTGACCGCGGAGGAATTCGAGCAAGCAGTCAATTGGATTACGGTGCGGTCACTGCAATGGCGGGTGCGCATCGAGGTCGGCACTACGCTGGCGGCTTCGGCATCAGAAGGCGGCGCCGCAGACCGCCTCGAAGAAGCGGCATTGCAAGATCGAATGGTATGGGAGGCGGTGATCGACGTTGCCTCGCAGCGACCGCGTGTGGCCTATCTGCGAGATATCACGATGATGGAAGCTTCTCGCGCGCTCGCCGACCGTTGGCTAGCCTCCGGAGACCTTTCTCCGGATGACTCATGGGCGCCATCGTTTGATATCGAGTCCCGGCCGGCGCTGGAAACGGCATCAGGAACCGCACGTGCGGATCGACCTCGAATGGATCGTTCACAACCTTCGATTGCCGAGAGCCGCGAAGCCCGGGCAGCGGAGCGCACGCGGCAACGGGAAGAGCGACTCGCCCCAAGAACACCTTCGGAGCGTCCGACAGCGGGGCGACGCAACGAAGCCGGGAACGCACGCACAGCGCCGGCGTCAGACCAGAATCGTGACGCCGCAGTTCACGATGATGAAGCGCCGATTTCGCAGGTTGATCGCCGCATAGGGAGATGGCGCGGAAGTGGAGGGTCGCAGTAATGGCCGCTCGCACAGTGGGCATTCTTGAAATTGACGGCGAGTGGCTTTCGGCGCTGCTCGTTCGTGCAGGCGGCGATGTTGTTTCGGTACGCAGTGCGGCGATCATCGCTCGGCCGCAGGATGTAGATCCAAGCGACGCAGGTGGATTGGCCCAATGGTTTTCGCTCGCGGCGGAGGAGGCGGGGTTTGGTCGTACGCCCGTGTTGCTTGTGCTGCCGCGGCGTGACGTCGTGCTCAAGCGGCTGATCACACCGGGTGCGTCGGATGCCGATCTCCCGGGAATCGTGCGGTTGCAGATGGCCAAGCAACTCGCTGTTCCGGGGTCAGGCGCGGCTATCGATTATCTTCCGGAACCTGCGGAATCGAACGAGCGATCAGTGCTCGCCGGCGCGATGCCGTCCGTGCGTGCTGACATGCTGAAGGAGGTCGCACGTCGAGCGGGCATTCGGCTTGCCGGCCTGACGCTTCGCTGCTTCGCGACGCAGCCGTGGACTTCCGCCGCCGAGGGGCTTGAGCTGATTATCCAAATCGGGCGAGGCTCGACCGAATTTGTGCTTTTGGAGCGAGGCCGAGTGCAGTTTGCACGCACGGTCGAATGGCGACGCCCCGACGCAGGACAAGAAGCAACTGAAGCCGCGCACCGCCTCTCAGTTGAAGCCAAGCGCATGTGGATGAGTTATCGCCTTTCGCATTCAGGTGCGAGGCTTGAAAGCATTCACGTGCTTGGTGATGATGAAGCGGCCAAGGCTGCGGCTGCCGCATGTGCCGCGGCGCTTGACTTGACGACCGGCTCGGCGACCTATGACCATGGTGTGGAGTGGGCTGAGGAGATCGCGCCGGACATCCGCGCGTGTGTGGGCGGTCTGGTGCGCCTCGTCGATGTGCAGGATCGAATTGACTTTGTTTTTCCGAGGCGGGCGCCCGATCTTCACGCCCGCAAGCGTCAGGCGGTGCTGTTGGCGATCCTTATGTTGATTCTGGTCGGGGGGGGTGGCGGGTGGATGGCGTTCTCGAAACTGTCGTCACTGCGAGATGAAGTGACACAGGCGGAACGTCGCCTCGCCGATGTGGAAATGCAGTATCGGGGGTTGTTGCTCGACAAGGCCCGTTTGCTGCACCTGAGAGCCTGGAAGGCCGCCCGCCCGGATTGGATCGCACATCTCGATGCTCTGAGCCGGGCAATGCCAAGCCCGGCCGATGCACTGCTTTCTTCGTTCAGAGCTCGCATGTTGCAGGATACGGTGCAATACACCCCGGCCGATCGGGGCGATGCTGTCGCCGGAGAGTGGATCGTGCCTCCTTCAGTCAGCATCACGTTGATCGGAAACGGTCGCTCGACCGAGTGGATGGCGGATGTAAGGCGCCGGTTGCTCGAATTGCACCACTACACCGTGAGTACTTCGGTCGCCGATTCCGGACCATCTTTTGACTTTCGCCTCTTGGGTACATCATGGAATCCGCCTGCTGATGTGCTCGTCCCCGAGCAGGGGGCCAATCCATGACGCGAAAGATCCTGATTGCCTTCGCGGCGGCGGCGGTCATCATCGGCGGATGGATCGCATATGGGCGTTTCTACGCAGCACCTGCGAGTCAGCTATCGGAGCGCCTCGCATCGCTCGCCGTTGAGACGCAACGTCTTGAAGGGGCTCTTGCGGAATACCCGCGCATCAGGTCGGAATTACGCCGGTTGGGGGGCGAGGCGGTGGGGGGGGCCTTTGATGCGGCAGATCATGCGATTCGTTCGGGATTGATGGAGCTTGTCGGTCGATCGGGGCTGCGGCAGGTTTCAGTGGATACGGGGGCACCCGGTGCTCCCGCCAATCCGTATACGCGTGCAAGGAGGGTGCGCTCGTCAGGGCTGCAGAGAGCCTTGCGTACCCAGCGAGATTATTTCGTGGTTGATGCCAAGATTCGGGGTGTGGGCACGCTGGAGGAATCTTTAGCAACGGTCGCCCTCCTCCAAGCCCAGCCATGGATCGGCCGCGTCAAAGAGTGGGCCATAGACGTGCGGGGCGATGAGCGTCGTCAGTTCCAATTCAACTGCACCGTCGAAGTGTTGTATCTGCCTGATTTGGGTTCCCGAACGATTCCGGACTTGGTCGGTGGGGACGATCTGCTGATTGATCAGTGGTCGGCAATCGCTGCGAAGAACGTCTTTCGTCATGAACCGCCACGTGTGGTTGTGCAGGCAGAACCGCCGCCGCCGATACGAAACGATCCGCCCCCGCCCCCGCCCCCGCCGCCATACCATGAGTGGCGAGTAACGGGGATCACTGAAGAGCTCGATGCGCTCGGCGGTGTACATGGGGTGCTGGTGACCGTTACGCGTTCTGGGGCGAGAGCCTCGAACACTCTTTCCGTTGGTCAGAAGATACTTGGAGCAACCCTTGTTTCGGGGGGTGTGAGTTCCGCAGTTTTTGAGATTGAGGGCCAGCAGTATGTGGTGGCCTTAGGGGAGACC
Organism: Phycisphaeraceae bacterium; assembly: GCA_019636695.1. Taxonomy (GTDB): domain Bacteria; phylum Planctomycetota; class Phycisphaerae; order Phycisphaerales; family UBA1924; genus JADLCM01. Next base: position 699,854 of record JAHBXD010000001.1, read on the forward strand.
TTGGCGCAACGTCGCCAGATCCCGTAGGGCGTAGGAAATCAGATAGACTCTCTCCTTGGCGATGAAGAAGATTGCCAGGGATGGATCCCGCTCGGAGAAACGCTGATGGAACGGCTCGGTTCACGGTCGTGGTTGGCTTCGCTGTCGATGGTGCTTGCCTCCGGCTTGGCGGTCAGCGTCTGGGCGGTACAACCGGAAGCTCCGGCTACACCGTCGGGGGCATCGGCTCCGCCCGGGGCGGGTGAGCCGACACATCAGCCGGCAAGAATCTACCGGCTCAATTTTAAAGATCAGCCGTTTGATCAGGTGCTGGATTTCTTTTCACGCGAAACTGGTCTTCCGATCATCAGGGAGGCCAATGTTCCGCAGGCCAGCATGACTTTTCTGAGTGGGAGTGCTTTGTCGTTTGACGAGGCGCTGACGATCCTGAATCTCAACCTCCGGATGCATGGCGTTCACCTTCGTAAGGAAGGAACGCATCTTTATCTCGGCTCGCTCAAAGACAGCTTTCGTCAGCCGGGAATTGTGGCTGACGGAGAACTTCCGCCCGGAACCCCCGATGACAGGATCATCACGATCAATATCCCCCTGTCGAACGCCAACGCGGCGCTGGTAGCCGAGCAACTCAAGCCGATGGTCAGCGATTTCGGTGGGATCATCGCTGTCCCGGCGCAGAACATGGTGATTTTGACAGAAAGTGCCGGGCAGATTCGTCGGCTCAGCGAGATCATCCGGACGATCGACAGTGAGCGAGCGGTTGATTCGCAGTTTCGGCTGTTCCGGTTAAAGCATGCGAAGCCTGCTTCGGTCGTCGAAGCCCTCAAGGGGCTTATCGGTGTCCGGCAGCGCCAGATCATCATCGATCCGCAGGGGAAGCAGCGCGTCGTCGAAGAGATCGATGTCGGCGGCGTGCAGATGCAGCCTGATGAACGCACAAACAGCGTGGTGGTGGTGGGCCCGCGTGCGAGGCTTGACATTGTAGCCGAGTTGATCGAACTGCTCGATGCGCCGGAAGCCGCGCAGGGTGAGCAGCAGATGATGACATTTGTGCTGAGAAGCATATCTTCACAGCAGGCGACCGAGCATCTTTCATCGCTTTTCCGCAGTGTTCCTGAAAGTCGCAGGCCGACCGTTCTGGCATTGCCGGACGTCGGCAAAGTCACCGTCGTCGGGCAGCAGACGTTCCTGCTGCAGGCGGCAGCGCTCTTGAGTGAGGTTGATCCCGGCGCGGATGAGGCCTCACCCGTACAGGCCGAACGAGTGGCCCGAACAATCCGTATGCGGTACATTACGCCGCAGGCTGTCGAGCAGCTTGTCTCACGGCTCCTTTCGCCTCGCCAACAGCAGATGGTGCGGTTTGCGCCGGCGCCCGACGGCCGCGGGCTGGTGGTCACCGGTCCTCCGCGTGAAGTGCAGGAGTTCGTCTCGCTGATTGAGGGCCTCGATGTTGCGCCGGCGATGGATCGGCAAGTCAAATTAGTTCGGCTCTCTTCGAATGACCCGGCGGATCTTCTCCATCGCGTTGATGCTCTCTTTGCGCAAACCAAGCCGCCCGCCGAAGGCGAGCTGACTTCATCGTTCGATGCGGCATCGAGAACGGTCACGCTGATCGGTCCTGGGCAGGCGATAGCGCGGTATGAGCAGCTGCTGCGGTCGGTTGAGGGCGTCGCAGTCGTTGATGGCGAAACGCGGACATATTCGCTCAGTGTGCGCCGGGCGAGCGAAGTCGCCGAGGCGCTCTCCCGGCTTGCCCGACCGATGCTTGAGCCTTCGGATGGGTCTACATACGTTCCGCCTCGCTTCGAGCCGCTCGATGAGTTGAAGAAACTCGTAGTTCGAGCCTCGCCTGATCAGTTCGCGGTGATTGGCTCGTTGATTGATCAGATCGATCGACAGAAGCCGGGGGATACCGAGTTTCGGGTGATTCGAATCACGCAGGCTCCTGCGAGTGACGTTCGTGCCCGCGCGCTGGATCTGTTCATGGCGCGTGCGCGTGATATGGACCCGAGCGATATCGGCGAACCGATCGTAGAAGCCGATGATCTCTCAGGGAATTTGCTGATAACAGCGCGCCCCTCGGCGATGCGTCTTCTGCATGAAACGATCACACAGGCACAGCAATTGCTCCCTCCCGATCGCACCACGCGGCTGATCGAAGTCCGCAACGCCAAGGCTCAGGACATCATCGAACAACTCAATGAGCTTCTGTTGTCAGCCGACTCCATTGATGCCGGTCGGCGAGTGCCCGATGCCAGTATTCGTGCGGTTGATCGCACAAACTCGTTGCTGGTTACCGCAGAGGCTGCCCAACATGCTATGATCGCCGATTTTGTTCGTCGGCTTGATACGCTCGATGATGTGCGGCTTCCCCCGCTGCGTCTACTCCAGCTGCGCACGGCCGATGCTGTCGCTATCGGAGGCATGCTTCAGCAGCGTTACGACCGACGTCCTCAGGGCGAGCGGGCGACAATGCCGGTGGACATTCGATCTGACGGCGCCACCAACACCTTGATGGTCTCGGCACATCCTGAACTCTTCGATGAGATCAAGACATTCATCGAAGGGCTCAACGAAGATCGGCGCGAAGGGCCTGAGCGGGTGACCGTGCTGTTCACGCTCAAGGTCGCTCGGGCAACCGATGTCGCGGCTGCTATGGACAAACTCTATCCGCAACCTCCCATGCCGGTCGATCGACGCGGGGTGCCGATGCCTTGGCTCCAGCGAGATAAGGAAGTCACGGTCTCGGCTGATTCATCAAGCAATTCGCTCATCATCGATGCCCCTCGCGATCGAATCAGTTCGCTTGAAGAACTTGCCGCAAAACTCGACCGGGTTGAGCTGCCGCCTGTTGCCTCACTTCGAACCTATCGCATCGTCGGGGCTGACCTGACGGCGATTTCGCGCACGCTGTCGGCGTTGGCCAACCAGGGTAACCTCAGTGCCCCGGCGCAGCCCGGAAAGCAACCGGTTCGTGTCGTCATCGAGACCGAGCCGAAAAGTTCGACACTCATCGTCGCTGGCGATGAAGTCACTTTCGAGCGTGTCGAACAAATGCTGGCCGATCTCTCGGCTGTTCCGGTCGAACGCGAACTTCGCATTGTTCCTTTGTCCAATGTTGAGGCTGCAGATGTACGCATTCGCGCGATGCAGTTATATGACGCGCAGACAGCGGGCATTCCCGATGCTCGACCTGTTGAAGTCTCCGTCAATGAGCACAATAATGCGATTGAAGTCGTGGCCGACCGCGAAGGCATGACCAGATTCATGCGGATCGTCGAGGAACTGCAACGGCAGGCAGGCCCTGCCCGTGAAATCCGCATGATCGAACTGCGATTTGCCCGTGCGGCGGATGTCGTGAGTTTTCTGGATGACCTTGTGAAATCCAGTGCGAGTTTCCGCAGCGGGGGCGGGGCAGATCCCGTATTTGAAGCCTTGGATAGCACCAACACGCTCCTCATCGCGGCACAGCCTGCGCACCTCCCCATCGTGGATCAACTCGTCCGTAATCTCGACAATGCAGAGTCCGTCGAGCGTCCGCCTTTACGCATCCTTCGACTTCGCACGACCGATGCGGCAAGTCTTGCGGCGGTGCTGCAAGGCTCCTACAACCGTCGCCCGGTTGAAGAACGCTCAAGGAAGCCCGTTGATGTCCAAGCTGATCCGGCGACCAACACCCTCGTGGTCTCGGCACACCACGATGTGCTTCCGGAGATTGAAAGCCTCGTCAACGAACTGAACCAAACCCAGGCATTCGATGCCGAAGAGCGCGAGATTCGAATCTTCCCGCTCAAGGTCGCACGCGCAGAAGAGCTTGCCCAGACCATCGATCAGATGTTCCCCGAGCCTCCGATTCCGCTTGACCCGCGAACTCGCCAACCCAGGTATGACCTTCGCCAACCTCGTGAGATTGTTGTGCGGGCCGACCGGGCGACCAACTCACTTATCGTCGATGCTCCGGCGAAGCGGCTCGCAGGCTTCGAGCAGATTGTCAGGAGCCTTGATCAACACAAACTCGCGGCCGACCTTGAGCTGCGGACCTATCGCCTCCAGCGGGCCGAGCTTGTCGCGGTCGCTGCGACCTTGCGCCAACTCGCCGCGACCGGGGCGTTGGGAGTCCCCGTGCAGCAGGGTGTGACGATTGAGAGTGAGCCGGTGACGCGAACCCTGATCGTGGGGGGGCCGTCAGCCATCTTCCCGCAGGTCGAAAAAGTCCTGGGTGATCTTGATGCATTCCCGGAGCGTCCCGGGGTCACACTGCGGCTCTATCCGCTCCGCCATGCGCGGGCCGATAGGCTCCAGCCGCTGCTTGAGCAGATATTGGCGACTCGGCTGCGCGAAGTCGAACTCGAAAAGGGCATGACGATCGAAGAAGTCCGCTCAATGCTCGATGTCGCGGCCGATCGTGCGAGCAACACCCTGATCGTTTCCGCGCCTGAAAGCGTGCAGCAGATCGCCGAACATCTGATTCGCAGCCTTGATGTCGAATCGGCCCGCATCGGGCAGTCCACTATTCGCGTGGTGCCGTTGACTTATGCCGATGCCGGATCAATCGCCCAGGCCGTTCAACAGGCTCTGCCGTCGATCGACCTTCCCAGCGGCGGCACGGTCACCGTGATCGCTGCGGCGGGCGCCAACGCGCTTCTACTTTCAGGCGTTGAGGAGGATCTCAACCGGGTAGAATCGCTGCTTGAGCCGCTCGATCAGCGCCCTGCCGGAGATGATGTGGCTTCCGCAGCCACATTTGCGCTTCAGCATGCTGAATCGGCGCAGATCGCTCAGGTTGTGCAACGATTGCTGACGGATCAACTCGAGAATGACCCGCGACTAATTACAGCGCAACTTCGGTATTTTCGCGGACAGCTCCCCCGACGCATTTCTGTTCGAGTAGAGGCCGATTCTCGCACGAACTCGCTGATCGTTTCCGGGCCGGCCGCCACGATCGAACTTGCCCGGACGATTATCAATCAGCTCGACCAGCCCGACGAACTCGGTCGGCGAAGTGTTGCGACATTCAATCCGGCCCGCGCTGATCCGCAGTCGCTCGTGCAAACCGTTCGGAATATCGTGACCGCCAGCATGCCGGCCGCTCGTGTCAAGCTTGAGTTGCTGCACGAGCCACGCACCGGCAGCATTGTCGTTATCGGCACAGACGAGCAAGTCACGCAGGCGGTGCGCATGCTCGCGGATTTTGATGATCGCGCAATCGCGCTTCCTTCGGTTGAGCTGGCGATCTTCGATCTTTCCAATGCTGCGGCGGCCTCAACGGCATCGGTCATGCAGGGCATGCTTGCCGATCGTTCTCGCTGGCCCGACGAACTCGCAAGAGCCGATCGCGCAGGCTTGCCGATCGCCCCGCCGCGGGTTAACGCCGAAGCGGGTTCGAATCGGCTGCTGGTCTCGGTGCCCGCTGCGCTCATGCCGCTCGCGCGAGATCTCATCACCATGCTCGATGCTCCGCCCTCGGGCAAGACTGTCGAACTTCGCGTCTTCAACCTCGAAAAAGGCGATGCCGCCGGCGTGGCGCAAGCCCTCGCTGCGACACTGCGTGCCGGCCTCCGCCCGGGGCAACGTGAGCCGGTCGTGACCGCAGAGACAAGGAGCAACGCCGTTCTCGTTGCGGCCGATCCGGAACAACTGGCCTCGGCCGAGCAGATGATCAGATCGCTGGATAGCGCGGTGGATATCGCTCGCGCGGGTGTTCGCACCGTGTTTCTAAAAAATGCCCGCGCAGAGAGTCTTGCGCCGATCGTGCAGCAGTTACTGGTGCAGGAGGATCCCGCCGCCGGGATGCCCGATTGGGTACGGTGGTCGAGGGTAGCGAATCGACAGGTCGATGAGCGTCCGCACGTTCGGGTTATTGCCGAAACTCGACTCAACGCGCTTGTGGTCAGCGCTCCGGTAAGTGTTCTCGAGTTGGCCGAGCAGACGATCGCCGCTCTTGATATCGATCAGCGCCAGGCCGTCGCTGCGCGAGCCGTTCGCGTGCTTACTCCGACCAATGCCGAGGCCGCTGAACTTGCCGTCAACCTTGCCGATCTGTTTCTCGACGATGATACAGATGGTCCGCCTCCGGTCATCAAGGTAGATCGCGGAAGCAACTCCCTAATCGTTCGAGCAACGGCTGAGCAGTTTGACCGCATCGAAGCCCTGGTGCATCAGCTCGACAAGGCTGCGCTCGTCGGCTCTCGGGAGATGCGAATGATCCGTATCGATCCCTCGCGGGCCGACGCGGCAAGCATGGCGGCGACGCTCAAGCAACTGCTCGAGCGTTCGGGCGGATTGCGCGTGGAGATCATTTCGGCGGAAGAACTGCTCAATGAACGTCCGAAGGGGTCGTCATTGAACTCGCCGCTCGATGATCGAGACGGGAAGGATGGTGCGCTCTTCCGCGCGGGGTTTCGCGGTCAAGACCATACCGATCTATCCGTTGTCCCCATGATCGGTGTCGATCCGGTCAGCGCGATTCTGGTTGCTGCGATCGGCATGCAGCCAGAGTCAGATGCAGGCGCCGTAACGATCGCGGTTGATCCTGCGACCAACTCGCTGATCGTGATCGGCTCACCTCGCGTTGCCGAGCGTGTCGCAAGGCTCGCCGCAGACATTGAAAGCCAAGTGCCCGCACAACCCACGGCTGTGCGTGTCATCAGCCTCGCCGAAGGAGCCCCGGTCGATGGAATCGTCCAGATCGTTCGGGAGACGATTCGCCAGGTCGGACGCTCCGGTCCGAATAACCCGGGTGGTTTTTCCGGGGCGGTCGGGATCACCGCCGATCCGGTCGGCGAGGGCGTCATTGTTTGGGCCAACGATGCGGACTTCGCCGTACTGGGTCGCTTGATCGGGTCGTTGGCGTCTTCGCCGCGAATGACCAGTCTCACAGTCAAGGTCTATCCGCTCGAGAATATCCGTGCCGATCGTGCGGCAGGCAGTGTTCGCGATCTTGTCAGTCCTCGACCCCAGGGGCGTCAGGCACAGCGACTTCGCTCCACCGAGCTGACCCTTGCCGACCCTACCGGCCGGGAGGTACGAGCCGAGATCGATGCCAATCTCGTCAGCGTCACACCCGACCCGAGCGGCACGGCCATCATCGTTGCCGCCCCGGCCGATGCCTACTCCCTCATTGATGCGTTCATTGCATTAATTGATCAAAGCCCGGTACACGATCGTCTCGCGATTCGACGGTATGAACTCCAGAACGCACGCGCATCCGATCTGGCCAGAACCTTTGAAACCCTGTTTGAGGCTCAGCGCCAGGGGCCTTCGGCTGGAGAATTGCCGCGTGCCCGATTCGTGCCGGATGAGCGGACGAATTCAATCCTGGTGACTGCCGGCGATGCGCAGCACGCTGAAGTGGTTCGACTCTTGGCCTCTGCCGACGCAGAACTGGCAGATCGTGACCTTGTCACCGAAATCTTCACGCTCAGGCAGGCATCCCCATCCACGGTGCAGCGCGTCATCGAGCAGATCGTGGTCGGGCGAGATCCTGGGAAGCGTGAGTTGATGCAGGTGTCCATCGATGAATCGTCCAGCGTGGTGGTCGTCAAGGCTCCACCCGCGCAACTCGAAGAGGTGAGGCAGATCATCGCGCAGGTTGATATCGCCGAAACCGGCGGGTTGCCCGTGCGGACCATCAAACTCGCTCGGGCGGACGCAAGCATTGTTGCCCGTTCCGTAACCCAGTTTTTTGAGCAACGAGCACGCGCTTCGGCCATGTCCGGCCGCCGTCCCGAGTCCAAGGTCGCCGTTGTAGGAGATCGTCGTTCCGGGGCGTTGATCATTGCCGCGGGAGATCAGGATTTCGCGCAGATCGAATCCATGGTCGCCGCATTTGACGAGGCCGCCCCGGCCCAGGAAATGGATATTCGAGTAGTGCCGCTTCGACATGTGCGTGTGGCGGATGTACGCTCAATGCTCGAAAACCTGACGTTTGAGCTTCAATATGAACGCATGTGGGGACAGGCCGGCGTCACGGGTGAGGCCAAACTCTTCACGCAGTTTAATGAACGCGGCAACTCGGTAGTTTTTGTCGGTCAGGGCGAAGCGCTCACAACAGCCGAGCGTCTCGTCAACGCCATCGACATTCCCGCGACGGAGCAGTCGCGGAAGATCGTTCGAGCGGTTCGGGCCGAGCACGCAGATTTGAACGCCCTCGCGCGAGTTATTGAATCAAGTTTTGCCTCAACCCAGCCGCGGTGGTGGTGGGGCCCTGGGGGCGATACCGACAGCGTTTCGGTGCAGGTAGATCGACAGCGCGGCCTGTTGCTACTGGTCGGCGTGCAGGCCAGGGTTGACGAAGCTGCCGAGGCCATCGTTGCGCTCGATCTCGCCGCGATGCGAGAAGGGCAAGTCATCGAGTCGATTACGTTGCGGCATGCGCAGGCTGATCGTGCGGCCCAGAGTCTCAGTCGGTTCTTCCGCGATCGCGCACAGGCCGAAGGGCGCCGCACTGATGAAGTATCCATCATCGGATCGCCAGACGGGAACGTGTTGATTGCCTCGGCTCGGGAAGAGGATATGGAGATCCTACGTGCACTCATCGCGCAACTCGATCAGCCGGAACTCGGCGAAGGTCGCGTGATCGAGGCGTACGTCCTGCGGAACCTTGAACCGGCGGAGGCCGCCGCCACCCTTCGTGCGATGTTCCCGCAGACACGGGCCGATGAGCGAGTGATTGTCACGCCGCAGGTGAGCACGCGATCGGTGATTGTCTCGGTCCCCGCAAAACTCTCTGAACAGGTTGCCATGCTTGTCAGTGAGATCGACCGAGCACCCACGGCCGACGACGTGAAGTTCACAACAGTAACGCTCGAATCGGCCCGTGCCGACGATATTGCGGCGTCCTTGCGACTTGCGCTTCCCCCGACGCTCAAAGTCACGATTACGCCTGTCTCGCGCAGCAACTCCCTGCTTCTTACCGGATCTCCCGAAGCGATCGAGATTGCCGTCGCACAAATTCGTATTCTCGACACCGAGCCACCACGAAGCATGCAGGTGTTCAAACGCATCGCGCTGAAACACGCCATGGCCGACGATGTCTGGCTCACGCTCACGCAGATCATGCGCAATCGCCGCACCGGCCCGACCGATCCGGCCGTCAGCATCGACTATTCCTCGGCCGACAACACCCTGTCGATTTCCGCGACTCCTGATCAGATCGAACAGATCGAGCAGATGATTGCCGAGCTCGATGTACCGGTCGCCGTAAATCGTACGACGGAGTTCGTCAAACTCCAGTATGCCGACGCGGAGCAGACCGCGAAGGCCCTTCAAGTCTTCTACGGCCGCTCCGCCCGTGAAGCACGCACACCCGGGGCTCGCGCCACGACGATCGTGCCTGATCCGGCCAGCAACTCGCTGGTTATCAGCGCGGATATCAACGAATGGGAAGGTATCCGCTCGCTGATCCGCAAGCTCGATTCCGCCGAGTACGACACATCCCGCCAACTCGCAGTGATTCCGCTCGTGCATGCCGATGCCGTCAGCGTCGCCCGCGCGCTCTCGGAAGGGTTCAGGCAAGGCGTCGATCGTCAGTTGAGTCAGGAACGTGCGAGAATCGAGCAGCAAAGGCGCCGTGCTCCCGCCGGACGAGAAGATGACTTCTTTGATCCCCTCGTGCTCGTTCAGGATGATGCGATTCCCTCAGTCTCGGCAGAACCGACAACCAACTCGCTGATCGTCTTTGCTTCACCACGCGACATGCAGCGCATTCAGGCGATCGTGATGCAGCTCGATGTGCCCGACGTTCTCAAGCTCCCCCAGCCCCGCGTCATTCCCCTTGAGAACGGCAGGGCATCCCAGATCGCCCAGGCCCTTCGCGAAATGTTCGTCAGTCAGGGAGGTCGGCAGCAGAATCTGCGCGGCGTCATGATTTTCGGCGACGATGTCTCAAACACCATTATCGTGCGGGCAAACGATGAGCAGTTTGCGCAAATCTTGCAGCTCGCTCAGACGCTTCAGAACAATGCCGCACAGGCACGGCTTTCCCCTCGCGTGGTATCTCTGCGGCATGTCCCGGCAGTTCGTTTGCGTGAAACCCTGACGGCGACCTTCCGGCCTATTGCTGCCCAGAGAAATGAGACATTCAGTATCGAGCTCGATCGAGCCGGCAACGCCCTCGTTATTGTCGCCGGAGATCGTCTCTTCGAAGAAATCGAATCAGTTGTGAAGCAGCTCGATGCTGTCGATTATCCGCCCGAGACTGCTCCGGAAGGTGATGCCATTCCTCAGCCCGGGCCGGGCCAGGGGGTGTACATCATCGATGTCGTCAACAACAGTCCGGATGACATTCGTCAGGTTCTCGAGCAGATGGGTGTTACCCGTGCCACGCCCGCCGATCGTCCGGGCGTCGTCAGCGAGCCTGTTACGCTTGTTTCACTCAAGCAGCGTAAGGCCCTTGCGGTCGTCGGCAGCCGTGCTGACGGCGAAGCGATCCGCAGGCTCATTTCCGCGCTCGATGCCGAGATTCTTCAGCCGGCCCAGCACGTCGAGGTTCTCTTCCTCAAGTTAGCCGATGCCCGGGCCATCGCGCAGACCCTTCGCGACATGCTCAACGCGCCGACTTCCGCTGCTCCTGGCGGTCAGCCTTCCGCTCTCGCGGAACAGATCAGACGCCTCGCCGTCGCCACCCGCCAGTGGGATCGTCCCCCCGTGGAGGTCGATCTCTCCCTACCCATCCGCATCATCCCCGATCCGCAGACCAACTCGATCACCATTGCCTCCACGCGTGAAAATGTCGCCGCCCTCATCCGCGTAGTCGAACTCTTCGATACGCTGCCGATCGGCGATGCGGTTGTGATTCGTCTCTTCCCGCTCCAGAATGCTTCTGCGGCGCGTCTCAAGACAGTCATCGACGAACTCTTCAGGCAAGGCGAAGCTCTTCGACGTCTTCCCGGCACACAGCGGCAGGGGCTTCCCAGCACAGTGACGGGTCGCGCGCTTGCGGGTGAAGTCGCCGTCAGCATCGACGAGCGGACAAACACCCTTGTCGTTGCCGGTCGCGAAGAGGCCGTCGCCCTTGTTGAAGTCATACTCAAAGATCTTGATGCCCAGGCCGTGGCAAGTTGGGTTGAACCGCAGATCATTCCTCTCAAGCATGCCGATCCCGTGCGCATGGCCCAGAAACTCCGCGAGGTGCTCGTTACCGGCATCTCGCAGACACCCGAAGCCGCAGCCCTCCGACGTCAGGTTGCTCGTCTTCGCATCGCACGTACGGGTGGCGACGCTGCTCGCCCCGGCGCTGTAGAGGCCGACATTTTCGCACCCCTTTCTGATCTCGTCATCACGGCCGAAGAGAACCTTGGTGCCATAATCGTTGTCGGTTCCACCAGCAATGTTCGGGTCGTTCGCGAGCTTGTCGCTATGCTGGATGTCGAGGCGGCCGCGGCAGGAAACGAAGTCCGGATCTTCCCCATGCGATTCGCCGCGGCCGATCGCGTAGCCCGCATAGCCCAGGATGTCTTCAGCCAGCGAGAACGCGCTGGGGGGCTGCGTCCTGAAGACCGGCTGATCATCACAACCGACACCCGCACCAATGCCCTTGTCGTTTCGACCAGTCCGCGAAGCCTCGCCGTGCTCGAATCGCTCCTGCGAACACTCGATGCCGAGCAGGCAAATCTCAGCGTCGGCATTCATGTGCTCGCCGTGCCCGATGTCGATGTCCGCCAGCTCGCGCCTCGCATCCAGCGTCTGATGCAGGAACGTCTGGCGGCATCCCGCCGAGCGGGCGTGCCAGAGTCTCCTTCTGATGCCGTCAGCATCGAGCCGGAGCCTGCCAGCGGTTCGTTGATCATCGCCGCGAGCGATGAAAACCTTGAAGTCATCCGTGAGTTGCTCTCCGCCCTCACGCGTGCCGGGGCTGAAGGCGGCGGCCTCGGGGCGCCGCGCACCGAGGTCATCCCGATCCCGAATGGGCAGGTCGAAGACATTTTTGATTCGATCAATGAGTTGTATGTCCGCCGCGAGAATGAAAAGCGCGGAGCCGGGAGCGTCATCGTCTCGGCAAATGCCCGCCTCAATGCCGTGGTCGTTACGGGCACCGAGGCAGATATCCTCGCGATCCGCTCGCTGATTCAGAGTCTCGGCACCGCCGATGTCCGCATTCAGCAGGATATCCGCCGCATTGAGCTGAAGACTGCCAACGCTCTTGAGGTCGTCAACCTGCTCGAAGCCATTCTCGCCGGACGTCCCATCGGCGGCGGGCTTCGCCAAGGCGCTGCGGCACGTCAGGCCGTTCGAATCCGGTTCTTCCGAGACCAAGTCGCGGATGTCGTTGAGCATCGCACCGGTCGTGAACCTACTGAGGCGGAAATTGACGGAGCGATCCGCGATCAGGTCCGCCTGACGCCCGACCTTCGTACCAACTCGGTCATGGTTTCAGCGCCGCCTCAGCTCATGCGGCTCATCGAAGAGATCATCACCGATCTTGATACCACCACTGCCGGAAACCGCCAGATCGAAGTTTTCCTGCTCAAGAATGCCGATGCCGATGCCATGGCCGCGCTCCTTCGCGATCTTTTCAACCTCAGGCAATCGGGCGACAACTTCGTGCTGCTCCCCACTCGCGGCCCGCAGGACGAACCACCCCCCGACGGGGCTCGCCTCTTCGGCGGCACGACGGTCACCCCGGTGCCCGACCAGCGCCAGGAACTGGCGATCACCGTAGATCCCCGCACCAACTCCCTGCTCGTCTCAGGCACGCGTGAATATCTTGACCTTGTGCGTCGCGTCGTCAACGAGCTTGACAGCGTCGAGGCTACCGAACGCGATCGCATCGTCTATCACCTTCGAAACGCAAAGGCAGACGAGGTCGCCCAGACCCTCCGCACCTATTTCCGCGAGGAGATCGAGCGCGTACGCGCAACGCTGCGTTCCGATCAACTCGGGTCTGTCACACGACAACTCGAGCAGGAAGTCACGATCGTCGGAGACCAGAAGAGCAACAAGCTCGTCATCAGCGCGGCCCCGCGCTACATCGAGGCTGTACGTTCCATCATCGAAGAGCTTGACGCCGCGCCGCCTCAGGTTGTGATTCAGGTGCTCCTTGCCGAAGTCACCCTCGACAGTGAAGATACGTGGGGCACCGATTTCCGCGTCGGCCCGATCGGCGGCGACAACTTCATTTTCGGTTCGACACCCGCCGGTGCCGCGGTCAGCGCTGCGATCGGCCTGCCCCAGCTCACCGTCTCCAGTGGCGATTTCAGCGTCCTGATCCGCTCGCTTCAGGCCAAGGGAAGGCTCGAGGTTCTCAGCCGCCCGGAAGTCACGGTCAACAATAACGAGGCGGCATACATCCAGGTCGGTGAAAATATCGCTATCCTCGATGGAGTAACAACCTTCGATACCGGCCGCACCCAGGCGAATGTCCGGCGCGAGGATGTCGGCATCATCCTTGATGTCACCCCATCCATTTCGTCAGACGGCTTCGTTCGAATGGAAATACGGCCCTCCATCTCTGCGGTGACCGCACGTACGACCCAGGTCTCTGAAGATTTCAATGCTCCCATCATCAGCCGTCGCGAAGTGGAAACTACAGTCACCGTTAAAGATGGCCAGACCATCGTCATCGGCGGCCTCATCCAGACCACCGATGAGGAGCGTGCAAGTAAGGTGCCGATCCTCGGAGATATCCCAGGCGTCGGTGAGCTCTTCAAAACACGCGAACGCTCGCGCATCAAGACCGAACTGCTTGTCATCCTCACCCCCAGGGTTATTCCAGGCACTCGTCCGGCCGATGTCGCACGCCAGAAGGCGATCAGCGACCAGCGCATCGAAGAAATGACTTCTGCCGAACGCATCCGGGCCATGGTTCAGCAAACCGCCGAGGAAGTCGTGCGGCAGGCACAAGCCGAGGCATTCAGAGCTGATGCCCCCGCCGCCGATGCGCCTGATGCCGATAATAATCCCATCTCTATTCAGCCTGAACCGGCACAACCATCTCCTTCCAAGCCGCGATCAGGTTGGTTCAGGCAGGATCCATGAACTCAATGGTAAGATTGCGGTTCCCGAGGAACGAGCATACCGATGTCGATATCCGGCAAACAGGCACGTTCGCGGTTCGCGGTCTTGCGATTTCGCGCTGCAATCACTCCAGCAGAGGTGCTCGCGCGGCTCATGATCCTTGGGTTCGTCTTGTTCGTGACGGTCCTTCCGGGCTGTCGTTCGACCGGGCCTCGCCCCGTGCAGATGGCCCGGCCCGAGGCCGTGCGCAGTGACATCCGTGCTGACACGCTCTCCGTAGTGGCCTTCGCCCCCTACGACGGTGATGCCGATGGTTTCAAGGAAACGTATCTCGTCGAAGCCTTCCTCGCGAACTCTGCGGTGTCACCGCAAGCGCTCGCGATCGATGGCACCTTCGAGTTCTCTCTCCTCGATGCGGACGATCGCGTCTTGTACACCTGGCGCATCGAAGCACACGACGCTCGACGAGCTCTCGCTACGCGCAACACGGTCACGATGTATCGGTTCCTCCTCACACTCCCTCGTCCGCAACATGGGCAGCCCGAGCCGAAACCTGAGCGGCTCTTTTCTCGTTTCACTTCCACTGCGGGCGGGGCTCCTGTTCAGAGTCTGATAGGACTTCCGCTCTTCGGTTTCCCCTAATCAGGTGTACGAGGCCGCGGTCTTCACAATCTCTTGATAATTCGCACAGCCGGGCCAGCCTTCGACCTACCAAAGATTGATCGGTTCGTCACTCCATCCGCGGAGATGCACATGGTCAGACTCTGGGCTTTCGCTGTCACCACCCTTACGAGCTTGTTGCTTGCCTCTGCGCCGCCAACCTCGGGCATTGATCCCGAGCTGGAGCCTTATCGCAGGACCAGCGGCGTGGCCGGTGCCATCAAGAGCATCGGTTCAGACACGCTGAACAACGTCATGGCCCAATGGGCCGACGAGTTCCGCAAGTTCTACCCCAATGTCACCATTGAAGTTGAAGGCAAAGGCTCGAAAACCGCACCCCCATCCTTGATCGAGGGGCAGGCGCAGTTCGGGCCGATGAGCCGCCCCATGAAGGACGAGGAAATCGATGCCTTCGAGCGGGCCTTCGGCTACAAACCCACCATGCTTCGCGCGGGCATCGACACGCTGGCGGTTTTCGTTCACCGCGATTGCCCGCTCGATGAGATCGATCTTTCAGATGTCATCCGCGTCTTTTCCGTCAAGGGGCCAGACCTGACTTGGGGTGATCTCGGTGTCGATCACCCGCGGTTCCGCTCCACGCCTATTGCACTCTATGGGCGGAATAGTGCCAGCGGAACGTATGACTTCTTCAAGCAGCACGCGCTAGCCGGCGCGGATTTTAAGGCCAGCGTCAAAGAGCAGCCCGGTTCTTCCGCCGTTGTTCAGGCGATCGCCACAGATATCTTCGGCATGGGGTACTCGGGCACCGGCTATCGCGTTCCGGAAGTCAAGATGCTCCGCATCTCGGTCGACGGCGACGAAGCCTTCCCCCCGACCTATGAATACGCCCTCTCCGGAGATTATCCGCTTGCTCGTTTTCTCTACGTCTACATCAACTACGATGCACGCCGTCAGCTCGATCCCCTCCGCGCAGAGTTCGTCCGCCTGATGTTCAGCCGCGAGGGGCAGGAGGCCGTCGTCAAACAGGGCTATCACCCCGTACCGGCCACTATCGCCAGGGAAGAACTTCGCAAAGTCGGCTTGCTCGCTCCGACCGCAGCCGCGGCAGGGCAATAACTCTCCGCCATCTGACCGATGCCCGATCGCGTTCCGCCCGCTCCCGCCGCCCGCAAGCTCCGCCGTAGCGTCCATCTGTGGGACAAGGCTGCGGAGCTTGTCATTTCACTCGGCGGTATGGCCATACTCGCGGCGGTATTGGGGATCTGCGTCTATCTCGTCTGGGTCATTTTTCCCCTCTTCCGAGGAGGCAGCGTCGCCGAGGCAACCGCCGCCGTCGCGAAGAATGACATCCCTGCAACGGCATACGTCCTGGATGAATACCGAAGCGCCGTCGCGATTATCGGCCAGAATGGTCATCTGTCGGTCTGGTCATGCGATCATGGCGCCCTTGTTCATGAAACGCCGATTGCTCCCGAAGGGCGTGTGATCACTTCTGCCTCCCAGTCTTCCGATCCCACTCACATTGTTCTTGGCTATGACGACGGGACGGTGCACGTCCTCTCGATTGGGTTCACTTCGGCGCTCCTGTCTGAAGAGCGCCTTCGAGACGGCATTCTCGATGTCCGGGGTGTGTTGCACGCTCCCGAGTCCATTCAGCAGGGCACGAGCATCGTCGTCCGCGCTGAGCACAGCGAGGAAGGCCCACGTGTGCGTGCCGATGGCTCCCTCGGCGGGGTGATTGCTCGATCTGAATCAGGAGATCTGCGCCTTACGGTTCCGATGATCGATCTCCGCGATCCGGTCCGCGCCGGCCACGGCCGCGGCAAAGTCACCCACGTCCATGTGACCAGCAGCGCAGACGGCCGTCGATTCGTTCTCGCCCGAACCGATGACGGTGCTGCAAGTCTCGGCCAGCTCGTCGAACGTCGCCCACTCGGGGGCGGTCCTGCGAGGCTCTCGTTCACGGCCGCTCCGGTTGAGCTTGATGCCGATCCGGATGACCTGCCGCGCAATCTCTTCGTGACCGGTGACGGGCGAAATGTTCTCGCACTTTGGCCTGACGGTCGCCTGCGTCGATATGTTCCTGTTTCGGCCGAACCACGTGCGCCGTTCCGATCCGGCGAGTTCATCTCGCTTGTCGATGCCCCGGGAGAGATTACCGCCGCAGCCATGCTCGCGGGCGGCCAAACGCTGGTCGTCGGCGATTCGCGAGGCGCACTGACAAGTTGGTCGATCGCTCGCGATCCCACCGCGCTTCCCGATGCCCGCAGGATGCGCAAAAGCCACGTTTTCCGTGAATCCGGCTCGCCGATCATCCTCCTTTCGATGAGCGCACGAGATCGAACGTTCCTCGCCGCCGATCAGGCTGGAATGCTTCACATCTACCACGGCACGAGTGAGAAAGACATCGCTTCCATCCGATCGCAAGCGGCTGAGTCCTCCGTGACGATCCGCCATGCTGGGCTTGCGCCGAAGAACGATGCCGTATTTGCCATCGCTGACGATGGCTCTCTGCGCACGTGGACGCTCGACATGGGCCATCCGGATGCCAGCATTCGCGCCCTTTTTGGCCCGATGCTCTATGAAGGTGAAGCGCAGCCCCGCTTTATCTACCAGTCCAGCGCGGTGACAAAAGCTTCTGAAGCCAAAATCAGTCTTGTACCCCTGATATTCGGCACGCTCAAGGCCACGATCTTCGCCATGCTTTTCGCAGGCCCGATCGCGGTTATGGCCGCGGTCTACACGAGCGAGTTTCTTCATCCCTCAACCCGTAAGCTCATCAAACCGACCATCGAACTGATGGCCGGGCTACCCAGTGTGGTCCTGGGGCTGATCGCGGCGATCGTCCTCGCTCCCTACATCCGCGATCATCTTCCCATCGTCCTCGCCGCATGCGTGCTCGCACCGCTCAGCGTCGTCATCGGCGCATCGCTCTGGTTCATACTTCCCGCGCACATCACACGTAGACTCACGGGCATCACACAGCTTGCCGCGATTGCCCTGTTGCTCGCGGCAGGCGCTGTCGCCGCAGGCGTCTTCGGTCCCGCCATTGAACACCGCCTCTTCCGACCGACTCCTACCGAAGTTGCGTTCCTGGCTGGCTCGGTGCAGGAACTCGCAGCAGACGAATCGCCTCCCGCTTGGGTCGGTCTGCGCGATTCCATGAGCCCGGACGAGCAACGGCGACTCCGACGCGATGGATTTGCGTTCGACGGTGGTCGAGTCGTTCGCCCGTACCTGCCTGACGATCCTGCTGCGCGTGTCCAGTTGCTCTCCCAGGCTGCCGCCGATGGTCTCGACGCCCCCGATTTTCGGCGATGGCTCGACGGCGTATTCGGCTCGGCAATGCCGGGCTGGCTTGTCATTCTCATCGGGCCTGCGCTCCTTGCTGCATTCCTTCTCAGGCGGGCATTGGTTGATCCATACGTTCGACGTCTGACAACCGCAAGCCCGCATGTAGTCTCCCTCTTCGCTGAAGCCCTCCTCTGTCTTGCCACGATCCTCAGCGCGATTGCCTTAGCGCAGGTCGGCGCTGTTGCGCTTGATCTCGCGGGGTTTGATCCGCGCGATTCCATCTTCGGGCCATTCAACGCGCGAAACACGCTCGTCGTAGGCATCATCATGGGCTTTGCGATCATTCCCATCATCTTCACCATCAGCGAAGACGCCATGCGAGCAGTGCCCGACTCGCTCCGTCAGGCCTCACTCGGTTGCGGCGCTACCCCATGGCAGACGGCCGCCCGGGTGGTCATCCCCGTTGCCGCAAGCGGCATCTTTTCCGCTTGCATGATCGGTCTCGGACGTGCTGTCGGAGAGACCATGATTGTGCTCATGGCTACCGGCGGCACCCCTGAAATTAA
Organism: Phycisphaeraceae bacterium; assembly: GCA_019636695.1. Taxonomy (GTDB): domain Bacteria; phylum Planctomycetota; class Phycisphaerae; order Phycisphaerales; family UBA1924; genus JADLCM01. The sequence goes on from JAHBXD010000001.1 coordinate 718,288, forward strand.
CTGGAATATCTTCGCGGGTTTCCGAACCCTCGCCGCCAACATCGCCATTGAACTCCCCGAAGCGCAGGCAGGCAGCACACACTACCGCGTTCTCTTCCTCTGCGGGTTTGTTCTGTTTCTCATGACCATCATCATCAATACCACTGCCGAACTCGTCAGGCAGCGCGTCCGTCGCCGCAATGCATCGCTGTGATCCATGACACAACCGCACCCCCAACCCGTTGCGCCGGCCTCTCGAAAACGAGCGGGCATCGTTCATCACGGCGGCGCCGGCATGTGGCTCATGGGTGCTGCGCTTGCACTCTGCGTGATACTCATCGTCGGGCTTGTCAGCCTGATCGCCTGGCAGGGCATTCGCGCATTCTGGCCTCGTCCGATTGATCTTGTCACGCTCCGTGCCGATCACGTCCTCGAACTCCGCGGCGAACGGTTCTTCGGCATCGCCGTGCGAGATGAACCCTATGAACCCCTACCCCGCGAACTTGAGCGCATCGAGGCCCTTGGCAATGCCCGAACCCTCGATCTCACGGCCTTCCACACAGACGGTCGTCCGCTCCGCCGTCTATACCTCGTCGGCAACCGCGACCTCGGTCAGGAATCTTCGCTCTGGGTTCCGCTCTACGAACTCAGCCTCGCCACTGCCCGCCCGCGCTCAGCCCTGCTTGTTGATCGTCGAGACTGGGGCCCCTGGCTCGGAGAGGCCCACGCACTTGTGCTTGACGAATACCTTTCGCACGATGTGCAACTCTTCGACGATCCTCAGTCCGTCGAAACTCCGTTTGGCCCAGGCTCAGCTCACCGATTCGAAGGCCGCAATCCGCAGGGCGAACCCATCATTGTCCAGCGCACAACGATCGACTTCGAACCCGATCAAGCCTCTCGCATACTCCCCCCGCTCATCGCCGATGCGCACCGACGCCAAGCCGAGATCCGCCGCATAGAGCGAGAATCGCGTTTCCCGATTGATCGTCGCCTCAACCGGCTCGATTTGCGCCTTCGGCAGGCCGAACTCGACCTGCAACGAGCCCAGAACGGGCGTACACGCGGCCTCGCCCTCCCGCTTTGGGCTGGGCTTCTTGTCAGCATCGTCGGCTGCGCATGGCTCATCAAACGCACCTTGAAGTTGCCCGTCGAGCGCCGTCGCGGGTTCCTGCCGCAGATGACCATCCGCGGCGCGGTCTTGCTTGCCGTCCTCGCGGCCGTAGTCGCTGTGATCGAGCACCCGTGGGCCGGCCCTCGCATCACGGCCACCTCCCTCGAAGCCCTTCGTGCATCGGTCGAAGAGGAAAGCCGCGACCTTAGGATGGAGGCCGAGCAGATCGATCGTCTCCTCATGGATCTCCGTCACGCTGACCAGCGCTTCCGTGCGGTGATTCTTGATCCACGTACCGGGGCACAGGCGCCGCAGACTACCTCCGATCCGCGCGAACCCCTCGTGTTGTCACAGATCGTCCGGCTCGCCGCTCCCAACGAGCTTTCCTTCGCTGGGAAACTCCGCCTCTACGCCTCTCGCATTGCCGAATTCGTCGCCGGCGAACCACGCAACGCCAACCAGGAGGGCGGCGTCTTTCCAGTCATCATCGGCACCGTCACGCTCACACTCCTGCTCACGGTCGCTGTCGTACCGCTCGGTGTCATCGCGGCGATCTATCTGCGCGAATATGCCCGCCAGGGCCTGTTGACCAGTGCTGTCCGCATCGGCGTCAACAATCTCGCCGGAGTTCCCAGCATCGTCTACGGCGTCTTCGGTCTCGGTTTCTTCTGTTACACACTCGGTCGCTGGGTCGATGCCGGACCGACCGATCCGCTCCCCCGAACAGAATGGTGGATGCTGGTCGTCGGCGTCTTGCTCGTCATCGCTCTGGCGATGGGGCTGGGCCTCCTGGCCCGGGCATCGACCAGGAGCAGCGCCCGCACGCTCGGTCTCTTCGCGGGCCTCTGTTGGATCACCGCCGTCTGCATCGTTATCGGCATCATCGCAACAACACCCTATTTTCATGGGTTCTTCGAGGCGAAGGCTGCCAATAACATCTCCACCTTCCGCGCCCGCGGCATACTTTGGGCCTCGTTGACACTCGCACTACTCACCCTCCCAGTTGTCATTGTCGCCACCGAAGAGGCGATCGCCGCGGTTCCGCGCAGTCTCCGTGAGGGCAGCTACGGGTGCGGCGCCGGCAAATGGCAGACCATCCGCCGCATCGTGCTTCCGGGTGCAATGCCCGGCATCCTCACAGGGGCCATTCTCGCGGTCTCGCGCGGTGCGGGCGAAGTCGCTCCCCTTATGCTTGTCGGTGCTGCCAAGGTTGCTCCCCAGCTTCCGATCAGCGGCGAGTTTCCATTTATCCACGCCGAACGCAGTTTCATGCATCTCGGGTTTCACATTTTTGATCTCGGCTTCCAGAGTAAAGATCCCGTCGCCGCCCGACCCCTCATATGGGCCACGACGCTCCTGCTTATCCTTATTGTGCTCGCTTTGAACATGGCGGCTATTCTGCTGCGCGCTAGGCTGCGAACCCGGCAATCGGGCTTCTAGCCCCCAGGGGAACATGCGTGGAGACCACGGCTCCAAAACCATCCGGCCTCAGGCGAACGTTGCTTCGCGACGATGCCGCGCGCCCTTCCCAGCCCGTCAAAACGCTCGTCCTCGACGCCATCCGCGCGGGCGAAACTTTCACTCCTGCTGTTCACGCAAGCCTCTCGGGCCTTGATCCCGTCCTCCGACTTAACGATTTCAGCCTCTTCTATGGCCCAACGCAGGCCCTCTTTTCCATCTCCATGAACGTACCCAGGGGAAAGGTCACCGCGATCATCGGCCCCTCCGGCTGCGGCAAAAGCACCCTCCTTCGATCCGTCAACCGGCTCAACGATCTGGTCGACGGCGTACGCATCGAGGGCGACATGCTGCTCAACGGGCGCTCGATTTACGACAGACATGTCGATGTCATCGACCTGCGCAAACGCTTGGGTATGGTGTTCCAGAAGCCTAACCCCTTTCCTATGTCCATCTTCGAGAATGTGATCTACCCCCTCCGCATCGACGGCGAACGTCGACGCCGCGTTCTTGAAGAGGCTTGCGAGCGAGCCCTCCGCAGCGCAGCCATCTGGGATGAAGTCAAAGATCGCCTCAACGCCAGCGCCCTGCGGCTCAGCGGCGGACAGCAGCAGCGTCTCTGCATCGCTCGTGCGATCGTGGCCGATCCCGAGGTGCTCCTCCTCGATGAACCGTGCTCGGCTCTCGATCCCATCGCCACCCTGCGTGTCGAAGAACTCATCCACGAAATCAGCCAACGCTACACCGTCATGATCGTCACCCACAACATGCAACAGGCGATGCGCGTCAGCCACTTCACCGCCTTCATGTACCTCGGTCGTCTCGTCGAATATGGCGCAACGCCCGAGATCTTCCAGCGGCCGCACCTCCCCGAGACCGAGCAATACGTCACCGGCCGATTCGGCTGAGCGTCATTTCTCCACATCCCCAATCCACCTCAGACCAGCCACAGCCATACCCTCGCTCGTGTCTCCGCCCGACCTCGAACCCTTGCAGGAATGCCGCCTCCCCCCCCTCACCCCCGGACGCCGACTCCTCGCCATCGCCGTCGGGGTACTTCTGCTTACCCCCTTGATCGTCGCCTCCCGGCTTCAACCCAACCCCGTCGGCCATAGCACCCACGAGCAGCTCGGCCTCCTTCCCTGTGCCTGGCCGACCGCGTTCGGCATTCCCTGTCCGGCCTGCGGCATGACCACCGCCTACGCCCATGCCGCCCGTGGGAACCTTCTGGAGGCCTTTCGAGCACAGCCCCTAGGCGCGTTGGCCGCATTGGCAAGTTCGGCTGCGGTCTGGATTGCCTTTTTCGTTGCCGCAACCGGTTCCCACGTCGGACGGATCTTCTCGTGGTTGCTTACGCCACGGGCAGTCGTCATCATGGTGCTGCTCGGCTTGGCGGCGTGGGGATACAAATTCCTCGTCTGGCAGCACGACCATCCCTGAAGCCCACGGAATCCTCGGCATGTACCGATCAACCCTTCGCCCGCCTCGTTGGACCATTCTGCTCACAAGCGGACTTATCGCCTGCATCGCATCCCTCGGGCTGGGGGGGTGCATCATCGCCGGCCTGATCGCCGTCGGCGGCAAGGCATATGAAGACAACATGCCCACGAAGGTATTCGCGGAGTATCACGGCCTCCGGGATAAAAATTTCGCGGTGCTCGTCGCAGCCGACCGCTCCGTGCAGGCCGAGTTTCCCACACTGGTCTTTGAGCTGACCAATCGCATCACCGAAAGGCTGGTCACCAACGCCGGGGCCGCCGGCTACATCCCGCCCGCCCAGGTCGTGCTCTTCCAGTCCAAGAACCCAGGTTGGCCGATTCGTGCTCGAGACGAACTCGCCCGGCAACTCGGAGGAGTCGATCGCTTGGTCATCGTCGAAATTACTGAGTTCCGTCTGCGCGAACCAGGCAATCAATATCTCTGGGACGGCCAGGCCGTCGCAACGGTGGGTGTCGTCGAGGTCGAGGCCAACAATCCCGATGAACTCGTCTTCCAGCGTTCTATCCGCGTCGGTTTTCCCGATCAATCCGGCGTGGGCACCCAGGAACTCGGCGCTGCCGCCGTGGCATCCGTTCTGCTCCAGCGCATCAGTGACCGCGCTGCATGGTTGATGTACGACCACCAGGAACCTGCACGAATCGCCTATTGAAACGATCGAGACGCCCATGATTCAAGTATTTCGCCGCACGCTCGTTGCACTCGCGATACCCTGCCTGCCGCTGCTTGGTGGGCTTTCAGGGTGCAACTACGTCGCGTCAGCCGCGCTGCTCATCGAGGGACCGCCCAAGATGCCCGCGGCATACAAACTCAACGCCAAGCGTCCCACCGTGGTGTTCGTGGATGACCGGCGAAACCGTCTGCCTCGGCGCATCATGCGCGACATGATCGCCGAAAACGCCGAGCGCACCCTGCTGGCACAGGGGGTCATCGCGCCGAATCTGCTCATCAGCCACCGCAGTGCGGTCGCCGTCTCCACGGGGGAATCATTCGATAAACCGCTTTCCATCATCGAGATTGGTCAGGCGGTAGGGGCGGAAGTCATCGTCTATGTCACGGTCGATGAATTCACACTCTCTCCCGACGGGACGAGTTTCATTCCTTCGGCAAGTATGCGTGTCAAAGTGCTCGACACCGTCACGGGCGAACGTCTCTGGCCGGTCGAAGATCTCGGCCAGCCCATCACGACCAGGATGTTCCAGCAACAAGGCACGGTTCCCGACCGAGCGACCCGGCGCATCGCCGAAGAGCAGCTCGCCGCATATGCAGGCGTTGGGCTGGCCCAGGTCTTCTTCGAGCACGAAGTCAGCAAGAGCCATCTCCGGTGAACTCCGGTCACCCGCTTCCGTCGACCACCGATCGCGGCGCCCCTGCCCGCATCGTGCATCTGATAGAGCCTGCCGCCCGTGATGTCGGGGGGCGGGGCGTAGGGTCCGATGCGGCGTGCCTTCTGTGCGCAGCGCTGATCAGGGCGACACCCGAGATTGAGCATCGCGTCTGCATTTTCGGTAGTACGCGCGCGATCCGAAACGCACGTCTCCTCGGCCTACCCGTGCATGGACGGATTGTCCCCATCCTTGGTCGATCCGAGCGTTCCGGTCGCGCGTTTGTCCGTTGGCTTGAAGCCCAGGTTCCCCCTGATGCCGTCCATGCCTGGAGTTTGGGGACTTGGCAGTCCGTTCCACTCGGCTTGGGACTCCCTGCCTACGCAACGCTCCTGACGCACGGTCTGCCACGTCCGAACCTTGGTGCGTTCTCAACAGTGCTCTGGCCGAGTTCGATTGAGGATATGTCGCTCCCGATTGCAGCCACACCACCGGTACGCCAACGGGAACACCTCCGATGCGAACTTGGTATCGATCCTTCCGCAAAGGTACTGGCGCTCCTGGCCGATCCGACCGCCGCTGTTGACCCGCGTTCCTGCATCTGGGCCGCCCGGATGCTGGACCTTGTCGATCTTCCGGTGGTGCTTCTTGTCCCAGGCTCGCTCCGCCTCGGGGCTGCCGTCCGTACCCTGGCCCGCGAACTCGGCGAATCCGACCGCATCCTGTGCATCGCCGACCCGGTGATCGCGCTCGTCGAGGCGGCCGATTGTGCGATCATTCTTGATCCGGTCAACCCCCTCGCAGGCTCGATTCTGGCCGGTGCCACTGCCGGCAGGGGGGTTCCCGTGATCGCTCCGCCTGAGTGCCTTCGAGGCCTGGCTCCCGAGTTTGCTTGGCCCGTCCAGCCGATTTCTGCCCAGCAGCTTGCGACCACCATCGCGGCGGTCCTGCGCCATCCCAGAGGGGTATCGCTCCCCCCGGCGTTCGACCCCTCCCCATTCCTTCGTCTCTGGACTTCCGATCCGGTCGCGCGCACGATCGATGCATGACCATCGCCCGCACCGGCGTGTTGTTCGTCTGCCTCGGCAACATCTGCCGATCTCCGCTCGCTGAAGCGGTCTTTGTCCACTTGGCGAGACAACGCGGCCTGCTCGATGCTTTTGATATCGACTCAGCCGGGCTTGGTGACTGGCACGTCGGCGATCGGGCCGATCCTCGAACAATCGAGATCGGGCGGCGGCATGGTGTCGATGTCTTCAGCATCGCACGCCAGGTCAACGCCAAGCGGGATTTCCCGAGGTTCACTTGGCTGATCGCCATGGATCGCTCGCATATCCGAGGTTTGGTACGTCTCGGGGCCGATCCAGCGCAGATCAGGCTGATGATGGCGTTCAGTCCGACCGTGCAACTGCAAACCCCCATCCCCGGCCGCCATGATGTTCCCATTGACGCCCACGACATCCCCGATGTGCCCGATCCCTACCAGGGGGCATTCCGTGAGTTCGAGCAGGTCTACGACATGCTCGTCCCGGCTTGTCAGGGGCTGCTCGACTGGTTGATCGACCAGCCGCGTTCCACAACCCCGTGAGCGCGGCATCAAAAGCACGCGAGCCGTGCATTCTTCGCCGGCCGCCTCGCTTCCGCTCCCCGCGGTCCGGCGAAGTATCTTTGCGCAACGCATCCGATGCATGGAAGATCGCATTGCACAAACGGTTTCAGTGCATGTCGCCGGTTCGTCCGTATCTGAAAGTTATCGCTTACGCAGATCGGGGGGATAACCCCAGGGCAGCGCATTTGGCGGCCCATTCGGCTTTTTCGCGCTGGTTATCACTCGCAATTTCGCCCGTGCCGCCATTGCGAAGCGACCGGATCGCCTCGATCTCAAGCCTGGTGAGCCGCATCGATTCCAGTTCGTAATCGCGCCAGGCTTCAACCGTGAGCGGCACAATCGGCTCGATCAGCGCCAGCATGGCTGCGGCGTAGGCGCGAATCTCTGCTTGAGCATGGGCATCGAGCCGAAGCGAAAGAAATCGAAGCACATTGTGGAGATCGCATTTCCAGTACCACTCGGTGTAGACGTTGACAGGAAGGCCGATGCGGGCCAATTCGCGGCTGACGCCCTGCTCGGTCAGATCGCGATATTGCGCGTAGAGCTGTTCAACCTGGTTGAGATAGGCGATGAACTGTTCGGCGGTCTTGAGTTCCGCGGCGGCATCGAGCTTGAAGATGTCTTCGCCTCCCTGGCGATTGGCCCTCGATTGCTTTCGCACTTCGTCGATCGACGGAATGTAGAACCGGTCGGGAAGGATCGAGTAGCGAGCCGAATACTCGTTGACGTTGGCCGTTCGATGTCGGATCCATTGCCGCGCAACGAAAATCGGCATCGCCACATGAAACTTGAACTCGATCATTTCAAAAGGAGTGGTGTGCCGGTGGCGGAGCAAGTAGCGGATCAAACCCCGATCTTCATGCACTTTCTTGGTGCCTTGGCCATAGGAAACCCTGGCGGCCTGCACGACGGCACTGTCGGCCGTTTGGCCTTCGGGGACCAGCCTCGGCATGGCATCGACCAGAGCGAGAAAGCCGTGTTCGTGCACGCGGGCCTCGATGCGGGCCGCCCCATGCATGACATCGATCAGGCGTGCCTCGGGCGCGACGGGCTTCAGCTCGATCTGTGACGCTGACGATGCAGGTGCGCTGGAAGCCATGCCATCCTCCGTGCGGGTGTGTGATGAGCGTAAGCGATCCGTCGAACGCTCGTCGAGGTGATTCTTGAGAATGCGATGGCAAAGGCACAAGCTGCGTGCATTCAACCGACAATAAGCAACAGGCACACAACCGACAGCAAACGACACCATTCAACATGCGACTGAAGACGAGGTTTCAGGGCGATCGACGGCGCCTGAACGCAAGCAGGCCACCTATGGCCAGGATCGCCCCGCCGGCAGGCGCGGGGGTCACCACGATGCTGGAAACCATGTCGTGGTGGATGTGCGGCTCGCAGAGATACCAGTAAATTCCCGGAGTGGTGAAGGTGTACGCAAAGTTGATGCCGGGCTCAGTAGTGGGGGAGCCGGAGTCGAAGAGCGCCCCGATATCCGGATCATCGGGCTGGCCGGAAACCACGTTATGAAACCCGCTGACCCAGTTCCACTGGACCGTGTCGCCCGGGTTGATCACGAGCACGATGTCTCGATTGACCATGCCTTGGTATTCAAAGCGAACACCGATCAGATCGACGGTAAACGTCTCAGCGCGAGCGCATGAAGCCGCGAGCACCATTCCGAGTATCCAAGTCGATTTGTGCATGAACAGCCCCTCTCTCAATGCCGTGATCTCTGAAGTTGACGTGACGTCACTGGTTGCCGCCGCTCACGGTTGTCTTTCTCGCGGAGAAGTGCAGAAGGCGAAGCGGAGGTATCAACCATGCCCATTGCAGCATGGCAAGGCGGGAAGTCGCGAGCGATACCATCCTGCTTTGGCGATTCCATCCTGTTTCCCGATGCGCGAAGTCCATCCGAGTTCGGCATTACTCGGGAAATGTACGCGTCGGTGGAATGCTTGCAAGTGAATTCTCTGTATGTACGCAAAATTGCGCACAAACGCGTACATTGCCGCGATTTTCTCATCCCAGGCGATGAGGGTGATTCCCCTGAGGAGGGGTCATCCGATTCGTGCGCGACCGCCCATGTACGCACGAAGCGGTTCGGGAACGGCGACATGGCCGTCCGGCTGCTGATGCATCTCGAGCAGAGGAATCAGGATGCGAGGGCTGGCGATGACGGTATTGTTCAGTGAATGACAGAACGTGGTGGGGCCTGTGCCTTTATCGCCGCCGGAGCGATAGCGCATGTTCAGGCGGCGGCACTGGAAGTCGTAGAGACGGCTCGCGGAATGGGTTTCGCCGAACGCACCCGAGGGGCGGCCATCGGGGCCGGTGTCGCCTCGACCGGGCATCCAGCACTCGATGTCAACCATGTCAGCGTTTTTGACGCCTAGGTCTCCGGTGCAGCACTGGAGCAGACGGTAGGGGAGGGAGAGGCTTTCGAGCAATTCGCGTACAAACCCGATCATCTTTCGATGCCAGTCGCGGCTCTCCTGTTCGTCGGCGCGGCAGATGACAACCTGCTCGACCTTATCAAATTGGTGGATTCGGTAGAGACCGGCGGTGTCTTTGCCCGCGGCGCCGGCCTCACGCCTGAAACAGGTGCTGACCGTGACATAGCGCAACGGGAGGGAGGCTTCATCAAGGATTTCGTCTTGGTGAAGTCCCATGAGCGAGACTTCGCCGGTGCCGGTGAGGTAGAAATCGTGGCCGCCGCCTCGGCTGGTTTCCGCGATGTGGTACGCCTGCTCTCGCCCGGCGGGAAAGAACCCGGTGCCGACCATCATTTCTTCGCGCACGACCACGGGAACGGTGAGCGGTGTAAATCCGTGGCGATCTGCCATGAAATCGAGGGCGTAACGGAGCACGGCGTGGTGCAGCCGCGCGCCATCGCCGGTGAGCACATAATGCCGCGCACCGCCGAGTTTGACTCCCCGATCAAAATCGGCCAGGCCGAGATCGCGGACAATTTCGATATGGGTCTTGGGGGCGAACCCGCGGCAGGCAGCAAAGCCACGTTGCAGGTCGAACCCCGGGGGGCACCAGCGGGCGATCTCGATATTGTCTTCGCTTGAAGCCCCGACAGGTACATCGTCGTCGGGGGGCATGGGCACCTGTAGGAGCAGATTCAATACTTCGGGTTCAAGTTGGGCGAGTTGGGCATCCATCGCCGCGATTTCGGCCTTCATCTGCGTCGGGCGAAGTTTGAGGGCTTCGATTTCGGCGGCGAGCCTGTCGCGTTCGTCTCCTTGGGCGGCACGGAGAAGCCCCTGGAGTCTGCCGATCTGGGGACCGCTTTCCTTGGCGATGCGATTCTGCTCGGCCTTGAGTTCCTGCACCCGCGTCTGCAGGTCGCGTTTACGGGCGTCAAGTTCGAGCAGGCGGTCGATCTCGACCGCGACGCCCTTCCTGCGGCAGCCTTCTCGGAAGCGATCGGGGTTGTCGCGCAGTTGCCTGAGGTCGATCATGGGATCGGAGTGTAGCGCGGGCGCTGTTCGGGATGCAGAGGGCTTTCGAGGGGGACGAAGGGGGTGGTCCCACGGTTATCACCAGTGCTGGACACCCCGGGGAATCACTGGAACGGGTTCGAGAAGATGCCAACGGACTTCGGGAGTCGTGGGGTATCAGATACGCTGGACATGAAGCGGTATGAGTACAACGACAGCGCATTCCGGCTTGGTGAGGAGGTCATGCGATGATGAGAAGATGTGTCATGCTTGCGGCGATCGGCGGAGCGGTGATGGGCGTGCAGGCCCAAGTCGAAATATTTCGTCAGGATGCATTCATAACGTGCTCGGGGCTGAGTTCCCAAGACGCCCGGAATGTCAACGGGATTGGGTGGTTCAGTGAAGCCGCGGATGATTTCCCGCTTGGTGCCGGGCAGGCGGTCGCAAGCATCGAGATCTGGGGTGGGTATTGCTCACCAGCCGGAGAGGAAGGGAACACGCAGGGATTCACGATCAGGTTCTACACGGACAACGGCGGCTCGCCGGGCGCTCGTATCTATGAGCAGGACGTGATGACCTTTGTTCGCACGCAGTATGCGTCGATCGGGAACGGGCTGCTGGGGTTCAACTATGCCATGGATCTTCCGATCCCGTTCTCTCCCGGGAACGGCGGAACGTATTGGATGAGCGCCGTAGCGATTCTTGATCGCGGTGGAGGCTCACTCGAACCGCAGTGGGGGTGGGCGGGTGCGCCGAATCTGCACGGCGGGGTAGCACACCAGTGGTTTTTCTCGCCCGGGAACTTTTCGCCGCAGGGCGGCGGCCTCGGGATGGTGCTGTACGAGGCGGCATCGAGCGGATGCGCTGCGGATATGTCGGGGTCGAGCGATCCGAATGACCCGATGTACGGCGTGCCGGATGGTCAGGTAGACTCGGCGGACTTTTTCTACTACCTGGATCAATTCGTCGCGGGAAACCTGGCCGTGGCGGATCTGAGCGGGAGCACGGATCCGAATGATCCGATGTATGGCGTACCGGATGGGCAGCTTGATGCCTCGGACTTTTTCTATTACCTCGACCTGTTCGTAAACGGCTGTCCGTGACGGACAAGAAGTCGTCAATACCCGGAAGGCCGTCTTCGGACGGCCTTCTGCATTTTAGAGAAGTCGAGTGCATTCTGCGAGCGCGAATGAAGAGACTGCATGCGTGCTGCTTGGAAGGTGTGACGAGCACGTCGAGGAGCGGTCGGGATGACTTACGAGTGTTCAGAAGCAGCCGGCGACGAACTGATCGAGAAAGAAGAACAAATCTTCGATGTCGAGGATGCCGTTGGGAACACCATATGCCGGGTGATTCGGATTGCTTGAGCCGGTGAGATCGGCCACGGCCAGGTTTCCCGCGACGAATTGATCCAGGTAGTAGAAAAAGTCTTCAGCATCGACCTGACCATCGGGGATGCCGTATCCGGGGTGGGTCGGCTCGGCGGAGGTGGTCAGGTCAGCGGGGCAGGTGAGGATGTCGGGAAGATCGTCGAGACTGACCGTGCCGTCGTAGTTGAGGTCGAAGAGGCTGAAGTTCCAACCGAAGTCTGGAATGACGACGATGCCGTTGACGACGCCGTCCGCGTCGGCGGATGAGCCATCGTAATGGCTTATGAAGGCAAGCAGGGCGTCGATATCAGCCTGGTCGACCTTGCCGTCTCCGTTGAAGTCGCCTGGGATCGTGTCGAAGCCGACATCTGACCAGACGTAGAGCGTATCTTCGGGCAGGGCATAGGGCGTGCCCACGAGCGCGGTTATGCGCCATGTAGTGACATCGAGCACATCGTTGGGATCGACATCGCGCCAATCGCGCGTAAGTGTGCGCTCGGGTTCAAAGAGAAAGCCGTTGGCGGCGTCAACCAGATCGAGGACGGCCTCTTCGATGCTGGCATGATCGCTCACGATGAAGTTCGGCGACTGGATCGGCCCGCCCTGGAGCATCGCGGCGCCGATCATGTCGAGCGCGAAAACAAGAGAGATGGTCGTCTGATCGGTTTGCGGGTTGTGGCTGAAGCGAATCCGAGTGAGCGGGTCGTATAAGCCAGGGGCCGAGCCGCCGAAAACGGCGCTGGCGTTGCGGTAGCCCTTGGCACGCTCGAAGAAACGGCCGAGAAGCACCCATGTCTCGCCGGCTTCAAAAATATCGTTCTGGTTCCCGCCCGAGCGAGAGAGAATGATCGGTTCGAAACATCCGCAGAGCACGAGCGAGAAGTCGGCACCTGTCCGTTCGATCTGCGGATCGGTGAAAAAATTCAGGTCAAGATCGTCGGCACTGCGGGCCGCGCGATCGCGTTGGGCATTGGCGGGCAGACCGCCGAAGCGGGCGATGTTGGCGAGATAGCGCACTTCGGCGGCGCCGCCGAGTTCGCCGCCGGTATCACGGTTGCCGTCGATATCGAGGTCAATAAACGCGACAAGCGGTCGCGGGCCGAAACGCATGCTGTCGAAATTGAAAGGTTCGACCGGGCCTGGGGGGTTGACCAGCCCGGCGATGACAACATCGAGCCGGAAGGTATGGGCCGTTCGGGCATCGACGACGACGCCGGTGAACGGATCGAGCACGCCGTTGGTCGGGCTCCAGCCGCTGATATCGATGCGCAGCAGATCGGGGATGTGGTCGGGCGGAACGGGGCCATCCGCACCGAGATCGGTGCGGCGAAGGAAGGCATCGCCGGCGGGATCGACGAACGCTTTCGTCGAATCGCTGTCGCCGGGGCCGAACGAGCAGGCCGCCGCGGCAAAAATGGCTGCGAGGTGGCCGGTCACGATCGGCTGAACTCCTTGACGTGGTTTTCGAGGTTGTATCGTTCGATGCGGTATCGAAAACTCGAGCGTTGCATGCCGATGAGTTTGGCCGCCTTGGAGACATTGCCGCGGGTGAACTCAAGAGCCTGGATCATCAGGATGCGTTCGACAGCCTCAGCGGTGTGTGTGCCGCGGGTGAAATCAAAACGCAGGTCAGAACCGGCATGATCGGCAGTGGGCGAACCCTCGGAGGGGTCAGGCGGCGCCGCGGCAAGTCCGAGATCGTGCGGTTCGACGATATCGGTCGTGCTGAGCATCGCGGCCCGCTGCATGGCATTGACCAGTTCACGCACATTCCCGGGCCAGTTGTGGGCTGCGATTGCGCGAGTGGAGGAGTCAGAGAGCGTCAAGGGTGCACGGCCGTATCTGCGGGCCAGCCTGGGAAGCATGGCGCGGGCGATTTCGACGGCGTCGCCTTGGCGATCGCGCAGCGGGGGCAGGGTGAGCGTAAAGGCGCTCAGCCGATAGAAGAGATCACGACGAAATGCACCTTGAGCGCAGCGGGCGGTGAGATCCTGGTTGGAAGCCGCGATCACGCGGGCTGCGACGCGTCGTTCGCGGGTGCCGCCGACGCGCCTGAAGACACCTTTTTCGACGACGAGCAGAAGTTTGGATTGCAACTCGAGCGGCATTTCCCCGATTTCGTCGAGGAAGATGGTGCCGCCGTCGGCGAGTTCGAAAAGGCCGGGTCTCGGGTCTTTCGCATCGGTGAAGGCGCCGCGTTCGTGCCCGAAGAGTTCGCCCTCGACGAGGTTGGAGGGAATCGCCGCACAATTGACATGAACGAACGGAGGAGTATCGCCCTTGCGCACAGTACTTGAAGCACAAGCATGGATGTAGCGAGCGAGAACACCTTTGCCGACACCGGTTTCACCGAGAAGCAGGATGGTGGGTAGGCCGTCGCCGGCGGCATCTGTGGGGTGGTGGATGGGCACGTGGGCCAGGCGCTCGGCGATGGCCAAGGCGTGCTTCCACGCCTGGCTTGATCCGAGGAGTTCTTGTTCGTGGTCGCGGGCGCGTTCGAGGCGTTCGTAGAGGCGAAGGCGGCTGGCCATGCGGCGTTGCTCGAGCCAGCGTTGAACCTGGAGTTTGAGTTCCTCCATGCTCAAGGGTTTCTGGAGGTAGTCATCGGCGCCTTGGCGCATGGCAGCGACCGCGGCCTCGATCGAGGCGTGCGCGGTCATGACGACGGCGACGCCTTCAAAGCCGTCTGCACGCAGTTCTTGGAGCAGGTCGAGGCCGTTGTCCAGTCCGAGCATGACATCGGTCAGGATGAGATCGTAGTTGTGTTCTCGGACGAGCGTGCGAGCGGCAGCGAGCGTCTCGGCCTCGGCGACGTCGTGGCCGGCCTTGACAAGCGTCTGACGGATCGCGAACCGCAGGTTGGGTTCATCCTCGATGACCAGTAATTTGGCCAAATTTCCTCCTCTGACGTCGCTCACGCGGCTCCCGGTAAGAGCACCTGAAAGCATGCACCGGAAAGGGACCGGGTTCCACCGAGTTCAGGATGAACTCCGTCCAGGATTTCGATACCGCCTCCGTGGGCGCGAACGATCTGATGAGCTACTGCAAGTCCCGTGCCAGTGCCTCCGGGTTTGGTGGTGAACCCCGGAAGAAAGACCCGCTCTCGCAATTCGGAAGGGATGCCTTGTCCGCCGTCACGTATCTCGATGGAGAGACCTTCGGAGGCGTCGTGCAATCGGCAGGTGACCTCGACGCTGCCGCCCGGGGGGGTTGCGGCGATGGCATTCTCGACGATTGCTCCGATGGCATATTCAAGGTGGCGAGGGTCAAAAACGGCAGACTGGGGTGCAGAATCGTCACGAATCGCAATGGCGACCTCATTGGATTGCGCCAAAGCACGAAGAGGCTCGATCAGGCCTCGGAGCCAGGGGCGGATCTCTGTTCGCTCGGGGCGGACTTCCAGGGGGTTGGTTGCCCGCAGAAGGTCGGCTAGCCAGTTCTCGAAACGGTCTACTGCCAGGACGATGCGCTGCTGATTTTCGCGAAGTTCACTTGATGGATCGAGTTCAGCGCGTGTGAGTTCGGCGAGGCCGCGGATCCCGGCGAGGGGGTTTCGGATGTTGTGGGCAAGCCGGCGGACCATCTCGCCGACGGCGGCAAGCCGTTCACGCTGGAGGCGCTCGTTCTGCATCGTGGTGATTGTGCCGGCCATGCGGTTGACTTCGCGCCCGAGACAGGCAATTTCGTCGTTTCCCTGAGCCGAGACCCTATGGGCAAAGTCGCCTTCGCCATATCGCGCTGTCGCGGAACGAAGTTCGGCCACAGGCTGCAGAACCCACCGGCGAACAAGAAAGTGCCCGAGCAGGCCGCAAAGCACGGCAATCGCGATTGTCAGGCTCAGGACGACAAAGAGACGGATGCGAAGGCGGCCCGAAAAATCAAGGGCAAGATCGGCATCAGTCAGGATGCGAGCCTGCATGCGGCTGATCAGTTGACGCGTTTCTTCAAGAATGCGCGCCGTGGCTCCACGGTCGGGCGATTCGCCGCGCTGATCGGCAAGCAGAATCTGGTCGCGAGCGTGGTCAAGCAGTTCAGCCAAGCGAGCACTTCCGGCTTGGCTGGCACGGATGCGCCAACCCTGGGTGGCGGATTCGGTTTCGAAGACGTCCCGAGACTGGTACGACAAGTCCAGAAAGCGGTTGAAAACGGAATCACTCCACTCCTCGGGCGAGCCATGCGGCTGCTCGGCGGCGTTCTGTGCACGCAGGGCCGGGCTTCCGACGAGCATGCGGATCTGTTCTTCGGCGTTACGGTCGATCGTGGCCAGGGCCGCGAGCGTGCCGGTGAAGTTCCGGAATGGCGCGGCGGTCTCGCGATGGAGCACCTGGAAAGACCATGCCGCGGCGGCAGCGCCTCCGAGCACAGCCAAGGCGAGCAGGCTCAGCAGGAGTGCGAACTTCACACGCAGCGACATCGGCGAACGTCCGAAGTGAAAAGCAGGTCAGGCGGAATTCACCGGACCATCGGCGCATCCCACTGCCATGTTTCGTGAAGCGGGCGTCTGGAAGTTTCGACATGCCCGTCGATAAAAACATAATTCGCAGCGCCGTTGTGTCGTTCACCGGGGAACCAGTATCGGTCGTCTGCGAAGATCCCCTGACTGCCCAAGGCCGGCGCGCTGAAGACGGGTGTTACACCGCGTGCCGCCGCAACAGCACCGTTACCGTCCCACATGAGCGGGGTCGTGGACGCCGACGAAATCGACTCCGTAAGGTAGACCGGCATCGCACGAAGACGCCCGCCTCGATCGACCTGTTCCGCGATGTGCAGGCGCATGTTGAACGAGAAAGACACGTGCTCAGGAGGTGTCACCGCACCGGCGGAGCACGGCGTCCCGCGGCGTAACACGACTTCACCCCGCACTTCGGGGCATCGAAGCGGATCGTTGCCCGCGGCGTCGGGCAGCGCCTGGGTTGGGGCATCGCCCCAGGCCCAAAACTCGTCGATGCGATATTGGGCTTCCTGGAATGTTTCGAGGCGGAATCGCCCGCCGGGTAGCAGCTCATCGTTCCCGCGACCACCCGGGAACTGGCCATCGACAAACAACTGAAAGTCAAAAGCCACCGATCGCTGGGCCATCTGGCACTTGAACCCGCGAGCACTGCGGATGGTTCCCGCGAGCGCAGGGGCCAGCATTGCAAAGAGAACCGCAATGATGGCCATTGTCACGATCAATTCGATGAGCGTGAAGGCATGATGTGGAGAGCGCGCGATGCGGGTGCATCTCTGTGGCATTCGATCACCGGAAAGACGCGTGCCGCGGGGGGCTGAAAGGTCCGATAGCAACAGCCCTGCATGCGGCGATGGCGTTTGCGCTTGGTTGGGCGCAGTCATGTCGATCCCCAGTCGGAGAAGCTGAGGGCAAGGCCTCTCCCTAGGTCACAAAGCCTATCAGAGATCCGCCCCGCAGGGAAGAGGGTTCCCGAATCGGCCAGATGTGGCCAATATTCTGGCCAGCCATGGAAAACCCTGGTACGGCCTCTTGTACTGTACAAACGCAATGCAGACTGAGGGTTCGGGACGTATCCTTAGACCCATGCGATGGAATCCGTTCCGGCTTCGTCGATCTGTGGAGGCGGGGAGGGCAGCGCGCGCAGCCCATTCGGTGTGGCTGACGAGGGCTTTCGGCGAACGACGCGAGTACCCGCGGATTCCGGCCAGGCGCGTGGATGACGGCGGGTTTTCGGAACTGCTGGCGACTGCCGAGGGGCGCCGAGTGGTCGAATGGTGGTGGGAACATGCCCTTGCTCAAGTGGATGTCATCTCGCGGGAGCGATCAGGTCGATAGGGAGCGGCGGGCCATTTCACAACGGCGTTGGGGGATATCGGGGAAGACGCATGGACACTGTGACGACGCTTCGCCCGGGCTGGCGGATCAAGATGATCATCATCATCGTGGTTCTGCTGGGCTTCGGGGCCTGGGGGTTTGTCGACGCAAAGTATGTGTATCCGAAGCGCGGATTGAAGGTCGCGGACAAACTTGAGTTGGATTATCTGCGTGTCTCGCAGCCTGCCTCGGGTGTGTTGCTTTCTTCGGTGGTATCGGTGCCCGATCCGCGATCACGGCTTGACGAGTTGAAGTCGCGCGGCCGGACGCTCTCGGAACGCGAGCAGCGGAAGCGCGACTGGCTTGATGCGTTGCTCAAAGCCGGCTACCTGACAGAGGATCGCACGGTTTATGTCGACGGCGATCCGGATCGCGACCCGAGCGCGCGGTTCAAGGCGTTGCAGGACTATTGGAGCACGAATCCGGGAGAACCCAAGCCGCTCTCCAGGTATGACATCTTCATCCAGTGGCTGATTTGCGTGCTTTCGTGGCTCGGCGGACTACTTGCCATCTTCATGGTGGTGCGCGTTGCAGGGAAGAAATTCAGATTTCATCCTGAAACACTCACGCTTACGCTGCCGCGCGTGACACCCCTCGACATGGGGATCCAGGCTATTCTCGAAGGGCTTCGCCTTCTCCTCTCGATAGTTCGACTGCTGACTTTCAACAAACTTCGCCCCGACATCACGTATCAGAAAATTCCCGCGCCGGGGGGGCAGTCAATCACGCCGGATGATCTCGAAGAGGTGGACAAGAGCAAATGGAGTCGATATTTCGTCCACCTGAGGATCAAACCGGGACATGCGACGCTCGGCGGCAAGACGGTGCCGATCGATCTCTATCGCCGCGGAAGGCTTGAAGATTGGATCCTGCAGATGGAGGCCAAGGCATTCCCGGATGCTGAGCCGCCGCCGCAGGAAGCCGAGGCGGTTGAGCAGACCGAGGGGGATGCCCCGAAGAGCGATGCACCGCCGGGCTGACCAGTCTTGGGCAGGGCTGAAAGCCGGTCGTGGTGGGTTCCTACACTCACGCCCTTATGCCGCAGACCATCTCGACCATCAGGAAGGGCGCGATCAAGCGCTGGAGCACCACGCTCATTCCCACGGCGCGCGAAGCCCCGTCGGACGCGGAGACGCCCAGTCATATCATGCTGACCCGCGCGGGTTTCATCCGCCGCGTGGGGGCGGGGATTTATGACTACTTGCCGCTGGCGTGGCGTTCGCTGATGAAGATCAGCGATATCGTGCGTGAAGAGATGGAAGCGGCGGGCGCAAGCGAGATGCTCATGCCCGCGCTTGAACCGATCGAGTATTTCGCGGGTACGAAGCGGGATATCGACTACGGCGACCTGCTATTCAAGCTGACGGATCGCCACGGCCGCCAGGCCGCCCTCGGCCCGACGCACGAGGAGATCATCACCGAGGCGATGATCGGCAGTTGTACCAGTTATCGCCAGTTGCCCCTGAGCCTGTACCAGATTCAGACCAAGTTTCGTGACGAAGCCCGCCCGCGTGCCGGATTGCTCCGTTGTCGCGAGTTCATCATGAAGGACGCCTACTCCTTCCACTTGAACGTGGAAGGTCCGGGTGGCCTGAATGAGGCGTATGACCGGATGTATACGGCTTACAGCAACGTCTTCACGCGTTGCGGGCTTGATTTCACGGTGGTTGAAGCCGAGAGCGGCCCGATCGGCGGCTCAGCGAGTCACGAGTTTATGGTCAACGCCCAGACGGGTGAAGACACCATCCTCGTCTGCCCGGTTTCGGGCTATGCCGCGAACGTCGAAAAGTGCGAGATCGGCGAGCGAAAGTGGGGCTTTGACGGTGCAGGCGACAAGCCTCTGACGGAGGTTCACACGCCGAATCTTCCCGGGATTCATGAAGTGGCTGCGCGCCTTGATGCGACGCCCCCGGGGATGCTCAAGACGATCGTGTTTGAGGCGATCGGCACGGATGCCTGCCGATGGGTGCTGGCCGTTGTCCGTGGCGATCACGAGGCCAACGAAGGCAAGGTCAAGGCCGTGGCGGGCTGCGCAGTCGTGCTGGCCGATGAAAAGAAGGCGAAGGAGGCTGGGTTCGCCATCGGATACGTCTCGCCTCGCGTGATCAACACGATCCCCGGCGTGCGGCTTGTGGTCGATCATGACGCCGCACAAGGTTCGGTGGCGTGGGCCACCGGGGCAGACCGGAAAGACTATCACGTCACCGGTTTCAACTGGTTGCGGGAGATGGGGCCAGTGCTGCATGATTCCGCGAGAGTCCTCGTGGCCGACATCCGCAACGCCCAGGCCGGCGATCCTTCGCCGCGTGCCCAAGGTGCTCTGCTCGAAGCCCGCCGCGGCATCGAGGTCGGCCACATCTTCAAGCTCGGCACGAAATACTCTGAAGCCATGGGCTTTGCGATTCTTGATGCGAATCAGAAGAAGCAGCCCGTGATCATGGGGTGTTACGGTATCGGCGTCAGCCGTACGCTGGCCGCCAGCGTGGAGCAGAATCACGATGAGCACGGCATTCTGTGGCCCGCGCCGATCGCGCCTTATCATGTGCATATCGTGCTGATGAAGCCCGGGGACGCCGCCCAGGAAGCCGCGTGTGCCGCACTCTCCGCTGCGCTTTCCGAAGCTGGTATCGACGTGCTCATTGACGATCGCGATGAGCGTCCCGGTGTGAAGTTCAAGGATGCCGATCTCGTCGGGCTGCCGGTTCGGCTCACCCTTGGAGACAAGGCTCTGGCGGCAGGCGGGGTGGAATACAAACTTCGGAAAGATGTCGGCAAGGGTGAAGTGGTACCGCACGATGCCGTTGTGCAACGATGCCTTGCTGACCTTGCGTAATCTGGGCGAGTGTGTCTGACAAGAGGCGGTCTTGCTTGCCGATCAGCCGACGACGCCCAGCGTCGCGCTTCGATGTGCGATTTCATCTACGATGCGATCGACGAAGGCTGCAAGAGGCATGGCCCCCGAGTCTTTGTCTGTGCCGCGGATGCGGACACTCACGGCGTTGTTCTCGGCGTCGCGCGGGCCGACGACAAGAAGGTATGGAATGCGGGCTTCCGCCGCGACCTTGATCTTGGCCTGAACGCGGTCGTTGCCCGTGTCGGCGGTGGCCCGAACGCCGGCCGCCTTGAGGGTGGCGAGCACGCGTGCGGCATAGTCATTGCTCTTGTCGCTGATCGGCAGCACGCGGACCTGCTCTGGGCTGAGCCAGGTCGGGAAACTGCCTCCGAAGTGCTCGATCAGGAAGCCGCAGAACCGCTCCATCGAGCCGAACGGGGCGCGGTGAATCATGACCGGGCGGTGGGGTTTGTTGTCGGGGCCGATGTAAGAAAGGTCGAAACGAATGGGCAGGTTATAGTCGACCTGCACCGTCCCGAGTTGCCATGAGCGGCCGATGACATCGCGCACGATGAAGTCGATCTTCGGGCCGTAGAAGGCGGCTTCGCCCGGCTCTTCGCTGAAAGCGACACCCAGAGTGCGAGCTGCGTCGCGGCAGGCAGCCTCGGCTTTGTCCCAGTTTTCGGGGGTACCGGTGTATTTGTTGCTGTCGGGGTTGCGCAGGCCGACACGTACGCGGTAGTCGGTCATGCCCAGTGTTTCGAAGATGATCTTCACGAGGGAGAGGCAGCCTTGCACTTCGGCGGCGACCTGGTCTTCAGTGCAGAAGAGATGCGCGTCGTCCTGCGTGAACGAGCGGACGCGCAGCATCCCGGAAAGCTCGCCGGATTGCTCCCACCGGTAGACGGTGCCGAACTCGGCGAGGCGGACGGGGAGGTCGCGGTAGCTGTGCGGCTGGCTGGCGAAGATCTTGACGTGGTGGGGGCAGTTCATGGGCTTGAGGAGGAAGCCCTCGACAAGGCGCTCGTCGGCCATGATGCGGTCGGAGGCAATGGTCTCCGTGCAGGTGCGCTCGTTCAGGCCCTTGGCGAGCGTGGCCGAGACGCCCTCGACGCGGTTGGCAAGTTCTGCGCAGGAGCAGCCTTCGGCCGTCAGGCGGTCGAGGGCCTCGCGTTCCACGATCGGGGCGAACTGCGACTCTTTGTAATACGGGAAGTGGCCGCTGGTCTTGTAGAGGTCGAGCCGGCCGATGTGCGGCGTGAAAACCTGCATATAGCCTTGCTTTCGCAGTTCCTCGCCGATGAAAGTCTGAAGCTCCTGCCGGATGATCGAGCCGTTGGGTGTCCAGAGCACCAGCCCCTGCCCGACCATTTCGTCGATGTGGAAGAGGGCCTGCTTCTTCCCGATCGCGCGGTGGTCGCGGGCCTTGGCTTGCTCGATGCGGTCGAGATGCTCGTCGAGATCTTTCTTGGAAAAAAACGCCGTGCCGTAGACGCGCGTCAGGCGGTCGGAGTTCTCGTCGCCGTGCCAGTAACTGCTGGCGAGGCTCAGGATCTTGAAGGCCCCGATGCGCCCGGTGCTCGGGACGTGCGGGCCGCGGCAGAGATCTTCCCAGTTTGTGCCGGGTGTGCCGGTGGCGTAGAAGGAGAGTTTTACACCAGGAGGAACGGCAATGTTCAACCCCTCTTGATCGGGGCTGGGGATCAACGGGTAGCCCTGCTTGTTGACGGGGCCGCTAGATGATTTGTCGGCCGCCGCCAGCGCTCGCACGGCATTGTCGATCTTGTACTTGCTTCCCTCGCTCTGGAGTTTCCTCAGGCCTTCCTCAGGCTCCATCTCATAGCGTGTGAACGGCCGGTCTTCTTTCACAATTGCCGCCATCTCGCGCTCGATCGCTTCGAAGTCGCCCTCGCGCAGGGGGCGGGCGTCCGGGAAGCGGATGTCGTAGTAGAACTTGTCCTCCAGCGGCGGGCCGTAGACCAGCATTGCCTCGGGTACAACGCGCTGGATCGCCTCGGCCATGACGTGGGCCGTGGAGTGGCGGAGCAGGAACAGGGCATCGGCGTCGGGTTGGCCGTCGCGCGTCTTCTCGGTCACGATCGCGAGCGAGCAGTCGCGGTCAAGAACGCGCGAAATGTCCGAGAGTTCGCCATCGACCTTGCACCCGACCGCGGCCTTGGCCAGGCGCGGCCCGATGTCTTCGGCGACCTTCAGCGCGGTCACAGGGCCGGGATAACTCTTGATGCTGCCGTCGGGAAGTGTGATATGAATCGTCATGTGCCTGTCCGCTGCTTCCTTGCAGGGCTGCTCGCCCCTTGTCCTTGCGGATTGTGTCGCCGGAATCGCCGCGATCCGGTTGTGCTCGCCACCATGGCGTCAGCCCGGATAGGCGCCTGCTTTCGCGCGAATGCCGTCGATCAAACCGCGCACTTCTTCCGCCATGCGGGTGTTGGGGAACTCTTCGATGATTCTTCCACCGATTTCCGCGGCGTGCCGCCACCGACGATCGTGTACAGCCAGTTTGAACTGCGCACCCAGGTTTTCGCGGGCTTTGCCGATCACGCCGCGGGCCACCTCCTGAAGGCGTTGGCCTTCAGACTCACTCAGGTACGCGTCCATCTCCTTGAGAAGGTCCATGGCGTCATCCAGCCGCTCTTCACGCGCTGCATGCAGAAATCGGCGCTCAAGATCTTGCTTGTAGGCTTCGCGAGCCTGATGCACACGATGCCGCAACCCATCGACCCGCGGCGAATCGGGGTAGAGGCGGGAGATTCGGGCGGCTTCCTGATCGGCCTTGTCCCATCGGCGATCAGCTATCAATTGGTCAAGCCCGCGAATGGCCGCCAAAACGCGGCGTTCCAGGTGCTCATACCGCGATGTTTCAATGCGCGTCCGGAACTCTTCAGCATCGGCCCGGTAGCCGAAGCTTTCGGCAAGTTCTTTGACCAGCACGAGTGCGGCATCCCAGTCTTGCGCGCTCATATCTTCCTCAATCGCCTTGCAGAGAAGTTCACGCTCTCGCTTGCGGTTGAGAACGCGACGGGCATCATCAGAAAGCGCCTGCTCGCGGGCCATGTGTTCAAAGGCGTCGGCCAGCGTCCGAAGTTCCTCTCGCAGCGCTGCGATTTCAGTCGGCGCTCCTCCGCTCGATTTCGAAGGCAACAGTGTCACCGGCGCAAAGGCCCCGACCATCACCAGCCCCAGCCCACCCATCGCCAGGAAGAAGACATCTAGGGCATAGATACCCCAGCCGAGCATCGCCAGCGACATGAGTGTCGAGAAGACATAGGCCCATGCGGCATACCGCAACGGGTTGGATGGGGATGAAAATGCTTTCTTCATGAAGAAACCTCACATCGGTTCGGTGTCGCCGCTGAACGTACTTGCAGGGGGATCAGCTTCCTGGAGTGACCTCGCCGCAGTTGCGGCTCACGGGAACCAGGCAAAGAAACCGCAGCCCGTCAGGCTGGTCGGGGTCGGAGGTGAACTGGTGTTCCTCATTGGCGGGAACCAGGATCGTGTCTCCAGCTTTTATCGGGTGGGTACTGCCCTCCAGAAGCACCGTGCCTTGCCCAGCAACAACAAACACCTCATGTTCGTAATCGTGGCTGTGTCGGGGTGTATGCCCGCCCGGCTCAACGCGAAAGTGCCGCAGCGAGAAATGGGGAGCACCGTGCTCGCGGCCGATCATCAGTGCCATGGAAGCGCCGCGGACCCCTTCCATCTGCACCGGCTTCAGCGGGACATCCTGGATATTGCGAATGAGCATGGGAGGGTGTGCTCCGGTTTCGTTCGGTGTGCGAAAGGTCAGGGCATTGTACTACCCTTGCCCCTATGGCCACGCCTGTCATTCAAGGGTTCTCTCTCGGGCCGTTCGCAACCAACTGTTACGTCGTTGCGGCTCCGGGGGGTTCAGCCTGCTGGGTCGTCGATGCCGGGTTCGAGCCGGACGAGATGATCGATCACATCCGTGAGACCGGGCTGAAGCCTGAAAGGTTGATCCTGACCCATGCCCATATCGATCACATCGCTGGGGTGGACGAGGTGCGGCGAGCCTTCCCTGGGCTTCCCGTCGCCATTCACGCCGCCGAGCGCGAATGGCTGCACGACCCTTCGCTCAACTTATCGGCGGCCTATGGGTTGCCCATCACCTGTCATGGTCCTGATGAGATTATGGAGGACGGTCAGTCGCTGGCCTTGGCCGATACGGTCTGGGAGGTGCGGCACACCCCAGGCCACTCTCCAGGGAGTGTGACCTTAGTCCATGCGGAAAGTCGGCAGGCCATCGTCGGTGATGCGCTGTTCAACGGCTCCATCGGCCGCACCGATTTCCCCGGGTGCAGTTTCGAAGAACTCGCCGAATCGATCCGCAAGCGCCTCTACACGCTCTCGCCCGAGACTCGAATCTTCCCCGGGCACGGACCGCCTACCACGATCGGGCACGAGATGCGCACCAATCCGTTCGTTCGACCCTGAGAACCGTGGGCCGCGGTATTCGATACCATGTCGGCATGACCCATCCGCCGCGATCGATTGAAGCGATTCGTGCCCGCCTGGCATCCGTTGGGCAAGAGCACCTCCTCCGGTTCTGGGATCAACTGACCCCGGATCGGCAGTCGAACTTGGTTTCCGAACTGGAACGGATCGACACCAGCGGGCTGCCGCGGCTCATCGAACGATATGTGCATGCAAAGCCGGAGTTCGCCCTTCCCGAGCGGCTAAGCCCGGCGCCTTACTATCCTCTTGATGTCAACTCGACACGCAAGCCATGGGATCGGCAGCAATTTCGATCGCTGGGTGAGCAGGCTTTGCGTCGGGGGAAGGTCGCATGCTTTACCGTGGCCGGAGGGCAGGGCACGCGATTAGGCTTTAATGGTCCTAAGGGCTGTTTCCCGGCCGGCGCCGTCACCGGCAAGTCTCTGTTCGCAATCTTTGCTGAAGGCATCGCCGGCGCTGAGCGTCGATACGGACAGCCCGTGCCATGGTACATCATGACCAGTCCGCTCAATCATGACGATACGGTTGAGTACTTCCAGCGCTCATATCACTTCGGGCTTGATCCTGCCAACATCATGTTTTTTCCTCAGGGTGTCATGCCGTCGTTCGACATGACAACCGGCCGGATACTCCTCGCCGAGCCTTGGCAGCCCGCCACCAACCCCGATGGTCACGGGGGATCATTCAAAGCGCTGTGGGTTTCCGGGGCGGTTGCCGACATGAAGCGCCGCGGCATTGAACACCTCAGTTACTTTCAGGTCGACAACCCGATGGTGCGTGTGATTGATCCCGTCTTCATCGGTCTGCATGTCGGCGCGGCCGACTCTTCGGCCGAGATGTCCAGCAAGATGCTGCCGAAGGCATCGCCCGCCGAGAAGGTCGGTGTCTTTTGCGTCGGGAACGGCCGGACCATGATCATCGAATATTCCGACCTGCCCTCGACATTGGCCGAGCAACGCCTCGATGATGGTTCGCTTCGGTTCAACGCCGGAAGCCCGGCCATTCACATGGTCGGGGTGTCGTTCATCGAGAAACTCAACAGCGATCCCGCTTTCGAGCTTCCGTTCCATCGGGCGGAAAAGAAAGTATCTTTCATCGACGACTCAGGCGACAGGGTGAATCCTGAGAAGCCCAATGCCGTCAAACTTGAACGCTTTGTCTTTGATGCTCTACCGTTCTGTAAGGCCTCGATCGTGATGGAGACCAGCCGCGACGACGAGTTCGCCCCGATTAAAAACGCCTCGGGTGATGACAGCGCCCAGTCGAGCGCTCGCCTCCAGACGCGCCGTGCCGCGGCTTGGTTCGAACAGGTCGGCGTTCGAGTCCCACGCCGATCTGACGGTGAGCCGGACTGCACACTTGAGATCAGCCCGCTGACTGCCTGGGGGCCGGAAGATCTTCGGGGGCTTGACCTTCCCAGCGTCATCGAACCCGGGGCCAAGCTCGCCATCTGAAACACCGGAAGCCTAACCTCTGCGGCATGCCCGATTTTTCTTCGATGTTGCCTTCGGCGCTTGCCGCCAAGACGCAGTTTGTCACCCTTGCCGGGGTACCCGCGCTCGTCGCGCACCCCGATTGGGAAAAGCCGGCGCCGGCCGTGATCTGGATGCACGGACGCACGGTGCATAAAGAGCTTGATCCGGGCCGATATCTCCGCTGGGTACGAGCCGGCATCGCCGCCGTCGCCCTTGACCTTCCCGGGCATGGCGCCCGGGCACACCCACCCCTGCACGGACCCGAGCACACCCTCGATGTCGTCGAGCGCATGCTCAGCGAACTCGACAAGGTCATTGAAGCGATCGGCCAGGTAACATTGCGTGGGCGATTCGACCCTCAACGACTCGCCATTGGAGGCATGTCGGCAGGCGGCATGGTTGCGCTGAGGCGGCTGTGCGACCCGCACCCTTTCGCCTGTGCTGCGGTCGAGGCGACTTGCGGTGATTTTGCTGC
Source organism: Phycisphaeraceae bacterium (assembly GCA_019636695.1). Taxonomy (GTDB): domain Bacteria; phylum Planctomycetota; class Phycisphaerae; order Phycisphaerales; family UBA1924; genus JADLCM01. The sequence continues at coordinate 745,190 of JAHBXD010000001.1, forward strand.
GCTCTACGCCCCGCCGCGCAGCGGCGGGAGCGCGCCCGCGAGCCACCCCCCCGAACGGGTTGCCTCGCTCGACCCCTCTCGACGCCTCGAAACATGGCGGCCGATCCCGATTCTGGCGTTACATTCCGAAGCCGATCAATGGGTGCCGTTTCAGGCTCAGCGGGCGTTCATCGACAGACTTCAAAACCACTATGCAGCGATCGGCGCCGATCCCTCGCTGGTTCGCCTTCATGCATGGCCCGAGACCGGAGCACCCTTCGAGCATGCCGGGTTCGGACGATTCGGTCCCGAAGCCAAGGATATCCAAACGGCATTTTTCGTTCGACATCTCCGCCCGGAAGAGCCGCAGTAATCAGCGCGCGTTGACGCCGCGATTGCGGCAGATGCGCACGAGCGTGGCGAGTACCGAAGCCTCATCACAACCATCGATCTCGATGACGACCGATGCCAGCCCGCGATAATGCGGGTCGCGAACCTCGTGCACTGCGTCAATCTCGTCGAGCACATCAGACCCGGTAAGACTTGGTCGATGGGTGTTGCCTGCGTTCTTCAATCGTTCACGCAGCGTGACGGCATTCGCCCGGAGATAGATCAGCATCAGCTCGCCCCGATCCTGCCCTTCCTGCAGACGTTTCGCCGCATTCGGAGCAGTGGGGGTGCCACCGCCGAGGGCGATGACCCTGCCATCGGTGCTGAGCGATTCTTCAAGCGCACGAACTTCGGCCTCGCGAAATGCCTTCTGGCCGTGCGTGTTCCATACATCGGCGACATGCACGCCGCCGAGAAGCCGAGGTGTCACCTCGTCGAGATCGAGAAACGGCCGGCCGAGCGCCTGGGCAAGTCGGATGCCGAGCGTCGATTTCCCGCTGCCGCGCAGACCCATGAGCACGACATTCACCGTTCGGCCTCCGGTCTCCCGCCGTTCTCAGTTATTGGGCGAGCGCGGCTTCAATCGCTTCAAGAAACTCCGGATGATCCGGCGGCATGCGAGATGGAAATCGCGCGATCACGTGTCCGCGACGATCGACCAGAAACTTCGCAAAATTCCACTCCGGCTCGGACCCGATCGACTCGGGTTGCATGGCAAGTTGCCGATAGAGCGGATGCGCATCGTCTCCGCGAACGCTGATTTTCTCAAACATCGGGAACGTGACGTCATATGTCTCGCGGCAGAATTGCGCGATTTCATCGTTCGTGCCCGGTTCTTGACCCATGTAGTTGTTCGCCGGAAATCCCAGGATGACCAGGCCTTCCGATTTCTTGCGACGGTAGAGCGATTCCAGAAGCGCATACTGGGGCGTCATGCCGCACCGGCTTGCGACATTGACCAGCACGACCACCTGCCCGCGATATGCATCGAGCCGCTCGGGTGCTCCATCGATCCGTCTGAGCGTGTGGCCGAGCACGTACGCCGGATCGGAAGATGCTGCCGGCCGACTTCTTGCGCTGCCGTATTCCGTATCGCGCGGCGATGCCGAGGCATCGCCAGCCGAACGACAACCCCAGATCGCCAAGCCCAATGCCGTAATCACCGCGATCCGAAAACAATCCACGCCGACCTCACTTTCTCGCGCGGCGTCGCCATCTTCGCGATCCGCATTCCATGATCCTGCTCGATACGAACTCAATCCGGCCAGTCAAAGACAATATCGTCCTTTGTTCCGGCCACACCATCCGGGCCCATCGAGAACATGCGAGGTTTGCCGCCGCGTTTCTCCGGCGGCACATACTGAATCGGGTTATCCCAAGGGTCGATCAGCATCGAACGCATCACCGGCATGTCATCCGCAAGCGCATCAAACTCGGCCTGACTGGCGGGCCAGCGATCGGTCTCAAGATACTTGGTCATCAGATATTGATGAATGCCGTAGAAATTGATGTCCTGTTTCACCTGCCGAGAAGTTTTTTTGGTGCCGACCAAGGCCCTGGAGGCCGAATCGCAACCAGCCGTCCCGGTACTCCCGCAGGCCAACGTCCCGATCAGACACCACCGAAGCACGCACCGTCGCATGGCCGATCCTTTCCATCACGCCGACTCGAGCGCTTGCACGCAATCCTACACTCCTCGGAATGCACGAGTTGTGTCGCACAGTACGGTTCTGCCTACCGTTGTCTCCGCGTCCTGATCTGTCCGGCTCGTCCAACGGCTTTGCGGGTTCCCCCGCGCCGGTCGGCCTTTCGCTCTGGCAGGCGATCGACATCGTCTGCCGAGACATACCCGACCCAACCAGCGGATATGTGATCAATATCAAGGATATCGATCGTATTGTCCGCGACCGCCTCGTGCCGTTCCTGCAATCGGCGATCGTCGCCCGCCCGGCCGCATCCCCTGAAATGCTCATCGCCGAGCTGGCCCGTCGCATGGAGTCGATCGGTACACCTTGGTGTCGCCTCATCTGGAGGTTGTCGCCGTATCATGCTTATGAAATGCACGCCGCCGACCTCTCCGTCTGCATCGTTCGCGTCAGTTTTGATTTCGCCGCTGCGCACCGGCTCCACAATCCGGCGTTGAGCGATGAAGAAAACCGACGCCTGTTCGGGAAATGCAACAACCCCAACGGCCACGGCCACAACTACCGCATAGAACCGGCGGTCGAGGTTTCTTCGGGTAGCTCGGCGCTCTCGGTAATGCAGATCGAGCAATTGGTCAACACGACGCTGATCGAGCGATTCGACCATCGTCATCTCAATGAAGATACTGTCGAGTTCGGGTGCGATTCCGGGTGTAACCCCACGGTCGAGAATATCGCTCGCGTCTTCTACGAGTTGCTTGCACCCGTCGTGGCCTCTGCCGGGGGGCGCCTGCGCAGCATGACCGTCTGGGAAACGGACCGCACCAGCGCAACCTTCCCCGCGTGACAATGCTTCTTCGGCCCGTCGATGCTCAATCGGTGTGCAACACCCGGAAGACCTCGGCCTCGTCAGTCAACCCAGCGCGGACCTTTTCCATCGCGTCGTCGCGCATGGTCTTGAATCCGCCGTCGATCGCCGCCTGGCGCAGCGTCACACCGTCGGCCATCGTTGCAGTGAGCCGTCGAAGTTCATCGTTCATCGTCAGAATTTCGTAGACCGCCAGCCTTCCACGATATCCCAGTCCCAGGCATGATTCGCATCGTGCACCCGTCGGCAGTTTGCCCATGCCCCCGCAGGGGTCGCAGCGCCGTCTTAGAAGTCGCTGCGCCAGAACGCCCAGCAGCGAACTGGTCACCAGATACGGCTCCATGCCCACATCAATCAATCGCGGAATGGCGCCTGGTGCATCGTTTGTGTGCAGTGTCGCCAGCACCAGGTGGCCCGTCAACGAGGCCTGCACCGCGAGGCTCGCCGTTTCCGCATCGCGAATCTCACCCACCAGGATCACATCCGGATCCTGCCGAAGCAGCGCCCGCAGCCCGGTCGCAAAGGTGACGTTCCGTTTGGGGTTCACCTGCATCTGGCTGATGCCGTCGAGCCGATACTCGACCGGGTCTTCGATGGTCATCACGTTGCGGTGGGTGCGGTCGATCCTGCCGAGCGCAGCATACAGCGTCGTCGTTTTGCCCGAGCCTGTCGGCCCCGTGACCAGCACCATCCCGTTCGGGCGCTCGATCAGGTCCATCAACTGGGCCTGCATCTTCTTGCTCATCCCGACCGCGTCGAGCGAAAGTTGCGTCTGCGTCTGGTCGAGCAGACGCAGCACGATGCGCTCACCATGAATCGACGGAATGATCGACATCCGGATATCGACCTTCTTCTGGCCGATCCGTACGGTTGTCTGCCCGTCCTGAGGCGAATGCCGGTTGGCGATATCCAGCTCCGTCATCACCTTCAGGCGGCTTGAAATCGCAGACGCCAGGCTCAATGGTGGCGTGAAAGCATCGTGCAACATTCCATCGATGCGAAATCGAATCACCAGCCGTTGTTCGCCCGGGTGCACGTGAATATCGCTCGCGCGCCTGCGCAATGCTTCAAACAAGATCATGTTCACCAGGCGAATGACCGGAGTCTGGCGTGCCAGCGCGAGCAGGTCGTTTCCGGCGCCGATCGCGCCCGCGGCCGTCGAGATCGCCTGCTCATCCAAAGGCAACTCGTCGATGATCTCGGTGACCAGATCGCCCTTTTGCTCATACCCACGATTGATCAGGTTCGCCACGCCCGACCGCGTGCTGAGCACCACCCGAATCGGCATCGCGAGCCGCTCTTCGATCAAGCGATACACCGCAGGCTGCAACGGCTGGCTGGTCGCGATCGACATCACGCCGCCTTCGGAGGCAATTGCACCGACGTGATACGCTCTCGCGGCGTCTTGGGGCACCAACTCATAAAACTTCGCGGCCGATTCCTCCGGTCGTGGATCTGCGACAAATGCCAAGCCCGTCGCTTCGCTCAATCGCTCGAGCGCGACGTGCTCGTCGATCGCCAGCACCTGCAGCAGCACATCCCACGGCTCGGTTTCTGAACCAGGCGCAGCCCTGAACTGCCGAACCTGTTCGCTGGTCAGACCCAGAGTTCGAAACAGATCCGCCACTCGCGCATCCGAGCGAATCAGCGTGGATTCACCCGTCGATGCCAGTGCTGTTGTTGACGCCGGAGTGGCCGTTCGTTGGCTCTTCATGCGCATCGAATCATCGCGGGCAGTTAATCGCCCGACTCCTCCGTGAAGAAATCGAAGTACACCGGTTCAGGCACAATCCGCTGCGCCGTCCGCCCTGAGTCCAGAATCGGCATCAGCGCTGGGAGCAGCGGGGGGGCGTCGGAAGCAATGTTCGCCTCGTGCATCGGCCCGATCGTCAGCGCCCTGTGCCCGCCGAAGTGTCTGTCCGACAGAATCCGCGGCGTGATGAAGATATACAGCACGCTCCCGTTCGTTGCTGTCGTGGTGTCTCGGAAGGCGTGCCCAAGGAGCGGAATGTCCCCGAGAATCGGAAGTTTTGCAACGGTCTTCCGTGCATCATCGATTCGGATGCCGCCGACCACGATCGTCGTATCCCCCGGAATCGTCACAGACTCCGCCCGAATCGTGCGATCCTCCCGCGGCGGAGGAATCCCTCCCGACGAAGTGGTGCCGACAAAGTTCGACAGCGTGATTTCATACGAAAGACGCAGATAGCCACCCGAGCTGACCCGCGGGGTCACGCTCAGGGTCGTCCCTGCTTCCTCATACCCCGCAAACGTCGTCGTGGTCTGGCCGCTGCCGATATTGTTCGTCGTCGTTGTCGGTTCCTGCCGCAGGCTCACGATTTCGGCCAGCACGTTGTCATCCACCAGCACCGTCGGGTTCGAGATCAGCTTGGCGTTGGTGACTTCCTGCAGCGCGTTGATGACCAACGGAACATAGTCCGACAGAATCACCGCTCCCGTGAGGCCCGCAAGCCCCGCGTTGACCGCGCGTCGGGCGAGAATATCACCCCCGATGCCGGGGGTTGTCAGGCCCCAGTTCTGTTGGAGCAGGCCGCCCGACCCCCCCGCGTTGATCAACTGCGTTTCAAAAGCAAGCCGGAAGTCATCGGAATCCGAAATGCTCACGATTTTCACATCAAGGTAGACCTGCGGTCTGCGAACATCAATCCGCGACAGCACCCGCGCAATCTCCTGCTGCTGACGCATCGGCGCCTTGACGATCAACTGGTTATTGGGAATATCCGCCGTGATTTCGACAAGCGTGGGGTCGCCCGAAAAACCGGCCTCATCTTCAGGCGCAAGGCCGCCCGGCCTTCGCGTCTGGTTCTGCAGTGCCCGTTGAAGCTGGGCCTGGCGGGCCGCAGCGCCCCCTTGCTGCTGTTGTTGGGTCTGGCCGCCCGGCAACAGACCCCCGGTCGCAACCCCCTGCCGCCCCAGAAGCACTGAACCGAGCAGGTCGGCCGTCTGCTGGGCGTCGCTGTGCTCGAGCGGGTAATTCCGGATGACGATGGCCTCATCTTCCGGTTTGAACTGCTCGATCAGCCGTGCAAGGTGTGCCTGCTGTTCCGGTGTGCCGTTGTACACGATGTACCCGCGATACTCATCAACCACCAGCACCGGCCCACCCTGAAGGGGCTGCTGCTGTTGCTGCTGAGCCTGGATCTGCTGCCCGCCTTGGCCGAACCCGGTGACCGTGAACTGTTGATCCGTCACAAACGTTGTGATCTCTCCCAATCCCTGCTGATTCGCCAGGTTTGCGATGTTGCGAACGTTAGACCCAGCAAAATAGCGTGTCGCCGTCAATCGTCCGGGTTGGTCGAGCAGTTCCAACGCCTGACGAACAAGGGCGATTTCGTCAGTTCTTCCACGGAAAATCAAGGCATTGCCCAGCGGATCGACGCGCAGCCGATCCGCGAAATTCTCCACTCCACTGCTCGCCGCGGTCGCCTGCTGCTGCGGTTGTTCGCCCGGCCGCAACTGGCGCTGTTGCGCGGGTCTTGCCGCTCCGACCGCCCCGCCGACAAGTTCAATCGCGCGATCACGTGCCACAGGTGCTGCGATGTACTTCAGGTCCACCCGCTCCCACCGCAGTGTCCCCTGCTCTTCCACGATCGCATCCACCAGCGAGGCCACCGCCGCCACCCGCTGGGGTGTGTCCGTCATCACAATCACACCAAGGTCATCAAGATAAGACAGCCGGAGCGAACTGGCCGCCGCGGGCTGGCCTGGCGCCGCTGCACCCACGCGGCTGCCCAACTGGCTTTCGATGGCGTCACGCAGAGAACTTGGTTTGAGATTCGGTGTCCGAATCAGCCGTGTCGTGGCCAGCACACCCGCTTCGCCCGGGTTCACAGGCACAGAATCCGATCGCCGAACCGTGTACCAACCGAACCGGTCTTGCGAAATCATGAAGCCTTGTTGTTCCAGAAGGGAATTGAGCAGTGGCAGCAACTCATCGCGATGCACCGAAAAACCGCTGTTGAAGGTCACCGACCCACTCAGATTCGGATCGATCGCAACCTGCAGCTTGAGCGTCGAGGCGACAAACTCCACCAGGTCCACAAGCTGCACGCCCTCCGAGAATGCCGAGAACGTGATCACATCGCCCGAAGCCCCGGGAATGTCCCTGCGTGCCTGGGCGCCGGCCCCCGTCGGCTGCTCAACCTGGGGGCTGGCCGGACCTGGTGCGTCAAGCACCCCCTGACGCGTCGCCCCCGGCGTAGTGCGGATCATGCTCCCCGGAGTAATCCGCCGAGGGTCGGCTGGTCTTGTGCCATCCTGCTCCTGCTGCTGTCCTGATGCAGAGACGCACAGCCCCGCAAGTGAAATCAAGACCGTCGCACCTACCGCGGCGGTGCCGGGTCGAGTCATTCTGTTCATCACGGTCGGGCCTCCGTCAGGGTCAGGACGCAAATCCTACATGGCTTCCCGGTCTCGGTCAGATGGACATCCTGCCCGTCCACCCTTACAACGTCACCATTGGGAATAGCCTCTGTCGTATACCTGGTATCTGCCATCGGCGCTTCACGCTCGACGGCGTGATTCATGCTATCGAACCATCATCCCATGCGCATCGTCTCGCTCGTCCCCAGTGCTACAGAGATCCTCGCCCTCGTCGCCGGGCCAGACGCCCTCGTCGGCCGAAGTCATGAGTGCGATCATCCTTCCGAAATTCGCTCGCTTCCCATCCTTACTGCCCCGCTCGCCGCCTACGACCCATCGAAGGGCATGCCAGCCGCTGTTGTCGACCAGCGCGTGCGCTCCCAAGCCGCCGCCGGATCCTCACTGTACACCCTCAACGAGCAACTCCTCGAAGAACTGCGTCCTGATCTGATTGTGACACAAGCGTTATGCAGCGTTTGCTCGGTCGATCCCGACACCGTCTTCCGGGCTGCCCGCGCAATCGGAGACCGAACCGGTGCCACCCCCAAGGTCATCACGCTCGATCCGAAATCGGTGGATGACGTCCTGGATGACATCCTGCGAATCGGCGCTGTCACGGGCGCCGCCGATCGTGCTCGTGACCTTGTTGTCCATCTCAATCACCGCATGCTTGCAGCCCAGGAGTGGGTAAACCCCTACCTCGATCAGCATGTGGTCGGTTTCCTCGAGTGGACCGACCCGCTCTTCATCGCCGGCCACTGGAATGTCCAGCTCATCGAGCGTGCAGGCGGCCTGCACCCGCTCAACCCGACGACCGCTTCAGCACGCGATGGCGCCGCTGCCGGTCTTCAGCAGGCCCAGCGCACAGCCAAACCGAGCAGGCGTGTCTCAACTGACGATTTTGCCAGGGTATCCCCTGGCGCAATCATCGTCGCCCCCTGCGGACTCGACCTCGCCCAGGCGGTCGCCGAAACCCGAGCCCTCCTTTCGCAGCCGTGGTTTGCCGAACTGCCCGCCGTGCGGCAGGGTCGCGTCGCAATCGTCGACGGCAACCAGATGTTCAACCGGCCGGGGCCTCGCCTCGTCGATGCCTTCGAGTTTCTCGTCGGTTGGCTTCACGAGTGCCCCGAGTTGATTCCCGAGGGGTTTCCCTGGCTTCCGATGGCACGCCTCTCACCCAACTGACCATGCGGCGGTACCTTGCTCGCACATTCGCCCGACTGATTTCGCATCACAAGGTCTGTTATGTCTGACCACGCGCTCCGAAACGCACCGTTGGTTCTCGTCATCCGCGATGGCTGGGGGACCAACCCCCATGCCGACCATGCGGCCTTCAACGCGGTCCTTCAGGCAGCAACACCAGTCGCGGACAGCCTCGAAGCCGAGTATCCCCACACCCTTATCAAGACCAGCGGAGAGGATGTCGGCCTTCCCGAAGGCACCATGGGAAACTCCGAGGTCGGCCACCAGAACATCGGCGCCGGTCGCATTGTCGATCAGGAGAGTGTGGCGATCACCAAGGCGTGTCGAGCGGGCCTTGAGCACAACGCCGTCATCGCCGAGGGTATCCGCCGCGCGCGGGAAACCGGACGCACCGTACACCTGATGGGCATCGCCAGCGATGCCGGTGTGCATGGCCTGCTTACGCACCTCTATGCCGTCGTGCGTGCCTGCCGCCACTTCGGCCAGACCGATGTCGTGCTTCATCTCTTTACCGACGGTCGCGACACTGGTCCCTTCACCGGCAAGGGCTTTCTTGCCGATATCGAACGCGAACTTGCCTCGATCGGCGTCGGCCGCATTGCCTCGATTTGCGGCCGCTACTACGCCATGGACCGCGATTTCCGCTGGGAGCGCGTGCAACGCGCGTACAACGTGCTCACCGGGCGCGATCACGTTTCGACGTTTGCCACTGCGTCCGAAGCCGTGCAGGACTACTACGACCATCCGACCACACCCTCGCAGCAGGGAGACGAGTTCATTCCCCCGCGATATGTCGGTGCGCCTGCTCCGATCATCGACGGCGACACGGTCATTTTCTACAACTACCGCGGCGACCGCCCTCGTGAACTCTCCGCCGCCTTTGTATATCCCGATGCTGCATGGGCCACCGTCAAACCCTCGCCCGATTCCGGGCACCGAGGCTTTGAACGCGGCGCCAAGCTCAACCTCACCTACATCACCATGACGGCCTATTCCGAAGAACTTGCCCCCTACGTCCGCGTCGCCTTTCCCAAGCCCCCGAAGATGCAAGACATCGCCGGCGACTATCTCTCCCGTCTCGGCCTCACGCAATTCCGCTGCGCCGAAACAGAGAAGTTCCCACACGTCACGTTTTTCTTCAACGATTATCGCGACGACCCCTTCTCGGGCGAAACCCGCGAGATTATCCAGAGTCCCAAGGTCGCTACCTACGACCTTCAGCCGAGCATGAGCGCCGAAGAAGTCACCCAGGCGGTCCTTCGCCGCCTAGCAGCGCCCGAGTGCGAATCCTTCATCGTCGTCAACTTCGCCAACGGCGACATGGTCGGCCATACCGGCAGCATGTCTGCCGCCGTCGCTGCCTGCGAAATGGTCGATGCGTGCGTCGGCCGCATCGTGCAGGCGACCCTCGCTCGCGGCGGATCGCTCATCGTCACAGCCGACCACGGCAACGCCGAGCAGATGTTCGACCCGCAGACCAACGCCCCCCACACCGCCCACACCACCTACGACGTGCCCCTCATCGTCGTCGGAGATGCCTTCAAAGGCCGCGCTCTGCGTGGAGATGCCGACCCGGCCGGGTGGTTCGATCCCGAAGTGCGCTCCCGCCGCGGCAGGCTCGCCGACATTCTCCCCACCGCGCTCGACATGCTCGGCCTGCCGATTCCTCCCGCGATGACCGGCCGCACGCTTCTGCTGCCCTGATGCGAGCGCCCGGCCTTGCAGAATGACAACGATATTATGAATCGCGATCTGCAACCGCCAGTGAGTTGCATACGCATGGCTGCCGAGGTTCAGGTCCATCTTGACCTTCACTCAAGCCTGTGCCCAAGCAGCCAGTCGATCGCTTCCGGCAGCACCGCCGGAACGATCAGCGTGTGCCCTTGATGCGGCACCAGCCGATACTCAACCGCTTCCCCCGCGTCGATCGCGGGCCGAACCTGCCGCTCGACTCGCCCCGGGGGAACGATGCGGTCGTGCTCGGCGCCAAAGACCAGCATCGGCGCCCGCGCTCGACCTGCCTGCAACGGCGCGGCCCCCGCAATGGCGCACACCGCAGCGATCGTCCGCGGCCGCATCTGCGCCAGAGCCGAAGCGCCCATCGCACCCATCGAGTGGCCGATCAGATACACCCGCGAGCGATCGAAATCAAAATCCTGTGCGATATCGTCAAGCAGCGCATCGAGCATCATGCCGTTGCCCAGCAGGGGATAGGCCAGGGGCGATGCCACGATGAACCCCTTCTCCCTTGCCAGGTCCGTCAGCATCCCCGCGCCGTAGCCGTCGATCCACAAATGCTCGTCGCCGCCCGCCCCGTGAAGGGCGATCACCAGGGGCAGCGGCGTGCCTTCCGTGATCTGGTTCGGCGCAAAAACGATCACCGGCGACGAAGCCCCGCCGAGCCGAAAAACCCCTCGATGGTGCCCCGGCCGCAGTCGCACTTGCTCAGGCGGCGTCTGCAGTTCTTTCCGCCAGGTACGGACAAGCGCCTCAGGCGAATCGACCAGCCACACCAAGGCATCCTGATCGTCGGTCATCTGCGCGATCACCGATGCCACGTCCACCTGCCGATGCGGGGCCAGCCTCGGATCCGAAAACTCGCGCAGCAACCCCTCGCGATAGACATCCAGCGTCCCGTATTCGAGCATCCACAGCCGCCCCATGTGCATCGGCTGTGTTCCGGGTACTCGAATCCAGAGATCCGCGGTTCCGGGTTTGCGAAGTTCGACCGGGAACGGAGCGCGTGCCGTCCCCCGGAAGTCCATCCGATCCTTCAGAGGCCACTCCCACGAAATACCCGACGAAGGCATCGTCACGACCAGTTCCGCCTCGTGCAGCCGGTCGCGCCGATCCGTCCCGTGCAGCGTCTCGATGATCAGGTCCAACTGATCGTCTTCCGGTGAAACAATCCACGATGGGTAAGCCCGCACCCGCAGGCTCGCCGCGGCGAGCCACGCTTCGCGCGCCTCGTCTTCCAGCCCGAGCAGTTCCGCCGAGAGCACATCCAGTTCTTCGAGCGCCTGTCCCATCCTCCCGGAAAGGAACATCATCGCCAGGGCATCCACCCGTCGATTCAGTTCGGCCAGCGCCTCCCCCTGCGGATCCCGCGCAAGCGCTGCCCGCTCAAACCGCTGAAAGGCCCGCGCCAGGTCGATTCGACGTGCAGACACACGCGCCGGCCGCCCGGCATCGGCTCGAACGCCTTCCGCGGCTGGCTGGGGCAGATCGAGTGCAACCCCCGAAGCGCCCGCCCAATAAAATCCCAACGCTGCCGCGATCACTCCTGCCGTGCGCATGCCGGTTTCCTTCGACAAACGCCCCGGGGCGGATTCGAACCGCCGACCTGCGGTTTAGAAGGCCGTAGGGATACGCACAGAATACACGGGAAATCGGCCACTTTCCAACACTTCTCCACCTTGGCTAGGATTCTGGCAAGGATCATCCCGCACAACCGGACCCCCAGAGGCCGGGAACCCTCTTTCCTTGGCGAGGGTTTCCGGGGTGCGTAGAATACTTGTGGCCCCCAAGATGAGCCGTCACCCGCCTTCAGGCGGAAACCGGGCCGGGGTCTGAATGATGAACTGCGAATGACGGACTGCGGACTCTGAAGCCCTGAATGATGAATGAGGAACCGCGAACTGCCCCAACCCGGCGCGTTCGTCCGTTCAGGGTTCCACCGTCCAGCGTAACGACGGCCCCGATTCGTTGACGGCCCGCGCCCCCTGGGAGCGTCCGTCATGTCTATTGCATCATCCGGCGGGGCGCTCCCCGCCGAGTTCGCGCGTGAAGTCGCGTCGTTCGTTCTCGCCGAAATCCAGCGCCGGGGCATCGTCACCCCTGAATACCTGGACAGCGCGCAAGCGTCGGTCTACCTGGGCATGAGTCAAGATTGGTTGGCCAAGGCCCGAAGTGACGGCGGCGGCCCCAACTACTCCAAGGTGTCCGGCTCCCGTGGCGGCGCTGTCCGCTACAAGCGCACCGACCTGGACAAGTTCATGGCGGCCCGCCGCACTGGGGGAGGCCGCTAAACATGGACCCCGGATGCCACGCCAACTACGCCCATGCCTGGGCGTTCCTTGATCGTTTCCACCCCAGGCGGCCCCGCACCATAACGGGAATCACGCTGGACAAGCGCCAGATTCCTACGGCCACCTTCGGGCCGAACCAGCGCGCCGACTTCCTCACTTGGGCGGAAGCGTGCGCGAAGATGCCCGCCAATCTCTACTTCTCCGTCGCCGAACCGATCGGTACGCCAACGGAGAAGATGAGCCGGGCGGAAGTCCGCGCCGTGCATTGGTTGCACGTTGACGTAGACCCCCGCAAGGGTGAAGACCTGGAGGCGGAGCGATCCCGAATCCTGGAACTACTGCGCGATCCGACGGGGCTTCCCGCCCCGTCGGTCATCGTGTCCACCGGCGGCGGGTTCGCAGCGTACTGGGCGCTGTCGGAACCGATCATCATTGACGGGGACTTGGCCCGCGCTGAAGACGCGGCGCTCTACAACCTTGCGATAGAGCGGGCGTTGGGCGGGGATTCTTGCCATGACGCTTCGCGCATCATGCGTCTTCCGTTCACCGTCAACCTTCCCGACGCTGGCAAGGTGAAGAAGGGCCGCGTTCCCGCTCTGGCCGCCGTGGTTGAGTGGCACGCCGATCGGGTCTATCCGTTGTCCGCTTTCCCGAAGGCCCAGGTGGACGGACAGGCCCCGACGCCCAAGGGGGACGCGGCCAGCGCGCGCAGCATCGCGCACGTTGACGACCTGGGCGAGCGGGTTTCGGACAGGCTCAAAGTGTTGATCGTCAACGGGTGCAACCCCGACGAACCGAACCACTTCCCTTCCCGATCCGAAGCGGTCTTCTACGTCGCGTGCGAACTTGTCCGCGCCGGCCTGGACGATGCAACGATCCTGGGCGTACTCCAGCACCCGGAGTTCCGCATAGCGGAGAGTGTGCGGGAGAAGGGGAACGGGGCCGCGCGCTACGCCGCGCGTCAGGTGGAACGCGCCCGCGCCGCCGTTGATGAAGAGGCCGCCGATTTCCAGTGTGACGACAAGGGGAACCCGTTCCCGTCGCCCCACAATATCCGCGTGTCCATCCGCAAACAGGACGTGCGCCTCTGGTGGGATGAGTTCGCCGATCGGAAGTTCATTGAAGGCTTGACGGGGTTCGGACCACACCTTGACGACCGCGCCGTAGTCCGCTTGTGGATCAACGCCCAGGAAGTCCACCGGCTCCGAACCGGGAAAGAGTTCTTCCATGACGTTGTGTCCGACTACGCCATTTCCAACCGTCGGCATCCCGTGCGTTCGTACCTGGAGGAAGTCGCCGACATCTGGGATGGAACGCCCCGCGTTGAAACGTGGTTGATCGACTACGCGGGCGCTGAAGATACGCCCTACGTCCGCGCCGTGTCCCGCTTGCCCTTGGTGGCCGCCGTGCGCCGCATCCTGTCCCCAGGGTGCAAGTTCGATGAAATGCCGGTCCTGGAGGGACCACAGGGCGGCGGGAAGTCTTCGCTTCTCCGCACGCTTTGCCCCGATGAATCGTGGTTCACCGATGATCTTCCGTTGGACGGGGACGCCAAGCGGTTCATTGAAGCCGTGAAGGGGAAGTGGATCGTTGAGGCGGGCGAACTGAAGGGTATGAGGAAGGCGGAGGCCGACGCGCTGAAGTCGGCGCTATCACGTCAAGTGGACCGGGCGCGCATGGCCTACGGGCGGGAGCCTGTAGAACTGGCGCGCCAGTGTGTCATCTTCGGGACCACGAACAGTGAACGGTACCTGAAGGACACCACGGGGAACCGGCGGTACTGGCCGATCCGATGCGGGGCGCTGGACGTGGCCGGGCTTGCCAAGGTGCGCGATCAACTCTGGGCAGAGGCCGCCCGCCTGGAGGCCGACGGAGTGTCGATCCGCCTGGACCCGTCCCTCTACCCGCACGCGGCGGAGGCCCAGGACGCCCGCCGACAGGAAGACCCGTTCATGGAAGCCCTGGAACCGGCTCTGGCGGGCTTGGTGGGCAAACTCCGCGCCCAGGACGCTTGGTCGATCGTCGGCAAGGCCGACGTGGGCACGCGGACGCAGGAAGATATGAACCGCCTGGGGGAGGCCATGCGGATGCTGGGCTGGGAGCGTCGCCAGCGCCGGTTCGGCGGAAACCCGGAGTGGTGCTATCTGAAGGGGACGGAGGCCGAGCGGGAAATACCTGTGACCCTGAACTGTGTGGAAGGGCGTTGGGAGGGGGTGTCGGATGCGTTCTAGCCGTCACTCCCGGCCCCAGGCCCGTTACGCCCAGGGGGCTACGCGAAATCGCCCCTGGGGCTTCAGGAACGCCGATTCTGCGCCCCGTAACCGCCGTAACGGCCTGAAACCCCCTGTTCTACAGAGTGGTCCCGGCCCTAGCCGGAAGGTCTACCTGTCTACCCCTTTGAGAGAAAGAGGGGTTACGGCAGTTACGGTGTCAGAAAGAGGCCCTGGGAAGTCAGGAAGCCCGATTCCGCGTCGCCCCCTGGGCAGTGACGCCAGCAGTTACGGAGGGGCGACGGTTCCGCCCCGGCCTGGGCTTCCATGCCGCGCAAGCCGCGCCGCATCCGATAACCCCTCGCGCGCCCGTGACCCTTGGTTATCGCACCCTAGACCACCCTTGCCAAGGGCCGCCGAATCCTTGCCAACGCCCCTTGGTCCGCTAGGAACCGCCTTCCCGTGGCCCCAGGGGCGTATCCCTTCCGCCTGTTACTTCCCGGCTCCGACCACCGACCATCGTTCTCGGACCACCATCTGTGAAGATGGGAGGTCTGGGAGGTCTGTAGGGGTTATGAGGGGGTGGTCCGAGAAATCGCAGATTCTCGGACCTAGGTACCCCTCCACCCCAGCGCCGGGCAGCATTTCGATCATCGCAACTTGTTAGTAGTCGCAAACCAATAGCCATGAGTACGAAACCACCCACACCCCTTGATCCGAACGGCCTCCCGCCTATGCCCTCGCGCGGATGCCCGGTCAGTTCCAGCATGTACGATCGACTGTTGGAGGCCGCGCGCCGTGGCGGTTGGCCCGCCGTCTATACGGTCTTCGCACAGGGCGAAACCGTCATCGACCGTGGCGGCCTGGGCGGAGTGTGCGAACGCCCCGCGCGCCGCGCAACGTTGAATGAGTTCCTCGCCAAGCGTTCGGACTTGGCGGCGCTCTTGGATAACGCGGCCCAGGAACGGCGGGACCGGCTCTTGGAGAATCTCCAAGATGAGGTGGAACAGATAGCCCTTGGGCCGGGCGACGTTACCCAGGACTTCGACGATAAGGGCCGACTGAAGCGCACGCGGATTGATCGGCGCAACAAACTTCACGCGCTGTTGAAACTGTTGGCCGCGCACGATCCCGACACCTACGCGGAGCGCCGCAAACTGGACGTGGCCGGACAGGTGAATCACGCGCACGCCCACCTGTCATTGGGCAACGCACCCGGCGGGTACGTTGTGGATATGGACTCCGTAGCGGCGCTGGAGCCGGGCGAGCAAGCCGAACTGTTCCGACTTCTCACCAAGATTGAAGACGCGCGCCGCGCGCTTCCCCCTGGAGATTCCAACCAATGAACGCGAGCGACCACCAAAGGCGCGTGGCCTTCCTGAACCTGAAGGCCAACGCGGGCGCGATCACACCAGATGAGCGGGCCGAACTGGATCAACTGTGCCAACTGCGCATCGTTGAAACCACTGGAGGCGGGCCGATCATCGTGGAACCACTCCCGATCCGGCCCGAAGACTGGAACGCATACGCGCAGCGCCGCAACGCTGAACGCACGCAGTTTCATACGGATACATAAGGCTACATAGGTTTACAAGATAGTTCGTACTTGTCAGTATTTCCGAGCAACGTAGAATACTAATGATGCAACCGGAAGAGGCCACAACCATTGCGGAGAAGATCATCGACTCCGACTTGATGCCCAAGCCAACGGCCTTGGCCGTCATCGCGGCCATTCAGGCGGCGGGCGGGGCGCGTGTCGGCCCGGAGCATTTCGTCCCGGCGGCCAAGGCAAAGCGCGCCAAGGTGCGCAGCGTGGCGGCGGCCTGTGGTTGGGGGCGATGCTGGCATTGTGGCGAGTGGCGCGACGTGGGCGCGGAGCCGCCGGACGATCCGTGTACCTGTCCCTGTGTGGTTGAAGTCATCGACGATGAAACCTGGGCCGCGCTGTCCGTCTACTTCCTGTGCGGCGGCCCGATCCGTGCATCCCTTGGCCTTCCGGCTTCACTGGCGGCGCGCTCCCGCCACTTCGATCCCGCCGTTTGACGACGGCGGGATGGTTTCGCATCGCGGTTGGCATCCCCGTGGTGCTCCTCTCTCCGCCGTGGTGGGCATACCACGGCGGGGTTTCCGAATCTGAATCACCCTCCCGCCCGCTAGTGGCGGACGGGCGGGTTTATGGCAAACGAACGAATCGACACGTCCATTTCAATGTCGGTCACTCCCGAAATGATCGACGTTCACCGGGACGGCTTCATCCTGGGCGCGAACACCGACGGTTCACCCGTCTTCCATGATGCCTTCACCAAGGCGCGGGCGACGATGGAAGCCGTCTTCACCAAGTCGCGTGCGCTGTCCGAAGCCGAGCGGGCGCTAAAGGCGGCCACGGCCCAGCAAGCCGACCCCGCCCAGGAACGCCGACTCCGCACGCTGGCCGCCCGCACCCTGGGCGAATGTCGGAAGGCGGTTGAAGGGGCGTTGGAGTCCATCGGGGCGCATCGCGCAAAGGCCGATGAGGAAATCACGAACGCCCTGGGCATCCCGGCGGCGCGTCTACAGGTCACAGATTCCCAGCGTGCATCGGACGTGCGGGCCGCGCTGCGCGCAATGGGCAAGGCCGAACGAATGGCCGCGCTGCGCTCCGCCGTTCAGGACGGGGACGCGGAAGCCGTCGGCGCGATCCTGTCGGCCAGTCCGCTTGCGGCGGGCCTGTCCCGAACCGAAGCGGACAATCTGCGCGCCGACGCTGAACGGCGGTTCACGCCCGAACTGGCCGCGTTCCGGTCCAATCTGGACCGGCTACGGGAAGTCATCGTCCGCGCTGGCGACGTGACGGAGAAGCGGTTCGGTTCCTTGGTCGGGCGCGGAAACTCCCCCGCCGCACGGGTGGAGGCGGCGCTGTCGGCGCTGGAGTCCAACTGATGGCGGAAGAGAATCCCAGTACGAACCCGGCGGAGGCGGAGTCCGTCGCCAAACTGACCAAGGCGCTTGAAGCCGAGCGCGCCGCGCACGCGGCCACCAAGTCCAAACACCGGGAGTTCTGCGCGTCCGTCTACAAGGCGCGCGGCCTCCCGGATGATGCCACCCCCGATGCACTCTTCGCGTCCCTGGGCGATGAGGAAGCCCGCGTGGCCGAACGCACAAAGTCGATTCAGGAAGAGCGGGACGCGGCCTTGAAGCGTGCGGAACAGGTGGCGGGCGAGTGGAACGCATTCCGTATTGACCGCGCATTGTCCGAAGCCTTCACCAAGTCGGGCATGAAGCCGGAGAACTTGGAAGATGCGCTGGCGATGGCGCGGGGCCTGTTCACCGTCGATGAGAAGGGCCGCGTTCACACCAAGCCGGACGCGCCGAACACTGTCCCCGGCCAGAGCGCCGAAACCTGGGCGTTCAGTGAACTTCGCACCAAGCGCCCGCATTGGTACCCGCCGAGCATTGGCGGCGGCGCGAAGACACCTGGCGCGGGGTTCGTATCCCGCGTGGATGATTCATGCTTCAACCCCCGAAGCCCCAATCACAACTTCACGACGCAACTGGCGTTTGAGGGGAGATACGGCGCGAAGGCCGCCGCCGACGCCCGCGCGAAGTACCGCCACCTGGGAGGCAGTTTCGTATGAAGACCGAGCATCAACTGTGGTCCGCGCGGGGTTTGGCCGTGGCGGAAGACGTGCGCCGGGAAGTCGCCCGCCGCGCCCTGAAGTCGGTTCGGCTTCAGGTGGAGCGGGCCGGGGGCGACTGCGACGACCACTCCGCCCATGTGCGGGCCGCCGTCCGGGACTTCCTGGGCGGCGCATCGGCCTACCACGTCATCCTTTACGCGGCCTCCGCCGAAGCCGTCCCGCATCGGTACACCGGGCCGGGCGATGAGGCATTCCCCGGAGCCGTCCGGCGGGCCGTGCGCCGCATTGGACGGCTTCTCCCGGCGCTGGCCGCCGTGGCGGGCCTGGAGGCTTTGGCCTCCACCCTGGGCGAAGACTCGCCCTTGGTCCGGCGGATGCGGGCGGACGGGTAGCGCTATGGCGAAACCGGGTCTTTGTTGTCCGTACAATCGAGTATGGCCGTCGAGACGTGGGAGAATCCTGATAGCACCTGGACCATCGCTTCTTTCGTGGTGCGATCACTCTGTACCTCCGCCGAAGTGACCCCGGCGGAAGTGTACTTTGTACTTACATCCCTAGGAATCGAGCGGCGATTCACCGACTATTGGGATAATCACCATTTCTTCCAGCGCGCTGGATTGCCTGAGCACGCGAGCGCCTCGATTGATCCTAAGCGGGACGGTCGGATCGCGCTCATGGGCGATCACGCTTGGGCATCGGGTGATATTGATGAAGCGAAGCGCCGTTACGAGCATAGCATTGGGAGTGGTGACTCCAGCGCGATGGTTGGCATTGGCGGGCTGGTTCGGTTGCACTTCACCCTGGGCGAGTATCACAAGTGCATTGAAGCCTTTCGGCGTGGTTGCCCACCGCACACGTTCTATCTTCAGTATCGTGAACTGTTCAAGGACAGCGCGTCGAATGGCATGGAGCCGTTCAATCGACTTAGTGCTCAATATCGGGGTACGTCGCCGTACTTTCTGTCCAATGCGAAGTACATGAGTCGCGCCATCATCGCGGCAGCCGTTCGAGCGGACGGTATCGACGATGGACTTCGCACCATGATTGCCGACTACTTCGAGTTGGAGCCTTCCAGCGTAGACGAGTTGGCAAAGGCCGTGTCGGGAGATGAGGAAATCGACCGATTGCGAAAGAAACTCGCGCCCAAGCCCATCGTTCGCGGGCGTTCACTCGATAGTCTGCGCGCAGAGGGTGACACCGAACGGGCACGCCGCTGGTGTGACTGCCTACCGAAGACTGCTGCCATTGTAGAAGCCACGGCGATTCTGTTAGACGACTTTCTGGACAGTGGCGATCCTGGATGCCTAGATGAAATGATCGTCGCTGGATCGCCCTTCGGCATTGTGGAAGTTGACGGCTGGATTCTGTCCGAAGCCCTTGACTCTCGAAGCGCGAGAATCGCCACGATGCCTTCGCATCGACTGGCATTGATGCGCCGGTTCAACTCGATATGTCGGTATCCGAAGTACGATTTCCTGACCGATTACCTGGAAGTCATGCAACTGATTCGTTCAGAGATTGAACCGGGTGACGCGATTGCCGCCATTCTCGACTTGCAGTGGTACAAGACTTCGTACAGCATCGACAACACTGGACCCGGGGGTGTGCGCGGCGGCTTTGGAAAGACAGAAATCAGTGACCACCGCGAATGGCTCGAAATCGCATTGCGGGACCATCCGCCGGTCTTTGACCGCGACTCTCTTGCCAGTCGAGAGAAGGCAATCAGCGCTCTTCATGGCGCATACCTGTTTCTACGCGAGCGATTCAACGAAATGCGCCGCGATGAACGCTGGATTAGTGAGGCGCAACTGGGCGACGCACTCTCCATGTTGTTCGGCAAGGCTGAAGTTCAACGGCACGCCCGCCCGCTCTGGCTCAATCCTCAACACCTGGATTATTTCATCCCTCGGTACGCACTGGCGATCGAATACATGGGAGCGCAGCACTATCAGCCTGTTAGCGTCTTTGGGGGCGAGAGAGCACTTGAAGAAACGAAAGCCCGCGACGAACGGAAACGTGCGATATGCGAACGAATGGGCATCAACTTGGTCTACGTCACCCATGAGGAAGATGTCGGACGACGGGCACGCGAGATTCATGCGATAGTCTCCGGGCAAAGCCGTGAAAAGTGAGAACGCCATGCTGTCGCTGATATCAAGCCAACCCATCGACCCCAACGATCAGATTACCGAAGTAACCACTTATCAAGGGTCTATGAGTCTTCGCATACACGCGATGGGCTTCGTGGAACTCGCTGCCGTCGCGGCACGCGCAGTGTTGGAGCACCGTACGGCGATTGACGCCATAGCCCCTTCAATCATCTACGCTATCCGACATGGAGTCGAACTGTTCCTGAAGGCCATGATTACCGAAGTAACAGAAACGCATCGGGTGACGGCCCAAGCCCCGAATCGAAAGGGTGTAATGGCGGATGCTGAAATAGGACACCACTGGCTTCAACGCTTGTGGTCCGAGCATCAAGGATTGATTGTCGAAGTATTGGACTATGAAGCCGCGCACGGTGAACATGCCAACTTTGACCGTCGCGCGTGGCTGGCCCACTTTGGGGAAATCATCGACCAACTTCACCAAGTCGATCCCGATGGACAAACGCTCCGCTATCCGACCAACCGCGATGGTGTTCCAAACCTTGGTGGCAAGATGCTTGTGAGCGTGACCTGCCTGGAGCGATTCGCCCAAGCCACGATTGAGTGCTTCTCCCGGTTCGATGAACGGGGGTGCTGAATCAGCCAAACGCGCCCGGGAGGACTCGAACCTCCGACCGACGGATTAGAAATCCGTTGTTCTATCCAACTGAACTACGGGCGCACGTCGGACGGCCCATTCTACGCGCTGGCCTGTCGGCTTGGGCGTCCGGCGGCCTCCCGTTCGATGCGGCCCGCCGGGTTCGTAGCCCCTGGACCGGTCCCCGCCTTGCGGATCAGGAAGCCCGCCACCTTCTCCGTTGCGGCCCGCATGGCGTCCATGCTGGGCCGGTTGTACCTGTGGTTCATGTTGGCGCTGTCGGGGGTGTGATTCATCAAAGCCTTCATCACCCGTTCGGACACGCCCACTTCCTCTTCATCTGCGGTTGACGCGAAGGTGTGTCGCAGGACGTGGGCGGAGGCAATGGCCGTGAACTTGCGGGGTTGCCCCTTAGGGTCAGTCGCCCACTCGCCCGCCGCGTTCCGCCTGAACCGGGCCACCTTGCCCGCCGCATCCCTCATGTAGTCCTGTTCCTTGGGTTCGCGCAGGTTGACCAATCGGCCTTCCTTGTCCCGCGTCGGGAACACCCACCCTTGATCGTCGCCGACGATGGACGGATTCTCCGCCTTGCGGCGCTTCAGGATTTCGACCACGGGCGCGGACAGGGGAACCGTGAACGCTTTCCGCTCCCCGCCCTTCGGGCATGGCCGGTGCATCGACTTGGGCGGAAGCGCCACCCGCTCCCCCTGGGCGTTGATGTACCACCCCGGCTTGTCGGTCAGGTTCACTTCCTCCCAACGCACCTTCCGGGAATCCTCATTGCGAAGGCCGGTCAACAGGACGAACCAATGCCAATCCCGACGAACGGGGTTCGTAACGCCATTGACGCGGGCCGCCCACTCCGGGAGCGCCGCCCAGTCGATCGGCTTCCGCGTCCCCTCTTCATTCCACACCTTGCGGAACTTCCGAACGGGGTTCATCGCGTGTTCGTCCGCGTCGAAGCGCTCCGCCGCGCTGTTCCAGACGGCGCGGAGCATCCGAAATGCCTTGTTGGCGACGATCGGCCCGTGGTCCTGGGTGATGCGCCGGTGTCGGTCGATACATTCCCGCTTGGTCAGGGACGCCACGGGCCGTTCCATCCACTCGCCCAGGTAGCGGGCCATTTCGTCCCGCATCCGATCGACCGAGCGGGCGCGGTTCCGGGCCTTCATGTTGGCGACGTGTTCATCAATGGCCTGGGCGAGCGTGAACGCTTCCCATTCGTCCGGGGCCTGGGGCGCTTGCTCCGGGCCGTCCGCGTCCACCTGGGCGGCCTGGGGAGCGTCGGCGCGGGCCTGGGGGCGTGCGGGTGCGCCGTCGCGTTCCAGCCGGTCCCGGACGTGGGCGACGATCCGGGCGGCCTCCGCCGCGTCCCCGGCCTTGGCCGCCTTGTTTGCGTCGCCCAGTTCGCCCCGGACCTTCTCCGCCAAGTCCCGGAAGTCTGAGGCCGTCCGCTTGCCACCGACGCGGCCCAGGGCCACCCGGACGGCCTTCCCGCCTACGTCGCGTTGGACGTAGAACGTGGCCGACTCCCCGGACACCTTCAACAGGAACCCCTTCAACTTGTCATCGGTGAACACCACCGGCTTCCCGGCTTTGGCCGCCTCCGCCTTGCACTTCTCAACCGCCCCGTTCGTCAGGTACACACGCCGCGCCATATCGGACCTCCGAAATCCTTGCCAAGGCTCTTGGCAAGGTCGGTCCCTCCATAACCGTACTTGACGGCTACAAGGGGACCGAACGGAAATCCCTACGGCGCAGGGCGTTTACAACACTTTGGGCTACGGCTACAAGTCCATAGCCGCCCTTAGAAGACCGCTGCTCTATCCAGCTGAGCTACCGGGACCGTGCTGCGCGAGTATCGCCGCTCCGCCCGCCAAGTCAACCCCGCCGCCCTCCCGGATGCCTCCGCGGCCTCTCCGAAGCCTTTTCGGTGGCGAGCACATCACGCTTTGACCACCTTCGCCTTCGCTCCCGGCGTTTTGGCCATCACGTTCCGCGTATCCACGATCAGCTTTGCGTGCGAGCCGACAAGGTCATAATCCACCCCGTCATGGTCAGTCACGATCACGACGACATCGCTCTGTTCCAATCGCTCAGGCGTCAGCGATTCGGAACGCAGCGGGAAGTGATATTTCCGCATCATCGGAAACTCCGCAACGTGCGGATCGTGATACGACACCCGCGCATGGCGCCCGAGAAGCTCCCGGATGATTTCCGCCGCGGGGGTCTCTCGAACATCGTCCACATTCTTCTTATACGCCAGTCCCAGCACCAGCACATCGGCCCCGTGCAGCGGTTTGCCCATGTCGTTGAGCGCTTCGGCCGTCGCGGCGACCACGCGCCCGGGCATCGACGCGTTGATCTCACCCGCCAGTTCGATGAATCGCGTCGCATGCCCGAACTCGCGGGCCTTCCACGTGAGATAAAACGGATCAATCGGGATGCAGTGCCCACCCAGGCCCGGCCCGGGATAAAACGGCGCAAACCCGTAGGGCTTGGTCGCCGCCGACGCAATGACCTCCCAGATATCGATCCCCATCGAAGCCAGCACCGGCTTGAGTTCATTCACAAGCGCGATATTCACCGCTCGATAGATATTCTCGAGCAACTTCGCGGCTTCGGCCACTTCTGCGCTTGAAACGGCGACGACATGATCAATGGCGGCCCGATACAGCTCTTCCGCGGCTTCGCCGCTGGCCTGATCGATTCCGCCCACGAGGCGCGGTGTCGTTCTGGTCGTGTGGCTCGTCCGCCCCGGGTCTTCCCGCTCGGGGCTGAAAGCAAGGAACCAGTCCTTCCCGACATGCAGGCCGCGAGATCGGCCGATCTGTTCGATAATCGGCAGACAGACCTCGCGCGTCGTCCCGGGATAACTCGTCGATTCCAGCACGATCAACTGCCCTCGACGCAGCGTCCCCGCCGCCATCGCCGTCGATCGCTCGACAAAACTCAGGTCCGGCTCCTTGTGCGGCCCTAAAGGCGTCGGCACGCAAAGCAGTATCGCATCAGCCTTCGACAACAGCGAGGGGTCGGTCGTCGGACGAAACCGCCCCGACCCCGCGAGCACACGAAACAGGTCTTCACCCGCGTGACGCAGATACGCCTCACCCCGGCGCAACTGCTCGATCTTCTTCGCGTCCACATCGAAGCCGATCACCTCGAACCCCGCATCGTGCATCGCGCCGGCGATCGGCAGCCCGACATACCCAAGCCCGACAACGCCGACCGTCGCCTCCCGCCGCGCAACTCGGCCGCGAAACTCGTCCAGCACGCTCGGCATACGCGGTGCATCCCCCTTGTCGCGGTCGATCATGCTCCCGGTCGCGGAATCTCGACCCACCCGCTGGTCATATGACGCACGATCGCCCCCGTCGTCGCATAAATCACTTGTTCCGCGATGTTCGAACAATGATCCGCAATCGTCACCAGTTGTGCGGCAACTCCCGCAAGGAAGAAACCGTGATCGGGTGTCATCCGATCCATGGCAATCTGGTTCTCCGCATCACGCAGAAGCGCCGACTTGAACGCCTCCAAGGTGTCCTCCGAACGCAGCGCCACCTTCGCCAGTTTCGCATCGGCGTGCTCAAGCGCCGTCACCACATCGCGTAGAATTCCCACCACGCTGTTGCCCATCACCACCACGGTGGGGGGGATCTGCTGGTCAAGCGATCGCGAAATGGCTACCCGTTCAGCAATGGCGACGCCGAGGTCCGCCACCCGCTCCAACTCGTTATTCACCTTCACGATCGTCAGCACTTCGCGAACTTGCGAAGGCTCAAGCTCTGCATTCTCCCGCGTCGCCTCGCTCAGAATCGCCACCGCCGCCTGCTCGATCTCCACATCGACCCGATCCACCGCGTCGTCAAGCGTGACCACGTGCCGAGCCGCCCCGGCGTCGCGCTCCGCCGCCGCCCGAAAGGCGTCCTCCGTCAGCGCCTGCACGCGACGTCCCTGCGCGATCAAGTCGGCCTTCAGCCGCGCGATGCGATCCGAGAACCCGTTAGAGACCGTCGACATCACCCCTAGCGTACCACCATCCCCCTCGTCGTGACGGCGCGCCCCGAATCGCTCCCTCGATTACCATCTACGCATGAGGCCCTCCCTCATCCTTCTGCTCATGCTCGCGGGGTGCACCCGCTCGGCCCCGCGCGGGTTTGATGCCGCCGCTCCCGAAGGGCGGATCGACGCCATCGTTCAGGCCGCCAGAACCTCCGATCGCAGCGCAATACCCCACCTGGTCGCCTCGCTCGATGCCGACGACCCCGCGGTCCGATTCCTGGCGATTTCCGCCCTCGAGCACATGACCGGACAGACTTTCGACTACCGTTTCGAAGCCCCCCCGGACGAACGAGCCCGTGCTGTCACGGCATGGCAACAATGGACAATAGCCGAGGGCATCGCCCCGGCCACGAAGGAGGCTTCACGTCCGTGAGCGACCGGCCCCACGTGCGCATCGAGATGCTCAGCGATCCGCTCTACCTCAGCGGCGCACGCGAACTCGTCAGCGCTGTCGCCCGTCGCCTCGGCTTTGATGAACCCACCTGCTCACAGATTGCCCTCGCCGTCGATGAGGCCCTCGCCAACGTCATCTGCCACGGCTATCAGCGCCGCCCCGACGGCCTCATGTGGATCAGCCTCTGGCCCCTCGCCCTCTCCCCGGATACTCCATCCCTCCGCATCGTGATCGAAGACGAAGCACGCCAGATCGACTGCGAGCAGATCAGAGGCCGCGACCTCGACGATATCCGGCCCGGCGGGCTTGGGGTCCACATCATCCGACAGATCATGGATCATGTTCTGTACGAAAAACGCTCTCCCTGCGGCATGCGCCTTACCCTCGTCAAGACCGGCCCTGTCCGCCCCCCGACGAGGGAAAACCACGGACACGACCAGGAAACCACCAGCAATGCATGAAGGCTCCGGGATCGAAATCGAACTCCGCCAACACGCCGACGCAGCGATTGTCGTCGCTCGAGGCGACATCGACATGTCCGGCTCGCCCCTGCTTCGTGAGAATCTCCGGCAGGCCCTGGCATCACGCATCAATCGCGTGGTCGTCGATCTCGGCGGCGTCGAATACATGGATTCGTCTGGCCTGGCCACCCTCGTTGAAGCCCTGAAAAACGCCAAGACCGCCGGCACGCGACTCCTGCTCTGCAACATGCGAGACCGCGTCCGCGCCATCTTCGAAATTGCACGCCTTGACAAGTTCTTCACCATCGCCTCGACTCAGGACGAAGCCCTCTCCGCCTGAAACCCCGGAGCACCGCGTGCCGCAGCGCACGGACCAGATCAGATCCGATCGCTTCAGCGTTCGCGCGGTCAACGCGCTTGGCGCCCGTGCCATGCGAACCCTCGAACGCATCGGGGGGGTTTTCTACCTCATCTGCGACGCGGCTTCCGCGCTCTATGCCTCGCTCGTGCGCCGCAAGGCCCGCGTCGGGCGCGTGGCCATTGTCTCGCAGATCGTCCGAATCGGCGTCCGCGCCATCTTCATCACTTCGCTCGTCTCGGGTGCTGTCGGGCTGATTCTCGCCCTCCAGCTCGCACCGCCCCTCGACGGCTTCGGCAGCAAACCCCTCGTCGCCAACATCATCAGCGTCGCCGTCCTGCGAGAACTCGGCCCGCTCATCGGCGCCATCGTCCTCACCGGCTTCGCCGGCGCCGCCATCACTGCTGAAATCGGCACAATGGTCGTCGGCGAAGAAATCGAGGCCCTCGAAGCCCACGCCCTCAGCCCTATCCGCTTCCTCGTGGTCCCGCGCATCCTCGCGGCGATCCTGAGCATGACCGCCCTCAGCGTTATCAGTTCGATCGTCGCAATTTCTTCGGCGCTGATCGTGTCGGTCACGACGCTCGACATCCCGTATGCCACGTTCATGCAGAACATGCTGACTCAGGCCAAACTTGTCGATTTCCTCACGGGCACCAGCAAGGGCACCCTCTTCGGGCTGCTCATCGGCTCGATCGCCTGCTACAACGGCCTTACGGTCACCGGCGGCGCGGCCGGTGTCGGCCGGGCAACCACCAACACCGTCGTGCAATGCGTCGTCGCCATCGTCCTCGCCGACCTGCTCTTTACGGCGGTTTTCTACGCCCTCAAGCTCTTCTGAGCCGCACTCACCCGCGCGCTTGCCGTTGCTTCGACCCTTTCTTCGCAACGCTCTTGGCAGCCTTCTTGGCTGTCTTCTTCGCTGTTTTCTTGGTGGCCTCCTTCGCCGTTCGAGCCGCTGCCGCCCGCGAGTTCATCGCGAGAATCGCAGACTCATACGTCCGGATGTACACCGCCGCCGGAAACTTCCGTATCGTCTCCCCCACGACATCCAGAGGGACATCCTCAAGCCGCTTGAACCGAATGCATGCTTTCCCCATGTCCAGCCGTTTGCCAGCCCCGATCCACGCCTTGCGAAACGCCGCATCCGCCGCGGCGTTCCCATACAGCGCCATGATCGTCAGCGACATGTGCCCCTTCTGCGATGCCAGCCCCGCAAACGGCAGCGGCTGCTTCGGATCACAGTGATACCCCGCCGGGTAGACCCCGTGGGGAACAAAATAGCCGATCATTCCATACTGCATCCCTTCCGCATAATCCGAGTCCAGGTTGTCCAATATCACCCTTCGCACCGCCGAGAGCGCTTCGCGGCGGTCCTCAGGAAGACTCTCGAGATATTCAGCGACGGTCGCGGCTTTCGATGGCATCCGCGCAGTCTACCTCGACACACACCAGCCGCCTGCACAATCTCGGTTCCCGCTCACCGCCCCGACGTCCTCGCGCCCGCCCTCGTACAGTGACGCCCACGTCCCTTCTCGAAGGATCCCGCCGCATGGGTGTCTTACTCCGGGGAAAGTCCGGCGACTTCATCCTCAACAACCAGGGGTGGGTCATGCTCCTTCGCCTCGCCTGGGATTACGGGTGGAGGCCCAGGGGTACGGTTTCGCCGCGACACTGGCTCACCAACGAACTCCGCGAGCGCGCAACCAACTGGAACCCCGCCGATTACGTCACCTGCCGAGGCCAGACCGTCACCGCACTCGATGCGCAACTCTTTGCCGATGCGCTCGCCGCTGTGCTCGATGACCTGCCTCATGACGACCCCCTCCCATCCGAAGACCTCATCCGAGTCGAAGCGCCGGGCTTCCCCGCCATCACGTATCTCTCCGACTCTCGAACCATCCACCCATTCGAGCAATTCGGGGGCGTCAACAAGTCCGGCTTTCACGAGTTCATCCACTTCTGCCGGCAGGGCGGTTTCAGCATCTGGTAGCAGCGCCTCCATGCCCCGATCGCCCAAGAAACCCCCGGGGTCCGAAAGTACGCGCGGTGCCCTCCCGAATTGCGCAGCTTTCCCATTTTGACAGCGCTTACACTGACGACCCAACCATCGGCAAAATTCGCGCGATCCAAACCTTTCAACCCTGGTTGACGCCGACGCAACCGCTACCATCTTTTCCCGGAAGCGGTCGTGCACCCCGCTCCGCCGTCAGACCCGCGGCGGATGCATCCGGTGCGCGATGGGTGGCTCCTGCCACCCGAATCGAAGACCTCGCCTCGGCGAACGCGGACCCGTCATCCGCACGATGCTCTTCCGGAGTGATCAGGGTGGTTTTATCGAAGGAGCACCGAGAGATGAATCAGAAGGCTCGAATTGCCGCTCTCGCCGGAATGGCCGGGCTTACCGCCGGTGCGGCAGCCCAAGACAGCCTCGGCAGCATCAACGATGCATATTCAACCTCCGAGCAGCGCACCGCATACGTTCTCGATCTCGTCGGCACAACCACCTCTTGGGGCAACGTCTTCGGCGTCGGTCCCCTCGTCAAGTCACCGACCGTCCCCGGCTCGGCCTTCGCGAACAACCTCATCAGCGCCAACGCCGTCAGCCAGACGTTCCTCAATAACGTCGCCTATCCGAGCGCTCTCTACGCCCTCTGGGAGAACGAACTCGCCGGCGGCACCGGCCCTGGTGAAATCAACACGCTGATCGCCCCCCCCGGCGCAACCGGCACCCAGTTCGCCGCCACGTTTGCCGACTTCGGGCCACTCGGCACGCGCTACAACGGTGTGACCACCGCGGTCGTCAACTTTGACCCTGCCGATCCTGCCCGCCTCTACATCACACGCGTACAGGCCGCCGTCAACGGCCCGGACCCCTCCACCGACAACTCCCAGTTCGGCATCGGCGGTGTCGACGCCTCCGGCAACACGTTCATGCGTTCCGATGCCTTCGGCACCAACGGCGGCGCGAACGCCCTCACCGGCAACAACTACTTCCGCATCGATGCGCTCGGCCGCAACCCAGCACAGACAAACCACATTTCCGCGATCTTGGGTGACCGCGATCTTTCGGCCACCGCCCACATCCTTCAGAACTCTCCGATCAGCCACACGACACCGACCGGCATTCCCTCTGAACGCGATTCCTCCCGCGTCCTCATCGGCGCCAGCTTCGCACCCGTCGCCGGTGCCCCGGGGGAATATGTCCGAGGCTCATCCTTCCCGCCCGTCGCCAACACCGACCACATCAACGGCACCGGCGTCACCGATACCCGCGGCGGCGTCACCTACAGCCCTGCCCGGTTCATCCCCAACAGCCTCGGCACCGCCGCCATCCTTGCACGCGGCCCTGCCGACGGCAACGAGGTCTTTTCCGTCGCCATGTGGGATCTAGGCCCCGGCGGCAGCGTCCTCCGCAACGCCGTCATGACCCGTTCGGCCTCCGCCGTTGATCCCGTCGATCCCTACACCCCCGTCCTGCCGATCGGTCGTCTCGATGGCTACCGCTCTCAGGTCGCCGCCCGCGGCGGAAACGCGCCCGTCGCCATCGGTTACAACCCCTACGGCAACTTCGGCGTCGTCGCCGCCGTCTCCTACGACTCACCGAGCGTTTTCGCCGATGACCCTCTCAACACGCTCCTCGTCGGCCACTTCGATCCGGCCGATCCCACGGGCACCGTCAGTTGGGTCGTCGCCGGTTGGTTCGACGGCCTCCAGGGCAAGCCCATCAAAGACGGCCCCGGCGGCAACGTCATCGGTCGGCTGACCACCCTCGATGTGGTGACCGGCGGCGCGCCTCGCGGCCCGTCGATTTCGGCTCCCGCCATCGACGCCGCCGGAAACATCTGGTTCGTCGGCGCGGCCGAGCAGTTCAAGACCGACGCCCAAGGCAATCCCTTCATCGATAACGATTCCATCCTCATCCGCGCCGTCTGGGATCCGGCCACCGGCGGCTACGAACTCGAGCGCATCCTCGAACCCGGGTTCACCCGCACCGGCCTCAACTCCGGCGTCGAATACACCCTGACCTTCCTCGGCATCGCCGACAGCAACAGCATCGACTCTTCGACCCTTTTCTCCAACGGCGTCAACCAGTCCGCATGGAATAACGTCAACCCCACCGACTACACCAACCAGGATCCCCGCACCGTCGGTGGCGTCGTGCTTGCCGTGCAGCTCACCTACCTGAGCGCTGTCAACTACCAGTGCCTGCTCTATGTCGGCAACATCACCCCGGCGGATGCCACCGGCTGCCAGGCCGACCTCTCCGGCTCGAGCGACCCCAACGACCCCGCCTACGGCGTGCCCGACGGCGTGGTCGATGCCGCCGACTTCTTCTACTACCTCGACCAGTTCGTTGCCGGCAACATCGCCGTCGCCGACCTCACCGGTTCGAGCGACCCCAACGACCCCGCCTACGGCATCCCCGATGGCGTGATCGACGCTGCCGACTTCTTCTACTTCCTCGACATCTTCGTTGCCGGCTGCCCGTAAGCCTGCCGACCCTTCATCGACAACTCTCGACGCCCGGGGCCATTCCCCCGGGCGTCGTTTTTTGGTCCGCGGCTCTGCAAACCCGTCGGAAATGCCCGAAGAATGGCTTGCTTCCGTTCGGTCGGGGAGTTACCCTTACCCCGTGGGCTGGGTCGGCGTCGATCCGGCATTTCTTGGTCCGGGGTGGAATCGAGCGCGTGACGATCGCCAGCAAGCGCTGTACCGACAGCATCGCATTCTGCCCCGGCCTCGACCGCGGGCATGCATTGTGATGCACCCGGTTCACCAGACTTTCCTGCAAAACCAACTCCCCCGGCGCGGTGCCGGGGTGTGCTCGGTCTGTCGGGTCCGCGCATCTGCGGCCCGTTGAAAAAGGAGTGTGCACGATCAACGGCAGACGATTCTTCAGAGAGGCGCCCACCGCCGTCCGCAGGACGCGCGTGAACCACATGATCCGCATTTCGCCGATCCGTGTGGTCGGGCCGGATAACGAACAGATCGGCGTCATCGAAACCGCCGATGCTATTCGCATGGCGCAGGAAAAGGGGCTTGATCTCGTCGAGATCGTCTCCGATTCCCGGCCCCCGGTCTGCAAAATCATGGACTACGGCAAGTATCGCTACGAACTCTCCAAGAAAGAAGTCCAGACCCGCGCCAACAGCAAGCGGGCCGAACTCAAGGAAGTCCGTCTCGGTCGCTCCATGAAGATCGACCCCCACGACGTCGGCATCCGCATCGAGCAGGCACGACGCTTCCTGCTCGACGGGCACAAGGTGCAATTCGTCCAGCGCTTCCGCGGCCGTGAAATCGCCCACAAGGAAATCGGCATGGAGAACCTTCGCCACGCCGAGGCCGAACTCGCCGATATTTCAAAGGTCGAACTTCCCGCAAGACTGCTCGGCAAAGCCGCCAGCATGGTCCTTGCTCCCGACAAGGTCAAGATCGAGGCCCTTCGCCGCAAGGAAGAACAGGCCAAGGCCCGCGAAGCCGAACTCGCTCGTCAGGCAGCCGAAGCCGCCGAGGCCGAGAAGGCCAAGCAGTCTTCCGCGTCGCACGATCAAGCCGAGAAACCCAAAAAGAAGGGCACCGGCGACGATCGTGACCGCAACCCGATTGACGATGAACTCAACGCTCTGCTCGGCGGCTGATGCCGTTACCGCTGCCCGTCGGAAACCGAACTTGCAGGACAGAAAAAACATGGCCGGGCGCTCTGCCCGGCCATGTGTATTGAGCGTGCCGAAATCTCCCGAATCAGCCCGCGCTGTTCGATGAACTTACTCGATCACCTTGAAGCCTGACCCGAGCGCAAACGCCAGCCCGATCGCCAGGAAATACCTCAGCATCATCCACGTAGACCCTTCTTTCGCCTTCTCCTTGGCCTCTTCGGCAATCAACTCCAGATCACGCAGCAGTGCGTCATGCTGCGCCTGCACTTGTGCCAGAAGGCCCTGCTGCTCCGCCGGCGGCAGCGCGTCCCATCGCTTGCGTGTCTCCGTCGCCACTGTGCGGGGCAGGTCTTCCATACGCGCGGCATTCTGCAACGACTTCCCGTAAGGCCACGTCACACGCAGGCCCTTGCTGAGATATTCGTCGATCACATCCTCCGCAATCAGCAGTTGCCCGTCGAACGGCGTGACCGGCGCGCCCTGCACGGCTTGCTTGATCTTGTGCACCTCGTCATCAACCAGTTGGTTGATCACCGCATAACGCCCAAGCAGCAACGCAAGCACCGTGACGCCCGCTGCCCACATGCCCGTCATCCGGCCCGCATACCCCGCTGCGCCCGCGGCGGTTCCCGCCCCTGTGCACCCACCCACAATAAGCGCAAAAAGCGCCCGGTCGGTCTTCAGCGAATACACCAGCGTCGCCCAGATCGCTGTCCCCACTCCCGCGCCGATAAGCGTGCAAACCACCACCCGCGCGGGGCGGCTTGCCAGATCGCGCTTGGCAGCGGCACGCTTGAGGTCATATTCATTCGGCGCCGACTTCTCCACTTTTTCTTCAACCGTTTCCTCTCCCACGAGGGTGGTGACCCGGCCTCCCGTCGCGCGATTGAACCCGCATCGGGTGCACAGCATCGCGCTGTCGCTCATCGCGTTGCCGCACTTGGGGCACCCCTTTTTCTTTGATTCCTCCACCTCTGATAGCATCGACGCAAGCACATCCGATTCTTCAGGCGGCTCATCCACCGCGGCGCTCGAGCCGTTCCCCACACGCCGATCCAGGCACACCTTGCACATATAACGACCCGAGGCATCTTTCTGCCGGGGGCGATTCGAACAATCCTGCTTGCACATAATGCAGATTTTGCCCGTCGACGCTGCCTCAGCCATCGATAGCCCTTTCAGACCAGTTCATCACCTATGTGCGAGGCCTCGGCCCGTTCCGCAAACCCCACAGAGTCGTCACACCGATACGAGGAACGCAATGGTGTGTCAGGCTATCCGGCCTGACCCCATGCGCCAAGCCGCGGGTTGGTTGTTCACACCTCTTTTTTGAGATCACCCCCCTGCGCCCGCCTCGACCCCCCCAAATGCAAGGGGCTGCACTCGCGCCCGGCCGACCCCCCCTAGGCTCTCGATCATGTGCGGCATCGGCGGCATCGTGCGCATCTGGCCCGCGGGAGACATCCCGCCGCTTCCGCACGAGAGCATCCCCGAAGGCTGGCTCGACACCCTCGATCGATCGATCCGGCATCGCGGACCCGACGGCCAGGGCCGCCTTCGGCACCGGGTCACCCGATCCGATGGGACCACCATCGATCTCGCCCTCATCCACCGGCGGCTCAGCATCATCGACCCCACCGGCGGCCCCCAGCCGATGGTCATCGGAGGGCCATCCGATGACCCGGGCACGCACCAAAACCTCACCCTGCACTGGCTCGCGCCGTCCCACGCTCAAGCCCCCGGAGGGCCGCACGACTACCCCGCTTCTCGCGAGCACCATTGCCCCGCCTGCGGCCATGACACCCTCGCGGTCGTCTTCAACGGTTGCATCTATAACCATCGCGAGATCCGCCGCGAACTCTTGGCCCTTGGCCACCGCTTCCAGAGCGACCACAGCGATACCGAGGTGCTCCTGCACGGCTGGCGAGAGTGGGGGGCGCACCTGCTCCCACGCCTCGACGGCATGTACGCCTTTGCCCTCTGGGACGGCCGCTCTGCGTCATGGATTGTCGCCCGCGACCTTGCAGGCGAAAAACCGATTGCCATGACCTTCCTCCGCGGCACAATCTCTGCCTGCTGCACACATCCCGCTGCGCTCGCCGCCCTCAGGACACACATCGAGCCTGGGGCCTCACGCATCAACGCCGACGCCCTGGCATCATGGATCGCGCACGGCTTCGCTCCCGAGGGTTCCCTCTACGCCGATGTCCACGACCTGCAACCCGCTCAGTGCATCCACGTCACCCCGGACACCGCGGGCCGTTCACTGATCGCACAGCGCACGCTCCTCCACCAGCCCGAGCCGACACGCACCGGCCCTCCGCTCACCACATCTGATGTTGACCGTCTGCTTACCCAGGCAGTCACGTCACGACTCGAATCCGATGTCCCGCTCGGCTGCTTCCTATCCGGAGGCGTCGATTCCTCCCTGATCGCGGCGATGGCGATTCGAGCCATCCCGGATCTTCAAACCTTCTGCGTGGCCATGCCCTCGATCGGCTACGACGAATCGCCCCACGCCGCCGCCGTGGCCCGCCTGCTCGGGACACGACACCAGACGATCAGCTCGCAGGCAAACCCTGCCGACGATCTGCCGCCGCTGATCGCCCAACTCGGCCTCCCATTCGGAGACAGTTCTCTCCTGCCCACGCACTGGGTCGCACGCGCCGCTCGCGCGCATGTCCATGTGGCCCTCGCCGGAGACGGGGGTGACGAACTTTTCGCCGGCTACAACCGCCACGTCATCGCCCAACGTCTGCGTCGATGGCGCTCCACGATCGCCCGGATTCCTTCCCGCCTGCTTCCCGCCCGCAACCCGCGATCACGATCAACCATGCTCCGCAGACTGATCGAAGCCTCGCGAGGCCGGGGATACCCCGATCTTGTGGCGATCTTCCCCGCAGGCATGCTCGCAAAACTGCTCGACGCACCTCCCACACCCACGCCCGACACGCTCGACAGTCTCGACTGGGACATCCACTATTCGCTCCCCGGCGACATCCTCCGGAAAACCGACGCGGCTTCTATGGCCGTCGCTCTCGAAGTCCGCGCGCCGTTCCTTTCACGCGATCTCTTTCATGCCTGCCTGGCTGCTCCGCGATCAAGCCTCATGCCCCAGGGCCGGCGCAAGGGGCTTCTGCGCGATGTTGCCCGCGCCTATCTGCCGGCCGAAATCGTCGATCGACCCAAGCAGGGCTTCGCCATCCCCATCGGCCGATGGTTCCGCACCGACTTCGGCGGCATGCGCCGGATGCTCTTCGATCATCTCGAAGGGCCAGACCCCTTCCCCGGCCTTCCGCTGAATCTCAATAGGAAATACGTGCGGCGACTCCTCCGCGAGCACGATGCCGCGAACGCGCCAGGCATCAATCCCTGGCGGGGGCGCGATCACAGCCAGCGGCTTTATATGCTCCTCGTGCTCAGCATCTGGGCCAGATGGCTCAGCGCACGTGACTGATCCGGCGCCCCGCCCCCTGCGAAGGATGCACCAGGATCTCTCGAAGCGACCCGCCCACGAATGTCCGCCGATCCGGACGAAGCGACGAGCCGAACGTGATCGGCTCACCCCCGGCCGCATCGAGCACGATCAACGTTTTGGAATAGCGACCCCCCTTGGAGGTTCGATGTTCTTCCGTGCGGATCGTGACATTCCGCACCGCGCCGGCGTTAAAGTGCTTCCGCCGCCCGATGTTCCCTATGCCGATGAACAGTGTCCCTTCCGGTCCGCGCACACGCACTTCCGACCGGCCGAAAAGCGTGTGCACGAACCCGACAATCAGCACAAGCCCGATCAGCACGAAAGGTGTTAGAAACAGCGTCAGGAAAATCGTCATCCCCCAGCCCATCGGCGAGCCGTTCATGATCGGCGTGGGCATCCAGCCCGGCGCGGCTCCTCCACCCAGAAGCTTCCACCATGCCGAAGCGCACAGCAGCACGAAAACACTCACGATCCCGTTCCAGAAGCACGCCATGAACAGCATCACCAACGCCCCGCCCACCGTGCGATGCGATGCGCCGATCACCATTTCCACGCCGTCGTCAAATCGCCATGCGCCTCGGGGCGGGTTCGTCAGGTCAACATGGGCGAAAGGGTCATCCTCCACAAGGGCCGAGAATTTCGATGCCCGATTGCACGCCGGGCAGAACATCACGTCCGCCGCGACGTTCACATGCTCCGGAGCGATCATGGCCTTGCACGTCGGACACGTAGGGGTCGCCATGCTTCACCCATCGGCTATTCTTGCACCTCAACTTGCATCCCCACCCGCATCCATCACTCGTTTCGGAGGCTCCCGTGCCCGCCGACCTGACCCTATCCCCCCGGGCTGTCGCCTTGCTCGAAGAACGACGCCAGGCCCGCTCCATCGCCGAAATCGCCTACGAGCACGCCCCATTCGCCGATGGCGTCATGTGCTACAGCGCCCCCGGATCATGGAGCAACCAGGCCGTCGGGGTCGGCTTTGACCGCGCCCCGACTCCTGATGAGTTCCGCGCCTTCCTCGACTGGTACACCACCCGCTCGGTCGAACCCCGCCTCGAACTGCACCCTTTCGTCCCAGCTTCGTTCCTCCAGGCCCTCGCCGAAGCCAACTTCACCGTTCGTCGCTTCGAGCATGTCCTCGCCCGCCCGCTGGACCATGCCGAAACCTGTGTTCCCCTCTTCCAGCCTCCAGGTGATCTGCAACTTCACGAACTCGATCCAGCCGATTCAACCACGCTCGAGGCCATCACGCGCATCCAGGCCGAGGGGTTCCTCCCTGTCGGTCACACGCCGGACGAATCACTACTCGAAACCATCCGCCGCGCGTTGCGCCTTCCCCGCGCAAGAACTTTCTACGCCACGCTCGATGCCCCCGGCGGCGAGCGCCTCATCGCCGGGTGCGCAGGCATGGAGTCTGCCCCACCCGTCGCCGCGCTCTACGGCGCTGTGGTGCTTCCCGGGTTCCGCCGCCGCGGCGTGCAGCAGGCCCTCATCGCCCATCGGCTCAACGCCGGAATCAGCATGGGCTGCCGCGTCGCGACGATCGGCTCACGCCCGGACATCCCGACCGAGCGCAACGCGCTGCGCATGGGCTTTACCGTCGCCTACAGCAAGACCATCGCCGCCATGGCCGGCCCCGGGCTGATCACATCAGACATTCCCGACCCTGACCAGTCGGCCTGAAGCCGGGGCGCGGGCTATCCTTCGCTCCGCCGCGTTCGGCCGCGTGCCGAGCAAGTGCAGACGCAGCCATTTCGGAACCGTTCCATGCATTTCGATGCCCACCAGCCAGTCATCAACGACCTCGAGGCGCGGATCTTGACCATCCGCGACTCTCTTTGACTACGAAGGCAAGTCCGCTCGAATGAAAGATGTCGAGGCCGAGATGGGCGCTCCCGATTTCTGGGATCGTCCCGAAACGGCCCGCAAGGTCGTCGCCCAACTCAAGGCGCTCAAAGCCGCGGTCGAACCGCTCGCCGGCATCATCTCCAAGTTTGAAGATGCCAAACTCGCCTACGAAATGGCCCGCGAAGCCGACGACAAGGAACTTCTCGCCGAAGCCGATGAATCCCTCTACCAGCTCCAGCAGAACATGGAGAAGGTCGAGCAGCAGTCGCTGCTCAGCGGCCCGCACGACCACCGCAATTGCTTCCTTTCCATCTCCGCCGGAGACGGGGGCACCGAGGCCAACGACTGGGCCGAAATGCTCATGCGCATGTACCTGCTCTATCTCGAACGCAACGGCTTTGATGTCACCGAAGTCGAACGCGGCTTTGGCGCCGAGGTCGGCATCGACTCGGTCACCCTGCACGTCAAAGGCCCCTATGCCTTCGGGTATCTCAGTTGCGAACGCGGCACGCATCGCCTCGCGCGCGTCTCGCCCTTCAATGCCCAGGGCAAGCGCCAGACCAGTTTCGCCACCGTCGATGTCACGCCCGAGATCGAGGAAATCGAAGTCAAGATTCCCGAGAAAGATCTCGACATCGTCGTCTTCGCACGCTCAAGCGGTCCGGGCGGACAGAACGTCAACAAGGTCGCGACCGCCGTTCGCATCACCCACCTTCCGACCGGTATCCAGGTCGTGACCAATACCTATAAGGAAATGACCCAGAACCGGACGCAGGCACTCAATCTGCTCACCGCCAAGCTTCAGCAGATCGAAGACGAGCGACGCGAGGCGGAAATCGCCGCGGCCAGCGGCGGCACGCTCGACCGAGGCTGGGGCACGCAGATCCGCTCCTACGTGCTCTATGACAACCGCGTCAAAGATCATCGCACCGGCGTCGAGGCCAACCCGCAGACTGCCCTGAACGGCCACATTGAAGAATTCATCGACGCCGAACTCAAACGTCGACGCGCCGAACGCGACAAGACCGCATAACGCATCCGGCGGACAAACCCGAATCTCTCCGCCTTCCCTCGTCCGCAGGGCATCTTTGGTCAAAAGGGCTAGGCGGCCCTTCGGCCGAGGCCGTCTGCATCAAGGTCGAAAATTTCACCCACGGACGCACACCCGCGTATCACACACTCCCGAGATACCGCGCCAGAATGTCCCGCGCGGCTTTCAGGTCGGTCTTGTCCACCATCTCCGTCACCGTGTGAATATACCGCGTCCCCACCGTGATGCCGATCGCCCGCGCGCCCGCCGCAGCCTGCTGTGCGGCAGCGCCGTCCTGACCGCCCGCGGCAAGAATCGTTCGCTGCGCTGGGATCTTGTGTTTGCGAGCCAGCGCATCCACTTCATTCACCAGCCGATGGTCGGCGATGAAACTCGAATCCTTTACATGCAGCCCGAAGCCCTTGCCCTGCACCGTCACGCACTCGGCCTCGGGCACGCCCGGCGTGTCGCAAGAGAGCGTCACGTCGATGCCCAGCCCGATGTCAGGCTTGACCGCGAATGCGCTCGTGTGTGCGCCGCGCAAACCCACCTCTTCCTGCACCGTGAACGCCACCACGATTTCGCACGCGTGCCCCGTTCCCAGGCGGTCGAGTTCGCGGATCGATTCGATCCCCAGCCAGCACGCGACGCGATTATCCAGCGCCTTACTGACGATCTTGTTCCCGATCTCGATCAGCGGTTCGTCCATCACGACATAATCGCCGACCGTGAACTTCTTCTGTGCTTCCTTCCCGGTCATCCCCACGTCCACGCAAAACGTCTTCAACTCCGGCACCTTGGTTCGCTCATCCGGAGACGAAATATGCAGCGGCCGTCCCGAAGGGTTCATCACACCCTTGAAATCGCCGTTCGAGGTCACCACCAGCACCCGCCGGCTGAACAGGTTCCGCGCGTCGAACCCTCCCGCATTGTTCAGCCACAGAAAGCCCTTAGCGTCGATGTGCGAGACATAGAACCCGATCTCATCCATGTGGCACAGCAGCATCACACGCAGCGGCTGCGCACCCCGCGCCGGCTTCTTTCCTTTGCCCTTGCCCGCTCGCGGCCCGCGCCGGCAGATCAGGCTTCCCATGGCATCCGTCTCGACGCTGTCAAAAAGACCCTTGATCTCCTGCTCGATCAGACTCCGCACTCGTTCCTCGCGTCCCGGAACGCCCGGTGTCTCGCACAAACGTTTCAGAAGATCAATATTCACTCGCCGCTCCTTCTACCTCTTGGCCAATCGTGTTCGGGCATCGCTCGCCCCATGCGCCGGCCGGATGTTCATCTCCGGTGGCGGGTCTAGACGATAGCGAGGAAATAACGCCCGGGTTGCACGCATGCCCGGGCGATTTTCCCGACCGTACACTCCGCAGACACCATGAGCCGCGAGCGCCCCTCCGCAACCCTCTTCACCGCCGCGTTCCATCGCGAGTTCCAAGCGAGCGAGTGGCGTCTGCTTCGTCGCCGTTTCGCCTGGTTCTGCACGCTCGCGGGCGTCCTGGTGCTGATGACCGTCGTCACCGGCCTTGTTCGCCTCGCAGGGTGGGTCGCGCTCGAACCCGGCCGCTCGACCTCCGATACCGCCCTCAACACCATCCTCGCGGCACTGCAGGGCATGGTCTTTCTCGGCAGTTATGCCTTCGCCCGCGCGAAAGAACTCGATCGCATCCCCCTGCTCACGCTGACCTACTGGGCGGTCGTCGGGTTCGGGGCGATCCAGTTCCTCGCCGCCGTACTCATCGGGCATGCCCTCGGCGACCCCGGCGAACTGCTCGGACAGATCGCCTTTGTCCACCTGCTCGCCTGCCTGTTCCTTCCGTGGACTCCGCGTCAGGCCATCATGCCGGTCCTGATCCTCGCGGGCATTCACGCCCTGCTCGTGCTCTCGCTCGGAGAGGGCGCGTTTACAGAACGCCTCCTCTGGGCCGCCCTTGCCCCGCTGATGGGTGTTCCCGGTGTGCTCGTCTGCTGGCTCAAGCACAATCGACGCATGGCCGAGGTCAAACTCCGCTTCCTCTCCAAGCGATACTCCCAGGTCAGACGCGAACTTGTCGATGCCCGCCGCATCCACGAAGCCCTTCTTCCCAGACCCATTCTCGATGGTCCCGTCCGCTTCGATTTCCGCTACGAGCCGATGAGCCTGATCGGCGGCGATTTTCTCCACGCCCACATCTCGCCACCCCGTGATGGGGGTGACCCCGCCCTCTCCGTCGTGGTCATGGATGTCACCGGCCACGGCATCGCCGCCGCACTCACCGTCAACCGGCTTAGCGGCGAACTCGAACGCATCTTCGGGGAAAATCCCTACGTCGCCCCGGGACAAGTCCTTCGCCTCCTCAACCGATATGCCTATCTCACGCTCGCCAATCACTCGGTCTTTCTCACGGCGTGCTGCCTTCGCGTCGAGCCTTCCGCCGGCACGCTCACCTTTGCCAGCGGCGGCCACCCCCCGGCTTTCACCGTGGCCGTAGACGGCGCGATGGAAGAACTCGACGCGACAACGTTCATCCTCGGTGCATGCGATGACACAGGTTTCGATCCAGGCGAGCGTACGGTCCCCTTCGGCCCGGGCGATGCCGTCATCATCTACACCGATGGCGCAATCGAATGCCGTAACGAACGCGGCCGCATGCTCGGCATCGACGGCCTCCGCCGCACAATCGCCGCTTCGCGACGTTCGCCCGCGGGCGGGTGGCCCCAACGTCTGCTCGATGCGGTTGACGCCTTTCGATCCGGCCCTCCCGGTGACGACACGTTGATCGTCGAAATTGCCCGCTCGCTGACACCCTCGCCGCAGACGCTGCAGCGCGTCATTCGTCGCGCAACCCCTGTCGAGGGGCCGGCCCCGCTTCCGACGCAAACTTGACCCGGCGGGCTACGCCGATGCGGCGTAAAAAAGGCCGACCGGGCGCCTGATGGCGCCCGGCCGACCGTGCGGGAAAAGAAAGGGTTTGCGATGGTGCAAACTCGCAAGGCACGCATGCGTGCCTTGCGGTGCTGCGGCCGACTGTTCAACCGCCAAAGCGGGCGACCTATTCCGGGTTTCGCTGACTTTTCGACCGTGGATGCACCCGCTCATACACTCGCCCCATGCCGTGCCTGCTCTGCGTGCCCATCGTTGTCAACGACCCGGCTTCGGCCCTTGCCGAAGCCGAGCACGCCCGGCTCGCCGGGGCCGACCTTGTCGAATTTCGGTTCGACACCATGCTCCACGGCGAAGACGACATCCCCGAGGCCGTGCGTATCGTGCAGGAGGTTCCGCTTCCGTGCATCGCCACGTGTCGCCTCGCCTCCGAGGGCGGGGCCTATGACGGTCCGGAATCCCTCCGGCGTGCGCTCTACGAGGCGTTGTGTGCCTGCCAATGCCCGCCCCGATGCCTGGATATCGAATACGCCGCGTTCGCTGCCGATCCCGCCTGGCGAGCCTTCGCCGATGCGTCCTTCGCGGCGGGCGATTCCTCGATCCTGCTCTCCACCCACGATTTCCGCTCGCGCCCGGCTGACCTCTCGCGCAGGCTGCTTGCGATGCGTGATGATGCCTGCCGCGTCATCAAGGTCGCCTTCATGGCCCGCTCGTTGCGAGACAACCTCGAACTCTTCGACATGCTGCGCGATCGCGATCGCGCAACCATCGCCCTGGCGATGGGCGAATCGGGGTTGATGAGCCGCGTGCTCGCGCCCAAGTTCGGTGGCTTTCTCACGTTCGCTTCGCTCAGGCCGACATCCATCACAGCACCCGGTCAGCCCACGCTCGCCGAACTTCTCGGGCAATACCGCTTCCGCTCCATCACCCCCAAGACCCGCGTCTACGGCGTCATCGGCTGGCCGGTTGCGCACTCGCTCTCTCCTGCGGTGCACAACGCCGGATTCGAGGCCGCGGGCATCAACGCCGTGTATCTTCCCATGCCGGTTCTCGCGGACGATGCCGACGCCGAGGGGTCATACCTTAGCCTCAAGGCCACGCTGCTTGCGTTCATCGAGCACCCTCACCTCGATTTCGCCGGCGCAAGCATCACCCTGCCGCACAAGGTCAATCTTGTGCGTTTGGCTCGCGAGCAGGGCTGGGCCGTCGACCCCGCCGCCGATGCGCTCGGTGCGGCAAACACGCTTGTTGTTGAGCGCCCGGGCGGGAGGGTTCGCGTGCTCAACACCGATGCTCCAGCCATCGCCGATACCCTCGCGCATGCGGTCGGCCCCCTCGATGGGTGTGCGGTCACCATTCTCGGGGCCGGGGGCGTCGGGCGTGCCGCGGCATACGCCTGCGCTTCGCGCGGCGCCCGCGTGACCATCGCCAACCGCGAGCTTGCCAAGGCTCACCGACTGGTCGATGACATCCGCACGCACGTTCCGGGCGAGCTGCAAGCCGTGCCGCTTGATGCTGCGCAAAGCGTGCCTGCCGAGATCATCATCAACGCCACGTCTTTAGGCATGACAGGCGGGCCGGATGCCAACGCTTCGCCCATCGATCTTGCTTCGGCCCCGTGGGTGCGAGGCGAACTCTCGCGCGGCAACGGGCACAAAGACGGGCAGAAAAGTGGAACCGTTGTCTTCGACACGGTGTATAGACCATTGCTGACGCCGATTCTGCATCAGGCCCGCACCTTGGGGTTGACAACGATCGACGGCGCAGTCATGTTCGTACGTCAGGCCGTGCTCCAGTTCCAATGCTGGACCGGCCTCGAACCATCGGCGGAACTCTA
This sequence comes from Phycisphaeraceae bacterium, assembly GCA_019636695.1. Classification (GTDB taxonomy): domain Bacteria; phylum Planctomycetota; class Phycisphaerae; order Phycisphaerales; family UBA1924; genus JADLCM01. The sequence continues at coordinate 788,253 of JAHBXD010000001.1, forward strand.
CCGCCGCATTGTGCTCGAACGGCTCGAACAGTCACACGAATAAGTAACTGTCTCAAAGGCCTTCTCATCCTCGGTGGAGTAGGCATCACGCCCGTCTTGCTCCACCTCCTGACCTTATTGAGATTGCTTCGAAGAGTCGCTCACTCGATGACTTCCGTTCCTCGGCCCGCTTCTCGTCGGGGCGGGCGTCAGGCACATCACCCCGAACGTGCCCAACCGGCGCGATCATCGCGCCGGTTGATCCCGCACACACACCCCAACGTACGGAGCCTCATCATGTCGAACGTCACGACCATGCGGCCGCTCTATGCAGGCATCGCCGCGCTCGCCTCGCTCGATGTCCTTTTCACGTCGATCATCCTTTTCCTCGGGGGCATCGAACTCAACCTCCTGGCGGCACGCATGTACAACGCCGCGGGCATGCCCGGCATGGCGGCATTCAAAGCGGCCTGTGTTGTCCTGGCCTTGATCTGTATCGAGGCCGTCCGAAGGCACAATCCCGCCCTCGGCCGGCGCACAGGCGAATGGGCCTTGGCCCTGAGTCTCTTTCCGGTCGTGGTGGGTGGCGTGCAGGTGCTTCAGGCGGTCCCGTTCATGCTCATGTCGGGCCGCCCCTAAGCCGCCTTGCCTGCGGCTGGACAATCCCGCGCGCAGCGCAGATACTACCGACCGCTGCCACCTTAGCTCAGCTGGTAGAGCGGAGCTTTCGTAAAGCTCAGGTCCGGGGTTCGAGTCCCCGAGGTGGCTTTCAAATGACATCCGCGCGTGCGGCCTTTCTCGCGCCGGCGGCGCAGGGGGCCGAAGCGCGTGCTCGTGGGTCGCCGGCTTCGCCTCGCGGCAGGTGCGCACCCTTGGCCTCGACTCCTCTGAACGCGGAGCGTGCTCCATGCCTACCCGCACCCGCCCAGTGGCCGATCTGGTCACCCATGCGCTGACCATCCTTGCAGGCATCGCGGTGATTGTGATCGCCGTGGTCTCGCCCGACCATTTCCACCACCTCGCACGGAAAGACGCCTTCCGCGACACGGGCCTGTTCGAGCATCTCACGGTCGCCGTACTCATTCCCGGCATCATCGCGGGCATCTATGCCCTCGTGCGCTATCGTCGGCGTCTGCCCCGTCTCTACCTCCAGGGCTATCTGGCGTTGTGGATTCTCGCCTGCATCTACTTCGCCGGCGAAGAGGCCAGTTGGGGCCAGTGGTATTTCGGTTGGGAGACTCCTCCCGCGCTCGCCGAGGTCAACAAGCAGGAAGAAACCAACATCCACAATATCAGTTCGTGGCTCAACCAGAAGCCGCGCGCTATGGTCGAACTGTTCATCACCTTCGTCGGCCTGCTTGTTCCGGCTGTGATCTACCTTGTGACGCGAGCGACGCCGTCGCCCCGCGCACCCGCCGCGTGGATTCTCGCCCCCGGCATCTGCTGGAGTGCGGCGTTCTTTCACACGCTCTTCCGGGTGTGCAGTTTCATCGACAACCCGCTTGCGCAACGTCTGGGCAGTTCCGAACTGCGCGAACTTGCCGTCGCGTGGTTCCTCGCGATCTATCTGTGGTCGTTTGCGCTCCGCCTCAGGCGCGTTCGTCCAGGCGCAACCTGATACGGCCGTGCTCGCGGCGCAACCGGCGCCGAACAACATCCCGCGGATTGATTCAGGTCGCCTTACGAGGCGTCACGGCGACATTGGCCAGCAGCAGCCCGGCCACGAGTGCTGCGCCCACCATCACCATCTGAAACGCCGTGCCGACTCCCGAAACGACCTGCTGATCCAGGAGCGCATCAAGACTCTTGAACCCGATGCTCCCGGGCACCAGCACCATCAATCCGGGCAGATGCACAATCGCCCCCGGCCGATCGGTCAGACGCGAATACAGGTTGCCTCCGGCGCCGACGACGAACGCCCCGACACACACACCGATCTCCGGCCCGAGCGTCACCGATGCCAGCCGCGATGCGCCGAACCCCACCAGCACCGCGCCGCAGATGACCGGCAGGTGCAGCGGCCGCGCCTTGAAGAGCACGGTATACGCAAGCCCTGCGCACGCAAGGGCCACCCACTCGGTCCAGAGGGGCAGGCTTTCAACTACGCCCGTGCCGGGGTCGGGCACGACCCGCTCGAACTGTCGCCCGAACGCCACGCCGAATCCGATCGAGAAAAAGATCATGAGCGCATACATCAGGCGCGTTGTGCCGCTCACGAGGTGGCGCGTCGCCAGTTCATTCATGGCGAGCGTCAGCGTCAAGCCCGGCATCAGCACGATCAACCCCGCCACCGTAGCCGTATAGGTTGACATCGACGGAAGCACCGTGGTCAGCGCCAAGGCAAGGGCGGCGGCGAACGCCCCGCACGCAAACTCGATGATGCGCATCAAGTGCCGGTGACGCCCGGCGATCACGCTGAAGACACCCACGACCAGGCCGATCACCGCCCCCGCGAGCACCTCGGGCAACCCCCCGCCGAAGAGCCGTGCCGCGACGGCCGAGGCCAGCGCGCCGCTGGCAACGGTCAGGCCCGAGGGATATTCCCATCCGCGACTCAGAATCGTCTCGAGCCGCTGCGTCCCCCCGCCCAGGGGCAGTTCACCGCGAACCACCTTCGACGCGACTTCGTCCACGTCGCTCAACAGGCCCAGGTTGACCGCCGCCGGGTCGATGCGCACCAGGCGCACCCGCTGGCGCTCGATCGGCCCGAACCCCGCCCAGAGCGAGGTCGGCGTGCTGAACACCTGGATATCAAGCCCCAGACGTTGCGCGCACCCTGTCATCGCTTCTTCGATACGGTGCGCGGGTGTGCCGCAGACGTGCAGGGCCTTGCCCAGGTCCATCATGAAGCGGATCGCTTCGCCGGTCGATCGGGTTTCGGGCGAAGCCAGCGGGCCGTCGGAAGACATGGGGGGTGGCTTTCGATTCCTGTCCGCGTGCGCTCACGCGCGTCGCACCTCGACCCGTCCGCCCGCGACGTCCTTGATCGCGTAACCCATGGCGGCCAGTTCGTCGCGGATGCGGTCGGACGATGCAAAATCCTTGCGAGCGCGGGCTTCTCGCCGCGCGAGCAGCAGGTCGATGACGCGCGGGTCTGGCTCGACCCCGGGCGCGAACACGCCGATGTCGGTCTCTTGCCCGTGCGCCCGAGGCCGATCAAACAGCCCCAGCACCGCGTCAAGTTCACGCAAGAGCACGCCGTCGCCGGGCAATGGTTCGCGCACCTCGTTGGCCCAGCGGTTGAGCGCGGCAATCGCCCCGGCGATGTTCAGATCGTCGTTCATCGCGGCGGCGAACTCGGCCCGGCAACGGTCACGAGCAGCCTGGTCGCCCGCTTCGGGCGAATGTGCGCGAGCCTGGTCGGCCGCGTCGAGCATGCGCCGCCAGCGCTCGACCAGCCGGGCCGAATCTTTCAACCCTTGGTCGGTGAAGTTCGCGTTGGAGCGATAGTGCGTCTTGATCAGTTCAAGCCGGATGGCGGCGGCCTCGTGCCCCTGGTCGATCAGTTGGCGGACAGTGGCGAAGTTGCCCTTGCTCTTACTCATCTTCTCGCCGTTGATGAGCAGAAACCGCGGGTGAAACCACAGCCGGGCAAGCGGCGCGCCCTCGGGCAGGGCGTTGAACGCCGCGCACGACTGGGCGATCTCGCATTCATGGTGGGGGAAGATGTTGTCTTCGCCTCCGGAATGAATGTCGAAGATCGGGAGGCCGTCGGGCACGGTGAAGGTGCGCAGGTCGAGTGAGGCCGCTTCGGGGTGGGTGCAGCGCACCGCCATGGCCGTGCACTCGATGTGCCACCCCGGATAGCCCTCGCCCCACGGGCTGGGCCACTTCATCAGGTGCGTGCGGTCTTCCTTCCAAAGCAGAAAATCCGAGGGGTGGCGCTTGCCGGCCTGATTTTCAGCCCGAACGCGCCCGCCCTCGCCCTCGCGCAGACGATCGAGCGTGTTGCCGCTGAGCGCGCCGTAGGAAGCAAGCGACCGGACATCGAAGTACACCACGCGCGATCCCGGCGAACCGACGACATACGCGTGGCCGCGCGAGATCAATCGCTCGATGGAAACGATCATCCCCGGTACATGATCGGTCGCCCGGGGCATGACGAGCGGGTTGGTCGCCTGCTCGATCGCGACCTTGAGGCCCATGTCTCGGGCATCGCGAAGAAACCGGCCTGTGAAAAACTCGGCCACGGCACGCGGATCGGTCGGGTCAATCTCGACGCCCGGCGGCAATTTGCCCGACTTCTTCGCCTCGGCGATGCGCCGCCCGCCCGCGGCCATTTTGTCTTCGCCGCCTCCGTCGGCCGAGTCGTCGTCGGTCATATGCCCGACATCGGTGATGTTCATGACGTGCACGACGCGCCGGGGCGAGCCGGCGGGGTCGTTGACCAGTTCGCAGAGCGGGCTTTCAAGCCAGCGGCGCAACAGGTCTGCGGCGAGAAACGAACGGAAGTTTCCGATGTGCCCGTCGTCATAGACCGTCAGCCCGCACGTATAGAACGTGATGCGCTTGGGGTCGGCAGGCGCAAAGGGCCGGGCGCTGCGCGTCAGGGTGTTGTAGATGGTCAGCGGCACGGGTGGTCGGGCGAGTGTTTCAACGATTGGAGATCAACGAGCGCGGGGGGAGCCTTTTCGGCCCGATTTTGCGGCGGGTTTTGCGCGCGAAGCGGGTTTGGAGGACTTGCCGCCGGGCTTGGCGGCGTTTCGCGCCGTGGTCTTGGGTGCCACCGCCTTGGGTTTTGTGCGTGAAGACTTCCCTTCGGCAACCGGCGAAGTCTCGGGCGCCCAGACATTGCTCGGTGTGCCCGAACTGGTGATCGCGGGCGGAAGGTCTTTCTCGGCCGAGGTGCGAGGGTGACCGTTGGCCAGATGCCCACCGACCCCGTTGAGGTGCATCTGCCCGCTGGTGAGGCCGGGGAAGTGCTCGCCCTGCCAACTCGCCGGGTATCGAGAATCGTCCATCGCCAGCGCGGCCTTGGTGGGCAGCAGGGGACGGAAGGTGTCGCACATGACCGCCAGTTCAGCCGTATAGGTCGCCTTGAGCGATGCCTCGATCGTGCCGGGGTGCGGCCCGTGCGGAATGCCCTGGGGGTGGGCCGTCATGCTGCCGACCTCGATGCCCTTGCGGCTTCCGAAGTTGCCTTCGACGTAATACAGCACTTCGTCAGAATCGAGGTTTGAGTGGTTGTAGGGCACCTTGATGGCGTCGGGGTGCCAGTCGAGCATGCGCGGGCAGAATGAGCAGATGACGAAGTTGTGCGCTTCGAACGTCTGGTGAATCGGCGGCGGCATGTGCAGTTTGCCGGTGATCGGCGCGAAGTCGTCGATGTTGAAGATGAAGGGGTAATAGCACCCGTCCCAGCCGACGACATCGAGCGGGTGATAGTGATAGACGTAGCTGTGCACCCGGTCGCGCGCCTTGATACGCACTTCAAACTCGCCCCGGACATCCCACGTCAGCGGATAATCGGGAATACGCAGGTCGCGCTCGCAATAGGGTGCGTGTTCCAGAAACTGCCCCGTGGCTTTGCTGACGTAGCGCGGCGGCGGGCCGATGTGGCTGCCGTTGGTGGTCTCTATCAGCAGGAACTTGCCGAAGGGCATGACTTCGGCCGAGGGGCCGCCGTCGGCGGGCAGGCCGTCGGGGCCGTTGGTGCGCTTGTCCCAGACGATTGTGTAAATGACGCCCTTGGGAATGACCAGATAGTCCTTCGGGCCGAAACGCAGCGTGCCCATCATCGTGTGGCAGACGCCCGAGCCGAAGTGAATGAAAAAGCACTCGTCGCCCTGGCCGTTTTTGAAGTGATAGTTCATCTGGCGATCGGGAACGCAGATCGCCATTTCGCAATCGTCGTTGCCGAAGAAAACCACGCGGCCGGTCACCCAGTCGCCCTCGGCGCGCATGCCCGCGGTCTTGACGTGGCGCATCCGCATCACGTCCTGCTCGACATATTCAACCTTGGTCGAATAGAGCGTTTTCCAGCCATCTACCTGCGTGGGCGGGTGAATGTGGTACATCGTGCTCGAAGGGCCGACGAACCCTTCGGTCCCGAAGAGTTCTTCGCTGTACAGCGCGCCGTCGGGCCGACGGAACTGCACGTGCCGCTTGCGGGGAATATTGCCGAGCGTTGTGTAAAAGGGCATGGGGCAACCTCCGGCCGCATCGTATGCGGGCGTATGCCTCCCGACGCCCCCGGGGCGGATCTATGCTCCCGGGATGAAGCGGCCGTTTCTGACCGCGCGGTGGACCGACCTGGTGCTCGCGCAGTATGACGTCGATGACGCCCTGCTCGAACCGCACCTGGCCCCGGGGCTGACGCTCGATCGCTTTGAGGGCCGGGCGTATGTCAGCCTTGTCGCATTCGACTTTCGCGATACGCGCGTTCGCGGCGTTCGCATCCCCGGGCACACGCGGTTTCCCGAGGTCAACCTGCGGTTCTATGTGCGCGACCCGGCAACCGGCATCCGCGGGGTCATGTTCATCCGCGAACTCGTCCCGCGAAGGCTCGTGGCCTGGGTTGCGCGGGCGATCTACAACGAACCCTACCGCGCTTCACCGATGCGCAGCACACGCGCACAGCACGATCAGCGAGTGACCGTCGAGCACACCTGGCGATTCGGCGCGAGCACGCACCGCGTTCGAGCCTGCGGCACCATGCCCCTGCACACGCCCGACCCTGAAAGCCGCGAGCACTTTTTCAAAGAGCACTCGTGGGGTTTCGGCAAGAGCCGATCGGGACGACGGCTGATCTATCGCGTTGAGCACCCGGTTTGGGCGGTTTATGCCGCGTCCGAGGCTGAGATCAGCGTCGATTTCGCGCGGGTGTACGGCCCGGCGTGGTCGGTGCTGAACGGGCGCTCGCCCGATTCGATCGTGTTTGCGGCGGGGTCGTCGGTGTCGGTCTCACCGGTGAGTTCGGCGAGCGCCTGATGCCGTTCGGAGCGAGGCGACCGCGTTGCGGCCGGATCAGCGTGTTTGCTCGACCGCGCGGGTGAGGAAGCGGAGCGCAGGATCTGTGCCGCGGCGCGTCGGACGGATTCCACGCGCGCTGGGGGGTCATCGTCGGCGAGAGGAGTCTGGGAAATCCGGGCGACAACCTCAAGGGCGGTGGGGGCGGCCCGCAGGGCTACCGCGCGGGAGCGGGCGTGGGTCATGTCTTCGATGGCCCTGAGCGCGTTTTGAATCGCTTCAGATTGGAACCACTCGACGAGTTGAAAAAGGGTGAGGCCGTGCTTTGCGGCGAAGGCGACTGCGTTGAACTCGGTGGTGGTGAGGAAATCGGCGAGTATGAGATGTATTTTGTTTGGGTCCATGCGGTAAGTATGGACTATGATCGGTAAGGCGTCAAGGCCCTATTTCTGATTTTGTTCGGTTTATAGTTATCGGGCGTTATGAAGGGTGTCGAGCGCGTCTTCGCGCAGAAGGCGGCTATCGAACCCTGTCGGCGCCAGGAGGTCGTCGATCACCCAATCCGGGGGTGATTGATCCGAGCTGGTAGGCGTGATTTCGATGTAAAAGCCCTTTCCGGGACGGACCGCGCGAAGGAGCGATCGTGCCGCAGCAAGTGTGAGGGTGGTTTCACCGATTCGGATGGTTCGATCCGGCAGGGGGGTGATGTGCAGGCCGGGGGGAAGGGTGCGGTCGGCATCGGCCAGGAGTTGCCTTTGGGGTTCGAGGGTTTCGTCGTGGCGGGCGTAGAGGTCTTCTGTGCCGCGAAGCGCCCAGGCCGTCCAGGCCGCGCGTGAGCCGGCCAGCGCGGGGGCGGGGCGATCTCGTGCGGGTTCGTCGAGATAGAGGCCACCGATGTATTCGCGTACGGTTTCGGGAGACATGGAGGCAATTTGAGGGCCGAGGAGCCTGCGAGTTTCTACGAGGCGGTAGAGGGTGAGGCTTGAACGCCATGACCAGCTCGTGGCGTCGGTAAAGGCGCGGGTGAGGCCGGGGGCCATGGCGATGAAGTCGGGCGCGGGGGTGAGTGTGAGGCCCTCGGGGGCAAGGAAGGCGCGGCAGAGGTCGAGGACGGGGTCGATGCGCCCTGGAGCGCGGTTGAGTGTCCAGCGGGCGTCGGTCGCGGCGGGCACCCAGGCGACGTGGGTGACCCCGTCGATGGGGACGAGGGCGAGAGTGATGAAGGTGTCGTCAGGCGCGCCGGTAAAGCGGTTGGGGACGAGGAGGAGATCGGCAGCCTGCCGCAAGGTGTCGTTAGAGGTTATTTCGGGTGTTTGTGTCGCGGCACGGGCGGAGAGATGCTTGAACTGGACGACGAGGGCAACGACGACGAGCACGAAGAGGACGAGGGTGTTGAAGACAAGATCGCTGAAGGTTTCGTAGAAACTGGTGCCGCGTTGTTGGCTGACGAGTTTCATCGTGTGGGATCAGGCCGAGGCGAAGATCTGGAGGCGGTGGCCTTTGAGTGTGAGGCCGCGAGCCTTGCAGATGTTTCGGCAGATGTCGGCGAGGCCGGGGACAAGAATTTCTTCTACGCGTCCTTCGTCGATGCGAACGAGGAGGTCGCCGGGGGTTTTGCCGTAGACGAGTTGATAGTGGGCTTGCTCGCCGTCGACCAGGACGCGTTGGATGATGCCGGCTTCGAGCATGAGTTTGATGGTGCGGTAGACGGTGGCCTTGGAGACGCGTCGGCCTTCCTTGCGCAGGCGTTCGAGGAGGGCATCGGCCTCAAAGAGGCCATCAATGCGGATGATGGCGTCGAGGACGTGGGCGCGCTCGGGGGTGTATTTGGCGCCTTCGGCCTTGAGTTTGCGCCGGAAGATGGCGCAGAGCGGCTCGACGATTTCGAGGGGGGCTTCGAGGTTGGCAGGCGCCGGGGACATCGCGGGACATGGTACGTCAAGGGCGGGGGGGATGGATTGACCGAAGTGGTCAACGCCTGATCCGGATCCGCACACCGTCGCGAACGTCGTCACCGGGGTGGACGATCACCGATTCACCCGGTTGGAGGCCGTCGAGCACCTGGGCTTCCAGGCCGGTGAGGCGACCGATCTGGACCGTTCGCCGTCGCGCACGCCCGTCCTCAACGACGAAGACCGTCCAGTCGCCGTGGATGCGAAACAGCGCGCTGGTTGGTGTTTTGACGACGGCATCATCTTCCCAGACGACGATCCGTGCTTCGACGCGAAATGCATCACCGAGCGAGCGGCGTTTCTCAGGAGGATCGACAAAGTCCGCGATCACATAAACGCGCTGCTCCTCAACGCCCAGCGTCGAGATGTGCGTGAACGCCCGCGGCTCGACAAGCCGCACGCGGCCTTCGAGCGTTCCATCTCCGCCCCAGTGCACAAAATCCACGCGAGCGCCCTGACGAACGCGAACCGCGTCAGTCGAGAGCACGTCGATCTCCACTTCCAGATCAGTCGGATCTCCGATTTCGATCAGCGGCGCGCCGGGAGAGACAACCGCCATGCTCTCCTGGAACACGCGAAGAACCCTGCCGTCGACCGGCGCTGTGATGTCGATGTGCTCGACGCTGTCAGCCGCTCCGGTGTTCGGGCGGGTGCGCAGCAGTGCTGCACGAGCCAGATCAAGCTCGAACCGGGCGATCTCTTCTGAGAATACCGCCGCGTTGAACGCCTCCATCTTCACCCGATGCTGAAGTTCCGCGGCATCCAGTTCGTGTCGACTGGCGGCATTTCGTTCGAACGCGGTCCTGATGCGCGCCAACTCGTTTTCGGCGTGGCCATACTCGGCCCTGGCCCGCTCTCGCTCGGGGCCTGCCCGTTTTAATTCGACCTCGGCCCGTCGCACGCGTGCCTCGGCCTCTGCCACTGCACGCGCATCGAGCAGGGAGGGGTCTGCCGGCGCGATCGAGGTGAGGATCGTTCTCCCGGCTTCGACGGAGTCACCCGCCCTGAGTTGAATCCGCTCGATGCGGCCCGTCAAGGGCGCCGACACGACGTATCGGTCTCGAATGCGTGTGCGGCCATCTTCGTCGATCGTCACGCGCAGCGACCCTTTTTCGACAAGCTGCACGTCAACGGAAACCGGCCGCGGCATGAACGCGAACGTCAAAGCCCCCACGACGACGAGGGCGATCACAATGAGCGAGATTCGAGACAGGGTCAACTTCAAAGCACACTCGTTCTATGCCTGTGACTTGAGGACGGAGACAAGGTCCAGTTGATCCAATCGCCTCCGAACGACCAAACCGGAGGCTACGGCGGCAAGAATGGTAACCGCGATTGCGAAACCGTAGGTTCGCGGGCCGATAACCAGCGGCAAACGCTGATGTTCAGTCTGCATGGCATCGATCGTAAAAGCGCCGAGCCAGTATCCAGCGAGAAGACCGATGGGTATGGCCAACGCAGTAAGTACGGCCAGCTCGCCGAGCAGAATCGAGGAGATTTCGCCACGAGTGAACCCGATGACCCGCAGCGTGGCCAGTTCACGCCCACGTTCTGCGAGAGAAATACGGGCGGTGTTGTAGATCACCCCGAACGCGATGACAGTGGCGAACGCTACCGTGAAGAACTGCATTCGGAGGAGATTCTCAGCGATGGTCTCTTGGAAACTCCGGATCGCCGCGGCCTTGATGGTCACCCCCGCGACGCGGGGCGTCTGGCGGAGCGAAGAGAACAGGTCCGATGTCATGGTCGAGTCGACCATGATGTGTACTCCGGAAATCGCGTCTTGCTCGCGCATGAGCCGGTGGAGGGTGCGGATGTCCATATAGGACGAAAACCCTGTGTAATCCTCGATGAGTGCCGCCACCCGGGCCGTAGTCACCGGCCGGCGCCCTTCGAGCACCTCTATCGTCACCGTGTCTCCAACGCGAACGTGCAGCAGCGACGCCAGGCCCGCGGAAAGCAGCAGTCCTTCTTGTGGAACCTCGATCTCCCGACCATGCCGATCGAGCAGACGAATCAGGTCTCTTTCCGGGGGCAGCCCCATGAGCGCTAAGCGGCGAGCCTGATGCTCGGAACGCATCCGGATCGGCACTGCGCGAAACGCCTCGGCATGAAGCACGCCCGGCATCCGCGCGATCTCCTGCACCGCCCGGTGCGAGGTCGGCTCGATCAGGGTCACGGTCATGTCCTGCCTCTGCGTGATGTGAAATTCGTGCTCGATAAGCTTGTCGATGAGTTCTCTGTTGAGGTTTCCGAGGATGAGGATCGAAACCGCCAACGCCATTCCCAGGCAAGCCAGGGCGCTCCTGAGCGGCTGACGCTCGATATTTCGGAGGATCATGCGCACCGACTGGGAGAAGAAGCGTTGCAGTCCGGATCGCTCGATGAACGTCTGTCGGAAGTCGGGCGGCGGTTCGGGGCGCATCGCCTCAGCGGGAGGGAGCCGCACCGCCCGGCGCACCGCCCAGTAGGCCCCCGCAAGCGCTGCCGCGGAACTGATCAGCAGCGCCGGACCTACCGAGCGCGCGTCGATGACATAGTGGAGCGCCGGGAAGCGGAAGAATCGCACGTACATCTCGACCATCGAGTGCCCCAGCCACGCGCCCAAGGCCGAGCCGATCACCACACCTGCGACGACGATCAACCCGACGAGTTTGGTGTAGTGCAGCCCGATCTCCAGCCGTGCATAGCCGAACGCCTTGAGCGCTGCGATCTGCTCGCGTTGCGTGCGGATCATCCGGGAGATGACCATGTTGAAGAGAAATGCGGCGACCGCGAGAAATATCGTCGGGATGACCAGCGTCATGACGCCGAGCTGCTCAAGCTCGCCTGAGATGAGCATGTGTGATGTCTGATCGTCCCGGCCGTAGGCGCCAAGTCCGCCGTATTGCTGGGTCAATTCGTCAAGCCGGGCGATCACCTCGGCCTCGGAAGCGCCCGGCATGAGCCGGATTGCAACACTGTTGAATGCGCCTTCCATGTCGAATGCGGGAGCCAGCTCTCGCTGGGCCATCCAGAACACACCGAACCGCAGCGGATCAGGCAGGATGTCTCCCTCGCGAATTTCGTAGATGAACTCCGGTGAAAGCACGATTCCGACCACCGTCAGTTCCCGCATTCGCTGATTGATCACGGCGCCGATCTTGGCACCTGGAAGGAGACCGTGCGCTTCTGCGAACGCCTCACTCACCAGAACCTCTCCGGAGCGATACGGTTCGATCCAACGTCCCCGGCGAAGGTGCAGATCGTTGAGCACCGGGCGATGGCGGTCAGGCAGTGAGATCAGCCGCGCCACCGCCGGGTCGGGCAGGCCCGGAACGTGTAGGTTCACGTCCGCCACGACCCGCGTCTGCAGGCTTGCGACGCCGGGGATCTCCGCGATCCGGTCCTCAAGCGATCGCGGCGCTCGTTTCAGTTGCGTGAATATGTCCGCGAAGCGATATTCCCGGTAGTACCGATTCATCGATTCATCGAGCGACAGCAGCGTCGTCCGCGACATGATGAACATCGCCACGCCGCACGCCAGCACCAGCGCGATGGCGAGGGCCTGCCATTTCATGTGCGAGAGATCGCGCAGCAGCTTGCGATCAATCGCTTTCACCACTGAAGCTCCCGCGGGGGGATCTTTTTGTCGTTGATCTTCACGCCAGAGATCCGCCCGTCGAAGATCGTAACGACCCGATCCGCCATCTGCGCTATCGTCACGTTGTGCGTGATGACCACTGTTGTTGCGCCCAATTCACGATTGACCCGTTCGACGGCCTCCAGAACGACAATCCCTGTTTTGACGTCCAGCGCGCCTGTCGGTTCATCGCACAGCAGCACCTGAGGCCGCTTGGCGATGGCCCGCGCGATCGCGACCCGCTGCTGTTCGCCCCCGGATAGCTGGGAGGGAAAGTGATCCATCCGATCTGACAATCCTGCAAGACGAAGCGCCTCTTCCGGCGTCATCGGATCTCGTGCGATCTCCGTCACGAGCGCGACGTTCTCTCTCGCTGTCAGGCTCGGAATCAGGTTGTAGAACTGGAACACGAATCCCACGTGATCCCGCCGATACCGGGTCAGCGCACGGTCGTCTTCAGCGGTCAGGTCGTGATCCTGAAACCGCACACTTCCCGCCGTCGGAACGTCGAGGCCGCCGAGAATGTTCAACAGGGTTGACTTCCCGCTGCCCGACGGCCCAAGCAGGACCACGAACTCGCCGGGGAACAGATCAAGATCCACGCCTCGCAGGGCGTGGACCTCAACGTTCCCCATGCGATAAACCTTTGTCAGCCCGCGCGCCCGGAATACCGCCTCGCCCCCGTTGCGCGCACCGGGCCACCTGCCGCTGTCTCCCCCTGTGTGACATCCGGCATCTCCCCCGGAAGCGCGACCTCCGCCTCCGGTTCTCTCGGTCGCCTGATTGGGTGTATTGGTGGCCAAGTCAGCACTCAGACTAGCCCGTTTCGGCTCTGTCGGCGGAGGAAATTGCTTACGGCGAGAAAAGGGCGTGAGCGCCCGCGGCATGCGCACGAGCCGTGCTTCCTGAACCGGAGGTCATGTCGATTGCCGTTGGCGGCGGGTGGTGACGAGTGCGTGGTCGTCCCCCTCGAGGGCTTCCGATTTTAAGGGGTATCGGGGATGGGAGCCGCACCGAAACGGAGCGAGTGGAGTGCGCCTGCGTGCGTTTGCGACTTCGGCAGCTCGGTTACCGATCTGCGGATAAATCGGAAATTGCGATTCGAGAGGAATCTGCGAGAAAGCGGGTGACGCGATTCGAACGCGCGACTTTCACGTTGGCAACGTGACGCTCTACCACTGAGCTACACCCGCGGGTTGTCGTCCGGCTGTTCCGGACAGGAAGAAACGTATTCGGGATCGGGGCGAGTGTCAACGGACCGGATCAGCGGGCACGGTCGAGGGCTTGGAGCACCTGGGCTGCGGTATAGGCATTACTTCGGAAGATTTCGGACCCGTCTGCACCGTAGATCACCAGAAGGGGGATGCCGCGTTCGCCGAGATCTTCGAGTTTTCGCCAACCGGGGGCGGTTCGGCTGGTGAGGTCGGCGGTCATGGGCACGACACTGCGATCGGCCAGCCGCGAGGAGACCTCGGGGCGGTCGAGAACGGTGGCTTTGAGGGCTTTGCAGTTGATGCACCAGTCGGCGGTGAAGTCGAGCACCACGATCTTGCCCGAGGATTGGGCCGCGCCAAAGGCTTCGGGGGTGTATTCGTGCCAGAGTTCGCGGTCTCGGGCGGCGGCGCGGGTGCGGGAATCGGCCCAGCCCACGGCAAAGACCCCGGTTGCCAGCCCGAGGATGAGGAACGTCGCCCGGCGTCCGGGGCGACGGGTGATCTTGAATGTGCGATAGGCGAGCCAAAGTCCCGCGCTGAGGGTGAACGCCGCGACGAACCACCAATGCAGCACCTTGGCCAAGTGGGGTTGCTCGGCGACGAGGGCCATCAGGCCGGCGCCCGTGAAATAGGCTCCCGCGGCAAGCATCAGTAAGCCGAGTACCTGCTTGACGAGTTCGCTTGCCGGCCCGGTGCGGGGGATTTTTTCGATGAGTTTGGGGTTGAAGGAAAGCACGAGGTACGGAAGGGCCATCCCTATGCCGATGGCCGTGAAGACCACGAAGGTGACGTGTGTCGGCTGGCTGCTGACCGCGCCGAGCAAGGCCCCGGCGACGAAGCCGAAGCAGGGAAGGCCGAGGATGGCGGTCATCACGCCGAAGAGGAATGATCCGTGGGCCGAGTCGGCCTTGGGGTTGAGACGATAAAGACCCTGGGGCAGATTGAACGTAAACAGGCCCATGATTCCTGCCGCCAGCAGGGCGATGAGCAATCCAAGCCCGAGCGTGACCCACCAGATGGCGAAGATGCGCGATGGATCGGTGTATTCCTGAACGATCATCACCGGGAGGCCTATGCCCACCCAGAAGGCCATGACACCGAGGGCCATCATCACGCCGAGAAAGAGCGTCCGCCCTCGCGTGCCCGCGTGCTGAGTGAGCGTCATGATCTTGATGGGAATGACGGGGAGCACGCAGGGGGTGAGGTTGAGCACGAAGCCCCCGACGATGCTGAGCAGGGCGATGACGATCAGGCCGCTGCGTTCAGGGATCGGGATAAAGCCCAGAAAGAGCCGCTGGGCCGATTGGGTGACTGGGGCGGAAGGCTCGTCGGTGGTTGCCGGGGGGGGGTCGGAGGGCGCGATCGGGCCTCGGTATTCGGCGAAGTAGGCCGCGTGGAGCGGGGTGCGGTCATCCGGGGGCGCCTCGGTAATGGTGAAGGTGATGGTCTGGTGCGATTCATCGGGGATGAGGCAGCGGGTGTCGTCGCAGGCCTGATAGGCCACTAAGAACGACACGCTGGTTTCGCCGAGGGGGGCGTCGTCGTCGATCCTGAGGGTGAAATAGACAATGGCGGTTCCGGCGTAGGAGAGCACATCGACCATGCCCTTCGGCCCGAGCATGGGCACGGGCTTCGGTTCGGGCCACTGGAGTACCCCGGCCAAGGAAACCCCGGTCGGGAGGGGGGAAAACTCGATCTCGGTGGCGTACGGGAAAAGCCCTGCAAGTTCGGGGGGGACAACCGGCTTATTGGGCCAGGTGTGGAAGTGCTCGGCGTGGTCGATGATCACGGCGACGGCGAGGTCTTCGCCGCGGGCGACATGGGTGAACCGGGTGTATGCGGAGACCGAGACGGGGTCCTGATCGAACTGGGCCTGGGCGGGCGGCGTGAGGAAGGGCAGGAAGAGGGCCAGAAGCACGGAGAGGGTGCGGACGACGTGGTGCATGGTCGATTGTTTACCTCGAAGGAGGCCCAGGTGTTCCCGGATGGGGCGGAGGACGCGGCAGTGAAGGCCGGGAGGGGGATAGTCCGATAGATGATGGGGTAGCCCTGTGCCCGGTGGCGCGGGGGGTCTGTGTTCGTACGCAGCGGAGGCGGCGTTGGACATTCTGGACCAGAGCGAGGTTGACAAACTGCTTGCGGCAGTGGTGACGGGCGGGGTGCAGGAGGCACGGGCGGAGGAACGTGTTTTCAGCCGCCACCGGCGTGATTCGGAATCGGTGGAAATCCGGTCGTATGACTTCAAGCGTCCTGAGCGCGTGAGCAAGGACCAGATGCGGGCGTTGCAGACGCTGCATGAGTCGTTTGCGCGGAATTTCGGGGCATCGCTGTCTGGGTTTCTGCGGACGATCGTGGAAGTCAGGGTGGCGACGTGCGAGCAGATGACGTATTCGGAGTTCATCTCGGGGTTGCCGAACCCGACGAGCTTCAATCTGATCGAGGCGGACGGGCTGGACGGGCAGATCTGCCTGGAAGTCAGCCCACTGATCGTGTATCCGATCATCGATCGTCTGCTGGGCGGGACGAGCCACGATCTTTTCATCCCGCAACGCCCGATGACGCAGATCGAGACGCGGTTGATCAGCAATGTGACCAACCGCGGACTGGCCGCGCTCTCGGAGGCCTGGGAGAGCATCAGGAAACTGACTTTCAAGATCGCAGCGACCGAGAGCAATCCGCAACTGGTGCAGATCGTGCCTCCGAACGAAGTGGTGCTGGTGGTGGGGTGCGAACTGAAAATGGCGAACCGTGCGGGGACGATGAACCTGTGCATTCCCTATAACGTCATCGAGCCGGTGATGGAGGCGCTCAGCGCGCAAAGCTGGTTTGCCGCGAACCGGAACGCCCGGACGGATGAAACGCAGGCCGTCGTGTCGGCGCAACTGGCCGGGGCATCGGTGTCGGTGACGGGCGTTCTTGCGGAGACGACGATCACCGTGGCAGATCTGAAGGAACTGGCGCCGGGTGACCTGATTCTCACGGAGAAACCGGCGGTCGCGCCGGTGGTTGTGCAGATCGGGAGTGAGAAGAAGTTTTTGGCCCACCTCGGGCAATACCGGGGGTCGCGTGCCCTGCGTGTGCTTCGTCGGGTGAAACCCGGAGATCGGGTATAAGGCGGCAGGCTTGGGAGGGGCTGGGCTAGGGTTTTCTCTGGCCGTGTAAAGGTTTCCCCGATGGTCGGTGGGGTGGTTGCCCTTGCCGGTGCCGAACACTACAGTTAGGGGTCGTGATTCGGGCCATCGCCGGGCAGTCGGCGACGTTCAGGGTGCAACCATGCGTTTGGTGCTCGATCATGTCCGGTGACTCATCGGCCAAGCCGTGGAGGCGGCCGGTGCGCTCTGCATGCCGGGGGAAAGCCCCCGAAGGCAGGGCGAGTTGGAGGATTCGTCCGATGGTGTGACGGACGCTTCATCCAGCCAGGCGCTTTGCACGTGCGTGCGGGCGCGGTCGCCGGGTCACGAGCTCGTTGTGCGAGCATCGTGACCTGCGGTGTTTTTGAGACAGAAGGCGGCCTTGGTGCCGCCACGACAACCAGGCAATCTGACATCCGGGAGCGTGCGGAAGTGAACACTCAGGAAATGATGCGGATTCTCGATTCGATTGCGCGTGATCGCAATATCGATCGGTCGGTGCTGATCGCTGACCTTGAGCAGGCGATGGTGTCGGCGTGCCGCAAGTTTTTCAACACGCTGGATGCGGAGGAGTTTGCGTGCAAGGTCGACCCGATCGCGGGGACGATGCAGTTGTATCGGCACGGTCAGCCGCTGGAGATGGAGCCGAAGGATTTCGGCCGGATCGCGGCGCAGACGTTCAAGCAGGTGATGATCCAGCGTTTCCGCGACGATGAGCGGATGAGCATTCTCGGTGAGTTCACCAAGCGCGTCGGCGAGATCGTCACGGGCACAGCGCAGCGTTATGAGGGGGGTTCGCTGATCGTGACGATCGATCGGGCCGAGTCGTTCATGCCTCGGAGCGAGCAGATTCCCGGGGAGCAGTTCGCGGCGGGCGACCGTGTGCGGTGCCTGATTCTGGATGTTCGCGACATGGGCAACCAGGTGAAGATCGTGGTGAGCCGTGGTCATCCTGATTTCATCAAGCGGTTGTTTGAGGTTGAGGTGCCGGAAGTCGCCGAGCGCATCATCGAAGTGAAGGCAATGGCGCGCGAGGCCGGATACCGGACGAAGATCGCGGTGGCGAGCATTGACAGCAAGGTCGATGCCGTGGGCGCATGCGTGGGCGTGCGTGGCAGCCGCATCAAGAACATCGTGGATGAACTCAATGGTGAGAAGATCGACATCGTACGGTGGAACGAATCGAGCCAGATTCTGATTCAGAACGCACTGAAACCGGCGGAAGTTTCGGAAATCTCGCTGTGCTTTGAGCTGGGCCGCGCGACGGTGGTTGTTCGTGACGACCAGTTGAGCCTGGCGATCGGCAAGCGAGGGCAGAACGTTCGGTTGGCCGCACGCCTGACGGGATGGGATATCGACATTCTCACGCCGGACGAGTTCAACAAGGGTCTTGAGATTCTGTCGGAGACGCTGCTCAATGTCGAGGGCGTCGGGGAAGACCTTGTGGACCGGCTGGCGGCGGCGGGCATGGTCAGCGTGTTCGATATCGAAGAGGTCGGCGCCGACGTATTGGTGAACGAGTTTGAGGTTGAGCCGGAACTGGCGCAGTCGCTGGTGCAGATCTGCTCGGAGAAGGCCAAGGTCGTCGCCGAGGTTCAGCAGCGCGAGAAGGAAGAGGCCGAGCGTCGCCGGCGCGAGGAGGCCGAAGCCGCGCAGCGGCTGCTTGTCGAGGGCATTCCGGCCGAAGGGCTGGATGCCGAGACGGCGGCGGCAGCCATCTTGGGCATGGGCTCGGCAGCCGGGGGCGGAGACACGGCTTCGGCCGAGGAACGAGCCGGGGAAATTCTCGGAGATTCAACGACTTCGTAATCAGCAGCCTCGCCGCAGGCGGGGAAACGGACTGACGTGCGGTCGGGAGGGGAACTTCCCGCCGCGAACATCGCGAGAGACTTTGTCACGGAGCACAGGCGTTTGGCCAAGCGCGTATTCGAGATCGCCAAGGAGTTGGGAGTCGAGAGCAAAGCCATCGTGGCCAAGTGCCACGAGGAAGGTGTCCCCGACTCGGTCATCAAAGGGCATATGAGCACCGTGACGGCGGGGCTTGAGGCCAGCATCCGCGACTGGTTCAGCGCCAGCGCCGAGAGCGGTACGGCCGTGGAGACGGCCGACAAGGTCGACTTGGCCAAAGTGCAGCGGCCGCGCAAGGCTCGGCCGATTCGCCAGGCTGATTCCGCGCCTCCGCAGGACGATGGGCCCGCGCAGGATCAGGCTGTCGCCGTGGCCGAGGTTGAGCCGGCCGTCGCGCCCCAGGCGCGTGCGATCAAGCCGGCCGAGCCGCCCGCGGTAGTCGAGCAGCCACCTGAAACAACGACCGAGCACGTAGCGATGGATGAGGCGCCAGCGCCTGTTGCCCAAGCGGGTGCGGTCGAAGCCCCGGCCGCTCCTACCGCTCCGACGAGAGTGTCTCCCGCCGCGAAGCATGAGCCGAAGCCCGGGCCGAGTGCGGATGAAGATCAACCTGGCGGGGGCGAGCCGGTTCGACCGTCGGGTGGGGCGGGGTCGCGCCGGCCCCAGCCGGTTCGGATGAACGTTCCGAAGCGTCCGCAGGTGATTTCTCCGGCGGGGCCGCAATTGGCTGATCGCGCGCCGGTGAAGTTGTCAGGCCCGAAGATCGTGCGTGTTGAAGCGCCGGAAGTTATGGAGGCGCCCCGGGCGCGTCGGAGCAGCCCGAGCAGTTCGGGCGCGCCGTCGGGCGGGGGCGGGCGCGGCGTAGGAACCGGAGCACGCAGCGGTTCGGGTGAGGATGATCGCGGGCCGCGGCGGACGCAGAACAAGCGTCGAGCGGGTGAGGGTGGGGGCATTCCGGCACGTCGGCGCGGGTTGGCCGTGGATGTTGAAGTGCCCCAGGGGGCGTGGAGCGAGCAGGATCTCGCGGAGCGCGAAGCGCGGTTGCAGCGTGCAGGCGGCTTCATGAAGCAGCGCCGGCAGCAGCAGAAGCGTCAGCAGCAGGCGGGTGGGGAGCGTCTGCCAGGAATGGGCGGCCGTTCGAGCGGTAGGATCACGGTGACCTCGCCCTTTACGATCAAAGATCTTTCGGCGGCGACGGGTGTGAAGGCCGCGGAGATCGTGAAGAAGCTGTTTTTGCAGGGGATCATGGCGACCATCAACTCCGGGATCGATGCAGATCGTGCCCAGGAGATCATGATGGAGTATGACATCGACCTTGATGTGGTCGAAGCCAAGAGCGCGGAGGCGGAACTGGAAGCCCAGTTCGGCGGCGAGCGCACGGGCGGCGAGGTGCGTCGCCGCGGTCCGGTGGTGACGATTCTGGGTCACGTTGACCACGGGAAGACGAGCCTTCTGGACAAGATTCGCAATGCGAACGTGGCCGCGGGCGAGGCCGGAGGCATCACGCAGGCGACCAGTGCATTCCGAGTATCTGTGCAAGTCGCGGGCGAGGAGAAGGAGATCGTTTTCCTCGATACGCCGGGCCACGAGGCCTTTACGGCGATGCGTGCACGCGGTGCAAACATGACGGACGTGGTCGTGCTGGTGGTCTCGGCGCCCGAGGGCGTGATGCCTCAGACGATCGAGAGCATCAACCACGCCAAAGCGGCGAAGGTGCCGATCGTGGTGGCGCTCAACAAGATCGATCGTCCGGATGCGACGGACGCGGCGATTCAGAAGACGTTGAGCCAACTCGCCGACGCGGGGTTGAACCCGGTGGAGTGGGGCGGCGATACGGAAATCGTGCGGACGAGCGCGACGACCGGGCAGGGCGTGAACGACCTGCTCGAAGTGCTGGACTATCAGGCGCAGTTGCTGGACCTGACGGCCGACTTCTCGGGTTCGGCGCGGGGGACGGTGATCGAAGCCAAGAGCGAGCCGGGACGCGGCGCGGTGGCGAGCGTGCTGGTGCGCGAGGGGCAGTTGCAGGTCGGCGATTTCATTGTCGCGGGCCGGGCGTTCGGGCGCGTGCGTGATATCACCGATGACCGCGGGCAGAAACTCAAGACGGCGACGCCGCCGATGCCGGTGGTGATTTCGGGTATCGACGAGATTCCTGACGCCGGCGACAAGTTCTACTCCGTCGACACGCTTCGCCAGGCGCAGGAAGCGGCTGAGCAGCGTCGCGAGCGCGAGCGTGAAGCGGCGCTGGCCCAGCCCAAGGTGACGCTTGACAGCCTCTTCAACCGGATGGCCGAGAGCGGGCTGAAGGAAATTCTGGTCGTGCTGAAGGCCGATGTGCAAGGCTCGGTGGACGTGATTCGGCACGAGATCGAGAAGGTTTCGGGCGATGAAGTCAAGACGCGCGTGCTGCACTCGGCGGTGGGCGGCGTGACCGAAAGCGACGTGCTCTTGGCCGACGCCTCGAAGGCGATCATCGTCGGGTTCAACGTCATTCCTTCGGGCAAGGCGCGTCGCCTGGCCGAACAGAAGGGCGTGGAGATCCGGACATACCGAGTGATCTACGACATCGTGGACGACATGAGGGCCGCGGCCGAGGGGCTGCTGGCGCCGGAACTTCGGGAAGAGGTGCTCGGGCACGCCGAGGTTCGCAAGGTATTCAAGATCACCCGCGTGGGGGCGATCGCGGGGTGCTATGTCACCGACGGCACGGTGCAGCGCGATGCGCTGGTGCGCGTGACGCGCGGCGGCATCGTGATCGAGCACGACCGTCGCCTTGAGCAGCTCAAGCGCTTCAAGGACGACGTGAAAGACGTGCGCATGGGCATGGAGTGCGGCATGAAGATCGTCGGGTACGACGATATCAAAGACGGCGACATCATCGAGTGCTACAAGAAGATCGAGGTGAAGCGAACCCTGTAATGTTCCACGGCGTTGATATTGCGAACGTGCGCTCGGGCCGGTTGATCGGCCGGCGCGAACGCCCTGATTTGATGTGATGGGCAAAGCGGCCATGATCGTCGGGCTTCTCCAGTTCGAACTTCTGCTCCACGACGCCGAATCCCTCAAGGACAAGCGGCGCGTGGTGCGGTCGTTGAAGGACCGGCTGCACCGCGAGCACATGGTCAGTGTCGCCGAGGTCGGTTCGGCCGATGCGATCGGTTCGGCGGTGCTTGCCGTGGCGCTGGTGGGCAACGACGGCCGACACATCGGCAGCGTGCTCGATGCGATCAGCGCCAAGGTGCGCGGGCAGCTCGATGCCGAGGTCGGGGCGATGCGCAGGCAACTGATCCACGGCAGCCAGATCGCAGATCTCGACCCCGCCGACGAGCCTGACCGGGCATCGATCGACGAAGAAATGCGGCGGCACAGCCTGCATGACGCGGCGGAGGAGGGGCACGCGTGAACCGCCGGACGCAACAAGTCGCTGCAACGATTCGTCGCGCTGTGCAGGAAGTGCTCAGTCGCGGGCTGTCGGACCCGCGCGTCCGCGGGCTGATCACGGTGACGGGCATTACCATGTCCGATGATCTGCGGACGGCGACGCTGGACGTGAGCATCTATCCGCCTGAGCACCAGGAACTTTCGATGCACGGCCTGAAGGCGGCGGCGGCCCATATTCGGCACCAGGCGGGTGAGCTTGTCGATCTCAAGCGGATGCCGACGATCCAGTTTCGACTTGACACTTCGCTGAAGCGCGAGGCTGCGGTGCTCGAAGCCCTGGCGAAGGTTCGCGAAGAGCAAGCCTCGCAGGCGGCCGACGCCCAGCCGCCGGAGGACGAGTCGTGAGCGCGGCCGATCCGGGGCGCAAGCTCAAGGCTTTGCTCAAGAAGCTCAAGGCTGCCCATGGTGAGCCTGTGCCGCAGCCGGTGCACCTGTTCGCCGACTGCGAAGCCCTGCTCGGCCTGCTGGTGCAATCGTTCCTGGTGTGGGAGGCTTCGACAGCGCAGGCCGGCAGCGCGATCAAGCGGATTGTTTCGCAGGTGGTCGATTGCAATGAACTGCGCGTCTGCGTGCCCGAGGAACTCGTGCGTCTTCTCGGTCCGCGGTATCCGAAAGGCGAAGAGCGAGCCGAGCGGCTGCTTGCCTCTCTGCAGGATGTCTACACGCGCGAGCATGAGATCGCGCTCGGGTCATTAGGCTCGATGCCCAAACGCGATGCCATGCACTACCTGATGTCGCTTCGCGGCATGGCCCCGTTCGTGGCTTCTCGCGTCGGGTTGCTCGGGCTGGGCGTGCATGCCGTGCCGATCGATGACCGACTGTGTGCCTATCTCATGGCGGAGGGTGTCGCCATCGCGGACCAGACGCCCGCCGGCCTGGCAGGGTGGCTAGAGCGTCAACTTCGGGCAGGCGAAGCGGTCGAGGCATATCTGCTGATCGAAGAAGGATGCGACAAAGCACCCGCGGCCAAGCCTCGCGCTGAGCGCACGAAGAAAGCGAAAGCACCTTCAAAAAAGCAGGCGTCTCGCAAGGAGTAATTCCGGCATGAAGCAGCACGGAAGCGCTTCGGTTGGCAGGCGGGGAATAGGCCAGGCGCTCGGGCTGGCTGCAACGGCCGGCGCTGTGCTGAGCGTGTTGAGCGGCCAGGCGCACAGCGCTTCGGGGATGGTCTTGGGCGGAGTGACGGCGGCGTGCGTTCCGCAGCCCGCAGAGACGTGGGAGTCAGCGCTTCCGGCGTTTCTCAAGACACGGCTGCGTCCGGCATTTCCGGATGCGGAAGCACGCGAACGGGCATATGTGCCCTTGCGCGAGGTGGTATCGCGTCGGGCGGTTGTATATGCGCCGCGATGGACCGAACTTGCTCCAGAGGTGCAACTGGCATCGCTGCAGATGTATGCCCGGGGGCGCATGCTGCTGCTGTCGGGCCGAGCGAGCGACGCCCTTACGCTGCTTCGAGAGGCGACCGCGCTCGATCCGGAATCCTCGGCCCCATGGCGCGAACTTGGCGAGGCTTACTTGAGCCTGGGGCGTCGCGCGGAGGGGCTTGAATGCCTCGAACGTGCGGTCGAGCGCGGGGCTTCGGAAGAGCGAACCCTGCTGATGCTCGCGGGCGAGTTGATAGCCTCAGGCCAGCACGATCGGGCGATCGGGCATCTTGCGCGCATCGTGTCGGATTCGTTCGATCGTCCTGCGACGGATCTCGAGCGGCTGGCGCTTGCCAATCTTGCCACGCTGGCGGGTCAGCAGGGGTATGCCCTGGCCGAGGTGGAAGCGTTCGAGCGTGCGCTGGTGGAAGGAACCGGCCCGGTCGGACGCGTGGCGTATGCACGCGAACTTGTTGAACTGCATCAACGCACGCCGGGGTTATGGATCCAGACGGGCGATCAGGCGATGCGGCTGGGCTTTTTCGAG
Organism: Phycisphaeraceae bacterium; assembly: GCA_019636695.1. Classification (GTDB taxonomy): domain Bacteria; phylum Planctomycetota; class Phycisphaerae; order Phycisphaerales; family UBA1924; genus JADLCM01. Next base: position 812,263 of record JAHBXD010000001.1, read on the forward strand.
CGAGCGGCCGATGCGTATGACCATGCCCGCCGGGCTCACGGGGGTGAGTTTGTCGCCGATCGGCAGATGGCTGCGTTGCTCGCGGCGGGTGATGCGATCTCCGCCCGGCAGTTGCTCGTGGAGGAAGTTGCCGACCCGGCCAGGGCACTTGACGAGCGGCTGATCGGGCTTGCGCGGCTGGTCTCGAAGTTGCCCGGCGACGACCTCTCCCCGGCGATCGCGATGGTCGAGCCACCGGCCGGAGCTGCATCGAGCAGGGCCTGGCGCATGTGGCAATGGCGCATCGCCGCGGCGGCATCGCCTCGTGGAGCGGCCATCCTTCGCCAACTCTGTCACGACGAACCGCGCGATCGCGACCCAGTGTTGGACTTGTTTGCGATGCTCCCTTCGTCAGATACGGCCGGGATTGTGCACGAGGCGATGGAGATTGTTCGATGGCGCCCCATGGCGGCCGCGAGCGTGGGCGATGCGCTGCGGATGCACATGCAAGCGATGCCCGAAATGGAAGCGGAGCTTCGAAGGGTCGGGTCTTTCGAAGCGATGCTGCTGGTGACCGATCTGCGTCTTGCCGCTGGCGACCCTGCCGGGGCCTTGCGCGCAGGGCAGGGCCTGGTTGCGCCCGGGCAGAGGGCGATATCTTCAAATGATCGAGAACGTCACGTGGCGCAGGCGCTGGCGATGGTGCACGCATGTGTCGGGGTGGGTGATTTTGCGGGAGCCGAAGCGGCGATCGATCGAATCCGCCTGGCGGGAGGAGCGTGGGCGCTCGAAGGCGAGGTCGAAGCGCTGATCGTGATGCAACGGTATCTCCAGGCGAGTGCGCTTGCGGCATCGGCAGAGGAGGCAGGCGCAACGCCGCCGTGGGCCGGGCGGGTGTTGGTTCGGATCGGTCAACTGCTGGGAGATGCCGCACTCGTGGAGCGCGGGTTGCGGATCGGGGCGGATGCCGATGCGTATGACGCCCAGTCCTATCTCGGGCTGCTTCAGATGTACCAGCCTGGCAGCACACGGGCGAACCCCGCAAGATTGCAGCAGGTCGGCGCGCACATTCGCACAGCGCTGGCGTCGACCACGGCGGTGCGGCGGGCGATTGTGACGGAGATTCTGCAACGGGGTCTGAACGCCGATGCCGAAGTGCGCGCCGTAGCGCTCGTTGATGAGCGGCCGTGGGATGAAGCCTCGTTGGCCGTGGCCCTGCGTACGTGGGAGCAGATCGAGTGGCGCGAGGCGGGGGCGATTGCCCGTGGGCTGGCGTGGATCGAGGCACGCCTGGCCGATGCCCCGCGGTCGGTGCAATTGCGAATTGCCAAAACGACCTTGCTCGCTGCTGCCGGCCGTGCTGAAGAGGCTGAACAATTGCTGGAACGGTGGCAGCAGGAGCACGAACGATCTGAGTATCGACTCGAACGTGAAGCGCTGATCCGTGGGTTTCTGGGTGATGCGCCTCGTGCCGCTGCGATGCGGCTCGAACGCCTCGAAGCATCGCCTCGTTCGATTCGCAACATGCTCGAACTGAGCGCATCGTTTCTCGGTGTGGGCCGGGTGGAGGAAGCCTGGAAGTTGCTCGATAGCCTTCCTCGAGGCATGCACCTGGCATACGGACAGCGCGTGGAACTTGGAAGGGCGCTCGCCGAGGCCGCGGAGGCGCTCTTCCCGCAGCGTCCGCCCGAAGCAGTGTCGCACTGGCTCAGGCTCGCCGAGTGGGGCGCCGAAAAGAGCATTCTGCTGCCGGTGCAGGGCCACGCCGCGCGGGTCAATCTGCTGGCCGATGTTTCGCCGCCGGATGTTGAAGCAATCCGTCGGGCGGTGGCGTGGGCGATACGACAACATCCGTCAGAGGCGGGGCGGGTGCGGTATGTCGCGGTTTCGCGGTTGCTCGAACTTGAGCGTCTGACCGACGCCGTGGGCGTGCTCGAGGCGATGGCGCAGGGCGACCCGGATCCGCCGGTGCGTGTGTATGGGCTGTGGGTGACTCTTGCAGCCCAGGCGGGCACCGATGAGCACGTGCGCACGCTGCTGATGGCGCTTCCGCGGGGTGAGCGTGCGCGAGTCGTGCTCAACGAACTTGGCGCACGGAATGAAGATCCGGGAGATCCGGCGCGGGCATCGAGCCGGTTGCTGGCGCGGGTTGCCGCGATTCTTCGGATTCAGGACCGCGATGGGCTGGCCGACGAGGCGTACGCCCTTGCGATGGAGATCGACCCTGATGATCCGTGGCTGTGTAATGACTTCGGGTATCGCCTGCTGGAGCTGGGCGAGCGTCTGGATGATGCCGCGGTGTTGATCGAGCACGCCTACAGCATGCTTTCGGATCGTGCGAGCGTGGTTGATTCACTCGGCTGGCTTCGTTATCACCAAGGGCGGTTGGGTGATGAAATCGGCCCTGATGGCGAGGTTCTTTCTGAAGGCGCGGTGACGCTCCTTCGTCGCGCGGTTCAGATGGCCGGCGAGGGGGTCTCGGCCGAAGTGCTTGAGCACCTCGGCGATGCCCTCTGGCGGGCCGGTGAGCCTGAAGAAGCCCGAGAGATCTGGCGGCAGGCGCTCACAGCGGCTGAACGCGAACTCGACGCCGCACGCTCGCAGGGAACGGCGCCCGGGCCGCGGCGCTGGGCGGAAGAGCGTGCAACATCGGTGCGTGCTCGTCTTGAGGCTGAGCCGCCCCCGGTCACCCCGATTATGTCCGGGTGGTGAGGCAGCAGCCCGAGGCGGGTGGTCATAGGATGGCAAGGCGACCCACGCACAGCGCGCCGACCACGGCGGACGATCGGGAACAAGCGACATGGCAGGACATAACAAGTGGTCGAAAATCAAGCACCGCAAGGCGGCGGTAGAGAAAAAGAAAACCAAGATCTGGTCGAAGATTTCCAAGGCGATCATGGTTGCCGCGCGGAACGGCGGGCCAGACCCTGAGAGCAACCTGAGTCTTCGATACGCCATCGACGAAGCCCGTTATGCCAACATGCCCAAAGATACGATCCAGAGGGCGATTGACAAAGGCGCAGGCGCCGGCAGCGGCGACAACTGGGAGCACCTGGTGTATGAGGGGTATGGCCCTGGCGGGGCGGCGGTGCTGGTGGATGCCCTGACTGACAATCGAACACGCACGGCGGGCGACCTGCGTCTGATCTTCGGCAATCACGGGGGGAACCTGGGCACTTCGGGGTGCGTGTCGTTCATGTTCTCGGTGCGAGGGCAACTGTTTGTGCCGAGGCAGGCAATCACCGAAGAGGCGCTACTGGAAGCAGCCCTGGAGGCCGGCGCCGATGATGTGATCTCCCCCGAACAAGGCGACGCCGAGGGGATGTATGAAATCCTGACTTCGCCATCGGCATTCGGCGAGGTGCGGCGGGCGCTCGAATCGAAGGGTGTGTCGATCGAGCAGGCCGAGGTCACCAAAATCGCCGAGAACACGGTTGTGCTTCGGGGTGAACAGGCCGACACGCTCAATGACCTGCTCGAGGCCCTGGATGACAACGACGATGTGCAGAAGGTGTATTCGAACGCACAGACCGAGGATTGAACTTCACACGCAATGCATGGGGCGACGCATGGGGGCATTCGCGTCTCAGATTCGGGCGTAGTCAGCCCGTCGCGTAACGCAATAAACCTGAAGAACTTTCCGGCGTTGACGCACGGGTGCTCAGCGATAGGTATGATGCGCAATCATGTGCCCGATCGATCCGCGCGAACTCTCGGCGTATGCCTCCGCGAGCCAGAAAGCCCGCGGCGAACCCACCTGCCGACAGTGCGGCTATGACCGTACGGGGCTGCCGCGCGGCGCACCATGTCCGGAGTGTGGGCGTGCGCCTGCAAACCTTCGAATCGATTCGAAGGAATCATTGGGTGATGCACCTGGGTGGTATCTTCGACGGCTTGCGGCATCGTGCATGCTGCTTGCCGGGGGCATCTGCGCGTGCGTCATTCTGCTGCTGGTGTTGTTGTTCGGGCGATCCATCGGCATGGCCCTCAAGCCGCCGTTCGGGCATATGGCCGGGATCGCGGGCAGCGCGGCGTGGTGGGTTGGGGTGTGGGTGGTGACCCTGCCGCGGCGGACATCAACCGCCCCGCTCAGTGAAACTGCGCGTGAGTTTCGGTGGATTCGCCGGATCAATCGCGTGCTTCAGGGCGGCTGGCTGGTTTTCTGGTTGGCAGCGCTGTGTGTGATCGTTCTGAAACCCGCGGCGGGGGGCGAGCGCGTCTTGATTATCATCGGCGCTGCCGGACTGTTGGCGGGCATGTTCGGGATTCCGCTGCTTTGTCTGCAACTTGAGGAGTTGGCACGCTGGGCACACGACGACGGACTTGTGGAGCGATTGCGCCTAGCGGGGTGGGGGCTTGGTTTCGGTGGGTTCTTTGTCTATGGCGTGCCTTTGCTGGCCTCGGTGCTGCCGTTCATGGCCATGTTGCTCATGTTTATGCAGTTGCTCATGCTTGGCGTGGTGCTTCTGAGTATGGGTATGCTGGTCATCTCTTGCCTCAACCTGGCGAGTATGACGCGCTGGGCAGTGCGGAATCGTGCCGAGGCGGATTCACGCGACGATCGCATGCGGCAGATGGCCCAGGCGACGGCCGCGAAACGGGCACGCCTGGAGGAACAGACCTTCGCGAATCTCGGCAGTTCGGAAGTTCCGCTTTCGTCGCAGCGACCGCCTACCTCGGCCAAACGCACGCCGCGGCTGGAGCGTAAGGACGATGGCGAAGAGCCGTATGATCTTTCGTAACGGCATATAAAGCGACGGGGCGCGAACCATGCCGCGCCCCGTCGAATCTGTACGTAGAAATGGGGTCAGAAGCCGCCCATGCCGGGCATGAAGTCCATCGGGTCAAAGCCGGTGGCATCGGCGATGCGGATGATCATCGTGGTGAGTTCACGAAGTTCGCGGCTGTCGAACACGACGCTCACGCGCGAGCCGGAGGTCTCCATCGCGGCGGCCTTGACAAGAAAACCGGCGACCTCGGTCGGCTTGGGCGCGCCTGCGGGCCAGTCGTCGCCTTCGTCGGCTTCGACTTCCTTGGCTTTGGAGGTCAGGGTGCCGAGCAGTTCCTTCCAATGGCCGTTGACCTTCTCGGCGGCAGAGGCGTTCTTCATTTCGCCCACCATCCTGACGGTGGGCTGCTTGCCGAGTGAAATCGACATGCCCATCCAACGGGTGGCATCAAGCATTTCCTTCATGATGCGTGCCTGCTCTTCGTCATCAGCATCTTCGAGCATCTGCTCGCGAAGCTGCGAGACGGGGAGCATGGCGAAGGAAATCGATGCGCCTTCCATGCCTGAGAGGGCCGAGTTGAAGTGCGAAACCGCGCTCGCATCGCTGGGCTTGCCCGAGCCGCCGCCCATGGGCGCGAACACCAGCCAGTGCTGGCCGCCCTCGGAGTGCTTCTGGGCCATAGACCCCATGCCGCCCATCATGTTCATCATGCCGATGATCTGGTCACTGGCATCGGCAGATGCCGCGGGCATGAGGATCTGGACATTCGGCGAGTCCCACGGATCCTGCGGGGCTTCGACAACGATGGAGACGCTGGTTGCGCCCATGCCGACGAAAGTGGTCGCGAACCCTTCGACCATGCCCAGTCCCGCGATCATCTGGCGGATGTCGGGCGTGTCGAGCGGGTTGTCAATGCCCGCACGCTTGAGCGCATCGGCATCGACGAGCGCGGTCAGCGTGTCCTTGATGACCTGCGTCTTGATGTGCGACAGGTTGATTCGGGCGACCATCATGGTGTCGCCGGTGACGAACTTGGCGGGCACGCCCGGCTCGGCCGCCGCCATGGGCGCCACCAACACGATGCCGGCAGTCGCGGCCACAAGTCGATTCCACAAAGGCATCTGCAATCCTTTCAAGTTGGCCGCGCCCGCACGGTGCGCGAGGGCGGCGGCAGTTGATCGTTTCAGGGTAACCGCCTCAAGCCTCCTCGTCTTGACAGGCGTTTTTCCGTGATTTCCTCACCCTGGCGAACGGGCGCGCACCCTCCGCAGCCTTATTGGTCGGAACTCGGCGGTCGGGATTTCGGGGTCGCGGAAGGATTGTCGATCCCCTGGGCCGAACTTATCCCTGACCTTGGCGGAATTCGGCCGGTCCGCGAGTCCCACATCGCGACCTGAGAACTGGTGTTCGGGAGGGGTGGGAGCGAAGATAGGGCCTCGACCTCGACCCCGCGATAGCGAGCCTGCTGCCCATCGATGCTCGGGTCGCGGAAGGTCCGCACGATGCCGAAACTGGCCGGGTGCATGCCCTGGCCGGTCAGGAACGCCAGAATCGCGACCGAAGATTGCAGACTCTGCACGATGTAGGAAGGGGAGACCAGGTTCTCAAGTTCGCGAATCTGCGCAAGGCCGGAGAGATATGTCAACGCGTTCTTGAGTTTGCGATGGTGGCGGAAAACGCGCGCCTGAAGCCGTAGCGTGTCACTTGCGCGCATGCCGAGGTTGGCGAACAGATTCTTCGTGAAAACAGGCAGCGGATCTTCTTCTTTGACCAGCGACAGAATCGCGACCAGTTCATCGAGGTGAAACTCTCGCCGTCCGCCCTGCCAGACCCACACCGCGTGGTCGATATCGTGCAGCGTCGCCCAGGCGATGCGCTGGGCCTCTTCTCGCAGTTTGCTTCGCTCAATCAGCCAATCGACCACGGCGACCGTCATCGCAATACCGATGATCTCGGCGCCGAGATTCAGCCCGAACTCGGTCAGGGTGTCGCCGACCGGCTCGCCGCCGACGCTCTTGATGATGGTGACGATCGTGAGGCATACCAGCGCAACGGCGACGAGCGCAATCGTAAGATGCCACCGATTCAACATGCCGGAAGCCCCCAAGGGTGGGCCAAGTGTAGGAAGTTCGTAGAAGAATGCAAAAAACATCGCGGCGGCCGTCCCCTCCGGAAGCGACCGCCGCGAAAGAATGAACCGCGGGTCGGTTACATCGGTACCTCTTTGAACAGGACGATGCGCGGTGAATCGCCGGGCGAGATGACGTTGGAACGGTCGAGGACCATCAGGAACCGGCGTGCGATGCTTGGGATGAGCGGATCGTTGCTTTCGAGGTTCTCCACATCCGACCGGCGGTAGCCGTGCATGACGAACCAGACTGCGAAATAGTCACTTCGCACGCTGGTGGTGTTCATCAGGGCGTTGACGATGGCCAACTGCTGGGCATAGTCGTCGCCGATGCCGTCGTCGGCCGTGCCCCCGGCATAGCGCACCGAGTCGATCCCCGGGAAACCGATGGAACTGGGGATGTACCCCGCCGGGCGGTCGGGCGTGCCCAGTCGGTCGATGTTGTGACGGTTCCGCATGGCGTCGTCAGCCAGCAGGTCGGGGTTTCGGCGGCGGGCGGCGAACAGCTCGGCCACCGAGACGAGCCCGCGGTCATCGCGCAGGCCCGGGATGTAGGTTGCATTGGCCCGAGCGCCATACAGGGCGGCCGTGGGCCGGTTCGCCCCTGAGAAGTCGATCGGCGGGCGGACCATGTCTTGCGCCTGGACAAATCGATCAAGAGTCACGCTGCGGTCGCGATAGGTCGCGACGGTCGAAGCGATGTCGTTGGCGCGGTTGATGCGGCCGTTCGGCCACCACCAGGCATTTTGGTTGTCTTCGGGGCGCAGATCGTGCGTTGGGCTGAGCAGCGGCAGCGTGCGCAGCGTGGTTCGGGTTGCGTTGTTCAGGTTGAGCACGCCGGGCGTGGGGAAGGCCAGGCTGCCGTAGTTGCTGGTGAAGCCCTGGAACGTTTCGAGCACCATCATCGCGGGGGTCAGCCCAAGGCCCATGACGGTGTCGGTGGCGCGGTTGATGCGCGCGGGCGGCACGAGGGGGGTGGGGGGCGCTGCCGCCGCGGCATAGAAGGGCACGAAATCGTCGAGCACGATGTGCCCGCGATCGAGATAGCCGCGGAAAGCAAGCCCACCGAGTGCTTGGAGGGCCGTGAACTCCTGGTTCTGTGCTGGGCGAGGGGCGTGGGCCGCGCCAAGGGGCTTGGCGACGGCGGGAACCCCGTTCTCGTCGTTCCAGAAGAAATTCTGCGCGTAGAAACGAACAGGGCCGCGGTCGTCGAGTTCATGGGGAATGTCGGTCCCCATGGCCACATCGGCCGAGCGATGCAAACCCATGGCGATGGCCAGGGCCTGCGAAGTCGTCATCCAGCGGTCGGCTTCGTAGATGGGTGAAGCGGTCTCGGCATCAATCGCCCACTGCGGGCCGATGGCCATGGGAAGGAAGGCATCGGCCGGGCGCACGAGGTCTCGATCGACATATCCCAATGCCTGAATGCGGTTGAGGCGCAGCGGAAGCCCGGCCTCGTTGGTGTTCACGAGGGCATCATCGGCACCGAAGGTCTTGTCCTTTGGGTGGTCGTCCGTGCGAATCGTGGTGAGCGCTGATGTGCCGTCAAGCCCGCCGCGAACGTCGTTGACGAACTCTTCAAAGCGGAAATAGCGGTTCTGTTCAGAATCGGTCAGAATATCCTGCGATCGGAAGACGGTGAGATCGGTGTGGTTGTCGCTGAAAGGCAGATTCCATGAGGTGTTGTTGAGGGCAGGATTGTTGTTGATGATGTCCTTGCGGCGGCCTTCGACGCACCACAGCGGGAAAGCGCGAGGCAGCGTGCCGCCGGCGGAGGCGAACGTTTCGTCGGTGGGGCGACGAACCGAGCCGTAGAGCAGAATCGTGAGACCCTGGTTGGGGTTGTTGTTGTCGGCGTAGTCGGTTTTCTCGAGGCCCGAGAACCGGCCGCGGATCTCATACCCGTCGGAGGCGAGGTATTTCTGCGTGACCGCTGGGCGCATCACCCGGTTGAGCGGCGCCGTACCGGCAGTGTTGTTGTCTGCCAGCGGCACGCGCAGGCGATCGACGAGAATGTCGGCCTGGGCCGTGGTGCTCGAGGCATCGGGGCGGCGCCACAGGCGCACTTCGCTGATCAGCGGGTAATCGGCAAGATTGGCGAAGTTGACCGACGTGGGGAACTGGTTGTACAGGAAACCCGTGGAGAGCGCGATGGGATTGAGCGAATCGCGATCAATGCGCTGCGCAACAAGCAGCGGGTCGCCCTCGGGCACGAACAGGCGAGACAGCAGTTGCCGGCCCAGGCCCGTGTTGTCGCCGGGCACGACATAGCCGCGTGCGCAGTTGAGCAGTTTCTGGTCGATCACATCCAGCGGAAGCGAGACGGCCAGCACGGTGATCGTGTCTTGCCCGCCGACCTTGTGCATCGAGTCAAGATCCTGCGGCAGATTGACGCGGTAATAAAACGACGAGCGGTTGAGTGCGTCATTCGTGCTCTGACGAACAAACTCGATGTAATACACCTCTGAAGCGGCCACGGCGTAAGAGAACGGGTTGTGCAGTTGCACGGCCAGGGCTTCGAAGATGTAATCGGGGTTCGTCGCCAGAAGGTTGGGGTTGTAATGGGCGTTCGGGTTGATCGTCGGGCGCTGCGGGAACCCGGATGGAGATATGTTCTGGTCTTCAGAATCGCCGCCGGCGATCGAGTTCGGCGCATCGGTATAGAGGCTGGCCATCGCCACTTCGGTGATGAAAGGGTGCGCCTCGATCGGGAATGCCACCACGGCGTTGGGCACATCGGGCGTCATGGCCGTCGTCGTCCACAACGGGGTGCCGGTTCGCGGATCGGTGTTGTCCATCGTCCGCACGCCCGCGAGGCCGTCCCACGGCGTCGTGGGGTTGGCCTGACGCAGGCCGACCACCACCGCGCCCGCACGGTTTCGCGGCGCGGTGATCTCCGCCTCATCCTCGGGGGCAATCGCCGCCTTCCAGTTGGCGAGCATGTGCGAAGCCACGCGAATGCTCGCCTGCGGAGAGACGTAGCCGTAATTCAGCGTCCGCCCTTTCAGCGTCCATGCATTCTCCGCCGCCGCATAGGGCGCAAGCCCCTTGACAAACGCCGAGAAAAGCAACTGGCCACCCGTGCCCGAAAGGTCGGCAAGCAGCGTGGGCAGGCTCATCTTCACTTCCGCGTTCGACAACCCGCCCGCCGAGGCGCCCAGCACCGAGGTGTGCAAGGGGCGCGCCCCGCTCAGGGTCGTCAGTTTGCGGCGGATGTCGATGGCCAAGTGCAGATAGGCATCGGCGTCGGTGTCGTTCCAGTCGTTGTCGCTGTCGGGCGCGAATCGGGGGGGAATGCCGATGCGGTCGATGTTGTCGCGGTCGCCTCGTTCGAGGGCGAGCGAGCGGTTCGAGCGAAGCGGGTCGAGGTTGGGCGCTCCGGCATATCGGCCGCTGATCACGGCTTCAAGCGGAGAGAGCACATCAGGATCGTTGACGCCGTTGTAGGTCAGCAGTTCGGCGAGGTCGGCGATGCCGAAGCCCCCGCTGATGCGATATTGCCATCCGCCGGAGCCGTCGCTTCGACCCGTGATGGCATCACCGGGTGCGCCAAGGGTGTAGAAGTGCGCAGCGCGGCCGAGGGCCGAAAGTTCCCACTGCGAGGGGTAGAGCGTCGTGTGAAAGAAGCGGTTGGCGGGTGGAATGGCATCGGGGAAGTTCTCTTGAACGTAATCGCCGAGGTCTGCGCCCGAGGCGTGGCGCGGGGGCACCACGCCCGTGGCCAGATAGATGCGCAGCGCGTTGTAGGCTGAATCGCCCACGCGTTGGCGCGTGAGGTTGGTCGAGGTGTAGTTGCCGTACCACTGGGGCGAGTTCTGGTCGATGTTGGTCGTGCCGGGAAGCACCGGGGGTTCGAAGAATGAATAATTCTCGGCCGGGCGACCGGCGACCAGGCGCTCCTGGCGCGAGTCTTCCACCATCAGCAGGCGGCGCAGATCGATATCGGCGGGTGTGGCCCCAAGTCGAGAGAGGTTGGTGGGGGGGGCGATCTGGTCGGTCGCGACGTTGACATTCACACGCCCGGAAAGGTCAATCGCTTTGAAAGCGAAGAAGTAGCGATATTCGCCCGAGGGGTCGAGAATCAGCGTCGTCGGGTTGTTGGGGTCGGTGGCATCGACAAGTTCAACCCAGCGTGAGTCGAGAATGCCGTCGCCGTCGGCATCGGCGTATTGATAGAGTTTGTAGCGCGGGTCGGCCCACGAGAGGTTGCCCCCCGAAACCGCCACCGCCATGCCGCGCTGCATGCTGAACCAGTCGGAAGGCCGGTTGGGGTGCGCGAAACGATCGTCGGTGGGAGAAAGTCGCAGCCGCTCCTGGTTGGCGCCGTAGTTCTGCGGTGCATGGTTCTCGCCGTACAGCGTCAGACCGAAACTGATATCACCGAGGTTCTGATAGTCGCTTCGGGCATCAAAGTTCTTGCGAAGGTTGAAGAGGTTGACGGCCCGACCGTCGGGAGCGAAGTTGGAGATCTGGAAATAATCGCGCCGGTTATACCAGTCGCCCAAGGCGAGCACACCGATCCCGACGCCGCCGGTGCCATCGCCACCCGTCGGAAAATCATCCACAAAGGTGAGGTTATCCGGGTGATCGCTTGCCAGCCACGGATCGCTCCAGCGGCGCAGTGACGGCGCCGAACCATCAAGGTCGCCGGGTGTCAGCCCGGGGTGGTCACCCTCGGGTCGAAACCGCCAGAGCGACCACTGCGCGCGGTTGGCCACGGCGTTCACATTCGGCGCGCGGTTGATCCCCCGCGAGGGCATGCTCATCACGCGCGGATCGCTCGAAGGGGAATCCCACGATTCCCGACGAAGCAGGAAGGCCGCGCGATCGTTGCCGAAACTCTCGGGCGAGGGGAAAGCGCTGAAGACGTCGCGAGCGATGACATTCGCCACATAATCGCGCACCTGGTCGGGAACTTCGGCCCGCTGTGCGCGCTTCACCACCGCCGCGGCGGCGCGGCGATCACCCTTGCTGACAGTCACGAAGACCACCGCGAGCACCGACATCATCGCGAGCGTGCCGATCACGAGCACCAGCACTGAGCCGCGGCGGGAACCCGCCGAACCCGCGACAGCGCGAACGGCCGCGGCGGGTCGAAACCGGCGAATACCGCGAGCGAGGATGGAAACGAGGCGTGGCATGGGCGCACTCCTTGTGCTTCGGTGGCGTCGGGCTGAGGCCAGGGGGCGGTTCAGCCCTCGCCACCGACCTTGAACACGAACTGATATGTCTGCTCGACCGAAGGATCGATCGGATCTACAAGCGTGATCGTCACGCGGATGAGTTCGGGCCACGGCCACGCGAGCGCGGTGCGGTCGCCGGCCGACTGGGGGCGATAGGTCGGGTCGTCATAGCCGAAGTAGGCCAGCACGGGTTTGCGGGCGTCGATCGCACCGACCGGCGTCGGGCCGTGAATCAGATAATCGTTGACGACGTGCGAAAAGGCGTTCTGCACGGGTTGAAACGCGCCCGTGCGCCGATCGATGAACAGCCCCCGAGGCCCCGAACTGTCATACCGCCTGATGCGCACATCGGTGGGCACGCCGTCGGCATCGCTGCCGATAAGCTCGGTAGAGCCGTACCAGATGATTTCACCCGTCGTCTCATCCACCTGGTTGAACGACCATTCGACAATGAACGCCGAACAACGCGGCACGAACATCGACGAGGTAAGCACGAGTTGGTCATTCAGACGGTCGGCGGCTTCCAGCGAACCGCGAGCAAACGTCACGCCCGACCCCGCTCGAGGCGCCGCGGCGACAATGTCAGGCAGCGCCGGGGGGGTGCGCTCAGCGCGCATGCGCAACCCGCGAAGATTGACCGTGAAATCATCGCCGTCGCTGTCGGCGGGCAGGGCGTTGCGCATCCACGCGTGCATGCCGTCGAGCAGTTCGCGACCGTTGGCGCTCTGCGGATTGACCGCCGGGAAGTAGCCGCGTGGCGGGAACTGGCGCACATCTTCGCCGTTGCGCAGGCGAGAGGGAAGCACCGGCTCGGGCACGTTGGGGGGCTGACGGCCGTCATGCATCGACGTGACATACTGGCGCACCTCGGCGAGCGAGGTCGTCGCAATGTCGAACAGGCCGGTCGCCGCGAGCATCCACGGCTCGTCGTTCAGTCGCGTATACGGCGACCGCTGACGCATGTTGGGAACTTCGAAATCGTCGGCGGCGGGCTGACGCAGCGCGAAGTTCACATGCCGGAAGATGCTGGGCATCGCGGGCTGAAGGGCGATCTGCCGGTCGCCGTCGCGCAGCACCGCCGCGTTGGCCGGTGTAAACCCGCTCGCCCCGCGGTTGATGTGGAACACGCTCGACGAAGGAAGCTCTTCGTGCGCGGTCTGCGGCGGGGTCAGCAGCGTGACATGGCGAAGCAGAATCCAGTCCGAGGCATATTGGTTGAGCGGAAGCGTGCTGTTGGGCACCCCGAGACGGCCGATCACACCCGTACGCGGATTGACGCCATGCGACTCGATGCCCAGGTCATACGCCGGATATCGCACCGCGCCGGCCTGCAATCCGACAAGGTTCTCGGCATCGAACCGAGCGCCGTGCCCGATGTAGATTCTCGCCTCGGACGATGTCGCAACCACGCCCGGGCTGAGCGGCGCACGAGCCGTGCTGTACCGGCCCTTGGTGAAAAAGACGATCTCATCCGTGCGGCGATAGCGCCGATCACGATCGCGCTGTGCAGCAAACAGCGGCACGCGGAGCGGCGCAAAGTTCGCCGTGGGGCCTTGGTTGGCGACTTCCTGCCGAATCAGCAGAAAACCGTCGCGGGTCATCGCGCGGAAGTCTTCGCGCAACTGCTGTTCGATAATCGCCGCGTATCTATTGAAATGGCTGAGGCGGTTGCCCGCGCTGACCGTTCGCCCGGTCGAGGCAAAGACCGCCGCGATGGCCGTGGCCAGCAAAATGCCCGCCGCAACGGCGATCAGAAGTTCAACCAGGGTGAAGGCTCGTCGCGAGCGGGTCATGGCGTGATCCTCACGACGCGGATGCCGACCGCCACCTGCGGGGTGCAGATGAGGGTGTCATGCAGGGTCGGATCTCTCGGGCTGGGAGGGTTGCGGATCCACGACGCAACCGGTCGATCGACCTGCACGATGACCACGTCCGACCCCGCGGGAATCGAATCGTCAATCGCGCGCACGGTGTAGACATTGCCGCGAGAATCGAGCAGTTTCTGGCCGATCTGGCTCGCCGCGATGCGAAAAGCCGCGGTAGGGCTGCGAATCGCCAGATAGTCCTCCGGCAGTTGCCCCGGCGAACTGCCGTAGATCGGTGTGGGCGCAATGGTGACTTCAAACGGCTGGGCATATCCCGGGCGGCCGTCGCCCGCGGCGCGGCCGTCGGGCCGCGTGCCCACCGGCACGCGCCGTTCGACATCGCGCACTTCATTGGTGTGCACAAGCACATCAGACAAACGCACCCGAGTGCCCAGCTTCGCCCGGTCGGCCACGACCGAGCGCAGCCTGTCAGGCACGCGAATGCCCGTCTCGACGCGCCGAACGAAGATCGCCAGTTCGATCGGGTCGGAGGGTGTCGGCTCCGACTGCCAGCCGGTCGATGGGTTTACACCCTGAGGAATCCGTCTCGCCACGATGTCCCACACGAAGCGTGGTTCAACGCCGCGGGTAAACGGCGCCGGGAAAAGTCGTTCCGCGACCGGTATCTCGACATCGCGCCCGCTGCCGAAACCCTGGATCGTGAGCCGCCCGTCGTTGCCGTCGAGTGTGAAGGCCCCGGAATCGTCAGGCAGCATCCACTGGCTCTCTCGCGACCAGGTCAGATCGCGCTGCCACGCGCGCAGACCGCGAATATCACTCGGATTTGTCGAACTGACATAGTTCAGCCCGCGATGGCGCAACACCGACGAGACCATCGAATCGCCCACGCTCACCGCCTGCGAACGATCACTGGCCGTACGCTGGGCATCAATCACCACCGGGAAAACCGCTGCAAGCCCCAGCAGGCCCAGCCCGAGCACAAGCACGGCGATCAGCACCTCGATCAGTGAGAATGCATGAGCCTGGGGGCGATCGTGCGGCAGAAACGACATGGCAGCGGAGGGGCGTTTCACGGCGTCTCCTCCCTGTCAAGCCGGACGGCCAGGCCCGAATAGCGATCGATGATGTAAAAGTCCGCGACTTCGGGCATGGCCCGGTTGGCCTGCACGGCGACGTCATACAGCGGCTCGGGCGGGTTGTTGCCCGTCGGAGAGCGATACAGGCACCCCGTGCCCCTGTCCACACCCTGGAATCCTGGTGGGGCGCCCTGCCGGCGAACGGCGGGCGCGAGTTGACGCACGTCATAGAGCGCCAGTTGACGCACCGGACGAGCCAGCACCGTGTCCGTCGAAATATCGCCGATCAGACGTTCGCGATCCGGACCGAAATTGGCGACCGGACCCTCGCGAAGCCCAAGGAGAATGTTCCGCACCACTTTCCGCTGGTCGGGGTTCCGATCAGGACGGAAGTTGCGCTCGCGCCAGATGCCCGAAGCGCGGAACGAGATCTCCGGCGAAGGCGCCCACAGCAGAACCTGCCGATCATCGGTCGAGAGCTCACCGGTCACGGCGTTGAATCGCACGATGAAGGTCTGACGTTTGCGACCGTCGTCACCCACCGTGCGGTCATAGAAATCCGTTTCCGGAAAAACCCAGTTGGCTTCGGCAGGGTCGTAACGCGTGTCGGCATACCACGTATACGGGGCGCCGCCGTCCGTATCGGCATCCACCATCCGCGGCACGGCAAGGCCGCTCACCTGGAAATAACGCGGGAGTGTGAAGACATCCGCCGTCGGGTCGGGGGCAAACACCGGCCTGGCCACGCCATCGACGCCGCGAAGCCAGCCGACTTCACGATACATGCGGATTTGCACGCGCCCGCCTCGGTCATAAAAGACCGCCGCGGCAGTGTCTCCTTCCAGTTCGGGCAGAACACCTGCGCCCGCGATGCTCGAAAACCCCACGGCATCTACCGCGCCGGCGGCACGCATCGGCCCTGCCGAGGCGATGGCCGCGTTGCGGGCCGAGGCAAGGCCCAGCCGCAGGAACGTATCGGCCTGTGTGGCGCTGGAAGACTTGCTGATCGCGTTGAACGCGGGCACCGCAGCGCTCACCAGCAGCACGATGATGAACGTGACGGCGAGCAGCTCGACAAGCGTGTAGGCACGGCGGCGGATCGTGTTCATCGGCCCACCTCCACGATATTGTCAAGCCAGGCACGCCGGCGCAGGTCTTCTTCGTTGACCGCGGCCGACCCATACCGCGCCTGAAGCACGGAGATCGGCTCGGTGCCGAAGAGTCCGTCCGGCCCGGCGCCGACAATCGCGTATGACGAACTGGCCAGTTCAATGTTGTCATCAGCCGCTGATGCGTTGGTGTCAGACCGTGTCAACGGGTTCTGGAACACCCGCGGAATGTTGAGGAACTGCCCACGCGAGGTCGTGTTGGCCGGAGGACGGGCGTTCGACCAGCGGTAATACCGCACCGCCCGCCCGTTCCGATCGGCAAGGGCGATGTGCTCCTGCCCCGGAGTGCGATCAGCGTTGGTGGGGGCTACGCCGTGTTCAGAAAACTCGTACTCATCAAAGTATCCGCGCACGAGGCTCGCAAACTGCGGCGGAGTGAAAAACGGCTCATACACGCGATTGCGCGAATCAAAGGCGCCGTCGGCCCTCGGCGCGCGGAACGACGGTCCGAGCACGCCGTCCACCGGTGCGCCGTCGCCGTTGTCGACGTCGCAGGCCCCCATCAGGTAATACGTCAGGCTGTACTTGCTGTAGCGCCGATCGGCGTTGATGTCGGTATTGGGCAACTCCAGAAACTCTTCAGGGCGGATTACCGGTCGCCTCTTGCCCCCCGAAGGTGCATCCAGCGGCCCAGCCGGCGCACCGAGGTTCAGCGGGCGGCCGTCGACCACCAGCGGGGGCAGGAACCCAAGCTCCGACCGGAACTGCTCTACCCCGAGTTTGAGCGACGCGACCAACTGGCGGTCGGCACTGCTTCTGGCAAAGCGCAGCGCCCCGTTGATGCCCACGACCATCAGCCCCACGAGCACCAGGATGATCGCTATCGACACCAGAAGCTCGATGAGCGTAAACCCGCCGCGGCGAGGATGACGTGGAATGTGACGGGGCCGAACCATGCGGCGCATCTCCGTAGGCCAGTGGCCGAAGAACAGGGAACGCTCAGTCGCCGCCGCCGCCCTGGAGCGACTCGATCATGGCGACCATGGGCAGGAACATTGCCACGACAATCGTGCCGACCATGCCGCCGAGACAGACGACCATCAGCGGCTCGAGCAATGACACGAGCGATTCGACCGCAACATCGACCTCTTCGTCGTAGTTGTCGGCGATTTTGAGGAGCATGGCGTCCATTTCGCCGGTTTCCTCACCAACGTCGATCATGTTGGTCACGATCGCATCGCACGTCTTGCTCTCGCGCAGAGGGGCGGCGAAGCTTTCGCCCTCACGAATCGAGTCGTGCACGTTCTGCAGCGCCCGCTCGAAGACATAGTTGCCCGATGTCTCCTTCGTGATCGTGATCGCTTCAAGAATCGGCACACCCGCCGAAATCAGCGTGCCCAGCGTCCGCGTGAACCGCGCAATGACCGTCTTGCGAATCAGCTTGCCGACGATCGGCGCCCGAAGCAGCATCATGTCGGTGATCGCGCGGCCCGGGCCGGCCTTGCGAATCAGTTTCCAGAACACGATAAACAGGAACGGCGACGCGACGATGAACACAATGCCGGGAATCTGCTGCCCCGGCAGCGCCCCGCCGACCCAGTGGCTCACCTTCATCAGGCCCAGCGTCAGCCCGGGCAGTTTCACGCCGAACTCCAGAAAGATCTCCGTGAACTTCGGAATGATGAACAGCATGATGGCCGACAGAATCAACGCCGCGACGACAAGCACGACGATCGGATAAATCATCGCGCCGCGGATCTTTCGCTTCAGCCGCTGCGCTTTCTCCATGAACTCGCTGAGGCGTTGAAGAATCACGTCGAGCACGCCGCCGATTTCGCCTGCGTTGACCATCTTGACATAGAGCCGGTTAAACGCCTTGGGCGTCTTGCTCATCGCCTCGCTCAGCGAACTGCCGCCCTGCACTTCTTCACAGACTGTGATCAGGCAGTTCTTCAGCGGGCCGGGCTTGGTCTGGGCTTCCAGAATCTGCAGCGAGCGAAGAAGCGGCAAACCCGCGTCCTGAAGTGTCGAGAGCTGTCGCGTAAAGAGCGTCAGTTGCTTGGGCTTCACGCGCCCGATCGAGAACCCCTTGCTCTTGCGCTTCGTCGCCGCGGGCGCCGCCGATTCGCTCGACGACTTCTTCGCGACCTTCTGGGCCTTGACCTGAGTCGGGTAAAGGCCCTGCGCCTTGATGCGGGCGATCGCCTCGGCGCTGTCGTTGGCTTCGATCGAGCCTCTCTGCGTCTTCCCCGAAGCGTTGTAGGCTTCAAATGTGAACGTCGGCATGACGTCGTCTCCGTCGTGTGCCCGCCTGGGGCCGCGTTATTCGTCCAGAATCGTCTCGCGGACGACCTCGTCAATCGTGGTCTGTCCTTCAAAAATCGCCAAGAGGCCGCACTCGCGCAGCGTTCGCATGCCGCGCTTGCGGGAATACTCGCGCAGAATCGCCGTGCTCGCTTCCTTCATCACCAGTTCTCGCAGGCCGTCATCCATCACCATGATCTCAAAGATGGCCATACGACCGCGATAGCCCGACTTATGGCAGTTGTCGCATCCGCGACCGCGGAAGAACTGCTTGCCGCGAACGTCCGCCGGCGTCAGTTGAAGCTCCATCAACTCTTCTTCCGTCGGGGTGTACTCTTCCTTGCATCGCGTACAGATCGTTCGCACCAGGCGCTGGGCGCACACACCCTCGATCGTCGCCGTCAGAAGGAACGACTCCATCCCGAGGTCGATCAGGCGGATGATCGAACTCGGCGCGTCGTTGGTGTGCAGCGTGCTCAGCACAAGGTGGCCCGTCAGCGAGGCCTGCACCGCGATCTGCGCTGTCTCGAGGTCGCGGATTTCGCCGACCAGGATGATGTCCGGATCCTGACGCAGGAAGCTTCGAAGCGCCTTGGCGAAGGTAAGCCCGACATCCTCGTTCACCTGCACCTGGCACAGCCCGTCAATGTCATATTCCACCGGGTCTTCGGCCGTCAGAATCTTGGTCTCGATGTCGTTCAGCGCTGCCAGTGCGGCATACAGCGTCGTCGTCTTGCCCGAGCCGGTCGGGCCGGTGACCACCACGATGCCGTTGGGCTTGTTGATGAGCTTGCTGAACTTTTCGAGGTCATCCTCTCGCAGGCCCACGCGGTCGAGCTTCAACTGTACGTTCGAACGGTCGAGCACACGCATCACGCAGCTCTCACCGTAAATCGTCGGCAGAATCGCCACTCGCAAGTCCACCGGCCGACCGCCAACGGTCAGCTCGATGCGGCCGTCCTGGGGCAACCGGCGCTCGGCAATGTCAAGATTCGACATGACCTTGACGCGGCTCGTGATCGCCGGCCCGAGGTGCTTCGGCGGCGGCACCATTTCATACAGCACGCCGTCGATGCGGTACCGCATCTTGAACTCGTGCTCGAAAGGCTCGAAGTGAATGTCGCTCGCTCGATCCTTGATCGCCTGGAGCAGCACGAGATTCAACAGCTTGACAACCTGGTTGTCCTCGGCCGCATCCAGAATCGCATCAAGGTCGATCGATTGGTCATTGCGGCCTTCGAGACCTTTGAAGCGTTCGTTCTCAGCCAGTGAACTGACCACGTCCACCATCGAACTTTGCTTGCTGTAGTGCTTGTTCAGCAGGTCATCCACCGACGAGGCATCTGCCACCACCGCCGAGACGTTGAACCCCATGAGCAGACGCAGGTCATCGACCGCTCGGAAATTGTCTGCGCTCTTCAGGGCGATCTTGATCTTCTTCCCCTGGGGCTGGTACTCCAGCGGCACGATCTGATACGCCTGCGCGGTTTCAGCCGGAATCGCATCAATCGCTTCCGGCGAAGGTTCAAACTTGCTCAGGTCCACAAACTCCATCCCCGCCTGCCCGGCAAGGGCGGAGGTGACGTCACGCTCCGTGCAATACCCCAGTTCAACGAGCAACTGCCCGATCGGGACGCGCCTCGTCTTCTGAACCTCGAGCGCCTCGTGCACCTGTTCGCGCGTGACCTTCCCGAGCTTGGTCAATACGCGACCGAGCTTGCGGCCTTTCAGTTCTGCAGGGTTGATCGTCGTTTCCATGTGTTCGGCATCCGCAAGGAGGCCACGCGTAAAGCCCGTCTGGCAGTGTATCGGTCTATGCGCGTGGACAGTGACAACGGTTCAGGCGTTGTAAAACGAAAAGCCTGTCTGATTGAATCAAGACATCTGGATTTATGCTGCTTTGAACGCGAATCAAAGTTCAGGAACCGGACTTCTGGGCAGGTGCGCGTTCGGCTTCATCATCCTCATCCAGCTCGGCACGGCCCACTGTCCGGCCAAGCCGGTGCACCTTATCCCTCAGATCACCTGGATTCTTGCTCTTATCTACCATTTCATCCGCGGAAATCTTGCCTTCCATATACAGTTGCCAGAGGTGGTCATCCAGCAACTGCATACCGAACTTCTTGCCTGTCTGGATCATGGAGTCGATGCGGAAGGTTTTATTGTCACGGATCAGGTTTGATATGGCGGGGGTGACGACTAGGAACTCATAGGCCGCCACCATGCCCGGCTGATCGACCCGGGTAAGCAGCGCCTGGGAGAGCACGGAGATCAGCGCGGTCGAGAGCTGCACCCGGATCTGGTTCTGCTGGCTGACCGGGAAGGCGTCGACCAGACGGTCAATGGTTTTGGCAGCGCCGGTGGTGTGAAGAGTACCGAACACAAGGTGACCGGTTTCGGCGGCACGCACCGCCGCCTCGATCGTCTCAAGGTCGCGCATTTCGCCGACGAGAATGTTGTCCGGGTCCTGACGGAGGGCGCGTCGCAGGGCTTCCGAGAAGCTCGGCACGTCGTTGCCGACCTCGCGCTGGTTGACGATCGATTTCTTGTGATAGTGGTAATACTCGATCGGATCTTCCATCGTGATGATGTGATGATCCATGTTCATGTTGATGTGGTCGATCATCGTGGCCAGCGAAGTCGTTTTTCCCGACCCCGTCGGCCCGGTCACCAGGAACATGCCGCGGGGGCGTCGGATGAGTTCGCGCACCATCTCGGGCAGACCGATCTGCTCGAAAGTGAGCAGCTTGTTGGGAATCTGTCGCAGCACGATGGCCAGGTCGCTGCGCTGGCGGAAGACCGACACGCGGAATCGGGCGGCGTCGCCGTAGGCGAAACCGAAGTCCGTACCGCCTTCCTCCTGCAATTCCTGCTGATTGCGTTCAGGCGTGATCGATTTCATCAGGCCGACCATGTCGTCGGAGTCGAGAACCTTGGTCTGCAGATTCCGCAGACGCCCGTGCAGTCGGATGGTCGGTGGGCGTCCGACGGTCAGGTGAAGGTCGCTTGCGCCGGTCTTGACGACGGTGTCGAGAAGGCGGTCAATCTGCATGGTGGACATGCGTCAGGCTCCGAAAGATCCGCCGCCCGTGGAGTGTCGGGGCGGATGCGGGTTGTTCACTCTTCAATCTGGGCGTGCTTGGCGACTTCAGACGGGGTCGTGTGGCCGGCGAGAATCTTGACTCGGCCGTCTTCGACGAGCGGGCGCATGCCGCTCGCGAGCGCGGCTTTACGGATATCCGCTACCTGGGCTTTGTGGAACGCCAGGTCGCGGATCTGGCTGTTCATCTGCATCATTTCAAAGATGGCTTTGCGGCCTCGATAGCCGGTGTTGACGCACTGCGGGCAGCCGGCGCCCTTCATGATCTTGGGGCGATGTTCGTCCGTCAGGCCGACGAGGAACATGTGCTTCGGGTCCGGCTCGGGATCATGAACCTTGCAGTTGGGGCAGAGAATGCGGACCAGCCGCTGAGCCATGACGGCCTGAATCGAACTGGCGACCAGGAAGGGCTTGATGCCCATGTCGATGAGGCGGGTCACGGCGCTCGGGGCGTCGTTGGTGTGAAGCGTGCTGAAAACCAGGTGACCCGTCAGCGCGGCCTGAATGGCGATTTCACCGACTTCACGATCTCGAATTTCACCCACGAGAATGATGTTGGGAGCTTGGCGAAGCATCGACCTCAGAATCGCAGGAAAGGTCAGGCCGATGCCGTCCTTCACCTGGCACTGATTGATTCCTTCGAAGTTGTATTCCACCGGGTCTTCGGCGGTGATGATCTTCTTATCCGGTCGATTCAGCACGTCGAGCGCGGAATACAGCGTGGTCGTTTTGCCCGAACCCGTGGGGCCGGTCACGAGAAAGATGCCGTTGGGGCGACGAATGATCTTGTTGAAGAGCGCGAGATTCTCGCCCTCAAACCCGAGATTGGCCAAGCCGATTCGTGCCGACTCAGGACGCAGAATACGAAGCACCACGCTCTCGCCGTGATACGCCGGGCAGGCCGAAACGCGGAAGTCGATCTGCTTGTCATCCACGGGGAACTTGATGCGCCCGTCCTGCGGCACGCGCTTCTCGGCGATGTTCACGCCCGCCATCAGCTTGAAACGGCTGAGCACAGCGTTCTGCATGCGCTTGGGAAGATTGTCTCGCTCGATGCAGACGCCGTCGATGCGATAACGCAGGCGCACGCGATCGACCATCGGCTCGACGTGAATGTCGCTGGCCCGCATGTTGACGGCTTCGTACAGAATGCGGTTGACGAGTTTCACGACCGGCGCGTCTTCTCGCGAGACATCGATCGAGCGATCCATCGACCGGTCAACCGATCGGTCAATCGTCCGGTCGATCGAATTGGTCACCAGGCTTTCGCCGGCGCCGACCAACTTCGGGGCGCTCTGAAGCGTCCCTTCAATAAAGGCCATGATCTGGCCCTTGGCGGCGAGCCGCGGGTCAATTTCAACGCCGTAGCGGAAGCGCAGCATGTCGAGCGTCTCAAGATCCATCGGATCGTGGACGATCAGTTGAAGCTTGCCGCCGACCTTGGCAAGAGGCAGCACATGGTGCTTCTTGATCAGCTCGGGTGCAATGAGCTTCATGTCGATCTTGCTCGAGACACCCGCCGCGGCAAGATCGACAAACTCCATCCCGAACTGGTTGGCCAGGGCTTTGGCGACCTGCTCTTCCTTGCAGAAGTTCATCTCGACGAGGGTTTCGCCGAGTCGTTTGCCGGAAGCCTGCGCCGCCTTGGCTGCCTGGTCCGCCTGCTGCTGACTGATCGTGCCCCAGCCGACCAGAATATCTCCCAGCTTCTTACGCGATCGTGCCATGCCGCAAACGACCTCTCGTCATGAGTTGATGCCGGGGCCGATGCCGCCGGGATCGCCATCGTAGAACCGATGCCCTTGCGTGTCTGTCGAGCGAGACTGTGCGGTGTTCACCCACACCGGAGGGGGTTGACCGCGAATTCCTTTGCAAGCCTAACACGAAGACGCAATTCGGGTTTCTCCCGCCTGAACCGGCCGCGATCGCCCGGGACACCCGTGGACATACCATCGAACCTGACCCCACACACACGGACATGCTTGCCTTATGCCACCACCACCCCCTCCCGCCGGCACACGACGGTTGCTGATCACCGCCGGTCCGACGCACGAGCCTATCGATGCCGTCCGGTTCATCGGCAATCGGTCGTCGGGGCGCCTCGGCGCTGCGCTTGCCGATCGTGCCGTTGTCGCCGGGTACGACGTGCTGCTGCTGCTCGGGCCATCTCCGGCAGCGCCTAGCGATTCGCGGGTGCGCACCCTCCGGTTCCGAACCTGTGCCGACCTGCAAAGCCTGCTGGCTGAGCACGCCCCCTGGGCTGATGTGGTCGTCATGGCGGCGGCGGTGGCCGACTATCGCCCTCGGGTAAACCCAGAAGACCTCTCGGGCAAGCGGCGTCGGACGGCCGGGGGGATGATTTTGGAACTCGAAAGCACACCCGATCTGCTGGCTGGAGTAGCCACGAATCGACGTTCCGGGCAGTTGCTGGTGGGTTTTGCGCTTGAACCCCGGGATGAGATGCTGGCCTCTGCCAGAAGCAAACTTGAGCGTAAGAAAATCGACATGGTTGTCGCCAATCCCCTGGAGACGATGGACGCCCCGACAATCGAAGCGACGGTCGTCGGCCTTCCGGGAACGGTGTTTGCCAAGGGGCGTTCGACACCGGGGTGCATTTCCAAGGACGAATTCGCGGGCTGGCTGCTCGCCATCATTGAGGAGGCCAGCCGTGCCCAACGGACCTGATCGTCGGAATCGGAATGTCGGAAAGCCCGTGCGGACGAGTCGTCCGGGATCGAGTTCGGTGATTGCCGGCAAGGGAAGTCCTTCCAACAAGGTCGTTGACGTACGGAAGAAACCAAATATAAACCATACAAAAACCTCTGTCAAGCCGAACTTGACAAAAACAATATCGACCCAAGGAAAACCCTTGTCTGCTCGCCATGTCGCTGACTCGGGAACCACCAAGAGCACGCGCCCGGGCAAACCCTGGGTGAAGGGAATTTGGATTCTGCACGAGGATGACCACATTTGGGTTCTTGACAAACCCGCGGGGATGACCGTCGCGCTTGGTCCAGGAGAAAAGGTCAACCCTCGTTTCTCGACGTTGGTCGATGTTGCCGCGGCAGCAGCGAAGGAAGCGGGCGGATCCTCGCCTCGGCCTCGGGCGGTGAACTGGATTGAACCAGCGGCGTCAGGCGTAGTTGTGGTGGCGAAGACCCCGGCTGCCGCCGCCGGACTGCGAGAGCAATTTCGCGAGGGCGCGGTTCATCCAGTGTTGTACGCCGTTGTCAAGGGGATTCCCCGGGGCAAAGTGGGTGCCTCGGGGAGTATCGAGGGATTGATCAGCAGTCCGGTCATCGAGCCGGCATTGGTTCGTCCCGGGACACGAGCGAGCAGGCGTGCGGGTGGAACGCAGCCTGCGGTGACGCGGTTTCGGGTGCTGGGTTCTTCGGCTGGGAAGAGCCTTGTGCGCTTGGAGTTGGAGACAGACCGGCCGGGTCAGGCGGTGCAGCACATGCGTTCCATCGGCACGCCGATTCTCGGTGATGTCTCTGAGGGCGCGGCGTGGATGGCAGGTGGGGGTGCTTCTTCATCCGCGCGTGACCGGCTGATGCTGCATGTCAGTGAAGTTTCGGTGAAACATCCTTCGACGGGGGCGATGCTTCGGCTGGTCAGTCCACCGCCGCCGCTGTTTCGCACGCTGGTCAAGGAAGGTGACGCCGCTTCGGCAGCATCAACGGCGGATGACTCGTGGGAACATGTGGCCGAGTGGTACGGGTCGTTGGTGGGGTCGGGCGCGAGCGATCACCATCAGCAAGTCATTCTGCCGGGCGTGCTGCGATTGCTGGAACCCGCCTCGGGTGAACGGTTGCTGGATGTCGCGTGCGGCGAGGGGCTCTTGTGCCGCGAGGCGGTGCGGATGTGCATGGAGGCGGTCGGGGTTGATGCTTCGACGAGCTTGATTGATCGGGCGATTCGGCAGGCTCCCGCGGGGTGCCGGTATGAGACTGGGGATGCGAGGAGGCTTGATCCATCGGTCCTGGGCCGTTTCGACATGGCGGCGTGCGTGCTTGCGATCATGAACATTGATCCGGTTTCGGCGGTGTTTCATGGTGTTGCGCAATGTCTGAAGCCGGGAGGGCGGTTCGTGCTCGTGATGCTGCACCCGGCGTTTCGTTCGCCGAGGCAGACTTCGTGGGGGTGGGAGACGACCGCGGAGGGCGTGAGGCAATATCGCCGGGTGGATGCGTATCTCTCGACGGGTTCGAGCCAGATCGTGATGAACCCTGGCGCGGCAGCGCACGGCGCCGAGAGCGTGACGACGACGACCTATCACCGCCCGGTCGGGGTGTATGTTCGCGGTCTGGCGAAGGCTGGGTTTGTCGTCGATGCGATGGAAGAGTGGGCGAGTGTTCGCAAGAGCCAGCCCGGACCGCGTGCGGCGGAGGAGAATCGTGCGCGTCGTGAGATTCCGATGTTTCTTGCGATTCGCGCGGTGCGTGGAGCAGACGCCACTGCGGATGGTCAGGAAGCTGGCGGTGAAGGCGTGAAGGGCACGGACGAGGTGTGAGCGCGATCAGATGCCCATGAGTTTGTTCAGGCCGTTGAACGCGGCGACCTTGTAGCATTCGGCCAACGTCGGGTAGTTGAAGACGGCGTTGACGAAATAGTCGACCGTGGCCTTGAAAGCGATAGCGCACTGGCCGATGTGTATCAGTTCCGTTGCGCCGGTGCCGATGGCGTGGGCGCCGAGGATGTGGCGTGTCTCCTGATGGATCAGGAGTTTCAGCATGCCGATGTCATCGCGAAGCAGTTGACCGCGTGCGATTTCTTTGTACTGCGCGATTCCTGCTTCGTAGGGGATGCCCGAGGCGGTCAGTTTTTCCTCGGTCCAGCCGACCATGGAGATTTCAGGGATCGAATAAATGCCGTAGGGCAGAAGTTCAGGGACGGTTTCACCGGGCTTGCCGAACATGTGCAGCGCTGCGAGGCGTCCTTGCTCCATGCTGGTGCTTGCCAGGGCGGGGAAGCCGATGACGTCGCCGCATGCGTAGATATGCGGAACAGCGGTCTGGTATCGGTCGTTGACCTGGATTCGGCCTCGATCATCGGCACTGAGGCCGGCTGCGGGCAGGTTGAGTTGCTCGGTTGCGCCCTGACGCCCGACGCAGAAGAGCAGGCAATCGGCGCGAAGGCATTTGCCGCTTTCAAGATAGGCTTCGGCAAGCATGTCGTTTTCGGCCATTGCCCCGGGCGGAGCGGGGGCGCGGCTGATTCGGACGACTTTTTCGCCGAGGCGGAGCGTGACGCCGAGCCGTCGCAGGTGATATTGGAGGGCCTCGGTGATTTCGGCATCGACGAAATCGAGCAAGCGGTTGCGGCCTTCGATGATGGTGACCTTGACGCCGAGCGCAGCGAGCATGCTGGCATATTCGGTGCCGATGACGCCGCCGCCGACGACGATGACGGAACGCGGCAGGTTGGTGAGGTGAATGAACTCATCGCTGGTGATGATGTCGCGATCGTCGAACGGAATGGAGCTTGGACGAGCGGGGCGTGAGCCTACGGCGATGACGAAGTAATCGGCGGTGACGGCGGTTGAGGAATGCACGCCGCGGATGTCGAGCGTGCGTTCATCTCTGAACTGCGCGACGCCGCCGATCATGTCTACGCCGTTCGAGTGCATGTGGCCGTTGACCATGTCGATCTCGGCCATTATGACGGGCTGGCAGCATGCCCAGAGGTTGGCAAGTGTTGCGCGGCGAGCGGCGGCGGTGAAGTCGGCCCCCGTGGGCATGGCGGTGCGGGTGCCGGCAAGGCCGAGGATGGCCTCACGAAGCGCTTTGCTTGGGATGGTGCCGGTGTTGACGGCGGCACCGCCGACGACTTCCTTGGCTTCGATGATGGCGACCTTCTTGCCGAGTTTGGCGGCCTGGATGGCGGCTTTCTGGCCGGCCGGGCCGGAACCGATGACGCAAAGGTCGTAGTGGCGCATTGCGGATGATATCGGAGGGAGTCAAAAGCCGACTTCAGTCGTGTAGGCGGGAAGGACGGGAATGGCCCGGTTGGGGCAATGGGCAGTGCGTTCCGGAGGGGCGCATACCATCCCGGCCATTGCCTGGTCGCCACGCCTCTAGGAGAGAAGGTCCGCCGCATGACGCTTTCCGCCCGCCAGATCCGCCAGACGTTCCTGGATTTTTTCTGCCTGAAGAAGGGGCATGCGTTTGTGCCCAGTTCGCCGTGCGTTCCGGTGGACGATCCGACGTTGTTGTTCACCAACGCGGGGATGAACCAGTTCAAGCCGATTTTCCTGGGGCAGGCCGATCCGGCGAGCGAGTTCGGGCGATTGAAGCGGGCAGCGAACAGCCAGAAGTGCATCCGGGCCGGGGGGAAGCACAACGACCTTGAGGATGTCGGGCGTGACACGTATCACCATACATTTTTCGAGATGCTGGGGAACTGGTCGTTCGGGGACTATTTCAAAGACGAGGCGATCGCGTGGAGTTTTGAACTTCTGACGGAGGTATTGAAGATCGATCCCTCGCGGCTGTATGCGACGTATTTTGAGGGGAACGCAGCAGCGGGGCTTGCACCGGATCATGAAACGCGGGATCTGTGGCTTCGCTATCTGCCCGCCGATCATGTGCTTCCGGGGAACATGAAGGATAACTTCTGGGAGATGGGCGACACCGGCCCCTGCGGGCCGTGCAGCGAGATTCACTACGACCGCATCGGGGGCAGGAACGCCGCGGCGATGGTGAACAGCGGCGACCCGGATGTGCTGGAGATCTGGAACAACGTTTTTATTCAGTTCAACCGCGAGGCGGATGGAGGGCTGAAGCCGTTGCCGGCTCGACACGTCGATACCGGCATGGGCTTTGAGCGACTGGTGAGCGTGCTGCAGAACAAGCGGAGCAATTACGACACGGACGTGTTTGCACCGTACTTCAAGGAGATCCAGAAGGCGACGGGAGCACGGCCGTATCAGGGCAAACTCGGCAGCGAAGACGAGGGCCTGGTTGATACGGCGTACCGCGTGATTGCCGACCACCTGCGGACGCTGACTTTCGCCATCACCGATGGGGCGACGCCGAGCAACGAGGGGCGGGGGTATGTGCTGCGGCGGATTCTGCGGCGAGCGGTGCGGTTCGGAAGACAGATGTTGCACGCACCGAGTGGATTTTTCGCCGAGCTTGTGCCGGTCGTTGTCGAGACCATGGGCGCGGCATTCCCGGAGTTGAAGAAGAATCCGGGCCGCGTGCAGGAGATGATCCGCGAGGAAGAGGAGAGTTTCGGGAGGACGTTGGATCGGGGGATCCAGTTGTTTGAGCTTGCGCGAATGCGAGCTGAGGACGACAAGTTGCAGCGTGTTCCCCCTGCCCCCATGGCTCCGTTTGTGGGCAAGAACTCTCCCGCGCATGAAGTAACGGCATCCGAGATGGCTGCCTTAGAAGCAGAAGATATCGCGATGGCTCAGGTCGCGGTCATCTCCGCTGCCGACGCCTTCCAGCTCTACGACACCTACGGATTCCCCCTCGACCTCACCGTCCTCATGGCCGAGGAGCGCGGGCTCAAGGTCGATGTCGAAGGCTTCAACCGCCTCATGGAAGAACAGCGCGAGCGCTCCCGCTCCGGCGGGAAGGCCGATGAGCACACCCGCCTGATCCTCGATGGCGAGGCCGTTGCCCATCTTCGTGCCCAGGGGATCGAGCCGACGGATGATTCCGCGAAGTACACCCCGCGCGACATGATCGCGCGTGTGCGCGCCATCTGGAATGGGACGGACTTTGACACGAAGGCGACGGTGCTCACCGGGGTGCACGATCGGGTTGGGCTGGTGCTCGATCGCACCTGCTTTTATGCCGAAGCGGGGGGGCAGACGGCCGATGTGGGGCGCATGCACGCCGCGCCGGATGCACAGGCCCCCCTGAGCCGGCGGTCGAGTGTGGGGGGAGAGTTTCGCGTGGAGGAAGTGCACGCCTTCGGGGGGTATGTTCTGCACATCGGGCGCGTGACGGACGGGGAGATACTGCTTGATGCCCGCGTGCAACTGCATCTTGATCGCGGACACCGGGCGGGGGTGGCTTCGAATCACACGGCGACGCACCTTCTGAACTGGGCGCTGCGCGAGCACCTGGGTGAACATGTCGATCAGAAAGGATCGCTGGTCGCGGCCGATCGGCTGAGGTTTGACTTTGCTAACCCAGGGCCGGTGGCCGATGACAGGCTGCCGCTGATCGAGCAGGCGGTGCGCGAGCAGATTGCGCGCGATCTCCCGGTGTTTGCCGACACGGTTCCGCTGGCGCTGGCGCAAAAAGTGCGCGGGTTGCGGGCGGTTTTTGGTGAGAAGTATCCTGACCCGGTGCGGATGGTTTCAATCGGGGTGGATATTCCCGATCTTGTGGCTCGGCCGGACAACGAGGCGTGGCAGGCGGTATCGATCGAGTTCTGCGGCGGAACGCATGTGCAGACGACTTCGGAACTCGGAGCCTTCGCGCTCCTGAGCGAAACGGGCATCGCCAAGGGTGTTCGACGCGTGGAAGCCGTGACGGGTGTGCCTGCGCTTGCAGCCATCGACGCGGCTGACCGTTTCGGCGAGCAGATCGGTGAAGTAGCACGTTTGCGCGATGAGGAATTGCCTCCGGCGGTGGCAGACCTTGCCGCCCAGCTCGAGACGTTGACCTTGCCGCTTGTTCGGCGGCACGAACTCCGAGGAAGGTTGGCCGAACTGCACGAGCGGGTGAAAGCCGCGGCGAAGGCGGCGGCGCGGGGGAGGGCGGCAGCGGCGGTCGAGCAGGCTCGGTCGATTGCCGAATCAGCCGCACGCACGGGTGAGCGGTTTGTCGTGGCGGTTCTGCCGCTGGGGGATGATCGCCAGGCGATGCAGCAGGCGGCGAACGTGATCGGCAAGGCGTGCGCAGGCGCGGCGGTGATGCTCATCAGCACGGACGAAGAAGCCGACAAGGTGGCGGTGCTTGCATATGTGCCGACGGAGCTTGTCGCGCAGGGCCTGAAGGCGGGAGACTGGGTGCGTGCCGCGTGCGAGGCGTGCGGTGGCAAAGGCGGCGGTAAGCCCGAGCAGGCTCAAGGTGGAGGCACGGGGGTCGCGCGTGCCCCGGCCGTGGCGGAGGCAGCGCGTGCGTTTGCGGGTGGTGTTCTCGGCGGTCGCTCTCGGGCATGAGAACGCAGATGGTGGGTGAACGAGGCGATTGATGAATGTCACGTCAAGCGTGAGATGCACACGCCATGAGCGTCAGATATCAGGATTGTGGGGCGGCGGAGGATCGGCCTTGGGTATGCGCCCGAGGGGGAGTGGATCGCTCGTGCGACCTTGGGTCCATTCGTGGAAACGTGGCCAGACCACTTCACGAAGGAGGATCTTGACGCAGGCGGCGACAGGGATCGCCAGGAGCAGGCCATAGACCCCGGCGAGAATGCCGCCGGAGATCGAGGCGAAGAGGATGGCGGGGGCATCCATGTCGGTGCTCTTGCCCTGGATGAGAGGCGTGAGCACGTAGTCATCCATGAACTGCCCGAGTTGATAGACGACGATCGGTCCGACGACCGCCCACCACCAGGCCTCTTGCCAGAGGAAGAGCGGCTGAGGATCGAGGAACATCGCGATCACGGTGATGGGAATTCCAAGAAGCCCGACGTACGGCACGATCGACAGCAGCCCGACGACCGGGCCGAGGATCAGCGGCACGGGCACCCCCACAAGCCAGTAGCCGACGATGAAGAACACGGTTTGAATCGCGGCGATGGTGAGTCGTCCGCGGACGAAGCCGCTGACGACGCGATCCATCATGCCGATCAGGACAAGCGTGCGTTCGCGGCGTTTTTCAGGGATGAGATTGCGCCAGAACTGACGCACGCTTCCCCAGCCGGTGCTGAAGAAGAAGAAGAAAAACGCGGTGAGGAAACCCATGAACAGGAGCTTGCCGATCGAAATGACACCGTTGAGCGCAGCGCTGAAAGCGGTAGCGCCGGTTTTGGCTGCGTCGGCACTGATCGCCTCGGCGTTGTCGCGCAACCAACGAAGCACCATGTCGGAAAAACCGGCCAGGGTGCTGTCACTTCGAAAAATCGCGAGCGGGCTGAGTTGGTCGGCACGTGCAGTTGGGTCGGCCGGCTCGTCGTCGGTAGTCGGGGGTGGGGAAGGAGAATCGTCGGAAGGCGCGGGTTCACGGCGTTCTTCTTCGGCACGACGCGACGCGCGACGCTTGAGTTCTTCTTCGCGCTGGCGTTCCGCTTCCTGTTCGCGCAGTCGCCATTCGGCGACCTGATCGCGCACCCAGATCCATGAATCGTTGGGGAGACGCTGGCGCAGTTCCTCGTTTTCAGGCTCTTCGGATGACTTGATGACGAGATCAACATTCTTCGCCAGCGACTGGGCGTACGAGACCCCTTGAACCACGGCAAACCCGATCCCGATCGCAACCGGGACCACGATCAACGCCGCCGCGGCGACGATAATTCCTCCAGCCGCGATCGAGCGGTTGATGCGTCGAATGCGTGTCAGGCGAAGGATGATCGGTTCGAAGAGATACGCAAAGAGAATGGCCAGAAGAATCGGTACGGTCACCAGGCTGAGCATGTAGCCCAGGCGCAGGAGCAGAACGATCGCAAGCACGACAAGTACATCACGTATCGGCTGGATCTGCCAGAGGTGCAGGTCGCGCCACGAGGTCGGCGGTTTCTGTTCCGGGCCTGGAGACTCAGCCATGCGGGGCGTAGCGTACCCGATCTCGGCTTCGGTCGTCTTGCCGTCCGCATGAGTTCATCGGCCGAGGCGACGGAGGACGGCTCGTCGTTCGGGCAGCCCGAGAAGCGAAGCGAGCAGGAGATACGCTGCTCCGCCGAGTGATGTCGCGAGCGCAAGTCGCCAGAACGCCCGAGACCAGAGCGCTTCGGCAGGTAGAACCAGCAACAGCCCCTGCACAACCATGAACATCCCCAGGGCCGCAAGCCCGATGCGGGTGATCGCACGCACATCGTCAGAGAGCAGGAGCGCGGTTCCAAGGCGTGCTCGCAAAATCCTCGCGAGGAGAAGGGTCTGTACAAACTGAGACAGTGCCGTCGACCAGGCAAGCCCGGCCTCGCCGAGCGGCCAGATCAGGATCAGGTTGCCCACCAGATTCAAGCCCACGGCCCACAGGGCGATTTTCATCGGGGTGGTGGTGTCTCCCCGGGCGTAAAAGACGCGCACGAGAACGTGGTTGACCCCATAGGCCCAGACACCCAGGGCATACCCCAAGAGCACCGCCGATGCTCGATCGACCCCGGCGTCGCTGAAGGCCCCGCCGCCACCGAACATGACATATGTCAAGTCGTAGCGCACGAGGACGAGGCCGACGGATGCCGGAAGCCCGATGAAAAGACTCAGGCGAATCGCCTCCCGCAACGTTCGCACCACACGAGCAATATCGGCCCCCGCGGCTGCGAGGGCGGGAAAGGCCGCGGTGGCGACAGCGATGCCGAATACTCCGAGTGGGAATTGGTAGAGCCTTTGGGTGTAGCTGAGGATGGCATTGGAGGCCTCATCGAGCGGGTATGGGTGCCCCAGGATGGTGGGCCCGATCCACGTGGGCCACATCGCAATGAGCGTATCGAAGAGGGCGTTGAGCTGGATGGTGCCGAGTCCGATAACTACTGGTAGGAATTTTCGGAGCATGGAGCGAGCAACCGGACGAGCGGGACCAAAATCTCGCCTCCAGCGCATATGTCGACGCAAGGCCCAGAGGCACCAGGCGATCTGGAGGACGCCGGAAGCGACGGCCATGCTTCCGATGATGTAGGCGGAAGTCACCGCGTCGAAGCGTGGTCCGACGAAATGAAGCGTTGCCCCCAGGATCATCATCACATTGAGCAGAATCGGAGCGCCTGCGGCAGGCACGAATCGCCCGTGAACCTGGAGCATCGCGCCGAGAATCGCCGCGGTGCAGACCAGGGGCATGAACGGGAGCATGACCATCATCAGCCGGAATGATCGAACCCGCTCGGGATCATCCGGGGCGGCGAGGACGATGAACAGCAAGACGAGTTCGCCGATCAACGTCAGGATGACCGTGATGAGGGCAAGAAGCAGAATCGTGAGTGACGCCAGCCGATCGCGGAGTTCGGGATCAGAACGATCAGCCCGGGCATATTCGGGCAGGAAGGCGGCGGCCAGGGCGCCTTCTCCGAAAAGGCGGCGAAAGAGATTGGGGATGAGAAATGCCGCGGCGAATGCCGACCCGACGGCGGTGTCACCGAAGACGCGAACGGTGCAGACATCGCGGGCAAGCCCGCCGAACCGCGAAATGAGCGTGAGCATGGAGACGGTGCGAACGTCTCGGGCGATCGAGCGTTCGTCACCTGGTGATCCTTCGGCCGCGATCGAAGGTGGTGGGGGAGTCTGAGACAAGGTGCACACAGTATCGGCGCGCACCCGATATCGGCTGCATCCCTGGGGGTTCTCAGGGCCTGGTCAGAGGATTGAGGTTGCCCAGACGATCACCAGCACAGGGAGCAGGAAGACCAGAGCGTACTTGATATACCCGAAGAACGAGGGCATCTTCAGACCGCCGGCCTCGGCGATGGACTTGACCATGAAGTTCGGGCCGTTGCCGATGTAGGTCATCGCGCCGAAGAAAACCGCGCCTGTGGATATCGCGGCGAGGGCGTGCGTGCCGCGCACAGAGCCGAGGAAGGTGTGCATCTGTGCAGGTTTGAGTTCCAGCCCTTCGGCGGCGAAGGCGACCTGGAGGAAATTGAGGTAGGTGGGTGCGTTGTCGAGGAAGCCCGAAAGCAGACCGGTGGCGAAGAAATATTTGCTGGCCGAATCGATGCCGAGTTCGGCGCCGTGTTCGGAGAGATAGGCCAGCGCCGGCGCCATGGTGACAAAGATGCCTACGAAGAGCAGGCCGACCTCTTTTACCGGGAAGAACGTGAACTCGTTGAGGCGCAGAATGCTGCGGTCGGCCATGGCATACGCGAGCATGGCGACGGCGATCTGGAAGGTCGCGCCGACGGGCTTGCCTTCGAGGGCGGTGCCGCGGAGCATCGGATCGATGAAGACGCCCGCGACGATCAGGGGAAGCGCGATCAGGCCTGATGCTCCGCGAACGCGGACGCGAGTCGGGCCGACGTGATCGAGATCGAGCGAGGCAACGGGAATGCGTGTATCGATCACATAGAAAATACCCAGCAGCATGGCGTTGACCGTCAACCATTGGTTGAACAGATTGAAGATCGTCCACTCTGCGGGAACACCCTTGAGGAAGCCGAGGTATAGCGGGGGGTCGCCGATGAGGGTCAGCCCACCGCCGCAGTTACTGACGATGAAAATGAAGAAGACGACATGGATGGGCTTGAGCCGCCCCTTGTTGATGCGCATGAAAGGGCGAATCAGCAGAACGCTGGCTCCGGTTGTGCCGACGATGTTGGCCATCACCGCGCCGATACCCAAGATCGCTGTGTTCAGAGCCGGACGGCCGCGGCCGCGGATATCGACCAGGATGCCTCCTGAAGCGACATACAGCCCGCCGACCAGCGCGATGAATGCGTAGTACTCCAGAGCGATGTGCGACATCTGATACTGGCCATAACTCAAGCCGTGGGCGTAAGGCAGGTTGAAGGCGCTGAGGTAGTAGGCCAGGATGCCGCCGCCCAGGAAAAACGCGAAATCGGGAAAGTGATGATGCCAGATGCGCATATTGATGAAGGGCATCAAGGCGATCGAGATCAGCATCACGGCGAACGGCACCACCAGCCACAGCGGGATAACAGGGGTGGGGCCGTGCTCATCATGGTGGTCGTCGGCTGAATGGTCAGCAGCGGCATACGCAGCCTGAGGTATCGCCCCGGCGGGAAGCCGCGTCGGGGCCGGGTCGAGCGGGTCGAAGGTTTCGTGCCCGTTGGCGAGCGCTTCGCCCGGGGGCAGGGGGGTGCCTTGGGCATGGGCATCACGAGATGCCAGCGAAGCCTCGGGCGCCTGTGCAGTGTGATGATCGGTATAGCGGGCAGGAGCGATCGCGGCGACGACAAGGCCCAGGATGACACCGACCAGAAGCGATATGACCCAGCATCGAGGACCGTGGAAACCGTGTGAGGAATCGTGGGCCATATACGTCGCTCCTCCTCGGACCTGCCCGTGCAGCGAGACCGTTCGCTATCGGTAGTCCTTCCGAGGGGGATGATGCCGGGGGAGGCTTGGCTGCGGCATCGGCGGAGGACTATACCGTGCCGCCGCCCGTTCGGGGGAGAGGTTCGACAGGGATTATCAGCATGTGCGAGGGTCAGCTTGGGGTGGTTTCCCCTGAGGGGTTCTCAGGGGGGGGAGGGGGCGCCGAACCGTCTTCCCGAGGGGGTTGGTCGAGGCCCAGTTCGTCCACCGCAGTGCGCTCCCAGAGAGGAATGCGCACGATGTATGCCGCACGGGCGATGACGTGTGCAGCGACGGGAGCAGTGAGGAAAAGGAAGGCCACCACGAGGCTCGCTTTGACGGCCGAACCCATGTCGGCGAAGTGGATGGCTGCGGCGACCATCAGAAACCCGACACCGAGCGTCCCGGCCTTGGTGGATGCCTGGAGGCGGGTGAAGAGATCGGGCATGCGCACGACACCGACCGCGCCAAGGACGCCGAAAAACATGCCGATGAAAAGCAACGCCGCGACGACAACGCTCATTTCTGCCCCCCGCCCTTCTGCATGTAGTATGCAAAGGCGACCGTGCCGATGAACATGAGCAATGCCACAACAACCGAGACGATGAGGTAGATCGGTTCGTCTTCGAGAATGGCATAGACGGCGATGGCGCCGACGGCGATCGTGCCGATGAGGTCGAGCGCGACGACACGATCAGGAAGACTCGGACCTCGAAGCAGTCGCCACGATGCGAGGGCAATGGCTAAGCCAAGCCCGCCGAGAGCCACGGGCACCGCGAACGCAAGTACAGGCCCGAGCGTCGCCGATGCGAGCTGGGCGGCTGCAAGCATGGGGGTGGAGGAGAGATCGATCATCGTAAAGCGCTCAACACGCGGGCTTCGAAGCCTTTCTTGATATCGCGGCGAACGGTATCGGGGTCAACATACCACATGACATGCACATACAGCACCTGTTTGCCGGTTTCATCGTCTTCACCGATGTCGATGCTGAGCGTGCCGGGAGTGAGGGTGATGAGATTGGAGAGGATGGTCAACTCGGTTTCATTCATGCGTTCGAGCGGTACGGCGATGACGCCGGGTCGCATGCGGTTGAGGGGCATGACGGTGTAGTAGGCCATGCGGAGGTTTGCGAGAAATAGCTCGACGACGAAATAGATCAGCAGCCCGATGACGTCGCCGACGTCTTTGAAGTATTTCCGCTCTTGAAGGACTGACCGGAGCATGAGCAGCACGACGAACCCGACGCCGTAGCCGACGACAAGGTTGGGCGCGGAGAACGTTTCCGTCATTGCCGCCCAAAGCAGCGCGAGCACGATGTTCCAGACGAGCAGTCTCACGGGGCATCTCCGCTCGGCGCAGCATCGGGGCTGCCGAGGACGGTGTGAATGTAACGCGAGGGTGTGAGAAGATCATCGGTAACGCGTTGGGCCAGTTCGAAGACGGGCTGAGCGCCCAGACCGATCAGCACGGTAAGCAGGGCCATTGCGGCGATCGGGGCGAGCATCGTGAAGGGTGTGCGAGGAGGCTTCGCGGGAGGGGCATCATCGTGGCTGTTCTCGTTGTCGGCGGACTCTCCAGGGGATTTCCAGAAGGCTTCCGCCCAGATTTTGGTCATGGAGAAGAGCGTCATGATGCCGACGAGCAGCGCGATCGCCACGTAGAGGAACGCGCGTTCATCAACCGCCGCACGAAGCAGAATCAACTTGGCCCAGAACCCCGAGAGCGGGGGAACGCCGGCGAGCGACATCGCGGGAATCATGAAAAGCAAGGCGACAATCGGCGCTGAGGCGTAGACGCCCACGATCCCGGGGCGGCCAAGGTCGGATGTGCCGCGGATGAGATGCGCGACGCCGGCGACAAGGAAGAGATTGGCCTTGACGATGATGTGATGCATGATGTAGAAGATCGAGCCGGCAATGGCCAGCGGCGTGAAGAGCGCAAGGCCCAGGATCATGTACCCGATCTGGCTGACGATGTGGAAGCTCAGGATTCGGCGGAACTCGCCCTGTGAGGCCGCCCCGAGCACGCCGGTGATCATGGTCAGTGCGGCTACCCAGAGCAGAATGGAGTGGGTGAAACCGACATCGTGGGTGAAGATCAACGTAAAGACGCGGATCATGGCGTATACGCCGACCTTGGTGAGCAGCCCCGCGAAGAGGGCCGAAACGGCGAAAGGAGGTGTGTGGTAACTGGCGGGCAACCAGAAGAAGAGCGGGAAGACCGCGGATTTGATGCCGAAGGCGATCATGAACATCATCGCCACGACCGTGAGCGGGCCGTCGCGCCCTTCCTGGGCCGCCTGGGCCACCTTCAGCGACAGGTCGGCCATGTTGAGCGTGCCGACCGCGCCGTACAGAATGCCTACGGCCGAGAGAAAGACCGCCGAGGAAAAGAGGTTGAGCGTGACATACTTGATCGCGCCCTCAAGCTGTCCGCGCTCGCTGCCGAGCGCCAGCAGCACGAATGAACTTAGCAGCAGCACCTCGAAGCAGACGTACAAATTGAAGATGTCGCCGGTGAGAAACGCCCCGCAGACCCCGGCCATGAGCACGTGGACCAGCGGGTGATAGAGGTATTGCTTGCGTATGGAATCGACGCTGGCGATCGAGTAGACGACGACCGCGGCGGCGGTGATCGCCCCGAGCAGCACCATGATCGCCCCGAAGAGGTCGGCGACGAGGGTGATGCCGAAAGGCGCGGCCCATGACCCCGAGTGCACGGCAATCATGCCGTCGCGATGAACAATAACCAAGAGCAGGATGGAAACAACCAGCAACGCCCCGGCGCCGAAAAGGCTGACCCACTGCTGCAAGCGAAGCGAGCGATAAAACAGCATGCCCAGGCAGGCCGTGCAGAGGGGGATCAGGATGGGGAGCACCGGAAGCAGGGTCAATGGTCTGTTCCTGTGAATTCATCGGTGTCGTCGGTGCCGACGGCTCGATACGCCCGGCTGACGAGCACCATCATGAAGGCCAGCACACCGAAACTGATGACAATGGCGGTCAGAATCAGCGCCTGGGGCAGAGGGTCGGCAAACGGCGCTGATGGAATCGTTTCGCCCTCTTCGATCAGCGGTGCGCGGGCGCGCACCAGCCCACCCGAAGTAAAGATGAGCAGGTTGGCCCCGTGGCCGAGCAGCGCCAGGCCCATGATGAGCTTGACGATGCTTCGGCGCAGCATGAGGTAGATGCCCATCGCGAAGAGGCCGCCGACCAGAATGGCGAGCAAGACGTTCAGGGTCACTCCTCCAGAAGGGCAAGGACGATGGACATGACAACGCCCAGCACCACGCAATAGACGCCGATATCAAAGAGCAGGGGGGTGCCGACCTTGATCGAGCCGAACCCAGGTACATGCACGCTGCCCCATTGTCCGGTGAGAAAAGCGCTGCCTTCGACCACGGCGAAGAGGCCGCTGGCGATGGCCATGGCCAGCCCTGCCGCCATCAGCCAGACGAGGTCTACCCGAAGGGCCGTGCGCGTCGCCTTCGGACCGAACGCCATGCCGTGGAGCGCAAAACCTGCAGCCCCGATGAGTGCCCCGATGAAGCCGCCGCCGGGCTTGTTGTGGCCTTGCAGCATGATGACCAACGAAACCACAAGAAGCAGCGGGAGAAGGTATCGCGTTGCGGTCTGGAGGATGGTTGAGTTCACGGGGCGCCCCCTTCCTGCTCGCGCTTGGGTCGGGCGGGCGTGACTTTCATCAGGGCATATACCCCGGCCGCGGCAACGATGAGCACCGTGATCTCTCCCAGGGTGTCCAGCGCCCGGAAGTCGACAAGAATGACATTGACGATGTTGCGGCCATGTGCCTCGGGCAGGCTGTTTGCGGCGTAAAACTCAGAAACATCACGCCCCGACCGAAGTCCGCCGGTCAGCAAGACGAGCGAAGCCATCACCGCCCCGACAGCACCGGCGACGATCATGTCGCGTATTTTCTGCGGTCCGGCGGAAATATTGCGGAAGTCGGGCAGCATGTAGAACACGAGGACCATCAGCACAACCGTGAGGGTCTCGATGCAGATCTGCGTCAGCGAAAGATCCGGAGCGCCGAACAGGACGAAGAGAATGGCAATGCCGTAGCCCACCAGCCCGAGACCTGCGATCGCCGCGAGTCGATTGCGGGCAAAACCCGTAAAGACCGCTCCGACAAGAATCAGGCCCACGAGGGCCGCCTCGTATGTCCGGACCTCGCCCATTTTCGGAAGTGTGCCAAGCCCCCCGCGAAGCGCCAGCGTGATGCCCATGGTAATGACGGTCGTGCTGATCGTGACGAAGACATACTGGCGCAAATAGCCCGATTGGAGTGCACGAGTCTGGAATTTCGCCGTCGCGATCACCCCGCTGAGCGCCCAGTCGTAGATCTTCGCCGGGCCGATCGCATTGAGCACGCGCTGAAGCGGCTCGGTCACCCCGACTACACCGCGACGCATCACATACACCAGCGCGCCGACCACAAGCGCCGTGACGCTCAACCCGAGGGCCAGATTAAAGCCGTGCCAGAGCGAAAGATCCGGATTCGCCTCGGCCGCGAGTATGGCAGAAGCCGCCGGTCGCACCAATGGCATGGCCAGTACTGCGGGAATGATCGCCGCCGCAAGCCCAAGCACCGCCAGCAGCGCCGGTCCGAGCATGAGTGCAAGCGGGGGATCGTGCGGTTTCACGGGCGTTGGGCGAACTTTCCCGATAAAGGGGCTTAGCCCGATGCGTGCGGCGACCACAACGCCGAATGCCGCTGAAATCGTGAACACCGCAACCAGCGCGATGCCCTCCGGCCCAGCCGCCGCCGACTTGAGCAGTGCTTTGAAAGTCAGTTCCTTTGCGGTAAAACCGAGGAAGGGCAGGATGCCCGCCATCGAGGCCCCGGCAAGTGCCGTCGCGGCGAAGAGCAGAGGCATGGCGCGGCCCAGCCCGCCGAGTTTGTCGACATCTTTCTCGCCGGTTTCATGGTCGATCGCGCCCGCCGCCATGAACAGCGCGCCCTTGTAAAACGCGTGGCTGAGGAGGAACACCATCCCCGCTTCAACGGCGTAGGTCGAACCGACTCCGATCGACATCACGATTGCGCCCAGGGCGCTGATGGTCGAATAGGCCAGCAGCGGTTTGAGCAGGCTCTGACGAATCGCCAGCCACGCGCCGACAAACATCGTTGCAGCACCGATCCACGTCAACAGCGGCGCCCAAAGCACATCGGCGGCGAAGACGGGCGAGAACCGTGCGAGCAGATAAATCCCCGCCTTGACCATGGTCGATGAGTGCAGATAAGCGCTCACGGGCGTCGGCGCGGCCATGGCGTTCGGAAGCCAGAAATGGAACGGAAACTGGGCTGATTTTGTGCAAGCGCCGAAGATTAGCAGCAGCATGATCGGCAGGCTCAACGGGCTGTCATGGATGACATCACTCCGCGCGGCAAGTTCCGAAATCGTCATCGTTCCGGCGACATCGGCGAGCATCAACGCCGCCGCGAGGATCGCCAGTCCGCCGAGGCCGGTTACCAGCAGCGCTTGCAGGGCCGACGATCGCGATTTGGCCTTTGCGTGGTCATATCCGATGAGCAGATACGAACTGACGCTCGTCAGTTCCCAGAAGACAAAGAGCAGCAACAGGTTGTCCGCCAGCACGACGCCGAGCATCGACCCCATGAACATGAGCAGATAGGCATACAGCCTGCCCAATTGCCGCTCGCCCTTGAGATACCCGCCCGCGTAGATGAAGATCGCGGCGCCGATGCCGCTGACGAGCATGGCCATCAGCAATCCCAGGCCGTCGAGCCTGAAATCAAGCGAGACCCCCATCCCAGGCACCCATTCGAACGACTCGACAACGGCCCCACCTGGAGCAGCAATATCGGCAGCCCGCGTGCCCAGAAGCACGCAGATGCCCAGCGGGAGCATCGCAATGACAACGCCCGCAAACCGACCGAGAACGCGATGCAACCACGGCGCAACCGTGGCGAGAAGAAAGCCCGACAGCACGATGCCCAGAAGCAGCACGAGGCCAAACTCCTCTCAATCCGCGTGAACTTCCCGGCCCGTCAAGCCCGACCGGGCGGGATCATAACGCCTCATCGCAACCCTGTCACTCTGGTGTGCCGGTGGTGGATTGGGCGTCGCTCCCCGGCCGGGGCTTTCGCCCTTCCGGACGAGCGTTCAGAACCCTTCCGACTACATGCGCCGTCATCGCACCGCAGACAATGCCGACCACGTCGGCGAAAAAGTCATCCAGAGCCGATACGCGGCCGAAAAACTGCTGCGACCACTCGTCCAGTGCGGCATATGCCGTGCCTATGCCAAGCGTCATGAGCAGGTTTCGGCGTGTGCCTACCCGGCCGGGAAGCCCTGAAAGCGACAGCAGCGCCCCCCAAACGGCGAATGCCCCGATATGCGCGAGCAGATCCGATCGCGGCACCGGCCCCTCAACCACCATTCCGGGCCAATGCGTCAGCATGGCCAGCAGGCACGCATACACCACAAACGCCCCGATCAGCAGCCGGCGGCTACACCGCCGCACGCGAAGGCTCCTGTCGGGGGATCTCGACATGCATCACCGGCGAGGCTTCGCCGGTCGTCTGTGGCCCGGGGGCGGCATCATCGTGCCATGTCGAGATGAGCGAAGCCGCCAACGCCATGTAGTCAAGCGCCCCTTGGGCGCTCGGGGCATATTCAAAGATGGTTTGGCCGAAACTCGGGCATTCCGCCAGCTTGATATTTCGGCGGATCGGCGGTCGAAGCACGCGAGCATCTCGCCAAGGGACCGGCTTGGCGTGTTCTCCGGCAAGAAACTGTTCGAGATCGTTGACCACTTCCTGAGTGTGGGTTGTCTGGCTGTCATACATGCAGAGAATCAGCCCGGTCACGCGGAGGCTCGGGTTGACCTGTTCTGTGACCAGTCCCACTGTTTCAAGAAGTTTGCCTACCCCGTGCAACGCAAGAAACTGCGCCTGCATCGGAATCAGCACCTCGTGCGCTGCCGCCAGGGCGTTCAGCGTCAGAACGCCCAGCGAAGGCGGGCAATCGAGCATGACGACATCAAACCGCCCCGCCAGCCGCTGAAGCACCCGTTGCAAGCGCTCGAACCGGTCTGGCGCCGAGGCAAGTTCCGTTTCGATCGCGGCCAGGTCCGTTTCAGATCGCAGCAGCCACAACCCCGGCTTCATCTCGCGAATCACCGCGGCGGGATCGAGCGAGGAATCGATAAGCAGGTCGTAGATCGAGCCTGACAATTCATGCGGATTGATCCCGAGATGCAGCGTCGCATGCGCCTGTGGGTCAAGGTCAATCAACAGCACTCGCCGTTCGTGCAGCGCGAGGGCCGCCGCAAGGTTAACGGTGGTGGTGGTTTTCCCAACGCCGCCCTTCTGATTCATCAGAGCGACCACGCGAGTCGGAGTCCGTTCCGCCATGCCGGCAGTATACGGGATCAGGCGGCCCCCGTTCAGGGGGCGGGCGGCAAGCCCGGTGCCTCGACCGTAGCGGCCGGCTCGACCTTGGCCTCCTCAAGTTCCCACGCTCGGCGGCGTGCCAGCTTGATGGCCGTCACCACGATATAGGATGCGGCGACCAGCGCCATGGCATAGATAACACGGGCCTGCCACAGGCTCATCAGGATGCCCAAGGCTGCGAATGCTGCCCCGATACCGTACAACGTCAGGGCAGCCCCTTTGACCCCCAGCCCACGCTTGAGCATGTGGTGCAGGTGCTGATCGTCAGCCTCCGACACGCTCTTCCCGGCGAGTTTTCGCCGCACAATCGCCAGCACCGTGTCGATGATCGGGATGGCATACATCACCAGTCCGGCCAGTACGAGGGGGGTTTCGCCCTTGTCGCCGAGCGTGAGGATAATGACAATCGAGACATACCCAAGGAGCAGGCTTCCCGCATCTCCGAGGAAAATCGTCGCCGGATTGAAATTGTGAGGCAGGAACCCGAGGCAGGCCCCCAACAGAGCCATGCACAGAATGATCCGCTGGGCATCTCGGGGGCCATAGTCCTGCGTCGCCAGCGTGATCGCCACAATCAGCAAACCCGCCGCGGCGATCGCTGTCACGCCCGTGCAA
The DNA here is from genome assembly GCA_019636695.1 of Phycisphaeraceae bacterium. Taxonomy (GTDB): domain Bacteria; phylum Planctomycetota; class Phycisphaerae; order Phycisphaerales; family UBA1924; genus JADLCM01. The sequence goes on from JAHBXD010000001.1 coordinate 855,842, forward strand.
AGGCCATCAAGCCCATCGATCAGGTTTGAAGCGTTGCAGGCGCCGAGCACCGCCATCGCGATGATGGCCGTGCCGCTCCAGTAGATCAGGTCGATGGGGATCGATTCGGCCCCGAGGATCGGGATCGGAAACGGCAGGGTGATTCGCCAGACGAGTTCAGGGTTGTTCAGCCAGACCCCGAGCGTCGGCGAAAGCACCCCTTGAGCGACCCGCACACCGACATCGTCGATCGCCAGGGCCGCCGCAGCGACGAACATGCCCGCGATCTTGAGCCGCGGCAGCGTGCCCACCACGTCATCAATCAACCCGAGCAGCATGATGATGGTCATGCCCAGGATGACCGAAATCGGCACCGGTCGCGGCATGTCCGATTCGGGATGGATGAATCCTGTTGCGTGATAGCGGAAATACGAAGTTCCGCTCGGACCGAAATACGGGGCGATGTAACTGAAGAAAACCCCGGCCATCAGGCCCAGAAAGACCGCAACGCCGCCGAGATAGGCGACGGGGCGTCGATGGATTTTCCGGCTCAGCGATGGTCGATCAACGACGTTATTCCGTACGGCGAGCACCCGCATCAGCGGCGTCACCAGCAGGGTGACCAGGAAGGCGACCACGAAGACACCGAGGTAGCCGTGGAAGATTTCCAGCCGCGTATGCGGACCGGAAAGCACACCCGACCCTTCGATCGCCTGAGCCGAAGCCCGCGCGAGCGCATCACCGAGACCTTCGGTGGGCGGAGCGATCGGGTTGTCTTCAAACTGCGGGATCATAAGGGAATGCCCGTAGACTGGGCGGCAATATCACGAATGGTCTGTTCAAGTGCATACCGAGGCTCGTAGCCGATGGCAGTGCGGATACGGGAAAGATCGGGTCTTCTCTGCTGAAGATCTTCAAAACCCTCGGGATAGACCGCACTGTACTCGACAAATCGCTTGCGGGATGCCGAACCAAGCGTCGAGATGACCAAGTCGGCCAGTTCGGCAATGGTGATCGATCGATCTGAACCGAGATTGAACACGCTTCCGATGCACGCAGGGGTCGCCATCAGCCGGGGCAATGCCCCGACAACATCGCGCACATCAGCAAAACACCGGCTCTGGCGACCGTCACCGTAGACCTGTAGGTCTTCCCCGCGGAGTGCCGCCCGGACGAAACGCGGAAGGACCATGCCGTACTCGCCGACCTGCCGCGGCCCCACGGTGTTGAAAAACCGGACGATCACCGTGGGCAGGTTGTGTTTTGCGCTCCAGGCTAAGGCCAGGTGTTCATCGAGGGCCTTCGAGCAGGCATATGACCATCGGGTGACCGTAGTAGGGCCGTACACAACGTCGTCAAGCTCACTGAAGGGCGACTTGGCCGCCTTGCCGTAGACCTCGCTGCTGCTGGCGATCAATGTCCGAGCACCGTGCGATTCGCGACCGTGCCGGGCCGCAAATCGAAGCAGCGAAGCCGTCAGCCCGACATTCGTTTCGATCGAGCCGATCGGGTCGGCCATGACCCTGGCTACGCCCACGGCCGCCGCGAGGTGATAAATCTCGTCGAAGACTTCACCTTTGCCCAGGGCCGACAAGGCATCGCCGAGATCGGCCTCGATGAATCGAAGTCGAGGGTGTTCGCCAGGCAGGTTTGCGCGCAGACCCGTGGAAAGATCGTCAATGACGGTGACGTGGTCGCCGCGGACCAGCAGCGCATCAACCAGGTGGGAGCCGATGAAACCGGCGCCGCCCGTGACCAGCGAGACGCGGGAGGATGGGGCATGGTCGTTCGACACGGGTCCAAATCGCTGTATGCGAGGTTCGAGAGATCCTCAGTTGGAGTTGGCCTGATACTCGTGGGTCACTCGGATGTTCTTCCGCAGATATCCGCCCGCGGCCGGACGCACACCGTTGACAAGAATGCCGAGGAACTCACTGTGCGAGTCGCCCAGGGAAGTACGAAGCCTGGCGACCAGACCTCGCTTCTCCGAGAGCGCCCGCACAACGAGCATGCTCGCATCCGCGCGTGTCGCCACCGAGAGGGCATCGCCCGAGACGACCATCGGGGGAACATCGACGAGCACCAGGTCGTAGTGCGCCTTTGCGTTCGCCAGAACGCGGCCCATGTCTTCCGTGCCCAGACGTTCGTATATCCGCTGTTCCTTTGTGCCCGCACTGAGCAGCGAAAGGTTGCTCACGCCGGTCGTCTGCACGGCTTGTTCAAAGGTCATCTGACCTGCCAGAACATCCGCAAGCCCGGGTGATTCTGATCGCTCGAGCAGGCGATGCAGGGCAGGCCTTCTCATGTTGGCGTCGATCACCAAGACGCGCTGTCCCGCAGCGGCCGAGGCGAAGGCGAGGTTCAGAACAGTGCTCGTGGCCCCCGAATCGGGCATGCCCGCCGCGACGACGAGGGTCTTGTGCCCGGCCTGCTCCATCCGCTTGATAAGCGGTGCGCGAACCTGTCGGAAATGTTCGGCCACCATGCCGGTTGGTCGATCGCGGAACGCGGTTTCGACCGCCGTGCGACCGGCCGGGTCGTTGTCGGCGATCGGAATCATGCCGAGCACACGGGTGCGGGGCAGAATCGCGACATCACCAGGGCCTTTGACGCGCTGGTCGACGATCTCGCGGACGACGATCAGCGAGCCGACAAGGCCGCAGACCAGCACCACGCCCAACGGCAGCAGCATCGTCAGTCGCGGGAACGCCATCGTGTCAGGAACGTTCTCTGACTGCACGAGTGCGACGCGGTCTTCAAAAAGATCCTTCCCGCCCGGAAGACCGCGTTCACGCAGGAATCGCTCGATGATCGCCCGGAGGTGGTCAAGCTCGACCCGAAGCGTCTGGTTCGTCTGCTCAAGCCCTTGAATCTGTCGATCGATGTCGCCGATGCGGATCTGAATCGCCAGCACTCGGTTCAAGCCCTCGGCCAACTCGTTTTTGCGCTTGCTGAGGTCGGCTTCCTGACGTTGAAGCTGCTCGATCGCGTTGCGGGCGTTCTGCAATTGCCCGAAGAACGCCTGGCGAAGTTCATCGTCGCGGCGCGTGTTCATCTGGTCACGCACGACATTCAGCTCTGTCACGATGCGACGATACTCGGTGTGCCCAGGCCCCATGCCCTCGGCTTCGCACTTGCGCAGTTCGGTCTCAAGAGCGGAGATACGCATCTTGTAGTTCGAGATGATCGGTCCCGCCTCGACCGTCGCCCTCAGGCTATCGTCGTATGTCGGCCCCCCGGGCTTGCGGGCGTTGAGTTCGTATCGTTCGAGCGTTGTTTTCACGCCCTCGAGGTCAAGCCGCACCTGGTTGATCTGCTGATTGACGCCCGCGATAGCGTTGCGAGCTTCGTTGAGCCGGTTATCGATCGAGTCAATTCCGCTGCGGGTCAACTCGCCGTCGCGACGGCCCTTGAGCGTTGTGATCAAGGTTTCGTTCTCGTTGTACCGGGCCTGCAACGTCGCGATCTGCCTCCGACGCTCGGCAAGGTTCTGCTCGGAGATATATCCCGAGTATGTCTGCCTGACGAGCTGCACGATCTCCTTCGCAGCGCCGGCCTTGGGCGCCCGTGCCGAAAGGCGAATGAACTCAGTGCCGGGAATGATCCTGGCCTTCACATTCTCCTGCAGATAAATCATGGTGTTCTTGACATCCGTCACGCCGCCCTTCTCACGCGGAATCAGCGGCGCCCATGTCGGGGCCACCGCCGCGTGGTTGGGCATCTGGGCGACACGGTCAAGAACGGTGTCAGAGACCATCAGCTGCGCTTGCGTCAGCATGTACCGTTCAAGTTCATCCTCGCGAATCGTCGGCGGCTTGAAAGGATCAACCGGCTGCCCCTGCACGCGGAAAATCGCGAAAGATTCATACCGCGGCATGACCGTACGCAGAACAAGATATCCCCCGACGCCGACCATCACACCCACGATCACCGCCGCGGCGATCACCCACTTGTACTTCTTCAGAAGCCGAATCGGGTCAATCGTCGGCGCTGAACTGCCGGCCCCCTGCGGCATGGCCGCAGGAGGGCGGGCGATCGGCGGAACACTGCTGCTCGGGCGGGGCGGGGTCACGGTGCTCATGTCAGGGCGCCTTTGCGTGTCGTGTGGGGCGATTTGTGCACTCTCGGGGTTATCACTACGTCAAGGAAGATTCTGGATCATGCGCTCAACTTCGCTCAGCGTGCCTGCGTAGTCCTGCGGCAGGGCCAGGCCTTCGCGGCCGATCCGTCGAATAGATTCCACATGCTGTTCGGCCGCGGCTCGCTGGCCGAGCTTGGCCTTGACATACGAAAGATGCAGCAGCACGACCGGACGGCTCCGCCCCCGACCGACAATCCGCAACGCATCCTCAAGGGCCTTTTCGGCTTCTCTGAAGTTGCCGGCAAGGGCCAGCGACCAGCCCAGAGTATCCAGCACGTCTGCGCGTCCCACGGCAGGCACGAGGTCCGCCGCACGACGGGCAAACGGCACCGCCTCCTCGGGTTGGCGCAGGTTTTCCGTCAGCGTGTAGGCCAGGTTATTGAGCATCAGCCAGTTGTCAGGGAATGCCTGCACCGCATGACGCAGCGTCACCACGGCGGCCTGATGCTCTCCTCGCCGCAGTTGCTCGCGAGATTTGCTCTGGAAAGCGTTCAAGCGCACCTGCGGCTCGACCTCTCCGGCAATCAGTTCATCGAGCATGCGCTGTGCGGCGGGCCACGTGTCATCATTTTTCGAGAGCGCATCAGCCCTGAACAGTTTCACCCAGTTGGGCCGCTGCGTCTGCTTGGCGACTTCATCAAGCAAAGGCACGATCTCGTTGATGCGATAGGCCTCTTGGGCACGGTTGAACCACGCGGTCAGCAAGCCGGCATCTGCCTCCACCAGCCGAAACGCCCTGATCGCATCTCGCTGCGCAGGATCCGTCTGCCCCTGCCGCAGCAGAACCTGCGAACGGAACATCAGAAGCGACCAGTCATTCTCAACCTGCGAGCCGAGTTCGGCCAGCACGTCGCGCGCTTCGGCATATCGAGGCGGGGTCAGCCGCAGCAGCACCGTCACCAGTTGCGTGCCGGTCTGCGCATCGCGGACGCGGCGCCAGGCACGGTCGAAAAACGGCAACGCGCGGTCCCAATCCTGACTGATCGCAAACACCGCGCCGGCCAGCGTCAGCAACCGCGGATCACCGGGCCGCGATTCGAGCACGTGCTCGGCAAGCGTGACCGCCTCGCCCGCCCGATCGATCCGCGTCAGCTCGAGCATCACGTTCTGGAAGAACTCGTCATCACTCGGATTCGCTCTCACCGCCGCGACCAGGTCGCGCATGGCAAGGTCAAGCTGCCCCAGTTCCAGGTGCACCTGCCCGCGCATGCGCAGTATCGTCGGATTCGACGGCTCAAGCCGCACGGACGAATCGAGATCGGCAAGCGCATCACGAAGCAGTTGGTCGTTCAGGTCCGAATCTGCCTGGCGGATGATCAACTGCGCGCGTCGAGCGAACACCGCCGCCGTATTCGGGAAAGCCCGCACCGCCCGATCGAGCGCTGCCCGCGAAGCGCGATAATCCTCTTGCGCCTCGGCGACGTCGGCACGCAGCAGCAGCACCGTGTGGTCCGAAGTTTCGCGATTGGCCATCGCATCCAGGTGCCGGTTCGCCTCGTCATACCGTCCTACTCGATGCAGGGCATCGACCAGACGCTTGCGATAACTCGCGTTTGAATCATCTTTGCCCGCTTCCACGATGATCCGGAACGACTCGGCCGCTTCCTCAAACCGTGCATGCGTTCTCAGGGCCTCGCCCAGGCTCTTTTCAACCACCAGGGTCTCAGGATCTTCATATCGCTTGGCCTGCCGAAGCGCCACAAGCCCGTCGCCAACCTGGCGATACCTCAGCAGAAAACCGCCCATCGCCAGATACGGATCCGCCGTCATCGCGTCCGGCCCGCGCTGCTGCATCACGCGGCCGATGTACGACAGAAACACCTGTCGACCGCCGCTGATATCACCTTGCGCGGCATACCACACCGCTTCTAGCCGGGCCACATCCAGTTCATCGGCCTCGGCACGCAGTTCATCAAGATATCGCTTGGCCTCGGTGAACTGGTCGGTCTCGATCAGCATTGCCGTCAGTTTGCGCTTGTTGACGCGGTTCGCCGGCTCGCTCTGAAGAATCGCACGCCTGGCAGCCAGTGCCTGCGCCCGGTTGCCGTGCTCAGCCTCAAGATCGAGCCGAAGCTCAACAAGGTCGCGCCGGCCGCCCGCCGCCGCGCCGAGTTCCTGCAATGCGGCCAGCGCCTCAGGCCCGCGGCCCATGCGCACCAGCGCACCGACATAGTCTGACACGAGGTTCGTATCCGTGCCGCGCAGCGCAATGGCCTCACGGAACGTCGCCAGGGCATCGTTGTTCAGCCCCATCGACAACTGGTGAAGCGCCAGCAACCGAAGCAGGTTCACGTGGTCGCCTCGCTGACGCTTGGCCTCCAGAAGCAGGTCGAGCGCACGCCGGTCGTTGCCCTGCGACATCTCGTACCGTGCCTGGAAAGTCAGCCCGGCCAGGCCGTCCATGTCCGCCGCTCGCGCACGCTCGACAAAACCGAGCGCCGTCGACCGGTCGCCACGCTCCACCGCATCGCGGAAGGCCGCCTCGATCACCGCCGGATCGTTCGGATCCTTCTCGACCGCCTGCGCCAAAAGCGTCCTCGCCTCGGCCATCGCGCCCCGCTCGCGGCGGGTGTCGGCTTTAGCCAGCAGTTTCCGGGCTTCCGACATCTGGTCTGAAAGATCGATCACGGCATCCACAAACGACGCAAGATCCTGCACCTGCGTAAGCGGCGACAGCCGCGTCAGGCGTTGATCGTTCGGGTGCCGCTGCAACCCCGCGCGAAGCACCTGCGTCGCCTGCTGCACCTCGCCGCGCATCACGTGCATCTGCATCGCCGAAAGCACCAGCCTCGGGTCAAAATCGTTGGCGTTGATCGCATCGCGCAGCACCGCAAGCGCCTCATCCGAGCTTCCCGGCAGCAACGCGCTGCCGTGGAAAATCCGGAAGGCTTTCACAATTGCGCTGTCAACAGGGTCGCCCTCAAGCTCCCCCGCGCCCGACATCGCCCGAATCACGTTCGCTCGTCGCACCATCTCATCGCGCTGCGGGCCTTCATTCATCACCGAGATGACGCGCTCAAACAGATCAATCGCCCGCTGATCTCGCCGAAGGTGCGTCCCGTACAACTCCGCGAGCACCAACGTCGCGCGGAAGTTGAGCGGATCAACCACGATCAGGCGTTCCAATCGGTCCGCCTGGTCCGTCCAGTTCGAGTTCTTCGCCGCAATCTGGCTCAGAATCCACAGCGCCTGCGGGTCCGATCGCTCGCCGTCATCGACATACTGCACCAGCAATCGGCGGGCCGCGGGCAGATCATTCTCGACATACTTCAAGCGGCCTGCCGTCAACAACAGCGAAGTGGCGTCCGAGGAATACCGCTCGCGCAATGCAGCATCTGTCTCCCTCAGCATCTTCACGGCGTCATTTCGCGTCTGCGCATCGTCACCGGCGTTCTCCCACAGCGTGAAGGCATATTCCGAGATAAGTTCAATCGCATGATTGCGAAGCTGGAAGAGCCGCAGGCCGTCAAGGCTGACCGGCAGGTTCGGCGCATCAATGATCTTGCGCAGGCCGTTGATCGCCTCCTGTGTATCGCCGGAACGGGCCAGCAGTCGCGCCCTGAAAAACGCCAGCAGGTGGTCGTTCGGATGTTTCTCGACCAGCTCATCCACCAGCAACCGCGTCAGCGGCACGCGCAGCGATCCCGTGGAAACCATCTCCAGGTGCTGCAATCGACTCAGTTCATCCGTATCCGGCTCCCAATCCTCCGAATTGCGGCACAGTTCGACCGACCGTTCGATCGCCGCGCGAACGGCGGCAAAATCGATCGGAGCGGTTATGCCCATCACCTGCCGCATCGCCGGGTCGTTCTCCACCTCGATCAGGCGAAGCGGGGCCAGCGGGTTGTCTGGGTTTTCGTTGACGAACGTCCTGGTGAGCGAGAGCGTCCGTTCCCCGATCTCGCGGGCTTCCTCGATTCGCTGACGCTGCAGCAGTGAACGCATTTGCACGAAATCAATTCGCACCAGATCGGCCAGCGCATCCAGATCTTTCGGGTCGGCCGCAAGCGCCCGGGTAAGATCATCACGTGCCCGCGCGGCAAGGTTCTCGTTATAGTCCCGACCCAGCATCAGCCGCCGGGTCAGCGCAAGACCGCGATAACGCTTCAGGCGTTCCCATGCGTCGCTATCCTGTGGCACCGCATCAAAAAACGCGATCGACTGCTCCGAGGCTTCCTCCAGGCGCTGCCACGGCATCGTCGGGGATGACTCCATCGACTCGCGGAGCACCATCTGCAGATATTCCTCGTGCGCCTCGAGGTCTGCCCCCTTGGCCCGGGCCAGATCCTGTAGCGTCTGCGAAAGCAGCCCGTACTTGGTCTGATAGTCCGTGAAGTTGTCCGTCTCGTACTGCTCAAGTGCCGAGCGATACTTCGTCAACCATTCCACGTTCGTCCGGTCACGCCGAACCGCCTTGCCGTAGTTGCGCTCCGCGGCGGCGTAGTCTCCGGCCGCCATCGCCGTATCGCCCGCACGCGCATGGTCAGCCCCCGATTTGAGGAACACCGTGACGAACGTCAGCGCGACGCCCGCGAACACGGCCACAAGCACGGAGGAAAGGATGATGACGAACTTGACATTGACCTTGGAGTTCATCGGAGAGGGTCTCTTCCAAAGAGGCGTTCGTTCTTATCGGCCGGGCCGCACGCCGGGTTGGGCGTTCTCGCCCGAGTCAGGGGCGTTCGGGTCCAATCCTTGGTCCTGGCGCTGGCGAACACGTACCCAATCGGGTGTGCAGGCCAGGATTTCCCCTAGGTATTCATTCAGGAAATCAGAGGCCAGTTCCGCGAGTTCCTCGGCCGAGTCCACCGTGGCGCTGGTGAACTGCAACTTCACGTAATACGCGTAACGGTCCTCGAGTTTGAATGCCAATTGGCGGACCTGGTTGGCATTGTCCGTTGTGCCGCCGTTGGCGATGAAAAGGTAGCCGGCATACAGCGGGCGGTCGCCTCGCCCCATGAAACTACTCACCCTGAGCGTCAGCTTCGAAGGATCAAACGGCACCCGCACGTGCGCGCCCTTCAACGATGAATATTCATTGGAAAGGCGGATCCAGTACACCTCACGCCGTCCGTCCGGCAGCACCACCGGCCGATATTCCTCCGGCGTTTCCCCACGCAGGAACGGATCGGCACTCTCCGCCCGCAGGGAAGACCGCCCGGAGATGTCCAGCCGCAGCGGGATGCTCCCGCTGCTTGTCCCTTTCTGCAGGCCCCCGCCCACAAAGCACCGGTCGGGAATGTGCGGCACCGTATCGATTGAGCCTGTGTAATACGCCGCATGGAAGTTCAGCGCGGCTTCTTTGCCTTCACGCAAGGGTTGCTTGCGCACCATCAGCCGAGTCAGATAGTTCTCCGTGCCCAGCGTCTTGACCACATCCGCCGCTTCGAGAACATCGTGGCCTTCACGACGCCACGAGGCACTTTCGACCGCAATTTCCCGCAGGGGACGGGGCGGCGCAAGCGCACCCTTGCGCAGATACACCTCCGAGGCCGCCAGCGCTCCGAATAACCCGACCGCCGCCGACGTCAGCAGTGTCAACGTCACCCAGAAACTCACCCGGTGAAAGATCATGCCGCCCCTCCCTCAGCCTGGGGCTTGACGATCGTGTTCAGTACCCAACTCACAAGCACAAAAAGCCCGAGCGCGGGAATCAGCAGCAGCGTCCCGATCAGCGTGTGGGCTTCGCCTTCGGCAAGGTTGGCATCAACCAGCGTCAGCAGCCCGAGCACCGTCACGCGGATCACGTTCATCACCACCGACACCGGCACCGAGAGCGCCAGGAGCGACAACCGCTTCCACCACTCGCGGCACGAAAGCATCGCCACCGCCCCCGAAAGCGCGATGAAGGCGACGACCATCCTGATCCCGCTGCAGGCCTCCGCGACGTTCATCTCATGACGCTCGCCGCTCGCCTCGATCACGGTGAGCACATTCCCCGAAATATCCACCGCAAACCCCATGACGCCGCCCAGAAGGCTGAGCACGAGGAATGCCCCCGAACTCGAAATCTGCTGGAGCTTAAAGGTCACGAGAATCATGATGCTTTCGGAAATCGTCACCCCGAAAGCCAGAAACGCCAGCGGCAGGAAGATGTGCCGCATCATCCTCGTTCCGCACACCGTCAGCACGAGGCCGAACAGGCACAGCAGCATTGCCCCGCCCGCGAGCATGTGGTTCGGAACGCCGACCAGGAAAAACAGGTAGCAATACAGCCCGAGGCACACCGCGATCATCCCGGGCCAGAACGTCTCGATCGGCGTCCGGACGATCTCGTCGCGCCGTTTCCACAAGACATACCCGCTGATCAGCGGGATCACGAACGCGTGCCCCCAGTCGTCGATGTTCTTCGAACTCATCAACCCCTGCTGAAGAAACCACCTGTAGAAATACGCCGCGAAAGCCGTCGCCAGGAGCGCCGTCGCCCACAGCCCCTCACGTGTGAACAAACCGCCGATACGCGCCGGCGTCGATGCCGTCGCCGCCGATATCGTCGCGTGCGTGCTCGCCGAACCAGCTGACATGGACAAGCCTTCTCCGAACGTCGATGGAACTGCTACGTACGCCCTCGTCCCCCCGGGGTTCACGCCCGAGGACTGTTTCCCAAACGTCGGGTCTCCTGCCCGCACACTGCAATCAGAGCAGATCTTTCCCTTTCGACATCCGGCCCACCGCGCAGCACACCCCCGCCCAAGCCAACGACCGCCCCCCCGATATGGGGGAGGGCCTGCCGCGAGCCGGCTCGCCCTCACCCAAAACCACCTCAGTTCTGACGGTTCACTGGCGGAGCGCCGAACACGTCATTCCCGAAGTTCCTGTCCAGAAGGAACCCGAACCCGTAGGACGAACGGAACCCGCCCCGAATCACCGCGAGCGGATACGCCCACGATGTCGTGCCGATGTTGATGACATCATTGTCCTTCAAATAGAAGTCCGGCTGCGTCCCTTCCTCGATCGCACGCAGGTTCACCCGCACGATCGCCTCCCGGTTCTCGCCCACCATCCTCGTCAGGTCCACTCGTTCCGGAATCGCCAACGCGCTCAAGCCGCCCGCCGATGCGATCGCCCGCTTCAGCGTCATCTTGTCCGTCAACTGGAAACTGCCCCCCCGGGCAATCTGCCCCGTGATGAAGAACGTCCCATCCTCACGCCGCGGCACACGAATCGTGTCCCCCGGACGCACCACGACGTTGTACCGCGCATCGCCCGCCAGCAACGGCTTCAGCGGAACCTTGATCACACGCTGCGTCAGCAACGTGGGGCCAATGTCCCCCTGTTGCGCGACTTCCGCCGGGATAGGCTTGCGCTTCGCCAGCACCCAACGCCCATTCAGATACATCCACTGGGCGCCGTCACCGCTCCCTCCCGTCGGGGGCGACACCGCCGGAGGCAGACCTATCCCCGGCTGGTCACCCACCAGCGGAATTGCCGGAGGCAGGTCATCTTCAACCGGCTGGGGCCTCGGCTGAGGCACGCCCGGCCGCCGCTGCACAACAGCACCCCCTGGCTCAAACGCCCCAGGAGATCCCCCAGAGTTCCCGCCAGGTGGGGTCGCCCCACCCGGAGGCGTGGTCACATCATCAATCAATCGAAGCAGATCATCCCCAGAGGCCGGAGGAGTCGGCGTCTGTCGCGGCGGCACCTGCGCCCCAGTGCCTGCCGGAGGCCGTGTCCGTCCCGCTGCCTCGTCCGTCAGCGGAATGTGCCGGATGATGTACACCGAATCGGCGTCTTCATTGAATGTGCCGACAACCGCCAACGCCTCAAGCAGCCGGAAATCCGCCCGAGGCACGCCATACGTCCCACCCTGTTGCACCGCCCCCATGATCGTGAAAGTCAACTTCCGCGGAGCAAGAATCACCACCGAAACAACCGCATCCTGGCGAATTTCCGCATCCGCGATCGCTCGCACGATCGCTTGCTGCGCCTGCTCTCGCGTCATCCCATCAACATAAATCTCACCGATCAGCGGCACATCGATAAACCCGCGCCGGTCCACCTCGCGATCAAATCTTTCCGATTGATTGCGGATGAAAAAGTCCCGAATCACCACCTCGATGCGGTCCCCGGGGCCCATCCGATATTGCTCGACCTCCGGAATCAGGTCATCCGGCGTCACATCGCTGTACTCGACCTCATCCGCTCCAGACTGCTCGATAATCGCCAGTCGGTCCAGAATCGGCACCGTCGTCGGGATCGTCTCCCACCGGCCGACAACGCTCGGGTCCAGATAGGAATCCATGGTGCAGCCCGCGAGCCCGGCCGCCGCAACCAAGACGACCGCCCGTCGCCCCGTGCGTCCGATCCCGCTCATCCCCGTCCCAGGGCGCATTCCTTGCGTTGCACTCGTCACTCATGCACTCCTTCTGAGGCAGCCTCCCAAACACCGGCAGGCAACCATTGAAGATAACCAAGTTCGGTCGTGCGCTCTCGGCCGGCGCCCCTCCCGGCAACACCCCTCGCAAGACACCTTCAAACGTCGCTCCCGGGGCTTGGGTTCGATCGCCTAGGGTAGGTTCCTACCCGTTCTCGGACTGCAAGCATCGACCGAAGCACGGCACCCTGTTGAGCGACGGATGCCAAAACCCGCCATCCTCACACGCCGATGATCCCCTTTCAACCCCGCCCCTCCTGACAACAGGGGGGCGAAATCATCCCCGCTGGCCGGACTACAGTCGAACAATGCCGCCTCAACAGAGCGATCCCGGACATCTTCAGGCGGCCGCTTCACGCGCCATCGCAAGGCACCCGCGCCCCGCCGGGGGCGACCCGATGAAACAGGTCGATCGCCCCTTGCTCAGCCTGTCAGGCATGGTTCTCAACAACGCCGCGGGCCAGGAACGCCTCGCCCCCAAACGCAAACCCCCGTGGCTGCGTGCCAAACTCCCCGGCGGCGAGGGATACAACCGTCTCAAGTCCATCATGGATGAGCACCGCCTCCACACCGTTTGCCAGGAGGCCGGCTGTCCCAACATGGGCGAATGTTGGAGCCGCGGCGTCGCCACGATCATGATCCTCGGGGATACCTGCACCCGCGCCTGCGGCTTCTGCAACGTCAAAACCGGCCGCCCACCCCTCCTCGACCGCGATGAACCGCGACGTGTGGCCGAGAGCCTCGCGCTCATGGGCCTCCGGCACGTCGTCATCACCAGCGTCAACCGCGATGAACTCCCCGACGGTGGCGCGGGCATCTGGGCCGAAACCATCCTCCGCACCCGCGAAGCCTGCCCGACCATGAGCATCGAAGTCCTTATCCCCGATTTCGAGGGCAATTGGCCGGCTTTACAGATGGTCATCGATGCCCGGCCGCACATCATCAATCACAATCTCGAAACCGTCAGGCGCATGTATCCCGCGGTGCGTCCGAGCGCCAAGTTCGACCGTTCGGTCGAACTTCTCCGCCGCGTCAAGCAGCAGGGCGTCGTCGCCAAGACCGGCATCATGGTCGGCATCGGCGAACGCGATGAAGAAGTGCTGGCGCTGATGGATGAAGTCCAGGCCGGCACACGCTCTTCCGGCGACGGCTGCGACATTCTCACCATCGGGCAATATCTCCAGCCCACGCTCAACCATCTGCCGATCGACCGCTGGGTGCATCCCGATACCTTCGCGCACTACCGCGAAGAAGGCGTCCGCCGCGGCTTCAAGGTCGTGGAAAGCGGCCCCCTCGTGCGCAGCAGTTACCACGCCGACCACCAGGCCGACGAACTCAGCAGCATTCAGGACGACCGTGCACGGCAGAACGCGGACAACATGGAACGGCTCTTGGGACGATAAACGCCTCGCTCTTCACCATCCGTGGAAGCCACGAGGCCGTCGGTGTGCATCGCCGATGCGCGGAGCGACATGCCGAAATTGTCTTGGTGGCCCGACCGAATCACCCCATGTCACCGGCTTCACGATTCCCCTTCGAACACCGCGCCCACCATCCACGTCTCTTCGCCCGATTCCCGGTATGACCACTTCACGCGGCACGCGATGATCGGCCCCTCGCTGTCCAGCAGCCGCATCTGCACCGATTCCCCCGGCGCAAGGTGCGTATCGCACAGTAAGCGCACCCCGCGAAGGCTGATATCGCACACCGCCGCCATCTTGGGCGCCTCGGGCTTCGAGGCCGACCGAACCTCCGCGAAAGTCTCTCGAAGCGGGAAACGCACCTCCGGCGCAAGCGGATCAGGCCGATCGCCCCGGGCCGCGATCAGCCTGATCAGAAACTCTTCTCGCCGTTGTCGCGAAGTGCTCGACGGCCTCTCTGACTGAGGAATGTCCATCACGGTGTCTGACCTTTCGATCATGAATCAAGAAACTGCACACCGGTTTCTCCGCCGTCATGCGCTCCGCACGAGCGGCGGCGAAATCCAATCGGGCCCGTCTCCGTTTCCGAAAAGCAGCCAGTCTGCCGAAATGCCGAGCATCTCGCACGCCTCCGCGACCAGCGCAAGGTCCGGCACGCCGGTGGCGACCATTTCGAGCACCTCCGCCGTACAACGGCCCAGCATCGCGGCAAGCACCTCAACACGATCCGGCGTCAGGCACCGCGACAGGCGATCCCGGAGATCGGTATCGTCATGTTCCACCGCTCGCGGCGGCTCAGTCCAATGTGGAAACGCATCGCTTGGAAACACATGAGCCTCCGTGACCGAAAGAGTTACTGCCCACCACCCAGCTGGAGGCTCAGCATCAAGTGGGCGTCCGCGAGCACCCACTCCAATTCCCAGGCAGTTTGTTCGGTGAGCGTTCCGCGCCCGAGCGCAAGGTGGTCCTCAAGTGTCTCGATATCCGACAGCCCTTGGAGCATCTGTTGATGTGTCAGGTCTTCCTTCAACCCGAATGCCAGGTAGTCTTCAATGAATTGCCGGGCGCACTGTTCCGCGTTCACACCCGTCGGCTCCGCGATCGCGGATGACATGTTCGTGCAGTTCACAATCAGGCAAAGCTGCTTAGCCATCCAGTACAGGAAGTTGTCCCACATCACGTCTTCGTCGTAGTACCCCGGGTCGCTCCAACCCGGCTCGGCAACGTTTGCGGCAATCGGCGACATCGCCGCGCCAGGGGAATATCCCCCGGCAACCACCAAGGCGCACGCTGCGAAAATCCCTCGACACCAAGAGTGCTTTCTGCGATAATGACCGCTCATCAATACTCCTTTCAAAGCCCGAACCGCATTGGGGGCCTCAAAGGAATGAGCGGTGCTCAACACAGAACGTGACGCAACACACAAAGTTTTTTTCGATGGGAGTCTTCTGTGATCAATGTCTCCCACGCGGCAGCCTCAACCCACTCCTCCCGACTCTCGGACCTCCCCAGTCGTGTCACCGCTGGTGATCGAAACGCCGCCGCTGCGTTCCTTCATGCCAACAGCGATCTCATCCGTCGGCGCATGCGTCACAAACTCGGCCGCGCCATGCGCCGGGTGTTCGATTCGCAGGATCTGATGTCCACCCTCGCGCGACGGCTGGATCACTACGTCGATGCCGGTCGCGCCGATGTGGCCAATGAAGCCCAGCTCTGGGGGCTTGTCCTGAAAATCGCTGAGCACGCCATCATCGATAAAGCCCGCATGCTCGACCGCATGCATCGGATCGAAGGGCCGGATTCCGAGTTCGCCAATCGCCTCAGGCACACCATCCACTCTGGCGAAGGCACGAATGATGACGCCCTTGATCTCCTCTTCGCCCGGATCTTTGAAAACCTTCCTGATCCCATCGACCGCGAAATCCTCACCCTCTGGTGCAACGGACGATCGCTTGCCGAGATCGCCGATGTGCTCGCCGCGACGCCCGAACTCGTTCGGAAACGCTGGCAGAGAATCCGCGAAAAAAGCATGCGGCTCCTCGATGAGGGCACGCAGACATGAGAACCGCCCGAGATGCCTGGCGAGACCGACTCGCCGTAGAGGCGCCGCGGCTCGACGACAATGGTTTGGCCGCGTTCGTCGCCGGCCTCGAAGACCAGACCGCCGACAACCTCTCCGATGTCATCGATATCGATGCCCGCGCCAGATTGGCCGCCGATGAGCCCGTCACCCTTGAGCGCTATCTCAACGCCGT
This sequence comes from Phycisphaeraceae bacterium, assembly GCA_019636695.1. Classification (GTDB taxonomy): domain Bacteria; phylum Planctomycetota; class Phycisphaerae; order Phycisphaerales; family UBA1924; genus JADLCM01. Next base: position 872,012 of record JAHBXD010000001.1, read on the forward strand.
CGGCGAACTCGAACACAACCCCGTCATCCTTGACGCCGCCATCGAAGCCGCGCTCCGTGCTCTGCGAAAGAAGGGCCTCTCCGCGCCGATCGCCCGTCAGGAACTGATCCAGCGCTATCCCCATCTCGCCCAGTCGATCTCAACCGCCGCCATGCTCGACGACATGCTCATGGGCACTTCCACCCTGGCCGGCGCCATCCGCGCGCCCGTCGAACGCACGCTCCCGCTCCCATGGGGACCGCTCCTTGACGATGGTCGGCATCGCTACGAACTTCGCGAGTTGCTCGGCTCCGGAAGTCAGGCTTCGGTCTATCAAGCGGTCGATCATCTCCTCTCCGCCCCAGAAATGCCCGCATGGGTCGCCGTGAAAGTCTTTCACGATCGCAACCGGCCCGTCTGGGGGTCGCCTCGTGCGGCCCACGAAGCCGTCGCCGTACGACGTGTCGATCATCCCGGTGTCGTTCGGGTGATCGATCGCGGCGAAACCGACGACGGCTCTTCCTACATCGTCTACGAGTGTGTCGATGGGGTGCCGCTCACCCGCGCACGTGAGCAGTATTCCGGCCCCATGCCCGCCACAGAGTGCGCCCGGCTGGTCGCGTGCATCGCGAGGGGTGTGCAGGCCGCCCATGCCGCCGGAATCCTGCACCGCGATCTCAAGCCCTCCAACATCCTCATCCAGCGCGATGGCACGCCCAAAGTTGCGGATTTCGGCCTTGCCGCTGTTATTCACGACCGCCTGCACCGGCGCGGGGCCGTCGGAAGTGCTGCATTCATGTCGCCCGAGCAATACCTCGACGATGAAGACGCAGCCCTCGTGACGACAGACATTTACGCCCTCGGCGGCATCCTGTACTGGCTCCTGACCGGGCGATACCCCAACGGTCAGACCATCGAAGAAATCGATGCAAGGCTCCGACAAGGAAGGCGTGCTCCGCCCCTCTCGGTCGATTCCGGTCTTGCATCGGTCCCGCCAACCCTCGTCGCCATTTGTCTTCGCGCTCTCGACCCCGATCCTTCCAGACGCTACGGATCTGCTGAGGCCCTTGCAAGCGACCTCGAAGCATACCTCAATCATCAGCCCGTCGGCTGGATGAACCCATCCATACGTGAACGCCTGCGACTCTGGATCACCCGCTCGCCGAAAACCGCGGCACTCACCGGCGCCAGCCTGCTGATCACCCTCGCGGCCTTCATCACCGCGATGGTCGTTTTTCACATGTCACAGGTCCGATCCCTTCAAAACAAAATCGCCATCGAGGCTGAACGCGCGGATCGAGTCGAAGCGCAGATGATCGGCGCTGTCGAAAAGGCTCGTGTGGCCGCGATTTCTAATGCGATCAACATGACCTTACAGAATGCCGGTGACCCCGTCATCGGCCCCAACGGCGGATGGCTCAAAAACTCCATCATCGTCGAGGCCATGTTCGGTTCGCATTTCATCGGCCGCGACGATTCCGGGAAAGCACTCTGGCGCATCCGCGTCCAGACAGCCAAATCGCTCATCGAGCACCACCGGAAATTGCATAGTGAGGATGATTTCGAGACCAGCCTCTGGCGAACCATGCTCGGCTACTGGCTCCTGCTCGAAAAACAATATGAGGAAGCCCACGAACACCTTGCCCTCGTCGTCGATTTCTGGTCGCGGCGGCTCGCCCCGAACGATGCATGGGTCATCGACTTGACCGCCATGCGCGATGTTGCCCGCTATCAGCACCTTCTTCGTGTGCCCGATGCCGACCTCGTCGAACGGCGGGCTTTGCGCGAAACCCTCAAAGAACACCGTCAACGTCAGCTCGAAGAGAGAACCCGGTATTGGATCCACACCGCGCTCGGCGAAGGCTTCGACCGCGACGAACAACCGGTTGCCGCGCCCAACCCGCCCTGAGCCTGCGCCCGTGCTCGATTAAAGCCATTACTTCCCGGCGCTCCGCCAGGAAACAATCGGCACCGTCGCCATGGTGTGCAACCCGGGGTTTGCCCGCACAAGCGACAGAATCGCGTTGAGTGTGATGGCGATCGTCGCGGTGTCACCGTGCACGCCTCCGGCAAACGTCAGGTCAAGTCCGGGGTCGCCGTCGATCACGATGCGATCGTGCGGGTTCTCCTGACCGATCGCCGCGAGGAAATCGAGCGTGATCACCTCGCGCTCGCCCGCGAACCCCGTGGCGACCTGGCGCACCCCCGCCCCGTGACCGGCCGGGATCTCCCCGAGCGCGCATGTCAGTGTGCGCTCCGCGCGAACTTGTTCCATGCTCTCATTCCAGCTTGTCAGCGTGATCCCGAGGCGGTCAGCGATGAAGAAAAGACTCTCTCCCAGCCCGACATGCCTGAGCGAGCCGTCCATCGCCCGCTGCGAGAACCCTTCGCGGTCAAGCCCCGCGCCGATCTTCCTTTGAAAAGGCTCGCGCCTCGTAGACGCATCCTGCACGCGCCAGACGCGGACGCGATCGACCGACCGGCAAACCGCCGTCGCCGTCACGGGAAGGGTGTCCATCAGAAAACCGGGGTTCACCCCGGTGCCGAGCAGCCGGCCGCCATGCTCCCGGGCGAGCGCATCCAAATCCTCGGCCAGTTCTGCGTGACGCAGCCACGGGTAGACCAGTTCTTCGCATGTGCTCACAACCGGCAGCCCCCGCTTGAGGAGCGCCCGCAGCGTCTCAGCGCAGAGCGAGAGATCCGAGACCGTCGTGACGACAGCGGCGTCGATTGCAGACCAGTCGCGGATCGCGTCGAGGTTTTCCACAATCGGTAGGTCCGACCCGGACTCAGGAACCACGGTGCTCAAGGGCTTTCCCCGGAGTTCCGGATTGGTGTCGACCGCCGCGACGACTGTCCCGATGCCGCGGAGATAAAGGTCAGCGGCGATTCGACGGCCGAGCGGCCCAAATCCGACGTGCACGATTCGCATGAATCATGTTCCTTTCCGGTGTACTGGCGATCGGATGAGCAGATGAAGTGCAGATCATGGAGTCTCGTCAAGGACATCCCAAACACGGAGCGAGGCGATTCGTGGCCTCCAGGTTTCGACAAGTTCGACGTGGTTGGGGTGGTCTACGTAGACCGCATAGTCCTGCACGGACGCAAAGCCGATGTAGAGGCCGACATGGTAATCGGTGAGCACCGATGGGCGGCCGGTGTCGATGTGCTGCCCGGCGGCGTAGGCCACGACGCCGGGTATGAACGGAAGAAGGCGGTCTGAATCGGCGATCAGGCTCGGGATGTCGCCGGTGTCGTGAAGCGAGATGAGGACGATGTGGCTGATGAGGGCCGGCCGCGGAGCGGGTGCGGTTTGCGATGATGGGCACGTCGAGCACCCGGCAAGCCCGATGGCGCACGCGGCAAGGGTGCTGGCGCAGAGAATTCGGAGCATGGAACCCCCTTCGGACGTGGTCGCCCGTTTGTTTGTAATAAGATAGGTATTTCGAGACGGCTGTCAAGAGGAATGGGAAGATTTTTGTTTGGTATTTTTCAGATACTCTTTGCTTGGTGCTGGGCGAGGCTGTGGGGGAGCGAACCAAGGCATGGGTAACAAAAACCGTTTCTGAAACAATCGGTAAACGGTGCGGTGCGATGACGACCCATCGAGTTGGGGCGGCTTTGCGTGCCGGCACCCATGGGTCGCCGAATTGCCAAGGGAAACCATTGGGGCAGCGTACTACGTGCTCTCGCTTCGGCTAGGGAATTGCCCAAGTGGGAGGGTGAAATCTGCAATCGCTTACACACACGGAGCGGACACGGGGAAAAGCGGCGATCGAGAGGTGGTATCGGACACGTAACCCGCTGAGAAATCGTCACTTACGGTATGGGTTGCCCTCTTCGTGAAAATTATTTCGTCAAATCCTTGCAAACGTCCGAAAGCGTGGCACTTTTCCAAAGTCTTGTCTCTCTCTCTCCTCCTATGACTCGGCTGCGAGCGGGAACGAACGCGGCCGGGTATCAGAAAAGGCAGAACGGAAGTGGGAAAGGCCACGCTCTCGTGCGTGGCCTTTATCTTTTTTGATTTGTTCACTCGTCGGGCTGTTGGTGTGGGCGGGGAAATAGGGAGTAGGCAATGGGGAGTAGGCAATAGGCAATAGGCAAGAGGCAGTGGGCAATGGGCAATGGGGAGTAGGCAATAGGCAATAGGCAATAGGCAAGAGGCAGTGGGCAATGGGGAGTAGGCAATAGCCAATTGGCAAGAGGCAGTGGGCAATGGGCAATGGGGAGTAGGCAATAGGCAATAGGCAATAGGCAATAGGCAATAGGCAAGAGGCAGTGGGCAATGGGCAATGGGGAGTAGGCAATAGGCAATAGGCAATAGGCAAGAGGCAGTGGGCAATGGGGAGTAGGCAATAGGCAATAGGCAAGAGGCAGTGGGCAATGGGGAGTAGGCAATAGGCAAGAGGCAGTGGGCAAGAGGCAGTGGGCAAGAGGCAGTGGGCAATGGGCATTGGGGAATGGGGCTTGGGAACGTGCCCGAGCGCGGATCGACTTGGTGGTTATGTCTTAGAGGCCCTTGCGGAATCAGGACAAAGGAGGGGTAGAGACGGGCGGGACGCCCATCCCACCGAGGTCTGGTAGAGACTGAGGGCGCCCATCCCACCGAGGTCTGGAAGAGACAGGGCACGCCCAGCCCACCGAGGTTTAGAAGTCAATCTGCGAGAGGTTTTTCGCGATTCAACAACCGGATATCGGTGAGGGCAGGAAACTTGGAGCGCCACGAGCGGATCGCATCGGGGTCGATCGTCACGCTCAGGACGGCTTCTTCGGCACCGAGTTCTCCCAGGATTTCCCCCTGCGGGCCGACGGCGATGCTGCCTCCGACATATTCCAGGGTCGGGTCGGCTCCGACGCGGTTGACGCCGAGGGCGACTGCCTGGTTTTCGATGGCTCGAGCGATCAAGAGCGTTCGCCAGTGGTGTTGCCTGGCGTTCGGCCAGTTCGCGCCTAGGGCGAAGACCTCGGCGCCGCGAAGGGCGGCGATGCGGAAAAGTTCGGGGAAACGAAGGTCGTAACAGATCGCGGGGCAGACCGAAAGCGAGGCGGCTTCTGAGCGCCACGTGTAGGTGATGATCTCGTGGCCCGGTGCGAAGGCTTCCGGCTCTCTTCCGAAACTAAACGGGTGCATTTTGTGGTACTCAGCGAGAAGGTCGCCTGATGGGCCGTAGATCGTCGCTGCGTTGCATGCCTTGGCTTCGCGGTCGGGGAGAAGGGTTCGGCCACCCTGGACCGTGGCTCCGTAGTTCGAGGCAAGGCGTGCCAGGAAAGCGGCTGTCTCCTGCCGATGGTCGGCGGTTTCGGCAGTGCGAAGGCTGAATCCGGAATCGAACAACTCGGGTAGGAGCACGAGATCGCCTTCGGCGACGGATGCCTCGGCAAGCATCGATTCAACCCGGCGGAAGTTCCGCTCGCGGTTCTCCCAGACGATGTCAAACTGCACGAGGTGCGCACGCATCGCGGGATCGTATCGGCGTGCGCGATTCTCGGTGTGGGTTTGCCGCGACCGGCTCGAATCGTCTTCGATAGGATGGGGGCATGTCCGAGCCGGTACGGATTACTGAAGTCGCGTTGCGAGACGGCCTTCAGAACGAGGCAGCGCAGATCGCGACCGTAGACAAGGCGCACCTGGCCGGATTGCTTGCGCGTACAGGCGTCGATGAGATCGAAGTTTCGAGTTTTGTATCGTCGAGGTGGATTCCGCAGTTGGGTGACGCGGCGGAGTTGTTCGCCATGATCGCCCAAGATGCCGGCCGCTGGCCGCTGTTGTCCGCGCTTGTTCCCAATGCGCGGGGGATGCAGTCGGCACTGGAGGTGAACGCGCGAGCCGGGCGGCAAGTGGTGGGCAAAGTCTCGGTGTTCACCGCGGCAAGTGAGACATTCTCTCAGCGCAATACCAATGCGACGATTGCGGAATCGCTCGAACGCTTCGGGCCGGTGCTTGCCATGGCGAATGAGGCCGGGCTTCCCGTGCGGGGATACGTCTCGTGCATCGTGGCGTGCCCGTTTGAGGGGCCGATCAAGCCCGACGCGGTGGCTGCGGTCGCGAGTGCCCTTGCCGCGGCTGGTGTTGTGGAAATTGATCTTGGCGACACGATCGGAGCCGCGACGCCGGAACGCCTTCTCGACGTGCTTGATGCGGTGGGGGACGCCCTCGGAAAGGGGTGGCGAGCACCCGGGAGACTGACAGTGCATCTGCACGACACTTTTGGAGGGGCGGCGGAGTGCGTGAGGGCATCCCTTGAATGGGGGATTCGCTCGTTCGACGGATCAGCGGGCGGGCTGGGGGGGTGTCCGTATGCTTCGGTCGAGGGACGGCGTGCGCCGGGCAACATCAGCACGATGAGGCTCGTGGAAACGATTTCCGGTGCGGGATATCGCACGGCAGTGGATATGGAGGCTTTGCGAGAGGCCTCGAAGTTTGCTGAAGACATTGTCGCGCGGTCGAGGGGGGCGTGATGATCCGGGTGACGCAGATAGAAGCCGGGGTCACTTCGATTTGCCTGGATCGACCGGAGTTGCGGAACGCGTTGACGCCGCAGATGCTCCGAGAGTTTGTCGACGTGGTGAAGGGACTTACGGACGAGACCAGATGCGTGCTGCTCTGTGGTTCTGGCGAGGTGTTTTGCGCGGGGTTTGACTTGACGCTCTGCCGCGAAGATCCGAGCGGTGAGCATTTGCGCAGCTTGCTGACTTTGCTGAGTGCGAGTCTCGATGCGTTGCGAGGGCTTGTCGTTCCGGTGGTCGTCGGTGTGCAGGGAGGCGCGATCGCGGGCGGGTGCGCGCTGTTGGGTGGCGCGGACGTCGTGGTCTCGCATCGAGGGGCGAAGTTCGGATATCCGGTGGCGAAACTAGGGATTTCACCGGCAGTCTCGGCGCCGTGGCTTGCGGGGGCGATCGGGTGGGGCCTTGCAAGGGAGGCTTTGCTGGTGCCTTCGGTCTTTGACGGGCGTGAAGCGGAACGAATCGGACTGGTCGATGTGCTCGTGGATGAGGCTGGAGAGGTGCACGTGCGGGCGATGGACATTGCGAAGCGGCTTGGGATGAAACCTCGATCGGGCCTAGGGACAACCCGGGGGTGGATGCGTGAGATCGGGGTTGAGGGTGGGATCGAGGGGGAAACGGGAGCAGCGGCCCTGCAGGTTTCGCTGAGTTTGGTAGGCTCGGAGGAACAGCAGGCGTTGCTGCCCCGGGCCTGGGGTCGGGAGGGAGGCGGTTCCCGAACGAAAGACGGCTGAGAAACAGGAACCTTTGGACGTAGAAATCGGATATACTGAGCCAGCAGACAGCGCCGGACTCCGGGCACGGGGACCGGCCGCGGGCCTGACCAAGGCGCAGCCCGCCAGGGCGCGTACGGCTCGCGAACTCATCAAGACAACTTGCACCCCGCAGCAATCGGGTGTTGATTTCCAGGGAGTGATTCTCGATGCCCAACGCGCTGGACCCCTCGTCAGCGGCCATCCGCATGCGTCGCCCCGCCGCGAGCCGTTGTGAACTTGATGCGCTTGAGCCGCGTCTGCTGTTGTCGGGCGCATCGGGTCATGTCGTGGACATGAGCTGGTTCGGCACGCCGATTCAGGCGGTCTCCGGCTCGTGGGTTCTGACGTTTGACGATTATCTCGGGCATGAGCGTGCGACGGCTGCCGCGTTGTATGTCGCGGGGCAGTTGGGCCTGAGCGTTGACCGAGTCGGCTCGATCGCTGAGGGCCGGTATGCGTTGCTTGAGGGCAGCAGCCATGTGCACGAGTCGGCGGTCCGGGGGCTGGTGAATTCCCTGGATTGGCTGGCGGGGTTTGAGCCGAACCGCGTGGCGGAGACGTATGCGACGCCGAACGACCCGCTGTATTTCCAGCAGTGGGCGCTTGAGAACATCGGTCAGATTGTGAACGGTCAGCAAGGGACGGTGGGGGCGGATGCGAATCTTCCTCCGGCGTGGGATCTGACGTTCGGGAGCGAGGAGGTGATCGTCGCGATCATCGACACGGGGATGCTGATGACGCACCCTGACCTCTCAGCGAACGTGTGGGTGAACCCCGGCGAGATTCCGGGGAACGGGATCGACGATGACGGGAACGGGTTTGTCGACGATGTGAACGGGTGGGACTTCGGCGAGTTCAACAACGACCCGACGGACACGGTGGGCCACGGCACACAGGTGGCAGGGATCATCGGGGCGGTGGGGAACAACGGGCTGGGGATATCGGGCGTCGCTTGGAACGTGAAGATGATGCCGCTGAAGGTTACAGACGCCTTCGGTTTTGTGACGACGGCGGGGATCGTGGGCGCGCACGAGTACATCACGATGATGCGCGGGCGCGGGCACAACATTGTCGTGAGCAACAACAGTTACGGCGCGCTGGATCCGGGCGTCTACGGCGGGGGCGCGGGGTTTGCGGCCGAGCAGACGGCGATTCAGTCTTGGCTGAACTCGGGCGGGGTGTTTGTCGCGGCGGCGGGGAACAACGGCACAGACAACGACCAGGTTGCTTCGCCCCCGGCGACATACAACCTGCCGGGGATCATCTCGGTAGCGGCGACGGACAATAACGATGCCTTGTGGGCGACGAGCAACTTCGGCGCATCGTCGGTGACGCTGGGCGCTCCGGGCGTGGGGCTGCTGACGACGACGCTGGAGAACGGGTATTCGCTGGCGTTCGGCACTTCGTTTTCGGCGGCGATGGTGACGGGGGCGGTTGCGCTGATCAAGTCGCTCCGGCCGGAGGCCTCTTCGGAGACGATCAGGCAGGTGCTGGTGCAGTCGTCGAGGCCGACGCCGAGCCTGCAGGGACGGGTGGTTTCGGGCGGTCGGTTGGATGTGGCCGAGGCCCTGCGGATCATCGGGCTTGACGGCCCGGTGGTGACGAACATTACACCCGGGCCGGTGACGGGGCAGTTGAACTCGCAGGGTCAGCCGCTGCGGCAGATCACGGTGGAGTTCAACAAGAACATCAACCCGGCGTTTTTGTCGACGACACACGTGACGCTGCGGGGTGCGGGCGCGGATGGTTCGTTTGACACGGGGGACGACTATACGGTGCCGGTGAGCACGATCACGCTGGTTTCGGCGCGGGTGGTGCGCATCGACCTGAACCTGGCGACATTCCCGCAACAGCGGCTGCCGCTGGGGCAATATCGCCTGACGCTGGCGGCGGCGGGGTTCCGCGATTTTGACGGGAACTTCCTGAACGGTGATATCGATTCGGGAGCGCCTGAGGTGTACATCTTCCGCGTGATCAACGCGGCGGGCGGTTTCGAGCCGAACGACACGCTTGTGGATGCCGAGGTGGTGAATTTCTCGGCGAGCGGTACGGCGACGTATTCGGGGCTGATCATCGGCGACGGGGTGAATGCCAACCTCGACGTGGATATTTTCCGGCTGAACCTGCCATCGGGGGCGTTGATTCGGGCGCAGGTGAATGCCCAGAACCGTCCGGGCGGATCGACGCTGGATTCGTATCTGCGACTGTTCAACGCGGCGGGCACTGAGCTTGCGGCGAACGACCAATATAACGGCAACGACTCTCTGATCGACTTCTTTGTGACGACGGGCGGGGTGTATTACGTCGGGGTGAGCGGGTTCGGCAATGCGAACTATGACCCGACCGTGCGGGCAAGCGGCAGCAGCCAGTCGCTGGGCGTGTATGACCTGGTGCTGAGCGTCTCGCTGGTGCAGGATGATCGGATCACGATTTCGAACGACTTTACGGGGAACCCGCTGCGTATTCCGCCGCAGGGGACACAAGGGACGACCTCGACAAGCCTGTTCATGGGCGACAACCGTGTGATCCGTGATGTGAACGTGCGCCTGACGATTGCGCACACGTTTACGGGTGATTTGCGGATCAGCCTGATCAGTCCGCAGGGAACGACGGTGAACCTTGTGAACCGTCGTGGAGGCAGCGGAGACAACTTTACAGGTACGTTGTTTGATGACGAAGCGACGGTGTCGATCGCTTCGGGGGCTGCGCCGTTTGATCGTGTGGGGGGATATCGCCCGGAGCAATCGCTGAGCGTGCTTGACGGGCAGCTTTCGGGAGGGTCGTGGACGCTGCTGATCCAGGACCAGGTGGCGTTGAACTCGGGCTTCCTGCTGTCGTGGGCGGTTGATTTTACGCTTGAGACGAACATTTTCGGCCCGTTTGAGAGCAACGACACGCTGGCGACGGCGAACAACCTGAATATCACCGGGTCGGGGGCCGCGCAGCGTCAAGCGGTGATCGGCGACGGGGCGTTCGGGCTGCTTGACCGCGACCTGTTCCGATTCGTCGCGGTGCAGGGTTCGACGCTGACCGCGCAGGTGAACAGCGGTGGTTCGCTGAATGCAGCGTTGCGGCTGTTTGATGTGAACGGGTCGCAGATCGTGCTGTCTAACCCGGACAATTCGAACTCGGCGTCGATCGAGTCGTTCGTGTTTGCACAGGGCGGGACGTATTACCTGGGCGTGAGCGCTGCGAGCAACGTGGCCTATGACCCGAACGTGATTCCGAGCGGCTCGGCCTCGACGACGACGGGCACGTATACATTAAACGTGGTGATGGTGCCGGGCGTGACGGACACGGCTCGTGTGCTTGACGCGGCGAACACCACGGCCGGCGTGGCGAATGACGGCACGTTCGGCGCCGGGACCGGGCAGAACCGTACGGGGATCAGTTTCCAGGGCTTTGAGTTCCTGTTCCGGACGTCCGATCCGACTTCTCAGCCTTCGCACCTGTATACGGCGACGGTCAACGGGTTCAACTTCGCTAATGACGGCTCGGGGTTGAGTTCGTCGCTTCCGGTCAAGCTGACGGATCAGAGCGACACGGTCAATCGTCGGATGGCGGTGGCGGGGGACTTCCGGGGGCTTCGGGTGGAGCGTTCGGTGAGTTTCGGCGAGACCGACTCATTCCTGGTGATCGACGTGGTGCTGACGAACACGACAAACGCCGTGATGAACGGGGTTTCGTGGATGGAGGCTTTCAACCCCGAGCAGGGGGTGAATTTCATCCAGAACGGGTCGTCGGCGACTTCGAACGATATCGTGGGCAGCCAGCCGTTCATGACGGCAAGTTTCACGAACAACATCGTGCCCAACGGTCTGACGATCGCATTGGCGGCTCCGGCGGCGGATTCCCGCGCTTTTGCGACGTTCTATGACACCAGCCGCGAGTTGCGCGACCCGACGATTATCCTCAACGGAGGCCAGATCGATCCGAACGGGGCAACGGCGGACCTGGGCATGGCGATGGCGTATAACCTCGGCGCCGTGAACGCGGGGCAGTCGGTGTCGATGCGGTATTTCATCCTGCTCGGCCGGACGACGCAGGACGTGGCGAACCTCTACTCCCAGATGAACAACGGCACGGGAACGGGGCACCTCGCGGCGAACCGGAACCAACCCGCGACGGAAGTGCTGAGCACAGCGCCGGGAGATGCGATCACAACGGCGCCGACGCTGCCGTACCGGGTGTATTACGCCGAGGGCTTTGCAAGTTCAAAGACGTCGACGTTCGTGCCGATTCTCAACCCGCACAACCAGCCCACGCGGGTGGTCGTGATTGCGCGGTATGAGACGGGCGCTCGAGACCAGGTGCTGCGTGATTTCGTGATTGATGCGAATTCCCGCGGCGGGCTGACGCTTACCGACCCGAATCGATTCGCCGCGGACACGCAGCTTGTCCGCAAGAACACGCCGTATGCGATTGAAATCCGCTCGTCATTGCCTGTGGCAGCGAACTTCAGCCATTACGATCTTTTCCAGCTTGCCGACGCCCGCGCTGCGGTGGGCGAAAGCTTCACCAACCGCACGGAAGAGACCTGGACGTTCGGCAACGTCACCAAGGCACCCGGCGTGCGCGACTATCTGCTGTTCCAGAACACCACCGCAGAAACCATCAAGATCACCGTCACGTTCTTCTCGACGAACACCGGGCAGATCTATACGCTGACCCGAAACGTCGATGGGTATCGGCGCAGCGGCATCGACGTGCGGAATGCGACATTCTTTGACGCCAACGAGAACCCGGTGAACCTGCCTAACGGCTCGTACGGCGTGCTGGTCGAGGCGCTGGATCGCATCGTCGCGGTGCACACGCACTATGACCGGGCGACCGGCTCTGCCAGCGGCCAGACGGGAACGCCCGGCCGCGGTGCGACGATCGGGGCCGTGCCAGAAGGCCAGATCGGCCTGAACGCGGCGAGCGAGAAGATCGGCATCGTGAACGCCAACTCGTCGGAAGCGACGGTGCTGTTCAGTTTCCTCTTCCAGAACGGCACTTCGTATCGCACGCTGGTGAACGTGCCGGCATTCCGCAGGGGCGAGCTGGATGTGACCACGCTGCCGAGCTTCCCTTCTGGTCAGCCGTACAGCGTGTTCTTCGAGAGCAATGTGCCCGTGAGCATGTCGCTGCCGACGGGCGCTTTCGGGGATGAGTTCTCGACGGCCTTCAGCGACAAGGCGTACACGCTCTGGGGATTCGGCGAAGGCTTCCGCCCGCGGGTCGGCAACACGGTGAAGGAGTATCTGCGACTCTTCAACCCGGCGGTGACCGATGTCGTGGTGGAGATCACGATGCTCTTTGACGGCGGGCTTGGCCAAGAGACTTTCCGTCGAACCATCGGCGGCAGGAGCGTGCAGGAGTTCGACATTCACGAGTTCGTGACGGGCGAGCGGCGCAATGTTCGTGCGTATTACGGGATCATGGTGAAGGCGGCTACGCCGATCGTGGCGTACATGGGTCACTTCGACCAGTTCTTCCCGGGTGGGTTCGGCACGCTGGGAACACCGCTCGGCACAAGCCTCGCGTTGTAATCTCGGAGCGTGTGCGGCATCGGGCAGGAAGGGCTGCCCGATACCAAGAGCATGGGTACAGGAATCTCTCGTGCGGGGTGTCTGCCCCGCACGAGTTTTTTATGTCTTCAGATCCGCGACGTTCAGGCCGAGAAACGCCCGCACGCGGCAAAGGGAGTCATGGCGTGACTGCCCACGCACCGGGTGTGAGGAGATCCCGGCGATCGGAGTCAGCGGTTTGCGAGATGGTGCAAAACACCGTAGACCACGATGCCGAGCACAACTCCCGATGCCAATACGGCGCTCCGGAATCGGCGTCGACGGCGCAGAAAGACGGCACGATCGACGTAATAGCGACCATCGCCGACAGGAACGAGCACACCCGATTTGACGGCGTCGGCAAGCAATGGGGCGCGATCGATGCCCAAGCCGGCGGGACGGCGCGATGTTTCCACGGAAAACGCCTGAGCATCGAAGAATCGGGCAGGAACGCTTTTACCCATCGAACGGGCGAGCATGAGCATCGCCAAAGGCATGAGCAAGGCCGTGAGTTTCATCATGGGCTTGAACCGTTGTCGTCCCGTCGTTTCTTTCTGCCGCCGCCCCAGCGTCCTTTTTTCTTCTGGTGCGTCTTGGGGGTGACGTGGAACGTGACAGTCACTTTACCGACCCGCTTTTCACGCACGCGAGGCAGCGCATCGGCGCGGGGCAACTGCTGCACGACATCCATATCGATCGTGCAGTTGAACTCCTGATGATTTGCGGCGAGTGCCTCGATATCTTCACGCGGAGAGATGCGATAGATCGCCGGGCCGAAGCATGGACGAAGGAATCGGTATTCCAGGTGCTTGCAGACGACGGTATATTCGCCGCCGCAAACTCCGAAGACATACATCCCCCCGGCGATTTCGCTGTTGCCGAGCAGGGCGGCCCCGGCCATGGCGTTGTACCAATTGCGATTGAACTTTCGGAAGGGAAGGACCGCGGTGAAGGTCTTCTGGTCGACACGCTTCATGCGAATGCCGGAGCGGAAGGCGTAGGGGAGCCAGAAGAGCGAACAGACTCGATGCCAGAAGTTGTTTCTGGTTGAGAGGCGGCTGACAAACGCCTCGATGCGGTCGATCAGCGAGCGACGGGGGCGCACTTGGGCGGATGCCGCGGTGGATGATGCCGTCTGGGGGAGTTCCCCCGGGGGGAGTTCGGGATCGTCTTCGCGTCGTTCCGATGGTTGAGGCTCGCCGCCGCCGGTCGGCAGCAGGGGTTCGGCGCTCGGGTCACCCGGCGACGGGGTGGTCGCAAGATCGGCGGGTTCGGGGTGAAGTGCGGGATCAGCCTGAGGCACAAGGAATGGTAGGAAGGCTCCGGAAAGCGCACGCGGGGTAAGGAAGGCGGGAAAATCGGATGGTGGATCAGAATCGTTCCTGATCGTCGGCGGGGCTGAGCGGCCAGCGTGCGCTGGGGACTCCGTTGATGCACGTTCCGTTCTGGATGCAGTTGGTGAGATTCTGGAGGAAGGCGTGGGGGAAGGGCAGGACTGGCGTCGATGCTTCGTCGAGCAAGGCGGAGAGTTCGGCGGGGAGGGTGCAATCGAGGGCGGCGAGGTTCTCGATGAGTTGCGGGACGGTTCTTGCGCCAATGATGGTGCTCGTGACCCCGGGTCGTTGTTGCACCCATGCCAAGGCGACCTGGGCGGGTGAGACACCGAGTTCGGAGCTTACTTTGCGAAGAGCCTCGACAATGGTGAACGTGCGTTCGTTGAGGTGTTTGCTGTCCTCGGCATAGCGACGATCGCCCTGGGGGGGCGCGGTCCCGCGGGTGTATTTGCCGGTCAGGATTCCTCCCTTGAGTGGAGACCAGGGGGTTACCCCGAGGCCGAGTTCGAGGGCCATAGGGATAAGGTCGCCTTCAACGGTGCGCTCGATCAGTGAGTATTCGATCTGGAGGGCGATAAGGGGCGTCCATGATCGAAAGACGGCTTCGGTCTGGGCTTGTGCACACTTCCACGCGGGTGTGTCGCTGAAGCCGAGGTGCAGCACCTTGCCTGCGCGGACCAGATCATCAAGCGCCCGCATAGTCTCCTCGATGGGGGTGTGGCGATCCCAGAAATGCATCCAATACAGGTCGATGTAGTCGGTCTGGAGTCTACGGAGGGATTGCTCGCAGGCCCGGACGATAGCCTTGCGGCCACCCCCTCCTCCGTTGGGGTCGTCGGGATACATGTTGCCCATGAACTTGGTCGCCAGAACGAGACGAGCACGGCGTGAGGGGTGACGCCCGATGTGGTCGCCGATGATTTTTTCGGAGTGGCCGTGCGTGTAGATGTTGGCCGTATCCAGGAAATTGCCACCGCGATCGAGATAGGTATCGATGATGCGGCGGGATTCATCGACATCGGCCCCGAAACCCCATTCTCTGCCGAAGGTCATCGCTCCCAGGCAGAAGGGACTGACGCGAAGTCCGGAACGGCCAAGCGTGCGGTAATGGTCGATCGCCATGCCGGAAGGGTATCTAGGTGATGGGGCAAGGTATTCAGAGCGGAGTTTTCTTCCCTTGAGTGCGAAGTTGTGCCCATGGCATTTGCACGGAACTGATATACTCCCGAGGTCGGCCAGGATGGGGCGGCTGTTCGCCCGTCTATGGGTAAAGACACGAGGATGTGCCGTAAAGGGGTACGTGATGAAGCATCGTCAGTTTCTGCCAGCGTTGGTGTGCGGCGGCGTATTTGCCCTTGCGGGGTGCGAAGGGGATGGTGGGCCGCTGGAACCGGCCAAGCCGATTGCTCCGCCGGCGGGGGCCACCATACTTGCGGATGACGTGACACCTCAGTTTATTCTCGCCGAGTGTCATGGACGGCACGGTCAGGTGAACGAAGCGGCCTTGGCGATGTATGTGGATTGCTGGGTTTCAGAGCGCGGCTGGGAGGGTGAAGTCACCTGGATCGAGAAAACCAAGACGGGGACGCGGTTTGCCATCAAAATTGAGGATATCCGGGTTCCGGATGATATTTTTGTTCGCTGCGAGATGCCGGGCGAACATTATGATCTGCAATTGAAAGGCGCAGCGCGCGTACGAGGGCGGATCAAGACGGTTACCTATCCTAAAGCCGCGATGCAGGAAGGCCAGCGGGTCTATCTTGACAACGTGACCGTGCTGCATGCCTATAAGCCGCCGGGCCGCTGAGCACCCTCTTGTTCTTGAACCATGAAAATGGATGGCGTTGGGGGGAACGCCCAATGCAACTAGGCTGAAAGCCCCTTGAGAGCGTGTATCTATCTTGTCGCCGAACGGGCGGCGGGACGAGGCTATCCTTCAGATTGAGGAACAGGAGGCTGCGAGCGCCGCAGCAGGGTATCCGCAACGGTATGGGCTTCACTGTGGGTTGGGCATCTGCGGCTTTTCGTCGCGGGTTGTGTTCGCGCGCAGTGGGCAGCCGTGCATGCGGGGTTGTTTCACTGGTTTTGGCGCTGATTACGGTCTCGGCGCATGCGGCGTGCGAGCGTTGGGACGATGACCCGAGAAGTATCGGTTGGCGAACTCCGCCCGGCTTGCCTGCGCCGGCCGGTGATCGAGAAATTCGAGAGACGCTCGGGTGGATGGCGATTCCGGATCTCGGGAAGCGCCGCCGCACGTTTGAACCTACGGGAGATGGGATTGCCGCGGAGGCGGCATTGCACGCCGCAACGCCCGCCGCGGGAGGCGAACGGGTCGGGAGATGGAGACCGGGGCAAAGCATCGGCTGGAAGTTGCCGCCGTGTCGCGGCCCGCCAAACGCTGACCAATGCTGATTCAGCGCGAATGCGGCATCATCTCGCAGTCGTGTTGTTATCTATGGATGAGCGGTCGCCCCTTACGGGGTGAAGTCTCCGTGCGCTGCGGGATCTCCGCGGCGGCGGCATGTCATCTGCATTGCTTGCAGAGGCCTTTTCAGCACGAATGCCCGGCACTCGTGATTGAGTCGCTGCCTCGCGTGCTGCGTTCTGCGTTCGAATGGAGGCGGCCTTGAGCAAGCGGTGCGCGGATCTGGGTGCACAATGTCTGAAAAGTCTTACCAGCCTGCGGCCACACACGAGATCGAAGGCTATGAAACCGGCAAGGGATGCTTCTTGCTTTTGTTCGCCTTTATGTTGATGGTGGGGTTTTCGGTGCTCGTGGGCGTATTTTTCTCTGACTTCGGGATTTGAGACGCGGATGACCGGCTCAGCTTTCGACCGGGGATGCATGGTGTGCTCCCCGGTCGAAGGCAAGCGTTGTCCCGAGCATGTGATCAAGGATTTGGAGCGCGTTGAGGGCTGCTCCCTTCCGGAGTTGATCGCCGCAGATCCAAAGGCTGATCGTTATGCGTTGATCGGCGACGGAGATGCGAGGGCGGCCGACCGCGATCGGGTTGCGCCCGGCAGCACGGAGGGGGGTGGGGAATGTCCCCGTGGCAGGGTCGTCGATCAGTTCCAGGCCGGGAGCGCGGGCGAGGAGCGAGCGGAGGGAGGAGGCGTCGATCGACGACCGGAGTTCCGCGGATACGGACTGGCTGTGCACGCGCTCGACGGGCACGCGCACGCAGGTCGGGATGATCTCAAGGTCGGGGGTATTCCAGATGCGGCGGGTTTCGTTGATGAGTTTGCGTTCTTCGAGATTGAAGCCGGTTTCGAGATCGATGGGTGATTCGTGCGTGAACACGTTGAAGGCACAGGATTCGGGGAACACCTTGGAAGGCACGCTGCGACCTTCGAGCGCAGCGCGTGTTTGCTCGCGAAGTTCGTCGATGCCGGCAAGGCCGGCGCCGGAGACCGCCTGATAGGTTGACACCATGATGCGAGTGATGCCGCATGCCCGGCGAATGGGTTCAAGAGCGGTGAGCAGGATTGTCGTCGAACAATTGGGGTTGGCAACCAGACGTGAGCGGCTGCCGAGGGCATCGGCATTGACCTCGGGGATGACGAGCGGCACGGCAGGATCGGCCCGAAATGCGGATGAGTTGTCGATGACCAGACAGCCGTACTCGGCGGCCTGTGGAGCAAAGCGTCGGGCTGTTTCGGCATCGGCCGCAAAGATCGCGGCATCGCACGATGCAAGGGCCTCGGAAGTGAGTTCGGAGGTTCGAAGTGTGCAAGCACCGTACGGCAGCGGCGCCCCCGCCGACCGGGAGGAAGCGAGCGGAACAACGTGTGAAGCGGGGTGGCCGGCTTCTGCAAGGAGCGAGAGGGCTTCTCGGCCGACCGCGCCGGTTGCTCCGACGATGGCGATTCGAAGTTGAGACTCAGGCATGGGCGGGTGTCTCCTGGGGAAGTTCTCGGGCGCGAAGCGGCAGAGCCGACCTTGCGAGTGAGAGGGCATCGGCGAGCACCGCTTCGGCGGTGGGCCAGCGGCCCGCGCCAGCGCCGCGGAGGATGCGGGTTGTACCGTTGCCGGTCGAGAGCACGACGGCGTTGTATGCTCCGGGCAGATCGTAGAGCGGATCGCCTGGAGCGAGTGCTTCGATAGCGATACGCGCGGTTGCTCGCTCGACATCAAGCGTGGCAACTTGGCGGAGGCGGTGGTCTGGCGGGCACGAAGGGAATGCATGAGCTTCGAGTGCCTGAGCCGTAATGGGCATGCTCTCGGGCAACCCGAGCGTGCGGGCAATGATGCGGAGTTTTTCGGCGGCGTCGCGCCCGGACAGATCCGCGGTCGGGTCGGTTTCCGCCAGGCCGTGGGCTTGCGCCAATCTGACGGCGTGGGCGAACGTGTGGCCTTCGCTGATGCGGTTGAGCACGTAGTTGGTTGTGCCGTTGAGCACGCCGCGGAGTGATCGAACAGAGATAGCGGTGATCGCTTCGAGTACAGGGACCGCACCGCCGACTGCGGCGGAGCAGCGAATCGATGCGCCGGTGCGGCAGGCGATGCTTTCAAGTTCTTTGCCGAAGGCAGCAACGACCGATTTGTTGGCCGTCACGACTGCGGTCCCGCACTCTAGGGCCGCTTCAAGGCATGACTTGGCGGGAGTCAGCCCACCGAGGCATTCGATAACCACATCGAGTTCGCTCGCGGCAAGGTGCACAGGGTCGGTTGTCAACAGTCGCCGAAGCCGCGGGGGCAGGGAGTGTCGCGAGGGATCGCGTACGGCGATGCTGCGGATCGTAAAGGATTCGGGAAGTTGACAAAGAAGGTCGAGGACGCCGCGTCCGACGACACCAAGTCCGAGTATGCCCACTCGGAGAGGCATCGGCCGATCGATCTGCGTTGTCAGGCGTGTTCGAGGTGAGCCGATGTGTGTAGGCACAGTCGCGTTGGTTCGACCAAGTTCAAAGGAAATCGCGACATCCTGCGCGTAGCGAACCGCCTTATGCTGCACGATCGAGCCATCGGTCTCCAACGCATCGGCGAATGTGGCTTGCGCATATCGGCGCGGAGGAGGCGAATGCCGAACCGGGTCGGCCTCGTAGAGGCCATCGACGTCCTTGATGAGGCGGCAGCAGGCTGCCCCGAGCCGGTTGGCAAGGAAGAGGGCGGATAGGTCGGAACCGCCCCGGCCGAGCACAACCGTCCGTCCGTCGGTGCCGATCGCGATATAGCCCGGCACAACCACGATGCCGCTTCGATCGAGTGCCGTTTGAACGCGGAGAACATCAAGGTCGATTGGTGTCGCATCGAGAGGGTGCCCGCGGGCGATGAGGCCAACAGCCGCGGGGGTCAGCACATGGGCAGGGATTCCCGCCCGGTCAAGGTGCAGGCCGAGTAAGGCCGCGGATTCGAGTTCCCCCCCGGCCACGAGTGCAGCGACTGAAAATGGATCGGGCGAATCATGCCATCGGCGGGCCTGCTCGAGAAGTTGATCGGTACGACCGACAAGGGCTGAGACCACGGCGACAACTTGCCAGCCCTCGCGTTTCCAACGGTAGATTTCGTGCACGGCGATACGAAGTCGGTCTTCATCGAGCAACACCGAGCCACCGAACTTCAGAACGATCAGGCGGGGCATGGCAGGTGCTCCTTGTTCGAGGCGACAGTGATGGCAGGGCAGGCGGGAGCCGCGGCGGCGAGGGGGTCGAGCGCCTGAGCGAGATCGTCGATGATCGCCTGGGTTGGTTCGAGGCCGACCGAGAGGCGGAGCAGACCGTCGGTGATGCCGACATCGCACCTTTGCTCGGCGGGTACGTCGGCATGTGTCATGGTGGCGGGGTGCGTGAGGAGCGATTCAACAGAGCCGATGTGCTCGGCAAGCGTGATGAGTCTGAGGTTGCGTGCAACAGCCCGGCCCGCATCAATGCCGCCATAGACTTCAAAGGTGACTACGGGACCATGCGCTCCTAAATGCTGGCTGCGGGCAAGGGAACGCTGTGCATCATCCGCAAGGGTGGGATAGTGCACGGCAGATACCGCTTGATGGCGAACCAGCCAGTGCGCGATGGCATGTGCCGACTGGGATTGATGGCGAATGCGAACGGGAAGCGTGCGCAGGCCGTTGAGGGTGAGCCACGCATTGAAGGGGGTTTGAATGGCGCCAGTGCATTTGCGGATGAATCGGAAACGTTCGATCAAGTCTGCGTCGCGGGATACAAGTGCCCCTCCGAGCGCGAGTGAATGCCCTTCGATCGATTTGGTCGTGGCATAGACCGAAACATCAGCGCCAAGATCGAGAGGTTGCTGGAGCACTGGGGTCAGAAACGTGTTGTCAACCGCCAGAAGGGCGCCAGCGCTCCGAGCGATGTCTGCGGCGGAGGCGATGTCGGTGAGTTCGAGCGTCGGATTCGCGGGGGTTTCGATGAAGATCAGTCGAGTAGAGGGGCGAACGGCCCTGGCGATGGCGCCGGTATCGACGGCGTTGACGAAGGTCGTGTTGATGCCCAAACCGGAGAGAACCTGCCGGAGCAGGCGCGTTGTGCCGCCATAAACGCTTCGACCGCAGACGACATGATCTCCAGCGCGAAGCAGGGTGAGAAAGAGGGCGGTTTCGGCGGCAAGACCCGAAGCAAACGTCACTGCGGCGGGTGCGCCTTCGAGAGTACCAAGGGCTGATTCCAACTCGGATACGGTCGGATTCGAAACTCGAGAGTATTGATGCGGGGGGTCGCTGCCGATCGCCGCACGAGCGTACGTGGTCGATTGCACGAGCGGGGCGAACAACGGATCGCCGTCGCCTCGGCCGCGTGCGATGGATGGACAGAGAACGTCAGGCAGGAAGGTGGACTGGCTCATGAGCCGTGGCCTCCGTGGTCACGGCATCAAGAGGATCCAGAGTGGCGTGAGCGGCAGCGACGATCGCTGCGAGTATTTTGGTGGATCCCACATGGTTCCACCCGCATCGGTCCCCACGCCGGGGCTGGCCTCGGCACCGTGGCGGGGTTGTTTCCCGCTCGGTTGCCGCCCGGGACGTTGTGAGGCATCCCGGGACTCTTGATGCAAGCGGAATCAGAATAGCCCGACCCACGCGGGAGTCAAGAGGTTGTTGCGTGCGGCGATGTTCTCGGGCTTTAGCCGACAAGGGGCGTAGGCGGCGCCGCAACATGCCGGACGGGTGGTCAGGTTCGGCATATGTGACCATGGGATTGGCGGTTTTCACGCTGAAAAACCTGGAAATCACTTCATGACGGCGTGTCGAAGGGATACGGTATGAGGAGCAGGAATTCCATGCATCGGGAGCACACCAGCATGTTGACCACGTGCCTACGTCGTAGAGTCCCTCGCAAGCTCGGCTCGAGGGTGAGTCTTGCGATCGGAGCAATCTCGGCACTCTGTGTGTCGGCAACGGGCCAGACGTTGCCCGATGTCGCGATCGTGGCGGCGGCATCGAACACGGCCAACGAGCAGACCAACACGCGCTTTACCGACCCACGGGATAAACTGATGGGCACGGGGCTTTTCAACAGCGTCACGATCATCAGCACGACGCCGTTCGGGGGCGGGCGAATACCGACTCTTGAAGAGCTGCAGCAGTATCGCGCGGTGCTTGTCTGGAGTAATGACAGCCATCGGGATTCCGTCGCGCTGGGCAACGTGCTTGCCGACTACGTCGATGCGGGCGGCGGCGTTGTGCATGCGGTGTTCGGCAACACGAGCACCGTGGCGGCACGCCAGCTCCTCGGACGCTGGCAGGACGAGGCGTATTACCTGATTCCTCCGGCCAGCGGCTGGCAGGGCACTGAAGCCCCCGGCCGTTCGATGGGGCAGATCTTGGTCGACAACCACCCGATCATGGAGGGCGTGCACTCGTTCTTCGCGTTCGGCTATATCGTGCAGGGACTCGGGCCTTGGGGAGCGTTTCGGCCGAATACACGTGAAGTTGTCCCTGGCGCCACCAAAGTTGCTCTGTGGGATGACGGCGCAACGCTGGTGGTCGTGGGGCCGAACCCGAGGGTAGTGGAACTCGGCATGCACCCCGTCAGCAGCGATGTCAACGCCCTGGGCTACTGGGATGCTGCGACGGATGGCGCCCGGCTGATGGCCAATGCCTTGCTGTATGCGATGCAGCCCACGGGTTGCGCAGCCGATTTCACAACTTCGAGCGATCCGAACGACCCGTCTTACGGAGTTCCGGACGGTGTGCTTGATCAGTCGGACTTTTTCTACTTTCTCGATCAGTTTGTGGCCGGCAACCTAGCCGTCGCAGACCTGAGCGGCTCGACTGACCCGAACGACCCCGGCTACGGAAACCCGGACGGTGTGCTCGATGCCTCTGACCTTTTCTATTACCTCGATCTCTTCGCGCTTGGTTGCCCGTGACGAACGGCAAGGGTGAGGAGACTATCGCTCGGTCAGGCCGCAGGGCGATGACTCAGGCATGCGTCGATCAGGGCTTCGATTTTCGCCCGTGACAACTCGAGATTGTTCGCTGAGGTCATGGCCGCGGCAGCTTCCGCGGCGATGTCACCCAGACCGGCAAGTCCACTGTCCGCATCGGCCGAGAGGAGTTCCATGCACGCGCGGCGACATAGGTTCATATCCCCGTGAGCCAGTCCCTTGGCCAGCGATGACGCGATACGACGGGCGTCATCAACGCCGGGGCGGCCCGCTGATGGCGTCGTTTTCGGTCTGCCGTCGCGCTCATTGAGCAGAAAATCACCAAGCGTGCGCAGGAAGGTATCTTGCGTCAAGGGTTTGGCGAGCAGGGCGTCGACGCCGGCCGATTCAGATTCGGCCATCGATGCCTTGGATACATCTGATGCGTACATCACGACGGGCAGATTCATGCGCTCAGCCTTCAACTGCGCGATGACATCAATCCCGGAAGTATCGCCCAACTGCTGGTTGACGAGGATCAGATCACACCCATCACGCACCATTTCCACGGCTTGCATCGCGTTGCGGGCGTGGCGAAGCCTCACCCTGCTGAGTCTCAGGAAATGCTGGATGACCCGAAGGTCGAGGTCATCGGGATCGACAACCACCAGGCATCCTTCAAGCTGCGCTGGATCAACGCGTTCGAGCGCGAACAGCGCGGGCACGCCCTCTCGAGGGATGTAGTCGCGGATGTTGATCGGCGTCTCGAAACTGATGCCGAGTTCGTGGATCAACCCTCGACGGTGCTGGCACCGGACGATCTTGCCCAGGACAGGCGTTGGTCCTTGTGTCAGGTGCGGCAGAATCACCGCGCATCGGCTTCCGGGATGGATGAACGAGTTGTGAAGAATCGCCATCCCACCCTGCGAGATATTGCGGCAGACGACGCGAATGACGGTGTCTTGCCCGCCGGGTTGACGAATCTTGATGAAGACTCGTTCAAGCCGGTGCGGCCAACGGTGAAACTTTCGATATGCACCTGAACGATCCACCTGGTCGTCCAGTTCGTTCAGCAGTGATTCGAGCGCGCGGCCGCGAATCCCGATGGAGTTGGGCCGCTGCTGGCTGTTCTCGTGGTCGGATCCGTGATTACTAGACATGGCAGCCTCTGGAATTCACGCGGTGCTATCGGCGGGTACGCGGGGGGCGCATCGGCGGCAGCCGCAAGCGGGGCGCTCTCCGGAGGTTGAATCTGCGGGTTGGAGCGGCGGGGGGGTACCGGGCGTATCCGTGGCGTCTCGGGGAATGGAGTTCTCGGACCAGGCAGCTGGACGACGGTTTGAGGCGTGCGTCGAGGACGAGTCCCGAAGAGAATGCGGGAGAAGATGCCTCGGCGAGCCGATCCAAGTGCTCTCGGCGGGCGTAGACCGGCGAGATCGGCGAGCGCTACTCTAGGGGATTCCCTGGAGGGTGGGTCGGATCACGGAGGACAGGCGTCATGTGTGGAATTGTCGCGTACGTGGGGGGCAAGCGTGCGGAGCCTCTGTTGATCGAAGGGTTGAAGCGGTTGGAGTATCGGGGGTATGACTCGGCGGGTGTGGCGCTGCTGACAGACGAGGGAATGAAGATCGTTCGGGCGGTCGGTCGGGTGGCCAACCTGGAAGACAAGCTGGAGAACCTGGGGGGTCTTCAAGGAACGGTGGGGCTGGCACACACGCGATGGGCGACCCATGGCGGGGTGACTGAAGCCAACGCGCACCCGCATCGTGATGATCGCTCGGGCATCTGCCTTGTGCATAACGGCATTATTGAGAACTACGCGGCGCTGCGCACCTATCTTGAAGAGAAGGGTCATCGCTTTCATTCGGAGACGGACACCGAAGTGCTGGCGATGCTGGTAGGTGAGTTGTATGAAGGTGATCTTGAGCGCGCGGTGCAAGCAGCGCTTCGCGAGGTGACAGGCGCGTACGCGATCGCCGTGATCTGTGAACGAGAGCCGGGCACGATCGTGTGCGCACGCAAGGGTTCGCCGCTGATCGTGGGTGTAGGCAACAGTGAGTTCATCGTGGCTTCGGATGCCTCGGCGATCGTGGCGCACACGACGCAGGCGGTAACACTTGAAGACTACAACGTATGCAAGGTGACACGAGAAGGCTTCCGCACTTCGACGATCGATGATGTGGAAATTACGCCCAAAGTGATGCAGCTTGAGCTTGACCTCGAGCAAATCGAACTGGGCACGTTCTCGCATTTCATGCAGAAAGAGATCTTTGAGCAGCCGAAGGCGCTTCGGAACACCCTTCGCGGCCGGATTGATGAGTATGAAGGCAAGGTCGTGCTCGGGGGGCTGACGAGTTTCGCCAAGGATCTGGTCAAGGCGCATCGCGTGCTGCTGACCGGGCAGGGCACCGCGCTGCATGCGGCGATGATCGGCCGGTATCTGATGGAAGACCTCGGCAAGATTCCGGCGACGGCGGAGTATGCGAGTGAGTTCCGGTATCGCAACCCGATCATTGAAGACGGCACGGTCGTCATTGCGGTGAGTCAGTCGGGCGAAACGGCGGACACCCTCGCGGCGCTGCAGGAGGCCAAGGACCGCGGCGCCTTGGCGCTTGGCGTGGTGAATGTCGTCGGCTCGACGATTTCGCGTGAAACGGACGCCGGGGTATACCTGCGAGTCGGACCGGAGATCGGCGTCGCGAGCACGAAGGCGTTTACGGGTCAGGTTACGGCGCTGACGCTGGTGTCGATATTCCTTGGTCGCCGCCGCTTGATGTCGGCCGAACGGTCGATGATGCTGCTTGAAGAACTCAAGCGGGTTCCTGAGCGGATCGAACGCGTGCTCGAACAAGATCGCACGATCAAGCGGGTGACGGAGCGCTATGTCGAGCGGAACAACTGGCTCTTCCTTGGCCGCGGATACAACTATCCGGTGGCGATGGAAGGAGCGCTCAAGCTCAAGGAAATCAGTTACATCCACGCCGAGGGCATGCCAGCGGCGGAGATGAAACACGGCCCGATCGCGCTCATTGACGAAGGCATGCCCGCGGTGTTCATTGCCAACCGCGGGCCGCAGTATGAGAAGGTGATGAGCAACATCGCCGAGGTGCGGGCACGCGGCGGACACGTGATTGCCGTGGCGACAGAGGGTGACGAACACATCAAGACCGTCGCCCAGGATGTGCTCTACGTGCCGGACTGCCCCGACTGTCTCAGCCCGATGCTGACGGTCGTGCCCTTGCAGTTGATGGCCTATCACGCGGCAGTCCTTCGCGGACACGACGTGGACAAACCGAGAAACCTGGCCAAGAGCGTCACGGTGGAGTGACGCGGCCGATCAGGCCTGTTCGACCGTCATGGGCGGGCAGGTGCAGACCAGGTTGCGGTCGCCATAGGGGTTATCGACGCGGCCGACCGCGGGCCAGAACTTGTGATCGTGCAGCCATGGCGCAGGCCATGCGGCGGCGGTACGCGAGTAGGCGTGCGTCCATTGATCGGCCGTCACAACTTTCAGCGAATGCGGCGCGTGCTTGAGCGGATTGTCCTGGCGATCGGCCTTGCCGGCTTCGATATCGCGGATTTCGTTTCGAATAGCGATGAGCGCGTCGCACAACCTGTCGAGTTCGTGCTTCGGCTCGCTCTCGGTCGGTTCGATCATCAGTGTACCGGGCACCGGCCAGCTCATTGTCGGGCCGTGGAAGCCGTAATCCATCAGGCGCTTGGCGATGTCATCGATCCGGATGCCCGCCGTGCGTTCGAACGGGCGGCAGTCAATAATGAATTCGTGGGCCACAAAGCCCGTTTTGCCGCGATAGAGCACGTCGTAATGCCCTTCAAGCCTCTTCGCCATGTAGTTCGCGGAAAGAATGGCGACTTCCGTCGCTCGCTTGAGTCCCGCGGCGCCCATCATGGCGATGTACATCCAACTGATGGTCAGAATTGCCGGTGATCCGTACGGCGCCGCCGAAACGGCTCCTACCGCGTGCTGTCCAGCCGATGCCGGGCGGCGCACACCGTGCCCGGGAAGAAATGGCGCCAGGTGTGCCGCTACACCGATCGGCCCCATGCCCGGCCCGCCGCCGCCGTGAGGGATGCAGAACGTCTTGTGGAGATTGAGGTGGCAGACATCGGCTCCGATATCACCGGGTCGGCAAAGACCGACCTGGGCGTTCATGTTCGCCCCGTCCATATAGACTTGGCCCCCGTGCTGATGCACTATGGCGCAGATCTCGCGGATGTTCTGATCAAACACCCCGAACGTGCTCGGATAGGTCACCATCAGCGCGCCCAGATCGGAAGCATGGGCTGCGGCCTTGCGACGAAGATCCTCAGTGTCGATTGCGCCGGTCGCATCGCACTCGACCGCAACGACCTTGAAGCCGGCGATCACCGCAGAGGCCGGGTTGGTTCCATGGGCGCTGGTGGGAATGAGGCAGACATCTCGGTGCGGCTGCTTATGAAAAGCGTGAAACGCCCGGATCACCAATAGCCCTGTGTATTCACCTTGGCTGCCGGCATTGGGTTGAAGGCTGACCGCGGGGAACCCCGTGATTGCCGCAAGCCAGGTTTCGAGTTGGCGAAACATCTCGGAGTACCCTTCAACCTGCTCGGGTGGGGCGAAGGGATGCACGCGCGCAAAGCCGGGCCAGGTCACAGGGATCATCTCGCTGGTGGCATTCAGTTTCATCGTGCATGAACCGAGCGGGATCATGCTGTGTGCGAGCGAAAGGTCTCTTCCCTGGAGTTTAAAAATATATCGCAGCAGCTCTGTTTCGCTGTGGTGGCTATTGAAGACAGGATGCGTGAGATAACTGCTCGTACGAGCAAGCGGACCTGAGAAATCGCCCGTAAGCGCCGACGACTCGACGTCGGCAATATCCGGCGTCGGGCGACCGATACTGAACGACTCGAGCAAGTGTACGAGCAGCGAGCGATCTACGGTTTCGTCAAGGCTGATGCCCAATGTGCCGTCGTGGTTGTCTCGCAGGTTGATCCGGCGGGCGCGGGCCGCATCGAGCACATCGGCAGTCGAACCGTGCCCGAGCCGAACGCGGAGCGTGTCAAAGAAAGGCTCGTTCCCGATGTCATGCCCGATCGCTCGTAAACCATTGGCGAGCGCCCTCGTCGCGCCGTGCACGCGCTTCGCGATCTGTCTCAGGCCCTGCGGCCCGTGATACACCGCATACATGCTTGCCATGATCGCCAGCAGCGCCTGGGCAGTGCAGATGTTGCTCGTGGCTTTCTCACGCCGAATGTGCTGCTCACGCGTCTGAATTGCCATCCGAAGTGCAGGATCGCCCTGCGCATCGCGAGAGACACCGATGATGCGTCCCGGCATCCGGCGAACCAGGTTGTCTCTGGTCGCCAGGAATGCCGCATGCGGCCCTCCAGCGCCCATGGGCACACCGAACCGCTGGGCCGACCCGACAGCAATATCTGCGCCCATTTCACCCGGGGGCATCAATAGGCACAGCGCTAACAGATCCGTCGCGACCACGGCAAGCGCGCCCGCGTCGTGCGCATGGGCGATCACCGGTCGATGGTCGCGCACGCGACCGTGCGTGTCCGGATACTGCAACAGTACTCCGCAATAACCCTGCAATGACTCCGCGGATTCATCGCCGACGACGATTTCCACGCCCATCGTGCCGCCGCGAGTCTGCACAACTTCGATCGTCTGCGGGTGGCAGGCTTCCGAAACAAAAAATCGAGGTCGATCAGGCGTTACGCCAAAGCACATCGCCATGGCTTCAGCGGCGGCGGTGCCCTCATCCAGCAGCGAGGCGTTTGCGACCGGCAATCCGGTCAGATCGCACACCATTGTCTGGAAATTCAGGAGTGCTTCCAGACGTCCCTGGGCGATCTCGGCCTGATATGGGGTGTATTGCGTGTACCACCCAGGATTCTCCAGAATGTTCCGTAGGATCACACCGGGTGTGTGGCAGTCGAAGTAACCCATCCCGATGCACGAGCGAAAGACCTCGTTTTTCGCGGCTAGCCCTGCAAGGTCCTGCAAAGCCTGGTGTTCTGCACGCGGGGCAGGGAGCGGCAATTCTTCCTGAAGGCGAATCTCCCGCGGCACAGTGCGGTCGGCCAGCTCTTCAAGAGATGCCAGTCCCACTCCCGCGAGCATCGACGCGATCTCCTCTTCACTCGGCCCGATGTGGCGTCGAGCAAAGGTGTCGGTTGCATCCAAAAGCGAAGGACGATCGGGGGTATGCATCGATGCCTTAGGGCGAGACGCGTGCAGCGTGGTCATGGAGTTTCTGGCCCGAAAAACAAGAACATTCACGGCCCCAGGGGCACTTCGCCCCGGGCGACCGAGGCAACTTTAGGTGGTGAATTGACGAATGCGCGGAGGGCATCTGCCGTCGCTGCGAGAAGTTCGTCATCGAAGAGGGGTCGGGCGGAGTATGCTGCGTGTACACGGAGCACGCAGGGCCTAGGGGTTTCCCTGGGCGACTATTGGAGGCCGTTTCCGATGCGCAGGTCAGCCGCTTTCTGGGTTTCCGGGTTTCTGATTGCCGCCAGCGCGGGTGTTTTGGTCGCGTGGGCGCCGGCCGCGGACGTGAACGACGCGGGAAAGGCTCGTCCGAGCGCGATCCACGTCGAGGCCTATCGACAGCACGTATTTACGCTCTCAAGCCCGTTTTTTGAAGGCCGGGCGCCGGGTACGGAAGGCAACCGTCGGGCGGCGGATTATCTTGAGTTTCATTTCAAGAGTTTCGGGCTTGAGCCGGCCTTCCCTGATGCCGCGGGCACTCCGAACGCCAGTTTTCGTCAGACTCTGGATGTCGGCGGCCGCAATGTCATCAAGACCGAGTTTGTGAAGGCCACGTTCGAAAGGACGACGGAAATATTCGTAACCGGACGTGATTACACGGCCATGGATTACTCCGGTAGCGGCGTGGCTCACGGCCCTTTGGTTTTCATCGGGTACGGCATTGAAAACGGCCCGAACGGCTTTTCGAACATTCCGGCCGATCTCTCGCTCGCGGGCAAGATCGCGATGGTTTTTCGTTTCGAGCCTATGGATGCCCAAGGACAATCTCAGTTCGGTGAAGGTGGGGCGTGGAGCGCAGCCGCCGATCTTGAGCGCAAACTCAAGACCGTTGCGTCCAAGGGGGCGGCGGGAATCATTCTCGTCAATCCACCAGGGGCGGCCGATCCACGCGCGTCAAGACTTGCGGGGTTGAACTCGTTCTCAGGCGCGGACCGTCTCGCGATGCCTGTTGTCATGATGACCACGGATGCTGCCGGAAGGATGGTTGCTCAGGCTGATCAGGAGGGGCGATCGCTTCACGATCTTCGTGTGCTGGCTGATACGGGCCAGAGCGTCGTAGAACTAGATCGCGTGCAGCTGATGTTGGCCGTCGAAGTGTCGCGAGAGGGGATTGAAACTGACAACGTGGCTGGGGTCGTTCGCGGCAGAGGCGCCCTTGCCGACGAATACGTGGTCATCGGCGCCCACTACGACCACGTGGGCTACGGCAACTTCGGGTCATTAGGAGGGCGTCGTGCTGCCGGACAGATTCACCCCGGCGCCGACGACAACGCCTCGGGAACAAGCGGCATGCTTCTGCTCGCTCAGCGTATTGCAGAGGCATACTCCGATCTGTCGCCGGATGCCGACATGCGATCCTTCCTGTTCATGGGGTTCACGGCGGAAGAGATGGGGCTGATCGGTTCGCGTTATTACACGCGCAACATGGCGTTGCCGCAGGAATCGCATTATCTCATGATCAACCTCGACATGATCGGGCGTTATCGCTCTGACAAGTTCGAAGTACACGGTTTGGGAACCGCGATCGAACTCGAAGCGTTTGTCGATCCGTTTCTGAAGAACTCCGGTCTGGAAATGGCGCGCCTGCCCGGCGGCGTCGGCCCGAGCGACCATGCCTCGTTCTTCAACGCGGGGATCCCGGTGCTGTTCTTCTTCACCGGTACCCACGCGGAATATCACCGCCCGACCGACGTGGCTTCGCTGATCAACGTTGAAGGCGCAGCGATGATTGTCGATATGGTGTATGACATCGCTCTTGCCCTTGCCGCTCGAACCGAACCGATGACGTTCCAGCGCACCACGCGTCGCGGGGTTGGCACAGCGACACCGCTTCCTCAGGGTGACCCATCGCCCGGACCGGCGCGGCTTCGTGTCCGATTCGGGATTATGCCCGGCGACTACAGCGGGTCGGTTCAAGGGGTGCTGGTAGACGCTGTTCGCGAGGGCACGAGCGCCGAAGAGGCCGGGCTGCGAGCGGGTGACATCATCACCACTTGGAACGGGAAACCGGTGACCACCGTCGAAGATTGGATGCCGTTGCTCCTTGCTCACCAGCCAGGAGATGAAGTCGAAATCGGTTTCCGCCGAGGCGATGAAGAACTGAAGACTCGATGCGTGCTCAAGGCCGCTTCGGTCGGCGGATAATCGCCGAGAGATCAGCTCGACGGATCGCGGTGCACCGAACCCGCGGCGGCTTCAAAAGTGCCCCGATCGCGGTTCTTCTCGACACCGGGAAATCGCAGGGCACGGCCGTGCGCGACGGCATATACACCGGGCGGAAGCGTCCAGGTGGCAAAAATCGCCTCGGTAAGATTCTGGAGAGCATCCGACCGCACCATCTCGTACGGCCGCATCGCGCCCGTGAGGACGATCGGAATGCGAGGGGAAGGGATCTCCCGATGAAGCACTTCACCGGACATGCAGAGCGTATCAGTTCCGTGCGTGATCACGATGCCGTTGGTCACAGCGGGGTCGGGGTCGAAAGGATCCTGCGAGCCGATGCCGCCGACGGCCTTGACCATTTCGACAATGCGACCACGGTCTTCATCAGTCATGAGCAAGGAATCCTTGCTCATCAGTTCGATGATGTTGACCGCGGTATCTTCAAGCCGGAGTCGACGGAGCATCTTGGGCAGCACGCTCGACCGGTTCAGAAGCGACCCCGAGCGGTCGTCGTAAGTCTTTTCGATCGTTCCGCCTGTGGTGATGATGGTGACCTTACGCATGTCGGGCAAGGGTAGGGGCGTTCCGCAGGTTCATCAGTCACCCCGCCAAGGCCCGGCGTCTACAGAGGCGTCTTTCCGTTGCCCCCGATGTTGCGGCTCGTCTGGGCCGGCAGGCACCGGTTCGATTTCGACCGCCGGGCGTCCTTCGGGTGTCGGTTCTGCGTAGGCACTGCGAGGGACATCAGTCACGAGGCGAAGTTTTCCCCAGATCAGCAACGACAATGCGCCACCGGCCAGCAGCATGAGCGAGGTGGCCCGAAATACACGCTTGCGACGGTTTGCCTGCATGTCTTGCTGCTCCCTTGGCTCGATGTCCCGGCGCGACGGACTGTTTCAGGCTCTGTCGCATTCGACCGTGGCACTGGCGAATCGATCTCTGCCTGGGATGGTCACTCGCCATCATCAGATTCCACGCGGCCGGTGGTAACGTGGCCGGTGAAGCCGTCGACGGCGATCCAGTACGACTCCCGCGGGGTTTCAATCACAATCATGCCCCCTGAAGAGGGGGTGTTCCCTCCGGGTGTGGTCACCGGGGCTCCCATTTCATCAAAGATGAGATCCGGCTGACCATCAAAGTCGGCAGAAGCGATCCTTGCGCCCCAGAAACGCTGGTCGGTAAGATCCGTCCGCATTTCTCCGTTGGGCCGAGAGGCATCAAGCATGACGTCATTGACGTCATCAAGCTCCGGGCCGGTCACCTGCACAACCGAGTAGCGATTGATTTCGACATCGAACATCACCGCTCTGCCGCGCTGAAAGGCCATTGCATCTGACTGGGCGAATGTGATGTCTGTGACGATCGTGCGAATCGCCGATTGAGCACGCAGAACACCCGCCTCGCCCATCGACGGAATGACCATCGCGCCCAGAATCCCGAGGATCGCCACGATCACGAGCACCTCAATCAGCGTGTAGGCCCGGGCGACAACCCTTCGGGCGACAATTGACGCACTCATGGCTGCATCGCTCCCTCTCACGCGGCGATCGATCCTGTCGGTCAGCGTGATTCCTCTTCGCGTTCGCGCCGCTCACGCGGAAGCTGGATCGGGGGCATCTCGGTCACCTTGACGCTCAACCCGCGAGAAAGCAAACCCTCGATCCGCTCAAGGCGAGTACTCAGGTTCTTGATATCTGCAATCATCACCTTGCGCTGGTCAGCGGCAGAAACCATCCCGCCGCCACCCCGAGTCTCATCGGGTGTGGAACGAGCATGATGCACTACCTGGGCGCCCGCCGTCGAGAGAGCCTTGGTGCCGCTCGAGAACTGCGCAATGACCAGCAGGCAGAGGCAGACAGCGATGATCGTCAGGACGGAATTCTGATACGTGTGCTTGTGCATGGGTGGCTCCCTGGTTCATCTGGAGCATCGGTCAACGCGCACCGCGAAATCAATAGAGTCGAGGAAGTTTGCCACCCTATTCAGGGGGAGCAATGTACCGATGCATGCCAGCTCCCTCAATCAGGGGGGCAATATCGGATCGTCGTTCTCGTCGAACGAGCCTGCCCACACATCCCCTGTGTCGGGATTGAAAATCCATGCGTAATCGGTTTGGTACTCGCTATCGGGCTGATCACTGAGGATCACCACCCGACGGTTTGCACCGCCGACCCAGGGATTGATCGGGGGGGCGGCAAGATACTCCCCGCGTTGAAAAACCAGCGGTCCCCAAGTGCCATCTCCTGCCTCGACCGGCGGCAGAGCGTTGTCGTGCCGCGCCTGATAGACGCCCATGGCGCGACGAAGCTTTTCGAGTTCGTGGATGGTGGTCGTCTGCCGGGCCTCCTGGGTTGCCCCGGTGAACTGAGGCACGATGATGGCGGCCAGAATGCCCAGTATCACCACGACGATCAGAATCTCCACCAGTGTGAAGGCCCGGATGCACTCTCGATTCCTCGACACGGCGGCACCTCGCTCTCAATTCCGCCCCTGTTCCTCACAGCGGCCAGATTGGAAAGCGACCGATCCCCGTTGAGGAATCGGTCGCATCTTCTGTCTCCGGCAAACGTCAGGCCGGAGGAGAACGGTTGATTACAGCCCGCCGCGAGCGGCACGCAGAATGCCGTTCTGACGGTTGTAGATCCAGGCGCCGTCGGCAGGGTCTGC
The DNA here is from genome assembly GCA_019636695.1 of Phycisphaeraceae bacterium. Classification (GTDB taxonomy): domain Bacteria; phylum Planctomycetota; class Phycisphaerae; order Phycisphaerales; family UBA1924; genus JADLCM01. Next base: position 905,566 of record JAHBXD010000001.1, read on the forward strand.
GCCGGCAGCCTCGGCCTCGACTTCAGCGATGGTGGTATCGGCATCGCCGAACTCGGCCACGGTGGTCGCGCCAGCGCCGCCGCCGGTCACGAAGGGGTTGGCCGGGGGCGCCTTGAAGTAGCCCTGGGTCACGAGGTATGCCCAGTCCTCGTCGCCCGCGAGGTCGGGGTATGAGCCGTTGTTGCGCGCGGCGAACAGCTCAAGCTGGTTCTGGATTGTGGACTCCTGGGTGGCGATGTTGCCGCCGCGTGCTTCGTTCGCCGCGTTGGTGAACTGCGGCACGACGATGGCGGCCAAGATGCCGAGGATCACGACGACGATAAGGATTTCGACAAGTGTGAAACCGCGATTCCGATTGCGATGCGCCTTCATGCTGCTGTCTCCTTGAGGACTCGATCGAGCTTGCGAGACCTGCTCCCGCCCTCCGGGTTGCCTCCCGCACGGGTTCGCGACGAACCTCTCCTCCAGGCCCGTCCGACCCTCGCGGAGCACACCTCCGCGGACATGCTGTGCATGAGTCCATCGACCACCCCTGGGCGCAACGTGCGTCGCGAAGCCGAGTCCTGGCATACGACCCGACCGTCTGTGCGGTCTGGGGATGCTGTAGCGGAAACGGGTCGTGTTCGAGGACGTCAGTTCGGATCCGGGCGGGCATCTTGATGTCCCGTCAGGAGGGTTTCCTTCCATCTCCCGGGCCTACCGGCGATGCCCGGCGCGCGGCGGGGGTATCCTCACGCCATGATTCATCCGTGGCACGAAGTGACGCCGGGCATCGAGGGCCGCAGTTTGCCGGAATATTTCCGGGCGATCATCGAGATCCCGCGTGGTTCAAGCAATAAGTACGAACTTGATAAGGCCAGCGGCCTGCTGATGCTCGATCGGGTGCTCAGTTCGGCGGTCTACTACCCGGCGAACTACGGGTTCATCCCCCAGACACTCGCCGAAGACGATGATCCGCTCGATGTCCTGGTGTATTGCACCGAGGACATTCCTCCCCTGACGCTTTGCCAGGCCAGGGCAGTCGGGATGATGACCATGACCGATCAGGACAAACCCGATCACAAGATCGTCGCCGTGCTCGTGCAGGATCCGATCTACAACGAGTTCGAGAAAGCCAGCAGTTTCCCCAAGCACATTTTCAAAATGCTCAAGCGTTTCTTTGAAGACTACAAACAGCTTGAGGGCAAAGGGGTTGAAGTTGACGAAATCCTTCCGGCCGAGATGGCCCATGCCGTAATCGATGACGCGCTCGCCCGGTATTCCCGAGTTCGGATGCGCGGCGGGATGAAGGGTCTGATGTAACCGCTCGGCGGACGCAAATGCATGCCTGCGATCTCTCCGGCCCCAAGCGGCCAACCGGCCCCGGGGATGCGAATGCGTCTCACCTACGGTATCGTACGGGGATGAGTGAGCAATCGGTCCCTGCGATCATGGCTCCGCCGCGTCTGCGAGATAACCCTTGGACCCGCTCTAAGCTCGGGCTGGTCGGCATGGTGTTCCTGACGCTGATGATGGTGCTCTGCCTGGGCACCCTGCCGTGGACACTCAACCCCCGTGCCGAAGCCATAAAAGTCGGCTGGTTCAACGAAGGGGAAACCAAAGCCGCGTTCCTTCCCCCGTTCGGGCTTCGCCCCGCGGCTGACGAAGCCCGCAATCTCAACCAACTCGTCCCGATCGAGGTGATCGAAGCCCTCGCCATTGAGCACGAACTGTCGCAGGATGATGTCCTTCGGACGATCGATGGGCCTATAGGCGCATCGCTCCGCGAGCATTGGCCGACTAAAGGCGATCGACTGCACTATTCCCTCGGTACCGATCCGCTCGGTCGAAGCCTGCTTGCTCGACTTCTCGCGGGCGGGGGCATTTCACTGAGTATCGGCATAGCCGCGGCAGCGCTCTCGGTCTTCATCGGGACGATGTACGGGGCCATCGCGGGTTATATCGGGGGCAAGGTTGACGCCACGATGATGCGAATCGTCGACGTGTTGTACGGGTTGCCGTACATTCTTCTCGTCGTCCTGCTCGCCATCGCGATGAGTGCCTTGGTCGAAGAATACGAAGCCAAGGCACGTCAGCGTGTCGGGTGGGTTGATCGAACCATCCGTGATATGGCCCGGGTCGAGCTTGGCCGACGCGCCACCGCCGATGACCTGGCAGCGTTCAAAGAGCGGTCGCCGCAGGAGTTTGCCCCGAATCTCGTTGCCCGAATGCATGAAGGCATGGTTGTCTCGTGGAAACATGCCGTGCGGATGTCAAAGAAAATCGAGAAACAACGGGCTGAGGCTATTCGAAAGGCAAAGACCGAGAAGGCGCGAGAGGAAGCCGAATCGATCCCCGTTCCGATCGTACCTGAGTCGCCCCCCACGGTTGAAGAAGCCGAGGCAGCCGTCGCGGCATGCACCACGATCGATGAGGCAGTGAACACTGCGGGACGATACCGCTTTCCCCCTCGAAAACTCGATTCCGAGTTGAAACGGGCGTTGGATCTCGGCGCGCTGCTGATCGCCATCGGCGCGGTCAGTTGGTTGACGCTGGCACGTGTTGTTCGCGGGCAGGTGCTCAGCCTGAAGGGCCAGCCCTTTGTCGAAGCCGCTCGGGCATTGGGCGCACCAGGGCACAGAATTTTCTTCAGGCATCTGTTGCCGAACCTGCTCGGACCGATCATCGTGTACGCCACGCTCACCGTGCCCCAGGCGATTCTTCAGGAGTCGTTCCTGAGCTTCCTCGGCATCGGCGTGCAGCCCCCCATGCCCAGTTGGGGCACACTGGCCGCAGATGGCCTAGTCGAATTGAACCGCCACCGATCGCATTGGTGGTTGTTGTTGTTCCCATGCGTGTTGCTCGGCCTGACGCTGCTCGCGCTTAACTTTGTCGGTGAAGGACTTCGCGAGGCATTTGACCCCAAGCGGGCGAGAAAATAGTTCAGTTGTTGACGCCAGAACGCCTTCCCAGGCGATCGAGCAGCCGAGTAGGGTTCTCATCAATCAGCAGCGATTCGAAGGCTTCGCGGCGCCAGAACCCTTCGGCCACCATGCGGCGGAGCATCTCGATCAAGGGATCAAAGAACCCTTCCTGATTCAGAATTGCCGCTCGCCCGCCATGCCAGTGCAGTTGAAACGCCGTCAACACTTCAAACAGCTCGTCGAGCGTTCCGATTCCCCCGGGCAGAATCAGAAAGTCATCCGATTCGCGCATCATGATGTCTTTGCGCTCGGCCATCGTGCCCACCACGACCATCTGCTTTACCCGCGGGTGGGCTTGTTCAAGATCAATGAGTTTCTGCGGGATGATGCCGAGCACTGCTCCGCCGCGACCAAGCACACCTTCGGCGACATGCCCCATCAAGCCGATCCCGCCGCCGCCATACACCACACGCCACCCGCGCGAAGCGATCAATTCGCCTACCAAGCGGGCAAGCTCGGCAAAATGCGACCCGCGGCCGACACGGGCGCCGCAAAAAACACCAATGGAGTAAGGACGATCCGACATGACGCATCTCCGGCGGATCGCGGCGAACGCGCTGCAAATTAATCAAACTTCTCGCTGACTTCCAGCGGGAAGTCATTTAACTGCTGGATGTGGGCGGCATCCTTGGTTTCGAGATCACCAAACCGAGCGATTAATGCCTGCGGTTCGTGTCCGCACAGCCCCGCCATGTGCACGAACTTATGGAAGAGCAGGTCCTTCAGATCGGCCGAAGTGTTCCGGGCGTGTCCGGCAGGGTACATCACCAGTCCGCTGTCGTGCGTGGCGCCGGTGGAATCCGTGATTACCACGCTTGTGGGGATGCCGTCAGGATACTTGGCGTCATAAGTCGGTCCGCCGTGCGCAAAATCGATCTTCGCCATCAAGGCTCGCGTAAGCGAGTTGAAGACAGCGTCTTTGTGATAGTCATGAGGCACCAGCATCAGGGCCTTCCATGTCGGCGTCAGGCCCCGAGATCGCAGTTCCAGAGCTTTGCGTAAGAGCGTGGCGACGATATACGCCATGCTGTGGTCTGCACTCTGACGGGTCTTGGGGTCTTTCTTGGCCGGATCACCGATGATGCCGAACGCCGGTTCGTAGGCAAGAATCTTGATGCGGCTGATCGCCGAACCATCGGCTTTCTCGATAAGTCCCGGAGCCTTGGCGATCAGATCGACCACGGCCTGAATGGCCCCCGCCGATTGGTGCTCGTACAACGCGAGCTTGAAATGCATGCCCATCACGGCAAAGTCGTCACCTTTCATCGAAAGGTGCAGTGAAAACGGGCTGGCATCACCTTTCGCCGTATTGGCTGAGGGTGCCCCGACCTTCTGAAAAAGTTGAGAAGGGCCTTGAAAGAGTCGGAAAATCGCCTCAGGATTTCGGAAAATGTCTCGCGGCCCCAGAAATCCGGCCATGCTCCGCTTCATGCTCAGAATCGCCGCTTCGGTGCTGATCGCGGCACTTGCGCCCTTGCTATCGCTCAGTTGCTTGCCGGCCCTGATCGCTCGGAAAGGCACATAGTGGGCAACGGTCATGCCGATCGCGCTCTCGATCTGCTCTTCAGTTGCACCAACCATCGCGCCGAAAACCGCCGCCGAAGCAATCGCCCCATGCAGCACGTGATCGACTTTGCAGTCTTTAAGGCTGAATACCTCGGCCAGCCGCCCGCGGATCTCGTCGATCGCGATCATCCCCATCAAGGCTGTTCGCCCGTCGGCTCCTAGCATTTGTGCCGCGGCGACAGCCACCGGGTAGTAGTCGTTATGCCCGAACTCGCCCGCCGTGTGCCCAAGCGCGGGGTTGTATCCGAAATTCGTGCCGTTGCTGTCCCATTCCCGCACGGCCGCGCAGTTCGCCACGATCGCCTTCTCGCTCTTTACTCGAACGCTCGATCCGAAGCATGTGGCGCCGTGATGTCTGCTCCGTCCCAATCCGGGGCCATGGTCGCCAGGTGGCACGGCATATTGCAGCGCCTCACGCCGAAGAATGTTCGGAGCGTTGGTTCCCTGTGCGATGGCCGACAGCCCGCACAGCGTGGCATCGGTGTGGAAGAGGTTGGTGCGCTCGATTACCGCGGCCGATGGCTCACCCTTGGCAAGGAAATCGATGGCATACCGGGCGATGCCGAGTGCCTGATTCGAATCCGGAGTAAGGATGACAACATCGGCCATGGGCTGCGCTCCATTGCATGCGGTGGGGGTGTGAGGGTAGCGCACACCCTCGAAGGCGACCAACCTCGGAACCCCTCTTAAGTTGCCCAATAGCCGGCGGCTCAGGGACGCACAACCCGTCGCGGCTCGGCATCGTCAGGGGAATCGGAAATCCCCGCCGCCCAGAGAATCGCACCCCGCAGGTGAAGTCTGAAAAGCGGCTCTTCAAAGCTCTCGCGGGTATGTCCCCCGGCGGTATACAATGCACGACCGCGATCTATTTCTCGCCACCAGGCAACCGGATGCCCTTCCGGATGGTCGCTCCCGGAATACGACTCCGTATCCAGCCGAGCAAGGATGTGATGTTCCGCCCCGGGTAATGCTCGGAAGTTGTACCACTCGTCCGTTCGCACCCACCGCTCGGGAAGCCCACGCGTTGCGGGGTGGTCTTTGTCTACGACGAGAACGGTCGCCTGTTGAACCGGGGGATGCCGCCGGAAATATGCCCCTACCAGCTCCCGGTAAAACCCCCAGTCGTATTCCGTGTCTGAGGCTGAGTGAATCCCTACGTAGCCACCCCCGCCGCGGATATATCGTTCAAATGCCTGCTCCTGGTCCTTATCAAGCACGTCGCCGGTCGTGTTCAGAAAGACGACGACAGCGAATCTTGCCAGGTTTTCCTCAGAGAAATCCTGTGGGGTTTCGGTCGATTCGACGTGCCAACGGGCCTCCTTCCCGATCGCCCGCATGGCTTCGATTCCCGCCGGGATCGAATCGTGCCTGAACCCTGCAGTCCGGGTGTACACAAGCACTGAGAGCACCGGGGAGCCCTCTCGCGGCGGATCACCTTCCGTGGAAGCCAAGACCGCCCCTTCCACGGAGGCGATTGCAGTGATCCATACCAACAAGCATCGAAGGGGATTTTGCATCGACCCAGGGTACCCGATCAGCCAACTCGTTGAGCCTGCTCCGGTATAGTGTCGAGCCTCGCATATACGTCGGCTTCCCTCGGGAAAACCCGAGTAACCTCCACCCATAGAAAACCTTTGGAGTCGTCATGATCCTACGGCATCGAGCATCACACCTGGTGAGCGTGCTCATCGCCCTCGTGGTCTGGATCGGCTTTGCCGGTGCTCAGCCCGACCTCCGCTCCGACCCGCGGATCGATCCTCGTACGGGCCAAGACCTTCGCGTGTGGGCGCCTGCGCGGCATTTCGATTACCAACACATGAAGCTGGAAATCACGATTCCAGACATGATTGTCCCCAAATTCCATGCCATCCAGACCCTCCGCGCACGTGCGGTGGGCAAAGATCGGGCAGAGATGCGGCTGGATGCTCAAGGGCCTGTGATCAACGCCATCAGTTCCGGTGGTCGGTCGTTGGCCTTTACTCACGAGCGACGGGAGCTCCTGATCTATTTCCCGGCACCGGTGCGCGCAGGCACGGAGATTGAAATCACGATCGATTATGACCTCGATTATTCTCGATCCACGCCGTTCACAGGGCTGTTCTGGAGTGCGGGCCGTCCTGGTGATCCGGAGATCAATAACCACTGGCCGCAAATGCACACGCAAGGTCAGCCGGAATCCAACAACCGGTGGTTTCCGTGCCACGACTACCCCAACGACCGCTTGAGCACAGAAATTCTCGTTGATGTCGAAGACGGTTATCAAGTGCTCAGCAATGGCCGGTTGATCTCGGGAAAGGGCCAAGGTCCCGATCGAGCCGGACCGGGCCGGGTGCGTTGGCACTGGCTTCAAGAGTCGCCGCACGTCGCGTATCTGGTCACCCTCGTTGTCGGCAAGTTTGCAATTGTCGAGATCGGCGGCCCCGATTCAGCGCGACCGGGGTTACCCATGCGTGCATGGGGGCCGCTGGGCAAAGAACGGGAGTTGCGAGAACTTTTTAAATACACGCCGGAAATGGTTGCCGCATTCGAGCGTTATCTCGGCCGCGAGTATCCGTGGGACAAGTATGACCAAGTGGCTGCTCGAAATTACGTCGGCGGTGCGATGGAGAACACGAGCGCCTCGACATTTTTCGGAACGATTGCATCCGTACCGCCCGAAACCCAGCAGGGAATCATTGCGCACGAACTCATCCATCAATGGATGGGTAACCTGCTCACGTGCCGCGGCTGGGCGCACATCTGGCTGAACGAGGGCTGGGCTTCCATGGGGCAGGCGCTGTGGGATGAGGAATATGCGAGACTCCAAGGCCGAGATCCGCGAGAAGCGTATCTGGCCGCGATCTCGCAGTTTCTCGGGCAGCAGCGGAGCAATCGCGGCACAGCTCCCCGTCAACCGGCTTTGGTTTCCAATCTCTATCGCAACCCTCTCGATGTCTTCATGAAGCAGGATAACCCCTATCCCAAGGGCGCCCTCGTGTTGCACATGCTGCGCGAAATGCTCGGCGAAGAAGTGTTCTTCGAGGGAGTGCGGCTGTTTGTGCGCAGACATCAGTTTCAGGAAGTCGAGACCAGCGATTTTCGCCGTTGTCTTGAAGAAGTAAGCGGCCGAAGCCTTGAGCGATTTTTCGAGCAGTGGTGCATGCGGCCGGGCCTTCCACAGCTTACCGTCGAGATCGACTGGGTCGCCGACGACATGTCGCTTGTGATCGTGCTCCGCCAGACGCAGACCATCAACGCCTACAACCCCGCGTACGCATTTGAACTGCCGATCCATATCGAATATGCCGACGGTCGAAGTGAGGTCCGCAGCATCTTCATGGATACTCGCGAAAGCGTAACCCGGTGGGGGCTTTCGGCACCCCCGAAAGATGTCATCGTCAATCCGGACCTGACCGTCGCCTGCAGGCCGAGAATCAACAAGAGTCTGTCGATGTGGCGTCATCAACTTGAGCACGGGCCGACCATTCCTGCCCGGATCGAAGCCGTTGAGTATCTCGCCTCGCTTCGAGATGCACGCCTCGATGACCTGCTCGAGCTCACGCTCAACGATGATTCGTTGCACCCTGCCGTTCGTTCCGCCGCCGCGGACGCTCTTGCGGACCGCGCAATAGCATGGATTCCCTGAACCCTTCCACTATCTGCTGCAATTCCGGAGCCACCTGTGCCGCTCACTCGATCGATCATTCTCTCGGCCATGATTTCAGGCTCGGCGCTTGCCGCGGCAGACGACAGCCGTCGCTGCTGTGCTCGCATCGAGCACATGTACAGACCCGCATTCACCGTCTTTGACGAAGCCACGGGGCGATCACTGCAACAGTATCCGCCTGATCGCAGCGCCGATTGGCTGCACATGAAGCTTGAGATCACCATCCCTGACATGAACGCCCTGCGTTTGCTCGGGCGACAAACCTTGACATACGCTCCATTCGCATCTCCTGTCGAATTTCTCGTGCTCGACGCTGTGGACCTCGACATCTCGCAAGTTCGGGTGAATGGCCATCCCGCGGCATTTACCTACGATGGCGAGCAATTGCGCGTGACTGTCGAGCCCCCGACGCCTCCAGGTTCAACGGCTGATGTCTCGATCGACTACGCAGCGTTCGATCCGAAGCCGGGGTTGATCTGGGTTCCCGCATCCGCCGCACATCCCGATCGCCCGGCGCAGTTGCACACCCTCGGGCAGACAAACTGGAACCGCTTCTGGTTTCCTTCACACGATTACCCGAATGATCGCTTGACGACTGAGATGGTCGTGGCGGTTCCGGAGGGATATGAAGTCATCGGGAACGGCCGCTTGGTGCTCAAAGAGCGCGGGTGGCTTGCAATCGGCACACCACAGCCGATGGATATCTACACATGGGTGCAGGAGCCTGGGCATCCCACGTACCTGGTTTCGCTCGTCGTCGGTAAGTTCCGCACGGTCGATGTCGGCGATCGGCGAATCCCGATGCCTGTGCACGTACCCCTCGGTCGAGACGGCGATATCAAGGCGACCTACGGCAACACGATGCGCATGGCCAGGCTCTTCGAAAGCCGATTCAACGAACCATACCCGTGGGACCGCTATGCCCAGACGCTGGTGTGGAACTTCGCTGCGGGCGGCATGGAGCACACCGCCTCCACGACCATGTATGACTACGCGATTTACGTCGATCCTCAGGCTCGCGACGGCGACCTTGAGCCGCTCATCGCCCACGAACTGGCCCACCAGTGGTTCGGCGACATGATCACGTGCCGCACCTGGCAGCATCTCTGGCTCAACGAGGGCTTCGCCACCTATAGCGAAGGCCTCTGGGAAGAAGAACTCGGCGGCGACGTTTCGTACCTTGCCTACGTTCAAGGCTGGCTCGATGAACTGGGTGACAATGACGAGGCGCTCGCTCCCGAGCAGCCGGGCATGGCTACCCGTGTGTTTGAGCATGCCGACGACATGTTCGGCATGCCGGCCAATCCCTACCCCAAGGGGGCCTTGGTGCTGCACGCGCTCCGCGAATCACTCGGTTCGGATCTGTTTTTCCGGGCTGTCGGGGAATACGTTGATCGATTCCGCCTCAAAGAAGTTGAAACCGATGATCTCCGCCGCGTACTTGAAGAAGTCTCAGGAGAAGCGCTCGAACAGTTCTTTGATCAGTGGGTCTATCGCCCTGGCCTGCCTCGCATCAACGCGACATACGCCTGGCAGGACGGCATCCTTCGCATCGAACTTCAGCAGGTTCAGAATATCAACGCCGACAACCCTGCATTCGCACTCGATATCCCGTTCGATATCGCGATTCCCGCTGAAGACGGCTCAACGCGTATTCGAAGGCTTACGATCCCCATGAAGCAGCGCACCGCGAGCGTCAGCGCGCCCCTCTCGGCTGCCCCCCTCTACGTCGCCATCGATCCGCGGCTGACGAATCCATGCCGGTACACACTCGTCCAGCCCGTCCAGGCATGGATGGCCCAACTCAACGGTGGCTCGACCGTCATCGCGAGAATCCAGGCTGCCCGCGTACTCGGCGGCATCGCGATCGAGGATCCGCAGCTTGCTCGCGCGAGCCTGACGCTTCTTGAATCGGTTGCCGCGTCTCGAACCAACCATCGTTCGTTGAGGCTTGCTGCAATCCAGTCCCTCGGTGAGAAAGAGTCGCTCAGCGCACTTCTTCGCCTGGCAGAGGCTCGCCCCGACGATGCCTGGGTTCGCGGTGCAATCGTCGACGCCCTGGTGACCTGTTCTCCGCGGCCTATTCCGAATGTTGTCGAGCAGGCTGTGCTCATGGCATGGGCCGACCGAAGCACTCTTGTGCGCGGCCGAGCGGTCCGGGCCATCGGCGCTTTCGGCCTGCACGATCACTTCCATGTCGTGCGGCAGGCCGCCGGCGCTGACGCTCAGGACGATCGACTCAGGCTGGCGGCCATTGCCGCCGCACGCGATTTGGACACTCCAGAATCGCTTGCGATTGTGCTCGGGTTGACCGACCTTCGCCACGCCGATCGCACACGTGCCCGGGCCATCGCCGCGGCGGCCGAACTCGCTCATCACCAGCCTTCAGATGTGCGTAAACGGCTGCTCTCCTGGGCTCAAGAGCGCGACGCTGCTCCATCCTCAGAGGCATTGCGGGCAATCGGGCATCTCGGTGTTGCCGAAGCCCGCCCGATTCTGGAGTCCATGCTCCAGCGCACACGCGACCCGATGCGTAAGCGAGAGCTGCGTGAAGTGCTTGCCGTGCTCGACGCATTGCCTCGGTCTGCACGAGCAGACCGCTGAATGGAACGAGACTCGAAGCCTCAGAGAGTGTCTTGTGCTGAGATGGCATGAGACGGTGACGATGACTCCGCGGGGTCTTCCTCCTCAGCCTCATGCGCACGCAAGCCCAGCGCCACCACGATCGACGCCGCCTCTTGTCGTACGGTCAATCGCCTCTGTCGCACCAATTCCAGCATAGCCAGGAACAAACCCAGCATGTCCGCCCGCGTGCGGCCTTTGAAAACCTCATGCAGTTCGATGCTTCCCTCGGGCGCTTCTCGCTTGACTCGATCAAGCAGATCGGCGGCATGCAGCTCTATCGGTGTGGTATCGTGAAAGACTTCATGAGCACCAAGGGCCGCGAAGTTCACACTCTCGACGATCTTCTGGAATGCCTCGACAAGGTCTGCGAGAGTCAGATCCTCAAGATCAAACTCGGCCCGCTCTGCGGCCATTGCGCGCACCTGCGCATGATCGCACGCGGCCGAAGCCAGCGGCGCCCGTTGTTCCCACGTCCGTAGGCGCTGATCGAGCGCATCGGCAAGATCGCGATTCCGCTTGTATGCCAGCAATTGCCTGACAAGGTCGGAACGCGGATCTTCATCACCGCCGCTCGCCGAATCCGCTTCTTCGCGCGTCGTCGTCGGAGCGGCAAGAACCCGACTCTTGATTTCCATCAAGGTCGCCGCCATGAGCAGAAACTCGCCCGCCAGCTCAATGTCGATCCGTTCAATCCCGTCAAGATGCCGGATGTACTGCTCGGTAATTCGAGCCACCGGAATATCGTGAATATCAACCTCATCCCGGCGGATAAGGTAGAGCAGAAGGTCAATCGGCCCTTCAAACGCCTCCAGCCGCACGCGATATTCGTCGGTCATCCTTGACCCTTCCGATTCGATCCCACTACGCCGCGGGTCGCAGGCAGTGTACCCTCTTTCTCATGAAGAACGGGCCGAACGAACTCGAATATGCCCGGGGTGTCCTGGCTGCCGAAGCTCAGGCCGTTTCGGCCTTGGCCGCTCGGCTCGACGACACGTTCATCCGGGCGGTAGACATCATCCACAGCTGTGCTGACGCCGGCGGCAGCCTTTTGGTCTCCGGACTTGGAAAAAGCGGGCTTGTCGGAGCCAAGATATCGGCGACGTTCGCCTCTCTGGGTATCCCGTCCCACGCTGTACACCCCTCCGAGGCCGCCCACGGGGATCTAGGGCGGTTTCGCTCGACCGATGTTGCCCTCTGCCTCTCATTTTCGGGCGAAACCACCGAGGTGGTCAATCTCGCGGCGATCCTCCGTCAAGACGGCCTGCCGATCATCTCGATCACGCGGGGCTTTGGCGCCGATGGAAGGCTACCTACACTCGATGCGATCGCGACCGTGGCGCTCCACCTTGGGCCGCTTGCCGAGGCGGGTGCTCCTGATTACATCGCGCCAACCTGCTCAACGACAGCGACGATGGCCCTGGGGGATGCCCTGGCGCTTGCGGTCGCTCGCCGCCGAAATTTCACCCAGAAGGATTTTGCCAAGCGACATCCTGGGGGCACCCTGGGCAACGAGCTTCGGCCGATTACAGACATTCTTCGCTTTAAATCGGGTGCTGGGGGCAACTGCCCGCTGATTCCGCTCTCCGTTTCCGTTGCCCAGGCGCTTCAGATCGCCGCCCAAACTCCATCGCGGCGTCCGGGCGCGTTGCTGATTGTTGACGATCGGGGCGTGCTTGCCGGCATCTTTACCGACGGGGACTTGCGACGGCTTGTGCTGCGCGAACCAGCCGGCCTTGAACGACCGATGCATGAAGTGATGACACGTTCGCCTCGTACGATTGCGGATACGGCTGTCGTCGCTGACGCGGTGCGCATGGTACGAGAATTCAGGCAGGATGAGATCCCCGTTGTCAATGCCGAGGGCAGACCGATCGGCGTGCTGGATGTGCAGGACCTCGTCACACTTAAACTTGTCGCCGACTGAGAACCCCATCATGCCCGATCACGATGCCCACGATATCGAGAGCCCGTCTGCGAAGTTGATCGATGATGCGGTACTGGCGATCGCCGCCGACATCGACCTGCTCCTGCTCGATGTCGACGGGGTGTTGACCGATGGGTCCATCGTGCTCGACGACGACGGAAGAGAATGCAAACGTTTCCACGTCAAAGACGGCCTCGGCCTACGCATCTGGATAAAACTCGGGCTGGAGATCGGGCTGGTCACCGGAAGAGCAGGGGGGGCGCTACGCCATCGTGCCCGCGAGTTGGGTATAACTCGCGTGCTCCAAGGCGTCTCGACCAAGGCGCCGGCGGTTGATGGGCTATGCCGCGATCTGGGTATTGCCCCGGCCAAGGTCGCCTATATCGGCGATGACTGGCCGGACTTGCCCGCAATGGCGCTGGTAGGGCTTCCCATGGCCGTGGCCGACGCTTCTCCGGAGGTCCGCAAAGCGGCGAAGTGGGTCTCGAACTTGCCTGGAGGGCACGGCGCTGTGCGTGAGGCCGTCGAATTCCTCGTGATGGCCAAAGGGCTCACTTCGCAGGCGATGGCCGCGGCAGGGTTGCTCCCCCCCGGCCCACTTGGATGAGGTCGATTCGGCGGGGCGGATACGATGGTGTTCCTATGGCCAAGTTCAAGCCCGCTCCACGCCTTCCATCCCGGCCCCGTCGCTCACCGACTCAGACGGCCTTGCTGGTCTTCTGTGTTCTGTCTGCACTGGTTTCGACCATCATCGTCGGCTATTTGATTGTCCGCGGACCGAAGAAAACGGCTGATCACGACCTCGCCTCGGCCCCGCCCGACGTTCGCCATCTCGGGATGAACCAGGGAAGCCAGATCGGTACGACCCGCGGCCTGAACGTCCAATTTACGGACAAGTCCGATCCGACCCGTCTAGCCGGCACGCTGACCTCACGCACACTTCAGCCCCTGCGCGAACAGAACTATGCAGTCGAAGATCCTCGTATCTGGCTCTTTCGGAAAGATGGCAGGGCCGAACTGATCACCGCTCCAGCGGGCAGACTGGTGATGCCCGACGGCAAGAACCCTCAGGCCGGCACACTGACCGGAGGAGTCGAATATCGCCTATTTGAAGCACGCCCCGACGGCGCACGCCCTGATCCCGACGTCGATGAACCGACGTTGACAGGCAAGGCTCCGACGGTCACTTTTAACCTTTCCATAGGTGAGGCGCAAGCCCCGGCCGAGCTTTCGGTAACAACCCGCGAAGTCGAGTTCAATGGGCGCGATGTTCGCGTGGTCTGGGATGAAGTCCGAGGTGAACTTAAGTTTGCTGAAGTGCGACTCGGCGGTTCGCTCGTGTATACCCCCCAAGGGCAGGGGGCCGATGACTTCTTCGAGTCTGACGACAACTTCGAAGAGGCCGAACCGCCCACTCCGACCATGCCCCACGCTGCCGAAACAACGGCCCAGGCCGATTTCCCAGGCGCTCCACCGCCCGCGGCCGGTCGGACCGAGATGGCATCGCCTCCTCCGCCTCCCGAGCCTGCCGCTCCGCAACGGCCACGCGTGACGCGTACCCATTACAAGCTGACATTTGTCAACGATCTCATCGCGACGCACGGCGAAAAACGACTCGACGCCGATAAGCTCGAAGCCTGGGTCACTCTTGTCGACGGCAAACTTCCTCGAAATGCCTTTGGCGCCCCCCGCCCCCCGATTCGTCCGCGTCAGGGAGCGCTTGGTCACCCGGCAATCCTTTTCCCGTATTCCAGCGAAACTGCATATGCCGACATCATGTCAATCCTTCTGTCCGCGGCTATCGCCGCGCAGCCGGAGCGATCCGGCACACCAACACGCACAATCGAAGAAACGGTCGCCGGCGAGCGCGTCACCCTGACGTGGAGCGGGCGCATGCTCATCGAGCCGCAGCCTGCTCGCCCTGCTGAAATGCAGGGCAATGCCGTTGCCATGCGATTCAGCGCCGAACGCCGCGGCCTTGTCAAGTTTGAAGACAATGCATCGGGCGGCGTTGGGCATGCCGCCACCATTGACTATCAGGCCACAAGACGAATCCTCACGCTGTCAAGCCCTGCGGCCAATGCCGTGAAGCTCGAAATGCCCGGATCCGGGCGCATGGAATGCAACCGTCTGGAGCTTTGGCTTCGCAAGGGAGTGGGGGTTGTCCCAGGGCCGGGTGCTGTAGTCATGGCCGATGATGGCGGCAACCCGCTGGCCGCTCGACAGATCGTCTGGACCGAGCAAGCCGATTTTCTCTTTCAAGTTTCCGATGGCATGATGACTGGTCGGCTCGACTGGGCGGCTTTCAGCGGGAACGTGAGAGCACAGTCGACCGAAGCGTTGATCCGGGGCGACCAGTTGCAGGCGTGGTTTGTTCCGAAGCCGGACGATTCAACTTCTTCATATCTCGAACGCGTCGAAGTCGTCGGCAATTTCCGCGCTGAAGACGGCGAACGCGGCCGCATAGCGGGTGAACGTGCGAGGATCGAGTTCGACTCCGTTGACCCGGAGACCAAGCCCAGGCATGTCACCGTTTCTGGCCATGTCGCTGCACGACGTAACGACCTGACCCTTCAGTCAAACTCGCTGCATGTTGATCTTGGGCAGGATGATCGCGGTGAGCTGACCGTGACGGGTGCCAGCGCCTCCGGCAATGTCGATTTCGTATCGCGGGGTGATGACCTTCGCGTGCGCGCCGATCGCATGCTCGCCTCTCCCGAACTTGAAGTGCTCGATCTGACCGGGCAGGATGCAGTCGTCACTCGCGGTGGGAGCGAAATCCGAGGCATCGCCATGCGATTTGACGGCCGACAGCGGGCAGTTGAAGTCTTCGGTGAAGGCATGTTCATTCACCGCGATGTTGAGGCCCCCGCCGACCATCCGCCTCTCGTCGAAGTCTCGTGGTCGAGACAGATGTTCTATGACGACCAGAACGGCCAGATCGAGGCGCTTGGGGATGCCGTCGCCGTCAATCGGCCCGATGATCTCACGATCGATGTGATGAGCGGCGACCGCATTTATGCCGAGATCACACCGCGCCCCAATCGGCAAGGCGAAGGACTGAGCGGGCTTGATCGCCGCGGCCCAACTCGCGACGTGCTCAGGGTGCTCGTTGTCGGGCGTTCTGCGTTCGTCCCCGGGGCTGCTCCTGCCGTCATGCAGACATTGCGAGAACAACCCGGTGAACCTGGCGCAGAGCGTGAGATCGAGCGTCTGCTCCGCATCGAAGCACCGGAGATTCTGGCCGACAACGTCACCCAGAGGCTCCGGATCGATGAAGCCGGTCGCATGCTGGTCGCTGATTTCCGCCCGGCTGATGGCGCCGATGCCCAGACCCCCGGCGGGCCGATCGTTGCCGCTGTTGATGGTGACCCGCGGGGCAGCGCTCTTTTCGAATGGCGTAATACGATGACCGCCGATCGTCGCACCAACATCATGCGCATGACCGGCGGCGTTGAAATGCGTCATATTCGAGCTGACACCGGCGTCGCGACGCATCTGCTCTGCGACGAACTGAGCGCCTCGGCCGAAAGCCGCTCGGCCGGTGACGAGTTCTCCATGCGAACCGCCGCATTCAGGCTCAACGAAATCGTCGCCGCGGGTCATGTTTTTCTTGCCAGCGGCACACAGCAACTGCGCGCCGACATGGCGCGTTACGATGCTCTTGCCGGCGAAGTGCACGCCGCCGCACGTGAAGGCGGCTCCGTAACGTTCTTCGACTCGAATCGTCCGACCCCTGTCAATGCCGCGGCCATCTGGTGGGATCTGATTGCCGGAAGAATGGAAATCCGCGACCCAGGCCCCATTGTTGCACCCGGTGGTCTTCGTTGATCGTTCACGCTTTGCACATTGATCGGCAGATCATCGCCGCAAGATGGGCATTGCCTTTCACGAGCGCCAGGTTGGCCCGAAGCGTCATCCCACCTGATCGCGCATGCAGTTCCGCGAGCATTCGCGGCGTGACATTGCGCCCGGATTCCTCGCTCCCTGCCGCATTCGCAGCATCATTGAGCCATGAATCCCAGTCCGAGCGAGCGATCTCGTGCTCAGCCGCGATTGCTTGAACCACGAGAACTCCCCTCCCGGTCCGCGCAAGTTCAGATGCCAGAAACCGCCCCAGTGCATCTGCATCATCAAACCGTGCATCGACACCGGTCCCGCCATCGCGGAGATAAAAAGCGGGGAAACGGTCTGTCTGAAAGCCGATCACCGGAACGCCGAGGGTTTCGAGTGCTTCTCTCGTCGCGGGCACATCCAGAATCGCCTTCACGCCGCTGGCGACCACTGCAACGGGGAACCTTGCAAGCGCGCACAAGTCGGCGCTGATGTCCGGATGCACGGCAAACCCGCGATGCACACCCCCTATGCCCCCGGTTGCAAAAACCTGGACCCCAGCCGCCGCCGCGATCTCCATGGTGGCGCTGACGGTCGTCGCTGCGTGCCCGCCTCGGTGCATCAGCACACCGAGGTTTGATGTATTGGCCTTCGGAACGTCGTCGGCATGCAACAACTTATCAAGTTCCGCTGCGGTCAAACCTACCGTGGGCACCCCGTGAACCACACCCACGACAGCCGGAAGCGCCCCGGCATCCAGAATGATGCGATCCAGTTCATTCGCAAGCGGCTGAGCTTCGGCCTTGGGCACCCCGTGGGCAAGCAGCGTGGTCTCCAATGCCACGAATCGACGTGCATCGGGCTGAGCTCGATTCTTTACGTGCATCATCTTCACTGTATGGCCGTTTCCGGGAGCTGCATCCACAACTACGCACGACACGCCGCATTGCGCCGTAAAAAAGCGGCCCCCATTGGGGGCCGCACATCAATTCGCATGGCTGATTTCGATCGAGTCAGGAATCATGGCGACATCATGCCGCCGCATCGGGACGCTCGTATTTCGTCTTCAGGGGCATCCCGCGACGAACTGGTCGAGGAAATAGAAGAAGTCGGCCGCGTCGAGAGTCCCATCTGGAACGCCATAACCGGGATCATTGGGATCCGAACTTCCGGAAAGATCGGCGACGGTGACATTGCCCCCGACGAACTGGTCGAGGAAGTAGAAGAAGTCGGCCGAATCGAGGTTGCCGTCCGGCACGCCGTAGGCCGGATCGTTGGGGTCTGAACTGCCGGAGAGGTCCGCCCGGCAGACACCCCCCGTGGCCTGGAATCGAATGATCGAGAAGTTGCCTTGCGAACCGGTCACGGCGGTATAGGACGAAGCCCAAGCTCCGCTGAAAAACACCCCATATCCACTCCCCGGGCCGGACGAAGCCGTCACGGCATCCACGCTGCGCGAAGTCATGTTCGAGCCGGTGTGGCGCAATTCCACCAGCAGGTTACCGCCGGTATAGGTCCAGGGTGTATTGAAGGTGATCACCGGCCCGAAGGCGTTGGGCGAGTTTCCGAATGTATAGGAACCTGCCGGTATGTTCAGCGGACCCGAGCGAACCATTGTCTGCGGTCCCACTACGTTATCGATGAATGTGAGGCTGCGCATCGACGGATCAACACTCCCGCTCAAATAGATGTCGTACGAACCGTACGAACCGTCTGTCACCGGAAAGTCCGCGATCGCCGAAGCGGGAATTCGCCAGGAGATGCCTGAAATCTCGGCCCCGACAAGACTCGTCAGCTCATCGGCGTGAATCAGCAGTTGATAGGTTCTTGGCGTCGAAGTCAGGGGACCGACGAAAATGCCGTTGCCGTCTGTCGAGTCATAGCCGTTCGGGACGACCAGATCCGAAGCATGTGCGGAAGCGACAGGGATCAACGCGGCGACGATCACTCCGAGACGATTCATGCGAGTTCCTCCTCGAAAGCACCCAACAAATACTCTCGCGCCGAGACGCGACATCAAAAACACCATATCCGCTCGCAGGCAGGCGTGCAACGAAAAATGCAGTCGATGGTCACCGTTCTGTTTGGATCGAAGTCGCTTCTTGTCCCCGCAAAAATGAAAACGCCCGGGCATGGCCCGGGCGGAGAATGCACGTGAAGGATAAAGTCAGTGCAGGCCGATCATTTCGCCCACGATCGGGCCGAATTTGACGATCAACCCCGCGAAGACGACCGACACGATCGAAATCAACTTGATCAGAATGTTCAGCGAAGGACCGCTGGTATCCTTGAAAGGATCGCCGACCGTGTCGCCCACAACCGTGGCCTTGTGGTCGTCCGACCCCTTGCCGTAGACATACCTGTCGCCGTGCCCGGTATCGACATATTCCTTCGCCTTGGCCATCAACTGGTCGAGAATCGCGGCAGGCACACGCTCGCGTGCGTTGTCGGTATTGTCCACGAGCATCTTCGCGGTAATACGCCCCTTCGATTCAATGTACTTCTTGGCATTGTCCCACGCGCCGCCCGCGTTGGCCATGTAGATCGCAACGGCGAACCCGCTGGCCAAGCCGCCTGCCAGCATGCCCATCACACCCGGAACACTGAGCACCAGGCCGACAAGCAGCGGCACCGTGATCGCAAGAATCGAGGGCACCACCATCTCACGCTGCGCACCGGCCGTCGAGATGCTCACGCAGGTCGCATAGTCCGGATACTGCACGCCTTGGTGCTCCACCCTCTTCGGCCACTTCTCCGGATCGCTGATGTCTTGTTCGCTCATCCCCTGCGAACGGAACGCTTCTCGCATCTTGCCGAACTGGCGGCGACACTCATTCATCATGCTGTAGGCCGCTCGACCCACCGCCTGCATGGTCATCGAGCAGAAAAGGAACGTCAGCAGAGTCCCCATGAAGATGCCGCCGAGCACCCGTGGGTTGGTCAGCGACACGTCGTAATAGTCGATCACGTCCGCCAATACACCGTTGCGCGTACCGACGACCGTAAGTGACACGGGGTCGGCGTGCGCGCTCGCCCCGGTGCCGTGCTGAATCGTGCCCGACAGTTCAAACCGCCGCGCGGTTTCGATCGTCGCCGCCCCGGCCACCCCCTGGCGCTTCAGCGGAGTCACCGAGAAGGTCATCCCGGGCTTGATTGCCTCCCAGAAGTGCGTGCCGGCCACCTGCAGGTGGTCATTCAGCATCGCACCGTCAACATAGGGCTTGGTTCCACCCGCTCTCGGCTGCACAATTGCAAACTTGCCGTGCCCCTCATACACCGCATACGGCGCATCACCCTCGGGGCGCTCATAGTTCGCCGTGGCGACATAGGTTTCACTCTGACGGAACAACTGCGTCTGCACCACCTGCACATAGGCCGCGAACAACGCGAGCGCCGTCAGTGCCGCCGAACCGATCGCAAACCCCTTGCCGATTGCGGCGGTTGTATTGCCGAGCGAGTCAAGCATGTCCGTCCGCTGACGAACGATGGGAGGCTGGCTGCTCATTTCGGCGTTGCCGCCGGCGTTGTCAGCGATCGGGCCGTATGCGTCCGTCGCGAGCGTAATGCCAAGCGTCGCCAGCATGCCTACTGCCGCAATCGCAACGCCATACAGCCCGAGAAGGAAACTCTCGCCCCCGCCGCTGAAGGTAAACGCCGCGATAACCGCGACCACGATCGTGAGCAGCGATGCCCACGTGCTCTTCATCCCGATCGCAATGCCCGAGATGATGACCGTAGCCGGACCCGTCAGGGCCTGCTCGGCGATGCTCTTCGTCGGGCGATACTCATAACTGGTGTAGTACTCGGTGGCCTTGGCGATCACCAACCCCGCCACAAGCCCCGCGATAATCGAACCACCGACACCATACCACGCAAGCCCGGCGGCCTGTGCCTGTGCAGCGCCCTCTCCCGACCCGAAAAGCAGGTACGGAATCGCAAACGCCGCGAAAATGATCAAAGCCGCGGCAATATGAATGCCCTTGTTCAATGCCTGAAGCAGTTGGCTGAACCCGGCGTTCTCCTTCGTTCGAACCATGAAGATGCCGAAAATCGATGCCAGAATGCCGAAACCAGCAAGCGCCAGCGGGGCCGCCGCAAGACGCATCGCAAATTCGCCGGGGTTCGTCAACGTCGGGATGGTGAACGCCGCCGCTGCGCCCAATGCAGCCGTTGACAACACCGAGCCGTAGTAACTCTCATAAAGGTCAGCGCCCATGCCCGCAACGTCGCCGACATTGTCACCCACATTGTCCGCGATCGTCGCCGGGTTGCGTGCATCGTCTTCGGGAATGCCGGCCTCGACCTTACCCACCAGGTCAGCGCCCACGTCTGCAGCCTTGGTATAAATACCGCCGCCTACGCGAGCAAAAAGCGCCTGGGCCGAAGCACCCATGGCAAAGCTCAAGGCCACCGTTGTCGTTTCACGAATATCGCCAGTCAGGCCGATCTGCTCGCCGAAGCCGTTGAGAATCAGGAACCACACACTCACATCAAGCAGTGCGAAACCCACGACGTTCAGGCCCATCACCGCGCCGGCGCGAAACGCCACCTGCAAGCCTTCGTTCAACGAGTTTTTCGCAGCCGCTGCCGTACGGTTGCTCGCGCTGGTCGCCATTCGCATGCCGAACCAGCCGCACAACCCGGAGAGCAATCCCGCAATCGGCACACCCAGCATCGTCAGCGCCGGCTGAAGCCGCAGTGCGGCCATCATTCCCAGCAACGCCACGAGCACCACGAACACAATCGTTACGATCCGATACTGACGCTTCAGATACGCCATCGCACCATCTCGCACCGCCGCGGCAATGCGTATCTGCTCTTCATCACCCTCACCACGTTTGAGCACGCTGCCCGTGAAGGCCTTGGCCATCACCAGAGCGGCGATTGCGCCGATCGGCGCCAGCCAGTACACAAGGGGGAAATCGGCAACGGCCGCGGGAAGCAAGCTCGACATCGGCACGATGATTTCTCCGAGAAAGAAGAACCCCCGCAAAGGAGCGCCCGGCCACGAGCCCAGGACTCAACGATCACGGGTGAAAACGAGCATACCGACTCATCGGGAGTGATGACGACCGACCCCGAACCGGTCAGGAATCCACATCTCACACTGTTCATGAAGGCTGAACGCCGAGCGATCAACCGCCGGATTGATCAGCCGAGCGTCAGGACTTGACCGGACGCGGCGGCCCGTTCTGGGCGGCCAGTCGGCGATTGGAACTCTTGCGGAGCTGGCGACGACGACGCTCGGAGGGTTTCTCGTAGAACTCCTTGCGCTTGATATCCTTCGTCAGCCCCTCTTTTTCGCAGAGCTTCTTGAAGCGTCTCATCATCTGTTCGACGCCTTCACCACTCCGTGCCTTGATCCTGATCGCCATGGGTCGAATGCACTCCTCTCGCCGTAACGGGTGTCATTTGTACGGGACAGGAGTAAAGGACTCACCCGACCCCGGATCAAGCCCCCGCCGGTTTGACCAGCTTGCCGGCGGCGTCCAATTCCACTCTTTCAAGCTTCAAACGCCCCCCCGGCCCTTCTGGCAGCAGCAGCAGCTCGACGTTATGCCCCTCGGGCGTGCTGTACGCCACCCCGGTGTAATCCCCTGGTTGAAGCGTCGGCTGCACCCGCTCACTGATCTCAGCGCAAACCATCTCCGCCATGGGGGCTACATCCGACGCTGACAGCCGCTTCCGATCGAACAGCAACTGGACGAATGTTTCATCTTCCGACCCGATCCCAGCGATGTCGAGTCGATGCCGTTCAGGCTTGCTGGCCAAGTTCCGGGCATAGTCGAGAATTCGAGACTGTTCCTGACTCGACTTCGCACTCGCAAAGACGGCTAGGGAAAGCCCCGGGGTCTTTCCCGCTCCCTTAGATGGGGGGGGGGATGTGGCTTGGGGCGTCCCCCATGTCGAAAGGGCCTGCTCGCCCTTGATTGCAGGCTTCTTTTTCTTCAGGAACCCGAACATGCCACCCCTTTCACGTCCTACCCATTCGGATAGTTCTGCGGGAACAAGATGCGCTCCACCGCCTCGATGAGCACGTGCAGAATCAGCATATGGACTTCCTGAATCCTGTCCGCCGTGCGGCCGGGGGCAATCCATTCGTGCTCGCACCTTCCGCGTAGCGCGCCTCCGCCCTTCCCAAGTAAGGCAACCGTCGTGGCTCCGCGCGCCAACGCTGTTTCAACTGCACGCAAGACGTTCGGAGAATTCCCGCTCGTGGACAAAACGAACAGCACGTCTCCCGGACGGGCGAAACATTCCACGGCCCGGGAAAACACGTGCTCGAACCCGAAGTCATTGGCCGTGCAGGTAATGTGCCCGGGGTCGGTCAGGGCCATTACCGGCAGCGGCGGGCGATCGGCCCTGTACCTGCCGGTGAATTCCTCGGCGAAGTGCATCGCATCGCAGGCAGAGCCGCCGTTGCCGCAGATCAGGGCCTTGTGCCCGGCCTGAAAGCGCGTGGCCAGCATCCTTGCGACACGGTGCACCCGCTCGATATTCCCGCTTTCAGCAAGGAAGGTGTCGATTTCATCGCGAGCATCGCGAAACGCCTGAGCGATGGGATCAGAGGGTGGCATGTCTCCGGCAAGTGTATGAGCACCTGGCCGACCGAACATCTGCACGGATTGCCCCTGACCGCCGACAGGGATACATTCTGGTGCGCTGGGACCATCCGGCGCCCCTGGGTGAGTGCCCGAGCGGCCAAAGGGGACAGACTGTAAATCTGTTGGCATATGCCTTCGGGGGTTCGAATCCCTCCTCACCCATTTCATTCGGCTTGGTCCTGATAACTCGGCTTCGCTGCGAACTGCTTTGTCCCAAACCAAGCTTTCATCGCGGCGGAGTTGAACCGCTGAGGTCCACCGCCAGTGGTTTCCTTGTTTTTTGCCGATTATCGCGGATGCTGAGTATTGGTCGGGTACGACCCGCTCCGCTTTCGCGGAAGGAGGCCTCTGTGTGCCGCATCTTGGTGCGTTGTGGTTTCTCTGGCCTGTTGCTCTCAACAACGTGCCAGGCAGGGGCTAATCCGCTCTTCACGCTCGGAAACGGCGGTCCAAGCGGCCAACCCGGAACACAGATCAATCTCAAAGACGGGGCCTCGGTCACAAATGTCGGGGGTGGGGCAGGGATGGGCACAGGTCACCCCGACGACGAAATCAACGGCATTTCCAATGATGCCGAAGAGGATGACGGAACAATCTGCTGGTCAGTCGATCCCAACTCGACCGGAGTCGGCGGCAGGTTCCCGATTCCCGGCGTCAATGTTCGCCATCAGGCAGTCCGCAATCAGCAACCCGGTGATGCATTCCTGGCTACCGAGGCATGGAACATCTTTACCGGTCTGCTGCCGCCTCCGGTCAGCCTGGACCTTTTCGACAACGTACTGGTGATCAACCAGGCCGGCGGTTGGGTCGACGCCGTGGGGTTCGGGCTTCACCCTGACGTCGGACCGCTGGACACCGTGACACCGGGAACACCGAAGGACGACGTGAATGGCCTGGCCTCGCGGATGGATAACGGATCGGGCGGGTATTCGCTCTTCTTTACGATCGCAAACGGCAGTCCTTCGGGCCTGTTTCTCCCTGGGCCGCCAGGCCTCGAACGCGGTGCGGACATTTTCTTCGATCCGGATATCACGCTCCCCGGAGACGAGCAACTTTTCGCACGCGGCAATCAGTTAGGCCTGCTCCCCGGGGATGACATAGATGCGCTCGTTGTGTTCGATCGTGACAATAACCGCCTGCTCAGCCCGCCGGACATCATTCTGTTCAGTCTCCGCGCCGGCTCGCCGACCCTCGTGCTCAACAATCGCAGCGGCGCGGACATCTTCCGCCGCACTGGCATGGAAACAATCCTGTTCATCTCGAACGAGCAGCTCGGCCTTCGCTTCGAAGATGAGATAGACGCCCTCCGCTGGGACGGGCTGGTCAATGGCAACATGCTCGACACCATCGATCACCGCCTCAACGGGCTTTCGGCATGCCCGGCCGATCTCTCCGGTTCGGTCAATCCATCCAGCCCGGTATACGGCCGCCCGGACGGCGTGCTCGATGCGGCGGATTTCTTCTATTTCCTTGATCAGTTCGTCATCGGCAACACCGCGATTGCCGACCTGACCGGCTCGGCCGACCCAAACCACCCGGGCTACGGCAAGCCCGATGGGGTCATCGACGCAAGCGATTTTTTCTACTACCTCGATCTTTTTGAAGAAGGTTGCACCTGACTCAAAGGTCCGGCGCTCATGCCTTCCGCATTGACGACTACACTACCACCGGAGGATCGGGAATCGGGGAGCTGCCGCATGCGCGAAAGCGAAGCCGAGCTGGTCGCCAAGGCCCGACGTGGAAATGAAGATGCCCTCGCCGCACTGCTTGAGCAGGTAGGACCGGCACTTCGTTCTCGTCTGGCCGGCAAAATTTCCTCGCACTGGCGTTCCGCTGTAGATGAAGACGATGTGCTCCAAGTGACCTACATGGAAGCCTTCGGTCGGATTCAGAACTTCACCGACAGAGGCGAAGGGGCTTTCCTGGCCTGGCTCACCCAGATCGCCGAGAACAACCTGCGCGATGCCATCCGTGGTCTTGAGCGTGCCAAACGCCCCGACCCGCGGAAACGCGTGCAGCCCACGACGCGAGAAGACAGTTACGTCGGCCTTGTCGAAGTGCTCGGCGTAACCCAAACGACCCCAAGCATGAATGTCGCCAAGGGTGAAATTATCACCGAACTCGACCGGGCACTCGCCAAGCTTCCCCCCGACTACGAACGGTGCATCCGCCTGTATGATCTCGAAGGCCGGAGCATCGAATCCGTCTGCACCGAGCTTGGCCGATCAAGCGGCGCGGTTTATATGCTCCGGGCACGAGCGCATGAGCGACTGGCCGAGGTTCTCGGCAGTGAATCACGTTTTTTCAGTCGTCGGTCGTGAGCGTTCGCACTTCGTTGTCGCTTAGCCGCAAAACCGACCCGTTTCCTGAGATCTCGACCGCGACGAACGCACACGCCCAAGCTGCGCCTTGCCATGGACGAATTTCCGCCCAACACCAGTGACCCCAAGCCCCCCTCCAACGAGCGCGATCTGATCGCCGCCGCCAGGGCCGCGGCAAAACCGCGCCCGCCTTCGACCACACCGGGATCAACCCTCAATCTTCCCAGCCCGGACACCTTCCCGGGCTATCAGGTGCTCAAAGAGATTCATCGCGGTGGTCAGGGTGTGGTCTATCAGGCGATTCAGCAGGCGACCAAGCGCAAGGTCGCCATTAAAGTCATGCACGCGGGGCCGTTTGCTACAGCGAGCGACCGCCGCCGCATCGAACGCGAAGTGGAAATTCTCGCCCAACTCGACCACCCGAATATCGTCGCGGTGCTCGATAGCGGCGAATCCGCAGGGTCGTTTTTCTACGTGATGGACTACATCTCGGGCAAGCCCCTGGACGAGTATGTCCGTACAACAAACCTCTCCCAGCGTCAGGTTGTCGAACTGGTCGCCAAGATCGCTGACGCCGTCAACGCCGCACACCTGCGGGGCGTGGTGCATCGCGATCTCAAGCCTTCCAACATCCGCGTCGATGCCGGGGGCGAACCGCACGTGGTCGATTTCGGTCTGGCCAAGGTGACGACCGGTTCTTCACGCGGAGGCGACCACGGCGAACCGATGACCCTCACCGGGCAGTTCATCGGCTCTCTTCCGTGGGCAAGCCCCGAGCAGGCCGAAGGCTCGCCCGATCGCATCGACCTGCGCACCGATGTCTACTCCCTCGGCGTGGTGATGTTCCAGTTGCTTACGGGCCAGTTCCCCTACGAGGTTGTCGGCACGATGCGCGACATTCTCGACAACATCTGTCACACGGAACCTCGCCGACCGAGCACCGTCCGCGCCAAAATCTCAGATGAAATCGAAACTATTGTCCTCAAATGCCTGAGCAAAGACCCGACCCGACGCTACCAGACCGCCGGTGAACTCGCCCGCGATCTCAAACGCTTCCTCAGCGGCGAGCCGATCGAAGCCAAGCGCGACAGCGGCTGGTACGTCCTCACCAAGACCCTCAAACGATACAAAGGCGCCACCGCCGCCGGCGTCTTGATGCTCCTTTTGATCATCCTGTTCGGCGCCGTGATGGCGGCGATGTACCGCCGGGAGTCCGTTGCCCGCGAGCAGGCCGTTCAGGCGCAGATACAGCTCGATGACGCCAACACGCAGCTCGGCAGGGCCAACCGCGACCTCGCGCTGACCAATGACAGACTTCAGGATGCCAACACAGACCTTGCGGCATCGAACAAGGAACTTGCCGCGGCTCTCGAACGTGCCGAACTTGCCGAGCGATCCGCTTCGGTCAAGGCAGCCCAGACAGGCCAGGTACGCGATTTAATCAAGCGCATCCTGATCGCTGGCGACCCGGCCCGCGCAGGCGGGCAAGACCCGCTCGTCAGCACCGTGCTCGATCGTGCGGCTCAGGATGTCGGCCGTCAGACGCTCGATCCCGAAGTGGAAGGCGAGATCCGACACACGCTCGGCCAGGCATTTTTCTCTATCGGCAAATGGGCGCAGGCCGAGCGAGAACTGCGCCACGCCCTCCGCGCCTATGCGAAATCACGCGATATCGATCTTCGAGCTGCCGCTCGTGCCAAAATCGACCTCGCCATCGTGCTCAAAAACCTCGGTGCCCGCGAAGAGGCCGAAGCGATCTACCAGGAAGTCATCGACGAACGAACGCAATCCGCCGGAGTTGACGATGTCCTCCGCCGTACCGCCCTGGCCAATCTCGGGGCGCTCCTGCGAGAGAGCGGCCGCACCGATGAAGCCCTCGAACTGCTCCGCGAGGAATGGGAATACAGCCGCAGGCAGTTCGGCGTCTCCAGTGAACGAACCCTTCGCCTCAAGGGGCAATACGGTCGCGCCCTCTCCGCCGCGGGAAAGCATGAAGAAGCCGTCACGATCTGTTCGCAGGTCGTCACGGAAATGACCCTCGCTCTCGGTGCCGATCATGTCGACGTCGGGACGGCCCATGCCATGCTCGCCTCGGCATACAAGCAGGCCGGGCGACTTCCCGAGGCCGAATCGGCATACGCCGAAGCCCTGCGGGTTTTGCGCATCTCGCTCAAACCCGACAACCCGAGCCTCGTCTCCACACTCATGGACTACGCCATTTCCATCCACGACCAGAAACGCTACGTAGAGGCCGAGCCGCTCATTCGCGAGGCCATACGGCTGGCTGCCGGCCAGCCTGGCGCCGGCGGCATCTATGTCCTGCGATATCGGCTCACGCTCGGAACCAACCTCATGCGGCAGGATCGGCTCGAAGAAGCCGAGCATGAACTCCTCGAAGTTCACGACGCCATCGCCGTGCATCCGCAGAGACAGGAAGACCTTATCCGCATCAGCCGCTTACGGATGGCCGAGGTATATGACAAACTCGGCCGGTCAGACGACGCCGCACGCTATCGCGACCCCGCTCCCCCCTCGCACGAAGACTAAAAGCCTGCCGTTTATTCCGCATTTTCACATTGCAGGCTCCACGCCGCTCCTGCCGATTTTCTGATTTCGATGCACATCCCCTGGGCTGCGCCACTCGGCCACAGGTGGGCCTTCACCCGATCGGGTTCTTCGCAGTTCACGCAACAGGCGCCTTCGGCAACTCGCCGCACTTCGCCTCGTTCGCGGCTGAGTGCACCCTCATAGTCAAGATATAGCGCTCGGTGCGATTCCGCGGGTGTGCAAAGGAACACCGACCCGGGCGCAAGCACGCTCTCGGGTGGAAGCCGAAACGCCAGCAGCCGATATTCCTCATTCGAAGCACGCTCAAGCAGCAGATCGAGATGATCCACGACACCGCCGATCACATGCTCAAGCACAACAAACCGTTTCATACGCACCTGTCGGTCGAGTCGATGGCCGATCCTTGCACGCCGTCCGGCATATTCCCGGCAGCCGGTTCACTCCTGACAACGCTGGCCGGCCTGCGTCCTTTTGATCGCGTTGACAGGATCACGTTATGGATTCCCCAAAGGCATGATACGCTTTCCCAAGACGCTTCTTGACCCATCGGCACCTCCGATCAAGGAGTTTCATCGCCATGTCTCTCGACAGCCTCATGCAACGGATGGAGCGATTTCCCGCCGCACTTTCCGCTGCGGCCGCAACCGTCTCGCTCGACGACGCCCGCTGGAAGCCTTCGAGCGGGGCATGGTCGATCCTCGAAATCTGTTGTCATCTTCTCGATGAAGAACGCGAAGATTTTCGCCCGCGCATTCGTTTCATTCTCGAAGAACACCCCGGCCCCTGGCCGCCGATCGACCCGCAAGGGTGGGCTGCCGAACGAGGTTACAACCAGGCTGATCTTCCTGACACCCTTCGCCGGTTTGCGCAAGAGCGGGAAGCAAGCCTCTCTTGGCTCCGCAGCCTTGGCCCAACCGACTGGTCATCGGCCTATCAACACCCCCGGTTCGGCCTCATTCGCGCAGGTGACCTGCTCGCCGCGTGGAGTGCCCACGATGCGCTCCATCTGCGTCAGATCGCCAAACGTCTGCATGAACTGGCCGGACGCGACGGCGAACCCTTCTCCACCATTTATGCCGGCGAGTGGGGGCCTTGACAAGGCAAACGGTCGCGCAATCACCCCGCGCTACTCCCGATCCTTGCGAATCACGCGGGTGACGCAGCCAACGTCGCCGCGATGCGTTGAGCCATCGCGGCCAGTTCCTCGCTCGAAGGCTTCGTCACGGGCCACGTGATCCCGAGACCCGATCCCGGTCCAGAGGGCGCAACCTTGGGAATCACGTGAAAATGCACATGAAAAACCGCTTGGTGCGCTCCGACTCCGTTGTTCTGCAGCACGTTGTACGCCGTAGCACCGGTCGCCTGCATCACAGCCCGGCAGATCCGCGGCAGCACACGCCCGATGGCCGCCGCCGAGTCATCCGAAAGTTCAGCGAGCGTGGCCCTGGCTTCCTTCGGGATGACCAGCGTGTGCCCGGGTGCGATCGGGTTGATGTCCATGAACGCCAGCACCAGCGCATCTTCATATACCCGATGACAAGGGATCTCGCCCCTCAGAATTTTTGAAAAAATCGTCTCGCTCATTTACCGAGTGTACTCCGCCCACTCACCCCGTCGAATGGGCTTGTTCGGCTCGGTACACCAAACGCGGGCAACCGGATGGCGGTCGCCGAAATCGGACACATCGCTTCCCAGCCCGAGCGTGAAGGCCCGCAGTTCCTCCCACAGGTCGCGCAGCGGCTGGTCCATCTCGGCGATCGCCTGCGCGATGGGCTTGTCGCCGGTCGTCTGGCCGCCTTGGCCTGCCCAGGTTCCTCGTCGGCGCCAGATACGACAAGCTCGCCACAAGCTTTATGGCGCTCATCAACCTCGCCATCATCCAGCGATACCTCAGGATCATCGCACCGGATGATCCGTCCGACAGAACCTAGGCCCCCGGTTCGAGCAGACGGCGGGCTTTGCGGAGTTCCTGGCGATGCTGTTCGGTGGGTTCGGGGTAGTGCATCTTGAGCGTTTTGAGTGTTTCGATAATGGCGTGGGAGATGATGAGCCGGGCATTGCGTTTGTCGTCGGCGGGGATGACGTACCAGGGGGCGCTGAGCGTGCTGGTGAGGCCGAGGCACTGGGCGTAGGCCTCCTGGAAGCGAGGCCAGAGCGAGCGGGATTCAATGTCGTCGAGAGTGAGCTTCCAGTTGCGGTCGGGTTCGTCGATGCGGGCGAGCAGGCGTTTCCGCTGTTCTTCGCTGGAAAGATGCAGAAAGAACTTGACGATGCGCGTGCCGTTGCGATGGAGGTAATCTTCGAGGTTGACGATATCGCGGCAGCGTTCGCTCCAGATCGTCCGGGGATTGATGCACTCGGGGGGGATGCGCTGCGCGGCGAAGACTTCGGGCCTGACGCGGACAATGAGCACTTCTTCGTAGTACGAGCGGTTGAAGATGCCGATGCGGCCGCGTTCGGGCAGGCACTTGTTGGTGCGCCAAAGGAAGTCGTGGTCGAGGTCTTCTCGGCTGGGTTGTTTGAAGCTGTAGACCTGGCACCCTTGCGGGTTGACGCCGCTCATGACATGCTTGATGGCGCCGTCCTTGCCGGCGGCGTCCATGCCTTGAAAGATCAGGAGCAGGGCGTAGCGGTCGTGGGCGTAGAGCACACTCTGGAGGGCACTGAGTTCGGTGCGGTAGTCGTCGAGCATGGCGGAGTAGGCGGGCTTCGAGTCGTAAAGCGGCGAAACAGCGGTCGGCCGTTTTGTAAGGTCGACGGTTTCGCCCGGGTGAATGCGGTAATCGTCCAGGCGGCACCGGATGTTCATCGGCTGGCTCCTTTGCCGGAAGGTGCAGATCAGTCGTCGGGGTGCGCCGGCGGGCTGTCGTTTTCGGGGCGGGGGTGGTCGTCTTCACCGAGATAACGGCTGATGCGCCAGGCATGGTAACTCATGCGATCGAGCCATCGCATGGCATCGAGCATCTGGAGTGTCTGCTCGGGCGAAGTGGTGCGGGCGGCCGATTCGGCGAGCAGGCGGCTGCGATCATCGCGGCGAAGGGCGGCCAGATCGGCTGAGGCTTTCTCGATGCGGGAGAGCCAGTCGTCGGGGGCTTCGTTCCGCAGGCTCGCTTCGGCGAGAGCGAGCACGAGCCGGCAGAGTTCGAGCGCGGGATTGAGCCTCGGCATGAAGAGCACTTTGTGCGTGCCTGATGGGGGGGCAAGGCGCGAGTGGAGACGCAAGAGATGATCGAGGGCGTGCATGAGGGCGATGCGCCGTTGCGAGAGGGCGACATCGTCGGAAAGGGGAGGAACCTGGTCGAGAAAGTCACGAATTCCGGCGAGGGCTTCAGAGAGGGCAGCTTGGCGCTCGGGCGATGAAGGCACGGGGGGATCGGCAGCGGCCCCGCGGATCGCCGCGATGCACTCGGCCCCGGTTTCGCAGAGCGCGCGTCGGGCGGCTTCGAGGGCGACGGGAGGAGATCGCAGCACGGAGCGGTCGAGGTGCCGAGTGAGGAGGGGGCCGCGGTCGGGGAGGATGCGCTCGATCAGGCGTGCAAAGGGGGCGACGAGCGGCAGAAAAACGGCGACGCCGACGGCGATGAAGATGGTGTGAAAGGCGGCCAGGCTCATGGCGCCGGGTTCGAGGGCCATGTGCTTCTGGGCGCTCCGGATGATGCCGAGGAGCAAGGGCAGAAGGGCGATGGCGATCAGGCCGGTCGCGAGGTTGAAAATGACGTGTGCGAGCGCGGTGCGTTTGGCCGGCACGGTGGCGCCGATGGCGGCAAGCGCGCCGGTGACGGTGGTGCCGACGGCCGCTCCGATGACCAACGACGCCGCGAGATCGAAGGAAATGGTACGGGTGTGCAGGGCCGTGAGCGTGGTTGCGACGGCAGCGCTCGATGATTGCATGATGACGGTCATGAAGATGCCGAGCAGCATGGCGAGCAGGTGCCCGACGAAGGCGCCATCGGGAAGCATGGAGAGATCGACGTGTTCCGAGAGGCTGTGCATGGCATCCTGCAGGGTCTGGATGCCGACGAAGATCAACCCGAATCCGGCGACGGCGAGGCCGAGGGATCGCCAGCGTCCTTTCGCCAGGAGTTTGATGAAAGCGCCGAGGCCGATCATCGGGAGGGCATAGAAGCCGACGTTGACCTTGAGGCCGAGGACCGAGACGATCCATCCTGTGCCGGTGGTGCCGAGGCTCGCACCCATGACGACGCCGATCGCGTGTGGAAAGCTCAGGAGTCCGGCGCTGACGAAGCCGATCACCGTGACTGTGGTGGCGCTGGATGACTGCACGAGCACGGTGGCCAGCGCGCCCGAACCGAAGGCCTTGAGCGGTGTTCCGGTGAAGCGGATCAGCGCGCTGCGGAGCGCTTCGCCGGCGAAGGCCCGAAGGCCGTCGGTGAGCAGCATCATGCCGAGCAGGAACAGCCCGATGCCGCCGAAGAGCTGGAAGAAGAGCACGACCATAGCGCCTGGTCAACGATACGGCCCGTGAGGGGTGAAGTCCCGCGTCGATCGGTGCGAGCAAGCGCGAGGATGGCGTACTCAGCCGGGGCGCGCCGGGGAGTACGGATCATCGGTCGGGTGCATCGGGGCGTGCTCGTGAAGGGTTTCGATGACCGCGAATTCGCGTTCGGGCAGACGTTCACCGCGCCAGGCGTAATAGGCGATCGCGCGAATGTCATGACCGATGAGCAGGAGCGCGGGGAGCAGAAGCAGAATGATGAAGGTGGCCGACATGAGGCCGAAACTGATCGTGATCGCCATGGGGATGAGGAACCGGGCCTGGAAGCTCTGCTCCATCATCAGCGGTGAAAGCCCACCGATGGTGGTGATGGTGGTCAGCAGGATGGCGCGGAGGCGCTGTCGCCCGGTTTCGAGCGCGGCTTCGGTGACGGTTGCACCGAGTCGACGCTTTTTCATATAGAACTCGGAGAAGACGATCGCATCGTTGACGACCACACCTGAAAGGGCGACAAAGCCGATCAGCGACAGGATCGTCATATCAAAGCCCAGGAGGAGGTGGCCCCACACCATGCCGACCACGGCGAAGGGCACCGCGCAGAGGATCACCGCCGGCATCATGTAGCTGCGGAAGAGCCAGGCAAGGCAGACATAAATCATGGTGACTGCGGCGAGCATGCCCAGCGGGAGCGAAGACAGGCTGTCGCGAACCTGCTCCTGCCTGCCGCGGGGGGTGATGAAGATGCCGGGGTTATCGCGCAGAAGGGTGCGGATCGTCTGGGCAAGTTCGGTGGCGACGGCCTCGGGACTGACGACCTGCTTATCGACCTCGGCGGTGATGGTGACGGCTCGGCGGCGATCGACCCTGCGAACGGTGGCGTAGCTTTCGGCTTCGTAGACCTCGGCGACTTCGGCCAGGGGCACAGCGACGCCGGTAGGCGTAAAGACGTGCATGTTTTCGATAGCGGAGAGGCTGCGCCGCGAGGGTTCAATGAGGCGAACGCGGACATCGACATCTTCACCTGGAATGGCGAAGGTATGGGCTTCGATGCCGAGCACGGCCGCGCGGATCTGCATGGCGAGGTTCTGCGTGGTGAACCCGAGTTCGCGGGCGCCGGGGAGAAGTTCGATGCGCAGTTCGCGCTGCCCGCGATCAGCATCGTCGGCGACGTCGTAGACGCCCTCGAAGGCGGCCATGGCGGTTTTCAGTTTCTCGACGACGGCGATGATTCGGGCGGGGTCGTCGCCGCTGACGGTGAGCGATAGGGGCGGGCCTTCCGGGCCGCCCTGCAGGGCGTCAAGACGAAGGCTCTTGATGCCGGTGAGGTCTCCGGCGGCCTGCCGGATGGCGACGATGAGTTCATCGCTCGTGCGGTCGCGCATTTCGGCGGGAGTGAGTTCGATATACATCTGCGCGACGTGGGCCTGGGAAAGCTGTTCGGTGCCGTCGGAGTTGTTCTGCGCCCCGACGACGGCAAGGGCCGTGGTGACCTCGGGCTGGGCGAGCGCGGCGGCTTCGAGGCGGCGGAGGATGCGATCGGTTTCTTCCATCGGTGTGCCCACGGGCATGCGCAGGTTTCCGATGAGGGTTTCGCTGTCGTTGGTGCCGAGAAAATCGAACTTGGGGCGGCCCGATGCGGCCATGCCGACAGAAACAATGAAAATGCCGAGGGCGATCGCCAGCGTGACATAGCGGTAGCGGAGGGCAGGTTTGAGGAGGCGCAGGTACTTGGGGGCAAGCCACCCCTGGATGACCCGTTGCTGTGTTCGATGCATCGCGTGTTCGAACCGGCGCAGGCGTGAGACGCGGCCATGTCGTGTCGGCGCGTTTTCCGCGCCCTTGAGCGAGTGGGCCATGTGGCTCGGGAGAATGAAGAGTGCTTCGATGAGCGAAACACCCAGCGCCACGGCCACGACCATGGGCAGCGCGGCCAGCAGATCGCCCATGCGGCCGCGGATGAGCAGCAGCGCGCCGAACGCGATGATGGTGGTCACGACTGTGGCGACGACGGGCCAACCGACTTCCTGAGTGCCGTTGACAGCGGCGCTGAGGGCCGGTTCGCCGGCTTCGTGCCGGGCGAGGATGTTTTCGGCGACGACGATGGCGTCATCGACCAGGATGCCGATGACGATGATGAGGCCGAACATCGTCAGCAGGTTGAGGGTGATGCCTGTCAAGTTCATCGTCGCGAGTGTGCCAAGCAGGGCGACGATGAGGCCGGCCGTGACCCAGAGCGCTACGCGCAGGTTCAGAAACAGCAGCAGCATGATGAAAACGAGCACGCCGCCCTGGAGCGCATTCCGGGTGAGCAGATCAAGACGTCCGGAGATGAAGCGCGAGAGATCGGTGTGCAGGGCGATCCGGCCGCCCGCGCCGCCCGGGGGCGCCCCAGAGCGCAGCAGGCCGAGTTGATACGCCGCCATGCGGTCGTTCTGGGGGGGGGCTCCGCCGGAGAGCATCGACCCGAGGCGTTCGCGCCAGGTGAGCGGAAGCGGCTCGCCCATGCGTCCGGCGGCGTAGGCGCGAACCATTGCCGCGATCAGCAGGGCATCCTGCTTGCCAACCTTGAAGACGGTGAGCGAGACGGTGGGTTTGCCGTTAAGGCGGGTGCGGATGTCGCTGTCTTCAAAGGCGAGGCGTACATCAGCGATTTCTTCGAGGCGAAGGACATCCCCGGTCGGGGTTTCGCCGGGGCGAGGAGCCTCGCCGCGGAGGTTAATCTGACGGACGGCGGCAGCGCGTTCTTCGATCGGGAGGGTGCGTACGGAGATGTTGGCGGTGGGGGTTTTGACCGCCCCGCCGGGGATATCGGCCATGGCGACGCGGACGGCCTCGACAACGGCGGTGAGGCTCAGCCCATGTTCGAGGAGGGCGGTCGGGTCAACTTCCACACTGATTTCATCTCGACGCGCTCCGCTGATTGCGATGGAACCCATGCCGGGAAGCGAGCGGAGATCATCGCGGATGCGCCGGGCTTCTTCCTTGGCGAGACGTTCGTCAATATCGCCGTAGATTGACAGGCTGATGGTGGGGAGGTTGGGTTCAAGTTCGCGTACGACGATGCGTTCGCTCTGGGGAGGAAGATCCTGGATGGCATCGACACGGCGCTTCACGCGAGCGACGGCCTCGTCGATGGTGAGCGTGCCTTCGCGGAATTCGAGCACAACCGTCGCCATGCCCTCGGTGGCGGTGGTGGTGATCTCTTTTACTTCGTTCAGGTCAAGGAGGGAATCTTCGATCTTGCGGGCGAGCGTCTGCTCGATCTGGTCGGGAGAAGCGCCGGGATAGGGCGCAATGACCATGACCTGGTTCGGGCGCACCTCGGGAAAAAACTCGCGCCGCAGCGAGCCGCCGAATACAAAGCCCGCCGCGACGACGGTGAACACGAACAGGTTCACGACAACCGGGTTGCGCACACTGAAGATCGCGAGCCAGCGCATCAGGATGATCCTCTCCGTGTGCGGCCGACCGAGTCGGGGGTGCGTGAAGGCATCATGGGGCAGGGTCCGCGCTCAGGATCTCGACACGAGAACCGGGCAGCAGGTCGTCGGTGTTGGATATGATCACGACTTCGCCGTGCTCAAGGCCCGAGCCGATGACGCTCCACTGTGTTTCGTGGGCGACAAATTCGGGGAACCGGGCTTCGATGTGATACAGCACGCGCACCTGCCGCGGCTGAGCACGGGAAACGCCGTCGGCATCCTTCGCGGCGATCCAGAGGCGATCATCCATCACCGCGCGGCGAGGAACTACCGTCAGGGTTGCGCCGTTGCCCGCATGCGCGGGGATCGTCGCGGTGACGAATCGGCCCGGCATCAGCAGCCGAGGCGGCTCGTTGGTTTGCGCGGAGGTGTTGTCGCCATCGGGCTTCTGATCGACTTCGAGGAAGACGGTGACCATGCGGGCCTGGGTGTCCGCTTCAGGGGCGATCCGGGCGATGCGGGCAGTCCACTGCTCTTGTCGCACGAGGCGAGCGCCCCCGCCGGCCGCACGAACGACGACCTCGGTGCCGGGCATGATTTCGCCCTGTGCGCTTGCGGGGAGGCGAAGGGGAATTTCCATGCGATCGAGGCTGACGACGCGAGCGACTTTCTGTCCGGGTTGAATCCACTCACCGAACTGGGCGTCGACCGATTGGAGCACTCCTGAGATGGGGCTGTGGATGGTGGTGCGGTCGTACTGACGCTGCGCGAGGGCGACTTCGTGCGTGTTACGGTCGATTTCGGCCAAGAGCGCTGCCCGGCGGGAGGGGATCACCTCGGCCTGCTGACGGATGCGTGCGCGTTCACTTTCGAGCCGCGCCAGCGCTGCGCGGAGGCGCACGACTTCGAGGTCTGTCGCCGAGGCGCCCGACAAGGCCTCCTGCACGCGGTCGATCTCCCACGTGGTGAGCCGGATCTGCTCGTCGATCTGTTCGATCTGCCGCTCAAGGCTTACCTGCTCGATATCGAGCGCTTCGAGTTGGGCCAAGAGCATGCGCGCGTTGCTTTGGGCCGATCGCAGGCGTTCGAGATAGTCTGCTCCGTCAAGGCGCAGCAGCACATCGTTCGGCGTGATGGGTTGCCCGGGGTCGATGTTTCCTCCGCGTTCGATCACGCGCCCGGAGACTTCCGCCGAGATGTCAGCGTGATCTCGGGCACGAGCCATGCCGAAGCCTTCCCAGAGCCGAGTCGCCCGGTCGACCGGAACGGGGCTGATCTGCATGCCGCGAACGCGAAGGACGGTTTCTTCCACCGGCATCTGGATCGCCTGGCGGCGGTTCGAAATCAGCGCCCCGGCAATCAACACGGCTACGATGAGCACCCCGACGCCGACCCCGATGCGCACCCAGAGCGCCAAGCGCTTTTCGGGGTGGGTCGGAGGTCGCTCGGCCGCGGGCATCAGTTCTGCGGGCTGTTCGCGATCGGCATCGTCTGCCCGGGTTGCCCCCCCTTGGTGCGAGGCCGCCACGGGGGGGCGAGGCGGTGTCGTCGTGCTCTCGGTCATCCGCATGCATCCTTGCTCGGAGTTACTTGCCGAGCATGTCCCTGGAATTCTTGACGGCGCCTGCCGCAAAGCCCCCGGGCCAAGGATAGCCGTCGAAAATGGTCTTTCATCGGCAACGGATGCCATGGACGGAAGGCTTCAGACCTTGGATTCGCCCGTATCGACGCGCGGATTCTCCTGCCGCCGCTCTGTTGTGCGGCCCCCTGCATTTTCCCGTATGCTTCGGCCGATGGTTTTTTGGAGAGGCATTGGCCTTCAGGCGCGATGCATTGCGGCGAAAAGCCGTGCCGACCCCTGTTGAGAGGAGGCTGTTTGTGACCACTCCTTCGCCTCGTCGCGCTTTCGGGCGTTCACATGCGATCGGCGCTCCGACGGCCGCACGCGCCGGTGTTTTCACCATGGTGATGCGGGCCACGGGCACAAGCCTGATGCTCTTGATGCTGACGGGGTGCGCGGCTGATCGTTCGAAGAGTTGGAACGCCCCTGAAGAGCAGCGTGCGTTCTGGGCTTCGCTGCAATCACTCTGCGGTTTGGCGTTCGAGGGGGCTATCGCCGAAGACTCTGTCGCGAACCCCGATTTCGCCAGAACACCGCTGGTCATGCATGTGCGAGTTTGCGAGGAAGGCCGATTGCTGATTCCGTTCCATATCGCCGATGATCGCTCTCGCACGTGGGTGCTGACGCAGACGGCCGAGG
Source organism: Phycisphaeraceae bacterium (assembly GCA_019636695.1). GTDB lineage: Bacteria > Planctomycetota > Phycisphaerae > Phycisphaerales > UBA1924 > JADLCM01. Next base: position 943,756 of record JAHBXD010000001.1, read on the forward strand.
GCCTGAGGCTCAAGCACGACCATCGCCACCGCGATGGTTCCGAAGACGAGATCACGCAATATGGGGGCGATACGCGCGGCCCCGGCCTTCCCACGCGGCAGGAGTTTTATGCCGATGCCCATACGGCTTCGCTCATTCCCGCCGCTTCGACGAATGTCTGGACGGTCGAGATCGTTCCCGGGCACATGTTCGCGTATGCCCTTCGTCGCGAGGGAACCGATAGGCGATTTCGCGTCGAGTTTGACCTCACGCGGCCAGTGGCAGCGCCGCCGGCGCCATGGGGGCACGACTAGGGGCGTTTCTGCGGCTTCTCCGTGATTGTGGAGGCCGGGGGTTGGCATGTCCGGGGCCGGAGTTGACGGCTGATCGGGTGGAAGCATGACGCTGGAAGCCGGCCTGCTCTCGGGTCTTCTTGTGCTGGCGCTCGCCGCGTTCATCTGGGGGCGGTGGAAGCCTGAGATCGTGGCGCTTGCAGCGCTGATGTCGGCGGCGATCCTTGGGCTGGTCTCCCACGATGCGGCGTTCGCCGGGTTCGGCCATCCGGCGGTGATCACGGTCGGCGCGGTGCTTGTGCTGAGCCAGGGCCTGACGACATCGGGATTGATCGGGGGGCTTACCCGCCCGCTCGAGCGTCTGCAGAAGCGCCCGATTCTGCTGCTGAGCGGGCTGACGCTGACGGTAGCCCTGCTCTCGGGGTTTATCAACAATATCGGGGCGATTGCCGTGCTGATGCCGGTGGCGATTCGCCTGGCGAGAGAGAGCGGCAAACCCGTCTCGATGTATCTCATGCCGCTGGCGTTCGGGTCGCTTCTGGGCGGCATGACGACGCTCATCGGCACACCGCCGAACCTGATCGTGTCGGGTTTTCGGTTGAACGCCGTGGGAGAGCCGTTTCGCTTCTTCGATTTCACGCCGGTAGGGGCGACGGTCGCGGCGGCGGGCATCGTGTTCATTCTTGCGGCGGGGTGGCGGCTTGTTCCGCGACGGTCATCGCGAGTGACAAGCGAAGACCTGATCAAGGTCGGGCGATACCTGACCGAGGCGACGGTGGGGGAGAAAAGCCCGGTCGTGGGGCGTCGGTTACGCGAAGTAGCCCCCCGCGAGGTACAGATTCTTTCGATCATTCGCGGGAAGGATCGCATTCCCGCGCCTTCGGCGATGCGCACACTGAAGGCTGACGACCTTCTGGTGATGATCGGCGAGAGCAACGCGATCGAGCAGTTCGTCAAAGAGCACAAGCTTGAACTTGTCGGGCAGAATGACGAAATCAATCCTGAACTCATCGAAAGCGATGATGTGGGGCTGGCGGAAGCCGTCGTCATGCCCGATGCACGCATTGTCGGGGCAAGCGCGGCAAGCCTGCGTCTGCGCAACCGATTCGGCATCAACCTTCTGGGCATCGCGCGCGAAGGCAGCCGCCTCGGCACGCGCCTGGCCGACACGCGCTTCAAGCCCGGCGATGTGCTGCTTGTGCAGGGGTCGCGGTCGGAACTGCTTTCGGATATGGCCGACTTCGGGTGTCTTCCCCTGGCCGAACGCACGATCGGGCTCGGCCAGGTTGATCGACGCTGGCGAGCGCTGGCGATCTTTCTCGCGGCGATTGTCAGCGTGGCCGTCGGGTGGTTGTCGGCCCCGGTGGCGTTTGCTGCCGGGGCACTCCTGATGGTCCTTTCGGGTGTGCTGTCGTTGCGGCAGGCCTATGCCGCCATGGATTGGCCGATACTCATTCTGCTTGCGGCGATGATTCCGGTGGGCCTTGCCATCGAAACCACGGGGCTTGCCGGCGCCATTTCACAGACAACCCTCGCCATGACATCGTTTGCGCCGATCTGGCTGCTGCTGGCGTGCGTGCTCGTGGCGACGATGTTCCTCTCCGATCTTGTCAACAACGCCGCCGCCGCGGTGATGATGTGCCCGGTGGCGCTTGCGGTGGCGGCCGGAGTGCAGGCTTCGCCCGATCCGTTTCTTCTGGCGGTGGCCGTCGGCGCATCGTGCGCGTTTCTGACACCGATCGGGCATCAGTCGAACCTGCTGGTGATGGGGCCGGGCGGATATCGCTTCGGCGATTACTGGCGGCTGGGGCTTGTGCTCGAGTTGATCATCGCCGTTGTCGCGGTGGCCGCGCTCATGCTCTTCTGGCCGCCGAGATAACCCAGGACATTTGTGTGCTCACAGGCATCCGAGACGGCCGCCGTCGACAGGCAGGTTGATGCCGTTGATGTACCCCGCCGCCGGACTCGCCAGGAACCCCGCCGCCGCGGCGATGTCTTCAGCCCTTCCGAGCCTGGCGGCAGGAATGGATCGAACGACCTCTTCACGAATGGCCTCGACGCTCTGGCCCGATTTTCCGGAGCGGGCCTCAAAGAGCATCTGCAATCGCTCGGTGTCGGTATATCCGGGTAGCACGTTGTTTACCGTGATGCCGAAGCCGCCGAGTTCCTGGCTCAACGTTTTGGCCCAGTTCGCGACCGCCGCGCGAACGGCGTTGCTGAGGCCTAACCCTTGAATCGGTTGTTTGACGCTGGTGCTCGCGATGTTGATGATGCGCCCGTAGCCCGCCTGCTTCATTCCTGGCGAGACCACCTGCACCAGGTGATGCGCGGTAAGCAGCAGGGTCTCAAACGCCGCGAGGAATTGTGCCGCGGTGGCTTCGAGCAGCGGTCCGGATGGCGGCCCGCCCGTGTTGTTGATGAGGATGTGATACGCGCCTGCTTCGGCCACGCGCGTGGTGACGGCCTGCCGGGCCTCCACTGGTTTCGAGAGATCGAGCACCAGGGCCGCATGGTTCTGGCCGCCCGGACGCGGAAGCTCGGCCGCGAGGGCAGCAAGTTTGTCTGCGCTGCGTGCAGCGACAGTGACGGTTGCGCCGAGTGAGGCCAGTTCGACAGCGCAGGCGCGGCCGATGCCGGCGCTTGCGCCGCAAACCAGGGCGGATTTTCCGGAGAGGTCGAGGTTCATGCCCCAAGCCTACCCGCTCCTCGGCATGAGTTTGGCGCGCGGTCAGGCCGGTTTGTTCGGGTGGCGGAAAGTTATCCACAATCACACCCCGAACGTTGACATCCCCCGGTCGGGGTCTGTACCCTTCCGGCGTCGGGCTCGCGTCCAGCGCCGCCCCCGACCGGTTTGGTGCACCACGGAGGTCCGCCTGCCGCATATGCGCTCGGTGCCTTGCGTCACCTCTGTCAGCCTGCCTCGGCAGGCGGGAGCCGGCTCAAGGACCAGAAAGGTCAGTCATGCCAGAGGTTCGCGATGCGCGCTCCAAGTCCGCCCCCGTTCAGGTGAAGGCGGGCGCCAAGCCCGATGCCAAGGGCGACCCACGAAACGACAATCGGCCTGATCTCAAGGCCCCTGTAAAGGGTGTCGAGGCTCCGCCTCGCCCGCAGCCGACGGTTGTTGTTTCGACTCCCGGCTTCCAGGCTCCGTTGGCGAAGGCTGCCGACCGCCCCGACATGAAGGCTCGGCAGCAGGCCCTTACCCAGACCCTTGCCCAGATTGACAAGGCTTTCGGCAAGGGCGCCATCATGCGGATGGACGAGAAGGCCTACCAGTCCATTCCCGGGATTTCCACGGGCGCGCTTTCGCTCGATCTTGCGCTCGGGGGCAAGGGCATTCCGCGGGGGCGTATCGTCGAAATCTTCGGTCCCGAGTCTTCCGGTAAGACCACCCTCGCGCTGACGGTCGCGGCGCAAGCGCAGAAGGACGGCGGAGTCGCGGCGTTTATCGATGCCGAGCACGCGCTCGACCCGCTCTGGGCGCGCAAGATCGGCGTGAACATCGACGAACTGCTTGTCAGTCAGCCCGACACGGGCGAGCAGGCGCTGGAGATCTGCGAGCTGCTTGTTCGCTCCAACGCGGTGGATGTCATCGTTGTCGACTCGGTCGCGGCCCTGATTCCGCGGGCGGAGATCGAGGGAGAGATGGGCGATACCGTCGTCGGCCTTCAGGCCCGGCTGATGAGCCAGGCGATGCGCAAGCTCACCGGTGTCATCGCACGCTCGAATACCACCGTCATCTTCATCAATCAGATCCGCGAGAAGATCGGCGTGATGTACGGTTCACCCGAAACCACGCCCGGCGGCCGCGCTTTGAAGTTCTATTCCTCCGTCCGCATCGACATCAGGCGCACCGGTTCGCTCAAGGACGGGGAAGAGGCCGTGGGCAATCGCGTGCGGGCGCGCGTCGTCAAGAACAAGGTCGCTCCGCCCTTCCGCCAGGCTGAGTTCGACATCATGTTCAACGAGGGCATTTCCGCCACGGGCGATCTGCTCGATCTCGCCATCGACGACAAGGTTTGCCAGAAGAGCGGTGCCTGGTATTCCTACGGCGATATCCGCCTCGGCCAGGGGCGCGAGAACGCCAAGCAGTTCCTCAAAGACAACCCCGATCTCATCAAGGAGATTCGCGTCAAGGTGCTGGCCCATCGTGCGGCCAATCCCGCCAAGGCCATGACATCGGCCGGCGCTGATGATGTTGCCGACGACTGATTCACAGGCCGAACTTCCGGGGGCGGGGGGGAGATACCCTCCGCCCCCTATCCTTTTCTCCGTGGATCGTGATACCTGCTATTTCGATGGTCAGTGCGGAATGTGCCGCCGCTCGGTCACCTGGCTTCGACGGCTCGACTGGCTCGGTCGGCTGCGGTTTGCGGATATGACGACCGCCGCGGATCTTCCCGTGGCGTTCGATGTGGCCATGCGGGGTATGCCAATGCAGACCCGCTCGGGACGGGTGCATGTGGGCTTTCCGGCCGTTCGCCGGGCGTTGTTGCAGACGCCCCTCGGGTTTCTTCCGGCGTGCCTGTTGTATATTCCGGGCATAAGTCATGTCGGGACAAGGTATTACGGCTATATTGCCCGGCGCCGGCGTCGAAATGCCGTCTGCAGACTTCCGACCCGTGCGCCGTCCCCACCCGACGCCGATTGATCCCTGACGCCATCTGACGCATACTGAAAGACATGCCCTCACCAGGCGCAGGAACTCGATCCGACGATGCCGCAGCGCGGCGAGCCCGCGCCAAGACGGCGATTGATGCGCTCAATCGCGGCGAACTGGTCATCCTCCCGACGGAGACGATCTACGGCGTCTTTGCCCACGGCGGATCGCAAGAGGCGCTCGAACGCCTGAAGATCAATACGCCCGCTTCGACGACGCCCTGGAGTTCGACGTGGCATGCGGCATCGGTAGATGCGGTGGCCACGGCGGTGGAGCTGGAATCGCCCCTGCATCGGCGCGTGCTGCATCGGCTGGCGCCGGGTCCGGTAACGTTTCTTGTGCCGGGAGATTCTGCAAGGTTGAGCGGCATTCGCGGCAAGGTTCGCGCCCTGCCGACCGCGCTCGACAACGGGTCTGAGGCCTCGATTCGCGTGGTCGATCATCCGTTGACGCGGTCGGTGCTATCGCAGGTCGATGCGCCCGTCGTGGGCAAGCGGATCAGCGCTGCGGGCCTGGGGCCGGATCGTGAGCTTGTGCCCGCCGCCCTCCGCAAGGCCGAGGAAATGGGCATCGCCGTGGTGATCGACGACGGTCCGACGGTATACGGCAAACCGTCCACGGTAATTCGTATGCTCCCCGCGGGCGGGTACGAAATCGTGCGAGAGGGGGCGCTGGAGGCGAGAACCATCCAGCGGCGTATCGAGCGGTTGATTTTGTTCGTCTGCACCGGCAACACCTGCCGCAGCCCGATGGCCGAGGCTGTTGCGCGGACGTTGGTGGAGGAAGGGCTTGCCGGGCCGGTGCCCACGGTTGTTTCGAGCGCCGGGGTCAGCGTGTACGGCGATGCTCCGGCTACGCCCGAAGCGGCCAAGGCCTTACGCGAGCTGGGCATCGAGATCGGTCCGCATCGTTCGAGGCCGCTGACGCGGGATCTGCTCTCGCGGGCCGAGGTCATTTTCGCCATGACGATGTCGCACGCCGACGCCATCCGGGCGATGGATCCGCGCGTCGAAGGCCGTCTCTGGCTGCTTGATCCGGAGGGTGAAGACATCCCCGACCCGATCGGCATGTCGGCCGAGGTCTACCGTCAGACGGCGGAGCGGCTTCGCACACTGATTCTCGCCCGCCTGAGGGAGCTGGACGCATGAACATCGCCGTCGGGGCCGATCATCGCGGGATCGCGGCCGCCCGGAACGTGGTCGAAAAACTCCGTCGGGAAGGGCATCAGGTCTCGCTGAGCGAGGGGTGCGACGGGCCGTCGTGCGATTATCCCGAGCGGGCCTTCCCCGTGGCCAAGGCGGTTGCCGCCGGCGAGGCCGATCGTGGAATCCTGATCTGCGGCACGGGCATCGGCATGTCGATCGCCGCGAATAAGGTCGCCGGCGTGCGTGCGGCGGTGGTGCATGACGAGTTGACGGCCGAACTGAGCCGCTCACACAACGACGCCAACATCCTCTGCCTTTCGGCCGATCTTCTGGGCCAAAGACTGATCGAGAACATCGTGGATGTCTTCCTCAGAACGTCGTTTGAAGGGGGGCGGCACCTGCGAAGGGTGCGGAAGATCGGGGCGATCGAATCGGGACAAGACCCGGCCGAGGTGGTCGAGGGCTGATGCCGGGGCCACGCGGGGCACCAGGGGGGCGGTTTTCCCGGTCGCGGGCCGTTTGCAAAGTCTCCATCAAGTCGTCATGATGCCCCGTCCGGGCCAGATTCCTGCCCGCGGCGGAGGCATTGCCGACTATGGAAGTGTTCTGGAAATTCCTTGATGGCGTAAACGGCATTCTCTGGCATAACCTCGTGCTGTACATCATCCTTGCGGTCGGTGTACTTTTCACGTTCTGGAGCGGGTTTTGCCAGTACCGGGCGTTGACGCACGGGTTCGCGCTGGTCCGCGGGAACTACGACGACAAGTCTGATCCGGGGGCGATCAATCACTTCCAGGCGCTTTCAACAGCGCTCTCGGGCACGGTCGGGCTTGGCAACATCGCGGGCGTTTCGGTGGCGGTGGCGCTTGGTGGGCCTGGGGCGGTCTTCTGGATGTGGATCGTCGGCATGGTGGGCATGGCCCTCAAACTCACCGAAGTCACGCAGTCGATGCTGTATCGCGATACCAGCGACCCTGACAACCCCAAGGGTGGCCCGATGTGGGTCTGCCGCAAGGGTTTCGCCAAAATCAGCCCGGCGCTGGCGCCGCTGGGCATCATTGTCGGCGGGATTTTCTGCGTAACGGTCCTGATATCCACGATTACCGGCGGCAACATGTTCCAGGCGTGGAACGTAGCCGAGATCACCAAGACCTATTACCCGAGCATTCCGCCCGAGGCGTGCGGGATCGTGCTTGCGGTGTTGACGGGGTTGGTGATCATCGGGGGCATCAAGCGCATCGGCTCGGTGACGGGTCGGCTGGTGCCGTTCATGTGCGCGTTGTACCTGCTCGCGGCGCTTGTGGTGCTGGGGATGAACATTCAAGCCATTCCCGGCATGTTCGTCCTGATCTTCAAGAGTGCGCTTCCGCCGTGGCTGGGTGGGGCCAATGTCGATCCGACCGGGGCGTTCCTGGGAGGGACATTCGGCTATGCCTTCCTGTGGGGCATGAAGAGGGCGTTGTTCAGCAACGAGGCGGGGCAAGGCTCAAGCCCCATCGCTCACTCGGCGGCCAAGACCGATGAGCCTGCCCGCGAAGGGATCGTGGCGGGTCTTGAACCCTTCATCGATACGCTCGTGGTCTGCACGATCACGGCGCTGGTGGTGCTGAGCACCGGGGCATGGAACCGCGATGCCGCATCGCAGTTTGATGCAGCCCCGAATGTCATCATCGGCAACACGGTCGTCGCCGAGTTGGCTGAGGCGCCTGCCTTCACCATCGAGAACGGTCGTGCATCGATCGCACCGATCAACCTTCCTGAGAAGAAACTGCCGGCCGACCCGCGTGACGCACGCAGCGAGCCATCGGACTGGAAAGCGCGTGAAGCGGTGATGCTGGTCGCCACGCTCACGCACGAAGACAGCCAGACCCCCGTCTACATCGTCGGGAAAGTGTCCAAGGACAACAACACGTGGAGGGCGGAGTTCGACGATGTCGATGTGCCGGAGGGCACGCTGGTTGTGCCCACCACGCTTCGCGCCGGCGAAGAACCCGCGTGGATCCCTGATGTGACCGTGCCGGTCGCCAAGTCGCCCAATGCCGCCCGCATCAGCAATGTCTGGCGTCCGAACGACGGCGTGCTCGTCATTGCGCGCGGCGAGTTCAACAAGCAGACCGGTCGCGAACTCGGGTGGATGAACGGCAGCATCAAGCAGGACAAAGACGACCAATCGCTCTACATCTCGTGGTTGCCTCGTCCGAGTCAACTGCCACCGACGATCGACGACCCGGGGCTGTATATGGACCTCAAGGGCGCTGCGCTCACGGGGCATGCCTTTGACCGGGCCGTACCGGGCCTCGGACAGTGGGTGGTCACGCTTGCCTGCTGGCTCTTCGCCCTCTCCACGATTATCGCGTGGTCGTATTACGGCGAGCAGGCCGTCGTCTTCCTGTTGGGCAAGGCCGCGGTGATGCCTTACAAGATTGTGTATTGCCTTGCGGTTGTCGTGGCCACCTTCCCCTTCATCAAGACCGACGCTCAACTCGATTCGCTGACCGCCCTGGGCACGGGCGTGATGCTCTTTGCCAACATTCCGATCATGCTCATCTTCGGTCGCCAGGCGATGGCGGCCTATCGCGACTACAACCGGCGACTCAAGAGCGGTGAAATCAAGGGCCACGCGGCTCCGCCGATCACCGACGTGGTTGAAGGCAAGGACGTGCAATGACCCCGCCCCGCCGCGATCGTGCGGCGGGGGCGCCTCTGAACCCCGACCTGCAACGTTCGCTTCGGCGGGCTGTGCAGGTCGGGGTGTTGGTGTTTCTTCGTCCGCCTGTCGAGGCCGATCGGGGCGAGTTTGTCGCGTTGCGGCAGTCGTCAAAACGGCATCTTGCGCGGTGGGAGCCGTTGCCTCAACCGGGTTTTGACCCTTTCGGCGACGACGCGTTCGAACGCGAGTTGCGATTTCATCGCCGCAAGGATTCGCGGCGGCTGTTGATCTGTCGGCGGGCTGACGGGGCAATTGTCGGGCGCATCGGGTTGGGGGCGATTATCCGGGGTGATCTTCAACAGTGCTTCATCGGGTATTGGATCGGCAAGCGGCACACCGGCAAGGGCTATATGACCGAGGCACTCTGCCTTGCGATTCAATATGCCTTCGAGACGCTCGGGCTGCATCGGGTTGAAGTCAACATTCAGCCGGACAATTTCGCGTCTCGTCGCGTCGCCGAGAAGGCCGGGTTGCGGCTCGAAGGCTACTCGCTGCGATATCTGCGCATCGGCGGGCGATGGGCGGATCATGAGCGATGGGCCGTGACGCGCGAAGAGTGGCCGCCCGAAGCGACGGCATAGTGCACCGCCGGAGGATCAACCCGCACCGCGAAGAAAGTTGGCCAGCAGCCGCGGCCCGTGCTCGGTCATGAAACTCTCCGGATGAAACTGCACACCGTCGAGTGGCGCTCGACTCGGGTCGGCCCAGACCCGGCGCAATCCCATGACAACGCGCACAATGCTGCCGTCGGGTGCCTGGTCGTGTGCCCAGGCGCTGATGGTCCAGTCGTCGTGTCCGCGAGGGACGGGCAGCACGCTCTCGGCGGCGATCACGAGCGAGTGATATCGCGCAGCTCGCATCGGGTTCTCTATGCCGCGGAATATGCCCTTGCCGTCGTGGTGGACAAGGCTCGTCTTGCCGTGCACGGGCATCACATGCCGCACGACGTTCATCCCGTCGAGTTCGCCGATGCACTGGTGCCCAAGGCATACACCGAGCACCGGAATGCGCCCCGCAAAACGACGGATCATTTCGCTCGAGATGCCCGCTTCGCGCGGTGTGCATGGCCCGGGAGAAATGATCAGATGCGAAGGGCCGCGCCCGGAGTCGAGGGCTTCGGCCTGTTCAGGCGTGATCTCGTCATTGCGAACAACCCAAACCCCCTCGCCCGGGGTAAGCGAAGGGTCAAGCTCGCCGATCCGCTGCACGAGGTTCCAGGTGAAACTGTCGTAGTTGTCGATGATCAGGATCATGCGCTTCCGCGATGACGACGCAACACCGAGCAAGCATAGCCGCCGCCGGTATGCGGTTGCCCCCGGATGGTGCAGCGGCGCCGAGTCGTGCCTGGCGGAATGTCGGCAGTGTTGTGAGGTGAGGGTCGAAAAAAGGGAACGCCCCGGAGGTTGCTCCGGGGCGTACCCACGAACCGTGTTGTTGCCGGGGTGATCACCCCGGATATATGGTCAGCGGCGACGGCGCAGCGCGATCATACCTCCCACCGCCAGCAGCCCGAGCGAACCCGGCGCGGGGATGATGGCGACAAAGCCCGTCACGCTCTGGACGTGCGGAGCCACGTCGTACACCTGCGTGAAGGCGCCGTTGGTGGTGTTCCATGTGCCGATCACCAGGTTGCCCCCGGCAATCTGCACGGCACCCCAGAGCTGACCCTGGAAGTACTCAAGGCCCTGGTTGAAGAAGCTCACGCCAGAGTTGCCCAGGGTGGTCACGGTGTTGGTGCCGAGGTCGTAGCCGTACAGCGAGTTGCTGCCGTTGTCGGTAAAGAAGAAGCCTGAGCCGTCGAATGCCAGGCCACCGACACCCAGCACGCTGAAGCCGCTGGCGACGTCGTTGGAGCCGAGGAAATCGACAAGGCTCAGTTCGTGGATACGGAACTGCTGGTTCAGCCCGTTCGCGCCGTAGAGGTTGCCGCCGGCAAAGACCAGCGAGTTGCTGACGCGGTTGCTCTCGCCGATGGTGATGAGCGTGGGGGTGCCGGTGTAGGCATTGTCAACGCGGTAGACGTTGTAGCGCCCCTGGGCGTTGCGCTGGTCATCGATCGCGATGACATCGCCCGCCGTAGCGCCCGTAATGCTCATGCCGGCCGGCACGACCGTCATGCCGATCGTGTGTGCGCCCATCATGTCGAACGACTCAGTGAAGATGCCGTCCGTCCGATAAAGCGTGCTGCCGTCGCTGGTGAGGAACTTCACCTGGGCAGAGGCAACGCCCGCGGCAAGGACAATCCCTGCCGCAGCAGTCATCAGATTCTTCATTCGCGATTCTCCTTCTCTTCTCACACCCGCCAAGGGTTTTCCCTAGCCCACGCGGCGTCAGGAGCCTTGGATCCCGGGTTATCCAGCGCGGAGGGAGCGCGGACCCGGGAAGATCAGTATGATTCGATTATCGGGGTTTGCCAGTAAAAGCGCGACACAGGTCCGATTTCATACTTTCTGCATCAATCATGCGCCGTTGGGATGAGGACCGGCCAGTGGATGGGCTGAGAAAATGCAGACAAAAAACTCCGTAATGGAATCCGTAGGTTATTCTTGACGGGTCTGGGTATCCGTATATACTCCGAACGTGCCCCCCGTGACCACGGTACGAGACAGGAGATGCGCCATGGCGAATGACTTTGACGGCTTGGTAATGGCGGCCCAATTCGGCCAGAACAAGATGGCCGAACATGACCTTTGGAAGGCGGCCTTCAACTGCGGCGCGTGGTACTTCGTCGCCGACCAGACCGGGGATGACGCCGCCCCTGTCGTCGGCGCGATGGATGGAAAGCCCTACCTCATCGCATTCACTGACGAGGAACGGGCCGAGCGGTTCAGCGCTGACCGCGCGCGGAAGCGAGGAGGCGAGGCGACGCCCGTGCTGCACATGGAGGTCGCCGAGGCCATCGAATATGCCGTCTCGCTGCGCGATCACGGGGTAGAGGGGATGCTGTTCAACAACGGCGGCTACAGCTTCCACGGCCTGAGCGGGCAGATTGCGGAGATGCACAACCGTTATGGGCGCAGCGGCGGGTAGTCCCGCGGCGCCGGCAACAAGTCTTGTCAGGCGATCGGCCGGAGGTTTCGCGCCACGCTCGTGCGGTAAGCCATGATCGCGGGGATCAACCCGGCGAGGGTCGCGAGCAGGGTGGTGGCCGCGGCCAAGACAAGCAGCCATTCCGGCGAGATCTCGGGGCGGATATCAAGCCCCAGGCGGTCGCGCAGGATCCCTGTCGCTAATTGCGAACCGACAAGGCCGATGGCCAGCCCTGCCGCGGCGCCGAGCATGCCGATGACGGCCGATTCGGTCATGATGAGGCCGAAGATGCGAGAGCGTGATGACCCGAGGACGCGGAGGACGGCGATCTGCCTGCGGCGCTGCTCCATGCTGTTGTAGAGGGCGAGGAGGATGCCGATGCCGCTGGAGATGAGGATCGCCCCTGCGAGGGCGATGAAGATCTGGTCGAGGTTGGAGACGATGCGGAAGAGTTTGCGTACTTCGTCTCCGGGGGCGGCGACGCGCAGGCCAAGCCCCGAACGCCGGATTGTGACGGCGGCGGCGGGAACGTTGACGGCCGTGGCGCGTCCGGCGCGTCCGGCGATGCGGACCATGGCGGCAGTGATGATGCGGTCGGCTTCGGTGAGATCGGCCTCGGTCGTCAGTTCGATGCCGTGCCCGAGTTCCGCGAGTCGTCGGTCATGGGCGTGCATGATCCACGAACCGATGAGGTGGGTGAACAAGGCGCGGTCGTGGCTTGTTCCGGTGGCGGCGAGGATGCCGACGATCTCGAAGCGATACTCGCGATGGATGTGGGCGTCATCATGGTCATGATCGTGGTCATGATCGTGGTGGTGGTCGTCGTCGGTGGCAATGTCGTTGCCCGCGCCGGCGCGTCGGCTCATGCCATGGGTCAGGTAGATCATCTGACCGACGCGCAGGCCGGAGGTTCGGGCGACTTCGGCCCCGAGAACGACTTCAAAGGGTTTTTCGAACCAGCGGCCACTCGCGGCGACCCAGGGCTGCCCCTCAAAGGGTTGAAACTCGGTGAAGAAATCTTCGGTCGTGGCGACGACGGGCATCCCGCGGAAACTGTCGCCAACCTGGGTGGGGATGATGAACTGAGCCGGAGCGTCGGCCTCGCCCAGAATCTCGTCAAGTTCATCGACAAATCGGTATGGGAAAAACGCCTGGGGTGCGCCGGTATAAAAAACGCTGTGCAGGACCGATTCGAGTTCACTCGCCTCGGCGCTGACCAGAAGATGCATGTTGCCGCTGCCGCGAGAGAATGCCGATTTCGCGGAATCGCGGAGGGTGAGCAGGACAAAAAGCAGCGCGACGGCGACCCCGACGGTGAGGGCCGTGGTGACGGTGGAGAAGAGCCGTGCGTTCAGCGAACGCCGCACGATGGTGAAGTCGGTCATGGGCATGGGCGAATCCTGGAGCAGGGTCGTGGCCGGATGTCGTGGAGATCAAGCCGAGAGGGTCAGACCGGAGCGGGGCGTCCGAAGGCGGCGAGGGAATCGCGCCGGGTGAATCGAGCGGTGAGTGCGGGATCGTGGCTGACGCAGAGAAGGGCGGCCTCCTGCTCGCGGCAGAGATCCTGCATGAGATCCATGGCGCCCGCGGCGTTTGCAGGATCGAGGCTTGCGGTCGGTTCATCCGCAAGGACGAGCGCCGGGCGGCAGGCGAGCGCCCTGGCGACGGCCACGCGCTGTTGTTGTCCGATGCTGAGTTCTTCGACACGGGCATCTCTTCGGATGATGTCGAGGCGGTCGAGCAGCGTCCTGGCGCGGGCATCGTGTTCGCGCCTGGGAATCGACGAGAACATAAGGGCGGCGAGGACATTTTCCATCGCGGAGAAACCGACGAGGAGGTTGAACGTCTGAAACACCATGCCGAGGCTCTTGCCCCGAAGGCGATCGCGTGCGGCGCTGCGCACAGCGAAGATGTCGTTGCCCCCGATGCGGATCGTCCCTTCCTGCGGTTCGAGCAGCCCCGCGATGAGTTGAAGGAGCGTGCTTTTTCCCGACCCTGAGGCACCGGTGAGGAGCATCTGCTCACCGGAAGCGAGCATGAGTTCGGGGATGTCGATGATCCATTCGCCCGGGGAATACCTGAAGCGAAGGCCCTGGATGTGAAGCGCCGGCGTATTCATGGGAGGAACACTGTATCGACTCTGCGGTCAAGCGGCGACGTGCGAGCGGATGTGGTCGATAGCGCGATGCGCACCGGATCGGCGATCATGGGGACGAAGCGACGGGATGAGGAGATCGAGAGGCCGCGCGGTTATTGCACGATGAGGTCGAGAAGGTAGAAAAGGTCCGCGGCATCGAGAACCCCGTCCGGCGTGCCGTAGCCTGGGTCGGTCGGGTGGCTCGAATGCGTGAGGTCTGCGCGGGTTTCGCGGGCGATGAATGCGTCGAGGAACGCCGGGATATCGAGAGCGTTGACGCGGCCATCGCCGTTGAAGTCGGCGCGAGCATCTTTGAACCGGATGCCGAGGCCCGGCATGAGGGTGACGGGTCGGTGGCCGTCATCCACGACGAGTTCAAATCGATTGAGGCCGGGGCGTGTGCCGGCGATCAGTTCGAGCGTGTAAGCGCCTTGGCCGAGAGAAGTGACCTCGCCGAGGGAACCCTGCGCCGCGGCGTTGCGCGCCGAACGGAGAGAGAATGTGACGGGGGCGGTCACGGGTTGCATGTTCCAATCTTGGAGTTGGACGTGCACGGCGCCTCGTGCGTTGCCATCAGCGGCAAGATCGGCGTCATCGGAAGTCGCGGTGCTGAGCACGGCATCGGGACGACCGAGAAGATCGATGCGCCACTGGTCGAACTGCACCTGCATCTGCACGACGGGGTCGGGCGTAGCAGCGGATTGATGCGCGATGTTGAAGCCCATGAAATAGTCGCCCGCGGCACATCCGATGATCGGGGCGAAAAATCGACGCGCATCGCCGGAGTTGGTGTTGACGGCCATGGGCGAAGCGCCGCCCGGCGCCACGATATCGGCCAGGCCGTCGGCGTTGAGATCGGCCAAGGCGAGATCGGTTGCCGGAGCACCCAGGAGGAGTTGGGTGACGACAAACCCCGTACCGGTGTTTGTGAGCACGGTCATGCCGTCGGTGGCGACGTTCTGTACGACCAGATCGGGCAGGCCATCGCCGTTGATATCCGCAGCGCGGAGCAGCCTGGGCCGACGCGGGAGCGGCAGGGTTGTGCGAACGAACGCGTCATGTTCGCGCTTGAAGATCGAGAGCGTCTGGCCCGCGCGATCGGCGGTGAGCAGGTCGATATCGCCGTCAAGATCGAAATCGATCGCGAGGACGTCGATCGGTTCATCGCCGGTATCGATCAGCGCGCCGAAGGAGAAATTCGCAGCGCCGTCGTTGAGGAGTAGTTGCATCTGGTCGAGCGCCTGATAGGCAACCACGAGATCGAGATGCCCATCGCCGTTTGCGTCGAACGCATCGACCCCCTGGGCGGAGGCTGGCAGGGTTATTTCGTGCCGCACATGCCCGCCAAGGCCATCGGAAAGGAGCATGACGACCGTTGCGCCGTTTCCGGTGGCAGTGTAGGGATCAAGAACGCCGTCGCCGTTGAGGTCGGCAAAGTTGAGCAAGAGCGGAGAGCCACCTGTGGCGAAGATCATCGGAGGGGCGAACGCGCCGCCGCCGAGGCCGGGGTGGATATGGATCTGGCTGATCTGAGAGACAAGGACGACAAGGTCATCGTGGCCGTTTCCGGTGACATCGGCGATGCCGATCCGTCGGCTCTGGGCGGTGGTGGGGGCGACGAGCACCGGGGGGGCGAAGGTTGCAAGGGCCGATCCCGGCGGGGTGGTGTTGATGAGGACATAGATTCCGGAAGCGCCGCTGACTACGGCATCGGGAAGGCCATCGCCGTTGAGATCCTTGAGGGCAATTCCGAAGAGTGGATCGACGATGCCGTAGAGGCCGGTGCAGCCGTCGACATCGCCCGCGCGTGCGATGAACATGTAGCCGATGTGCGACGACTTGTCGGTATCTGGGTCAAAGCCCGGCGGGGGGGTTCCGCAGGCGGGGCCACCTGTGCGGCAGGAACAACGACCGTCGCCGCCGATCAGCCTTGCGGCTTGCATGGCGGCCATGAGCCTTTCGGGAAGGTCGCCCTGGGTGTTCATGGCAGCGTCGAGGGCGTGATCGACGACGGCGGGGCCGGCGAGGACATTGCCTTGGATGGCATAGGCGATTTCGCCGGTGACGCCGGCATGGGTATAGGCAAAGCGACCGACGCGGCCGCCTGCCCATGGACCTGCACCAGAGCCGGAAAAGGTGCCGGTGTTGCCGAGGACATCGGCGAACCCGTATTGGCGGGTCTGGTGGCCGGAATCCTGGATGGCGAGGGCAGCGAGGATCTGGGCCGGCGTTTCGCCCTGAAGGAAGCCATCGCGAATACGTGCGCGGTTGAGGCCGGTCTGATCGACGAAAGACTGGGCGGTAGCGCCGCCGACGCCGGTGATGAGTACGGGGGTGCTGGTGCGCATGTCGAAGTTGGTGAGGCAGGTGGCCGAGCCAACGGCAATTTCTCCGGTACGAAGGTCGATGAGGATGATCGACCACGTTGCGGAGATGGAGGTTGCGAGCGCGGCCCATGCGGCGACGATGAGCGAAACCAGCCTTGAACACTTCGCGGGCATGAGAGGCTCCGTCGATGGAGGGTGTGCCTGTCTCCGGATCACGAGTGGTCATCGTGTGCAGGGATCGAAGAAAGCACGGTGATGAGTACGTGGGTCAATCCGCTGGAAGGCGCGCAAGGGGAAGCGCGATCGATCTTACGGTAGCGAAAGAGGGTGAGAACTCCAAAAGAAAACAGGGGCGGCGGATGCGCGCGGGTGCAATCGGATGGAAGGGAAATTACATACGATGGGGGGTATGCAGGCCGGAGACGGACCCTACACCCCCGAGGGGGGGCACACGCCGGTGCTCTCGCGGACGGAGTTCGCGGAGCGCTATCGGACTGCGTCGGGTCAACTCTGGCTGGTGGCGGTTTCAATCGTGCGGGATGCGGCCCTGGCCGAAGACGTGGTGCAGGAATCGGCGATCGTGGGATTGGAGAAACTGCCGCAGTTTGATCCACGGACGAGCTTTGAGGCATGGATGGGCCAGATCGTGCGATATACCGCGTTGAACGCCGTGCGGAGAGAGAGGCGGAGGGAATCGGCAGGGTTGATGGAAGCGGATCGTCCGCAGGAGCGTGCGGCGGAGCAGGCGAAGCAGGATTCCGCACAACCGATATCGACATTCGGGCGTTTGCTGGCGGACCAAAAGGCGTTTGATGCCGAAGTGTTGTCGGCGCTTGAGGGGCTTGACGAAACCGCGCGGGCATGTCTGTTGCTGCGGACGGTGGGTGAGGCCCCGTATGCGCGAATCGCGGAATTGCTGGGTATCCCGGAAGGCACGGCGATGAGCCATGTGCATCGCTCGCGCATGGCGATGCGCGAACGTCTGCTGAAGCGCCGGGAAGGGGGAGCGGCATGAGCGATTCGTTGCGAGCCATGCTCGATGCCTATCTCGACGGGCTGCTGACAGGCGACGACCTGCGCGAGTTTGAGGCGCTGCTCGGGCGGGATGAGGAACTCGCGCGAGAAGTGCGGGCGCATGAGGCGATGTCGGGTGCGTTACGACGGCTTGCGCCGGTACGAGAGGTGCCGCTGCCAACTTCGATGGGGCTTGGGGAAGGCAATTCGGGCGCGCGGATGCGGATCGGCAAGCGGCGATCGAAGGCGGGATTGTGGGGGATTGTTGCGGCGGTGCTGGTGGTGGCGGCCGTGGGAGGATACTTGGCGCTGTGGAGTCCGCAGCGCGCGCCGTATCGGCAACCTGACGAGGTGTATCGGGTGCTTGTGCAGGGCGGTTTTTCGCCGTCGGAAGTGTGCACGACTGAGGAAGAGTTCAAGGCGTGGATGCTTCGGACGCATGGTGAGCCGGTCGTGATCGCTTCGAACCTTGCGGGTGTTGAACTTGTGGGGTGGACGTATTCGCAGGTGCTCGACCGGCGTACGAGTGTGCTGATGGCGAAGGTGGATGGCGAGCCGGTGATCGTGTTGATCGACGCTTTGGATAAGGCGCGACGGCTGAAAGCACCGGGTGGATCGGGGTTGCGGATTTTCAGGCGATCGCTCGGCCAACTCGTGATGTATGAGGTCACGCCGCTGGGCGAGGCACGGCTTGTGACCGAGGCGAGGCTGGAGCCGTAATTCCCGCAGGCCGATACCTCGGTGATCGGGTTCGGGCGTGTGGTGGGTGGAGGGGGCGCCGTGCGGGCTATGCTCATGTTGCATGAGCGGGAGCGTGGTGTGCATCGGCAACTTTGACGGCGTGCATGTCGGGCATTGCGCGCTGGTTCGCGCTGCGCGGCGGCTGGCGGGTTCGGGGCGGGTGGCGGTGCTCAGTTTTGATCCACACCCGATGAGCGTGCTGCGTCCGGGGGCGGCGCCAGCGCGGTTGAGCACGTTCGAGCAGCGTATGCAATGGCTGCACGAGGTGGGGGCGGATGTCGTGGCGCGGCTTGATCCTTCGCCGCGATTGCTGGATCTTTCGCCGCGAGCGTTTCTGGAGGAAGTGCGTCTTGCGTATCCGGATCTTCGCGGGATTGTTGAAGGTCGGGATTTTCGGTTCGGGAAGGGCCGGAGCGGAGGAGAGCAGGAGCTTCGCGCGCTTGGTGAGGAGATGGGTTTCGCGGTGGAGATTGTGCCGCCGGTGTCAGTGGACAGCACGGATCAACTGCTGATGACGGCGTCGAGCACGATCGTGCGTTGGCTGGTGGGGCAGGGCCGCACGGCGGATGCAGCGCGAGTGCTTGGGCGTCCGTATGAACTTGTGGGTGAGGTTGTGCGAGGGGAGCGTCGCGGACGGATGATCGGGTTTCCGACGGCGAACATTCGTACAGAGATGCTGACGCCCGGCGATGGGGTGTATGCGGGAGAGGCGATCACGGCGGAGGGACAGCGGCTCGGAGCGGCGATCAGCGTTGGGAGCAAGCCGCACTTTGGAGGATCAGGGCGCGTGGTGGAAGCGCATCTTCTTGATGTCGAGCGCGAGGCAGGGGGCGCAATTGCGGGGCTGCCGGAGTATGGATGGAGCCTCCGGCTCCGGTTTTATGATTACCTTCGCGTGCAGGGGCGGTATGCGACGTTGGAAGAACTTGTGGCGCAGATCGGGCGGGACTGCGACCGGGTGCGGGAACGTCTCGCGGTGGTGCAGGCCGGAACGTGGGTCGGCCAGGATGAGGCGGTATCTGCATGAGTGAGGTCGCGGCCGGATGGACGAGTACGACGACGCTGGAGGCGATCGCCGAATGGCTGCGAGGGAAACCTCGGGTGGTGGTGCTGACGCATGCAAAGCCCGATG
Source organism: Phycisphaeraceae bacterium (assembly GCA_019636695.1). Lineage (GTDB taxonomy): Bacteria > Planctomycetota > Phycisphaerae > Phycisphaerales > UBA1924 > JADLCM01. The sequence goes on from JAHBXD010000001.1 coordinate 962,924, forward strand.
GGGATGCAATTGGCGCGACGCTGGGCCTGGTTCGGTCCATGCGGCGGGTGGTCTCGGCCGCGGGCGGAGCCGCGGGGGACATTCTCGCGTGGTACACCGGGCCGATGCCGGGGTGGATGGGTGACATCGCATCGCCGGATGAGTGGGGACATACGGATCGGGGGATGCCGCCGGATGCTTCGGATGCGGTGGTGGTGTGTGATACGGGATCGTGGGCGCAGCTTGAAGGGCTTGCGGACTATGTGCGGTCAAGGCGGTCGCAGACGGCGGTGATCGACCATCACCTTACGGGCGAGGGCGAGATGGGCGATCGGTTGTGGGTGGAGCCCGCGGCGGCGGCGGCGTGCGTGCCGGTTGCAGAAGTGTGCCGCGTGCTGACAGGCGCATCGACGTGTGCGGGCCTGGCGAAAGACATCGCTGAGCCGCTGCTGCTGGGATGCGCAACGGACACGGGGTGGTATCGGTTTTCGAACACGAACGCGAGGCTTTTGCGGCTGGCGGCGGATCTGATCGACGCGGGGGCGGACCAGCCTCGCCTGTATGAGGTGACCGAGCAGCGTCAGCGCCCGGCGAGGTTGTACGCGATCGGGCGGGCGTTGTCGGGCATGCGGTTGTTTCACAAAGATCAATTGGCGGTGGCCAGCATTACCCAGAAAGACATCGGGGACACGGAGGCCGCACCGGGCGACACGGGCGGATTCGCGGACATGATGCTTGCGATTCGGGGTGTTCGCGTCGCGGCAATTCTGACGGAGGTTGAGCAGGCGCCGAACGCGGTGGTCAAGATGAGTGTACGGTCTAAACCCGGCCCAGGAGCGGTCGATGTAAACACGATCGTCAGCGGATTGGGCGGAGGAGGGCACGCGCGTGCCGCGGGCGCAAAGGTTCGCATGACGCTTGCGGAGGCGACCGATGCGCTCGTAAAGGCCACGTCGGAGGCGCTGGGATGAGCGAGCGATCGCCCGGGGGTGGTGAAGAGCAAGGCGGACGGTCGCGGTCAGGACCGGCGGGAGCGCACAGGCCGCGGTTCAAGAAACCGCCGCTTCGTCTGATGACGACCACATTGTGGGAATATCCGAGTCAGCACTACAACGCTTCGGATGGTTCGCAGGTGCAGGGGGATCCGAACTATGTCGGCGCGACGCCGAGCTGGGTGATCTGGCAGGTGCTCAAGCGGTATACGAAGGAGAAAGACCTGGTCGTCGATCCGATGTGCGGCTCGGGAACGACGATGGATGTGGCTCGGGATCTGGGCAGACGGGCGCTCGGATATGACCTTTCGCCGCAGCGGAAGGACATCTTCCGTGCCGATGCCCGCGAACTTCCGCTTGAGGATGAGGTGGCGGACTTCGTGTTCGTCGATCCGCCGTATTCGACGCATGTCACCTATAGCGATCATGCGGAGTGCATCGGTAAGCTCGATGCGGGCGCGCCGCCGAAAGAACCGGGAGAAGCGGCGGGTGAGGCGTATTACGAGGCGATGGAGGAAGTGATCGCCGAGATTCACCGGGTGCTCAAGAACCGCCGCTATATGGCGCTGTACGTGAGCGATTCGTGGAAGAAACGCAAGGGGAAGGCCGGTGGGGGGGGCGGGGTGTTCATGCCGATCGGGTTTGAACTGTTCAGCATTCTGCGCGATTATTTCACGCCGATCGACGTCATCTGCGTCGTGCGTCAGAATGCCAAGCTGCAGCGCGGCAATTGGCACAAGGCGGCGGAAGAGCAGAACTTCTTCATGCGCGGGTTCAACTATCTGTTCATCATGAAGAAAGTCGAAGACGGCAATACCCGCCGCAGTGCGGATGAAGCCGATGACTGATCGGGGCGATCACCTTCGCTTGATCGAGGCGAAGTGCAGCTCGAGGAATCGCGCGACGTAGTCGACGATGCTCGATGCCTCGGGGATTTCGGGGTTGCTGGTTGGACCGAAAGGCTCGAATCGCATGCCCTTGAAACGCACGACCGCGTCCTCGACCGAGAGGCCGTATTGCAGCGCAATGCTGAAGGCGCGGCAGAACGCCTGGCACATGCCGCTGATGGCGGTGCCCTCCTTGGCGATCTTGATGAAGATTTCGCCCGGGCGGCCATCAGGATAAAGCCCGATGGTGAGATAGCCCTCATGCCGATCGACGGAGAACTTGTGCGTGACCGACTCGCGCGTGGAAGGAAGGGCCTGGCGGGTGGCAATCATCGGGGGAACATCCTTTCCCTCAGGCATGACCCACTGTACACGTGGGTCGGGCGAGTGCAGATATCGGAACATGCCTGCCGACCGGTTCAGAATCGGCCGACATGGCACAAACGCCGGCTTCGGGTTTGCCCCACGGGGGTTGGGGGCCGATACTTCTTCCAGTGTCCGGACATGTCTCATCACGCCTTGACGCCCCCGAAGCGACCGAGCGGGCTCGGCACCGGGGAGCCTTCTTGTGCGCCCTGACGCTGGTGCTGGCGTTCCCCGTTCTCGCGAGCGAGGCGGCGGCCTCGGCACTGGCCCCCAGGACTAGTGGAAACACTGGGTCCGTTCGGCAGTGGTCGGCGGTCATGGTTCGCGTGGCCCAGGCGTTGGCTTACGCCGGGCAGGAGCAACCGGCTACAGCCCCCCCGATTGTGGGGGCTGATTGTCTACTGGTTCGCTCAGTAGGAGCAATGGGACCGGGGTTGGTGGTCAGGGGGGTGACTCTGCTTCGGGCTGGTCTGTTATCGCTGCCGCCGCCGATTCCGGCAGAGTGACGCGGCGGCTGGCTCCGGGGGTTGTACTCCCGGGCATGTATTGATCCACATGGCGTTGGGCGACACAGCTGGCGCGGGCCGATAGGTTCCGGAGCGCTAGGGGTTGCCTGGGCATATGACAGACGCAGTCGTCTCCTGGCGGCAGGCTGGGCGGCGCACCCCATTGCAAGGCGAATTCTCATGGCAGAGGCAGGCATTCCGATCATCGGGCCGTTGATGAACAAGCTGATCGGCTCGCGGAACGAGCGGTTCGTGAAGCGGTATTGGACGCGGGTGGAGGCGATCAACGCGCTGGAGCCGAAGATTCGGCAGATGAGCGACGAGCAGCTTCGTTCGATGCTTGGTGTGTTGCGTGCACAGCGTGATGCCGGGGCGGGGGTCGATGATCTGTTGGTCGAGTCGTTCGCGGTAGCGCGCGAGGCGATGGACCGAGCGATCGGCATCAGGAGCATTTTCAATCCGGCGGTGGCAAGCCGTTTCGAGGCGGACAAGCTTCCGGGCAACCTGAAGAAACTGTATATCGAGACGAAGGAGCGGCTGGACGGGCTTGGAACCCGGCCCCCTACGGATGCGCTGCTGGGGTGCACGCAGCCAGTGCCGGCGTATGTGTGGGGCGAGATTCCGCACGAGTTGTATGAAGCCGTGCGGGAGATCTATCCGGAGAGCCGTCCGCCGTTTCGGAGTCGTCCTTTCGATGTGCAGTTGATCGGCGGGATGGTTCTGGCAAGCGGGAAGATCGCGGAGATGAAAACGGGCGAGGGAAAGACCATCGTGGCGCCGCTGGCGTGTTTTCTGGCGTGCGTGATGCGCGAGCAGGTGCACGTGGTGACCGTGAACGATTACCTGGTGCAGCGAGATCGCGATTGGACATTTCCGTTCTTCCATGCGCTCGGGATGACGGTCGGGGCTATCCACCCGATGCACATGCAGCCGGAGGATGTGAAGCGGCAGATGTATCGATGCGACGTGGTGTACGGCACGACGAGCGAGTTCGGCTTTGACTATCTGCGCGACAACATGAAGCGGAACATCGAGCAGCAGGTGCAGCGTCGGCGCCAGTTTGCGGTGGTGGACGAGGTGGACTCGATTCTGATCGACGAGGCCAGGACGCCGCTGATTATCAGCGGCCTGGCCCATGAGGATAAGCCCCGGTACGAGATGGCGGACAAGCTGGCGCGGCACCTGGTGGCGAGGCAGAAGCCGTGGGATGAGAGCGAAGCGAAGGTTCGCGCCTGCAAGGAGCGCATCAAGGGGCTTGAGGGCGACATTCGGCAGGTGAAAGACAAGGGCCGAGTGCCCGAGATGCAGGAACAGCTTGCAGAGGCCAAGCGCGAACTGCCGGAACTTGAGCGCGAGCGTGACAAGTATGTGCAGTATTTCGAAGTTCATCCTGAGCGGAAGCAGTGTCACCTGACGCACGAGGGCATCGCCGAAGCGCAGCGGACGGCGGGGATGGGCTCTTTTTATGTCGATCAGAACATGGACTTGCCGCACCTCCTCGAGCAGTCGGTGCGGGCGCACGCGGTGTATGAACGCGACCGGGACTACGTGGTGATGGAGGTTCCGGACCCGAGTTTCGGGCGACCTGTGCCGAGCATCGTGATCGTCGATGTGAACACGGGCCGGCCGATGATCGGCCGGCAGTGGTCGGACGGGCTGCATCAGGCGATCGAGGCCAAGGAGGGGGTGCCGATCAAGGAGGAGACGCAGACGGTCGCGACGATCACGATCCAGAATTTCTTCAAGATGTACAAGCGTCTGGCGGGCATGACGGGCACGGCCGACACCGAGGCGCAGGAGTTTCACGATATTTACGGGCTGGACGTGGTTTCGATCCCGACGAACAAGCCGGTGCGAAGGGGCGATTTCCCGGACATGGTGTATCTGCGCGCCCGGGACAAGTGGGAATCGATTGTTGATGAGATCAAGGCGATGCACGACGTAGGAAGGCCCATTCTCGTGGGCACGACCAGCGTCGCAAAGAGTGAAATGCTGAGCCAGATGCTGACGCGGAAGCACGGCATCAAGCATGAGGTGCTCAATGCCAAGCAGCACGATCGCGAGAGCGTGATTATCGAGAGCGCCGGGCAGCTTGGCGCGGTGATGATCGCCACCAACATGGCGGGCCGCGGCACGGATATCAAACTCGGGGCGTTCACGCGGGAGCAGTTGCTGGATCATTGGCTGAGGCGGGGCATTGCGTCGCGCAAACTGACGGTCGAATCATCGGTTGATGATCTGCGGCGTGATGTCTACGCCAAGATCGCCGCGGCGGAACTCGGCGTCAACAAGCGTGAGATCGAAGGGTTGTCGGCGGAGGAGATCGAGCTGCGCATGCTGCGCCACTGGGCGTTCAAATATACGCTGCTGTCGGAACGCAAGATGAATGAAATGAGCACCGACGACCTTCGCAGCGCACTGAGCGCCACGGGCAAACTGCTGCTGCACGAGGTGCGGTGGTTCGAGAACATCGAGGATCTCGGCGGCCTGCACGTCATCGGCACCGAGCGTCACGAGGCTCGGCGCATCGACAACCAGCTTCGGGGCAGGTCGGGCCGCCAGGGTGACCGGGGTTCGAGCCGGTTTTATGTGTCGCTTGAAGACGACCTGATGAAGATGTTCGGCGGCGAGACCCTGATGAAGGTGCTGCCGCGGCTGGGGTTGAAGGAAGGCGATGCGATCGAGAGCCGTATGCTGAGCAAGCGCATCGAGGGTGCGCAGCGCAAGGTCGAGGAGAGGAACTTCCAGATCCGCAAGCAGATTCTCGAGTATGACGAAGTGATGGAGCACCAGCGTCAGACGTTCTACGGCCTGCGACAGCGTGTGCTTGAGGGTCGGGACGTGCGCGGTCTTGTGATGGAGTTTTTGCAGGATGCCGTCGAATCCGCTGCGGATCAGTATCTCGATCCGGGGTATGCGGGCGAGTGCGTGGCCGAGGCCGTCAAAGAGACGATGGAATGCTCGATCGTGCCCGACAAGCTTCGTGGAAGAGACCGAGAAGAGATGGAAGTGTTCATTCGCCGCGAAGCGAAAGCCGAAGCCAAGCATAATATCGTGTTGACGGTCGGTGAATACATGCCCATGGAAGGTTCGGAAGTTTCGGTCGATTTCGATTCCGCCGGGCTGATCAACTGGGCCAAGAGCCATTACGGGATTGATATTTCGGCCGCGGACCTTCGCGAGGGAGGCGAGGCCGAGCGGAGACACGTGATCGACCTGTTATATTCCGCGGCTGAGAAGAAGATCGACGAGGCGGATCTCGGCGGCATCGCCGAATATCTTGATCCGATGTACGGGCCGCAGGCGCTCGCCAACTGGGTGAAAGAGCGATTTGAAACAACCATTACGCCTCAGGAGATCGTCGACGCCCAGGCATCGGACGAGACGACCCCGGCGCAATTAATCATGGATCGCGTTCGCGAGCTGTATCGCAAACGCGAAGTGGAGTATCCGGTCGAGTTCGCGATGGAAATGACCATGGCGCTGATGCGACAGGATCCGAAGTTCGCTGCAGAGCAACTCTGCCAGTGGGCGAATCGCCGGTTTGAACTCAAGTGGGAGCCTGACCGGCTCAAGACGACGCCTCCGGCGAAGGTCAAGAGCGACCTGCAGGAGGCCGCAAAGCGGTTCTTTGAAGAGGATCATCTGCAGAAAGAGGTCGCGGCTGCGCTCGCATGCAAGACCGATGATGAGCTGGACCAGTATTTCACGCGCCGCTTCGGCGTCGGCCTTCCCGACCGCATGCGGTGGCTCACGGGTGAGGAACGGCTCGACGCGATCAAGGCCCGGGTCGAGAACCTGCTCCGGGCGGATCTGCTGGAACTGGAGCGGAGCGTTTTGCTCGAGACGCTGGATACAAACTGGAAAGATCACCTCTACGCCATGGACCAGACGCGCGATTCGATCAGTTTCCGCGCCTTCAGCCAGCAGGATCCGCGGATCGCCTTCAAGAAGGAAGGCGCGAGGTTGTTCAGTGACATGCTCAGGCGCGTGCGCGAGCGAGTGAGCGAGTTGATTTTCCGTGCCCGAATCAGTCCGCAGGCGATTCTGCAGGCCCAGGCTCAGGCCATGATGGCCTCGCGCCAACGTGCAGCTCCGGCAGGGGCCGCGCCTGCCCGCGCCGGCTCCGGCGGCAGTTCGGCCGATATGCTGTAATCCGCGGCTGCAATGGATTTTCGAGTGTTTTGAGGAGCGTGCCGGGGCGCCACCCATGCGAACAAACAGGGGACATTTTGAGCAGACGGGATCCGATCGGCGGACTTCTGCGTATGCTTGGTCGGAATGCCTGCGGACGGCGCCTGCACCCTGTGGGGCATCGCCGAGGGATGCATCCGCCCGGGAGGGGCTTTCGATGGCGATTCGCCGAACGGGCTTTACGCTCCTCGAACTATTGGTGGTAATCGGGATTATCGTGATTCTCATTGCGATTTCGGTCGCGGTGGGGGCCGGTGTCATCGGTGGAAGCCGCACGGCCCAGACCAGCAATTCGATTCGCGTGCTCGATTCACTCTTGAACAGCTACATGCAGGATCGCGGCTCGATCCCTGGAGCCACGGTCCGCGATCCTCGAAACCGTGACCGGCTGTTGCTTCTCGCCGATGCCCGGAACATGGATGTGGATGGCGGCTCGGGCATGATTAACAGCACAGGGCTGTTCCTTCTCCAAATTGTCGGCCCCGGCAACCCCGCCGATCGCCTGAAGGGGATCGACAGCAGGCTGATCTCACGGTGGACACCCTATGCCGGTGCTGCGGCGACATCGCCCCAAGCCGTGCCGGAAATGGTGACGGTGCTCGATGCGTGGGAGCGCCCGATTCGGTACGTCCATCCGATGTTCCATGGGGTGCTCCAGAACGGTGACCCCTACGAGCCGGGGAACAACCACGGGGTAGGGCTTGATGCGTTGAGCCAAGGTCTTCTGAATGATGCCCCGAATGCCTCGCGGTACTCATTCCGAAATATCAGGCGAAACCGGGTGAGTGCCGATGGCACGCAAGTGGCCGATTCGGACGGTGGGTATTGCCCCGGGGGAATGCCGTATTTCTATTCGGCAGGTCGCGATGGTGACCCCTCGACCCTCGATGACAATGTCTACACCAAGCGCCCGAACGTCATGAACTGAACCGGATTGTTGGTACACCATCTCCCAGCGCACCGACACGGAAGGTGCGGCGGTGCTTTCAGGGTGTTCGGGCTTGCTCAGGTGGCGAGGCTGGCTTGGGAAGGGTGCTGGGGGATTGGTTCGCCGCCGCGGGAAGTGCGGCCTACGATGGCGGGTTCTTGCGGGGTGTAGCGCAGCTTGGTAGCGCGTCTCGTTCGGGACGAGAAGGTCGCAGGTTCAAATCCTGTCACCCCGATTGCCGTAAGGCTTTCTGAAACCGCCACTTGCGGTGACCCGCCGACGGACGGCGGCGCAGATCGGGTCGAACAACGCGCGGTGTGACACCGCGCTCGACCCCGAGGAGCGCCGCCCATGGCCGTTCAGACCGCCCCGAAGACGACCCCCACGACGACCCGGAAGCCGCCCGCGTACCGCCAGCGCAGCGGGTACACGCAGGCGATCGTCACGCTGACCGACGCCGTCACCAAGCGGCGGCAGGACTACTGGCTGGGCGAGTACGGGTCGCCCGAGAGTCGCCAGCTGTACTACCGCGTGCTGGCCGAGTACGAGGCGCTCGGGCGGCGTCTGCCGGACCTGCCTGATGCGGTGCCCGCCGCCGCCACAGCCGCGACCGGCGGCCCCGATGTGGGCGAGTTGGCGCTCCAGTACTGGCGGCGGGTGGCGCGCGAGTTCCTGCCCAAGCGATGCAACGCCATCAAGGCGACGCTCCGCCTGCTCCGCCAGATGGACGGCTCAACGCGCGTGGCGCAGTACGGGCCGAAGCGGCTGCGGCTGCTGCGCGAGGCGATGATCAGCGGGGACCCCGCGGCAACGCCCCCGCGCAAGCCGTGGTCGCGGACGACGGTGAACGACCGGGTGCGGATCGTCGTGGCGGTCTTCCGCTGGGGGGTGACGCAGGAGATGGTCCCGGCGTCGGTGGCCGACGCGCTCGGGATGCTCGAGCCGCTGAAGCGCGGCCGGTCGCGGGCAAAGGAGGGGAAGAAGGTCGGCCCCGTGCCCGAGTTCCTGCTGGAGGAGACGATGCAGCACCTGCCGTCGCCGGTGCGGGCGATGGTGCGCCTCCAACTGCTCACCGGCGCAAGGCCGGGCGAGATCGTCGGCCTGCGCGGGCGCGACATCGACCGCGACGGGCGGACGGGGCTGCTCGTCGCACGGCTGAGCGAGCACAAGACGGCGCACCTCGGGGCCGAGCGCGAGGTGTACTTCGGCCCGGAGGCCGAAACGGTCCTGGAGCCGTTCCTGCGGGAGCGCAACCCGAACCGGCCGCTGTTCAGCCCCGCCGAGGCGGAAGCCGAGCGCCGCGCGAGGCAGCACGCTAGGCGCAAGACGCCGATCGGCTACGGCAACCGCCCCGGCACCAACCGCGTCGAGGACCCTGAGCGGGGGCCCGGCGACGCCTACACGGTCGGTAGCTACCGCCGGGCCATCCAGTACGCATGCGATCGGGCGTTCCCGCCGCCGGCGCACCTGCGGCCCCGCGAGAACGGCGATGGGCGGCGCGAGACGGAGAAGCAGTGCCTCGCGCGGCTCACGGACCGGGAGAAGCGCGAGCTGGCCGAGTGGCGGCGGACCCACCGCTGGCACCCGCACCAGATCCGCCACAGCGCCGCGACCCGCATCCGGCGAGAGTTCGGGCTCGAGGCCGCCCAGCTCGTCCTGGGGCACTCGTCGGCCGTGATCACCGACGCGGTGTACGCGGAGCGGGATCAGTCGAAGGTTGTGGAGGTGATTCGGCGGGTGGGGTAGCGCGGGTGTCGTCGGGCTGCATCAGGTTGACCAGTCTAAGGCGCAGGCGGGAGATGAGGGCCTCGTCGACCCCATCGCTACATAGCGATTGGCGAGCAGCGGCCTGCTCGAACCAAGCCAAAAATCGTTCAATCGCTTGCTCCGTAACACCCTGGCCGCTAAGCATGTAATCGGCGACGACGTCGGTCCGTGGAAGGTCCAGCAGCAACGCCACAACGGCGCAGACGATGCCGGTTCGGTCCTTCCCTGCATGACAATGGATGACCGTCGCACCAGACTCGCAGCCGACGATCGCCTTGATCGCCTCGACAATGGCTGAGCGTTCGGCTTTGAACATCTGGATGTACGCATCGCCGGTCTCGGGCGACGAAGGTGGCAAGTCGGGATGAAGCGGCGGTCCACCCATCGGAGCGTGGAAGTACTTGATGTCAGCGAGCAGCCCGCCCGGATAGTGGCCAGTCGCCGTTTCCATTTCGTCGGCCTTGCGTAGGTCAATGATCCTGCGGACGCGATTCTCTCGAAGCCACTCGGCGAGCGCCGGTTCGTCGCCCCACCGAGTCAGGGTCGAGGCTCGGAACAGGACGCCTGGTCTTACCTTTCCCTCAAACGCATCGGCGAAGTCCCGCACGTTGAAGAACAGATCCCGTTGCAGCACGGCACGAAGGAACGCCTCGGCTTCATCGCGCCGCCGATCGATCTTGTGGTTCGAGTGGGCGTCGTCGATCGCCTCAAGGAAACGCTCGGCTAAGCGGCGCTTGAGCCCGTTGGCCTCGGGGAGATAGATCGACCCTCGCAGTTCGCGCCAGATCTTCTGCTCTTCCAGCGGCATCCGCTTGGGCAGGAGCAACTTGGGCAAGAACATGTACACAGGATCGCCCCTGAGCAGTTCGACGATCCTCGCCAAGCGGTGGAGCGCCAGGTTGTAGTGAAAGTAGAACTGGTAGCCATCCGAACGCCGATGCGCCGAAGACGCGGCTTCAAATCCACACAGAAACTTCTCTATCTCGGCATTCAGAAGGTCTGGAACAGAGCGGCTAAGTTCGGTGGTGGCTCTCTCCACGATCCGAGCGCAGCGATTACCTGGGTCATAGCCAACGACCAAGCGGGGGATGGGGACATCAGGGCAGTCCGCCAGCCAGGCAAAGTCCTCGGGGTCGCTTCCGAAGTGGAGGTCGATCTTGGTCAGTTGGGGATCGACCCAGACTGTTGCTTCGCCGCTTCCTGGTACGAAGGTGGAGAAGGAAGGTCGATTTCCGAGATGGGCGAGCAGCGACCTGAATACGTCGAGCGATGCGCAGCCATCGACGTGAAGGACCACCGTATCGAGATCGGAGGTTGGCCCCGAGTCGCCTCTGGCAGTTGAGCCGCACCAGAGGATGGCGTCAACTCGGGGCTCGTGGTTCCCCCATTGCAGCAACACCTCTGCCAGTAGTCTGAGGTGTTTCATCGTGATCCCCCCGGATAGCCGTCCCAAGATCGCACGGTCTTGAGCGCCTGAGTGGCTACCGCATCAGCCGACTGCTCTCCGTCAATCGGATGAACCGGAAAGCCCGCCCATGTTCGGCATTGGCCGATCTCGCGTTCAAGCCGCTCGTGGAGTTCAGACACGACTGACTTGATCGGAACGCCGAAGTCAGGGTATGGGACATCAAGGCCTCGCGCAGCCATGCGCTGGTTGCAGGTCGCAACGCTGACTGTGAGCCAAAGCACGAGTACATCGTCGCTGCTCCGATTGAAGTGTTGGCCAAGCAGGGGAGCAACGGGTCCAGAGCCCGAGAACTCGACAATCGTGTTGGTGGGCATGGTCGCCAGCTTGAGGAAGTACGCCCAGGCAGCAACCTCGCCCGCCGCCGAACCATCACCGCATGACCGACGAGCGTCGTCGATCGTGACCAGCGGCCATGCCAGATCCGCGGCCAGTCGTCTGCCCACCGTGGACTTCCCCGCACCGATGTTCCCGATGAGCAGGATTCGGCGACGGCAGGAGTGCTCGCGCCTTCCGGCAACATTCTGGACTGTCTCGCCTCGCTGAGAAACGACGAGTCGATCGCCTTGCAGTGACTCAGCCAGCGCTTGCCCGTTGTAGAAGGGCTCGACTGCGGCGAACCGGCGCTCGTAGGCGGGCATTCCGTCCAAGCGAATATGAAACCAGCCCCGCTCGTCGCGCGCGCTGGCGTACCCCTTGTGGAACACGTCCAGATCGAGATAGCGGCAGACGTGAACGGGATGCCCTGATTCATTGATGTGCCCGCAGAGCCCGTCGTCGGCGTACCGAACGACAGCGATTCCGTCGCGGAAGTCGCCCGCATAGAGGTGCCGGTGCTCATAGGCGAGGCTGCCATCTGCCTTGATGTGACCGTACAGGCCACCACTGAATCGGACCGCGCATCGGCCCCCTTGGAAGTTGCCGCACCACGCGTAGCGATGCTCGGTGAGTGGCGCGCCGTCTGCGAGGATGTGCAGCCAACCAGAGTCGCTCTCAACGGCGGCCCGGCCCTCGTAGAAGCCCCATACCTGACGAAACCTGGCCGAGTACGCGGACGCGCCTGTCACGTCGATGTGGTACGCACCCGAGTCGTCGACGACAGGCGCGAGCCCCGGCTCATGGAACTTCTGCACAGCGCGAAAGCGGGCGGCGTAGAGCGGTCGCCCCTCCACCAGATGATGGGTGCCGTCGTCGGCAATTATCGCACGTCGCCAGCTCATCGTGACTCCGTCGGCTTGCGCATGTTGCAGGTCTGGCACAGCCGGTGATCCCGGTAGTATTCCTGAAGGTGTCCGTACTCGGGGCCTCGCCAGATCTCCATGAGCGGCTTGTCGATCACGTTCCCGAACTCGCCAAGTGTTCGGCGGAGCGCGTCGGGTGCGCAGCAGGGGTTGAACCGGCCCTCGGCGCTGACCCACGCCTCCTCGCCAAGGAAGGGGCATGGGCCACCGGGAGCAATGTCGTCACGGGCATCGGGATCAAGCGGATGGATGTTCTCCAACAGCACGCGCTCCTTGTTCGGCAGCAGGTGCGTTGCGGCCGCCTCGTAGGTGAGAGCGACGATTTCGTTCCATCGCTCGATCGACTCGCGGGACCGCCGCATCGACAGCCCCTCGATCTGAGAGAAGTGGACCCAGAGATGGTGGCCCTTGACCCGGTCCACGCCGAGCGACGCCGCGATCTTCACGAGGTCGGGTAACTCGGCCACGTTGGATGCGAGGAATGTGGTCTGAAAGGTGACCCGGCAGTAGTTGCCTCCGCTCGCCGCGTGAGCATCCCGCACACAGATGAACTCGCGGACATTCGCCAGAATCTGCTCCAGTCTCGTCCCGATCATCACGCTTTCCTGCGTCGCCGCCGTGGCGCCGTTGATCGAGATCTTGACGTCGGAGCAGATGGGCACCAGCCGCTCGGCCCAGTTGCGAGCGCCGCGCTTCGGGAACGTGCCGTTGGTGGTCAGGTTCATCCGCACGCCGAACTCGCGGCACAGGTCGATGAACTCGTCGAAGTGCTCGTACAGGAGCGGTTCGCCCATGGTGCTGGGAATGACCTCCCGTAGCCGCGTCCCCTTGCAGCTCTCTAGCACTTGCCTCACCAGCCCGATGTCCATGCGCCGCCGAGGTCTCCCGGCCGCGCGGCGCGCCAACTGGAGCGTACTGTGCGGGGAGTGTTCCTCGCACATGACGCACCGGAGGTTGCAGTCGTCGGGGTTCGTGTCGAACGTGATGCGCCAGGGGCCGGGCTTGGGTTCGAGTTCAACGGACGGCCGGGCGTTCATGACGCGGCGGTAGACAGCCTCCACGCCCAACACGTGGTCGCGCACCGAGGGAACATCGCCGCCTGGGGAGAGGAGATAGCCGCGACGGCCAAGGCGCTTGGCGAGTGCAGGATCGTCCACCATGCGCTGCATCTGCTCCGCCATCGAGCGCCGGTCACGGTGCCGGAACAGCAGACCATTCACCTCATGACGGACGTACTCGGCCATGCCCCCCACATCCGCCGTGACGACCGGAACGCGAGCCTGCTGTGCCTCGTGAATCACGAGGGGAGAGTTCTCCGTCCAGATCGAGGGCACCACGATGGCGTCGACCCGATCGAACACGTCGGGCACGATGCGCTCATTCTGATACTCGCCCATCCACTCGACACGCTCGCCTGCGCGGTTGGGCAGACTCGCCGCGATCCGTCGCATCGACGAGGTGTAGGGTTCTCGTGGGCGGCCCCAGATGCGCAGTCTCGGCTCTCCTCGCAAGTGCCCGAAGGCATCCAGCAGGTGGTGAATCCCCTTTGCCGGAATGTGGGTCCCGATGTACCCGAGAACACGGCTCGCTTCCGGGTGACGTTGACGACCAGCCAAGCGAGCAAGGTCAAACCCGTAGTCGAGGTAGATCAGCTTCTCGCGGGGGATGCCGAACTCGTCTCGGTAGCGCGCCATCAAGTAGCGGGAGGGAGCGATGAACGCATCCACGAGGTGTGCCATCGCTCGCACATTCCTCATCCGATCGCTAACCCAAGCCGTCCAGCGGTCGCTGTCGGCCTGATGGAGCTCGGGGCCTCCGGAGAAGTAGAGCGAGTAGCACTTCTCGGCGCACTTCCGGTCGTCCTGGCCGTCGCACAGGGGAAACGGCTCCTGGCCAGACTCGGCAACACGCTGGATGAACTGCCCGCGCGGACACATCAACCAGAAGTCGTGTAGGGTGTAGACGAGAGGCAGTCCCCGGTCATGGATCGTCCGCAGGAGCGTCGTGGACAGGTGCGAGACATGATTCACATGAACGACATCCGGCGGGAACTCGTCCAGGAGCCGTCGAAGCTCGGTGTCGATACCTTCGTAGCGGTAGCGGTCCCGGGACTCGGAGTTGTTGACGATGCGGAGGCGGACGCGGCGGTCTTCCGCGTCGGTCTCATCGCTCGTGGCGAACTGTGTCAGGAAGGGGTCCTCCTGTCTGGTGAAGACCCGTACCTCGTGCCGCGATGCGAGTTCGCGTGCCAGGGTCTGCGTGTAGACCTCCGAGCCCGCGTTATAGCGAGGCGGATAGCCGTGGATGACCAGGAGCACGCGCATCGGGGGGTCATTGTACTTGGCCGACCCCGGTAGGGCAGAAGCCCCCGCTCCGGCGGCATCGCACCGCGGGCGCCGACTCCTGCCCTCCGCATGGCCACAGCCGACACCGAACGGGTAAGCATCTCCGGTAGGAGCGCGCGATGTCACCGTGCCCACGCTGCGGACCAGATCGCGGTCGTGGAGTTCATCCACCGGGAGGAATGGCCGCGGACTCGTCGGGCGCGCTGCCGAGGGCGTAGAACGCCTTGTCGAGCACGCGGAGCAGCGAGTTCTGGCACGGATCTGGCTCTGGCTGCGAGTCCCGATCCGCACGAATCAGTCGCTCCCTGTTGTGGGGCGCAAGCGATCCGATGATCTGGCTGAAGAAGGCGATCCAGCGCGGGTAGTCCTCTTGCCAGGGCAGGTCGCCCGTGCTCTGGGGCACGCGCGGCTCCATGCCTCGCGATCGCTGCAGGCGATTGATGGCGGCCCTGGCTCGGCTGTCCATGATCGGGAAGTGGCAGCGCGTGGTCCAATGCAGGAACTTCGTGGCAAACGAGTAGGGACCGCCACTGCCGTCCGCATCGGTGAGACCCAGCGCGATCGGCATGGCGATGCGCGCGGCCTCCACGACCCTTGCTGGCGATCTCTCTAGCACCGCGGGGTCCAACGAGCGGCAGACCTGTAGGACCTGGTCGGCGCCGCGGCGCAGTGTCTCGATGACCCGATCCACCAGCCCCTGCTTCCAGAACATCTGCGTCGCCCAGACGCCATTGATCAGCACGACTCGCTCGGCGATCGACGCCGCGTCGAGCGCGGCTTCGGGCGATGGGAAGTGCGTGTGCATGAGGCGGTCGGCGGCCCTGAACTCGGCGCTGCCGTTGCACCGCCGGATCGCCTCTTCCGCCTCGTCTAGATCGAGCAGGGGGGGTTCCACTGTCCCCGAGCATAGACGAGTGGCAGTGGACGCCCGCCGGGACCACCGCCCGGTGCCCGAGGCGACGGCCCTCGACGAGGACTTGCTCACCGCCGACCAGATCTGCGCCAAACTCAGCGGCCACCAGCGGGGTGAAGTTCCGATCGGGGCGTCGGCGCTGACGATGTTCATCGACGTGCAGGCCAAGTGCCTCTTCTGGCTCGTGGCCGCGTGGGAGGAGGACTTCACCGGGTACGTCATCGATTACGGCACCGAGCCCGACCAGAAGGCGGCGTACTTCACGCTGCGCGACATGCGGCGAACGCTCGGTGCCGCGGCGCCGCGGGCCGGGCTCGAGGGCGCAATCTACGCCGGGCTGGAGCGACTGTGCGAGCGCACGCTCGGGCGCGAGTGGCGGCGCGACGACGGGGCGATGGTCCGCATCGACCGCTGCCTGATCGACGCTAACTGGGGGCAGTCGTCGGACGTGGTCTACCTGTTCTGCCGCCAGAGCGCCTTCAGCGGCGTGCTCCTGCCGAGCCACGGGCGTTATGTCGGCGCATCGAGCCTGCCGTTCAGCGAGTACAAGCGCAAGCGCGGCGACCGCGTCGGGCTGAACTGGCGCATCCCCGTCGTCACGGGCAAGCGAGCCGTTCGGCACGTCGTCTTCGACACCAACTACTGGAAGTCCTTCATCCAGGCGCGCCTGGCCGTGCCCATGGGCGACCCCGGCTCGCTCTCCCTCTTCGGCCACAAACCCGAGCGGCACCAACTCCTCGCGGAGCACCTGACGGCCGAGTACCGGGTCAAGACCCAGGGCCGCGGGCGCACCGTGGACGAGTGGAAGCTCCGCGTGGATGGCCTCGACAACCACTGGCTCGACTGCCTCGTGGGATCTGCGGTCGCGGCGTCGATGCAGGGGGCGGTGTTGTTTGGGACGGACCATAAGGCGCCGACCGGCCGGCCGCGACTGCGGTTGTCCGAACATCAGAGGGGGCGCCGCTGATGCCGCGCGTGAAGCAGAGCATCCCCACGCGAGAGGGCGAGCGGCTGGGGGTGGTCTGCCGGCACTGCGGCTGCGCGCACCACCGCGTCGTGTACCTCAAGCGCCTCCCCGGCGGGGTGCTGCTGCGCCGGCGCGAGTGCCGGCACTGCGGGCGCCGCTTCTCGACGCGCGAGCAGGCGTCGTGAGCGGCGGAGACTGAACCATGCGCGCACGAATGCATAGCGCCGCTTTGCGGCCCGTTGCATCTGTTGCATCAACGCGGAGGTCTTCGCGCAGCACATTCGATAGATCGAACGAAGTTGTGCTGGTCAGTGCTCTCGGGCGCGTAAGTCGCCTCGTGATCGCGTAGGTTTCCAGTAGACGACGCGCGACAAGAGGCGCGGTCGTGCAGATGTAGACGAGCGACAGGCGCGAGCAATGCCGGGCGAACTGGAACAGGCCATCAAGGACAACGCCGCGGGGCCGGCCAAGGCCTCGGTGGACGGCCAGTCGGTCGAGCAGCACGGCCTGCGCGAGCAGATCGAGGCCGACCGCTACCTGTCCGGCAAGGAGGCCACGCGCAAGAAGGGGCTGGGGGTCAAGCTCGTCAAGCTCGAACCGCCGGGGGCCGTGTGACCATGCTGAGCCGACTCTTCCCATCCCGGCGAACGAAGCCCGCTGAGGCGGCACGGACCCGGACGGTCGTGCCCGTCGTGCGGGCGAAGTTCGACTCGGCGCAGACCACGCCCGACAACCGGCGGCACTGGGCGCAGGCGGACGGCCTGGCCCCGAACGCCGCCGTCAACCCCGAGGTGCGGCGGATCCTGCGCAACCGCGCCCGCTACGAGGTCGCCAACAACTCCTACGCCAAGGGCATCGTCCTGACGCTGGCGAACGACACCGTCGGCACGGGGCCGCGTCTCCAGATGCTCACCGCCAGCGGCGAGGCCAACCAGCGCATCGAGGATGTGTTCGAGGGCTGGGCGCGCGCGATCGACTTGGCGGGCAAGCTCCGCACGATGCGGATGTCCCGCGCGGAGAGCGGCGAGGCGTTCGCCGTCCTCACGAGCAACCCCGGCGTGGACTCGCCGGTGAAGCTCGACCTGCGGCTCATCGAGCCCGACCAGGTGACCAGCCCGCGCCCGCGCGTGCCGCGCCCCCCCACGACGGGCGAGGTTGACGGCATCGTCTTCGACGCTTTCGGCAACCCGGTGGCCTACCACGTGCTCAAGCGGCACCCCGGCGACTCGATGTTCTGGCGCGACGGTGATCCTTTGGCGTTCGACGTGGTTCCCGCGGTGTCGATGGTCCACTACTTCCGCCCGGACCGGCCCGGGCAGTGGCGCGGCATCCCCGACATCACGCCGGCGCTGCCGCTGTTCGCGCAGCTGCGCCGCTACACGCTCGCGGTGATCGCGGCAGCGGAGACGGCGGCGGACTTCGCGGCGGTGCTCTACACGGAAGCCCCGGCCAACGGAGAGGCGGACCCGCTCGAACCGATGGACGAGGTCGCGCTGGAGAAGCGCCTGGCGACGGTGCTGCCCGGCGGGTGGAAGCTCGGGCAGATCCACGCCGAGCAGCCGGCGACGACCTACGCCGAGTTCAAGAAGGAGATCCTCAACGAGATCGCCCGGTGCCTGAACATGCCGTTCAACGTCGCGGCGGGCAACTCCTCGGGGTACAACTACGCCTCCGGCCGCCTCGACCACCAGACGTACTTCAAGAGCATCCGCGTCGAGCAGCACCACCTGCGGGTGGCGGTGCTCGACCGCATTCTGCGCGCTTGGCTCGACGAGGCGGTGCTGGTTGAGGGCCTGCTGCCGCAGTCGATGCGCGAGATCAATGCTGCCGCACCGCACACCTGGTTCTGGGACGGTGTCGAGCACGTGGACCCGGCGAAGGAAGCCAGCGCTCAGGCGACTCGCCTCGCCAACCACACGACGACGCTGGCCGCGGAGTACGCGCGGCAGGGACGGGACTGGGAAGAGGAACTCCGCCAGCGCGCCAAGGAAGCGGCGCTCATGCAGCAGCTCGGGCTGACGCCGGCTCAGGCAGCGCCCGCAGCACCCGATGACAAGGACAACGACGATGCCGAGCAACGCACGGACGCGGCCGCGCTCGCGGCCTGAGAACACGAATGTGCCTTCGTCGCTGCGCCTCACGGCGACGGCGGAGATCGAAGTCGAGGCCGCCGCCGAGGGTGAGCGAGCTCTGCCGCGCTTCCGCATGGTGGCGTACACAGGCGGTGCCATGCGCATCGCCGCGTGGCGCTACCCGGTGGTCATCGACCTCGCCGGGCTTGAGATCCCCTCCCAATCGTGCCCCATCCGTTTCGGGCACGACCCGGCCGCGGGCGTGGGGCACACCGACGCCATCCGCGTCGAGGGCGGCCAGCTCATCGCCACCGGCACGATCTCGCGCGACACTGCCGCGGCGAAGGAGGTCGTCGCCTCGTCGAAGAACGGCTTCCCCTGGCAGGCTTCGGTGGGCGCGAGCGTGGACGAGTTCGAGTTCGTGCGCGAGAAGCAGAAGGCGACAGTCAACGGACGCGAGTTCGAGGGCCCCATCAACATCGTGCGCCGAGCGACGCTCGGCGAGATCAGCTTCGTGGACCTCGGCGCCGATGGCGGCACCAGCGCCAGCATCGCGGCGGGGAAGGAGAAGGCAGTCATGGACGACAACCAGGCGCCCGAGGGCGCTGACACCGACGCCGGCACGGACGCCGGCGCCCCCGCCGCGACCCCCACGACCCCCACGAGTCCGCCGACGCCGACTCCCAGGGCCAGCGCCGAGGACGTGCGCGCCCAGGCGCTCGCCGAAACCGAGCGCATCGGCGCCATCCGCCGCGTGTGCGCCGGCCGCCACCTCGACGTCGAGGCCAAGGCAATCCGCGAGGGCTGGGACGCGACGCGCTGTGAGCTGGAGGTCCTGCGGGCGAGCCGCCCGAAGGCCCCGGCCATCCACGCGCCCGATCACATGGCCACGCCGCAGATCCTGGAGGCTGCATGCTTCCTGACCGCGCGGCTGGACGGCGTCGAGAAGGCGTTCGACGACCAGACGCTGGAGGCCGCGACCAAGCGCTTCCGCGGCGGGATCGGGCTTCAGGAACTGTTGCTCGAAGCCGCCTGGGCCAACGGGTACACCGGCCGCAACTTCCGCGACAGCCGGCAGGTGCTCCGGCACGCGTTCAACCCGCCGATCGAGGCCGGTTTCAGCGCCATCGACATCGGCGGCATCCTCTCCAACGTCGCCAACAAGTTCCTGCTCGAGGGCTTCTTCAGCGTCGAGCGGGCGTGGCGCAGTGTCACCGCCGTCCGCAACGTCAGCGACTTCAAGACGGTCACGTCCTACCGCCTGGTCGGCAAGGACCAGTACGAGATCGTCGCCCCGGGCGGTGAGATCAAGCACGGGACGCTGGGCGAGGAGCAGTACACCAACAAGGCCGACACCTACGCCCTGATGCTCGCCATCGACCGGCGCGACATCATCAACGACGACCTCGGCGCCATCACGACCGTCCCGCGCAAGCTCGGCCGCGGCTCGGGCCTGAAGATCAACGACGTGTTCTGGACAACGTTCCTGAACAACGCTGCGTTCTTCACGGCGGGCAACAACAACTTCATCTCGGGCGCCGACACGGCGCTCTCGATCGACGGCCTGACCAAGGCCGAGGTCACGTTCATGGACCAGGTGGACTCCGATGGCAAGCCCATCGGGATCATGCCGGCGATCCTGCTCGTGCCCACGGCGCTGTCGGCCATCGGCACGCAGCTGTTCAAGAGCCTGGAGCTGCGCGACACGACGGCCAACACGCGCTACCCCGTCTCCAACCCGCACCAGGGCAAGTTCCGCGTCGAGGTCAGCCGCTACCTCGGCAACTCGGTGTACGCCGGCAGCTCGACCAAGGCGTGGTACCTCCTCGCCGACCCGAGCGACCTGCCGGTCATCGAGGTGGCGTTCCTCAACGGGCAGGAGAGCCCGACGATCGAGACGGCGGAGGCGGACTTCAACCGCCTGGGCGTGCAGATGCGCGGGTACCACGACTTCGGCGTGAACCTCCAGGACCCGCGCGGCGGCGTGAAGGCCAAGGGCGAGGCGTGAATGGAACTCGACAACGGTGGCATCGGCATCGGCGAGCCCGCACCACCACAGGAGCAGACCATGACGGCGACGTTCATCCATGAAGGGGCATCGATCGACTACACGCCGGGCGCGGACGTGGACGCCGGCGCGGTGGTCGTGCAGGGCGAACTGTTCGGCGTGGCGGTGCGGGCGATCCCCGCCAACACGCTCGGGGCGCTCGCGGTCGAGGGGGTCTTCGACTTCCCCAAGGGCACGGGCGGCGGGTCGGCGATCGCGGCCGGCGCGAAGCTGTACTGGAACGCGCTCGGCCAGGTCGCCACGACCGATGACGCTGCGGGCGTGAACAAGGCCATCGGCAAGGCGGTGCTGGCGGCGGCCGACGCGGACGCCACCGTCCGCGCGCGACTCTCGCAGTGACGGATCACGGGCACGCACCCACGAGGAGCAACGCATGGGCGCACAGATCATCCGGCTGGGATTGAGGATCAACTACACGGCCCCGAGCGACATCGACTACGGCGATGTGGTCGTCCAGGGGGATCTTGTCGGCATCGCCACGCGCGACATCAAGAGCGGCGAGGTCGGGCGCATCGCGCTGGCGGGCCTCTTCGGGATCGTCAAGGACACCGGCGTGGGCACCGCGATCAACGCGGGCACCAAAGTGTACTGGGACGCCAACTCGAAGGTCGCCACGGCGAGCGACGGCGGCGGGCTGAACAAGTTCCTCGGCGTCTCGACGCGCGATGCGCAGGACGGGGACCGGTTCGTCCGCGTGCTCATGGGCGGCGGCGTGCTGGCCGCGGCGGGGGCGGAGGGCTGACGTGGCGGACCTGCTCGAACAGGGCGCGGCGTTCCTCGACGGTCGGCGTCACGCGCACCTGACGCGGACGGTCACGTACCAGCGCGGCGCCGACAGCGTGGACCTGGCCGCGACGGTCGGGCGCACCGTGTTCGAGCAGGCCGACGAGTCGGGCTTCATCCGCAAGGTCGAGTCGCGCGACTTCCTGGTGCGGCGCGCGGACCTCGTGCTCAACGGGTCGGAGACGCTGCCCAAGGCGGGCGACCGCGTCCGCGAGGCCGACGGTGCGCAGACCCACGTCTACGAGGTCATGGCGCCCGGCGGTGAACCGCCGTACCGCTGGTCGGACCCGTACCGCAAGGTGCTGCGCATCCACACCAAGCACGTCGCCACGGAGGGTGCATGACGGCGACCGCGCCACATCCCAACGGATCGCGCTGGGCGGGGGTCATCGTGACCATCGTGCTCGCGGCGCTGGCGTTCACCGTCCAGTGGGGCGTAGTGACGACCAAGCTCGATCACGTCGAGAAGCAGCTGGATGAACTCATCGTCGAGGCCCGGGCGCTGCGGGGCGAGTACCAGGCCGTCGAGCGCCGCGTCTCGTACCTCGAAGGACGTGTGAACGGCCAGGAAGGACGGAGGCCCGGTCCGTGAGCACACTCATCGCCATCGCCGACGCGGTCACGGCCAGCCTCAACGCGGGCTCGTTCGGCCAGCCCTTCACCGCCGAGCGGCTGTACCAGCCCGCCTTCGAGCTCGCGGACCTGTCCGAGCTGAAGGTCAGCGTCGTCCCCAAGGGCGTCAGCATCGCCACCGCCTCGCGCGACGGCTCGTACTTCGACTGCGCCGTGGACATCGGCATCCAGAAGAAGATCGACCCCCACGAGGGCGATGCGGAGATCGCCTCGCTTCTGGACCTTGCCGAGGAGATTGCGGACCACCTGCGCATGAAGCGGCTGGCCGATGTCCCCGAGGCGGTGTGGCTCTCGATCGAGCACGAGCCGGTGGTCGCCGCCGAGCACCTGGAGCAGCAGCGGGCGCTGACCAGCATCCTCACCGTCACGTACCGGGTCAGGAGGTAGCGGATGGGCGCGAATCTGTTCTCTCGCCGCTTCACAGTGCAGAGCACCGACGGATGGGTGAAGGTGAGCGCCGAGTCCGTCGTCGTCGACTGCGAGATCAGGGCCTCGCAGAACAACAACGTCGCCATCCGGCAGGTCGGCAGCGGCGTTCAGGAAGCGGACGCTGCGCAGTTGTCGAACACGCTCCAGCGCCTCAGCGGCGTCGACCTGTCCGAGCTCGAGGTCTCGACGCCGTCGGCGACGCCCCTCACCGTACACGTGATCGGATTCAGCAGGAGATGACGCATGGCCATCCGCCTGGGCATGGAAGCCAAGGTCTACCGCAACACCGGCACGTGGGCGACGCCCACGTGGGTCGAGATCACCAACGTCCGCGACGTGACGCTCAACCTCGAGACCGGCGAGGCGGACGTGACCACGCGCGCCAACGGCGGCTGGCGGGCGACGGCGGCCACGCTCAAAGAGGCGAGCGTCGAGTTCGAGATGGTGTGGGACACCGCCGACGCGGGCTTCACCGCCATCAAGGACGCCTTCTTCAACGGGACCAGCATCGACCTGGCCGTGATGGACGGCGACATCACGCAGACCGGCACGCAGGGCCTGCGCGCCGAGTTCTCGATCACATCCTTCAGCCGCTCCGAGCCGCTGGAAGAGGCGATCACGGTGAGCGTCACCGCAAAGCCGGCGTACTCGGTCAACGCGCCCGAGTGGATGGTCGTGCCCTGAGGAGTGACCGATGAAGGTGTTCAAGGACAACGCGGGGCGCGAGTGGACCGTCGAAGTCAATGTCGCGGCTCTCAAGCGCGTCAAGAGCCTCACGGAGGTGAACCTGCTGGGTGTGCTCGACGGCACGCTCATCGAGCGGCTGATCCGCGACCCTGTGCTGCTGTGCGACGCCGTCTACGCGATCTGCAAGCCGCAGGCTGACGAGCGCAGCGTTACCGACGAGGACTTCGGGCGCGCGATGGCGGGGGACGCGATCGAGCACGCCACGGAGGCGCTGCTGGAGGAACTGGTGTCTTTCTGCCCGAGCCCGAGGGACAGGGCCAACCTCGGGCGGGTGCTCAAGGCCACGAGGGAGGTGATGGACAAGGCCCGCGACATCGTCGAGGCGAAGCTCGACAGCGGCGAGCTGGAGAAGGCGGCCGAGCAGGCGCTCGCACAGGCGCAGACGGGCACTCGTGGGGGGCTTGGCAGCTCATCTGGCAGTGCGCTGGCATCGCCGGAACCGATCCCGCCAACCTGACCCTGCGCGAGCTGCTCGCGATGGCCGAGGCCCGTCAGAAGCACGACTGGAGCATGACCAGCAGCATGATGGCCCTCATCGCCAACGCCCACCGCGACCCGAAGAAGCACGGGCCGTTCAAGCCGACCGACTTCGACCCGACCAGCCGCTCGCATGCGCAACCGATCACGGCTGGCGTCTCCGTTCTCAAGGACGTGTTCATCGACAAGCGTGTCCCGCCGACGACGAAGGAAGTGATACCTTGAGCCATTCGCAGATGCTTACTGCAGCAGTCGTCGCGGCGCAGATGTGCTCTGTGATCTCAGACCGTGCTCCATCGTCCGAGCACATCGTCCCGACGATCAACTGCGCCGGACTTGTGCAGTGCCGCGAAGTCACCCCGAGCGAACACGAACCGATCCACGTGACCAAGCAGTTCGCCGTTCCAGAACGTAACCTGCTCTGCCGTCAACGTGGGCACACGCGGTTCTGCGTTCCACAGCCCAAGCAACGCGGTAGTCGGGCCGAGTGGCACGAACACAGCGGTATTCTCCAAGCCGAAGCCGGGCGAGGTGCCCGTCGGGACAGCCTTGATCCATTCGAGCAAGACGGGATGGTCCGTGCAGACGAGATCGCCGCAAGCCGCAGACGATCGAAGCACAGTCCAGTGTCGCAGCATCAGGAGGCGCATCAGCGTGGGCAGGGACGACAGCATCATGTCCAAGCGTGCGTTCTGCTTGATCTCGATTCGGATGAGACCCTGATCAAACCACTCCTTCATCTTCGCAGCGAGTTCAGGATCATCGGGTTGAGGCAGCTTTCCTTCGGCCTCGAGGCGTCGATAGACAGCCTCAACCGGCTTGCGCATGAAGTCATCGATCCAGCGCAGCCGCGCCGGCACTCGCATAGCGAGAAGCGAGACGAAGGCCATCAGATTCTCTTGGTCCTCCCCAGTAGGGATCGCCGCGCCGTTGTTGATGGCCTTGATCACAGGGGCGGCCGCACCCTCTATCTTGGCGAACGTGTCCTCGATCTCGGTCGCAGCGATATCCGCGGCCACCTCACCAATGTCGATCATGTACAGGTCGGTCTCGGCTGCCGCCTTTGCTGGCCGTGTAGACCACGCACGACCGGCCTGCTTGTCGAGTACCTGCAACTGACCATCCGCCGTGCCAGTGTTCGTCCACGCAGCAAGGTACATCCTCGGAAGCCAGTGGTGCTTTCGGGGGACGTTCATCGACGCATGGTAGCGAGTGCGCGCCCGTGATCGACATGCGGATCAAGCACATGTTCTTTGACCGGCCGCGCGTGGTCGCCGCCGTGGATCGGGCGAAGCGCAAGGCCCTCTCCCGCGGCGGGGCGTTTATCCGCCAGTCGGCCAGGACCAGCATCCGCAAGCGCAAGGGCTCGGCCCCGCCGGGCAAGCCGCCGCACTCGCACGAGGGCAGCCTGCGCCGGCTCATCCTGTTCGGCTACGACCGGAGCACCGACTCGGTCGTCGTGGGGCCGGTGGGCTTCAGGAAGAGCACGGCGCCGAACGTGCTCGAGTTCGGCGGTCGAACCATCATCACACGGCGTGTGCGCGGCCAACTCGTGCGTCAGCGTGTGAAGATCGCGGAGCGTCCCTACATGGGGCCGGCGCTGGCGAAGGAGAAGGACAAGCTCCCGAAGACGTGGGCCAACAGCGTCAAACAGTGAGAACAAGAGTTCATGTCAATCGACTCGGATAACGCGGCCCACGAGCAACTCGCTCGACAGCTCAATGACACGGCAGCAACGCTCGTCGTCGCACAACCCGCCATAGCTGGCGTGGTAGCTGTATCGGGAGCGGCGCGGGGCCTCTCGCTCGTAGGTCAAGATGACGGCACGATCGGAGACAGGGGAGTGTCGGAAGGACCGCAGCTTCTCGACGCAGCGCCAGAACTCCCGCTCGTTGCCGGGGCCCGCCCCTCCTTTCCACCCCACGGGTCGGCCGTCAGGACCGACTCGCGGCCTCGTCAAGTAGTACTTGAACTCGATGAGCCGCCGCTTCCCGCCATCCATAACGAGGAGATCGAACTTCTCCCACTCAGCGTAGAACGCCAGACTACCTTGGTTCGCCTTGGCGGCCGCCATGAACATGGAGCGAAACGTGAACTCGTCCGTGTTGGCAATCCCCACAAGGGAGGCGTGCTCGTCCATGCGGTGCATCGCCTCCTGTGTGGCCGGCACGATCCAGTCGTCCATGCCTCCAGTCTACGGCCGGAGACGCGCTGATGGCCGGCGCCAAGGACATCCGCGCGGGACGGGCCTTCGTCGAGCTGGGCGTCAGCGACCGGCTGACGGCTGGCCTCCGCGCCGCGCAGCGGCGGCTCCAGGCGTTCGGCGCCGGCGTGCGGTCGCTCGGCACGCGCATCGCCGCGATCGGCACGGCGGGCCTGGCGCCCCTGGCCGCGAGCGTGCGGTCGTTCGCCAGCGCCGGCGACACGCTCGAGAAGATGAGCCGAAGGACGGGGATCGGCGTCGAGGCGCTCTCAGAACTCGGCTTCGCCGCCGAGCAGTCGGGCGCCGATCTGGAGACGCTGGAGAAGGGCGTCCGCACACTCCAGCGCACGATGAACGACGCCGAGCGCGGGCTGTCCACCGCCACGGACGCCTTCGCCGACCTCGGCCTCAGCGTCGAGCGCCTGCGCGGCCTCACGCCCGAGGAGCAGTTCAAGCTCGTGGCCGAGGCCCTCAGCCGGATTGAGGACCCGTCGAAGCGGGCGGCGCTGGCGATGCAGCTCCTCGGCCGCGCCGGGACACAGCTGCTCCCGCTCGTGCAGAACGGCGCGCGCGGGATCGAGGAGTTGCAGGAACAGGCAAGGGCACTCGGCCTGACGGTCTCCACGGAAGCCGCGGCCGAGGCGGCCCTTCTTACCGACACGCTCAACATACTCTGGCGGGTCGTGAAGCAGGGCGTCTTCGAGATCGGCTCGGCGCTTGCGCCGACGGTCATCGACCTGGCCAACGCCGTCACACGCGCCGTGGTGACGGCGACGCGGTGGGTGCGAGAGAACAAGGCCGTCATCGTCACCGTGGCGAAGGTCGCCGCGGCCGTCCTCGCCGCCGGGCTGGCGCTGGTCGGGCTCGGCCTGCTCATCTCAGGTGTGGGGGCCGTCTTCGGCGTCCTGGCCGGTATCGTGGGCGCTGTCGGCACGGCGCTCGGCTTCATCGGAACGGTGCTCGGCGCGCTGCTTTCGCCGATCGGTCTCGTCGTCGCGGCGGTGGCGGGCCTCGGCACGGCATTGCTCGTCTGGTCGGGTGTCGGCGGCGAAGCGCTGGCGTGGTTGCGCGATCAGTTCGGGCGCCTGCGCGAGTTCGTCGGCAAGGTCATCGGAGGCATCGCCGACGCCCTGGCCGCGGGCGACATCACGCTCGCCGCCGAGATCCTGTGGCTGGCCCTGAAACTCGCCTGGCAGCGCGGCGTGGCCGAGTTGAATGCGGTCTGGCTCCAGGCCCGAGCGTTCTTCGTCGGCACCGCCCAGAAGATGTGGTTCTCCGCCCTCGCTTCGGATGCCCTCGATTCCATCGACCTCGAGACCACGCTCTTTGACCTCACGTCCGGCAATCAAAGCATGCTGAAGTCGCTGCGTGAGCTGGCCAAGGATCTTGCCCTTGGCGCGCCGAACGATGTGGCCGCAGGCCCCCGCGTCGTTGCCCGCGGCGCGCTCAGGCGGATCTCTGCGTCGTCGGCCAGTTCGAGCGCCCGGCGGCGGGCTCGCTCGGTGAGACCGCCCTCGCGGAGCGCCTGCATCCGCCAGACGATCCGCTTGACGAGGTACTGCTTGTGGTTGGTCCGCGTGGGCTCGCCGAAGACCTCGGCATAGCGCTGTTTCAGTTCGGGGACGGTGAGTCGGCCCAGGGCCTTCACCGTCGCGGGGATGTCATCGGGCGGGGGGATCATCGGGACTCTCCGGTTCGCAAGGCGTCAACCAAGCGGACGATCAAGGCGGACCGGTCCCGAGGGTTCAAGTCCATCTTCCTCTCTTTCTGGCGGGGCCAAGATGTCGCTCGGATCGCCCCTGCGGCGGGCATCCTCCCGCCGGCGACGGACGCCTTCGGCCAGGATCTCGGCGATGATGTGCAGCCGCCGGGCCGGCGCGAGGTCGTCGCGCTCGACCTGCTCGTCGTGGTCGATCGTCATGCGTGCGTCCGTGCGCAAGCCCGACGGGGCCGGCGATGGGGATTTGTGGCCGCCGACTACCGGCGGGCCGTTAACCACCATCTACGCGAACGGCGCGAAATGTGGCGAAAGGGGCCGGTCGGAACCGCAGACCGACCCCACGGCACAGATACACTCATCGTCGGATTGCCAACCAGGAGCGAGCCATGATCTGGGGCGTCGTTGTCATCATCGTGCTGGGCATTCTCGTACCGATTCTTGCCCGGGATCGGACACGCGCGATGGCTGACACGGGTCGCCGTCCCAGTGGCCAGTACGTCCTGTTTGCATTCGCCTGCATTGTGGCGTTGTACGGCGGGCTCGTCGCGTGGCAGTACTGGGAGCAAATCAAGGCACTGGCGGACCAGCTGTACCTGGCATTTGGCCTTGGCCTGGTCATGATCGCGGGCATGTTGGTGCGAGTGCTATCAGGAAATCATCAGGCACAACGCCCTCTATTCACCGTCTCTGCCACCGAACTCGTCTATCCGATTTTGTTCAGCCCGATCGTGTTCTTCGCGATCTGGGTGCTCGACGATGGCTCGCCCGGCGGAAAGCTGTTCCTTTTCCACGCGGCGTTCCTGAACGGGTTTTTCTGGGAGAGCATCGTGTCGGCCGCGAAGCGCCCGGAGAAGCCTTAGCGCGTGACAGTTGGATCAGGCGGGGGCAGGGATTGCTTCATCCAGTGGCCGAAGTGTCTTGAGCAAGACCTGATCGGTGAGTGCAGCGGGTACATGGGCCAGCAGTCCGGGCCGGCGATCTGCTGCAGGCGGATGTGTACGCGCCAGCATCACGCCTGCTTCTCGGAACGCTCGCTCCAAGTACTCAAGCGAACGAAACACCAAGTGAGGTGCCGCCCAAATGCAGTGATTCATTGCAGTCGCAAAGGCTCTGCGCTCCGAGCTCATTTCATTGACTAGCTGTGCGAACCTGTCACCATTCTGCTCGATCCATCGTTGTCGGTCCCAGCTAGTCGGCATTTCGCCTGCTGAATGAAGCTCGTCGAAGGGAGGGAGCATCATCTGCGCTCTGCCGTAGTACAGCAGCCATCCCCACTTGTCGGCAGCAAACTCTTCCTCGAAAGGGCACGTGAATCGATCGCCACGGGCTGCGCTGACGATGTGACCCAACTCGTGAGCCAGAATGAACCACTTGCAGAATCGCCCCAGTACCTCGATTTCCGTGACCTTGGTCGCCGGGAAATCTGGATAGCGTGGCGGTAGCTCGCCACGCACGACCGCCGCCATATAGGCTCTCAACTGGGCTGCACGCTTAGCTGGCGTCGCCGCTTCGTCGAACAGCAGCAGGAGGAGGTAGTTGGTCGCGGCAAGTAGGCCGAAGTGCATTCGAATCATCCATCCGCGTAGCACGCGCGGGCCCACTTGTGCGACGTATCCTGCCCGTGGTTCAATCCGAATCACGATGCGACGGCCGCGCAGCTCCGACCAATCCGCGGTCGCAATGAGCTCCTGCAGATCACCCGCGGCCGTGGCCCGCAATCGGCTCACAGTCACCGATGATGTCCAGTGCGGCGCAGGAGGCATGATCTATGGTAAACGCAACCGTCGTTGACGGCGTGCCCGCTCCGGCTCTCGATTTCAGAACCGTTCCGATCCCTGTCCACCCCTGATCGGAACCCCGCGTCAAATCGGCGGGGGCGCTAACCGAGAGGGTCAGAGAGTTTGAGAGGTTTGGCCGAGAGGGCGACGAGAACCCCGGGGGTTCGCCTCGCACCCCGATGGGGCCAACGCAAACGGAGAGCGCGGCCGCCAGCGCCGCTCCGCGTTTGACCCCGGAATCCCCGTTGTTTCCGCCACCCCGCCCGGACGCCGGAAACCGCCCGAGCCGTAAAGCGAAACCGGCCCGCTTTCGCGGGCCGGTCTTGAACGCCCCGACTAGGGGTCGAACCTAGAACCTAGCGGTTAACAGCCGCTCGCTCTGCCATTGAGCTATCGGGGCGAGGCAGACCAAGGCTAGCACCGCCCTTGGCAGCGTCAAGCCCGCCGCAAGGGAGGGCGCCCCAAACCCCGCGAGGGGTCGCCACATTTCCCCCAAAGGCCCCTGCCTCACATCATTGGTTCCGACAACCTGTTTCGGGGTCGTCTGAAGGTGGTTGTCGCGAACACCGAGCTGTTTTATGCCACTGGGCTGGGGTGGGCGTGGTCTCCCGAACCTTCCCCTTGAACCGTCTGCCGACATGCCTAGCATTTCGGCCCCGCGGCTGGTGCGGCGTGGTCAGGAGCCTGCGATGAAGAGCGACACCCATCCCAAGTTCTACAACTGCAAGGTCTACCACAACGGCGAAGTGGTGATGGAAGTCGGATCGACGGTGCCTGAAATGCACGTCGAAGTCTGGAGCGGCTCGCACCCGTTTTTCACCGGCAAGCGGACGTTTGTTGACTCGGCCGGGCGCGTCGAGAAGTTCCAGCGCAAGTTCGGTGGCGACTATTTCAAGGGCAAAAAGAAGTAACCGGCCACGTCATACGCTTGATCTCTCCGGCACGGGCTTCGCGGCCCGTGTCTTGCTTTTTGCGTGGCGCGCGGGGCGGCAGGCGCGGGGTTGCCCTGGCTTGCCCGGGTAGCAGGCGGACTGAGTGGCATGGCGTGGATACGTGACAGTGAGGGGCAGAGGACGAGGCGATTCATCCATCTTCCCGGATGAACGGATATACTTGGCGTGGACGGGGGGAGAGCCGGGCCGCATCGCGCGGCGTTTCCGTAGTGTGAGGATGCCTGATGTCCAGTGCTTTTCTTGATGCGCTGTCGCAACGCACACTGCTCTTTGATGGAGCGATGGGGACGACGTTGCACGCCCACGATCTTGATGTTCAGCGTGATTATTGCGGTTGCGAGAATTGTCCTGAAGTGCTGCTGACATCTCGCCCGGAACTCATCCGGGGGATTCACGAGTCGTTTTTTGCGGCGGGAGCTGACTGCATCGAGACGGATAGTTTCGGTGGGGCGCGGCATGTGCTTGCGGAGTTCGGGTTGCAGGATCGTGTTGAGGAACTGAATCGGCTCGCGGCGGAAGTGGGCCGTGCAGCGGCGGATCGGTTTTCGACGGCGTCGCGTCGGCGGTTTGTCGCCGGCTCGATCGGGCCGGGGACGAAACTCATCACGCTCGGGCAGATCGGGTGGGATGATCTGCTGGCGAGTTATCGAGCGCAGGTTCGCGGGCTGCTGGCGGGTGGGGTTGATGTTCTCTTGATCGAGACCTGCCAGGATCTGCTTCAGGTCAAGTGTGCGGTCAATGCATGCGCCGATGAGCTTGCCGCGGCGGGTCGCACGCCCGATGACGTGCCGATCATGGTCTCGATCACCATCGAGACCACGGGGACGATGCTTCTGGGCACGGGCATCGAGGCTGCGGTGACGGCGCTGGCGGGTTTTCCGATTGCCGTGCTCGGGTTGAACTGTGCGACCGGGCCGACCGAGATGACCGAGCACGTGCGTTATCTTTCACGGTTCTGGCCGCGGGCCGTGAGCGTGATGCCCAACGCCGGGTTGCCGGTGATGGTCGAGGGGAAGGCGCATTTCCCGCTGGCGCCGGCGCCGTTCGCCGAGGCGATGTTGAAGTTTGTGGAGCAGGAGGGCGTGCAGATCGTCGGTGGGTGCTGCGGCACCACGCCCGAGCACATCAGCCTGCTTCGAGAGGGGTTGGATCGGCTTTCCGCGCCGAAGGGCGCCGCCAAGGTGAGGCCGCGTCCGGGGTGCACATCGCTGTATGAGCATGTGGACTATCGACAGGACAACTCGTTTCTGATCGTCGGCGAGCGCATGAATGCCAGCGGCAGCCGCAAGTTCAAAGAGCTGCTGGAGGCCGACGACTTGGACGGCGTCACGGCGCTTGCTCGAGGCCAGATGCGTGAAGGCTCGCACGTACTCGATCTCAACGTCGATTATGCCGGGCGGGACAACGCCGTCGACATGGGGCGGATCGTGCAGACGCTTGTTCGCAGCGTGAATGCGCCGCTGATGCTCGACACCACGCAACCGGCGACGCTCGAAGCCGGGTTGAAACGGTGCGGCGGGAAGTGCATCATCAACAGCGCCAATTTTGAAGAGGGCGATGAGAAGTTCGACGAGATTTGCCGCCTTGCAAAGCGTTACGGCGCAGCATTGGTGATCGGTTCGATCGACGAAGATAAAGAAGCGGCCATGGCGCGCACCGCATCGCGCAAGCTCGCCGTGGCCGAGCGCGGCTTTGATCGGGCGACGCGGGTGCACGGCCTCGCGCCGCACGATGTCTTCTTCGATCCGCTCGTGCTGCCGATCTCGACGGGCATGGAGGCCGATCGGCGCAGCGCAATCGAACTGATCGAGGGTGTTCGCCTGATTGCACGCGCCTTTCCTGACAGCCAGATGACGTGCGGCGTTTCGAACGTCAGTTTCGGCCTCAAGCCTGCGGCCCGGGTGGTGCTCAACAGCGTGCTGCTACATGAAATGGTCGAGGCCGGTTTGACCTGCGCCATTGTGCATGCCAGTAAGATTTTGCCTCGCCATCGCATTGAGGATGTCCGCTGGCAGGCCGCGCTCGACCTGATCTATGACCGTCGGGGCGAGCGTCGCCCGCCTGAAACACCGCCGGAGTTCGACCCGCTCCAGGCGTTCATGGCGCTCTTCAGCGAGGCCGATGTTCCCGCGGCGACCCGGGTCGTGCGTCCGAAGTCGATCGACGAGCGTCTTCGCGCACACATTATCGACGGCGACAAAGAAGGCCTGGAAGAGACGATCGCCCAGGCTTTGGCGCGTTTCAAGCCGCTTGAGATCATCAACGATCACCTGCTCGACGGCATGAAAACCGTGGGAGAGCTGTTTGCTTCGGGAAGAATGCAACTGCCGTTCGTGCTCCAATCGGCCGAGGCGATGAAGGCCGCGGTCTCGCTGCTCGAACCGCATATGGACCGCGTGCAAGGGGTCAGCAAAGGCTCGATCGTGCTGGCCACGGTCAAGGGCGATGTGCACGATATCGGCAAGAACCTTGTAGACATCATCCTCTCCAACAACGGGTTCACGGTGCACAACATCGGCATCAAGCAACCCCTCGCGAACATTCTCACCGCGTGGCGCGATACCGGGGCCGATGCCATCGGCCTTTCGGGCCTGCTGGTCAAAAGCGTCAACGTGATGGAGGAGAATCTCCGCGAGATGAAGGCCGAAGGCCTGCGCGTACCCGTGCTGCTCGGGGGGGCAGCGCTGACGCGGCACTATGCCGAGGGACACCTGCGTCCGCTCTATGAAGGCGCCTGCTATTACGGCAAAGACGCCTTCGAAGGACTCCGCATCATGGATGCGCTGACCGCGGGCCGGGCCGCCGACATCGACGCGGAAATCGCCGAGCGGCTTGCCAAGCGTTCGCACGCTGAAGAGGTCATCGCCCGATCACGTGCTGAGCAGGGGCGGGCACAGGATCGCTTCGCACAAGGCAAAGCTGAGGCGACGGCCGTCGCCGTGATCGTACGTTCTGATGCGGCGATCGATGTGCCGATTCCCGCTCCGCCATTCTGGGGTACGCGCGTCGTCGAGCAGGTCGATCTTGACGAAATCTACCCTTTCATCAACCCTGTCGCCCTTTTCCGAGGGCAGTGGCAGTTCAAAAAAGGCGCGATGACCGATGCCGAGTACGAAGCCGCCGTGCAAGATCATGTTCTCCCCGTTTTCGAAAGGCTCAAAGCCCAGTGCCGCGATGAGCGGATTCTTGAACCTCGGGTCGTCTACGGCTATTTCCCTTGCAACGCATCAGGTAATGACCTGATCATCTGGGATCCTGAAGCGCCAGGGGTCGAACTCGAACGCTTCATCTTCCCGAGGCAGCAAGGAAAGAAGCGTCTCTGCATCAGCGATTTCTTCCGCCCTGTCGATTCAGGCGAGGTAGACGTCGTCGCGTTCCACTGCGTCACGATGGGGCCGCGGGTCAGTCTTGTCGCCCGCAACCTGTTCGAACGCAACGACTATACCGAATACCTCTACATGCACGGTTTCGGTGTTGAAACCGCTGAAGCCCTCGCCGAACTCTGGCACAAACGCATTCGCCAGGAAATGGGGATCTCCGGCGAAGATGCTCCCCGTATCCGCGAGCTTTTTACGCAACACTATCGGGGAAGCCGATACTCGTTCGGGTACCCGGCCTGTCCGGACATGAGCGATCAGGAGAAACTCTGGCGGCTGCTGCAACCCGAGCGGATCGGCTGCCACCTGACGGAAAACCATCAGATCGACCCTGAGCAGAGCACCAGTGCCTTGATCGTGCATCACCCCCAGGCCAAATACTTCAATGTCTGAGTCAGATAGTCTCGGCATAGTGCGATCAGGTGGGAAAAGCGCCGCGATCTTGGCGAGTGTCTTTCTGCCCGATCGTGTTCTTTCGATGCCGCACCCCGCCGACTTTCCGCTGCGGCACGCGAGCGATGCTCGAACCTGCATGCCGTGCGCAACCGCGGGAATCCATCCCGCGGCGTCGCCACGCACGCGCTGGGCGAGGAGAATCACCCCATGACCGAACTTGCCTATGTCACCGCCGATCCGGGACGTATCGACGATATCGCCTATTTGATTTCACATGCCTTCGGCTCTCGCCTTGACGATGCCGCCGAGTGGGTCAAGGCCACGGCACTCTCTGACTTCCGATGTGTCACTCACGCATCGCGAACGCTGGGTACGGTCTTGCACATCCCGATGGGCATGTTTTTCGGTGGTCGGCCTGTGCCGTGCACGGGGATCGCCGGTGTGGCGATCGCCCCGGACGCCCGGGGGCAGGGGGTCGCCCGTCGGATGATGCACGAGGTCGTTCGCGAGATCGCAGAGCAGGGCGTCGCCCTCTCCGGGTTATATTCCGCGATGCATCCGTTGTATCACGGGTGCGGCTACGAAACCGCCGGATCAAGGTTTGAGTATCGAGTGCCTCTCTACCTCTTCCCGGGGGTCGTCAAGCAGCCGGGCGCTCGTCCCGCACGTGCCGAAGACCGACCCGCGATCGAGAAACTCGCTTCGGCCTATGCCGCCATGCATCCGGGCCACCTGTTGCGTGGTCCATACATCTGGAGACGCATCGAGCGACCCCGCGGCAGCGATGCCGAAGCCGCCGCATTCGTCTTTGATGATCCTTCGCAGCCGGATCAACTCGAGGCCGTCATCTATACCATGCTTCAGCGCAATGCCCAGGCAGGGACGGAGATCACGCTGCGTATTCCCGACATCGCCGCGATCTCGCCCTCGGGGTGGCGGCGTGCGGCGTCGTTCCTGCGAGGCAGCGCATCCATTCCTACGCATGCCGTGTTTTACGGCGGGCCGGCGCACCCGCTGCTGGGGTTGTTGACCGATCGCCGCTACACCACCACGCTGACCGATCACTGGATGCTCCGGATCATCAACGCGCCGAGTGCAATTGCGCAGCGCGGCTTTGCACCCGGGGTTTCGATCGCCGTCGAGATGGTCATCGACGATGATCTGCTCGAGCTGAATCGGGGCGGGTGGCGATTGCTTGTCGCCGACGGCCGGGGCACGCTCGAGCGGGCGAGTGCGGATGCTACAGCGGCACGGATGAACATTCGGGCGCTGGCCCCGTTGTACAGCGGTTTTCGCTCGGCCGCGCAACTTGCGATGCTGGGAATGATCGAAGCGGATGCTCGGACGGTTGCGGCGCTCGATGCGGCCTTCGCAGGTCCGTATCCGAGCACGCCGGATTTCTATTGATGCGGCATCGGCCGCCTAAACACCCGAACGCCCGTTTCCGGGCGTTCGGATCAATCCTCGTTCCTGTCCGAGGCTTTTTGCGAATTCCGCATGTGCTTGATGCACCGATGCGCGAATTCTTCGTTGACCTGCGCCAGGGTCAGGCGTCGAGTGTCGAGCAGCTCGTACGATTTGTCGACATTCTGGACCAACACGAAGGGCAGGCAGACCCCGACGACCTTCCAAGGCGCGGGCGTCATCGAGGGCAGCATCGTTAGTTTCGCGATGCGCAGCGGCATCGACGCTTCGCACGGACTGAACGGCGAAGGGTGCACAAACTCATGCCGCTCGCTGAGGGGCATGATGTACGTCCCGGGATCAATATCCTCGGGCGCGATGGGGATGCATACGGAGAACATGGCTGTGGATTCCATAAGTCAATTCGTATCGCCGGTCCCTTTCAGGCCGGTATGAGTAAAGATGAGTCAACACGAGCCTGTCGTTATCGACGGGCGATGAAAGCAAACGATGGGGCAACCTCGCCGGCACGCTTTGCCGCAGGCGCAGACAAACACCCCCGAATCGAAGTCGGAGGCGCCGGGGCCGGTGACGGCCCGCCCGAATTGTCGGGAAAGGCCGGATCAGGCCGCGGCGGGCGTCGCCTTGCTATGGGCAACGCCGATTTTCACCAGCTCATCAAACGTTCCCGGATCCTCGATCGCAATCTGGCTGAGCATCTTGCGATTCAGGTCGATCCCCGCGAGCTTCAGACCGTTGATGAACAGGCTGTAGCGTGTGCCGCGCATGCGGCAGGCCGCGGTGATTCGGGTGATCCAGAGGCGACGCATGTCGCGCTTGCGTGCTCGCCGATCTCGGAAGGCGAACACACCTGCGCGTATGAGGGTGATCTTGGCTGCGGTGCGGTGGTTGTTGCGAACCCCGTAAAAACCACGGGCGTCGCGCAGCAACCGCTTGCGTGCCTGGTTGCGAGCAGCTCCGCGTGTAGAGCGTGGCATGAGAACTCTCCGAAACTGGGCCTCGGCGGGGCGGGGCAGCCGAATGCGGCGGCGACCGGCTTGATGCCCGACGGGCGGGTGCGATCACTATTTCCAATGGTCGGGCGACAAAGGCCCGGAATGCAAGAGAGGTCAATCCTGGCTGGAAGCCGCGGCTTCCCGAGCCGCGCGCCGTTGTGCCGGCGACGGGCTGATGCGAATGGCAGACTTCGGCTGCGTCCGTCCGCGAAGGCGCCGGAACAGCAGCTTTTCATACCGCTTGGCATCAGGGTTGGCCAGGTAACGATCTTTCCGCAACTGGCGCAGACGCTTGCCGCTCTTGTGCGAACTGAGGTGCTTGTGGAAGGCCGAGCGATGGCGCACTTTCCCTGTCGCGGAAATCCGGATGCGCTTCAGCAGGCCCTTGTGCTTCTTGTTCTTGGGCATGGGAACCTCCGGCCTGGGGCCGGTTCGGCCGCGGATTGCCTTGGACGACGTGCAACAAGCCACGGCGCCCGACCGGGCAATTCCCGGCGGCTCGAGTGAGCGGGAAGGTTAGGCAGCGGTTTCGGCCTCAGCAACCTGCATCAAGGCCCGACGAAGGCATCATCCAGCGATTGCGGCACTTCCGTCCCCGAAATCGGCTTGACCCGGCGGGGGGAAGACATCTGCTCGATCGCCATCTCGATCGGTCGCGGAAGCCAGATGTTGTCACCCGTCTCAGTCACCGGAGTCGGCAGCCACTGGGTGTCGCCCCCAGCGCGAAGAACGTGCTGGCCGCTTCGGCCGTGATTGGGCGAGTTTTCCAGGGGATCTACCAGGTGGCCTCGAACGGCCCGAAGCACTACCGGCGAGCGATCCGCAAGGACGATCACATTTTCAGATGCGGAACTCCAGAATGGACGCGAAGGTCCAAACATAATCCGATAACTGTACGAGATCTCATCAAGCGCACGCCAGTCATGCTGTCGAAAATCAGAAAGTGCGGTCGGTGCCAAGGGGTTTCCTGGGCATGCAAGTGAAGAGAGATCCAGATATCGCTCACGTGCGAGGGTGAAAACATTGGCCGAGTTCGAGCGCGTCGGGTGGCCGACATCCCACCACGGGCCGCCGCCGAAGCCGCGCGTGATCACCGGCAAGTGGTCGCGGTTCGATCCTGCGTAGGCGGTAAACCCCAGCGAAGCCCCGAGCAGGCTCGCCTGGCAGGTCGCGACCCGAGCATGCTCACGTGCGGAACTCATCACGGGCCAAAGCACCGAGACGCCGATCAAAAGCACCGCCGCGACAGAAACCAGGTCGGCGATCCGAAGCTTGGGGAACCGAGCAGCGCGTGCTGTCTCAATGCGCAGTCGTGCCGATTCATCACGAGCGGCCTGCTCGACCTTCGCGAGCGTTTGATCGACGAGATCTGACGAGGGAGATGGGCCGGACTCAATCGTGAGCGTCAACAGGCGCGAAATTTTGTCAGCCCGCGGCCGAATGGAACCGTGGGTTTTGCCGGGTTGATAGCCGGAGAGGGCGAGCGCGTCGAGGGCTTCGGCATCGAGGTCGGTAAGCGAAGGCTCTGAAGCGGTTCGCATGGTCCTGACGAAGGTCAGGTCGGCTAGTGCGGCATCGGGATGAATGCCTGAAGCGTCGAGCAGATCGAGCATTCGCGCAACATGATCCACTCGGGAACTCACGGCTTCAGGCGCGATGCGGGGGTCTCCGGATCTGCGGGCAATCCAAGCGTCCAGCGCGGCCATGTCGGCCGAGGTTAACGTGGAGCTTTCCGCGACTTGTGGGCGACCGGGCAGATTCACGGCGTGCTGGCCTCCGATAGGTTTCGACGATTACTTGCCGGAGTCGAGAGAGTCAGAGTCATGAGATCGGGACTGATCTGAAACAACCGTTTGCCAGTTCTTGGCGAATGAGGCCACGGCGGAATGAAGACGCGATTTGACCGTGCCCAAAGGAATTTCCAAGTCTTCCGCGATCTGGGCATAACTCAATCGCTGGAAATACGCCAAGAGCAGCACCTCCCGAAGAGTCGGCGACATTCCCGCGAGCGCTTTCTGCACCATGCGCTCACGCTCCTCGCGATCCATCGCGGCATCCGGCGGCGGGACATCGATCTGCATCAGATCGACGTACGAAGCGCCCCGGTTATCGGCACCGGTTTCCCCACCGATGGGCGCCGAAAGCTCCATCGCCTGACGCCTTCCCTTCCTACGGAGGTAGTCGCGCCCCTTGTTCGCCGCGATAGTAAAAAGCCACGGCCGAAAACGACGACTCGCGTCGAAAGTGTCGGCCGAGAGGTGAATCTGGAGAAACGCTTCCTGAAAAACGTCCTCCGCAGCGGCTCGATCTCCGAGAAGGCGATAAAGAAATCGGAACAGATCGTCTTTATACCGTTCGATGATCGTCCGCAGAGCCTCGGCCCTGCCGCGGCGATACTGCTCGAAGAGTTGCTCGTCGGTGGTGTTGTCCACGCGATGGGCGTTCCAGGAAGGTTGGGGGGTTCTACGGGGTACCTTGACGAAGTGTACGTTGGGCGGGTGTTTGCGGGATCGCCGGGGTTTTCATTGGTTCGAGGCGCCGCCACGCGTGACCGCTCGCGCGACACGCGATCTGGAATCGCGGGCTACGACTGCAAAACATGGCACAGGGTTTCCCCGGTTGTGCGTTCGAACCTGATGCCCGTTTCAGGGCCGAACGCCGCAAGACCCTCCTGTCGCAGCGCCGGGGCGTGCAGGCGCTCGTATTCGTCGAAATGGGCAAGGCTGGGGAACGTGTAATGGCTTTCAATCCGGATCGGGGCACTCGGGTCGGCAGGTCGTACGCGAACCGCCGCGGCAGAGGTTGCCCCGGCGTTACAGACATCCTGAAGGTGGCCGCGAATGAGCCACTGGGCGTATCGATCGGCAAGTTCCGGGTTTGGAATGATTGCGACGACCCGATAGTGCAGTTCGGCCATTTGCAAGGGTAGGTCGGGCAATATCCGGGATGGCCGCACGTTGAGCGTGGAGTACATGAGGTTGGCCTTGAAGCGTCATGACGACCATGGACAGGCGGATGACGCGAAGGTCGCGCAGTGGCTTTCTCTGGCGGCGTCGGGCGATCAGCAAGCCTGGCGCGGGTTGGTCGATCAGTATGCCAGGCGAATCTTTGCGATGGCATGGAGTCGGCTCAGGAGTGCGGAATCAGCGGAAGAGATCACGCAGTCAGTCTTTGCAACGGTGGCGGTGAAGCTCTGCAATGGCGCGTATACGGAGCAAGGGCGATTCGAGAGCTGGCTGTTTCGGGTGGCGATGAACCGCGTTCGCGATGAGGTCCGCCGATCGTCGCGACAAGCGGCTCCCGCCGGACCGGAACTCTTCGAAAGGATGGAAGGCAGGGCCAGGGAGAATGAAAGCGGGGCCGGGAGCACCGGCACGGCGGAGTTGCGGCGGGCCATCGCCCGACTGGGTGATTCGGAGCAGGAAATGATCCATCTGCGGCATCACGCAGGATTGAGTTTCAAACAGATCGCCGATCTTCTCGAAGAACCGCTCGGGACCGTGCTTGCCAGACATCACCGAACGCTTCGAAAACTCAAGGGCATGCTCGAGGGGACTGAAGAGAGCGCGGAGACGGACGCATCAGACGAAGGCAGGTACGCATGAGTAGGCAAGAAGACATTCCGAACGATGTGCAGGCGATTGATCGCTCGCTGGAGGCGATGGCGCAGATTGATCGGGAGGCGGTTTCGCCGGGGTTTGAAGACCGGATCTCCCTGTTGACCGCGGGCCGGATCGCGCACGGCGGCGCCGCGGGCACACGCGATGCAGGGCCGTTCGGACTCAGGATGAACGATCATCGGACTGTGCGCCGCCGGGCTTCGTGGTCCATGGCTGCGGCCCTGGCGCTCTTTGCCGGTGCGGGCATGTTGTGGTTCGGCTCGCGGCCTTCGCCTTCATTGACGCCTGACGACGGGGCCGGCATGCAACTTGTGGCGCTTGCCGACGATCTTGATCGCTGGCTGGAAATGACGATCGATCCGTATCAGCAGGAGTTTGATCTGCTCTTCGCCCAGGCCGCCATGATCGGCGACAACGTGGATTCGGACTGGATCGGCAACGACTTTTCGGAGGACCTGTAATGCGCCCCGGCACGGACATCGCGAGGAGTTTCGGCGCAGCGCCGAAACGCGACCGTTCAGGCGCATTGCGTGGGCGCGTGATCGGCTTGCTCGCGGTCATCGTCGGCAGCCTGTGCGCGACGGGCGCAGGGGCGCAGGGTGAGCGTCCGCCCGAGCGGCCCGCACCGCCGGAGGTTGCGCCGGCGCGTGAGCTGACTCCGGAACGCATGAAGCAGCGGATTCGGCAGAGACTCGAAGCGACACGCGGCGAAATGGAGACACTTCGAACGCGCGAAGTGAACCTGATCGAAGCCCTTGCAAGGCTGGAAGATGGGGCATCGGTACGCGAGGTGCTCGATGTGCTCCGCGAAGATGAGCCTCTGCGGGGTATGGGGCCGCAGGGGGGGCCGATACTCCAGCCTCCTCGGCACGAGGGGGGCGAGCGCCCCGAGGCCGGCGAACCGCGTGAACGCCTTGCGCCCGGCCGACCGGCGGCACTGACTCCGGAAGAGCGGCGGCAGGTTCTCGGCATGATCGCGCGGGATTTTCCCGAGTTGTACCAACGTTTGCAGGCCGCGGAAACCGCATCACCCAACGAGATGGATCGGCTGGTGATGCGCGTGGCCCCGAGGGTGCGCGAGCTTCAGGAACTTCGTGAACGCGATCCGGCAATGGCCCGAATCAGGCTGAGTGAGTTCCGGGCATCTCTGGATTTTGTATTTCTCTCGCGAGATTGGCGTGAGGCCTTTGAGCAAGGTGATGTCGGCCGGCAGGCCGAACTGCGTCGGCGGGTGCGGGCGAACCTTGCC
Source organism: Phycisphaeraceae bacterium (assembly GCA_019636695.1). Taxonomy (GTDB): domain Bacteria; phylum Planctomycetota; class Phycisphaerae; order Phycisphaerales; family UBA1924; genus JADLCM01. The sequence continues at coordinate 1,004,399 of JAHBXD010000001.1, forward strand.
GAGATGTTCGATGCCCGCTCGCGAGCACAACAACTCGAACTGGATCGTCTGAAAGAGCGCATGGCGCAACTCGAGCGTGAACTCGAAGAACGCCGCGTGAATCGCGATCGCCTGCTTGACGAACAACTCGAGCGGATGGAACCGAACCCGCCGGCGCGCGGCAGAGGGCAGGATCGTCCTCCGCCGCGGGGCGGTTGAAGGGTCTGACCGCCGGAAAACAGAACGCCCCGGTCATCGCGACCGAGGCGTTCTTCGTATATCCCGAAAGACACATGCTCAGGCAATGCCGTCTTTGGCGGCGAGCATGCGGATCATGTCCACGCAGCGGGCGGCATAGCCGGCCTCGTTGTCGTACCACGACACGATCTTGAAGAACTGCGCGTTGAGTTCGATGCCCGCTTTGGCATCGTAGACGGAACTATGACGGTCGCCGATGAAGTCGCTGGAAACGACTTCCTCCTCGGTATACGCCAGCACGCCCCGCATCGAGCCTTCCGCCGCGGCCTTCATCGCGGCGTTGATCTGGGCCAGAGAAGTGGGCTTGGAAGTGCGGAAGGTGAGATCGACCGCGGAGACATCGGCAGTCGGCACGCGGAAAGACATGCCCGTGAGTTTGCCCTTGAGCGAGGGCAGGCAAAGCGTGACGGCTTTGGCGGCGCCGGTACTCGCCGGGATGATGTTCTGATAGGCGTTGCGCCCGCCGCGCCAGTCTTTCTTGCTCGGCCCGTCTTGTGTGGGCTGGGTGGCGGTGGCGGCATGCACGGTGGTCATCAGACCCTCGGCAAGACCGAAGTTGTCTTCGATGACCTTTGCGATGGGGGCCAGGCAGTTGGTCGTGCAGCTTGCGTTGCTGATGACGGTGTGGCGAGAAGGGTCGTATTGCTCGTGGTTGACCTTGTAGCAGAGCGTGGGCACCTGGGCGGGTTCGCTCTTGGTCGGTGCGCTGATGATGACACGCTTGGCGCCCGCGGCGACATGCAGCGACGCTTTCTCGAAATCGGTGAAGAGTCCTGTCGATTCGAGCACGTAGTGAACGCCGAGGTCTTTCCACGGAAGACGTGCGGGGTCTTTTTCGGCGGTGGTCTTGGTTGTCCGCGCGTTGACGGTGAACGAGGTCTCCGTTGCGCTGACTTCGGCGAGCTTGCCGTTGAGCCTGAAGCGGCCGTGCATCGTGTCGTACTTGAGGAGATAGGCAAGGTTGTCGGCGGGAACGAGGTCGTTGACGGCGACGATTTCGAGATTCGGATCTTCGGCCGCGATGCGATACACGAGGCGGCCGATGCGTCCGAATCCGTTGATACCGATGCGAATGGGCATGGGGGTCCGTCCTTTCCTGGCCGGGGGCGATGCAGACATGCTTCGCCGAGCGCGGAAAGGCTAGGACAAGCCGGGAGGGGGTGTCCAACGTCCGGGCGGTGCACGGCGGACGGAAAGGGGGATACACTCCTCGCTCGCTTGGTCCCGGGCGGTCGCATCGGGCGTAGTGCCGGAGTATGTACCTCGATGAACCTGTTGGACATTCTCAGCATCGACTGCATCCGGGCGCCCTTGGCGGCCGAGACGAAGCGGGCAGCGATCGACGAACTTGTCGATCTGCTGGCCGTCGCAGGAAAGGTGACGAATCCCGGCGCGCTGAAAGACGCGGTCTGGACGCGTGAGCAGACGCGAACAACCGGCATCGGTCATGGCCTGGCGATCCCCCACGGCAAGTGTCCGGGGATTGTCAGTCTCGCGATGGCCATCGGCAAGCCGAGCACACCGATGGACTTCGAAGCGATCGACTCGCAGCCGGTGCGGCTGATCGTGTTGCTCGCCAGCCCGCCCGATCGCACGAGCGAGCACATACAGGCTCTGGCTCGCGTCAGCCGCCTCATGACGCTCGAAGACTTCCGCCGCAAGATCTATGAGGCCGAGACGCCCGAAGAGATCTACGAGTTGCTGCGGTCGGCCGATCAGCGATGACCCAAGGTGCCGCGATGCGACGCGGCCGGGCTGCACACTCGACATACGCCATCAATGCAGACTGCAAAATGAAAGAGGGGCCGGCGCTTTGCGCCTGCCCCCTTGGAGGTTTTCGTATGGGTTGATGGCGAGTGGCTCTGACGTTTCGATGCGGTGTGACGCACACAAACTCGATAGACGTTGACTCGCAACAGGCGATCCCGAGGCCGATCACCTGCTCAGCGCGTCGGTCCGAGCACGACGATCTCGACGCGTCGGCTTTCCTGCTTGGTGGCTCGAGGGCGGGCGGGGCCGAATGCCGCGGAGTAGATCCGATCGTTGGGAATGCCCTTGCTCACGAGATATTGCTCAACGGAGATCGCGCGTTCGAAGGAAAGATGTTCGTTGCTCTTCCAGCCGCTCTTGCGGATGGGATCGCTGTCGGTATACCCCTCGACGCGGATTTCATGAGATGGGTAACGCGACTTGAGCACATCGGCCACGCGGTCGAGCGTTCGCTGCGCAGAGGTTTTGATCGTGGCTTTGCCAGAATCGAACAGCACATCACCCGCGACGGCGATGACAAGGTCTTGTCCGCGGGTGCCGACAGTCACCCCGGCAAGGTCGCTGCCCAACAACGGCTGATTGAACCCGCTGGTCGCGCCCGGCGCCGGTGTGCCTCGGGCGAGTTCCGCCTGCATCTCCTCCATCGCACGGATGAGTTCAGCATTCTGGGCATCGGTCGCGTCCTTGGCCGTCTGCAATGCCGCGACGCGGCGACGCAACTCCTGGTTCTCTTCAATCGCGAGGTTGTACTTTTGCTTTGTGCCCTGCGAGCAGCCGCCGAGCACCAGCGTGCCCAGGCCGACGAGGATCACGACCGCGCGCAGTGCGTTTCTGAACGCTCTATCTCGACCGCCTTGCATGATTGCATGCCTCCATTCCGATGACGCGAAATCCGTTCTCGCGCTGGGCTCCGCCCAGGTCGGGCCGAAGTGTACCGCAACCGCGCCCGCCGTGCGTCAAGGCAGCAAGGGTCCGCGACGGGCCGCCAGCAGTTTGGCTCGCACCCGGGCCTCGGCACGACGGGGGTTTTCTCCCTCGATCGACAGCGTTCCCGCGCTCAGGCTCACAGGGGGCACAGCCGGCCCGGCCAGCACACTCAGGCGCAGGGCGGTTCGCCGGTTCATGATGAGCGCCATCGGCACCTGCACGGCCTCGTCCGTACCTGCCGCGGCGAGCGCGGGGTGATCGAGCGTCGTGGGGGAGGGTTCGTCAAACTCGAGCGTGAGCGTGACCCCGGTGAGCAGCGCCCACGCCGGGGGGCGATCGACGACCTTCCAGATCAGCCGCTCGAAAGCCTCGAATCGGCCCAGGGCCTGTGCGAACGCCGCGATTCCCATGTAGGCCCATGCCTGGGCGGTCAGGGCTTCGATATCGTCGGGCGGGATCGGGGTATCGTCGAGCGTGAGCATGAGACCGTGAGAGAAGAACATCTCCGGGACGGATGTCGTGCCTTCATAAATGACATGAAGGTCGGCATCTCTCAGAGTCGCATGAATGGTCGCCAGGGGGCTTTCGAGGGTGATCTGGCGGCGCGTGCGCCCAAACATGACAGGCTGAACCCAGGTCTGCTCCGGCACTTCGGGGGGGAGGAGGGTGATATGCAGGTACCAGTGGCCGCTCTCGCCCGGGGTTTCGATCGCGATGCCGAACAGAATTTCATCGCCAGGGCGGGGGATGGGGTGATCGCCGGGGGCGTCGAACCCACTGAGCAACTCGTGGGCGCGCGGGAAATCGAGGGGATCGACTTCGTGTCGAGCCAGCGGAAGCAGCAGCGGCGGGAGCGCCGGGGTCACGCACCCTGGCACCGCACAGGCGATGCACAGAACGAGAAGAAGTAGCAGGTGATTGAAACGCTGGTATCGGCGCATCGGGAATGGGATCGTCCGGCTCCGGGCCATTCAGGGGACTGTAGCGATGACCTTGATTTCGAAATGGATCGGTGTGTTGCCGCCGGTGGGAAGCGCGGAGACTTCGACCGTGGTGCGGCAGGGTTGGTTTGGGCCAGGGGGGAAGAACTCGGCGTACACGCGGTTGTAGGTTTTCCAATCGCGTTTCATGTCGGTGAGGAAACTCGTGACATCGACGATGTGATCCCAGGAACTGCCGGCGTCGGCGAGCACGGTACGGATGTTCTCGAAGCAGGACCGCATCTCGGCCTCGATGTCGTAATCGAGGAGTGTCCCTTGCGCATCGACCACAGCGCCAGGGATGTCTTTGGAGCCTTTCAGGCGAGGGCCGATGCCCGAAAGGAAGAGCATGTTGCCCACACGGCGGGCGTGGGGGTATGGGCCGAGCGGTTCGGCGGCGGTGGCGCTGCGGATGGTGTTGCATGACATGGTGTCTGCTCCGAGATTTGGTGTCTTTGGTCGGGTGCGATAGCGGATGTGGAACACTTGTGCGGCATGCAAAAGGTTATCGTACGGTATTTGAAAGTAGATGCAAGATGTATTTTGGAAAATATCAGGGTATTTTCATCCGAGGGTTTTGAAGTGGGTCTAGGTCGGGGCGTCCATCCGACGTTGGGGGGGAATCACCTGGGATCGAATCCAGAGTGGTAGAATGCAAGCTGTTGCAAGGTCATGGTTTGCGCGGGAATGCATGATTCGAGGGCAAACCCTGCATTGTCATGCGGGTTTTGCCTCAGTGCATGGGGTGCATAATTTATCGGACGCAAGTTGCCTGTGAATTCCCGCTAGGTGAAATCCTGGGTCGAAGGCTGGTTGTAAGTGAAAACAAGGCAGAAAACCATACATTTTTTTGCGCGGCGAGCATGGAGGAGGGCATGATACGGTGTTCTCCTTAGGACGAATCGAGAGCTTTCAGGTCGATTGTGCTTGACAAGGGCAATCCATGGCCGCAAACTCACGGTGTAGTTGAGGAGAGCCACCCGGGATTCTGCGGTTCGTGCTGGTTCGCCATGCAGGGTCAACCTGTGTGTACGCCGGTACATGCGTCAGGGGTGGCACGAGAGATGAGGCCTTTCGCATTCGCGGACAGTCCATCTTTACATCTTGGTGTGTGTTTTTCGCTGCAGCGCAACTGCGGCCTCGTGGGCCATCAGTGCAGTGACCGTGTGAAAGCCTGCCGCGAGTGTGTTTCAGAGAGAGAGAGTAGGAGATAGAGGCATGAAGAAGAGCACATTGGTTGCCGCTGCGGTGCTTGCCGCAGCCGGGTCCGCGGCGAGCGCGGACGTGTATTCGTTCAGCTTTGCGGTTCCGAATCCCATCACGAACACTGTGTCGTCCTTCAGCATCGACACGACGGGGGCTTCGGGTCGCGCGCGTGCGTTTTATGTGACCGGAGACTGGACGGCCGCCGGCGGTGATCCGTGGTCGAACGAGTTCCGCGTGCGTCTTGACGGCGTGACCGACGTTCTCGGTCCGTTGGAGCGCATTCACGGCGGCGTGAACAACGGTTCGCCGTTCACCTTCACGGACCCCACCAATACGACGTGGGTCAACAACGTCACCAACCCTGTCGGCTATGGGTATAACACCATGCTGGCCAACGCCGCGAGTTCGGATCTCGGCGGGATGTTCACGCTCGGGCTTCGCCAGAGCTTCGCCGGCAGCCAGGCATCGCTGGCCAATGCGCAGATTCACTTCCTCACGGACGTGATCGCTCCTGTCGCGTTTGACTCCGCCGCGTCGGGCCTCAGCATGCCCGCCCGTCCGACGTCCCTCACGACGACGACCACAGGCGCTGGCGGCGGTTACACGTATGACGCGATGTCGTTCACACCGCTTGTCTCCGGCGCGCATCACCTTGCGATGCACATCTCCCCGCCCTTCGACGGGTACCTGCTTGTGTACCAGGGTGCGTTCGACCCGAATGCTCCGCTCGTGAACCTGATCGGCATAGATGACATCGGCGGCCTCGGCGATCCGAACAGCGCCGACATGTTCCTCGGGCTGACGGCAGGCCAGGAGTACACGCTTGTCGCGACGACGTTCTCGGCCGGCAGCGCTCTCCGCGTCTCCGGCTTGTTCACCATCGCCGGTCCTGTGCCTGCTCCGGGCGCTGTCGCCCTGGCCGGGCTGGCAGCGTTGGGCGGCCTGTCGCGTCGCCGTCGCAACTGAGTTGCGCTCGAATCTGCTTGCTCATCGACAGAGGTGCGGACAAGTGCCGCACCTCTGTCTTTTTTGGCGGAAGGATCTTCTGAACCGGATCGTCAGCCGCGTGGGTGTCGCACGGCGATACGATGCCGAGCATGGCCGAAGGCCCGAACACGCAAGACGATCGCCGCCGCACACTGCTTGCGTGTGCCAAGTTTTCCGTCGAAGAGCGGCTGGTGGTGGGTGCGGACGGCGTGGAGCGAGCGCGGCAGGTGATTCGGCATCCGGGGGCGGTGGTCATTCTGCCGATCCTGGAATCGGGGCTTGTGTTTGTGCGCAACAAGCGGGTGGCCGTCGATGCGGAGCTTCTGGAGCTTCCGGCGGGGACGCTCGAACCCGGGGAAGACCCGGTGGCGTGCGCGAGGCGTGAGTTGGAGGAGGAGACGGGCTATTCGTGTGCAACGATCGAGCCACTGTGCCGGTTCTACACCACGCCGGGCATGACCGATGAGTTGATGTGGGCTTACGCGGCAAGCGGGCTGCGCGAAGTCGGCCAGCGGCTGGAGGCGGACGAAGAGATCCGGGTGGAGGTGCTGTCACCGCATGAGGCGATTCGGGCGATCGAGAACGGCGAACTGCGCGACGGGAAGTCGATGCTGACGCTGCTCGAAGCGCTTCGGCGCGGGATGATTGCGGTGGAACCGGGAGGCGCATGACCGTGAGGCACGGCGGTCGAGATCGCGGGTCGGTGCTGCGGCGCATCTTCGGCGACGGGCAAAACCCGCTGGAATGGGCGGTCACGCTGTACACCGCGTGGGGGATCCGCGTTCGTGTCCATATCGTGTTCATTATCTACATCGCCGCACAGTTGATTATTTCGTCCGCGGGGCGTGAGGCCGTGGGAGCGGCCTACATGCTGGCGGCGATGACGGTGCTCTTCGGGCTGGTGCTGCTGCATGAATACGGGCATTGCCTGGTGTGCCGTCGAGCGGGGGGTGAGGCGACGGATATCTTGATGTGGCCGCTGGGGGGGCTGGCGACGTGTGTACCCCCGGATCACTGGAAGGCGCACTTCTGGACGACGGCGGGCGGTCCGCTTGTGCATGTGCTGTTGTTCCCGGTGTTCGCCGGGGGGGTGCTGCTGGCGACTTCGAACTGGGGCGCTGTGTTTTTCAACCCGTTCGAGTATTCGTTGGTCTTGATATCGGAAGTGCGTACGCCGGGCGGTTCGCAGCCGTATTGGCTGACGGTGCTGTGGTCAGCGCATTTCATGAATATCGTGCTCTTTGCGTTCAATGTCCTCGTGCCGATGTACCCGATGGACGGTGGGCGGCTGCTGCATGCGCTGCTTTGGCGGAACATGAGCCACGCGAGAGCCATGGAAATTACCGTCACGGTCGGGCTGGTGTCGGCGATCGTGCTGGTCGTCTTCGGGCTGGTCACGCGGCACACGCTGCTCTTTGCCATCGGTCTGCTGGGGGGCTTTGCCTGCTGGCTGGAGCGGATGCGCCTTCGGTTTTTCGGCGACTCGGGGTATGAGCCGTGGCGGGCGCCCACCGAGCCGCGGGACGACCCGCGGCAGGAGCGTGACGTTGCCCGTGAGGCGGCACGCCGTGCCGAGGTGGACCGGATTCTGGAGAAGATCAGCAAGCATGGGCTGCATAGCCTGACCCGGAAGGAAAAAGCGACGCTGCGTCAGGCATCGAAGGATCCGACGAATCCCTAGACTCACGGAGCGCGTTTCGCCGTTGGTCGGCGTCAGCGTTGCGGCAGGAGGCGCCCAGGATGGGTTTGGCCGATCGCGAGTATTACCGTGGGGGCGGGCAGACGGGGCGTCCTGGGCGACCGGCGGGAGTCGGTACGGCCGGGCCGCTGAGCGTGAACACCTGGATCATGATCATCTGCATCGTGATCTTTGTGCTCGGGAAGGTCTTCGCGCAGAACGGTGTGCCGGTGCTGCATTCGCTTCAGGTCGTCGGCGAGGCGAAGCAGATCGGCATCGTGGGTGGGGCGGGGGAATACTGGCTCGACCCTTCGTTCAGGAGCGTGGCCGCGCCGGGGCAGGTGCGGCAAGTCGGGTATCCGCTTTTTCGTCCGCTGATTGACACGACGCTGACGCCGCCGCAACAGGTCGGGATCGCGCAGTATGTGGTGATGGACCCGCTGACCGCGTATGGACACTTCAGCACGGCGGTCGGTTTTCAGCGGCTGGAAGTGTGGCGGCTGGTGACGTTCCAGTTCCTGCACGCGAACTGGATTCACCTTTTCATGAACATGTTCGGGCTTTGGATTTTCGGAGGGATGGTCGAGCGCGGGCTTGGGCGCAAGCGCTATCTGGCGTTTTATCTCGTCTGCGGGATTTTCGGTGGGTTGATGTATCTTGCGCTGAACTTCGTTGGGGGCGTGATGGGGGTTCGACTTCCCGGGGTGCTGATCAACGACACGCACGTGCCGCTGGTGGGCGCCTCGGCCGGGGTTTTCGGGGTGATCATGGCCTGCGCGTATCTTGCGCCGCGCGAGGTCGTATACCTGCTGTTTCCGCCGATGCCGGTGCGATTGATGTATCTGGCCTACGGCTATGTCGGCATTGCCGTGTTGAACTTGGTGATGGGGGGGGCCAACGCCGGCGGCGATGCCGCGCACGTGGGCGGCGCGCTCGCAGGGGCGTATTTCATCCGTCGGCCGCATCTCCTGCGTGATTTTTTTGACGTCACAGGCGATTCCCGCGCCAAGCCGCCCGGGGGAAGGCGGAAAAAGGCGCCGCGGGCCTCAAGTTCGGAGATCGATCGCATTCTGGATAAAGTGCGATCTTCGTCGCTGGAGAGCCTGAGCGCGCAGGAACGACGGATTCTGCGGGAAGAGACCGAGCGGCGCCGTGAGGGGGAGCGCGGGTGACGGCGCTTCAATTTGAGATTCGTTCTCGGTCGGCCCGGACTTCAGCGCGACTCGGCCGCGTGTCAACCCCGCATGGGGCTTTTGATACACCGGCGTTCATGCCCGTGGGGACGAAGGGAACGGTCAAGGGCATTCTGCCGCCGCAGGTGCGTGCATCAGGGGCGCAGATTCTGTTGAACAACACGTATCACCTGCTGCTGCGACCGGGGCCTTTGCAGGTTGCGGCGCTCGGCGGGGTGCATGCATTCATGGGGTGGGATGGGCCGATTCTGACCGATTCGGGAGGATATCAGGCGTATTCACTGGCGGACATCAACGCTGTGGATGATGACGGCGTGACGTTTCGATCGATCGTGGACGGATCGTCGATTCGCATGACGCCGGAGCGTTCGATCGAGGTGCAGCAGGCGCTCGGTGCGGACATCATCATGGCTTTTGATGATTGTCCGCCGTCGATCGATCCGGACGAGGTTCGGCCGAACCAGGCCCGGTTGAAGCACGCCGTTGTGCGAGATACACCTCGACGAAAGCAGTATGACCATGCTCAGCGTCTGCAACTGGCCAATGAGCGAACGGTTCGATGGCTTGAGCGATGCAAAGCCGCGCACACCCGGTCAGATCAAGCGCTTTTCGGGATCGTGCAGGGGGGGACAGACCGCGATGCGCGGCGGTGGTCGGCCGAGCGGATCTGCCAAGTCGATCTGCCCGGATATGCCATCGGCGGTGTCGCCGTCGGTGAGCCTCATGCGCAGATCGTGGAGGTTGTGCGGCAGACGGCACCGCTCTTGCCTGAAGGCAAGCCCAGGTACCTCATGGGCGTCGGGTATGAGCGTGACATTGTCGAGGCGGTTCGGGCAGGGGTAGACATGTTTGACTGTGTTCTTCCGACGAGGAATGGAAGAAATGCCTACGCCTTTACGCAGACAGGTCCGCTTCGGCTGCGCAATGCCGCTCATACGGTCGATCCTCGTCCGATCGAGGAGGGGTGCGATTGTCCGGCGTGTTGCCCGGCGGCTCATGGATGGCTGACCCCCGGTGAGGCGGCGATGTCTCGGGGGTATATCCGTCACCTTTTCATGGCCGAAGAGATGCTGGGGCCGATTCTGGTGACGCTCCACAATCTGCATCACTATCAGAGGCTGATGGGGGAAATTCGGGAGACGATCTTGACGGACGACTGGGACGGGTTGGCGAGACGGTGGCCGGTACTGGGTGGGCTGGGGGAACCCCGGGCCGAAGGCGAAACCGGCGGAGACGGCTCCTAGGCTTGTGGTCATTCGCCGGATTCACTCTGAGGCGCATCAGGCACGATGAGCCGGGGTGTCGGCATCGAAGGACCGAGCATGACTCACGACCCGTTTTATCCTGCATATCTGACACTGGCTCAGCGGGGAACCCAGGAAGGAAGCGCCCCGCCGCCGACAGACACCACCAGCGGTGGCGGGCAGCGGGGGGGTGGGTTCGATCTGTTTCTGCCGATGATCATTGTGCTCATTGTGATGCTGTTTTTCATGAGCATGGCAGGTCGGAAGCAGCGCCGGAAGCAGCAGGCCTTGCTCTCAAACCTGGCGCGTCACGACCGGGTGCAGACAGTCGGCGGGATCATCGGGACGATCGTGGAGGTTCGCGATCATGAGGTGGTGATCCAGGTCGATGACGTGAGCAAGGCGAAGATTCGGTTTGTAAAGAGCGCGGTGCAGCAGGTTTTGAAGAAGGCCCGTGACGGCGGCGCGGAAGAAACTCCGGCTGAGGTCAAGCCCGAGGCGTTGGCCCGGGTGTGAGTCTGGGTTGCTCGGAAGGGGATGTGAAGGCCGGTTGTGCGGCTCTTCGGCCTCGATTCCGCGGAGGGGCATTGCGCCGGGTGACCGGACGAACCTACGCTTGACGTTCCCGTTCGACCGCCCGAAACGGTCGGCTTGGTTGGAGCGAACTTCCCGATGCATCGATCGTTTCGCACGCTCATTTTCATCGTGATCGTTCTTCTGTTCTTCGGGCAGGCGATTTATCCGCCCGACCAGAGCATCCGGCTCGGGAAGGATCTTCGCGGCGGCGCGACGCTCGTGTACGAGCTGGATATCGCCCCCGGCGAAGACGCCGCGACGGTGCAGGCACGCACGATCGACGTGCTCAAGCAGCGACTAGACCCGAACGGGCTGTACGAGATTTCGATTACCGCGCAGGCGCAGAACCGGCTCGAGATCACGATGCCGCTGCCCGACGACAGGGTCAAGGCGCTTCGAGACAGTTTTGACCAGGCAGTTCGGGCGGTGGCGGCAGAAGCCGTGGATCCGATGGAACTGGAATCGATGCTGCGGGCGTCGGCTGAGGAGCGATTCCAGCGGATTGAGGAGATCGCGGGGGGGAATGCCGACCTGAGGGCGCGACTGGTTGCATGCGCTGAGGCGCACGACCGGTACTGGAGCCTCGATCGAGCGCTCTTCCTCCTTGAAGATGATGACACTGCCGCGCCGGAGGAGCGGGCGGAACTTGTCGCGGCGGCGTTTCAGGCTCGTCGGGCTTTTGCCGAATCGCTTCAGAACCTGCGCGGGCATGCCCCTTCGGAAGACGAGTTGCGGCAGGCCCTTGCCCGATCGGGCGAGAAACTGACGCTCTGGGACAACGTGGCGAATCGTCGAGTCGAGATTCCCAGCCCGCGCGAGCAGTCCATGGCGCGGCTTCGGCAGGCGTATCCCGCATCAGTGGAAGGGATCGATAAGGCCGAGCAGGCCTATCTCGCGTATCAGCGCGGACGCAAGAGTCTGGATGACCCTTCGGACCTGATTCGGCAGATTCGAAACGCGGGCATCCTGAGTTTCCGGATCACCGTGGACGCACGCGGCGAGGGCGCGCATCCGGACGCGGATGAACTGCGAGAGAAGCTGCGTGAACTCGGGCCGCGGCGGGCCTCCGCGCCTGATGCGCGTTGGTTCAAGATCAACAAGATCGAGAGCTGGTACGACAGTCTTCAGACATTCCGCCGCATTTTCGGCGACCCTGAGCGGGGCATCCCATCTGATGCGGCTTCGTACTTCGCCACCATGCCCGACGGCGGGTATGTGGTCGAGGAGTATGACGGCGAGTTCTGGATGCTGGCGTGGGATCTGCCCGGGTATCGCCTGACGCGGACCGACGACGGGGCGGGCGACTGGTCGGTGGCGAGTTCATCGCCGACGACGGACAACCGGGGTCGGCCGGCAATCGCATTCCGCATGGATTCGGTGGGCGCGCAGCTTCTCGGGCGGCTTACGGGGGCGAATGTCGGTCGGCGCATGGCGGTGCTTCTGGATGACGAGGTGTATACCGCGCCTCGGCTGAACTCGCAGATCAGCGTGAGCGGCATCATCGAAGGAACATTCCAGAAGGCCGAGATTGATTACATCGTCCGGGTGCTTTCGGCGGGGTCGCTTCAGGCGAGGTTGTCGAGTGAGCCGATCAGCCAGAGCACGGTCGGTCCGCAGTTGGGCAAGGAGAATTTGCGCAAGGGCTTTCGCGCGGGCATGATGGCGCTGGTGGTCATCAGCATCGTGATGCTGGTCTACTACTTCCGCTTCGGCATGGTGGCGGTGAGCGCCCTTTTGTGCAACGCGATCATCATTGTCGGGGCGATGGCGCTGAACAAGGCCGTGCTGACGATGCCCGGCATTGCGGGGCTGATTCTGACTTTCGGCATGGCGGTTGACTCGAACGTGCTGATTTATGAGCGAGTGCGCGAAGAACTGAACCGCGGTGCAAAACTGAAAGAGGCTGTTCGACTCGGGTACAACAAGGCGTTGTCGTCGATTGTTGACGGCAACGTGACGAACCTGATTGTGTGCATCGTGCTGGTTCTTCCCGGTGTGAGCACGCAGGAAGTCAAGGGCTTTGCGATCACGCTGGGGATCGGCGTGCTGGCGACGCTGTTTTCGGCGCTGGTGATCACGCGAACGATTTTCTCGCTCTGCCTCGATGTCGGGCATTGGCGCAAGGCGAAAATGCTGCCGATGGTGGTGCCGATCATCGAGCGCGTCCTGACGCCGAAGATCGACTGGATGAAACTTCGGTGGGCGTTTGTCGGCATCTCCGCGGTGTACATCAGCCTGGGGTTGTATGCGATCGCCTTTCAGGGCAGCAAGATGCTCGATACGCAGTTCCGCGGGGGTACCCAGGTCATTCTGGAATTCCGCGCGGATCCGGAAACGGGCCGCCGCATGGCGCTGACCCGGGCAGAAGTGCTCGACCGGCTGAACCGGATCTCTGACAGTGTGATGCGGGACGACGATCCGACCAACGACGCCGCACGCGATCTGCGTTCGGCTGAGGTCCTGGCGCTCGAGCCGCGGAACGACGGACGCGGCAACTTCGTCGCCGAACGATTCAGCATCAAGACGACCATTACCGACAGCGATCTTGTGCAGACTTCGTTGAAAGAGGCTTTTGAAGACCTTCTGGACACCAAGCCTCCGATTTCGTTCTCCTCCGACCGGCAGGTCTTCCCCATCACGCAGACAGAACTGGGGACCAATGTCGTCGGCAGGCCCTTGCCCGACGCGGTGACCCGAATGGATGTCGGAGCATATCTTGACGGCATGGTCTTCCTGATTGAAGACCTTTCGCCCGCTCCGCCGCTCGAGGAACTTCGCACGCGGCTTGAGCAGCTTCGCCAGGCCGAACATCCTGAGACACTCGGACGAGGACGCCAGATCATTCCGCTGGAAATGCGCCAGAACCGGGTTGTCTCCGCGGCGATCCTGATTCGCGATGTCAAGGCGGGCTATTCCGACCCCGCGCAGCGCCAGGAATGGCAGCGTGTGGCAGACGAAGAATGGCGTATCACTTCGACGGCTCTCGAACGCACCAGTTCGCTTTCGGGCGTGGAAAAGTTCAGCTCTTCGATTGCCGAGACCTTCCGGAATCGGGCGATGGTTGCGATCTTCCTCAGCCTGATGCTGATCCTGATCTATATCTGGATCCGCTTCGGCAACATCTCTTATTCGTTCGGTGCGATCGTGTGCCTCCTGCACGACTGTCTCACGGTGCTCGGGCTGTTGGCGCTGGCCGAAATCATCTGCGATTGGGAGCCGACGCAGGGAATCGCACGAGCACTCGGGTTGATGCCTTTCCGCATCGATCTGAACATGATCGCCGCGATGCTGACGATCATCGGGTATTCGCTCAACGACTCGATCATCGTCTATGACCGCATCCGTGAAAATCGCGGCAAGGTGCCCTATGCGACTCGTCGAGTCATCAATGAGTCCATCAATCAGACGCTCAGCCGAACGGTGATGACCAGCGGCACAACCCTTCTGGCCGCCTTGTTCCTCTACACCATGGGTGGTGAAGGTGTTCGGGCGTTTGCCTTCGCCCTTCTGATCGGTGTGGGCATCGGTACCTATTCCTCGATCGCCGTCGCGGCCCCGCTGGTGTGGTCGCGCAAGCATGATGCGTACGAAGCTGAACTGATCGCAAGCCTGGGCGCACGGCCCGAGCAACCCCCAGCGCCATGATCGCCGCCGGAGCGACGATGCCATGTTCCGACCTGAATTCGTAGCCAAGTCCGTTGGCATCGCGGCGGCGGTGTGGATCGTTATCTACTGGTGGTGGCTTCCGGGCGGTGATCGAGACCTCGCCCCGCTCACATCGGGCTCGGCCGAACATGCGCTGCCTCGGCCGCCGAGGGCGGAACTCGCGCCGCCTCCCCCCGCACTGACGGAACCGACGCCACCGACCCGTGCGGCGACGGCGGAGCGCACCGTCGACGCCACGGGGTCTACCGCGATCACACGGCCAACTCGGGAGTATGTTGTGCGATCGGGCGACACGATCGAGCGGATCGCCCGTCGGGAGCTTGGCTCGGTGACACGCCAGCGCGAAATACTTGAACTCAATCCGGGGATCGATCCGCTGAGGCTCCAGATACGCGCGGTCCTGCTGCTTCCGCTCGAATAGCGCCCGTGCATCTCTTGACCGCGGCGCATCGCGTGCACCGGCCGGCGCGATGTCAGCGGGGCTGGGGGGTTCGACGCTGGCCGGCCCTGACGGGCGTGTTCCCCACCGAGAATTGCAGAGCCTGCACCGCGATCTCCGGCGTGACCGGATCGACAAGCCATCCCCAGAATCCCGGTGAGCCTGACGAACTGTAACTCTGCACGGTGGTCGGCGGGAAAAAATGGAAACTCATCGGTGCGAGCGTATCGAGACGATCATGCGTGCCGAAAAAGCGGATCGGCTGGGTCCAGTAGTTTCGACGCATGCGCGAACTTGACTTGCGGATCTCAACCGGATCAACCGGAACCCACGTCACGCTCTTATCGCGTTCGTCATACAGGCACCATTCGACCCACGCGTGCAGTTCGCCCCGATTGCGGCTGCCGCGTCGCAGAAAATCAAGATCGTCGCTTCTCCCAGCACGCACCCCGATCACGGTTCGAGCAGGAATGCCCGCCTCTCGATACACGGCGGCAAGCAGGCATGCCATCTCAAAAGGTGATGCTCGTCCCGTCGCGGCGACTCGACCGATATCGGAGAGCATCACGCTCTCGATCTGGCCTCGGTGGTTCAGGCCGATGCCATCTCCGGAGAGCTGAACGTGCTCGACGACTTTCCCGGCGAGAAACTTGGCGAGCACGGCCGGCTTGAGCTGACGCCATTTGGCGGGGTCGGTGCTGCCGGTCCATTCGGCGAGCAGGGCACGCACGGGGCCGAGGTCATATGGCCCTTCCCTTGGGCTGTGATCAACATAACTCATCGGCTGAAATGCGCTCTGGGCGACGGGCGGCCAGGCGCCTTGCGGCCAATCCACCTGCTCGGCCGCTTCGTCGTGATAGCGCGTGCGGTAGACGATCATCGGAATCTGCACGAGCAATTCAAGTTCGCGCCCGCGCAGCATCGGGCTGTTCTGCGAGCCGAGCCGCCAATGGCCATAGCGTGCCCCGACCGGAAACTGATCGATGAAACGCATGCTCACCGGCTGCTCGCGATCGGCGAACGAAAGTGTGGAAGTGACGCCTTCATCTGGCCCGGCTTGCGGGTCGGCATGTCCTTCCGCTTCAGATGAGCCGGTCTCACGGAGCACCGGAAAGACGATCGATGCCTGCTGCACGTCCCAGTAGTCGACCCTGGGCATGCGGTCAGTCGGCATGGTGCGTTCCTGATAACTCTGAATATGCACGCGCGCGGAAAGCGTGACGAACTTGGGGTTGTGCCACTCGACATACTTGGGGTTGCGCTTGCCTTCAAAACTCTGCGCAGGTTGCTGGCCTCGGGGTTGCCCCAGGCTTGGCATGGTCAGGCTCGCTACCAGGCCCGCCGCGAGCACAAGCAGTTTGCGTCGAAGGATCATCACAGCATCTCCCGGAAGGCATATCCAGTGTGAACGCCTGCAAGGTAAGACTCGCCTCGAGGCGATCCTGTTCCCGGCGTCTTAGAGAAGGGTAGACCGCTTTGCCGGCCGATCCCCTGACGCGGGCCGATCCGGCATCCATGGCGGAGTCACTAGAATCGTCTCGGGCATTCGTGGCGCCCGAGGGCCGGCTGGGCGGGGTTGCCGGCCTGATTTGAACTGAGCCGATCCGATCTGATAACAGAAGGGTGAATGGCATGTCCAATCGCATCGAGAAAGACAGCATGGGCCAGATGGAAGTGCCCGCTGACGTGCTGTATGGGGCTTCCACGCAGCGGGCGGTCTTGAACTTCCCGGTCTCCGGCCGACCCGTGCCCGAAGGGGTCATCAAGGCCTATGCCCGGCTGAAGGCCGCCGCGGCGCATGTCAACGCCGAACTCGGGCAGCTTGATCGCGCCCGGGCGGAAGCGATCGCGGCGGCATGCGGGCAGGTGCTCGAAGGCCTGAGCACCCGCGGCGGGCTTGCGCGACATTTCCCGGTCGATATCTTCCAGACGGGTTCAGGCACAAGCACAAATATGAATGTCAATGAAGTGGTGG
Source organism: Phycisphaeraceae bacterium (assembly GCA_019636695.1). Taxonomy (GTDB): domain Bacteria; phylum Planctomycetota; class Phycisphaerae; order Phycisphaerales; family UBA1924; genus JADLCM01. Next base: position 1,021,277 of record JAHBXD010000001.1, read on the forward strand.
CGAACCTCGTGTGCCTGGCACGGGGTAAGCCGATCGGTTCGAGTAAAGACGCGGCCTATCTGAAGGAAGGCGGGGTGCACCCCAACGACCATGTCAACATGGGCCAGTCGAGTAACGACACCTTCCCGACGGCGATGCACGTCGCGGCGGCGCTGGCGATTCGGGATGACCTTCTCCCCGCGGTGCGAAAGATCGCGTCGGATCTTGAAGGCAAGGCCCAGGCGTGGGATCACATCGTCAAAATCGGGCGCACGCACCTGCAAGATGCCACGCCGATCCGCCTCGGCCAGGAGTTCAGCGGATACGCCTCGCAGATGCGGCACGCCGAGAACCGGCTGCATCGCGCGCTCGAAACACTCGGCGAACTCGCCATCGGCGGCACGGCGGTCGGCACGGGCATCAACACGCACAAAGATTTCGGGCGAAAAGTCGCCGACCTCCTGGCGAAGGAGACCGGCCTCCCCTTCCGCGAGGCTGAAAACCACTTTGAAGCCCAGCACGCCAAAGACGCCTTCGTCGAGGTTTCCGGCCTTCTGAAAACGATCGCCGTCAGCCTTTCCAAAATCGCCAACGACATCCGCTGGATGGGCTCCGGCCCGCGGTGCGGCATCGGTGAACTTCGACTGCCCGCCGTGCAGCCGGGTTCAAGCATCATGCCCGGCAAGGTCAACCCCGTCATCTGCGAATCGGTGCTCATGGTCTGCTGCCAGGTGGTGGGCAACGACGCAACGATCGCCGCGGCGAACTTCGGTGGGGTCGGGTCGATTCTCGACCTCTGCGTAGCGCTGCCGGTCATGGCGGCGGCGATGCTCGAATCCATCCACCTGCTAGCCCGCGCGTGCCACGTCTTCACCGACAACCTGCTTTCCGGGCCGATCCCGGCTTCTTCCCCATCTCCGAGTGGGGCAGGCGTCCCGCCCGTCTCTACCCCGCCGTCCCACGGCCTCCAGCCCGATGAAGCCCGCTGTCAGGGCCTCATCGAGGGTTCGTTGGCCATGTGCACCAGCCTTGTGCCGGTGATCGGCTACGACAAGTCCGCCGCCTTGGCCTACCAGGCGTTCAAAGAAGGCAAGACGATCCGCCAACTTGCCCTCGAACAGAACTTGCTTCCCGCCTCAGAATTGCAGAAACTGCTGGACCCCATGTCCATGACCGAAGCGGGAGATACGGCCGGGCCGGGGGGAGGGTGAGGACGCATACAAAGTATGCAAAGGATGATTTAGATGGAGAATGAGCAACCTGGATCGATGTTCTGGGTCGTCACCTGCAACCCCTATCCCGATGGCGTGAAAGAACTGACCGCATGCGTCGAAGAGCATCTTGGGCAGGCTCCGAGACATGAACAGACCACGATTGGATATGGGGGTCCAAATGATATCTTGCAGTTCGTCACAGGCGCAGTCGGCTGGGAGCAGGTGCTCAAGGCGGTGTTGACTGCATTTGGAATTTCTTACGGAACGATGTTTGGAGCTGAACTTGCACGACACCACGCGAGATTGCTTTCTCGGCCCGATTTCTGGAACCGTCTTGCTCAAACTCCGGTGCCTCTGATCAAGTCGATTGCAAACGTCGTCAGAAAGTTGCTTGCCCGGGATCCCGACACCTCGTTCTGGATTGGTCTTCCGGTTGGTGATCGATCCAGGAACGCTTGTCTTCACATTAACGATGCAGATGAGGCAGCGATCGGCCGAGCAGTAGTGTGCCTAGCGACTAGGGCCTTTACGATCGATTCGATTCTGCTAGGCCAGCCATTTAGAGGTCAGAATGCAGCGATTCACTTACCGTTAGATGCTGGAAATGGCATTGATTATCAGATGCGATTGCTCGAAGATGGCAGAATCGAGTTGATGTGCGAAGTGGTATACTCGTCTGATCGCCGCTCCGGGAGTTGCTGCTTGGTGATATAAAACTGCAACTACTTCATGAATGGCGACAGACACATGGGCATGTGGCCCAAACCCGTGCCACTTCTATGAAGACCCTTGGGAAGTCAAGCGAAGAGGCGATACCATTCATCTATTCAAGCGTGGGTGTATGAAGCCCTGCCCATGTGGGATGCGTCCGAGGCGTGGGGAACTTGCTGGTAGGTGCCTGGCGCCTCCGGCCGACTACCTGCTTGTCCACGCGAGAAGGTCATAGGGCAACGAGTCTCCGGCAGCCCCAAGCCGCACCAACCGCATGACGCAAACCGAAGGCCCTCAAGCCATGCTGAAAGCAAGGCGCAATGGCTGCTGCAATGCTCGTGTCGCCTCGCTGCGATCACCCCGCGACAAACTGGTCGAGGTAATAGAAAAAGTCTGCCGCGTCGATCTGGCAATCTGGGCGACCGTACGCACCCGAGGTCGGGTCCGAACTTCCCGAAAGATCGGCCCTCGGGTCATTGGCGACGAACAGGTCGAGGTAATAGAAGAAGTCCGCGGCGTCCACGATGCCGTCCGGGACGCCGTAATCAGGGCTGAAAGGGTCAGACGATCCCGTCATGTCCGCCGCCGATCCCACGCGAACCGTCAGTTCAAGCTTCGCGGTATATCCGAGAATCTGGGCAATCGGGTTCTCGCGCGTGTACCAACGCGGGAATGCGCCGGAGCCGCCCCCCGGGCCGCCGTCGGCAGGCGAAAGTGAGGCCACCGTGAAACGCAGCACGCCCGCATCAAGCCCGCGCCGCAGGTAGAGGTCGCTCCCGCCGCGGCAGAGGTCGATGGCAAACGTGAACTCAGTATCGGCGGGCACAAGCGACCCGGGCGTCAGCGTGGCCGTGCCGATGGCGAAAGGGTCGGCGTCGAACCGCTCGCGGACGCGCAGGCTGACATTGCGATCGACGCCGACTTCATCGACATAACTCGCGAAGGCGAAGCGCGAATCCTGGGCCGGGGGAATGACCGGCTGGCCGCCGAACGGTGCGGTTTCGTACCACGTGCTGATCGAGAACGGGCCGCGATAGCCCACACCCCAGAGTTCAATCGGCCGCCCGGGGTCGTCGTCGGGGGTGAACAGGGCATCGGTCTCGGGCAGAAACGTGCGGTAGGAATCAAAAGTATCGTCGTACACAAACTCGTTGTCATTGGCGACAGTGACTCGCACAATCGCTCGCTCCACGTGATATCGATGCACGCCAAGCCCCGAGGCGATCACGCCCGCGGTCTCCCACGCGACGATGAACTGCGCGTCGTAATCATCGAAGCCTGCGATCAGGGTCGCCCCGAACGTCGAAGCAAGTTCTTCCACGCCGGGCGAGGTGCCGAACGGGTAGTTCCAGCGGTCGGCATCCGGAGCCGATGCCGAGAACTGAAACACCTGAGCGTGCGACACACACGCACAGGCAGCCAATGCTGCCGCGGCGAGAGTGGTCGTCGAGCGAATTGTGGGCATGGCATCTCTTCCTTCGTTGCTGTGAGACAAGAATGATTCCGGTGGCGGAAGATAGACTCGCGCGGCGACTCGGTCTACAGTTGAGACTCATTCGCAATAAATATTTTCCAGTTTCAGGAAACTTATTGCAGTTTGTTTGGTATATAGTAAGATGATCTGAGCAGACTGATTTCAAGAAGGTCCGAGAAACACGATGCCGCGAGCCTTCACCCTCATCGAACTGCTTGTCTCGATTGCGATCATCTCGATTCTTGTCGCGATCCTGCTTCCTGCGCTCGGATCGGCCCGGAACGCAGCGCGGATGGCCCGCGAGTTGAACGCAGCCCGGCAGGCCATGGTCGCATTCATCGCCTACGCCGACGACAATCGCGGCGGGGTTCTGATCGGCTACGCCTCGGACGAGATGCTCGCCCGAGGCATGAAGGTTTTCGACGATGCGGGAAACCCCTTGAGCGGGCCGATCGCCCGGCGATATCCCTGGCGCCTCGCCCCCTATATGGGGTATCACCTGAACGCACTTTATCTCAACAGCGATGCGATCGCCGACATGCGTCGCGAGGGCGATTTAGGCCAGTTTGCCGATCTTGCCTATCTGTACAGCCTGTTCCCGATTCTGGGGATGAACACCCGATTCATCGGTGGAGACGACGACACAGGCGCGTTTCGGACAACTTCTCGTCGCATCTTCGGGCGATACTGGGTCGAGCGGATCGACGAACCTCGCGATCCGAGCAATCTTGTGGTCTTTGCTTCCGCGCGAGCTTCGGATGACCTGGCCCAGTCGGTCGTATATCACGAGAATGTCTTAGGGTTTCACCGGGTACTCGCGCCGAGATTCACCGATGCTGCTCGGACAGTGTGGCAGGATCAGTACGACCCTAAATCGGTCAATCCGATCCTCAATTCCGGTTCGGTACACCTTCGATACGACCGCAAGGCCGTGATCGGGGCCTTCGATGGGCACGCTGAAACGCTCGGATGGAACGATCTGCGGGATATGAGGCGGTGGAGTAACACCGCGACGCGCCCGGACTGGCACCTCAGCCCGAGGTGAGCGGGTCCGGCAGGTGAATTCCCTTGGTTGAGGTCGCATCAGAACCGCAGGTTGACATCGAACCCGAGGTAGGCTGAGCCGTCCAGGTCCTGATCGAATAGGCGAGAACCGCTGGAATCCGTAACTTCGATGTTGCCCCCGAAGGCGAAGCCGCCCCGGAGGCCGAGTTTGATGTTTGGCCCAGCGTTGAAAAGGACACCCACGCCGACGGGGAGTCGGCGCTCGCGGAAAACACCATCCGGGGTTGGCCCGTCGCTGTCGAGACGGAAGTCGCGGAAGGCGTAGCCACCTTCGCAATAGACGACCCAGTTGTCGTCTATGGCGTAGGAGAGCTGGAGCCAAGTAGCGCGACGCAGCCCGCCGGCACCGTTGCTCAAGGTGAGTCGGTCGGTGATACGCCAGTTGACGATGATGAGTGGAAGGACGAGTACCGAGTCTTCGAGTTGATCGGCGATTGCCAGGCCGCCCCCGAGGACGAGTCGGTCGTTGAACACGTAGGTTGCGCCTGCGAGGCCGATAGGGGCGAAGGACTTGCCCCAGGAGGCACCGGGTTCAAGGGCGAAGCGCCCGCCGCCACCGAGGAAAATGCTCCAACGGTCGTCGAGTTTCCAGGTGAGTCGTGCGGTGAAAGCGGTTTCGGAAGTGGAGAGGTCGGCGTCGCTGCCAGTGGATTCATCGAGCAGCGGCGATAGGGTGGGGTTATCCCGTATGTCGTAGAACGAGATTTCATGAGTTACGGAGACAGATGCATCGAGGCGGTCGGTAAGACCAAACTCGACGTTCAGGCCGGCGCCCAATCGAGCAACGGAGAGGTCGCCGGCGACATCGGAGAAGTCGGCCGCGGAGAACCACTCGGTGGCCCCAAAGATGGAGAACCGAACGCCGGAAATATCGACGACCGGAGAGGAGTCGGGCGTCGGTGGGGTGTCGACTGGGGAAGCAGCACCGGCATGCGCGACCGTGGCAAGGAGCGCAAGCGCGGCAGAGCGGCGGCATTTGGGCATGAAGCGGACTCCTGAACGAAACGGCAGGGGCAAGCGTATCAGGGAGTCAGTCGAGAGGCCCGAGACGAGGAGTTGTCGGTATCTGATCGACAAACGGTCAACTTCTGCGACGGGTCGGGTGTACCAATACCATCTGGTGGTGGGCAGGGGATGCTGAGCGGTTTCTTTGAACCGATCGACAGGAGGTTGACTGCATGACCATGACCGAGTCTTCACATGGGGCGACGGCCCGGCCGAGTCCTGGGGAGCTGGCGCAGCAGGTGCAGAAGCAGAGTTCGCTGGTGCGCTCGATTCTCGGGTCGGTGGAGCGTGTGGTCGTGGGTCAGCGCGAGATGGTCGAGCGGCTGATGATCGGCCTGTTGACCGGGGGGCATGTGCTGCTGGAGGGTGTGCCGGGGTTGGCCAAGACGCTGACGGTGAGCACCCTTGCAAGGACGATTCACGCGAAGTTCAGCCGTATTCAATTCACACCCGATCTTCTGCCAGCGGACCTTGTGGGGACGTTGATTTACAACCCGCGTGATGGAACATTCACGGCGCGGAAGGGGCCGGTGTTTGCGAACATCGTGCTGGCGGATGAGATCAATCGTGCTCCGGCGAAGGTGCAGTCGGCGCTCCTTGAGTGCATGCAGGAGCGGCACGTGACGATCGGGGATACGACGTATCCGCTCGAGTCGCCGTTCCTGGTGCTTGCGACCCAGAACCCGATCGAGCAGGAGGGGACGTACCAGTTGCCCGAGGCGCAGGTTGACCGTTTCATGCTCAAACTGAGCGTGGGCTATCCGAGCAAGAGCGAGGAGCGCGATATCGTCGATCGCATGGCGACGAGCGCCCCCGCGCTGAGCGTGGATGCCGTGGTGGAGCCGAGGGAGATCGAGGAGGCTCGGCGAACGGTCGACGCGATCTATCTTGATGCGAAAATCCGCGATTACATCATCGACGTCGTCCATGCGACGCGCGATCCCGCGCAGGTCGGGCTTGACCTCGATCGAATGATCGAGTTCGGGGCTTCTCCGCGGGCGAGCATTGCCCTTGCGATGGCGGCGAGGGCGCATGCGTTCATCCACGGGCGGGAATACGTGATTCCGTCTGATGTCAAAGCCATCGGGCTTGACGTGCTGCGTCATCGCGTGATTCTGACCTACGAGGCGCTTGCAGAAAACGTCACGCCCGACCAAGTCGTGCGGCGGGTTTTTGATCATGTGCCGGTGCCGTAGTTCGGCTTGCGAGGCGGAGCGCCGGGCGGATGACAAGGCCCTGTTGCGGATGATCGGCCAGCTCGGTTTTGTGTATGAACGATGACAGGCGGTGCGAGCGACGATGACGATTCTGACCGAAGAGATGATGCGAGAGGTTCGCCGGTTGCAGTTTCGTACGCGTCGCCGCGTGACGGACCTGTTCGCGGGGAATTACCACTCAGCCTTCAAGGGATCAGGGATCGAGTTTGCGGAAGTGCGCGAGTATGAGCCGGGTGACGATGTACGGTCGATCGACTGGAATGTGACGGCCAGGGCCGGGCGCACGTTTGTCAAGCGATTCGTTGAAGAGCGGCAACTGACGGTCATGCTCGCGCTGGATGTCAGCGGATCGGGGATGTTCGCGTCAGTCGGTCGCGAGAAGGCCTTTGTCGCGGCCGAACTTGCCGCGGTGCTGGCGTATGTCGCGGGGCGGCATCGGGACCGTGTCGGCCTGTTGACATTCGCAGGATCGACGCGCGAGTTCATTCCTCCGGCGACGGGTCGAACGCATCTCTTGAGGATCATGCGAGAGCTGGTGCTCGCACGTGAGCCGGCAGGGACGACGGACATTCCCTCTGCGCTGGCGTTTCTCGGCAATGTGCTTCGTCGCAAGGCGGTGATCTTCGTGCTGTCGGATTTTCTTGCTCCTCAGGAAGGGATCGAGGGGTGGGAGCCGGCAATGCGGCTCTTGAACCGTCGGCACGAGGTGATTGCGGTGCGTCTGTCCGATCGGCGCGAGGGCGACCTGCCCGCGGCCGGGCTTGTGCGCTTCCGTGATGCCGAGACAGGAGCGACGCGGGTGGTGGATCTGAACAAACGGACACGGAAGCGAACGCTCGAGCTGGCGGAGCGCACGCGGCGTGAGGCCGAGCGGGCGATGGCCCGGTGCGGGGTCGATCGCATCGACGTTTCGACCGATCGTCCATTCGTGCACGAGTTGTACCGCGCGTTTCGGCGAAGGGGGCTGCGCCGATGAGCATCGCGCGGGGCATGGCCATGGTTATCACAGCGGTCTGGGTGGCCGCGATGCTGTCGGCATGCCGCGGAGAGTCGAATGAAGCCGGAGCGCCGGCGGGGCCATCGACGATTGTTCGGGACGGTCCGTTGACTGTGCAGGTCGAGGCGGAGCGTGCGCGCATCAGCACGGTGCATGACCTGACGGTGAAGGTGACGATGGAGCTTGAACCCGGGTACCTGGTCATCGAGCCGGAGTTCGCGGAGGAGTGGGGGGCGTTTACGGTGCTCGGCCTGTCGCCCACGGAAGCGCGACTGACGGCATCCGGCGGCACACGCCGCGTGTGGACGGTGCTGCTTGAGCCGTTTCTACCCGGGACGTATGCACTGCCCCCGCTCACTTTCGGCTGGGCGCCGGTAGATGAGGTTGAAACAAGACCCGCGGGCACGTTGCAGACCGGGGAGATCGCGATTCATGTCGAGTCGGTGCTCGGGCCGGAGGATCTTGATATCGCGGAAATGCGCGGGCCGATGGAACCGCTGCCGCACAGGCCGGTGCCGTGGGGGTTGCTGATTGTCGTGGGTCTTGCGGCGATCGGCACGGCGGGGTTGCTCGCGGGGATCGCGTTTCTTCAGCGGAAGCTGCGGCAGGCGCCATCGGTGTTCGGGCCATCGATTGCGCGTATAGGTGAGTTGCGGACGCAGTTGCCGGAACTGCGGGAATCTCTTCGCGATGTGTGGCACGAGGCGGGGACGATTCTGGCGCGATGTGCGGCCGAGCATCTTGAGCCGCACGCCCAGAGCATGGGAGCCTCGGAACTGCTGGCCAGCGCGGCCACGTGGTATGGCATCATGGAAGATGACCGGCATCGCTTTCGCGAGCTTGTGGTCGATCTTGAGCGGGTGCGATTCCAAGGGGGGGGAACGACCGAGGTCGGCACGCGCACGATGCTTGATGAGATGCTGCATGTGCTCAAGGCCATTCGCGGAGCATCAGACCTGATCGTGGATGAAGCGGCGATGCCGGCGACGGGGGGCCGCCATGCTTGATCGATTTGCGCATCCTGAGTTTCTGCTGTTGCTGGTGCTCGCGCCGGTGTGGCTTGCGCGGGCCTATTTCGGGAGGAAGCGCGGGCAGGTGGTGCTTTCGTCGGTGGGCCTGGTGGCCGGGGGGCGATCGTGGCGGACATGGTCGATGTGGGCGCCGCCGGTGCTTCGTGCGGCGTGCCTGGTGTGCGTGGTGACGGCGCTTGCCCGGCCACAGCAGACGACAGGCCAGACGCGCATCAGCACCGAGGGTATCGCAATCATGATGGTGATCGATCGCTCGGCGAGCATGACAGCGCCGATGGAGTTCGGCGGTCGGCAGACGACGCGGTTTGACGTGGTGCAGCGGGTGTTCTCGGAGTTTATTCTCGGTGACGATGCAGGGTTGACGGGGCGGCCCGCGGACATGATCGGGTTGGTGGCGTTTGCAGGGTTCGCCGACACGATCAGCCCTCTTGTGCAATCGCACAGGACGCTGGTGCGGCTGGCGAACGCGGTGCAGCCGGCGCCGCCCGCCGAACCGGAGGGCGGAACGGCCATCGGTGATGCACTCGCGCTGGCCGCGGCGAGACTGGAAAGCGCGGAATCGCAGATTCAGCGCATGAATCAGCGATCGACCACCCCGCCCGCGTTCAAGATCAAGAGCAAGGTGATCGTGCTGCTGACCGACGGTGAAAACAACCGAGGGCGGATTGAACCGCTTGAAGCAGCGCGGTTCGCGAGGGAGAGAAATATCAAGATCTATACCATCGGCATCGGGGGCGAGGGCGGGTATGTCTACATCCCCGGGGTGCAGCCCAACACGCGTATTCCGATTCGGGACACCATTGATGAGCGCAACCTGACGGAAATCGCGCAGATGACCGGCGGGCGCTATTGGAATGCCCGGACGGCCGATGCCCTTCGGCAGTGCTATCGCGAACTGGATCAGTTGGAGCGTTCGACGATCGATCTTGTGGAGTATCAGAGCCGCGAAGAGCGTTTCATGCCGTGGGTGGGGTGGGCGATTATGTTGCTGGTGTTGGAGATCGCCCTTCGGGGGCTTGTATTCCGGAGGCTTGTGTGACCTTGATGGCGGCCCAGAGCCTGGAGATTCATTTCGCCCGCCCGGAGTATCTCGGGTGGTTGTGGCTCGTGCCGCTGCTGGCGGGGGTGATGGTTGTTGCCTGGGTGCGTCGCCGGGCATTGCGGCGGCGTTTTGCGGCGGATGCGCACTGGAAACGGCTGGCTTCGCCGGGGGGGGCATGGCGCGGGGTTTGGCGAGGGGGCATGGCGCTGCTTGCGCTGGCCAGCCTGATCGTGGCGGGGGCGAGGCCGCAATGGGATCGCCGCGAGCGGGCGATCAACCGAGTCGGCCGGGACGTGGTGTTCGTGGTCGATGTTTCACGGTCGATGCTGGCGCAGGATGTTGCGCCGAACCGGCTGGAGCGCGTGAAGGGGTGGATACGCGAAGCGATCGACGTGGTGGAGGGCGATCGGGTGGGGCTGGTGGCGTTTGCCGGCGGGAACGTGCTGATGTGCCCGCTGACGCTGGATTACACGTATTTCCGGATGGCACTCGACCAGCTTGAACCTTCGACGGTGGGGCGTGGGGGAACGATGATCGGTGATGCGATTCGCAAGGCGCTCAATGAGGCGTTTGATTCGGCAGAAGGGCGTCACCGCGATATTGTGCTTTTTACGGATGGTGAAGATCAGGGAAGTTTCCCGATTGAAGCGGCGGAGACTGCGCGCGCGCAGAGAGTTCGGATTATCGCCCTGGGCGTGGGGTCGGAAGGCGAAGGGGCGAGGATTCCGACGCCGGAGGATCGTTCGCGTGAGTTTATGCAATTTCAGGGGGCAGATGTGCGGTCGCGGCTGGCGAGCACGGAGCTGAGCCGGATTGCGTTGGGGTCGTATCGGGGGGTGTATTTCAATGTCGGCACGGGGCATATCGATTTCGGGAAGGTGTATAAAGATCTGATTGCATCGGCTGCGGGCAGCGAGTTTGAAGATGAGACCGTGGTGGTCGAATATCGCGAGGCGTTTCAGTACGTCCTTACATTCGCGCTGTTGGCGCTGGTGCTGGAGGGTTTGGTGCATGTCGCACGCAGACACAGATCGGCGGCGTGATCGCGCCGGGCGGATGACGATACGCGCATGGGCGGTCGGGGTGATGCTGTGCGCTTCGTGGGCGTGGGCGGGGCCGGGTGATCGACACCTGCGCGAAGGGACCGCGGCGTTTGCAGAGCAGGATTTTGCTCGTGCGGCCGATGCGTATCAGCGGGCGTTAGATGCCGATTCGAATCTAGCGGAGGCGGCGTTCAATCGGGCGGTGGTGATGATGCACCTCGGCTCGGCCGAGCAGGCGCAGGAACTCTTTCGGACCGCGGAGCGGCTCGCCCGGCGCGATGATGTGAAGGTCAATGCGAGGCACAATCTCGGTGCATCGCTGTATCGTTCGGCACAGGCGATGACGCCGCAGGATCCGAATGGGGCGATCGAAATTTTCAAGGCTGCCGCGGGGGCGTATAAGGCGGCGGTTCGGCTCAATCCTGACGATCAGGACGCCCGCAAAGGGCTGGAGCTGTCTCGTCGTGCGATGCACCTGATTCAGGAGCAGTTGGCGCTTCCGGAGGAGCTTGCGCAACTGGCCCAGGACCAGCGCCCCGAATCTGCGCAGCAGGGTGATCGACAGAACACGGACAACCCCAACGAGTCGCAGGAGGATCGCGAGCAGGCAGAGGATGATTCTTCGCGCGTCGATGCGGCTGACGAAGAACAGACCGAAGTGCAGACGGAACCGGAGTCGGGGGCGGCCGAGGACGAGATGCCTGCCGGGCAGACTGATCCGGAAGGGTCGCAATTTGACGGTCAGGGCGATCGTCAGCAGGAATTGCAGGATCGGGCGGCCCGGGCACGAGATATTCTTGAGCAAGCGCGGAAGCAGGGGGTTGAGCTAGATCCGCAGGCGCAGCAGGCCGCGCAGGACCTGATTGAAGAGGCGATGCGCAATCAGGAGCGTGCCGCGGCCGAGATGGCCGACCGTCGTCGTGATGACGCCCACGAGCAACAGATGGAGGCGGCGGAGCGTCTTCGTGAGGCGGCCGAACTGCTGCAACGGGCCAGACCGCAAGACCAGGGGCGAGGGCGAGAGAGGCAGGAACGTCAGCCGCAGTCGGGCCAGGGGTCACAGGGCGATGAGGCGGGCGACCCGGATGAACCAGTCGATGAAATCACCCAACGTTTGCTGGATCGAGAACGGCGAGATCGGCAGATGCGGAATCGGTATCTGCAACAGGCGCCGGTGTTTGTGGAGCGAGACTGGTAATGGTGAAGTCATGGTCACGATCGAGTGGCGCCTGCGGCGCCGAGCGCGAGGCAGAGAGGCCGCGATTGATGTGCGCCCGGGTGCTTGGCGCGTTGGCATGTCTCTGCATGCTTGCGGCAGGTGCATCGGCCCAGATGCGGGCGGGAGCCTCGGTTCGGCCTGATCGGGTGTATGCGGGCTCGCCCACAACGTACGAAGTGATTGTCGAGGGGGTGCTCGATGCAGACGAGGTGACGCCGCAGTTTCCGGCGGGTGTGAACGCGCGGTACCTCTTTCGGCGCAGCCAGCCCGCGCCCGTGGTGATCATCAACGGACGCCAGGTCGAGAGCGGCGTCGATCGCGTGGCGTATCAGTGGGAGTTGCTTGTTGACGTGGCGGGTGAATACCACATTCCCCCGGCCGAGGTGCGCGTAGGCAGCGAAACCGTGCGGACACAGCCTGTCGTTCTGACGGTGATCGAACCGTCAGAACCTGATGATTTCGCTTTTGTCGTCGAACCCTCAAAGACGGTGGCGTATGTCGGTGAGCCGATCCGGATCCGCGGAAGGTATATCTTCGGTCGAGTGCCGAGCACGTTGTTTTTCAGGGGCTGGCTGGATGACACAGCCGCGCATCTGTATCCGACGCCCGCGCCGCGAGGGACCGAGCGCCGTGCGGCGATTCCATTCATCGGGGGGGAGGTCGAGGGCACGCTGACGCGCGCGGTGCTCGGGGGTGTCGAACGTGATGCTGTGGATGTTGAGCGGATCATCGTGCCGCTTGTGCCCGGGCCGCTTGAAATCGGTCCGTGGAGTATGACCTTCCGTCTGCCGACGCCGGGAGATTCAAGGAGGTCGGAGCAGTGCATCGTGCGATCGAAGCCGACGATCATTGAAGTTCTGCCGCTGCCCACCCAGGGACGCCCGGCGAACTTCAGCGGGCTTGTCGGGAAAGCTGCCGTTCGATCGCTGGCAAGCCCGACGGCGGTGAACGTCGGCGATCCGATTACCCTTGAGATCACGATCGCCGCCGATCACCCGCTGCAGCGGATCAAACCGCCGGATCTCACGCGCCAGGCAGGTCTGCTTGAATCGTTCAAAGTCGAATCGACCGGCTGGCAGGAATCGGGATCGCCGGTGGGGGGGCGCACCTTTACGATCACGCTCCGTGCCCGGAATGCCGATGTCGATTCGATTCCGGCGATCGAGCTTCCGTACTTCGATCCCGAAACGGGGCGCTATGCGGTTGCCCTTTCGCGGCCGATTCCACTCGAGGTTCGCCCGACGCGTGAGGTCACGCTTGCCGATGCCATTGTCGCGCCGGCCGATGCCGCAGGTCCGGTCGAGTATCGCCCAGGGCTTGAAAACGCGCGACCGAGCCTGCTTGCAAATGTCCACGGGCCGTCGTTGCTGGTCAACGACAGCACCGAAGTGACAAGCCATGTTTCAAGGCCGTTGCTGGGGGCGATCCTTGTATTGCCTGTGGCTTCGTGCGTTGCCGCGGCAATCATCGCGTTCGTGCGCCGGCCCGATGTGCGTGCATGGCGTCGTCGGTCGGGTGCTGCCTTTCGGGCGAGGCGTCGGCTGGCAAGGGCCGGAAGCGATCCGGCGTTGATCAGTCGCGCTTTGCGTTTTTATATCGGTGACAGGCTCGATCATTCCGGTGAAGCGCTCACCGATGCCGATTGCCGTCGGCTTCTGGCTCCGGCCGATGGCTCGGCGGCCGAGGAGCTGGCTTCCATTCTTCAAGCGTGCGAGCGTGCCCGGTTTTCCCCAATGGGCACGACGGAAGACCTCGTCGCGGAGGCCAGGCGCGTGCTCGGTCGGGTGGAGCATGCGCTGCGGGGAGGCCGAGCATGAACGGTCGTGAGGTGACACGCCTGTGCTGGCTTCTCTGCGTCGTGTTCTGTACGGCGGCGTTGTCTGCCGAGCCGGGTAGTACAGGGTATGAACTACGTCCGGATTCAGGCTCGAACCTAGAAGTCCTGCTTGACACCGCCACACGAAAATTTGACCACGCCGTTGAACTCTTGCCTGATGACAGGCTGGCAGCGACCGCGCTCTTTCGCGAGGCAGGAGCGGCGTATACAGCGCTCTATGACCGCGGGGTTGAGAATCATCGATTGTTACTCAATGCCGGAAACGCGTGGATGCTGGCGGGCGATGTCGGCCATGCGGTGCTTGCTTACAAGCGAGCCGAGCGTCTTCGGCCCGCGGATACGCACGTGCAGGCGTCGCTTGCCTTCGCCCGCTCGCGCGTCGCGATGGATGTACGTCCGGATCGTGCCGCGCAGTTCAAGGCGTTTGTCCTCTCATGGCGTGGACTTGTGCCGCGCCCGCTTGTCGTCGGGGTTGTCCTTACCGGATACTTCGTGCTGTGGACGATGGCGACGCTGCGTTTCACCCCGTGGCGTCGATATTCACGGCCGCGTTGGGCCATCGCCATCGGTGTGGTCACGATCGCGGCGCTGGGGCTGATCGTCTTCGATCAACGGCTGCGCCATGCACCGGGCGAGGCGGTCATCATTGCACCGGCGGGCGTGACCGCCCGCAACGGACCGAACGAGGCGGTGTATGACCCAGCGTTCGATCAACCGTTGCCGCCGGGGGTCGAAGTGCGCGTGCTGGAATCGCGTGAGAGTTGGCTGCGGGTGCGATTGCTCGACGGCCGCGAGGCCTGGGTGCCCGAGCACAGCCTCGAACCGATCTGAAACCTATAGCGCATGAGCAGAGCAAGCCGCAACCGGCCTGCAAAGTGCGGCATGGTGGATCAGCGTCGGTTGGCTGAGCTTCTGAACCGATTGAGCACAACCCGCACCGGGTTCGCGGTTGTCGGCAGGCTCTGGCGTTCGCTTGTGCGGCGGCTTGTCGGCAGCGCTTCGCGTGCCTGGGCAGCCGTGACGAATCCGCCCGACGGATCGAGTGCTTCTTCGAACCAGTCATCCCATGCCCGGTCGAGTCTCCGAGCCACGCGGGATGGCGCGATAAGGGATGGCCCCGGTTCCAGGCCGGTCAGCAGGGTGTAGCCGAGCACCGCCACGCCTCGGATCTCGTCACGGGCCAGGTCGACCCCTTCACCCTGTCCGCGGATTGCCCTCCGAACGCCGTAGAGGTCGATGTGCAACGCTCCGTGGCGGTCGACCAGAATTTCATCGGCTTTGACCGGGCCGTGAAATAACCCGTGCGATTGGGCATTGCCGACGGCATCGAGAACCTGCGAAATGGCACGCTCAGCCTCAAAGGCGCCCATTTGCCCGCCTTTGAGGTCAAGAAGGCGAGAAAGTGTCAAAAGGCCTTCCTGGTTTCCGGTGTACGGCGTGACCAGCCACCCGCGGAAGGCCGAATCGAACGAAACCTGCTCGGCGGGGAGTAGGTGTTCGCTCTTTACCTCGCTCAACTTCTCGAAAGCCCTGAGAAATCTGCGTGATTCAGCGCGATCGGCAAATGGGGCGAATCGATAGACGACGTGGCTGCTCTGCTGCCGCACATGGAGCGCAAGCCAACGCTCAGCCAGTTCGTGGGAGACCAATGGTCGCGCCAGTCGGTATGGCCCGAAATACTGACCTGCACGCAGCTCGCTCATGAAGTTCTGCTTCCAACCCGAAGGGGGCGGGGATTCCCTGGATCCCTTCGTCACCTGCGATCAAGGCGCCCGTCCATGGGCCAAAGCAAGGGCCATGATAGGAACCGGGCGAGAAATTGTCATATCGAACGGCGTGGGCCGAACACCCCAAAGGTTTCAACTAGGGAAAACCCCGGATGGGGCGTTGGAATTGGCCCTTGGGGTTGCAGGATATCTCGCTCCCGGGTGGATGGGCCAATACGATTGATTACAAGCGCCGGCATGAGGGCCAGGCGCTGGATTACAGACGGAGGACTCCGAAATGACCACTGCTCCCAGCCGCCAAGCCCATTCCGCCTCCGCCGCGTCCAGCACTGATCCGCTTCTGCTGGTTGATGTCGACCACGTTCGGTTTTATGTGGGGAATGCGAAGCAGGCGGCGTTTTTCTACGCGCACTGCTTCGGGTTTCAGATTGATGAGGTCGCGGATCTGACGACGGGTAGCCGCGAGGAGGCTTCGTACCTGCTGACGCAGGGAAACATACGGTTCTTGCTGACGACCGGCCTGGGTGCCGACCACCCTGCATCGCGTGAGGTGATGACCTACGGCGACGGGGTGAAGGATGTCGCCTTTACGGTGTTTGATGCAACAAAGGCGTTTGAGCGCGCGGTGAAGAACGGGGCTGCTCCGGCTCAGGAGCCGCGCACCGTTTCGGACGACCGCGGGTCGATCACCACGGCGTCGATCAAGACCTATGGAAGGGTGGTTCACACATTCGTCAGCCGCACGGGTGAATATGACCTTGTGAACATCAAGAAGGGCGGGGTCTTTTCGCCGGGTTTCAAGAAGCTCGACAAGATCTCCATCAACGAATACAACCGAAAGCACCCTTGCGGCTTGAAGTATGTCGATCATCTTGTCGGCAACGTTGAAGAAGGCAAGATGAACCACTGGGTCGCCTTTTACGAGAATGTGCTTGAGTTCACCATGTTCAAGCATTTCGATGACAAGGACATCAGCACGGAATATTCGGCGCTCATGTCCAAGGTCATGGCTAGCGGCAATAACCTCATCAAGATGCCCATCAACGAACCCGCGGAAGGAAAGAAAAAGAGCCAGATCCAGGAATATCTTGACTGGCACAACAACACTCCAGGCGTGCAGCACCTTGCCCTGCGCACCGACGACGAGTTGCACTCGATCGCGGCGCTTCGCTCGCGCGGAGTCGATTTCCTGACGTTGCCCGACACCTATTACGACATCGTCTGGGATCGTGTGAACACCATGCTCACCAAGCACGGGCATACGCCGGTACGAGAAGATCATGAAGCGATCAAGAAACTCGGCATTCTCGTCGACGCCGATGACGAAGGCTACCTGCTGCAGCTCTTCACCAAGCCGCTGCAGGACCGCCCGACCCTGTTTTTTGAGATTATCTGCCGCCGCGGCAGCCAGTCGTTCGGCAAAGGGAATTTCAAGGCGCTCTTCGAGGCGCTGGAGATTGAGCAGGAACGTCGCGGCAACCTGTAGTGGATCAAGCAGCAAGCGCTTTGCATCGTTCGCAGAGCTTGCGGCGAACTGAATCAAGGCGCTGCCGATTTCGTGCAGCACCCGCTCATGGTTGCCGGGGATGCGGCATCGCCATCGAACAATGCAAGCGTATTTCCGCGCTCGGCTCGATTGCATCCGGCAGACTGCTGCATAGGCCAAGAGCCTGCACAGGCGCAGGCTCTTGGCGTCGTCTCACAATGTGCTGTGGCAGATGATCTGACGGGCCGATTGACAATCAGGCCGAGGCCAGTCGGCCTCGCGGCGAGCCTTGCAGGTTCTTCGCAAGCATCGTGGCCTGAACCACCGCCGAGATGCCCACGAGGATGTAGACCACCTTGGCAAGAATGGTGGTGTTGCCGCCGAAAATCGTGGCGACAAGGTCAAACTCTGCAGCGCCCCAGAGGCCCCAGTTCAAGCCACCGACAATCACAAGCACAAGCGTCAGAATACTCACGAGTTTCATGGCAGTTCTCCGTGCCGAGCGTGTGCAATGCCCTCCCTCCGGTCTGCACCGGGGTTTCGCCAGTCGATGGGGTTCAATGACCGCTTCGGCGTGATGGGCTTCGACATACCGACGATGCCGGATGCACCCTTCACGAGAGGTTTTGTTCGACCCTTTGCCTTCTCAGCCACCGGCGGCCTTGGCAGGGTAGCCAAGGCTCTTCAGATGGTCGATCACCCGATCGCGGTGGTCTCCCTGGAGTTCAATTGAAGGCTCTTCGCCGCGCTGCACTGTGCCGCCTGCGGCGAACCTGGCCTTGAGGGTGGCGCATAGGGAGTCGAGGTCGGTGGCTTGGGGGTCGAGGCCAGTGAGCACGGTGGTCCATTTGCCGCGGCGCTTCTCGCGACGGACGCGGGCGGGCTGGTCTTTGGGCAGGGTGACCCTTCCGGCGGCGTTGCGTGGACAGAGGCAGACCTCGGCTGAGGCGGTGAGGGGCTTGCCGCAGCGTTCGCAGGTGACGGGGCGTTGGAGGGGAGTGCCGTCGAAGAGACCCATGAAGGAGGGTATGAGGAGGGTGGGAGAGAAGTGGGAGGGAGGCAGAGGGGCAGGGGGGAAGAGAAGTGGAGAGATCATCGCGCCGACCAGGGAACATGGCCAAATGGCCGAGGGCCAGAGGGCCGTGCCACTTCTATGAAGACCCTTGGGATGTCAAGCGAGGAGGCGATCCCATTCATCTATCCGAGCGAGGGTGTTTGAAGGACGGGTGGCCCGACGTTCTCA
>JAHBXD010000002.1 GCA_019636695.1 Phycisphaeraceae bacterium
GGTTAGAGTACCGGACTGTCGATCCGGTGGTTGCGGGTTCGAGTCCCGTCCGCCTCGCTTCGATAAACCTTTGCTGAATCCGGAGTTACGGATACCCGCCGGCGGTCGGCGGCGCAGCTCGAGCCAGATTCAGCGCGGTGCGCGCACCGCGCTGGAGAACTCGGGAGGCGCCAGATGCCCAAGACCCCCGGCTACCGGAAGCGGCACGACCGCAACCAGGCCATCGTCACCCTGACCGACGCCGTCACCAAGCGGCGGCGCGATTACTGGCTCGGCGAGCCAGGTTCGGCCGAGAGCCGGGAGCGCTACCACCGCGTCATCGCGGAGTGGGAGGCCAACGGCCGGCGGCTGCCGGACCTCGAGTTCGACGCTCCCGCCGGCGGCGATGAGGAGGCGATCACGATCAGCGTCCTTTGCGCGCGGTTCAAGCGCGTCCGCTGGCCCGCTCTCGACGAGAGGGAGTTCAGCCACTTCAAGGCGATCATCCGCCTGCTGCGCTGCTTCTACGGCTCGACGCCCGCGACGCAGTTCGGCCCGCGGCGGCTGCAGCGGCTGCGGGAGGAGATGGTCCGCGGCGACACGACCGGCGGGACGAGCCGTCGGCCCTGGTCCATCACCTACACGAACGCGCAGGTGCGCAGGCTGTGCCGGATGTTCAAGTGGGCGGCGGCGCAGGAGCTCGTCCCCGGGAGCGTACACCAGGCGCTCCTCTCGGTGGACCCGCTGAGGCAGGGGCGCTGCAACGCCAAGCCCGGGCGCGTTGTCCGTCCTGTCCCGGACGACGTGGTCGAGGCGACGCTGCCGTTCATGGCGAGCCCGGTGCAAGCGCTGGTGCAGCTCCAGCGGCTGACCGGAGCGCGGCCGGACGAGCTGCTCGGCCTGCGCCCGCGCGACATCGACACGGCTGGCGCTAATGGCGTGTGGGTGGCGACGCCACATACGCACAAGACGCAGCGCCTCGGCAAGGACCGCTCGATCTACCTCGGGCCCAGGGCGCAGGAGATCGTCGCTCCGTTCTTGGAACGCGACCCCGAGGCATACCTCTTCAGCCCGGCCGAAGCGGACCAGGAGAAGCGGGCACGGCGGGCAGCGGCGCGCACGACGCCGCTCTCGTGCGGCAACCGCGCCGGGACCAACAGGCGGGAAACGCCGAAGAAGACCGCGGGCGAGCGGTACACGCCGCGGAGTTACTACCGGTCGATCCAGTACGCCTGCGACCAGGCGTTCCCGCCCCCGCCGCCGCTGGCCAAGCGCGAGGGCGAGACGCGGGAGGGGTGGCGTGAGCGGATCGAGCGCGACGGCCTCAAGCCCCGGCTGGACGAGTGGCGGCGCAAGCACCGCTGGTTCCCGTACCAGCTCCGCCACGCGGCGGCGACGGCGCTCCGACGGGCGCACGGCCTCGAGGCCTCGGCCCTCGTGCTGGGCCACGCGAGCGCCCGGGTCACCGACGCCGTATACGCCGAGCGGGATGCGGCGAAGGTGATCGAGGTGGTGCGGATGGTGGGGTGAGGACGACGGCAGACCACCCACCCCGGCATGCACGGACCTTCAGAAGATTTGAAGGTTCATGCACGAGCTATTGGGCCACGGAACCGCCGTGAGGCAGGAGCCCGGCCACCAGTAACCGCCCCCGGCCGCCCCGAAAAAAACCTCGTTCCACCGACGCCGCTCTCGCACCGGGAGCGGCGTTTGTCATGCGCCCACCACCGGTTACTCCGGTAACCGCGTAACCACGCAGAATCAAGCGAGAAAGTTCGCCCGTTGCAAGCGGCCGCACCGGCCGAGGAGCCACGGGTGAACGAGCAGACGACCGCAACCGAGGAGCACTTGACCCTGTCGCAGGCCGCTCGGCTTGCCCCTGGGCGGCCATCGGCCAACTGCGTGTGGCGCTGGTGCCGCGAGGGCGTCAAGTCGAAGTCGGGCGATCGCGTCCGGTTGAAGCATATGCGCTTCGGCGGGCGCATCTACACGACGCGGGCCTGGCTCGAAGCGTTCGGGCTCGCACTCGCCGAGGCCGACGCGAAGCACTTCGACCGGGTCGAGGAACCGGATGAACCGCACGCGACGCCCCGGCGGCGTCCGCGGCGCGCCGTGCGCCTGAGCGAGGCGCGGCGCCTCCACCAAGAGGCCGAGCGTGAACTCGAAGCGGAGGGGTTGTAATGGCGCGCCGCGACCCCCAACACCCGCATCGACCCGGAGACTCGACACCCCTCGTTCGGCTCGGGCAGGGCGCCTTCACGCGGGACATCAACGCCTCTGACCTGTCTGCCAACCCTGAGACGGTCCGGATGCCCGCGGCGGCAAGCATCGATCTCCACTTCCTCCACCGCGAGTCGGCCGATGTGTACCACGCCCGGGCGCGGGAGCATCTGACGTCGCACGCGTTGGCGGACTTCCGGCGGTGCCCGCTGCTGTTCCGGCGGAAGGAGCTCGGGCTCATCCGCGAGCGCGACACGGAGGCGTACCTCGTTGGGCGGGCGGCGCACGTGCTTGTGCTCGAGGGGCGCCAGCGGTTCGAGGCAGAGTTCGCGGTCGGCGGGCCGGTGAACCCGCGGACGGGCCAGCCCTTCGGGTCGGGCACAAAGGCGTTCGCGGAGTGGGCCGCGAAGGTCGGCAAGCCGGTGCTCGCCGACGACCAGGCGGCGCTGGTCGAGCAGATGGCCGTGAGCGTGCGCGAGCACATGTTCGCGCGCGAGCTGCTCGCCGACGGCGTGGCCGAGGGCGTCGTCCGGTGCGAGTACGCCGGGCACCGTTGCCAGGCGCGGATCGACTGGGTGAACCCGGTCGAAGGGCGCGGGATCGTGGACCTGAAGACGTGCGACCGGCTCGATTGCTTCGAGCTGGACATCGGCGCGTTCGGCTACGTCCACCAGCTCGCGTTCTACCGCGCGCTCGTCTACGTCGCCTCGGCCGAGGAACTGCCCGTCCACATCATCGCCGTCGAGAAGCGTGAGCCGTTCCGGTGCGGCGTGTGGCAACTGTCGGATCGTGTACTGGAGCAAGCCCGCCGCGAGAACGAGCGAGCAATACAGGAGATGACGCGTTGCCGCGCGACGGGCGTGTGGCCGACGCGCTTCGAGTCGCTGCGCCTGTTTGACCGTCTGTGAACCCCACACCCCACACGGAGGACCGCATGAAGCTGAACCAGATCGAACGAGGAACCCGGGCCGCACCGCGCCGCGTGCTCCTCTACGGCACGCACGGCATCGGCAAGAGCACGTTCGGCGCGATGGCCGACCGGCCCATCTTCATCCAGACCGAGGACGGCCTGGCCAACATCGACGTGGACCGTTTCCCGTTGGCCGTGGGCTACGGAGACGTGCTTGCAGCGCTGGGCGAGCTCTACACCCAGGAGCACGAATACCGCACCGTCGTGATCGACAGCCTCGACTGGCTCGAGCGGCTGATCTGGGGCGAGGTCTGCGCCAAGCGCGGCGTCGAGTCGATCGAGGACATCGGCTACGCGAAGGGCTACGTCTTCGCGCTCACCCAGTGGCGCGAGGTCCTGGCCGGGCTCGACGCGCTGCGCAACGAGCGGGGCATGCAGGTCGTCCTGATCGCCCACGCCCAGATCGAGAAGTTCGCCAATCCCGAGACCGACACCTACGACCGCTACAGCCCGCGCCTCCAGAAGCTGGCCTCCGCGCTGGTCCAGGAGTGGTGCGACGAGGTCTTGTTTGCCACCTACCGCGTCCTCACCAAGACGACGAAGGAGGGCTTCGACCGCAAGCGCACGCAGGGCGTGGGCACGGGCGAGCGGATCATCCGCACCACCGAGCGCCCGGCGCATGTGGCGAAGAACCGCCTGAACCTCCCCGACGAGATCCCCCTGGACTACCGCGTGTACGCCGCGTTCGTGCGCGGCGAGAACCCCCTCGCGGCCACCGACACCGAGACCACCACTGAGCAGGAAGGAGTCTGAGCATGGCGAACCTGAACGGATTCGACGCGACCAACGTGGACCCGAACGTCCCCTTCGACCCGCTTCCCGCCGGGAAGTACCTGTGCGTCATCACCGCCAGCGAGATGAAGGAGACCAAGGCCGGCAACGGCGAGTACCTGGAACTGGAACTGGAGGTCATCGACGGCCCGCACAAGGGGCGGAAGCTCTGGGACCGGCTCACGCTCAGGCACCCCAACGAGAAGACCGTGCAGATCGCGCGGGGGACGCTGTCGTCGATCTGCCGGGCGGTGGGCGTGATGGCACCGCGCGACAGCGTCGAGCTGCACAACCTGCCGCTGGTTGTGAATGTCGGGCTGAAACGGCGCGAGGACACGCAGGAGATGGCGAACAGCATCAAGGGCTACGCGAAGCGCGAGGGCGCAGCGCCCGCGCGGCCGGCCGCCACGGCCAACGGGAGCACGCCGCCGTGGAAGCGGAAGTGAGGCGTCGCCGGAGCAGTGGGACCGCGGCACCTGCTCCGTCCCGTCGCGGGATCGGACTGCCGCAAGAACGTACCTGCCCGTCCCCGCCCATGTGTGCGTGATGGGGATGCACAGGTTCGCCTGGCGATGCCGCCCCAGCGCGCGGGCACGCGCGTTGGGACTTTACCGAGCAAGGAGGCCGCATGATCCGCATCGAGTTGCCCTGGCCGCCGAGCGTCAACCGTTACTGGCGTTCGATCCCGCTGCGGCGGGGGTACCGCGTTGTGCTGAGCCGCGAGGGCCGGGCGTACCGCAGGGACGTGTGCGCCCGCCTCGCGGCTCATCGGTGGTCGCTGGCAGGCCGGCTCCACGTACGGGTGACGCTGTGCGCCCCGACGCGTCGGCCGATCGACCTGGACAACCGGCTCAAGGGACTTCTCGACGCCATGCAGCAC
The DNA here is from genome assembly GCA_019636695.1 of Phycisphaeraceae bacterium. Classification (GTDB taxonomy): domain Bacteria; phylum Planctomycetota; class Phycisphaerae; order Phycisphaerales; family UBA1924; genus JADLCM01. The sequence goes on from JAHBXD010000002.1 coordinate 4,821, forward strand.
GCGGGCGTGTACGACGACGACGGGCAGATCGACCGGATCGAGGTGGAGCGCGGCGAGGTCATCGAGGGCGGCAGCGCGCTGGTGGAGATCACGGAGGTCATCGCATGAGACCGTGCACCGAAGGGCCGCACATCTGCATCGGGTGCGGGCGCCGAGACACTCGTGCTCGCTCGCAACTCTGCATCCAGTGTCGGCGAGTCCATCATGTCAGCGAGGACGACATGGAGGACACCAACTACGACGACGACAACCAAACGCTGATGGAGTATCTGCTGGGCTCGTCATCGGACGACGACGATGACGCCGAGGACGATGTATAGATGGAACTCCGCCCCTACCAGCGCGAGGCCGTGGACGCGGTGTGGAAGCACATCTCCACGAGCGACACGAACCCCGCGATCGTCCTCCCGACGGGCTCGGGCAAGACGCACGTCATCGCAGAGCTCTGCCGTGACGCGGTGCAGAGGTGGAACGGCCGGGTCGCCGTGCTCGCGCACGTGAAGGAGCTGCTCGAGCAGGCGGCGGGCAAGCTGCGCGCCGCCGCGCCCGACCTGCCCATAGGCGTGTTCAGCGCCGGACTGGGCCGGCGCGACATCGGCTACGCGGTGACCATCGCGGGCATCCAGTCCGTGTACCAGCGTGCGCACGACCTCGGGCCGCTGGATCTGGTCATCGTGGACGAGGCACACCTGATCCCTCCCGATGGCGAGGGCATGTACCGGCGCTTCCTGGCAGACGCCCGGGAGCTGTGCGACCACCAGCGCGTGATCGGGCTGACCGCGACGCCGTTTCGGATGAAGACGGGCACGATCTGCGGCCCGGACTCGGTGCTCAATGAGGTGTGCTTCGAGGCCGGCGTGCGCGAGCTGATCGTGCAGGGATTCCTGTGCCCGCTGAGAAGCAGGGCCGGGAAGGCGACGGCCGACACCAGCGACCTGCACGTGCGGGGCGGCGAGTTCGTCCAAGGCGAACTCGAGGACCGAATGGACGAAGATGGTCTGGTCGAGGCCGCGTGCGCTGAGGTTGTCGCCGCGACGTCTGAGCGCCGCTCCGTCCTGCTGTTCTGCTCGGGCGTGCGGCACGGAGAGCACGTGGCGCGCGTGCTCCGGGAGCGCCACGGAGCCGAATGCGGGTTCGTCGAGGGCAACACACCGGCGAGGAAGCGCGACGAACTCATCGATCGGTTCAAGCGGGGCGACCTGAAGTACCTCGCCAACGTGAACGTGCTGACTACGGGATTCGACGCGCCCAACGTCGACTGCGTGGCCATGCTGCGCCCCACACTGTCGCCCGGTCTGTACTACCAGATGGTCGGGCGAGGCTTCCGGCCGACCGAGGGGAAGGCCGACTGCCTCGTCCTGGACTTCGGCGGGAACGTGCTGCGGCACGGGCCGGTCGACGCCATTCGTCTGGCGGAGCGCAACGGCGCGCCCGGAGAGGCCCCGGCCAAGCAGTGCCCGGAGTGCGATGCGCTGATCCACGCCGCCTACGCCGTCTGCCCCGAGTGCGGGCACGCGTTCCCGCCGCGGCAGGTCAAGCACGCGGCCGCCGCCTCTGATGAGGCGATCGTCTCGGGCTCGGATGGCCCGGCCCGCCGCGACGAGCGCGTGCTCGATGTCGCGTACCTCGTCCACTACAAGCGCAACGACCCGCTCGCCAAGCCGACGATGCGCGTGGAGTACCGGATCGGCTTCAACCGCTGGGTGCGCGAGTGGATCTGCTTCGAGCATCCCGAGGGCGGGTACGCCCGCAGGAAGGCGGAGCAGTGGTGGCGCCGGCGCTCAAACGATCGGGTGCCCGGCACGGTCGAGGAGGCGGTCGAGTGGGCCGACGCCGGCGCGCTGGCGCCGACGCTGCGCATCACGATCGAAAAGAAGCCCGGCGACGAGTGGGAGCGGGTCGTCGCCTACGAGCTGGGCGAGAAGCCGCCGCGGCTCGAGTCGTGCGACGGCCTGCCGGATGAGCCGAGTTCGCCGGTCGGCGCCGGCACCACCTGCGGCATCCCCGACGACGAGATTCCATTCTGATGGCCGAGGGCGCGAGCCATCTCAACGGAAACCTCGGCGCGCACGCGGCGGCGTGCGTCGCCGCCGGGCTGTGCGCGCTGCCGGCGGTGCGCCGGGGCGAGGAGAAGCGAGTCGCGCTGCGGGCGTGGAAGCCCTACCAGACGCGCCTGCCCACGCACGACGAGGTCGGATCGTGGTTCGCGCCTTCGAATGAAGCGGGGCGGTCGCTGTGCCTGGTCTGCGGGTCGGTCTCCGGCAACCTGGAGATGATCGACTTCGAACTCGGCGGCGAGGCGTTCGAGGCCTGGCGTGAGGCCGTCGAGTCCGCGTGCCCAGGGCTGGTCGCCCGGCTGGTGATCGAGTCCACGCCCTCGGGTGGTCGCCACGTCATCTACCGGTGCGAAGCGCCGGTGTCGGGAAGCACCAAGCTCGCCAGCAGCCGCATCGTCGTGGGGGGCGAGGTCGGCGACGGCGAGCCGGTGGTCATCGGCAGCAAGGAGTACGAGCCGCGGCGCGACGCCGGTGGAAGCTGGGTCGCCATCGTCACGCTGATCGAGACGCGCGGGGAGGGCGGGCTGTTCCTGTGCGCGCCGTCGGAGGGCTACGAGATCGTTCAGGGCGATCTGTGCCGCCCGCCGCTGATCACCCCCGACGAGCGCGACGTCCTGCTCGGCTGCGCATGGGCGCTCGACGAAGCACCGGCCAAGGTCGTGGGCCACGCTTCAGCACCGAGCACCCACGCCGGCGGCCTGCGCCCGGGCGATGACTTCAACGAGCGCGGCGACCCGCGGGACGTCTTGCTCCGGCACGGCTGGGCGCTCGCCAAGGCGGGCGATAACGAGTACTGGCGCAGGCCGGGTAAGGCCGCGGGCACCAGCGCGACCCTCAAGGACCGCGTGTTCTACGTGTTCTCGACCAACGCCGCGCCGTTCGAGGCCCACAAGGGCTACTCGCCGTTCGCGGTCTACGCGCTGCTGGAGCACGACGGCGACTTCGCCGCGGCTGCCTCGGCGCTCTCGGCGCAGGGCTACGGCCAGGCGGCGAACGACACGCAGGGCGTCGATCTCTCGGCGTTCATCACTGAGCGGCCGCCAACCAACACGAGCCCGGTCGAGCCGTCGCCACTGCCGGTCCGTGACCTCGTCGCAGCGTACCCGCTGCTGCGCCCGCCCGTTATCCACGGCCTGCTCCGCGAGGGCGAGACGATGAACGTCATCGCCAGCCCCAAGACCGGCAAGAGCTGGCTCACGCTCGACCTAGCGATCGCGGTCGCGACCGGGCGGCCGTGGCTCGAGCGGTACGAGACGGTGAGCGGGCCGGTCTTGATCATCGACAACGAGCTGCACCGCGAGACCAGCGCCCACCGCATCCCCAAGGTCGCCCAGGCCCGCGGCGTGGCCATGCGCGAGATCGACGATCGCATCTTCGTGGACAACCTCCGCGGGCGCCTGCGCGACATCTTCACGCTCGCGCCGTACTTCCAGGCGCTGGAGCCCGGCCGCTTCCGCGTGATCGTCCTCGACGCCTTCTACCGCTTCATGCCCGCCGGCGGCGACGAGAACGACAACGGCACGATGGCCAACATCTACAACGCCATCGACGCCTTCGCCGACCGCCTCGGCTGCTGCTTCGTCCTGATCCACCACTCGACCAAGGGCAGCCAGTCGGCCAAGAGCGTGACCGACGTTGGCGCTGGCGCCGGCGCTCAGAGCAGGGCCACCGACACGCACCTCGTTCTGCGGCCTCACGAGGACGAGGGCGTAGTCGTACTTGACGCCGCCGTCCGCTCGTGGCCGCCGATCGCGCCGACCTGCCTGCGGTGGAAATTCCCGGTATGGACCGTCGCGGACGGGCTCGACCCGGGGTCGCTCAGGAGCGAGAAGCCCGGCAAGAAGAAGGAGCCCGCCAACGTGAAGGCCGAGACGCCCAAGTCCGAGCCGTGGACCGTCGAGCGGTTCGTCGAGGCGTTCATCTCGGGCGAGCCGGTCAGCCTCGCGGAGCTGCGGGAGCGTGCCGCCCCCGAGCCCGGGCTCTCATGGCGGCGGGTTTCCGACCTGCTCTCGATCGCCGAGGGCCAGGGGCTGATCGAGCGCGTGCGACTGCCCGGCCGCGGCGGCCGCTGGGGGTACGTCCTGCCATCCGAGGAGACCGTCCGATGACCCGCTCCACGACCCCGAACCTCGAGCGCCGCGAACTCCGAGCGCTCAGAGTTCACCCCGAAATGCGCTCGCGCTTCGGGTTGAACTCGAAGCGCGCGCACCCCCCATACCCCCCGCGGGTGCGCCGCCGGTTGGCGGCGACCCGCGAACCGCAAGCGCGTGCGCGCTTCGAGTTCGCGCTCGAAGTTCGGTGGCATGGTTCCTTCCCGGCGGATTCTGCGCGGACAGGCCGCCGGGAACAGCCGCAAGGGGAGACTGAGTTTGTTGCCCCTGTCCGGTCCGGTTCCGACCCCGCCCGCGACGTTGGCGCACGTGGCCAAGGGGCCGCCCGGTGGCCCCGCCCTACCCCCGCGGCGGGAGGACGCGACGTGGGCCGCCCTGGGCCGCGACGTGGCGAGACGGCCGACGGCTCGGCGCGCCGGGCGGGAGGGCGGCCATGAAGCGCCCTACCGACGCCGAGGTCCGCCGGACATACCTCCACGGGCCCGATGGGGTCCGCCTGGTCGGGCACCGCGAGTACGTCGGGGGCCTGTGGGACGAGGTCGGGAGGCTGCAGTTGCGGTTCCTCCGGGGCCGCGGGCTGCGACGGGACCACCGCGTGCTCGACATCGGGTGCGGCGCGCTGCGCGGCGGCGTCCACCTGGTCCGCTACCTCGACGCCGGTCGGTACACCGGTGTGGACAAGGAGCCGGCGCTGCTGCGCATCGGCGCCGAGGAGGAACTCGGACCGGCGCTCTTGGCGGCGAAGCGGCCGACGCTGCTGGCGCTGTCCGACTTCGAGTTCGACCGGCTGACCCCCACGGCGCGGCCGGACATCGCGTGGGCGCACTCGCTCTTCACGCACCTGCCGATGGAGCACATCCGGCGCTGCCTGGCGAACCTGCGGCCGGTCATGATGCGCGGCGGGGTTCTCTACGCCACGTTCGGCGAGTGCGATGCGCCGAAGGACAACCCGACCGAGCCGCACGACCACCGGCTGTTCGAGTACACGCCCGCGGAGATGACCGAGGCGGGGCGCGCCACCGGCTGGCGCGTCGAGCACCTCAGCAAGTGGGGGCACCCGCGCGGGCACCGAATGCTGCGGTTCTTACCCACCCCCAAGAGACACACGTCAAGGAGGACGGCATGAAGATCGAGATGCGACCGATCGGAGAGGTCAAGCCCTACGAGCAGAACCCGCGGCTGAACGACGACGCGGTGGAGGCGGTCGCCGAGAGCATCAGGCGCTTCGGCTTCCGCCAGCCGATCGTGGTCGATGGCGACGGCGTGATCGTCTGCGGTCACACGCGCTGGAAGGCGGCCCAGAAGCTCGGCCTGGAGAAGGTGCCCGTACATGTCGCCCGCGACCTGACGCCCGAGCAGGTGCGCGCATACCGCATCGCCGACAACAAGACGGCGGAGTTGGCTGAGTGGAACATGGAACTGCTCCCGATCGAGCTGGCGGAACTCCAGGACGCCGGCATCGACTGGTCGCTCCTCGGGTTCGATCAGGACGAGCTGGCGCAGCTGCTCGACCCCGGCGTGAAGCACGGGCTGACCGACCCCGATGCCGTGCCCGAACCGCCGGACGAGCCGGTCACGAAGCGCGGCGACCTGTGGGTGCTCGGCGATCACCGCCTGCTCTGCGGCGATAGCGCCAGCGCCGAGGATGTCGATCGGCTGCTCGGCGGGCAGCGCATCCACCTGGTCAACACGGACCCGCCGTACAACGTGAAGGTCGAGCCGCGGAGCAACAACGCGATCGCGGCCGGCGTCACGTCGTTCTCGCGGCGCGAGGACCTCCAGTGCGAGCGGTCCAAGAGCGAACGCGGCAAGAAGGACCGTGAGCGCATGGCCCGGAAGGCCGCGGCGTCGCACCACCAGGGCTTCGACCTCGCGCGGCACCCGGAGAAATCCAAGCCCACCGGGAAGATGCGCGCGAAGGACCGTCCGCTCATCAACGACTTCGTATCCGACGAGGAGTTCGAGCGGCTGCTGCTGGCGTGGTTCGGGAACATGGCCCGTGCGCTGGAGCCCGGGCGCGGGTTCTACATCTGGGGCGGGTACGCGAACTGCGCCAACTACCCGCCGGCCCTGCGCGCGTCGGGGTTGTATTTCTCGCAGGCGCTCATCTGGGACAAGCAGCATCCCGTGCTGACGCGCAAGGACTTCATGGGCGCGCACGAGTGGTGCTTCTACGGCTGGAAGGAGGGCGCTGCGCACGTCTTCCTGGGGCCGAACAACGTGCCCGACCTCTGGCACGTCAAGAAGGTCAACCCCAACGCGATGGTCCACCTGACGGAGAAGCCCGTCGAGCTGGCGGTGCGGGCCATGCAGTACTCGTCGCGCCCGGGCGAGCACGTGCTCGACCTGTTCGGCGGCAGCGGCTCAACGCTGATCGCGGCCGAGCAGACGGGGCGGAAGGCGTTCCTGATGGAGATCGACCCGGCGTACTGCGATGTCATCGTGCAGCGATGGGAGCAGTTCACGGGGCGGAAGGCAGAGCGGGTCGCAGGCGTAGGAGCCGCCACGGATGCCTAACCCCTCAGTCCAGCTCAACGCCGGGGGGCGGCAACTCGGCCAGCCCGAGGAGGAGCCACTCGACGGCCGCCGCCTCGTAGGTCTCGATCGGGCAGTCGATGGGGTGCTCGGGTTCGCCAGCACGGACGTACTCCGTGAACAACCGAGTGACGTCAGGGTTGCGGCGCAGAAACGCCGCGGACCATGCCAGCACCGCGAGGTACGAGATCAGGTCACACGAGAGGTCGTTCTTGGGGCAGCTCGGGTCCGGAAGCAGCCGCTCTACACGCTCTCGTTCCTCTGCGATGGGCTGCTGCAACCAGGAGCGCGACAAAACCCGTTGCCACATGACTGCATCGTCCACGATGACGAAGAGACGCGGGTTCCAGAAGTGCAGGAACTTCGAAATCGCAACAACGGATGGCGACTTCGTGGGCTTGATGCCCGACATCGACTTGATGATCTGCCAGCATCCGTCGAGGTCGGCGTCGCTCATCTGCGAGAGCGTCAGCGAGCGGTAGCGCTGATCGAGTCCCGCCAGGTGCTCATAGGTCTGGTCGGAACTCCACGGTGGGCCGTTAGCACGACGGAACGCCTGCCATTGACGGCCGAGCTGGTCGTACAACCAGCGGAACTCGGCAAGGTCGCCCCGCCCAAATGCTCGGTGCGCCTTCGACCAGCATCCGACGTGGTAGCCGACATCCCAGCCCCGTTGCTTCGCATAGACGCGTGCGTGTGCCTGGAAGGCCTGCTGGATGGCTTGGGTCGTCAACCTCATGCCAGCGATTCTACAGGGGCTCTGTGCGCTCCCCGTCACCGGAGAAACAGCCCCGGCGACCGCCGAGGCTGGGGAAGATGCATGGGGACGGGCCTACTCGTACCCGAAGGCCTCGTCGGCCGGCCCCTTCTCGCGCAGGGCGTGGTACTCGGTCATGGCGTCCTCGAACGCCACCTTGCCCGCTGCGGCGTGGGTGCGTCCGTGCTGCGGGACGACGACGCCCCGCTCCTTGAGGAAGGCGAACGCGACCGCGGCCTGCGTCCACGGCGCGTCGGTGGCCCGGCGGAGGTCCTCGAGCACGAACGTGCCGTCGGCCTCGTCGATGGCGTAGGCCACTGCCTCGAAGACATCCTTGTCGCAGCGGTGCTCGTACGGCTCGCCGCGCTTGGGGACGACGGAGCGGACGAGCGATCCGCCCTCATCGACGCGGAAGGTCTCCGTCCGCTCGTCCGGCGGCGGCTCGCGGCACGCCGCGACGGCGTGCTCGAGCGCGTCCCACTCGTCGGTGGTGAGCATCTGATCCTCGCGGGCGGCGAGCAGGGACTCGGCGGCCTCGAGAACAGAGCGGAGGCGATCCATGTCACTCGCGGCGCTCATGGTCCCTCCTTCCCGGCTCGTACACGGTGCCGCACATCTGGCACTCGACGCGCTGGTCGTCCTGCCAGACCAGGCGGTCGGCGTCGCGCTCCCCGCAGAGGGGGCATGCATCCTCCGGCGCGACCATGTTGTCATTGGCACTGGCGTCCATGCTCACGCCCCCTTCGCGGCGGTGAAGAGGCCGCGGTCGTGCTTGGCGAAGCGGGCGTCCTTCCCCTTCTTGGCGATCTCGCGGATGATCGCGGCGTAGAGCGTGGCCTCGGGCGTCTTGCCGTTGGTCTTCCAGCCCGCGGCGATGGCGCGCTCGGCGATGGTCTTGGCGTTGAGCGGCTCGCCCGCGTCGGTCAGGACCTTCGCCGCCAGGTCGAGCCCGCTGAGGCGCTTCGGCTTGCGCTCCTTGGCGGGAGCGGTCGCCTTGGCCTTCGCGCTCGCGGGCTTGGCGGCTGCGGCCAGCGCAGCCTTGGTGCGCTGCGCGCCCTCGGCGCGGGCCGCGCTCTTGGACATGCGCGGCTGTTTCGGGGCGGGCTTGCGGGCGGCCTTCTTCGTCGTCTTCTTCGTGGTCTTCGGTGCCATGCGGTTTCTCCTTGTGCATGGTGGGAACGGGAACGCGCCCGCACGCTGCGGGCGCTTGGATCAGCAACCGGCGACGCGCTCGATCTCGCTGAGCACGTCGTGGATCATCGAGTTGGTGGCGTTGGGCTCGCCGCGCTTGGTCGTACCGCAGACGACCTTGGCGGCGTTGTACGCGACGGCGTAGCGCTCCTCGCGGCTGTCGTCGCGCGCGACCTCGACCTCGACGTCGTTGGCGATCACCACCGCCCCGCGCTCGGTGCGGCGGACTTCGACGTCGCCTTCGACGCCTTCGATCACGATCTGCTTGATGAACATGCTCGCGCTCCTTGTCCGCAGCGGCGTTCTCGTGGGGGCCGCTGGCGTGGGGCACATGAGGGCCGGCATGTGGCGCGATTGCAAGGCCGCTGCGCGAGAATCTGCACGAAGTGGGCGCGATGTGGGCAACTGCGCGCGCGGAGGCCGGAACATGTCCGAACAGGCGCCTAGTCCGCAGGGGAACTCCTTGCCCGCCGGCGCGCCCGGGCGGCTGAATCCGGCGGCGATGCCCGTGGCCGATGCGGCGCGCCTGCTGTCGCGCGCGGGCGGGCAGCGCGTGACCGAAGCCATGCTTGCGGCGGACATCAACGCGGGCGCGCCGACCAACCCCGACGGCACGATCAACCTCGTGCACTACGGCGCGTGGCTGGTGCGTGAGGCGGCGCGGACGCAGGGAGGGACGCCCGTTGGCGATTGACCCTCGCAGCCTGCGCCCGGGCGAGCTGTGCCGTCTGCTGAACTCCACGCCGCTGGGCGAGGTGATCGGCGAGCGGCAGCTGCACCGTCAACCTGTTCTCACGACGCTTCACAGTGCAGAGCACCGACGGATGGGTCAAGGTGAGCGCCGACTCCGTCGTCGTCGACTGCGAGATCAGGGCGTCGCAGAACAACAACGTCGCCATCCGGCAGGTCGGCAGCGGCGTTCAGGAAGCGGACGCTGCGCAGTTGTCGAACACGCTCCAGCGCCTCAGCGGCGTCGACCTGTCCGAGATCGAGGTCTCGACGCCATCGGCGACGCCCCTCACCGTACATGTGATCGGATTCAGCAGGAGATGACGCATGGCCATCCGCCTGGGCATGGAAGCCAAGGTCTACCGCAACACCGGCACATGGGCGACGCCCACGTGGGTCGAGATCACCAACGTCCGCGATGTGACGCTCAACCTCGAGACCGGCGAGGCGGACGTGACCACCCGCGCCAACAGCGGCTGGCGGGCGACCGCCGCGACGCTCAAGGAGGCGAGCGTCGAGTTCGAGATGGTCTGGGACACGGCCGACGCCGGCTTCACGGCCATCAAGGACGCCTTTTTCGACGGGGAGAGCATCGACCTGGCGGTGATGGACGGCGACATCACGCAGAGCGGCACGCAGGGCCTGCGGGCCGAGTTCTCGATCACGTCCTTCAGCAGATCCGAGCCGCTGGAGGAGGCGATCACGGTGAGCGTCACCGCCAAGCCGGCGTACTCGGTCAACGCCCCGCAGTGGATGGTCGTGCCGTGAGGAGGGATGCATGAAGGTGTTCAAGGACAACGCGGGGCGGGAGTGGACGGTCGAGGTCAACGTCGCCGCCCTCAAGCGCGTCAAGAGCCTTGCGGGCGTGGACCTGCTCGGCGTGCTCGACGGCACGCTCATCGAGCGGCTCATCCGCGACCCCGTCCTGCTGTGTGATGTGGTCTATTCGGTCTGCAAGCCGCAGGCGGACGAGCGCGGCGTCACCGACGAGGACTTCGGCCGTGCGATGGCCGGCGACGCGATCGAGCACGCGACGGGGGCGCTGCTGGAGGAACTGGTGTCTTTCTGCCCGAGCCCGAGGGACAGGGCCAACCTCGGGCGGGTGCTCAAGGCCACGAGGGACGTGATGGACAAGGCCCGCGACATGGTCGAGGCCAGACTCGAGAGTGGAGAACTGGAGAAAGCCGCGGAGGAGGCGCTTCAGACGCTTGGAACCTCATCTGGCAGTGCGCCGGCCTCGTCGGGCTCGACCCCTCCGGACTGACCCTGCGCGAACTCCTGGCGATGGCCGAGGCCCGCCAGAAGCACGACTGGACCATGACCAGCAGCCTGATGGCCCTGATCGCCAACGCCCACCGCGACCCCAAGAAGCACGGACCGTTCAAGCCGACCGACTTCGACCCTACCAGCCGCAGCACAACGCAACCCGTCAAAGCCGGCGTCGGCGTCCTCAAGGACGTCTTCATCGACAGGAAGGTTCCCTCTGTGGGCAAGGAGGTCCCATCGTGAATCACCGCACCGTCGCGTATGCCTTCGGGCTCGTCATGCTCACCCTGGCTCTGGCCGCGTGCGCAGGCTTCGACCTCGGCGACGTCGTCAAGGTCAGGACGCCCAACGCCATCCAGCAGACCACCGGCCTGCCGGCGCGCGTCAGCCTCAACGAGGCGGAGGCCGAGTACCGGGCGTGGTTCGAGAACGTCCAGCGCACAGGCGCGCAGTGGAAGGCGTCGATTGAGCGCGCGGGAGAGATCCGCGGCCTGCTCGGCCAACTCACGCTCAGCGCTCTGGACGACGTCGGTCCGACACTGGCCGGCGTGCCCGTCGTTGGCCCGGCGCTGCCGGCGCTGACGGGCATCGTCGGCCTGTTCATCGGCTCGGGCCGCCTGCGCAAGGAGAAGGAGGCTTCGTTCAACAAGGGGCTCAAGGAGGGCAAGACGCTCAACGGAGGCGCGGCCGCGTGATCGACGTGCGCGTCAAGCAGCTCTTCTTCGACCGGCCGCGCGTGGTCGCGGCTGTGGAACGGGCGAAGCGTAAGGCCCTGTCCCGCGGCGGCGCGTTCATCCGCCAGTCGGCCAAGACCAGCATCCGCAAGCGCAAGGGGTCGGCCCCGCCGGGAAGGCCGCCGCACTCGCACGAGGGGAGCCTGCGCCGGCTCTTCCTGTTCGGCTACGACAGGAGCACCGACTCGGTCGTCGTCGGGCCGGTGGGCTTCAAGAAGAGCACGGCGCCCAACGTGCTGGAGTTCGGCGGTCGAACCATCATCACACGGCGTGTGCGCGGCCGGCTCGTGCGTCAGCGCGTGAAGATCGCCGAGCGCCCCTACATGGGACCGGCGCTGGCGAAGGAGAAGCCCAAGCTCCCGAAGGCGTGGGCCAACAGCATTCGTGGGGGTCGGGGAGGGCCGTGACGCATGGCCGGCGCCAAGGGCATCCGCGCGGGACGAGCGTTCGTCGAGCTGGGCGTCAGCGACCGGCTGACGGCGGGTCTGCGCGCAGCGCAGCGCAGGCTCCAGGCATTCGGCGCCGGTGTCCGCTCCATCGGCACGCGCATCGCCGCGATCGGCACCGCAGGCCTGGCGCCCCTGGCCGCGAGCGTGCGGTCGTTCGCCAGCGCCGGCGACGTGCTTGAGAAGATGAGCCGGCGCACGGGCATCGGCGTCGAGGCCCTCTCCGAACTCGGATTCGCCGCCGAGCAGTCGGGCGCCGATCTGGAGACGCTGGAGAAGGGCGTCCGCACACTCCAGCGCACGATGAACGACGCCGAGCGCGGGCTGTCCACCGCCACGAACGCCTTCGCCGACCTCGGCCTCAGCGTCGAGCGCCTGCGCGGCCTCACGCCCGAGGAGCAGTTCAAGTTGGTGGCCGAGGCGCTCAGCCGGATCGAGGACCCGTCCAAGCGGGCCGCGTTGGCGATGCAGGTTCTCGGCCGGGCCGGGACGCAGCTCCTCCCGCTCGTGCAGAACGGCGCGCGCGGGATCGAGGAGTTGCAAGCACAGGCAAGGGCACTGGGCCTGACGGTCTCCACGGAAGCCGCGGCCGAGGCGGCCCTTCTTACCGACACGCTCAACATCCTCTGGCGGGTCGTGAAGCAGGGCGTCTTCGAGATCGGCTCGGCGCTGGCGCCCACGGTCATCGACCTGGCCAATGCGGTCACTCGCGCTGTGGTCACCGCCACGCGGTGGGTGCGCGAGAACAAGGCCGTCATCGTCACGGCGGCGAAGATCGCCGCGGCCGTCCTCGCCGCCGGGCTGGCGCTGGTCGGACTCGGCCTGCTCATCTCAGGTGTGGGGGCCGTCTTCGGCGTTCTGGCCGGAGCGGTCGGCGCGGTCGGAACGGCGCTCGGCTTCATCGGAACGGTGCTCGGCGCGCTACTTTCGCCCATCGGTCTCGTGGTCGCGGCGGTCGCCGGCCTCGGCACGGCATTGCTGGTCTGGTCCGGCGCCGGCGGCGAGGCGCTCGCGTGGCTGCGTGACCAGTTCGGCAAGCTCCGGGAGTTCGTTGGAAAGGCGATCGGCGGCATCGCCGACGCGCTGGCCGCGGGCGACATCACGCTCGCCGCCGAGATCCTGTGGCTGGCCTTGAAACTCGCCTGGCAGCGCGGCGTCGCCGAACTGAATGCGATCTGGCTCCAGGCCCGCGCGTTCTTCGTCGGCACAGCGCAGAAGATGTGGTTCGGCGCGCTGGCCGCGGCCCAGCAGGTGCTGCACGCCCTCGAAGTCGCGTGGATCGAGACCACCGCGTTCCTCTCCAAGACCTGGACCCGGTTCACTTCGGGATTCACCAGGATCTGGGAGCGGGCCAGCGCCTTCGTCGCCAAACGGATGCTGGAGATCCAGGGGCTGTTCGACTCGTCCCTGAATGTCGAGGCCGCCAAGCGCGCTGTGGACGAACAGCTCGAATCGCGCCTCTCCGAGATCGACGAGGGTGCCCGGCGCGATCTGACGCGGCGAGAGCAGAGCCGGCAGGCCGAGCGCGAGCGCTCGCGCGAACTTAACGAAGCCACGCTCGCCGAGATCGGGCGGCAGTTCGAGGAGGCGCAGGAGGCGCTCCGGCAGGGCACCGACGCCCGCCTGGCCGAGACACAGCGACAGCTCGAGGAAGCGCGTGCCCGACTGGACGAGGCGATCGCCGAGGCCCGCCGCAAGCGCGAGGAGGCCGACGCCGACGGCACGCCCCGCCGAGGTGTTGGCGATTTCTTGGCCGACCTAGAGGACCGCCTCGCGGGGATCGGCGACGCGATCGCCGCACGGATCAGCGTGCGCGGCACGTTCAACGCGCTGGCCGTGCAGGGCCTTGCCGGCAGCGCCGATGCCGCGGAACGCACCGCCGCCGCCACAGAGCAGACAGCCAAGAACACCAAGCGACTCGCCGACGCCGCGCGCACCGGCGGGCTGACCTTCGGATGAGGAAACCCGCGTGCCCATCGTCGTCGAGGAGCGATTCGAGAGCCGGTCCACCGTCGCGGGCAAGAGCCCGTCGGTCGAGCTGCGCTACTGGATCAAGGGCACCGACGACGACCTCGCCGCGCGCGGCGCGCTGGAGGCCGCGGCGCCGTCCGAGTACAGCGGCCTCGTCCGCCAGGACGTGCAGATCGAACCCCAGGGGCACGAACTGTGGGATGGCACCGTGCGCTACGCCGTGCCCTCCTTCGGCGGGCTCCAGACCGGCGAGAGCGTCTTCAGCTTCGACACCGGCGGCGGCACGCGCCACATCACCCAGAGCCTTCAGACGATCACGCGCAAGGCCCCGCCGGGCCAGACCGCGCCTGACTTCAAGGGCGCCATCGGCGTCACCGACACCGGCGTCGAGGGCGTGGACATCGTCGTGCCGGTGTACCACTTCAGCGAGACGCACTACAAGCCCGACTCGCAGGTCACGCAGGCGTACAAGCTCACGCTCTTCGGCCTGACCGGCAAGGTCAACAACGGCTCGTTCCGAGGCTTCGCGGCCGGCGAGGTGCTCTTCCTCGGCGCGACGGGCTCGAAGCGCGTTGCGCCCGGCGGCTCGCAGGACTGGGAGATCACGTTCCGGTTCGCCGCCAGCCCGAACGCGACGGGGCTGAAGGTCGGTGACATCACGGGCATTAGCAAGAAGGGCTGGGAGTACCTGTGGGCGCGGTACGCCGACCGCACGGACGACGCCGCCAAGGCGCTGGTGAAGCGGCCCATCGCAGCCTATGTCGAGAAGGTCTACGAGGCGGGCAACTTCGGGGGGCTGGGCATCTGACCCGCGCGAGCCATGGGCGACGCCTTCCGCAAAGTCCGGTCCGGCCAGCCGCTGGCGATCCCCGCCGCGGCGTACAACGCCTTCGTCGATGCGGCGGTGGCGCACCGCGAGCAGGGCGCGGGAGCCGGCGATGCGATCCACGCCTTCCGCCAAGCGGGCATCGTGCCCGTGCTCAACGCCAGCGGCAACGACAAGAGCCGCTTCGACATCCTCGGCATCGGCGGGCCGCTCATCTTCCCGAAGGAGAACTTCGACGAGTTCGCGGCGCGCGTGGCGCTGCGCGGTGTCGAGCCAAAGCCCAAGCACACCGGTCGCTTCGTCGTGCTGCTCGAACCCATCGCCAAAGGGGCGATCGGGCGCGCGTGCGTGGACGGCGTGTGCCCGGCGCGCGTTCGCATGCTCGACGAGTGCGACCGCTTCGCCGACATCGACCCCGACGCGGGCAGTTCCGGAGGCGGAGGAGGTGGTGGCGGTGGTGGCGGCTCCAGCGGGAGCGGCGGCGGAGGCGGTGGTGGCGGCGGTTCGGGCAGCGGCTCGGGTGGTTCCGGTTCCGGCGGTGGCTCTGGCGGAGGGGGCGGATCTGGCGGAGGAGGAGGCGGGGGGGGAGGAGGAGGTGGTGGTGGCGGTGGTGGAGGAGGGGGAGGCGGAGGCGGCGGGGGTGGAGGTGGTGGGGGTTCGGGCGGTGGCTCGGGCGGCGGCAGCGGCTCGTCCGGCTACAACTGCTTCCTCGAAGGCACGCTCGTGCGCCTGGCCGGCGGCGCGCTCGTTCCGATCGAAGATCTGCGGCCGGGCGACCGCGTGGCGTCCTTGCGCGTGCCGGGGCTCGAGGCGGACGCGCCGGACCGCGCGCAGTACCTGTGGCGCACCGATGCCGACGAGTCAGACCTGGAGCGCTGCGCCGCGGAGATCGCGAGCGTCACGCGCGGCGAGCACGAAGGCTTCCACGTCATCAACGGGCGCATCAAGGCGACCTTTGAGCACCCGCTGCTCGCGCGCCGCGGCGATGAACTGGGTTTCTGCTACGTCGAGATGCTGCGCGTGGGCGATGCGCTCCTGCGCCACGACCTGACCGAAGAGCCCGTCGCCAGCATCGAACGCTTCGAGGGTGTCGTCTCCACCGTTGCCATCCACGTGCCCGGCACGAACACCTACGTCGCCGACGGGGTCTGGGCCCACAACGACCTCGCCCAGTTCGCCGGGTCGGTCAGCAGTTCCAGTTCCGGCTCGGGCTCCGGCTCTTCGAGCGTGTCCGACTCCGGCAAGTCGAGCGGATCGTCGTTCAGCAGCAGCGCATCGTCGTCATCGGGCTCGAGTTCCGCTATCGTCGTGCCGTTCGGCGGCGTGACGGTGCCGTTCTGAGGAGGTAGCGATGATCCTCAAGAGCAGCACCACCGGCTCCGCTCACCTGCTCTGGGTCCAGCCCAGAAGCCAGCGCGACGACCCCGACGTCGCGTGGACGATCGCGCGCATCGGCAACCCGCACCTCAACCCGCCCTGCCCGAGTTCCAGCGGCTCGTTCAGCGAGAGCAGCGGGTCCGAGCCTTCCACGTCGGAGCCTTCGAGTTCCGAGAGTTCGGATGGAACGGGCGGCACCAGCGGCTCGGGCGGCGGGTCCGGTGGCGGGTCCGGCAGTGGCGGCGGAGGTGGCGGCGGGGGCGGGAACTGCTTCCTCTTCGGCACGCTCGTGCGCCTCGCGGATGGCAGGCTCGTCCCGATCGAGCGCCTCCAGCCCGGCGACGAGGTCGCGTCGCTCGACGTGCCCGGCCTGGCCCGCGACGCCGACTGGCAGGCGCAGTACCGGTGGCGCGTCACCGGCGCTGCGACGCCTCGCCCGTGCATATCGCGCATCGCCACTGTGCGTCGCGGCACACACAGCGGGTTCTACCTGATCAACGGCCGCGTGAAGGCGACCTTCGAGCACCCGTTCCTGATCCGGCGTGGTGATGACACGGGCTTCTGCTCGGCCGAGCTCCTGCGCATTGGCGACCGTCTCGTCCGCCACGATCTGGCGGACGAGCGCATCGAGTCGATCGAGCGCATCGACCGCACGGTTCGCACCGTGGCTCTGCACGTTCCCGGCACCAATGTCTACCTCGCCGACGGCGTGTGGGTCCACAACGACGCGCTGAGTTCCGGCAGCGGTAGTTCTGCATCGAGCAGCGGCGGCGCGGGGAGCAGCAGCAAGAGCAGCGGCTCGTCCTTCGGCGGGTCCGGGTCGAGTTCCAGCGGCAGCTCAGGGAGCGGGATCACCGTGCCCTTCTGACGTGGGGGTGAGGACCATGAAGACGATCGACATCCTCCAACGTGCACTCACCGCCCGCGATCGGCTCATGGCCGACGAGCGCATCCTCCACGCCGAGATCACCGGCTCGGTCCGGCGCGGCCTGCCCGAGGTCGGCGACCTCGACCTGCTCATCGTCACCAACGACCCTTGGGCGTTCCACGGCAATCCCGCCAAGCCGCGCAAGCCCGAACGCGAGGCCGACCTGTTTGTCGCCACGCCGGAGACCTACGGGGCGGTGCTGGCCTTCTCGACCGGCCCGCGCGAGCTGAACCGCGCGCTGCGCGAGAAGGCGAGGGAGAGGGGATACCTGTTCGACTTCGCCTCCGACGGCACCGACGGCACGCCGACGATCGAGGCCAAGCACGGGCCGTTCGTCGGGCTCTACACGCTCGACGGCACGACCCCGACACCCACCCCCACACCAACCGAGGAGCAGTTCTTCCGCCTGGTCGGCGTGCCGCACGTGCCGCCGCCGTTCCGGGAGTGGCTCGCCACACAGCTATGACCACCGCCGCGACCATCTTCCCACCCCCGCCATTCGCCGACCGGGTCGAATCGGCTGTCGCCGCGCCCATAAAGAAGGATGCGGCGCCCGCACCCGGCTTGGCCGACGAGACCCTGAGACTCCTATCCGCCTCGGCGGGCGGCGCGGAGGTCCGCGCCCTGTGCATCAACCTCGACCGCCGCCCCGAGCGATGGGAGGCCTTCAAGCGCAACTGCCCGATCCGCGGCGTTCACCGCTTCCCCGCGATCGACGGCCGGGCCGTCCGCCCGCCGGCGTGGTGGCGGCAGGGCGGCGGGGCCTGGGGCTGCATGCTCAGCCACATCCGCATCCTCGAGCAGGCGCTGGCCGACGGCCTCGACCGCTGTGGGGGGCGCGGGGGCGTGCTGTTGGTGCTTGAGGACGACGCCCTCTTCCCGCCGGATTTCGCCGAGCGGGCGGCCCGGTTCATCCGCGCCCTGCCCGCCGACTGGGAGCAGGTCTACCTCGGCGGCCAGCACCGCGGTCTCCGAGTCCGCCAGCCGCAGCGGGTCAACGACGAGGTCGTCC
Organism: Phycisphaeraceae bacterium; assembly: GCA_019636695.1. GTDB lineage: Bacteria > Planctomycetota > Phycisphaerae > Phycisphaerales > UBA1924 > JADLCM01. The sequence continues at coordinate 22,761 of JAHBXD010000002.1, forward strand.
GTCCCTTCATGGTCAACCGCACGCAGGCCTACGCCGTCCGCGGCCACTTCATCCGCGTGCTCTATCAGCACCTCTGCGACTGGCCCGCGCACGCCCGCTCGCCGCGCCACCACGTGGATCACCGGATGGAGTTGCTGCACCGCGCGGGCAAGCACAAGGTCTACGCCCCGGCGAAGTGGATCGTCGGCCAGGCCGGCGGGCCCAGCGACATCTCCGGCCGCGTCACCCAGGACCGCTTCTGGAACGGCTGGGGCAAGGGGCCGCGGCAGGTCCATCGCCCGCCCGTGTGGGTCATCGGCCTGCACCGCTCCGGCTCGTCCGTCACCGCAGGCATCCTCCACCGCCTCGGCGTGCACATGGGCAACCGCCTCATCGGCTACGAGAACCGCGGCGGCCGTGGCACCGGCGGCTTCGAGGCACACGGCTTGGCGATGATCTGCGAGCAGGCCTACCCGTTCCCGTCGGTCGAGCGCGCGGTGCCGGTCGAGACCACGCGCCGGCGCCTCCGCGAGTGGATCGACGCCCGCCAGCGCGAGGCCGCCTGGCGGGGCACGATCATGGGCGGCAAGTACCCGCACCTCTGCTTCATGATCGACCTGCTCCTGGAGCTCGAGCCCGAGAGCCGGTTCATCCACATCGACCGCCCGATCGAGGAGTCGATCCACTCCCTGGTGGACCGCTCGGCCAAAGCCCACGGCTGGCTCCGGGCGACGCCGGAACTGTGCGAACGGCTCCAGCGGGCGCTGGGGGAGGCGAAGACGGAGGGGCTGGCGAGGGTGCCGGAGGGGCGGGTGCTGACCGTGCAGTACCACGACCTGCTCGCGGGCGCGGAGGACAGCATCGACCGCGTCGTCGCCTTCCTTGGCTTGAAGGTGCGACCGGCGCAGCGCAGCGAAGCGCTTCGCCTCGTCGCCCCGGCGCGTGGTGTCCACGCTCTCTCCCTGGGCGGGCGGCCGTGCCAGTTTGAGAGCGGTGAACGGTTCTGACGGCTGGTCCCGTCGATGCGATCTTGCGGCCGCGGTTTCGGCGGGCTTATTGGACGCCGGCGTGGAGCGGGGTCCGAATACAACCGATGGCACACTCATGGAGCCGACGCTCTGGCCATGCCGAGGCGTCGCCGAGCACGCGTACTGCCCCCGCCTGTTCTACTACATGACGGTCGAGGGCGTGTTCGTCCCCTCGGCCGACACGGAGCAGGGTGCCTCCGTACATCGCCGGGTCGACCGGCCGAGCGCGGCGCCCGAAGGCGATGCGGCTGCCAAGTCGAAGAAGCGCAAGACCGTCGAGAAGCTTGAAGCGGACGAGAGCGACCCGGATCGACCGCGCAGCGTGCGCTGCCTGGCCCTCACAAGCGAGCGCCTGGGCCTGACCGCGAAGCTGGACCTGGCGGAGATCGACGGCAACCGCGCCGTGCCCGTCGAGTACCGCAAGGGCAGGCCGAAGCGATCCGGCCAGATCGTCGAGCCGACGGACGAGATGATGGAGGAGCCCCGGCTGCTCCCGGGGCCGGAGCCGTGGCCGACCGACCGCGTGCAGCTCGGCCTCCAAGTGCTGCTGCTGGAGGAGGCCGGGTACACGGTGCCGGAGGCGTACCTGTACTACGCGGCCGAGCGGCTGAAACTCCGCGTCATCGTCGATGACGCCTTGCGCAACGAGGCCCTGGCGGAACTCGAAGCGGCGAAGCGAGCGGCAGAGGGGCCGCGGCCGCCGCCCCTGATCAACGACCCGAAGTGCCCGCGTTGCTCGCTCCAGCCAATCTGCCTGCCCGACGAGGTCAACCACCAGCGGTTTACGGCGGCGACGGTCGAGGGCGAAGGGGTGAAGGCGGCTGCGGATGGCAAGCCCGCGCCAGCGCCGGATGAACTGACGCCGCGCAAACTCTGGCCGCCGCGCGACGACGGCATCCATGTCGTGCTCCAGCGCGAGGGCGTGCGCGTAGGCGTGCGCGGGAAGTCTGTTCGGGTCACCGATAAAGACGGCGGGGTCGTCCGCGACCTGCCCCTGACGAGCATCGAGTCGCTCGCGGTGGTTGGAGGTGTGCAGGTCTCGACGCAGGCGCTGACGGTCTTTGCCGATCACGAAGTGCCCGTGGCCTACCTCACCGCCGCGGGGCGGCTGGTGGCGATGATGGACCCGATGGGACCGACCAGCGCGGCCGTCCGCGCGGCCCAGATCCGCACACTCGATCGCCCTGACAAGGCGCTCGAGCTGGCGCGGGCCGTGACCGTTGCCAAGATCACCAACCAGCGCACGCTGCTGATGCGCAACCACGCCGACCTGCCGACGCGGGTCGCCCGCGACCTGCTCGGCTGCATCAACGCGGCGCAGCAGGCCGCAACGATGGACGAGCTGCGCGGGCACGAGGGCAACGCTGCCGCGATCTACTTCGCGCACTTCAAGGGGATGTTCAAGGCCGGCGTAGAGGAGATCGGTGCACGGTTCGACGCCAACGGGCGCCAGCGCCGGCCTCCGCCGGACCCGATCAACGCCGTGCTCTCCTTCGGGTACTCGATGCTGACCAACGAGTGCGTGGCGGCGCTGCGCCTGGCGAGCCTGGAGCCGACGCTCGGGGCGCTGCACGCGACGCGTCCGGGCCGGCCGGCGCTGGCGCTGGACCTCGTGGAGCCGTTCCGCCCTCTCATCGCGGACTCGGTCGCCGTCTCGGCGTTCAACCGCGGCGAGCTGACCGAGGGCCACTTCCTCGACACTGCGGCCGGGTGCGCGTTGACGGACTATGGGCGCAAGGGCTTCTTCTCCGCCTACGGACGGCGGATGGACACGGAGGTCACGCACCCCGTCTTCGAGTACCGGCTCTCGTACCGCCGCATGCTCATGCTGCACGCCCGGCTGATCGCGGCGTGGCTGCTCGGCGAGGTGCCGACGCTGGCGTTCTTGACGACCCGCTGACGGGAGGCCCCATGCGCCGCTGCTACCTGGTCTGCTACGACATCCGCGACGACAAGCGCCTCCGCCGCGTCCACAAGCTCATGAAGGCCTACGGCGAGGCATGGCAGTACTCGGTCTTCTACTGCACGCTCAAGGCCATCGACCGCGTGCGCCTCGAGGCGGCCCTGCGCGAGACGGTGAACCTCAAGGAGGACCAGGTCCTGATCGTGGACCTGGGCTCCAACGAGGAGGCCGCCCGCGAGTCGGCCACCGTCCTCGGCCCCGCCCTGCCCGAGGCCGAGAGCGGGGTGGTGGTAATCTGACGCTTACCAAGCCGGGCCTGGCACCCTGACAGGACCCTGCCTCGGGTATACTCCTCCACCTCCGGACCCACGCTGACGGGGGTCCGGTATGGTGTTGGTCCGCTGACCAACCGGCCCGCTGCTCTCCGGCGGGCCGATCGATCTCGGTAGTGGGTGGACGTTGCGATGTCGCCACGCGAAGAAGAGCCAGGAGTGGACTTTGCGCTTGACTTCGCGGCGCTGACGGGCCATACGCCGTTCCCGTGGCAGGCCGCGCTCTTTCACGACTTCCTCTCCCGGGGAATCGTTCCGCGGTCGTGCACCATCCCAACGGGCCTTGGAAAGACCGCCGTGCTCGCGGTTTGGCTTATTGCTCTAGCCCGGCGCGCGACAGTCCCGCGTCGTCTCGTGTACATCGTCAACCGCCGGACGGTCGTGGATCAGACGACGCGCGAGGCCGAGAAGCTGAAGGGCAACGCGGGCAGAATCGGGATCTCCGACCTCGCCATCAGCACACTGCGCGGTCAATACGCCGACAACCGAGAGTGGTCGGCCGACCCTTCACGCCCCGCGATAATCTGCGGCACCGTGGACATGATCGGCTCGCGCTTGCTGTTTTCTGGATACGGCGTGGGATTCAAGGCCAGGCCGCTGCACGCGGGCTTCCTGGGGCAGGATGTGCTGCTCGTCCACGACGAAGCGCACCTCGAGCCCGCGTTCCAGCGGCTGATCGACAGAATCGTCTGTGAGCAGAGCGGGGGCCGTTGCGATGTCAACCACCATCATTGCACCATCGCCGTGAGTGGCCCCACCGATTTCCGCCCACTCCGCGTCATGCAGCTGACGGCAACGGAGCGTGCCAGCAACGGTGAAGGGCAGGGTACCAGCGGGCTAACGAGAGATGAGAAGAACCCACCCGAGACGCTCCCAGACCAGCCGACCGAGCCGATTCATCATGTGTGGCGGCGGCTCAAGGCCGTCAAGGGGCTCGAGCTGCACGAAGTTGCCGATGACAAGGCCGTCGCAGACAGCATCGCCAGACTCGCGCTGAAGCACAAAGACTCGGGCGGAGCCGTGCTCGTGTTTGTTCGCCGGCTCAAAGACGTGGACACCATCTGCACGAAACTCAAGAAGGCGGTCGGCAACGATCAAATTGAACGGCTTACAGGCACGATGCGGGGCCTGGAGCGAGACCATATGGCGGACCCGCGCCGCGACGGAGCGTCTCGCGTGTTCGCGCGATTCCTCAGGGCACCGTCTGCCGATGCGCCCGAAAGCGAGCGCTGGCGGGTGGAGCCGATGCCCGGCACCGTCTATCTCGTCTGCACCTCCGCCGGTGAGGTGGGCGTTGACATCTCCGCCGATCACATGATCTGCGACCTCTCCCCGCTCGAGAGCATGGCGCAGCGGCTCGGCCGGCTGAATCGCTATGGCGATCGCGGCGACACGCGTGTCGCCGTCGTGTATCCCGAGAAGCTCGACGAGAAGGATCCACTGACATTGGCCCGGCGGGCCACACTGAACCTGCTGCGCAAGCTCCCCGAAATGGGCAGGACCGAGGATGACAAACCCATCTACGACGCCAGCCCGAAATCTTTGGGCGATCTCATGGCGGGACTGTCCGACAAGGAGCGGATGGACGCGTTCAGCCCCGAGCCGACCATCCTGCCCGCCACGGACATCCTCTTCGACGCGTGGGCGTTGACCAGTATTCGGGCAAGGCTGCCGGGGCGGCCTCATGTGGAGCCGTACCTGCATGGCCTTCGCGACTGGGAGCCGCCGGAGACACACGTGGCATGGCGCGAGGAAGTCGAGCGAATCACCGGCGATCTGCTGACGCGGCACCCCTCGCAGGACTTGCTCGATGATTACCCGCTCAAGCCGCACGAACTGCTCCGCGACTGCTCCGATCGGGTGCTGGAACACCTGCAAACGCTGGCGCGCGAGCACCCGGATGCGCCAGCCTGGCTCGTGGATGACGATGGCCGGGTCATGGTGCATGCGCTGAGCCAGATCGCCGACCCGGGGCTGACAAAGGGCAAGGGAAAGAACTCTCTCATCGAACGCATCGCGGGATGCACCGTCGCCCTGCCGCCTTCGATGGGCGGCCTCTCGGAGGGCGTGCTCGACGGCCAGGCCCAGCCACCCGAGAACGGCACGCTCGATGTGGCCGATGAGCTGCGTGATCCCGCCGACCCTTCCCGCCCGCTCCGCGTTCGGGTGCGGTCGGACGATCCGGAGTACGACCAGAAGACCTCTGGCATGCGCCCGATCCGGTCCATCGAACTTGGCGACGAGTCCGACGAAACCGGGGTCACCTGGGACTGGTTCGTGCGAGCACCGGAGGGTACGCGGACCGCGCCCAGGCCTGTGCTCTGGTGCACCCATGTGGACGACGTTGAGTCGCGGCTGCGCGACATCGTCGGTCGTCTGGATCTCGGTGAGGATCTGACCAATGCCCTGACCATCGCCGCTCGTCTCCACGACCACGGCAAGCGGCGTGAGCAGTTCCAGGCCGGTGCGCTCGGCAACCGGAGGTACCCTGAGGTGGTCTGGGCCAAGGGCGGCCGTCGCGCGGCTCGCCTTCCGGAGGTCTACCGCCACGAGTTTGGCTCGCTCATCGATGCCGAGGACGATGCCGAGTTCAAGAACCTCAGCCCCGACCTGCGCGACCTCGTCCTGCACATCATCGCCGCCCATCACGGCCGGGCGCGCCCCCATTTCACACCGGAAGAGGCTCTCGACCCCGACCACGGCGAGGCGGTCACGCTGCCGAGGGTGTGGGAGACGCCGCGGCGCTTCGCCTGGCTCCAACGTCGCTACGGCCGATGGGGCCTGGCGTACCTGGAGTCAATCCTCCGAGCCGCCGACTGGGCGGCCAGCGCGGAGCCCTCGGCATTCGTGGAGCAGCACGGCCCAAGCAGGGTGCCTGCGGAGGCGGCGTCATGACCAACCTCGCCGCCGCGCCCGACCCCAGGATCACAATCACGGTGGACGTGACCAATCCTGGTCAGTTCTTCGCCTGCTGCGGGTTGCTGGAACTGGCCGACCGCTTGTGGCCGAGGGCGGAGGTCGCAGGCTGGTTCTCAGCACCCCGCTATGAGCGGTCCCGCTTCTGTATCTCTGCCGGCATATCCATCAGCACCAGCGAGATCGTGACGGCAGCCTTGAACTGCAAGCGGACGGCGGTTGACCCCTACCGGCCGATCACCGACGCGAGCGGAAAGCCCGTCAAGGACGCGAAGAAGACGATGCCCGTCCTGCTCGGCGAGCCGCTATCTCTGCGGCTGAACTGGTGGCTGGATGAACCTGCGGGGAGGCAGACCGAGCTCAAGATGTGGGGCGCGCACCAAACGTCATCGGGGCTTATCAACGACATGGCGAAGGCAGTCAACCCCTCAACCATCAACGATTCCACGGCGCTCGGCTCTCCTGTGGGGATGACCGGCCGCATCGGTCTTGACACGCGGAGCAGTTGGAACACGCTCGACGAAGGGTTTTCGCCCAACGATCAAAAGCTCCCAGTGGACACGTACCCCGCGACAGAACTACTCGCCGCCATCGGCCTGGAGACGTTCAGACCAGCCGCGAACGGCGACGTATACGTGTACGCCACTTGGTCATCGCCATTGCCAGTAGTTGTCGCTCGCACGGTCGCGTCAGGACGCGTTGCGCTGCAAGGCATCGCTCGTTACGGATTCCAGATCGCGTCGCGTGGAAAGTTCAAGTTTCTCACCGAGGCCTCATTGCTCGAAAGGAGCGGTAATGGCTGATGTCAACATCGGGGACCTCTTGAAGGCGGCTGGCCCGGTGGCCATCATCATCAAGCAGCCCCTGGCGCCGGTTGACGAGGACGATCGCGTCATCTTTCCTCCAACCTACCCGATCTCCAAGTGGAATGGTCGCGTCCACACCATCCGTGACGGCGATTACCGCGTTACCGTCGAGTTGCCGACGGGGGCCAAGGACGACAAGGACACGAACCGGGACAACCAGAAGCCCGGATACCAGATCGACCGTTTCCCGGACGGCAGCAACATCTGCGAGATCGACAGCCCCCAGTCGCAGAGCAACCGCATCGAACCGAAGTTCAAAACGATTGCGGATGGGAACCTCGTGCCGCAGGTCGAGATCCAGGTGGGTAGCGAAAGGGTGAACCTGCTCGATGTCGGCCACCGGGCTGGCGACGCAATTGTGCGCATGTCCTCCTTGGCCGCCGACATCCACGATGCGTTCACGGAAGCCAGGTCGCGCGATTTCTTCAAACTGGCGACCATTGCTCCGACTTCGCTGGTCTTTGGTGTCTGGGATTCCCGGTCAACCTACGTCAAGCAGCAGCGCATACTCAAGGCGCACATCCGGGCCACGAACGTGCGCGAGGTGTCGAGGTCTGCCCAGTACACGCCTGCGGCGGCCTACGTCAACGTCAGCGCGATCGGGGAGGAGGCGGAGAAGAAGGAGCGCGGCCCGTCAGGCGAAGAGAGCAACCTCTCGCAGGAGGGCATGGTCCACGCGCTGAGCACACAGACCGCCGGGGGAGTGCTGCTGACCGAAGCGAGTCGGTTGGTGCGGACCGTGACCATCAATCTCGATGCGATCAGGGCACTCCGCGGGACAGCACCGGCGGATGGGCAGGATGGGGAGCGCCAAGATGCGACTCGCGAGTTGCAGGAGTACATTCTCGGCCTGGCCCTCGTTGCGGCGCTGTCCGAACCCGATCTGAATCTCCGCGAGGGATGCCTGCTCAAGTATCACGACAGCGAAGCACCCTCTGCAAAAACCGTCTACAGGACAAAGTCCAGCACGGATCTCGGAATCGGCGACAAGGAGGCGCTTAGGTTCGCCCGGAGTGCCACGATCGCGTTCTTCAAACGCGCCGGTGTCAAGGACGGTTCGCCCATTGATCGCAAGAATGCGGTCTTCGAGAGAGGCGTCGCCGAGAAGTTCCTTGGCTATTCGCAGGGGGACCGCGACAAGATCAGGAAACTGGGACCGATCACGGCGACTACGCTCGCTCGATTCGACGCGCAGGGCAAGGATCCGTTCAAGGGAGTGACTGACGCGCTGAAGGGGGTCAAGGAGACAATCGGGAGAAGGCCGAAGGGGAAGAACGCTTCACCAGTCCAACACGTTGAGGCGTTCAACAGCGTTGTGCAACTGCTGGAAAGTCTCGGCTCGGATGGCACCCTTCCTGAGGGCGCGGCAGATCTCGCTCGCGAGCTCATCGGCATCGCCAAGCAGCACGATGATTCCCATTCGGCATTCAAGCAAATCGAGGACAAGATCAAGGATTACAAGAAGGCGCGGAAGGAGGGTGCTCGAGGAGGAGATGGCGCCGGGACAGAGGCTTCAGAGTGACCGTTCTCCTCGTGACAGTCCGCTTCCTGGACGATCGCTACCACGGCCTGCTGGCGCGCGGGGGGCCGCCGGAGTGGCCGCCATCGCCGTTCCGGCTATTCTGCGCGCTCGTGGCGGGCGTCGCGAGACGCGGGGAACTGGATGCCGCGCCGGGGCGAGCGCTTTCGTGGCTCCAATCGCTTCAGCCTCCAGTCATCGTCGCGCCCAAATCCCGAACGGGCCGAGTGATCACACGCTTCGTTCCCAACAACGACGGCGACGAGAAGCCCGACCGCCAGGAGCGCCTCACAGGCAAGCCCACGATCCCGACGCTGATGCGGTTCGGTGCCGATGCGAAGCCGGAAGTTCACTATCTGTGGGACATCCACGATCAACCGGAGGTTCCCTTCGCGGGGCTGTGCGAGGCGGCGCGCAGCCTGACCACGCTCGGCTGGGGCATCGACATGGCCTTCGCCGACGCCCGTCTGATCGATCATGCCAAGGCTGAATCACTTGGGGGCGTGCGTTGGCTTCCCAAGCCGGGCGTGTGGCGGAATGCTGGCATGCTCCGCGTCCCCGCGGTTGATTGCGAGCATGGGGAGTGCACGCTGAGCAATCTGCGCCACTGCCACCAGACTGCGGTGAACCGCATCGAGCACGGCCAGCCCCTGCACAGTGTCGAGGAGCCGCGCGTCTTCGACCGGGTGTTCTACGCCAGTTCGGAGCGGCCCATCTCCCGCCCCTACCGCCTTTTCGAGCTCCGGACCTCCGACGGCGAGCGCTACCGCCATCCGCCGTCACGCCTCATGCACCTCGCGGGCATGGTCCGGCACCTGGCTATCGAGCAGATGAAGCGGTTCCCATCCTCCTTGGTGGCGGACGGCTTCGATGATCACGACGACTGGGTTCAGAGGTATATCGCGGGGCACGCGCGCAACGACGGCACGCCGCACAGACAGCTTTCCTACCTTCCCCTTCCTTCGATCGGCCACGAGCATACAGACCCGGGCGTCCGGCGGGTCATGATCGCCGGGCCGGTGGGCGACGATGTCCTTCTCGCCTACGTCGCCCGCCGTCTGGCCGGCCAGACGCTCCGGCCCCGGCAGGGGAACGAGTTCGACGGGCGCGAGCCGCCCATGCTCGTTCCCATCCCGTGTTCGGGTGACGGCGTCACGCGCTGCTACACCGAGCCCTCGGACGAGTGGCACTCCTTCACGCCTGTGGTCCTCCCCGGGCACGACGACCACAAGATGGGCAAGCGCCGGGCCCTCATCGAACGCACCCTCGCGCAGTCGGGCGTCGACCATCCCTGCGAGTTCGAGTGGTCCCCGATCTCGCGCTTTCCGAAGGCATACTCCGCATACAAGTACGACCGCGCCAAGCGGCCCGTGGGCTTCCTCCGTCCCGCTCATCTGCTCAGTCAAACGGCCGTGCACCTGACCATCCGTTTCAATGACGGCCTGCTCGTGCCCGGACCGCTGGCCATCGGGGCCGGGCGCCATTGCGGGTTGGGCCTGTTCGCAGTAGACTCGGCGGCGTGAACGGTCCCCGCGACATGCCGCGGCTCTTTGGCAACTACAGAATCTCCGCCGCGAGTGCGCCGGTGGTGGAGGGGGGGCCTGGGCACGCTCGCGGCCGGCAAACACGGCTGGATTCCGAGGCTCTTGGCGTCCTGCATGATGCCGTGCCGCCCCCACACGGTCTGCAATCCGGTCACGCTCGCCCGAGCCCTCGGAAGCGCCTTGAATTGCAGGCTTTGCGAGGGCGGCAGCCTCCGCGGCTGATCAGCCGCGGCCCCATTGAAGCTCCAGGCCCAGCCCCAGCGGCGCCGGCACGAACTGCCTCCGCGGCTGATCAGCCGCGGCCCCATTGAAGCCAGTATTCGGGGTTCCTGGTGAAACTCGACAGCGCGGCCTCCGCGGCTGATCAGCCGCGGCCCCATTGAAGCAGTTTCAGCGGTTCGGCCACGGCCGATGCGGCGGCCTCCGCGGCTGATCAGCCGCGGCCCCATTGAAGCCCACAACCACCGGGCAGGAACGGGTGACGGAGATCATCGCCTCCGCGGCTGATCAGCCGCGGCCCCATTGAAGCGCCTCGGGCTCGATCTCGGCCACGTCGATGCCATGCCGCCTCCGCGGCTGATCAGCCGCGGCCCCATTGAAGCCCTCGAGGCGGTCGGCCAGATGCGCACCTGACGCGTGCCTCCGCGGCTGATCAGCCGCGGCCCCATTGAAGCGCTTTCTCGCCGGCTGGGTCGTCCTCGACGAAGACGGCCTCCGCGGCTGATCAGCCGCGGCCCCATTGAAGCCGCTCCCGGATCCCGTTGATGGCGGCCCGGACCCGCCTCCGCGGCCCCATTGAAGGGATATCCACCTCGCCGCCGTAGACGTTCGCCGTGGCCTCCGCGGCTGATCAGCCGCGGCCCCATTGAAGCTACGTTCCCCCACACCCAAACACGACTGAATCACTCAGCGTGGGCTCGGCCTTCGTCGAAGGCCGGCCCCGCGAGTGATTCGCGCATACTGGGCTTGGCTGGGTGGACAGGTGCCGCCGCGAATCACTCGCGGGGCCGGCGGGTAGGACCGCGGAGCCCCAGATCTCCAGAGCGCTGGCCGACGGGAAGCCTCAGGCCGACACGAACTCGAAGCAGACCAGGCGCAGGTTCTCGCGGCGGAGCGCGTGCCCGCTGGCACGATCGTCGTCCTTGGCGTAGTCGGATGCCAGCCGCTCCAGGTCAGCCACGAGATGGCCGGCATCCTGGTGGCCTTGCCACGCTTCACGGGCGCGCTTCAGGTGCTGCGCCACCGCTCGTCCGATTGGCTGCCCCAGGAACCCCAGCACCGCCTTGGCGCGCTCGCGCGGGATCGCGCCCTTCCTGAGCGCGCCCTTCAGGTTCTCGGCGAGGGCCTGCTGGATCGGGTCGTTGGCCACGCCGACAGCGGCCTTGGTCGCCGTGGACGCCTCCTCGGAGAGGATCTGCTCGATGACCCGATCCTGGAGCGCGAACAGATCCTGCGATCCAATGAATCGCGGCTCATCAGCCCTGCACGCGATGATCCGCGCGATCTCGAAGCGGTTGTCCGTGATCGTGCCCGAGGCGGCATCGATGTACCGCCAGAAATGACGCGACCCGCCCTCGGGGCGCGGCGCCTTGAAGTAGAAGAACATCCCGTCGTACCCGTCCCGCCGCAGACCAGAGTGGATGCCGTCCGGGAGATCCAGGGCGCCGTCGATGCCCTCCCGGTTCAGCATCTCGCGCAGCTGCTGGAGGAGCATCTCGGGCCCGCCGAGTTCGGCCCGGGCCTCTTCCTCGTCCAGCACTGACACGTCGGCGTCCCTCACGCGCCGGAGGGCGTTGAACGTCCGGGGGTGAACGACCTCTCCCAGCACGCTCGCGTCGAGGAGACCGAGGTCGTCGATCTGGCCGATGCGGCTCGTGAGGCGCTCCAGCAACCGGAGCAGATCCTCCAGTTCACGCTCGGGGAACATGTTCCAGATCTCGATCTCCCGGTGCGGGCTGCGCAGCCGGTCGATGCGCCCGCTCCGCTGCACCAGGCGGATCGGGTTCCACGTCAGGTCGTAGTTGATCAGGCAGCCGCAGTCCTGGAGGTTCTGCCCCTCGCTCAGCACGTCGGTGCTGATCAAGACGTCGATCTCCCGGTCCGTGGGGGTCGCCGTGCCCTCCATCGCTCGCGGGGCGAACGATGCCACGATGCCCATCCGTTCCTCGGGATGGTTGCCGCTGTCGATACGCCGCACGTGCGGGCGGCCGGCGGTCTGCAACCAGTCCTCGGCGGCCAGCTCCCGGCCCAGATACCGGGCCGTGTCCTTGTAGCTCGTGAAGATGATGACCTTGCGGCCGCGCAGCTCACCGGCCAGCAGGTCCTTGAGCCGTTGCAGCTTGGCGTCCCGTTCCACCAGCGGCTCGATCCGCCGGTGCAGATCCTCGAGGATCTTCAGATCCGCCTGCACCGCGGCCGCGAGACGGGGGACATCGAACTGCCTGAGGTCCACAGCGGGCAGGTCCCGGAGGTACTCCCGCACCTCCTCGTCGTCGAGCAGTTCATCCGTCAGCGTGTCCGCGTTCAGGTCATCCTCACCCTCCAGCCCGATGATCTGGAGCATCTTGTAGAAGTCGCGACTGGCGATGACAGTCTTCTTGGCGAGCAGGTCGAGGTATACTCGCTCGAACACGATCGCCCGATGCACGCTCCGCCGGAACGCCTCGACGCTGCTCTCCAGCCGCTTGAGGAAGCGCGTCTTGAAGATGCCGACGAGGCCGACCTCACGCCCGCGCTCGAAGTCCGACTTCTCGTCGCGGAACTCGTCCCTGCGGTAGGTCTCAAGCGCGTAGGGCGCCAGGGAGAGTGCCTCGATCTGGTCCACGATGTGCCGGTAGAGCCCGCCCCACACCGCCTCCAGGCTGTACTCGATGGTCCGCAGCTGCCGCTCCGGGAAGTGCACCGGCTCGCCCTTGACCGTCGCGTTCGGGTACGCGGCACGGATGTACGGCCGCGTGTTGCGCACGACGAACTCGTCGAGCAGGTTGAACAGCACCTCGCCGGGCGAGCGGTCGTCGCTGCGCGCTGCACGCCGCGCCATGCGGAAGTAGCTCGCCAGGTCGCCGATGCCCGCCTCCCGGAAGTAGTCCTGCTCTCCCTGCGTGAACAGCTTCAACTGGGCGTACAGATCGAACAGGTCGTTGTTGATCGGCGTGGCGGACAACAGGATGACCTTCTTCCGCTCGCCGTCGCGCCCGCGCCCGCGGTTGCGCTGGATAATGTCGTCCAGCGCCAGGTAGCGGTTGGCCTTCTCGTTGCGGAAGTTGTGCGACTCGTCGATCAGGACCACGTCCGCGTCCGCCAGCGGCGCCGCGTCGAAGCCCTCCCGGCCCAGTTCCTCCATGCCGACGACCTGCGCCGCGATCGTGGAGGCCGCCAGCTCGCGCCTCCACATCTCGCGGAGGCTCGCGGGGCACACCACCACCGCCTTCTGCCGACGGTGGTAGGCGTAGTCCTCCAGCAGCCGCTTGCCGATCCACGTCTTGCCCAGCCCGACGCTGTCGGCGACGAGCACGCCGTCATAGCGCTGGAGGATGCGCCGGGCGCGCTTGACCGAGTCCTCCTGGAACTCCGCCAGCTCGATCGCCGTCTTCCCCAGGAGCATATGGTCCGTGGCGTCGAGCTGGTCCCTCAGGTACTCGTACAGCGCCTTCAGATACACCTGGTACGGCGAGTACTGGTACTGCCCGAACTTGCTCCGGTTCAGCAGGTCGATCAGATCCTGCTTGAAATCGGCCCCGTCGGCCCAGTTCCGCTGGAACCACGCCTCCAGTTCCATGACCGCCCGCGCGCCCACCTCGCTCTTGATCAGCCGGCGCTCCGTGGGCGAGACGGGGTCGTTGGCCAGCGCCGCCCGTGGCGGCTCCTCTCGCAGGCGGCGGCCACCGTCAAAGAGGTGTGTGCCCGGCTCCCCCGCCGAATACGCCCCGTCGCGCAGGTACTCCGCGCGCTCCGCGGCCTCCGGGTCCGCCGCCGGGTCCTCCTCCGTGAACACGCGGTGGACGAGGTTGAGTTCCCGGTTGCTCGTCAAGCCCGGCCCTGTGAAGTTGCTCGATCCCACGACCGCCGCGAATGGGCGCAGGCGGTCGTCCCGGTTGCCGGCGCCAACGCGATCCTGGTGGAAAATGTACGCCTTGGCGTGCAGGAAGCCCCTCTCATACAGCCGAACCTGCACGCGCTCTTCGCGCAGCAGCGCGATCAGATCCTCGACCAGCCGCAGCGTCGGCTCGTCCAGGGCCATCCCCGCCAGCTCCTCGCGCATGGCCGCGGCCGGGCTCGCCCGCACGCCGACATCCCCGCCCTCCGTCGGCTCGTGCCCCAGCAGCAGGCGGAACGCCCCGACGCCATCGAGGCCATCCCTCAGCTCCCGGTACCCGGTCACGCTGAAGTACGCCGTAGCGACATCGACGGGGCAGCCGCGGCTCATCGCCACCAGCCGCCGCAGGGCATCGGCCGCCGGGTGCGTCTGGTTGTCGATGACGAAGGGCAGCATACGACCGGTAGTATAGAGTTCAGCCCCGCGGATCACGCGCGGCCCGCATCGGCCGTCCGGCGAATAGCATTCGGCCTCGTGTTCAAGCAGCTCGACCCGAGCATGTACCGCGACGTCACCTCGGCGCTCTTGCCCCCTGGAATCGCGGCCGATGCCGAAGTGGCGCTCGAGGCCCTGAACGCGCAGTTCGGCGTTGGTGGGGGGGAAACGGCCATCCTCGACGGGATGCGAGTCACCAAGCATGATCCGTCCGGCCTGCTCATCCGCGTCACCGCAGGCCAGATCGAAGGCGTTTGGGCCCCGGAAGCCGTGACCGACGAGCAGGTGGCCGACTGGCGGGAACGGATGGCCGCGGCGCTGAAACCCGCGGGCATCGCGTTGGTGAATCGGGTCGTGCTCTGTGCAGGACCCATCGAGCATCGGTGGGAGCTGCCGGAGGTCGGGGTGAGACTGTCCCCGCCACCGATCGGTGCCCCGCGACCGCCGATGTTGATGGCGGACCACGCGGTGATGCTCCGGGTGCGCATCGAGACGTGCGCACAACGATCGATCAACGGCACCTTCGCCGCCCGCAAGCTGGAGTGGTGGACCTTGCTGCTGAATGCGGCGACGTACCTGCGCTGTGGGCACACCCTTCATCGCAGGAGTGCATGGGCTTGGGACAGGCACAGGGACGATCGCTCCAAGTGGATGGATCTGGAGTACTTCTCGCCCGAGATCCTCGACGACACGGCCGTCGAGGCGGCGGCCTCGCAGGCGCCCTCCGGTTGCTGGGTGGACGACGCCGAGTACTACATCGGGTTTGGCGCCGCAACAGACCACTCCGCGGTCCTTCCGGCTTCGCTCGGCGCGACGCTCACCGCGGCCGAGTCGCTGGCGCCGGAGCATCACCGCGACCTGCGCCGCGCCTGTCGGTTGATCAGCGCCGCGGACGAGGCTGCGCCGATGTCAAGCTCGCTGTCCTATGTGGCGCTGGTGTCTGCGGTGGAGACGCTTGCGAAGAACTGGCGGCCCAAACTGGGGGCTACTGCTCGTTTCAAACAACTCCTGACGGACATGCTGCCTTGCTACCGAGACGTGGAGGATGGCGCGGCGGAGTTGTACCGACTGCGCTGCGATCTGGTGCATGAGGGCATCGTCTTCCCAGGTGACTGGATCGGCATGTCCCATGACGAGGACCGGCGAGAATGGTCGGCTCACTGGGGACTTGCCCGCGTCGCCCGGCTGGCAACGGTCAACTGGCTGCGTGCACGCGCTGGCTTGCCACACGTGCCCGCGGCGTAGTACGCACGGACGTCGCCTGAACGCCGCGTTCTCCGCAGCGCCCACGATCAATCCGAGATCCCTTTGCTGAGGTTGACGTCACCCTACGCCGAGGCGCGATCGATGATGAGTGTCCGCATCACCCGCGTGATCTTGCTCTGCATCCGGCACGCTCCCGTCCGGATTCAGGCCGACAAGCCGCCACACAACCTTGTCGATCGCATCGCGCAGGTCGATGAACCGTTGCCGATCAGTGGAAAGCGCTTCCACTTCACGCTCGAACCGACCTTGGACCTGCGTGAGCTGGCCATCGAGATCAGACCTGAATGCCCGGCGATTCCGGTGCAGAAGATCGACGAACTCGCCCCAGTCCATCGCGTCGAAGTCGGCCTGACCCCCGCGGAGCCGTGTAATGCCGGTGAACCTGTCCCCGTCGCCCCGCAGCCGCTGGAACAGCCAATCGGAGAACTCTTCGACGCGAGCCTGGCGTGACTCCGCCAGACTTGCCATCTCCCGTCCGGCCGCGGCAAGGGCATCGTGGACGCTGTCCGGCCACGATTCGGCGGACGCCGGCGTCTGCGAGATCTCGCCAACGACGGAGTCCAGCCATTTGGCTGGTCCGCCGGATCTCAGGAGCGCGGCCCACGGTTTGAGCTGGGTGGCTGGGCGATCGTTCGCAGCCAGCCGCTCGAACCGTGGGATGGGAAGCGCATTGATCTCATACGCATTGATGCTGTTGTTGGTGCTGGTGAGCGCAAATCGCCAGTCGGTCATGCATGAGTTGAAGAGAGCCAGGAGTGCATGCAGGTCATACGCTGTGGGTGCGGTGAAATAACGAATCTTGTGTACGCAGTAGTGGCCAACGGGAATGCGGCACGCGATGAGCCGTCTCCAGTTGTCGATCGGACTGCTCTCCTGGAACCCGATCCGTTCCTGCGTGTGGTGCATGGAGCGTGGATCGTTGGCGTACTCCTCCAAGTATTCTCGCTCCCGGAGGTATAGCGGGGTCCCCTGCTTCGGCTCGTCCAGAAGGACGTAGTAGTTGATATTGGCCCCGCGCAGCAGGCGCGGCCCCACGGGCGATGGGTCGGTCAGGTGGGCGTTGCTCGCGTTCGTCATCAGTTCCCCGAGGTAGCAGGTCGCCGCGTCCGACCAGCGGGTCACACGTGGGGACGACAGGATCCGCCGCCAGCGGCGCAGGTCCGAATCGTCGATCGCAGGGAGGGCGAGGTACTCGGGGTCGAGCGCGCGGACTTCTGCCACCGTCAGGCGACAGCGCTTCGGGGTATCCGTGAAGACGTGGCGAGGATACGTAGTGATCTCGATCGGTCGGTCCGGTTCGGCGGTTTTCTCGGCGCGATAGATGCAAGTGCTGAGCTTGGCCTCGAAGAACACCCGCGCATGCACGTCGTCCTTCTGGGGGAAGGCGGCAACCTCTCGAAGCCAGCCGTTCTCGAGCAGAAGCCGTCGCGTTCCTGCGGGAAAGGTATCGGCCAGTAGCGACATGGGCACGATGAACGCGTTCTGGCCTTGCCCCGCCATCAGGACCAACGACCGGACCATGAAGAGCCGGAAGAGGTTCAGCCGGCCTCCCTGTGCGGGTTTGTAGAGAGGGACCTGCCGGAAGAAGGCAAGTTCCGGCAGTTCGTGGCCGGCCGCGTGTTCGCTCAGTTCATCGTATGGCGGATTCCCCACGATCGCGTCGAACCCCGCCTCCCCTTCCGCCAGGCGCTCGACCCGCCCGTCCGCCAGTCCGGCGAAGGTGTAGAAGACCTCCGGGAACTCCAGGTCCCAGTGGAAGAACCGCCGGTCCTTTGCCAGCGCATCGACGGCGCTGACCAGCCGCCGGTCGCTGGCGGTCAGACTCTCGAAGAACGCCTCGCGGCTGGAGAGGTCCAGATCGCTGCCGTGCTGCAGGATGGATGTGGCGGTGCCGTGCCCGAAGTGCCTCGCCACGAGGATGTCCAGCAGCACGCCATAGCCCGAGAGCGTGCGGCGGGCCTCGTCGAAGGCCCGCTTGCTCTCGGCGACCTCGCTCGCCGTCGCGTCGGCCAGGCGCGCGACGGTCAGCACGGCGTTGACCGCCCGGTGCAGGTGGCTCTCGTCGATCTTGAACAGTTGCTCCTCCAGCGCCTTCTCCAACCCGACCAGCGACGAGCCGATGAGCGAGTTGCCCGTCCGCAGGTGGTGGTCCAGGAACGACAGGGGCGCGCCGAGCGTGAAGGCATCCAGCCAAAGCGAAACCTTCGCCAGCTCCGTCGCCAGCGGGTTCAGGTCCACACCGTAGATGCAGCGCTTGAGCACGTGCCGCTTGAGCAGGTGGACGTCCGTCAGTTGCCGCCTGAGGAACTCGTCGGTCTCGATGCCCTGCCCGCGGAGGGATTCGAGGATCGCCTCGCGCGTGCGCTCCAGGGCCGCGGAGACAGGGTTCACCGGGAATGCGTTCAGGAAGTCGAGCAGTTCATCGGTGATGAAGTCCACCGCCTCGACGAGGAAGTGCCCCGAGCCCATCGCCGGGTCGAGCACCTTTAGGTCGAAGAGCCGATCGACCAATCCCTTGTGCTCGTTGTAGGACTTCTCCAGCGCGAAGCGCCGGCGGTCGCGCTCGGTCGACTTGCCCCCCTCGCCTGCCGGCGGCGGCCCCCACGCCGGTCGCCATCCGAGCATGATGCGCGGGTCGGCCTCGGCGTTCGAGAGCCATCTGTGGAACGCCTTCTCCGCCTTGCGGAACTCCGGGCGCAAGGCCTCCAGCTTCCGCTTGAGTACCGGGCCGACCGTGTGCTCCACGATGTACTCGACGATGTGGTCGGGCGTGTAGTACGACCCGGTGGCTTTGCGCTCCGCTTTGTCCTTGATGAGCAGCGGCTCGCCCTTGCGGTACTCGCGCTCGATGCGCCGGCGCCCACGCCCGCCCCGGGCCCTGGTGAGCGGTATGTGCTCGATCTTGGACTTCGTGCGCACGACGGCGAGGTCTTCCGTCGCCACGCCCAGGCGGAACTCCAGCAGCCCCTCGTAGATCGAGCCGAGCTGGCGCACGCCGAGCGACTTGTAGTCCACGAACTCGAGCGTGCACGTCCGCGGGTTCTCGACGCGAGCCAGGCGGTCGATGGCCGCGGCGAGGAAGGCATCGGGCACTTTGTGCTCATTGAGGAACGCGCACACATCCGCCTCGTGCTCGTCGGCGGCCTCGCCCGGCTCGAGCCGGAACAGCCCGCCGTTGTACCGCGGCACGTTCGCGGCCGGCCGGCCCGAAGCCATCGCCGCGAACAGGCCCGCCTTCGGGTCGCTCAGCCGGTCGTACAGGTCGGTCGAGACTTTGGAATAGTGGGCATCGACCTTCGTGTCCGCCTCGGACTGCGCGACGCCCGCGACCTGCGCGATCTCCTCCTTCAGCTTCTTGAGGCTGACCCGGTAGTAGGGGTCCTCGCGCACGGGCAGCAGGTCGCGGCTCTCGGCGTAGAGCAGGAACAGGATGCGGTAGAGCAGTGTGAGCGTGCCATGCCGGATGCGCTCGAGTTCCGCCTCCGACGGCTGCGCCGTCTTCTTGAGCCGCCGCCGCCGGTCGTGGAGGAACCCCTGCGCCAGCATCGGCACGACGTCGTAGAAGACCCGGCGCTTGAGTTCCGCCTCGACCTCGCGGGCGTAGTCGCGGCTGCCCTCGGCGACGGCGTCGAGCCAGACCCTCCCGGCATCGCCGGCGACCGGCAGGAGCGCCTCCAGCCGGAAGAACAGCCACCAGTACCGGAACGCCTCGTTCGGGTCCGACAGACCGCTGCTGAGCAGCGCATCCTGGAGGTCCACCTCGTAGAAGTTCGTGCTGCGCGAATGCGCCGCCCGACTGTAGAGCCGCCAGTGCTTGCCGTTGGTGACGATGGCCCACTCCGCCTCGCCTCGTTCGAGCAGAGACACGACTGCCGCGCCCGGGTTCTCGTCGGGCCGGTCGGGATCATTGGGGTCGGGGCCGTCGAGCCACCGCTGCCAGGGGTAGACGAGTGCCACGGTGCGCGCCCGCCCCGCGCCGTCTTCGAGCCTGTAGTCAGGCGCCACGCCGTCATCGGGGTGGCGCGCGGCGGCGGCGCGGAAGCCGAGGATCGACCACAGCGGCTCGTAGAACTCCTGCCGGGCTTCGGCGAGCGGTTTGCCGCCGATGCGGTCCGGCGCCGCGTCGACCAGCCGGCGCACGCTCTGGAACGCCGGGCCGGGGTCGGCGCGCCACGCCTGATCCTCCTTCAGCCGCGTCTCCAGGTAGTGATCCGCGAAGAGCGCACGGTTCGTGAAGTACGTGCCGCTGAAGTGGGCGGCGTCGAAGACGCTCCGGAGCTTGTCGAACTGGCGCAGCCCGTCGTCCATCGTGTACGTCAGCCGCCGCAGAATCCTCAGCGATTGGTGCGGCCACCGGCGTGGGACAACGAATACGCGCGATCGGGCGACAGTGGCAACTTCCCTGCGCACGCCGCGCCGCTGCCGCTGCTCCTTGTCGATGAGCACGAACTCCAGCGTGTCGAAGTCGCTGGTCAGGATGAGTATGTGGTCGGTGACGGCGTCGCGCGCGAACGCCCGGACTAGATCGGCGCGGGCCTTGGCCGTCACCGACCGCAGCCGCGCGAATACGACCCGCAGAAAGCCGTCCTCGTCCTCCGAAATCACCTCGGCGTGCGTGACCGCCCGTTCCGTCTCCCCCAGGCTCAGTCCCGCTGGGGCGAGCCCCCGCCGCTTCCCCGTCGGATAGCCCAGCTCGTGGAGGAATGCGGCGATCGCGTCGGCCGAGGTCAGTCGGCCGACTTGGTCCAGCTGGATGTCGAGGTCGAGGGTGAAAGGCATGCTTCAGGGTCTGGGGCAGGGATGACCCGGGTATCGTACAACCAGTCGCTTGGCCGGTCCCGCGACGGCATCCCTGCCCTGACGGGCGTGAGGGGTCCGCGGCCTTCGTACACTGACTTCGTGTGCGGCCGCTACACGCATATGTTCAAGTGGAAGCAGCTCCACAGGCTCATGGAGTTGTTGTCGTGGCCGGACGAGGAGTTGACGCCCCGGTACAACGTCGCTCCGACGCAGATGGCGCCCGCGGTCCGGGCGGCGATTGGCGATGTTTGGAGCGGCGGGCGCGCGGGGCAGGGGACTTCGGGGAGGGAGGGCGTGCTGCTCTGCTGGGGGCTGATCCCCTCGTGGTCGGATGACCCGGCGATCGGCAGCCGGATGATCAACGCCCGGGCCGAGAGCGTGGACACGAAGCCGGCGTTCCGGCAGGCGTTCCGCCGGCGGCGGTGCCTGGTGCCGATCAGCGGGTTCTACGAGTGGCGGAAGGTCGAGGGGGCGAAGCGGAAGCAGCCGTTCTACATCCGCCCCCGACCTGGGGTGAAGACCGACGGCGATGAGGCCCCCATCTTCGCGCTGGCCGGGCTGTGGGAGCGGTGGCGGGGAGAGGGCGGGCTGGTCGAGTCGTTCACGATCGTGACGACGGAGGCCAACGACCTGCTCAAGCCCCTGCACGACCGGATGCCGGTGATCCTGCCGCGGGAGGCGTGGGAACTCTGGCTCGACCCGGGGGTTGACGATGCGGCCCGACTGAAGGGGCTCCTGCGGCCGTTCGACCCGGGCCGGATGGAGGCGTACCCGGTCGGGTTGGCGGTCAACCGCCCGGCGCACGACGCCCCAGACTGCATCCAGCCGCTGTCCGGCGGGCCGGCCTGACCCCTCCACCTGCGGCTTAGAGGTCGGGCCGAAAGGCATGTTGACCGGGTTCTGTTCGGTTGTTACGCTGCTGGAATGGGCATCGCTCTTCCGCCCCATTTCGGCGTCCCGGGCCGGTTCTGCCCGTCAGGCCTCGTCCACCGGCTGAGGGAGCGGATCGAGGCGATCGAGGGTCGGGACGGCCGGCGGGACTGGCCCGCCCTCTCGATCGCCTTCCCCAGCCCGGAGACCGGGGTGGTCCTAACCGGCGGGGCGACGCACGAGTGGTTCCCTGCGGAGGAGGAGGGCGGGCGCTGGGCTCCGCCTCTGTTCGTGCTCGCCCATCTCGCCCGGCTGGCGCTGGAGGCCCGCGGCGAGGAATCGGTGGTGGTGTGGGTCGGGCGGCGGTGCTGGCCGTACCCGCCGGCGCTGGTGCTGGGCCGGGACGACGGCTACGTGCTGCTGCGGCGGTCGATGTTCGTCGACCCGCCGGACGCGGGTGCGCAGCTGTGGGCGATCGACTTGGCGCTGCGGTGCGCGGCGGTGGCG
Organism: Phycisphaeraceae bacterium; assembly: GCA_019636695.1. GTDB lineage: Bacteria > Planctomycetota > Phycisphaerae > Phycisphaerales > UBA1924 > JADLCM01. The sequence goes on from JAHBXD010000002.1 coordinate 44,822, forward strand.
GCGGTGGTCGCGGACGGGAGCGGGCTGGACATGGCCGCGTCGCGCCGGCTGCAACTTGCGGCGCGGGCGGGCGGCGGGCTGGGGCTGCTGGCCAGGCCGGCGAGGGAGTTGAAGTCGGTGTCCGCGGCGACGCGCTGGGTGGTGGGCCCGGCGCCCGGGGCCGAGCCGCGATGGTCGGTGGAACTGGTGCGCTGCAAGGGAGTGCGCGCGACGGAGGGAGCACGGAGGTGGATCGTGGAGAGGGATCGTGCGCAGGGCCTTGTCGTTGTACCTGCCGACGTGGGCGACCGACCTGGCGAGGCGGCGTCTGCGGCGGGCGAACCCGCGCGACGTACCGCCTGAGTTCGTGCTGCTGGTGGGCACGAGCGGGCAGAAGCGGGTCGTGGCGCGATGCTGCGCGCGCTCGGCCGCGGCTGGCGTGCGGCCAGGGATGACGGCGGCGCACGCTCGGGCGCTGCTGCAGGCGGCGGGCGGCCACCTCGAGGAGCACCGGCCGGAGCGCGACCTGGCTGCGCTGGGCGCGCTGGCGGCGTGGGCGATGCGGTTCTCTCCCGTCGTTGCGGCAGATGCGCCCGACGGATTGCTCATGGACGTGACGGGGGGCACGCACTTGTTCGGCGGCGAACTGGCGATGGCCGAGCGAGTGGTCACAGCCGTGCGCAGGCTGGGGTTCGAGGCCCGCGCCGCGATCGCGCCCACGTTCGGCTGCGCATGGGCTGTGGCCCGCTTCGGCGATCGAAGCGTTGCGGTCGTATCGGAAGGCGGGCAGCGCGAGGCGCTCGCCTCGCTACCCATGCGCGCGCTGGGCCTCGACGACGAGACGGAGGCGGCACTTGGTGAGATCGGCGTCGAACGCATCGGGCACGTGCTCGACCTGCCGCGCTCGGAACTGCCGGCTCGCTTCGGAAGCGACCTGTTGCTCCGCCTCGACCGTGCGCTGGGCGACGCGATCGAGACGATCGAGCCGGTGCGGCCGGCCGAGGCGCCCCGGGTGGAGCGCATCTTCGACGGGCCGACAACTCGCTTGGAGTCCGTGGAGGCGGCGGCGCGGTTAGCGCTGGAGGATCTGTGCGGGGCGCTGGCCGCGCGCCAACGGGGCGTGCGGCTGCTGTACATGGAACTGGCCCGCTGCGATTGCCCGCCGGCGGACCTGGATATCACGCTGAGCCGGGCGAGTTGCGATGTCCGGCACCTGTGGTCGCTCCTGCGCCCGCAGTTGGAGCGTGTCAACCTGGGCTTCGGGGTGGAAGGCGTCACCCTGACCGCGGTGCGCACCGGACGCCTGCGGCACGAGCAACCCGGGCTGGAGTCATCGCGCGACGGTCGAAGGGCCAGTCGCGGCGAGGGACATGTCGCGGCGCTGCCGTGCGCCGCAGTGCGGCGGCGGATCGGCGAACTGGTGGATGTGCTGGTGAACCGCCTCGGTGCCTCGCGCGTCACGCGGGCCGAGCCCGTCGCCTCGCACCTGCCCGAGCGAGCGTTCCGGCACGTGCCGGTGACCGAGACTGGACGCGGGCCGATACACGAGAACGGAGCAACGGTTCCGGACCGGCCATCGGCACCATGCGCATCGAGTCTCGGGCGGATCGTGTCGTGCGGGTCATCCTCAGCCGAGACGAGGATCACCGATCCGGCGGGACATGCACTCGCGTCGGGCCAGGTGCGTCCGGTCGAAACGTGCGCCGCCAGCGCCGTCGTCAGGAAGCTCTTTCCTTCGCCGGGACGGCCCACGAGCAGCGAGATGCGCCCCAACGGCACGCGCCCGGGCCAAAGCCACCGAACCTCGCGGGGCTCGATATCAGCCAGGCAGCGGAGGACGGGGCCAGGTGCATCGGCTTTGGCCACTGCCTCAGTGTGCGGCTGCGCGGTCCCGATGAGCTGCGCGATGTCTTTGTCATCAGCGCCGCCGTCGGCAACCCATGCGCGGATGTCCTTGTGCGGCGCCGGCGGGAACGCGGTCCCGACCGATGCGCAGGAGCGTGCGAGTGCCGCGAGAAGAGTGTCGACGCTGCGCCGGCCAGGCTCGTCGTTATCACCGACAATGACGACGTGCCGGTCCTTGAGAAGCACGGCGAGATTCTCCGCGCCGCGGCCCGCCATCGGGACCCCGACTGCGGTGAAGCCCCACGAGATGAGGCACACAGCGTCGCTGGCCCCCTCAGCGACGAGTACCGGATCGCGCTTGCTGGTGCCCGCGTAGGCGGGAAGCCCATCGGCAGGGAAGATCAGCCCTCGCTTCGACTGCTTCGCCGCGGTGTAGCGCGGCTTCCCCATCGCCGGCGCGTCCCAGCGCGTGATCGTCCCGATGCGATCCCCTTGGGCGTCTCGTTCCGGATACCGCCAGCCGCCCTCGATGCGCTCCGCACCGATCGCCAGCCAGCCGTGCGGGGCCGTGCCTGGAGGCACCGCGTTCTCGTCGGCGCTGGTGCTCATCGGCGCACCCCCGCTCCCCCCGCCGCCTTGCTGTGGAGGTGATCGCGGAGATCAGAGAGCCTCCAGCGAACCACCCGTTCGCCCAGGCGGATCGGGGCCGGGATCTCGCCAGTCGCGGACAGCCGCCAGATGCTGCGGACATGAACGCCCAGTAACTCCGCGACCTCCTTCGCGGTCAGGAGCTTCACGTCGTCCATCGGCGCGGCGGCTGCGACAGTGGTGGTGCCGAGTGCGTTACTGCGCATCGCGCACCCCCACGGCATCGTGCCGCTGAGCACGGTGAAGGATCACTCCCCGCGCGTTGTCGAGGTTGACCATCCATCGGCGGCCGACCAGGATCGCCGGAACTCGGCCAGCGCACACCTCACGTCGCAGCCAGGCGCGAGGGACGCCCAGCGCTGCCGCCGCTTGACTGAGGGGCACAAATGTCGGACGGTTGTCTTCCATGTGCCGAGTTTCGGCACACGTCGAGCGGAAATCAGGTCATCAGCGCTCGCGTTCCGCTGTCTTCCGCCGTTGTCCGCCTAGTTTCCGCCGGCTTCCTGGAGGAAGATCTTGTCCGGCCATGCCGATTCCAGGTCGGCGAGGCGGTACACGTTCATGGCGCCCGCCTTCCGCACTTGCCATCCCTCCTTCTGAGCACGCTTGCGGATGGTGTCGGGATGGAGATTGCTCATGCGGCTGGCGGTATCGGCTCGCACCCAGCGCTCACCCTTTGGCGGCAACTGCTGCGAACGCGAGGAAGCAATCGCCGCTTCTATGTCGCGCAGCGCCTGCACGATGCCCGGCGTATCGACGGCGTCCCTCTGCACGGCTCCGGGTGCCGCGGACTCCGAGCCGAGCAATCGGACGCTCGCGCGACCTTTGACTGGGTGATGCGCCAGGTACATGGCGAACAAGTCCGCGGCGTCAGGATCGGCACCGATGTCGGATTGCTGCGAGGCTCCGAATGTGGTCAGCCTGGCCTGAATGGTCGGCTGTAACTGCACCGCCACGGCTGATGCGCTCCAAGCCGGAATGGCACGACGGATTTCATCGGGCAGGATGCTCTGCCGATCGGTATCGATCCACACGCCTGATGCCCGAAACTCGAATTCGATGGCGCTTCGGTCGGTCCACGCCTTGCCCCGCATGCGGAGTTCCACCAGGCCCGCACCGCAGAGGAGATAGATCGCCACGGCATCCAGCGGATCCGCATCGGTTGAAAAATCGCTCCAGCTGCTCGCCAGGCCGCGCAGGATCGTCAGGAGGCGTTGGTTGATCTCGTCGAGCGTCATCCCGTTCTCCGCAGGCCACGCCGATCATGCCGTGCGCGTAAACAGCACGACGCTTTCTCTTGCGGGAGTGCGGCCGTGTACCTTCATCTGCTGGGCACTGTTCCCGCGCTGTCGCACGATGCGGATCTCGTCACAATGAAGCCCTACCTGCCTGCCGATGAGGGCGGTCGCTTTGTCCACCTCGATGGGCACGCCATCATATTGAGCATTCCCGAGCACCAAGGCGGCTCTGCCCCCAGGCCTGAGTACCCGAGCGACCTCGCGCAGGGCCAAGTACAAGTCGAGGAAGTACCCGTGGAGCATTGCGACCAATCGCTCCCGCTCGTCATGCTGAGCGACCTGGCGTATGGCATCCGCGATGAACCTCGGCTCCGAGTAGCCGTCGGATGACGGCCGTTTCGGTCTTGCCTCGGGATGCGAGTGCATCATCTGGTAGCGCAGCGCTCGCGTCTTCTCCCAGTCCAGGAACCCGAACATCAGCTCAACGCCAAACACGCGCGTGTAGTCGTGCCGGTTCGGATACGGAGGAGAGGTGATGACGGCGGACACGCTCGAGTCCTCCAGGGGGAGCGACCTCGCGTCGGCGGATCGGGCTGACCACCTACCGCGTGGGTGATGTGCCGCGCCGAGGTCCGCAATCATCTCGGTTATCGTCACCGAGAGCGTGTCGGCCAAGGAGGCAGCCGGGCGACGGTTTGGGCGCCAACTGAGCCATCCACCGGTCGGGACGGCGTTGCTGAACTGGGGAATCTGACGAATGAGCGCGAGCTGAAAATAGGAGCGAACGCGCGGAGGCGCGTCGAGCTCGGCGATTGCGGACTTGGCTCCATGAAATGTCGCCAGCTTCTTTCCCGGCAAGGCACTCCGGACCAGTTCCGGGTAGGCCTTGGCCTCCCCGTTGGCGTGGCGCACCTTGACCTGCTTCCTCAGGCTGCTCCACGCCTTCTGCAACTCGTCCATATTGTACTTGGCGACCTTCACGCTGCTCGCAAGGGTCGCCAGGGGGGACAGATCACATCCGACGGCAGGGATACCAAGCTGCTTCGCGGTCAGCACCGTTGTGCCCGCTCCCGCAAAGGGATCAAGGATCTTGTCCCCTGTACCGAGCCGCCATTCTTCCGCCAACGCGCGAACGATGTCGTCGGTAAAGCTGTGCGGGAAGACGAGCCAACGGTGAACCGGACGGCTCCGAAGGGGCTCCGGTACAACCCATTTGCGCCACTCCAATCTGGTCCTGAACGGGTATCTCATCGGTGCTGCTTGTACGCCGGCCTGGGGAAAGTGATTTTGATCGGCTGCCTGTAAATCGGATGAGTGACCACCAGATCGCCCTTGTCAAGGCGCGTGAGGTGCATCTTGACGTCGTCATTGAGGAAGCGGTAGCTCGACTGCGTGAGCTCAGTCGGGGCGGTGCGGCCGAGTACCTTGGTGGCGGCATTGCCGATGATCCGATCGTGGACCGCGCTGGCAAACTGCTGGGCTGACATGAGCACGACCCCCAGCGAGCGACCACGCTCGCTGATCTCCAGCAGGTCCTCCAAAATCGGAGACTTCTTGCCGCGGTCGGACGGAGCGTACTTGTTCAGTTCGTCCACGAAGATAATCACCTTCTTCGGCGGCTCGTAGTTCTGCTCATCGAAGTCACCAAGGTCCATCCCCATCTCCCCCGCGCCCGAGAACACGCCGTAGATGGTCCGCACAACGTCCCCGAAAACGAGCATCTGCTCGTTGTCGTGGAGCTTGGCGATGTCAACGACGTAGGTGTGACCGCCCTGGATTCTGCTCAGGACATCTCGCACGGTGACCCATGCTTGATTCCGCTTGTCAACAAAGAGGCCCGTCGTCCGGTGATAGACTGCCTTTCGGAGGTAGCGGAAGAACCGCTGGATCGATCGTGGTTGAATGGCGCCTGGGGCCTGCGCCTGCCCGTTTGCCCATTGGGTCAACGGACTGTTGTTGATGAGGTCCTGCCAGGTGCGGACCCGTTGCCAGGGCTGGCTGTTGCCCTCCAGCCCCTCGCGGACGATGCCCACGATGGCGTCGAGAACCCCGTACTCGTCCGGAATGTCCGCAAGCATGGCATCGAGCTTGTCGATGCAGTCCCTCAGCTCGTAGGCAAAGATCTTCGACTTCAGCAGATCTGGTTGTGGCGGATAGCAGTTGGCCCGGGCCGGATCGCGCTGACTATCCTTGCCGGCGGGCAGCAAGTAGGTCACGTTCCCGAATGGCTGCGGTTCCAGCCCCAATCGCCTCCAGAGCGCGATCTGGTCGGGGCCAAGGCCTCCATCGGGTGCTTCATCGATCGCGAGCAGGTCGTTGTACTTGACGTTCACCAGCACCACCGCGACGTCGCTGGAGCGAACGCGATCCTGTTGGCCGTTGATCCGTTTGTCCATCGTCTGCAGAATGGATTGGATGAGGAACATGACGTAGCTCGTCTTCGTCGCCAATCCCGAGATGCCGGAGATGTTGACGTGAGCGCCCTCCGGGCCGAGCACGTATTCCTTGTCGAGGAACGCGATGGCCTGAGTGCCGTTGCTCATCTCGATGAGGCCAGCGGGGACGCAGATCGGGACTCGGCGCTCCTGCTCCTTCCTCTTCATGGTGTCTATGCCGAGCCCAGCATGGATGCCGTTCTCATCGGCGAACCACACGAGTGCCTCGTTCTGAACGGGCATGTAGGTCTCGGCCGTATTGGAGAGAACAGACACGTCAGCGACGTTCGTACCCTGGCGAGGCGTGTTCGGCTCAGCGATCAACTCGCCGAAGTCATTGGCGATGTAGTTGGACAGATGGCTGGGCGCGTCCGTGCTGTGGTGGATGTTAGTGATAAGGCCGTACGTCGTGCTCGCGTCGAGGCTCTGTTTGGCTGCGACGATGTCGAAAGGATTGATCATCCGACCGGGTCTGAGCCAGAACGAGAACTGCTCGGACGAGTTTGGAGCACGCTCGGTAGCCGTCGCTCGACCGATGGCTTGGTCGGGCGCTTGCTCTGTCGCCGTCTGCGCGGGTGCTGGCCCGGGCGCGCCAGTGGGAGTAGCCTCGGCTCGTGCCTGTGCTGCTGCGGGGTCGGGAGTGGCGGGCTGGTCTTGGTTTGGCATGGTTGAATGTTCCTTCGTCAACGCTCGACCGCTCTCCGCTCGAGCCCGGGCCACTTGATGCCGGCCTTCAGCACTTCGTCCGAGAAGAACCCGTTCTTGATGACTTGCTCCGCAAGATAGATGGGGTACAGGTGGGCATGCCACCGATTGTCTTTGCCGTGTGGTGTCACACTGCGCTCTGCTACCATCGCCCGCGAAAGGCGATCGATGAGTGCCGAATCGATCATGGACCTTGACGGGTTGGGCAACTCGATCTTCATGACGCCCATCATGGGGTACTCGAGGTGCCGCTGCTCGCGAATGCGCAGGTACCAGAAGACGACATGCCCGTCTCCGCGGGCGAAGGCCGCGGTGCGGTGCCCGACGCGAAGATTTGCCAGCAACTGGAAGAGGCTCAAGACCTTGGTCATGCCCCGGGACTTCAGCTCGAAGGACTGTTCCTTGCTGAAGTTCTTGATGACGCCAACAAAGCCTCGGTTGAACTCGTTGAGCTTGAATTCCTTGCCCAAGCCCCCATCGACAGCGATGTAGGCTCCGGTCGCATCGTGCTCTGCCAGCAGATCCTTGAGCAGCTCTCGCTCCAGCAACCGCATCTCCCAGTTGGCCTTGTGAGCCGCCCTCGACCGCGGCTCCTTATTCGGCCCGAACGCACGGCTGGTGTTGTGCGGGTCGTCCTCGTTTGTATCAACCAAGCCCATCGGGATCAGCGAGGCTGTCCCCTTGATCGCCGCCTCGGTCCTCGCCCACACCGGGTCGGACACCTGGGACCTGTTCAAGAGCAGGACGATCCTCTTTCTGTTGTGAGCGGTTACAACATGGACGCGGCCATCGTTCTCGCGCTTGACTGCCGCGGCACCCAGCTGCGCGAGCAGCACCGGCGTATTTCGCTCATGCTCGACGAGCGTGCCTAGGAAGAAGGTCTTCACCGAGCCATCCACGAAGAACTGAAAGATGTGCTCCTCCGCTCGGGACAGCGGCGGCACCTCGACATACAGCCTGCCGCCCGGTGCCTCCATGACTTCGCTGACTCTCTTGTCGTCCTCCGTCCTGATGCGGTCGTAGTACTCGTCCACGTCGAACTGCTGAAGGTACTCCTGCGCCTGCCCGGTCGCTGGCAGGATCTCCGGGCCGTCCGACAGCGCCTCAAGGGCCGGGTGAAGTGGAGCGAATGGGTTCATGCCTGCGCCCCCGGATTGCCAACGCAGTAACGAGTTCCCCGGCCGCGTCCTACTTGCACGAGGCGTCCATCCGCGACGAGCGCACGCACGAGGGGACGGAGCAAATCGACTCCTGCCGACAACGAGGCCGCGGCATCGGCGAGCGACGTCGGGCTTGGGCCGAACGCTGCAATGACCACATCAGCACTCAGTCCGTCGGCGTTGTTCGCTGTTGCTGCGAGCTCTCCATCAGCGTTTTCCGCTGCAGCCTCTCGCAGTGCTCTCAGATCCCCTTTCGTGAGTTCGTGCATGCTCTCGGCGATCTGACTCAGCTCGTTCTCGCTAAGCATGTACACCGCGGCCACCGCAGCATCCAGTCGCGCCTCAAGGTCTGCAATCTCGGCGTCCGGATGTTCCGCGACGCGAGCGTGAATCGCCCGCGAAATGTCGCCCACCTCACGATGTGCGGGCGTTTGCGGATTGAACCTGGGCACGTGGAGGTTCTCGAGGATGTGCGGAGACCCAAAGCTCTTCCCTCCCGCTTGGGAATACGCGAGCGCCGCGAAGTTGAATGGCGTGCTGTTCATCACGCCCGCAAGGTAATGGGCCTCGTCGAGTGTCTCCACGGCGACCATCGCGTGCGTTTCCTGCGGGATGACGGGGCGACCATCCAACATCTCCACTACGGCGGCCCCGATGGGAGCAACCATCCGATGCCACACGACCTTGATCGGGGCAAGCGTGTATGCGCCGACATCGAACATCGAGTAGAACGGCCCGGATTCAATCGTTTGTCCGTTGTTCTCACGGGTGAAATACCGTTGAAAGGCCGCTCGTCGGCGGAGTGGCTCTTCGAAGCGTTTGAGATACCGGTGGGTTCGAGGCGACTCACGTTCCAATCGCGATTCCGCAATGCCCCGCTTGGTGGTTGGGTCTTGCACCAGAAGAATCTTCGCCGCAGGCCGAGCCTTCCACCGACGAACCTCAACTCCGCGCAGCAATGGGTAAAGGTGAAGTGCCTCGATATCAACTGTGACCTGCTCCACAGCCCGCCGAGCCCCATCAGTGATGTTCTGGACCACGACGATGTCGTCCGGCCGCTCATGCACGATGCTAACCCAGTAGACGGAGTTTGCTCCCCCTGAGTTCACGCCGAGATGAGCCTCATACTGTGAGCGGCCGAGGAGGCGGGTTATTGCTTCGACCGCCGCCGGGCGAGCCGTCAGCCATGGCGAAGTCGCATCGTCTCTATTGACGGGGCGAGCGGCGAACGGGAGTCGCCGAGTCATCTCCAGCACTTCTGTCAGACTGGCATCCTGATCAACGGCCTGACGATGGGCCGTTTTCTGCCACAGGACGTATTCCACTGGGTACGTCATTGCGCGCCCCTTCTCCCACACGAAGGTGGCGGTCCGCGTGCTTGCCCCTTCGAACGCCTGGAAGTCGGTGAGGTCATGCACTCTCGCGACGCCCAACGTGATCACCGCCCCGGCGGCGCCATCCTGGAATCGAAAACGGCGGAACCCTTGACCAGCCCCGGCGGTCTTGAACACGCTCTGGGTGATGACGTACCCAAGCCGACCGCCGTGTTTCAGCAGTCGATCGCTGACGACGTAACTCATCAGCATCGAGAGGTCCTTCTTGCCGCGCCCGAGGATGGTGTCCATGCCGCCGTGGGGAAACAGGCCGTAACGGACCCACAGTGGATGTGTGGCGCGGCGGTAGGCATCGGGGAGCGACTCCCACCCAATCCACGGCGGATTGCCTGCGATCACGTCGAACTCCCCCAAAAAGAGCGGCATGAACGCGTTCTGCAGGATGCGAGCCCAGATTCCGTCGAGTCCCTCGGCGTGTAGCGCCGTCAGTCGGCGGTACAGCGTCTGAAGGATGGACCGCGCGCCTTCGCCCTGTCCTCCACCCGACGCTCCCAGCCAATCCGGATCCGAGAGGTCGAGGGCCCCCCTCGTCCGATCCAGAAACACATCCTCCGCAACCTCCGCCGCGACACACTCCTCAAGGAGGTGGCATAGGGAATCGATCTGTTCGCGCCTGTTCAGCGTGCTCGGGATATCGAAGTCGCCGACCACCGTCTTGAGCTCATAGCGATCATGGCGGAAGAGGTCGCCGCCAGCTGCGGGCGTCAAGATAGAGTCGGCGAGATAGACCGGCAGATCGATTTCGGTGGTACGGTGGACGAGAAGATCACCAAGAGCCAGCACGAAGTTCGTTCTCGCGGCGATCACGGCGAGCGGATTGAGATCAATGCCCGCGATGTTTTGGAGCATAATATCGAGCGTTTCCTGCTCGTTCCTTCCATCTCGGAAGCACTTGTCCCTCAGCCGGCGAATGGCCAGGACGAGGAAGGTGCCGGACCCGCAGGCCGGATCGAGGAGGCGCGTCTCCGCATTGCCGTCGTAGCCGACCTCGTTCAGCACATGCTCCGCGAGCCAATCGGGCGTGTAGAACTCGCCGAGGTCGTGGCGCAATTCGCGCGGCATTAGACCGTGATAAAGGCGCTTGAGCAAGTCACGTGCCTGTTCGGGACTGACTTCGAGCGTGCCGGGGTCATAGTCCTTCAGCCGCTCCAGCAGCGTCCGAATGGCACGGGCCACGTCGGCGTCCCAGGCGTCAAGGTACCACTTGAAGAAGTCCCCCTCGAGGAAATTCCGGATGCCGAGCGTGCGGAAGATTCCGCCGCGCTCCAGTTCCTGCATCTCGCGTTTCAGGTCATCGTCGCCGAGGTGGTACATGGACCCGAAGCGGGTGCCGAAACCCGAGACGAAGCGAGAAAGGGCGTAGTAGGCAATCAGTTTGATCAGAAGCGCGAAGTACGTGTGGACTGTGAAGAAGAGCCGCGGGGGATCGACGTTGCGAACGTCGAGGCCCATGCCCCGGGCAAACTCGCGAAGCTCCGGTCGGTTTCGAAGCGGGTGAGACTCCTCCTCGTATCCCGTCACCTCGCCGAAGAACGTCTGCCACTGCTCGAACAGCTTGTCAACGAGGTCCACCTGGTCGTCGTCGAGCGTGCGGGCCAGGCTCTGGTAGAGCGAACTGGCGATCCGCTGCGCGTAGATTGTGTTGCTGCCAAAGTCCTGGAGCAGGTTCTCGGGCAGGAGGGCCTTGCCAGAGGTGAGCGAAACCAGGAGCCGGAGGAAACGGGCGACGGACTGGTCATTGACCGGCTCCACCTCCGGGTCGGTCCAGTGGCCATCGACCTTGCGGACGTAGATGAAGTAGCAGCCGTCGATGACGACGCCGATGAGGCGATGGATCTGCTGACGCTCGGCCCGGGCGACGCCTTCGACGTAGTCCTTGGCCTGCTGGATAGCGTGGGCCGTGGCTCCGTGATCGCAGTTGTCGCGCAGGCGCCCGGGCGCTTCGTACTCGATGACGAGGCGGTTGTACGTGGCGTCGGCGCGCCCGGTGGCGAGGGTGCGCTCCTCCCGTGCCAGCAGCGGGATATCGAGTGCGTTCGCCCACGGTTCAATCACCTGGGCGAAGAGCGACCGGAACCTGGCCTCATTCCCCGGGTTCGCAGAGGCAGCCTCTCGAATCCGACGCGTGATCTCGGGCGCATCGCGGCCGATCCGCTCCCGTAGCGCCTCGATCCGACTGGCCGCAGTTGGTGCCGCTCGTGCCGTCATTCCTGCGCCTTCCCTTCACCGAGCCACCGATCAATCAACTCCTTGCGGAATCTCCAATGCTTCCCGACTTTTTGACCAGGCACCTTGCCCTCCTGGGCGAGCTTGTAGAGGGATGACTTCGAGACCTGGAGATAGCGAGCCAACTCCTCAATCGTCATCACCGCCGGCGGCGGAGAAGGCTGCCTGCTCCGGAAGGGGGGACGGGCCATGTCGTGGATAGTACCAGTTTCTGCCAGTTTGTGCTGGAGCCTGGGCCCTATCGGTGGGTTGCCGCTGGCGTTTCGCAGTTGACGAAGCGCATCACCTTGCGCGACGACCGCCCCCCAATTCGCTCGTGAGAGATTCAAACTCCACCTTGGTGGCGGAGACCGGGATTCGGAAAATGGTGGGGCGGCGAGGCATCGCCGACGCAACTACTTCGGGCCAGACTTTGACGGCCTTCCACGCAAACTCGGGCCACCTGAGATCGAACCAGCCGCTGGCGAACAAAAAGAACGTGATCGGCAAGCCACGGAGGACCTGCAGTTCAGCCGGATTACGAAGGATGCGACCGTCGCCAGACAGGACGACTGGAACCGGATCCCATGTCGCCACCGCAGACAGCCACTCCGTGTCCGGAGTGGTTCTTTCGAATCGGTCGTCGTGATAGATGACCGTATGGGTGCGGTCATAGTGACCCAGCATTCGGGCCAGAGCGATCGGCACATTGCGGTCGATGAAGAACTGCATTAGGCGGCATGTCCGGGGGCGAACTCGCCCTCGAACGCCACGGCCTGGTGGACCGATTCGGGCGATACATCGAAGAGGTCTGCCACGAGTTCCGCATCCTCGCCGTTGGCCCAGTACGCGCGTGCGAGCACGAACGTGGTCGTCCCCTCCGACGCGATGATCGGCTTGCCGAAAGCCCGCGCCGGGTCCAGCACAACGCCGGGGGCAATGTTCCAGCGGGCGGCCGTTTGGGTATCGTCGGCGTATTCGATCTGCTTCAGGTAAGGCTTCAGGATCTCGGGCATGGCTTTCTGGCCAGTCAGCACTTCGTGGAGGTGCTCGTCACCCACCTGGTCCAGCGTCTGCATGAAAATCGTGGTGCCGTCGGTAAGCAACCGGCGGTGGCTGAACGGATGCGGGGTGTCCAGTGACTCGCGCAACCGCGCATACACGCGGCGGACCGTTTGGAAGGACACACCTTCGTCACGAAACCGTCCGACCACGAGGAGGTCGACCAGATCAAGGAAGGAAACGGCGTGCCGGTGCCCCACCGAAGGAAGATCGGTTTTGAACAGACGCCCGCGCCGGTCGTCCCCGGTTCCCGCGATCCAGCGACTGGCAGTCCGTACGTTCACCCGGGCGAAGCGCGACGCTTCGGGGATGCCGTATGATCCTGTGCCAACCAGCGTCTTCACCGCCTGCTCCTTCGGGACGGACATCATAGGTGATCGGCCCGGCTGTCGCTCCGGCTTTGCGAAACGCGGGGAATCCGAGGTGTCGGAGGCTTTGGCAACACGGGCGAAGGACCGCACTCGGACACCAAAAGAAAGTCTGTCTACCCTCGCGGCTGTTCCCGCGGGCGTGTCCTCTCGATCGCGGCGGGGAAGTACCTACGCCGCCCCGGCCCCACCCCGCTCGCGGCCGGCCCCGGCCAGACTTCGCCAGATTCGACAGACTTCGCCCAGCGTCCAGCATGGGCGGACTCTGGCGAGGCTGGCGAACTGTGGCGTGACGGAAGGGGGTGGACCCTCCCGGTCCGCGACCTCACGCCCGTCGGGCACTCCGATTCCGCTCTCGACCGGCAGTCCCGCCTCACCGCGCCGGTGCGGACGCCTGCACCATCGCCGCGATGCCCGCCCGGACCGCCGCAGGTAGCGCTGGCCACGCCGCGACGACGGCGGCCAGGTCGGGCGGCAGCGGGGGTTCGGCGACCCGCGCTGCGATCGGCGCTGCGGGGGCGGGCGAGATGTCGCGTAAGTCCCCATGTTCTCGATGGTTACGCGATTCGCCCGGTTGACTGTCGATCCGGTGGTTGCGGGTTCGAGTCCCGTCCGCCTCGCTTGAAAACGCCTCTGGCATGATGCCGGAGGCGTTTTTATTCGGACCTGCCTCGCGGCTCGTCCGTTGGCTAGAGAATGGCTAGGACTTGATCGCCCAGAGGGGGCGCGAAGTATTTCTCGCGCGGGTGGGGCCGAGAACTCATGCGCTCGCGCGCTGAACCTCTTCGGGTGTCCAACCTCTCGCTACGAGGCCGCGCCGGAGGTACTCGTCCGGCGGGTGGAGGTCTGGCGAGCCGGGCATCCGCATTGTCGCCGGAATCATGCCGCGGAGTAGTTCGAGGCCGTCTCCAAGCCGTTGCCTCTGGAGGCCCGAGAGCAACCGCTCATTGATTGCGGTTCGTCCGCCGGGGAGGAGGCCCAAGAGTCCGAAGTCATACGCACGATGGAGAAGCGGATTCAGCGCTACCCCGTTCCTCGTCTCGTCGGTGCTCGTCGGGTCCGACACAGGCACAACGTGCGCCGCATCGACGAGGCGGAGCGCTACCCCGGTGAGGCAGCATCGCCACCCATACGCGCGAAGGACTTGGGGACGGAACCTCGCCTCTCTGAACGCCCGCACAACCGAAGTGATCTTGTATCGACGCCCCGCGGCATCATCTGATGGTGCCTCGTCTATGAACTCGCGCTCATCCTCTGGGGTGGCGTCTACGAGACCGGAGGCTTGCTGAACATCGGGGCCGCAATCGTAGAGATTCTCATACTCTCGGATGTACCAGAGGAGATAGTCCGGCTGAACCGCAATGGCGATTTCCTGCCCCTCTGTTGCGTCCCGCACCTCCGCGGCCATGCCAACGGTTGCCGCGCGTTCGAGGGTATCGAGCGAGATTTGGGAACTCGGAGACCTCGCTTGGGAGAGGATATGTCGGCGAACATCCCAGAAAGCGAATGTCCCGGTTTCCTCATGCCATCCGCCCATGATGGTACGAACGCCAGCCTTGAGCACAAACCGCGGAGCAACTCGCCCCGGCCCCGTTCGCTGGATGCGATACTCTCTTGGCCGATTGCGCCCCTTCCCCCCTTGGGTTACAGTCCAGAGGTAGACCTCTAGGCGGTATGTCGTCTCACCCAACACAACGCCGAGCGCAAGCGGGCGTTCGCCTTCCCCCGACACTACAAGCACCGTTGCTCCGGCCTTCTCCAGTTCGGCTATGAACTTCTCCGCAAGAGCGGAGAACCTGATTCCCGGCATCCTTGCCTCACTCTCTAGGCGATTGTCCCCGTGATTGCGGCGCGAATCTTAGGATCAGTAAAGAGCGGGCCTTCAAGGAATCGGAGCATAGAACCTCGGAGGTACTTATCCTCTTGCTCGAAGGCAATCCACCGATGCCCGCGCTCCTCTGCTACTGCGCCGGTGACGTTGCTACCGCCGAACGGATCGACGATGAGGCGCGGCGTCTCGTCCAAGAGGAAGTCTACAAAGAACTCCACCAACTTCGCGGGGAATCGGGCCGGATGAGGCTTGATATCGAACTCGCGGCAGAAGCGGAGATACGCGCTGTTTGATTCGGTGTTGGCGATGGTGAGGAGGTTCGGCGGGATCGCACCTCCATTGTCGCGCCCGAACTTGTCGGAGATGTCGTGTCCGCTTGGGCGCATCTTCGCCTTGTACCCATTCTTGATGAGTGACTTCATCGAATCCGAGTAGGGAGTCAGCACTCGCCGATTGTCCGCGGTGGGGAACTCTGTCTTTCCGAACCACCAAACGGTGTTCACAGCATCCTTCACTCGCAATCGACGGACAGTGACCCACTCGGCGGGTGTCGGAAGGCGAGAGGGGTTGTACCAATAGAAGTCCTGCGCAAGGCGGAACATCTTCGAGAGGTGGACGGCCACCTCGAAGTGGTACATTGATCGAACGGGGGAGCCGGGAATCCATGCGCCGCCGATGTCTAGCACGAACGAGCCTGTAGGCTTGAGGATGCGCTTGATCTCTTCGCAGAACGGGAGGAACCATGCGAGGTACCGCTCTATCGGTTCGTTCCCGTACTCTTTCTGGCGGGTGAGCGCGAAGGGTGGCGAGGTGAATACGAGGTCCACACTCTCCGCGGGCATCCGCTTCATCCCCGCCAGTGAATCGCCCAGAAAGGCCGCGCCGAGTTTGGTGTGGTAGAAGGGTTTCGTACTAGATAGGCCGATCCCCTCCAGCCATCCGAGTTCGGCTTTCTTGGGCTTTCCTAGTGCGAGCATCCGGCAACCTCCTAGCCTAGTTGATTGAGATGGTATCCGATTCCGCCGGTGGGGGCCGATCCGCAACGGGTGGGGGTATTGACACCCCCTCCAGACAAGGGGTTGTCGGTTGCGCCGGGGGAGGAAGTATCCGCCCGATCGCTTCGAGGTCGTTCGGATGGATGCGCCAGCGCCCGAAGACAGAGACGGCGCGGATGCGGCCCTCGTGCCAGAGGCGGTAGAGGTCCGAGACCGGCGCGCCCAATCTCTCCGCGGCCTCCGGGAAGGTGAGGGCCGGTTCGGGGTTCGGATATTGCTGTCGCTTGGCCATTCACCCCACCCCCGCGGGGAGATGGTCGGCTCCCCCGTCCCGTCTCATCCGCTCGGCCACCTCCCGGAACTCGGGCCGGTCGGAGCCGGAGAGGGTCGCCCAAGTGGTGGTGAGGGCCGCATTGGTGGCCGCGCCGATGATGCAAGGGCCGATGCGCCGGAGTGTCGCCCGCGCAGCATCGTCTAGCGCATCATCGCTCACCGTCCCGAGCCGTTCGGGGTTCGCATAGAACCCGGCAACGCACCATAGCGGATGCGAGCCGGGGCCGAGCCGGAGGAAGTGGCGGGCCGCGTGCTCCGTGGCGTCCCGCGCGTACTCGAACGCCGCCCCGTCCGCGATGACGCGGCGGACGGAGGAGAGCACGCGGCGGACAAGCCGTCCGAAATCAGCACCCGCGGAGCGGATGCCCCGCCACATGCCGCAACGCCGGCGTAGTCCATAGATGCGGACGATGCGGGTTCCGAACGATCGGTGCTTGGCGCGGCTCACGTTGTATATCCTCCCGGCGAGGGTGATGCGGAACCCTCCGAAGTGCGGTGCGCGGCCGCGTCGGGACTGCATACGTGACCTGTGCAATGCACATGTCGGGAAGGCGTTGCCTATCCGGGATACTCAGATGATCGGAGTTCCTCATATTCCTGAAAATCATCACATGATTGGATTCTTGCATGTCCGGTAATCCTCGAATGCGTGTGTTGTTTCTGTGTACGGGCAATTCGTGCCGCAGCCAGATGGCCGAAGGTTGGGCGCGGGCATTGCGGAGTGATGTGCTGGAAGCTCACTCGGCGGGGACCGAACCGCATGGTCTGAACCCGTTGGCGGTGCGCGCCATGGCCGAGGTCGGGATCGACATTTCGTGGCATCGGTCGAAACGGCCCGAGGAACTCGACGGTCCGTTCGATGTCGTGGTGACGGTGTGCGATTCGGCCCATGCATCGTGCCCGGTGCTGCCGGGCGCCCGCGTGGTGCACGTGGGGTTTGACGACCCGCCGCGGCTGGCGCGCGATGCCGCGAGCGATGAAGAAGCGATGGTACCCTATCGGCGGGTTCGCGATGAGATTCGGAGTTTCATTGAGTCACTGCCTGGAGCGCTGGAGTCGTTGACACAGAAGAAACCATGAGTGCCCGCGATGAACAACGACCGGAGCACGGCAAGGCCGGAAGCACGCCCCGGACGTATCTCGCGCGGCTGGAGCGGATTGACCGCCGGATTACTCGCTGGATGCATCGCCACGGACATCGGGTTGAGAGGCTCGGCCTGGGCGTGGTGTTCATGTGGTTCGGCATGCTCAAGATTCTGGGACAGGAGAGCGCGACATCGATCATCGCCAAGACGGTGTACATCGGCTCGCCCTCGGTGATGGTTCCCGCGCTTGGGGTGTGGGAAGTGCTGATCGGCGTGTGCCTGATGCATCGGCCGTTGCTGCGCGCCGGGATTGCGCTGCTGATGATTCGGCTGCCGGGAACACTGCTCGCTCTCGCGTTCAGATATGACGAGTGCTTTTCAGGATCCGTGCTGACACCGACGGTTCAAGGGCAATATCTGCTGAAAGATGCCGCACTGCTCGGCGCTGCGCTGGTGCTCGGCTCGACGGTGCGTGCGCGATGGGGTTAGCGCGATTTTGCGGAATGTTGCTACGCGCCCGTCGAGCCGCAATACGGGTGGGCGGGGGGCAGGGGGCAATGGGGAATGGGCAGTAGGCAGTAGCAATGGGCAATAGGGAAAGGGGGAGGGGGAGTACACTTTGGGGAGCCAGCATCTCGTGTCGTTATCCGTAGAATCCAGCAATTTCTCGGCCTCGTAAGTCTTGGCAGTTACTGTAGTTGCGTATTACAGTTTTCTCACAGTCAGGACACTAGCCTGGGCGCGAGAGTCGTTAGAGATCGGTGCTCAAGACTCACGCCGCGAGGATCTGATAGGTCACGCATGCGGCGACATAGGCGAGGCTGCCCATCCACGCGAGTTGGAGGAAGGCCCATTTGATGTGCCCCGATTCTCGCGCGGTGACGGCGAGTGTGGGGAGGCACTGCATCGCGAGGACGTAATAGATCAGAAGCGACCACGCCACGGCTGTGGTGAAGATCGGTGTGCCGTCGTCACGGGTAGCGTGGGCGAGGCGCTCGCGAGGGCCGTCGCCCTCGATGTCGTCCGTGCCTGTGGTGATGACCGCCATCGTGGAGGCGAAGACCTCGCGCGCGGCGAAGCTTGCGAGCACCCCCACCGCCAACTGGCGGTCGTAGCCCAGCGGCGCAAAGACCGGCTGAACGAAATCACCCATTCGGGCAATGAACGTATTTCGGGCCTGGTGGCGGGCTTCAATGGCCTCGGCTTCTTCGATGAGGGCTTCGTATTCATCGGAAGCCGTGACCTCGGCCTGAGCCTGTGCACGGAGCTGACCAGCCTCATCGGGCGGTTGAGCCTGCGGATAGGTGCTCAGCCACCAGAGCACGATCGAAATCGCCAGGATCACGGTCCCTGCTTTTTTCAGGAAAATGAAGCCTCGATCCACCGCAGTCATAGCTGCGGTCTTCAGGCTGGGTCGGCGATAGCTGGGAAACTCGAGGGCCATCGGCCTGCTCGGGCCGCGAAGGATCGTCCGCCGCACGACCAGTGAGCTGAACAGGCCCGCAAAGATGCCGAGGGCATAGCACCCTGTGAATGCGAGCGCCTGCATTCCGGGACGGCCTGGAAAGAGGACGAAGACGAGCAGGGCGTAGACGGGAATTCGGGCCGAGCAACTCATGAAAGGGGCGACAAGGATCGCCGCGAGGCGATCGCGCCGGTCGGGGATCGCGCGAGCGGCCATGATGCCTGGCAGTGCGCAGGCATGGGCGCTTAAGAGGGGTACGAAGGCGTGTCCGTTCAGCCCGAAGGGACGCAGGAGTCGATCCATCACGAATGCCGCTCGTGCGAGATAGCCGGTATCTTCGAGGATTGCGATCAGGAAAAAGAGGAAGAGGATCTGCGGGAGGAAGACGAGGGTTGCCCCGACGCCGCCGATGATTCCTCCGGCGAGCAGGTCGATGAGGATCCCCTGGCCGAAGCTCGAAGTTATCCACCCGCTCAAGGTTCCAAAGACGTCCTCGATCCAATCCATCGGGATGGTGGCGAGGCGGAAGATCATCCAGAAGAGGCCGGTCATCACGACGGCAAACGACAGCACGCCCAGAAGCGGGTGTGTAAACGCCTGGTCGAGCCGATCGGTGAACGAATCGGCCTGAGAACCCGACGTGCCGGAGAAGATCTCGATCGCCAACTCATCGGCCCATGCTTCAAGCCCGGCCTGATCGCCGGGCGGACCCGCGGTCGCGATTTTCGGTGCGGTCATCGCCTCGCGCAGGGCGTCGAGGCCCTCTCCGGTGCGCGCGGAGCAGACGACGACGGGACAACCGAGAATTTCCGCAAGGCGATGCTCGTCGCCGTGAATGCCCTTACGCCGTGCGGCATCGACAAGATTGATGGCCACGACCATCGGCAAGCGACGGCGCAACGTTTCGCCGAGCAACATCAGACTTTTGGGGAGATTCGTGGCATCGAGCACGACGCAGACGGCATCGGGAGCATCGACCGGCTCGCCTCGGGGGGCGGTTTCGCCGGCGAGAACCTGTCGAACGACCTGCGACTCGCTCTGTTCAAGTTCGAGGGAATAGACACCCGGGAGATCGATGACTTCGGGGCCGGCATGCTCGCGGCCGGACTTGAACCGACCGATGCGGGCCTCCTGGGTTGTGCCCGGGAAGTTGCTTGTCTTGTGGCGAACGCCGCAGAGACGGTTGAAAAGGGTTGTCTTGCCGACGTTGGGGCTTCCTACGAGCGCGATGCGTCGAATCGCCGGATCGGAGTTCGGAGAGCAAAGCTGAGCTTCATGATCTGATGGGATGGTGGGTTGCATGGATTCAGCAGGCAGGAATCGACCCGATCATGACGTGGTCGGCGAGCATGCGGTGCAAGGCGACCCGAGCGCCGACGCCGGGACCGCAACAGAGTTCGACGATGAAGGGGTCGCCCGCTCGGCAGAGTTTGATGCGCACGCGGGGTCGAATGCCCATGGCCCGGAGCATGGCGGCCTCACCGGGTTCGAGGCGCGTGGAAAGGATGACGCCGCACTGCCCACGGCGCATCGAAGAGAGCGCTACACCGGGACAAACCACCGGAGGAGTGAGACTTTCGGCGGGCGCGTCTCGCACGTCCTCTCCTGAATCGACCTTGACCATGCCGCTCGACCCCCCAGAAGTGGGCGCGACCTCGACCACGCCGCCCGGAGGGTAGGAAAGTTGAGACTCGTTCGCAATAGCCGAAATCAGGATGGCAAGGGGTGCTTTCTCGGCCATGTCCAGGCGGGGCCGTGCAGCGATTCGTAGCCGGTCCAAAGTTCGAGCCAGTAGCTTCGGAAGGCGTGGGTTCCGAATGGGGCGTAGTGGGCGCGAACACGCTTCATGATCTGTGCGGCTGTGCCCTTGAAACCGAGAACTGTTCGACCGTGGCGGGCGGCTTCGGTATCGAGGGGGAGCCGGGAGTATCGACCCATCAACTGCATGATGTTCGCCGCGGCGTATGGCCCGACGCCGGGGAGTTCGAGCAGGCTTTTGAAGACTTCGTCGTCGGGTCGCATCGGATCGGCCAATGCCGACTCGTTGATCGCATTCTGGACGAAGAGATCGGCAATCTGGATCAGGCGTGTGTCTCGGTACCCGACGCGGCACCTGCCGCGGAGCCGAGCGGGAGAGGCCTTGGCAAGCTGCCGCGGGGTAGGGAAAGCCCCTGAGGAGCCGATTTCGACACAGAGCGCCGCATTCATTGCGACGGTACCGGGCCATTGGACATTGCAACTGGTGATGGTTTTGACAATGTCTTCGAAGAGGGTCGGTGAGCGGAAGATGCGGCCCCTGCCCGTGGATTTCCAACGGGGATCGAGTGCGTGAAACTCGCGGAGGACGTGCGCAGATTCATCAAGCCGCAGCATGCGCGTGAGCAAGTGGCGCACGAGGCGTTTTTCGGAGGAGTCGAGCGATCGGGAGGGTCGGACTCGAAGCGGGCGACCGGCGAGGCGGATGGGATTGGCCGCAGAGGGCGTCTGGCGGATGACAACACGGAGCGCGCTGGAATCGAGCGTGAGCACCCGGACAAGGCGGCAGGTGTCGGGATGCCAGTCGTTAGGCGCGAGTCGAAAATACCCGTATGAACAGACATCCCGGTGCAGTATGAAGTCGTCGGGAGGTGTGATGGTGAACTCGGGCTGCTGTTCGACCACGGGTGCTTTGGGCGACATGGTTTCAGCGCCTCGGATTGCGTGGTGAAGAGCCAGATCGAGGTGTGCGAGGGCCGCCGCCACGCCCAGGTTCGCCTTTGTCTGGAGTGGGCGCGGCACGAGGCGCGGATGGCTCATCGGCATGCGCCTGGGGGGACGAATCGGGAGCGCGGGGTGACTGAGGAGATGTCGGCGCGGGCGGATCTTGGGGGTTGGGATCGTGGAGATCGGCGTTGTGCTCATCGCGCACGCGGGCGAAGATGAGCCTTCCGGCGGATGTCTGGAGTGAGCTGGTGACGACCATGATGACCTGACGTCCGACATAGGGTGCGCCGTTTTCGGCGACAACCATGGTGCCGTCGTCGAGATAGCCCACACCCTGGGTGGGCTGTTCACCCACGCGGATCAGTTGGAGCGTGAGTTCTTCACCGGGAAGGACAGAGGGCTTCATCGCCGCGGCGATGTCGTGAAGATTGAGGACATCGACGCTTTGGATTCGTGCGACGCGCGTGAGGCCGAGATCGGTGGTGACGACCATGCCAGGCATGGTTCGCGCAAGTTCGATGAGCATCTGATCAACGGATTTTCCGGGGACGGGGGTCTCATCGATGGTAACATCGAGTTTGCCGGATCGTTGCATTTTGGAGATGACTTCCAGCCCGCGCCGGCCGCGTGTTCTTTTCATTCTGTCGGAAGAATCGGCGAGGGTCTGGAGTTCGGCGACGACGAAGTTCGGAATCACGACGGGAGCCTGAATCAACCCGGTTTCACCGAGTTCGACGATGCGACCGTCGATGAGGACTGAAGAATCGAGCAACATGGGCCGCTGGCCGCGGAGTTGCTTGGCGAACTCGACATAGGGAATGACGAGGCGAAAGTCGTCCTGCGTCTGCAAAACGGTGACGATGCCGAGGTATGACAACCCCATGCCGACAAAGACCTTGACCGTTCCGGAGAGATTGGGGTCGATCTCCCACCGTACGGTGAGTTGATCGATCACGAAACTGAGCACGAGGGTTGCGATGAGTGCGAGGAGCAGACCGAAGAAGATGCTCGCGATGGTGGCAATTTTCTTGCGAGGGGTGAAGAGGTCGATGACCACCACGCTGACGGCGATGATGGAGGCCGTCGCGAGGATTGCGGGCCATGTGGGGTTTACGGCCTGCCCGGCGCTCCCCCCCCCCAGGACGCTGAGGGCGACAACAAACAGCGCCCCACCGAAGAAGCCGTAGCGCACAATCCGGAGAAGGAGCTGCTTCTGACGTTCGGCTCGTTCCCGGGGGTGGAGTTCGGCAGGGCGACGGACGTCGGTCATAGGTGCAGTGTACGTGCAGAGACGGGGGCGCTACCATCGCCCCGCGTCCCTTCGGTCGACGGCCGGGGCCGGTGCACGGGTGGCCCGTGAACCTGGTCAGGGCTTGACCGCAGCAGCCATAAGCGGCCGTCATCCGGTGCCGCCGGATTCCTGGCCGTCGACCAAAGGGATGCGCACCCTGCCAGCGCCGTCGAAACGAGAGCCTATGCTCCGGCATGGACATCGCGCAGCGTATTGCTCAGTTTGAGAATATGTGTCGGGAAGACCCGACGAACGACATGGCGCATTTTTCCCTGGGCGGGGCATTGAACCAGGCAGGCGAGTATGCCCGCTCGGCCGCTGCTTTTCTCAAGGCTGTCGAACTCAACCCGGCTTTCACCAAGGCCTATCAGATGGCCGGGGCCGCGCTGATGGCCGCCGGGGATGTCGAGAGCGCGGCGGATGTGCTCGATCGCGGTTATCGCGAGGCTGCCGCGCGCGGTGACCGCATGCCCCAGAAAGCGATGGGCGAGTTGCTGACCAAGCTCGGCAAGCCGCTGCCGGAAGTCGCGGCTGCCGCGGCTGAGGCAGGGCACTCGGAGGGGGGGTTTGTGTGCAGCGTGACGGGCAGAGCGGGGTCGCAGATGGCTCGACCGCCGTTTCGCGGCCCGATCGGCGTCTGGATTCGCGAGCATGTGTCTGCCGAGACCTTCGATGCGTGGATTCGTCAGGGAACGAAGGTCATCAATGAATTGAGGCTGGACCTATCCCGTGACCAGGACAGTATTGTGTACGATCAGCACATGCGGGAATATCTGGGGATTGACGATGCCCTTTACGAGCGTCTGACGGGTGAAAAGCCGCCGAAATCGTTGCACTGAAAATCGTCATTCGTATGCGACCGAGGGGTTCTGCGCCTCCGTTCGCGCGAAGTCGGCTTTTCGGCGACGACGAATGCGTTCGAGGCCAATCATGCATATCGGCGCAACGACCAACGCCGACAGCACCTCCAGCCCGCGATGCACCAGGTCAGCGGCCACGCCGACGGCGGCGCCGTCGATGCCGCGCCCGCCGAGGGATTCGGAGGGGAGGACCGCGGCCAACGCCCCGACAGCCCACTCTCGCACACCAAGACCGTTGCCCGAGATCGGGATGATGGTTGCCGCCTGACTGACGATCGCCAGTGCCACCGCTTCGGCCGGACCGATGGGCCTGCCGACCAAGGCGAAGATCGCGGCATATCGCGCGGCCCAGATCAGGGCGTCGGCATACCGAAGGAGCGAGGCGAACCAGAGTCGCCGCGTGAGGGTGTCGCCCGTTCGGCCGCTTGCCACGATGCCGCCGGCGGCGATGAGGGCGATCATGACCGCCGTGCCGATCGCAATATCGACACGATGAGACTGGGCATAGATCAAGGCGGGCGCGAGGAGCGCGCCGAATGCCAGAGCGCTTGCGAGCATCGACCAGCCGATGACCTTCGCCGATTGCGTGACGGTAATGCCGTGATAGGTTCTGTGCCATGCGATGCGGCCGAACATGCCCGGACGCATGGGGAGGTAGTTCAACAGCCACGCAGCGCCGATGAGCGCGTGCATTTCCCCCGGCGGCACCCTTGCATACCTTCCGTTGAGGACCAGGAAGACCAGCGAAGTGAGAACCCAATTGAGCGCGGGCAGCCCAAGGGCAAGCGCGACGAGCCAGAGAGGGGCCTGAACAGCCTGTCGACAGGCATCCGACAGCGCTGCCTCGTGGGTGAGGGCGACCCACGCCGCGGCGGCGAGCAACACCATGCCGATGGCAAACCCGATGATGTTTCGGCGCATCGTCGACGCCCTTCGCCGGGCAACGGGGGGACGCGGCGATGATTCATCGACGGGGAGCATTGGAAGTTCCCGATTGCTCGGGCGCGGTCATCAGGTCTTGCAGCGACCGTGCGCGGGCGTAGCACAGCGAGTCGTCACGAGCGAGTCGATCGGCATGACGCTGAGCAAGTGATGCCAGTATCGGATCATTTTGAACGGGTTGGAGGGTCAAGAGCGTTGAGTTCGGTATCGCAGCTCGCGTCAGGATCGCCAGCGCGAGGACGGTTTGATCGGTCTCGTCGGGGAGCACGCGCTCGACCGTTCTGTCGAACTCGGCGGCGACGGGCGCAAGCCGCGCGTGGGGCAAGATCGCGAGCATCAATGCCCGTTCTGATGATGAAGCGTTTCGGAATCTCTCCGCCGCGGCGGAGACGGCATCGGCGAAGTCGCTCGGCGTATCGGTGGGGAGCGGCCTGACAAGCCGCATCCGCAGTACGGCAAGGGCGTGTTGGAGATCCCGTCCATCGACGGTGCGAAGGCGGTCGGCGAGAGCGTCCGGGGCCATTTCGGCGCCCGGGAGGGGTGTTCGCAACAACTGCTCGGACTGTGCGCTCAGACACATCGGCCCGGGGGCGAGAATTCCATCGCGTACTTCAAAGCCCTGGAAAACTCTGTAGCGAATGCGCATGGCGGCGATGGCCGCGACTTCGGCATACCACCCTGAGAAACCGGGATCGGCGCGGACGGTGAAGGTGACCTGCTCACGAGGGGCGAGACGAAACCTTCTGTGCAGATCGAAGACTTCCGGCGTGAGCCTGAAGGCGGCCGACTGCGTAAAGCCGGTGTCGAGTTCCGGCGAGACGAGCATGCGGCTGTTGATCGGCCGATCGGCGCCGAGACCGAGCGGGATGGGCGCATTGTTCCGAAGCGTGAACGTGAGCAGGACTTCATCCGTCGGACCGTAGGTCGTTCGATCGGCGGTAAGTTCAAGCCCCATGAACGTCGAAGGATCGAGCACGATGCGATCAACCCAGCCGGGCACCTGGCGCGCAAGGGCCACGGCATGGTCGGTCTGCTCGGAGATGCTGATATCCACTTGCCTCATTGATTTTGAGCGTGATCGCGCCCATGCCGCGGCGACTGAAAGCGGATAATCCGCTGCGACGCGCCGGTAATGTTCGACCGCACCGGCAGGATCCTGGGCTTTCTCGCGGGCCAGACCCATGCCGAGCCTGGCCAGCGGATGTGCGCCGAGCAATTGCCGGAAACGCTCTTCCGCGATGAGCGGGGCCTCCTGATATAGACTGAGCCAAGCGCGGACGGTCGGCTCGTTCAACTGCTCGAGCAGTTGCATTTCTCGCAACTGTTCGATCATGTCCTCGATACCGACGCCGGTCCATGCGTGAATGATCAGGCGTTCAACAACGATGGTAATGATCTGGCCGATGACATCGGCATCGGTCATCCACGCCGGGCGGCGGGTTCGATCGCCCAGAATATCGAGCATGCGATCGACTGATCGACTGTAATCGGCGATGGATTCCGCAACGGCTGTGCGATCGCCCATGGCATCCGCTGCGAGCATCCGCAGCCGCTCGGTCGCAAGTCCGAGACGAATTTCCTCGGGAGGGAGCGTGTCGGTCGTGGGGACGCCGGCGCGGCGCATCTGATCGAGGAGAACAGTCTGGTTGTATCGCATTGCTTCGAGAAGTTCGAGCATGGCCTGATGCGCGGCCGCGGGGCCTTCGATCTGCCAGCGAAGAATCAAGCGCTCGACCTGAAGACCTTCATCTCCGGCACGGGCGGGGTTGGAGGCGAGCAACGCGCCGGCATTGCGATGGAATCGCCTGGCCTGCTCAAACGCGCCGACTTTGGCCAGTTCGGCAGCCAGGGCAAGATGCAGGTTCGGATCGATCGGGTCGGCCAGCAGCAGGTTGCTTGTCAACTCGATCGCGCTGAGACGATCATCAGGTCGGCGCGAGGCGACATAGGTCGCCGCGAGCGCTGCGGCCTCTTTATGGGTCGCGTCGAGCGCGACGGCCTGCGACAAGCGGCGGATGAACCCCGGCTCGTCGCCGCTTTCGCGGGCGAGCAGGGCTGCATCGAGCGCCAACCTCGAGCGGATGGAAGGGTCGAGCCGGTCGCCGTCCGGACCTAGGAAACGGTCATAGGCCGTCAGCCGTTCTTGAACGGTCTGCAATCTTCCCATTTGAATCGAGATCAGACGGAGGGTGCTGACGGTGTCCGCCGGATCGAGTCGGATCAATTCTCTCGTTCGTGCGGCGACGGCGTCGAGGTCGGCGCATTGATAGGCTGCTTCGAGCCTTCGCCGAACGCGCTCGGCATCGGTCGGGTCGAGGGTGCAGGCGATCTCGAGCAGGGCATCCGCAATGCGGTAATCCGACGGTGCGGGTGCTGGACGCATGCGAAGATCCAACAGCGTCACACGCTCGATCTCGTCGGCCAGCACGCGCTCTATGTCGAACGAAGCTGCTGACTCGACCGGCGCCGCACCCGCAGGCCACGGCGATTCCGGCTGGGTCGATGCCCACGCAAGACCGCATGCGCCGGCGATTACGAGCCTTGTCAACCACACACGGTGAGCCTGCAGAATGTTCACCCGATTCTCCCCTACAGCGGCACCCCGATCGCCGCAAGCCCGAGCACGGCAAGTCCGAGAAACATCGCCAGGGACAGCCCCAGTTCGATCGGCCATACCAGCCAGCGAGAAGCTCGCGGATAGACCCTGTCGGCCATGAAACAGAGAAAGACCAACTGACCTGCGGCGAGGGCTGTCACACCCGCAAACACCCGGATGACCGGAGACATTTCCAGGGTAAATCCCGCCAGTTCCGTGTGGGCGCCCGCGAACCCGAGAAGCCAGAGGCCGAGCAGAGTCCACCCCGTGGCCCACGGAACACCCGTGAGCATCAGAAGGGTCATGCTGATCGAGCGTGCGGCCATGGCGTGGCACTCCCTGCCGTGCCCCTGAGCATAGGAAACCCGCCGGCGCCGCGCCGACAGGAGAAACGGCGGCAGGAGACCCAGAGCACACCTACTCGTCGAGCGAATAGATCTGATCGATCCGGAGCGATTCCAAAAGTGAAAGGAGATCGAAAGCCTGAAGTCGAGGGCGACGGGAAGTTGTTTCGGGCGAGTGGATGTCGATCGTCACCTCGGCTTCGAGCGTGGGAAGGGCGATGCGCACGCGCCCGGCGATTCTGGGCCGATGACCCGAACCTTCGATCGTGACCGCGACGGGTAGCGCGATTTCTGCACGGGCGACCATGTTGCCGGCATCATCGAGCAACTCGATACGCGTCGGTTCGAACATCACCGGATCGAGTTGGAGCCTTCGGATGCCCCACCGAGCCGGAGCGGTCACCTCGATCGCCCGGCCCCGATCGACCCAACGGACCTCGCCTCCGGATTCGGGCAGCGTTGTCACACCGATCAACTCGAGCAGATCGAGGGGATGCACCGGCACACCGAGTTGAGCCGCACGTTCGCGGGTGGCCAGTTCAAGCCGCCCCACCGCCGCCTCGCGGGCATGATCTTTCATCGAATCGACCCACCAATACAGCTGGTCGTTGCTGCCGAGATAGAAGTACATCCGGTCGACATAGCTTCCTACGCTCAGAAGCACATGGTTGGGGCGGATGACCTGGAGATAGCCCTCGCCTTGCTCGGTGCGGCGGTTGCCGTTGCGGTCTCTGGCCGTGAACCGCACGATCACCCGCGCCCACAATCTCTCGAGCGGTGCGGTCCTTGCGTTGTATCGTTCGGCTACGGAGGCATATGCGGGCGGATCATCGGGCTTCTCTACGGGGGGGGGCGACGACCGGCACCCCATGCACGTCATGACGGTCGCAACGAGCACCGCCGACCGCACAATGCCGCGAAAAGCCGCTAGCCCGGTCACGCGGGCGCTCCCTCGATCAACGCGAGCAACTGCTCACTCACATCGTGCAGGCTGGTCTCATCTACGCCTGGTTCGGGAATATCGACGGCCTGATCTCCCTCGACACCTGCTCGGCGCACACGCAGAACGCCCCGAGGCGCGGGCTCGACCTTCAGCAGGCGTTTCCGAACCATGAGGAGCGCGAGTACATATCGCAACGTCGCCCGCGAAGCATCTGAGGAGTTTTCCTGTAACTGGACATGAAGATCCAGAAGTGCGTCGTTATCGAGAAGGCGGCCGCGCTTCTGTCCGTCGGGAGGCACGACCGATTGCCAGACCCCCACTACTGGCGCTTCAGGTCGAGCACCCGCCGCCCAGGCTTCGACGCTGAAGTCGATGCGTGAGAGTTCTCCGCCTTCGGCTTGCACAAGCGTCGCGACAAATCGCTCGCCGACCTCAAGATCGCGCCCGGTGGCACTGCACCTGCGCGTTGGGCGGGCAACTTCGTATCCTGTGGAAGCATGCACCATGAAGCGAGTCTACCCGCCGCGGCAAGCCCACGTCCACGCTCGAGGGCAGTCGCCCGGCTACAGCCCACTCAGGTTCAACAACTGACCTCGAAAAACCTCTGGTGCGTTCCACCCGGTCCAACCCGGAAGCAGACCTGTTTGCCGCAGCGGGGACATCGGGCGTCATAGCGGTCACCCGTGCAGCTGCGATAGACGCGGACGTACTGGCCCGAACACGTGAAGCGGATCCCGAGGAAGGGCCGGGCGGTGTTTTCCCTGGGGTTCGTGTGATCTTGCGGCATGTGGCACGGATAGCCGGGCATAGACTCCTTATCGGCAAGGAACCTCGCCGAGGTTGCCCACTGACGTTGAGGCCGCGGTTGTGCCGACGTACATTGCTCGTTCTACGGGGTTCATCGGTCTGAACCCAAGGGAAACCCCGGGTAATGTGACCCATGGCCGGCACGCTGACCATCCTGCCCGATCCACCGAAACCGCCCACGCCGGTGGGGTTGATTGCCGGTGGCGGCAGGTTGCCCATTCTGGTCGCGCGGGGATTGCGCGATGCGGGGCATCCGGTGCACGGCGTGGGGCTTCACCAGCAATATGACTCGGAACTGCCGAGCCTGTGCACGACGTTTCGGGATGTCGGCCTGCTGCGGGTCGGTTCGTGGGCAAGAGCGCTGCGACGGCGGAATGTGAACCATGCGATCATGGTGGGGAAGGTCGATAAGGCCAAGATCATGCACGATCCGCTTCGGATTGTGCGCAACCTGCCCGATCTCCGCACGCTGCGTGCGTGGCTTCGACTTCGGCACGATCGGCGGTCGCACGCGGTGCTGGCGGCGATTGCCGAGGAGTTGGAGCGTTCGGGTGTGAGCCTGATGGATTCGACGGCTCCGATTCGCGACCAGCTCGCGCATGCGGGCACCATTACGAAGACCCGCCCGACGCCGCAGCAGCGTGCTGACATCGAGTTCGTATGGCCGGTGCTGAGCGACCTGCTTCGGCTGGATGTCGGGCAGGCAATCGCGGTGCGGGACAGAGACACGATCAGCGTAGAAGCGGTGGAGGGCACCGACGCGATGATCGAGCGGACAGGAAGGCTGTGCCGCGCGAAGGGCTGGACGCTGTGCAAAGGCTCACGCGCCGGACACGATCGGCGCAGTGATGTGCCGACCGTGGGTGAGCACACGATCCGCAAGCTCTATGAAAACGGCGGACGATGCCTGGCGCTCGCGGCGGACGACGTGATCATGATCGACAAGAAGCGCATGGTGACGGTTGCGGACGAACTGGGCGTGGCGATCGTGGGCATTCCGATGGCGGGTGCGTGAGCGTCGGTTCCGTCTGTTTGCAATATTATTGCAACGAATTTCCGCCTCGATTTTGAGTGGCGGCGTGATATCGGCTTGACGCCCCCCCCCCCGCTTATGCTGTCGCCGACGAGGCGCTCACAAATGCTCCGGACGGGTTCCGGCGGTTGCTCTGGCGAGCGGGGAGGCGATTCCATGCGATTGGGTTTGATGTGTGTCGCAGCGGCAGGGGTTATTGCTTCGGCGGGTGCCGCTGAACAGCCGGTTCCTACGGATCCACCCGCCCAGCCCTACCAGCCACCACCCGAAGCGGTCACTTCCCTCACGGGAGTAAGCAATCTTGAAGAGCCATGGGTACTCGTCGTATCGGACTTTGTGCTTCTTGCAGTATGCACGGCGGAGCTTGGTGAAGTACCCACCGATCCGTGCTACTGGTTCGGTACAAAATGGTACCGTTTCGAGCCTGGCGCGGCGAGCGGATCGGCATTCCCGATGGGGCTGCTGCAAGACCCGAATTGGACTTTCGACGGCGTCTATGTCCGGAATGGTGTCCGCTTCCAGATCTTCAACGGCGACACCGATGCCAACCCGGTCGGACCGATGCAGGATGGCCCCGCCTACATCACGCTTCAGGTCTGGCAGACGTTGTACCCGCATTTGATCGCACCGGGGAGCATCATCTTGCCCGGCGGACCCGGCGAACTTTCCAACTACTCCATCAAGCTCGAACATTGCTCACCGCAGATCAAGAGCATCGATCTCCAGCGCAAGGCCAACCTCGCCGCGCACCGCTCCGACCGGTACCAGTTATCCGGAACAGCCAAGATCCCGCTTCGCCGCGGCCAGACCTTCGACATCGTGGTGCAATACGAGGCGGGCGACATCACGCCTGCATGCGAGTTCCTCTTCTTCGCCGAGCACACATTCGACGGTGACCCCGTCCGCATCGAGATCCCGGTCACCGCGGCGCTTCCCACCGACGCCTGGGGGGCCACGATCCTCAGCACCGGCGCCGACGCCGAAGGCCGCCCGAACCAGAGCGTCCGGATCATCACGCCCGCGGATGCGCCGGTCGGCGAATACACTTTCTCGGCCGCCAACCGGCGCGCCGGCATGGAGGAGCCGACCGTGATCAAGACATTCCCCTCGGCGATCGTCCTGCTCTTCAACCCCTGGCTCGCGGCCGACGCTGTGTATATGGCGGATGAAGCGGAGCGCGAGGAGACGGTGGTCAGGGATGTGGGATTCGTTTTTCAGCTCAACGAGGCGTTGCAGATCGAACCAGTTCATTACGAGTTCAAGCAGTTTGAGCAATCATCGCTTGACGTGGCCCTGCAACTTCTCAACGGCCTGACCGCGGAACATCGCGCCAATGCCGCGCTTGTGGCAAGGCATCTCGCTCCGCTATTGAACACACAGGGTCCGCCCCGGCCGCCGGGTGCTCCTGTCGGCGTGATCGAAGGAAGATGGCCGCCGGACGATGCTCCTAATCCGTTCGCAGGCGGCGTGAATCCAAAGCGAGTGACCACGAGCAAACGAATTCTCGATCACTATGCTCAGGCGGGCACGGCCTTCAAATACGGCCAATGCTGGAACTTTGCCGGTGTCCACACCTCGCTCTTGCGAACACTTGGCATTCCGGCTCGTCCTGTCTTTGGGCAGGAAGTCGGCCGCAAGCTCACATCTCCCCCAGCCGTCCCCGCGGATGAACTCTGGTACACGTACAAGCCGGTTGCAGGCGGCGGCTTCGCCCCTTTCCCGGGCCAGTACGACCACCACTGGCGGTTCCACATCTGGACCGAAGCCTGGATGAAACGTCCGGATCGGGACGATATCGAAGGCGCGGACGGCTGGCAAGCACTGGATGCAACGCCTCAAAAACCAAGTGTCAAGAGCACGTTCTACGGCCTCGGACCCGCACCGATTCCGGCGATTAAGACCTCGGCGGGCGGCGAGTTCGATGTCCCGTTCTTCGACCTGATCCTCAAGGGTCCGATCAAGCCGTTTATCGAGCACAACGGCCAATGGGTCCAGGCGAATGCGCAGCCCAGACCGGCCCCGGTCATCATCACCGACGCCAACGGCGTCGCGCCCGGCTTCATCGACCGCTTGCCTGCGTACAAGCCGGTCCCTGCCCCTCCACCGGACCCCGCCATCGTCACCTTCGACATCACGCGGGCGGCGACACTCTTTGACGACATCGTCCTTCGCGCGACGCTGACGAATCCCCATGCCGTGGCGAGGACATTCAGCTTTACATTGAGTTGGGCGCCCACGACCAACGGCGCCGACGGACCGACGACGTACACCGTTGCCACGGTTCTGCTTGAGCCATCCGAGTCCCATGAACTGTCGCTGACTATCGAGCCTGTGAAATACTGGCAGTTCATGGAGCGGATGCCGCTCATCGCGGTTTCGGCGATCGCGGTCGAACTGCCGCACCAGGTCTTCCACATTCACAGCACGTATGCGGGCGTCCCGAAGATCCAGGCCGTAGTCTCCATCGATCCGCCCGGCCCCTTCGTCGTCGGAAACTCCTTCGACGTCACGATGACGATGACCAATCCATTGCCCTTCCATCTCACGGAATGCAGCTTCGATATTGGCTCCCCGACAGGGACGGCATTTGGCGCTGACGAATCTCGCACGTTGCCCGTCGGCGTGATTCTTTCCGGACAAACCATCTCTCGTACCTTAACACTGAACACCAGATATGATTCAGAATTGAGTCATGTCTACTGCACGTTTGCTTCTACGCAGCTCTTCGCCCGCTCGAACGCCGTGCCGATCATCATCGCCCCCTGCTACGCCGACTGGGACGAGAACGGCATCGTCGACGCCGTGGACTTCTTCGCCTACCTCGACCTTTTCGACGCCCTCGACCTCTCCGCCGATCTTACTGGGTCGACTGATCCGCAGTCGCCCGATTACGGTGTCCCCGATGGCATCGTCGACCCCTCCGATTTCTTCTACTACCTCGACTTGTTTGTGGCCGGGTGCTCGTGAGCAAGCCGGCAACCCCCCCCCGTGGCCACACCACACCGAGATCACCCGGCCCCGTGCGCCTGTTCCCACGCCATCCACCCGCCTTCGATATTGGTCGCGTGATATCCGAGTCGTTGGAGGTAGGAGACAGCGCGGGCACTGCGGCCCCCGGCCTTGCAGTTGACGATGATCTGCTTATCTTTGGGCACCTTGGCCAGTTCGGCTGAAAGGCGCGTGTAGGCGATGTTGGTTGCGCCGGGCAGGTGCCCTTCGGCAAACTCGCCTTCGCCGCGGACATCGAGCACGAAGGTTTGCGGATCGTTCACCTTTCTCGCGGCTTCGCGCACATCGATTTCCGGCGTTGTCACCAACTCGCCGCCGGCCCGGGCATAGGCCTCAACCTGCGAAGGATCGATCGCCGCGGTCACACGATCGAGGCCGATGCGGACGAGTAGACGGACGGCCTGTTCCAGTTTGTCCGACGCTGCGATGAGCACGATCTCCTGCTGCGGATCGATGTATCCGCCCACGACGTTGATGAACATGCTGTCGATCGGCGCGAAGATCGCGCCCGGAAGATGTCCCGCCTTGAACGACGCCCACGGGCGCGTATCGACTACCACCTTGCCCGCGAGGTCACGTTTCGCCAGTTCATCGCCCGACAATGCCTGGGGCGAGGGGAGGCGGCCGAGCACCGCCGGACCATCGCGATTTTCGCGTTTCATGCGCGCGAAATAGGTCGGCGGCTCGGGCTGGCCCGCCAGAATGGCCCGAACGAACGCGGCTTCGCCGCCATCGGCCGCGCGAATCGACGGATTGAATCGCTTTTCGTACCCGACGGTGCTCTGGGGCACCGCCCCCAGTGCCTTGCCGCAGGCGCTTCCCGCGCCGTGGGCGGGCCAGACCTGCATGTATTCCGGAAGTTTCAAAAACTCCCCGACGCTGGCGAACAGGGCTTTGGCTGAAGGCTCTTTCACCCCGGCCACGCCCGCTGCGGTTTCCAAGAGGTCTGGCCGCCCGACATCGCCGACGAAGACAAAGTCTCCGGTGACGACGCCCATAGGTTCATCGGCGTGCCCCCCTCGGTCGGTAACGAGGTAGGACATGTGCTCGGGCGTGTGGCCCGGTGTATGAAGGGCTTTGATCTCGATATTCCCGATGCGGAAAGTCGCGCCGTGACGCAGCTCGACCACGTCGTAGCGGCCTTCCCCCGACTTTTTGTCTTTCCAGCGGCAGTTCCAATCCGCGCCGCCTTCGCCCGAGACAAAAGCCCGCGCCCCAAGCTC
Source organism: Phycisphaeraceae bacterium (assembly GCA_019636695.1). Classification (GTDB taxonomy): domain Bacteria; phylum Planctomycetota; class Phycisphaerae; order Phycisphaerales; family UBA1924; genus JADLCM01. The sequence goes on from JAHBXD010000002.1 coordinate 79,321, forward strand.
GGCGAACTCGCGCACACCGGAGAGAAAGTCGGCGTGGATGTGCGTTTCCGCCGCGGCGACAATGCGAACGCCTTCCTTCCTAGCGAGCGTGAGATACCGATCGATGTCGCGTTCAGGGTCGAAGATCACCGCTTCGCCTGTTCGCTGGCACCCGATCAGGTACGCGGCCTGCGCGAGCACATCGTCGTAAATCAGTCGCAGCAGCATGCCTACTCCCATCTCGTTTGGAGGACGTTCCGCAAGGGTATTCCGTGCTTCCGGCGGTGACCGCGCCGGTGAAGTACCATTGTCTGCCCCCGCACGGCGGCACCGCGGCCCCAGCGGAAGACCCCCCCCTGCAAATCAGGCACCTCGCACGGATGGACGAAGACCATGAGCCACACCCCGCATACTGAAGCCGCCCTGTCCAGCGCCGCACCGCTCAAACAATCCCTCGCCGAACAATCGGCCCAGGCGCGCCGGGAACTGAACCAGTACGGATTTGCCCGTCAGGACTATCAGCGCCTTGCGGCGATCGCCGACGCCGCCATCGAGCACCTTCGACGAGCGGGTATCGAGGCCGGTTCGACCGGGAGACTGGCGCGGGCGAGACGTGTTCTCGGAGATCTGCTTGCGATTCTTGAAAATCCGGATGCCGAGGTCGTTCCGCCGAGTGAGTCTGAGGTCTATCTGACGGGTCTCGAACTCGGGCAGCTCAGCCAGATCGTTCACACCCTTGTACAACCCAACGGCCGATGGAATGAGCCCGTGACACGGGTTGTCAGCGGCGAGGCCGCGCCCGATGTCAACGCCGAAGCACGCTTCAAATTGCAGTTTGCGACGATGTGTCGTCAGGCCCATCTCAAGATCGAACCTCCGAACCAGGGCATTGCCAGCGACATGGTTCTTGATCTGAACGGATGGCGGATCGGCGTTGCCGGCACCGCCCTCGCCGCCGGCGGTGATGTCTCCGCGGCCGTCGCCCAGGCAGTCGCCCGGCTCAAGGCTGATCGCCTTGCGGGGCTGATCGTGCTCGAAGTTACGCCGCTTGTCTGGCCGGAGCGGCAGGTCATCCGCGTCGCGAGTGATGCTGTCGCCGTTCACGAGTTGCAGCGCCGCGCCGACTGGTTCCTTGCTTCCCAGAAGGACGCGGTCTGGCCCGCGGTCGATCCGGCGTATGCCTTCGGGATTCTCGCCGTCGCGACCCTGCCGACCTACAACGTGGCGACACGGCATGTCGCCTTCAGTACGACGTTCCGGATCGCGGCACTCTGCGACGATCATGATCCGCGAGCGGCCCGGCTGTCGGAATTTGCCCAGCGATTCCAGCGCCTCGGCCGGTGAGCCGCGCCAAGCACTCGGTGAGAACCCTAGAATCGATGTGAACCATGACTGACGGCGCAACCATCACCGTCAATTTCGCCAAGCCGATGCCGGTCTTCCCGCTCGACACGGCTGTGCTGCTGCCTCAGCAGGTGCTGCCGTTGCATATTTTCGAGCCTCGATATCGCCAGATGATCGACCACGTTCTCGACGGCGCCGGCCAGTTCGCCATGGGCGTCTTCGCCGGAGACCGCTGGAAGCAGGAATATCACGGGCGCCCCCCTCTGCGTCCATTTGTCTGCATCGGGCAGGTCGTTCAGCATGAGCGCCTTGACGACGGCCGTTATAACGTGCTGGTGCAGGGTGTCTGCCGCGCGCGGATTATTCGCGAGCTCCCACCCTCGGCCGAGCGGCATTATCGAGAAGCCATGCTTTCGCCCGTGGGCCTGGGCGACCACGATGATGACGAACTTTCGAACACTCGTGCCCGCCTCGGCGAATTGCTTGCCGAAGGCCCGCTGACTCATCTTGCCGCAGCGCCGGCCGTCTCTGAATACATCCGCAACACCGATGTGCCGACCGCCGCGATTCTTGAGCTGGTCTCATTCACGCTGCTCAATGATCCTGAGGTACGTTACCGCCTGCTGGCCGAACCAAGCACAACCCGACGCGCCGAGATCATCGAGCACGAACTCGGCGGCCTGATCCGGCTCCTTACCCTCGCCGAGCGTCAGCGCCTTACGGAATGGCCCAAGGGCATGAGTTGGAACTGAGTTGCGGATTTCACCGGATTGACCAGCGATCTGAACGCGCATCCACATACGTCTGTTCGAATCGCTCGAACCGCACGCTCCCGTCAAGATACGAGTAATACTGCCCCGGCCCATACCGAGGTCGATTGCCCGGGCGCCCTGGCCAACGCCCATCGATCTGCTGATCCCACCCTTCGTTCGAAGTATCTGCAGGCGGCATGGCTCTGCCGCGCGACCAGTGATACGGATGCGATCGATCCGTCGTCTCAGCCCACGGGTCAAGACAGAGGTCAAAGTACTCGCTCGACCAGAACGGGTGATCGGGGTTGCCCACGGGCAGGGGGTCGGGCGGCACCACCCCCACCACTTCGGCCCAGCCGCGCTCGCGAAGTGTCTGGAAGACCGTGCTCGATGGCATCCGAAGATCCGCGAGTTTTCGCGGCACGCCGGTGATCAGGCCGTTGTCGGAAAATGACCCCCACATGGCCGGCTCAAGCCTGTCAGGATCGGCCGGATCGAACCACACCCCGCGCCCCTGCGGGGTGCTTCCAGTTGCATCCACGCCTCCGGGCCTCACACCGATATATTCCTCGAGCGCCCGCTGATACGACCGGATCGCCCACCAGTTAATCGTCTCGGGAATCCCATCCACGAGTTCCATCGTCCGCGGGAATGCCCCCTTGTGCGCATCTGCGTACAGGGTGATCGCCGCTGCGATCTGCCGCATGTTTGAAGCACAGACGACCCCACGAGACGCAAGACGCGCACCCGCCAACCCGGGAAGCAAGAGCGAGATCAGGATCGCAATCACAGCAACCACGACCAAGAGTTCGATCAGTGTGAAAGCGCGAAGGGTCATGACGGGGGCCTCCAAATGTAGCCCGTGCTACATATTCTGTAGCATATGCTACATTCTTGGCCCGTCAACCCGACTCTCTTCGCCGCGTTACGGCGGCGATGCGGCGCCGCGCACAGCCATCAACACAATCAGGATCGCAAACAAGATGAAGATCACCGCGATCAGCACCATAGACTGCCCACGTCCGGCCTTGTCTCGAGACGCTGCGGCTTCCGGCTCCAACGGCTCGCCGATATCGACTTCATCCCAGTCGATCGATGCGGCCTCGGGCTTGAGGGCACCCATGAGTGCCCGTGCCCGGGAAAGATCGCCCCGTCGCACCTGCACCCGGTACGGATCGGTCATGATGACTTCCCACTGAAGAATGTTCGCCGCCGTCGAAAACGCGTGCGCGGGAATGCCGTGGCTCTTCAGTGCCTGGGCAATGACATCGGCCTCGAAGGCATTTGCCGCCGAAACCAAGTCCACGAGAATATCAGGATCTTTCTCTGCCTCCGGCGATTGTTGCGGCGGGTGGGCATACGGATTCGGACGTTCAGTTGGCATGCGCTGCGATCCTTTCTGCCGCCCGCACACATCCTGCGATCACCGCGTGCCCCGGCACGGCCATGGCGAAAAACGCCATCACTTGTCGCCATTGTTTCGAAGCAGGCTCGCCGCCGCCTGCAACCCCTCGCCTTCCGGACCGACGAACTTCTGCATGAGGTGCTGAAGCGTCTCGACCAACAACAACAGCCGATCGAGCCTCGCGTTATGCCCCTCGGCTGCCGTTCCCGATGCATCGGGAATCATGTCGCGGATCTCGTACAGCGAGGCCGTCAGCGGCTCGATCTCTCGCTTCAGTCGCTCGCGCAGAATCGCGCGGGCCATGGTCCATATCTCCTGCTCGGCGACGTAGTATTCCTTACGATCACCTCGCTTGTGCGTCCGCGTCACCACGCCCCAGTCAAGCAGCGCCCGAAGGCTCATCGAAGCGTTGCCGCGAGAGATCTGCAACCGCTCCATCACATCGTCGGTGCAGAGTGCCTGGCCCGTGACATACAGCAGGGCATGTACTTCCGCCATCGTTCGGCTGATACCCCAGGCCGAGCCCATTTTCCCCCACGATGCGATAAAGCAGTCTTGGGCCTCGCGCAGGGTTGGTTTGCTCGGGCGGGCGGGCATATCGCATTGATGGTAGCAGGCAGTACGACGCGCACATATGCGTACGCTCAAACCGGGTGCGGCTCATTCCCCCGGACGATTTTCCGCTCCACGCTGAGATCGCCGCCTTGCATGCGAATGCGTTTTTCATATGCCATGCGGCATGCCCAGCACAACTCACAGCATGGCATCCGCGATGCCCGCCGCGCCGACCACGCAGCTCACGATCCCGTTGTACGTAAAAAACGCCGCTGGAATGCCTGCCATGCCCCGCCGAGCCAGCACGATGTGTTCGACGACGAGCAACCCGCCCACCAGCAGCACCGCAGACAGGAAGACATCGCTGAACCGCGGCTCTACCCACAATGCCGCCGCCAGCGCTCCGAACGCGAGGACGTGGAGCGCCCTTGCCACCCATTTCGCGCTGCGTTCTCCTAGCAGTGCAGGAATGCTGCGAAGCCCGGTTCGCCGATCGAATTCCATATCCTGGAGGGCATAGATGACATCAAACCCGGCAACCCACGGGAACACCATCGCTGACAGCAACCAGATCGAAGGTGTGTCTGCGAGCGCTTCAGGCCGCAATGCGATCGCAGCCGCCACTGGCGAGAATGCAAGCGCCCCGCCGAGAAAAAAATGACACAACACCGTAAACCGCTTCGTGAGCGAATACAGCGCGATCCAGGCAAGCGTCGGCACGCTGAGCACCAACGGCCAAGGGTTTCCGTAAGAAACCCAGAACCCGCCGCACGCGAGAATAAACAGCCCCGCGCAACCGAGCGAGATCAGCCAGGCCTCTCGCACGCTCAGCCTGCCGGCCGGCAACGCCCGCCCAGCCGTACGAGGGTTCCCGGCATCAAACCGGCGATCGGCGATCCTGTTGAAAAGCATCGCCCACGTCCGCGCCAGCACCATGCACACAGCCACCAGCGCGATCTGCCCCCCGAGTCGGCCCGCCGGCTCCTCCGCATCATGGGCCAAGACAGCCGCGAGCAACGCAAAAGGCAACGCAAAGACAGAATGCGCAAGCTTAATGTCTCTTGCGGCGACCGCCAGAGTACTCTGCAACCGAACTGCACCAAGCCGTCGCATCGGGCGCACTGTATGGGGCCGTCGTCGCCCTGCGGACCGGGGCTACCCTCTCCCTCGTGTTCCAGATCGCCGTCCAGACCGAATTCTGCGCAGCCCACGCCCTGACGATCGCGGGATTGGTCGAGCCGGTCCATGGGCATAACTGGCGGGTGACGGCCGTGATCGCCGGAGACGCCCTCGATGCTGACGGGCTGCTGTGCGACTTTCACACCGTCGAGGCCGTTCTACGTGATATCACCGCCGCTTGGAACAACCGCAATCTGAATGACTCGGAAGCCTTCAACCGAACAAGCCCCACGGCGGAAAACGTCGCCAAGGTGATTGCCGACTCCCTTGCCGAGCGGTTGAACGGCTCATTGGCGCCGCACGCGTGGGTAGCCTCGGTCAGCGTGACCGAAGCGCCGGGATGCGTCGCGACCTATCTTCGACCGCACCCATGAGCACAGCAGAACCTGCCCGCAACGATCCGCGTGTCGCCGACACGGTCAGGGAAACGCCTGCCGCACGAGCTCTTGCCGATATTCCGGCTCGAGAACTGTTCTTCAACCGCGATCTCTCCTGGCTTGAGTTCAATCGCCGCGTGCTGGCCCTCGCGCAAGACAACCGCCGCCCACTTCTCGAGCGTGTGAAGTTCCTTTCCATCTTCGGGAACAATCTCGACGAGTTCTTCATGAAACGAGTCGGCCTGCTTCGCCGCCTTGCCCGGACTCAGCCCCAGTCTCGCTCAAACGACGGGATGACGCCTGCTGAGCAGCTCGCCGTGATTCGCCCGCGCGCCCTCGAACTTCTCGAGCATCAGGCTACATGCTGGGAAGATGACCTTCGCGCATCCCTTGAGGCCGAGGGCGTACGCCTTTTGACATGGGAAGGACTAGCCAAAAAGCAGCGCACCAAACTCGCGAAGTGGTATCGCGCCAACGTCTTCCCGGTGCTTACCCCCCTCGCGGTAGACCCAGGTCATCGCTTCCCGTTCATCAGCAACCTGAGCAAGAACCTCGGCGTATTGCTGAGTGAGCCTGACTCGACCGAACGTCATTTCGCCCGGGTCAAGATTCCCGGCGTCGTCCCCGGGGTGATTGATGTCGACGACCCCGGCGCTGCCGGGCCTTCCGCACGCACCCTGATGCTTCTGGATGACATCATCGCGGGAAATCTGGGCGACCTCTTCCCCGGGATGGTCATTCACGATGTCCTTCCATTCCGCGTGACACGCTCCGCCGCCGTCGAAGTCGATGACGACGAGGTCGACGATCTGCTCGAGCATGTGGAAGAAGAGCTTCGGATGAGGCGTTTCTCCGAGGCTGTACGACTTGAAGTGCCCGCTGGCGCCCGCGGCCCCGTTCTTGACCTGATACGTGAGGAGCTTCGGCTCGAACCTGCCGATGTATACCCGCAGCGCGGCCCGCTCGATTACACCGACCTCTTCGCCGTAGCAGAACTGAACCTCAATCAGCACAAATACGAACCGTGGCTTGGTGTCACACACCCCCAGATCACGGAGGCCGGGGGAGACATCTTCGCCGCGATCCGCAAGCAGGACATTCTGGTCCACCATCCTTACGAAAGCTTTCAGACCAGCGTTGAGAAGTTCATCGCCGCGGCGTCACGCGACCCTGATGTTCTGGCGATCAAACTCACGCTTTATCGCACAAGCCCCGATTCACCATTCATCAGTTCGCTCATTCGTGCGGCGGAATCCGGCAAGCAGGTCGCCTGCCTGGTGGAAGTCCGTGCACGCTTTGACGAACATCGCAACGTGCGCTTCGCCCGCCAGCTCGAACAGGCCGGCGTCCACGTTGCCTACGGCGTCGTCGGCTTCAAGACGCATTGCAAATGCTCGCTTGTGGTCCGCCGTGAGAGCCAGGGCCTCCGGGGGTATGTTCACGTATCTACTGGCAACTACCACCCCAAGACAGCCCAACTCTACACTGACCTCGGACTGTTCACCGCCGACCCTGCGATCGTGGAAGATGTCATCGAACTCTTCAACTCGCTCACGGGACGTACCGAACAGCGCAACTACGACGAACTCATCGTTGCACCCTACGCCATGCGCAGACGCATGATCGCCCTTATCGATCGCGAGATCGATATCGCACAATCCGGCGGCAAGGGGCGTATTTTCGCCAAAATGAACGCACTCGAAGATACCCGCCTTACCCGCAAGCTGTATGAAGCAAGCCGTGCGGGCGTGCAGACCACGCTCGTCGTCCGCGGGTTCTGCTGCCTGCGTCCTGGTGTTGTCGGCCTGAGCGAGAACATCCGCGTCATCGCCGTCATCGGACGTTTTCTGGAACATAGCCGCGTCTACCACTTCGGCGCGGGCAAGGAAGACCCCCTCGACGGCGAGTGGTATATCGGCAGCCCCGACTGGATGTACCGCAACCTCTCGAACCGCGTCGAAGTGCTTGTGCCCGTCAACGACCGCCAAGCCCGCGCTCGCCTCCAGAAACTGCGTGATATTCACGAGCGCGACCAGAGAACCGCGTGGGATCTTCAGCCTGACGGTTCATATATCGAGCGCATGCCCCCGCCCGATGCCGACCCCCTCAGCCCCGAAGCCCTCGGCGCCTTTGTCAGTTTCATGAATGAAGTTGCTCCCGGAAGCGCAAGCCGATGAACATCTGTTCAACCCGGGTCTGCACATCTCGAAGTCCGCGATCGATTCAACCTTCATGATCAATGCACGGCTCGGATGCACACGAGATGCATCGGGCTGCGAACCGCCGCCGGTCGCCGCTTTCCAAACATGCTCCATCAGCAGGTTCGAACGGCTTTATTCGCCGTTGTCATTCGCCGCCGACGACCGTGATCGCTTGGCGCGGGTGAACTGGAACATCAGCCCGAGGATTGAAAACACGATCCAAATGAAAGCCCACCCCATGGGCGAACGGTGCAGAATCGTTCGTCCCGGCACTTCAAACGCATGAACAAGCCAGGTGGCGCTGGCCAGCCAGATGGCCGCACCAGCCATGGATGTCACCATCGCCGCCGACTTGGATGGCATGAGCAAACCGATAAGGACGCCTGCGGCAGCCCCGCAGAGAGTTGCCAGCCCGACGACCTGTTTGTCTCTGGTGCTCAACTCGGACCACAGGGCCGACATCTGCCGCCACAACCCTTCGGCAAACTTTTCAGCCCGTTGCGCGACCGTGCGCAAAACACGCTGGGTATCTTCACCTATTTGGTCAAGCAGTTCGCCGGCTGCATCAGCGGCGTGGCCGAGTCGTCGTTCGGCCTCTTCGAGAATTTCTTGTCCGGTCAGGGAATCCGGCGCGAACCCTGTAGCCGGCGGTTTTGAGCCTTCCCCGGGTTGAGCATCACGCTGAACCTGGGTGGTTTCCGAGGAAGAAGGTTGAAACTCACTTGGCATGTATTGGAGGTAAATCGCCCCTCCGAGTAGTCCCGCGACGCCGAAGGTCACCCCCCCTGCCACGATCATGGAAACCCTGAAAAGCAGGATAGCCAGAATCAACCCAAGGATTCCCCCAATGGCCATGCCGAGGTATGGTCCAGGAAGTCCGAGAACCGTGGAGACCCCCAATATTGGTAGGAGTAAAAAGCCCATGGCCCCGCCCACAACCACGCCAACCGTGGCGATGGCGGGTTTGATGAACTTCCCACCGACCAACCAAAGAATGATGCCGACGAACAGGGCCACAAAGATCAGCCCGTGGGCAGTAAGAGGCAGTTCGGCTGCACCCTCGCTGGTCGCTCGAAAGACCTCGGTGGCGGCTTGGGCGACAGGATGTTCGGGTTCTCGGGGACGCACGACTTCTTCCCAAGATCGGCCTCGGAGCCGCGTGGACGATTGCCCGATACAAGGATAGTTGGTTGTTGGGAGAATTCATGCCGCCTTCTTCGCGCAAGACCACCAAAACGCCCCGTATAAAAGACGGGCAACACCCCCCCCATACAGGGGAGCAAACGGACGATTCGGCCATGCCGGACAGCCAGGCAGGCATCGCTTCGAGCGAGCACACAACCCCCCCTGATCTGGGGAGCCTCCGAACTCGGATTGATGCGATCGATCTGAAACTGGTGGAACTGCTGAACGAGCGTGCCGCACTGGTGGTCGAGGTCGGCAAGACCAAGCGAGGCTCGAACATCCCGATCTATGCGCCGCATCGCGAGGCGGAAGTGCTGGCCAATGTACTCAAGGCGAGTAAAGGGCCGCTGCCGGCGCGAGCGATCGAGGCGATTTACAGAGAGTTGATGAGCGGGAGTTTTTCGCTCGAACAGCCGCTGCGGATCGGGTATCTCGGTCCGCCGGGGTCATATTCGCACGCAGCGGCGACGAGCCATTTCGGTTCGAGTGTGTCGTTCGAGGATCTGCATGAGATCAAGGGCGTTTTCACGGAAGTGTTGCGCGGTCACGTAGATTACGGGCTTGTACCCATCGAAAACTCCACGGGAGGCGGCATCGTGGAGACGCTTGACGCCTTCCTCGACCACGCGGGAGAGGTCTCGGTGTACGCAGAGGTGCAGTTGGCGGTGCATCATGCGCTGCTGGCGAACTGTGAGCCGAGTCAGATCCGGCGAATACACTCAAAACCGGAGGCGACCGCGCAGTGCCGCACCTGGCTGGCGACGCAATACCCCCAGGCGGAGATTCTGGCCGCGGCGAGCACGAGCAAGGCGGCGATCACAGCCGCGGAAGAATGCAGGCTTGCCTTACAGATCGGTGCACCGCCCGGTTCGGCGGCGATCGGTTCAGAGCTTGCGGGCGAGTTGTACGGTCTCAAAGCGCTGTTCGTGGGCATCGAGGACAACCCGAACAACGTGACTCGGTTCTTTGTGATTTCTCGCCAGCGCGCAAAACGCAGCGGCGACGATAAGACGAGCATCATGTTCAAGACCGCCGACAAGGCCGGGGCGCTTGTCGAGGTACTCAATGTGCTGGCGCAGCGAGGGATCAACCTGAGCCACATAGACAAGCGTCCGAGCGGCAGAACCAACTGGGAGTACACGTTCTTCCTCGACCTGATCGGACACAGAGACGACGATCGCGTGGCGGCCGCTTTGAAGGAGGCAGAGCAGCACTGCCGCGAACTGGCGGTGCTCGGCAGCTACCCGCGCGCGACGCGCATTTTGTAGGCTTGATCGCTATCATGCCCCTTTGGGAGGGCCGCCTGCTTGCGCGTGATCGAGGCATTGAGTGCCGCTGTTCTGATCGGTGTCGCCGCGGGATGCCATGCGCCCAAGGCCGAATCGACGGTGCGAGCACCTGATCAACGTGTGATGCCGGTGCTCAAGACGTGGCGTCTGGACAACGGCGTCGTGATCGATGAAGTGCGCCTCGGCGAAGGCGATGTGTTGGATCGCAATGACCGCCTGATCGCGCATGTGCACGGCACGTATGCTTCTGACGGGCGTTTGGCCCACTCGACTTTCGGCGGACGACCACTCGATACCGAGATGATGCGTCTGATCCCCGGCGTTCGCGCGGGTGTCGAGGGCATGCGCCCCGGGGGCATCAGGCGGTTGTGGGTGCCATGGCAGGAGGCCTACGGCATGACCGGCCGGCCGCACCCGGACAATCCGGCGGAAGGTATACCGCCTCAAGCTGACTTTGTGTTCTATATTGAACTGATCGACGTTTTCAAACCTCCCGCACGGGATTAGCCCGGAGGACCACATGCCCGACCCCACCACCACACCAAGCGGCCTTGTCATCGAAGAAGTCACGATCGGGGAAGGGCAGGAATGCCGTCCGAGTGATACCGTCCATGTGCACTATCGCGGCACCCTGACGAGCGGTAAGGTGTTTGACTCGAATTGGGATGATGACGAACCGATCCGGTTCCCGTTGGCAAACCTGATTGAAGGCTGGAAAAAGGGCATTCCCGGAATGAAGATCGGCGGGGTGCGGAAGCTGACGATTCCTTATCCGCTCGCCTACGGCGAGCGCGGCATTCCCGGTACGATTCCCCCGAAGGCCACGCTGGTTTTCGATATCAAGCTTGTCGGCCTTGGTTGACCGTCCGGCCGGCATGAACCATCCGCTACACTCTCCGAATGCGGCATGACCGGCCGCTGGTGGAGATTGCGCGATGGGTGAATCCGGAATTGAATCGGTTCTCAGCGAGAATCGCACGTTTTCGCCGCCGGCTGTTCCGGGCGGGAAGTCCCCTCGCTGGCATCTATCCTCGATGGAGGACTATCGGCGGGAATGGAAGCGTTCGATCGATGACCCCGAGGGCTTCTGGGACGAGATCGCCCACGAGCTGCACTGGTTCAGCCCCTGGTCGCGCGTGCTGGAATGGAACCTCCCGGATGCCAAGTGGTTTGTCGGAGGAACGACGAACCTTTGTTATAACGCGGTCGATCGACACGTCGTATCTGGACATGGGGAAGAAACAGCGATCATCTGGGAGGGAGAGCCCGTCGGCCCGGCCGGGCCGGAAATCCGCCGACTGACGTATGCCCAACTGCAACAGGAGATTGCCCGTTTCGCCAACGGGCTGAAATCGCTCGGCGTCGCCAAGGGCGATGTGGTAACGATCTACATGGGCATGGTTCCTGAACTTGCGATTGCAATGCTGGCTTGCGCTCGTATCGGCGCTGCGCATTCAGTGATTTTCGGAGGTTTCAGTTCCCAGGCGATTGTCGATCGTGTGCTGGATGCCCGAAGCCGTGTGATCGTGACGTGTGACGGGGCGTGGCGCCGCGGCAAAGTGGTTCCGTTGAAAGCCAACGTGGATGAAGCCTGCGATGTGCTTGCCTCGCACGGGCACACGGTGACCAGCGTGATCACGCTGATCCGCACGGCCAATACCGTAGCCATGACGCCCGGGCGCGATCATGACTGGCACGCGCTGACAGGCGCGGCCTCGCCCGACTGCCCGTGCGAACCGCTCGACAGTGAGCAGATGCTCTTTCTGCTCTACACGAGCGGCTCGACCGGCAAGCCGAAGGGAATCCTGCACACCACGGGCGGCTACATGGTGCATACGTACTTGACCAGCAAGTATGTCTTTAACCTGCACCCGGATGCCGGACAGGTTTTCTGGTGCACGGCTGATTGCGGATGGGTGACAGGGCATTCGTACATTGTGTACGGCATTCTGCCCAATCGCGTGCCGACGTTGATGTATGAAGGTGCGCCCAACTATCCGGCTGAGGATCGTTTCTGGGATATCTGCGCGCGCCACAAAGTGACACAGTTCTATACGGCGCCGACGGCCATTCGCGCTTTCATGAAATGGGGCGATCACCATCCCGCTCAGCACGATCTTTCCACGTTGCAGGTTCTCGGGACCGTCGGTGAACCGATCAACCCCGAAGCCTGGATGTGGTACCGGCGGCACATCGGTCACGACCGATGCCCGATCGTCGATACGTGGTGGCAGACCGAGACCGGCGGTCACATGATCACGCCTCTACCCGGGGTCACACCCACCAAACCTGGAAGTTGTACCCTGCCGTTCTTCGGCGTCGATGCCGCAATCGTGGATGACCAGGGCGTCGAGCAGCCGCATAAGCACGGCGGCCTGCTCGTCATCCGCAGACCATGGCCGAGCATGCTGCGCGGCATTTACGGTGATCGTCAACGCTACATCGAGACCTACTGGAGCCGCGTGCCGGGGATGTATCTGGCTGGTGACGGCGCCCACCGCGACAGCGACGGGTATTTCTGGATCATGGGCCGGATCGACGACGTGATCAACGTCTCCGGACATCGCCTGGGAACGATGGAGGTCGAGAGCGCGCTGGTCAGCCACCCGGGGGTCGCCGAAGCCGCCGTCGTAGGGATGCCGCACGAGATCAAGGGCACGGGGATCGCCGCATTTGTCACGCTGCGACCCACCCACACCCCGCCCGACGCGGCAGCGGCAGAAAAATTCAAAAATACTCTCGCGGCACACGTGGCGCACGAGATCGGGGCTATCGCGAGGCCGGACATGATTCGCTTTACTGATGCGCTTCCGAAAACGCGCTCCGGAAAGATCATGCGGAGGCTCTTGCGAGCGATCGCAGCAGGGGAAGAAAAAATCACGCAGGATACAACGACGCTCGAAGACTTCAGCATTCTGGCGAAACTCCGCGAGCAGGACGAAGCCTGACCGGCGGATCGTCCTCCCGATCGCCGCGGGAAGCGCCGCCCTGGCTGAGAAGCAAGGCGTGTGCCGGTAGGACGTCTGGTCGCTACCCTCGCATTATGCGGCTGACGTTTCTCGGCACGGGCACATCCGCCGGGGTTCCCTGTATCGGGTGCGCCTGTGAAGTCTGTCGATCGATCGACCCGCGCGACACTCGGACACGCACGAGCGCCGCGCTGCGGTTTACTGATACGCACGGTCGCGAGAGAACGATTCTGCTCGATTGCGGCCCGGACATGCGCGCCCAGGCTTTGGCAAACGGCTTGACCCGTTGCGACGCCGTGCTGTTCACGCACAACCACGTCGATCACACCTTCGGAGTTGATGAACTCCGCCGCTTCAATGCCGTGATGCGTCAGCCGATCGATATCTATGCCGAGGCGCACACGCTGACCTTCCTTCGCCGCGTGTATGCCCATATTTTTGATCGAGACAAGAACTTTCAGGATTCATTCGTGGCCACGCTGACGGCCCATGTCATCGAGCCGGAAGCACCGATCAATCTGTTCGGTCTGCGCATCACGCCGCTGCGGTTTCTTCACGGAAAACTGCCCATCGCCGGGTTTCGGCTTGATGCCGGAAGCGATCTGCCTGCTTCTCGCATCCTGCCGCTGGTCTATGCCACCGATGTCAACGGCGTTCCGCCTGAAACCTGGCGACACTTGACAGACCTTCAAACACTCGTTCTGGGTGCGCTGCGCCACCGCAAGCACCCGACGCACTACACGCTCGATGAGGCCGTCGATGTCGCCGATCGTATCGCCGCGGAGCAAACCTTCTTCGTGCACATGTCGCACGAACTCGGCCACGCCGTGACCCAGGCGTCACTCCCTGAGAACATGCACCTTGCGCATGACGGGCTGGTGCTGGGCTAACTCGCACAGGAACATACGCAGGCCGGTGCATCCAGCCGCGTCAGGTTTTTCATCAGGCCCGACCGCCCGCACGGGCAAGCCCGGTCGACTGCAATCGCGTTGCGGCACACGTCAATCGATTGTGCAGAGTCGCGCTGTTCCCATCAGAGCAAAGCCATTCGCCATCACGCCTGCGCCACGCCCAGCCCTCGCAGGCTCGCCTCGCGACGAGTCGCCGTCGGCTTATTCGCAGCTTCTTCCGCCGCCGCGAAGTTCTCGCCGAAGCGGAAGAGACGGAAGCTGTTGGCAAGCACGAAGACCTCTCCGACGAAGTGATACAACGCCGCGGCAGGAATCGCGAGCCACCCGGCCGATGCCAACACAAGACCCACGAGCACGATCAGAATGCTCGCAGCGATGTTCATCCCGATGATCTGGCGTGTCTTGCGGCTGAGTTCAATCAGGAATGGCACGCGGCTGAGATCGTCGGTCATCAGGGCGATGCCCGCCGAGTTGGTTGCGATATCCGATCCGCTCAGACCCATGGCCACGCCCACGTCGGCTGCGGCGAGGCTCGGCCCGTCGTTGATGCCGTCGCCGATCATCATCGTGCGATAGCCCTGCCCGACGAGCTGGCGAATCTGCTGGTGCTTTTCCTCTGGGTGGCATTCGGCCTCGATCGCGTCAACGCCGACGGAGGCCCCGACACGCTTGGCGACGCTCAGGCGGTCACCGGTGAAGATGGCCACCATGCGCACGCCCAGCTCACGCAGCCGGGAAATCACGGCCTTGGTGTTTGGCCGCACCTTGTCTTCAAGCCCGACCACGCCGAGATACTGCCCGTTCCGCATGACGTGCACGCCAGACATGCCCTCGATCTTGGCCTCGATCGCCTCGACCGCCGGACGGATCGCCGGGTTGAGTTCGATCAGCCACTTGGCACGTCCGACGCACAATTCACCCATGGTCGTGCGCGCCCGGACACCCCGTCCGTGAATTTCTTCGTAGTCATCTGAACCATCGACCTGGATTTTCGCGGCCGTTGCCGTGCGCAAAATCGATTGTGCGAGCGGATGGTTGGAATGCTGCTCCGCATTGGCCGCTGCTTTGAGCAATTCGGCGCCCTCGACCCCCTCGGCAGGCACAAGCCGCGAAACCTCAAACTTGCCGGTGGTGATCGTGCCTGTCTTATCCATCACGACCGCATCGACATTCGCCGCGGCTTCGAGATAATGCGACTGCTTGACCATGACCCCGAGCCGCGCGGCCGATGCAAACGCCGCGACCATCGCGGTCGGGCTGGCCAGAAGCAGCGAAGCCGGGCAGGCGACGATCAACACGGTGATCGCCCGCTTGGCCGCCTCCACACGTGCCGCTTCTTCGCCGCTCTGGCTGTTGATGAACCACACGACCGCGGCGACACTCAGCGCGATCGGCACGAAGAACCGAGCCACCTGTTCGATGAGCAACTGACGCGGAGTACGGGTTTCCTCGGCCTCACGGATCAGGGTCGTGACCTTGCCGATGGTCGTCTCACCACCGACTTGCGTGACGAGCACGTCAACCTGACCGGTGAGGTTCGTTGTGCCGGCATAGACCAGATCACCCGGTTGCACCTCGACCGGCATGGCTTCACCCGTGAGCGATGCCTGGTTGATCGTTGATCGCCCTGTTGCCACGCGGCCGTCAACCGGCAGATTCTCGCCAGGACGAACACGCACCGTCTGTCCGACCTTGACATCCGACAGTTCGACTTCTTGTTCTGAGCCGTCTACCACGATCCGGGCACGATCCGGCGTCAGGTTGACCAGTTGCTCGATGGCTCGTTGCGCACCGAACGCCGTACGCCTCAAAATCTGATCGGCAATCAACAGCACAAAGGCCAGAAGCCCCGCCGTGCGATAATCGCCGGTCGCCATCGCCGCCAGAATGCCGATCGCGACGAGCGTCGAGCTCGACGGCGACATCGCCTTGACCTCACGGAACGCTGCCCAGAAAAGCGGAATGCTGAGCATGATCGCGCCGATGAGCGCGGGGATATCCGCGATCCCGCCGCCCGTGTGGCCAAGCCACCGAGAGAACAGGCTCACCAAGACAAGCACGCCGCCGACGAGATACAGCGGGATCAACTTGTCGATCTTCGCAATCTCATGGTGCGCGCAGCACGTCATCCCGCCTGAATACTCGCCCTGCCCCTTGCCCCCGGCTGTCGCCTCGCCGCCATGGCTGTGCGAATGATCGTGTTGCGCCATCGATCAAAACTCCCTGTCAATGTTTCGCACCACGACAGCCCGATCGACTGCCGCGCTCGAACCGCCCTTCCTGCCCCTCGCCCCAGCAGCCCTGCCTGCACCAGAACGGTGAAGCACCTCCAGACGAAGGGCAAGATCCTAGCGTCTCACGCTGCGTCGGGGTTCGCTACCCTACGAACCGGTGCCTAGGTAAGTTCACCTTCTTGTACGGTCTGGCCATGCCCACCCCATCCTCGACTCCGGGGAAAACCCTGAACGTGGCCGTGCTGGGCCTAGGCCAGATGGGCTTGGTGTCAGCCTCGCTGCTGGTCTCACCCGACCGCGCCCGCGGCACCGGCGAGTTGCCTTTCCCGCGCGTCACGATGTGGGGCCACGACCTCGAAGAAGCCGGGACGCTCAGCCAGTCTCGACGCTCGGACCGCCTGCCCGGGTTTACCCTGCCCCCCCCTATTCGGGTGGCCATGAAGGACCGTGACATCGCGGGGGCAGATCTTGTCGTCTGCGCGATCCCGGTGCAGTTCATTCGAGAGACGCTCAGGAGACTTCACCCCCACCTTGCCCCTGCCGCGGCGTTCGTCTCCGTGGCAAAGGGCATCGAGAACTGCACGCTGATGCGACCGAGCGAGATCATTCTGGATGTCGCTGGTCCGCGACCGATCGGCGTGCTGAGCGGGCCGACCATCGCCGCAGAACTTGCACGGTGTCTGCCGGCAACGATGGTTTCGGCGAGCAGTGATCCCGTGCTTGCGGAACTCGTGCAGAGGCTTTTTAGTACGACCTGGCTACGGATTTATACCCATCACGACATGCTCGGTGTCGAACTTGCCGGCGCAACCAAGAACATCATCGGCATTGCCGCGGGCATTCTGGACGGCTTACAGGCCGGAAACAACGCCAAGAGCGCCCTGCTTGCCCGGGGTCTGGCCGAGATCACGCGCCTGGGGACGGCCCTCGGCGCGCAGCGGGAGACCTTCTTCGGGGTTGCGGGGGTGGGCGACCTCGCGACGACCTGCTTCAGCCCCGAGGGGAGGAACCGCTCGTGCGGCGAAGCCCTCGGGCGCGGCGAGAAGCTCGATGCCTATCTGAAACGTTCGAGGCACGTGGTCGAGGGGGTCTGGACAACCAAGAGCGTGATGGACCTCGCCGCACGGCACATAGTCGAGATGCCGATCACGGAGGCGGTGCACGCGGTGCTCTTTGAGGGGCTTGACCCGCTGGAGGCGATCAGCCGCCTGATGGCGCGCGAACTGAAGGGCGAGCGGGTGGGATAACAAGCCCGAAATAAGCGCGACGGAGCCTTCCCTATGGCGTGCCTTTGTGTGGCAAAGGTTTGCAACCGGCGCGCTTTTCCATCTGTTTACCCCCCCATTTCGGTGGTATACAACTCTACTGCAAACACGTTCATACTCCTTTCTGCGTCCAATTGCAGATTGGAGCTAGGATCCACTCGCGCGTTCTGATACGCTGCATCCTCGTCAAGAGGAAATGACCATGGTGCATGTTCCCGTCGCCCTCGCCCCTATCACGCTCGCTGCCTTGCTTGCCGTCGCGGCGCACGCTCAGCCCCGTCGCCTCATGCTTGCACCCCGGCCGATTCAGCCCGAGTCCGTCGCTTCGCAGTACAGCATCAAGAAGATCGGCCCGCTCGTAAACGGTGGCGGAAGTCTGGGTTCGGCGATCAATAACTTGACGCAGATCGCCGGGACTTCACTCTCGCAGACCGCCGAGCAGCCCTACCGCTGGAGCGGCGGCATGATCGAGGGCCTGCCGATCACGGGCTCGGGCACGAGCAACTTCGCACACGGTATCAACAATGCCGGGCAGGTCGTGGGCTACGCGAGCTTCCCCGGCACGGCGTCGGAGGCAGCGCTTTGGACCCTGACCAACTCCATGGGATGGCAGGTGACGGGGCTGGGAATTCCTTCGGGCTTTGCGTTCTCGATTGCCAATGACCTTTCGGACGACGGCACGCGAATCGTGGGCTACGCCGACAACGCCATTGAACTTCTCGTGGCCACTTCGTGGGAACGCGATGACAGCGGCGACTGGAACATGCTCGACATGGGCACCCTCCCACACAATTACGGGAGTTACGCCAACGGCCTGAACAACCAGGGTGTTGCCGTCGGCACATCGTATGTTCCTTTCGGCACCTCACAGGCGACTCACTGGCAGCGCACCAACACCGGGTGGACGATAAGCGCGTTGCCCTACCTGCCCAATGGCTACTCTCAGAGCATCGCCTTCGCCATCAACGATTCGGGCCTGATTGCCGGTGCCGCAGTCGCCTCCGACGGCTATTACCACGCGACCACCTGGAGCGGCAACAGCATCACCGACTTTGGCACCTTCTCCGGCGAGCACTCGTACGCCCGCGCAATCAATACTTCGGGAACGATCGTCGGGGAGACCTGGGGTGCCGGCCTCACTCGGGCCTTCATCGGCTCCAACTCCGGCCTGCACGACCTGAACACCCGCATTCCGCCCGACACGGGCTGGAACCTCCGCTCAGCCACGGGCATCAACGACAGCGGGCAGATCGTCGGCACGGGCGATCTCGGCGGGTTCTGGCACACCTTCCTGCTGACACCTGTCGCGATGAACCTCACCGGCCCGACACCGGGCGTCGTGGGTGTTCCCAACACCTTCTCCATCATCGCGCCGAACGACCAGTCGATTCAACTCTACTACGCGTTCAGTGCCGGTGAAACCGCGATCTCCGGATGCTCGGCCGTTCCCCTCAACATTGCCAGCCCCACGCTTCTGGCCACCTTTCCCGACCCTTCGAGCATCACTATCGAACTTCCTGATGAATTCTCCGGCCAGACGGTGTACTTCCAGGCCGCGACGGGCTGCCAGGTGAGCAATGTCGTGCGGTACACGTTTCCGTGAGGGGTGACAGGCGAAGGGTGGCGCGACTCGCTGAGATTTTAAAAGCGACCACAAGAGCTACTATGGACGCGGATCGCAGAGGATGCCGCAGAGAGAGAATCAGAGTCTGTTTTCTACGCGAAGGACTCTTGGCCCACGACCCCTGATACGCATCGTGACTAGAGGCTATCTCGAAACCGATCCGTGAGGGCACGCATGATTCTGCACGATACTGCATGCCCGATGGGCTTGTTTTCGAAACCGTTTCAAATGACTCATGAGAAGGTGTAGGGACGGGCGGGACGCCCATCCCACCGAGGCTTGGGAGCCATTCTGAAACCCTCCCTACTCCACCCCTGTCAACACAAGTTCGAGAACCATCTGCGATTGCACCTGGGGGTAGGCATCAATCCGCCGCACCTGAATCAACCGCCCCTCTTCCACGTCGTACACATTCACGATGCGTTGCACCGCCGTCACGGCAGCGATGGCGACGATCGGCCGGCCGTTCTGGCCTCTGCCCGCGAACTCGACCATGGTCTGCCGCCCCGTCGTCGGGTCGGTGTCGAGCACCTGGCCGGTTTTCAAGGCTCGAAGAGCGCCCGGATCCATCCACACACCCATGAGCGAAGCCGGGCCGGAGGCCGTGGTGCCGCGCACGGGCGGAATGGGCACGTTGTCCTGGCGGACTTCCTGGTAGATCACTTCGTATGTGCTCCAGTTCGTGCCGACTTGTTGCGTGACAATATCGACGATGACGTGCGCGCCCGGCAGGTTGCCCGTGGCCGATTCCATCCGGCTCGATCCTTGAAACCGCAGCCGCTTGGTGTTTCTGGCCCAATCGGGCATCTGCATAGGCCGCGTGGCCCAAGGCATGTCGAGTTGCCTCGTCGAGACATGCCGAATGGTCAACTGGGTTATCGCCGTGGCCTGGGAGATATTTCCCATCGGGTCGGCCACGTGCCCCTGCTGCTGCTTTGAGCGGAACCCCCCGGCCAGGAGCGTGCCGCGTTCGAGGTCGAAAAGTTGCGAATCGAACCCCAGGCGTTCAGAGACCACGCGGAGGGCGATGATCTCGCGCGAGTTGTGCTGGTATCGTTCTCGCAGCACGGTGTGCCCGCCTTCGTGCACAGGTTCCATCAACGCGAGTAGTTTGGGATGGGCGAAGAAGGCACACGCCGCCGGGTGTGTGACAATGACCGACCCGCTGGTTTCGCGGGCAGGCTGGTTCATGCCATCAGGCATCAGCAGGTCGGTCTGTTGCAGCACGAGCACTCCAGGCTCACTTGCGATCACATCAACCGTTGTCCAACCGATCCCCCCGCTGCTGCCGGCCTGCCCGTGCCCCCCGGGGTTGACCCAGCGCCAACGCTTGCCTTTGTCATCGATGACGTTGCCGTTCGGATCCGGCTCGAGCCTGGGTTTTCCCGGATCTGAGTTCCGCACTGAGCTTGAAGCGTAAAACGTGAGCCGGACACCTGGCTTCACCCACTCGGGAGCGCCCGTGTCGGCAGAGCCGGGAATCGCAAAGACCAGCGGATCGACCTGAGGCTTGCCTGCCGGTTGCGCCACGGCGGCAGCCGCGCATGAAGTCAACACGACCGCCGCACAGGCAGCCCTCAGCATGGGTACGCCACGTTGCATGTTCCGTCTCCCCGGAGTACAGAAACTCCGTCCCGATCGTTGCCCGCCCACCCCCCGAAGGGTGAGCATGGTCGTTCGAGACATGGTAACCACAAGCCAGGAGTGACGCCCGAAACAGGCGCAATTCCCAGGATTGACGCGTTCCTCGCAGCACAGGGTTGCCCTTGCATCGCCATGACTCGATTCGCAGGCTTCGGCCCGGAGCGGGGAATCATCGCGTTGAAGCACCGTACAATGCCCCCTCGACGCAGACTGAGCCACTCCAGGAGTCTTGAGATGAGCACCGACCCAGACACCATTCTGCTTGAAGCCGAAGACGCCATGCAAAAGGCGGTCGATCACCTTCAGCATGAACTTCGCGGGGTTCGCACCGGGCGAGCATCGACCGCGCTCGTCGAGTATCTCAAAGTGGACTATTACGGTTCACCGACCGATCTCAAATCGCTCGCGGCGATCAGCGTGCCCGAACCGAGCCAGTTGCTCATCAAGCCGTTTGACGCCGGGGCTGTCTCGGCGATCAAGCAGGCGATCGAAGCCTCGGGGCTGGGCCTGAATCCGATCGTCGAAGCCAAGCAGATTCGACTGAATATCCCAGCACTGACCCGTGACCGCCGCCAGCAACTTGTGACCCATTGCAAGAAGGTCGGCGAACAGCAGAAAGTGGCGGTGCGGAACGTGCGGCGTGACGCCAACAAGCACGCCGACGGCCTGACCAAGCAGCCAGGCGCGAACTATCCTGAAGATGAAATCACGCAACTGAAGGAAGAGATCCAGGAACTGCTGAAGAAGTATGAGGGGCGGATCGACGAGATGGTCTCGGCCAAGACTAAAGAAGTCGAAGAGATTTGACACCGCACGCCCGGCGGCTCTTGCATACCCGTAACACCAGCGCCTCGGAAGTACCGGCGTTGCGCACGCTCAGGCAGGTGTTCTCGATGTTGCCCCCCTTCCAAGGGGTGGTCGCGTGCTGAGTCGGCGGACCTGTTCACGAGCGACATCTATCGGGAGGAAGCGTGCCACCCCTGATCGGTATTACGTGCTCGATTGAAGCGGCACTTCCATCTGCTCGGGCCGTCGCGGCACTGGCCTATGCCCGCGCGGTCGCGGCCGCAGGCGGAACGCCCCTGCTGCTCCCTCCGCTTCCGGAATGTCTGGGGGATCACCTGGGCGCGTGCGATGCCTTTGTGCTGACCGGGGGTGACGACCCGAGCACGGAACCTTTCGGGGCGCCGACACACCCGAAGGCGACTCCGGTCGACCCGCTTCGACAGGAGTATGAAACCCGGCTCCTCCGGCGACTTGCCAACGAACGGCCCGACACTCCGGTCCTGGGAATTTGCCTAGGGATGCAGATGATGGCGCTCGTAGCCGGCGGCAGACTCGACCAGCACCTTCCCGAATCGACCCCCTCGGCGCCGATGCACTGGGATCAGACGCATCTGGTGCTTACGGCCCATGTGAAAACCCCCTTCGCTGATGGACCCGTCGCCAGCAAGCACCGCCAGGCTGTCACCGACCCCGGCATACTGGACGTACTTGCCCACGCACCGGATGGGGTCATTGAGGCGGTCGGCGACTTCACGCGGCGGTTCTATGTTGGTGTGCAATGGCATCCGGAACGGACCCCATCTGCAGAAACGGGGCAGGCACTTTTCCATGCGCTCATCGGAGCAGTCAGATGATCTCAGCAACCCAAGGCAACCTCTGGTCGATCGGGCGGGTGGCCAGTGCTCTCGCGATGCTGATCCTGAATACGTGTTTCAGTGCGGCAGCTGCTCAACAAGCACAGCGCAACCCCGATCGGGCCGCTTCGGCGGCACCGATGGCGATCCGCGTGGTAACTTTCAATGTCGAAGACATCCGGACCGAAGACTTGCGCGACGGCTCGCAGCCGCGTGTGAGACAGATCGCGGAGGTGATTCAGCGACTGCAACCAACGGTCATACTTTTGAACGAAATTGCATACGACCAACCCGGAGCGCCGGGGTTTCGAGCCAACGAACCCCCCGGCCAGAACGGCCGCCGGTTCGTCGAAAACTACCTGATGACCCCGCAGGCCGAAGGGTTGTCGGCTCTGGAGTACAACGTCTTCATGGCGCCATCCAACACGGGGATTCCCAGTGGGTTCGATTTGAACAAGGACGGGAGGGTTGTCACCGAGTTCCCGCCGCCGCCGGGGTCTGGGCCAAACGGAGAACCCGGCGAGCAGACCGATGGAGGGCGCGCTTTCGGCGAAGATTGCTGGGGATTCGGCACGTTCCCCGGCCAATATGCGATGGCGCTTTTGGTCGATCCCCGTTGCGAAATTCTGATAGATCAGGTCAGGACATTCCGCCTGCTTCCCTGGGAGTACATGCCGGGTGCAGCACTGCCTCAGAACCCAGAAGGCTCAGGCTCGTGGTATTCTGAAGAAGAGTTAAAATACTTTCGGCTGAGTTCCAAAAGTCACTGGGATGTTCCGGTGCGGATGCCCAATGGAAGCGTGGTGCATTTCCTCTGCTCGCACCCCACCCCGCCTGCCTTCGATGGTCCCGAGCGGCGGAATGCCCGTCGCAACTATGACGAGATTCGATTCTGGGCTGATTACATCGAGGGCGCCCAATGGATTGTGGATGACCACGGCGTCAGCGGCCCCTTGGAACGGGGAGAACTCTTTGTGATTCTCGGTGACCTCAATGCCGACCCGGAAAAAGGCACGGCCTATCGCAATCCCATGAAGGAGCTCCTGTTCGCCAGCCGAAGGCTGAACCCCGGCCCCGCACCTGTCGCCGACATCGATATCCCCGGGCTTTCCCCCACAGACACAGCCTCCTGGAAGCGCCGGGTGGATTACGTTCTGCCGTCGCAGGGCATTACTACGACGAGATCCGGTGTCTGGCGGACCCCACCCCCGGGAGCGAAGGGGTTCCCGAGCGACCATTTCCCGGTTTGGGCTGATCTGGTGGTGCCACCCCCACCAACTCGCTGACGACAATGGTGCCGCAACTTGACTACCCTGTTTCCTGTCAGGCGGGAAGGGTTGCGGCCTGACGGGAAGACGCCTTCGGTTAGATGGTGAAGGAGCAGCCGTGAGTCGGAGTAGCCCAGTCACGGCATCTGCGGTGGTTGCCCCGGGAGTTGGTGAAGCGCGCGTGATTGTGCGCGCGCTACTTGAAACCACGAAGCCTGGTATTACGCGCCTTGTGACGATTACTTCGCTCGTCGGGTTTGTAGCCGCGGCGGTCGGACGTCCGTGGCTCATGGGCGATCTGGCGTGGGCTTTTGCAGGTTGCCTGTTCGGGACGTATCTCTCGAGCGCGGGGGCGAACAGCCTGAACATGTGGTGGGAACGCTCGCGAGACGCCCGGATGGTGCGAACCTCGCGTAGGCCGTTGCCGCGAGGGTCGGTGCGGCCGTCGACGGTGTTCTGGAGCGGGATGCTGTTGTGTTTCGCTGGTCTCACCGTACTGATGAGCATGAATGGTGTCGCGCCGGCGGCAGTTTCGCTTGCCTGCATCATCAGCTACGTACTCGTCTACACGCCGATGAAGCCGGTCACGTGCTTTTCGACGCTGGTCGGCGCAATCCCTGGGGCGTTGCCGCCGCTGATCGGCTGGGCGGCCGCAAGTGAAACGGGTGGGTTTGCGTCACTCATCGAGCCCGGCGGGTTGAGCCTGTTCGGGCTGATGTTTGTGTGGCAGCTTCCGCATTTTCTCGCCATCGCATGGATGTATAAGGACGACTATGCCCTCGGGGGGTACCGGGTATTGCCCGTGCTCGACCCGACCGGAGCGGCGACATCGATCACCATGCTGTTCACCGCGGCGCTGCTGATTCCAGCAACACTTCTGCCGCTTGTCGCCATGCCTCGCCTGGGATGGATCTACGGCACGGTCGCGGTCATCACCGGGCTGGTGTATCTGTGGCTAAGTCTGCGGCTGGTGGTGATGCGCTCACGGCCGGCGGCCCGAAGGGTGTTCTTCGCGTCAATTCTGCACCTGCCGCTGCTGCTTGGTGCTCTGGTGGTGGATGTCTGGCTGGCCTGAACAGGAGGGGCGTGTGGACGAAACCGCGTTGCGGTCGACACACGACAGACCTGGGGATGCACCAGGCGAGCGCGACGCACTGATTCCTGAAGACGGCGTTTCGGTACGCAAGGTCTCGCGAACGTACCACTCCCGTCGAGAGGGCGCCCGGCATGCGCTCGACGACATCAGCGTGCAGATTGCCCCGGGTTCATGGGTCACCCTGCTCGGCGCCAACGGCGCGGGCAAATCAACGCTTCTGGCGATGCTGGCCGGAATCGACAGGCCAGATGCCGGCACGGTGTGTGTGTTCGGCAACGACACCACCTCATCAGAGGGGCGAAGGGCCATCCGGAAGCACTTGGGCATCGTGTTTCAATCTCCCAGCCTTGACCGCCTGCTGACCGTGCGCGAGAACCTTGTGCTTCACGGTGTCATCGGTGGACTATCGCGGGCATCGGCCCTGTCGCGCGCAACAGAACTTGCCGCACGGCTGGGTTTTGCCGACAGAATACGAAGCCGTGTCGGTGCTCTCAGCGGCGGGTTGATGCGGCGGGTCGATCTTGCTCGCGCCGTGATGCTTCGCCCGCGCCTCCTGCTTCTTGACGAGCCATCGACCGGGCTTGACCCTCAGGCGCGCCTCGAACTGATGGCCCTGCTCTACGACGCCCGGACAGAATTACCTGGGCTTATCGTCGTCATGTCATCGCACCTCATCGAAGAGGCTGACCGAGCGGATAGGGTGATCATGATGTCATCGGGTCGAATCGTCGCCGACGACACGCCCGATGCGCTTCGACAAAGCGCCGGCGCTGCAGTTTTTCGACTGCAGACTGACGACCGCGACACCGCGTATGCGATCATCGGTCGAGATGGTGTACTTCAACACCACGCCGACCGCGCGATCGTGTCCGTGCAAAGTCAGGAGGCCGCGGGCATCGTCGCGGGAAGGCTCGCCGCCGCAAGACTTCCGTTTGAATACGGCCCGCCGCTGCTGTCGGATGTATACCTCCAGCGTGCGGGCGGCGTGCTCATTTCTCAGGACACCGCATGACCACGCCCGAACCCAAGATGCTCGGCCCATGCACCGCCTTGCTCGTTCGTGAGTGGCAACGGCTGATGCGTCAGCCGTCGCGGCTGATCGCGACCTTGGGCACCGCAAGCCTGCTGTGGTTCGTGATGGCAAGCGGTTTGGCCGGGCTGACGGTCTACGGCAGGGACTACGGAAATTATCTCCTACCGGGGATGGCCTCGATGGTCGTGGTCTTCGCCTCGATCTTCGGCGCCATTTCGCTCATTGAAGATCGCCAGGAGGGGTTTCTTCAGGGAGTGATGGCAGGCCCCGCACCTCGGAGCGCTCTTGTCGTCAGCAAACTTCTCGGCGGAGCTTCCATCGCGTGTGTGCAGGCCGCCCTGCTGCTCGCGGCAGGCCCGATGCTGGGCCTGCCCGCTGGTGCGGCGGGATATGCCAGCGCGCTGGTGGCCCTCGGTGCTCTCGGCATCGGCATCTCGGGCATCGCCCTCGCGCTGGCATGGCGAGTCAACAGCATCGCGGGATTTCACGGCGTGATGAATCTGGTGCTTATGCCGATGTGGCTGCTGAGCGGGGCCATATTTCCGCCTGACCAATCCGCGGGATGGCTTGCGGTCGTGCAGATGTGTAATCCGGTCGGTTGGCCGACCCAGGCGATGCAAGGTTCGCTCGGAGTGGGCGAACCGCCCACTTCGGCACACTGGATCGGCACGGCCGGTTGCGCCGCAATCGGCCTCTGCGCGGCCTGGATGACCATCGGGCGGGCCGGAACAATACCCCGGAGAGCGTAATAAGATGCCCAGAGTGCTGATAGTTCTCGTGACGGCCGCGCTGACGGTGATGATCACCAGCGCGATCATGCTCACCCGACAGAGAGGTCCACTGCGGACACCAGCCGACATTCCCGCAAGCGTCCTGAGTGAGCCTGATCAGGGGCTGGAGGGCATCACGATTGTTCCATTTACGTTGCTTGATCAGAACGGTCGAACAGTTGACCAGAGCATTCTGGAAGGATGCGTGACGATCATCGATTTCATCTTCACGAACTGCCCGTTCGTCTGTCCTCCCATGTCGCAGACGATGGCGCATCTTTCTGCCCAACTGGCTGATACGCCGGTGCGTTTCATGAGTTTCAGCGTTGATCCGGAACGAGATACCCCCGAATCGCTACTCGCCTTCGCGCAGAGCTACAACGCCGACCTGGATCGCTGGACATTCGCCACAGGAGAAGCCGGTGTGGTTGAGCACATCCTGCGGCGGATCGGCTTTGAACTTCACGAAGATCGATCGCGGCCGATCGCGCTCCAGGATGGTTCGACAATGATGAACATCGCCCACCCGAGTAAACTCATGCTCATTGACGGCTCAAGGCGGGTGCTCATGCTGGCGTCGTTCGATGAACCGGATAAGGTCATGGCGCTTGAACGCCGCGCACGCTTGCTCGCGACGGCCAAGCGGTGAGCACAGACATCAGGACATCGTCGCGGCCCAAAGTTGAAGCACGATCAACGTCGCCGCTCCGGCCGCCAGATCGTCAAGCAGAATGCCGAGACCGCCGGGAATGCGCTGCAACGGTTCGATCGGCCAAGGCTTGACGATATCAAAGAGCCTGAACAGAACAAATGCGCCGATCAACCACGCGGCGATGGACCAGAACCCGGCGCCCCATTCCAGCGGCAGCGCGATGAGCGCCAGCGCCATGCCGGCGGCTTCGTCCGCCGTAACCGATGAGGGATCCTTGGTGCGCCAATAGGCTTCGGCCCGCTCACCCTGCAGCACGCACACCAGCGACCAGACCAAAACCATTAAGAGACAAACGCCGTTGAACACCCACGGCGATTCCGTCGGCCCGGCCCCCACAAGCACCAACACCGCGGCAATCCCCAGCGGTGGGAGTGACCCCCACGTTCCCGGGAACGGCCGAAGATGCCCGAACCCGAGACTTGTCATCATGAAAAACCGCGGGCGATACAACGGGCGTCCGAGCTGCGCCCCGCGAGGGTCATATGTCGCCGAAGCCTGCTTCAGTGTCGGCGGAGGCGAGGGTTGATCTTCCGGACGCATGGTCGGAGGTGTGGTCATCTTGGCATCCTTGCAGCCTTGGCGATGTATGGCCAGGCGCTCAGCACGGTGATGATCGTCGTCGCCCAGGCGATGTAAGACACCCACACGTGGTGCTCGGAGAAGGCATACACGAGCAGAATCGCCGGAACCGCGAGGGATTGCACGATCATCTTGATCTTGCCGGCGCTCAACGCAGAAAAATCAACGCCCGCGCCTTCGGCCATGGCCCGCAGCGATGTCACCAGCAACTCGCGCCCGAGAATGACGACTGCCATCCACGCCTCGACTTGCGGTGCATGGGTATGCGGCCCACTGAACGAACTCCCCGCGAGCATCACGAAGGCCCCCAAGACAAGAACTTTGTCCGCGAACGGGTCAGCAATGCGCCCAAACCGGGAGACTACATGCCATCGACGGGCCAGATACCCATCGAGCGCATCCGTTGTCGCCGCAACCACGAAGACCACCGCAGCGGTGACAAGCCATACCGGCCGATCGACCACATGGTCGATGCTGAGGATGACAAAGAACACGGCGGCAAGCCCTAACCGGGCGATCGTCAGCGCATTGGGGAGGGTGCGCTTCCATCGCGCTGCCGACACCGCGCCGGGGACCGTTGCGTTCACGACTCCATGCTACCCGCTCCCGGATCGGCGCGACCGACCGTCGGCCGCGTCGCACAGCCGGTGCCTCCAGGGCGGCGTGTGCCTGAGTTGAAGGCCGGGACGCCATGCCCTACCCTGATGACCCCGCTGGAGTTGGTGTGTACTTACTCAGGCGTGGGGGTAGCATCGCGGCACGGGGTCCTCCCTTTGGCGCACGTCATCGATCCCTTCATCTTGTACCTCGGCGTCGTGCTGGGAGGGTTTGGCGTACTCCTTGCGCTGCCGCGCCGGAAGGTCAGCCCGCAGTTGATCGGTGCCCTGCTCGCAGCGGCCGGCCTAGGGGTTGTCTTGGTCGGGTTGGGGCTGAAAGCAGCCAAGTCAGGTCAGCTTCCCAACTTGTATTTTTATGTCTTCGCAGCAATCGCCCTCGGAGCATCGCTCCGTGTGATTACCCATCCGCGACCGGTCTACGCCGCACTGTATTTCATCCTGACGATTCTCGCGTCCGCCGGGATGTATCTCATTCTGTCAGCGGAGTTTATGGCTTTTGCGCTGATCATTATCTACGCAGGAGCCATCCTCATCACCTACCTGTTTGTCATTATGCTCGCGACGCAGGCCCCGACCGAGGCGGAAGAAGAGGACAAGGGCGCCCCCTATGACCTCGCCAGCAGGGAGCCTGGTATTGCCGCCGTCGCCGGGTTTGTTCTACTGGCGGCTCTGACGACGATGTTTGCCAGGGGAATCCCTAGCCTGCCGACCGGCGAGGAGATTGCGCTGAAATCGCGTGATCCGGATGCGATTTTGGCGCAACTTCCGCGCCGGGTTGAGCGTGCGCTTCGCCGGGAAGGACTGATCACGGACCGCGAGCGGATTGCCCGGACGTTCTCTGGCCCGCCGGAGATCGACATGAAACGTCGGATCGCGGTTGTAGCCGAGCCGAATCCGGTCCGCCAGAGCGATTTTGACGAGTTCATTGACGCGACTCGGCGCGAAGTGCCTCTGCCGGAAGGCCTGCGTGGCCGCAATGTCGAGAATCTGGCGTTTGATTTCCTGAACCGGCATCCGGGATCGATCGAGATCGCGGGTGTCGTGCTGCTCATGGCCATGCTGGGGGCTGTTGTGCTGAGCAGGCGACAGGTGGAACTGGACGAAGAGGCCAAGGCTCAGCAATCGAGGCTGCTCTCGACGGAGGAGCAGTCATGATCGCGACCATACTCGGCCAGACAGCCTTTCCTGAAGCGATGGGCTCACTCACGCTCGGCCACTATCTGTTTGTTTCGGGTGTGATGTTTGCCCTCGGCGTGATCGGCTTCCTGACGCGTCGCAACCTCATCATCATGTTCCTCTGCACGGAGATGATGTTCCAGGCCGCGGGAATCGCCTTGATCGCATTCAGCCGTTTCTACCTCCACCACACGGGACAAAGTTTCGTGATCTTCGTGCTGACGGTCGCCGCAGCGGAAGCGGCGATGGCACTTGCCTTGGTCGTCTTGCTGTTCCGCAGGCGTGAGAACCTGAACGCGGAGGAGTGGGCCGAACTGAGCGGGTAGTGTCGGGGTGGTGTCACGACGGCGCTGCGATGCGGACGCGTTCGACGGGTGTGGTAACGGGTGTTGAAGGAGCACGTGCGTGCTGGAAACGGTCGGACAGGGTGTGCTTGGGGGGTTCACGGGGCTGCTCGCCTCGCTGGCCTCGCCGCAAAACGGCGGCGCAACTGTCGGTCCGTGGTGGGTGATCCTGATTCCATTGCTGCCGATCGTGGCTGTGCTGATGTGCACAGTGTGTGCGATCGCTCGGGTCCGGAGCAAGCTGCCGGCATTTCTGACCGTGGTGTGCCTTGGTGCGGCCTTTGGGCTTTCCCTTCTGATGTATTTGCAGCTTTCGGGGGGGGAGCACGTCACGGTTGCGTATCGATGGATCGATTTTGCCTGGGGTGAAGGCCCCGGCCAGCGTTTCACAGCAGACTTCGGGTTTTACGTCGATTCCCTGACGTGTCTGTGGATGCTGTTTGTCACCGGCTTGGCGACGCTGATTGCGCTGTACGCAAGCGAGTACATGAGCCACGACCTCGGCCTGGGGTATTGCCGGTTCTTCGCCGCGTTCAATCTCTTTGTGTTCAGCATGGCCTGCCTGGTGATGGGCAGCAACCTCATCATGCTGTACCTGGGGTGGGAAGGCGTCGGTCTCTGCTCGTACCTTCTGATCGGCTACTTCTATAAAAAGCCGAGCGCTGTTGCGGCGGCGAAGAAAGCCTTTATTATGAATCGCATCGGCGACCTGGGACTTGCCCTAGGCGTCATGCTGACGTTCGTTCACTTCGGGACAGTCGACTACGCGGAACTCTTCGCGTCGGAGAAGTTGCAGGGGTATACCGCAGCACTGAAGGCGGGGCACATCGACCAGATTCCTCTGGTTGCTCAACTGATCCCGGTGCTGTTGATGATCGGCGCTTTCGGCAAGAGCGCGCAACTGCCGCTGTACGTCTGGCTTCCTGACGCCATGGAAGGCCCGACGCCGGTCTCGGCGTTGATTCACGCGGCGACCATGGTCACGGCCGGTGTGTACCTGATCGCCAGAACGTATCCGCTGTTTCTATGCAGCCAATATGCGTTGCCGATCGTGGCATGGGTGGGCGTCGGCACCGCGCTGTTGTCGGCCACGATCGCGATGGCGCAGTTCGACATCAAGCGGATCATGGCCTACTCGACGGTGTCGCAGCTCGGTTTCATGTTCGCCGGGTTGGCCTTTTTGAGCAGCGCTGGTGCTGCCTTCCATGTTTTTACGCATGCCTTCTTCAAAGCCACGCTCTTTCTCTGCTGCGGCGCGGTCATGCACGGTTTTGCGGGTCAGCTTGACCTGCGTAAGTTGAGCGGTGTGGCCTATATGAAGGGTTGGGGCATTGTGGGCATCGCGATGCTGATCGGGTGCCTCAACCTCGCCGGGTTCCCCTTCTCAGCCGGGTTCTTCAGCAAAGACATGATTCTGGCGGAAGCCTTTGTCACACCCGGACCGGGCTATACGTTCCTCGGATGGGTGTTGCTGCTGACCGCCGGCCTCACGGCGTACTACACCTTCCGGGTTTTCTTCCGTGTCTTCATCGGCCCCAAATACTATGAGCCGGGCGACGAACTGCACGCCCATGACGACCACGGCCATGATCATGCCGGAGATCATGCGCACAGCCGCACATCGCATGACACTCATGAGCCGGGCAGCGGCCACGAATTCCATCCGCATCCGCCCGGCATCGCCATCAACCTCGTGCTTGCGATTCTGGCCGGGCTTTCGGTCGTTGCCGCGGGTGCGTATTTCATCGGCGACCATGGCGGATGGGTTGCGCGACTCGTGCATGAGTCATCGGCCGATACGGTCCACGTGCATGATGCCAACACCGCGGCGTTCCTCGCCGGTCGGGGCGGTCACGCGTCCGAACACGCCGCTCACGGGACATTCCTCGGGCAGGATCCGCACAAGATCATGTATTATGTCTCCGCGGCGATCGGCTTCGTCGGGATCGCCGTGGCGTTTGTTCTGCACTATCTCGGCCGCACCACCGCCGCAACGAGCCGGGCCGACAAACTGCTTCCCACCCTCGGCCCGATCGCGACCCTGGCCCAGCGCAAGTGGCTCGTAGACGAGTTCTACGACTTCCTGATCCGCAAGCCCCTATGGGTGCTCTCGCATATTTTCCACCTGATCGATCGTCTCCTGGTTGACGGCCTCGTCAACGCACTCGGTTTCCTCCCCCGCATGTGCGGGCAGTCCGTGCGGCGGACGCAGAGCGGCGTTCTGCACGACTATGCCGTGTGGATGGCCGGAGGCGTCGCCGCCATTGCCGTCTTCATCTGGATCATTACGCTGTGACCTCTGCGCTGCTTGCCATTCTGATTCTGGTACCGATCGCCGGCTCGATCATTGTCGCGCTGCGCCCTGCTGCACAAGCCAAGAGCGTTGCGTTGCTCACCACGCTGCTTGCTCTCATCGGCGCGGCGGTCGCCTTGGTGCAGTTCGACTGGACGCGAGCGGAGGCGTATCAGGGTGTCGGACGAATCGACTGGGTGCCTGATCTCGGGCTTTCACTCTCCGTCGGCGTCGATTCGGTCGCGCTGCTGCTTGTCGCGTTGACGGCGCTGCTCGGCCCCATCTGCGTGGCCGCAAGTTTCACCGCCATCACCCACCGCGTCAAGACCTATTACGCGTGGCTGCTCGTACTTCAAGGTGCGATGACCGGCGTCTTCTGCGCTCGCGACCTGATTGTGTTCTATACATGCTTCGAGTTCACGCTCATACCCATGTACATCCTGATCAGCTTGTACGGATCAACCAATCGCAAAAAGGCTGCAACGAAATTTTTCCTCTATACCTTCACCGGGTCAGTGCTGACGCTGGCAGGCCTGATTTACCTGGTCTGGTTCAATGCCACGCAACTTCCCGTCGGGTTGTTCCAGGGAAGCGGCCGCTGGACATTTGACATGGCCGCCCTTCGTGATGCGGGCTGCCGCATGAGCCTTTCGCAGCAGACGTGGATTCTGGCGGCGATGCTGGCGGGCTTTGCCGTCAAGATTCCGCTGTTCCCGGTGCATACGTGGCTGCCGCTGGCGCACACCGAAGCCCCGACCGCGGGCAGTGTGATCCTCGCGGGCGTGCTGCTCAAACTCGGCACTTACGGCATGTACCGGTTCGTGCTGCCCTACACCCCTTCGGCGATCGTCGAATACGCTCCGTTCCTTGCGTTTCTATGCATCATGGGCATCGTGTATGCCGGGCTGATCTGCTGGGTGCAGGACGATATCAAGAAACTTGTCGCGTACTCGAGTGTTTCGCACCTGGGTTTCTGCATTCTCGGCCTTGTTGCGCTCAACGGCGTCGGCGTCTCCGGCAGCGTGCTCTATATGCTCAACCACGGGCTGTCGACAGGTGCGCTCTTCCTGCTGATCGGCATGATGTATGAACGCTACCACACCCGGTCGATGCGAGAGATCGGGGGGCTTGCCGCACGCATGCCGATCTGGGCGACCTTCATGGTGTTCTTCGCAATGGCTTCGGTCGGGCTCCCAGGCCTGAATGGCTTTGTAAGCGAATTCATGTGCCTGATGGGCGCCTTCCAAGCCAGTGATGCGCTGGTCGAGGCGGGTCAGCCGGGGGCAACACCCGGTCGCCTCGGCCCTTGGTATGCCGCTGTCGCCGGCACGGGGATGATCATCGCGGCGATGTACATTCTCATCATGGTCGGCAAGGCGTGTTTCGGACCCCTCCGCGAGCCGCACCATCATCATCATCATGATGATCCCGCCTCGCTGCCGGCAGATTTGTCTGCCCGTGAGATCGGCGTGCTGGCTCCTCTCGCCGTGCTATGCCTGGTTCTCGGGTTGTATCCGACACCGGTACTGAAGGCTCTCGAAGCCCCGGTCAACGACACGGTCTCCTGGGTCCATGAGCAGGCGCCGAAGGCTCGCGGTGCAACCCCGACCCGGGTGACATGGCCATCCGCCCCTGACGCCGATGCGGAGGGTCGCTGATGGTCGAGAAACTTGCTCATCTCTGGCCTGAAATCGTGCTCTTCGTGGCCACATGCATCGTGATGGTGCTCGGCCTGTCTCCGAAGAGAGAAGTCCGGCGGCTGTGTTCGCCGGTCTGCGGGCTGGCGCTCGTGGTCGCCATGATGCTCGCGATCAACCTGCCCGGCATCGGGGCCACACCGTTGCCCACGCTCATGCCTTTTGCCAAGGCGGTCATCGCAGGGGTCGGCTTGCTGATACTTCTGCTGTTGGCGGGAACGGTTGACAGGGAGGATGAAGATGCCATCGCGGCAGGGTCGCGTGTTTTTGACCCGCTGCGCGCGAATCGGGCGGAGTTCTACGCGTTCTTCCTCTTCAGCCTGACCGGCGCAATGCTCTGCGCGAGCGCGGATGACCTGATCTGGCTTTTCCTGGCCCTCGAATTGACCAGCCTGCCGACATATGTCATGGTGGTCATGTCCACTCGCGGCACCAGATCGCAGGAAGCCGGAGTGAAGTATTTCTTCCTCGGTGCGATGGGCGCTGCCATCTTCCTCTATGGGTTCGCGCTGCTTTACGGCGGCACCGGTTCGACCAACCTGCGCGCCATTGCAACAGCGCTGGCTACGCAGGGGGCGACCGACGGCATCAACCCTATTGCGCTCACCGGCCTTGTGCTTTCCATCATCGGAGTATCGTTCAAGATCGCCGCGGTCCCTATGCACTTCTATACCGCGGATGTGTATCAAGGGGCATCAAGCCCGGTGTCGGCCATGCTGGCATTCGTGCCAAAAACGGCCGGATTCATCTCGATCCTGCTGCTTGTTTCCCTCGCAGGGTGGAGTTACGGCGTCATCGATGGTCGTGAAACCTTCGGCGAAGGGTTTGACCTTCCCGCGCCGATTCGCACGGCTCTCTGGATTGTTGCCGCCCTGACCATGACGGTGGGCAACGTGCTCGCGGTTGTGCAGACATCGGTCAAACGCATTCTGGCCTACTCATCCATCGCCCACTCGGGCTACATGCTGGTCGGCGTGATCGCCGGCCCACCTCGGACAATCGGCGCCGGTTTCACCGAGAACGGTGTGGCGGCGGTCCTGTTCTATCTGCTTGCCTACGGCGTGATGAATGTCGGCGCTTTCGCCGCCATCGCAGCGCTGGACAAGAAAGACGCCCAGGGCCGCACCGTCGATGCCGATGAAATCGATGACATCAGAGGCCTGTGCCGCTCTCGTCCAGTGCTTGGGTGGACGATGGTCATCTGTGCACTCAGCCTGCTTGGGCTTCCCCCGCTGCTCGGGTTCTTCGGCAAGTTCGGCCTCTTTGCCGTAGGCATTTACTCGGGCGAACTGCCGCTTGTCATCATCATGGGCCTCAACTCGGCGATCGCGGCGTTCTATTACCTCAGGCTCGCGGCCTTGCCGCTGCTGGAAGAACCCCGCGGCACACCGCCGCTGATCACGCCGTTCACAGCACGCATTGTCGCCGGCGTGCTTTCCGCGGCGGGCAGCATCGGCTTGGTGGCGATGGCAGGCCCGCTGATGGGCGCTAGCGTTCGTGCCGCCAAATCGTGGCAGGCGATGCCTCATCGAGATCTGTCCGAACTCGACGAACCCGCCGAAAGCCCGCCCCCGCCCGTGCAGGAAGAGTAATCGTGCAGGCTCCATGTTCTGCATGTGCTCGCCGCAGATCGGATCACCGCGATCAATCCTGCGTTAACTCGATCACGGTTTCGACATCTCTCGCCTTTTCGGCTTGATAGCGGAACGTCACCAGGTCGCCAGGTTCACCGGCCAGAACAAACCGCAGGATGCGTTTGCCTCGGCCCGGGATGCCGTCTTCAAGCAACACGCGGGCAGGCTCGGCGCCATGGTCGCTCATCTGTCGATCGAACCATACGTTCAACCTCCCCGAAGCCACGACACGAGCACCCTCGACAGTCAGCAGATCGGGCAAGCCCAACCGGCGAGATGCGGCAATGGCCAGCCGTGTCGGGATCACCTGTTCATTGCGCACTTCGATCGTGACGATCCAAAGACCGTCAACCGTGCGGCGGTTCTCGTGACGACCGAAGCTGACCTTGGGCATGCAAGAAGCGTGATACATGGTGAACGCGAAGTTGCGGTGGCACTCTTCTTCGAGCATGAATGTCGGTGTATTTCGACTCGACCACTTATTCGGCCCGCCGATGAGTATCTTCCCGAATTGCGGATGATCGAACTCCTTGTAGTCAGAAAAAGTCTGGCCGAAGACCATGCGATCGCGCCATAGCCAGACTTGCCGCTCATCGGGTGAGGTGACCGTGCCCTGATAGAGCTTGGCGTCGGTCCAAAGCTCGTTGGTGAAACTGGTGATACCGAGACCTTCCGCCGTCCAGTTCACGAAGCCGCCATGCACAGTGTAAAGATCGCGATGAATGACCATCGACCGGTAGTAAGGCAGCATCTGCGCGCCGGTATTGGCGATCTCGTCATACATGCGGGTATCGGCCGCGGCATACATCGACTCGCGATAACTTGCACCCGGCCCTCGCAGGATCATGCCTCCGGCGTTGTGATAACTCTGCACCGCCGCAATGTTGGGATGGGCGAGAATAAACTCGCCTATCGCCCGTGTTTCGGGGCTGCTGAGGGGATATTCACCCGCTCCCGTCTGGACATAGATCGGCTGCCAGTCACTCGGGTAGTTTCGGTTCATGTCGTCCGCGGCGATGTCGTCTTCATTGATGCGGCCGTCGCCGTCATTATCGATGCCCTCTGACCCGAGAAACGTCCACCCTCCCTTCTGTCCGGGCGGCACTTGCCTGAAAATCCGCGGGTCATCAGGGTCGCGGCGCCAACGGCCGTCGGGATCTTCCTTCCACATCTGGGTGATATGCCCGTCGCCGTCAAGATCATCCGCCGGGTCTTCGTCGATGAGACCGTCGTTGTCATTGTCAAACGGGCGAATATTGTGGCGGGCCGAATGCGGAGTATGCGCCCCTGTAAACCACCACTCCCTGCCGTCGGGGTTTGCACTGGGCATGAAATAGAAACTGTAATCCTTCAGAAGATTCGTGAGCATCTCATTCCGGCCGTGGGCCTTTGTGAGATACCAGAGCGAGTACATCACGGCTTCACATGCCTGAATCTCGTTCCCGTGCACGTTGCCGTCGATCCACATCGCGGGTTTGGATTCGTGCGGCCCCGTGGTCGGATCGTTCACGATCGCGACCCAGAGCGTGCGCCCCTGAATGCTCTTGCCGATCGGCACGAGTGAAACCAGATGCGGATAGGCCTGGGCGATCTCGTGCAGTTGCCGTTCGACCTCGTCATAGGTGTAATAGCGATTCCATGCAATTTCGACCTTGCCCGGCATGTGTTCCTGCGCCAAGACCGGAGAGGCAAACCCCGCCGCAAGAACCAGACCGGCAATCAAAAAACGTCTGCTCATCGTTCACCTCCCTGATCGGCTCGCGGTTCAAGCGGAATGTCGAGAACGGTCGTGCCGTACTCGGCAGTCTCAAGCAACACCGTCACTCGAGAACCCGGCGCCCCGCGCACGATCCACTGCGAATCGTGCCGTTCGCCCTTGGCCAACCGTTGAATCAGCCGTCGAGGCGATCCGCTGAGTATGCGATCGACTTCAATATCCATCCGAAGGCGCATCGGCGCTCTGCGTCGGGCCTTCACACCGATGGAAAGCCGTGTAGGCAACTCCCCGGCATTGATGACGCGCACCCCGATCCTCCACACACCTTCGCCGAGCGGTTCAACCAAGACGCAATCTGCGACCGGCCTCGCCATGCGCGACAGCAGCATGGCAACGACAGCGGTCTGCTCGTCCACGAGGCGATCCAACTCCATTTCCGGAGGGTTGAGCCGGAACCCCGGGATGAACCCTCCGATCTCTACTTTTCCGAGCGTCGGATGGACAAATGGTTGCCATTCGACAAACCCCTCGCCACGCTCATCGGAATAGGCAAGCCATTTCCCCTCTTCGCTTGTATTCGCTGTGACCCCAGGCGCAGACGCACCCGGTGCCGGCCCGGGCTGCGCCGCCCCACCACGTCGCGCTGGCCTTCCGGTCGCCGGCTGCGAGAAGAACAGAGCACCGTTGTTGCTTCCAACGCTTCCTTCAGGACGCATGCGCTGGATCTCCTGCATCACCCGGCTCTGGATTTCCGTGGGCATCTTCAGGAACTCCGCCTGCATCGCCTCCCGCTCTTCCGCGGGCATGGACAGAAGTTCCATCGCCATTGCCCTACGCCGTTCCGGCGCCGCCGTCAGAAACTCCGCAACCTGCGGCGTCGCGCCCTGGGCGATCAGCTCTGCACGCTCATCCCGGGGCTGAGGCGTCGGAGCCTGAGCCGGAACCGCCCCACTGCCCTCGCCGCGATCACCACCTTCACGTCGAAGCTGATCCGGCCGCACCCAGACCGGGGTCGAGAAGCTCAGTAACCCCATATGCGCATAGGCCCACCCTTGAAGTGAACCGGCATTGTCCCCCGCAGGTGCGCTCTGCTGGCGAGTAACCTCCTTAAAAGCCTCGCTCAGCGCGTCATAGGTTGCCCGGTCATCCTCTTCTATGCCCAGCGGCACGCGACCGGTGACGTCCATCCGGCCTGCGGCGGGAACCCGCACGATCGTGTCCTTCGGTCCATACACAATCACTGCGACGACATTCTGCCTCTCGATCAGCCAATCCGCGATCGCCCGGCTCTCCGGCTCGCACAACGGATATGCCCCGGCATCCGCCGCGGCCTCGGGCCATAGGTATGGAAAGTTCCGGTCGAGATCGACCCCACCCGGACCGTCCTCCGCGATCCGGCCATCACCGTCAGCGTCAAATCCCTCAACGAGCACCGCGTGCGTCGCGTGCTCACCCTTGTTCGCATCGGGAGCACGCATCAGACGTGGGTCGTCGGTGTCGATCACGTGCGTCAGCGTCAATCCGTGCATCGGTGAGGGCAAGCGCACCCGCATCATCGTGATGTGGCCGTCGCCGTTGACATCCGTCGGGGGATCTTCATCGATACGACGATCACGGTCATCGTCTCTCGGTGTCAGGGTCCCGCCCCAATCGATCCGCGGGCCGCCGGCACGCCAGCGGGCAACAGCATCAGGGTTGGCGTTGGCGAGTACATAGACCGTGTGCGTTCGGAGCAGCTCAGCGTGCTGTTCGACCAGCCTGCGAGCCACACCCAGTGCCACTTCAACACCGATCGTGTGCCTCCCATCAAGGCCCGCGACAATCACGATACCGGGCTTGGCATCAGGGTCGCCTTCCGTCGAAAGGACGACCAGACCGATGTTCCGGCCCTCCCCGCTCCGGCCGATGACTCGAACTTCTCCCGGAATGGGGGGTGAATCACTCACAAGCGGCGGCTGGCCGAACACCAGACCACAGCACACACCCAATGTCAATGACCAAATACCATTGTGCGCCATCTGCGCCTCCCTGTCCGTAGTGTGTCGAACCGAAAGCAGAATACCCGCAACTCCGCCGTTCGGATGCCCCTCGTGCACTTCCGGCAACCCATTGCGATGCCATCGACCTCGGTTACCCTTGGTCCCGTGCGCATCGGCATCATCGCCAACCCTCGTGCCGGTCGTGGGAAGGCCCGATCGGTCGTCGGCCGCATCGAGCGTGCACTCAATGATGCCGGGCATACACACTTTCTGCACCAGGCTGGTCCCATCGCCGTGGCTGAATCAGACCTGGCCGACTGCCAGGCTTTGCTGCTCGCCGGAGGCGATGGCACCGTACACCACGCTCTTCCGCTTGCCTGCCGCACCGGAATACCGATCTGGCATGTGCCCCTCGGCACTGAAAACCTGTTCTCGCGTGCTTTCGGCATGGGGCTTTCACCCGAGAATCTTTTGCGCGCCCTCAACGCATTTCGGGTTCAGAAGTGCGATCTCGGGTCTGCGGGTGATACGCCGTTCGCCCTGATGTGCAGCGTCGGCCCTGATGCGCAAATTGTCCATGACGTCAACGCACACCGACGCGGCAGAATCTCGCGGATGACGTATGTCCCATGGTGCATCCGACAGATGCTGCGGCCGCGCCTGCCGCCTCTTACGATCGAAGCCGACGGCAGCATCTGCGTGCGCGAAGCACCGGGCATCGCCGTGGTCGCCAATTGTCATCGTTACGGTTTCGGCATCAATCCCGCCCCGGAAGCGATGATGGATGACGGACTTCTCGATCTGGTTTTTCTTCCCGCGAGTTCGAGTTTGGGTGTGTTCGCCTGGGCGATGCGGGGTAAATTCGGCCGACTTCGATCCTCCGCTCGGCGACTGCACCTGCGAGTACGCGAAGTGACCATTCGATCGACGTCAGACGCACCGTTCTGCATTCAGGCTGACGGTGAGCCTCTTCCTGCACGAGCAGATGGCAGCCTGCACATCACTACGCTTCCGGGCGCACTACACGTGCTGCTTCCTACGGAGTTTCAATCGCGATCATCATCAAACGCCCCGCTGTACCCACCGAGCGGTCGCGACGGATCGCCGCCCAGTAGTTCGCGGATCTGAGCATCGGACAATCCCGACCTGCGCAGCGTCGCGATCAGTTCCGCGAGCGACATTCCTCCTGGACGGCGTGCAGACGAGCCTCTTTCATCCAGCGGCACGCCATCACGAGCAAGTTGCTGCTCATCATGGGTCATTTCTCCCCACAGCAACACTCGACGAACCAGATTCGATCGCTCAGGCTCGGTCACCGTGAGCAGCCGCTCGACGACACGGCTTCCGAACGTTGTGCTCCAGTCTGAAGCGCGACCGACAACCTCGACCGGCCCGGAAGCAAAGTGCACACGAACCATGTATCTCCTTGCCGGATCAACCCCGAAATGCGCGACCAGCGGACGGCTGCCGCCGAACCCCGATGCACCGCCGAGATCCGCCCTCGCAAGCAGGGCAGTTCCGGCTTCATCCAGCAACTCCACACGCACCCCGACTGCGGCAAGATTGGTCTTCCCGGGGCCGCCTTGCCCGACCGCACGCACCGAGAGCGAGCGATCGGCCAGCCAGTGCTGCTGATTCCGAAGCAGCTTCGGAGGATGATTTTCATAACTGATGGCGATATCGAGCAGTCCGTCGCCGTCAAAATCGATCGCCGCACAATCGAGCGCACGCACCTCGCCATCTTCCACGCCCGCCTCCACCAAGGTGAATACCCCCCCGTGGTTGAGAAAGAGCGCATGTCTCTGTTCGCCGACAATGAAGAGGTCGAGCCACCCGTTGTTATCAAAATCACCCCAACACGCGCTGATCTGCACGAAATCGAGCGTGATTCCGACTTTGCCCGCAACATCCGTGAATGTTCCGCCGTTGTTGCGCCATAACCATCCCGGGTGCGACGACGATTGACTCGGCACAAACAGATCAGGTAGGCCGTCACCGTCAAAGTCTCCCCACGCCGAGCCGAACGGCGCGTTCGGCGATGTCTTGACACTGATCCCGCTCTGGGTTTCAATCGCAAAGGTGCCATCCGGCTGTGACAGCAGCAAGACCCCCCCCGCGTGGTGATAGAAGAAATCCGGGACGCCGTCGTTATTTACATCGACGCTTGAGCAATAGTCGCCGTTGCCCGAGGCCGCACGAACACCGAGGCCCAGCGTCGGCGGCTCCTCCACGAGAAGCTCCCAGGAAGGATCGCCCGGATGCAACCCTGCAAAATTGCCCTTCGTGCTGAACATCACCAAGTCGCACCACCCGTTGCGGCTGATGTCGGCCGCGACGGTCGCATAATTACTCGACGGCGCGGAGAACCCCCGATGGCCGACATCCGTGAAATCGATACGCCCCGTCGTTGAAGAAACCCCGTCGTTTCGGAAGAGTCGTTCGTCGTTCCACCCGCCCACACACATGGCCCAAATATCCAGATCGCCGTCATGGTCATAATCCAGCACGGCAACCTGACGACGAACGTCGCCGAACTCCCACGAGTTGAACCCCTTGTCGCCCATGTTGTGATACAACCGCGCCTTCGGACCGGTCAAGAGCGCATCGGGCCTGCCGTCCCCGTCAAAGTCGGCCCAGTGCCACCCCGCGCCGCTCTGGGCTTTGTCCGTCGTGGCATGATCGACCATGCCCACGAACGGGGCCACGTCGCGAAACATCGGGTCGTAGGCCGCGGCAAGATCGGCCGTGACGATGCG
This sequence comes from Phycisphaeraceae bacterium, assembly GCA_019636695.1. Taxonomy (GTDB): domain Bacteria; phylum Planctomycetota; class Phycisphaerae; order Phycisphaerales; family UBA1924; genus JADLCM01. Next base: position 121,545 of record JAHBXD010000002.1, read on the forward strand.
CACGTTATCGATCGCCCAGCTTGCCGTGGTCCGCGCATCGGCGTTGATGCCGGTGAACGTCAGCCGTGCCAATGGACCCGATGCCTTGAAATCGACGCGAACTCTCCGATAGACCCAATCGGCTCCCTTGCCCCATCCGAAACTTGTCCCCCAGGATGTCGGCGCGAACGGCATTGACGAATCCGCGAACGACTCGGTCGAAACCACCGCCTCGAATATCGTGGTTCCACCCAGGCTCACACGAATGAGATCCGGCGATGGCTCCCGGGCGGAGCCTTGCCAACGCCCGAAGAGGAAGAGATCAAAAAAGAGCACATAGTCTTCTTCCGGAGTGACCTGCACACCGATCGACTGGGCATCCAACTCAGACCCCTGGCGACCGAAAAACCCTGAGAACCGCCCGAGCCGCCCCTGCGTCGCCGTGGTCGAATTCGACCAGAGCGCTGAGCCGCCGTCTTCAAAATCATCAAAGAAGGGCACTTCAGCCAGCACTTCACCCAAGCCGTATTCATAACAACCGATATCAAATCCATTGCCGATCGGCCTGGGCTTGCCGTCAAGATCAAGCGGTGCATACATCGCTGCGCTGGTCCCGGCATCGATCGCGGGCGAGCCGGCGGCTAGCCGCTCATCTTCATCAAAGCCCGGGGATTTCTGAATGTTGCTCGCATGAGCCGCCACACCGCTGTAATCTCCGCCTCGGTTCTGAAAATACACGTTGTGGCGATGATCAACTGTTCCGCCCGATCGCATCACGCCCACATTCGTACTGTGCGTGATGATCGTGTTGATCACCTCCGCCTGACCCGCGGAGACAAATACACCGTGACGCCGACTCAGTCGTATGGTGCAGTTCCAGATGCGCAAATCCGCGGATGACCCGATCGATGTCACGCCGTCCGAACGGTTGTTCTTGAACAATGAACTGCTGATGATCGTCAGCCCGCTCTCTACCTGCACGCCCTGGGCCGAATTATTCTCAAAGACGCAGCGATCAATCCGAACCTCGTATCCCTTCGTGACCTTTACCAGCACGCCGGCCTTGCCGCTCTGACGCACCGAGCATCCCGACATGGTCAGTGTCGACTTCGATTCGACCAAGACCCCGTAGCCCGATGCACGCTCAATTGTCACATCACTCAGTACGACATCCGCTTCGTCGATCTTGATCGCATCGCTCGTCGGGCGAACCAGTGAGCAACCGGCAAGGCGAATTCCCGACCCCTTTTTAATCTGCACGCTGTCTCCGCCGCCGTCGAGCACAAATCCGCGGATCTCGATGTGGCTTCGCTCATCGAGCTTGACAGTCACACCGCTAATTGCCTTAACCACCACCGAGCCTGCGTCACCGGTCATCACTCCAGTCGTGTCTGCGGCAAACACAATCGCCGCTCCCGATGCCCCCGATCTCGCGGGCGAGATCGGACCGTTGTGATTCCCGGCGCCGACGTAGACCGTGTCTCCGGCGCGTGCAACCGATCCGGCTTTGCTCAAGGTCCGAAACGCCGTCGCCGCGGAGCGACCGTCATTCGAGTCGTTTCCCGAAGTCCGTACGTAATAGATGTCGCCCCACGCAGAGGTTGAGCAAACCAGCACCGCGAGCGCCCATGCGAGCAATCTGAACATGTTCGGGCCTCCAGCCGCGGCCAGAGCCGCGCTGAAAACCCGGATCGGACGTTCGTCCCCCCTTCGACACCCCTATGGATCACCTCGCCCCCGACAAATCGTTCTCGGACGCGAAAAACCGGGATTCCCCCTAGTCGGGAGACTGGGCTTGCAAACTATCCAGTATGGCCAGTTCCTGCAGGCGAATGCTCGCTCGATCAAGCGCTTCCTTGGCACGTTGGAATGTGTCGGGATCCACGGCGCGCCAGTCGGCCTCGGCGGCAGCAACCATCGCGCTGACCGCCGCCACGTGCGATTCAAGGTGCTCGCGTGCGGGCGCGTCAAGTCGAACACCAAATCGGCCCAAGCGGTCCTGAATCCACTTCAGATCGAGCCGAGCCGAGGCTACCAGGTCGATCACCCGGTGCTGTGTCATGTCTTCGCGGGCGTGCACAAGGCTATCGCGTTCGATCCGATCGACCTCGTCCTTGGTCAACCCGTGGTTGGGCACAACCTGAATTGACGCCCTGCGGCCGCTCCGCCGCTCGATGGCCGAGACACGTAGAACACCATTGGCGTCAATGAGAAAACTCACTTCGACCTGCGGAATCCCGGCCGGCATTGGCGGAATGGCAAGCAGGAACATGCCCAGGCTTCGACAGTCGGCGACCATTTCTCGCTCACCCTGCACCACGTGCAGTTTGATCGCCGTCTGACCATCCACACTCGTGGAAAACATCTCCGTCGCCTTCGCGGGCACGGTGCTGTTCCGCATGATCAACTTGGCCACCGCTCCACCGACGGTTTCGATCCCGAGTGAGAGCGGGATGACATCGAGCAGCAGGGCCTCGCCGGTCTTCCGAGCAAGCAGATCACCCTGCACCGCAGCACCGAGTGCGACAACCTGATCCGGATCGACCCCTGTGTACGGTTCGATCCTGAAAAAAGCACCCACTCGCGATCGCACGAGTGGAACACGCGTGGCCCCGCCGACCATGATGACGGCATCGAGAGCTTTCCCGCCGGTTTTCGCTGCTGCGTCGGCCACGGCCCGCCGGCAGGCGCTGAGCGTTCTCTCGACAAGCGGCAAGACAAGCGCCTCGAAGCGCTCGCGGGTCATGCGAAACTGCACCGGCCGGCCGTCGGATCCGGGAACTTCCACTTCGGCCTCAGGCTCATCACTCAATCGATGCTTCAACTCCCGGGCGACCTGCATCAGCCGCATACGAGCATCATTGGATGGTGTTCCGCTGCTCTCGTCTCCATAAACATCGGCAAAGAGCGCCTCGGCGAGCACACGGTCGAAATCGTCACCTCCAAGGTGCGTATCTCCAGCCGTAGCAAGCACTTGGAAGAATGCTGTTTCGCCTGGTGCTGCCGGTGGAGAGACCTTGAGGATCGAAATATCAAACGTCCCGCCCCCGAGGTCATAGACCGCAATCACCCGCTCACGGGAGTCGGCGGTCGTATGGCCGGAACCGAGGCCATAGGCCAAGGCGGCGGCGGTCGGTTCATTGACGATCCGCACCACATCGAGACCGGCAAAACGGCCCGCCTCCCGGGTGGCCTGCCGCTGGGCGTCATCGAAATACGCAGGTACGGTAATCACAGCCTTTTGGATAGGTCGGCCAAGAGCCGCCTCGGCCTGCCGCTTGAGATGGGACAGGATTGCCGCGGAGACTTCCTGAGGGGATATCACGCGATCGGGGAACCCCGTTCCCGTTGGCACGGCGACCCGGGCGGTCGCGTGGTCGCCTTCGACCACCCGGTAACCCAAGTAGGCCAGGTCGCCCTCGACATCGGATCGCGACCGCCCCATCAAACGTTTGACGCTGGCGATTGTCGAACGCGTCATCCCTTGCGACTTGGCCAAGGCATCCCAACCGACAATGGGGTGAACCCCCCCATGCCCATCGGGAAGGTAAAGCACAACGCTCGGACAGAGCGGTCTTCCAGACGAGTCCGGCAGAACCCGGGGGCCTGAGGCATCCGCGAAAGCGATCAGACTATGGGTCGTTCCAAGGTCGATGCCGACAATGCACTCCGGTTCCACGGCCATGGATCACGATAGGGCTGGTTTCCTGTGGATAGGCCCCGGGGAGGCCTGACTCGCCCGACGAGAGTTCTTGGACCCTGCCCGGCGAAACCTGCCCGTTCAGCCCGCACGACCCGAACCCGCACGTCGAAGATCGCGAATCTCTCTTTGGGGAACGAGGATCCTCCGCTAGCATTCCTAGGTACGGGGATCCGGGATCCGGAGGGGTTTGAATCGACAATCGCGAGATCGGAGAGTCTCAATGAATGCGAGAAGCATGAAGCGCGCGGTGTGCCGTTTCGCCGTCGCCGTGGCGGCAGCCGCTACGACGGTGTCGTGGGCCAACCCGAAGATGCCTTCCCCAATCAAGGACGCCGGTGATTACGGCAACGGCGTCGGTCGCGTCGTGACGTTGGCGCCAAGTGACTATCACGCGATCAAAGGGCTTGACCGTGTGCAGTTCGAGGGTTTCCCTCTCGACGCGGGCCTGAACGTGGACCTCGACCTTCGGGCGCTGGAGGTCTTTGCGCCCGATGCCACACTTGTAGTCATGACCGAGCAAGGCGAAATGCCCGTGCCTCGCCCGGACGTCGTGATTTTCGGTGGCACTGTGGAGGGTGATCCGGATTCGAAGGTGATGCTGTCCTTGTCACCCTACGGGCTGAACGGCTTTATCGTCGCCCACGACGAAACCTGGGTGCTCAGCTCCGGGCCGGTCGGATTCGGCGGACCTGCCGTGATCTACAGCCTGACCAACCTTCCTGAGGGCGTCATCAACTGGGCCCAGTGGCAATGCGGAACGACCGATGACCACGCGGCAAAGGATGAAGTGGATCGAGGCGGCATCATGCCCGAAAGCGCGGGCTGCCGCCGGGTTCGAATGGCGCTGGATACGGACACCTCATACCTGATGGGGCTGTTCGGCGGCAGCCAGGTCGCCGCGTCGGCATATGCCGCCACCATCTTTGCCGGTGCGACGGTGATCTACTCCAACGATGTCAACGTCGAGTTCATCATCAGCTTCCTGCGCCTCTGGACAACCCCTTCTCCCTACACCTCCATGACCTTGAATGGGCGCCTCGACCAGTTCCGCAACACGTGGAACGCCAGCATGACGCACATCGAGCGCGACCTTGCGCACCTGCTCTGCGGAGATTCGATCGGAGGCGGCATTGCACGCTTCAACTCGGTATGCGCCCGCTCATTCGGGTATGCCGTATCGGGTGAACTGGAGGGCTTTTTCCCCTTCCCGCTCGCCAGCCAGAACGTGCAGAACTGGGACATCATCGTCGTGACGCACGAGATCGGCCACAACATGTCTGCCCGACACACCCACGAACTGGGCATCGACGGCTGCGGCAACGGCAACTGCGCCGGATCGGTCAACGGCACGATCATGAGCTATTGCCACCTCTGCCCGCCGAATGGAATCGGCAACATCCAGTTGCGTTTCCACGCGACCAACATCAGCCAGATCAACACCTTCCTTGCTTCGCTCCCCTGCGATCTTGCCTGCCCGCCCCCGATCGTATTCAACTATCCCAACGGCCTTCCGGCACTGGCCGCTCCCCTCGGGCCGACATTCATCAACGTTCAGATCACCGGTGGAGGGCCGCAAGGCGTCAACCCGGCATTCTCTCGCATGACCTATGCGATGGGCAACGGCGCCAAGAAGACGGTCAATCTCCAGCACCTCGGCGGTTCCGACTACCGCGCAGTGCTCCCCCCCGGGTTGTGCGCTGAGCGCATCGAGTTCTACTTCTCGGCGTCGAGCAACGGCACTGATTTCACGAACGACCCGCCCACGGGTCCGACCGGCGCAGGCTACTCGGTCTTCACCGGCGATTCGGCAACCGTCATTCTGATTGACAACGCAGAGACCAACCCCGGCTGGGTGACCTCCGCAACCGCGACGGCCGGCTTCTGGGAACGCGGCATCCCCGTCAACTGCAACCGCGGGAACCCGCTCTCCGACTTTGACGGATCGGGCCGGTGCTGGCTTACAGAAAACTCACAGGCCAACGCCTGCAACTCCGACGTTGACAACGGCGCTGTCTACCTGCGCAGTCCCGCCTTCTCGTCACTCAATGGTTCGATCGGCGTGCAGTATGCCCTGTGGTACAACAACTCCATCCCGCCCGAGCCTTTCGAGGACGTCTTTGTTGTCGAGGTCGCCCCCAGCCCGAACGGCCCGTGGACCGTTGTGGATATCGTCGGGCCGACAGGTCTCAACGTCCGCGGCGGGTGGTTCGTCCGCAGCTTCCGTGTATCCGATGGACTGGCTTCACCGTCAGCGACCACCTACTTCCGCTTCGTAGCCTCCGACTACGGACTTGGCTCGGTCGTCGAAGCCGCCGTCGACGACATCCGGATCATCTCTTACGACTGCCCCGTTATCTGCCGAGCCGACATCACCGGTTCGAGCGATCCCGACGATCCGGGCTACGGATTCCGCGACGGCGTGGTCGATCAGAGTGACTTCTTCTACTTCCTCGACCAGTTCGTCGCCGGCAACCTCGATGTCGCCGACATGACCTCTACCAGCGATCCTGATGCACCGGGATACGGCATCCCCGATGGGGTCATCGATATCTCCGACTTCTTCTACTACCTCGATCTCTTCGTTCAGCCCTGCGATTGATCGTTCGTAAACCTCTCGACCATATGGGCGCCGGGCGGATGGAACAGCCGTTCGGCGCCCTTTCTCTTCCGCGCAGGCGGTCTCCCCAACCATACAATGCCGGCGTGACCGTGCAGGAAGTATCCAACCTGTCCATCCGAAAACTCCCACCTCTCGTGGTGAACCAGATCGCCGCGGGCGAAGTCGTTGAACGCCCCGCCTCGGTCGTCAAGGAACTGGTCGAAAACGCGCTCGACGCCGGAGCAACTCGCATCATCGTTGAGTTAGAGCAAGGCGGCATCGAACTCATCCGCATTACGGACGACGGCCGCGGCATTCCTCCCGACGAACTCCCGCTCGCGCTCGCACCCCACGCCACCAGCAAAATCCGAAGCACCGATGACCTTGACGGCGTCGCAACCATGGGGTTCCGCGGCGAGGCCCTTGCCTCCATCGCGTCTGTCGCGCGTGTCTCGATCCGGTCGCGTCGCCTCCCCGAACCCGGCGCATCGATCATCGAAGCAGAAGGCGAGAAGATCTCCGAAGTGCGCCCGGGCGCCGGACCTCCTGGAACGTGCGTCACGGTCCGGAATCTCTTTTTCAATACCCCAGCGCGGCGAAAGTTTCTACGCACAACCGCCACCGAACAGGGACATTGCCTTGATTGGCTTCGAGATCTTGCCCTTGCCTGGCCTGCCGTCGCATTCCGCGTGAGCACCGACGGACGCGTGCAGTGGGATCTGCCCTCGGCGCAAGGCCCGAAAGAGCGTGCAATCGCCCTGCTTGGTCGCGAACTGGAGAGTCAGCTCCTCGAATGCCATCTCGACCACTTCGACGACGCCCGAGGTCTGGCCATCTGGGGCCTCGTCGGAAGACCGAGCCTCGCCCGAGCGACGAGCCGATCTCAGCACATCTTTGTCAACGGTCGGTCCGTTCGCGACAAAACCATCCAACACGCGCTCAAAGAAGCCTATCGGGGGTTGATCGAGCCTGGCCGCCACCCGACCGCGGTCCTGATGCTCTCGCTCGGCCCGCAGGCCGTTGACGTCAACGTCCATCCTCAGAAGCTTGAAGTGCGCTTCCGTGACCAGTCGATGGTGCATTCGGGCGTCCTGCGCGCAGTCAAAGACGCCCTGCGCCAAGCTGACCTCACGCCGACCTTCGCCTCGAGCACCCTCAGGTCATCGTCCCATCGAGACGCGATTCTTCCGATGCCCGACCTGCCGCCGGTCGGACGTCGTGCGGCGGCCTTCGTCGGCCTCACACCACACCAGCCCCTGCAAATCGCCCCGCTGCGGGAAGCCCTCAAGACGACGGGTGAGCACAACGATACCGTGGCAGGCCCTTCGCGCATTGCCGCTGCCCCCCCGCTCGCCCGCCTTGATCCGCCGCAAGATGCGCCGACCGCAGAACCGCAGACGCCGTCGTCGGGCAGCGCAGACATTCTGCCGACTCAGTCCGAACCAGTTGACGCGCGTCCAGCGACGTCTCGGGGGCTGCTGCAAGTGCATCGGTCGTATGTCGTGACGCAGGATGCCGAGGGCATCGTCATCGTCGATCAACACGCCCTGCACGAGCGAGTGATGTTCGAGGCTCTTCTTGCTCGCATTGCCGAGCGCGACCTCGAAAGCCAGCAGTTGCTTATGCCCGTTCCGGTCGAGGTCGAACCGGCCCACATGGCCCTGCTCGAACCGTTGACTCCGCTGTTGCGGCGCATCGGCATCTGTGCCGAACCGCTCGGCCCGCGAACCATCGGCGTCCACGCCTTTTCGGGCTTTCTCTTTGAACGCAAAGTCGAGCCGGTCGAGTTCATGCAGGATCTCTTTGACCGCGCAGCCGCCGATGGTTTCGCCCCCGACAGTGAAGAAGCCTTGCGCGATGTGCTCGACATGATGGCCTGCAAAGCCGCGGTCAAAGCGGGCGACCACCTTGCCGATGCACAGCTCGCAGCGCTGATGGAACTACGCGAGGATGTTGAACGATCGAGCAACTGCCCCCACGGTCGCCCGACTTCAATCCGCCTCACGCTTCGCGAACTTGAAAGACGATTCGGTCGCTCATAATCGCCGGCACAGGTTACTTTTGCTCACGGATGCCGATCCGCTGCTCGACGCCGCGCAACCGCGCTCGCGTAGGCTCTCCCCCGAACTCATCATCGATCCCGCGCAACCGAAGCAGATGGGCTTGAATCATCCTGGTTCTCGCGCCGTCACCATTTTCCTGTTCCAGAATCTCAAGCAGCAGCGCCCACGAGCGCCAATACTCCCGATCGGCTTCGTCACGCGGCCCCGCTCGACCTTCCGCGATCGGCCGCAGCAGCGTAAAGGCCTCGGCCCTGCGCCCTGACGCGGCGAGTGCTTCGGCCACCTCCAACGCCGTGGCCTCGCGTCCCCCTGGGGTGTACCACCCAGCGTCAAAAACTTCACGAAGAATCACCGCGCCCCGTTCCGGGACTTCGGCGCGAACCAGCCTCCCGAGAGACCATCTCGCAGCGAGCGAGTGCAACGTCGCTCCGCGGGCGGCGAAATAGCCCGAGGCAAGTTCAAGGCGCGTTGCCGCCGCCTCAAAAGCAACCAGTGCTTGTTCCCGTCCTCCCGGTGCGCGCTGCATCGCTTCGTACGATGCCGTCAATTCGCCGATCACCGGTTCGGCGATCGATGCATACAACTCAACCGCTTCCGGCGTCAGTGCTGCTCGAGGGTCGATCCGCGCAAGCAAATCAAGCGCACGAGCGCCGCCGAACAGCCCTGCCAGTTCAAACGCCACCGAGGGATACTCGCTCGCCCAGAACGCGCGATGCAGCACATGATCGCTCGAAAGCACCCGGCGCAGCGCCCCTTCATAGGTCACCAGGGCTTCATGCCGCGACCGCCCCTGCGTCGTCGTAAGCACGCCTTCTCTCGCGGCGTGCAGCGCCGCCTGCTGCCAATGATGAAACGTCTCGCCCGCCGCCGGGCCGAGCATCTCTGCGGCATCTAGCAACGTCAGCACGGCAAGTTCGCGTCGCTGCGGCAGTGGGTCGCGGGCGAGAGCGGCCGCCAATGTATGCATTGCATAGGGCGCCAGGTGCACCGCATCGTCACGAACGAGCACAGCCCGAGCCAACCGCTCGGCGATGGCAACGTCACGAGTCACCCATGTTCGTGCATAAGCAAGCGAAACCTCGGGCGGCAGAATCTCCAGCGGCGGATCACCTCCAAGCCCCTCCCACCACAGCGACTCGGCGAGCGCCAGACGATCACCGGCTTCGTCAGAAGCAGAAAGTTCGTCCGCCGCTTCAAGCAGAAGCCGAGCCGCCAGTCGCCAGAGTCGGTTTCTTGCATCGCCGTCGAGTGTCTCAGCAAGCGCTCTGGCTCGCGCTGCCGCCGCACGCGCAAGCAACCCACGCCGATGATTTTCGTCAGGCCGATCAAACAGCAGGCTGCGCGCTGCCGCAAGATCTGTCTCGAGCATCTCGGCATTGCTCAACGCGATCTGCACCAGCGCTCCCTCAAACTTCAATCGCCACTCGACCGTTGCAGGCGGCGCTTGCAGCCGCTGTGGAAGGCGATTCTGATCGACGACCAGCGAAAGCCTTGCCGTTTCCAGCGCTGCGGACCACCCCAGCACATCATCGTTGGGTGCGATTCTGGCAAGCGCCTCGCTCGCGATGGTGACCAGCCTTTCGCGTCCGTTCCCGCTCGGCTCGCACGCCGCGACCGCAATCGCGCTGCGCGCCAGGAGAAGCTGCGCGAACGGGTCTGAGGCACGTGCAGCCCCGCTCAAAAGCGCCATCGCCCGCGACGCGGTCTGCAGCACCTCCGCCGTCAACGTTTCATCCGCCAACCCGATCAGCACGGATGTATCGGCCCCTGCCTCCAACAGTTCACCCAGCAACGCCGCTGCACGATCCACTTCCGCATCCAGCCGCAACGAAGGCTCCGGTCCCGCCGCCACTACGCCCATGTGTTCCAACGTTCGAAGCGCATACCCGCCCGGCCCGCCGGCATGCTCCATCGCTATCCGCTGAAGCAACCCCGTCGGATCGTCATCGATGAACTGTACTGTCTTGATCAGCGAGCGCCGGCGACCTCCCCCGATACGCGGATTCAGCCCATCGAGGCGTTCGAGGATCGTCTCGACACCCGCCCCCCACGTGGCCTGCTCGGTTCTCGCAATCGAACGCGTCAGCAGAAAGATCACATCGGGCTGCAACGCGATCGCAGATTCAAGCGCGGGCAGAGGGTCTGACCTCCCCATCGGGCGCAAGTCGTCAAGCCATTTCGCGGCTCTTCCGATATTCGCAGGCGAAGCGGGCGTCAGGCCCGACCCGAAAAGCCACGTCGTCGCGGGTTCAGACATGATCGACCGACGATCGGCAAATGCGACAATGGCAAAACGTTGGCGCTCATCCAGCCGAGTCAGCGATTGCTTCAACTCCTCTACAACAAACGCGAGACTCGAAGCCATCGACCCCGACACATCCACCACATACACCACATCACGCACCTGATCGGCCCGAACACCCGCAAACGACGCACGCCCGGCGGCGGCGGGGCGCTGCAACCTCGTCTCGGCAACTGTCGGCCGGGCAGCCGGACGCGCAGGGGCAGGCGCAATCACCGGGGCTTCAAGCCGAACCGGCGCTGGCGCCTCGATCACCGCGACCACGGGAGCCGCGAAACCACCTGCTGCCCCGACTTCCGCCGCCCTCGATTCGTATGCGGTATCTCGCCCCTCGCTGGGTGAAAACGACAACTCCACCACGACCTCACCGCGCGGACGTTCCCCCGCATGCAGAATTCCCAGGGTCACGGTTCCGGCGAGTGCAAGCAACAATGCGTGCAGGCCGAGCGAGGCAAGAGTCGGAACGAGCACGCGCCGATTCATTCCATAAGCCTATCAAAGAGCGCGTCAACCCGCGCAGCCGCAATGTTCCAACCCTCAACCCGCGATCCGGGGCATACCCAACGCTCGGCGAAGGTCGGCCAGTTGTCCGGCATGTTGCGCGTTGTGCAAAGACACCCGCATCACCAGCGCGCCCAGCGCGTGCTCTTGCGATCCCCACGGCGCAAGACGTTCGAACGCGGCCTCGTCAGCCCGCGCGACGGTGTCGGCAAGCCGCGAAACCGCACCATCAAACACCGCGCGGCAGCGCGCCAGCGTCGGATACATCCGGGGATCATCCACGGGTCTTGACCCCAGACGCACCGAATACGTATCGAATCGATCCGCCGACCCTTCGCGTCCATCGCCGACGACAAAGTCCGATGCAGGCAGCGTCGGACCTCCGAATCGCTCAACCAGCCGCCCCATGGTGTATGCGCAGTGGCCGAGCGTCCACGCGACATGATTCGGAAGTCCGTCTACCTGCCTTGTCCGTGTTTCCTCGGTGAATCCAGCGAGAAAACGCGTCAGGACCGGGCCTGAAGCTCGAACCACCTCGGCAAGCATTGTCGCCCGTGACATGCCTGAGGATAGGGGCCGCCCTGCGATCACGGTCGCGGCGTGTCTGGCCGATTCATCGCCCGAGCGACCGCCAGTGGCGAAGGTCGAGCGCTGCCCTTCCGGGTTCGACCTGCCACGGAAACATCCGCCTCGGCCAGGCGTCTCTTCCCTCGGCATGAATGTGCTCGATCCCGATTCGAAGCACCCCGTTTCGCCCGATCGCGTCATCAGGAATCTCAAGCTCAAAGGCCCACACACCATCCGACATCGCCTGCACGCATCGCCAATGGTCTACCACGCCGGGCGTCAATTCGTCGTCCGCTGCGGCCGACGGCCGAATCCGAACCAGGTGCGAAGGATTCCCCCGCGTGCCCAGCCACACCCGCACCAGTTCGTCACGTCCGCCCGCGCGGCTCTCGAAATACAACACCCATCGACCCGGCTCTATGCGCTCCCGCCGGACAACCCCCACCCCCTCATCGACTGTCTCTTCCAGAACTCGCGACGGAATGCGATGGACGCGAAAGGCGCTCGCTGTCCTCCCCGCGGGCGCTTCGGCCTGTGACATCCATTCCACCATGGTCCATTCGGGAAGCAGCCTCCCCACCGTCAACCCCGGCGGAGCAACCCGAATCGCATCCATGGCCAGGAACATACGAATCGCCTGACGCGCCAAACGAATATCCACTGGCACGATCTGCACCGGCGCTTCCGTTCCCGGCTCTCGCTCCGTGCCAGGCATCTGATCGACTCGAAACAATTCGCCGTCAAAAGGCAGCTCGGTAAGCGTCCAGGGCGCCACCGTTTTCGGCTCTGTTCGCTCAGGGCCGCGCCCGCCCTCGATCCACGCGAGCACGGTCACATCTGACATATTCACGACACCGACCGTCCCGCGCACACCACCCGCCGCACACAGACGCCCACCGTCATCGAGCGTCATCGCGATACCTGCCGGTCGCCGCCTCACCCAGTCCGCGACGAGAGCTGCAATCCGATGCTCGCTCCAAGTCGAAGAAAGCAAGGCCAGCCGAAGTTGTTCCAACTCAGAATCTTCACCATGCCACAACGGCGCATGGAGTCCCGCATTGACACGCATGACCCCGCCCAGGCGCGCCAGCACCTGCTCTTCGAGTTCTGGATCGATCTCACTAAGCCGGGAGAGCGCCATCGACCACGCCAATGCCCTTTGCTCGGCATACAAACGGATAACTGGGTCTGCAATCGACTCGATCAACGGAATGACAACTTCATTCCCAGACGCCAGTAGCATCAGCCGCCACAACCGAATCGGGTCGTTTCTGAGCACCGCTTGCACTTCGGCAAGCGCTGCGGCGTCGAGACGGTGAACCCCAGGAGCCGTCGGCAACCCGGCGAGGCGCGCTTGGGTATCTCCACCCCCAATCACCCAGATCAGGGGGATCGTTTGCCCGCCTACCCGAATCGCCCCTCCCTTCGCTTCGGCGGGGATTTGAAATACAAACGCCCAGAACCCTGCCCCACCATCATCACGCCACTGTTCGACCGGAATCGAACGCCACTCGGCGACAGGCCCGAGCCACCTCGCCATTGGGGAATTCCCTTGGCGATAGTGCACCTCGATCCGGTAAACCTCTGTCGCAACCCCGCGCCCGTCATCCAGAAAGGCAGGCCAGGGGCGTCGGGCGTCGTTCTGACGCGCAAATTGAACCGGCACGATCGCCCGAACCCCAGGACGGGCCACACAGATCTCATCCAGAAGTGTGAACGATTGGGCCGATGCCCTGATCGCCCCGAACGCCAGCATCGAGACCGTGACCACGACGACCACTCGGCTCCCGAGAACGCGCAGGCACGACGCAAACATGCCGGGAGTTGCAGCAGTCACTGGCTTCCCCGAAACTCTCCGCAAACCATAGGAGGACGCCCGATGCGGACGAAGGTTCAGAAACCGCTTGCAGAATTTCTCGGTACTTTCGCCCTGGTCTTCGTTGGGGTCGGTTCGATTCTCGTGGCCGACCCTCAGAGCGGGCTTCTAGGGGTTGCCCTGGCGCATGGACTGGTCCTATCGATCTTCGTCACCGCCTGCATGTATATCAGCGGCGCCCAGTTCAACCCCGCGGTCTCGATCGCGCTCGCGGCGATCGGCAAGCAGAGTTACCGGCAGGCTGGAATATTTATTCTCGTGCAGTGCTTCGCCGCGGCGTGTGCTGCCGGCGCGTGGGTCGCGGCACTCGGCCCCGAAGTTGCGAACAACCCTGATCGCCAGACCAATGTCGGGGCAACGATCGGCTCGCTGACCCGCGAGGGGAACATCGTCGGCGTGCTGATACTGGAAACCCTTGCCACGTTCGGTCTGATGTGGGCCATTCTGGCGGGGACAGTCGATCACCGCGCCCACCGCCTCGGGGGGTTCGTGATCGGGCTGACCGTGGCGGCGATGATTCTGGCGATCGGCCCCTTGACAGGGGCGAGCATGAACCCCGCTCGCACCTTGGGGCCTGCGCTCTACGGGCACTGGGACATGTTCTGGGCCTACCTGGTCGCCCCCGCGGCCGGAGCATTGCTCGCCGCCACAGCCTATTCGAAGTTCTGGGCGGAACCTGAACCTGGGACAAACTAAACCCAAGGCAGATGGGACTGTCGGCACCTCATTAGCCGGCATGACACCGGCCGCGAATCTCCTACACTCTCCGCCTTGGAGGTCTGTCGGGCATGTCAATTTCGGCACAGACGTTCATCAGCATCCTGACTTTTGCCGCCGTCATCCACATCGTGCTCGGCGCGGTGGCCTACCTGATCTACGTCGAGCGCAAGATGGCCGCGTATATCCAGGACCGCATCGGCCCCAACCGCGTCGGTTTTGATTTCGGGCTTCCCGGCCTGAAATTCCTGCGTGGCATGTTGGGCCTCGGCCAACCCCTGGCCGACGGACTCAAGTTCCTGCTCAAGGAGGACTACGCCCCCGATAAGGTGGACAAGGTTCTCTTCACGCTCGCTCCGATGGCAATCATCATCCCAGCGTTGATCGGATTTGCGATCATCCCGTGGGGCGGCGAAATTCGCGTGCCGAGTTTCTCGATCCTGGGGCTGCTGCACGTCGAGGGTGGGCCTGCCGTGGTCGCGGGCCTGCACGCCAACATCGGCATCGTGTACGTGCTCGCCGTGGCGTCTCTGGGCGTGTACGGCGTGACGCTGGCGGGGTATGCCTCGAACAACAAATATTCATTCCTCGGTGGTCTGCGCGCAACTGCCCAGATGGTCTCCTACGAAATCCCCCTTGGGCTGAGCATCATGGCCGCGCTGCTGCTTGTGGGGTCGCTGATGCCGCAGGACATCATCGACCACCAACGAGAGCACGGCTGGCTGCTCTTTGCTCAGCCTGTGGCGGCAGTGCTTTTCTTCATCGCGATTCTGGCCGAGGCCAATCGCGCCCCCTTCGACGTGGCCGAGGCCGAACAGGAACTCGTCGGCGGATACCACACGGAATATTCGTCGATGCGCTTCGCCCTCTTCTTCCTTGCCGAATACGGCCACATGGTCACGAGCTGCGCGATGTTCACGCTGCTCTTCCTGGGTGGATGGGAGCCGCTGCCGTTCATCTCGGTCTTCGGCGCTGAAGCCGTCACGGTCGGTGGTGGGCTGATGGGCGTGCTGGGCGGCCTGGCCCTCGTCGGCGCAAAACTCGCCGTCTTCCTCGGCAAAGCACTGACGCTCGTCGCTTTCATGATGCTTATCCGCTGGACGATCCCCCGCCTCCGGTACGACCAGATCATGATGGGCGCCTGGCAGAATGTCATTCCTCTCTCGCTCGCGGTTGTCGTCGTCACGAGCATCATGGTCTACCTGAGGCTCGATGGCCTCGTGCCGATGTTCATCGCCAACGTCGCGATCTTCGGACTGTTGATGCTCATTCTGCCCATACTTCCCAAGCACAATCCCAACCGCAAGATCCCGATCTATGGCTCGCGATTCAGCCCCATGCCCGGTGAGAAGGTCGTCACCGGGGTCAACCCCGGCCTCGCCCGGGAAGACCACCCCGTCCACGGCACGGTACAGGTCTGAGGTGTTCTCGGGGCTTTCCCTCCGCTCAACTGCCCATAACTCTGCCGCCGACGGTCCCGATATCCGCGAACCGACGCCGGGATCCCCTCTCAGGCCTTCGACCGTCAAGATCATGCCCGGAAGGGCCGATTCTGACGGCTGGATGGGCTGTCCCCGTCGGGCGGCCCGAGGAGCCTTGTGCGTATTCCCGAGGTGCATCGATGGCCCAAGACAAGGACGTCCTGACGACCGGCGAAGTGGCACGCATCTGCAATGTCGCGCCCAGAACGGTCAGCAAGTGGTTTGATACCGGCCAGCTCAAAGGTTACCGGATCCCAGGTTCCAAAGACCGTCGAATTCCCATGTCCGAGCTTGTTCGGTTCATGCGGCAGCACGGCATTCCCATGGAGGGGCTGCACGACGGCTCGCTTCGAGTGCTCATCGCCGACCCCGAGCGCGAGGTCGTCGATGTGCTCGAGCGTGTACTCTCACAGGAAACCAACTATCGCGTCGCGACAGCGACCAACGCCTTTGCGGCCGGGTTTGAGTGCGAGCGATTCAAGCCGCACGTCCTGCTTCTGGATCTGCACCTTGATGAGCGCTGCGCCAAAGACATCCTGGCCACGATCCGCAACAATGATGCGCTCCAGATGACCCGCGTGATCGCCATGAGCGGTAAACTCACCGACGGTCAGGCCCAGAGCATCCGGGCACAGGGGTACGACGCCTTCCTGAAAAAGCCATTCCAGGTGCGCCAGGTGGTGCAGGCGATTGAGAAATCAAGCGCCCTGGCGGCATGAACTGATCGGCACACGACAACCGAACCTGGGCCGGAGCGGACATCCGCTCCGGCCCGGCTCGTTTCAGGGGCACCCGGCAACAAAAATGTCAAGGTAATAGAAGAAATCAGAGGCATCGATTACGCCGTCACGCACGCCGTAGGCCGGATCATTCGGATCGCTCGACCCGCTCATGTCGGCCACGGCTAGGTTCCCCGCGACGAACTGATCGAGAAAGTAAAAGAAGTCGGAGGCATCGACCGCGCCATCAGGCTGCCCGTAGTCAGGATCAGATGGATCACTCGACCCGCTGAGATCGGCCCGACACGCAGGGCCGGCCGCACGCAGATAGGCAAATGCGCCCCCTCCGGCGGCCCCACCCCACTCGGTGAACCGAATGTCCATGTAGATGTCTTCATTGACCAGGTGCACGACGGCATCGAGGCCGATGAGGTGCGGCGGGTTGCGATCCGCGAGCACGGCCCATGTCGTGAACGTCAACGTAGCCCAATCGCTCGCGTTTCCCAAAGCCCACAGCGTCCCCACCGGGCTTGGCCCGAGAAGCCCCATGCCCTGATACGACGATTCCTGAGCGATGTTGAAAATGCCCTGCTGATCGGCCCGGGTGATCCAGTCATCCGCGGTAATGCGGTCTTGATGCTCCGGAAGCGTCCAATCGGCAAACGCCGGCTTGCTGAACGCCGTGTCGTGCCCCGACCACACCCTGGGCTGTGCGCCAACCTCAAGGGCGCAGACGAGAAACAGACTGAAACCAAACGAATATCCACGCTGCGCCATCGACACCCTCCCGGCATGGGCCTTCACCCAAACGGATGTCCCCATATGGGGGTTTCCTTGCATGGATGCCCCGCCTGGGCATCGAACTCGGTGCGTTCCAACGCGTAATTGGCTAAGACACGTCCGTTCGAGGAGTGCACCAATGGACATCATGATCCACTATCGTGACCTCGCCCGATCTGATGCCCTCGATGACAGCATCCGCAGGAGCGTGCAGCGCGTGCTGGAGCGCTTCGCATCGCGTCTGACGCGTATCGATGTGCATGTCGCCGATGAGAGCGGGCCGAAGGGCGGCATAGACAAACGCTGCCTGATCGAAGCCCGACCCGCCGGAGAATCGGCCGTCTCGGCCGAGTTTCTTTCAAACGATGCGTACCGCGCTGTCCGAGGCGCTGTCACGCGGCTGCGCAGGGTGCTGACACGCCGGTTTGAACGCCGCTGATGCCCGGTGCCGCATGAACCGTCAGATCAGCCCGCGCTCCGCGAGCCAATGTTCGGCATCGAGCGCGGCTTGGCACCCCATGCCCGCCGCGGTGACCGCCTGACGATATCGCGGGTCGGCAACATCACCCGCGGCGAACACCCCGGGAATGTTGGTGGCGCTGGCGCGAGACCGAAGGCGGATGTACTTCTTGTCATCAAGTTCAAGCCCGGCCCCTTCGAGGAATCGAGTGGCCGGGGTGTGACCAATGGCGACGAACAACCCCTTCACTTCCAAGGTCGTAATTTCGTCGGTCACCGTGTCCTGCAACTGAAGACCCGTAATCTTGTCTTCGCCGTGATCATCGGGCGCGCTGAGCACATCCGTGACCACTTTGTTCCACAACACCCGGGCGTTGGGCTTTCCGAGAAAACGCTCCTGCATGATTTTGCTCGCGCGCAGGGCATCGCGCCTGTGGATGACATAGACCGTGGAAGCAAACTTGGTCAGGTAGGTTGCTTCTTCCATCGCGCTATCGCCGCCGCCGACGACCGCCAGCGGCTGGCCGCGGAACATCGGCAGCGCACCATCGCAGACCGCACACGCCGAGACCCCTCCGCCCGCCTGTGCGAGGCGAAGCTCATTCGGCAGGCCGATCCAGTTGGCCACGGCGCCGGTCGCGATGATGACGGCGTGGGCTTTGACCGTCCGGCCGCCCGAAGTCACCAGTTCGAACGGGGTTCGATCAAACCTGCACGTGACAATGTCTTCTCCGATGATCCCTGTGCCGAATCGTTCGGCCTGCTCTTGGAAGGCCCCCATCAACTCGGGGCCGGTCACGCCCTTGGGAAAACCGGGGTAGTTCTCGACCTCGGTTGTGAGCATCAACTGCCCCCCGGGCAGCACCGGCGAAGGGGCGGTCTTGGGCACGCCGACGTAGCAGACCGGTTCGAGATTGGCTCGCGCGGCGTAGATCGCGGCCGTCCAACCCGCAGGGCCGGAGCCGATAATGACAAGTTTGTGTACGGTCTCTGCCATGCTTCCTCCTGAGCGCGCAAGGCCGTGCCCCGTGCATCGTCCCTCGCCCGGAACCCTGGGTTCGGTGTAGTGAATTACCGAAGCCTGCGTGTGCGGATGAACTCTTCGCGCGTCAGCGAAAGCACCGGCGGCCACAGCAGGTAATCGGTGTCGAAACTCTCTTCGACCGAGTTGAACACATTGCGGGCGAAGTTGCGAACACCGTCGCTGCCGACGGAGCAGAGCACGAAATCCGTACTGTCGAGCTGCTTTCTGAAGTTCGCGGCATCTTCGACGGTGATGCTCATTTCCAGTGTCGCCGGCGCACCGGCACGACCCGGAACGAAGTAATGCAGTCGCGCTGTTCTGTTCGGAGCCATCGGGTCGAGTTCTTCCTGGGGCAGCCAGTTCGGCCGCACGGCCGCGCCGTCGTTCGGCCAGTCACCGAAGGCGTAATAGACTCCGACAAGACCCAGGGCCTGCCTCGTGCCGGCCACCTCGACCTGAAGCTGCCAGCGCACATCGAGCACCGAACCGAGTTCGCCGAGCGTCATCGCCACGATGATGTTGGTGGCCAGCGGCACGCGGGTGATCTCGGGCAGCCGCTCCATCTCGCGGTCAAAGGGGTTGTTCAAACGCCAGCGACGCTCAAAATCGTTGTACACCGCATCGATATATCGACGGGCGGTCGGCGCGCCGTCCTGGGCCTGTGCCATCGATTCCCATCGTGCAAACTCGGAAAACAGCCGAAGCGGGTTCCCTTCGCTCGACATCTGGGCCATCACGGCCACGAACTGCGCTGCGCGTGCACCCGTGTTCGTCAGAAGCACATCCGCCGCCTGCCGCGCCGCCAGCAGGTCAGCCCTGGGGAATCGAATCCGCCTCAGACCGATGAACCCGTCGGTCCGATCGGCGTGCACTTCATCAAGTCGATAGATGATGTCGGCGATCGCCTGAGGACTCCGCTTGAGCACCTGCTGACCCTTGAGATCGACATACACGACATCGCGAATGCGCTCGAGCGCATCAATCATGATCGCCATGCCGCGGGACTTTTCGGCATGAAACTCGCGGTCCGCCATCTGTCGCCCGAAATAGCAGAGATCGGCCAGCACATCGAGCGCGCCGGGCACATCGCCCGACCCGGCACGCCGCGTCGCCTCGACATAGACCAGGCACTCCAGCCATGTCAACCGCTCGAAATACTTGAAGTCCGCGGCGATCAGCATCGGCGTGCCACCGGCGTCAAGGTCGGTGTACAACCCCACCGCGATGAACTCCAGTTCGTCATCAGCAAGCCCATCGACGCCGTAGGGCTGACCGAACCCCATCGCACGATGAAAATCCGGCTCGCTCGTCACTCTATCCAGCGCTGCGACGACCGCCTTCTGTTCGTCCGCCGTCGCCCAAGCCTCGTACGTTTGCCAGCGCGAGCTGCCTGGGTGCATCATCCTCGCTTTCCAAGGCGTCTCGACCCCCGCGGGAGGTGAAGACATCGCCGCGAGGGCAGGGAACAGGACCAGATCCGACCGCAGGCCCGGATCGCTGCCCGGTCCACGCCGGATATCGGCGTAGAAGGCGTTGACCTGGCTGATGTAGTCGCTGGGTTGGGCTGCCGCCGGAGCGAATACCGCTGACAGAATCCCCAAGAAGGCCCACAGGATAAAACGAGTTCGAGGCTCATTCATGCGATCGATCTTATCCGACGGGAGCATCGCCGGCCCGCGCATCCCATATGCGAGACCGCGCCCCCTCTCGCCCGCTACCATGGCGGAGCATGATTCACCCCGCCCCGACGACTCCGATCGACCCCAAGGTAGCCCGCGGCGTCCTTGTTGAAGTGCTCGGCGCAACCGCATCTGTGCCCGGGATTGCCGTCATCGCCTTCCCCAACACGAACTACCAGGTACACCTTCGCGCAACAGAGCCGATCACCACACCCCCAGGAAAGCGAATTCTGGGAGTCGTGCACGCCGAGGCACGCCGGATGGACCGCGTGGATACCGGCGGGCGGTACGTTGAGCCGGTCTACGGCCCTCCCCGTAGGGTGCAAGGAAGCGTGGTCGCCGTGACGGCGGAGCACGTGGTCATCCACGCAGGGTTCCCGATACATTGCCGACCGACCGACCCTCGCCAATCGCCAGAGCAGTTCAAACCCGGGGATTTTCTTAGTTTTGACGTCCTCCCCGGGGCAACGTTTACACCCGTTGCCTGATCGGTACTCCCCCAAGACCCTTGACGCGCGTCGTCACCCTCGCGAGCGGTCCTAGGTTTCCCCTGCGCTCGTGCAAGAACTCCTCACCCACGCGACATCCCATCCAGAGGGGAGAGCGTGAGCGCAACAAGTGCGCTGTGGATTTGGACGCGGCAATCGCCGCGACCCGCGCAAGACCGGTTCAACTCGATCGGAGGAATCGGCCATGCAGAAGTTTCGAGTTTGTGCGTGCCTGGGGGTTGCCTTGGTTTGTGCAGGGACCGCAGCGGGAGATGTCCATCGTTTTGAGTTCGTCATCGACGGCCTGCAGGAAACTCCCCCGGTCAACACCCCCGGTTCTGGGTTCGGAATCGTCGAATTTGATGATGTCACGCGGCTTCTGACGTGGACGATTACGTTTCAAGATCTGCTCGGACCTGTAACGGCCGCGCATTTTCACGGCCCGGCAACGTTCGGCATTCCCGCTGGGGTTCGCGTCGACATAGGAGCAATCAGCGGCCTGGCATCGCCCATGGTCGGCTCGACGACGGTCAGCGCGGCATTCGGGGGCGAACTGCTCGACGGGCTGTGGTATGTGAATATCCACACCACGATCCATCCTGCCGGAGAGATTCGCGGTCAAGTCGTGCCCGCCCCGGCGGGGGCGGCCGTGCTCGCAGGCGCATGGCTTGGCATGATGCGCAGACGACGCTGACACGGCCCAGACGCGAAAGCTACCGGCAGGGTCTGCTCAGGCTGCCTCGTTCTCGATCGTTCCGGCGACACCATCTCGAGTGACGTAAAAGAAGTCGCTGGTGATCGGGTAGGGCAGACGGTGATAGTCCTGCTCGACGCGCTCGCGGATGCGCCCGAGAAAAGGATCAGGACCGGCGCTCATGGCGACGAACATGTCGCGCGACGGTGTTGCAACATAGAAATCCCCCCCCAACTGGGGGGCCAATCGGCTAAACAGGCCGGTCATCAGAAGCCGTGCGGCGTCGTACCCATCTTGCTCGGCGAGAATGGCAGCGCGGCCGCCTTCCTTGCTTTCGACCATGCGCATCTCGAGCCTAGGAGCGTATCGGTCAAGGTTGGCACGGGCGATCTGCTCGATCTCGTCGCAGGTCAACCCCCACTTGATGACCTGCTCGGTGGTGATGCTCACCGTCATCTGCGGGAAATCGGTGACAAACACGATCACGGTGTTATTGACGAAGGGAACGTGCGCCACCATCTCCTTGTTCAGATGGTCGAAGACGCTCTTCGGCTGAATACGCGGCATGATCCGCGGGCGGGCAAGCTCGAAAGGCACATCCGTCATATGGGCCACGTCGTTCGCAAAGAGCTGTTCAAGGTAGTGCTCAGCGATTTCTACGCCGCGTTCGGGGTCTTGGTTGACCATGCGTTGCAGGTTTTCAAGGTCGAGCCGGCGACCATTGACGGCCAGTTGGGCAGGTCCGACAAGCTCGACACTGGCATGCGGCTGGATCCGCCGGAGCATTTCGGCGACGAAAACCGCAAAGTCGCCCGGTTCGGGTGGCAGCAATGACATCCCCATTCCTCCGCCCGACGCCGCCCGATCGCTCCATGACACGTCCTGACAGGGGAGCATGCCTTGGAGGACGTTTGACGTCCTTCCGGGGGGTTGGATCGGCCGAAGCGTGGAGCGGCATGGGGTATGGTGCGCCCCCGGCCGGGAGGGGCTGGCCAGCCGGGCGTCATGACCCGCGCGACCGATGCAAGCTGTGTCCGGGAAGACTTACCCGGACCCTGGCAGGTCCGGCGGAGGGGGGTTGGCGTGGTCGAGGGCGATGGGGTAGAATGCCACGGCGTTGCCGATGGACCGTCGGCTGCGTGGTTCTCGCGGGGGCACGGCGTTCCCGTGCCACGTCAAGCGGCTGTGGGAGACTCGAGCGTGACCGAGCAAGAGATCGAATCCAAGGTGATCGAAATCGTCGCCGATCAGATGGGTGCTGATAAGGCCAAGATCACCCGCGACACACGGTTCGTGGAGGATCTCCACGCAGACAGCCTCGACACCGTCGAACTCGTCATGGAGTTCGAAGACGAGTTCGAGACGTCAATACCGGACGAAGAGGCCGAGAAAATCAAGACCGTGGGCCAGGCGGTGGCGTTCATCAAGGCCGCTCGCAGCGCCGGCTGATGCCCCTTTCTCGGTGCGGAAAGGTGCTGGGCCGCGATGGCGCATACCCCCATGTCCAGTCAGCGCGTGGTGATCACCGGCTTGGGCGCGGTCACCAATCTCGGGGTGGATGCCCCCACATCTTGGGACGCCATGCGCAACGGTCGATCCGGCATCTCTCGGCTCGAAGGACCGGAGTTTGACCGTTTCGCGGGGAAGTGGTCCATCTCGGCCATGGGGCAGGTCAAAGGGTGGGATCCGGTCGCCTCAGGCTCGATCGAAGCTCGTGAAGTCAAGCGTCTCGATCGATGCACTGTCCTTGGCATGGCCGCCGCGGCGGAAGCCGTCAGGCGGAGCGGGATAGATTTCGCAGTGGCTGCGGGCGAACGATGCGGGGTCGTAGTCGGCTCGGGCATCGGCGGCATTTCGACAATCGAAGAGGGCATGACCACCCTCGTTGAGCGCGGACCGGACCGAATCAGCCCCTATACGGTGCCTCGGTTGATGGTCAATGCCTGCACCGGCAACCTGTCGATCAAATACGGACTCAAAGGGCCGGCCGGCGCTCATGCGACGGCATGCGCGAGTTCCGGGCACGCGATCGCCGATGCCGTCAACCACATCAGGCGCGGGCATGCGGACGTGATGCTCGCCGGGGGGTGCGAGGCCGCGGTCACTCCGTTGTGCGTGGGCGCCTTTATGACCATGAAGGCCCTCAGCCAGAGGCAAGACGACCCGACGCGGGTTTCTCGGCCTTTTGATCGGACGCGAGACGGCTTCGTGCTTGCCGAAGGCGCTGCGTTCTGCGTGCTCGAGTCCGAGGCTCACGCCCGCGCACGGGGCGCCAACATCCTCGCCGAGCTGGTCGGCACCGGCAACAGTTCCGACGCCGGACATATCACCGCGCCTGACCCTGAAGGCCGCGGCGCTGCCCGCTCGATGGTGTGGGCTTTGCAGGACGCCCACCTCAACCCAGGGGACATCGGGTATATCAATGCCCACGGCACCAGCACACCCCTCGGGGACAAGGCCGAAGTCGCGGCCGTGCTTCAGGTTTTCGGCGACCATGCTCGTAAGAGCCGGTCAGGCCAGCTTCTGATGAGCTCGACCAAAAGCATGCACGGCCACTGCCTTGGCGCATCGGGCGCGGTTGAACTCCTCGCATGCGTGCATGCCGTGCGCGATGGGGTCGTCGCCCCGACCATCAACCTCGATCAGCCCGACGATGAGTTTGACATCGATCTGGTCCCTGGCGCAGCACGCGAACGCCGGGTGCGATACGCCATGAACAACACATTCGGTTTCGGCGGCCACAACGTTACGCTGATCGTCGGCCGATACGAGGGCTGATCTCTTGCCGGTCGGCATGCTCGACTCGAGCCGGCATTGGCACACGAATTGCGGAGATTGCCTTCTGCCGCGGGTCCGGGCTTAAGCCCGGCAGCCCCCGCGCCGATTGTGCGCATATGAACGGTGTACAGACTCTGGGCAAGCTTGAAGTTCCTCTGATCGTCCGCCTGGGCCAACGCCAGATGACCGTGGGCGATGTCGTCGGACTGGCGCCTGGCGTCATCATCGAACTCCCGAAGAATGCCGACGAAGAACTTGACTTGCTCGTCAATGACAAGCAGATCGGATACGGCCGAGCGGTCAAGGTCGGTGAAAACTTCGGCATTCGGATCACGTTTCTCGGGGATGTTCGGATGCGGGCCGCCGCGATCGTCTCATCCGAAGCCGGCGGTGACGGCGACAACATGGACGAACTTGCCGAAAGCCTGCTCGCCGGGCAGTTGTGAGCCAGCCCGCGCCCACCACGATCGCACTCGTCATCATGCTTACTGCTCGGTGCGACCCACGACGCGCTCGACCGGGCTGACCCAGCGAGCATCATCCATCACCATCTGCACCTGCTGATCCTTCTCAAACTCATCCTTCGATCGCGAGAGTCGACGCCACGCGAGCAGCCCGAACACCCCGCACAGCACGACCGATGCGCCGGCACCCACGGCGGCATACATGGTGCGCTGGGAACTGACCGGCCCGATCACGGCGACTTCTCCGGTCAACTTGCTGAGCACACCGACGGCACGTCGCTGCCGTGCGGCATTGGCCTCGCTCACCACGGCTTTGGCGAAGGTGTCCAGAGTCCGCTGTGTGGCCGCGCTTCCTCGACCTCGCAGTTCCAGGTCGAGTCGATCCGAAGCCGGCGCATCGGCGACCAGAGAGGCCTTCATATGTGCGGCGAGTGCGGCGGGGTCAGCGAGATCGGCGATCCCTCGCTGACTGAAACGCTGGCCGGCGTTTTCCATCAGGCGCGGATCGGTCAACAGGCTTTCATGATAACGGCGCCATTCCTCGGCTTCGGCCTCGCTCAGTGTGCGGCCACCCGCTTCGGGAACGATGCTGACTCGGGCCGCAAACTCGGAAGGCGCAATGCGTTCGGCCGCAACCCAACTGATGCCGCAGAGCAGCGCCACGGAACAGAGAACACCAAGAAGCGTCCATGAGGTCTTGAAGGCCGCTCGGCGGCGCGAGAGGCTGCTCTCCGCCTCTGCCAACTTGCGCTTGGCGTTGACGACATCGCCGCGCATGCGAAGCAGTTCTTCGCATTGCTCGAAACGCTGACTCAGCGCGGCAGACGCCTTGCGGATTTTCATCGCCTGAACACGCATCAAGGCATGCGCACGCTTCAGACGCCGTCTGCGTAGGACAAGAAGTTCATCACCGAGGCTGGCTGTCGCCCCGGAGAGCATGGCCTGCTTTGTCTGCTTCAGTGCACGATCCGCATCCTCGATCCGCTGCTGCGCTTCTTCCAACTGCGACTCGGCCAGTTCGGCACGAGCCGACAGCTCGTCGCGCTCACGCATCAAGGCCGCGAGTCGTTCCTTGAGTCGCGCATCGGCTTCGGCCTGTGCGTCGCCGGGCGCAGAGGAGGAATTGCCCGTCCGTGCCCTTGCCAGTTCGGCTTCGAGCGCATCAATCTGTTCTGCCAGTTCAGCCGAACGACGCTCGAGGTCGAGGATCGTCTGGCTCGCTCCGGCCGTGGATGTCAGCAGTCGGGCTTGGGCCTCTTCAGCGAGTGCAGCGCTTCGGGCTGCCTCTTCGCGGGCCTCAGCCTCACCACGTTTCGCCTGCGCCAGCGCTGATTCGAGCGATTCGATCTTCTGCGAAAGCAAAGCTGCTTGCGCTTCGGCTTCACGGATCCGGCTTTCCGCGGCCTGCTCGACCTCGGTGACGCGATGCTCCATCGCTCGAGACCAAGATTCCGCATCCCGAACCGTCTGTTCGAGTTCGGCGACACGCTGCCCCGCCGCCGCGGCCTGCGCTTCGAGCCGATCCAGTTCGGCTTTGTGCGCCTCTTCAGCCTCAGCGAGCGCTGTCCTGCCGGCATTGACCGCCTGTTCCGCGGCGTGCTGCAGTTCGGCAACCTGCCGATGAAGATTGTCGATGACTTCCTGTTGCTTCAATTCCGCGGAGGAACTGTGCGAGGCTTTCTCCGCAAGGCTGCGCCTGAGTGACTCGGCCTCCTGCGTCCGCTCGGCAAGTTCCGCTTCGAGGGCTTCCAGCCGTTGACGCAGCAGTTCTCCCTCGGCGAGCGCGTGATCTCGCGAGGCGACGGCGGCTTGCAACTCCCGCCCGGCGTCTTCTGCGGCGAGCTTCGATTGCTCGACCTCCGCGGCCAAGGCATCGACGCGCAGGCGAAGTTCGCCTTGATCCTTGTCGGCATCGTTCAGCATGCCGGCGAGTTCGTCTCGCTCGAGGCTGAGTACTTCAATGCGGCCTTCGGTCTGACCGAGCAGGCCGCGAAGCCGCTCCAGCTCGGCCTCCGTCTCTTCGATTCGCGCGAGACGCTCTTCGGCTGCCCGCCGGAGCGCTTCGGCCTCGGACGCCAGATCACCCGCCTGGCGTTCGCGCTCGAAGAGCCGCTGCTCGTGCTCAGTAAGCCTCGCGGCGAGTGTCTGTTCTCGGCCTTGGGCGGCGAGCAGTTCGTCGCGGAGTGAGGCAAGCTCTTTCGTCGCGGCCTGCGCCATCGCCTCGGCTTCATCACGCTCGCGGCGGGCTTTGGCTTCGTCGGTGGAGATTTTTGCTCGATCGACTTCAAGCTGGCGGGTTGTCGCCTGAATATCGGCCCGGGCCTGTTCGATTTCGTCGTGAAGCCGGTCGAGTTCCTGCTGGCGTGTGCGAGCACGCTCGTCCACTTCTTGCGCCCGCTGGGCCAGCGATTCGGACTGCATGTTGAGCTGCTCGGTCAGCGCTTCGAGTCTGGACTGACGGCGCTCGATCTCGGCGGCCCTGGTTTCGCACTCTTCACGGAGCTCTTCGATGCGCCTGCGCTCCTGCTCGACACGCTGGGCAACCTCGACGGCCGAGCGTTCGCGGGCTTCAAGCTCTTCGCGGCGTTGCTTGATTTCGGCGAGCTCCTGCCGGCGCACTTCGTGGGCCTTGCGAAGGCTCGCCAGTTGTTCTTCGACATCGCCGATGAGGCGCAGCACATCGTCGGCGCTGGTCACCTTGGGCGAGGGCTGTTTGGCCCGCTCCTCGTCATGATGGGTCGCATCCGATCCCATCCGTCCCTGGCCTCCGCATCGTTGGGCCGACTCCGATCAGACCAACCGCGCTGGGGCAACATGGGCCGCAGTGCGGATTCCGCTCAGGGCAGATCGGCCCGAAATGAGGGGGGCTGAAGCGGGCTTGATGAGCACACACGAGAGACTCGCGGAATGGTCCGAGAACTCGACTCGAAGTGGGGTATACGCCCCATATTCCACCCTCTCTTACCAACGGACAAACGCATCCGAAAAATCTGCGCGGCGTCCGGTCGAAAAGGGAATAAACTCCGTGTTCCGGGCTTTCCCTCACCATCGGCGCCCGGATGCCCGCTTGATCGTGCGCATCAGCGGCAGGAGCAGCCTCATAACGCAGGAGCCTTGATGATGAAACTGTGCAAGATTTGTCCTACGACGGCGATCGTCGGAGTCCTTGGTTTGGCCGGCCTCGGGATTGCCGGGTACACGACGGTGACGGGCAAGAGCGTCTTTGGTGGCACGTGCTCGCTGTCGGGAAATGCGTCGATGACCACGGTCTCTGACGAGACCGGCTGCCCGCTCGGTTGCTCGGAGAAATCGGCCGTGGCGATGAACGTCGCCCATGAGACTTCCGGCTGCGAAACCGACGCCGCTTGCGACAAGTCGGCCTGCTGCGATGATGCCTGCACCGAAGGCGCCTGCTGCGAGAGCGACAAGGCCGGGTGCGATGCTGAGAAGTCGGGGTGTGAGTCGGGTGCCGTCGAGGTGGCTTCGACGGACAACATGACCATTGTTCCCGTCATCGCGACATGCGCTCAGGCAGAGAAGACCTGCACCGAGAAGAAAGACTGCTCTGAGAAGAAGGATTGCTCGGAAAAGAAAGACTGCACCGAAAAGAAGGACTGCCCGGCCAAGGCTGAAGGCTGCAACGGCTGACCCCTGCGTGCTATCCACGGTGTTCAACCCGGCAGGGCCGTGCGCGGTCCTGCTGTTTTTTGCGCGGTATCCACGATTGCGGTCAGGCTCGAATCCGGTGATACGATCATGTCCTCCAGGCGACTTGGCATGTCCCCGATCGTGATCGAATCCAGACATCTCCGACTTGTGGTCGCGCCAGACCTTGGTGCAGGAGTGCAAAGGCTCGATCTGTGCGCACCCGGGGGCGAGTGGCGCCCGCTGTGGCGCGCGGCACCTGACAATTCAACGCATTTCAATGACCTGGCGATGTATGTTCTTGCGCCGTGGAGCAACCGCATCGCGGCGGGAACCTTTGCACACCATGACACATTGATCAGGCTCACACCCGACTGGCCCGATGGCACGGCCATCCATGGATGCATCAAGGATCGTCCGTTTCACCTGCTCGATCGCTCACCGGTTTCCGCACGGCTCGAATTGCTCTCTTCCGATCACCCCGATCTTGCATGGCCTTGCGCATTTCGATGCATTGTCCGGTACGAACTCGATGAATCGACGCTGCACGTCGCCGCGAGGGTCACCCACGCCTGCCTGCGGTGCCCATTCGGCACACCCGATGGGACCATGCCGGCAGGGCTGGGCTTTCACCCTTTCTTCATGCGCACGTTGTGGGCCGAGGATACCCCGGAGATCCAGGTGCCGGTGGTGAAGCGGTATCCGGCTTCGGGCATGTTGCCTATCGCGGCACCGCAGGACGACGCGATCTCGCGCACACTGCGGGAAGGAACCCCTCTACACAACCTCAACCTCGATGACTGCTTTCTGGGTAATCCGCATGGCGCGATCATTCGCTATCCGTCGAGCGGTGTGCGGGTACACATGTCGGCCACGCCGACATGCACCCATACCGTGCTTTATACCGGCGGAAAAGAAGAAAACCTGCCCTATTTCTGCCTCGAACCCGTCACCATGGCGAACAACGGGTTCAACATCCGCGGGCGCGGCTGGTCTTCCGGTGTACAAGAGCTTTCCCCCGGCGATGCACTTGAAGCACGTTTTTCACTGACTGTCGAATCGGCATGATCGCCTGGCTACAGTCGCTCAGCATGGCGACATTTCTCCTCAAGACTGAACCCGAAGACTATGCCTACGACGATCTCGAAAGAGATCGCACAACGACTTGGAACGGCATCGCCAATGCCGCGGCCCTCAAGGCATTGCGAGCATCCCGTAAGGGCGATGAGGCATTCATATATCACACGGGCGACGAGCGTGCCATCGTCGGACTCGCCAGAATCGTCACCAACCCTTACGAAGATCCGGAACACCCCGGCCGCACAAGTGATGGCGCCCCGAAGCATCCGGTGATTGATCTCAAGCCGCTTCGACGCGCGACCTCACCGGTCACGCTTGCCGCGATCAAGGCCGACGCACGCTTCAAGGATTTCGCACTCGTTCGCCAGAGTCGTCTGAGCGCCATGCCCGTGCCTGATGAACTGGCGGCGGTCATCCGTCAGATGGCGGGGTTGTAACGCCCGAGCGGCTCGACACGACATCCGGCCTGTTCAACAGCATGACGCACCTTCGCGGCGAGTTCAACCGCGCCGGGTGTATCGCTGTGCATCCCGATGGTCTGTGCCCGCAGGGCAAGCGATCGGCCGCAGGTCGTGACCACTCCGCCTCCGCGCACCAGTCGATCAACCTGGGTGCACGCCTCCTGCACGTGCAGCAACGCTCCGGGTAAAGCTCGATCTCGAAGGGTGCCGTCCGGTTCGTAGACACGGTCGGCGAAAACTTCGCTTGCCGTCGGCACGCCCATCGCCTTCCAGGTTGCGATTGCAGCGGAACCGGCGCCGCCGACATAGACAAGATCGTCACTCCATCGCCCGCCGGCCCGGACGATGGCTTCGGCGATGCCGCGTGAACACGAAGCCGCGTGATAGAGCGCCCCATGTGGCTTGAGGTGCATCAACCGAAAACCACGCTCGCGTACGACGCGCCCGAGGCACGCCACCTGCATGGCCAGTTCGTGCTCGAGCACATCGGGCGGCATCTCCATGCTCCGCCGCCCGAACCCTTCACGATCGGGATAGGCCGGGTGCACGCCGATGCCGACCCCCCGCTCGCCGGCCTCCTCAACGAGCGCGGCCATGACGGTTTCGTCGCCCGCATGCCCGCCCGCGGCGATGCTGATCGATGAGACATATGCCATCATCGCGCGATCACGCGCGATGCCCTGCGGCGAACAATCTTCGCCGACATCGGCATTCAGATCGATCGCAAGGCCCCCTCGCGGCGTGGTGTAGGCGGTATCCATCAATCCCAGATCGCGGAAAAATCAGCTCGCTTGTCACCGGCCTTGATAAACATGCCGACGTAGTTGTTGTCGGCCGGGTCGGCCTCATCAAACAGCGGGAAGTCGAGGATGCGCTTGCCCGCGCGAACGGAGGAAAATTCATCCGTCACCGCGCTGCGGACAATGAATCCCCCCTCCCGTTCCGCGGGTGCAATCAGCCGCTCAGAGAACGTCACCCGACCATCGCCGAAGCCGAAATGCCCCGACCACGCCCCCTTGCGCCGACCGGCAAAGACATCCAACGTCCGTGAGTTCGGGTCGGCGAGCACAACATCGTAATTGCCGTCGGCGTTGGCATCGACCTGCCGAACTTCCGGTCCGCGCGAAGACAAGACGACATTCAAAGAGTCGTAGGATGCTCGCCATCGCTTCGATCGCTCTTGCGATGGCTGCTGATGCGCATAACTGGCATGGCCGATCTTGTCGCCCCTGAAATCGATGCTGAATGCCGGATCCCAGAGCGCTTTCTCCGGATTGACTGCCGCCTTGGGCGCGTTCGCCTGAAAGGTGGTCATCGGCTTGATATTCGGATTATTCTCAAGAGGGCTGACAACCTCCTGCGCGGTAAGCAGGCCGTTGAAAATCAACAGTGAATAGATCGCCGCCGTCGTGTTCTTGGCTGTCTCCTTCTCCGCGACGGTGTCATCGGCGACATCGATCCGGCTCGGCATCGGATACATGTCGCGATTGTCCGTCGCCCAGACCAAGAACGCCATCGACATCTGCCGCAATTGCGAGGCATCCTTGATCATCCGGGCGGTCTCGCGCGGATTGGCCGACATCCCCGCCGTGACGCCCGCGACCGCGATGCAAATGCCCGCCGCGGCAACGGTTGCGGCAGTCTCGATCAACGTAAAACCGCTCTTGCGCACTGGCATGATTGTTCTCCGCTCTGTCTGGCGTTTTGGAACAGCCCTACCCGTTCAAGGCATCCAAAGATAATACGCTCCGGCTCCATTCCACGTTGCAATGAACTCGGCATCCAGGCGAATCTGAAGCACATTGATTTCAGTCCCACCCGGAATCGTCTCAGGCGACGATGCGTACGGGGTTCGGGCCGGAATTCCCGGATCATGATATTTGATCAACGAAGCCTTCTCGATGCCTGCAAGCGCTTTCACATGGTCAAACGCTTCGCGAACCCCCCCAAGTTCATCCACAAGCCCCATCTCGATCGCCTGCGCACCGGTATAGACCCGCCCATCGGTCGCGCTCTCAAGATCCTCAGGCCGGATACCCGGCCGCCCGGTCGCGACCTTCTCGCGGAACCGGCCGTACATGTCATCGACCAGGCCTTGCAGAATCACATAATGCGCCTCGTCCATCGGCTCGAAGGGGTTAGCCAGATCCTTGTTCCCGGCGCTGGTCACCGCGCGCGAACGCACGCCGATGCGTGACAACCCTTCACTGATGTTCATGGTGGGCAGAATCACCCCGATCGAACCCGTGATCGTGCTCGGCTGGGCGATGATCGCATCACACGCCAATGCCACAAAATACCCCCCGCTCGCCGCGACTTCTCCCATGGACGCCACGACGGGTTTGCCCGATCGCGCTCGAAATCGTCGAATCTCGTCGTAGAGCAGTTCGCTCGCGACCACCGTGCCGCCGGGGGAATTGATCCGCACAATCACCCCTCGCACCATCCCATCCCTCTCGGCCCGCTCGAGCCTCTGCACAAACTCATCGACAGGGTTCGCCCCTACCCCCAGCACCTGCGGACGGCGGGCGTCAGCGATGACGCCGTTCAAGTCAATCAGGGCGATTTTCAGCGGCCAAGCCCCCGGGTCGCGCAGTACGACCGCTTCGCGGGCCTTCTCGCCCGTCGCCCCGAGGTTGACCGAAAAATTCAGGGGCGAGCACGCCCCGAGCACCAAGACCAGAACCACCGCGACATACCGGCTCATGCGGAGAGTCTACGGTCTTTTCAACGCGTGCACCCCGCAATCCACGGAGCCTTCCCCCCATGCCCGCAGACTCGACTTCCGGCAACACGCTCGGCTCGGAATCAAGCCCCTACCTGCTTCAGCACGCGCACAACCCCGTGCACTGGCGGCCCTGGGGCCATGCGGCCTTCGCCGAAGCCCGCGAGCGCAACCTGCCCATTTTCCTCAGTATCGGCTATGCCACCTGCTACTGGTGCCATGTCATGGAGCGTGAAAGCTTCGAAGATCCCGGCACAGCCGCCGTCATGAACGCAAACTTCGTCTGCGTCAAGGTCGATCGCGAAGAACGCCCCGAAGTCGATGACCTTGCCATGGCCGCAACCATCATCATGCGTGGCCAGGGCGGATGGCCCCTGAGCCTCTTCCTCGAACCCGAGCACCTGCGCCCCTTCTGGTGCGGCACCTACTTCCCAAGCGAACCTCGCCACGGCATGCCCTCCTTCACGCAGGTGCTCGAAAGCATCGCCGCGGCGTGGGCTACCCAGCGCGAGCAGGTGCTCACCCAGGCCGAGGCGCTGGCCGACGCCGTTCGCGAGCATCTTGCCCCTGCGCAAAGCACCGCCCCGGTCGGCCCTTCCCACATCGAACAAGCGGTCGAAACACTGCTCCGCATGTATGACCCCACGCATGGCGGCTTCGGCAGCGCTCCCAAGTTCCCCCAGCCATGCCTGCTCGACTTCCTGATCGACGTTCGAACCGCCGCCACCGATGCCCCCACGCAAACCGCGCTCGATCGCGCCATCACCCACACGCTCGAACGAATGAGCATCGGCGGACTGTGGGACCACATCGGCGGCGGATTCCATCGGTATTGCGTCGACGCGACATGGACCATCCCCCACTTCGAGAAGATGCTCTACGACAATGCCTTGCTTGCTCGTGTCTTCGCCCGGGCGACGCTTGCCGCACAAGACGATGCACCCGCCTCCGGCGCGGCAATCCGCCCCCTGGCCGGCCCCCAAAATGCTGCGTGGTTCACCCTGATTGTCCGTCGAATCATCGAATACACCCGAAGGGAGATGACGCATCCATCGGGAGGTTTTTTCAGCGCACAAGACGCCGAAGTCGATGGCCGCGAGGGCAAAAACTATCTCTGGACAGCCGAGGACTTTCGCCAAGCCCTCCCGCACGCTGATGCCGAACTCGCCTTGACGCTGTACGGGGTCGAGAAAGGCCCCAATTTTCGTGATCCGCACCACCCAGACGAGCCTGCTGCCGGCGTCCTCCGCCTGGCCGACCTGCCGACACGGCTCTATGCGCCCGATGTCGTCGCCCGCATGCCCGCCATCGAAGCCACGCTCCTCGCGGCACGAGATCGACGCCCCAAGCCCAGGACCGACGACAAAATCCTCGCCTCGTGGAACGGCCTGATGATCGGGGCCTGCGCAACGGCGGCCAGGCTCGACCCCTCCCACGCCTGGATGCTCGATCTCGCCGAGCGAGCCGCCACCTTCGTCCTCAACACCCTTCGCGTACCCGCCGCGGCAGGCCGCACCGCGATGCTCCATCGCTCGTGGCGCGAAGGTCGCCTCGGCCCCCCCGCGGTGCTCGAAGACTACGCCTTTCTGATCGAGGGGCTTCTCAGTCTTGTTCGCGCAAACCGTGCCGACACGACCCGCAAGCCCCGCCCCGACGTTCTGTCCGCCGCCATTGAACTGGTTCAAACCGCGGAAGAGCACCTTGGTGACGGCAGCGGCGGGTTTTTTGACACCCCCGACGCGCGAAGCGACCTCTTCGTACGTCCGCGATCAACCCACGATGGCGCGTTGCCCTGCGGCAGTTCGGCCATGCTCCATGCCTATCTCGACCTGCACGAACTGACTGAAGACCCCGCCTGGCTCGACCGGGCGCGGATGTGCCTGGCTTCGTTGAGTCAGGCTATCGCTGCCTCACCAGTTTCGGCGATCAACGCAACTCGAGGGCTATTGCGTTTGCTCCGCGCGAAGGCCATTGCCGCGCACCCCGCCCCGGATTTGCCAACTCGCGACCCAGGGTTTACCCCAGTCGAAATTGATGCCTCGGTAGACCATATCACCATCGGGCCGGACACACCATGTTCGCTGCGAATCCGCGTGCGCATCGCGCCGGGTTATCACCTGGTCGCGGCTGACCCCGGCCCCGCGTTCGATGCCCCTGGCGCTCCCGCGCTCGTGCCCTTCAGGGTGGGTGTGGCCCACGGCACCGGCTTGGCGGCCTATGCCGACTATCCGCCAGGGACACCCTGGGGCCAAGACCAGATGCTGGTGTATGAGGGTGAAGTGGAAATGATGATCGCGGTCGAGCGAACCGGCGAGTGGACGGGCACACCCGTGCTCGTCGTGTCGTTTCAGGCATGCACCGAGCATGACTGCCTGGTGCCTATGCGGCTGGAACTGAACGTGGGTGTTCAGCGGGTGTGAGTAGCACAATCGCTACATATAAATCAATCCAGCTAGATCAAATAGGTAGGTTAATGATCACATACAACCTTCAGTGAAAAGATCCAGATAGTAATAAAAATCGTTAGCATCAACAATATTATCAGGAACACCATAACTTGGGTCATTCGGATCTGCGGACCCAGTAATATCAGCATCGCACAAATTACCAGACACCCAAGAGTCAAGGAACGCATAAAAATCAGACGCGTCGAGCATTCCATCGCAGTTCCAGTCAGCCACGCACTCGCATTCCGTTACCCTAAGAACAACGTGTACTTCATAGTCAGCCGATGCAACATTAACTGGGTTACTTGTGTACCAGTCAATTGTAGCCGATGCTGCCCCTGATGCTCGGAGTTCTCCGAAACCCGCGTTACATGCGGCACCAACGAACACATCAGAGCCAGATTCGTAATAATATTGATCATATATCACAGAACCAGGCAGCACCAAAACTACTCGAGCCTCAGAATACGCGAGCGTAGACTCATGTAGCGTAACATCAATACTCATTTCGACAAACGCACGACGGTAAATAGATACATCAAATATTAGTTGGACACTACTTGTCGCACTACCGCATGCCCCATCAGCACCCACAGGCACAAGAGGACTGCAGCATAATGCAATAAATGTCGAAGCCTCTCCGTGCAATTCAATACTAACTAGATCTGAACCGTCTGGATTAGTGTTGCTTTGTCCAGAACCCAGCGCAACCGACGGGTGTAAGCGTGCGAACAGTACGTCATGGCGAAGCGGCGGCGTGAACGTGGGCTGTTCGGGCAGCCGATCAGCGAGGCGGGCGACCAGGAGATCGTCAAGGTGGTCAAGCTGGCGCTGCGTCTGGCACGCCGGCACATGGCCGACCATGCGCACAAGTTCGCACCCAAGAAGTTCACCCAGCCGCAGTTGTTCGCCTGCCTGATCCTCAAGGCCCACATGGGCTGCACGTACCGCCGGTGCGAGGAGCTGCTGATCCTCATGCCATCGGTGCGAGAGGCGATCGGGCTGGAGGAGGTCCCGCGGTTCACCACGCTCCAGGCGTTCGCGGATCGTCCCGAGATTCTCGCGCTGATCGACGGCGTGCTGGCGAGCATCGGGCGTGCGGTGTGCAAGGCTCGCCCGCAGGACGCGGCGCTCGACGGCACGGGGCTGGAGGTCACCAGCGCGTCAGCGCACTTTGTTTCCAGGGCCGGACGCAAACGCACCAGGTTCGTGAAGGTGATGCTGGGGGTGCTCTGCGCCACGGTGATCCCGGTGTCGCTGGTGATCGACTGGGGCCCGTCGCACGACATGAAGCAGGCCTGGACGCTGCGTCGGAAGATGATGAACACCTGCACGCCCACGGTGCTCTGGGGCGACGGGGCCTTCGACTGCGAGGCGTGGCACAAGGCCAACTGGGAGGGCTGGGGCGTGCCCAGCTACGCCCCGACGACGGTCAAGAGCGCCGACGGCCGCGTGAACGGCCTGTACCGCAACACGTTCCAGATCGCTGTCAGGGAGTACGGACGGCGCTGGACGTGCGAGAGCGTCAACAGCGGGATCAAACGGACCAGCGGAAACGCCCTTCGGAGCCGGAAGGAGAACACCCTCTTCGCCGAGGCCGCGTTGAAGGTCGCCGCCTACGCCATCAAGGTGTAGCCCTTCACCCGTCGATCGGGGGCTTCTGGACTGAGCAGATTAGTGTAACTAACCTGAGACTCACCTTGCCCGCCTGTACCAAATTCGTCATAGGAACTAATTGATGCTGACGCCAAATACGTGCTAAGTATATCCAAGTTATCTTGGTCTGCCGAACACGCGTAGAAACTGCCAACAGAATAACCGCCAGACGCCTGGGTGCTGCCCTGACTGAGACTTGCAATTATAGATAACTGACCGTGAGCAACACCACAAATTAGAATCGTCCCAATTATGGCAGAATATCGCATGTACATTATATTATGACCCTATCAAATCCCGACTTTGATCAACGGTCGTTGTGTCGCGGGAAGTGAAAGAGATATTGATCCGGGCCACTGGTGACATTGATCGCACCCGGGACCATCTTGACGTATCGAACGCTTCCATCCAGAAAACCGGACACCGACTTGTTGATTTCATCAAACTCGCCGCGCCATGAACGGCGCTGAGGATCGTGCGCAACGATGTCGCCTGTCTGGTCGTGAATCCACATAAAATTAGACGGCGAAAACCCCGCAGCGAGATCCATGCGCTTTGCGCCTTCCCGGATCATGCGATCGGCATACTGCCAACCTGTCTCGCCCCGCCGGTCTCCGAATCGGAAGCCTGTGACAACCTGTAACCCGTACCACCATTTCATATTCATGTGGTAACTGGTTCCGACATCTTCATAACTGCCGTATTCGAGGTCGAAATACGGTCGCGGATAC
Source organism: Phycisphaeraceae bacterium (assembly GCA_019636695.1). Lineage (GTDB taxonomy): Bacteria > Planctomycetota > Phycisphaerae > Phycisphaerales > UBA1924 > JADLCM01. The sequence goes on from JAHBXD010000002.1 coordinate 159,163, forward strand.
GGGGTGAGGCGCTGATAGGTCACGCGATCGCCGGGTGACCGATATACCGGCATGACGTTGTCCGTCCGTTCTGCCTCCTGCGCATGAACTACCTGGTGCGGCCCGGGATCTCGAAACGTCGCGAAAATCTCGGGATACAAAATCTGATTGAGCGGTCGTCGAGCAGCAGGGTGGTCCCACGTGCGCTGGTTCATCATCCACCAGCTGTCTGCGCCTTTGCCGCCGTAATTCCATGTGCACCAAGCCGGCCTCGACTCGTTCGTCGGCGCCTGCGGACCGGAACTCGCCTGCATGGGAAAGAGGTCCTTATATTCCGAGCGGTAAATATGGGTTCCCTTCACGATCTCGCGAACATTGTTCATCGAAATCGTCATGCGTGCGGCGTTCCGAGCCGTGCGAAGCGCTGGCAGCAGCAACGCCAGCAAAAGCGCTACGAGCGCGATCACCACCAGCAGTTCGATCAACGTGAAAGCGCGATACGAGCCGATGCGTCTGGTCATGCACCACCCCAAGCCGAGTGCCGCAACGTGGATGCCCCTCGGGGTCACCCCCCCGAGCCGGCTCCCGATTTGGGACGCCGCCGAGAACTCTCGACGTGCGCCCCCCTCTGCCCCCGATCAGGGGCAGAATACCCGATCTCCACCGAGACGCCAAGCGTGATCGTGGTTTCACGCCCGGCCAGCGCACCAAGGGAATGATCTTCCGCCCACAACGCTCGGCCCGCATGGCCGAACGCCCGATACTCTGAGACCACGAACCCGGCGGGAAGCCGGGGTTTTCCCCGGCGCCGCCCGACGGGCTGTCGTGCGGCCTCCCCCCTCTGTACGGACTGCTTCATGCCCAGAGACATACCAGTCGGCAACGGCGAACTGCTCATCACCTTCGATCGACTCTATCGGATTCGGGATGTCTATTACCCGCGCGTCGGTCGGTATAACCACACCGCAGGGCACGTGCAGCGCTTCGGTGTCTGGGCTGACGGCCGCTTCGCCTGGATCGAGGAAGACAGTTGGAAGCGCGAACTGCGGTATAAAGCCGACACGCTCGTGACCGATGTTCGGCTGGTCAACGAGACCCTGGGGCTGGAGATTATCTGCCACGATGTGGTCGATTCGCATTGCCCCGTCTATTTCCGCAAGTTCGTCGTGCACGATCTTTCCAGGCGTGCGCGTGACGTTCGCCTCTTTATGCATGTCGATTTCTCCATCGCCGAGACCGCCGTCGGCGACACGGCCAACTATGACCCGGTGACCAGCGGGGTGGTGCTGTACAAGCAGGACAATTACTTCCTCCTCAACGCCAGCGACGCCCACAAGCGGGGCATTGATCATTGGGCCATCGGCACCAAGCGCGTCGGCGGGGCCGAGGGCACCTGGCGCGATGCCGAAGACGGCCAGCTCGGTCGCAATGCCATCAGCCAGGGATCGGTGGATGCCACGGTGGGGTTCAACCTCCAAGTGCCCCCGGACGGCCAGGCAACCGTGCACTTCTGGATCGCGTGCGGCCAGTCGTTCCGAGACATCAAGGAACTCAACCATCGCATCCTTGAAACCGGCCCCGATCGCATGATGAGCCGGACCGAAGCGTATTGGCGACTCTGGTGCCGCAAAGAGCCTTTTGACACTTCGCCCCTGCCCGAGCCGATCCGCGATCTCTTTTATCGCTCGCAACTGGTCATGCGGACACAGATCGACAACGGCGGCGCGATCGTCGCGGCCAACGACAGCGACGTGACGCAGTTCGGCGGCGACCACTATTCCTACTGCTGGATGCGTGACGGGGCGCTGGTCGCTTATGCCCTGATCCTGACCGGGCAAAGCGAACTCAGCCGGTCATTCTTCCGGTTCTGCGCGCGGTGCATCGAACCCGAGGGATACTTCCTGCACAAATATTCGCCTACGGGCAACCTGGCCAGCAGTTGGCACCCCTGGATGCTCGACGGGCAGCGGGTGCTCCCGATCCAGCAGGATGAAACCAGCCTCGTCCTCTGGGCCTTGCGCAAGCACTTTGAAGCCTTCCGCGATGTCGAGTTCATCAAGCCGCTGTACGAACCGCTGATCGCCCGTTCGGCAGAATGGATGCTCCGGTATCGCGATCATCACGGGTTGCCCAAGCCGAGTTGGGATCTCTGGGAAGAACGCAGAGGCATTCATACCTTCACCGTCGCCGCCACCATCGGGGCGCTCTTCGCCGCGGCGGCCTTCGCCGGAGACTTCGGCGAGCCGGATCGTGCGGCGGCCTTCCGTGAGGCGGGCGAACGCATGCGCGGCGCGCTGCGCCGGCATCTGTGGCACCCGGAACTGCGTCGGTTTGCGCGCCTGGCCGTGCCGCTGGATGACGGCACCTATCGCCTCGACATGACGCGAGACAGCGCCAACTTCGCCATTTTCGCCTTCGGTGCGCTGGAAGCCGATGATCCGCGTGTCGCTTCCGAGATGGAAAGCCTCCGCGAACGCCTGTGGGTCAAGACGCCCGTGGGCGGCTGCGCGCGATACGAGCGCGACTATTATCAGCAGATCGAGCGCAACGACATCCAGAATGTGCCCGGCAACCCGTGGGTCATCTGTACGCTCTGGCAGGCGCAATATCTGGTCGCCCGCGCGCGAACCCTCGACGAACTCAAGCAGGCCCTGCCCCTGATCGAGTGGGCCGTTCGCCGGGCCGAGCCGAGCGGTGTGCTCGCCGAACAGTTCAACCCGCACAACGGGCAGCCGATCAGCGTCAGCCCACTGACGTGGAGTCATTCCACCTTCGTCGCCGTCTGCATGGAGTATCTGCGGAAGTTCAGCCAGCTCGGCGCCCGTCGCGAGCAGGTGCCCGCCCCGGGCATCTGACGCCGGCCCTTCGTATTCGCAGTTTCGGCACGGAGTGTCAACGCCTTGGCGGCTCAGACATGCATGTCGCTGTCAAGCGTCAGCTTCCATTCCTCGATGTGTTCGAGGTAGATCGCCGTGCCGCGCGCCACGCACGTCAACGGATCATCCGCCAGCCGTGTCGGCAGGCCGGTGGCCTTCTCGATCACGTTCGTCAGCCCCTTAAGCAGCGACCCGCCCCCGGCCATCGTGATCCCGTTCTCGACAAGATCCGCGGCCAGTTCCGGCGCTGCACGCTCGAGCGTTCGCGTAATCGCATCCACGATGGCATTCACCGGCTCCTGAAGCGCTTCGCGAATCTCGCCGCTGGAAATCAGCGTCCGCCGAGGCAGCCCGCTGATCATGTCACGCCCGCGGACCTCCATCTCGACCTCATCACCCAGATTGAAGGCCGAACCGGCCTCGATCTTGATGCGCTCGGCGGTCTGCTCGCCGATCATCAGGTTGTACGTCCGTTTCAGGTGGTTCATGATCGCTTCGTCCATGTCGTCGCCCGCGACACGAACGCTCTCACACTCGGCGATATCGCCCAGCGAGAGAATGGCCACCTCGGTCGTCCCGCCCCCGATGTCCACGATCATGCTCGCCGTCGGGTCAGCAAAGGGCAACCCGGCCCCGATTGCCGCAGCGATCGGCTCTTCAACCAGGTAGGTCCGCCGCGCGCCCGCACGCTCGGCCGAGTCGAATACCGCGCGCTTTTCTACGGCCGTGATTCCGCTGGGCACGCTGATAACCACCCGCGGACCGACGATCTTGCCCCGACCGTTGACCTTGCGAATGAAATAGCCGAGCATTTTCTCGGTAATCTCAAAATCGCTGATGACGCCGTCTTTCAGAGGGCGAATCGCCGAAATCGAACCCGGCGTGCGGCCGAGCATCTCCTTGGCCATCCACCCCACCGCCTGCCCGCCCTTGAGCACCTGGTTGGTGCCCTTGCGCACCGCGACCACGCTCGGCTCGTTCAACACGATGCCCTGCCCACGGACAGCGACCAGGGTGTTGCACGTCCCCAGGTCGATACCCATGTCCACGCTGAACAGGCCCATGAAACGGTCAAGCAGCACGAGGCGGACCTCTCCGGTAATGCGGTCCGAGAACTGACGAGAACGCGACCAAGCGTATCGTCCGCCAGACCTTTACGCCAGTCTGCTTTTCACTTCCGTCCCATAATGCCATCGGCCAGGCAAAGACCGCCGGAACGCCAGCAAGGCGCTCCGGCGGCGGTGAGGGATGCGTCGAGGAAAGCACCCAGGGGGCGCTCCCCCGCCGCATGTGGGGGTGAAAATCGCGTCAGTTCGGGCGCGAAGCCAGCCGTCTGGCGGGCCGCAGTTCCTGATCAGACGACGAGTCGATAATCACGGGGCTATCCAGTTCGATCAGAGGGGCATAGCCGTTGGTTTCGCGTGCGGCGTCGAGCCGTGCCCGATCTTCGTACGACCGCGTCGCCAGCGACCCGGCAAGCCGGTCAAGCCTTGATTCCTGTCCTGAACGGATCGACGCCAACCGCCCGCGCAGCCGATCGAGGCTCACGCCCTCGTAGCGGCTGTGTTCGGCGATGCGGGCTTCGCGCTTCTCCATGATGGCAATCAGACGTTCGTTCCGGCTGATCGCATCAACCTGGCGATCAAGCTGCCAGAGCTGCGCCTGAAACTCTGCGTGCTCGGTGTCGAGTTGCACGAGCACATCGCTCAGCCGCTGCTCCTGCTGGCGGAGATACCCGAGGTCCTTCTCAATTTCACCGGCGCGGTTCTGATAGGCATCCCGCACCTGCGTGATCGATCCGGCCCGCGCATAAGCCTGTTTCGGTGTAAGCACCTGATCCTCGAACTTCACTCGAACCACCGTCGCCTGGCCTGTCTGGCGATGCTCATCGGCACGGGCAAGCAGCGTCTGCAACTCCGTCAGATCCGTCTCGGCCAGGGCGACCACGCGCCGGCTGACCTGCGCCTCCCGCTCGAGCTGGGCAATCTGGCCCTGCACCTCGTCGAGATCTCGCCGCACTTCGGCCAGGCGCTTGGGATACTGGGCCTCCAGATCCTTCAACTGCGCTCGCAGCGCCGCCGGATCATCAATCGCCGCATCGATTCTGGCGTGGATGTCCGAGCGTGCCTGCTGCACCAGGGCGCGCACGCGATGCGGTCCGGCGAACACCACTACCGTTCCGCCCACCACCGCCGTGATCAACCCGACTCGAATCAGTGTCTTGGCTATTCCACACATGCACACGACCTCCTGCAGGCGATCGACCATCGGCCGAGGCCCGCGTCACAGGGTGATTGTCATCTCCGCGATTGGAAGGGTGTTGGGAGTCGCACTTGCCCGATTTCACACGATCCTCACCCCCGGGCCGGCCGCCCTTCTACCATTCTGTCTGGAGTGAAACCCCCGCACGCGAACACCGATCAATGCGGCGGAACGCCCGGGTCGCCGGCGTACGAAGGGCGAACCTTGCGGGGAAAGGGTGCGGGATGCTCAACACGCTGACGACGAGCTTCATCGCCAGACTTCGAGCCAGAGACGAATCCGCCTGGTTTGAGCTTTGGGAAACTTTCGGCCCCGTGCTGCGAGCCCAACTGACCAAGTGGGGCCGCGGGCGAATCGGCCCGGAAACCGTTCGCGATCTCAGCCAGGAAACCCTGGCCGCGCTCAGCGATTCTCTCCACAGGTTTGACCCCGGGCGCGGCGCGCGCTTCAGCACATGGCTCCTGGCCATTGCCAAGCATGTCCTCGGTGACGAAATGGACCGCCGCATGGCCCTCAAACGCGGCGCCGGCAAAAGCAAGGGTGAGTTTGATGAAGGCTGGATGCTCGCCTCCCGCGATATCCCCGTTGATCAGGAATACGAATCCGCCGTCTTCCGCGCCAAATGCGAGGCCGCGATCCGCCTGGTCGAAAAAGAATCCGACTTCACCGATTTTTCGATCTACCGCATGCGCGTCTTCGACGGCCTCAGCGGCAAGGATGTCGCCGCTTCACTGGGCATCAGCGAACCGACCGTCAGCCGTCGCCTGGCCAAGGTGCGCGATGCCCTGCGCCGACGCCTCGCCGAAGTCATTTCCACATACAGTTTCACCGAAGAGGAAATCAGCGAAGCGCAGCGGAACGGCTTGAGCGTATTTCCCAATGCCTCTTCCGATCGCGCTGATGACGTTGAATTCGATGATTGCCTCGCGGAGGTATATCACAAGCACATGGATTTGAGGGCGCGGGACAAGGCCTCGGTCAGCGGGGCCTGACCGAGGGCCGTATCGATGGACCCCATCAAAGGATTGCTTGCTGCCGCGGGCATTCTGCTCGTCCTGGCGATACTCAGTCTGCTCTTCATGGCGGTTCTGGTGCCCATGTTCAGAATCATCGGCATCATCCTGTCGCGGATCACCGGGTTTATCGCCGGGGTCGTGTTGGATTCGCTCCGCCTCGTCGGCGCCATCCTCACCGCCGTTGTGCTTGTGCCCCTGACATGCTTCGCCGTCGCCCTCGGCCGTTGGAGTGCGGCAAGCCACTACGGCCGGGCCATCCAGAGTGAACTCAAAGCCGCGGCGGGCGCTTTCTACCGATGCACCATCGGCCACCTGCTCAAGGCCCTGAGTCTCTCACCCCTTGTCGAAGGGCTTGAGAAGCGCCTTCCAGAGGTCGTCAAGGCCGCGCCGGGGAAAGACAAACCCGCAGGGCGCATCGGCCAGTTCGACGGCTACACCATCGTCGGCTCACTCGCCGGTGGAGGCTCGGGCGGCAAGCTTTATGTTGCCGAGCCGGACGAGATCCGCCGTGCGGGCTTTCTGCGACAAGGCTACGGCGAGGTCGGCCAGGTCGTCATCAAGGCTTTCAGCCTGAAAGACGGTTCGAGCCTTCCGCAGATCGTCCGCGAGAGTCGTTCGCTCGACGCCGCACGCAAACTCGGCCTCGTACTCGACCATGAACTGACCGACGAACGGTTTTACTACGTCATGAGGTTTGTGCCTGGCGAGAGCCTTTCGCTCCTCACGCAGAGGCTTCACGCCGAAAGCGGCCCCGATGGCCTGGACGATCAGCACCTTCGTCTTGCCCTCGGGCATGTCGCCGAACTGCTCGGCACCCTCGATACCTACCACCGAGGCGGGCTGTGGCACAAAGATGTCAAACCCGACAATATCATCGTCGATCGCGAACGCGCACACCTCGTCGATTTCGGGCTGGTCACCCCGTTGCGCAGCGCCATGACCCTGACCACCCACGGCACCGAGTATTTCCGTGATCCGGAGATGGTGCGCATGGCCCTCAAGGGCGTCAAAGTGCACGAGGTCGATGGTGCACGATTCGATCTCTACGCCGCAGGCGCGGTGCTTTACAGCGTCATCGAAAACAACTTCCCCGCCCACGGCGGCCTGAGCCAGATCACACGTCGGTGCCCCGACGCCCTGCGCTGGATCGTCCGGCGCTCCATGACCGACTACGACAAACGCTACCCCTCTGCCGCGGCCTTCCTTGCCGACTTGCGCGTCGTGCTTGATGCTGCTGACCCCTTCGCCGTCAAACCCGTGGCGCTCCCCAGTGTCGCCGGGGGCGCCCTCCCCCAAGAACCGCCCGCTGATGAATTCGACCTCGCCGCAGTGCGCGCCAGAACCGCCGCCGGCCATGCATCCGCTCCGGATTCAGGCTCTAGCAGCGCTGCAGCCGCGGCACCCGGCGCTGCGCGCGTGCGATCACGCCCGCGCCTTCGGGTCACCGACTGGTGGAAGGGACGTTACGAAGTTCTTGATATTGAAGAGATCAAGGTCAACGTCCCCTCCGGATCAAAATCCTGGAAACTCGGCCCTGTAGAAATTGTCCTCGGCGCTGTCCAGGCGGGCCGAAATTCCGGCCGTCGCGCCGGTGACTCTGGCAAGTCTCGCCCTCGAGACGGAACACGCGACCCCGATGCGCCGCGCCGACCGGCTTCAGAACAACTCGCCTCCGCGCGCGCCCGCGCGCACGAAATGCGCCAGCGCGCCCGCGCTCGCCGACGCACCCCCGCCCCCTCGTCTTCACCCACGGGTGGGCGGTTCGGCCTCGCAATCGCACTCCTCGCCGCGGCAGGCGTTGTCGGTGGCATAACCGTGCATCGGCTTTCGAAAAACGCTCGCATTTCGACCTCACTGCCGACCCAGCACACACAGACCGTCACACCCAATACACCCGATCCGGCGCTCCCGCCGGCGCCCCCTCCCTCTGAAGCACCGCCCTTGCCGACGCCGGATGCACCCGCCGAACGCGCCCCGGGCATTGCCGGCGCCCCGGGAACGCTCCTCCCCGGGTTGGCAGTTCTTGGTGCTGCCGGTGCGGCCCAGTTTCTTGTCAGCACCAGCGAAGACCGTATCGTGCTCATGATCCCCGATGTCGGCGCAGAAGCGCTCAGTTCGGCCGACCGCAACCTCATCGGTATGCTCGAAGGCCAACTTGCCGCCCAGGGCTTCGAAGTGGTCGGCAGCCCGTTCGCCCGCTCAATCACACACGCCGATGCGCTCACCGACTGGCTCTCCGAAGTACGCTATCTCCGCGGCGTGCGCCCGCTCGAAACCGACACCATCGAAGACGACCTCGGCCAGTGGCTGGCACGCACCCCCAAGGTCGGCTATGTCCTTTGGCTCGAACGCGACCCCGCCGGACGAATCGTCCCCCACCTCTTTTATTCGCGGCACACGAGCACCGAGTTCATCACCATGGTGCAGCAGAACATGCTCGACGGCATCGCCAAGGCCGCCGTCGATTTCGCCATGCAACATGCCGGGCAATAGCACAGCCATTCGCTGCGCGATTCGCTTCCGCCTCAATATGACGAGATCAAACGATCCTCACGAAGCACCCGCAGGCTGCACCCACCTCCGCAACGCATGGCTGCCTCACGTTCATCACGCGAACGTATCAACCCCTGATCCCGCTGACCCTCCCGTTCGTATGATCTGATGACCCGGGAGACACCAGTATCACCAAAGCCCCCCCACAAACCCCCTGCCCTCGCACGCGAAGCGCCGCGCTTCGCGTCGCCGCCCGCATGCGCATCGCCTCCGCCGTCCGCTTGACCGGCCTTGGCTTAGCGGCGGGTGCTGCCGCAGGTCTGGCTCTCATCATTACGGATAAAGTGGTCGGCTGGCAGCTCGGCTGGCCCGTCGCACTCGGTGTCACGCTCGGTGCCGGGGCCGCCCTCGGCGCACTTGCCTCCCTCTTTCGCCGTCAGACGCTCATCAACGCTGCCCGGCATATCGACACTTCCCACCAACTGAAAGACCAACTCTCATCGGCCATGGCCATCGCGCCGCGGGCAGACACAGACCCCTTCGCCGCCTGGACTGTTCTTCAGGCCGAAGAAGCCGCCGCGAATGTGCGTATCGCCCGCGCGGCGCCCGTAATGTGGCCTCGCACATGGATCGCATGGCCGATCACCTCACTTGCGGCGGTCAGCATCAGCCTCTTCGTGCCCTGGGTCAGTTGGCAGAAAGGCGAACAAGCGCCGGCAACGGCGGCCCAGATCGCCGCCGCCGAACAGGCCCAGCGCATCCTACAGGAAGTCACGTCGCTGGTTCGTCAGTCCGAACAGCCGTCTCCGCTTGCCGACTTGGTGACACCCGAGCAGGCTCGCGCGCTCGAAGAGCTGGAATCGCAACTCGCACGCCGCGCGATCGACGGAGACGAAGCCGAAGCCCGTGCAGCCCGGATTGCCGATGCCCTCGCCGAGAAAGCGCACCGGCGGGCCGATGCATGGGAGCGGGAGATCGACACGCTCCGCGACACACTCGCAACGCGCATCCAAGACAACGAATCCGAACCAAGCACCCCCGAAATAGGGGATTTTATCAAGGCCCTGCAATCCGGAGATTTTGCAGCGGCTGAACAAGCCGCCGAGCGCCTTGAAGAAGCCCTTCAACACCTTCCCGAAGAAGACCGGTCTCGAATTGCTGAGCGGCTGGAAGATCTCGCCCGACAACTCGCCGACACGTCAGAAACATCCACGGAACCTGTTTCCGAAACTTCGACCAGCACACCCCCCGATTCTGAGGGAGGTCTTGATCAGACTGACACAACACCACCCGAAAGTGGTGGTGCTGCTCGCCAGACTCCCACCGCCGCAGACGATCTCGAACGTCGCGGAATACCCCGTGACAAGGCTGAACAACTGGCGCAAAACGCCGACCCGGAAGAGATCGCGCAAGCCCTTGAGGAACACGGTGTCTCCCCTGACACAGCGCAGCGTGTCGCCGACAGAATCGCTGACCAACTTCAGCAAGAACGAGCTCGCCAAGCCGCCGATGAGCAGCGCAGACAACTTCAAGACGCCCTCAAACGTGCGGCAGACGACGCCCGCAAGCGCCCCGAAACCCCTTCTGATCCTGAGAGGACTCCTGATCCTGCATCAGAAGGAAAGCCTCTTGAACAACCAGACGAACAACCAGGGCAGAAACCCGGAGACCAACCCGGCCAACAACCCGGGGAACAACCGGGACAGAAGCCCGGAGACCAACCCGGCCAGCAACCCGGGGAACAACCGGGACAGAAACCCGGAGACCAACCCGGCCAGCAACCCGGGGAACAACCGGGACAGAAACCCGGAGACCAACCCGGCCAACAACCCGGGGAACAACCGGGACAGAAACCCGGAGACCAACCCGGCCAGCAACCCGGGGAACAACCGGGACAGATACCCGGAGACCAACCCGGCCAACAACCCGGGGAACAACCGGGCCAGAAACCCGGAGACCAGCCCGGCCAACAACCCGGGGAACAACCGGGACAGAAGCCCGGAGACCAACCCGGCCAGCAACCCGGGGAACAACCGGGCCAGAAACCCGGAGACCAGCCCGGGGAACAACCAGGTGCGCAACCGGGACAGCATTTGGAAGAGCGGCGAATTCCCGCCGGCGGCTCAATGGACGACACATCGCCGGTATCTGAAGGCGAAGGTGCACAGCCCGTGACCACGGATGGCCAGGGCGAGGCGAGTGATGGCACGCAGTCGGTGCACCAGGATGACGCTGCACGGCCCGAAGGTGCTCCGGGGGAAGGCCGGGGTGATACTCCACCACCGGCTTCGTTGCGAGAGACGATCCGGCGTATGCGTGAGCGCGAACAGGCGACCCGTGATCTGCGTGAAGATGCTCGCAGGCTTCAAGAACAGATCACACGACCGACGGGCGAGACACCAGATGGGTCGCCCACCGGCCCTCGCCTGCCGCCGCGAGAGGTCCGCGAACCATCGCCTCGGACGCCGACCGATGTGGTCGATGTGCGACCGCCGTCAGATGAGGGTGTCCGCGAGCGCGTCCTTGCAGAGTGGTACGACGACGCCCCAATTGTCGACGGTGCGTCACGAGCGCCAGGCATCGCCCAAGGCGTGCAGGAAGCAGCACGCGGAGCAGAGCGTGCGATCGAGCAGCAGATGGTGCCTGGGCGATTCAACACACTGCTTCGAAGGGTCTACCGTCGTCTTGAGGCCGATGCCCCCCAATCAGGTGGGGAATAATTTCGGGCAGGGCCGTACAGGAGTGACACCGGCATGGGCGTCTCCGTCGAACAACCCTGGTGGTTCGCGGCGATCGCTCTGGCGATTCCCTTAGGCGTTCTCGCGTGGCGATGGTTCGCGGCGATGAGCACCGCGCGACGATGGAGTGCGATTGTGCTCCGGTCGCTCTTGATCGCCCTTCTGGCCGGCATGTTGGCCGGTGTCAGTGTCGTCAAACGCTCTGAGCGGCTCGCCGTGATTGCAGTTGTCGATATTTCGGAATCTGTGCAGCGTTTTCTCGATTCCGAAGACCTGCCGGACGGCCGCGTACGAGCGCCGATCGAGCGGCTGCATCATTGGTTGCGAGAAGCCACGCGCGACCGAGGCCCCGACGACGCCCTGGGCATCGTCGTCTTCGACGGGCGCACCATCGCCGTGGCAACCCCTTCGGTCGGCGAGGTGCTCGACCGCACGTGGAGCTATGCGCCGGTAGAAGGCACGGACATCGCCGGGGCGTTGACATATGCCGCCGCGATGGCCCCGCCGGGAGCATCGGCTCGATTGGTTCTGCTCAGTGACGGCGTAGAGACTCGCGGCGATGCCTTGCGTGCGGCCGAGTCGATCGGCGGGGATCAGGCGTTGCGTGTCGACGTGGTTCCGTTGATGTATCACGTTCGCGATGAAGTGATGATCGAGTCTGTCGATGCTCCCCCATCAGCGGCTTCGGAATCGACGATCGTCGTGCGCGTAACGCTTCACGCGACAGGCCCTTCTCGCGGAACACTGCGTCTGCTTCGCGAAGGTGAAGAACTTGATATCAACGGCGATGCCCCCGGTACCGGCCGAAGGGTGGAGCTTTCCGAGGGCCTCACGACGGAACTGATCGAACTGGCGTTGCCGGGTGGGCGCATCCACCGCTTCGAAGCGATCTACGAACCTGACCCATTGCCCGACGGCACGGGTTTTTCGGGCGACACGTTGCTGGTGAACAACCGGGGCGACGCCTTCACCCTGACGCCGGGTCGCGGTCGGGTGTTGATCATCGACGGTGTCGGAGGCGGCGTATCCGACGGGCGCGGGGCAACACTTGCCCGTGTGCTGGAACGCTCGGGCATTGATGTTTCGCTGGTGAGCGCTGATGGCGCGCCGACAAACCTGCTCACCCTCCAGAGTTACGACCTGGTTATTCTGCAGAATGTCCCTGCCGACGCCCTGACGACCCAGCAGCATGATCTTCTGGTCGCGCACGTGCGCGATCTGGGGGGCGGACTGGTGATGGTCGGCGGGTTCGATTCGTTCGGCGCGGGGGGATGGAAGGGCAGCGCGATCGAACCGATTCTCCCGGTTCGGCTCGACCTTCCGGAGCGCGCAGTCGCGCCCGAAGCCGCGGTGATGTTCGTGCTCGACAACTCCGGCTCGATGAGTTTCACAGCATTCGGCAGCGTGCGAAGCAAGCAGCAGATCGCCAACGAATCGACGGCGCTTGCGATTCAGTCGCTCGATCGCAACGACCTCGTTGGCGTGATCATCTTCAACTCCGATATGCAGACGCTCGTACCACTGGGGCTGAACCCCGACCGCCCGGCCGTGGTGCAGCGTGTGCTCAATATCCCCGCGGGCGGAGGCACGAACATGGCTCCCGCGCTGCGCGAAGCGGGCCGCCAGCTTCGGAACGTTGAAGCCAAATCAAAGCACATCATCGTACTTTCAGACGGTCGCAGCCAGCGTGCCGACTCGCTGCCCGGCATCGCTGCGAGCCTGCGTGCCGAGGGCGTGCGCATCAGCACCATCGCCATCGGCGAAGATGCCGACCCCGAGACGATGGACCGCATCGCGACCTCGGGCGGAGGCACGTTCCACTACGTGCTCAATCCCAATACGCTGCCTCGTGTTTTTCTTTCGACGGTGCGCGTGATTCGCCAGCCCCTTGTGCGCGAGCAACCCTTCACGCCGATGCTCGCCGGCCCCCCCTCGGCCCTGCTCGAAGGGCTTTCGAACCCACCGCCGCTGCTTGGGCTGGTGCTCACGCAAGCCCGAAGCGAGCCGACCATCCAGACGCTGCTGGTGACGCCCCAGAATGAGCCCGTGCTCGCCCATTGGAATGTCGAACTCGGACAGGTCGCGGCATTCACGAGCGACGCCCACGGCGAGTGGAGCGCACCGTGGCTCGCATGGCCGGGCTATCAGCGCCTGTGGACCAATCTCGCCCGCGCCATGACACGACCGACCGCAACGCAAGGGTTCGACCTGCTCACAACCATTCGAGACGATCGGCTGGAAATCCGTGTCGAAGCCACCGATGCCCGCGGGCGACCTGTCGACCTTCTCGACCTGCCTACGACGGTGCACCTCCCTTCCGGACAGACGATCGACCTTACCCTTTCGCAGACCGGACCCGGGGTGTATGAAGGCCACGTGCCCGCCGACGAGCAAGGGAATTACATCGCCATCGTCAAGCCGCAGGCCGGCGCCGATCGGCTGGCCCCGGTCATCGGCGGCAGTTCTGCCCCTCGCAGCGCGGAATTGCGCGTGCTGCGTTCCGATCCTGCGCTCCTCGAACAGATCGCCCAGATCACGGGGGGGCGCGTGCTGTCACTCGATGCTCCCGCGGCATCGCGCCTTTTTGACCGAACCGGCCTCACGCCTCGCCGGGCTGTCGAACCGCTTTGGCGCAGCCTGATGATCTGGACGCTCATTGTCCTCATGCTCGACATCGGTACGCGCCGCATCGCGTGGGATCGACTCGTCTCGCGCCAATTCGGCGTCGACCTGAAACGTGAAGCCCTTGAAGCCGTTCGCGATCGCAGCCGCGAAGTGCTGGCCGCCCTGGGAAGGCTGGGTCGCGGCAAGTCCGAACGAACTCAATCTCAGACGGCTCTCGGCCCGGAAGACGCCGCACGCGCAAACGAGGAAGAACTCGCCCGTCGAACGCAAGGACGCTTGGCGGCTGTTCGCGCTGCCCGGCAGCGCACCGCGGTGCCGACGTTGGAAAGCCCAACGGAGCAGCCCGCCGCCGATCCCTCCGCTCTCACCATGCAGCAAGCACCCGCGTCGCCTGCACCGACCCCCCCGCCACCCGCGCCGGAACAATCGCCACCCGATACCACAGCACCCGGCGAGGGTGGCCTACTCGCAGCCAAACGCAGAGCACGCGACCGTTTCGGCGGTTCGCAAAGCTCGTAACTTCAGAATGGATGGATGCCTTGACCAGACCGACAAGACACCCTTACGCAGACAACCCCCTCGATGCGTCAACCGCCGCATACGTCGGCAAGCGCGGAGAACTCGCTTTCACGCAAGGCGTACTGCTCTCGGGCCGCTGCGTGCGTGACCAGCACAAAGCGCACCTCGGTGCGTAACGCCAGTTGCCCGATCGCTGCTTCATCGGCACGCACCACGCACGCAGGCGCGGGATACCCGCCCGTGGTCGGCCCATCGACACCCAGCACGATCGGCCGACCATCGCCCGCAATCTGCATTGCGCCCGGCGGCATCGCTTCGCTCGGCATGTTCCCGATGGTCGGCAGCGGCAGCTGCGGGCCGTTGAGTCGAAGCCCGACACGGTCGGCCTGATCACTGACTTTCCATCGAGAAGTCGTCAGCTGTTCCCAGAACACTCGCGAAACAAGCCCGGCGTGGGGACCGGGCACAAGACGAATAACCGTGCGGTATACCCATCGCTCCGTAAAAGCACGAATTGCACGCACATCGACGATGTGCGCCTGTCTCGCGTCGTCGATCAAGCCACACGGCAGGCTGTCGCCGGTTCGCAATGGCCGGCCGGCAAGCCCGCCAAGCCCCGATGGACAATGGGTGGCTCGCGCTCCGAGCACTCTCGGCGTCTGCACCCCTCCGGCGATGCAGAGATACGCACGCATCCCGGCGCTGATGCGGCCGATGTCCACACTCGCACCGGGCGCAAGCGTGGCAGGTTGCCACGATGCGAGCAATCGCGGCTCGCCGCGGCACTCGGTCAGCACTGCCGAAGTTTCACCCGCAAGCACAATCTGCGCGGCGTACTCGAAGTTCACCTTTGCCCCGGAGATGGCCATTTCAAGCCCGGCTGTGTCGTCGGGGTTTCCGACGAGTCGGTTGCCTAATCGGAGCGAACACCGATCGGCAGCCCCCGATCGCGCCACGCCGATATCGGCAAGCCCGGCTCGGCCGAGATCCTGTACCGTGGTCATGGGTCCGGGATGGAGTATCCGCACCGTGTTCATGCCGAAGCCCTGTCACAGACGCCCGGGCGACTGCGCAACCCGGGTTCAAAGCGGATGTGATCGCCGGGACGCAACATCGCCGGGCAAGTCCGGTCAGGGTCGAACAAAACGAGCGACGTGCGACCGATGATCCACCACCCGCCGGGCATCGGTCCGGGATAGATTCCTGCGTAGCCGCCCCCGATCGCCACGCTCCCAGCCTCGACACGGATCCGGGGCGTAGCGCGTCTCGGAATCGCGAGCGATTCGGGCAACCCACGAAGATAGGCGAACCCCGGTGCAAACCCGAGAAAGCCGACTTGATACGTCGGCTCGGTGAAACGTGCGAGAAGTTCATCGGCTGAACAGCCCGCGTGAGATGCCACCGCGGTCAGGTCTGGCGCGCAACCTTTGCACACGCAGAACGGAATCATAATTTCGCGCCTCTCCGACGACTGGTGAGCCGCATCAAAGGCCAGCACAGCACGAAGCCTGTCTTCGATGCGCGCTGGGTCGAGCAAGGCCGGGTCGAACACCAACAGCATGGATTCGCTCGCCGGGATGACATCCATCAGACCGGCGAGCCTGGTTTGCGAAATCGCCGCTGCAACCGCGTACAGGTGATCCGGATCGGCCCGGGCAAAGGCAACCCGAAGCGCGCATTCGGATACCCACGCGATGACCGGCGCTTCGTGCACACCAAAGCGTATCGCAGATCAGGCTGGCCCGGCACCAAGCATTCGAGCAGCGCCTCGACCGGCGACGAACCCGCTTGCCCACGCCCACTGAAAATTGAATCCCCCGATCCGGCCGTCAACATCCAGGATCTCGCCGCAGAGGAGAAGCCCCGGGCACATGCGCGATGCCATCGTGTCGAGGTGCACTTCGGTGAGCGGAATCCCCCCTCCGGTGACTTCCGCGTGCGTAAACCCACGATCACCGACAACCGGAAGGGGCATATTCAACAGGTTTCCCACGAGGCGTTTCCGGGCGTCTCGCGTGAGTTGATGTCCAGGCGCCGAGGCTTCCACCCCCGCGATCGTGCAGATGGTTCTCGCAAGGCGCTCCGGCAGGCGGGCAGCCAGCCAACGACCCGGCGATACCGCCCCAAGCCCTGCCAGTTCGGTGTCGAGCGCATCGGGCGTCATCTCGGGCAGCCACGAGACAACCAGCCGCGGCAGTTCGCCCGATCGGGCCGAAGCCCGCGCATCGGACCAATAGCGGCTGATATCAAGCACCGCCGGGCCGGAAAGCCCAAAATGCGTGCACAACACCGCATTGGTGAAACTGACCAGGCGCTTTCCGGTTGCGCTCCGCAGTTCGAGCCGGGCAGTGCATGCAACGCCCGACAACGCGCGAAGCGGAGAGGCGGCATCGAGCACCAGGGGCACCAGCGCCGGAAAGATGCGCTCGGTCGTGGCATGACCAAGCGACCTCGCGAGGGCATACCCGTGTCCGTCCGATCCTGACCGAGGCAACGCCATCCCACCGGTCGCGAGGATCACCAGGCGTGCGGTTACGGCGTGCGGGTCTTCGCCCAGCGTCTCAGACGCGCCATCTCGCCGCAGGATGAAGCCGCCCGCCGAGCGCTCAACACTTTCCACACGCCACGGATGCACCAACCGCACACCAGCGCTGCGACAGGCCCCGAGCAAGGCATCCAGCACGGTGCGCGCATCGTCGGTGGTCGGAAAGATCTTGCCGGTCGGCTCTCGCTTCAGCTCAACCCCGAGTTCGCGGAAAAAATCGACCGTGTCTGACACGTCGAACGCACGAAGTACTTTCTTGATCGCATGGCGCGATGACCCGGCGTACGCCGTCTCGTCCACGGCATGATGCGTGACGTTGCATCGACCGCCCCCGGCCACAAGAATTTTTGCACCAGGTTTTTTCGCCCCATCCAAAACCGCGATGTCCACCGAATGTCCCAGTTCGCGGCATGCACGCCCCGCCTGGATTGCCGCCATCAGGCCCGCCGCCCCGGCTCCAACTACGGCAATGTCGGCCGTTGCGTTCATGGTCAAAGCGCGGCGAGCCGCCGGTTGGTCTCCTGCTCGATCAACGCGGCGAACAACGGCCCCAGTTCTCCCGCCAACACATCGCGAAGAGCGAACTTCTCTTCCAGCCGCTGGTCGGCGACGATCCCATCCTGATAGCGGTATACACGGATTTTCTCACTCCGTTCACCTGAGCCGATCTGCTCGCGTCGTTCGGCCGCACGGGCGGCCTCGGCCTTTCGGCGCTCGAGTTCGAACAGCCTCGCCAGGAGCAGCCGCCGTGCCTTTTCACGATTCTGCTGAAGGCTCTTGCTCTCCTGCATCCGCACCTCGATGCCCGTAGGAAGATGCAGCAATTTACAAGCCGTCACCACCTTGTTGACATTCTGTCCGCCCGGCCCTTGCGCGGTGGTCAGGTCTTCGCGAACATCCTTCTCCCAGTCGATGCGCACCTCGATTTCCTGCGGCTCGGGCAACACCGCCACCGTCGCGGTGCTGGTGTGGATGCGCCCTTGTGCCTCAGTCGCAGGCACACGCTTGACGCTGTGCACCCCCGCCTCAAAGCCGAGCTGTGTCCAGACCGCCTCGCCGCCGACGCTCAACACGGCATGACGAACCCCGCCCACGCTCGGCTCGCCCGTCAGTTCGAGCACTTCCACCTTCCACCCGCGTTTTGCGGCATACCGCGTGTAGATCTCGATCAGATCGCGCGCCCAGAGCGTCGCCTCGTCGCCCCCCGTTCCGGCACGCACCTCAAGAATCACCGATCCGACACGATCATCCTCCGCGGTGACGAGACGACTCTTCACGCGGGCGATCTCCTCTGCCGCACGAGCCTCAAGAACCGGCAGTTCCTCCCGTGCTAACTCCGCCAATTCCGGATCGTCACCCGACGCCACGGTCTGGCGAAGCCCTTCGGCCTCGGTGATCAAGGCGCGATAGTGCCGATACCCCCGCACCACCGGCTCCAAAACCGCCTTCTGCATGGCCAGTTCCCGAACCCGGCGATGGTCGTGCATCACCTCTGGATCGAGCAACTGCGCATCGAGTCGGTCGTACTGGCCGACCAGTTCATCGAGCTTCAACCTGACCGGCGGCGGCAGGGAATCCTGAGTCATCCCTTATAAGGTAGGCCCGCCGCCAAATTGACCAATCTCGGGCCCCCTGCACGGTTTCCTTGACCGAAACGGGAACACCGGATTGATCCCGGTCGTATTCCACGCTAGAAAAGGGTGTCCATGCGCCGAGGGTGCGTCCAAACCTGGTGCCTCATACTGCTCGCGGCCTTTGCCTTCGGCGGGTCCGGGCCGTCAATCCACCGCCTGACGGCCCACGCCGGCCACACGCCGCACGTTTCGCCCTCAGAAGTTCAGGATCATCCGGCAGGGTGCGGCCACCATCACCACGGTGAAGGCCACCGCCATCCCGCTGCACCTGCCGATCCTGACAGAGACACGCCTCCTCAACCGGAACATCCCGACCACGAAGACGATTGCTCGCTCTGTCTGGCGCTCGCCTCCGCACGCCAGACCATCTTGTTCTCGGGCCAAGTCGGCGAGTTTGCCCTACCCGAAGGGCCTCGGTCTATTCTCGTCCCGGTTGCATCCATCGCCCCGGCGCTTCGGACGTCGGTCCAGGCGATGCCCCGCGGCCCACCCGCCGCGTGAACCGCGCCTCGCGGAGTTCCATTCTCCCAAGTCATCATCAGGTGGTGTGTCGCCATGCCGGGTGCCCCTGCATGCGCACGCCTAGATTCCGTCGAGCGTGTTCATCGCTCGGGCTGCGTCCGAACTTCGACATCGGCTCATCACGGAGATCAGACCGTGGCGCATCGCGCTTTCACGCTGATCGAACTGCTTGTCGTCATCGCCATTGTGGCGCTGCTTCTGGGCATCCTTCTTCCCGGCCTTGCCGGCGCGCGGCAGGCCGCGCGCACGCTCAAGTGCCTTCATGCCATCAAATCGCTCGAGCAGGCCCACACGATGTACTACGATGCCAACAACGGACGCTTTGTCGACGCCGGCCTTGCCCACGGGGGCGTCGGCGATCCTCGCCGAAGCTGGCCCGTTGCGCTCGCCGACTTCATGGGCGCCGAGGTCGTACTCCGCTCTCCCGGTGATACCAGCCCGTTCTGGGCCACCGAAGAAGGCGGCGATTTCGACGGCTACACCTTCAAAGAGTATCTCTCGGCCTACACCGCCAATCCGGCCGCGCCCCCGCGTGATCGACCGATCGCCCGATGGACCAGCTACGGACTCAACAACTATGTCACCCGCTCCAAGCACCCGCCCCGCGAGTTCATGGAGCGTGACCGCTACGACGACATCGCCAGGATCCCGCGCCCGTTTGCGACGGTGCACTTCCTTCTGATGACTGAAGGCCACGACGGCAGCTCATTCGCCCGGAGCGACCACGTCCATGCCGAGGGCTGGTCGGATGCCGGGCCGGACAATGCTCCCGGCGTCGCCGCAAGGGAAATGGAACTCAACGCGTGGGGCGGACCTGCCCGCAACGCCGGCGGAACAGCCAACTACGGCTTCCTTGATGGACACGCCGAAACGCTTCGTTTCCGCAATGTCTATCGAACCTACCTCGACAACCGCTTCTACCCCGAAGTGGCCAGATAGTCTGGCGCAGCGTGCGGAAGCGTTTCCGCACGCTGCCGCGACCCGCCTAAGGCGCATCCGGGCATCACGTGTCTGGCCGCGACGGCCCATCCGTCATCGCGGCTGACCCGCTCATTCGAAATTCACTTTTTTCGGGCCTTCGCCGGCACCCGCCGGAGAAGGCGGAGGATCTCGCAATGCCCAAACACGCTGTGCTCGCGCTGCTCTCGATCGCAGGATTCACGGCGCCTTCGGTGGCCCAGCTCCATCCCGGAGACATCGTTCTCGGCGTCGATGGCGATCTGCGCATTATGACCGGCCTTGTGCCGCCCGATGCCGTCGACCCTGTCTTTCCCGCACGCATCTTCACAGGGGAGTTCGGCGAGCAACCCAACTGGACCAACGACCCCGGCTACGACAGCATTCCGGGTGCTTTTACCGCGGGCACCAGGCTGACCTTCAGCATCCGCAAGGCGCTTCGAGCATGGAACGGTGCCGATTTCACGACGATCCCGCAAGAGCGCATCCGCATCAACTTCGGCCCGCTTGGGCCTGTTCTCACGCCGCTCGACGACTCACCGGTTCCCGGGTTCGGCGTCTCGGTCACCAGCGGCGGCAATTTTCATAACCACTACGGCTACACGCTCGAAGCCCCAGCGCAACCCGGGCTTTACCTTTTGGAACTCGATATGTCCGGCGACCGGGGCCTGGGAACCAGCGATCCGTACTGGATCATTTTCGAACAACCCGGTTCCGGATACGACCTCGGCGAAGCCATGCAGTGGGTGGTGCGAACATATCTCGACCCGACCTGCCCCGCAGACCTGACTGGCGCCAGCGACCCCGATGCACCCGATTACGGCGTGCCCGACGGCGCGGTCGACGCCGCCGACTTTTTCTACTTCCTAGACCAGTTCGTCGCGGGGAATGCGGCAGTTGCCGATCTCACCGGGTCAAGCGACCCCAACGCACCTGATTACGGCGTGCCCGACGGCGTCGTGGATGCCACGGATTTCTTCTATTTCCTCGATCTGTTTGTTACTCCGTGCTCGTAATGCCATGCTCGCACACGATGCGAGCGAAAGAGATGTATTTGTCGTATGAAATAAGCACACATTCATGCCAAGTTTATTCAGGTAAAATCAAAGGAGAGTGATCATGATGACTCGTATCGCATGCACCATCGGCCTGGCGGCTCTGCTATCGGCCCCCGTATCGGCCGGAGATGACGGCGATATCGCCGTCGGCAATTTCAACGGCGTGCTCATGACCGGGCTTGGAGATGACGACGACGGCTCCGCCGTCTTCCCCGAGCGTGTCTTTGCGGGCGAACTGATCGATCAGGGCGGCGTCATTTTCACCGATGACCCCGGCTTCCTCGGGCCGTTCGGTGACGGGTTCGACCCCGGCACACGCATCGGCTTCAACGTGCTCAAGGCCGTGCGCGAATGGAACGGCTCCGATTTTCACACGATCTCGCTCAACAGCTTCAACATCAGCCTGGGCATGTTCAGCATCAACACACCCATGACCGATTCTTTCACGGCCGGATTCGATCTCGTCGCTGACGCAAGCGTCGATTTCGACGAGCATGCCTTCTTCACACTGTTCGACGATGCACCCGGAATCTACCTGCTCGAACTCGAACTGACCGCCACAGGCTTCGCCCCGAGCCTGCCTTTCTGGATTGTTTTCAACTACGGCCTTGACGAAGAAGATCACGAAGCCGCCATCCACTGGGTCGAGGACAACCTTGTTCCCGCCCCGGGCACGCTCGCCCTGCTTCTGTTCGCGGGCGCTGCGCGTCGCCGTCGCTGATTGATCCCCGCTCACACAGCGTGTTTGCCCGCAGGCCCGGCACCCTCGCCGGGCCTGCTTCCTGCGCACTCCCGCACGGCGGCGGCCCTGCCGGTACACTCGGTCCAATCGCGATGTCGAGGAGTATCCGTCATGCCATGCCCCACCTTGGCCTGCGCTCTCGCGGCGGGCCTTGCCTTTGCCCTGCCGACCGCGACCCTTGCCCCCCTGTCCCTTCCGCCGCCTTCTGATTCAAGCCTCTCTCTCCTGACCGATGCCCCTTGGCCGCGCAGCATCGTTTTGCACTGGACAACGGACGACGGTGTCCCTCTCGAAGGCAAACTCACCCTTCCCGGTGACGCCCGCTCGCCGGCGCCTGTTGTCTTCTTCCTTCATGGCGCCGGCCCGCGAACCTATGACAACCCCATGCGCTATGTCGATGATGCCGGTGAACGGCAGGTCGGGGCTTACCTCGATTTTCATGCCCGACAACTTGCGGACAGAGGCATCGCTTTCTTCCGCATGAGTAAACGAGGGTGCAAAGCCCATGACGGCCCACCCTGGATGACCCTCGACCGCGAGGTCTTTCTGGCAGCGGCACCCAGTGTGCTGCTTGCCGACTATGCCTCAGCCCTGCATCAACTTCGCGCGCGCCCCGAGATCGACCCCGACAACATCGCGCTCCTGGGTGCAAGTGAAGGCACACGCCTGGCGCCGCAACTCGCTTTGGCTCACCCCCAAGGCATTCGCGGCATCGCCATGATCGGCTTCGCCGCCGACAACGCCCGAGAAATCATCACCTGGCAGAACTCCGTCGGCCCGTGGAGAAACATCCAGCACATGATGCCGCAGGCGCGCGCCGGCGACCTGCCGCGTGCGGCGTACGAGCAGTTGCTGGCCGATGACCCGACGCTTGCAGCGCAGCTCGCCTTCGACTCGCTCGACCTCAACCGCGACGGGATATTGACCGAGGCCGAGGTCGTGCAGGCCGTGCGTCCTCGACTTCGGCTCGTGCTCGATGCGGTCGAACACGGGAATGACGCCCTGCTGACGCAACTGCTTCCGATGCTGTCGTCGGCATACCTTCGTGAATGGTGGGACGCCGAACCGACCGTGCAGTACATGCTTCCGCTTGATATTCCCATCTCCATTTTTCACGGAGCACTCGACGGCACCTGCCGTGTCGAGGGTGTGCACGAAGCCCGTGCGGCCTTCGATGCTGCCGGGAAGCCCAACCTTTTTGTGCGGTTATTCGATGACGCGGACCATGATCTGAATCTCACGTGGGCATCGGCGCAGACCGGTAGCGCCATGGAATACATCGCCGTATTCGACCACATCGCCCGACTCCTGCGCCCCCTCGCGCCCGCCGAGTGAAGCCGATCGCACGAAACCTCGCGCTTCGGCTCGCGTGGCATCCTGCCGCCGATTCACGGCTTTCCACGACGGCTACACGGCCTGCCCATTCAAACAACTGCACCCATGCCCGGCCTGCCCTTACGAACAAAACCACGGCCCTGCCATACAGCAGGGCCGTGTGCGAAAAGTGGTTGCCTTCAAGGTTGTGATTACTTGTCGCGCGGGTCGATCCCCATGCCCGAACGATCCGGATCTGCCGGACGGGCGGGCGGACGATAGCCGCGCTGCTCGATCTCTTCGAGCATCAGCCTGATCGCCGCTTCAAGCTGCGGATCGATCCCCCGCGCCAGTTGCGTCGGATCATCGATCACTTCGATATCCGGATCGACCCCGTGCCCCTCGACCCCCCACGTGCCATCCGTCTCGTAAAATCCGAACGTCGGCACCGCCGTGTACCCGCCGTCGATCAAGCCCGGCACCCCGGTGATGCCCACCAGCCCGCCCCACGTCCGCGTGCCGATCAGCTTCCCGATGCCGTTGTGCCGGAACAACCACGGGAACATATCGCCCCCCGAACCCGCCAGGCCGTTGATCAGCATCACCTTCGGCCCCTGGTGCGAATCCGGCGGCCACGGCCAGTCCTTGCCGTCGCGACGTGCCCAATAGTTCGTCCTCGGGCGGTTCAGGAGTTCGATGAACCGCGTAGGGATCTGCCCGCCCCCGTTCCACCGCTCATCGATGATCAGCGCCTGCTTGCCCGTCTGCCCGTAGAACTGTCTGAAGAGATCGTTCTGGCCGTCTACGCCCGTATTCGGCACGAAGATATACCCGATCTTGCCGCCTGATCGCTCTTCGACATATCGGCGATTCTGTTCAATCCACGCGCGATAACGCAGCGTGCCTTCCGAGGCCAACGGACGCAGCGTGACATCCCGTTCGTTCCGCGCCTCCGTATCGCCGACCAGCGCATCGGCGAGAGTCAGCGTCGTATCACGACCCGCCGTCCCGACAAACGCCGCCCACGGATCCCGAGTCACATCGACCCGGCGACCGTTGACCGCGATGAGATACGTGCCGGGCTTGACGTCAGCCCCCACGGCCGTCAGCGGGTTTCTCGCATCGCTATCCCACGGCGCTCCGTGATAGAGCTTTGCGATCGTGTAAGCGCGATGCACCCGACCGTCCTCATCCTTCACTTCGCCGAGTTCGAAATCGACCCCCAGCATCCCCACGTTCCGGCTCGGTTCGCTCTCGGTCTCGCCTCCCCAGTAGTACGCATGTCCGACGTTCAGTTCCGAAATCATTTCCCCGATGATGAAACTCACATCTTCACGGCTCGAGGCATCCGCGAGCATCGCTTCATACTGCCGACGCACACCCTCCCAATCTACGCCGTGCAGATTCTCGACATAGAAAAAGTCCCGGTGACGCCGCCACGCATCGGTGAAAATCTGGCGCCATTCCTCCCGCGGATCGACCGACTTATCCAGCGCGCTCACCGAAAGCGGCTTGTCTGCGCTCTGCCCGGCCGAGGCATTCACGATCACCCACTTCCCCGCCGCCGATGTCAGCAGTTTCTTCCCATCGGCCGAAACATCAAACCCGCCCGCCGCCGCGAGCACTGTCTTCTCCTCGGGCTTCTCATCACGGATATTGATGATCTTGATCGCCGGCGGCCCCTCCTGCGCGAACCGGACGAAAAGCAGATGCCCGTCGCTGTTGCTCGCAAGGTTGGCGAATCGGCCGGAGGAAACCGGCACTTCCATCCCGCGCGCCTCAAAACCATCAAGGTCGATCTTGACCTTCTCATCGGCTTTGGTCGATGCTCCCACAGCGTCAGTGCCTTCGGGTTTCTCATCCGTCCGCGTGCATTCGAATGTGCCCGAGATGCCCAGTTCCACGACCTCCCACGTCCCGCTCATGCGGCCGTCGCGCACCACGCCCTTCATGCGCGAAGTCATCCCCATCTCCGAGCGCGTCAGCACGACCTCGCCCGTTGAAGCATCGAAAGTCACCGAGTCATACGACCGCGTCTGACCCATCGATGTGCCGCTCGCCGAAATGGATCCATCCGCCCCGACAACCACCGACAACCGGAAGTCGATCTCATCCTGCGTCATCCCCGGAATCTTCGACAACCCCTTGATGGTGCCGGTCCACACGCCGTGCAGCGGACTCTCAGGCGCCGCGGCATCCGCCGCTGGCGCTTCCTCCCCTTCCTTCGCCTCGTCAGCCTCGTTCGTCTCCTCCGAGGCATCCTTGGGTTTTTCTTCTTTCCACGTCTCTTCGTCGCTGACGATCTTTCGCGGGTTCTCGACTTCGGCGTGCAGCGGCGTCGCGATCAGCCTTCCGGTGTTCGAATACACGAACGTCGTCCCGAGATCCTCATACCGCGGATTGCTGAAATCCCGGTTCGATACGTAATACAGATAGTCACCCTTCCGGCTGAACACCGGGTTGGCGTCGTTGAAGAAGCCGCTCGTCACCTGGTGCGCCTGGTCCTCCTCGAGGTCATACAGCCAGATGGCGCTCGACCGCGAATCCGCATCGACCTTGTCATACGCAATCCAGCGAGAATCCCCGCTCCAGTTGATCCGAGGCTGCGACGCCCACGGATCACGATCCAGCACGCGCTGCGATCCATCCGCAAGATCCACCAGAATGATGTTGGCGGCCTTGTCGGTAATGATCAGTTTCTTCGAATCGGGCGCCCACCGAATCTGGTAAAAATATGTCGTGTTGCCGTCGGTCACGCGCCGCGTCTCCCCGCGGCCGTCCGACTGCGTGACATACAACTCATACTCCCCTTGCTCATCCGAGAAATACGCGATCCAACGGCCGTCCGGGCTCCATGCCGGGCTTCGCTCAGCCGCGCCCGAGGTGTCGGTCATTTGCCGCGCCGGCCCCTTCTCGGCAGGCACCGTCCAGATATCGCCTCGCGCTTCCACCACCACGCGCTTGCCCGTCGGCGAGATGCCCCCGCCCCCGAGATGCTGCGAAGCATCCACCATCCGAGGACGCAGCCGCGGCCGATCACCCGGAATCGTCACCCGCACTTCGCGGGCGCTGCGCGTGCCCAGGTCAAGCAGCATCAGCCGCGAACCTTGCTGAAAGACGATCTCCCCCTGCCCCTTGTCCCCCGGCCCGATCGACGGAAACTTCACGTCATAATCCGCGAACCGGGTAATCTGCTCCCGACGATTCGTCCGTGTGTCGAACCTCCAGATGTTCAGCCGATGCTCCGGCCCGTCGTCGGAAAGATAATACACCACGTCTTTGTGCCACATCGGCAGCGTGTCCGTGCCTTCCCATTCCGTGATGCGCCGGCTTTCATACGTCTCCAGATTGAACAGCCAGATATCCGTCGCCATCCCACCCCGATAACGCTTCCACGTACGGAAATCTCGCGTGTGCGGCGTATACGCCAGCCACTTCCCGTCAGTACTGATTGACCCGTTCGCGCCGTACGGCACCGCCAACTTCGTCGGCAGGCCGCCTTCCGGCGAAACCGTGAAAATCTGCGTCTGTCGCCCAAGCCCCCCAAGCCCGCTGGCGAAATAGACCAGGCTACCATCCGCCGTCCAATCCGTCAGAAACTCCGCCGATGGGTGGTGCGTCACACGCTCAGCGACGCCCCCGCCACCCGCCGACACAACATACAAATCACGCCCCCCGTCATAATTCCCCATGAACGCAACGCGACGACCATCCGGGCTGAACTTCGGAAACATCTCCCCACCCGGAGGACTCGCCAACTGCTGCGCCTGCCCGCCCTCTCGCGGCACTATCCAAAGATCATTGGCATACGCAAAAACGATGTGCGTGGCGCTCACATCCGGATACCGCAGCATGCCCGCATGCGGCACTGTGTCCTGAGTCGCCTGGCCCGCCTCCGTCACTGCCCCAGCCGAGCCCGCAGCCCACACTAGCAACAGGAGCATCGCTCCCGACTTCATCAACGCACCTTCTGACATCTTGGGGTTCCTCTCGTCGATCGCTCCGCGCTCCCGAACACTTTCAAGGCACGATCACCGCCGACCAGACCTTGGGGATCGCCATCGTAGCGTTTCACTCCTTCATGCCCAGCACCCGCCTTCCCACAGCCGCAGGCCCATACCATGCCGCATGGAAACCCCCGGCCGGCGCTTCCGTGCCCTCATGGACAAATCGTGCCTTCCTGTCCCAGGCGCCTTCAACGCCCTCGTCGCCCGAGCGGTCGCCCGCGCCGGCTTCCCGGCCTGCTACGTCTCCGGCGCGGCCACCACCGTCTGCGCCGGGGTTCCCGACATCGGCCTGCTCACCCTCGACCACTTCGCTCGCATCATCCGCGAAGCGGCCGATGCCTCCGGCCTACCCATCCTCGCCGACGCCGACACCGGCTTCGGGGAAGAAGAAATGGTCCGACGCACCGTCGTCGAATACAGCCGCGCCGGCGCTGCCGCACTACACATCGAAGATCAGGTCTTTCCCAAGCGCTGCGGCCACCTCGACGGCAAGACACTCATCCCCATCGATCAGGCCGTAAGCAAAATCACTTGGGCCGCCGAAGCCGCCAAAGACCTCAACAACAATTTTGTTATCTGCGCACGCACCGACGCCAGAGGCGTCGATGGCTTTGACGCCGCGATCGACCGCGCCCGCGCGTACGCAAACGCCGGCGCAGACATGATCTTCCCGGAAGGACTCACTACCGAGGACGAGTTCGCCCGCTTCGCCCACGCCATGACCGCTGCCCCGAAGCGGCCCTACCTCCTTGCCAACATGACCGAGTTCGGCAAAACCCCCATCATCCCCCTCGCTCGATTCGCGGACATGGGCTACCACTGCGTCATCTTCCCCGTCTCCCTCCTGCGAATCGCCATGGGCGCTGTCACACGCGCCCTCGAAACCCTGCGGCAGGATGGCTCCGTACAAGCCCTTCTTGCCGACATGCAGTCCCGTAAAGACCTCTACGAACTCATCGGATACACCCCAGGCACACCCTGGGAATACCCCGTGCAATAAGCCGCGCCAGTCCTCCCACACACCAGGCAAACCCGCCATGCTTCCCCAAGCCCCCGACGACACCGACCGCCTCTATCTCGATAACGCCGCCACCAGTTTCCCAAAGGCGCCGGGCGTCTACGAGGCCATGCTCGACTACGGCCGCCGCATCGGGGCATCACCCGGCCGCGGCGCCTACGCCGAAAGCCGCCAAGGCAGCGCGGTCATCCTTCGCTGCCGCGAACGCCTCGCCCGCCTGCTCGATGCCGAAACGCCTGATCGCATCGTCTTCACCCTCAACACCACCGACGCCCTCAACACCGCCATTCAAGGCCTCGTCGCCCACCACCGACGCACCCGCCCCGGCGCACCCATCCGCATCATCACCAGCGCCATGGACCACAACTCCGTTCTTCGCCCGCTGAACATGCTGCGCCGCGATGGCGTTTCGTGGTGTGCGCTCCCCGCCGACCCCGCAACCGGCCTGATCGACCCCGCCGATTTCGCCCGTGCCATCAACCCCGAAACGGCTTTGGTCGCCCTCGTGCACGCCAGCAATGTCACCGGATGCATCCAGCCCATTGACCACGTCGGCCGCCTCTGCCGCGAACAGGGCGTTCCCTTCCTTGTCGATGCCGCCCAGTCGCTCGGTCATGTCCCGATCAATGTCCGCGAGTGCGGCATTGACCTGCTCGCCTTTCCCGGCCATAAGGGCCTCCTCGGCCCGCTCGGGACCGGCGGCCTCTACATCCGCCCCGGGGTGGAAGGACTGATCGATCCCTATCGCCAGGGCGGCACCGGCTCGCAGAGCGAGCAAGACACCCATCCTGACGTCATGCCAAGCCGCTACGAGTGCGGCTCCCACAACACCGTGGGCATTGCAGGGCTTTCCCGCGCCGTCGAGTGGATCCTCGAACACGGCGTAGCATCGCTCCGCGCCCACGAAACCGAACTTATCAATGCCATGCTCGCCGGGCTTGAAGGCCTTGCCCCCCTCGGCTACCGCCTCATCGGCTCGGCCCCGTCAACTTGCCGCGTCGCCACGTTCTCCGTGACACACGACACCATCTCACCGCACGAACTCGCGATGGAAATGGAACGCCGCGACGGCCTGCTCGTCCGCGCGGGCATTCACTGTGCCCCGCGCGCCCACGAAACCATGGGCACCATTGACCGCGGCGGCGGGGCTCGCATCAGTTTCGGCGCTTTCAATACGCTTGAGCACGTCCACCGCACGCTTGCCTGCCTCGAAGCGATCGGTCGCGACCTCGCCATCCCCGTCCGGAGCGCCGCCCGCTGACCCACCCGACGCTACTTCCGCACGCTTTCGAAGCATCGACCCCGGCGCTCGCATGCCATGCTTTCCACAGGGCACAAGGTCGATCGTGCCGTGGGTGCCATCTGCCGCCGGCAAGACATCAAGACCGGCCCCGAGCAACATTCCGCACGGTGCTCGATATATGGATACCCACACCCGATCCATCAGACACTCGCGCTACCAACTCTCACCCCACAGCGCCAGGTTGGCCATCGGCCACGCCAGATGCCAGAACTCCTCCGGCGCATCCGCCACCGTCTCGATCGCCGATGGGCGAAACAACGCCGACAATAACCCCGAACCGCGGATCACCTCCGCCATGCCGCCAACCCATCCCTGAAACGGCAGCGGAAAACTCGCCTTCGGCCTCGCCAGTACCGCCTCTGGAACCTCTCGCGAAAAAGCACGCCGAAGCACGCGCTTCGTCTGCGCTGCCGCCCCCCCCTCGCCCTCGACAAACTTCTCCTCCATCGGCAGGCTCTCGGCACACAGCGCAACTTCCAGGTCGGCCAAGGGCGTCCGCCCCTCGACGCTTGCAAGCATCGTCGCCCCATCCAGCCTTTCAAGCAGCCCCGTCAGGTTGACCCGCCGCTGCATCATCAGGTGTGCCTGGTGCGCATCACCCGCTCGATCGAGGCACATCCCGAACTCACGCCGATACAGTTCCACCGCGGATTCGTCGCGTCCCACCGCGTCCCATACCTCCGACCGAAACAGCAGCCGCTTCGCGTCAAGGCCCGCCCACGCCGCCGAAGCATACTCAAACGCCCCGCCGTCGCCCCGAGGCTGCTCACGCACAAACTTCGCCGCGGCCCGCAACGACTGGTCATACCCCCCGAAAAGCTCGTCAGCACCCTCCCCCGAAAGCGTCACCACGCACCCATCCGCGCGAATGCGCTCCGAAACCTCGTGAATCGCCACCTCGTTCGGCGTGCTCAAGGGTCGCCCGAGCCTGCGCACCAGTTCACGCCAGCGCTCAAGAAAGAGCTCCCTTGTCACCGGCGCTTCCGTATGCGTCGTCCCGAGCATCCCGGCAACAAGCCGTGCATACGTAAAATCAGGCGCTTCACCCTCGTCGCGCGCGCCCGCACAATACGTCCGCAATTCACCCAGCGACGCCTTGGCAACTGAACACACAATCGTGCTGTCAAGTCCGCCGCTCAAGAGCGCGCACGTCGGCACATCCGCCCGAAGGTGCCTTCGAATCGAATCTTCAACAACCTCGCGCACTCGCCCCGCGGCGTCCGCCCCGCCTCCCCGAACCGGTCTATGCTCGCGCCACCAATCAAAACTCACATACTCCGGCGCATCCCCCGACAGATCAACCTCGACGCACTCGCCCGGCCGCAGCGCCAACACCCCTTCATACAGCGTCATCGCACCCAACGTCGTGCGAATCGTCGTCATATACGCGCTCAGCGTCCTGAGATTCGGCGTTCGCTCTACCCGAGGATGCTTCAAGAGCGCCGGCAGTTCGCTCGCAAACGCAAACTCGACCGTCCCCCCCCGCGCGCCCTGCCACGTCACCAGCGGCTTGATCCCCAGCGGATCTCGCGCAAGAAGAAGCATCCGCCTCCGCACGTCATAGCACGCAAGGGCATACATCCCGCGCAGTCGCCATACCCCATCCCGCCACCACCGCGCGATCGACTCAAGCACCGTCTCCGTATCGCACGAAGACCGAAACACCACCCCCTCGGCCGATAGTTCCCTCCGTAACTCCGCATCGTTATACAACTCGCCGTTATACACAAGCACAAACCGGCCGTCCCTCGACTCCATCGGCTGCGATCCCGCCGAAGACACATCCACAACCGCCAGACGCCGATGACCCAGAACCACGTGCTCGCCGCGCCACAACCCCGCGCCATCCGGCCCGCGGTGCGCCATCGCGTCACGCATCCGCGCAACGTCTGCATCGCTCACACCCACGTCATGTCCGCGGCAGACCGCCACGCCCGTAATGCCACACATGCCTATCGCCTATCGGCGAGGCCACTTCCTCGGCACGAGCAATCTCCGCCCAGGACTTTCCCCAGGCCGCCCGTCCCACTGCACACCTTGCGACCTCACGCGGCACTTACACCCAGACCTGCACGATCAACTGAGGCTCGGTGATCTTCCCCTTCCACTCCCCGCAGCACATCGTGACATTCTTCACTTCATATTCAGGGTGCTGATCCAGCCACTCATTGATCATCTGGTCAAGGTGCGACAACCCCTCGTCCGCCATCTTGCAGTGAAACGTCTTGCAATGACATGCCCCCGTCCCCGTCGAATTGGGCTTGCGCGACCACTGCTCTTCCTTCGACCCGCCGATCTTCTGTTCAAACGCCCGGATCTTCGGCGGAGCCTCCCCCCCGGCGGGCTTGCCCAGCCCCGGCCCCGGGTTGTGCTTGATCTGGGGCGTTGGAAGCTCCAGCGGCTCGTTATCGTCAAAACCGCCCATATTCCGCAACGCACTGGCATGTCGCATGGCAGACCCCCGTGCTCGCAACCACGACGCCTCCGGCGCCGAAACCACCAACCCGGCCGGCACATCCGACCGAGTACTCATGCACAGTCACGAGCCCGCGCTCCGCCGGTCTTGGGCGCTGCCAACGGGGTCGAGCCGCGCTCCGTGCTCAGCCTACCACATTCGCCCCTCGCCGTCATCCGCTCCTCCACGCCGTAGACTCTCCCGCGTGATCGAGGCCATCCTCCTGCTGATCCCCATCGCCTTCGCCGTCTCACTCACCGGCGTATGGATCATGCTTCGCCTGGGTAGACGCCTGCGCGCTTTCGACTCAGCCCCCATCCCAGGCCAGCAGAAAATGCGTCGACGCCCCATCCCCAACACCGGCGGCGTCGGTCTCTTTCTCGGCATCGCCCTGCCGGTCCTTGCCGGCCTCGTCGCCCTCAACGCCTTTGCCGATCCCATCGTCCGCGCCTTCCCCGCGCTCGCCGAACACCTCCCCCGCATCCGCGAGCAGACCTTTGACGCTGTCATCCTCCTCCTCGCGCTCACCGCGCTCCACATCATCGGCGTCATCGACGACAGACGCCCCCTCGGCCCCGGCCTCAAACTCGCCATCATGCTCGGGTGCGCTGCCGCCGTCGTCACCGCCACCACCGGCACACGCCTGCTCACCATGCTCGATGCGCACGTCGGCGGCCCATGGCTCAGCATCCTCATCACGATCCTCTGGTTCGGCGTCGTCACCAACGCCATGAACTTCATGGACAACATGGACGGCCTTTCGGCCGGATGCGCCGCCGTCGCCTCCATCTGCTTCCTGATCGCGACGCTCCTCAACGCCCAATGGCTTGTCGCGGCGCTCCTCGCCCTCCTCATCGGAGCGTCTCTGGGCTTTCTCGTCTTCAACTTCCCCCCCGCCAAGATCTTCATGGGCGACGGCGGTTCGCTCATTCTCGGATTCCTGCTCGCTTTCCTCACAACACGAACGACCTTCTACGATCCCGCCGTCTCCGCGGGGTGGTACGCCCTCTGCATGCCCTTGCTTGTGCTCGCCGTACCGCTCTATGACTTTGTCACCGTCTCATGCATACGCATCCGCGCGGGCAAAAGCCCCTTCGTCGGAGACCTCAACCACTTCTCGCATCGCCTCCGCCGACGCGGCCTCTCGACCCGTCAGGTCGCCCTTGTCGTCTACGGCCTCACCGCCGCGACCGGTGTCAGCGGAATCATCCTCGCCTCGCTCAACTCGTGGCAGGCGGCCCTTGTTTCCGCTCAAGTCGCCCTCATCCTCGCCGCCCTCGCCCTCATCGAGTTCGCCAGCCGCGATCAGGAGCACCCCGTTGAACCCTGACGCCGCATCACCCAGCGCAAGCCGCAAGGCATCCCCCTCACGCGCTGCGCACCTGCTCCGCCTCATCGGGCTTGGCCTCGTCCTCTTCGTCGCCTTCCTCCACGCCCGCGCCGGACACACCACATTCCCCTACTGGGAACTTGACCCCACCATCGCCCATTCGCCGCTTCCCCCCGCCAAGCCGTTGCTGCTTTTCGATCTTCTCACCGCTTCATACAACAGCCTCGGCCCCACCGCCATCATCCTGATCGACCTCTTCGCGCTCGTCGGCGCTGCCCTCATGCTCCTCGCCGAAAAACTTTCGCTTACCCCTGTCTCACGTCGCGCGATCGCCCTCGCCGCGATCGGCTCAATCCCGTGCCTCTTCCACGCCTCCGTCGGAAACGTCGCCGACACCGTCACCGCAGTCACTTGGCTCGCCGCGATCTGGTCCGCGCTCGCGATATGGCAACTCACGCGCCATCCTGAATGGCGAACCCTCATCCACGGACTCCTCGCCGCCTTCTTCATCATTCTTGTCGCGAAAGGCGCCATCCAGGTCTTCATCGAACACCCGACGACCGTCAAAGACTTCCGGAGCGAAAAATCCACCATCCTCGCCGCCCGCGGGTGGGAACCCGGCTCATCCGCCGCACTCGCCTACGAACGACGCCTCATGCAGCCCGAAGCCACCGCATGGTTCGGCCTCTCCAATGTTTTCTCGACCTTCGCCGCACTCACCATCGTCCTCGGCTTCATCGCCGCGATCATCCCCGGCAAGTCCGGCCGCGCGCGCGCCATCACACTCGCATTGGCCGGTATCTCCGGCCTCGCGCTCACCGGTTCAAAGGGCGGCATAGGCGCGACCCTGGCCGGCCTCGTCTGCCTCGGGTTTCTCCTCGCCATTCGCCATCGCCAGACGCCGCACGACGCACGACCGATGCTTCGTCGTTTCGTCACGGCGCTGCCGATCCTGGTCCCTCTCGCCGTCGTGCTCGCCGTCGTCCTTCGCGGCCTGCTCGGCGAGCGTCTCGGCGAACTCAGCCTCCTCTTCCGCTGGTTCTACATGCAGGCATCCGCCCGCATCTTCACCGCCGAACCGCTCCTCGGCGTCGGCCCGGGTTCATTTCAAGATGCCTATCTCCTCGCCAAAAACCCCCTCAGCCCCGAAGAAGTCACCAGCCCGCACTCCATCGCCTTCGATTGGCTGGCGACCCTCGGCATCGGCGCGGTCGCATGGCTCGCACTGTGCGCCATCATGCTGCTTCGTGCCGGTTCATCACTCCTTCTCCCGGCCCGCGCTCCCCAACATCTGATCGTCACAAAGCCCCTGGCCTATTTCATCGGAGCGCTCGCGATCGGTGTACCCGCGCTCGCCACGTCAATGTGCTCCGGAAGCTCCCTCACCATCACCATCGCCAGCCACCTCTCTACTACCGAACATGTCGAGACATCACACCTCCTCGCCGGGCTTGCCGCCGAAGTGCTCCTCGCCGCCGCGTGGATCTGGCTCGCCCTCGCCCTCGGGCCTCGCCTAGCCGCTTCGCCGCTCGTTCCCATCGCCGCGATCGTGCTTTTCGCCCACGCCCAGATCGAAATGACCCCCACCCAGCCTGCTTCGGCCCTGCTCTTTGCAATCACCCTCGCGGCCTTCGCCTCACCCCTTGGCCCACCCGCGCCCACCGGCCGTCACCCCACTCACCACGCCGGATGGTGCACACCCCTCGTGCTCACCCTCACCCTCGCGGCAACCTCTCTCCTCCCCGTCATGGATTGGGAACGCCGCCTACTCGCCCCCGCACGCCAGGCCGAGCCGCTCGGCAAATTTGCTGCCGACCTCCGTCGCCTCAATGACCCAGGGCTTTCCTTGGCGCAGCAACGCGAGCAATTCGAACGCCTCGCTTCTGCACTCGCCGAACGCTTCGGGGGCAACCCTCCCCGCTCTCCCCAGGCCCTTCACGACGATCTCACCCGGCTCCGAATCGCTGTCAACGTCTTGGCCGCCGAAGAACTCCACCTCGCGGCCCAACGCTTTCATCGCGGCGCCGACCCCCGCACCTGGTCCGAGGCGGTCGGCCGTGCCCTGAGTGCGCTCGCCGCCTCCGACCCACCCCCGGCACGGCAAACCCTCGCCATCCTCGATCTGGCTGAATCGGTCACCCGCGAGTTCTCAGACCGCCACCCCTCCCGCGCGACCGCCTGGAGACTTCGCGGCGATCTGCTCTCCCTCCATGCCGCGACCGATCCGGCCCTCGAAATCCAGGCGGTAGGCGCCTGGACAACTGCCGCCCGGCTCGATCCCTACGGCCGCTCAATCCGCGAACGCCTTCTCACGGCCGCTCAGGCCCGGGGCGACCTCCCCGAAATCCGACGCCTCGCCCAGGAACTCCTCGACATCGACGACTGGCAGCGGCTCGACCCCCTCCGGCGCTATCCCGAACCCCGCCGCGCAGAACTCCAACGCCTCGCCAACCCGTCTTGATCGGGAGCGCCCCCGCGCTACCATTGCCCGACTTGATATGTGGACCGATGGCGGCAAACCCGTGCGGGGTCGAACCCCTCGGGATGTTGCTGGTCTAGGGAGCGTTGACGATGGAACAAGATCCTGACCCGGAGCAGGCCTGAACCTGTCACACGCCCCGCCCGGCGCTCGCCGGCGCATCCCCAAGTCCGCACCACGCACTGATTGTTCCAAACGCCCGCTCGCGGCGAACGTTCCGCTGACGACCGGCGGACACCGATCCCGAAACTCGCCTGCCGTGTCCTCCGGGCAATGACCCCCCGGACGGCCAGGACGATCAACCTGACGACCGCGACGCCGACACCACGAGAGAGCCTGTCATGAACATTCCCATTACTCGCGTCCGCAACATCGGCATCTGCGCTCACATCGACGCCGGAAAGACCACCGTCTCCGAGCGCATCCTCTTCTACACCGGCAAGAACTACAAGATGGGCGAAGTGCACGAAGGCACCGCCACCATGGACTTCCTGCAGGAAGAACAGGAGCGCGGCATCACCATCCAGTCCGCCGCCACCACCTGCCCGTGGGAACGCAACGGCGAGATGTACAAAATCAACCTGATCGACACGCCCGGCCACGTCGACTTCACCATCGAGGTGGAACGCTCCATGCGTGTGCTCGACGGCGCCGTCGCCGTCTTCGACGGGAAAGAGGGCGTCGAAGCCCAGTCCGAAACTGTCTGGCGTCAGGCCGATCGTTACAACGTCCCCCGGCTTTGCTTCATCAACAAGATGGACAAACTCGGCGCTGACTTCGACTTCAGTTTCGCCTCCATCAAGAAGCGCCTCGGCGCCAACGCCATCGCCGTGCAGATTCCCATCGGCCACGGGCACGACCTGCAAGGCCTCATCGACCTCATCACGATGAAGGCCATCTACTTCGATCAGGACAAGCAAGGCTCCATCATGACCGAGCGAGAGATCCCCGCCGATCTCCTTGATCGCGCCCAGAAATGGCGCAGCGACTTGCTCGAATCCGTCGCCACGCTCGATGAATCCCTGATGGAGAAATACCTCTCCGATCAGCCCATCTCTGAAGATGAGCTTCGCGCCGCCATCCGCCGAAGCACCATCGCCCTCAAGTGCAACCCCGTCTTCTGCGGCGCGGCCCTTCGCAATGTCGGCGTCCAGCGCCTCCTCGACGGCGTCATCGACTACCTGCCCAATCCCACCGAGGTTCCCGAGGTCGAGGGCACCGACCCCCGCGATTTTGACATCAAACTCAAGCGGCCCCACTCCGAAAACGCGCCCTTCTCCGGCTTGGTCTTCAAGATCGTCAACGACGCCCACGGCGACCTCACCTACATCCGCGTCTACTCCGGCAAACTCACCAAGGGCACGCGCATGCTCAACCCCGTCAACAACAAGCGCGAAATCGCCAGCCGAATCTTCGAAATGCACGCCAACTCCCGCGACCCGCTCGAAGAGGTCACCGCCGGCAACATCGTCGCCGTCGTCGGCATCAAAGATTCCTACACCGGCGACACCCTCTGCGACCCAGACAACCCCATCGTCCTCGAGAAGATGTTCTTCCCCGAGCCGGTCATCAGCATGTCCATCGAGCCGAAAACCGCCGATGACAAACGCAAACTCTCCGAGGCGCTCGTCACCATCCGCCGCGAAGACCCCTCCTTCCGCTCCCACTACGACGAGGAAACCGGCCAGACCATCATCTCCGGCATGGGCGAACTCCACCTCGAAATCATCAAGAACAAGCTCGTCCGCGACATGAAAGTCGGCGTCGACGTCGGAAAACCCCGCGTCAGTTACCGCGAGGCCATCGGCGGCAGCGCAAACAACGTCCGCGGCCTCTTCAAGAAGCAGACCGGCGGCCGTGGCCAGTTCGGCGATGTCCACATCAACCTGATGCCCTACACCAAAGAGCAGGCCGAAGCCGACGAACTCGACTTCTCCGATAACGTCGCCTTCGAGAACAAGATCGTCGGCGGCTCCATCCCCAAAGAGTTCATCCCCTCCGTCGAGCACGGCATCCGCCAGACCGCGCTCTCCGGCTGCACCGCCGGCTACCCCCTCATCAACATCAAAGTCGAACTCATCGACGGATCCTACCACCAGGTCGACTCATCCCAGGTCGCCTTCGAACAGGCCGCACGCCTCGCCCTCCGCGAAGCCGTCAGCAAGGCCGGCTCCATCCTCCTCGAACCCATCATGAAGGTCGTCGTCACCACCCCCGAAGACTACCTCGGCAACATCACCGGAGACCTCGCCAGCCGTCGCGGCATGATCAACGAAACCGAGGACCGCGGCAACGTCAAGATCGTCCATGCCGAAGTCCCCCTCTCCGAACTCTTCGGCTACACCACCGTCATCCGAGGCCTCTCGCAAGGTCGCGCCAGCAACACCATGGAGTTCCTCGAATATCGCGCCATGCCCACCAACCTGATGAAGGAAGTCCTCTCCGCCAACGCCTAACCCCTCCTTCGCCTCCTGAACCTCCCCAAACCCGCGCCCACGGCGCGGGTTTTTCATGCGCCACGATCCAGACGAGTCCCCCCAAGTGCTCCGTACGGCCACCGTCCCGCAACCTCATCCCACGAACCCTTACCACTGATCCTGCAAGGCTCGGCGAGCAGATCAGTGCCCTCACCACGCCCTTTCTTCCCCCATCCACCGCACATCCCTTCAGCTTCCTCTCATTTCCTCATCCCGTGCTCCGGGCCGCCCCCCACACCTGCTACGACACCTCCGCCCGCCAGCCGGTGGCCCGACATTCTCAAACACACCCGTGTCCGTGCCACGACCCAAACCGCCACGCACAGCGGCTCTGCCCCGAGACGAAAAAAAAAACACCCGGCCGATCCGGCCGGGTGCGCTGTGTCATGATCCAAGAGTCATCGGCCGCGCCGACAACCCCGGCCCTTACGGGCAACCCGCGACAAACTGGTCAAGGAAGTAGAAGAAGTCGGCCGAGTCGATCTGGCCGTCCGGCACACCATACGCCGGATCATTCGGATCACTCGAACCCGACAGGTCCGCCACATCCAGGTTCCCCGCGACGAACTGGTCAAGGAAGTAGAAGAAGTCGGCCGAGTCGATCTGGCCGTCCGGCACGCCATACGCCGGGTCATTCGGATCACTCGAACCCGACATGTCCGCGACGCACACCACCGGCGTCGAGCCGGCCGCCATCCCGTAACTCGCGCCGACCGGCACGCTCACGCGCCCGATCGCCGTCGCCTGACCCGTGAACTTGTTGATCGTGTACAGCGTGTCCGTCGAGTCGTCGATCGTGTACAGCGTGTCGGTGTGCGCGTCATACGCCAGGCCGTCGCAATCGACAATCCCCGCCCCCAGCGGGCCGATATCCGTCTGGAATCCCGTCACCTTGTCCAGAATCACCAGGCGCGTGCCGCCCGCCTGATCGCGCAAACCATACAACGTGCCCGTCGACGTATCGATCTCAATCCCGCCCACGCTCGGCCCGAAGCCCGCACCGACCGGCGTCGCCACCAGCGTATTCAGATCGATCGTAAACAACTGTGCGTTGTTCTGATTGATCGAATACAGCGTCTCCGTCGCGGGGTCATACGCCAGGCCCCACGCCTGCGTCATCCCGCTGATCACACCCAACTGCGTCATCGCATACGTCGCCTCATCCATCCGATACAGCGTCGGACCCACCCGGGCGCTCAGATAAAACCACTTGTTCACCGGGTCATACGCCATCCCGTCAAAATCCATCCCCGCTGCCGCCACGGTCACAAACCCCGCATCATTCGTGGCAACCGTCCCCACGTTCCCGGCCGTGCTCGCCGCAAGGAACAGCGGCGGCGCGGGCACAGGCGGCGGCGGCGGCGGCCCCTGGCAACTGCCGCGCGGGTTCGCCAGCGCGTTCTGCAGACCTGCGTTCTGAATCGCCGTACCCTGGTTCGAACCACCCGAACTCGTGCACCCCGCGTGCGAGTGCACACCGATCGCCAGGTTCATTTCCTCCCAAAGCACCGCCGAACCCGAATTGCCCCCCGTCGTGTCCGTCGCATACCGAACCGTGGTCCCCGTCAGCGTCACATACGGACCAACGTGCGTCTTCTGCGCCAGATACCACTGCGGATTCACCGGAGCGCTTGTCGTCCCGTACCCCGTGATCCGAATGTTCTCGTTCCCCGTCGCCGTCGGCGCCGCCGGCGCAAGGTCATACGCCATCCCATACGCCTGATACGGCACCAGCCCCGTGTTCGTATTCGGGAACACGTTAAAATACGCCCAGTCGTTCCCGATGCCGCCGTTCACGCTCTGCATCGTCGCGTTGTCCACCGAATACTGGTCCTCCGGCGGCGGGTGCTGAATGCACGAAAACTGCGCGCAATTCGACAGCGGCACATTAAACTGAATCACCCCAGGCGAACTCACGCAGTGCCCGGCGCTCAGCAGGCACTTGGCCGAGTCGGTAATCACCCACGCCGTGCACCCCGCGGGCAGATACCGCGCTGCACGGTTGTCATAACTCAGCACACGGTCATCCGTCGTCCCGCAGATCGACTCCGGCACAACCCCCTGGTCAAGCCCCGCCCACGCACCCGTCACGGCAAGGTGGCTCACCCCCGTACCCGGACGCGCCAGAATCTCTACCATCACCGAGTCGCCGTTGAAATACGCACTCGTCTGGTGCCACTGCTGCACCTGCACCTGGTTCAGATACTGCGCATGGCCGTCAAACGTCGAGGTCACCCGAATCAACGACCCGGAGCCGTCCTGCACACTCCCCGATAGCAGCACGTCATCAAACTGCAGACGAACCCAGTTCGCACCCGGCACGGTGATCACCGTCCGGTACACAACCTCTTCACGCGCGCCCGTCGTGTTCGAAACCCAACCCGAACTCAGGTCCAACTCGACAAACGGATGCGCCCCCGCCACAAGACCCGGCGGCGTCACCAAATCCGGATCAGCCCCGCACACCCCCGCCGAAAGGCCCAAGGCCATTCCCGCGCACGCCGTCAACTTCAGTGCTCGCATCGCTGACACTTCCTCCCGATGCACGCCCGACAAAAACCAGGCGACGCATCTTCGCCGTGAACTTATGCCACAGGCGTTGACCCACTCCTGAACCCGGCCGGCTCACCCGGCACGGCCATCTGCACGCCACGCGGCGGCCAGACACGAGGCTACAACGAACCTTCGGGCGGCTCAAGGCCGACCTTTCGTCTTTCCGCACCTTGTTCGAAGGCTGTTCCTGGTTTCAAACCAGGGAAAACCCGAGCACGTCAGAAATCGTCCCAAAACCTGATCGCGCAAACCTGCGGCCCAGCCCGAATCCCAACTCAGCCTAAGCCGCCCCACGCCGCGCCAATCTCCCGCGAAAGGTCGTCGATCGCGCACTGCGGATACATCAGCCACGGCCACGTACGAACCAACGCTACGCGCGCTGCCGCCATGTCCAGCCGCGCATCGGCTGCCTGCTGCTCGAACAGACGAAGGTGCTCGCCATGACGCGTCCGATAATCCGCTAGCGCCGCATGCATCGCCCTGAACGCCGCACGCCGATCCTCGCTCGACCGCGCCGATCGCGCGATCGCCTTGAGCGCTTCCTGCTTCACCTCCGCCGCCGAAGCATCCCCCACCATCCCCGGATCATGCAGCGCCCGATGCGCTGCCGACACCCGCTCGGCGAGCCGGCCGAGTTCCCCCTCACCCGCAGGTCCTAACCCCAGCCTCAGTGTCGCCGAAACCACAACCTTGGGGGAAACACGCCACCCTGCCCACGATGCAAGCCACGTCTCCCCCGCCTCGTCATACGCCGCGCCTCCGAGCCCATGCACAAAAATGTCGCACCCCGCGAAACGCAGCATCCCCGTCATCAAGAGTGCTCGCGGCGCAAGATCCGTCAGCCTCACCTCCGAAACCTCATCAGACCAGACTCCCCGCCGCTCTTGACCCCACCCCGTGCGCCACAGAGGCAGTTCAAACCGCGATCCTTCCGACCGTAACGCTCGCATCCGCGCCCGGGGCGATGCCGCAACCGCACGGTTGTACTCGCGCCACACGCGCTCCGGCTCTCGCGCCATCCGCTCAACCACTTCCGCAAAGAGCGATGTCCCCGCAAGTCGACTTGCCGCGAACGACCGCATGCTCCCCTTGCGCTCGCCCAATCCTCGCTCGACCGCTTTGGCCGTCTGCACTGCCAGGCTCTCGGCATCGCGATTCTCGCGCAGAAGGTTGAGTACACGCTCGGCCCAGGCGCCGCCCACCGCCGGGTGCGCATCCTGCGGCCCCGCCCCCCGCACATCGACCGCCGGGCGCGACCGCAGCGCAACCCCCCGCATCGATGCCCCGCAGCGCCATGTGCCGATCGCCGGGCTTCCGCGATCATCCACCCGCGGATACGCCAGGGCCAGCGGATCGTTGTCGTCGTGATCAACCCACACCCACGCCGGTTCCCACCCGTGCGCCGCCGCCGAAGCCGTCGTCGCCATCCATTTCGCCAGGATCCCCGGGTGCCAGAAAGCGCACTGGTGACCGCTCATGATGATCGGTCGATCCGCCGCCAGCCCCAGTTCTTCCCGGAATTTCCGTTTTGTCGGCGCATCCGCCCGGCCCGGCCCCTCGTCAGACAGACTCGCCCAGGCATCGGCCGAAGGCCGGATCACCACCTCCGCCCGCGAACCGGCGTCATTCATGAACACGACCCGCACGCCGCGCGTGTGCAGACACCCGCCAGCGCCCGCTCGAACACTTCGCGATAGTGCGCAAGACGCACATCGGCATCATCCAGCGGCCCGCCGAACGTCCGCGAAGGATCGTTGTAAATCAGCCGCACCGGAATCTCCGTGATGCGCAGCCCCTTGGCCTTCGCCTGCGCCCAGAACTGCATCGGCAGCGCATACCCGTCTTCCGTAAGCGTAAGCCTCTGCAGCGCCGAAACCCGATACGCCTTGAACCCGCAGAAGGCATCCGTCAACCGCAGCCCGAGCTTCGCGTTGATCTCCCCCGTGATGATCGCATTGATCGCCCGACGCTCCGCCGGAGGATGATCGTTCCCCTCGAAACGCTCAAGATAGCGCGACCCGCTGATCACATCCCACGCGCCCGTCGATGCCTCGTGCAGAAACGAGGGAATCGCATCCGGCTCGTGCTGCTCATCGCAGTCCATCGTCACCAGCCAGTCATACCCATGGGCGATCGCAAACGCAAAAGCGTCCCGGATGCTCCTCCCGTATCCCACGTTCGATTCACGCTGGATCAACCGCACCGGCTTCGACGCCACGATCCCCGGCGTCGCGTCCGTCGAACCGTCGTCAATCACCAGCACGTCGTGCCCCTGGGCCAGCACCCGCCCGAGCACCCGCTCGACGTACCGCTCTTCGTTATACACCGGGATGGCTATCAACACCCGCATGATGACCTCACTCCTCTCGGCGCACCGCCACGACGACCGCGGCTCGACGCCCCGGTCCACCCGCATCAACCACCCCCG
The DNA here is from genome assembly GCA_019636695.1 of Phycisphaeraceae bacterium. Taxonomy (GTDB): domain Bacteria; phylum Planctomycetota; class Phycisphaerae; order Phycisphaerales; family UBA1924; genus JADLCM01. Next base: position 202,493 of record JAHBXD010000002.1, read on the forward strand.
ATGACTTTTCCTTCCCGCCTCACACCCCGGCCCGACCCTGCTCATCCTCGTCCTCACCACCCTCGTCAGGCTGGGGCGAAAACGGCCCGTCCCCGGCTGGGCCGAGCCCCCGCGAAAGCGATGTGAACGCCGCGAACCCGAAAGGCTGCGAGCCTTCGCGCGGTCGCCGCGCTTCCTCCTGCTGCCGTGCCTGCTCCTCGATCCGCTGCAGCAACTCCGGCGTCAGCGTATGGAACGACCTGATCTCATGCAGCGGCAGTGTGTACACCTCACCCCCGGGCGTACGGATCTGAAAAACCGTGCACTGCACCTCTTCGCTCAACTCGCGCGTCTCAAGGCTCGTCGACACCGAACACGCGAACATCGGGTGCACTTCAGCGATCGGAATCCGCGCCCCGTGCGAGGTAATCACCGCTAAGCGGCCGTCGAACATCTGCCGGGCGTTCTCCTCCGCCGCGGGGTCATACACATCCGTCTCGCGCTCAATCCGCATGACCGAGAGCGCGGTCAGCATCTCCCGAATCACGTTGTACCAGAACAACTCCCGCCGCGCCTTGATCTGCTCCGGACTCGCCCCGCGCCGTCGCGCGCTCCCGCTCTTGGGCGAAGGAACAATCGGCGCTCCGGTCATCGATGGTGTTGCGTTCGTCTCCACGACCGGATCGTAGGCTTCGCTGCGTTCCCCCCTCACCGGCTCGCATACTCCCGCGCCCGCTCACGAAGCCGCTCAATCCGGCGACGCCGCTCCAGAAAAGCCCCGCGCCAATCCGCGATGTTCCGATCCATCGTCCGCCCCACGCTCGTGCCCCAGGGTGCGGGCGTCCGCAGCAATTCCGGATACACCTCGAACACCCCCTCTCCCTGCTGCAGAATCTGCTCCGCACGCTCAAGCACTTCAAGCGCGCGCGCCCCGGCCGTACGGAATGCAGCCGGCGATACCGCCCGATCGTCAATCGGCCGCCGCAGACGCTCGAGCGACAACTCCACCCCCCGCACCTGCCGATCCGCTTCCTTCAGCGCGTCATCCACATCGCGCTTCGCCCCCTCCAATCCGCTCGAGATCCGCGCGCGCGCTGGCCGAGGCGACCCGTTCGTCCTCGCCAGCAACACCTGCGCCACGCTCACCCCGCCCATATCCACGCACCCCGAACGAACCAGCACCGACTCGTCCAACTTCGCACGCACCACCCCGTCCGCACGGTGCTCGATGAGCGCCCGCCCGCCCGCCGTCGGCGCCTCGCCCGAAAACACGATGCGATCCCCCGCGTCAACGCCCCACACCGAGGCATCCAGTCGCGCCAGCACGCCCGACACCTCAGGCGCAATACCGCGCCGTCGAAGCCCCATCCACAACAGCCCCGCAAGATCACGCTCCACCTGCTCGCGCTCCGACACCGTCAGAGGCACAAGTTCCCCGAGTTCGTCGCCGCGATCATGCTCGACCGAAACCCCCGCCCCGGCGCAGCACACCCCCGCGCATAACCCGATGTTCAGCGCCCCCACTCCCACCGGCTTCCCACCGGGCAGATACACCGCGCACTTTTCCCCCAGCGCATGCACCCCGCGGCACAACGTCCGCACAAGGTCGACCCGCCAGCGGCGAACCCCGAGTTCGAGCACAACCAATTCCGCGTCACGCCCCTCACCGAGCGCATCCACCACGTCCGTGGCCATCTTCACGCTGTCCAGATCGCCCGTCACCAGCACATGCGACACCGGGCTTACCCCCGCGCGTCGACCACGCTCCGGCTGCAGGCCGCCGCGGCAGACCGCGGCCAATCCCGCGATCGCCCCCAGCGCTGTGCGTCGTGCAATCACCCGTCCCGTCATGGCGACAAGCCTACATCAACTGCCCCCCGCCGCCAACACCTTCCTCTGCCCTCCCCCGAAGCTGTGCCGATCGCCCGCCCTCGCGCCGCACACACCTCTTCGCCCTCGCGGCCGAAGCCCTCCGCCCACGCTCCCAGTGCAGATACACCTTGCGGACCTTCCCCCTCCGCACGGCTCTCCGCCCCGCGCGCGTCAAGATCACTCCCTGAACAAGGGAGTCTCCCCCGCCCCGAACTTCACCAGCCCGCACAGCCCGCACAGATTGAGCACACCTACGCCCCCGCACGTCTCGAAACCGGCAAGTGCCCCCTCCTGCCGACCGATGCACTCCCCGCAATCAACCCGGAGAAGCGCAACCATGGCCGGCCCAACCCGCGCATTCAACGAAGTGAAAGCCCTCCTCAACAAGCTCGATCGAGGCATTGACGAAGCACGCGTCAAACGCCTCGCCCCGGCCCATGGCGACAGCCAGCCCAAGGCCAACGCCGAAACTACCCCCGCTGCCCCCCCCACCAGCGCCCAACCTTCCGGCTCGACCATCATCGGCGGCCCACCCCAAAACCCCGCCTCGCCAGCCAACAAGCCCACCAGCGCCTATGGCCGCGCCAGACCACTGCGCCCCGGTCCGACAAACCAAGCCGACTGGCGATAAACCAAAAACCAAACCAAATTTGACGCTCCTCGCGGCGGGGTCAACCGACCCCGCCGTTTCCCTTTTTCGAGCAACCCCACGATTTCCCGTATACTCATCCTTCCGGAGACCTCGAATCTCGAAAGGATCATCCATGATTCGCAGACCGCTCGCGTTGCTCCTGCTCGCCTGCATGCCCTGCGTCGCCGCGCCGCCCACCGACGCCGACGTGAAGGCCTTCGTCGAGAAAATCAACGCCGCATCCGAAGGTGCCGCCAACTACCAGGAAGCCCAACGCGCAAAATCAACCGCGCTCAAAGCCGCCCTTGCCGATTCCCCACTCAACGAACTCACCCTCGCCCAGATCGAGATGCTCGCCCCCCTCGGCCCGCTTCCCGAACTCCCCCCCATCCTCGATCCTCGCCTCGCCGAACTCGCCAAAGCCCCCACCATCGACGGCGCTCGCGCCGCCGAACTCCGCCTCGGCTACCTATTCGTCCCGCCGAGCGAGGGCCGCGAAGGTCGCGCCCGCCACGTGGCCGATGCCGTCATCGCCGCCATCCAGCACCCCAAAACCCTCGACCTCATCCGTTCCGGCAAGGGCGACCGCATCTTCTCCACACTTTCCCAGGTGACACCCGTCATCGCACGCGATCGCGGCCTCTTTGCTTCCCTCGAACCCCTCATCACCCCGCAGATGTCACTGACCGCCGCGGGCGCACTCGCTTCCGTCGTCCAACTCGTCGCCTCTGAAGATGCCGGCCTCGACCACGCCGCCCGCGCTCGACTCCTCGATCGCGTCGTCAACGCGATCGACAGCGCGCTCGCCTCACCCGAAGCCGCAAATCCCGACAACGCCCGACGCGCGGACTACGTCGCCTCCGTCTCACGCATGGCCAAGGGGCCGTGGGCACGCGGCACGCTCCTCAACAACCCCGCGCCCGAAATGAAATTCACCTGGTCCAACGCGGCCGAGCCGATCACCCGCCTCTCCGACCTCAAGGGCAAGGTGGTCGTCGTCGATTTCTGGGCGACCTGGTGCGGCCCGTGCATCGCCAGTTTCCCCAACGTGCGCCAGTTGCAAGAGCACTACGCCGGTTACCCCGTCGTCGTCCTCGGTGTCACCTCCATCCAGGGCTTCCACATCGACCGCACCGACGGCAACAAGCGCATCGACACCAAAGACAATCCGCAGCGCGAAATGGAACTCATGCACGGCTTCGCCAAAGCCCTCGACATGACATGGCCCGTCGTCTTCAGCGAAGAATCCTGCTTCAACCCCGACTTCGGCGTTCGCGGCATCCCCCATGTCGCCATCATCGACCCCGCCGGCAAAGTCCGCTTCAACGGCCTGCACCCCGGCGGCGCGCTCGATGACAAGATCGCCAAGATCGACAACCTCCTCTCCGAATACGGCCTGCCCACTCCACCGGCGCGTCCTGCCGCGGCCAAGGCCGACGGCAACTGACCCTCCACACCCATGAAGCACTTCTGTGCTCCGTGGGCGCCAGGGTCCGCCGGCTTTGCGGCGCGACAGGTGCGGACTTTCGCTTTCCGCACAATCCCGACCGATGTCTCCATCAAACCCCTTCGAGGAGTTCCTCGAAGGGGTTTGTGTTTGCCCTTATCGATCAACCTACCCCTCCGACACGCAGCGAAACCTCATCCAACCTGTGAGGCGACCATCCGGCCCGTGACCGCACGCCGTACCGATTACCGCGAAAATGCCCGGCCGCGCCCGACGCCTTTTTCACCACAACGTCCGCACCCGGATCGTCTCCGGCACGCGCTTCATCGCTTCCGCCAGCCTCGCCCCGTCCGTCGGGTCCACCTCCAGCACCGCATACCCCACGTCCTCGCGAGTCCCCAGCACCTCCGCCGAGACATTCGCCCCCATCTCCGCGATCAGCCCGTGCAGGCGGCTCAGCACACCCGGCACATTCCTGTGAAAATGCAATATCCGGTGCTTCCGACCCGGATGCCCCGGCTGCGCGGGCAGGTCAACCTCCGGAACATTCACCGCCCCCGTCGTCGCCCCGACATTCACGAACCGAGTCAGTTTCCCTGCTACGTCCTCACCGATCGACGCCTGCGCCTCCACCGTGCTCCCGCCGATGTGCGGCGTCAGAATCACGTTCGGAAGCCCGCGCAGCACGCACGCAAATCCCTCGTCGTTCCGCGCCGGCTCCACAGGAAAAACATCCACCGCCGCCCCGCCCAGGTGTCCCTCGCGCACACTCGCCGCCAGGGCCTCCAGGTCCACCACGCTCCCCCGCGCGTTGTTGATCACAAACGACCCGCGCGGCATCCGCGCCAGTTCTGATCGCCCCAGCAGCCCCTTCGTCCCCGGCGAATCGGGCACATGCACCGTCACCACGTCGCTCTTTTCAAGCAACTCCTCCAACGTGCGGCAGGCCCTGGCGTTGCCCAGCGGCAGTTTCGGCATGACGTCGAAATACAGCACCCGCATCCCCAGCGCCTCGGCCAGCACCGATACCTGCGACCCGATATGCCCATACCCCACGATCCCCAGCGTCCGGCCGCGAACCTCGTGCGCCCCGGATGCCGACTTGTCCCACCGCCCGGCATGCAGCCCTGCCGATTTCTCGATCACCCGCCGGAACAGGCACACCACTTCCGCGATCGTCAGTTCTGCGACGCTCCGCGTGTTCCCAAACGGCGAGTTGAACACCGCCACGCCCCGACGACGTGCCGCCGCCAGGTCCACCTGGTCGGTCCCGATGCAGAAGCACCCAACCGCAAGCAACCGAGGCGCCCCTTGCAACACCTCCTCCGTCACCCGCGTCTTTGACCGAATCCCCAAGACATGCGCCCTTCCGACGGCCTCGGCCAACGCCTTGCCCTCAAGCGCCCCAGCATGCGTCTCGACATGGAATCCCTCTTCACGCAGCAGGTCCGCCGCCCGCGCATGCACCCCCTCAAGCAGCACCACCCGAATACGCTCCTTCGGGAACGACGTCGCCGGACCTTCCTGAACCGGGTGTTCCGTCGGCATCGCCTGCACAGGATTCCTCCTTCTTCCGAACACCTTCGCGGCGGCGCCGTCGCCCCGCCCCAAGTCCGATATACTTCGGCCGATTACCGAGGGGAATCCAGCCCCCCGGCTTCGAGGGAGCACCGAAGACATGCCAAACTATGCCTTGGTCATCATCGGGATCGTCATCGTCATCATACTGGTGGTCCTCTACGTCTTGGGGCAATTCCTCAACCTCTGGATTCAGTCCCTCCTCAGCAACGCCCGCGTCAAACTCCTGGACATGATCGCCATGCGGCTCCGCAAGGTTGATGTCCGCACCATCGTCCTCAGCCGCATCCGCGCGGTGAAGGCGGGCCTCAACATCACCCCGAGCCAACTCGAAACCCACTACCTCTCCGGCGGCCGCGTGCCCAATGTCGTCAGCGCCATGATCGCCGCCCAGAATGCCCGCATCGACCTTCCGTGGGATGTCGCCACCGCAATCGACCTCGCTGGCCGCGACATCTTCGACGCCGTGCAGACCAGCGTGAACCCCAAGGTCATCGACTGCCCCGGCGTGGGCAGCCCGCGCCCCACCATCGACGCCGTCGCGCAAGACGGCATCCAGTTGCGGGCCAAGGCCCGAGTGACGGTCCGCACCAACATCGCTCGGCTCGTCGGTGGTGCGACCGAAGAAACCATCATCGCCCGCGTCGGCGAAGGCATCGTCACCACCATCGGCTCGGCCGTCACCCATAAGGCCGTGCTCGAAAACCCCGACAAGATCAGCAAAACCGTGATGCAGAAAGGCCTCGACGCCGGCACGGCCTTTGAAATCCTCTCGATCGACATCGCCGACATCGACGTCGGCGAAAACATCGGCGCCAAACTCCAGGCCGATCAGGCCGAGGCCGACAAGCGCCGCTTCCAGGCCGAGGCCGAAAAACGCCGCGCCATGGCCGTCGCGCAAGAGCAGGAAAACAAGGCCAAGATCCAGGAAAATCGCGCCATGGTCGTCCTCGCCGAATCCGAAGTCCCCAAGGCCATGGCCGAAGCCCTCCGCACCGGAAACCTCGGCATCATGGACTACTACAAAATGCGCAACGTCGTCGCCGACACCTCCATGCGCGAATCGATCGCCGGCGCCGGCGGCCCCACCGGCTCCCTCGGGGCCAGCAACCAGTAAGACGCTCGTTGAGCGAACGGCCTACTGATAATCTCTGGAGTGTTGGCGCCCTATCCGCCCCTTCGCTCGAACACTGTCGAAAGAGCGGGCAGCATGTCTTCCCGTACTCGAGCATGGCTCGATGACGAAAGGCAAATTCCACTGGTGTAGATCCGGCAGCCCTCACGGCTCTGCGGTCGCCGATGACTCTTCGGGCGGCTCTCGGGGGGCGTCGATCAGCCCGAGATCGACGATCTTCTGGGCGACTTTGTACACATCATCGCGACTGTATTCTTGCCTCTTTCCTGCTGCCACGAAGAGCACCGTAAAGGTCGCCAGTGTGTCGCCGTTCGCAAGTTCTTCCTCATCGACGCGGTAGACGGCTCGGTAGCGGCTGTAGGTGATGCGGTAATAGCCGGCCAACGGCCCCTTCAGGGGCTTGTGGACGGTCCGCGGGTCGGTGCAGTTGTACAACTCGTCCGCTTTATGAAGCAGGCCCCCCCGAACTTTCTTCGGGAGGCTTTTGAGGCAGTTCTTCGCTGTATCTGTCCAGGCAATCCGTATGCGTCTTTGAGGACCGCTCACAGAAGTTCCTTCTTCACATCTTCGTGGTCATGTATGCGTCCCTGCCGGATATCCTCCAGGCTCTCCATGAACATCCTGTAGGATTCTGGGTCCGAGACGATCTCGATCGTCTCCAACACTGTCGAGAGAAACTCCAGGTCAACCACGGCAAAAACCGGTTTGTTGTGGCGTGTCACTCTGATGACATGCTCGTTCTTCAACCGCTCATCCAAGCGGCCGAATTGACTCCGAGCATCCGAAATATCGATCGTGCCGTTACCCACGGTTGTCCTTTGCTCCGCGCGCAATCACATGCCTGGCCCCAACGACAGAGCCGTACAAATCATACGTATCTTCGGCATCCAAGCAACAAGAGTTCGCTCTTTATGATTCAAATTTTGAGTTTTATTCTGCATTAATCACGACAAGTATTGTACGTTATTTGTGAGAAAAAGAGGCGAATCACACAGTCACAACCCCTGAACCGCAGCCAAGGTCATCCCTCTGAACCCCTCCCTAGCACACCATACGGCCCGCGCCCCACGCGGGCCGTCGTGTTTTTCCCTCCCCCCACTCCATCTCTCCGTCTCTCCATCTCTGCATCACTCCGTCTCTTCTCGACACCGTCTCTCCGTCTCTCCCCCACACCAACGTCCTATAACTAAAACTTCCTGTCTATTCCAAACAAACTCTTGACATACTACCGAACCGATCCCATACTTCACCCATGGACGAAACCAAATCACAAGCCATACTCGCCGACTTTCTCACCCGCACCTTTAACCCCGTCGAACTCGCACAAGCCCACGGCATTTCCCTCTTCCAACTTGTCGAATGGGCCAGGTCGCCCGAAATCCGGCAAGCCCTGCAAACCCTCGCCGAACTCGGCGAAGCCAACACGCGCCTCCTCGCCCAGAAGCACGCGCCCGATGCCGTCAACACCCTCGCAAAGGCCGCAGACAACTCCGACCAATCCACTCCCGTCGCACGCATCGAACTCGCCCGACGCGCCGCGGCACAGATCGTCCGCATCGCCGCAACCCCATCAACCCGCCCCAAGGCCGCGCCGAAACCCTCCTTGCGCGATCTTGCCTACTACGGCGTCGAACTCGAACCCACCGGCAACACCCCGGGGCATTCCCTCATGCCCATGCGCACCAGAGGTGATCCGTTCGAATCGCCCCGCAACGCGCCCCCGCATTACGCCGCGTAAACCGACGCCATCTCTCGGGCGCGCGCTGTGATACCATGAGTGATGCCCGGCTCGCGCTTTTCATGGTCAGTCAGTAGTCCCGAACCCATCCGATCTTCCTCGCCGCAGGGTGCCCCCGAAGGGCGCCCGCAGGCTGATGAGCGCGTCACGGACCTGCTCGCCGCCGCCGGCGAGACCACGCACACCTCCACCGAATATTACTCGCCCGCGCCCGACGGCTATCGTCGCGGATTCCACAAGTACGTGGTCGTTCTCGGAACCGTGATGAGCGGTCTGGGTAAGGGCATCTTCGCTTCCAGCCTCGCCAAACTCCTGAAAGACAAGGGCCTCACCGTCGCCCCGATCAAGATGGAGGGCTACCTCAATATCGACTCGGGCACGCTCAACCCCTATCGCCACGGCGAAGTCTTCATCCTCGACGACGGCACCGAGTGCGACATGGACCTGGGCACCTACGAGCGCATGCTCGACCAGAACCTCTCGCGACGCAACTTCATCACCAGCGGCCAGATCTTCAGCCGCATCCTCGAAGCCGAGCGCGCCGGCATGTACCTCGGGCGCGATGTGCAGATGATCCCCCACGTCACCGGCGAGGTGAAACGCACCCTCCGCGAACTCGCCATGAAAGGCGCCGACGGCAAACCCGCTGACGTGGTCTTTGTCGAGGTCGGCGGCACCGTCGGCGACTACGAAAACGGGTTCTACATCGAGGCCCTTCGCGAACTGGCCTTTGAAGAAGGCCCCGACTCGTGCTGCTTCGTTGCACTCACCTACATCATCGAACCGCAGACCCTGGGCGAACAGAAATCCAAGGCCGCCCAGCTCGGCATCAAGCGCCTGATGGAAGCCGGCATCCAACCCCACCTGATCGCCTGCCGCGCGACCAACCCCGTCTCGCACAGCGTGCAGGAAAAAATCGCCATGTTCAGCAACGTGCCGCAACGGCGCGTGTTTTCCCTGCACGATCGCGAAAGCATTTATTCGATCCCGACCGAGATGCGCGCCGAGGGCCTCGACCGCGAGATTCTCTCAATTCTCGGCCTGCACGACCGCGTCAACCCCGCCGCCGAAGACCGTGCCCGCGAACGCTGGAATACGTTCGTCTCGCGCCTTGTCGGCGTGCGCGAGCGCACGACCCACATCGGCATCACGGGCAAATACGCCAACCTTCGCGACGCCTACGCCTCGATCGACAAGGCCCTCGAACACTGCGGAGCGCACCTTTCCACCCGCATCGAAATCCGCTGGATCGAAACCACAGAACTCGACGAAACCAACGCGCCCGAACGCCTCCAGGGGCTTGACGCCGTCATCGTTCCCGGGGGCTTCGGCTCTCGGGGCGTCGAGGGCAAAATCGCCGCCGTACGCTACTGCCGCGAGAACGGCCTGCCCTATCTCGGCATCTGCCTGGGGTTCCAGGTCGCGGTGATCGAGTTCGCCCGCAATGTGCTGGGCATCCGCGACGCCAGCAGCACCGAGTTCAACCCCGCGTGCGCCAGCCCCGTCATCAGCGAACTGCCCGACCAGAAGAAAATCGAGGGCCTCGGCGGCACGATGCGCCTGGGCGCGCAGGATGTCACCGTCGCACCCGGCACGCTCGCATCATTCCTCTACGGCGGGCGACCCAGCATCCGCGAGCGATTCCGCCATCGCTACGAGGTGGACCCGACCTACATCGAGCGCCTCGAAGCCGCGGGCATGATCTTCTCCGGCAGGCACCCCTCGCAACCCATCATGCAGATCATGGAGCTGCATCAGCCCGTGCCCGGCGAATCGCCCCTTGATGAAAACAACCGCCCGCGCGTTCGGCACCCTTTCTTCATCGGGGGCCAGTTTCACCCCGAACTCACGAGCCGACCGCTCCGCCCGCAGCCGATGTTCATGGGCCTTGTCGCCGCGGCGATCGACCGTCGCTACGCCGACGACGATGCGTGGCGCGCCCGGCGCGAGTCGCCCGAGTTCGCACGCTGGCTGCGCCGCCCGACGCCCGCGCGCCAGCACGCCTGATAACGACACGAGGCCGACGGCGGCACACAAAGTCGCTCTCGACGCCTGACGAATCGAAGAGGCTGAACCGCTCAATACACCTCGCGGATCATGATCGTGCGCCCCACGATCTTGCGTCCGCGTCCGGCGATGGCCTCTTCAAGAAACGCCGCGGGAAGCAGTTCAGGCGTGATTTCACGGAAACCGAACTTGGCGAAGAAGCCGGGCACCTTGGTGAGCAGCACGATCTCATCAAGCTCCAGGGCGTGGGCCGTATCCATAAGAAAGTCCATGATCTGCCGCCCCACGCCGGTGGCCTTGATCGTCGGATCGACGGCGACCGAGCGAATCTCGGCCAGGCTCGGGCTGAAGACCGCCAGCGCCCCGCACCCGATGGCGCGCGCGCCGGCGTGCGCGATCACAAACTCGCCGATGCGCGTTAGCACGTCCGCCTCCGTCCTGCGGAGCGTCAGCCCCTCATCGGCCCAGGCGTTGACAAGGCGGCAGATCTCGGCGACATCCTCTGGCCGGGCGGTGCGCACCGTCACCGCGCCGGGTTCGACCGCCTCGGGCAACGGAGGGTGATGCCCCATGACCGGCGCAGGCTCCTCCTGGGCAGGCTCGACCGTCACAGGTTTCGGAGCACCGATGCGCGTCATGGGCCGGCGGCCTCCAGTCGTGCATGGGCCTCGGCCAGCGCAGCGCTGACGCGCTCGACGGATGTTCCGCCGTACGCGTTGCGCCGGGCAAGGCCGGCTTCAAGGCTCAGGTGTGCGGCGACATCCGGGCCGATCTCAGGGCAGACCGACCGCATGACCTCAATCGGAAGCGCTTCAAGCGTAACGCCGCGTTCGATCGCCAGACGCACCAGGCGGCCGACGTGCTCGTGGGCATCGCGGAAGGGCACGCCGCGCTCCACAAGATAATCGGCCAGGTCGGTGGCGTTGGCGTGTCCGCCGCGAGCGGCCTCGCGGCAGCGGTTGGGATCGAAGGTGACGCCGGCGAGCACGCGCGTGCCGACGAGCAGGCAGAGCGACAGTTCATCCATCGCTCGGAAGAGGGGGGCTTTATCCTCCTGCATGTCTTTGTTGTACGCCAGGGGCAGGCCCTTCATCGTGGCCAGAAGCGCAACGAACGCCCCGAGGAACCCCCCGGCCTTGCCCCGGAGCAGTTCGAGGGCGTCAGGGTTCTTTTTCTGCGGCATCAGGCTCGAACCGCTGGTCATGGCGTCTTCGAGGCGGATGAAGCCGAACTCATCGGTGGCATAGAGGATAAGTTCTTCGGCGAGGCGCGACAGATGCATCGCACAGATCGAAGCCGAGGCGAGCACTTCGAGCACGCCGTCACGGTCGGAAACCGCGTCGAGCGAGTTGGCGGCGGGGGCATCAAAGCCCAGTTCGGCGGCCAGGGCGTGCCGATCGACCGGGTAGGCCGTGCCCGCGAGCGCTGCGCACCCCAGCGGGCATTGGTTGCCGCGCAAGCGCGCATCGGCGAAACGCCCGATGTCGCGCTCGAGCATGTCGACATACGCAAGGCACCAGTGGCCGAGCAGCACGGGCTGAGCGCGCTGCAGGTGTGTGTAGCCCGGCAAGACGTGATCGGCCGCGTGGCGCTGCGCCAGGGCCACCAATGCGCGCTGCAGAGCGCGCAATTCGGCGATGCGGGCATCGAGTGCTTCACGCAGCCAGAGACGCAGATCGGTCGCGACCTGATCGTTTCGTGAGCGACCGGTGTGCAGTTTTTTTCCGAGGGGGCCGACAATCGCAATGAGGCGCTGTTCGACCCACGAGTGGACATCCTCAGCGCCGGATTCCGTCGGTGGAGAACTTCGAGCGCGGGCTTCTTCGAGCACGGCATCGAGCGCGGTGTGCAGGCGCGCGGCCTCGTCATGCGTGAGCACACCGGCGCGGGCGAGGGCGCCGGCCCATGCGCGCGAGCCGAGGATGTCGGCCTCGACCAGTCGCCAATCGACCGGGAGTGAGTCGTTGACGGCACGGAATAGCGGATCGGCGGCGGACGCAAACCGTCCGCCCCACATCCCCGTGCTGCCGCTAGCCGGTTGACCGTCGCGTGTCATCAGCGGGCGGCTCCGGTGCGGTCGGTGCGAGCGGCGTGCGATGCGGTCAGGGCGCGGATGCGCTCGGGCAGGGTGAAGAGGCGGATGAAGCCGGTGGCGTCTTTCTGGTTGTAGACCTCGTCTTTCGAGAACGTGGCGTAGTCTTCGCTGTAAAGCGAGTTGGGGCTGCGCCGGCGCACGGCGGTCGCCGCGCCCTTGAAGAGCCGCACGACAACCTGCCCGTGCAGGGGCCGGGCGATGGCATCGACGGCGGCCATGAGGGCCTCGCGCTTGGGGGTATACCACTTGCCTTCGTAGATCAGGTCGGCGACCTGGAGGGCGAGTTCTTCACGCAGGCGCAGCGTCTGGCGGTCGAGCACGAGTTCTTCAAGGCCGCGAATAGCCTCGAAGAGCACCGCGCCGCCGGGGGTTTCATAAAGGCCGCGGCTCTTCATCCCCACGACGCGGTTTTCAACAAGATCGATGCGGCCGACGCCGTGCTCGCCGGCGACGGTGTTGAGATGCTCGACAAGGGCTTCGCCGGGCATGCGTTTGCCGTCGACGGCGACCGGGCGACCGCCTTCGATGTCGATGAGGACATCGCGCGGCGCATCGGGGGCCTTTTCGGGCGAAACGGTCATCATCCAGGCGTCATCGGGCGGAGGGTTCCAGGGATCTTCAATGCCGCCGCCTTCGTGGCTGACATGCCAGAGGTTTTTATCGCGGCTGTAGGCTTTTGTGGCGCTGGCGTTGGTGGGGATGTTGCGCTGTTTGAGGTAGTTGATGAGGTCTTCGCGGCCTCGGAGCGACCACTCGCGCCATGGGGCGATGACCTGAAGATCGGGCGCGAGGGCGGCGAAGGTGGCCTCGAAGCGGATCTGGTCGTTGCCTTTGCCGGTGCAGCCGTGGGCGACGGCGTCGGCGCCGGTTTTACGGGCAACTTCGACCTGGGCGCGAGCGAGCAGGGGCCGGGCGATCGAGGTGCCCAGGAGATAGCGGCCTTCGTAGCGCGCGCCGGCCATAAGCATGGGATAGCAGAAGTCTTCGATGAACTCTCGCTTGAGATCGACGAAGTGAAACTCGCTGGCGCCGCTTTTGATGGCGCGCTCGTGCAGGCCCTCGACCTCGTCAAGACCCTGGCCGACATCGCCGCAATAGGCGACGACAGGACAGCCGTAGTTTTCGACGAGCCATGCGAGGATGACGGAAGTATCGAGGCCGCCGGAATAGGCGAGGACGATCTTGGTGGGTGTGTTCATTGGGGGGTCCGGGAATGGGGGGAGGCAATGGGCAATGGGCAGTGGGCAGTGGGCAATGGGCAGTGGGCAATGGGCAATGGGCAATGGGCAATGGGCAATGGGGACGATTAGAGGCCGCCGGAGAGGATGTGGATGAGCAGGGCGTTTTGGGCGTGCATGCGATTTTCGGCCTGGTCGTACACGACGGAGGTTTGGGCATCGATCACGGCGTCGGTGACTTCGACGCCGCGTTTGGCGGGAAGGCAGTGCATGAAGATCGCGCCTGGTTCGGCGATGGCCATAAGGGCCGGGTTGACCTGGTAGGGCTGGAAGACCGCGAGGCGCTTGCCGGCTTCGTCGGCCTGGCCCATGCTGACCCACGTATCGGTGTAGACGGCGTTGCACCCGGCGATGGCGCCGATGTCGTTACTCAGGGTCAGGGCTGTGCCGTGCTCGGCGGCGAGGGCGTGGGCCTGCTGCACGACGCCGTAGCGCGGCTCGAACCCGCGCGGGGTGATGACGGTCAGCGGGACACCCATGACGGCGCACCCGAGCATGAGGGCGTGGCAAACGTTGTTGCCGTCGCCGATGAAGGCAGGGCGAGCGCCGGAGAGGTCGCCGAACTGCTCGCGCAAGGTGAGCAGGTCGGCCAGCGCCTGGCAGGGGTGGTCGAGATCGGTCAGGGCGTTGATGACGGGGATGGCGGCGTATTCGGCAAGTTCTGTGACGGTGTCGTGGAGATAGGTTCTGGCGATGATGACTTCGACCCAGCGTTCGAGGTTGCGGGCGTAGTCTTTGATGCTCTCGCGCTGGCCGATGCGGTTCTCGGCGTGATCGAAATACATGGCGTGGCCGCCGCACTTGGCGATGCCGATTTCAAAACTGACGCGGGTGCGGAGCGAGGCTTTTTCAAAGAGCAGGACCGCGCCGCGCCCGGCAAGGGCGGAGGCGGCGGACGCGGGATCGGCCTTGATGGCGCAGGCGGTATCGAGGATCGCCGCGATTTCGTGGCGTTTCCAGTCGGCGAGGGAGAGCATGTCGCGCCCGAGAAGGTTGATGGTTGTTGCGGGCATGTGGTGGTCTCTGTGTTTGGGGTGCGTGGGGATGGACATCACGAGTGTGTGGAAGGCGCTGCGAAGGCGTGATCTGCCGGATCGCGCGGGCCGGAGGGCGGGAGGATGCGTGTGCCGCACGGCTCGCCCCGGAAAAGGCGGACAAGGCTTTCCGGATCGTCGTAGGAGGCGATGACGGCGGGCAGACGGGTGCGGGCGGCGGCGAGGGCCGCGGCCCGAAGTTTGGGAATCATGCCTCCGGTGGCGATGCGGCTGGTGATGATGTCTTCGACTGCGGACTGTTCGAGTTGGGGGATGAGATTCCCGGCGGCATCGAGCACGCCGGGGACATCGGTCAGGAGGACGAGGGCCGAAGCGTTGACGGCGGCGGCGAGGCCGACGGCGGCATCATCGGCGTTGATGTTGAGCATTGTTCCCGCATCATCGAAACCGATGGAACTGACCACGGGAAGATAGCCCGCATCGAGGAGGACGCGCATGAGGCGGGCATCGCCCCCGACAATTTCGCCGACTTGCCCGGCATCGAAGCCGTAGCGGGAAGTACGCACGCAGCGAAGGGCCGCGCCATCGCCGACGGCCAGCCCGACGGCGGGCGCGCCCGCGGCGAGCATTGCGCCCACGAGGGTTTTGTTGAGCCGACCGGCGAGCACGGCGGCGACCTCGGGCATCTGGTCTGGCGGCGTAAGGCGAATGCCGTCGCGGCGGTGCGTGGTCATGCCCAGGCGGGTGAGGTGGTGGTCGAGGGCGTTGCCGCCTCCGTGGACGAGCGCAAGCCCGGCCTGGGCGTGGGCACGAGCGAGGGCGTGCCAGAGGTCGGCGCGGGTGAAGGGGTGCTCGACGGCGGTGCCGCTGAGTTTGACGACGAACGGGCGTCGTGGAGTATGCGCGAATTCGTGCATGTCAGAGCACCTCCAGGGCGGTGGTTTCGGGGAACCCGAGGGTGACATTCATGCACTGGAGCGCCTGGCCGGCAGCGCCCTTGGTGAGGTTGTCGATCGCCGAGCAGAGGACGAGCCGGCCTCGGTCGTCGTTGCCGGTGAGGGCGATATCGCAGAAATTTGTGCGTTCTACGGCGAGGGAGTCGGGCCAGAGGCCGCGGGGGAGCAGGCGGATAAACGGCTCGCGCGCGTAGACGCCGGCGAGATGGGCGCGGGCGCGATCGACATTCCACCCCTGGGCGAGGTGGACGTGGGTGGTGCAGACCATGCCTCGGCAGAGCGGCGCGACATGGGGGACAAAATCGACCTCGACGCCGGCGTGGAGGGAGATCTCGGGCTGGTGGCGGTGTTCGAGGACGCCGTATGGGCGCAGGCCGACTTCGCAGAAGAGGTTGGGGGTCTTGGCGGCGCGGCCGGCGCCGCTGATGCCGCTGATGGCGTTGATGACGGGGTTTGTGCCCGGCCGGAGCGCGCCAGCACGCACGAGGGGGGCAAGGGGGAGGATGGCGCAGGTGGGGTAGCAGCCGGGCACGGCGACGAGGCGGGCCTGGGGGAGACGTTGACGATGGAGTTCGACGAGGCCGTAGACCGCGGTTTCGAGGAGGTGCGGATGTTCGTGGGTGAAGCCGTAATGGGCGGGGTAGAGGGCGGGATCGCGCAGGCGAAAGGCGGCGGAGAGGTCAAAGACGCGCAGGCCGGCATCGAGGAGGGCCGCGGCGAGGTTGACGCTGGCCTCGTGGGGCGTGCAGAGAAAGACGGCGTCGGGCCTCAGGGCGATGACGGCGGCAGGGTCGGCGGCGGCGACGGGAAGATGGAGCCGAGCACGAAAACGTGGGAAAATGTCGGCGATGGACTGGTCGGCGTCGGCGCGGGCGGCCGAGCCGAAGAGGCCGACGATTTCGGCATGGGGGTGGTTGATAAGCAGGCGGCAGAGTTCGGCGCCGGCGTACCCCGGCGCGCCGACGACGACGCATCGAGCCTTCGAAAGCGGCTTGGTCATGCGCCGACCCCGTGCAGGGCGCTGTCGAGGCCGGCGTTGCGACGGAGCGACTCGGCGAGTTGCTGGGCGCGGTTTTCGGAGCGTGCGGCGATGAAGATGGTGTCGTCTCCGGCGATGGTTCCGAGGATGTTTTCGGGGGGCGACCGATCGAGTTCGAGGGCGACGATCTGGGCGTGGCCGGGGCCGGTGCGGAGGACTACCAGGTTGCCTCCGACATCGACCGAGCGGACGAACATGCCGAGGGTTCGGGCGAGGGCGCCGGGTTCGTAGGCGGGGAGTGGTCCGGGTTGATCGGGGAGGAAGTATCCGGAGGGGCCTTTGACGACGCCGAGAGCGCGGAGGTCGCGGGAGAGGGTGGCCTGGGCGACGGTGATGCCCTGCTCGGCGAGGATGGCCTGGAGTTGATCCTGGCTTTCGACGTGCTGACGCCGGAGGATGGAGGCAATGAGGGCCTGTCGTCTGGGCCGGTGGTCCATGGCATGAGTATTCACACCATGAATGGATATGTCAAGGGATGGTGCGCGCGTGCTCAGGCCATGCGTACCCAGCGGAGGAGTGTACGGAAGTCCGGGGGTTTGCCGTACATCAGGACGCCGATGCGGAAGATTTTGGCGGTGGCCCAGATGGCGATGAAGACGCTGACGAGGCCGATGACGATGCTGGCGGCGATCTGCCATTGCGGGATCGGCTCGGTGCCGGCCATGCGGATGACCATGGCGAACGGGCTGATGGGGGGGACGAGGCTGCAGACGACGGAGAAGGTGGAGTTGGGGCTGCGCATGATGGGCATCCAGAGCATCATGGGGATGATGAGGATGAGCATCACGGGGGTGAGGAGGGCCTGGGCCTCGCGGACTTCGGTGACAGCGCTGCCGATGGCGGCCATGAGGCTGCCGACGAGGACAAAGGCGATGAAGAAGAAGATCATGAGCAGGGCGACGTTGCCGGCGTCGAGCAGGTAGAGGAGGTTGAACTGGCGGAGCGCAAGGACGCCGATGACGAGATAGACGGCCATGATGGAGAGGGCGACGGCCATCTGGCCGAGAATTTTGCCGGTCATCAACTGGAGGGGCGAGACCGCGCTCAGGAGGACTTCCATCACGCGGCTGGATTTTTCTTCGATCACGGTGGTCATGAGATATTGCCCCCCGGTGAAGACGCTGATCCAGAGGAGCATCATGAAGCCCATGGCGAGGAAGAGATTTGCGCTTCCTCCGGTGCTTCGGCGTGTGCCGGTGGGGGTGACGACTTCGCCGTCTACCGGCCCGATGGCGGTGAGTTCGCGGATTTCGCGGAGGTTTTGCCCGGCGGCGGAGACGCGGGCCTGGATGATGGCATCGCGGATCTTGGCCTTGAGGGGTTGTTCGAAGCGATCGTCGAGGCGGGTGCGGAGGAAGAGTTGATAGGCGGCGAAGGGGATGGCCGGATCAGCCCGGCGGACGGAGAAGCGGTCGATGACGACGACGGCGAGGGTGTCTCCGGATTGCGGGGTGCCGACGCGGAGGGCTTCCTGGGCTTTCTCGACGTCGGCGTCGGGAGGAAGGCGCACGATGCTGATGGTGGGGACTTCGCCGAGGAGTTGATCGACGGCCATTTCGGCGGCTTTATCGCCGGCGGGGGTCAGCCCGCGCGCGGCCTGGCGCATGGCCTCTTTCTGGGCGCGGAGTTCGGCGGCGAGGACTTCGGGGGAGTAGGCCCGGGCGAGGGCATCGGGGATCGTCGGGGCGGTGGCGTCGCCTTCCCACTCGGAACGGTCGATGACGGCGATCGTGCCGTTGACTACGGGGGGTTTGTCGCTGATGAGCCTGGGGATGAGCATGATCGCGAGGATCATGATGCATGGGAAGATGAGCACGCCGATGAGGAAGCCCTTGGTCGCGACGGTCGAGGTGTATTCGCGGCGGGCGATCTGGAGTGTTTTGCTGTTCATCGCGCGCTCTCCTGAGCGTTGTCGGCAGAGATGTCGGGCGTGGCCAGGGCCGCGCGGACTTCATCGGCGCTTTGTCCGAAGTCGCCGCCGGTGACGATATCGACGAAGATGTCTTCGAGGGTGGGCCGCTTGAGTTCGATGCGGGTGCAGGGGATAGCGCCGGAGATTTCGCGGAGGGTTTCGACCGGATCGGCGTCGGGGGCGAGTTCGGCCTCCCAACCCTGGTGGACCTGGTCGAAACGATGCACGCCGCGAGGACGACCCGCGGCGGCGACGTGTGCGTCATCAACTGGGCGGAAGGCGATGCGCCTGGGATCGTGCGAGGCGTGGATGTCGCGCATCTCGGCATCGAGCACCTTGACGCCCTGGTGGATCATGATGATGTGATCGCAGAGGGCTTCGGCGCTGGCCATGTGGTGGGTGCTGAAGATCATGGTGACGCCGGCGCGGTGCTGTTCAAGGAAGAGATCGCGCATGAGGCGCGTGTTGACGGGGTCGAGGCCGCTGAAGGGTTCATCAAGGATGAGCAGATCGGGCTGGTGGAGCACGCAGGCGATGAACTGGACTTTCTGCTGCATGCCCTTACTGAGTTCTTCACACTTTTTCGAGTATTCCGGGCCGAGGCCGACACGTTCGAGCCAGTCATTGACCTTGCGGTTGAGGGCTGGGCCGCCATCGACGCCTTTGAGGCGGGCCATGTGGGCGAGGAACGCGCCGACTCTCATCTTGCGGTATACGCCGCGTTCTTCGGGGAGGTAGCCGATGCGGTCTTTGCTTTCGACGGCGGAGGCGCGGCCGAGGACGCTGAGGCGCCCCGAATCGGGGAAGATGATCGACATGACCATGCGGATGGTCGTGCTTTTGCCTGCGCCGTTGGGGCCGATGAAGCCGTACAGCCCGCCCGAGGCGACCTGGAGCGTGACGTTATCCACGGCGACTTTTGATCCGAACCGCTTGCAGACATCCTCAAGGATGATCGCTTCGTTCATGCCATCCCCTCGCGCGCACGGGATCGTGCAGGGCATTGTTCCGATTTGCCCGCCGCCCGTTGCACGGGAATCACGACGGTTAGGCATGCAGGGTATGCGACCGGGGCTGGAGGAGTGATGCGACGACTTCGACGGGGTGCCTTGCGGCAAGGCCGAGGGCATCGTGCACCTGGTGGCGGCAACTTGTGCCCGGGGCGGCGATGATCGCGCCCTCGGAGGTGTTGCGCAAGGCGGGGAAGAGCGCCAGTTCGCCGATGCGCTGGGAGAGGTCGAAGCGGTCGGTGGTGAAGCCGAAGGCGCCGGCCATGCCGCAACACCCGGCCTCGAGGATGTGGAGGTGGTCGTGAGCGAGGCGTCGGAGGAGGTTTGCGCTGGTGGCGATGCCCCAGAGGGCCTTCTGGTGGCAATGGCCGTGCAGGTAGATGGGGTGCTCGGGCGGAGTGAGGCGCGGGTGGCGAGGGTGCTCGGCCCAGGCACGGTCGAGGAATTCTTCGACGAGGAAACTCTTGGCGGCGAGCGCCCGGCGCAGCCCGAGGGGCGTGCGAAGGTGCAGGTCGATCCAGTCGTCTTTGACGGCGGAGAGGCAGGAGGGTTCGAGGAAAAGAATCGCGTTGACGGTGGGATTGCGAATCCAAGGGGCGAGGGAATCGAGCGTGGCGTCGGCGGTGTCGATGGCGTCGGGGAGGAGGCCGAGGGAGATCATGGCGCGGCCGCAGCAGCCGTGCCTCGGAAGGAGGACGCGGTAGCCGAAGGCTTCGAGCACCAGCCTTGCGGCGTGACCGATGCCCGGCTCGTTGTACATGGTGAAGCAGTCGGCGAAGATCGCGACGGTCGGACGCGAATCGCGCGGATCGGGCGGGGTGCGGTCGGCAGCGCGGAAGGCGGTCGAGAGCGGACGAGCGAAGGGGGGAAGCGAGCGCCTGGGGTCGATCTTCAAGCATGCGCGGAGCATGGCGCGGACGGGGGCGCTTCGGCCCAAGCGGTTGGCAAGCCGCGGCGTGATCGAGCCGAGCCTGTTGAGCGTGCGAATGCGGCCCATGAGGCTCGCGGCCAAAGGCGGGTGAGCGGTTTCGCGATAACGCTGGGCTGTGTATTCGGCCTTGAGGCGGGCGATATCGACGTTGCTCGGGCACTCACTTTTGCAGGCCTTGCACGAGAGGCAGAGATCGAGCGTGGCGATGGTGTCGGGGTCGTTCCAGATGGGGGTCGCCGCGTCGGCTGAACTGGCGAGCTGGCCGGTGAGGGCGAGGCGCAGGGCGTTGCCCCGACCGCGGGTGCTGTGGCGCTCGTCGAGCGTGGCCATGTAGGAGGGGCACATGGTGCCGCCGCGTTTTTTTCGGCAGACGCCGGCACCGTTGCACATTTCGACGGCGCCCTCAAATCCGTGTTGATCGTGATAGCGGTAGTAGGTTCGGATGGAAGGCACGCGGGCGGGCGCATCGACGGGATGGACCCGGAGGTTGCGGGTGATGGATTCGAGCGGGCCTGGATCGACGATGTTGCCGGGGTTAAAGAGATTGAGCGGGTCGAAGACGGCCTTGACCTCTCGGAAGGCATGCATGAGTTCGGGGCCGTAGAACCGTTCGAGGAGGGGTCCGCGGGCGCGGCCGTCGCCGTGTTCGCCGCTCATGACGCCGCCGAGTTCGCGGGCGAGGTCGGCGGTCCGGAGGGCGATGTCGCGCATGCGGGCGAGGTCGTCCTCGTTTTTGAGGTCGAGAAGCGGTCGAACATGGAGCACGCCGACGCTGGCGTGCGCCCAGTAGGCGGCGGTGGTGCCGCATGAGGCGACGATGCCGCGCAGCCGGCGGACGAACTCGCCGAGGCGTTCGACGGGGATGGCGTTGTCTTCGATGAAGGTGACGGGTTTGCGCGAGCCGGGAACGCCGTGGAGGAGCGGCTCACCGGCCTTACGGAGTTTCCAGGCGCTGAGCATGGCGCCGGCGCCGGTATAGACATTGGTCGAAGAGTGGCCGAATCGCTCTTTGAGCCACTCGCATTTTGCGTCGAGTTCGGCGGGGTCATCTTGGGCGAAATATTCGACGTAGAGGACGGCCTGGGTGCGACCGCCCGGGGCATCGGGGAGGAGTTCGACGTATCGGCGGTATTCGGCGTTGGCGCGCGCAAGTCCGATGATCATGTCATCGAGCATTTCGACGGCGGATGGACCGGTGGCGAGAATAGGCTGCACGGCGTCGATGGCGTGATCAAGCTCGGCGAAGGCGATGACGGCAAGGGCACGCGCGCGCGGCAAGGGCGCCAGGCGGAGTTGCGCCTCCAAGGTGAAGGCGAGGGTGCCCTCGCTGCCGGCGAGGAGGTGGGCGAGGTTGACATGGGCAAGGCCGCCCCGATCAAGCGCCTGAAGGACCATGTCAAGGGCGTAGCCGGCGTTGCGGCGGATGGTCTTGGGGAAGCGTTCGCGGATGAGGCGTTCGTGACGGACGACGATCTCGACGATGCGCGTGGTCAGTTCGGCGGCGGCCGGGTCGCGCAGCGCAGCGCCCTGATCGAGGCGCAGGCGGCGGCCATCGGCGAGAAGGACATCGACGCCGAGAAGGTTTTCACTCGTGCGGCCGTAGAGGATGGATCGGGCGCCCGCGGCGTTGTTGCCGATGCACCCCCCCACGTTGGCATGCCTGCTGGTGGCGGGGTCGGGGGACCAGAAAAGCCCTGTGGGCAAGAGGGCGTCGTTGAGTTCATCGACGGTGATGCCGGGTTGCACGCGGCAGGCGCGCGCGGCGGGGTCGATGTCGAGTATCGCGCGGCAGTTCGGGCTGCAATCGATGACGACCGCGCGATTGGTGCATTGCCCGGCGAGGCTGGTGCCGCCGCCGCGAGGGAGGACGGGGATGCGGTTGCGAAGGCAGAACGTGACGGCGCGGGCGGCGTCGTCGATGTCGGCGGGGATGACGACGCCGAGCGGTTCGACCTGGTAGAGCGAGGCATCGGTGGCGTAGAGCATGCGGTCGAGATGACCGAAACGGACTTCACCGGCGACGGCCGCGGCCAGTTCGCGGATGCGTTCCTTGGAAGGGAGCGGCGAAGGCTCGGGAGCGCGCGGGCCGAGTTGGGGAAGTCGCAGGGAGGTCGTGTCGAGCGAATCGGCCACGCGCGGAATCTCCGGGTGGAGGCGAGGATCGTTCGCGGGCGCGCTCAGGGCGCTGGAGGAAGAACCTTGGAGTGACCGGCCGAGCGCGTGGATGGCGGGGGCGACGCGGGTGTGTGCGGCTGGGAAGGCTCGTCGATCGGGGTGACGGTTCGTTCGACGGTGACGGGGGCATCTTTGAATGTGCCCGTGCGCAGGCCGATGAAGGTGTGGAGGACGCGCGTGACGAGAATGGCGGTGATGAAGCCGCAGACAAAGGCCCAACTGTGCCCCATGCCGGCGTGTTTATCGAGTGTGAACATGAGGCCGATGGCGATGAGGTAAAAGACTGGGGAGAGCATGTAGCGCTCGAACTGGACGAGCGTGGCGTGCTTGAAGAAGCTGCCGGCGTTTTCTTTGCGGCGCTGGCCTTTCTTGGCGAGCGGTCGCCAGTGGTTGGCGACCCAGTGGAGGACGTAATAGATAATGATGTCCGCAATGCCGTCAATCGCGGCGGCGGCGATGGCGCGGAGGAGTTTTCGGTCGTCGCCGAGCCAATCGCCCACGACATGCACGGGGTATTTGGCGACAGCGATGGCGAGGAGGCCCGCCACGATGACGTTGACGTTGATGTTGATGATCTTTCGTCGTTGGTAGGTACGAAAGAAACGCTCGAACATGGCTTCCCCGCGGCGGCGTCAGCGATGGTTTTGCGCCCGCACCAAGGCCGGGCGGGAGGGTTCGGCGCCCGGGAGGTCATCGCCCCAGGCCCGGGCAAGTGTACCCATGCAGATGCGACTGCCGGAAGATCCTGGTGAGGTGTTTCCATGGGCGGGGGTCGTGAGCGAACCGGGAGTGCTGCACGATGGGCAGGTTCGCGGCAAGCAGACTCGCGAGCGCGATAGGGGACGTGTCAGGGGAGCATGACCGAGGCGCGGCCGACCGAGTGGTGGGCGAAGCCGAGTTCGCGGAGGCGCTCGGGGCGATAGAGGTTGCGGCCGTCAAAGATCACCGGCTCGCGCAGCAGGGCCTTGAGGCGATCGAAGTCGGGCGTTTTGAACTCGTCCCAGTCGGTGCTGACGACGATGCCGTGTGCGCCCTCGCATGCGGCGTACATGTCATCGCAGATCTGGAGGGCGGGGCCGATCTCGGCGGCGGCGTTGGCGGAGGCGACGGGGTCAAACCCGCGGCATTCGACGCCGTAGCCGAGGGCCTTTCGCACGAGGGTGAGGGCAGGGCTTTCGCGCACGTCGTCGGTGCGGGGTTTGAAGGCGAGGCCCCAGAAGGCGAGGCGCTTGCCTTGAAGCCCGCCGCGAGACTCGTAATGACGGAGCAGTTTGTTGAAGAACAGTTCGCGTTGGCGAAGGTTGACTTCGTGCACGGCCTGGGAGAGGGCCGCGCGAGCGCCGGACATCTCGCCCATCATGATGCAAGCCTGCGTGTCTTTAGGGAAGCATGACCCGCCGTAGCCGAGGCCGGGATGGAGGAACTGATCGCCGATGCGCCGGTCGGAGCACATGCCGCGGCGGACGGCATCGATGTCGGCGCCGTAGGCCTCGCAGAGATTGGCCATTTCGTTGATGAAGCTGATTTTTGCGGCAAGGAAGTTGTTGGCGGCGTATTTGACCATTTCGCTGGAGCGGATATCGACGCAGATCAGCGGTTTGCCGGTGCGGAGGAAGGGTTCGTAGAGTGTTTCGAACTGGGCGCGGGAGAAGGGCTGCTCGACGCCGCAGACGACGCGATCGGGGTATTGGAAGTCGCGGATGGCATCGCCCTCTTTGAGAAATTCGGGGTTGTTGGCCAACGCGAAAGGGATGTCCGGACCGACGCGCGCGCGGATGCGCTCGCCGACGGCGTGGGTGGTGCCGACGGGGACGGTGCTTTTGACGACGATCGTGCACGGAGCGCGACCGGGGCCGTGTGTGCGGAGGGTGTCGGCGACGGCGTCGGCGGCGGCGTGTATGGAGCGCAGGTCGGTGTGGCCTCGAGCATCGCTCGGCGTGCCGACGCAGATGAAGATCATCTCGGCATCGCGGTGGGCCTCGGCCGGATCGGTGGTGAAGCGAAGCCTGCCGGCCTTGATGTTCTTGGTGAGCAGTTCGGAAAGGCCGGGTTCGTAAATGGTGCTCTCGCCTCGGGTCAGCGTACGGATTTTGCCTTCATCAGTATCCAGGCATGTGACGTCGTTGCCGGTATTGGCAAGGCAGACGCCGGTGACGAGGCCGACGTAGCCAGTTCCGACCATCGAGATGCGCATCGGCGAGCACTCCGTTGCAAGTTATGTTCGGGAGCCGGGCGGCGGTGTGCAGCGAGTGTCTGCACGTCTTGGGTGAGGGCGATTTTACGTCAACCCGAGGGTTCGGGCAGGGCGTGCCGGGTCAGAGCCAGGGAAAGCATGGGGCGTCGCCGTCGCAGTCACGCGTAAGCAGGCCGGGCAAGCAAGCGATGGGCATTGTGCCGCGCGGCACCGCGGGCTGCGCGCGATTGGTTTGGCCACAAGGCCGCGAACTGCCACTTTACATCCGTCAGCCGTTCAGGCGGCGAGGCCCTCGTCGGGTTCGGCCCCGCCGAAGGTGCCCCACTTGTCTTTGGGCAGGTGGCGGTGGTGAACGTGGATCACCCGGGCAAGTTGGCGACCGAAGGCGTCGGCAAGGACGGACATGACATTGAGGAAGTTCGCTGCGAAGGGCGTGCGGTCGTTCCGGAAGAGGAGCACGACGGCGAGGCAATCGCCCTCGGCGTGGCATGAAAAGACGACGGCGCCGTTGCCTTCGAGCCATCGGGCGTCAGGGCCGAGGCGATCGGCGAGTTCGGCATTGTCTTCCATGTGGACGACGGATTTTGCGTGCTCGAAGCGCGGGGCGATGACTCCGGCGAGATGGTCAAAGAGGGCTTCGGCCGAATCGCGCGAGCAGTCGTAGTTGACGTATGCGCCGAGTGAATATTCGCCTGTTGTATCGGGAAGAAAGACGGCGGCGTTGGTCGGGCCGGCCTTGACAAGCAGGTACTCGAGCGTGGTGCGGAGCAGGTCTTCGATTTCGAGTTCCTGGCGAATGAGACTTGTGAACTCGCTGGCGACGCTGACCTTATCCATCTGCTCGCTGAGTTCGTTGTAGGCACTGACCAGATCGTTGCAGAGGCTTCCGACCTGGCGGCTGACCTCGGCGCGTGCGGTGTTGAGTTGCCGGCAGACCTTGCGCAGTCGCGTGATGCGATCCTGCTGACGCCGGCCGATGCTCGTGCGGCGCAACGCGCTGGCGACGCGCTCGACCAGATCCGGGCCGCAGACCTTGGGAGAGATCAGGTCGACCGCGCCGCTGCGCATCGCGGCGACGGCGTCATCAAGGGTGGGGTTCTGCTTGAGGAGCATGACGGCCGTGCCCGCGCCGGCGTCGGAGATATCCTGCGCGAGGAGCATGCCCGAGCCGTCGGGAAGTTCGACCTGGGCGATGACAAGGTCATACAGACGCTCACGCATCGCTTCACGGGCAGAGGCAAGGTTCGAGGCGTGGGTGACCACGAGCGGGTGGCCGCGGAGCGCACCGACCAGCCGCGAGCGGCCGAGACGACTGGGCGTCACGATCAGCACCTGGGCCGCGGCTTCGGAAGGACGTTCGGCCGGCGCTGCGCCGTCGTTGACATCGTGGTTGGGCGTGCGTCGGCGAGCCATCCCTGTCCACTCCTCA
This sequence comes from Phycisphaeraceae bacterium, assembly GCA_019636695.1. Lineage (GTDB taxonomy): Bacteria > Planctomycetota > Phycisphaerae > Phycisphaerales > UBA1924 > JADLCM01. The sequence goes on from JAHBXD010000002.1 coordinate 228,854, forward strand.
CCACCCCCGGGGGGTGATGCTGACTTACGCGGCGGTCCTTGCCGCGCATCGCGCCGGGAGCCTGATGCTCGCCGTGGTGCCCCGGCCCGGCACGCTGGCGAGTTCGATCGATCCACCGTGCAGTTCGACGAGCCGCCGCGCTCGTGTCAGCCCAAGCCCACGCTGCCGACCCGCCGGCTTCTCGCTGAAGAACGGGTCGAAGGCGTGTTCGAGGGCGCGGCCGGACATGCCGACGCCGGGGTCGATCACCGAGATAACGAGTCGGTCATCGGAGGCATCGGTTTGAGTCCGAACGCGCACAAAGTCATCGCCGCCTGCTTCGAGGGCGTTGATGACCAGTTCGCAAAGGGCCTGGGCGAGCAGGTCAGGATCGGCGTGGATGGTTGTAGGGGTAATGCCGGAGGGCCTTTGGCGTCCATTCTGGCCGGCCTGAGCAGGCCGACCCGTCTGAATTGCCCCTGGCGAGGCCGAGGGGGGGGGCGTTTCGATCCGCACGCGGCCGACCACGCCGACGCGTTGTTCGGCCTGATGCACGGCGGAGCGGATGGCTTCTTCCACGACGATCTCGCGGGCGTGGAGCGCGGGTGGGCAGGCCAACAGGTTCAGGCTGGTGATGAGATCGGTCAGGTCTCTGGCCGCGCCGACGATTGCTTCGGCAGCGGCTTTTTCTGCCGGGGCGGCAAGCCGTGCGGCGAGCACCTGGGCACGTCCGCTGATGACGGTGAGGGGGTTGTTCATTTCATGGGCAGCGCCGGCGGTCATTTCGCCGAGTCTGGCCATGGAGGCGGCCTCGGTCAGGCGCGCCTGGGCTTCGGCGAGTGATCGGTTGGCCTCGACAAGGCGCTCGCCGAGGTGCGAGGCTCGCTCGGTCTGCACGGCCGAAGCCACGGCGCTGCGCCATGCAGCGAGAAGGGTCGGCGGGATTTCAGGCGCGGGTTCGGTGAAGCGTCCGAGCAGGGCGATCCAACCGCCGCCGAATTCGGGGTCGAGGAGGATCAGGCGCATGCCTGGGCGTGAGAGGGCGGGATCGAGGGAAGCGAGGGTGCGCGCGATGATGCCGAGTCCTGGGGAGGGTGTGTCGGAAGTGAGGTGGGCGCACACGTCGTCGGCGTCGGGCGGAGGGGACGAGATCACTCGGCGTGCGTGGTCTTCGTGAAACCGATGCACTTCCCACGAAGCGCCGGCTTGGGGCACATGGACAGCGACCACTTCGCCCGGGCCGATCGCCTCGCGGGCTGATCGGGCGACCTGTTCGAGCACGGTTCCGACACCTGAGCCGGGGCGAACGCTTTCGAGGAATGCGCCGATGCGGTCGAGTTCGTCGCGGGTCGCCTGGGCGGCGTGGGTGCGCCGCTCGAGCATGGTGTTGAGCCGGGCAAGGCTCTGGTTCGCGGCGAAGATGGATCGCAGCAGGAGGACTGGGCTGGCCTCTTCGCCCAGCCCAAGCACTTTGCAGCGATCGGCGACGCTGGCGTGCAGTTGGGGCAGAATCGCAGAGACCTTTTCGGGGTTGAAACCGTAGCGAACGCAGGCCTCGTCGATGGAGGGCGTCTGGGCAAAGTCGCCGCTCCAGCCGATGTGGAGCGCCCGACAGACAACCTTGGCAAGGCTGATGAGCAGGACGAGCGGCCGACTGGGCGTATCGGGAAGGGCCTCGGGGGGCTGGCTGTGCAGCCACATGACATCGGACAGCGGCTGGGGAAGGCCCCAGTGCGAAGCGATGCGTCGACCGGCAAGGTGATGATCGATGCCGATGACCTGGCGTTCGATGCCCGCGGAGTCGAGGTGTCGGCGTTCGGCGAGGTCAAGCACGCGCGCGAACGCCTTGGGCAACACAACATCGAAGACGATTTTGCCGAGATCGTGGAGGATGCCGGCGACGAAGGCATCTTCCGGGCGCGCAGCGCGATGGGGGCGCGTCTGGGCGATGAGTTCGGCGGCGCAGGCAACGCCGATGGCATGACGCCAGAAGCCTTCGCGGTCGAAGGGGCGGTGGTGCGCAGCATCGTTGGAGCGTTCGGCGGCTTCGGCGGCTGTGCGATCGAGCAGTTCATAGACACTGATCGAGAGCACCGCGGAGCGCACGCTCTCGATGCCGAGCATGATGATGGCGCGTCGGACGGTGGTGATGCGATCGCCCAGGCCCTTGTCGGCACGGCGGCAGAGGCCGAGAATCTTGGCGGTGAGGGCCGGATCGCTTTCGATGAGGCGGGCGACTTCGTCGAGGCGATAGTCTTCCGCGCTGCTGATCGAAAGCAGGCGCGTGGCGATGGGCGAGAGCGTGGGCAGCGCATCCAACTGCTGGAGGATCAACTCGACTTCGCGTGCCTGCGCGCCGGGAAGGTCCATGCCGCGCCTCCCGGTCAGTTGGCGTCGGCCTCGACGCCCAGGAGCCTGGTGACCGTCTGCATGAGGGTGCGGACTTCAAAGGGCTTTTTGATGAACTCGTCAGCCCCGGCATCAAGCAGTTGGCGGACATCCTGCTGATTGACCACGCCGCTGACGATGAGGATGCGCGTTTCGGCGAACATGTCGTTGCGCCTGATTCGGTCGCAGACGACGTTGCCGTTGATGTCGGGGAGCATGTAGTCGAGGATGATCAGGTCGGGTTTGAAACTTTCGGTGAGCATGCCGGCGTCGTAGCCCGTAGTCGCGGCGCGAACCTCGAAACGGCCGTCTTCGCCGAGCAGATCCTGGAAGAGATCGACGATGTGCTCGTCGTCATCGACGACGAGGATGCGCTTGCGGTTGCCTTCGACCGAATCGGTCGGGATGCCGTTGGCGCGCATGAAACGCAGCAGTTCGTCTCGCGGGATGCGCCGGAACTTGCTGCCGGGAACACGAAAGCCGTTGAGACGGCCGCTGTCGAAGCATCGGATGATCGTCTGCTGGCTGACCTTGCACACGAGCGCGGCTTCGCCCGTCGTGAAGACCTTTTTCTCCCGCCAGGACTCCGCCGGCGTGCTTTGTGGAGTCGGGGAGTTCATGCGATTGGCCCTGTCGGCGGAAGTGCGGAAGCGCCGCCGCGCTGCGCGCGGACCACGGGGCATCCTTGCCCATCCTGCCGAGTTGCTCCTGGCGTCTATCGTTTCCTAAAGCCCCCGACTTCACATGGATGTCCGAGAAGCCCCGGGCGAATCCTGTTGCCCCTGGGTAGCGCGATCGGGTCTGCGGGTTTTGCCTGAGCGCGCAGCGCCGTGCCCGTAGTTCGCCGAGGGGGTCACCACCCCCACCGATCGCGGCCAGGGGCAGTCATGCCCTGACGTTTGGCGAGCGACCTATCGTGCCCCCCGATGGCGCTTCCTTTGGTGGTTGTAACGGAAGAACTGCACCCCGAAGCGATCGCATGGCTCGAAGCGCGTTGCGAGGTCGTCGGGTGTCCGGCACATTCCCCCGATTTAGGGGGGGCTTTAGCGAGCGCCGAGGGCTTGATCGTTCGAACGTATACCAAGGTCGATGCCGAGCTGCTCGCGCGTGCGCCGCGTCTGAAAGTGGTCGGGCGGGCGGGGGTAGGGCTCGAGAACATCGATCTCGGCGCGTGCCGCGAGCGAGGGATTGCGGTCGTGCATACTCCGGATGCGAACACGGGAGCGGTGGTCGAGTTTGTTGTAGCGACGATTTTCGATGCGCTTCGACCGCGGGTTTTCCTGGATAAACCGATGGAACTTCCGGTCTGGCAGACGCTTCGGAACGAGTTGGTTGCGAAGCGGGAGGTCGGGGAGCTGGTGCTGGGGATTGTCGGGCTTGGGCGCATCGGCTCGCGATTGGCCCGGGCCGCGGCAGGGCTAGGCATGACCGTGCACTACCACGATGTGCGCGAGATCGAGCCGAGTGCGCGGCACGGGGCCGAACCGGCCACGCTCGACCGCGTGATGACCGCGAGCGACATCATCAGCATTCATGTTGACGGGCGGCCTGAGAACGCGAGATTTCTGGACGCGGCCCTGCTTTCGCGGATGAAGCCCGAAGTCGTCTTTGTCAATACCAGCCGAGGGTTTGTGATTGACAATTTCGCCCTGGCGGACTTCATGATCGGGCACCCGGAAGCGTTGGCGATTCTGGATGTGCATGAACCCGAACCGTTCGGGGTGGATTACCCCCTGCTCGACATCGCCAACGTGCACCTGACGCCGCACATCGCGGCGGCGACCGCCCCTGCCAAGGCACGAATGAGCCGGGTGGTTGAGGATGTATGGCGCGTGCTCTCGGGTGAAACCCCGCGTTGGCGCGCCGAGGCGTGAGGAGGTCTCAAGTTCCGAGCGACCTTGCGTCCGATACTCTGCTGGCGTGCTTCGACCCGGCCATGTGATCGTGTGCGGTGTGCTCTCCCTGCTGTGCCTGGGCGTGGTGATGGTCAATTCGGCCGGAATGGAGATGGCGCCGCTCGGGCTTGGGGCGAGCGTCTCGGTCGATACGATCCTGCTGTCAAGGTCGAGCATCTACCTGTGCCTGGCGATGCTGGCGATGGGCGCGGCGGCGATGTTGCCCGTTCGCCGCATGGCCGACAACGCCTCCCTTCCGGCTGAGCACGCACCGCGGCTGACGGGGCTTGTGCTCGGGACGATCCTGATCCTGACGGCGCTTGTCACGGTGTATCTGCCCGGGTTGAGCCGTGAGATGAACGGCTCGCACCGATGGATCGCCTTTGACCTGCCGATGGTCGGCGCGCTGAGCATTCAGCCGAGCGAGATCGCCAAGTGGGGCACGGTTGTGCTCTGCGCGTGGTATCTGGCGCGAACGGGAAGCGGAATCCGGTCTTTTTTTTCCGGGCTGCTGCCGCTGATGATCGCCTGCGGGGCGATCATTCTCGTGATTCTGAAAGAAGACCTGGGCACGGGCGCGCTGGTGGCCATGACGTTCGGGTGTCTGCTGCTTGCATCGCAGGCGAAGCGCTGGCACCTGCTGTTGCCCGTGGCGGCCGGGAGCGGGGCGCTCGCGGCGGCGGTGATGGCAGAGCCGTATCGACTGCGCCGGCTTGAGACATTCATGGATCCGTATGTCGACCCGCAAGGCGCGGGGTATCACATGATCCAGTCGATGGCGACGGTGGCGGGCGGCCAAGGCTGGGGGCGCGGGCTCGGCAACGGATTGCAGAAATTCGGATATCTGCCCGAAGACACGACGGACTTTCTCTTTGCGATCATTTGTGAAGAACTGGGCATCTTCGGCGCGGCGATGGTCGCAGCGCTCTACATCCTTATTCTCTGGGCGGGCGTGTTGATCGTGCGGCGTGAAGTACGGCCGATGCTGAAACTGCTCGGGCTGGGGTTCCTCGCCACTCTGGGCGGACAGGCGCTGATCAACATGCTGGTCGTTACCGGCTGGGCCCCCACCAAGGGCATTCCCTTGCCCCTGGTTTCTTCAGGAGGGACGGGGTGGATTCTGACCGCGGCGTCGCTCGGCGTGCTGGTGGCCATCGACCGCGCGCAGGCTCACGACGAGGTCGCCGCGTCTTCCGACACAGCCGATGATCTTCCCGAGGGACTTGCGGCATGACGCGGGCGCTGGTGTTCGCCGGAGGAGGCACGGGCGGGCACATTTTCCCGGCGCTGGCGATCGCCGAACACCTTGGAAGCGAGGATGGTCGATCGCCGGTTGTGCATGTCGTCTGCTCGGTCCGGGCATTGGATGCCCGCATTCTTGCCGCGAACGGCGTGGCATTTACGCCGATTCCCGCGGCGCCTCCATCCGCACACCCGAAGCGGCTCGTGCGGTTTCTTCGATCGTGGGGTCCGAGTGTGCGCACTTCGCGGGCGCTGCTTCGTTCGTTGCGCGAAGCGCACGGCGTGGTTGTCGTGGTGGCCATGGGGGGGTATGTGGCCGCGCCCGTGGTGCAAGCCGCGCGCGTAGAACGCTGCCCCGTTGTGTTGGTGAACTTGGATGCCGCGCCGGGCAAAGCCAACCGCTGGATCGCGCGGCATGCCGAGCACATTTTCACTTCCGCGCCTGTCGATCGGAACGGGTGGGAGCGTGTGCCCCCGATCGTCCGGAGTATTGCCCGCGCGAGCGATACGCCGGCGAACTGCCGCGAATCGCTCGGGCTTGCGCCGGATCGGCCGACGTTGCTGGTCACGGGGGCAAGCCAAGGGGCGAGATCGATCAATCGCTTCATGGCGGCGTTTGCGGCAAGGCACGCTTCGACGCTTGAAGGCTGGCAGGTTGTGCATCAGTCAGGGCCTGAGGGCGAGGAAGAACTTGTGCGTGCCTATGCCGAGGCGGGCATCGCGGCGGTGGTGGCTCCGTTTTTTGAATCGATGGGTCAGGCGTGGGGAGCCGCCGACCTGGCGATCAGTCGCGCCGGCGCGGGGAGCGTGGGCGAAGTGTGGGCGAACGGCGTGCCGACGGTGTTCATGCCCTACCCCTATCACCGCGACCAGCATCAGCGGCTGAACGCTGCTCCGCTCGAGAGCGTGGGTGGATGCGTGATCTGTGCAGATCGAATCGAGCCGGAAGCGAACCTGACCGACGCCGGCACGCACCTTGCGCGGCTGCTCGGAGACAGCGCGGTCCGGGCGTCCATGCGTTCGGCCCTGGCCTCGCTCGGCCCGGCCGATGGAGCGCAGCGCATCGCCCAATCGCCTTCCCTGCGTTCCCCAGCCCGCGTGATTGCAGGGAAAAACCACGCGTGAGGGCGTCTTAGGCGGCAGCGGGGCCACGCATCCGTTAGAATCAAGGTATGGACGGCGGAGCCGATGACCGGAGAGGGTCTTCTCGATGCGTGCTGTGGCATGCCCCGGGGGTTGAACCGCCACCGGCGTTGTTATCGGCCCTTGAGAAACGCGAAGTCTCGTTCGTCGCCGTGTCAGACGCCTACGCCGCGCTCGCCGAGATCCTTGTTGAGGCACGCCGCGACTCGGGGCGGCCCGTGCTGGTGCTTGTGGAGCCTTCGGGGCTTTCCCGGGCGCGAGAGATGCACGGCGTGCTCGGGCGTTCGGGGAAGGGTGTTTCGGTGTGGATGTATGCCCGAGGCGCGAACCCAGCGCTGCGGGCCGTCGTTGCATCAGATGTCGAAACATGGCCGGAGGCCACGCGGCCCGAGGTTCCGCAGGTGCAGGTCGTCAACGGCCTGCGCGGGCGTGTGCTCGAGGCCGAGCCTGAACCGGTAGAGCATGACACTGCCTCGAACGGCGCATCGACAAAGGGGCTGTTGAGCCGGGAGGAACTGGCGATGCTTCTCGGAGATGAGGACCAATCGGCATGATGGCGACAGAGCGTGCCATGCCGGTGCTTCTGGTCGGTCGGACCGGACTTGACCAAGCCCTGAGGCGCGAGCCTGGGGTGGAGTTGCTGCGCGCTCCTTCTGCGCTGGATGCCATCGGTGAACTTGCCGACCTGCCCGATGACCCAGCGCGGCCCCACCCGGTGGTGATCGTTTCCGCCGATGCCCAACCCCTGGGCGAAGAGGCCGAACAGTGGGTTCGCGGCGTGCGCCGCCTGCAGCCCGAAGCGGTGGTGCTTCGCATGGCGCTGCCGGGGCAGCGCGCCGAGGCATGGGGGTCGCCGTTTCCTTTTGACGGCTTTGTGCCCTTTGAAGCGCCGGCGGCTGATGTGCATGCCGTGATCGCCCGTGCGCGCATGCAACCGGCCACCAACGGGAAATCGCCAACCAGCGCCCCCGCGCACCATGCAGAGGTTGCATGCCGCGAGCCGCCCGAGGCTGCAGCCGCGTTGCCCGCGGAGACGGGGCCTGTGGGCGACAGCGAGCTGGCGACGCGGCTGGTGCTCGGGCGACCGATTGAAAGCGAGGCCATCGAGTGCATTCGGGCGCGCACGGGCGCTTCGAGCGTTCGATTTGTGCGTGACTCAACCACCGAGGGCGTGCCCGTGGCATGGCGCGGATGCGCGATGGGCCGGCTCGTGATCGATGGGGTTGTGCTTGATGAAGCCACCTTGCGCGGGCACGCCGATTGGCTGGCTTCGTGGCTGCGACTGGAAGAGCAGCAGGTCGAACTTCGGCGTGCGGCGTTCACCGATCCGCTGACGGGAGCGTGGAATCGCCGATATTTCGACCATTTCCTTCCGGGCGTGCTTGAGCGGGCGCGTGCGCAGCGTGCGATGGTGACGGTGCTGGTGTTCGATATCGACGATTTCAAGATGTACAACGACCGTTTCGGCCACGCCGCGGGCGATGAAATTCTGGTTGAGACGGTGCGGCTGCTCCGGTCGGTGATCAGGCCGACGGATCGTGTCTGCCGGTTGGGGGGCGACGAGTTCGTGGTGATTTTTGACGAGCCGCAAGGCCCGCGCCAGATCGGCAGCCGCCCACCCGAGAGCGTGTATGCGATTTCGAGACGGTTTCAGAAACAGATCTGCGAGCATCGCTTCCCGAAACTGGGTTCGCTTGCACCGGGCACGCTGACCATCAGCGGCGGGCTTGCCACGTTCCCGTGGGACGGCCGCACGGCGGCGGAGCTGCTCGATCGGGCGGACCAACTCGCGATTGAGAGCAAGCGTCAGGGCAAGAACGCCATTACGTTCGGGCCGGATGCCGATCGCCTGTGCAGCGCGCCGTGATGCCCTTGACGCCATCTGCAACGTGAACCTTCCGCAATTGACGCCATCGAGGGCTTGGATGGTGTGCGATCAATCTCCGCATGGTTGCGTGGGCATCCACAAGGAGCCTCAGGCTGTCGACGCGGCGGGAGCAGCGTAAACGCCCGATCGCATCGAACGTTTGATGACGTAGAGGTATTCACGATTACGCACGTGGCTGATTGCGCCGACTTTTTCGCCGCGAGGGTTGTAGATGCCGATGCGCGCGCCGACATATCGCGGATAATCGTGCTCGATCACCGTGCGTTCGGCGTCGGGGTCGAATGATTCGAGCAGGCGCTCCATCCGGTCGCGTTGCATATACCCTTCGTTATTGAACGAGATGATCAGCGTGCGTGCCCGCACAGCGCGCAAGAGTTTCAGCAGGGCCTCTTCGCACGATCTTCGCGAGTTGAAGGGGCTGCGCCGCTCGCGGCAGTCGATGCGTTTGCACGCGACGCCGTAGACGGGGGGCTTATCCCAACGCACCAGGCTCTCCCAGACGTGGTAGTTGCCGAGGTACGAATGCTGGTTATACGGAGGATCGAGATACGCGATGTCGGCGTCGAATCGTGCGGCGGCATCGAGGGCCTCGAGGCAGGTTGCCGCCCCCTTGCCCCCGGGTGCGCGCGGCAAGAGCGCGGGCAGGCGCAGGTGGAGGGGGTTGCGCGCGCGCTTCGCCCACGACTTGAGATAGGCCATTTGCACACCTGTGGTCGAATCGACGCGGTCGGCCGCTTCAAGCAGCGACGTCAGCACGACCGACTCGAGTTCGGGATCGAGGGCGCGCGCGGCGATGGCCTCACGGATCGCATCAATACGCTCGCCGTTGGCGGGGTGAATGAACCGGGCTTGCAGAGAATAGTGCTCGGTGAAATACCCGGGCGCGCCCGGCAGGGTGTTGAACTCGTCGATCAACTGTTTCGCCTCGTGGGCCACATCTTCGGCGTCGGCCTGAACATAGCACCGGGCGAGGCACGCGGCATAGGCATTGTGATCGTTGGCGTATACGCGATAGCCCCGGGCTTTGAGGGCGTGCCCCACCCGCGAGGTGCCCGAGAAGATGTCGAGCACGCTCGCAGCCTCAGGGACGTCACCCACCGCGGCGAGAATCGCCGGCAGCAGCGTGCGTTTTGAGCCGAGGTATTTGATCACCGGCAAGGCTCCGGCGGTATCGAAGCGTCGGGGGAGAAACCCGCCGCGCGGTTCGCAGCGCCCCCGCCGACCGGATCGATCGGCATGCCGTTGACCGCCGATGTCAATCGAACCTGAAGACGCCTTTGCGGTATCCGTAGAGATAGGCGACGATGGTGGTCAGCAGGAAAAACAGAATTCGGAAGAGCCACACCAAGCCGTTGGAATCGTTGCTGTCGAGGTTGGGGAACGTCACCGCCCAGGGGTAGAGAAAGATGATCTCGACATCGAAGACGAGGAAGACCATCGCGATGAGATAGAAACGCACGTTGAACCGTTTACGGGCCGTGCCCATCGGGTTCATGCCCGATTCGTAGGTCAGCCCCTTGTTGGGACCGCGGCGCGACGGACCGATCAGCTTGGTCAGCACGATGTTGGCCACGGCGAAGGTGACCGCCATCATGATGATGATCGCCAGCGGGAAGTAGTTCGAGATGTCAACTGTGCCCAGAATCTGCATCAGCGCTCACCCGTGGGCGGCATGGTAGCCGACCGGCCGGGTGCGGGAAAGTGGACACAAACGCCTTGGAGGCGGCCTTACTTCGAGGCCGGTTGCACACCCTCAGCGGGTGCTGAGCCGTTCTCGACCGGTCGCCACGGAACAAGATCGCCGGCCGCGCCCGTGACCTCGCGCACCCAAGATGCGACAAGGTCGAGAAAGACCGGGGCGAGGGTTTCCTCGATCACGGCGTACTCGGCGGGCGAACCCGTGATCGCGGTCTGGAAGAGATGGTTCAGGTCGGGTAGCTCGACAATCCGGGTACGAGGGTCGGCATGCGCGAGCGCTCCTCGAAGGGCATCAAGGTTTTCCCCCGGCGCGACCTGCACATCCAGCGAGCCGGTCACCGTGAGCACCGGGCACTTCACTTTGGCAAGATAAGGACGCGGATCGAGCAGGAGGAAGGTCTTGAACCACGGAGAGGTCAGCATCGGCCCTTGGGCCATCATCTGGCTCTCGACAAGCTGCCCGAACTCATCCGCAGGAAGGGCAGCATGTATCGGATTGTTGCGAAGTTCGGTTTCGATGATCTCTCGCAAGGTGTCTTTGATCTCTTGGGTGTCGCCGCCGTGGGCGATCAAAGCGCAAATTCTGCGGGTATTCTCGGCCTGACGCTTGGCTTCGACGGGATCGATCCCTGCGGAGAGACTGACCAGTTCGGCCTGGCGAGGCATCAGTTCAAGACCTGACATCCCCGGGGCTGCCATGAGCACGATGAAGGCGAGATCGGGGCGGCGGGCTGCGACGATCGGCGCGATGAGGCCGCCCTCGCTGTGCCCGATGACCCCGATGCGGCGCGCATCGATGCGCGGATGCGAGGCAAGGAATTGAACCGCCGCGAGCGCATCGGATGCGAAGTCGTAAGTTGTGGCGCTTTCGAAGTTTCCGGTGGACTTGGCAACGCCGCGATCATCGAACCGGAGTACGGCGATGCCGTTGCGGGTGAGGTGGTCGGCCAGCACGAAGAAGGGACGATGCCCGAGGAGGTTTTCGTCGCGGTCTTGCGGGCCGGAACCCGAGACGAGCACGGCGACCGGCATTCCCCCTGATCCGGGGGGTATTGTGAGCGTCCCGGCGAGGACGACCGTCGGATCGTCTGGGTTGGCGAAGGTGACTTCAACTTCTTCATATGGGAATGGGGGGATGGGGTCTTGCGGCCGGCGGGGCGCTTGAGGAGGGGCCTCGCCTTGCTCGAGCCGGCGCATCGAGACATCGAGTTTCATCGGGCCTTGGGTCAAATGGCCCGTGGCTTGGGTATCGCTTTGGCGGGTGAAGACAAAGCGGGCGAAGTTGTCAGGGGAAGCCCCGGGTGGAGCGAGCACGAATCGGATGGTTTCGCCTTCAGCGACGACATCCTGAAGCGGGACATCTATCGCGCCCTGGAGGGGGATCGAGATGGTTCCGGTGGGCGGAGTGAGCACCACGCTGAATTCGAGCGCGATGCCGTTGGGGAGCGTGAGCGAGCCAGCCCAGGTTTCGGGCTGCGCGGCTTGAGGAAGTGTGGGGTGAAGCCCGGATGAATCTGACGGCCACAGGAAACCCCCGGCGAGAGCTGGCCCTGTGAGCAGCGAGGAGGAAGCGAGCAGTGAGGCGATGAGCGAACGGGTCATGGTGTCTCCAACGGGAATGGCCTGCCGAAGTGGCAGGCAGCGGGTGCGGGTCGGCAAAGCGTGTCAGGCTACGAAGGCGTGCAGAGGCTGCCTGAAGGGGTTGGCGGAGAGGTTGTTCTGGCACGCCTGTTGCCGATTTCACGATCCCGGTGGACGGTGCGCACGCGCCGGACCAACCCTCACTCGGACTGAACAGAGTTCTTCATCTTGGAGAATAGCGGATGGCTGTCAAGGAACTGGCGTTCGATGTGGAAGCACGGCAGGCCCTTCTGGCGGGGGTCGAAAAACTGGCCAAGGCGGTGAAGAGCACGCTGGGGCCTCGCGGCCGCAGCGCCGTTTTGGATAAGAGCTGGGGCGGTCCGACGGTGACCAAGGACGGCGTGACCGTGGCGGAGGAAGTGGAGCTTGCGGATCGCGCTGAGAACATGGGCGCGCTTCTGGTCAAGGAGGCGGCAAGCAAGACCAGTGACGACGCGGGTGACGGCACGACGACGGCGACGGTTCTGGCCGAGGCTCTCTTCCGCGAGGGTTTGAAATACATCGCTTCGGGCGTGGACGCCAACGCCCTGATCAGGGGGATGAAGGCCGGGGTGGAGACGGCGTGCAAGCACATTGACTCGCTGGCGACGCCGATCAAGGGGAAAGCCGACATTCAGAATGTCGCGGCGATCAGCGCGAACAACGACACCGAGATCGGCAAGATCATGGCCGACGCCTTTGAGCGGGTGGGCAAGGACGGGGTGATCACGGTTGAAGAGGGGAAGAGCCTTCAGACCGAGGTGAACGTCGTTGAGGGCATGCAGTTTGACCGGGGATACATCAGCCCGAACTTCGTGACCAACGCCGAGGAGATGAAGGTTGAACTGGAGAAGTGCCTGGTACTGGTGCACGAGGACAAGATCGAGAACGTCAGCAAGCTGATCCCTCTGCTTGAAAAGGTGATGACGGCGAAGAAGCCGCTGCTGATTATCGCAGAAGACGTGACAGGCGAAGCGCTCTCGACGCTGGTGATCAACAAACTCCGCGGCACGCTTCAGGTCGTCGCGGTGAAGGCGCCCGGATACGGCGACCGCCGCAAGGCGATGCTCGAGGACATTGCGATTCTGACCGGCGCGACGGCGGTGATGAAGGATCTCGGGATCGACCTTGACAAGGTCGAGTTGAACCAGCTCGGCATGGCCAAGAAGGTGGAGATCGACGCGGACAACACGACGATCATCGAGGGCGCGGGCGCGACCAAGAGCATCCAGGCGCGGATCGAGCAGATTCGGCGCGAGATCGACGCCGCGACGAGCGATTATGACCGTGAGAAGCTGCAGGAGCGTCTGGCCAAGCTGGCCGGGGGCGTGGCGCAGGTGCAAGTGGGCGCCGCCAGCGAAGCGGAACTGAAAGAGAAGAAAGCCCGCATCGAGGATGCGCTGCACGCCACGCGTGCGGCGGTGGCCGAGGGGATCGTTCCCGGGGGCGGGGTGAGTTTTATTCGCGCCCGGGCGGCGATTGAGAAGGCCAGGGAGTACAAGGCTGTCTTCGGCAAGCCCGGCAAGAGCGACGACAAGACCGCCGAGGAGGTCGGGCAGGTGAAGTATGACTTCGCCGCGGGCCTTGCGGTGGTGCACAAGGCTCTGAGCGTGCCGCTGCAGACGATCGCGGAGAACGCGGGCCAGAAGGGGACGGTGGTGGTGAGCAAGGTTGCCGAGGGTGAAGGCAACTTCGGCTACAACGCGTTGACCGATGAGTACGGCGACCTGATCAAGATGGGTGTGATTACGCCGGCGAAGGTTGATCGCAGCGCGTTGCAGAATGCCGCGAGCGTGGCGACGGTGCTGCTTGCCGCGGACTGCATCGTGACGGAGAAGCCTGAGAAGAAGGAAGCCGGCGGGCACGGGCACGACCACGGCGGTATGGGAGGCATGGGTGGAATGGGAGGCATGGGTGGAATGGGCGGCATGGGAGGTATGGGCGGGATGGGGTTCTGAATCGCGGGTAGAGGTCGGAGCGGGAGACTCGTCATGCACATTGAACCTCCGCTATTCAATGTTCGCCTGAAATCCCTTGATACGGGGATCGAGGTCAACTCGCAGCTCTATTTCGCCGAGCGGGAAAGCATGCTGCGTCTCGGAGATCGCACGAAATTGATTTTGCGTGGATCGTTTCAGTTCGCGGAAGCTGGGTTTGAACAACTGGTTCCACCCCTTCACGCTTTCGAATGCATGGTGGATGCTTCGCTTCTTGGTGATTCTGACGGATGTCCTCGGTCGGTACCGATGGATTCCGCACTCGGGCGCTGCATTACGGAACATGTCGGACCACGAATAAAGGTGATCGATATCCGACGGAATTTGCGTGCGACGCAGATCGCCGAGGCGGTCAGGCGTGTTGTCGAGCAGGCAGATCCGCGACTGGTGCTTCTCTTCGGATCGTCGGCATCGACGGATGTTCGCCCCGAAGGGGACATCGATCTGTTGATCGTGGTCGACGGAGATCCAGATTCGAAGCTGGTCGATAGTTTGTACGCCTCGATGAAGGGAATCGGGGCTTCGGTGGACATGGTCGTCTTGTCTGAAGATCAATTCGAGCGCCAGCGCAACATCGTGGGTACGGTGGCATATCCAGCGGCGAAAGAAGGGACGGTGGTGTATCAGCGGGCTGCCTGACCATCTGCTGATGGCCCGCGAATGGATTGAGGGGGCCGATGCTGATCTTCGGGCGGCCGAGCTCCTCCGCAGCCTGACGCCGCCCAGCCCCGGTATCGTGGCGTTTCACGCTCAGCAGGCGGTGGAAAAATCGCTGAAGGCGTATTTGGTGCTTCGAAGCATTCCATTTCCAAGAACTCATCAGATTGACTTACTTATGGAATTATGCGGCTCGGAAGTTTCGGAGAACCTAGAGACGACTCGCCTGCTGCGAATGACCAAGTTCGCGGTCACGACGCGCTATCCCGGGGCAGGCCCTCGCGCGACCGCGGAGGAAGCCGACGATGCTTGCCAGATTGCTCGTGCCGCAGTTCAAGTGATCGAGCTTCTGATCAGCCAAGAGCAGAAGGATTCGTGATTGCTCGACTTGCTCCACCAACTTCCTCAGTTCCTCGCCTTCGCCGAGGCCGCGGCGTCAGAGCCTTCGGCGCCGACGGGGATTCTGGATTTCTTTCTGCACCTGGACGCCTCGCTGGAGTGGGTGATCAACCAATGGGGTCCGTGGATCTATGCGATTCTGTTCGCCGTGATCTTCTGCGAAACGGGGCTGGTGATCACACCGTTCCTTCCGGGGGATTCGCTGCTGTTCACCGTGGGTGCGCTGTCGGCATCGGGGCATCTGCACCTGTGGCTGATCGCTGGGCTGCTGCTTGCGGCGGCGATCCTGGGCGATGCGGTGAATTATTCAATCGGGAAGTTCATCGGCCCGCGTGTTTTCACGATGGAGCAACCCAAGGGCTTCAAGGGCAAGGTCTTCAACCGCAAATATCTCGACAAGGCGCATTCCTTTTTCGAGAAGTACGGCGGGAAGGCGATCGTGCTGGCGCGATGGGTGCCGATCGTGCGGACGTTCGTGCCGTTCGTTGCGGGCGCGGGGTCGATGCGGTACCCGGCGTTTGCGTTCTACAACGTGACGGGGGCGATCATCTGGATCGGGGTGTGCATCGGCGCGGGCTATGCGTTCGGCAACATTCCCTGGGTCAAGAACAACTTCGAAATCATGGTTCTCGGGATCATCTTCGTTTCGCTGATCCCGATCGGGCTGGAAGTTCTGGGGGCCAGGCGGGAAGCCCGGCGGGCGAAGTTGAAGGTCATCGAGGCGATCACGCCCGACGCCCCGGGCGAGCCGGAGAACCCGTTGCCGGCAGATCCGCTGATGCAGGCGACCGCAGCGAAAGAGAGCGAGTGAGAACAACACAGGCGGAACGCCTGTGCCGCTGAAGTTAGGAATACAGGAACGAACACGGCTCGGCGAGCCGTGCCAGCAAGATTGAACAAAGGAGAATGATCCATGGCCGTTAAGCCGCTTGAAGATCGCGTTCTGGTCAAGCCCATTGAAGCCGAGAGCAAGACCGCTTCGGGTCTTTATCTGCCCGAGTCGGCCAAGGAGAAACCCGTGCAGGGCAAGGTTGTCGCCACAGGCCCCGGCAAGCGCCTGGAAAACGGCAAGCGCGCAGAGATGAGCGTGCGGACCGGCGACACCGTGGTCTACGGCAAGTACGCGGGCACCGAGGTTGAGATCAAGGGCGAGAAGCACCTGATCATGCGCGAGACCGAACTGCTCGGCGTCCTCGCCGGGTAACCAGCCGGAGCACGCCCTCATGCTGACGGAGCCCCTGATGACCATGCCGACCCACGACGCAGGCGCCGAGCTGCGGAACCCCGCCGCGACGGGCACCGCTGCGCCGGCGGCAGCGGCATCGGGGGATTCGGGCTTGCAGGTGTTTTTTGTCAGGGGCCACGCGCGTTCGGGCACAAACTGGGTGGGGCGGCTGCTCAATCTGCATCCGCGCATCCGGTGCACGGGCGAGTGGCATCTGAACGCGCTGGTGCACGCGGCGGAGAACATCACTTCGCAGGGATTCATGATGTCGTCGCGTCCACCGTATCGGAAGATGATCCGCGACGGTGTGCGTTCGATCGTGCGTGCGTGCCTGACCACGACCTGTGCAGACGACCCGCACGTTTCGCACGCCGGGGATCGCTCTCCCGCGCCGTTGGAGGAGATGGCGGAGGGAGGGCGATATTTCCTGGTCGTGCGAGACGGGCGGGACGTGCTGGTGAGTTTCACGTACCTCCAGCTTTCGGGCAGGGGTCGGCAGTTCCGGCAGGGGCCGTTTGCTGAGATCATGCGTCCGGCGATGGAGCGTTTTGCGGCCGACCCGTTTTTCTATGTGCACCACCCAGAGGAACTGCTTTCCGAAGAGCGGTGGGTGCGATGGGCGGCTCGGCAATGGTCGGAGCGCGTGCTCGCGGATATGCACACGGCCGAGGGGTGGAATGCCGACTCGCCGCGGGTGCACGAGGTGCGTTACGAATCGCTGCACGAAGATGTCGAGTCGCGTCGACGGGCGATGTATCGCTTTCTCGGGCTTGACCCCGACGAGGCGAGGCCGATCGAATCGGGCGAGGACACGCTTCCGGGATTAGGCACGGAGAACCCCGCGTCGTATCGGCGCAAGGGTGAAATCGGGGAATGGAAACGATATTTCACGCCGCAGGTCGCGGCGTGGTTCAAGGCCGAGGCGGGTGAAGCCCTCCACCGTCTCGGGTATGCATCGCAGGATGACTGGTGAGGGACTGTGGGCCGGTGCGGTTGAACGACCGCTGCTTCCGGCATTGCACACACGCTCCGGCGCTGGTCGCCGACAACGAGAGGAAATGAGTCATGGCCACCAAGCAGATGATTTTCGGTTCCGAGGCCGCCGTGCAGATGAAGCGCGGGGTTGATCGCCTTGCCGACGCGGTGAAGTGCACGATGGGGCCGAGCGGCCGGCACGTGGTGATTGAGAAGTCGTACGGCTCGCCGCACATCACCAAGGACGGCGTGAGCGTCGCGAAGGAAGTGGAGTTGCCCGAGCCGTTCGAAAGCATGGGCGCCAAGATGGTGCATCAGGTCGCGAAGAAGACGGCCGACAAAGCGGGCGACGGGACGACAGCAGCGACCGTGCTGGCGCAGGCGATTTTCACCGAGGGGTTGAAAGTGATCGCGAGCGGCGCGAACGCTGTGGAGGTGCAGCGCGGCATCAACAAGGCCGCGGAAGCCGCGGGCGAGGCGATTGACGGGATGGCCGTGAAGTGCAAGGGGAAGGACGATTACAAGAAGATTGCGACGGTTTCGGCGAACCACGATTCGACGATCGGCGAGTTGATCGCCGAAGCGATCGCCAAGGTCGGTCCGGAAGGGGTGGTTGAGGTCGAGGAAGGCAAGAGCGCCACGACGACCTTGGAGTATGTGGAGGGGATGCAGTTTGATAAGGGATATCTCTCACCCTACTTCATGACCGACCCCAAGACGGCCGAATGCGTGCTCGAAGATGCGTACGTGCTGATCTACGAGAAGAAGATCAGCAATCTTCCTGACCTGCTTCCGCTGCTGAACAAGATCGCGACAAGCGGCAAGCCCGCCCTGCTGATCGCCGAAGAGGTCGAGAACGAGGCTCTGGCCGCGTTGGTCGTCAACCGTCTTCGGGGCGTGCTGAAGATCTGCGCTGTCAAGGCGCCGGGCTTCGGCGACCGCCGCAAGGCGATGCTCGGCGATATCGCGATTCTGACGGGTGGGCATTTCTTTGCTGAAGATCTCGGCCGGAGCCTGGACAGCATCGAGCTTTCGGAACTCGGGCGCGCCAAGAAGATCATCGTGACCAAGGATGACACAACGGTCATCGAGGGCGCGGGGAAGAAGGCCGACATTCAGGCTCGCGCGGCCCAGATCAAGGCTCAGCACGACAAGAGCACCAGCGATTATGACCGCGAGAAGCTGATGGAGCGTCACGCGAAACTGACCGGCGGCGTGGCGATCATCAACGTCGGCGGCGCGACCGAGGTCGCGATGAAGTCGACCAAGGATCTGGTGGAGGACGCGCTGCACGCGACGCGCGCCGCGGCAAAGGAGGGGTATGTTCCCGGCGGCGGCGTGGCGCTTCTGCGTGCCACGCAGGCCGTGCTCGAAGCCAAGCGCAAGGGCAAGAACGACGAGAAGTTCGGTTACGATATCGTCGCCAAGGCGATGGAGGCCTGCTGCTTCCAGATCGCCGAGAACGCCGGGTATGACGGTGACCTGGTGGTCGAGAAGGTGAAAGAGGCCAAGGGCGCTGTGGGCTTCAACGCGGCGACGGGTGAATACACCGATCTTGTGAAGGCGGGGATCATCGACCCGGCGCTGGTGGCCAAGACGGCCCTGACCAACGCGGCCAGCGTCGCAGGACTGATGCTGACGACCAATGTTCTGGTGACCGACCTGAAGGAGGACAAGAAGGCCGAGGCAGGGGCCATTGCGTGAGCGGAAGCGCTTACTGCGAGACATGGAGAGCAGCAGTGGCGGGCGAAGCAGCGTGGATGAGCAGAGCACAGACTGGCCAGACACCCGCCAGGGAAACTGTGCTTGCTCGTGCTGCGGCTGCCACACCCGTTTGACGCCCTCGGCGCCTGATGAGGACGCCAACCGCCCTCGACCTTTCTGAGAGTGTTGCCCGCACGTTCTCAAGGAGAAACAAAGTCCTGTCCTCTATGCCTCCATGTCTCTTGTGAATAAGCGCCCATGCCCACCACCCGCGACTATTACGAGATTCTCGGCGTCGACAAAACCGTGGACGCGGAGGAAATCAAGCGCGCCTATCGCCGTCTGGCGATGAAGTATCACCCCGATCGCAACCCGGGTGATGCCGAAGCCGAAACCCGGTTCAAGGAAGCCGCCGAAGCCTATGAGGTGCTTTCCGACCCGCAGAAGCGCCAGCGCTACGACCAGTTCGGACATGAGGGTGTGCGCGGGGGCGGAGCCGCCGCACACGACTTCTCGCGGATGCACGTTTCGGACATCTTCGAGATGTTCCAAGACATCTTCGGCGGGTCATTCGGAGGTCGAGGCGGAGGGCGTCGCGGTCGCGGCCCGGCGCGGGGGTATGACCTTGAAACCGAGGTATCGCTCACGCTGAAGGATGTCGCCCAAGGGTGCGAGCGCGATGTCGAGTTCACGCGCATGGATGTCTGCGAGAAGTGCACCGGCACGGGCGCGAAGCCCGGCAGTTTGCCCGAAACCTGCCGCACGTGCGGCGGTCACGGCAAGGTGCAGCAGGCGGGCCTTGGCGGGATGTTCCGCATGGTGACGACGTGCCCGACCTGCAAGGGTCGCGGCCAGACGATCAAGGATCACTGCGATGCGTGCCGCGGGTCGGGCCGAGTGGGCAAGAAACGAACGCTGAGCGTGCGTATTCCGCCGGGCATTCATGATGGTCAGGCGGTGCGTGTTCCGGGTGAGGGTGAGCCACCGCCGCCGGAGGTTTCGCCGGGCGGCGAGGGTGTTCGCGGAGACCTGCACGTTGTGGCGCGGGTGAAAGAGCATGAAATGTTCGCGCGAGACGGCGATCATCTGCTGCTGGAAATGCCGATCAGTTTCACGCAGGCAGCGCTCGGGGCCGAGGTTGACGTGCCGACGCTTGAGGGACAGACGACGCTGCGCCTGCCTCGAGCGACCCAGCACGCGAGCATTTTCAGGATTTCAGGCGAAGGCTTGCCGAACCTGCGTTCCGGACGGAAGGGGGATCTGATCATCGCGTGCAAGGTCGAGATTCCGAAGAAACTGACTTCCAAGCAGGAAAAACTGCTGCGGGAGTTTGCCGAGACCGAAGATGAGCGTGTGCTTCCGGAGAGCAAAGGCTTTCTGAGGCGGGTGAAGGAACTGCTGGGCGGGTGATCGACGTTCGAGTGGAAGGGAGCGCACGACGAGCATGCGGATCAGGCGAGGCAAAAGAGATATGAGTGATCCACAGGACAACCCCGAGACCGTTCACGACATCTCCGACGTGGGGGATGACTTCGCCGGAATGCCGACCGATCCGGAGGGCATAGCCCGGCTGATGGACGAACGCAACGCGCTTGCGGCAGAACGTGATGCGCTTGCGGCTGAGCGCGACCGGCTGTTGCGCCATTGCGCCGATTTTCAGAACCAGATGCTTCGCGCCCGCAAGGATGTCGACGAATCGCGCAGACAAGCCGTGACCGCGGTGAGCCGCGATGTGATCGCCGCACTCGATCATTTTGACGTAGCCCTGACGCAGGACCTGTCTTCGGCGACGCCCCAATCGCTTCAGGACGGCATGAAAGTGATCCGGGCGGAGTTGATCCGCGCGATGTCATTGCACGGCGTCGGCGTGATCGAGCCTGCGCCGGGGGATGAGTTCAACCCCGAACGCCACGAGGCAGTCATGCGTCAGCCCGCGACCGAGTCGGTGAAGCCGGGGCATATTCTGGCCCTTTTTCAGGTCGGATATCAGTTGCACGACCGGGTGATCCGGCCTGCCAAGGTCGTTGTCGCCGATGCCCCGGCCGCGCCATGAGTTCGCGCCGACCGCCCGTTCGCCCGGGCTGGTGGTGTAGTTTTCCGCCTTTGTCGCCGATCGAGACCACGCCATGCCGACATACGACTATCGCTGCCAGGCCTGCGCCCACGAGTTTGAACTTTTCCAGTCGATGAAAGATGCACCGAAGCGCAAATGCCCTTCGTGCGGTCGTGCAGCGCTCGAGCGACTGATCGGCACGGGAGCAGCGGTGCTGTTCAAGGGGTCCGGCTTTTACGAGACCGACTATCGCTCGGAATCGTACAAGAAGGCTGCGGAGGCCGAAGCCAAGACCGGCGCGAACACGGGCGATGACTCCAAGAACGGGACAGCCTCGGCTGCCGACGCGAAGTCGCCTGGAAGCGCAACTCCCGCCGCGGCGGGTGCGGAATCGCCTCCGGAAATGAAGAAGGGCAAGGTCAGCGCATCGACGCGCGTGGCCACGGCCCGCGTGAAGGGTTCGTCAAAGCAAGCCAAAACGGCCAAAACGACGCCTCGTCAGAAGGCCCCGGTCAAGTCCCGATCGGCCTCGGCCAAGGCGCGTCCTTCGCGGAAGTGACGCGCGATATGATGGCATCATGCCCATTCTCGGCCACGGCATCGACCTGGTCAGCGTGTCGCGTATCGGCGCGATGATCGACCGCCACGGAGCGCACTTCCTGGGGCGCGTTTTTACGCTTGCTGAGCAAAGTTACTGCGAGCGCAACGCCAAGCGACGGCTGGAGCACTATGCCGCACGCTTTGCTGCCAAGGAAGCGGTGCTGAAGGCATTGGGCACGGGTTGGCGCGACGGCATCGCCTGGACCGATGTCGAAGTTGTGCTGGAGCCTTCGGGCAAACCCACGATCGCATTGACAGGCCGTGCATCGTCGATCGCCCTGAGCGAGGGCGTGACGACCATTCATCTCTCCTTGAGCCACACGGGCGATTTTGCGACGGCCTCGGCCATCGCCGAACGGCAGACCTGAAGGCACGCTCAAGCCTGAGGCGGCTCGGCGGAATCGACCCAGAGATCTCCGGCGCGACTGCCGACGATGCGATAGGCCTGATCGCCCGCCGCGGCCAGCAGACGTTGCATCGGCTCATCGATCGGTTCGTCGGAGAGAGGATAAGTGGAATGGTGCACGGGCATGAGCGCGCGTGCGCCGCTGGCGACAAACATGCGCCATACCTGCTCTGGGGTTGCATGCTGATGCTCCCACGGCTCGTAGGCGCCGATGCCGAAGATCGCAAGATCGATCTGGCCCAGATCGTCGAAGGCCCGAGTGAAGGCGGTATCACCGGCAAAGAGCACTGTTCGGCCGCCGCCTTCGAGCAGGTAACTGTTGTACCCTCGACGGCGATCAAACGCGCTGCGCGCCCCCCAATGCACGGGCCTGATGGCGCGCACACTGATCCCTCGGAGTACATGCTTGGCTTGCCAGGCGAGTTCCTGAACCTTGCCGAACCCCCGGGGGATCAACCGACGTGTGCGCTCAGCCGTCACGACGTGCGTATGGGCGGCAGCAAGGCGGCGCAGTGTGGGCCGGTCGAGATGATCGAAATGCGCGTGCGAGATCAGGACAAGATCGATTCTCGGCAGACGGTCGATTTCGAACGTCGCCCCCGGCATGCGCCCCACCCCGAAGACGCGGCCTGCGATCTTGACACCGATGCGCGACGAGAGGACCGGATCGGTCATGATCCACATGCCGCCCAGGCGTAAGAGCACGGTCGCGTGGCCCAGCCAGACCGCCGCCAATTCATGCCTGGCCGACTGCGGATCAACCGGCACGCCCGGCTCGGCGGCGGGGTGTTCATAACCCAGAAGCGACCGAAGCAGCTCGCGCGGATAGCGCCGAAGGCCGGAGCGGGCCATCCTCAGCCGCGTGGGGCGTGCAGGTGTCGGATCGGGGCGATCCACGGCGGGAGTGTACGCGGGTGGTGCGATCGACCGACCGTGTTCAACCCTCGCCGCGAAGTCGGCGCATTTCGTCGAGGGTGCGGTCAAGTTCGCGGCGGAGTTGGCGCACACGCATGAGCGACCGGACCCGGGTGAGCAGTTCGAGTTTGTTGACGGGCTTGGTCAGAAAATCATCGGCCCCGGATTCGACAGCGCGTTCGACATCCCCCACTTCGTTCAGAGCCGTGACCATGATGACCGGGATATCGCGAGTGGCCGGGTTGGCCTTAATCTTGGCGCAGACCTGAAAGCCGCTCATGATGGGCATCATGATGTCGAGCAGGACGATGTCGGGAGGGAATTCCTCTACGGAGGCGAGGGCCTCGGCCCCGTTGAGCGCGGTGCGGATGGGCACGCCGAGTTCTTCGAGGTAGGCATGGAGCAGTTCGAGGTTCTGCTCGTTGTCATCGACGACCAGGATGGATGAATCGGCCAATGGAAGTTCGGCCAGCACATCGGCAGGCACCAGAGACGGTTTGGGTTGGTCGCGATCCGAAGTCATCAGGTGCAGTTTAGTATCGCCGGGCGCGGCGTGTGCCGCGGGAGAGACCCTACGCGTTCGACTTTGGGTATATGTGGGCGTTGCGTTTAGAGATTATCGGACGTAATAGTCGTTAGGAGATTCCAGCATATGGCTTCGTAACGAGAGTAGAAGTCAGGACTTGGGCGCGAAACAATGTTCCCAGGGGAACGACTAGGTATTCAGCAGGAGACGGATCGATGCCGACGACTGTCGCCGCAAGTGCGAAAGCGCTCTGGCAGGACAAATTCCGCACACCGACCGTCGATGCGCTGATTCAGGGGTTGAACCAGCAACACGCCCGGGTTTTTGAGGGTGCCAGATCACGGCTCTGCGTTCTTGCGGGGCATGTTGAAGAACTCGTGTGGATGGGGATTCCGTGGTGCTGGTGCCTGGCCTACCGCGCGGGGGAAGACGCGCCTCGGCCGACCGCGTTTCTGGTTCCTGAGCCTGGGCGTCCGATTCTGAGCCTGCCTTTTGCGGGGAACGCGCTGGCGAAGGTGCCTCTGAAGACGCTGAGCAAAGCGCAGCGTGAAACGCTTGTGAACGGCACCCGCGTGGGGGAAGTGCTCTGGACGGTGTGGGAGTTGCAGAGTAAAGCCGTGCTGGACGAGGCGTTCGGCCTGCTTACTTTATTGCAGAGCGCGACATGACAGCGGCTGGTGCTGTTGCTGCGTTGATTCACGTCATGCAGTTCGTTCGAGTGTAAGACGATTTTTGCGCGCTTCGGGCGGTTGTTTCCACGCGCCTCAGACCGCCAAATCATCTCGTCGCAGGTTCTTCAGGGCATCCTCTCGCTGGAGCAGCGCCAGGCCGATGGTGAGGGGGCCGCATCGACCAGCGAACATCAGGGAGACGATGATGCACTTTCCTGTGATGGAGAGATCCGAGGTTGCACCCATGGATAAACCTACTGTACCGATAGCGCTCACGGCTTCAAAGACCAGCGAGAGGAACTCCTGTCGTTCGCTGAGGCACAACAACATCAGCCCGACAACGAGCAGGCAGATATAGACCGTCGCCGCCGCGACGGCGTTGACAACGCGTTGCATGGGAATTTCGTGTTTGAGTAGAGCAATGGCAGTCCGTCCGCGCAGGCCGCTGAGCATCACCGCCAGAAGCGCCGAGACGCTGGTTGTTTTGATTCCGCCACCGGTGCCGCTCGGAGACGCGCCGATGATCATCACGACCATCATAACGACAAGGGTTGCCTTTCCGAGGCCGGCGATCGGCACGGTGTTGAATCCGGCGGTTGTGGAAGCCGTCATCGCCTGGAAAAAACTCGCCAGCATCCTTTCATCTATGGGAAGCGATCGTACGGCGGGTTCCACAAAGTAGATGAACAGCGTGAACGCACCGAGGATGACGCTCGAAAAGAGCAGGATAATCCTTGAGGTGAAGGTAAGCATGCGTTCTCGCAGCCGGATGGAATACCAGACATCCTGCATCACGATGAAGCCGACAGCACCGAACATGCTGAGCGAGCCGATGGTGAGTTGCACGATCGCATCATCAGCAAACGCTTCGAGGCTGTTGTTATTAAGACTGAATCCCGCGGTTGCGAATGCGGAAACGGCATGAAACACCGCCGACCAAAGCGGATCGCTTACCCCGAGGCAACTGAACCGCCACCAGAGCACCAACGAACCGGTGAACTCTATCAGGATGGTGAACACCACAACGTGCAGAAGAAATCGCTGAGGTATGAAGTAGTGCGGCAGGGAGAAGCCTG
Organism: Phycisphaeraceae bacterium; assembly: GCA_019636695.1. Classification (GTDB taxonomy): domain Bacteria; phylum Planctomycetota; class Phycisphaerae; order Phycisphaerales; family UBA1924; genus JADLCM01. The sequence goes on from JAHBXD010000002.1 coordinate 253,911, forward strand.
CGCGTAGAAGACCTGTTTGCGCCGACGTGAGCGATTTTCGTCTGGCCAGAATAATGATCGACGAAAGCGTCATATATCCGATTCCGCCGATTTGAAAGAGCACAAGGACGACGAACTGGCCGACGAATGTGTAACTGTCGGCGATGCTGATGGTCGTCAACCCGGTGGTGGAAAGAGCGCTCGTGGCGATGAAGACGTGATCGAGCCATGGTGCATCCGCTTTCTGCGACCACGGAAGCCCCAGCGTGAGCGTTCCGAGGAAGGCGTAGATCACAAACCCCACGACGACCTGCTGCGTCGGCCTGAGGCCGGACCAGGCACGGGCTGTGCTTCGGAGAACTCGCCAAACGTGTCTGAAAGAGGCCGTCGCCGAACGGGCGAACAGATCACGAGCGCATCGAACGACGTTCGGGAAGGACATGCGACCTTCGCGAGGGCGTCCCGCCGAGTTGTCAGGATTCATTGCCCCATCCGTACGACGTGCGGCCAGTCTGACGCGTTCCTGCGCGCGCTGGTGACCGCCCATCCAACCGCATCGACGTAACGCCCGGCTTGGTGTGCCGAATTCCGGCACACCTCAGGAAGCATTGCGTCGAGCACTTTCACACGCCTACGAGGTGAGCTGACGGGCTAGGCCTCGAAAGTAGCCTGGGGTGCTTTCGCCCCTTCGCCCCTGTGACGGACTCACGTCACGGTGGTTCCCCCGCTCTTCAGTAACGGCTGAAGACTCGGCTTTGCAGGATTGTTGCTTGTACTCCGTGAGATTGTCAACTGTCATTGGATATTGCGGAACAGCATCGGTGGGAAAGGCATGTGTTCGTACGGGTTCGGTTATCGGTTTGCCCCTTTACCTCTTGTGTGGAACAGATAGCACGCTCTTCAATGCCCGCCCGGTATGGCTTGCCTCAGCTGAAGCAACAGTTTCAGGAGGGCCGCAGGCGACGACCTGTCCGCCGCCGGCACCGCCTTCGGGGCCGAGATCGATGATCCAGTCTGCGCATTTGATGACATCGAGGTTGTGCTCGATGACAATGGCGGTGTTGCCCGCGTCGATAAGCCGGTGGAGCACTTCGACGAGTCGCCGGACATCTTCAAAGTGCAGGCCGGTGGTGGGTTCGTCGAGGATATAGATCGCGCCGGAGTATGCTCCCGGCGAGTTTTTCGTGCCGCCGCCCTTGCCCAGTTCGGTGGCGAGTTTGACGCGTTGTGCCTCGCCGCCGGAAAGCTGGGTGCTCGGCTGCCCGAGGGTGATGTAGCCGAGACCGACATCGCGCAGGCACTCGACAAACCGGAGAATCTTGGGGTGGCTGTCGAAGAACTCGCACGCCTGCTCGACGGTCATGCCCAGCACGTCGGCGACGCTTTTTCCGCGGTAGTGCACTTCGAGGGTTTCGCGGTTGTATCGCCTGCCATCGCAGATTTCACACTCGACGTACACATCGGGTAGGAAGTGCATTTCGATTTTCTTGAGGCCCTGGCCCTGGCAGGCTTCGCATCGGCCGCCGCCCTGCTGCGATGAAACGTTGAAACTGAATCTCCCGGGTTTATATCCGCGGATGCGGGCCTCTTTCGTCTGGCTGAAGAGCGCGCGGATATCGTCGAAGATGCCGGTATATGTGGCGGCATTGGAACGCGGAGTGCGCCCGATAGGAGATTGATCGACCTCGATCACGCGATTGACGCGCTTCAGGCCCGTGATGCGCGCATGCGCCCCGGGAACAACGCGCGACTTGTTGAGTTCTCGGAGCAGCGACTTGAGCAGGATGTCGTTGACCAGCGTGCTTTTACCCGAACCGGAAACCCCGGTGACGCAGACCAGCCCCCCGAGGGGAAAGGCCACATCGATGCCGCGAAGGTTGTTCTGGCGCGCGCCCTTCACGACGATGGCGTCTTTCTCATTCAGCGTGCGCCGGGATGCGGGGACGGGGATCGACCGACGCCGCGAGAGATAGTCGCCGGTGAGTGAAGCCGGTGCTGCGCAGATATCGTGCACAGTCCCTTGGGCGACGACTCGGCCTCCATGCACGCCCGCACCAGGGCCGATGTCGACGAGATGATCGGCCGAGCGGATCATTTCTTCATCGTGTTCGACAACCAGCACGGTGTTGCCGATGTCGCACAAATGACGGAGGGTGCGGATCAAGCGCGAGTTGTCTCGCGGGTGCAGGCCGATGGTGGGTTCGTCGAGCACGTAGCACGCCCCGACCAACCCCGAGCCGACCTGCGTCGCCAGGCGGATGCGCTGGGCCTCGCCGCCGGAAAGGGTGCCTGTGCGGCGATCAAGCGAAAGATATTCAAGCCCGACGCTCATGAGGAATCGGAGGCGGTTGCCGACTTCGCGGAGGATCGGCTCGGCGATGCGCTGCTGCTCGGATGAAAGGCGGAGTTGTTCGACGAATGCCAGCGCATCGGTGATGGTGAGCCGTGAGAGTTCGGCGATGTTGAGCAGCGAGCCGTCGTGCACGGGTCGGCCGATGACGGTCGCGCTGCGAGCCTTGACGACATCGGCGAAATGGGCCGACCGCACAAGGACGTGCAGAGCCTCGATGCGAAGCCGATCACCCGAGCATTCCGGGCACGTTCGCTCGGCCATAAACGGTTGCAGGTGCTCTCTGACCCACTGGCTCTCGGTCTTTTCCCACCATGCCTTGAGCATGGGCAGCACGCCCGGCCAAGCCTTGGTTTTGCCCGTGCCGCCACCATGGAAGAGGAGCTTTCGCACATCGGCCGCAAGATCACCCACGGGGGCCGACGGGGAAACATTGAACGTGCGGCAGAACCACTTGAGTTTGCGCGGGTAGATCATGCCTCCCGGGCCGTTCTTCTTCCATGGCGCGATGCCTCCGGCCAGGAGCGGGCGCTCAGGCTCGGGCGCTACCAGCGCCTCATCAAACTCCAGAATCGCGCCCAGGCCGTGGCAGGTCGCGCAAGCGCCCGTGGGCGAGTTGAAGCTGAAGAGTCGGGGTGAAAGCTCTTCGAGTGCGAACTCGGGGCGCTCGGGGTCGGCGAATTTTTCGCTGAACCATTGGTCGCGCCACGCTTCGGCACCTGGTTCCTGTACAGCGATGACGACGGCTCCATCGCCGAGGCGCAGCGCGGCCTCAATGCTTTCAGCAAGCCGCTGGCGGACATCCGCTCGAAGCACGATGCGATCGATGACAGCCTCGATCGAGTGCTTCTCGTAGCGGCCAAGCCCGAGCGGATTGTCGCCACCTTCCTTCAGGGCTTCGCGCAGCTCCACCAGCGTGCCGTTGACCCTGGCCCGGCCCCATCCCTGACGCTGCAACTCTTCGAGCACGTCTTTATGAAAGCCCTTTTTCTCACGCACGACAGGCGCAAGGACCATCATCCGCGGGGCGGAATCGGTCGCGGCATCGGGTGCTGACTTCATCACGGCGTCAACAATCTGGCTGGCGCTCGTGGCCGAGATCAACGCGCCCGAGCGTTCCTCGACGGAGCCATCTTTGCGCGTTCGAGTGGGGGCCCACGAGTGGGGCGTGCCGCAACGTGCAAACAACAGTCGCAGATAGTCGTAGATTTCGGTCGTGGTGGCGACGGTCGATCGCGGATTACTCGAGGCTGAGCGTTGTTCGATGGCGATGGTGGGCGGAATGCCCTCGACCTCGTCCACGTCGGGCTTCTTCAACTGGTCGAGGAACTGCCGGGCATAGGCCGACAGCGACTCCATGTATTTGCGCTGCCCCTCGGCAAAAATGGTGTCGAAAGCCAGCGAACTCTTCCCTGAGCCGGAAAGCCCGGTCATGACGATCAGTCGATCTCGCGGGAGCGTGAGGTCGATGTTCCTGAGGTTGTGCTCGCGCGCTCCGCGAACGCGGATGCATCGGTCGGCGACGGCATGGGCCGAGGCGACGACATCGGCGCCCCTGGCCGGCGTGGGCCTGGCCTTGCCGGGTTTTTTCGGCTCGGTTGAGGCGCCAGATGCCTTGGGTTCGACAATCGCGGCAGGTGTTGTGGTCTTCACGCGTCTGGCCATGGTGATCCGCAGGAAGGTCGTGTCGAACGGGGATGATCAGAGGCTGAGAAGCGCCGGTGTTGTTGCCGGGCACATCGATGCTTCGGAGACTTCGCCCGTTTGGCGAGAGAAGATGCAGTCGGGAGTGTGGGAGAGTTGCCCGCGGCAGGCTCGGCCAACCTCGGGAAAACGCGGCAGGTTCACTTTTTCCGCCGCTGCTTGAAGCGCCCCTTGGGGCTTGGAGTGTGGGTGGACCCCTTGGACCGGAAACCCGGAAGCCCATCGACGCCGGGCATCATGCCGGCCATGCCCGCTTCGCCCATTTCCTTGACCGCGCGCACCTTGCCGGCGACGCCGCCGCCGCTCATCGATTTCATCAGTTTGTTCACGCCGTTGAACTGCTTGACGAGTTGGCTGACTTCCTGTTCCGCTACGCCGCTGCCCCGGCTGATGCGCCTGCGGCGGCCGAACTCGATGACATCCGGTTTGCGGCGCTCCTGCGGCGTCATCGAATGGATCATTGCCTCGACGCGATCGAGCTGCTTGTCATCGACATGCACATCTTTGAGCATCGACCCCACGCCGGGCAACAGTCCCATGATCTGGCGCAACGGGCCCATGCGACGAAGCGTCTTGAGCTGGCCGAGGAAGTCGTCCATGGTCATTTCGCCCTTGGCCATCTTGGCTTCGAGTTTGCGGGCTTCTTCTTCGCTGACTTCCTGCTGGGCCTTTTCGACGAGGCTGACCACGTCTCCCATGCCGAGGATGCGCCCGGCCATGCGCTCGGCATGGAATTCCTCGAGCGCTTCGAGTTTTTCGCCGACGCCGATGAACCGGATCGTCGCGCCCGTCACGTGTTTCACGCTCAGGGCCGCGCCGCCGCGAGTGTCGGAATCGAACTTGGTGAGGATGATGCCGTCGACCTCGAGCTTGTCGTGGAACACCCGGGCCGAGTTGACGGCATCCTGCCCGGTCATGGCGTCAACAACGAGGAAGATGTGATGCGGGCTGAGCGCTCGCTTAATCTGGTGCAGCTCGCCCATCAGGTCGTCGTTGATGTGCAGCCGACCCGCTGTATCGAGAATCAGCGTGTCCACACCGAGTTTCTGGGCCTCTTTGTACGCCCGCTGGCAGACCTGCACGGCCACGCCGACCGCTTTGCCGTAGGCTGCGCATTTGTCCGGCTCGGCGTAAAAATGGACCTGCGCTCCGCCCGACATCTCCGTCTGCACCTGCCGGGCGATGGTTCCTAACTGCTCTACCGCCGCGGGGCGCTGCAGGTCGGCCGCGGCGAGCATGACCGAACGTCCGCGCTTCTTGAGATAGGCGGCGAGCTTGCCGCACGTGGTGGTCTTGCCCGAGCCTTGCAGTCCGCACATCATGACGACCGTCGGCCCGGGGCTGATGCGCATGATGCCCGGCCCGGATTCTTCGTCAGTCGCGCCGCCGAGAAAATCGACGAGGGCGTCATGGACAATCGCGATCATCTCCTGCCCGGGCTTGACGCTCTTGGTCACTTCGCGGCCGACGGCGTCGTCGAGCACTCTTTCGCAGAACGCATCGACCACACCAAGGTTGACATCGGCATCGAGCAGCGCAGTACGGACCTCATCCATCGCCTCGCGGACGTTTCCTTCCGAGATCTTGCTCTGCCCGCTGAGTTTGCGGAGCACATTGGAAAAACCGTCGCTCAGTCGTTCGAACATGCAGACTCCCGTCTCTTGGTTGCGTCGCCGCCGACCGCGCCCCGTGCGCACGCGGGCACCGGATGACGAGCGCGCGGTTGCACTCGCCGACCGTTGACCGGGCCGGAGATCAGGGCTTGACCAATCAAGCGTATGCCCGTCGATGGGAGCCTCGCCCGGAGCCACCCAGCGGGAAAACCCGGGTAAGAACTAGGGCAGGCGGAACATCAGCCCGAGATAAAAAACCGCGGCATCGTGAGGGTCGTTGTCGTCATCGCCCCACAGGTGGCCGTTGGAAACGTGATGCCATCGCACGCCGCCGATGAGGCGGGTTGCGCCCTCGTCGAGTCGAAGCGTTCCCCCCACTCCGGCCCGGGGTGTGAAGCCGAAATGTTTGGCGCTCTGGGGCACGGCGTCGGTGGCGACCTGCACCCCGATACCGAGATCGACAAAAAACGTCCAACGGTCTTCGTTGACCAGGTGGTAGCGGAAAATCATGGCCGCGTTCAAGGCCGCGGCGTTGTCGCCGCGCTGGTCGTAGTACCAGGCGCCGGCTTCGATGATCCACTCAAAGTCATCATCGAGAAACCGGCTGTAGGCGACCGCGAGATTCATATCGTGTGCGCGGGCGAAATCGTGCCCATAGCCGGCCGTCACCGTCAGCCATTCCTGCCCATGCGTGCCGAACCTCTGCACCGGGGCGGGCACATCTGCCGGGTCGGGCCGGGCGGAGTCATCGGCCAGATGGGTGATCGCGGGCAAGGCATGATCCCACAGGCTCCAGCCATCGACGGCGCGGACGGGCGAGACGGCGCACATTGCGGCGACAGCCCCCCCCACCCCTGCAAAGAATCTCGTGTGCATCGCCAAGCGTATGGCGCGACCATCCGCAGCCGGGCTAGGCTTAGCCGGTATGTCCGGTCACGACCCGCAGCAGCGCATCGATCGCCTTGAGGAAGAATTGCTCTACTCAGCCCGCCAGAACGAGCAGATGCACGAACTTCTTCTCCTGCTGCACAAGCGGTTTGACGAGCTCACACGTCGAGTCGAGGTGCTCGAGCGCCGGACCGCCGCATCGACCCAAGACACCCCATCGCACCCGCCCGAAGGCTGACCCTGGGCGTGCCTTGGCGATGGAGTATGCGCCCCTGTACGCCCGATCAAAACCTGATGCCCCCGGAACCTCTGATGACCGATGCCCCCCTCATGCTCAGTGTCTCCGGCTGCCGCGGAATCGTCGGCCGGAGCCTCACTCCCGAAACCGCAGCGCGATTCGCCGGCGCATTTGCCGGGTGGTTGAACGATCGTTACGGCCCCGGGCAACGCCTGGTGCTTGCTCGCGATGGCCGGGCGGGCGGAGAGTCGATCCACGCGGCGGCCCTTGCAGGATTGACGGGCGCGGGGTGCCACGTGACCGATCTCGGCATCGCGATGACCCCCACGGCCGGTGTGATGGTCGATCGTCTGGCCTGCCGGGCGGGCATGGTGGTCACCGCCAGCCACAACCCGCAGCAATGGAACGGCCTCAAGTGCCTGCTTGCCGACGGCGGGCGTGAACCCTCGGCCGCGGCCCCGCCCAAGGCAGCGGCCGACGAAATTATCGCACGCTTTCAGGCTGGGCGGCCCGGTCTGGTCGAGTGGTCGCTGCTTGGCCGTGTCGAGCGATGCAACACGCACGACCAAGACCATGTCGAGATCGTGATTTCGGCGCTTGAAGAACTGCTGGGCGGCCCATGCGATGCACTGGGCGAAGGGCGCTCGTTTGTGCTCGACAGCGTCAATGCCTCGGGGGTCATCGCCGGACCGCTCATGCTTGAAGCCCTGGGTGTTGATGAAATATTGCATCTGGGCGGTGAACCGACAGGGCTGTTTCCCCATCCCCCCGAGCCTATCCGCGAGAACCTCACTGGGTTGTCGGAGGCGGTGCGCGAGTCAGGTGCTGCGGCGGGATTTGCGCAGGATCCTGACGCCGATCGCCTCGCGATTGTCGATGAGATCGGGAATTACATTGGTGAGGAATTCACGCTCGCACTCGGCGCGCTGGCGGTGCTCGAAGCCCTTGGTGATCGCGCAAGAGGCTGTGTGCTGGCGACGAACCTCTCGACCAGCCGCATGCTCGAAGACATTGCCGCACGCTTCGGCGCTTCAGTCGTGCGCACGCCGGTGGGCGAAGCCAACGTTGTCGAGGCGATGAAGGCGCACCGATCGGTGATCGGGGGCGAAGGCAACGGGGGTGTCATCTGGCCGGCCGTCACCTACATCCGCGACAGCTTGAGCGCCATGGCGTTGGTCACGGCGCTCCTTCGCCGCACCGGCAAGCCGCTGAGCGAACTGGTTGGCTCGATCCCGGCGTATGCCATCGAAAAGCGCAAGGTCGATCTGCCTTCTCGCGATGCAGCCGAACCGGCTGTACGGGCTGTTACCCGTGCCTATGCTGCGGCACGAATCGACACGCAAGACGGTGTCCGGGTTGACTGGCTCGAGGATCGGGCATGGCTCCATGTTCGAGCCAGCAACACCGAACCGATCATGCGTCTCATCGCCGAAGCCCCGACGCTCGAAAAGGCCCGCGCGATTCTTGATGACGCCTCCCGGGTGATCGCCGAAGGCTGACGTGGCACAATCCCCCAATGCCAACCTGCCAAAGCGCCGATAACTCGTAGGCGAAGCCGAGGCGCCTCGCCCAACGTGAGAGGGATTTCGCCGACATGTGCGGCATTCTCGCCATCGCGCAGGCCGTTCCCGACCCGCAGACCTTGACCCCCCCAGGTTGGGGTGATGCCCTTTCGCTCCTTGCTCGACGCGGACCGGATGGTCGCGGCGATTGGCAGTCGGCGTCGATGTTGGCCAGACTTGGCCACACGCGACTCGCGATCAACGACTTATCGGACCGAGGCTCCCAGCCGATGGTGCTCTCGTCTGACCAACCCCTCGCCCTCGTTTTCAATGGAGAGATCTACAACGCCCCGGAACTGCGTACCCGGCTGACCGGCCTCGGCTGCGCGTTTCGCTCTACAGCCGACACCGAAGTTCTGCTCCATGCCCTTGCGGTGTGGGGGGTTGACGAGACGCTTGCCCGTATTCGAGGGATGTATGCCTTCATCGTGTGGGATGAGCGGGATCGGTCGATCACCGCGGCGACCGACCACGTCGGCATGAAACCGCTGGTTTTTGCCGTCGGTGACGGCGTGTTCCGAGCTGCGTCCGATGCTGACGCCCTGCGAGCAATTCTGCCGCGGCGACCCGATCTCGATCCTCAGGCGCTCTGTCATGTCGTCAGCCTGGGGTATATCCCGGCTCCGCTGACGATCTGGCGTGATGTGCGGAAACTCGCCCCGGGTCATGTAGTTCGCTGGACGGCGGATCACGGCGTGCGCGAGCATCGATATTGGTCGCCGCCATCCTTCATCGCCGACGGCCCTGCCGATGACTTTGCCGAGGTCTGGGAGCCGATCGTGCGGCAGCACCTGCTGAGCGACGTGCCCATCGGCACATTTCTCAGCGCCGGGCTTGATTCATCGACCGTGGCCCTGGCCCTCAAGCGACTCGGTGAGCACCCGACGTGCTTCAGCCTGGCTTTGCCCTCGCGTGATGATGAAAGCCTCGAAGCCGCGGAAACCGCGCGTCATCTCGGGCTGCCCTTTCAGGCCGTTGCCTTTGCTGACCAGCCGCTCGCAGAGACGCTTCACCAGACCGCCGCGGCCTTTGATGAACCGCAGGCGTATACCGCGCTGCTGACGCAGGTTTCACTTTGTCGGGCGACGCGCACCCATGCCAAGGTCATGCTGACCGGTGACGGCGGCGACGAAGCTTTCGGCGGGTACATCTGGCACCGACAACCCCCCGTCACAAGCCAGAGCATGCGTAGTTCGGCCGATGCTCTGGCGGCCCGTGCGGCACGACCGGACGCCGACGCCGCGACCAGGCGTGCAGCGCTGGATGCGCTGGCCTCGCGATCGTTCGTCCATGCGTTTCTTCAAGCGGTGCTTCCGAGGTTTCATCCGGCGGAAGCTCGCGCACTTTTCGCGCCGCTCTCACCCGAATACGACGACGAGATCTATGCAGCGCCCGCGTCGGCCGAAGATGCCCCTTGGCTTCCCTGGCCTCGGCGCGCACAGCGCCTTGACCTGCTGACATTCTGTGCCGGTTCGATTCTTCCGAAGATCGACCGGGCCTCGATGAGCGTGGGGCTTGAACTGCGTTGCCCTTTCCTGGATCGGCGCATGCTCGAATGGTCGCTTCGGCGGCCCGGGCAGCCGGACGAGGCCGACCCTGCCCGTGCCAAGCCCGATGTGCGAGCCTATTTGCAGGGTCATGTGCCCGAGCGCGTGCTGACACGCCAGAAGCAGGGTTTCAGTCTGCGCATGCGTCAGCAGGATCCTTGGACGAACCTGATGCCGTGGTTTGAAACTACTCGGCTTGCGCGCGAGGGCGTGCTTCACGAACAATGGCGGGCTTTTGTCGAGCGTGATGCCCCGTATGCCGAATCCAGACGGTTTATTCTCTGCATGCTTGCCGCATGGGCCGAGGAGCGAATCTGATGCGTATCGCCTGCCTCAGCGACATTCAGTTGACCAGCCCGCGCGCCCATGCCATCAACGCCGTCAAAACGACGGGCGGGTTCGTGCGCCTGGGGCACGAAGTGTTGTTTCTGTGCGCGCCGCTCGATCTCTCCGGCCCGGCGGGTTCGCAGGCCCCGATCGACCCGCGGGCCCTTGCCCGCGCGCTGCACGACCTCGGAGAACCCTCGCTGCGTGTAGCGTGTTCGCCGATTGACCGCCGCCACCCGGGCGACCCGCGCCGATGCCTGGCCTTCGGTGCGTGGGCGGCTGATCGCGTGCGCGTTTTCAACGCTGATATGGTGTACACGCGTGATTTCGCCGCCGCGAGTGCGTGCGCTGATCTTGGCATCCCCACGATCATCGAATCGCATGCCTACGTGGGCGATACCAACCCGCTTCTTCAGGCGTGTATCGACGCCACCGCCCGCACAGAGAACCCGATGACGCTCTGCACCATCTCGGCCCGCTTGCGCGAGCACTATGTGCAGCGCGGGGCAGCGCCTGATCGCACGCACATCGTGCCCGACGGCGTCGATCTTGATCTCTTCAGCCGGCCAGCACGCCTGCCTCCTTCGCCCCTATCCGGGCATGGGCCGCATGTGGTCTATGCCGGACATTTGTATGACTACAAGGGCATCCCCGATGTGCTCGTCGCCGCGGGCCGCCTGCCTGAGACCTGCTTTCACCTCGTGGGTGGACTTCCGGAAGATATTGCGCGAACGGCAGAGGCAATCGAAGCCGCGGGGCTGCGAAATGTGACCTTGCACGGACGCGTGCCCCACGCCGCGGTGCCGCCATATCTCTGGCATGCCGATGTGCTGTTGCTGCCGCCGAGCGCCCGCGAGGCGAGCAAAGACTGGACAAGCCCGGTCAAGCTTGGTGAATATTTCGCTTCGGGCGCCGAAGTCGTCTGCACGTCGATTCCGGCGCTGCGCGATTGGCTCGATGACGAAGTTACGTGGTGCAATCCTGATGACGGCGAAGACCTCGCCCGCACCATTGCCCGAACACTTGAACTGGCCTCTGCCGAGCGCGCGCGCCGGCGCCATGTCCGGCTGCGCAAAGCGGTTGGGTGGTCCTATCCGCAGCGGGCGGCCGCACTCCTTCGCTGCGCCGGCTGGGCTTCGATCGCCGAGGCCTCGTCGCAGGCCGCATGATGCGCCATCATGCTGCACGCCGCGTCGCTGCAGGCAACACCGGTTCGCCCACGTTGATGCGCAACACAACCTCATCATGCACGGTGTCTATGCGCCCCGAGGGGTGGGCGTAGGTCTCCACGGCCCGCACGATAATCTCGCGCAATGGTTCATCGTCGTGATAAGGCACCCCTCGCATGCCGACGTCGATGTGCTTCGGCGCAGCGCACGCGCGGAGAAGTCGCCTCCACCAGCGATGCCTTCCCGGTCGAACACACGCCCGGCGAATGACCTCTTCGAGCACGTTCGCCGAAGCGGGATCATATTTCTTTAACCCGCGATGCGCACACAGGCGTGTAATTGCTTCCGGGTCTCCGCCGGTGGCGCAAATCGCCTCGGCAAGCCCGTTGGCCCGCTCGTCCCTGCGCGTGTTGCATCCGAAAGTATCGACCAGATGCGGCCTTCGGCGAAGGAAGTAGAACCGACCCTGTGCGAATATCACATCCAGCGGAGCAAAAAACGCGGCGGGCAGTTCATACGTTGTTCCGCTCTCACCCACGGCGATAAATCGAAAATAGATGCACAGGCGCGTGTCGCTCCACCCCAGGCGAACGGGCGCCATCACCACCATCGCTAGCGGCAGCACCAGCAGGGTCGCCCACAACGCTCCCCATCCGAACATGCCGCCCGATCCCGACTCGACCAGCACGAGCGTCATGACGATCAGTGCGGCGTCGGCCGTTGCCCACTTATAAAAATTGATCGCGCTGGTGGCATAAATGCCCGCGTGCAGCACGATGCACCCTCCGAGCACCCCCACCGCAACCCACGGGTGCACCGGGGCCAACACTGCCCCAAGCTCGACCGCAAGCGTTGCTGCCGCCAACACGGGGGTGCCCCGACGCAGAATTCCGGCGAGCCGGGCCGCGCTCTTCCCCGACAACCGCGACATCCACCCTTGGGCATGCGCGTTGATAAACAGGTTGACCAGCTCATTTCGCCGCAGCCACCACGTTACTCCCTCGGCTAGCCTCAGCTTGGCCAACCCCGCGGCAGCATAATGCGCACCAAAGACTGCGAGCATGGCGATCGGCACGACCCCTGGTTCTCCCACGCCGACCGAGGCGAGCAGCGCGCCGATCCCGGCTGTCGAGAGCAGATCAATCGGCAGACGCACAGGCGTGCGCGTCGCGAAAAACGTACGCGGGTGATCAAACTGCCCGAGCACGACAAACAACACCATCAGAAACGGCGCCACCGCCGCCGGGTGCATCCAGATCGCGCAGGCCAGGATCGGCAATGCCAGTCGCTCCAGCAGATGCGCACGCTCATAGAGATAGTTCCGCTCGTAGGTCGCATACGCCCACGCCAGCACTGAAGCCATGATCACGGCCGCAATCCGGACGGCCTGGCCCGTCTCACCCAGCGCCCCCCACCCTGCCCCCGTTGCGGCAGCCAGCACCACGGGCGCCGCCGCTAGGGCAACCAGCACCGGATGCCGCATCACGCAGATCAGCGGACTGAACGAGCGGTACGCCCCTTCATCGAGTCTGGAGTGATGCTCGAGAGCCTTTCTCCAAAGGCCGCACGTCCCGATCACCAGGCACAGACCGACCAGCATGAGCACGCGCAAACCTCCGCGGGGCGATGCCGCTCCGGGGTCTTCATCGACCACCCCGCCGGGGCGGGATGAGTTCGGCTTGCGGCGAAACGAGACCGAATGGGGCACCGGCACCCGCGCGGTATGACAGGTGCATGAACCTCACCACGTCAAATCCAGAGCCCGAGCCATCGATAGCCGTGAAGGATGCCTCCGCAGGCATGGCCCAGCGCAAGGGGTTTTACGACTGTGCGCAGAGTTCACCTCGCCAAGTGCGCGCGATGGACACCCCGCACCGCACACCTCTGAATCTCGCCGAATCAGACCTTGACGCCGGAGCACCTGCATGCCTCAGGTCGGTGGCTTACCGATATCTTCGCCCCAGCGGTCCGGGTTCTTTTCAATCCACGCTCGCATCGTCTCGATGCAACGCTCATCCGGCATCAGCACAACTTCGACCTTGGCGTCGCGCAGCCAGTTTTCTCGGCCCTGGAAATTGACGTTATCCGCGATGATGACTCGGGGGATGCGATGCAGCACGGTCATGCCCGAACACATCGCGCAGGGGCTGAGCGTTGTTGCCAAGGTCAACTCGTGCCAATCGCGCCGACGCCCCGCGTTGCGCATTGCGACCATCTCCCCGTGCGCTGTCGTGTCGCCGTCCTGCTCGCGCCTGTTGTGCCCCACGGCCACGATCGCCCCCGAGCGGGTCATCAGGCTCGAACCGATCGGGAAGCCCCCCTCCGAGATCGACTTGAGCATCTGGACATACGCTGCATCAATCGCCAACTGGTCGAGTTCCTGTTGAGACAACATGGTCTGCCTTCCCGGGGGAGACCCCCCATACCCCGCAACCACTGGCCGACCGCCCCGCCGAACGCCGATACCAGTGAGGCGTGGACCTGACCATCATCATCCCGACATGCGGGCGTCCTGCCAAGCTCGCGGCATGTTGTGCGGCGATCGCCCGCCAGACGCTCCCCCCCGAGTTGATCGAGGTGCTGATCGGCATCGACGGCCCGGATGAGGGAGAAACCGAAGCCGTGCGGCGCGTATTGCCTCGGGCCAAGGTGCTCCCGGGTGTTCACACAGGCCCCGCCGCAACCCGAAACCGATTGCTGCGCGAGGCACGTGCCCCGGTCGTGCTGCTGCTCAACGATGATGTCGAGCCTTCCCCGCGATGTGCTGAGATTCACCTCCGGGCGCATCGCGAACTCGGCCGCCGCGCTGCGCTCATTCTCGGGGATGCCCCGTGGAAAGTTCTCCAGCCCGACCGCCTCTTTGACCGCCTGATCCGCGAAACTTCGATGATTTTTTTCTATGACCAGATGACCGGCGCCGCCGCGGCCGACCCATCGCACGACTGGGGATTCCGGCACGCCTGGACGTTGAACCTGTCGGCCCCGACCGACCTGGCCCGGGCTGAGGGAGGGTTCAATGAAGCGCTCGGCAGGGCGTGTTATGAAGATCTTGAATGGGCATGGCGGCGGCGGCAGATCGCCGATGCCCCGGTGCTCTTTCGCCCCGAAGCCGTCGTGGTGCACGATCATCGTTACGAGCCGCAGGCCTATCTTGATCGCGAGCGCACGATGGGGCGCGAGGCGCTGCGCCTTGCGCAGGTCTCGCCGGAATGCGCTCGAGAAGTCTTCGGGCGCGATGTCGCCTCACCCAAGGAGATCGAATACGCGCGGGCCTTTGTCGAGCGCGAAAGGCGCGCGGCCGAGACCATGGAGCGTGAGTTTCTCGAACTGGCCGCCCTGCCCGCCGATGCCCTTGCCCCCCCGCATGATGACCGCCTGCTCAAGATGATCTACCAGCAGCATCTGCTTCTGAAGCGCTGGTATTGGCGCCGCGGGCTGGCCGAAGCTGCGGCCTGAAACCGACCGCGCGTGCATGCGCTGCGCTCAAGAGATCGACCTCGTGAGCATTGTCTGGCGCTTGGTCATGGATGCACACACAATCTAGTCGTGATCGGCGACGCTGCACCGACTTGAGCGGTGACCGTGCGCAATCAAATAACCATTTCAGAACGCGCGCCTGGTCGGGTTGACAATCAGGTTGTCACGCCCACAGATCACGAGGTCGGCCAGCTCGATGGCTTCGACGAACGATTCGCGCGCCTGCGTGACATCGGCCGCCCACGGCAGAACCTGCCCCTGCTCGAGATGCTCGACCGTGGGCACCGCGTCTCCGGCGATCACCAGCGTGTGGCGCGGCAACGCGCCGACCAGCCCCGTCAACCCAGGCGAAACGCCGTGCAACGGAAACAACGTAAGGCCCGCGGCCAGTTCGTCGGGCGCGGGGCGACATTGCTTGAGTATGGCGACATGGCGCTCGAGCATTGCCGCAAGCGCCTCATCGCCGCGACGCGCGGCATCACGAAGCTGCATGGCGATCGGCACGCCGATGCCCTCCCGCTCGGCTTCGCTGATCCACCAGACCGCATGCCCGAAGGCCTCGATGCCGCGGAACGTATCGGGCTGAAAACTTGTCAGAAAGACATGCGTCACCTCGCGCGCAGTCACGTTGGCTCGCTCACCCAGGCGAGCCTCAATCGCGGGCGAGGGAAGCCCCGGATCGACCACGATCACGCGCTTCCCGGCACGAATCAGCGTCGTGGTGGCATGCCCGGTGCGCACGGGCGCACGCTCGCCCCATAACGGGTGCGCCGGCAACGTGCCGATGGAAACCACGCGGATATCCATGCCGGAGCATAGCCGCCGCCTCGCCGGAGCGCCGCAGGCGCCGTTTGCGGTGCTCTTGCGACCCGCCGTTACGTGCTCGTTGCACAACCTGCACGGGGTTCAGGCGTATCACTCCCCATCGACGGAAGTGTTGATCCGTCCGTTTTCCGGAGGTTTGCCCATGCGGAACATGCTCGCTCGTCACATGCTCGTCGCCCTCATCTCTGGCGCTGCCGCGAGTGCTGCCGGGGCCTGGTCAAACCCCGCCGCCGTCGTCACCGAACCGCGCGAAACGATCATGCGCATGGATGATGCGATCGAGGCCCGCCCGGTCATCCAGCTGGCCATCCTGCTCGATACCAGCGGCTCGATGCAGGGGCTGATCGAGCAGGCCAAGGCCCAGCTCTGGACGATCGTCAACGAACTGGCGATGACCAGGCGCGACGGCATGCAGCCCGAGGTCTATGTCTCACTCTACGAATACGGCAAATCAACCCTCGCCCGTGATGAGGGGTACCTCCGCATGATCCTGCCCCTCTCTCGCGACCTGGACTCCGTCAGTTCCGAGTTGTTCGCCCTGACCACCAACGGCGGCGAGGAATACTGCGGGTGGGTCATCCAAGCCGCGGTGCACTCGCTCCAGTGGTCTACAGACCCGCGCGATCTGCGCATGATCGTCATCGCGGGGAACGAGCCGTTCACCCAAGGCCCGGTCGACTATCGCGAGAGCATCCGCGACGCCGTCGCCAAGGGCATCATCGTCAACACCATCCACTGCGGTAACCATCGCGAAGCCGTGCAAGGCGGATGGCAGGACGCTGCGACCCTGGCCAAGGGGGCCTTTTCCAACATCGATCACAACGCCCATGTCATGCACATCGAGGCCCCGCAGGATGAGGACATCGTGCGGCTGAACATCCAGTTGAACGAAACCTATCTCCCCTACGGACAACGCGGGACGCAAGGCGCCCAACTCCAGCTTCGAGCCGATGCCCAGGCCGCCGCGGCCCCTGCCGGCGGCGGAACCGCCAACGTCGCCCAACGCACCTTGGCCAAGGCCGAGGCCGTCTACTGCAATCGCGATTGGGATCTCATCGACGCCTGTCGTGAAGCGTCGTTCGACCTCGCCGCCGTGGCCGATGATGACCTTCCCGAACAACTCCGCGGCAAATCGATCGAAGAAAAACAGGCGTATATCGAATCGCTGTCAAACCGGCGCGAAGCCATCCAACAGCAGATTCGCGAACTCGGCGCCGCCCGCGAAGCCTATGTGATCGAACAACGCCGCAAACTGGCTGAGCAAAACACAAACACCCTCGGCGATGTGCTGGCCAAGGCCATTCGCCTTCAGGCCACGCAGCGCGGTTTTGAACTCACCCGCTGACCGCCAGAAGCCCACGCCCAATACACCGCCGGGACCGGGGAACGCCTTACCGCCCCCCGGTTCCGGCATCAGCCGATCCCGCGCTCCACAGCCGTTGCATCGTTGTACGACGCATCGCCCGAAGCGCCGACTCCCGGGCCGATTTATCCTGATTCGGGTCGACACTGTCAAACATCGACGAATACGCAAAGACCGCCACGCCGGAACAGTTCGCCTCCGCCGCGGCAGACGCCTGCTCGATCATCTGCTCGGGCCGCGTGTGCATGTAGATCCCCATGCCCGGGGTCATGTTCGCCCTGGGCGATGCCGCCCGCCACGCCTTGAGGTCATCCGTCCACTGCGCCAGTTCAGGCGTGTAGATCATCGGCATACCCCGATCAAGCACCCCCGAGTTCATCCACGCCGCGGCGTCCTGAAAAAACCGATCGCGCGCCAACTCCGGACGCCGCCAGACCGCTGCCGTCAGCACAACCCCGGGACGCGCCGCGACCGCCTCGGTCTTGATCCTTGTTACCACCTTGGTGATCTCGGACCTGATCCAATCTCCATAGGCCGCCCGCTCCTGGGTGCTCTGCACCTGCGTTCGCCCGGTGGCTCGCGTATATCGTGCCAAGCTTGCCGCATCACCCGGATACAGGTGCTTCGGATCCAGCGCATCGGAAACAAACCGCACGTAATCCAGGTGCAGTCCGTCAACACGATAGCGTGTCACGATATCTGCGCACACCCGCACGATGTGGTCCTGCACCTGCGGATCAGTCGGGTTTGCCACCACATAATGATCGTTGAAAGGCTGCGGCTCGTTCTTGTCGTTATGCAGCCTCCACCCGGGGTTTCGATTCAGCGGATGCCGCGGATCGACCGGCGCGGTTTTCCCCCTCCACATCGGAAACACATTTACCCACGCGTGCAGTCGCACCCCGCGCGCCCGAGCGGCCTCCACCGCGGTCGCCAGCGGGTCAAACCCCGGGTCGGCCCGCGCTGGATCTCGCGCATACTCGGCTTTGCGGTCAAAAAACAGTTCCTGGCCCCAAGGTTCAAGTGAAGAGCGATAAAACGCATCGAACTGTCCGCGAACCTGCCAGAAAACATCCGTCGCCCCGATCGACGCCGCCTGCTCGATCACCCGACGCACATCCGCCTCCGTGCGATAGTCCCACCGCGTCACCCATATCCCGCGCATCTCTCCGCCTCGCGCCGTCGCTGGCAAAGGGGCCTGCCCCTCCGTCCGCACGCCCGCGTCGCCGCCCGAGGCGCACGCCGCGGCGAACAATCCCACGATCAAAACCAACAACCCGAGCGCTTGTGCACGCACCATCAATCGCCTCCGATCGAGAACATCACGATGACCTGATCATCGGCTCAACAGGCTTCGGAGCGTGCGAACCGCCCGTCAGCACGATCACCCCAGCCAGGATCAACAGCACGCCGATCGCCTTGTGCGCGGTCATGCGCTCCCCGAGCGCAAGCCACCCCAGTAAAACCGCCAGCGCGGGCGCCGTCGCAAACGCAATCGGCTTGACAGTCGAAACCTCGCCGAATTTCAACGACGCATAAAAGAAAATCATCGCCGCGGCGCCCGCTACAAGCCCCGAACCGAGCACCAGTTTCAGCAGAATCGCCGGCTCGGCCCGCCACCACCCCCGAGGCTCACTCCCCCAGACGTGCATCGCCAGGAAATAGGCCGCCCACAGCACCGGGAGCGCCACCGTCGTACGAATCGTGATCGCCGTGATCGGCCCGACTTTCCCCGAATGCAGCACCGAGCGAGTAAAAACCTCACCGACTCCCCAGCAGACACCCGCCCCAAGCGCAAGCAATATGGCTTTCATGCCGCTGAGGATACCACCCCTCCGCGAACCGGCATCGCGCGCGAGTGGGCGGGGACGTGCCGTGCCACGGACCCTGCTTTGCGGGTCAGTGCATCGGCTGCAGCCCTCCAACGACTTCCACTCGCAAGGTCTGTGGCGAGCACGGCGCAGCCTCTCACGGACTCGGCATCTCGATCGTCCTGCCGTTTTCGCTGTCGCGATCGCCCCGAATGCACGCCACAATCACCTCGGCGACCTCGCTCGCCGCGAGGCACCTGCTCGGAGCGATCGCCTTGGCGTCGAAGTTCGCCCGGAGCATCGGCGTTTCCACCGCTCCGGGAGCGACCGCAAATGCCCGTATCCCCAGCCGTCGCCCCTCCAGCGCACACGACCTCGCCATCACCCCCAATGAAGCCTTCGCCGAGGCATACGCGAAAAACCCCGGGAACGGTTCTCGAACCGCACCGATCGTCGAAACATTCACAATGCACCCCGACCGCTGCGCGGCCATGATCGGCCACACACGCGCAATCAGCCGTGCCGGGCCGAGGGCATTGACCGCATACACCCGCGACAGCAGATCATCGCTCGTCGCCTCAATCGAAGCCAGCGGGGCGAACCCCGCGTTGTTCACGAGCGCATCGACACGACCAAACCGCTCGACCGCCGCCGAGACAATCGCCTCGCACCCTGCCGCCTCGCCCACATCGGCAACCACAAGGTGCGCGTACGAGCCGAGGTCCGCTGTGGTCTGCTCCAGGGCCACTTGCCCCCGCGCTGCGAGCACCACCCCCCACCCTTGCCCCGCAAGGAGCCGCGCCGAAGCCAGCCCGATGCCCGAACTCGCCCCGGTGATAACCGCCACACGTCGATGCGCATCCATGTATGTCGTCCCTCGTCTTGGGGTCTACGACTGCTTTCGCCGCGCCCGATCGTTCAGAGTCATCCCGGCCTATGTCCACCATTTCCGCAAAACGCCCTTCCCCTGACAACCCCCCTCGAACCGACCGCACCTCGGCCCGCCCACGCCTTGCTACCCTCTCTTTTCCCCCAATCCGGACCACCCATGATCAAACGAACCCACACCTGCGGCGAACTTCGCGAATCCCACATCAGCCAGACCGTCGCCCTGAGCGGCTGGGTCAACGCCTACCGCGGCTACGGCGGCCTCACTTTCATCGACATCCGCGACCGATACGGCCTCACCCAGCTCGTATTCGATAAAGAAGACTGTTCCGCCGAACTCATGGAGCTTGCCTCCCGCCTCCGCAACGAAGACGTCATCGCCGTCAGGGGCGTTGTCCGCCTCCGCGCGGGCGCCCCCAACCCCAAGCTCCCCACAGGTCAGGTCGAAGTCGTCGTGCGCGAACTCGAACTGATCAATAAGACCGACAACCCCCCCTTCCTTCCCGACGACGGCCCTGCCGCCGAAAACCTCGCCAACGAAGAGTTGCGTCTCAAACATCGCTACATCGATCTTCGCCGCCCGCGTATGCAGCACATCCTCGGCATCCGCCACAAGGTCTACCAGACCACCCGTCGCTACTTCGATGAAAACGGCTTCCTCGAAGTGGAAACCCCGATCCTTTACAAAAGCACCCCCGAGGGCGCCCGAGAGTTTGTCGTTCCGTGCCGCAACGTTCCCGGCAGTTTCTACGCGCTGCCGCAAAGCCCCCAGTTGTTCAAGCAGATCCTCATGATCTCCGGGTGCGATCGCTACATGCAGATCTGCCGCTGCTTCCGCGATGAAGACCCGCGAAACGACCGCCAGGCCGAGTTCACCCAGATCGACCTTGAAATGGCTTTCGTCCAGCGTGAAGACATCATGTCCATGATGGAGGGCTTCATCCGTCGCCTCTGGAAAGACATCGCAAACACGGATATTCCCCCGATCACGCGCATCGGCTATCGCGAAGCGATGGAGCGCTACGGCATCGACCGCCCGGATACCCGCTACGGCCTCGAGATCACCGACATCTCCGAAATCGCCCGGAAGACCGATTTCCGCGTCTTTCAGGATGCCCTCGCCCAGCACCCCGACGCTCGCCCCTATTTCAGCAAAAAAGGTGTTGTCAAGGCCATCCGTGTTCCCGGAGGCGCCGAAAAACTCACTCGCAAGATTACCGACGGATACAGCGAATTTGTCAAGACGTTCGGCGCCGGCGGCGTCCCCACGGTGAAAGTGGTTTCCGGTGGCGCAGGCGCCTCACCCGCAGGCCTTGCCTTTGAAACCGGCATCGCCAAATTCCTCGAACCGGTGAAAGCCGAACTTGTCGCAGCCCTCGGCCTCGAACCCGGAGACACCGTCCTCTTCGCTGCCGACACCTACGCCGTCGCCACCAAGGCCCTCGGCGAACTTCGCCAGAAGGTGGCCCGCGATATCGGCCTGCTCCCCAAACCCGGGTGCGAAGGCGGCCCGTGGAACTTCCTCTGGGTCGTCGACTTTCCCATGTTCGAGCGCAACAAAGACTCGGGCAAATGGGTCGCCCTGCACCACCCATTCACCGCGCCCCGCGAAGATCAGCAGGATGCCTTCGTCGCCGCCGACCTCTCCTCTGACGACGAAACCATCGAGAGCATTGTCAGCGCGGGGTACGACATCGTCCTCAACGGCCAGGAAATCGCCGGCGGCAGCGTGCGTATCCACAACCGCGACGTGCAGGCCAAGGTCTTCCAACTCCTCGGCATGACGCCCGAGCAGGCACGCGAGAAGTTCAGTTTCCTCCTCGAAGCCCTCTCCTACGGCGCTCCGCCGCACGCCGGCATCGCCTTCGGCCTCGATCGGCTCATCATGAACTTCGTCGGCGCAGAGAGCATCCGCGATGTCATCGCTTTCCCCAAAACCATGATCGGTCAGGATCTCATGACCCGCGCCCCGAGCGGCGTCACCGAGGCCCAGCTCAAGGAACTCCACCTCGTCAGCACCGCGGCGCCGCAAGGCTGATATCACCTGCCGAAGGCGTTCACGCCCCCTTCCGATTCCATGCACTGCATCAACCCCCACCCCCACTTCGCGTGACCCGCTCGGCCGATCACTGCACGGGCTTTCCTGTTCGCCCACAGGGTTCCAGCACCTTCACGCACAGAGCATGACGCACGCTATGCCCGAAGTCATGACCCATCCCGTGGTCGGCATCGATATCGGCGGCACGAGTGTCAAGGCCCTTGCCGCCTTTGCTCCCCACGCCGAGCGCACCGCGCGCTCCGATCCTTACGACTCCGCCGATCCGGCTTCGCTCTCTCGAGCCATCAGCCAGGTGTTCGCGGCGATCGGTGCGCCCTCGGCCCCCGTCGGCCTTTGCGTACCCGGTGCGTTCGACCCCGTCCGCCGCGCGGTGACCGCCAGCCTCAATGCCCCCGCGCTCATCGATGTGGCCATCGATGACCTCATCGCCAGCGCCTGCGCAGGGGCCATACCGGTCACGATCACCACCGATGCCCACGCCGCTGCTTTCGACTTCGCCGCGACAACCCCGCTGACCGGCCGCCTGCTCGCTGTCAGCCTCGGCGCGGGCGTCGGCGCCTGCGTCCTCGACGGCGACCGACCGCTTCAGGTCTGCGGCACATCTTCGGGCCATCTCGGCCAGATTGACGTCACGCTCCCCGAAGATGACAACGCTCCACCTCTTGCCCCAGACGGCAGCGCGGGGTCGCTCGAGGCCTATCTTGGCGCTCGTGTGCTCGCCGCCCGCTTCGGATCGCCCCTGCCCGATCCGTTGCCGCTCACACGCAATGACCCGGCATTGCGCGCCCTTGCCAGGGCCTTGCGCATCGCTCATGCCATCTACCGACCGCACCATATCGCCCTGCTCGGCGGCATCGGCCTGCGCCTGCACAGCCACCTCGCCGCATTGCGCACGCGTATCGACGACCGCCTGACCACGCTCGCCCGACCCGGCTGGTCGCTCATGTGCGCCCGCGACCCTTGGCACGCTGCCCGGGGTGCTGCGCGCCTGGCGCACAAATCGATGCACGCGCCACCGCACAATTGCGCTGACTGAAGCAACCCTCTCCTGTTCCTTGGCTGCCGCCCGTACCGCGGGCGCTCCCGATCCGCCGATGTGTGGCGTGCCTGGGGACGAACGACTCTCTGAAGAATGCTCTACACGCGCTCGGCCATCCGCTCCTGCAATGAAGCATGAATCGCGATAATCCCGCGATACATCGCCTCTGCCGCACGCACCAGCGTGGTCACTTCTTCATCACCGAGGCCGCACGCATCCAGATTCGTCTTAAAGGCACTCCAGACCTCCGGCTGGCGCTCACCATACGGAAGCATGTAGCAAAGCCCATCCGGCGGCGTCAGGTCATACGCCTTCATCAACGCTTTGGCGATGAATCGGTTGCCGTTGTTCGAACCTTCCAGCACATAGTGCATCCCAAGAAGCGTCAGCGGGTCGTTCGACGCACGCTCGATCTCTTCAACCAGCGCCCGCGTCGCCCCCGTCGCCTCAATCGCATCGGGGTCGATCCCGAAATACGCCAGATCCTCAAGCAGGTACGGCTCCTGATACTGCTCTCGCGTCACCACACGCGCGATCGCCGGCGACCCCGCACGCGCACGCTCCAACCCGGCCTCAAGCGCCCGATGCACAAGCAGCATCTGCTCCAGCATCGCGACATACCCCGCACGAGGCAGCCGCCCCATCACCATCGCCGCCTGATACGGCCCCTTCTCCGCCGCCGTATGAAGATCGCGCGTCTCCTCACGCAGCCGCTGTGTCGCCGGACGGGCTGTCGCGTCTACCGAAGTCGTCATAAACCGCTCCTTCCGCGGCAGCCATCGCCGCAGGCAGCATCGTATTGAGACAGATTCGCAACAAGCAAGCGAGTCATCCGATTTCATGTCCGAATCGAGAGTTCACTCGTCATTTCCCGCACTGTGCCGTCAGGCCCCTGACCCACAAACTTTGCTCTGAGCAGAAGCCGCGAACGGTCATCGTTCCCCGAGGGGATCGCCCAGTCAGGCAATCCTCCCAGTTGCAGCCGATAGGTCCTTGTCGAGGGGTCATACATCGAGGCGTTGAACTGCGGGTCGTCAAGATCAATGTGCCAGACCATGTCCCCCACGGCCGTAGCCCGGCTTCCCCCCGTGGGCCTGAACAACTGGATCGTCAGTTTCCCGACCCCCTTGGCCGTGTCGCCCCAGTGATCCAGCAGTTCCACATGGCAGACGATCTTCGTTGCCCCATCCGGACCGCGCTCCATGTGCGTCAGCGGGTGCAGATGCATCTGGACCGGCGCAAACGGCCACGCGGCGATTGCTCCCGGCTCCCACACCGGGGCGGGGCGATTGTCTCGAGTGCACCCCCCCAAGGACAGCATCGCGAGCATCCCCGCCGCAATCACTCGCCCTCGTGCTCGCACCACGCGGAACCTCATGGCACACTCCGAAAGCGCTTCACCGGCGAACCAAGGCCTCGCGCGCGGCGACGGCGAGCTGGTCGCAACGTTCATTCTCCGGATGCTCATTGTGCCCACGAATCCAGTGGAACCGGAGCGTGTGCTTCACTCGCAGTTCGTCCAAGGTTTTCCACAGGTCGGGGTTCTTGATCGGCTTCTTGTCCGCAGTCCGCCATCCCCGGGCCTTCCAGGCATCAAGCCACTCACGAAGGCCGTTGAGCACATACTGCGAGTCAGAATAGATATCCACCGTGCTCGGTCGCTTCAGCGCGCGCAAGCCCTCGATCACGGCGATCAACTCCATGCGATTGTTGGTCGTCTCCGCCTCAGCCCCGGATCGCTCCACTTCCTTCCCCGTGGATGGATGGCGCAGGATGTATGCCCACCCCCCAGGACCGGGGTTGCCGGAGCACGCGCCATCCGTAAAGAGTTCCACGTGTGATGGGTCAGACACGCCGGGAGGATAGGGTCCGACGTTTACACGCGCTTGATCCGCCACGCCCGATCAGTTTTCGGTGGGGGTCGCTTCAGCGGCCTTGCCTTCGCTCGGCTTCACCGATGCCGTCTCGGCTGTTTCCGAACCATCCTTGGGTTTGGCGGGAGAGGCATCAGCGACCGCAGCCTGGGCCTCTTGCCCCGTGGGTCGATCAGTGCGACTGCCGCTCGGTTCACCCTGCGGACGCCCATCGCCGGAAGGCGGCGCCACCATTTGTCGACGCTGATTGGGGTTTCCGTTTGCCCGCGCGGCGTCAGGACCTGCCGCCGCACCCGGCGGCCGACCCATCGCCATGCCCGCGGGCATGGCAAGCACGGGTTTCCCGTCTTCATCGAGGGCGTATCCCGCGGCGGCAAGCTGGGCTTCCGTCCACTGGGTGTCAAGCACTTCGGCAGGCGAAGGAGTGCGTAGCAGCACCCGCTGACCTTCTGTAAGGCCCATCGCGATTTCGGCGTATGCGTCGCTCCGGCGGCCCATGCGCACAGGGATGCGGTCAAACCTCGGGCCGTTGGGAACATACACAAACTGGACCGGCCCATCGACAAAGACCGCCTGGATCGGAACGGAAAGTGCCCGGCGAACGTTATTGATCGTGATCTTGGCGTCGCACCGCATCGAAGGCTTCAGGCCCGCATCGGCCGCCTGGTTCATATCAAGCAGAATCCGCACGGTGTACTCGCGCCGGTTCGGATCGCGCCATCCGCCCGTGGCGGCCAGCACGCCGACACTCTCGACCACGCCGTCGATCGTGCGACCCACGGCCTCGATGTGGACACTGGCGGCCTGCCCTTCACGGACGCGACCGGCAAGGCTTTCGTGAATGCGGACCGAGGCAACCATCTCCGAGACATCGGGAAGGATGATGAGCGTCTCGTTGGGCCGAACATCGCGACCGACGGAGATGGGTACATCACCCCCCCACCCGCCGCGGTTGTTCTCCATGCTGGAGGCATAGACGACGAGTCCGGCCCGGGGAGCGATGATCTCGGCATCGCGGATCTGTCGTTCAAGTTTGGCGAAGTTTTCTTCGCGGACGCGCAGACGCTGGGCACGCGTTTCGACGGCGGCCTGCTTGTCGCGGAGGTTGATCTCGTTCTGCTCGACGGTTCGCTCGAGCGCGGCCTTGGCCTTCTCGACCTCGCTCATCTTGGTTTTTTCTTCTTCAGGCAGACGGAACGTTTCGTGAATCTCACGCTCGAGCTTGGTGATAACCACGTCGGCCTGGGCTTGGGCGAGGGCGATTTCGTCCTGCTCCAGTTCGTCCTTGCTCAGAAATTCCTTCTGGAAAAGTTCGCGCGACCGCTCGACCTTCTCTGAGAGCCGCTTGAGATTGCGTTCGGCGTTCTCGACCGAAATGCGGTTGCGCTCACGCTGCTGGGCGACTTCGCCCTCCTGCCAGCGGCGAAGCGCAAGTTCGGCAAGGGCGACCTGCAACTGGGCGTCCATGAGACGGCTGGCGTTTTCACTGATCTGGATGCGAACGGCCGATTCGGCCTGATCGAGTTCGTTTTTGGCCGAAATGACCTGAAGCTCTTCCTCCCGGAGTTGCTGCATCAGGTCTTCGACGTTGAGGCGGATCAGGGGCACGCCCCGCTCGACAGTGGTGCCTTCGGGAATCACGTAGG
This sequence comes from Phycisphaeraceae bacterium, assembly GCA_019636695.1. GTDB lineage: Bacteria > Planctomycetota > Phycisphaerae > Phycisphaerales > UBA1924 > JADLCM01. The sequence goes on from JAHBXD010000002.1 coordinate 280,270, forward strand.
TGACGGTGCTGGTGCGCTCGAGCGGGCTTTTGAGTTCAACCGAGTTGCGCGCAACCAGTTCGCCGGAGGCCGACGCCGTGATCTCAAAGTCACGAATCTCGGCCGAGGCGAGTTCAAGGCTGTTGGTGTTGGTCGTCGAAGCCCCGCCGGACGACGCCCAAATAACCCCCAGCGTGCCGAGCGCGCCGAGAATGACCAGACCAACCAGAATCTTCACGCCGGAAATGCCACGCCGGCGACCATGCGCCATGTCCAGACTCCTTCGACTCGGCTACCCGACCAGCGGGGTATACCGGATGCTGTTGTACCGGTTTACCTGACCGGGACTTCGGCTCAGGATTGAATCGGATTCCGTCCCCGAATCTTCCCCGGATCGAACCGGGAAGCAAAGATGTCTCAAAAATCGTCGTCGATTCGGCGACATGCCCACTGGATGCCCATGAAACCCCTCCCCGGCGCGACATCCTTGCTTTTTGTCACGGCCGCCCGGAAGGAGGCCGCGGCGGTTCTGGATGCCCTAGGAGGCATTTCGGACCTCGCCGGCAAGCCCTGGGTGGCTCACCCCACGGCTGCCGGTCCTCGCGTGGTCGCAACGGGGGTCGGGAAGGCGGCGAGCGCCGGTGGGACGGCCTGGGTGCTTGACCCTACTTGCGATCTCCTCGTGGTCAACCTCGGTGTTGCCGGAAGCCTCCCCGGATCAGGGGTAGAACTCGGTGATGTAGTTATCGGAACTGAGAGTGTATTTGCTGACGAAGGCTTAGTGACCGATTCGGGGTTTCTCGATATCGCCGCCCTGGGGTTTCCACCAATTCCAGGCGCAAGCCGATCGGCTATTGCAGGTGATGTCCTCGGAGCAGAGTTTGCGCATGGACTTGGCGCCCATCTCGGCCCCGTCGCGACGGTTTCGACGTGCTCAGGAACCGATGGTGCTGCGAAATCTGTTGCCGCACGAACCGGCGCGCTGGCAGAGGCCATGGAAGGGGGCGCGGTCGGGGTGGTGTGTGCGCGTGCAGGTGTTCGCTTCGTCGAGATCCGGGTGATATCGAATACGACAGGGGATCGTCAGCGGCAGGTCTGGGCGTTGGATCACGCCCTGGATCGACTTGGCGCTGTTGCCGGGTGGTTGGCGACCCACCTGAACAGGGGAGACGCCTTGTAAGACGGTGCGAACACCGGGTTCGAAGCGACGTAGGGTGTTGGCCCGCTCCGAGGCTGGAGCGTGCGGCACGGAAGACCGATATGCACATACCCCTGGCGGGGCGCCGTTGCAGGTGCTCCGAGAATCCTTCCTTCGCCTTGGAGCATTCGGGATGAAACGCGCGCTGATTACCGGCATCACCGGTCAGGACGGGAGTTATCTGGCCGAGTTTCTGCTGAGCAAGGACTACGAGGTGCACGGGATCATCCGGCGCAGCTCGAGTTTCAACACGGGTCGGATTGACCATATTTATCTTGATCCCCACATCAAGGGGGGTCGTTTGCGCCTGCATTACGGCGACCTGTGCGATGCGAACAACCTGTCAAGGCTGATGCGTGATGTAGAGCCGGACGAGGTGTACAACCTCGGCGCCCAGTCACACGTTCGGGTGAGTTTCGACATGCCGATCTTCACGGCCGACACGGTCGCGATGGGCGCGTTGCGGCTGCTGGAGGCGGTGCATGACTTCGAGCAGCAGTCAGGCAAGCGGGTGCGGTATTACCAGGCGTCGAGTTCGGAGCAGTACGGGAAGGTGATGGAGACGCCGCAATCGGAGACGACGCCGTTTTATCCTCGTTCGCCGTATGCGTGCGCGAAGGTGATGGCGCACTGGGCGACGGTGAACTATCGCGAGAGTTACGGGATGCACGCCTCGTGCGGGATTTTGTTCAATCATGAAAGCCCGCGTCGCGGCGAAACATTCGTGACGCGAAAGATCACGCGGGCCGTGGGCAGGATCAAACTGGGGCTTCAGGACAAGGTGTTCCTGGGGAACCTGGATTCGAAGCGCGACTGGGGATACGCCGGCGACTATGTGAAGATGATGTGGCTGATGCTCCAGCAGGAGACGCCGGACGATTACGTCATTGCGACGGGTCGAACGATCACGGTGCGGCACTTCGCCGAACTGGCGTTTGCGCACGCAGGGCTTGATTTTGCGGATTTTGTCGAGTTCGACCCGCGATATCTGCGCCCGGCGGAGGTGGACCTACTGCTGGGCGACCCGTCAAAAGCCAAGCAGAAGCTGGGCTGGGTGCCGACGACCAGCGTCGAGGAGTTGGCGGCGATGATGGTGGAGCACGACCTGGAACTGGCACGCCGCGAGAAGACCTTGCGAGACGCGGGGCACGAGTTGCCTCAGTTCAGCGGGCACGACCAGTAAAGGGCGTTCGTACATGGGAACGGGAAAGGTGCGCGTGGGCACGAAGCCCCACACTCCCATACCGGAAGCCCATGAGGTGAGCATCACGCGTGCGGATGCGAGCATCTGCGCGACTGATCCGGATGATCGGCACGGCGGACCCATACGAGAGCATCCATGCATCTGATTTCTCCGCGCATCGCGATGGTCGGGATGGCCCTCTTGGCGCTAGTGTTGTGCGCGTTTCAGGCGTTCGCCGGGGGGGGCGGCGAGCAGGTGCTCGCCGCGGCTTCGGCGGCGCCGCAGGCCGCATCGATGACGTGGAAGGGATGGACGGCGGTCGGGCTGATCGTGATGTTGCTTGTGCTGCTTGCGAGCAATCGCTTTCCGGTGGATGTGCTGGTGATCGGCACGGTGGCGCTGATGGTCTTTCTGGGGCTGCTGGCGCCGAAGGAAGCCTTGGCGGGGATGTCGAATGAAGGCATGATCACGGTGGCGGTGTTGTATGTCGTGGTCTGCGGGCTGCAGGAGACGGGGGCGATCGAGTGGCTGGGAACGAAGCTTCTCGGTAAGCCCAAGGGGGGCATTCTCGCGAAACTGCGGCTGCTGTTGCCGGTGTCTGTGATGAGCGGCTTCATGAATAACACGCCGCTGGTCGCGATGTATATCCCGATGCTGAGCGACTGGTGCCGGCGGCACCGGATATCGCCGAGCAAGATGATGCTTCCGCTGTCGTATGCGGCGATCATGGGCGGCACGCTGACGCTGATCGGAACGAGCACGAACCTGGTGATCACGGGGAAGTGGATCGACAGCGGGCTGGTCGAGACGCACGGGCGACTGCATTTTTTTGAGATTGCGATGATCGGGCTTCCGTGCCTGATTTTCGGGACGTTGTACATGTTGTTCATCGGAACGCGGATTCTGCCGGAGCGACTGCCGGTGCTGGACGCCGACACCGATGCGCGGTCGTACACGGTTGAGTTTGAGGTCGAGCAGGGTGGGCCGCTGGCGGGCAAGACGATCGAGCAGGCGGGGCTTCGCGGGCTGGCGAACCTGTTTCTTTCGGAGATCGAGCGGGAAGGGCAACTGCTTCCGGCGGTCAGCCCGAAAGAGGTGCTGCGCGGACAAGACCGGCTGTTCTTCGTCGGGCAGCTTGAGTCGATCGTGGATCTTCAGAAGATCCGCGGGTTGTGCAGCGTGGACAACCAGTCGCGCAAACTCGGTTCGCCGCGACCTCAGCGGACGCTGGTCGAGGCGGTGGTGAGCAACACCTGCCCGCTGCTGGGGCGGACGGTGCGTGAAGGGCGCTTCCGGAACGTGTACGACGCGGTGGTGATCGCCGTTGCGCGCAACGGCGAGCGGGTGAAGGGGAAGATCGGCGATATCGAGCTGCGTGTGGGCGACACGCTGCTCCTGGAAGCGCCGATGAGTTTCATCGAGCAGCACCGCAATTCGCGGGACTTCTTCCTGGTGAGCAAGGTGGAGAACGCGCGACCTTTGCGACATGAGAAGGCCGGGCTTGCGCTCGCGATCATGCTCGGCATGATTCTGATTGCGACGCTGGAGCCATTCGGCTTCAAGATGCTGCACGCGGCGGTGCTGGCGGCTGGGTGCATGGTGGTGCTGCGCTGCTGCACGGCAAGCCAGGCGCGACGTGCGGTTGATTGGCAGGTCGCGACGATCATCGCGGCCTCGCTGGCGCTCGGCAAGAGCCTGGAGGTGACCGGCGCCGCGGCGGCGATCGGCGGCTCGTTGGTAGACCTGGTCGGCAGTCATCCGTGGCTGGTGCTGTTGACAGTGTATCTGTGCACGATGCTGTTGACGGAGGTTGTGACGAACAACGGCGCGGCGGTGCTGATGTTCAGCATCGCATTTGAAGCCGCGGCGAAAGTCGGCGCGGATTTCCGACCATTCGCGTTTGCGATCATGATGGCGGCATCGGCGAGTTTCTCTACGCCGATCGGTTATCAGACGAACCTGATGGTGATGGGGCCGGGCGGGTATCGGTTCGGCGATTACTTCCGCGTGGGGATTCCGCTGAATCTGTCGATGTGGCTCATCACGTGCCTGCTGATTCCGTTCATCTGGCCGCTGCAGGCGACGCGGTAAGGCGGGCGGTTGTTCGGCGGATGTCGGTCAATCGGGCGGTCGAGCGCAACGCGTTTGTGAAATGTCGCGGAGGCGTCAGGGGGCGTGCGGCGGGGGCGGTGCGCCCAGGGGAATGACGGCAGCGTCATCAGGGTTGTTCTTTTGGAGTTGTCCCCAAGGGATGTTCCCTGGGGTTGTTACCAAATGGCGATGGAAAGCACCTGTTCCAGACCGTACGTTGGATGAGCTGCGCGAGGCGCGCCGGGAAGGTGCCGCGGCGTCTTGCTTGTCGGGGAAGGCCCCGCCTTCTTGAAAGGAGGACCGATGCGTATTCACAAGATCATGACCGGACGAGTGGCGGCGATGTGCGCGCTTGGCGCGGTGCTTGCCGCAGGATCGACCGGGTGCAACAACGCCGTTGAAGGCGGCCTGACCGGCGGCGCACTTGGCGCGCTGGGCGGGCTGGCGATCGGCTCGCTGACGGGCAACGCCGGAGCGGGCGCGGCGACCGGCGCGATTCTGGGCGGTATCGGCGGTGCGGTGATCGGCGACCAGAACCATCGTCACAGCAGGCCGATCAACTATGGCCCGGGGTATTACCCGCAGTATCACCACGGCGGCGGATACAACTCGTATCCCTATTGATCGACATTCCGCCACGACAATGCATGACCCCCACGAATGCATCGGCGCCGGATCCCTCCGTCGCCGGTGCACGTTTTGATTGCACGCCGACGAATGCGCAGCGAAGGGCATCAGCCGATTTGTTATCCGGCCGGAGCGCTTTGCGGAAAGTCGTTCGACTCCAGACACGCCGCGATGCCGGAGGCCCGGCGTCGCCCTCGAAATAGGAGTGTGTTCCGTGCTCTGCGCGTGAGGGCGTCACCGAAGGTTTAAACCCAAGGCGTGGATGCGCGAGGTAGTGAGAAACCGTTTCAGAAACTGAACGGGTCGTCCACAAGACCGCGCCGTCGGGGCAGTTGGGGGGGCGGTGTGCCGATGGCCTCCCGACAGGCGTGCTCGAGGGCCTGATGGAGCTTTTCGTGGCTCGGGTGCGCATCGAGGAATTCAAGCAGGTCATCGACGCGCCATTCGGGGGGATCGGCGGGATTGAGCCTGGCGATTGCGGCGTCGCCCAAGGCTTCCAGAGCGGCCTCGATCCAGGCAATGTCGGGTGTGGAAGTGAGTTCGTCGCGCGTCGGCCCCGCGCCGGTGAAACGTGCGCCAGAGGGCGGAGCAACGCGCGTGCGGATGACCTGTTCGCCCACGGCGACGATGGGCCAAAGCCCGGCCTGCGTCATCGGCTCGCGGGTGAGGACTTCGAGTTCGACGCCTCGGGCGAAGGCCGATTCGCGGATTGCGCGGCCTTCAGCGCCGAACATCGGGGGCTGTACGATGAGAACGCCTCGGGGTAGCGGGCGCGGAAGGCTGCGTTCGTTGTCGATGACGAGGATGCGGCCTTCATCCATGGCGATTTGGCGGCGTTGGCGTCGCGCCTCTTGAAGCGGAAGGCAGATGCGGGCCATGCGCTCAAAGTCACGTGCTCGACGTGCCGCCTGCAAGGCCCGAAGGCAGGTGCGCTCGCACTCAAAATAGCGCATGGCCGCGAGGTGCTCGCTGGCGGTTTCCATCAGTGCATCGATGGATTCACCGGGGTTGCGAAGCGTGCTCTTGCGGCGGGGTGGAGTCACACAGGCCCCCCTGCAGATGGGGCAAGGCTTCGGGCGAGGTCGGTGAGCATGGATTTCCATGCGTCGGCCTGATCGCGCATGTCGAATTCGAGGGCGTCTGCGAGAGATGACCAGTCTTCGCGCGTCATGGCGACGACAAGGAGCTTGAGGCGGTCGATGAGTTCGCTCAGCCGCTGGCCGACGGAAGGTCCGCCTGAGGCGGGGGCAAGGCGGGCAAGATCGAGCTGGAGGAGTTCGGCTCCGTGGGCGAGGGCGGTCATGATGGCCTGCCAGGTTTGCACGGCTCTCTCGAAGAGGGCGCGGGCCTCGTCGAGCTTGCCTGACTGGATGAGCAGGGCGGCCTCGGTCTGGTCGGCCTCTACGCCGTCGAGAGCCTCGGCCGCGTCTCTGAGCGTGATGCAGACCAGGGCACGCGGCTCGGCCGAGGTGATGCGTAACTCGCCGTATCCCCCGGTGTCGCGGCTGGGCTGGGCAAGTTCGGCTTCGCCCAGCAGGCGGCCATCGCCCTTGACCTCGACGACCATGCGCCCTTGCCCCTGCGCACGGAGCACAGCCTCACGGAGGGCCGCCGCGAGACTCGGCTCAGCGATGTCGAGAGGAACGTCGTCGAGATAGACCTGCATGGGTGTAGTGTCGCCTTGGCGGAGGTCCGGGGCAACTCTGCCGATGGAGAATGCCGGAAACTCGGGTTCGGATCGGCTCAGGCGGAGGCGGCGCGGCGTCGCTGTTTGGCGATCAGGCGAAGATTGCGCGCATAAATGACGACACCGGAGCTTTGGCCGAGCACGCCGATGATGTCCTGCCTCCAGACGAAGTAGACAAAGAGGCAGATTCCGCCCAAGAGGCTGATCCACCAGAAGACCTCGGGGATGACGCTCCGGCGTTCACGCTCACTGACGAGCCACTGGATGACAAACCGGCAAGAGAAGATGATCTGGCCGAGGAGACCTACGGCGACCCAGACCAGACTTCCCCATCCGGTGATGTTGAGTGCGCGAAAAACCATGTTGCCGCCGTCTCGAAGCCTGCGAATGGCTGCTTCGCCCACGATGGCGGCGAACTGCGATTCTGTGAGCACTTCGGAAGCATGATCTCGGGAAAGCATGCGGAACGTGGCCTGGCCGTCGAGCATCAGGATCTCGACGTGGCCGCGGTACTGCCCGATGACGAACTTGACGGCGGTTGCACCTGGTCGCAACTCGTGGGCGGGGCCGGTTCCGGGCTTGGAAATGACCAGCCACAGCCCCAGAAAGATCAAGGCGAGCATGGCGAGCAGCGGCTCGTATTTGAAGCGACGGCGCTCTCCCGAATTGGGCGATGCGCTCACGGGTGCACCTCCTCGTGGAGCACGGGCCGGCGACGCTTGCCCATCCACCGGACAGCGAAGCAGTCAATGAGACCGGGAATCGCCCGCTTGGTGACACCGAGGCCGTACTTGGTCTGGCCTGCCACTCGCGGGCGATGGTTGACGCGCATTTCCACGACGCGATATCCGGCCTGGCGCGCGGAAACCGGGATGAACCGATGCATGCCCTTGAACTCAAGGGGAATCATCAGCGCGATGTCCCGTTTCATGATCCTGAGCGAACAACCCGTATCGCGAATCGTGTCTCCCAGGAGCATGCGTCGAAAGAGCCTGCCCACGCGCGAACCGATGCGGCGAACGGCGTTGTCGCGTCGGGCGTGCGATCGGTCGCCTTGGACCATGTCGGCCCCGCGCTCTCGGAGGAGATTGAGCATCGCGGGAAGATCAGCCGGATCGTTCTGCAGGTCGGCATCGAGCGAGGCGACCAGTCTGCCTCGCGCCTGTCTGAAACCCGCCCAGAACGCGGCGGACTGACCACCCCCCTTTCCTAGGGGGGTGGCGGTCATGGTGATGCACCGGAGCCAAGGCCGCGAGGCCATGTGTTCGAGAATCACCTGCCGCGTGTTGTCGGTCGACCCGTCGTCGACGATGATGCACTCGAAGCGAACCCCGACGAGCGCCTGCTCGATCTCGCTGACGAGGGGAGCAATGTTTTCCTGCTCGTTATGCGCGGGAGCGATGACGGAGAGTTCGATATCGTGCTCGCCCTGCGCCGGAATACCTGAAGTCATGGGACCGAACGATAGCGAAGCCTGCGACCTGCGGGGGCCACCCACAGGGCCTAGGTGAATACCCTGGAGGGGTCACGTCAAAACTCGACGCCTAGACTGGGATGATTCTTATTCTCAATCACAACCGGGGAGCATCCCATGCACCTTCGCCGTTCTGATCATCACCACGGCCCCGCTGAAGTGCCCGTGAAGTTCCTGCTGGAAGACCCTGAGGGGCTGACCGGTACCGACAAGCAGGAATGGGACGTGATGGCCGCCAAGGGTGAACACCTACTCGAAGTGGCGATGGACCACGGGATCAACATAGAGCATGCCTGCGGCGGCGTGTGCGCGTGCTCGACGTGCCATGTCTACATTGAGAAGGGGATGGAGCACCTGTCTGAGGCGACCGAGGCGGAAGAAGACCGCGTGGAAGAAGCCCCGGGGCTGCAGCGGAACAGCAGGCTGAGTTGTCAGTGCGAGATTGAGGGCAACGGCCCGATCGTGATTCGCGTGCCGGCCTGGAACCGGAATGCGGTCAAAGAAATTCCGCACTGACGGCCCCGGACGAAGATCTCTGCCCATCGGTGGAGCAGGTCGACAATGCCCTTTGCGGCAGGCCGCAGGGAATGCGGGGTGATGCCATGGCTGAGACGTATCACTGGCTCGATGTCGAGCGGATCGCGGAAGAACTTGCCGAGGCGTATCCGCAGATTGATCCGCTGAGCGTTCGATTTCCCAAACTTCGAGACATGGTGCGCTCACTGCCTGGGTTTGCCGAACAGCCGGGCCACCCGGTCAACGAACGCATCCTTGAGACGATTCAGGCGCTCTGGAACAGCGAATATCGTGATTTGAAGCAAGAAGATAATGACTGATCGTGTCCGCGCCTGATCTCCGCGCTCAGTGTGCGACCCACGCGAAGGAAACGGCACGGCTCGCCTTCCGACGCGCAGCTCGCAACCGTGAACGGTGATGATGCCACGAAGCCAACGAACGATCGGCTTGATCGCGACATCAGCGCGGGGCGACAATGAGCACGAGCCTCACGACGCCGAGTTGCTCTGTCCGCTCGAGCGCACCATCAATCCGCAGGCCCAATCGCACGCTTGTGCCGATGGTGAAGTCCTGCAACACCTCGCGACGAACAGGCCAACCCGCCCGAAGCGGGCACCCGGCCAGAAGTTCGGCCTCAATCGCCGCAACACGTGCTTCAAACCCGCTTCCGGGGGCTGCCTCGACGCGAACCTGACCGACGGTGAGCACCGGAATGACAAACCCGGCGGTCGAGTCGGCTGCATCGGCCGGGCGAATGTCGAGCGTGACGACATCCGCCTGATCGAAAGCACGCTTGATGACTCGTGACGCGGTCGTCAGGCCGCGATGATCGAGGCGAATCAATGGTTCATCGACCAGCAACTCGGCAAGCCTGATGGTCCTGGCCCCTTCCGCCGGATTGTCGGCGATGGTCCAGATATCAGCCCCTCCGGGTTCGACGGTCAGGGGGAGTTCGAGCAGCGCATCCGGCCAGACTTCCTGCGGCAGCCGCCCCCAGCGGGTCAACCCCTGGGGTTCGAGCACCAGCCGCTCGGCACCCGGAGGCATGGGTACAGGCTCCGAAGGCTCTTCGGGTATGGCGGGGGCGGCCGGGGGCTGGGCCTCTGCCCGATCGGGCTGTGCGCTCTCGGGCGCGGCAGATTCTTTCGGCGCTAAAGCCGGCGGAACCCGCGTGGTCTCGGGCTGAGGCACGGTGATGCCTAGAAGCCCCGGGTCGCGCTCGGCCCCTGCATGCGAATCACCCGAACCCGCTTCAGACTCGATCCGGTCGGCTGGGGCCGAAACGGGCTTCCGGGGCGGGTCGATCGGCGGGTCGCCTGGCCCGCAGGATGCCAGGGCGAGTGACAGGGCTACGCCGATGACCGCGGCGCGTGTGCGCTTTGTCACGTGTCGGGAAACTCGTCGAACGTGCATGTGCAAGGGTATTCGAGTGAAGGGTCCGGAATGTTCGCCCGGTGAAAGTTCGGCATCGACTTTTCCCGCACTACCATTGCGCGTGCCTCGGCGCGTTCTTCATGATCGGTTTTTCAAACAGGCGAAAGCCGAGGGATATCTCGCGCGATCGGCGTACAAGTTGATCGAGATCGACGATCGTAAGCGCCTGTTGCGCAAGGGTGATCGCGTGCTCGACCTTGGGTGCGCCCCGGGATCTTGGCTCCAGGTTGCGGGCGAGCGGGTCGGCCCATCGGGCGCGGTGATCGGCATCGACCTCCAGGCGGTGACGCATCCGATGCCGGCGCACATCCGCCACGCGGTGATGGATGCGTTTACGGCTGATCCGGGCGTCTTGACGGGAGAGGCGGGAGGGATGTTCGACGTGGTGTTGAGCGATATGGCGCCGAATACGACCGGCGCCGGCGATCATTTCCGCTCGTATCACCTGTGTCGTCGCGTGATCGAACTGCTTCCCGGGTTGTTGCGGATCGGGGGCAACCTGGCAATGAAGGTTTTTGAAGGCGAGAAATATCCGGAGTTGCTTCGCCATGTCGGCAGGCGTTTCCGCGAGGTCAAGGGGTTCAAACCGCGCGCCTGCCGCGATGTCTCCTCGGAGATCTACGTCATCGGGCACGGGTATACAGGTGAGCCGGTGTCGGCCGGCCCGGGCGGGCAAACGACATCGTGACGTTTCTGACGCCCATTCCGGCGCTGATTGCGGCGGCACTGGCCGCGCCGGCGCTCGTGTTTTTATACATGCTGAAATTGCGTCGGCGCCCGGTGCGGGTGCCCAGCACGATGCTCTGGGAGCATGCGACGGCTGACCTTCAGGCCAACGTGCCGTTGAAGTGGCTGCGCCCCAGTTGGCTTCTGCTGCTGCACATGCTGATTCTTGCTGCGCTGCTGCTGGCGATGGCGAGGCCGACGCTTGATGATGCGGCAGGACGCTCTCGGCGGATTCTGATTGTGCTCGATCGCTCGGCCTCGATGCAGGCCGCAGATGGTGAAGATGGAACCCGCTTTGAAGAAGCGGTGCGCCGCGCCAAGGCGCTGGTGCAGCAGGTGCGTCGATCAGGAACGGCGGCGTCGATCGGGGTGGTGGGGTTCGCCGCCGAAGCCCGATTGCTGACTCCGCTCGCGGCGGACACCGAGGCCGCATTGCGTGCGCTCGACGACGCTGTACCAACCGACCAGCCCGGCAATCTGCAGGCGGCGTTTGATCTTGCCCTGGCTCTGCTGATGGATCCGGAAGAACGTGAAGATGATGCGGATCGGCCGCTGATTGTGCTTTTCAGTGACGGGGGGATTGACGACCACGCAAAGCTGATGCTTGGCACGGCTGATCTTCGGCTCGAGCGCGTCGGCCCGGCGCCGGATGAGCAAGGGATCGACAATCTCGGCATCGTGGCGATTGCAGCACGGCGTGAGTATGAAGACCCAGGCACAGTGCGGCTTTTTGTGCGCGTTCAGAACGCCTCAACGACTGAGCGGGCAACACACATTGAGGTCTTGCTCGACGGTGTCCGTATCGAACGACAGCCGCTGATTGTGCCCCCGGCTCGGCCCGGGGCCGGGGGGACGCTGACTCCCGGAATGCGCTCGACCACGGTGGAGTTTCCTTCGCATGAGGGAGGGGTGCTGCGAGTCCGGATCGACCGTCCGGATGTTCTCGCGGCGGACAATCATGCCGCCGTTGTGCTTGAACCTGCACGATCGCTTCGGCTGCTGGTTGTGCGTGCAGCAGGGCCTGGATCGGCCAATCGCGCGGCGTGGATTGTGGACAACATTCTGGCGGAGATCGGCGCAAGAGAAGTCGTGCATGTGGCTCCGGACGGATATGCCCGCATGGATCGCGGGGGCGAAGTTGCGGAGTTTGACCTGATCATCTTTGATGGTGTCACCCCAGAGCGCGTGCCGCCGGTGCCGACGCTCAGTTTCGGGGCGGGTCTTCCCGTCGTGGGGCTTGAGCTGGGCACGAGCCTCAGCGAGAGGGGGACGAACGCGCTCATGTGGGATCGCGCGCATCCGTTGCTTCGGCATGTCGCGATTGACACGTTATATGTTTCTCAAACACTTGCCGTCATAGATGAAGGCGCAACCGTGCTCGCACGCGGACGCGATGGGCCGCTGATGCTGCTCCTCGAAGATGTCGGAGTTCGCCGGCTGGTCGTGGCATTTGATCTTGCCCGCTCGAACTGGCCGCTGCACTACGGGTTTGCGATTTTTCTCGCGGCGGCGTGCGACTATCTCGCGCTGGTAGGCGATGCGGCGACCGGCGCGGCGTTTTCGACTTCTGAGCCGGTCCGCATCCGCACGGGGGTCGATGACGGGTTGGTGCGCTTCCGCCTTGAAGGGGAACCCACTTGGCGAACCGTGCCCGCCCGCCGCGGCAGCGCAACGCTCGGCGTGCTCGAACGTGCGGGGGTGTATGAGACGCCGGACGCGCTGAGGCCGAAGCTGGCGGTGAACCTGACGAATGAGCGTGAATCGCTGGCTAAGACGCGCGACAGCATCGAGGTTTCTGGACAAGAGATCACTGCCCGAGCGGGTACGGCCGCTGGGCGGCTGGAACTCTGGCCGTGGTTCGTACTCGGCGCGGGCGTGCTGCTTTTAATCGAATGGCTGGTCTACGGAGCACGAATGCGCGTTTAGTGTGAAGAATGCGTCATGGATTCGCCGAGCAAGCCCGGACGACGGCCGGATGACATCGGAGAGAATACAAGTTACGGCACGAGGGCGCACCAGCGCGACCCGGAAAGGACTGCGATGACCACTCCCAGCCATGGAATTCCACGGCGCAGATTTCTCCGCTCCGCCGGCGCGGGCGCCGGTCTCGGCGCGGTGCTCGCGGGCGATGTGAGGGCGAGAGGTTCTCAGGCGAGCGCACGGGTTGCAGCCGGACATGCGAAGAACGTGATCCTGCTGATCGCCGACGGGATGGGCTTGGGCACGATCACGCTCGGCGATATGTACAGCCGCATGACACGATCGAGAAGACTGCATTGGATGGATCTGCTCAACGATCCTCGGGTACGTACGGGATTGTGCGACACCCAGTCTGCCGACGGATTGGTCTCGGACTCGGCCGCGACGGCCTCGGCCTGGAGTATCGGCGAACGTGTGAATAACGGCGCGATCTGCTTCACGCCCGATGGGCGCGAACCAGCGCCCGTGATGGCGCGCGCGGTTGCACGAGGTATGGCGTGCGGTCTGGTCACGACGTCGAGCCTCACGGATGCCACGCCCGCGTGCATGTACGCCAACGCTCCCAAACGAAACATGGGCGATGAAATCGGCCAACAACTGCGCGAGAGCGGAGTGTCGGTGATGCTCGGCGGAGGCCGGTCGACGCTGAACCCCATCTTCGCCTCGACGCCTGACTCGGGCTGCGTGATCGTGCGCACGCGGGAAGAGTTGATGGCACACGCCGCGACCGACTCCCAGCGCCTGCTGGGGTTATTCGGCTCTTCATATGTTCCGTATGTGCTTGACCGCAGGCCCGAGACGCCCTCGCTGATGGAAATGTCACGCGTGGCGATTTCACGGCTTGCAGCGAACGAGCAGGGATTCATGCTGCAGATCGAGGCGGGACGCGTTGACCACGCCGCCCATGCCAACGATGCGGCATCGCTCGTGCATGAAATGATGGAGTTTGATGATGTTGCCGGGTGGGTCGCCTCGTGGGCGCTGGATCGCGGCGACACCTTGGTAATCATCACGACCGACCATGCCAACGCAAACCCGGGGTTGACACTCTACGGGCAGACGGGAGATCGCGCGTTTGAACGCCTGCGTGGAGTCAAACGATCGTTTGAGTGGATATTCCGCGAGTTTGACCGCGGGAAAGAAGCGGCCGATGATCCGGCTGCACTGATGGGAAGCCTTGTGCATGAAGCGACAGGCATCGAGCTTCGTCCTGAAGACCTTCGGGACTATGTGGATGGTGCACTGAAGCACCCATTCCGCACCGCCGGAACCCGCACGGGCCTCCTGGGAGCGTTGCTGGCCAATCATTTCGGCGTGGCGTTTCTCAGCCCCAATCACACTTCGGACTTTGTGCTCGTAAGCGCCCTTGGGCCTGGAAGCACGCTTCTCCCGGGTTTTCATCATAATACCCAGTTGCATGATGTGATCGTTTCAGCGCTGGGGTGGTGACGTTCGCGCCTTGCCTGTCATGATTTGCAATAAAAAAGCGGGGCCTGACGGCCCCGCCCCGAAAACCCAATTTCGTGACCATGCAAGGCTCAGACGATCCTGCTCAACGGGTTGAGCAGGCCGATGTTGGCGCCCGTGTTCGACCACCCGCCGCCGAGGAAGAGGTCGTAGTGCGTAAGGTTCGCGATGAACGGCGTGTTGGCCGAAGCGAAGATGGCGAAATCGCGCGTGCTGTTGGGGTTGTTGAGGAAGACGCTGTTCTGGTGGAGGTTGATTTCCGCGTAATCGCGAGCAGCGATGTTGACGGTGATCGTGTCGAAAGAACCGTTCGAGTAAAGCAGGCGGACGGAAACGTTGACGCCGATCCCTGCCGGGTTATAGAAGCTCAACGTCTCGAAGTAGTTGATGCCCGCATTCTTCTTCCCGATGAACGCATCACCGAAGAACCACTGCGTGCCGGCATGTGTAGAGAAGTTGCTGCCGTTGGCGTCGCCGTTCTGCACCTCGGCCGCGAACGCGGCAATCGGCCGGTTGGAGACGAAACTGATCCCCGCCGGTTGGTTGGCGGTCAGCCCCAGTTGCAGACCGGTCAGGCGGAGGGTGCCCCCCGCGGCGACCGTCACGCGGTTGGTGAAGTTGGGCAGGTTGACGCGGACATAGTTGCCGACAAGATCGACGGTTGCGGGTTGGGTGCCGGGGTTATAGAGCACAACCTCGGAGGTCCGCCCTGAGCCTTGGGTCACCTGCGTAACAGCGCCGGCGGTTGTGCCGCCGCCCGCCACCGCCAGAGCGCCGTAGCCGTAACCATCGTCAAGATCAAAGTGCGTCAGCGAAACCACGACGCCCTCGAACTGCCCGGCGTGCGCCGGGTTGACGGGCGTCGCCGTGACGGTGGCCCCGAAGATGCCCGCGGGCAACTGGGTCAGGCTGTTGATATCCAGCCCGCCGCGGCGGAGGGCCTGAACCTGCCGCGTGACGGTGATTTGCTGGCCACCCGCGGTGGTGGCGACAAAGTTGACCTGCACAGCGAACGGGTGCGGGTTGAAGAAGAGCACGAAGTCTCTCGCAAGGCCTGGCGCACGTTCAATCCGCGGGAGCACCCAAGTCTCGGAAATCTCGGAGGTAAACGCCTCGGCCGTAGAGGAGTTGAAGTCGTAGTGGCTGAGGGTCGCGCCGAGCGGCCCGGTCGAGACGATTTCGATGGCATAGGGGCTGTTCGCACGAACGCCCGGAGCAAATACGCCGCCGCCGGCCGAGAGCGTCGCCCCGCCGCGGGCGCCCGGGGCCAGCGTCACGTGCTGCTGCACGACAGCATCGCGTACACCGCTCTCATAACGCAGAATCAGTGAATAACTGACGGCAAAGTTGTTGGGATTGGCGATCGAAACAAACTCGCGCACGTTCTTATTGGCGAAGCCTTCAGGATAGAAGATGCGATAGTTGTATGTAAGATCGGAAAGCTCCGGCACCTGCGTATCAATCGTTGCCGCGACGGCATCCACACGCACCGTGTACGACCCGGTGCTGCCGCCGATACCCGAAACGATGATGTAGTAATTGACGCCCTGGGTCACGTTGAACGTGAGGTTGGCCTGCGCGCCCGGAATGCCCTGGAAGTCGCTGGCGACAACCGCCGACTCATTCGGGGCGTTGAGCACCACCGCCTGACCGTTGAGAATCGAACCGGTCGGTGTCACGATCTGCACATAGGCGATGCCCGATGCCGGTGCGGTGAACCGGAAGAGGTCGCGATCGCCCGCCACTTCGATAATGTCGGTGCGCTCGCCGTCGCCGCGGCTGTTGAGCGTGATGATGTTCGGGTTACCGAAGTCAATCACACCCGGATCAGGTGACGGATCGCTCGAGCCGTCCTCACTGTCAATGAACATCATGTAGGGCGCCGGATCGGGCGCGAAACCCGTGGCGCTGCGCACGAGAACGTAATACAACGTCTGTCCAGGCGTCACGCCGAGATCCAGCGTGAGCGGCTCGGATGCATCCGCAGAAATGTCGGCGATCTGTGCAAAGGTCGAATCGAAGATCGTGATTCGCGGCAGCAGGGTGCTGTCATCACCCACGGGCGTCACGGTGATCAGCGTCTGCCCGGGAGCAATGGTGGTGAAGCGGAAGAGATCGCTGTCGCGCCGCGGGAAGAGCGTGGGGTTCTGCCCGTTCGGATCGCCCGTGCCCACCTGGGCGTTGCCGTCCAGTGAACTGAGCGTGACGATCGTCGCGATGCTGAACTCGCCGACGTTCGGATGATCGTCGATCGGCGGCGCCTCGACAAAGATTTCATAACCGCCGACACGGCTTGATTCGGCCGCGTTCAGGTCAGGCTCGACAAACAAGTAGTACCGGGCGTTACGCACCGCGGTGAACTCGATCTCTTCCCCGATCTGACCGCTGACGATCGGCACACCGTCGATGTCGGCGAGCGTCACCGTGCCCTGAAGCAGGCTTCCGGCCACCGCATCGACACGAAACGCCGATGGGCCGCCAGCCGCCGCGGTGAAGAAGAACATATCGGTGTCGCTCTCGACCTCGATAATGCCCGAGCTGAGCCCCTCGCCCGTGATCGAATCGAGCACGATCTGCGTTGCGAGCGACCGCAGGAAGGGGTCGGCAAAGTCCGCAACATCGGCATGGTCATCAGTGGGATCAAAGTCGATCCGCAGCAGGTAGTTGCCCCGATCGACCGCCGGATCCACGCCGGAAACTTCGATGAAGTAGTACGGATACTCCTTACCCGTGAGTGAACTGAAACGCTCGGCGTTCAGGTTCACCGTCACGCCGGTGGTGGTGGGCACCAGTTCGCCGTCGGCCGCGGCAAGCCGCCGCATGATGGCGAACCCGAGCGGGTCTTCGGTCTGCTCCCAGATCACGAACTGCCCGCGGAATGCCCCGGAGGGAACCAGCGAAATCGTCATCGCCTGATAATCGAGCGCCCGGAACTTGAACAGGTCGGTGTCGCCGAATGTCTCGATCGCACCGTTCACGCGGCCCTGGCCGAGGAAATCGATGAACTCGATCTCGTGGGCCAAGTGATATTGACCGGCGTTGGCGAAATCGTCGACGAATGCCGGCGTCTGCAGGTTGATGATGTATTCACCCAACGTGCCGCCGCCAGAGCCCACCCGGAGCAGAATCTCTTCGCCGTGGTTCACGGGGAAGTTGATCGTCAAGACGCCCGAGCTGGTCGCCGCACCTTGAGCAATCACGCTGTTATCAAGCGCGACCACCTGCACCGTGGGAATCAGCGAGGGCGTGCCCGGGCCGCGCGTGATGGTCAACGTGGCCGTACCCGAGTTGATCGCCACGAACTTGAAAAGGTCGATGTCATCGGCGCGGCTGATCGTGCCCGAATAGGCATAGTCATCATCCGGCTCGAGCGGCGTGCCCCGATCGTTGATGAACAGATCAACCCTGCCCGTACCGTTCTGGGCAATCGGAATGACCGTTGCCTCGGCGCGCGAACTATCGTGATGATCGTCCATCACGTTCAGGCCGTTGGGTGTGGCCGAACTGCTCGGAGCGTTGATGAAGAGCTGGTATGAGCCGGTGGCGAATCGCCAGTCGATCTCCTGCTCGCTGCGCGTCACACGGTCTTCAATTTCAGCCGGTGAACCCAGAGCATACTTCTGCGCGCTCTCGACGACGATGTAGTACGTCGTGCCCGCTTCGACCTGCACCACGACGCGCGGGTCGCGCTTGCCGTATGGTGCGCTGCCCAGCGTGCCCACGGTCTGATTCTGCCGGTCGCCGTTGATCCAGAACCCGCCCTCGTTATAGCCGATCTGTTCAAGGTCGTTGTCGAACACGCGGATCAGGCCGTCCAACGGGCTGTTGTAGGTCCGCGTCAGTTCCGCTGCGATCGAGTCGTCGGCATCGTTGTCAAAATACGGATCGGTCATGTCCCACGGCGTGTAGCGGTCGTGCCACTCCAGATACTGATTGGTGATGCCGAGGGTCTGCAGCGTCACTTCCACCGTGCCCGTGAGCGGCGCGGTGAACGAGTACACGTCCGAATCGTTGATATGGATGATCCGCCCGAGGCCGGTCGAACTCCACACGACCATACCGTCCGAATCGATCCCGCGATAGAACCCCTGCGAGTTGATGCCCGTCGCGGGCACGCCGAACCGCACGCCGTTGTACAGGCGCAGATTCGTGCCGCGAGAGCCGGAATCGGCGACGCCGATGAAGTTGGATCGATCTCCCGCCGTGTTGAGCACCAGCGAAACAACCTGGTTGAACGGGAAGCCGATCTTGTCGGCATCCGGCACGTCCTGATACCAACTGTTGCCGAACGGGAAGATGCCGTCGCCGTCCGGATCGACCGGATCGGCCGCGTCGGCCCGCAGTTCAAACTGATAACGCCCCGAGCCGTTGCCCCCGACCGATGCAATTTCGAGGTAATACACCTCGCCGGCCCACAAGCCCGGCACGATCAGGTTCTGCGCGATGCCCGGCTGGGTGGCGCGATCCCGGGCGCCTGCGATCACGGTGTAATCGTCACCGTCATTGTCGTCGGGGCGATTACTGTTGGTGTAGACGAGCTGAAGGTTCGAGTCGAAGATGCGTACCTGGAAAGCACCGCCGTAAGCATATTCCGCCTGCCGCAGAATGATCTCCAGGCTCGTCGAGGGCCGCTGGCCGCGGTTCCACTGCGCGGCGGTGTCGTCGATCGTCGGATCCTGATCATCAAAATTCGCCAGCGAGAACACGTGTCCGTTGACGCCCTCGTCCGTGCCGCTCCAGCCGGAGACGTCAAAGTACGCCAGGCCGCCGGCATGAATCGGCACGAAAGCTTCAATACGCGTGAACTCGCCGCCGACATACACCACCGATCGTGCGCCCTGCACATCGGGACGGTTGATCACCGCCGGATCGTTGACCTCGAGCATCACCTCGATTGCTCGCACGGGCGCATCAAACTCGCCTACCGAGTTGGCCCACCCGCCGAAGAACATGTTGATAAAGCCGAAGAACGTGTTGCCGCCGCCCACCACGAGAATCGGCGTCTCACCGTCGAATGGCTCGCCCTGCCCCGTCACGTCCGGGGGCGTCCACACGTCCATCGCATAGATCGGATCCTGCGCCGACGAACCGAGATTGATCGCCAGCAGCTGCGGCTCATACACCGGCGCTTCCGGATCCTGAGTCTCATCGATGTCGCCCAACGCGATCAGGTTGTTTACCTGCAGCCCATAGGCATTGCTGAAATTCCCCGCGATGATCAACCGCGGCGGAACTTCCGCATCGTCGGTGTCCTTCTGGTCATACACGACCATCGAATACACCGGTCCGTTGATCGAAGGCAACGGCGCATTGACGCCGAAGGCGCCCGGGTGGAACGTATCACCTAGGAACGCCACGAAATTGCTGGCTGTAAAGTTTGCGGTTCCGCCGCCCTGGGTTGCGCGAGCAGGACCATCAAACGCAAAATCACCGCCGATAAACAGTGTTGACGGCGGGTCGAACGGATCGGCAACCGCACCCAGCGGGGGCGGGCCGGGCTGCGCATCACGACCCGGACCCGGATCAGCCGGATCAAACACCGCCAGCGACCTCACCGCGCCGGAGGTGAAGAACACCCCGCCGACGTTGTTCCACCCGAAGGTTTCCAGATCCCACCGGGCCAGGCGATTCATCGGAATCGTCGTCGGAATCTGGTCCGGATCGTTCGGATCCGGCGCTGCGACGTACATCCCCGTGAATGCCCCGCCCACGGCCAACTGGGGCACCCCGTCAAGCGGCTGCGTAATGTCGGGCAACGGCCCCGAGCCGTCCGGGTCATACACCTCAGGCGTGAAATTCGCCAAGGCATAGACGGGCTGATGCAGGCCGCTCGCCTGGAAGTCATCATCGAGAATGAACGTCGGTGTGATCGCCGTCCACTGATACTGACGCACCAGCGGAGACTGATTGAAGAACCGCATCGCGATGTTGAAGACGCGGTTCACCGGGCGCTGCGATCCCGGGATGCGCAGCTCGAAATCGCCCGCGACGATCAACGCCGGCTGCGGCCCGAAGCCGAGGTCCACCTCCACCACTTCCATCGCATAAATCGCCGCCGTGTCGGAATCCGTCGTAAACGGATTGTCGTGGAACCCGAGCTGGAACTCGCCGTCGGCCGGGTTGCCCTGGTTCCCAGCGAACCACCAGTTGGCCATGTCCCAGATCGCCAGGTGGCGGCTGTCGACCGGGTAATACTGCTGGCTCTGATTCGCCCCGCTGAAATTGCCGCCGACCCACAATGCCGAACCGGCGCTGTCGCTCTGCCCGTTGTACTGGCCGAGCATGTCCATCGGCAGCACGAACTGGAACAGGTCCGTATCCGCCGGGCCGTGAATGCGCCCCTCACCCCGCGCGATCGTGATCGGCGCATGGTCCAGAATCGGGTTCCCGTCATAGTCGAAACCGAAGACCTGCGGGTTGCTCCACCGCAGCACGGTCGCATACGAGAACAAACGCGCACGCTCCAACGCCGGCAGGTCGTCAGCCGGCGTGTCCGGGTGATCGTCATTCACCCCGCCGCGAAGGCCCGCATTGAATGTGTGCGAAACTTCGAACCACACCTGGAACGGGCCTGACGGCACATCGTCAAAACCCGTCACGATCACGAAATAACTCGCCCCAGCCGTCAACGGCTGCAAAATCTGCGGCCGGCGCGTCAACTGCACGTCGTCCGAAAAATTCAGCAGGTTCCCTTGCTCACCCAGCAACCACAGCGAGAGGTCGTGCGGCGGGGGTTCAAACGCCGGCGGCGTGTTGGCGATCGTCGGCGCCGCCTCAATGAACCCCAGGTCCGCCCCCTCCGCCTTGAATCGGAAAATCGCAAAGTCGTTAGCGTCGGCCAGCGCCCCCGCCGCACCGCCATCCGGGTTCGATGCCGCCCCGCGACGACGCACCTGGTCAATCGGCACTTCCTGCGAAACTACCTGCAAGCGAAGTACATAGTCGCCCGCGCTCGGTCGCGTCAACGGTGAACCGAACTCGTCCGAACGAACACGAACGTAATACGTGTCACCCGCCTGAATCGAGAAATACGCGAACGCGTCCGTCTGGAAGGCTCGCTGCGAGTCAAACGCGATCAACTGTCCCTGGCTGTCATACACATCCAGTCGCGGGTCGAGGTCAGCCGTGCCGTTGAGCGCAAACAGCGTCGCTACGCCCAGGCCGGTAAACACCTCATCCGTCGGAAGCGTGATGCGATAGACAATATCATCCTGCGAAAACTGGTTGCCCGGGTTGGCGATGTCGTTGCCCCCCAGCACACCGAAAATCGGCGTGGCCGTCGGCGTCGAAACCGGCTTGGCCCTGCCGTCATCGCCGACATCCAGATCCAGACTCGACGCGTTGACACGCAGAATGTACGACCCGGTCGCCGATGCCCCGGTCGCCGCGTCACTCAGCACTTCGACGTAATACGTCTCCCCCTGTGTCGCCACGAACCCCAGCCAGGCGTCTGTCGGTGTGCCGCCCGTCAGCACGCTGTTCCCGGAGCTGGACCGCAGGAACACCCCATTCGAGTCATACAGCCGAACACGCGAGTTCAACGGCGAAACCGGCGAAACATTCCGCGTGTCCGCCAGAATCCGCACGAAGTCCGTGCTCGGGGCGGTAAAGCGGAACAGGTCGTTCGACCCGGCCGTCTCGATCACACCCGTCTGAAATCCACGACCGTTGATGTCGAATATGACTTCCGTCGCATTCGGAAAATCACTCAGGCTCGGATGATCACCCGCCAAAAGTACACGCTGCTCAAGCTGCTCCATCCATTGCCCATCCGCGCGGCTCGATGCACGCCCGGCCGTTCGACGCATCGCCCCCATCGACGAGCGATCACGCATCTTGCGACCAGCCCGCGAAAAAACCGCACGAATGTCCCAGTTGCTCATCACTGGCTCCTCAAACTGCTCATCGGGGGGTGCCACACTGGCCCTGCTTCCGGTGTCTCGACCGACGCGACAACCGCCGAGTCTAGCGAGACATTGTGACCTGCGGGGGTCCGGCCTCGCGGGCGAGCCCTGGCAAGCGCCTGCCGGCGCCGGGCATAAACGGCTGCGTCAGCCGTCGGACCTGCGGCATCAGCGTACCACACGTACGCCAGAGGTGCAATACTGCACCTAGACACCCGCGCGGTACTTTCTGCGCCATGGATTTCCCTAAACCGACACCCACACCAAGCCCAGGCAATCCATGACGCCGACTCCGCTACGCATATTCCATGATCTCGGTTCCCGGCACACCGCTCGGTCAACGGCTCTCACCCCCCGACATCGCAAAACGCACTGCTTGTTCGGCCAGCAGGTCGCCGGTGTCATACCGCGCCAGCGGGCAATTCTCCGCAGTCACCAACAGCGGCACCTCGCTCGACCCGAGGATCACCCCCTCGCACCCCATCTCGGCCAACTTGCGGATGATCCTCAAGGCCGTTTCAACCGACTCCGGTCGAACCTTCCCGTAGATCAACTCCCCCACGATGATCCGATCAAGATGCTCCACATCCGCGGCCTCAGGCACCAGCACCCGGATCCCCCGCAGCCCCAGTTGCGTCTGGTAGGCAGCGCCGAGCATCACCCACTTGGTCCCGATCAGCCCCACCACCTTCCGGCCTTCACGCACCACCGCCTCAGCCACAAGGTCAGGAATCCCCACCCAGGGAATCGGTGAATCGTGCTCCGCCAGATGGATGGCATACTGCACCGCGTTGTCCGGCGTCAGGCAAAACTCCGCCCCGGCCTGCGCCAATACCTGCGCCGAACGACGCAGCAGATCGCCAACCCCGTGCCAGTCGTTATTCCTGATGGCATCGATATACGCCGCCAGAGGCTCGTTATGCAGGGTGATCCGCGGATGAAGGTGGGGAGGCAGCAACCTCGCCGCTTGGCGAGAAATCTGCCTCATACATAAGGCCGCCCCTTCGGGGCTGACGCCCACCAACCCGATGTGCTTGGTCAAGCCGGCCTCCCTGCGAAACCTGATCGAACCAAGTTCATCCTCGTGGATCCTGGCACGCGCGTCAACGCCCTTGCCTTCCCCCCATAGACTCTCCGCGTGCCCGAAGACGCCTTCGACATCCTCGGACTGGAACCCGGCTTCGATCTCGACCCCGCTCGAATCGAACGCGCCTTCCTCACGCGCGCTGCCCAGACACACCCCGACCTCGTCGGTGACGATGACCGCGCTGCCGCCCTCGCTGCCCGCCTCACCGATGCCCGACGCCAGCTCGATAATCTTGAAACCCGGGCAAACCTCTTGCTCGCGCGCCTCGATGGACCTGGAAAAGATCAGGACAAATCCCTTCCTTCTGGATTTCTTGTGGAAATCATGGACCTACGCGAACGCGTCGAGAGCGCCCTCGCTTCCGGAGATCCAGATGCCCGGCGGCGAGAGTTGGATGCTGCCCTCGCCCAAAGGCAGGACTATCACCATCGAATCCGCGACCTTTTTATCCTCGCTACCCCAAACAGGGGGGGTGATGCCCCACTTCTCCGCCAGATCCGTACGCAACTCAATGCCTGGCGCTACATTGAACGATTGATCGAACAGCTCGATTCTGAATATCCCGCCGACAACCCCGAGCGAGGCCGCCTCGGGCCTGACTCCGAACAAGGCTGATGCGCATATGCCTCCGGAAGTCGTTCCGCTTCTGATTGCCATGGCGGGCCTTTTCGTCGCCTCGGGCGCCTGCTCGGCCACGGAAACAGCGCTCTTCCGCCTTTCCCTAGCCGATCGCGTGGTCATCGAACAGAAGCACCCCGCCGCCGCTGCGGCCCTCGCCCGCTTGCTCAACGATCCGCGTGCGCTGCTGGTCACGATCCTGCTCCTCAACAACATCGTGAATCTGGCGTATTTTCTCTTGGCCGCGCTGATCTCCGTCCGGGCCGAGCACGCGCTCGGCTCAATTCTGGCCGGCGCCGGTTCGCTGATCGTCCTCATCCTGCTCGGCGAAATTACGCCCAAACTCGTGGCCACGACGATGCGCATCCGCATCGCAACGCTCATCGCACGCCCGCTCGTCGGCATTTTCTCCATCCTGTCGCCGGTGCGCCGCATACTCGACGGATACTTCGTCTCACCCCTTGCGCAACTTGTCCGGCCCGTTCGTAAAGGCGACTCTGCCGCCATGGGCGTCGATGAACTCAGCGCGCTCATCCAGGTCGGAGCAACCCGCGGCAGCATCGACGAGCACGAAGAAGACATCCTCGCCGGCGTCATCGAACTCGGCGCCCTCCGTGTTCGTGACATCATGACCAACCGTCACGAAATGACCTGGCTCGACGCCGGCTCCACCGCCGCCGATGTCGCCGTCGCCATCCGCAAGAGCGGCTGTACCCGCATCCCCGTCTTCCGCACTTCGCCCGACGATGACGCCCTCGGGTTTCTCGACGGCGTCGCATACTTCCGCGAACGCGAGCGCCTTCGCCTCGCCGGGCAGCGTGTCGATCCTCCGATCACCAGCGCCCTCTCGCCGGCCCGATGCGTCCCCGAAAACGCCCGCCTCGACCAGATGCTCGACCTCTGCCGGCGCTCAGGCGTCACGATCGCCCTCTGCGTCGATGAACACGGATCTGTGCAGGGCGTCGTCGAACTCGAAGACATCGTCGCCCAGATCGCCCCCGCCGCGCCCGCCGCCTCCGACCCGGCCTCGCGCGTCCGCATGATCGGCCGCGGCCACTGGCTCGTCCCCGGGAACCTCGCCGTTCGCGACTGGCGCGAGTTCTTCGAATCCGACCTCGGCCGCACGTTCGAACTTGATGCCCGCGTCGACACCATCGGCGGCCTCATCATCGCTCGCCTCGGCAGGCTTCCCCGCGTCGGCGATTGCGTCACCATCGCCGGCCTGCGCCTCGAAGTCGCCGCCATCGAAGGTCGACGCATCGATTCCGTCCGCATCACCCTCGCCCCCGGCGATACGGAGCCGCCGGCATGACGATCGGTGAATACATCCTCTGGTGGGCGATCGCCCTCATCGGCTTCGGAGGCTCGTGCTTCTTTTCCGGCGTCGAAACCGGGTACTACACCCTCAGCCCCGTGCGCCTGGCTCTGCGCGCTGCCGACCGCAACGATCACGCCGCCAGGCGTCTGCGTCGCCTCGCCGATCGACCCCAGCAGACCCTTGCCGCACTCCTCATCGGCAACAACCTGGCCAACTACCTCGCCATGCTCGGCTTCACCGCCCTGCTCGAAAGCGCCGGCTACTCCGAAACCGCGATGATCCTCTTCAACGTCATCATCATCACCCCGACGGTCATCGTCTTCTGCGAATCACTCCCGAAAGAAGTCTTTCGCCGCTCCGCTGATCGCACCATGTATCCCCTCGCCGCGGGGATCGATCTTTTCCGGCGTGTGCTCACCATCCTCGGCATCATCCCCGCCTTGTTGCTCTTCACCCGTCTCGTCGCGAGGCTCATCGGTGCTTCGCCCGAACCGGCCCTCACCCATCGCGAAGAGATCACCCGCCTCCTTCGCGAAGGAGCGCACGCCGGCGCACTCAGCCCCGCGCAGCGAGACCTCATGGATCGCGCCATGGCCCTCCAGAATGCCCGCGTCGGCCACGAGATGACCCCGTGGAAACTCGTCACCGTAGTCCCCATCGACTGGGACCGGCCTCGACTGATGCGCATGATCGTCCGATCCACCGACGAACACTACCCCGTCACCGATTCCCGCGGCAGGACCGTGGGCATTCTGCATCAGATCGATGCCCTGCTCACCCCCGACGGCGTCCCCGGCACCCTCGTGCGCGAGGTCGTCCGCCTCCACCCGGCTGATCCCGTCGGCGAAGCCCTCCGAAGGCTGCGTGCCACCAACGCGTCCGTCGCCATCGTCGAGCACGAAGGCCGGCCCCTCGGCGTGGTCACCCTCAAAGACCTTGTCGAGCCGTTGGTCGGCGAACTTCGCGACCTCTAACCCGATCTCCAGGAACAACCCCCGCCCAACTGAGGTTTCCCGCACATGCCGACACCACCCCCACTCCCGCCCGACAGCACCACGCCCCTCCCCCGCACCCGCAAGGGCCGCCCCTGGCTCTTCCTGCTGCTCCTCGTGGTCGGTTTGTCGGTCGCCGTGATATGGTCACGCCGCGTGGCCCCGGTCCCCGATGCCCTTTCCGGCGTCATCACGCTTCGCACCGCCATGTCCGACGCTTCCGCACACGGCAAACCCGTCGTCGCCGTCTTCACGGCCGACTGGTGCCCCCCATGCCAGCACTACAAACGCACCACCCTGGCCGACGCCGAAGTCGCCGCGAGGCTCAAACAACAGACCATCGCGATCCACGTCGATGTCGATCAAGACAAAGAGTCGCTTCAACTTGTTGCCGGTATGGGCGTCAAGGTCAGCGGCATCCCCACCACCGTGGTCATCAAAGATGATCGCGTCGTCGCCTTTCAGCCCGGCGCGCTCAGTAAGAGCGACCTTTTCGCCCTGATCGATCAAGCCGTCAGGTAGCACCAACTCGTGCGGTGCGTGTAATCCAGCCCCCACCGAGCACAACCTCCCGGTTTGCCTCGCCGTACAGCACGATCGCCTGTCCCGGCGCCACCGCCTCCTGGGGCGATTCGAACCGAACTTCAAACGCGCCGGTTCGACCGCTCGGCCCGCCGGGAATCTCATCCTGCAACCGCCGCGCTTCGGCCTGCACCTGCCCACCGTTGTAACGGTACTTGGCCAGGCACCTGAACCACGCGCCGTCGTACTTCTCGCCCTCGGGCCTTGCACACAACCAGTTCGCTTCCGCCGCCGTACACCCGCTCGCCCCGAGCAGGTTCCGTGGCCCAACCGTGACCGTGTTGGCAACAGGGTCTTTCGCGAGTACGAACATCGGCTCGCTCGATGCAACCCCAAGCCCGCGCCGTTGCCCGATGGTGAACTGGTGCTGCCCGTCGTGTTGCCCGAGCACCTTCCCCTGAGGATCGACAATGGCCCCGGGCCGGGCCGCTTCCGGACGTCGACGCGCCACCAGCCCCGCATAATCATCATCCGGAACGAAACAGATCTCCTGCGAGTCGGGCTTGTCAAACACCGGCAGCCCGAGCGCCCGCGCCTGCTCGCGCAGCTCGGTCTTGTACATCCCACCGACCGGCAGCATCATGCTCGCCAGCAGTTCGCGGGCAACTCCGAACAACACGTATGATTGATCCTTTGAAGCATCAATGCCCCGAAGCAATCGTGGTTGCCCGTCGTCACCGCGCTCAACTCGGGCATAGTGCCCGCTCGCCACGGCAACGCAATCCAGTTGCCGGGCATATTCATGCAGTCGGCCGAATTTCAGCCAGTCGTTGCATCGCACGCACGGATTCGGCGTACGACCGGCCGCATACTCATCCACGAAGTATTCCATCACCCGGCCGAACTCGCGCCTGAAATTGCACACATACAGCGGGATGCCCAGCTCCGCCGCCACCGCCTTGGCATCCGCGGCATCGCTGACCGAGCAGCACCCCCGCGGGGCCTTCTGAGGCAGCCTGATGCGCGACTCGCACACACGGCCGTCGCGAACCTCTTCGTATGGACGCAACCCTTCGCCCGAGTCCTCCGGCGTGCCCAGGCGCATGAAGCACCCGATCACGTCATACCCGGCGCGAACCAACTTCGCCGCGGCGACCGACGAATCAACCCCGCCCGACATTGCGACCAGGATTTTTCCGCGGTGCGCAACCACCATGCATTATTGGAGTCAAACGGCGAGCACAACCCCGCGTTTCGCCGGATGAAGCAAAAACAACGGCTCCCGGGCTTTCACCCGGGAGCCGAGAGCAATCAGAACATGCTGTGATCAAGCCGAAGTCGATCAGGCGCGACGGCGGCGGGCAGCAACCAGACCGCCGAGGCCCAGGAGGGCGACGGAAGCGGGAGCCGGGGTGATCACGATGCCTTCGCCGGCCATCGGCTGCGAAACGGTCGCGCCGTTGCCGTCACCAGCGTTGCGGTAGAGGCGACCTGCGCCGCGGACGAGCACGTCGATGGTCTCGGTACCGCCGCCGTAGGTGTACATGAAGGCGAAGAACGTCTCGCCCGAGGAGATCTGATCGATGGTGATGAGGGGGTTGATGGTGGGCGGGAAGGTGGCGAGGTCGATGCCGCCGTCGCCGGCGTCAGAAACGCGGAAGCCGGCACCCTCGGCGAACGCGGTGATGACCGCAGCGCCGACGGCGGAGTTGGACGGACGGTCAGAGACGGCGACGCGCATGTAGGGGTGACGGCCGGTGTCCGCCGGGCCCATGTTGAAAATGCCGGTGGCGCTTTCGTCAAAGTTGGCCGAAGCGAGGTTGGGGTTGCCGGTGAAGACGAGGTCAAACTTGGCAAGACCCAGCGAGTACAGGTCGTGCGCCGCGGACATGGCGACGTAGAACACATCGCCGGCTTCGGCATTGGTGGTGCCGCGGCCCGCGTCGGTCATGTTGACCGCGCTCAGGTTGTAAGTGATGGACTGAGCGGAAACGCCGGCAGCGAGGCCGGCAACGGCGAGCAGTGCAATCTTCTTCATGGTCACATCTCTCCTCTAGGGGATCCCATCTCTCGTTTGGAGGGTTGCCCCCCCACATTCTGTACGTATGCGAGAATCTCTCGCTCCTGACCCGAAGAAATCCTACCTCGATGTTTGGGGGCTTGCAAGCCTTTTCTGCGCTGCTGAATGAAAAAAACGACCCCCCAACCCTGAAGTTGGGGGGCCGTATGGATACAAATCTGATTGCCAGCCGGACACAAGGTCCGCTAACCAATCGCAGCCTGGCTATCAGGCGCGACGGCGACGGGCAGCCGCCAGACCACCGAGGCCGAGGAGGGCCAAGGAGGCGGGGGCGGGGGTGATGATCAGGCTCTCGCCCGCACCCGGAGCGGAAACCGAAGCGCCGTTGCCGTCGGCGGCATCGCGGTAGACGCGACCAGCGCCGCGGACCACGGTGGCGACCTCGATGGTGCCGCCCTGGTACACGAAGTCAAAGATGAAGAAAGCAGCGCCCGAAGCGATCGGGAAGATCGGGATCAGGGGGTTGAAGGTGGGGGGGAAGGTGCCGAGGTCGATGCCGCCGTTGCCGGTGTCACCGAGGGTGACCACGTCGGGGCCGGTCTGGGTCGCGACAATCAGAGCCGCGCCGACGCCGCCGGCGGTGGGCTTGTCGCTGGTGGCCTGACGCATGTGCGGATGACGGCCGGTCTCGTTCAGGTCAAGCTGGAAGTTGTTGTTGGCGTCCGGGGTCTCGGTCAGAACGACCTGGGCCGGGGTGACCACGCCGCCGCCGGAAGCGGTGAAGGTGAGGTCGAACTTGGCCAGACCGAGGGAGAGGCCGGTGTGCTGAGCGGACATCACGATGCGGATCATGTCGCCGGCTTCCGCGTTGGCGGTGCCGCGACCCGCGTCGGTCATGTTGACGCCAGCCAGCTGGTAGGTGATGCTGTGCTGAGCGCCAGCCAAGGCAGCCAGACCAGCAACTGCAACGATCGCAAACTTCTTCATCTGTCGTCTCCTCGCAAGGATTCTGTTTTGAGGGGCGAGAGAAGCCCCATACAACCACACAACACGTGAGAACGAACAACTCGTTCCTGACCCGTAAAGAAAGATGAACCCAGATCGCGCAATTGCAAACCGGATAGAAGGACAAATCCGCATTTTTTCACATCGGGGCAGACCTCGCCGCCTGCAACGTGCCATCCCAAGGGAATTACCCGGTTGACGACGGCTCGCACCTGCGGAAATGACCGCAGAAACGGCTGCCCAAGTTCACCGGTGGCACCCCAAAACAAGGGTAAACCCTGGCTTGCGAGGCCATGGGCCTAAGCGCGACCCGGAGGTATACGCCTCGACAGGCTCTGCCCATTTCGGGAAACGCTTACTCGCCGGAAGCAGGTTTGATTTTCGGCTTGACGAGCGCCGAGGCGACGATCGCGCCACCAAGTAGCCCCACCACCACGATCAGGCTGATCGAGGTGTCGATCTTGATCCCCCGCACCGGATCGACCGACTGCCCCAGCCACCCCGCCACATCGTCGATGTAGGGCGGGAAGGCCAATAACAACAACTTCACCCCGACGTAGGCCAGGATCAGAATCAGGGCGGGCTTGAGGAACCGGAATCGCGCGATTGCCGCGGCCAGGCAGAAGTACAGCGAACGTAAACCCAGAATGGCAAAGATGTTACTTGTAAAGACGATAAACGGATCCGGGGTGATTGCAAAGATCGCCGGAATCGAATCGACCGCGAAAATCAGATCGGTGATCTCGACCATGATCAGCGCCAGGAAGAGCGGTGTAATCGCTTTCCGGCCTAGTGAGCCGGGTTCCGGGGGCAGCGTCACCAGGTGCCCGTGCTCGTCGGTCGTGTACGACGGGGGGGTAGTCCGCCGCGTGAAAAACTTCTGCCCATCGTAAAACGTGACAACGGGGTAGAGCCTGCGAACGAGCCTCACGACCCGGTTGTTTCCCGGATCGGGTTCGCTGTGAAAAAACGCCATTTTGGCGCTGGTCAGGAGCAGGAAGACCCCGAATACGATCAGGATCCAGGTATAGCTCATGACGAGCTTGGCCCCCAGCCCGATCAGCACCCCGCGCATGATCAGTGCCCCAAGAATCCCCCAGAAAAGCACCCGGTGCTGATATCGAGCGGGCACGGCGAAATACGAGAACACCAGTGCGATGACGAAAATGTTGTCCATCGCCAGCGACTTCTCGACGACATAGCCCGCGAGGTATTGCTTGGCCGCCTCAAGCCCAGTCACCGTACCGATGATGATGGTCTTGGCCGTCGGGTCGCTCGCCGCGGCCCGGTTGTACATGGCAGTCTCGAGCCCGAGGCCGAGCCAGTGCCGCTCATAGGCGAAATAGATAAACACGGCAAAGGCAAGGCCTAGGGAGATCCAGAACGCCGACCAGAGGGCGGCCTCTTTCATGGAAATCGCGTGTGCATGGCGGTGGAAGACGCCGAGATCAAGCGCGAGAAAAATCCCGACAAGCAGGATGAACCCGGCGTACGCAAGCGTTCGCGCCGAGGGATCGTGCCAGAACCCTTCCGCCAAGACCAGTGCCAAAGTACTGAACACAGGAAGCTCCGGGAGCGCTTCGGGCGCGCAATGGCCACACGACGGGTGCGTGTGGTCTTGCGCTGGCGCCCATGCGCCCGGAGTGGCCGGGATGAGGGGAAGCCCCCACCCGTGCTGACGGCCGACCCCACTCCTCAGTATGTTGCGGACCTCGCCGCAACCTCCGGGAGAGGCTACTCCCCAGCACGACTGAAAGTCGTTCAGATACAAGTATAGCGTGCCCGTTTGAGGAGCGGATGATGCCGCACCGGGGCCGTGCGCGCATGAAAACGGCCCGCCGCGAGGGCGGGCCGTGAGGGTGTCAAGGGCAGGCGTGGGCGGGTACCGCCCCCGGGCACTTAGTTGCGGCTGGCGCTGGCATTTTCACCGAGAAGGCCATCGCGCACCTGCACGGCAGGGATGCCCAGGGCCTCGTGCCGATCGGCGCCGAGGGCTTCGGCGTTGCGTGCGGCATCGGCGATCATGGCAGCCTCGTCGTCGTCTTCGGCGGGCAGTTCGACCAACCGCTTGACCTTGATCTCCTGGAAGGGACGGAAGCCCGTTCCGGCGGGGATGAGGTGGCCGAGCAGGACATTCTCCTTCAGGCCGATGAGGTGGTCCTCGGCGCCGCGGAGCGAGGCTTCGGTGAGCACCTTGGTGCTCTCCTGGAAGGAAGCGCCGGAGAGGAAACTCTCGCTCGAGAGCGCGGCCTTGGTGATGCCCAGAAGCAGCGTGCGCCCGTTCGCGGGCCGGGCCTTGCGGGCCTTGGCCGGCTCCTTCCCCGCGGCTTCGGCCTTGGCGTTGGCCTCGCGGATCTCTTCGCGAGAGACCATGGCGCCGACGGGGAGATCGGTGCCGCCGGACTCGGTGACATGCACGAAGCGGGCGATGTGGTTGTTCTTCTGACGGAACGTGAATCGATCGACCACTTCCTGCGGCAGCAGGTCGGTATCGCCGGGATTCTCGACGCGAACCTTGCGAAGCATCTGGCTGATGATCAGCTCGATGTGCTTGTCGTTGATGGCCACGCCCTGCGCGCGATAGACGTTCTGCACTTCGTCGAGCATGTAGGCCCAGAGCGACTCTTCGCCCTTGATGCGGAGAATGTCTTGAAGCACGAGCGGGCCTTCGGTCAGGGCGTCACCGGCCTGAACATAATCGTTGGCGTGCACGAGAATGGCCTTGTCACGCGGGACGTGGTGGTCTTTCTCGATGCCCGATTCGTTCTTGACGCGGATGGTCATTTTGCCCTTGCGCACGTCGGAGAGAATCTCGACGCGGCCTGAGATCTCGGCCATGACGGCCGGATCCTTGGGTTTGCGGGCTTCGAAGATTTCGGTCACGCGGGGGAGACCGCCGACGATGTCCTGCGAACCCTGCGCAGCGCGGGGCTGACGGGCGACCATGTGGCCGGCCTCGACCGCCTGGCCGTCTTCCACTTCAATGCGCGCCCGAGCGGGGAGGTAGTGGAAGTCGAGGATGTTGCCGGAGTCGTCGACGATATTGATCTGCGGATGCAGCTCACCCTTGTGCTCGATGATGACCTTGGCCTTGCGACCGCCGCCGGCGTCTTCTTCGCGATAGGTCTTGTCGGGGACGATATCGACATACTGCACCTTGCCGCCCTTCTCGGCGAGAATGGGCGTGCGGTGCGGGTCCCACTTCATGAGCACTTCGCCGGCTTTGACTTCCTGCCCGGGACGCACAAGGAGGATGCTGGCGTATTGCACCTTCTGCTTCTCAAGTTCTCGGCCTTTATCGTCGAGAATGGCGACCTCGCCGTTGCGCTTGAGGGCGACGTAGACCTCACGGCCGTCTTCATCCTTGACGGGCACTTCGTTGCACTCGCGCAGTTCGATGCGTCCGGAGTTCTTGGCCTTGTACTCGTTCTCCGTGATCGATGTGGTGCCGATGCCGCCGGTGTGGAAGGTACGCATCGTCAACTGCGTACCGGGTTCACCGATCGACTGGGCCGCGATGATGCCCACGGCCATGCCCGGCTCGATGATTTTGCCGGTGGACATGTCCATGCCGTAGTCGAGCACCGAGCATCCCGAGCGGCTTTCGCTGGTGAGTGGCGAGCGGACCATGACGGCATCGATGCCGATGTCTTCGATGCGGATGGCGGCGGCCTCGGAGATCATCGTGTTGGCCTCGACGATGACCTCGTCCGTCCGCGGATCGCGGATGGTATCGACCGCGACGCGGCCGATGATCTGGTCGCGCAGCGGAACTTCGACCTGCTCGCCTTTGTAGATCGACTTCTTGAGAACGCCGCGCTTCGAGCCGCAATCAAGCTCGCCGATGATGACGCTCTGGGCGATGTCGCAGAGTTTGCGGGTGAGGTAGCCCGAGTCGGCGGTCTTGAGGGCGGTGTCGGCCAGACCCTTGCGCGCGCCGTGGGTTGAGGAGAAGTATTCGAGAATCGTCAACCCCTCGCGGAAGTTGGAGCGGATGGGCGTCTCGATGATTTCGCCGCTGGGCTTGGCCATGAGGCCGCGCATGCCGGCGAGCTGCATCATCTGGCTGATGTTGCCGCGGGCGCCCGAGTCGCTCATCAGGTAGACGGGGTTGAGATAGGGCTTGCCCTGCCGGGTGGCGATGTCGGCATATTCGCCGTTTGCATCGCGGCGGTCGTTTTTCAGGGTTTCCTTGAGTTCCTGCGTGACCTTCTCGCGGCAGCTTGCCCAGATGTCAAGCAGCTGGTTATAGCGTTCGCGGGCGGTGATGATGCCGCGGTCGTAGCTCTTCTCGACGCGATTGACCTTCTGCTGAGCCTCGGCGAGAATTTCGGCCTTTTCAGCGGGCACGCGCATGTCGTTGACGCCGAACGAAAGGCCGGCCAGCGTGCTCTGCTTGAAGCCGGTTTCCTTCATCAGGTCGAGGAAGTCGATGGTGGCGGCACGCTCGCAATAGCGATAGACATCGTCGATGACCCTGGCGCACCCCTTCTTGCCGAGCGAGCAGTTGTAGAAGGGCATCTCGTCGATCTTGGCGAGGCGTGCGGCGAGTTCTTCGGCGCGGGCCTTGTTCCAGCCCAGGCGATGGTGCAGGGCCGCGCGGGCGTCCTGCTTGACTTTGTCGATGAGGTCGCTGAAGAGAATGCGCCCGACTGTGGTGGTGACGCGCATGAGGCGCGAAGGGTGAACCTCGGGCAGTTGGTCACGCACGGAAATGCGCTCGACCGGGCCGCCCTGGCTGTTGACGATGTGGGTGAAGCCGTCGAGACGCACCTGGATGCGCTCGTGCAGGCGGATGCGGCCGTGGTCATACGCCAGGATCGCTTCCTGACGCGTGCGGAAGCTCTTGGGTTTGCGGCCTTCGGCAAGCTCCTCAGACTCCATGTACGTGATGAAGTAGACGCCCAGCACAATGTCCTGGCTGGCCGAGATGATCGGCTTGCCGTTGGCGGGCGAGAAGATGTTGTTGGTGCTGAGCATGAGCACGTGGGCTTCGGCCTGGGCTTCGACTGACAGGGGCAGGTGCACGGCCATCTGGTCGCCGTCGAAGTCGGCGTTGAACCCGCCGCAGACCAGCGGGTGAATGCGGATGGCGTTGCCCTCGACGAGGACCGGCTCGAACGCCTGGATGCCCATTCGGTGGAGGGTGGGTGCACGGTTGAGCAGCACGGGGTGCTGGTCGATCACTTCTTCGAGGATGTCCCAGACCTCGGCATCGCGGCGCTCGAGCATGCGCTTTGCGCTCTTGATGGTGTCGGCGAAGCCGTGTTCCTTGAGTTTGCGGATGATGAAGGGCTGATACAGCTCGAGGGCGATCTTCTTGGGCAGGCCGCACTGATGCAGCTTGAGTTCCGGGCCGACGACGATGACCGACCGTGCGGAATAGTCCACGCGCTTGCCCAGCAGGTTCTCGCGGAAACGGCCCTGCTTGCCCTTGATCATGTCCGTCAGGCTCTTGAGCGGACGGTTGCTCGACCCCAGCACAGGGCGGCGGCAGCGGTTGTTATCGAACAGCGCATCGACCGCCTGCTGCAGCATGCGCTTCTCGTTGCGGATGATGACCTCGGGCGCGTTGAGGTCCATCAATTTCTTCAGGCGGTTGTTGCGGTTGATGATGCGCCGGTAGAGGTCGTTCAAGTCGCTCGTGGCGAAGTTGCCGCTTTCGAGCAGCACGAGGGGGCGCAGGTCGGGCGGGATGACAGGGATGACATCCATCACAAGCCAGACGGGGTCATTCTCGCTCGAGCGCACCTGCTCGATGAGCTTGAGGCGTTTGGCCAGATCCTTGATTTTCTGCTTGCTCTTGGTCTCGCGAAGCTCATCGCGCAACTGCGTGGCGACCTCGTCAAGATCCATCTTCTCGATCAGTTCGCGAATGGCGTCGGCGCCCATGTTCGCCCGGAAGGCGTTACCGTATTTCTCGATGGCCTTGCGGTAGTCGTCTTCCGTCAGCACCGCCTTGACGACAAGCTTCTTGTCGTTCACCTTCATCTCGGCGTCGCCCTCGACAACGACATAGTCCTGGTAGTAGATCACGCGCTCGATATCGCCGGTCTTCATGCCCAGAAGCGTGCCCAGGCGGCTCGGCAGGCTCTTGAAGAACCAGATATGTACGATCGGGCTGGCGAGGTTGATATGGCCCATGCGCTTGCGTCGCACGCGGCTGTGCGTGACCTTCACGCCGCAGCGATCGCAGATGATGCCCTTGTACTTGGTGCCGCGGTATTTGCCGCAGGCGCACTCATAGTCGCGCTCAGGTCCGAAGATGCGCTCGCAGAAAAGGCCGTCCTTCTCCGGGCGATAGGTGCGATAGTTGATGGTCTCGGGCTTTTTGACCTCGCCGTAGGACCATGCCCTGATGTCGTTGGGAGAAGCCAACGTCACCTTGACGGCGGAAAAATCATTGACCCGATCATACACGGTTTCTGCCATGGAATGCACCTCAGTATGCCGCAGGATTACGACGACTCTTAAGCTAAGCCACATCTTCCCAGCGATGGAAGGGGATGATGCGGGGCACCAGAATCACTCGCAACCCGTGTTCTTTGATCAAATTCTCTTCCACATCGGACAATCCGTCGTAAATCATGCTCATGTGTTCGGCATCCCTATGGACGGATACCGGCACGTACCAGACTTCATCAGAACCCACCACGCGAGAAGTCATGTCGTCGCCAAGAACGCGTACCCGGCGGGTGTAACGACCTTCCCGCAATTGCCGCTGGATGAGATCCGCGATGTAAATGCTGTCCGCCATTGGAACCGCCTCCCGCACGGAAGTCACTCAACACCGTCGAGCATCCTCTGAACACTCCTAGCCATCTTCAAAGCGAGAACTGCGTCATCAATCTCGAAAGAGGACTCCGGGTCGTAATCCGCACCGATTCGAAAACTCAACAGTCTTCGCATGTTCCTGGCCATCTTCATTCGATCTTCATCGCTGAATTTTCTCCGATTCAGGTTGTGGCGGACAAGTTCGATCAATTGTTCATGCCCCGGATTCGGTCGGCCTCCGATGCTGACATCAATGCCAGCCCGCTGTAACGCTTCAGTTGCTGCCGCGTACGTCGCGTAATACGCACGACTTAGGCAACCTCGCACGTATCTGCCATCTTTGCAGTGCTGTGCTGCACCAAATTGCTCATCCCTCACGGCGTTCCACGAACCCATCTTCGTCACTCCGTGTCGGTGTTTACGCGTTCAACTCGTGTCACAACAAACTCCCGCTTTCCTGCTTGCGCTTCTCCAGCGTGATGTTCATCCCCAGGCCCTTGAGTTCGTTGCAGAGCACGTCAAAGGCCACCGGCATCCCCGCCTCAAGCTTGTTCGTGCCTTTCACCATGCTCTCGTAGATCTTCGTGCGGCCTTCGACATCGTCGCTCTTGACCGTCAGCAGTTCCTGGAGGATGTACGCCGCCCCGTACGCCTCCAACGCCCAGACTTCCATCTCACCGAAGCGCTGGCCGCCGGTACGCGCCTTGCCGCCCAGCGGCTGCTGCGTGATGAGGCTGTAAGGCCCCGTCGCGCGAGCGTGGATCTTGTCATCCACCAGGTGGTGCAGTTTGAGCATGTACATGAAGCCCACCGAGGTCTTCTGATGGAACGGCTCGCCCGTGCGCCCGTCATGCAGTTGAATCTTTCCGCCCATGGGCATCACCGCCAGCAGCTCTCGCGGATGCGGATGTTCGCCCGACTTCTCATAGTGCGACCACCGCTCGCGAACGTGCGTGTTCGCCGCCTCGATCGCTTCGTGCACTTCCTTCTCGTTGGCGCCGTCGAAAACCGGCGTCACCGCCTGGAATCCGAGCACCTGCGCCGCCCAGCCCAGGTGCAGCTCAAGAATCTGGCCGACGTTCATGCGGCTGGGCACGCCCAGCGGGTTGAGCAGCACATCCACCGGTGTGCCGTCTTCCATGAAAGGCATGTCTTCCTCGGGCACAATGCGCGCGATCACACCCTTGTTTCCGTGCCGGCCGGCCATCTTGTCGCCCACAGAGAGGTGCCGCTTCGTCGCCAGATAGACCTTGACCATCTCCAGCACGCCCGTCGGCAGCTCATCGCCGCGCTTCATGTGGTTGACCTTACGGGTCTTCTCTTTCTCCACGGCCTCCAGTCGCGGCCAGAACTGCCGATAAATCTTCTCCGCATCGGTCCGCGATTCCTTGCTGCCCTTGATCCACTTGATGTCGAACGTCTTGATCTGTTCAAGAATAACTTCCGGAATATCGCTCGCGCCCACCTTCTGGCGGGTCATCGGGTCAACCATCTCCGACCCGGTCACCTCCGCGATCTTGCCGGTCATTTCCTTGAACAGCTTGATGGCCTTCTCGTCCATCTCCTTCTGGTAGATCTCAATCTGCTTGTCAAGCTGCTTCTTCTGCGCTTCAGTCAGGTGGCCGCGGCGGCTGAACTTCCGTGCCCCGATCACGATGCCCTCGGCCCCCGCGGGAACCTCGAGCGAATCGTTCTTCACATCCTCGCCCGCCCGGCCGAAAATCGCATGCAGCAGTTTCTCTTCGGGCGTCAGTTCGGTCTTGCTCTTCGGGCTTACTTTCCCCACGAGAATGTCGCCCGGGCCGACACGCGTCCCCAGGCGAATAATCCCGTTCTCATCGAGATTGCGCAGCATCTTCTCACTGACATTCGGAATGTCCCGCGTGAACTCCTCCCGGCCGAGCTTGGTCTCGCGAATCTCGACGTCATACGCATCAATGTGAATCGACGTAAAGACGTCGTCTTTCACCACGCGCTCGTTGATCACGATCGCGTCTTCAAAGTTGTATCCGTCAAACGTGTTGAACGCCACGAGCACGTTCCGGCCGATCGCCAGTTCGCCGCTGCGCGTGCTCGCTCCGTCGGCGATCACCTGCCCCTTGGTCACCTGCTGGCCGGGGCGCACCACCGGGCGCTGGTTCAGGCACGTCCGCTCGTTCAACCCGACAAACTTCCGCAGCACATACTCGTCGGCATTATCGATGATGATCCGCTCGGCATCGGCATAGGTCACGGTGCCGGCGTTCTTCGCCTTCACCACCATGCCCGAGTTATACCCCACCGGGCCTTCCATCCCCGTTGCCACGCACGGCGG
This sequence comes from Phycisphaeraceae bacterium, assembly GCA_019636695.1. Classification (GTDB taxonomy): domain Bacteria; phylum Planctomycetota; class Phycisphaerae; order Phycisphaerales; family UBA1924; genus JADLCM01. The sequence continues at coordinate 319,186 of JAHBXD010000002.1, forward strand.
CTCAACGCGGATCAGCGGCACCGCCTGCCGCTGCATGTTGCTGCCCATCAGCGCGCGGTTCGCGTCGTCGTGCTCCAGGAACGGAATCAACGCCGCCGAAACACCCACAATCTGCTTCGGGCTGACATCGATGTACTCGACCTGCTTCGAGTCCACTTCCGTCAGTTCACCCTGCACCCGCGCCAGAATCATCCCCGATCGCAGCTTGCCCGTCGCCGGCTCGATCGTGTCCGCCGGCGCCAGCACCGATCGCATCTCCTCGTCCGCGCGAAGATACGTAATCTCCTCGGTCACCTTCCCGCCCTTGGCGATGCGATACGGCGTCCGCAGGAATCCGTACTCATCCACCATCGAGAAAATGCCCATGCGGCTGATCAGGCCGATGTTCGTTCCCTCGGGCGTCTCAATCGGGCAGATGCGGCCGTAGTGCGAAATGTGCACGTCGCGCACCTCGAACCCCGCCCGCTTGCGGTTCAACCCGCCCGGACCCAGCGCCGAAAGACACCGCTCATGCACCAGGCTTGAAAGCGGATTGGTCTGGTCCACAACCTGGCTCAGTTCGCTCCGCCCGAAGAAGAAATCGATCGCGCTGCTGATGCTCTTGCTGTTCACCAGATCGGCGATCTTGGTGATCTCATCAGGCTCCTTCACGCTCATGCGCTCCTGCACCGTGCGCTTCAGCTTCAGGAACCCCTTGCGCAGTTCGTCTACCGCCAGTTCATCCAGCGTGCGCAGACGACGATTCCCCAGGTGGTCGATGTCGTCCACCTGCGCAACCGGCCGCCCCGTCTCCGGATCAACCCGGTTCGATCGCAGGTCAAGCAGATACTTCACCACCTCCAGGAAATCCGTCGGCGTGATGAACATCAGGTCTTCAGGTGTGTCCGTGTTGAACTTCCGATTGATGCGGAAGCGACCCACCCGGCCCAGACGATACCGGTTCTCGTCAAAGAACTTCTCACGGAACAACTGCTCGGCCTTGTCGATCTGCGGCGGGTTGCCCGGGCGCAATTTCGAATAGACCTTCAGCAGCGCCCACTCATACGCCGCGTCCGCTTCAAACTGCTCGTGCTTATCCTCGGCGATCGTGTTCAGAATGAGCGTGTCCTGCGGGTTCTGCACAACCCGCACTTTCTTCAGGCTCGACGCCGCGATCTTCGCTGCGCCTTCCTCGCCGATCTGACGCCCGACGTGCACCAACTCCTCACCCGTCTCGGTGTCGATGATCGCCGCCGCCGCGTAATGCTCCGGCCGGATCTTCTCCGCCGGAATCTCGTTCACCTCGTAGAAAATCGAGAGCAGATAGTCCGTCTCCGCCACGGGAATGGCGTTGGTGATCGCCGCTTCAAGCACCTGTTCGGTCGGCGCTTCGCCCGCGGGGGTGTGCTCCTGGATATACGCATCCTTCTGCTGGAGAAACAGCAGGCAGCGCAGGAACGTCGTCGCCGCGAGCTTGGACGACTGGTCGATCCGCATCGCCAGCGCGTCCTTCTTGTTCACCTCCAGCTCGATCCAGCTCCCGCGCTCCGGGATGATCCGGGCCGCGTGCAGCGGACGGTCCGCTTCGCTCGAGACGATCGAGAAATCCACGCCCGGCGAGCGGTGCAACTGGCTCACAATCACCCGCTCGGCGCCGTTCACGATGAACTCGCCCCCGCCCATCATCACCGGGAACTCGCCGAGATAGACCTCCTCCTCCGGAAGATCCCCGTGCGTCTCACGGCGCAGACGCAGGCACACCTTGAAAGGACGCGCGTACGTCAGCCGTAGCTCACGGCACTCGTCCGAGGTGTACCGCGGCTCCTCCAGCAGGTAATACTGGTACTCCAGCCGCATCTTCCCGTCGTAACTCTCGATCGGGAAGACCTCGCGCAGCAGAGCCTCCAGCCCCAGGTTCAGGTCGCGATCGTGCGGACCGCGCGAAAGCTGGAGAAATCGCTCGTACGATGCCGACTGCACAATCGTCAGATCCCCGACCGCCACCGCGTCCCCACGCTTGGTGAAGTCACGGATCGTGCTCTTCCGAGCGGTGAAGTGGCGCACCTTCGTCGCAGGCATCAGCTTCCTCACTCACAAAATGTCAATGGACAACCGCGCCGACGCTGAGCGCGTCGGTCAACGTGGCCCGAACTCGGACTGCAGTTGCAGCGATGGCCCTGTTCCACGGGTTTCAAGGCGAATCCGTCAGTGTACACACCAGAATGGCCCGCGTCCACACCCGCCCCGGGCGCGGCGAAAAAGGGCGCGCCTCCTGACGCACCCCTGACAAACGAACCCGCTCGCCGGGCCGGGCTTCACCCGGCCCGGGAGCGGTTACTCGCTTACTTGATCTCAACCTCGGCGCCGGCGGCCTTCAACTGGTCAGCCAGCTTGTCGGCCTCTTCCTTGCCCAGGCCCTGCTTCACAGGCTTGGGAGCGCCGTCAACCAGATCCTTGGCTTCCTTCAGGCCCAGGCCAGTCGCCTCGCGGACGACCTTGATCACGTTGATCTTGTTCCCGCCCGGAGCCTTCAGCACCACATCGAACTCGGTCTGCTCGACCGCCGCCGGGGCGCCGCCGCCGCCGCCACCTGCCGCAGCCATCACCACCGCGCCGCCAGCCGCGGCCTCGATGCCGTACTTCTCCTTCATGTAGTCCGCGAGATCCACGGCCTCCTTCAAGGTCAGGCCCGCGAGCTTGTCGCCCAGGTCGGTCACTTTCGCATCGAAAGTCTTCGTTTCGGACATGCTTCACCGCTTTCTCTAACTTGCCCAAGGGTTTCCCTTGGGTCGCCCGAACAAGGCCGCTGCCTTCTCCCGGCTCCAATCCTGCAAGAGGGGCCGAACCACTCAGCGCTTTAACCCCGGGCCGATCGCCCTCCGGGGCCAGTTGCAGGTCAATGGTCTCTTCACGGCGCTTCGACGCCGAGATGCTTCCAACTTCGAAACGCGCCGATCAGGAAACGGGCGCGATCGCCTCGCCCTTCTCCAACTTGTCTTTGATCGTCGCCACGATCCCGCCGATCTTGGCGCCAGGCCCCTTGACCGCCGCCACCAACTTCTGCGCCGGGCCGATCACCAAAGCCACGGCCTTGGCAATCGCCTCTTCGCGCGTCGGGAACTTACTCAACTGCTCAACACCCGCCGCCCCGCGGAAGACCTGCCCATCGAGCACCGCCGCCTTCAGCTCGATCTCTTGGTTGGTCTTCATCAGCTCGACGATTTCGCGCGCCACCTCGACGACCGAGTTGCCGCCGAAGGCCAGGGCGCTCTGGCCCTTGATGCCGTCGAACATGACGCCGAGCGCCGAACCTTCAAACGTCTTGCGCGCAAGCGAGTTCCGCACGACGACAACCCGGATGCCCTTCTTTGCAAGGTCCGAGCGAAGCTTCGTCGTGGCGATGCCCTTCACGCCGCGGAGCGAGAGCATCACCGCGTTCTCCTGGCCGTCCAGGCGATCGCGGTAGTCCCGCATCACGATTCCTTTGACTGACTTCGACATGAATCAGACTCCCGCGGCTCAGACCGCCGTCGCGGCCGCCTCAACGTGCTTGATCTGGATACCAGGCGTCATGGTCCCGCTGATGGTGATCCGCTTGATGTACGTGCCCTTCGCGGCGGCGGGTTTGGCCCGCTCGATCGCGTGAATGAAGTATTCCGCGTTCTCGACTAGGTCCGACTCCGGGAAACTCAGTTTCCCGACCACGGCGTGAACGTTCCCGCCCGCGTCGGTGCGATATTCGACCTTGCCCGCCGAATACTCCTTCACCGCCGTCACGAGATCCTTGGTCACCGTGCCCGCCTTCGGCGAAGGCATCAGGCCCTTGGGGCCGAGCACGCGGCCGAGCTTGCTGATCACCCGCATCATCTCGGGCGAAGCAACCGCGACGTCAAAATCCATCCAGCCCTTCTCGATCTCGGCGACAAGATCCTCGCCGCCGGCCTTCACCGCGCCGGCATCCAGGCACGCCTTGGTCTGGTCGCCCGGGCAGAAAACCACCACGCGCTTCGTCTTGCCGATGCCCTTCGGAAGGCTCACCGATCCGCGAAGCATCTGGTCCGCCTGCTTCGGGTCCACGCCCAGATGCATGCAGATATCCACCGACTGATCGAACTTCGCCGGCTTGAACTGCTTCAGGGCCGCCACGGCCTCGGACAACGGCAAAGCGGCAGAGGGAACCAACTTGGAATTCTCACGACGACGACGTGTGTTCTTGGGCATGTTCAGTTCTCCACCGTCACGCCCATCGAACGGGCCGTGCCCTCGATGATCCGCATGGCCGCTTCCATCGAACCGCTGGTCAAGTCCGCCGCCTTTTCCTTGGCGATCGCCTCGACCTGCGCTCGCGTCAACTTGCCGACCTTGTTCTTGTTCGGCTCGCCCGATCCCTTCTCAAGTTTCAACGCGTCCTTGATCAGCACCGCGGCCGGCGAACTCTTCACTTCAAACGTGAAAGAACGATCGCTGAACGCCGTGACAATGCACGCCACAACTCGGCCGTCAAGCTTGGCCGTCGCCGCGTTGAATTGTTGAATGAACTGCCCGGGGTTCACACCCTTCGAGCCGAGCACCGGACCCAGCGGCGGCGCAGGCGTAGCCTTGCCCCCCGGGGCCATGATCTTGAATACGTGCGTTACTTCTTTCTTGGCCATCGGTCCTCCACCTCCCACCGGCCGTGAAGCCTTGCCCCCAAGCCCGTCGCGGCCAAGGCGACGGGCCGGCTCGGTGGTCAAACGGTTTGCAGTTCAGTTGTCGCCCGCCGCAACCGTTTGGCGGGGAGAGAAGCATAGGCCCATCCGTCGGTTGCAGACAAGCCCGACAAAGGCAACACCTCGGAACGGTTCGAACCCGAACCGGAACACGCGCCGGGGTTTTCTCTAGGCCGCCACGCCCTGTTATCGGCCGAATGCCCGGCGGCGCAACGCATCGCCGAGTGGCTGAGCAATGAAGTCGTCAAGCCCGCGCTCGACCCCCTTCTGCATGTTGAGCAGGGCGATCCGGTCTCGCCCCTGGGCCTGCATGACCACCGTCAACGCCAGCCACGGCGAAGCGCTCTCCCCGGCATTGGCATAGGCCGAAACCCGCCGCACCAGCGCTGCCAGGCGATCACCCCCCCGCCGCCCAAGCACTGAAGTATCAAAGGATTCATCTGCAAGCGTCGGGTTCATGGTGTACGCCTCGCGGATGACCGCAATGCCGTCGGCAAGTCGCCCGGCCTCTAACAACGCCAAACCCAACTCGCGCAAAGCCCGCGAATCCTGGTGGTTTTCACGTAGATGATCGCGATAGAACGTGATGGCACGCTCTGTCTCCCCCGCGGCCAAGTGCGACCGAGCCTCTTCAAGCGGCGTGGGGGGAACAGGCGGAGGTGCCGGAGGCGCAGGCGTCGGTGCCGCCATCACCATGGGTTGAACCCCCCACTGCGGCGCATAGGTCACCGGCGTCGCGTAGTACGGCGCATTCAGGCCTGCGTAGGAGTAGCCGTCGTACCAGCCCCGAACCGGCCAGCCTGATCGATACGTCCGATAAGGCCAATAGATGGCTGTCGGAGTCTCGGGACATGGCTTCGAGATCACTTGGTCACCAAGGTGAACCCCCACGCTCCACTTGTCGCCCTGGTATTGACCCCGAATCGACAACCCCGAGCCGGTCGTGATCACCGGCACTGGCCGGATGACCCGCGGCACACAGTGCCGCGGCGGCCGCACCACCGGCTGCGTGACAACCGGAGAAGTCGTATAGCGGATCGGGGCGTTCCAACTCTGGGGGGAATTCCCGAATTTCGGGCCACCGACCACAACGCCCGGCCCGGCGCAGGCAGGGAAGCTCATGAGCGCGAGGACTGCACAACTACGCAGGCAAGAAGTCATGGAAGTACCCTTTGCATTTGGGCGCCGACGATCGAGCATACCCAACGCGCGGTGCGCGCATCCCCTCCCTGCTCTTTCAGACGCCCGAGCCGCTCGATTTGTTCCTGCGGGATGAACTCGACGCGGCAGACCTGCCTCCTCGCGTGCATTTCAGGGAAACCCCCAGGTGCAGGGCAGCCTCATGCCGCAGCAAGAGGCCACTGGGTCATTTTACCTATGTATGCCCGAGGAGCGACGCAGACCCGAAGTCGGTGTTATTTCGCTAGGATGGCCCTCAATGGATGTGCCGGCTCCTGTTTCGTGCCGCTCGAGGGTCGCATGGCGACGGGCCTTGGGCTGTCTGGTTCTGATCGCGCTCGCGGGCACTTGGTTGCCGGGTTGCAGCACCGTGGCCCGGCCGTATCGCCTGGCGAGCATCACCACCAGTGATGAACTTCGCCCCTCGCTGGTCTCGCGTTTTTACTCGGTCTCGGATGCGAACACTTTTGATCTCTACCTGACCGACCTGCCGCCCGCCGCGCTGCGCCCTGGGGCATCACTGGCCGGCGTTTCGGGACACCTGGTGCGAATTCACGTTTTCGTGGTTCCGCGTGCCGGGCGCACGCCGATCGACACCGACGCGTTCAACGCGGCGGTAACGCATGTCATCGTCAGTTCGGGCCAGATCGGGGTGTATGCGGGAGGCGGGTTTGTCATCCCCGAGAATTCGATCGGCGCTTCGGAACTTCGGGCGCGGCTTGCGGGGGGGACAGTGCGGTTCGAGGCCGGAACGAGCGGGTTTACCGACCGTCTCGGCGCCTCGACCGTTTCGGGGATGCTTCGGACAACGCGCAATCCATCCATGGCCGAGACGGCCAAGGCGCGTCTGGACGAGTTGGCGCGTCAGGCGAGGGGAAGTGGCGCGATCGGCAATTGATCAGCCAATCAGCGGCCGCGGAAGGTGATGCGCCCCTTGGTCAGGTCGTAGGGGCTCATTTCGACGGTGACGGTGTCGCCGGGGAGAATACGGATGAAGTGCTTGCGCATTTTTCCGGAGACGTAGGCGAGGATCTCGGTTTTCTGCTCGTTGGGCAGGCGAACCTTGAACATGGCGTTGGGCAGGGCCTCAACGACCACGGCTTCCATGGTGAATTTATCGTCCTGTCTGGCCATGCGCTCCCTTTGATCGGCCCGGATTGAACCAGACCGATCGTTGCCCGGACAGATGGTCGGGTCAAACGGGAAAGAGCAGATTCGGACTACGAGGTTAGGAATCGGAGATGCTGATCAAGCGGCTCCACTGTTCTTCGGTGAAACCGTGGAGGCCGCGTTCGACGACGAACCGGACAACCTCGGCCCGGTTGGAAAGGCGCAGTTTGGCGTGGATGGACTCGATCTGGCGTTCGACGGTGCTGACCGAACGCCCTTGACGTTCGGCGATCTCTCTGGCGGAGAGGCCGTGCGCCAGCGGGTGGAGCACTTGCAGCTCGCGGCGGCTCAGCGTCTGAAGGTCGGCGAGTTCGCCCGCGCTCGCGATGGGGATGTCGTTAAAGCGTGCATCGGTGTCGCCGCTGAACCAGGGCGACATGGTGATGAAGATGCCGGGCGTGCCGAAGGATGCAGGATCGAGCGGCCAGACGCGGGTGAGATAGCGTTTGCCCTTCCAGAGTTGCACATAATCGACGACACGGTCGCCTCGCAGGGCAGGCTCAAACAGACGCGCGCGTTCCTCGGCCTGGGCCTTCGGATGAATATCGGTCAGCAGTGAACCACGGAGTTGATCGCGTGATGAACCGTGCGCCCGAGCATATTCATCGTTGCACCAGACGAGCCTGAGCCGGTCGTCCCGCACGACCGCGCAGACGCCGGGCGTGACGATGCGCTCGATCACCGCAGGCGAGATGGAAACCGGGCGTATGCCGCCCTCGTCGTCTGTCATTCGGTTGCCCCCTGACGCGATCGCGTGTCAGCGTAGGGTACAGAGCGCAGGACAGACGGAAAAAATCAAAAATGCGCCGACCGAACATGTTTCGATCAAGGCTGATATACGGAGATGCACCCAGAACCGCGTGCCGCCGAAGACGTGCCGCTTATTTTCGTGTCGATTCAATCATGAGCGTCCACTCTTCGGGCGTAAACCCCAGAAGCCCGCGCTCGACGACAAATCGGACAAGTTCAGCCCGATTCGAAAACCCGAGTTTGGCGTGAATCGACTCGATGTGCCGCTCAATCGTGCTGGGCGCCCGAAAGAGTTTTGCCGCGATTTCCTTGGCCGAAAGCCCCGTCGCAAGGTGGTAGAGCACTTCGAGTTCGCGATCGCTGAGCACCTCGAGATCGTGGTAATCGGCCTGACCGGCAACCGGAAACAGATCGCCCTCTTCCATCGCCGGGGCTTCGAGCGCAGGGGTGATGAGAATGAACACCCCTCTGCATCCGAATGAATCAGGATCAAGCGGCCACGCGCGTGTGAACCGGCGCTGCCCGCGCAATAACTGGTAATACGCGACGGTCGATTCACCCCGTATCGCCGGCCCGAGCCGTTCGATGCGATCCTGCACGAACGCGGCCGGGAAATGCGGCGTGAGGTCGGTGCCGAGGGCCTGCTCAAGCGTCTGGCCGAGGAAGCGTAAAAACTCTTCGTTCGCCCAGAGCAGGCGGAGGTTCTCGTCGCGCGCCATGGCAAAGACATCCTGGATGCCATCGAACGGTGCGAACAACTCCGGTGACATGACGGGAACACGCATGGACGCATGAGAACACATGACGTTGCCTTTCCCTGCATCGTGAGAGAACCACGATTTACACGGCGACCGACCCTCAGCCTTGATGCTCCTGGATGAACCGCTGCCATTGCGCTTCGGAAAATGCCAGCAACCCGCGCTCGACAAAGAACCGCACAACCTCGGCACGGTTGCTGAACCCGAGTTTGGCATGAATCGACTCGATGTGCCGCTCGATCGTGCTGACGGATCGGAAGAACCTGGAGGCGATATCCTTCGCCGACATGCCGAGCGCGAGTTGATAAAGCACTTCCAACTCGCGCCGACTGAGCACGGTCAGTTCCGCAAGTTCGGGCGACGCCACGATCGGCAGGTCTTCGTACGGGGTGTTCTCGACTTCCGCCTGCCAAGGGGCAAGCACAACAAAGATGCCCGGGACACCGAACGACGCCGGATCGAGCGGCCACACCCGCGTCAGATATCGCTTGCCCTTCCACAATTGAAAGTACGCGACGACACGTTCGCCCCGGATCGCCGGCTCCATCATCCGGATCCGTTCCTCAGCCAAAGGTGCGGGGAGGATGTCATGAAGGGTCGTCCCGAGCATCTCCGCCGGCGTTTTGCCGTTCTGCCGGGCGAACTCGTCGTTCGTCCAGAGGACACGCATGTCAAGATCCCGAGCGATCGCCGCCATACCTGGCTGCTCAAGCACCCGAAATGCTTCGAGTGACATGCTTCGTGGCGTGGTATCGGCGGCGTTCGTGGGAATCTCCTTTCCCATGAGAACCCAGCAGTGAGCATTTTACCCCACTCGCGGACGCGCCGTTATCGCATATTAGGATATTTAGAGGGAAATATCCCCATCTTCCTGACAGTCACGCTGGATCAGGTAACCGAGGCAAGCTCCCGCCGCAGGAGGTCAGCGCGCCCGGCGCGGCGTTCGGCCTGGTTCATCTCGCGCCCGGCGAGCCGCTGCAAGTGGGCGGGCTGGATGACCAGCATGAGGTGCGTGACATGCTGATGGTCGATGCCGGGCATCAGGCCGAGGACCGCCCCAAGCCGTACGCGGCTGAGGCATTCCATGGCTTCTTCGGAGGACATCAGCCGTGCGTGGCGCAGAACACCGAGTGCTCGATAGGCCTGATCGGCGACGAGATCGCCCCGCCGCTCGACGAGCTGCCTTCGGGCGAGGCGTTCGTATTCGACGACGCGGGGGATGATTTCGTGCTCCATATCGTGAAGCAGGAAATGCTCGGCCTTGCCCAGGGTTGTCTGGTTGGAGAGCTGATAGAAATCGCCGACGGCCTCGGACCCTTCGCCGTAAAACCCGCGGATGGCCAGGGCCATATCGCCGGCGGCGCGCTTGACCTTGTCAATTTCGTTGGCCATTTTGAGGGCGGGCAGGTGGAGCATGACGCTGAAGCGCGCCCCCGTGCCGACATTTGTCGGACATGCGGTGAGATAGCCGAAGCGAGGGCTGAAGGCATAATCGAGGCGGCGCTCGATCTTGTCATCGACTTCGTCGGCTTCGCGGAGCGCATCGGCAAGATCGAACCCGGTGCGCATGACCTGGATGCGCAGATGGTCTTCCTCGTTCACCATGATGCTGAGCTGTTCGTGGGGCATGGCGACGGCCACGCCGCGAGGTTCTTCGGGTCCGCCGCTGGCGACCCCGAGCTTGCCCTTGGCGTGCTGCTTGCTGATGAGGTGCCGCTCGACGAGGAGCGATCGATCGATCGGCGCGGCATGGTGCAGGTCGATCCAGAGCATGCGCTCGGCAAGGCCGGCGTTGAGAATTCGATCGCGGCAGAGATCGAGCACGCAGACTCTGTCTGATCGGCTGGCGCGGTTGGGGAAGGGGAACCCGGCGAGGTTGCGCGCGAGCCTGACGCGCGAACTGAGCACCACATCGCTGAGGCGTCCTTCGCCGCGGAGCCACTCGACCCGCGAGCGATGCAGATCGATCTGTCGGACCTGACCCTGCCCATCGGGGCCGCGGCCGGGGGCGTCTGTGCTCATGCCGGGTTCTCCTCGGCCTCGGCTTCGCCGAGTGAGCGCATTTCATCACGGATGCGTGCGGCCCGTTCGTACTGCTCGGCACGGATCGCCTCTTCAAGCTGGCGGCGGAGCATCGACACGCGTTCTGCTCGCTCGCGGGCGCTGCCGAGGATCGCCTCGACCGTGCGCCTGCCGCCGCCCTCGCGCGAGGCTTCGAGCGCGCGGCGGGGGATTTTGCCGACGTGGTGGGTCGCCCCTTCGTGGGCGCGCTCGATGATGGGACCGAGTTGCGACTCCATCTGCACATAGCACTCGGGGCACCCCAGGAGTGCGTGTTGTTTGAAGTCGGCGAAGGTCATGCCACAGGCTTCGCACTTGAGCGGCCGAGCCTGCTCAGCCGCACCCTTGCGCGCCCCGGGCACAACGAGGCCCTGCATGGCCTGGATGTTGCTGAGAATCTGGTTGACCGCGTTGGTAGGCGCGGGATCGATGTTGTGCTTCTTGGAGCACTCTTTGCAGAGGTGACGCTCGATCTTCTTGCCGCCCTGGATGGTGACCTCGTGGGTGATGGCCGGGTTGTTGCAATGATCGCACTTCATGGCTCTTACCCAGTCGCCCTCGTGGAACCGGGGATTCTAGGAGGGTGCCGAGCCGACCTGACAGGCTCAAACGACCCTTGCGACCGGAAGAGCCATGATGTGCCCGACTCGATCCTCAACAGGAACTCAGGCCGGGCCGGAGACTTCCGGTCCTTCACGCCGTCCGGTCCTCAGGTACGATCGTCTCCCCCGGGAGCCGCCCCGGGATGGAGCATCCGGATGCCGCTGACCTCTTGCAGACGTCTTCTTTCCTCAGCACTCGTGGGTATCTCGGTGGTGCTTGCGGCGTGCGCACATCGACCCGCGAGCGGGCCAGGGCCGAGTGAAGCGCCGCTCGGCGAGCCGGCGCTTCAGGCAGCGCGGCCCGCCGCGACACCCGGAGCGATGTTTGCGCCTCTGCCTTGGCGCCCCCCGACGGATGCACGGCTCGCCAGCGGCGTACCTGGGCATGCCTATTGGCAAAACACGGCTGATTATGTCATTGCCGTCGAACTGGACGCGGAGCACCGGCGATTGAGCGGTCGGCAGGTGGTGACCTATACCAACCATTCGCCCGATCGACTCGATTACATCTGGGTGCACCTTGAGCAGAATCTATTCCACCCGATGAGCAAGGGCGCGCGGCTGACACGCCCCGGCGGGCGTTTCGGCAATCGGGACGATCATGAAGGGGGCCTGATTCTCGGCCCGGTGGTCGAACTGCGCACGGGCGAGCGGCCGAGCGAATCGAGACCTGCGCCGAACGACAACCGCACGCTCGTGCAGCCCGAGACCGTTTCATGGCAGGATCTCGTCGGGCCGAATGCCGGGCCGATCGAGCCGGCGATCCTTGACATGAACGTGTTCGACACCGTGGGGCGGATTGATCTTGCCGAGCCGCTGCAACCCGGGGGCATCATTCGCCTGGCCTTTGAGTTCACTTTCGAGATTCCGGCGTACGGCTCAGACCGCCTGGGCATCGAGCGCGTGGAGCAAGGCACGATTTTCCAGATCGCGCAATGGTTCCCCGCGATCTGTAAATATGACGATGTTCACGGATGGAATCATCTTCCTTATCTCGGCCAAGGAGAATTCTTTACCGATTTCGGGACATACGAAGTGTTCATCACCGTGCCGCGGAACCACCTCGTCGCCGCGACGGGGGTGCTTCAGAATGAAGCGCAGGTGCTGACACCCGCGCAGACCGCCCGGCTTGAACAGGCAAGGCGGACTTCGCGCACGGTGCTCGTTCGCAGCGCCGATGAAGTCGGTGACCCCCAAAGCCGCCCGGCAGGCGCCGGACCGCTGACCTGGCATTTCAAAGCGCACGATGTGCGCACGTTTGCATGGGCGAGCAGCGAGGCCTTCATCTGGGATGCCGCGACAGTGCACGATTCGAGCGTGCGAACGCTGGTGCATTCGTTCTATCCGGCTGAGGCGCTGCCCCTGTGGGGACAGAGCACCGACATGCTGCGGTTTGCGATCGAGGGATACAACGCACGCTGGTTTGAGTATCCGTATCCGACCGCGATCAACGTCAACGGCATCGTGGGAGGCATGGAATATCCCATGATCGTCTTCTGCCGCGAGCGGCGGAACGAGCGCGGGCTGTACGGCGTCACCACGCACGAGATCGGGCACAATTGGTTCCCGATGATCGTGAATACCGACGAGAAGCGGTATGCATGGATGGACGAGGGCTTGACCACGTTCATCAACTACTACTCGACGCTCGAACGCTATCCCGATGACGAACCGCGCCGGGGCAATGCGCGCCCCTTCGTTCCCTCGATGCTGCGCGATGATCAACAACCGCTGATGACGCCCTCTGACCAGGTGCGGCCCGGGGCACTCGGCATGCTGATGTATGCCAAGACAGCCGTCGGCCTCGTGATGCTCCGCGAGTACATCCTCGGGCCGGAACGCTTCGATTTCGCCTTCAGGCGCTATATCCGCGAGTGGGCCTTCAAAAGCCCGCAGCCTGAAGACTTCTTTCGGTGCATGCAGGATGCTTCGGGCGAAGACCTGACATGGTTCTGGCGCGGGTGGTTCTATGAAACAGGGCTGCTCGACCAGGCCGTAACCGCAGTCGAGCCGGAGCGTGATCGTGCCGGCAACCCGACCGGCGACATGCTGGTCACCTTCGAGAACCTCCGCGAACTGGTGATGCCCCTCGAGTATGACGTTTTCTTCGCCGACGGCTCAGTCCGCCGGCACATGCTGCCGGTTGAGGCATGGTACACGACCAACCGCTGGGTGACACGCGTGCGCACCGACGGCCGCACGATCGTTCGCATCATCGTCGACCCGCGCGAACTGCTGCCCGACATCAACCCCGACAACAACGTGTGGGAGCAGCCGGTCGTGATTGTCCCTCCTGCGCCATGAGCAACCGGCGACTACCGCAATGGGCTACACGAGCTATCTGCACGCCGATCGGCACCGTAGGCACACTGGTCACCCGCCTTGGCACTTGCTCTTGTTTCTGCTCGCATGACGTTCCGGTCTTCCCACGGCATCGTCAGCCTACATAACGCTGTTCAAAGAACCGCTATCCTCTTAGAGATCGGGCAGTCACCCCGCTTTCGCCCAATCAGGAGCCGATGATGCGTTGCACATTCCTTCTTCTCTTCACCCTGACCCTCTCCGCCTGCTGCGCCTGCCCTCGCACCACAACCGCCGCGCAGACGCCCGCAGGCCCGGTCATCCGCCTTGTCACCTCCATGGGCGACATCGACCTTGAACTCGACGTGGCCCATGCGCCCATCTCAGTCGCCAACTTCCTTACCTACGTCGAATCAGGACGCTACGACGGCGTCATCTTCCATCGCGTCATCCCCGGCTTTGTCATTCAGTCCGGCGGGCACAACCCCGACTTGGCCAACCGCGCCATTCTCGAAGGAAACGGCACGGATATCGATCCGAAAATCACAAACGAATGGACCAACGGCCTTAAGAACATCCGCGGCTCGGTCGGCATGGCCCGCGACACCGACCCCGACAGCGCCACACGCCAGTTCTACATCAACCTCGCCGACAACACCCGGCTCGACACGCCAAGAGAAGTCAGCGGCGGCGCCGGCTACGCCGTCTTCGGAAGGGTCAAAAGCGGCATGGAAGTCGTCGACGCCATCGCCGCGGCGCCCACGCACGCCGTGCCCGAACGCGACATGGCTGATGTGCCCATCGAGCCGATCATCCTGCAGCGTGCCGTGCGCCTTCGATGATTTTGCTACCTTCCGATCAGGCCGAGTTGACGATACTTCTCAAGATACTTCTCAAAAAGTTTGATCTGCCTGTTTGACAGATCAATGCGCCGCCCGTCCACAAACGCCATGCGCACATCGCTGGTGATCTCCAGCGGGTTGCCCGTAGTCACGATCAGCGTGGCGCTCTTGCCTTGTTCGAGCGATCCGAGCCGATCACCCACCCCCAGAATCTCTGCCGGGCTGAGCGTGATCGCTCGAATCGCCCGATCGACGCTGAGTCCGTACGCGACCGCTTTCGCGGCCTGATAAGGCAAGTTGCGCTCGTTGGCCGTCTCGTCACCGCTGGCCAGACACCAGCGAATTCCCGCGGCCTCCAGGCGCAGCGGCAGGGTGAACGCATCGTCGTGCGGGCTGTCGGCTCGGCGCGGGAACCCGAACGTGCCGGTCACGATCACCGGAATGTCGTTGGTTTTCAACAGTTCGGCGACCATCGGCGCATCACGCCCTCCGACAAGAATCGGCCTCAACCCGCGATCGAGCGCCCAGGCAATCCCTTGGGCGATCTGGTCGACATCCGAGGCGTACAGCAGAATCGGTCGTTGCGCCGGCTTGCCCGATGCATCGGGCAGAAACGGCCGCATCGCTTCAAAACGCTGATCAACCGGGCGTGCAGGATCGGCAGCACGCTGGCGGACATAATCCTGCGCTTGATCGAAATACGTATCGATCGTTCGCCGATCGGCGGCGATGTCCCTCAACTGGTCTTCTTCCGAGCGGTTCATCCACCAATCCGTCACGGGCCGCACCCTGGGAAAGACCACGACAAGACCCGCGTTCTCGAGCACGGTCTTGTCTTCCCATGTCCAGCCGTCAACGCGCATGACCGCCGCACGCCCGGCAACGCGGCCGCCCGTGGGCACGACGCCGACCGTCAGAATGCCGTTGCTCCGCGCCACCGGGAAATGGGCTGAGTCGGGGTTGACCGCCACGGCCGCGCGAACCTCGGGCGTAAAGTCGCCCACTTCACGAACATCAATGGTGGCGCGTGTCGAGGCAACCTCGTTCAAACCCATGTCAGTGATTGCGCCGAACAGCCCGGGATAGATGTGCAAACCCGTTGCGTCAATCCGTTCGACATCCTGGCCGAGTCGCGGCACACCCGGCCCCACCGCCGTGATGCGGCCGTTGTCGAACACCACGTGCCCGTTCGGTATGGAAGGCCCGCTCACCGGATGCACCGTTCCCCCGACGATCGCGATCGGGCGCGATTGCGCTGGGGCCTTGTGCGTGAAATCCTGCGCGCCGGCCGCCGAGGTGAAGCCGGCAAGGGCGAACACCGCCGCCCGCCGCAGAAATCGCAGACGTTGCATGCTCGTCATCGGGGTTACTCCTGGTTGCTCAGCATGAAGGCGTCGTACAGGTGCGAACAGCCGCAGATACCGCACTGCCCGCGCATCAGGTCTTCGCCTCGTTCGAAGGAGTACAAATACTCTTCGCGCACCTGGTCGAGCAGGCGACGCTCGGCGAACGAGCGGCGCGGCGGCGCGGGCGTGTCGTCCTCGGCGGGGGTGTCGGCGGCAGGCTCTTCCTTCTTCTCCTTCTTCTTGTGATGGCGAGCCAGCAGTTTCTGCGTGATGCGCAGGCGCTCAGCCGCGACCTCTTCGCGAAGCTTCGCATCGCGCTCAATCGAGTAATACTCGCGGCCGTCGATCCATGTCGCCTCGCACCGAGACAGCGTGGACAATGGGTCGCCCGACCAGATCACGAGGTCGGCGTCCTTCCCGGCTTCGAGTGAACCGACTCGCCGATCGATGCCGAGTTGAATTGCCGGGTTGATGGTGATCATCTTGATCGCGTCATCCGCCGACAACCCGCCGTATCGAACCGCCTTGGACGACTCGGTGTTCATCCGGCGTGCAAGATCATCAGAGTCGGAATTGAAACTCGCGTTCACGCCCGCCTGGGCCATCAGCGTGAAGGCGTAAGGAATGGCGTCGTACACCTCCCACTTGAACGCCCACCAGTCGCTGAAACCGCTCGCCCCCACCGCGGCTTCCTTGATCGCCTCGGCCACCTTATACCCCTCGAGCACGTGCTGGAAGGTGCCGATGCGGAAACCGAACTCGTGGGCCATGCGGCAGAGCATCAGGATTTCATCCTGCCGATAACTGTGACAGTGAATCCAACGCTCTCCGCGAAGAATCTCGGCAAGGGCTTCCAGTTCGAGGTCCGGCCGCGGCTGCTCCCCCGCCCTGCGTGCGGCGTCATACGCCCGGGCCGCCAGGAAACGATCGCGGATGTAGGTTTCTACGCCCATGCGAGATTGCGGGTAACGCGTTCGGAAGCGGTCGCCCCAGTTGCTTTGCTTGACGTTTTCACCCAGCGCGAACTTGATCCCGGGCACGGCCCCCTGGAAATGCATGTCGTGCGGGTGGTGGGCGCCCCAACGAATCTTCTGCGTGAGGCTCTGCCCGCCGATCGGGTTCGCTGATCCGTGCAGCGTCTGCACCGTGGTGATGCCCCCGGCGAGTTGTCTGTAAAAGTTGATGTGACCCGGGTCGACCGCATCGGCAATGCGCACTTCTGCCGTGCACGCCTGCGTCCCCTCGTTCACGCCGAAGGCGAACGTCCCGGTATGACTGTGCGTGTCGATGATGCCCGGGGTGATATGGCGTCCCCCCAGATCAACCGTGCGATAGCGGTCATCCAGCCGAGGGAGCGAAGCCGAAGGCCCCGCATACACAATCTTGCCGTTACTGATCGCGACGGCCCCGTCTTGGATGACGCCGCGCGGCCCGGCGGTCCAGAGCACGGCGTTGGTGAACACCACGCTCTCCTGCGAGGGGGTCTCAAGCAGCGCATACGGACCGAAGGGATAGCCGTAACTCTCGGGAACCTGAGGCTTCTCCTCAGGCTCTTCTGCCTTCTTGCGCTCCTCCGGCAACGGGGCAACCCGCCCCCCCGAGAAACTGAACCCGGGATCGTTGCCGATCTGCACCCACCCGGTCATCACGCCGCCCTGCACCACCGCGCTGATGACAATCACCGAAGGCACGTCGTCATCGCTGAGTGTGAAACTCAGGCGTTCGCCCTCGATCTTCAGATTCTTGGCCTCAAGCTTGGGGGCTTCGCCCTCCGGGCCAGACTCAAACGTCGCCTTCTTCTCTCGAGGATTCAGCGTCAGGCGTGCCGGCTCGCGCCGCATCGGCGTCGCAAGTTCCCACACCCCGGCAAGATCGTCCCGCTCGGCCGCGTTGATCTCATGTCGGCGGCCGTCGGTCCACACGTCAAGGATCTTCGACTTGGCCTCCAGCAGCGGGCCATCCATCACCACGAGGCTTGCCGCCTTGCCGCGTTCGATCGTCCCCAGAACATCAGACACACCGAGCATGTCCGCAGGATGCGCCGTCAGCATCGCCAGGGCTGCGTCGTGCGTAAGCCCGTGCTTTCCGGATTCGCGCAGATTCGAGAGAAAATCGTTGCGGTTGCGAACCTTGCTCGACGTCAACGCAACCTTCAGCCCCGCCTGATGCAACCGCCGCGGGTTCGTCGGCGCCTGCTCCCACGACATCAGCTCCTCAAGCTCGACCGCCTCGGCGCGGCCGATGCTCGAAACATCGGGCGCCTTGGGAAAACGCAACGGAACCACCAGCGGGTTCCCGTCGCGCGCGATCGCCGCGAGCCGCTTGTACTCCGTGCCGTTCCCCACGATCACCGCGCGACGACGAAACTCGCGGGCGATCGAACTGGCATGCAAGATCTTCAGTTCGTGGTTCGTATCGAACATCAAGACCGGCCCGCGTTCGCCCCCGATCAGGGCGAAGACCTCGGGCGTCGGCTCTTTGTGCCCGGGCGATGCCCACCAGTGGGCATCAGACAGCGTCTGACGAACCAGCGAAACCGCTCCCATGTGCGACCCGGGATACCCCCCATCCCATGATCCGGTCTGGAAACTCACCACCTGCATCGCCGAAGCGAGATACACCGGCGGCCGGGCGTCGCTCCGGTCATCGCTGGGGTCATTCAGACTGACAACGGCGCTGCTGCCCTGAAAAACCCCGCCCCGCGGCACGAGATTCGCCGCGACAAACCCCACGCGCCGTAGCCCGGCTCGGGCATCGCGATTCAGCCCCGGCGCACGAACGGCGCTGCGCTGAGGCATCACCGCGCCGTTCCAATGCGTTCCAGGAGCATCGGCCGCGGGCGCGGGAACATCGATCTCGACAAAGGCATCGATAAACCCGGGATAGATGTGCCGACCGGTGTAGTCGATGACGCGGGCGCCCCCCGCAATACGGGCGGGGTCGCGTCCTGCTCCGTCCGTGACCGAAACAATACGGCCTTGGGCAATCTCTACCCAGGCGTCGGCTATGGAAACCCCCGGAGCCACATGCGCTGTCGCGCCGATCAGCACGAATCGATCGGGCGGCTGCTTCACCATGCCGTTGGGTGGAGGCGATAGCGCCGAATTGCTGGTGGGCTGGCCCGCGACGGCAACCGCGCCCACGAGAAGTCCGACGAAGGAGTACAAACCGAACAACAGACGTGAACTCATGGCGACAGCCTACCCAAGATTTCGAGAAATGAAAGCCCAGGCCCGCACACCGCACCGGCTCGACTAAGGATCGCCGGTCGCCTGCCAAGTGCACGCGGGTCGGGCACAGACAAAAGGCGGGCACGCTTCAGAGTCGAAGCGTGCCGCGCCTGGTATCCGAGGTCTTTACCGATCGACAGGGATTTCCCCGCTCGACCGGGTTGAAGGCATTACGGGCAGCCGAGGGAGAAGATATCGAGGAAGAAGAAGAAGTCTGCGGCGTCGATCACGCCGTCCGGAACGCCGTAGTCCGGGTCGTTCGGGTCGGACGAGCCGGTGAGATCGGCGACGGCAAGATTGCCGCCCACGAACTGATCGAGGTAGTAGAAGAAGTCGCTGGAATCGACGACGCCGTCCGGCACGCCGTAGGCGGGGTCATTCTGATCGGCCGAGCCGGAGAGGTCGGCCGGGCAGCCGGGGGCCGAGGCGGTCGAGATGCGCAGGAATGCCTGCGGGGTGCCGAAGGCGGGGTCAGAGTTGAGGTCGGTCCCGCCGACGGCCGCATCGCGAATGTTGATGAAGATGAGAATGTCGCCGTTGTTGTCGATATTGATATCGTTGGGTTCGAAGGCCGACAGGGTGTTGTTGCCGCGGCCGACGAAGACATTGTCATCAAACACGCCGTTGCCGTCGAGGTCGATGGGGTCACCCTCACGGAGCACAATGCGTTCGCCGTTGAGCACCAGCAGATCATCATTGGAAACGTCCGTGGCGTCAGGATCGACGATGCGACCCGAAAGCACCCAGTCACCATTGGTGTTGGCCGCGAACGAATAGAACGACGAACCCCACACAAGCGACGAGCCGGGATAAATCGGGTCGCCGGTCTTGGCGACGACTTCGCCGTTGATGGCGGCCCAGACGCCCCCGGACCAACTGCCGCGGGCATACCAGTCGCCGTTGGAGAGAATGCCGCTGGCGAACACCGCAACCATGTTGATGCCCGATGAGCCGATGGGCATGCCTTCCTGAATCGCAACCTGACCGTTGTAGACGAGCACATCGTCTGTAGCGGTCGAGCCGGTGTTGACACGCCCGGTGGCGATCCAGTTCGCACCGTCGGGGCTTGTATAGAAGGTGTTGGCCGAGATCGTCGTCCACAACAGCGATGACATGCCGTCAAGGCTGAGCACCGAGGTGACGTTGGTCTGGTGGAACGCATCCTGGTTGTACATGATCGCCGGACGCCGGCTCGAGTGAATGTTGAGAATGGTCGAGTCCTGGCTTCCGATGTCACCGTTGTTGAGGATGTGAATCGACCCGACGGAGTTGCCGAAGATCTCATCGCCCGAGGGGCTCGGAGCCTGATCGATAAGGCCGCTGATCAGGTCGCCCATCTGGAACGCGATGCTCGTGTTCCCGGAAACGAAATCACGGACGAGCACTTTCTGGAATACCGAGTTCACGCCGCCCATCGCCCGCGCGGAGAACGCGAAGTCGTTGTTGTCATTGAAACGACCGAGGCCCGAGCCGAAGAAGTCGTAGACCTCTCCGGTCGCGCCGCCGTGCACGGGCTGGCTCTTCTGGGCATACATGGTTCCGGAGTTACCGGACCCGTACACAAGAATTGTCTCCAAGGGGGTGCCGAGCTGGGTGCGCCCCTTGATGACCCACTGCGTGCCGTCCGGGCTGACGGCGATGTCTTCCAACGCACGCCAGTTGGTGGACACAGGGTCGCCGTTCAGATCCACCGTGCCCGGAATGACCGACGTGGGATGCCCTGGGATCTTGGTGTAAATCACCGTGATCGTGTCCGCCGCGGCGCCTGCTGAAAGGGCAAGGGCTGCAGCAAGGGACGTTACCTTTCCGTATCGCCAATTCATCTTCCATCCTCCGACGTGTGGGGGTTTAGGCAATTTCGCCAGACGAAAATGCCCTTGCTCCCCGAAATCACAGGGAGCAAAGGCACTGTACCGAAGGAGGTGGGGTCGATTCAAGATTTCCCGCGCGGAATCCGCGTATGTACGCGATTTTGCGCGCAAATCGGTACATATCCCTGCCAGTGTTCTTACGGGCAACCTTCCACAAAGCGATCAAGGAAGTAGAAGAAGTCTGCGGCGTCGACCGTGCCGTCCGGCACGCCGTAATCCGGATCGAACGGGTCGGACGAGCCTGTCAGGTCGGCCGCGCAGAAGGGAGGAAGGAACGAGAGGCAGAGGTCGTCAATCGCGACCGTGGCCGTGCCCGAAGCGGTGCGGATACGCATCGACGCGATGGGGCGCGGCGAGCGAAGGGTCGGCGTGAACTGAACGCCCGTTGCGCTGGCAATAACATTCCCTGCGGCGTCGAGAATCTCAAAGATGTGTGGCGTACTTAACCCGGTCAGGCCCACATCGGCCGTGACGGCGTAGACGGGCCTCAGGAATGTGGCGTTGATCTGGCCGCCAGCTGCGCCCTGCGAAGCGAGAAGATTGGGCGGTGAACTCAACCCACCTGGAGCGAACGTGGAATTGTTGAGGATCTCATTGCGATTATCGATCGATGGATTGGGCATGAAGACGATGCCCTGGGTCTGGAAGTCGGTCGTCAACTGCGCTGTCTGCTCTACGAACAACGCAGGCGCGGAAATCAGCACGTCATCGGCCGTGCCGATGATGCGGTCAGCACCCGGCGTGCGGTCAAAATCGATGCATACACCCGACAGGGTTCCCTGCAGTTCGTACATATTCAAGACAGTGCTCGGATTGCCGTTGAATCGGTAACCCACATGGGTCGCAAGACCGGATGGATTCACCCCCCCTGTCGCGCCCGACCACAAAAAGTATCCACCACCACCCGGGCCGTTGAAGTCCGCACGAATCCAATAGACCTGACCGGCTTGAAGATTGACCCGGGCATCGGGGACAAGAGTGGTCCACCCGGTTTCGACGATCGGGGGAAGGCGCAGGCCGGCAAGGCGCGTCGTCGGCGCCGGGTCGCCCGACCAGATGCTGAATTCCGGAACTGTGG
The DNA here is from genome assembly GCA_019636695.1 of Phycisphaeraceae bacterium. Classification (GTDB taxonomy): domain Bacteria; phylum Planctomycetota; class Phycisphaerae; order Phycisphaerales; family UBA1924; genus JADLCM01. Next base: position 341,062 of record JAHBXD010000002.1, read on the forward strand.
TATTGCCCAGAACTCGCTCCGTCCGAATCAAAACGGCATCGACCGCGAACGAAGCGCCGGAAGGAAGACGAAAGCCCGCATCCTTGATGCCGATATTCGTGCCTGACGATGCCGTAGCGTTCATGTTGCTGATGATCGGATCGGCCGCGGCCCCTGAAACCCCAATCGCCGCAACCACGGCGGACGCCACGAGACGAGCGCATAGACGCATATTGCTCCCTCCCAAACTCAACAAACCCACGTCGGAAAGGACCGCGCACGCCCGCTGTCCTTCTGAGCGATGAGTATACCGGACTTCTTGGTTTCCCCTATGCCGATTTGGTGTTTTTGTTCGGCAAAGACCCGAGTAGGCATGTGGCAACCCACACCCTACACCGAGCGTACCTGCACCGTACAGTGCATGGCCATGCCGCTGTCACGGCCGCTTGGGCAAACCGGGTCGTTGATAGGTGATGAGGGCGCCCAAGTGCGCCCGGAGTACACGCGTTCGGTCCTACTCCGTCTCTTCGTCTCTTCGTCTCTTCTCTCCGTCTCTCCGTCTCTCCGCCTCTGCACCACTCCGTCTCTTCTCCCTCCCCCACGCTCAATTGCACCCGGAGACGAAGAGATCGAGGTAATAGAAGAAGTCGGCAGCGTCGAGCACACCATCGGGCTGCCCGTACGCCGAATCGGCCGGATCGGCCGAGCCGGTCATGTCGGCGACGGCAAGATTGCCCGCGGCGAACTGATCCAGGAAGTAAAAGAAATCGGACGTGTCGAGCAAGCCATCCGGTACGCCATACGCCGGGTTGAGCGGATCGGCCGAGCCGGAAAGATCGGCCTTGCATTCGCATTCATCGGGAATGCCGTTGCCGTTCAGGTCAAAACTGTCGCCGCGCGCGATATCGATCTCGTCGCAAATGCCGTTGTTGTTGCAATCGACGGTGATTTCGGGCAGCAGCGTGACAAAGCCCGAAAGCGTTCCGCCGCAATCGGTGTCGATGCGGACCTGGTAGACGCCCGCATGATGCGGCTCGAAGGGGTCGAACGTGAGCGTCGGCGTGTTGGCGCCTTGAACGAGCATGCCGTTCTGCCGCCAACTGAACCGCATGTTCTCGCCGAGCGCAACTACCGAAAGCGACGCCGGCCCGCCGTAACAGGCCGTGGTGTTCTGCGGCGGGGTCACAATGACCGGGCTGTCGTCGTACGCGAGGCTGCACGCGGAGATGGTTCGGAGCACGAAGTTGATCTGATGATTGACACGGGGGTGATTACGCAGGTTGATGTTGGTCATGCCACCGGGGCAGGTGTGGCAATACGACATGATCGTGCCTTCCCAGGCGTCCGAGCAGTCGCCGTTGCCGCAACCGTCGATCACGGGGTCGTAACTGCCGATATCGTGGGTATGGCCGGAGCCGAGGTTGTGCCCGAGTTCGTGTGCCGTCACCATGATGTCCCAGTTCTGGCCGTGATGATCGACGAGGGGATACGGGAAGAACCCGGCAAGGTTGGCCGAAAGCCCGTAGGCGTTGCCGTTGCAGACGGCGCTGAGATAGGCCACGCCCCCGCCGAGGTTCCGTCCGGACAGAAAATGCGCCACATCACGCTCGACATCCGTGCGATTCTGCGCCCACCAAGAGCGGAACTGGTTCAACTGGGCCGAAGTGCTGTTCTGGTTCCACGGATCGTTCGTCGTCCAGAGACTCAAGTAACTGATCCGGAATCGGAGATTGACATCACGGGTGTAAATCTCGGTCAATGCGGCGGTGAGCAGTTGAATATATGCCGTCGCATTGGCGGTGCTGCCGCCGAAACGATTGACGAGCAACTCGCGATCGGTTTCGTACGCGATGTCGATGATCCGGCACGGATACGCCGGGTTCTCAGTCTCAGGAATGCCCCCGGGCGGCGTGAGACGCTGCTGCTCGATGTTCTCCGCGATCTCTTCCATCGTGCAGGTAAAGCCCGTACGCAACTCCGCCGGAAGCGCATGCAGCGGGGCGATCACCGGTGTCAGATCCTCCCCGGCCGGACCCGTGCTCAGCACCCACATCTGCCCCTCAAACTCGATGAGGCCCGCCACAAGGTCTTCCGTCAGCGTAAGCGTCACCAGCGAATCATCGTGCCCGAGCACCCGGCCGACAAAGACCGGATCGAGCGGCACACCAAGGTCAACCACACCCTGCGCCGTGGTCGCCACCACCTGCGCATGCGGCGCAAACACGTCGGCCCGGCGCAGGACGAGCGTGACCGAGGTGTCGCGGTCGAGCGGGAAACCCTGCACGATCGCGACATGCCGGGCATTGAGTTCTGCGGCACGAAGACGGTCTACAGACAGCATCGTCCAGCCATCATCGGGCTGGTGGGCCGCCACGAGCACGGGCGAGACAACGACATCGGCAAACATCGGGGCAACGCATGCCGCGGCGGCGACCAGACCAGTACGCATCATTAATGAACCCCCCTACACGGAGCCTGCCTGAGAGCAAGGCTCCACTCCGGGAAAGTACCCAGAACATGGCCTACCTCGCTTCCAGGATGCTGACATGTTCGCACCACGTCGGGATCGGTTCAGGCCTCCTCGCGATTGAGCGCTCGCAAGTGGCTTTTGAGCTTGAGCATGCTGGCCAAACCGATGAAAAAAGCACCGGCCCAGGGTTTGCCCCAGGCCGGTGCGAGTGCCGTGTACCGGGTAGGCAACCCGGCGGAAAACACGATCAGAGGCCGGCGCAACCGGCAACGAAGACATCGAGGAAGAAGAAGAAGTCGGAAGCGTCGACGACACCATCAGGCACGCCGTAGTTCGGCGACGAGGGGTCGCTGGAGCCGGTGAGGTCGGCGACGGCGACATTGCCGATCACGAACTGGTCGAGGTAGTAGAAGAAGTCGGCCGAATCGATGCGACCGTCGGGCACGCCGTAGAGCGGCGAGCCGGGGTCGCTCGAGCCGCTGATGTCAGCCGGGCAACGCAGCACGGTGATTGTGTTGGTATCGCTGACCCACGACACGGGCGAGCTGTCGCTGGGAACGATGCGCGTCCCGATGTAGTACGTGCCGGGATTCATCGTCGGCGGCAACTGGACGATGGAATTGACGGTGCGGCTGGCGCCCGGGGCGAGCGAGGCGTAGTTGCGCGTCTCAAGCAGCAGGTCGATGGTCGAGATGATGTTGTTGGTGCTGGCGCGGAACTCAAGCAGATAAGTCGAACTCGTCGTACCGCCGTCGTTGCGCGTGGTGTGCACGACCGGGAACATCGAAGCCCCGCGGTAGAAGACGTTGTTGGGCGGATTGGGGGCATCGCACGAAACGGCCGTCAGGCTGGCGGGTGTCGCCTGCGTGGTGAACTGCCAGGTCGGGCCGGTCACGTTGCCCGCGCTGTTGCGAGCCACGACGCGCCAGAAATAGGTCGTGTTGAAGGCGAGGTTCGGCAGGTTCCACGAGCTGTTGGCGGTGTTGCCGACAAAGGGCGGCGGATTGGTCGTGCCGAAATACACATCGTAAGTGGTGGCCCGGGCGCTGTCATTCCAGCCGAGATTCGAAGTGATCGGATTGTTGGTCGAGAAGTGCGCCGGCTCGGGGCCGCTCGGGGTATCGGGCAGGCCGAGCGTGATCGTCACCTGCTGGGCATCCCACGTATCGGTGTCGTTGTTGCCGACGTTGACATCGCCCGGAGCATCCACCTCAACGCCCATCCAGTAGGTGCCCGGAGGCGTGTTGATCGGAATCACCGTGCCGGGCACGAGGAACGTGCGATTTTCCATCGCGGCGAAGTCGATGTTGTAGTTCCATGTGGCAAGCAGCGTATCCGCCGCGGAAATATTGTTGTTGGTCGAGAGATACACCCGCGCGGTGTAGGTCTGCTGAGGCGGGTTGTTGTTTGACGTATTGGCGGCGATGAACCGAGCCTGGCCGAAGTTTGTACCCGCCTGGATGGTCGTCGAGCCGTCAAGGCGGAACTGCAGCGCCTCGATGTCAAGCCCGCTGCCGCGCACGTTCGCGATCGACGAAACAATACCGCCCGATCCATTGACGAAATTGTCCCACAGCTTGGCGTAACGACCGATCGTCGAACGGTTCGAGTTCGAGCAGACCGCATGCACGAATCGATTTGATCCATCGATGTAGTACATCCCCGAGCCGCTCATACCCCCCCAGACGGCCGTCAGACACCCCGTGGTGGTGTCAAGCTGAAGCTGGTTACCCGGGCACGAATCGACCGACCCGAACCAGTAATACATGTCTCGCCCGGTGTGCAGCCCGCCGCCGCAGGATTCCGCCGGATAACTGGTGTTGTGATAGGTGCGTCCCTGGATGGTCGCGCAGGTCTGCCCCCAGGCCCAACCGAACGTGCCCGTCAAGGCGCCGACCGAGCGGTCATAGCAGAGCGCCAGGCCCACGTCGAAATCGAAGTTGCCGTCATTGACCCAACTGTTCGCGCCCACGCTCGAGACAAACCCGGTCGCACGCGTATAGCCGTAGTGCTCAATCACGCTGTCGGCATTCGGCGGCGTGAAAACGCCCGGGCCGCTGGTGCCGTCCCACGCGGGATAAACCCAAATCTCCGAAGCCCACGCGAAAATATTCGTCCCCGTCGCCGTGCGCGCATAAACGCAGTGGCCCGCGGTCAGCACCACGCCCGCGTCGATCATCGTGCCCGAGCATGAAAAGAAGCGGTTGTTGCCGCCCTGATCGACAAACCGCATGATGAGCTTGCAATTGGCCCGCCAGGGGAAGTTCGCTCGCCCGGGATTGGTCTGCAGCGACATCGTCCCGAAGCCCTCGGGCGTCATCAGGTCAGCCCAGGTGTCCCAGCCCTCTACACCAGGAAAAGTCTGCCCACCCTCGCCCGAACCCATGCCGCCGAATGCATCCAGCGGGAAGTAAATCGTCTCGCCCGTGACGGCGTCGTGAAGCGCCAACGCATCGGGCTGACCGTCATTATCCGTGTCGATCGGCTCCGGCATCGGCATCGGAGGAATCTGATCAAACGGCGGGTGGTTCGGTGGAGCAATGTCAAGGTCGTTCCCGGGACCGACCACGACCACATCGCTCAGCAGCGTTGGGTGAACCACCCCCCCGTACGTCATCGGAGGATTCACCTGGCCCGTGGCGTACCCCGCCGCGGAGACCATCACCATCGCCGCACATAGACGGCCCATTCCATTCGGCAACATGTGTTTCCTTTCCTTCCTCTTTCCCACGCAAGCAGCCGACATCCGGCCGCTTTGTGATCAACCGCTACACGTGAATCTGCCGCGGCACCCGCACCCCGCGCAACAACACCCCGGCGCTTCCCGAGCCAAGGGCAACCCCTAAGGCTGAGCCAGGCAACGTCGAGGCGAACCTCAAGCCGCGTGATACTTCACTCTGCGTCAAGAGCAGACCCCATGCGTAACTCAGGATAGACATGGGGCAAAACCATCCGCGCGCAAGAGTCCGGAAAAAATGCGCGCCGAATCACAATTTCATCCAATCGCCCTATCGAAACTGCGACATCGGCGCCGAAGTCCCGCAAGAGCAGGATTTTGTACGCAGACGATCCAAGACATCGGCATCCACGATAGCCCGATCTGACCCCTTCCCACGCTCGCGCTGCCTACGGACAGCCACTTACAAACAAATCGAGAAAGAAAAAGAAGTCAGAGGCATCCACAACCCCATCCGGCATGCCGTATCGAGGGCTGTTCACCTGGGTCGAGCCGGTCAGGTCCGCCGCGGCGAAGCCTCCGACAAACAGATCAAGGAAATAGAAGAAATCGTCGGCATCAACCCGTCCATCGGGCATGCCATAGCGATGGTCGAAAGGGTCGGACGAGCCTGAAAAATCGGCCGGGCAGCGCTGGCACTCATCGGGGATGCCGTCGTTGTTGTCATCTGCGGACAACCCGAGCGCAACATCACAATTATCCGGGAAGAAATTGGCGTTGCAGTCGGTGGTCGCGGGAATGAAATCGAACCCACCCGGATTGTCCAGCGCCGAATCCTGCCCCTGAATCAGCGAGCGCATGTAGTTGCCGTTGCGCCAGTCGAACACCATGATGCGTGAAGCCGTCAGGTGCAACCGATCCGGATCGGGCGACTCATGCGGATGTGCATGCGCATCCGAAACATAAATATTGTGATCGTGACCCACGCGAAGCGTCCACGGCTCCTCCAACGTGAGCACGTTGCCCGAGCCGTTGCGGTTCCACACACGAACGAAATCGCCCGTAACCCCGTGATACTCCAGAATCTTCCCCGTCGCCGAACTGGTCACAAGCAGATTGCCGTCACGCTTGAGCACCATGCCGCGAGGGTCGAGCAGGCCCCCGCTCCCCGGCGCGACCAGCGTGCGGAGCACGCCGCCCCCGATCGGATCAATTTCGAGGACTCGATCATCATGGCTTGAAACCAGCAGCGTTCCCGCCGGGGTGGAAAGCATCGCAAACGGCTGAGAAAGAATGCCCGAAGCCGAAGCGACCACTTCTCGCACAAATGCGCCGGTTTCGAGATCATACTCCAGCACCGCATGGCTCGCGCGGCTGACGACATACAGACTTCCGGAATCCACCACCATCGCCGCGGGGTGCGCAAGGCCCCCCTGCCCTGCCGCCACAAGATCACGGATGTACGCCCCCGTGACATCAAACTCAACAATGCGATGGTCGGCAGCGCTGCTGACCAGCACGCGCCGATCGGGGGTGATGACCAGATCGTTCCCGACGTCGTAATGACCCGCGGCGGAAGCGGCGATGCGCACGCCGGTCAGGCCGTGAAACTCGCCGAGATCCCGATCATGCCCCAGGGTGGCCGTGAGCACAAACCGTGACCGATCGAGCGCAACAAGATCAATGATGCCGTCTCCGTCGCAATCCTGGCACGAATCCAGCAGGTTGTCTCGATTGATATCAAGGCTCATGTCCAGACGAATCTGCACGGTGTCGGCGACGCCGTCGCCGTCGCAATCCAGTTGGCACAGATCGAGCACGCCGTCGCGATCAAGATCGAGCGACGCTTGCGCGGCGATCTGCATGGCATCGGGCACGCCGTTGCCGTCGCAATCGGCCTGGCACTCATCAGGAACACCGTTGCCGTCAAGATCAAGGCTGTGGCCGTTCAGAATATCGATGCTGTCGGGCACGCCGTTGCCGTTGCAGTCTTCACATTCGTCGGGCACGCCGTTGCCGTCAACATCAAGGCTGAAGCCGTTCAAGATATCAACGCTGTCGGCCACGCCGTTGCCGTTGCAATCAATGATGACGCACGAAGGCTGCGTGCGGATATACGTGATGATCCGGCCTCCGGTGACGGTATCGAATCGCGGGTCAAGATTCGCCTCACCGCCCATGCGCGTCTGCCCGCAGTACGACATGATGGTGCCGCGCGTGGCCTCGCCGACAGCCTGCTGGCAGGTGTCCAGCCCGTAATCGTGGTTGTGCAGCGTCCCGAAATTGTGACCCAGTTCGTGGGCCGTGACGATCAGATCTCGATTGAAGACGCTCGGGAAAGCCGGGTTCTCAAACGATCCCTGGGCATACCCGACCACGGAATATGCGCTGCCGCCGCAGAGCGCACTCACATACGCCACCCCGCCGTATGGAAACGTGCGCTGCCCGCTGAAAAATTGCGCGCAGTCACGCTGCACAAACCGCATGTTGTTGTTCCAATACGCCCTGAACGTGGTGAGCGGGTCGTTCATCGTGAACAGGTCGTCGGGGGTGTCCCACAGCCGCACATACGTCAACAGCAGCATCACCGCGACATCTCGATCAAATATCGCCGAGTTGGCGCCGTAGAGCGCGACGATATAGTCCATCGCCCTGTCCGCGTCATCGAACAACTCGTAATACTCATAATCGGTCTCGATCGCAACATCGACAACGCGACGATGCCGCCGAGGTTCGATCGACTCCGTCGGCGCTGCACGATCAATCACCCACTCGTCGGAATCTTCCACCGGACAACTCAGCGGTGCGCCACCCAGGGCTATCGGCGACATCGCACGCGTGGCCGCCGAAGCCGCGCCGTCCTGCTCACGCCAACCGATCACGAGCCGCTCAGGCCCGAGCATCACCCACCCGTCGAGCGCGCCGGGACGAACCGCAACAAAAACATGCGATTCAGGAACGCCGACCGCTTCACCCCTGTAAAGCCGCACACGCGAACGGTCGTACCGCAGTTCGCGATCTCCCCGCTCGATATCGCCGACAACCAGCCTTGCCTCGGGCGCAAGCACCTCATAACGCGTCAGCGAGAGCACAAGCTCGCTTCGACCGTGCGCAAGCGTCACCAGGTGCGGCCCGGCTCCGCTCGCTTGCATAAGCCTCTCGTGGGTCATCTCCGGCGGCCGGGCCTCGCCCCTCGACACCCCGAACACCCCGCACGCAATCAGCACCGCTACGAGCATGCGCATGCCCAACCCTCCGGCGGGAACACTCGCAGCCTCGCGCCGCGATCACCCCGGAAGGCAGCATACCACCCGCGAACACATACCCATAGCGCTATCTGGAACCTTCGAAGAAAGAGACCACCCGCACCCCGACTTGAGGCACGCTCGATCTGCTCCAACGCGCTGACAACCGCGATCCGCCTCTCAACCGCAGCCGAGCACAAAGACATCAAGGAAGTAGAAAAAGTCCGATGCATCAAGCAGACCATCCGGCACACCGTAATCCGGACTCGTCGGATCACTCGAACCGCTCATGTCAGCGACGAGGAAGTTCCCTTCGGTGAACTGATCGAGGAAGTAAAAGAAGTCTGAAGCATCCACCTGCCCGTCGGGCACACCATAATCCGGATGCATCGGATCGCTCGAGCCGCTCAGGTCGGCCCGGCAGACCGGCGTCGTCTCGCAGATGTCCGCCGTCCCGTTGCCGTTGTGGTCTGTGCAGTCAGTGCCTCCACCGGCAAATGTCCCCTGGAATGCCGAGCAAATCGCCTCGGTCACACCCGATACGCACCCGCCCGTCGACGTGCAGCACGCACCGATCGGCGCTGGGCATTGCACCGATCCGCACGAAACGCCGTCTCCCTGATACACCCCGTTGATCGCCGCGCAATCGGCCACCAGCATCGGCTCGCACGAACCGTCAGGCTTGCAGCAAGCGCCCACCCCCGGCTGACAGTTCACCCGAGTCCAGTTCGCCTTCATCACGATATCGCCCGAGGGGCGGCAGAGAAAATTGAGCTGCTGAAACGTCGCCCACCCTCCGTTGGGCGGACACCCGAGAAATCCGCAATTCAGCCCGAACAGCCAGTTCCCCGCCGGCGCGGCCAGCCCCGAACGATCCGTCACCGGAAAGGCGTTGAAAGTCTGCGGCGGCGCCTGCACGCATGGGTCCTGCGTCTGAAGGTTGTGCTCGTCGATGCGCAGCGCGATCGTGAAGCGACTCGTGCCGCTGTCGTTGAACAGGAAAATCTGTTCAGGATCACCCGGATCAACCACCAGGCGCACATTCAACCCTGCCGTGCCCGGGCCGATCCGCGCATGCGGCAGAATCAGATCATCCGATGAAAACTCGTACATCAGAATGCCGGTATTCGGTGGACCATCCCACACCAGCACCGACCACGCCGTCACCGTCTGCACGCTGGCGTTCAATGTCGCAAGAATGAAATCAATCTGATCAATGCGAATCGGGAAATCGCTCGGGGCAAGCACATAGGTCGCCGCGAACATTTCACCCTCGCCGAACCCTGCCTGAAGGGTGTATGACCCTCCGGTAAAACTGGCGTCGGTGTGCGAGGCTTCAAACGTGCACCCCGACTCAGGCATAGCAGGCCCGCCCCCCGGAAGCACCCGCCCGCCGGTGGTCACGCGCAGCACATCAAGCGAATCGAGCACGATCGGCCGCTCATGCACCGCGCGCGAATCCGGCGGCGGCACATCGACCGACGCAACCTGGCCAAGCACACCAACGGCCCCGGCGCTGAGCAGAGCAGCCGCGGCGGAAACCCGTGCATGATGAATCATGGCTATCCCTCCTGGAGCCAAAGGCATGTGCGCAAGCATACTGAAAGCGGTTTCGATTGAAACCTCTCTCTCGCAAAAACCCGGTGCTGACCACCTCAAAGACCGAGACCCGGCGTCCCCCGTCCCATAAAGCAAGGAAAAAGCCCGCGGCCCGCGGGCGCCCTTGGCTCCTCCCGCAGGCCGCTAGATGCCTCCCCATACGCTCCCGAACGCGGTTCGGTTCAGCCGCACACCCCCGTAAAGATGTCGAGGAAGAAGAAGAAGTCGGATGCGTCAACAACCCCGTCTTTGACGCCGTACGCCGGGTCCATCGGGTCGCTCGATCCGCTCAGATCGGCGCGGGGGTCTTGAGAAACAAACAGGTCGAGGTAATAGAAGAAGTCCGCGGCATCGAGCACACCATCGGGCACGCCGTAGTTCGGATCGCTCGGATCGCTCGACCCCGACAGGTCGGCCTTGCACCGAACCTGAAGCTCGACCTTGTTCGGGAAGTACACGAGCTTCCACTCGACGCCGCCCAGGTCAGGCGCCACCAGGTTATCAAACAGGCCGTGCACAGCCGACCCCTGCAGAATCACGAAACGCTGGTTGAGCACCGGCGTAAACCCGGTCAGGTGCGTCACCTGCACCGTGCCGTCAAGGTTCCATGTCGCGTTGCCCGTCAGGCGGTCAAACACGCTCGCCGTCGAGACTTCCCAGTCATACATCGAACTATTCGCGAGGTTGATCGTGCCGTTCAACACGTCGATCGTGCCCGCCGAGAGACCCGGCGCAAGCGTCCCTTGGAAGTGGAAACTGCCCCTCGTCTGCCCGATGCCGGTCAACGTCTGGCCCGGCCCGAGAGTACCCGTGACGGCATTGGCCTCAAGAATGCTCCGGTTGGCCACACCCGAAAGACGCACCTCGCCCGTACCGCCGATGGTGCCCGCCGCGTCAAACTGCAACCTGGTTTCTGAACCTACGTTAGTCGGGTTGACGTCAATGATCCCGTTGTTGGTGATGCTTCCCTGCAGCCGAAGATTCGACCCGAAGGCGACCCGATGCTCTCCGGAAAGCGTCGTGCCGGAAAGAAAGTTGAATCCGGTATACCCGACAACCGAACCGCCGACGCCTTGCACGGCGCCGCCGGTAATTGTGCTGTTGGTCAAGGTCACCGTGCCGCCGTCGTTGCGGATCACCCCGCCGCCGCTTTGCGTCACGGTGATGCCGCTCACCTGTACCCCGCCGCCGCCGATCGCCTCGATGATGCCGGTGTTCGTCTTGGCGTTGGTCAACAGTTCCAACGTCTGGCCCGAGACATTGCCGCGCATCGTCGAGTTGTTCGTCATGGCGGCCCGCACCTGGCCGAAGCCCGTGACAAGGTGGGGTGAAGCATGCGTCACCGCCACGCCGACGTTCGAATCCAGTATCGCGCGGTTGGCTATGCCGGCCAGGCGAACTTCGCCTGCGCCGCTCAGTGACCCCGACTCATCAAACCGCAAGCGCGTCTCCACGCCGGCACCGGTCGGATTGATCGTGATCAACCCCGTATTGACCAACCCCGAGCCGACCACAAGAAGATTCGCCCCCCCGGGCACCTGCCCCGCCCCGGAGGTCGAGACATCGCGGAACGTCGTGTTGCCGCTGGCTTGCCAGAATCGCCCCGCAAGCGCCCGCACCACGCCGCCATGCACCTCCGCGCTCTCAAAGCCCACGAAGCCGTCGGTCGCCTCGATCACGCCGCCTGCGCCCTGAGTAATCGTGATCCCTGACACCACGAGCGACCCATTGCCCTCGGCGTGCATCAGGGCGTTGTTGGTCTTGTTGTTGACGTGGAGGCGGAGCACTCGACCATCAACATCCGCCGCAATCGTGCCGTTGTTCACCATCGCGGCATGCACTTGCCCGAAGCCGTGTACCCGGTGGCTTGCGCCCTGGGTGAGCACACCCGGAGCCAGGGTGTCCAGGATCGCGCGATTATCACTCGCCGCAAGGCGTATCTCGCCATTGCCCGAGATTGTCGAAGCATCTTCTACGCGCAGTCGCGTCTCGATGGCGATGTTGGTCGGGTTGAGCGTGATCATCCCGGTGTTGGTTAGCCCGCCGGTCACACGCATGTTCGCCCCGGCACTGACGTCAAGCAAGGCATCGGTCGTCACGCCGTTCATGGGAACGCTGCTTTGCACCAGCACCAGCCCCGAACCGCTCGAACTCACCTGGCCCCCCGACACCGACGACCCTACCTGGAAACGCACCGTACCGTCGTCCGCACGAATCACGCCCGAGGGCGACTGCGTAACCCCTGAACCGAAATCCAGGAAGGCTCCCCCCGCTGCTTCCATCACCGAGTTGTTGACCTTCGGATGGGTATCGAGCCGAAGCACCTGCCCCGCGATATCCGAACGAACCAGCCCGTTGTTCACAAGGCCCGCGCGAACTTGCCCGATCCCCCGAATCGCGTGCTGTGACCCCTGGGTCACGATCGCCGTGTCATTAACCGCGTCGAGAATCGAACGGTTCGTCGACCCGGCCAGCATCACTTCGCCGGTGCCGTCGAGCGCGCCAGCCTGATCGAAACGCAGGCGCGTCTCCAAGGCGGCATTCGTCGGGTTCACCGTCAACGTGCCGTTGTTCGTCAATCCCGTCCCCTGCACCAGAAGATTCGAACCCCCGTTGATCCGAACCAGCCCCTCCGTCGTGACGCTCGTGAAGGTCGAATTCCCGCCCACGTTCACCGTAGATGGCGATACCCCCTCCACCGTACCGCCGACGATGCCGCTCGTACCGGAGGTAGACACGGTCCCCCCGTTGGCCTGAATAAGCCCGCCGGCGCCTTGCGTGACCGTGATATTGCTGATGTCAAGCTGCCCGCCGCCGCTCGCCCTGAAAAGGGCGTTGTTCGTCATCGGCGATGTCAGCAGCGAGAGCGTGTTGCTGTTGACGTTGGCATCCACGGTCCCGTTGTTGATGATCGCCGCGGAAATCAGGCCGAAACCCTCGAACCTGTGATTCGCCCCGTTGGTCACCGTGGCGCCGGCCCCGCTCGAGACGATCGCCCGATTGCTGCTTCCGCCCAGCCGCGTAATACCGTTCCCCGTGATGTTCGTGCTCGCCGCATAGTGCAATGTCGTTTGCAATGCCCCGTTCGTGGGGTTGATCACCAGCAGCCCGCGGTTGTTATACGTCGGGCCGTTGATCGTGAATATCCGGCCTGCGGGCAGGTCAAGCCTCACATTCCCGATGGTCTGCTGAAGCGAACCGATCCCGAAAGACCCGTCGATCGTCACGGTGTACGTCCCGTTCACATTGAACCGGGCGTTCTCGCTCGCCGTGTCCGGCACATTCATCGGATCCCAGTTCGCGGCGTTACTCCAATTGCCGTTCACCGCCGCGACCCAGTCGATCGTCTGCGCCTTCGCAACCTGTGCCAACCCGAACGCAGCCCCAGCCGCCAACACCAGCTTGCTGACCTGACACATATCGAGACTCCTCCAAGACAAGAGTGGCATGCACCCAAAACGAGCCGTAGTCCCGCCCGGCAGAGCCGTGCGGTCCTGCAGGAAGCCGCGCACCTGCATGCGCGCAACCCTCAGTCACAGAACGCTTTGGGTCACTCGCTCGATCCTAACACCGGATCGAGCGCCCGCCAGATGTCTAACCCTCGACATACGCCGTTCGGCGTACGCCGAAGCCCCTCACTGAGGGAGTTATCCGCAGTTCCCGGTAAATAAATCCAGGAAGAAGAAAAAGTCGCTCGCGTCGATCACCCCGTCCTTGATGCCGTAGTCCGGGTGCGTCGGGTCCGATGTCCCCGTCAGGTCGGCCCGAGGATCCTGCGCGACGAAAATGTCCAGGTAATAGAAAAAGTCGGTCGCATCGATCACCAGGTCCGGCACTCCGTAGTTCGGGTCGTTCGGATCCGTCGACCCGGAAAAGTCGGCCTTGCAGACCACCTTCAACTCCACCGTCGTCGGTTTATACACCGGACGCCACGTCAGGCCGCCGAGATCCGGCCCGGTCACGTCTCTGAACACTCCGCCGAACGAAGACCCTTGCATGATGATGAACGTGTTGCCCAGCACCGGCGTAAACCCGCCCAGCGGCTGCACGTCAATCACCCCGTCGAGCAGATACTGCGCGTTCCCCAGCACACGATCGAACGACGATGTACTCGCGATCTCCACCTCCAGCACGCTCGCTTCGGCCATCGCATATTGCCCCGCGATGGTGATCGAGCCGACCGAAAGCCCCGGCGCAAGCACCCCGGCATTCGTCACCTCGCCCTCGACCCGCCCGATGCCGCTGAGCCGCTGCCCCGCCCCCAGCACCACCGGCGACCCGTCGGGCGCGTTCAACTGCGAATCGCCCAGGTTCCCCCGCAGCCTCACCTCCCCATTCCCAGTCATCGAAACCGGCCCCGAAGCCGTCACGAGCGCATCGAACGAACTTGCCGTCGGGTTGATGAGGATCAGGCCGTCATTGACGATCTCGCCCGACACCAGCACCGTCGCCGAAGGCCGCACGTAAAACGTCCCCAGCACCCGCACATCCGAAACCGAGGATGCCCCGCTCGAGGCTTCAAGTGAACCGTCGCCCGTGCCGTCCAGAATACCCCCCGACACCGACGAACCGCCGATGAGACCCAGCGTTCCGCTGCTGGCATGAAGCACGCCGGTCGCTGCTTGCGTCACCATGCCGGCGATCTGCAGCGCGCCCCCCGCGAAATCGCCGTCCACGCGCCCTTCATTATGCACCGTAGCCAGAATCCGCCCTCGACCTGCGATCGTGTGATCCGCCCCGTTGGTCAGCACCGCCCCGGGCTGGCTGCTCAAAGTCGCATCCAGCGCAGCGCCGTTCAACGCCAACCGTCCGCTCCCGCTGATTGTGGCCGACGCAACGACATCAAGAATCGCATCAATCGAACTCGCCGAAGTGTTCACACGAATCACGCCTTCATTGGTCACGCCCCCCGATTCGATCTGCAGAGTCGCCCCAGGCGCCACATCAAACAATCCGAGATTGGTAATCCCGCTGATCGTCGAACTCCCGCTTCGCGCCTGCACCAAGCCCGCGCCGATGGTGTCGGTCACCCCGCCCACCAGCGTCCCGCCCACCAGCCCCAAAATCGCCTCGTTTCCCATGCAGACCCCGCCGACGCTCTGCGTCACCACGCCGGAAATCTCCAGCGGCGACGCCAGGTTGTCCCCCGAGATCAACCCGTGATTCACGATCGTCGCCGACACCCTCCCGCGGCCTGCGATCGTGTGCTCCGCCCCGTTGGTCAGCACCGCATCGTCGATGCTCCCCAGTTGGGCATCAAGCGATGACGCATGCAGCCGGAGGACGCCCTCGCCATCCACCACGCTCGATTCGGCAATCTGCATCACCGCGTCAATCGTCGAAGCCGTCGGGTTGATGATGATCTCGCCGTCATTGGTGATCCCCGGCGCAAGCACATGCAGCACGGCGCCCGGCCGCACCTCGCCGATCCCCGCGTTGCGAAGATCGCGAATCGATGAAGTGCCCGATCGTCCCTGCCAGCGCCCGTTTCCCGCCGAATCCAGGGTTCCCCCTTCGATCAATCCGCCCTGGATCAACCCCAGAATCCCCTCATCGCCCGAGCAGACCCCCGTGGCCGACTGCGTGATCGCCCCGCTGACCTCGAGCACCCCTCCGGCCACATCGGCCACGATCATCCCGTGATTCATCACGGTCGCGAGCACGCGGCCACGCCCGGAAATGGTGTGCGTCGCGGCGTTGGTCAGCACCGCTTCCGGCTGGCTCGTCAACTGGGCATCGAGCGCTGCCCCGTTCAACCGAACCTGCCCCGCCCCCGACAAGGTCGCCGAGGCCGCAACATCGAACAGCGCATCGATCGTACTTGCCGTGGTGTTCACCACCAGAACGCCGTCGTTCACCATGCCGCCCGATTCCAGCCGCAACGTCGTGCCCGGCGTCACGAACCCATCGCCCTCGTTCGTTACGCCGTCGAGCGTGCTCACCCCGCCGACGGTTCGCCAGAGGCCCCCGTTGAGCGTGCGTAGCGCGCCGCCGTTGATCCGCCCGCCGCTGGGCAGGCCGATGCTGCCGCCGTCGGCGATGCAGGCGCCCGCGCCCGTCTGCGTCAGCGTGGCCGCGATCTCCAGCGCGCTCGACGCCGAATCGCCGATGATGCTGCTCTCGTTGACCATCAGCCCCGTAATCCTGCCGCGACCGCGGATCACATGCGGATACTGCTGCGTCAGCGTCGCTCCCATGGTCGCTTCAAGGCGCGAGTCAAGCGAGGACCCGTTCAACACGATCGACCCCGAACCGCTCAGCACTGTGTCCGCCGACACTGCGAGAATGCTGTCAATCGTGCTCGCGGTCGGGTTTACCCGAATCAATCCGTCGTTGACGAACAACCCGCTCAAGAACGTCAGCGTCGCCCCCGCGTTGAGCGTCAGCGTCGCATCGGGATTGAACAACTCCAACCCCCCCACACCCACGACGCCGCTCACCGTAATGACATACGTGCCCGGAAGCACCACTCGCGCAAACTCCGAGGCCGTGTTGGGCACATCCGCCGGATCCCAATTCAATGCGACCGTCCACGCCCCCCCGCTTGCGTTGTTCCAAAACGTCTGCCCCTGCGCCAACCCCGCTCCGGCCAGCAGCATGCACGTCATCGCCCGCATGTTCATCGCACGTCTCCTTCGTCGTCCCGAACACGCCCGAAACCCATTCCAGCGCGCCAAAGAGCCATCATCCGACCGCCGCACACGAAAACCAAGAAAACATCTCAAAAAACCACGACAGCCCCCAGATGTGCAGGGCGCCCGCGATCACCGACCAAGCCAGTCCGCCCAAATTCACAAATCCCCCCCACCTTCCTGCCACTTCGGCAGGCACACCCCCCGCCCGTCACGCTCCACTCCCTGTCACGCCCATATCCGCTCCGCATCCGACAGGCGCGCCGATTGCTCCCGATCAGGCACGCGGCACGCTCGACCGACCGCCGCACGGAGTCCACCATGCGTCCAGATCGTTTCACCTCGACCGCCCAGGAAGTTCTCGGCACCGCCCAGACCGATGCCGCGGGCCGTTCGAACCCGGAGATCCTCGGGCTGCATGTTCTGCACGCGCTCCTTGAGGATGACAACAGCCCTGCCGCGGCTCTGCTCGCGGCGGCCGGCGCCGATGCCTCTCGAGTTCGCTCGATCGCGGCGGCGGAACTCGACCGGCTTCCCAGGGTCGAAGGGTCGCAACTCTCGGGCGGGCGCGAGTTTATTGATGTGCTCGGCAAGGCCGATGCCGAGGCGAAGAAACTGGGCGACAGTTACGTTTCGAGCGAGCACCTGCTGCTGGCCCTGACCATCTCGCAGGGCAAGGCCAAAGACGTGCTCGAGGTCGTCGGCATCAACACCCGTCGCGTGCATGAAGCCATCAAAAAGGTCCGTGCCTCCAGCGGCGTCTCGACTATCAAAGACCAATCGGGCGAGAGCACCTTCGACGCGCTGAAGAAATACGCCATCGACCTGACCGCCCGCGCCGAAGAAGGCAAACTCGACCCCGTCATCGGTCGCGACGAGGAAATCCGTCGGTGCATGCAGGTGCTCAGCCGTCGTACCAAGAACAACCCGGTGCTCATCGGTGAGCCGGGCGTCGGCAAGACCGCCATCGCCGAAGGGCTTGCCCTGCGCATCGTTCAGGGAGACTGCCCCGACTCGATGCGCAACAAGCGCATCATGGCGCTCGATGTCGGCCAACTGCTCGCCGGGGCGAAGTTTCGCGGCGAGTTTGAAGACCGCCTCAAGGCCGTGCTGCGCGAAGTCCAGGCCGCGGGGGGCGAGATCATCCTGTTCATCGACGAACTGCACACCATCGTCGGCGCCGGCTCGGCCGAAGGCGCGATCTCGGCGGGCAACCTGCTCAAGCCCGCCCTCGCCCGGGGCGAACTCCGCTGCATCGGCGCAACCACGCTCGATGAATACCGGAAACACATCGAGAAAGACCCCGCCTTCGAACGCCGCTTCCAGCCGATCTATGTCGGCGAACCTTCGCTCGAGGAAACCGTCGCCATCCTGCGCGGCCTCAAGCCCCGGTACGAAGCGCACCACGGCGTCACGATCCGCGATTCGGCCATTCTCGCCGCGGCGAACCTCTCCCACCGCTACATCGCCGATCGCTTCCTGCCAGACAAAGCCATCGACCTGATCGACGAGGCCGCAAGCCGACTCACCATGGAAATCCAGAGCGTTCCCGAGGAAATCGACAAACTCGTTCGTCGCCAGACGCAACTCGAACTCGTGCAGAACCAGCTTCGGAGCGACCCCGGTGGCGAAAACGCCAAGCAGCTCGCCGAAATCAAGGAAGAACTCGCCCGCATCAGCGCGGAACTCAACGAACTTCGTGCCCAGTGGGATCTTGAAAAGGCCGGCCTCGGCGATGTCGGCAAACTCAAACGCGAATATGACGAGCGGCAGAGCGCCCTCGAACGCCGCATCGCCCAGTTCCGCCAGCGCCAGAGCGCCGGCGAACGCGTGCCCGAGGCCGATTACCACGCCGCCGCGGAAGAACACAAGGCACTGGCCGAGATGAAGGCACGCATCGACACGCTTGAAGCCGCGGGCAAGTCGGCCCCGACGCGCCCGCGCCTGCTCAAGCGCGAGGTCGATGCTGAGGAAATTGCCGAGATCGTCGCCCGGTGGACCGGCATTCCCGTCGATCGCCTCATTGAGAGCGAGCGCGACAAACTCACCCGCATGGAAGATCAACTCCGCACGCGCGTCGTCGGGCAGGATGAAGCCCTTGCGGCCGTCTCCAACGCCGTCCGGCGCTCTCGCGCGGGCCTGGGCGACCCCAACCGCCCCATCGGTTCGTTCCTGTTCCTCGGGCCGACGGGCGTAGGCAAAACCGAAACTTGCAAGGCGCTCGCCGAGTTCCTTTTCGACACCGATCAGGCCATGATTCGTATCGACATGAGCGAATACATGGAGAAGCACGCCGTGAGCCGCCTGATCGGCGCGCCCCCCGGCTATGTCGGGTATGAGGAAGGCGGCTCGCTGACCGAGGCCGTCCGCCGCCGACCATACGCCGTGATCCTCTTTGACGAAGTGGAGAAAGCCCACCCCGACGTTTTCAACGTTCTGCTCCAGCTTCTTGACGACGGCCGCCTGACCGACGGCCAGGGTCGCACCGTCGATTTCCGCAACACGATCGTCGTGATGACCAGCAACCTCGGCTCGCAGAAGATCCACGAAATGTCTGAGAAAGGGGCCGAAGACTGGGAAATCGAGGCCGCCGTCCGTGACCTTATCCGGCGCGGTCCCGGCGCGGATATCGCCGGCAAGGGGCTGACGCCCGACCTTGAGCGAGGCGAACTGCATGCGCACCTCAACATGGGCGTGCGCGAACAGTTCTTCCGCCCTGAACTGCTCAACCGCATCGATGAAATCGTGGTCTTCCACCAACTCAAGCGCGACCACGTCGGCCGGATCGTCGAAATCCAGCTCAAGCGTCTCCGCGAGCGCCTTGCCGAGCGCGATATCACGCTCGACCTTTCCGAGCAGGCGCTTGCCCAGATCGCCGCGGAAGGTTGGGACCCGGCGTACGGTGCGCGTCCGCTTAAGCGCACCATTCAGCAGCGCCTCGAAAATCCCCTGGCGCAGCACCTGCTCCGGGGCGAGTTCTCGGGGGGCGACACCATCCGGTGCGACTACCAGGGCGGGGCGTTCAGGTTCGAGAAAATCGAACACACCGAACCGGTTCGAGCCTGAGTGCGGCAAGACCGACAGCCCGTGCAAACGAGGCGGCAGGCACGGCCTGCCGCCTCGTGCTTTCGGCAACCGGGCGACGTGTATGGCGCCGTGGAGGCACATCCGATCTCGGGCCTTGTGCGAACCCCCTCTACGATGATCTCCATGCCTTCCCGACGCTTTGTCCTCGGCATCTCCGGCGCTTCGGGCGCGGCGTATGCGCTGCGGCTGCTCGAACTGCTTCTTGTGCAGGGGCACGAGGTGCACCTTGTGGTAAGCGAATACGGCAAACGCCTGCTCGCCGATGAGGCGGGGGTCCGGCGCATCACGCTTGATGACCTTCTGCCGCACTTGGGATCGGATCGCACCTGCGGGGGCGCCGTGGGCCGGCTTGTCGTTCACCCTCATAAGGATGTGGGCGCGGTGATTGCCAGCGGCAGTTTTCTGCACGACGGCATGGTCGTGCTGCCATGTTCGAGCACCAGCCTCGGGGCGATTGCGACCTGTTCGGGAAGCAACCTGTTGACGCGTGCGGCGATGGTGACGCTGAAAGAGCGCCGACCGCTGGTCATCTGCCATCGCGAGACGCCGCTGAACCTGATCGACATCGAGAACATGCGGACGCTGACGCTTGCGGGCGCGATCATCTGCCCGACCAACCCCGGGTTTTACCTGATGCCACGATCGGTCCAGGACTTGGTGGATTTCATGGTGGGCAAAGTGCTGGACCTGCTGCGCGTTCCTCATGCGTTGAAAACCCGATGGGAGGACGCGCCGGAAGCCAAGGCGGCGGAGCCAGGCCTTGAGTGACACCCTGCTGGTCGGCCTCGGGGGGTGCTCGGGGTCGTCCCGGGTGACGATGGGGCCAATCACGTATATGCAAGGCACGCTATAATAACACATACCAATCAGAATACTGGTTTTTCGCGTGTTTTGTCAATACTATGTTTGGTATATTTCCAAACAATACCCATATCTAGAAAAACCCCTAGGGGTGGGTGTTCGCATTGGTCTTGGCGTGGGGGGGGGACTGGTGAGCCCAGTGCTTGTGGGTGCCGCCGGATGCCGGCTGGTTCCTATCCTCTTTGTTCATGGCCGCTATCCAACCCCCCAACGGCACGCGAGACTTTTATCCGGAAGAGGCCTTGCGACGGCGCTATATCACGGAGGCGTGGCGGGCGACGAGCCTGCGTCACGGGTTCGAGGAGATCGACGGGCCGACCTTTGAGCATCTTGATCTGTACACGGTAAAGAGCGGCGAGGGGATCGTCAGCGAGTTATTCAGTTTTGAGCGGTTCGGGGGTGAGAAGAAGTTTGCGCTGCGCCCGGAGTTCACGCCGACTCTGGCGAGGATGTACGCGGCGAAGGCGGCGAGCCTGCCGAAGCCGACGAAGTGGTTCATGGCGGGGCCGTTTTTCCGGGCCGAACGCCCGCAGCGTGGGCGGTTGCGTGAGTTTTTGCAGTGGAACTGCGATATTTTGGGGCTGGATGTGGAGTGGGGGGCAACGGGTACGCCGGCCGCAAATACTCCCACTGCTCCGATCGCAAGCTCCACAGATACGAGCCGGTCTGAACCTTGGGAGATCTTGAAATCCAAAGCGCGAGCAGATGCTGAAGTGATAGCGTGCTGCATCGAACTCTTAAAGAAAATGGGATTGGACAGTTCCCGGGTTCGCATTAAGTTGAATCACCGGTGGTTGACGGAGAGCCTGCTGCTTTATGCTGGTGTAGGCGAACGCAAGCTCGGCGAGTGGTTTACCCTTATCGATCGGATACCGAAGTTATCAGAGCCCGATTACCTAGAGCTTGCGCTGCGTATCGGCTCAAATGAACCCACGGCTAGGATTGTGAGACAGGCGATCAAAGACTCGCAGCGGAATCCATCTGGATTCAACGAAGTTGACCCAGATTTACTACACACATGGCTGTTTGCTGAATCCCTTGCGCGCAGCGAGATACGAACCAGAAACATTTCTGAGAACCGGTGGAACGAGGCATCTCGCTACGTCAACCGACTCAGGCAGGAATTGCTTCATAGTGGTGTCCATGATTGGGTTGACTTAGACTCCAGTATCGTCCGCGGACTCGCGTACTACACTGGGATGGTCTTTGAAGTCATCGTCGATGGCGAGCGGGCTGTCGCCGGCGGGGGCCGATACGACAACCTGATCGAACTTTTCGGCGGGCCGTCCACGCCTGCCGTGGGTTTCGGGATGGGCGATGTCGTGCTTTCGCTGGTGTTGAAAGATAAGGGCCTGTTGCCCGAGGGGAAGGAACTTGCCGACCTTCTCGATTCGCCGCGATGCCGTGCCTCGGTGCGACCCGATGTTTTTGTGATTTCAAACGGCCAGCCCGAGTGCGATGCGCTGGTTCCCACGCTGCTGTCGCAGGCCCGCGCGCGGGGCCTGCACGCCCGCCGGTCATACAAGACCACGAAGAAGATTGCTAAACTGCTCGCGGATGCCGCCGCACAGCACGCTCGCCATGCGATCATCATCGAGACACCCGAGAGCTGCACGCTGAAGAACCTTGATACGCAGACGCAGGAGTCGCTTTCGTTCGCCGCGGCGCTTGATCGGCTTGCGCCATCATCGCGATGAGGCCGCGATGTGTGCAACCCCCCCACACAACCGGCGTGCGTATCCGCCGAGGTGGTGGATATGGCGGCATGATTGCCAGGTCATCCCATGCGTGGCAAGGCTCACTCGCCGCCGGCCCTCAATGCGGGCAAGGGCGTTGAGGGGGGCGATTTCTCCAGCCCTTGCCCCGTTTTGCCCGATGCGACGATGTCATTCGGCGTAGGCCGGGGTTGCCGCACGCGCCCGGCGGAGGGCGCTGGCGCATCGGGCTGCGTCGATTTGTGCACGGGCGGGTGGCCTTGTTGGTTTTGCGATGATGGTGAAGACCGAGTGACCGCATGATGACTGAAACCCTGGAACGTAATCTTGCCGCGTTGGCTCTAAGAAACCCCGGGTTGGCCGGTCTGATTCGGGCATCGCGGGCGCGTGCGGACGTGACGTTCTGCCCGACGGATGACGGGGTGGCTTCGGGGATGTTCGGCGATGGTCGCGCGCTTGCGAGCCGTCGTCGCCCGCT
The DNA here is from genome assembly GCA_019636695.1 of Phycisphaeraceae bacterium. Taxonomy (GTDB): domain Bacteria; phylum Planctomycetota; class Phycisphaerae; order Phycisphaerales; family UBA1924; genus JADLCM01. The sequence goes on from JAHBXD010000002.1 coordinate 363,805, forward strand.
GCAGGAGGGGCGGCGTTGGGCCGAGCCGGTTGATCTGCTGGGGGCAGGCGTTTTCGTGGTGCAGGGGTTCGGCCTTGGGCATCATGTGCGGGCGCTGGCCGAGCGTGTCGGGCGTCACGGATTGATCGTTGTGCTCGAGCCTGATGTCGGGCTGCTTCGCGCGGTGTTTGAGCGCATCGAGTGCCCGTTCCTTGCGACATCCGCGGTGCTTGTGGTGCATGATCCGGAGGACATCACGGCCCTGAATCGGGGGATCGTGGGTCTTGAGGCGTTTGTGGCTCTCGGTGTTGCACTGCTGGATCACCCGCCGAGCGTGCCTCGGCTGGGGGATGCCCCCGTGCGATTCAGCCAGACGGTTGCGCGGCTGGTGCGCGCAACACGGACGCAACTTGCGACGACGCTCGTGCAGTGCGAAGTAACGCTGCGCAATGAACTGATGAACGCCGATCGGTATGTGACAAGCGAGGGCATCGCGGGGCTGGCGGGTAAAGGCGGCGGTAGACCCGCGATCGTGGTGTCGGCGGGGCCGAGCCTCGGACGAAACCTGCACCTGCTCGCACAACCGGGTGTGCGCGAGCGGTTTGTCATCATCGCGGTGCAGACGGTGCTCAAGACGCTGCTGGAGCGTGGAATCCGGCCGCATTATGTGACCGCGCTGGATTATCACGAAATCAGCAGACGGTTTTATGAGGGGCTGACGGCGCGTGATGTCGAGGGCATTGAACTTGTTGTCGAGCCGAAAGCCAACGCCGCGATCCTGGAAGCGTTTCCGGGGGTGATTCGGTGTGCGGCGGATGAGAGGCTGGACCGGGTGCTGGGTGAGCAACTCGCCGAAGCAAAGGGCGCAATAGAACCCGGAGCGACGGTCGCGCACCTAGCGTATGCCTTCGCGCGACATCTCAAGTGCGACCCGGTGATCCTGATCGGGCAGGACCTGGGATTCACCGACGGGCAGTATTATGCCGCGGGCGCGGCGATTCACCATATCTGGGGGGCTGAGCTGAACCCCTTTCGCACGCTGGAAATGTTTGAGTGGGAGCGCATCGCGCGAGGGCGGCACCTGCTCAGCCGGGTCGAAGACCAGCGCGGCGGGACGATGTATACCGACGAGCAGATGGGGTCGTACCTCGTGCAGTTCGAGCGGATGTTCGCGGCGGACGCCGAGCGCGGGCTGACGACGATCGACGCAACCGAAGGGGGCACAAAGAAACGGTGGACGCAGGTGTTGCCGCTGGCTGAAGCGCTGGAACGGTTCGGCCGCGCGACATCGACCACACACGGGGCTACGGTTGCAAGCGCTGGGGACGAACTTGACCTGCCGCAGAGCATGCCGCTCTCGCCCGCCGAAGAGCGGCGGCGTCTGCGCGTGCTGGAAGAGCGCCTTCGGCTCGTTCGTAAGCAGGCGGGGCGCATCGGGGCGATCTGCCGCGAGACGCGCGCGGCCCTTGAGGCGACAGCGCGGGAGGAGGATGACGCGGCGGCGAGGGGATCGCTTGTGCGGATCGATGCGCTTCGGCGAGAGGTCGAATCGCTGGAACCGGGGTATGGGCTTGTGCAGTTTATTTCGCAGACGGCGGCATTGCACCGGCTGCGTGCCGACCGTGCGCTCGCTTTGGCGCAAACTATGGATGAGGCCGAGCGGCGGCGGCGGCGAATCGAGCGTGACACGACGAACGTGACGTGGCTCGGTGAAGCCGCGGAGCGGGTTTCCTCGCTTTTGGAAGCCGCGATCAAGTCGCTCTCGGGTGGGCCGAAACTGACGCGTGACCCTGCGGAGTCGCAGGAAACCGCGGTGCGCGTGCGTGCGCGACCGCGTGTGTGGGCCGTCGTGCCGTTTGATCCTTCGGCTGACGACCCCGCGTTCGGGGTGCTGGTCGCGGGTCGTTCGGCGCTGAGGTTGACGCTCGACCGGCTGGCCCGATGCACGCAGATCGAAGGCACGGTGGTGCTGACGCGCGACCCGGAGCGGGTGCGTGCCGCGTTGCCGGGAAGAGAATCGCAACGCCTGCAGATCGTTCAGAATGACGCGGCGATGCATGCGGACCGTGCGGCGGCGGTGCGCGCTGCGCGGGCATTCGCCGGTGACTGCTGGCGCGGCGGGCTTGGCGGTCTGACGGTATATGACGAGATTTTTCACGCGGGTGAACTTGCGCCGGTGATGTCGGACCTGGGGATGGATGCCGCGCTTCTGGTGGGGGCGGCATGGTGCCTGGTCGATCCGGCGCTGCTTGACGAGATTGTGTGCCGTTACGCGAGCGATCCTGAGCATCATCCGCTGGTGTTTACGCAGGCGGCGCCGGGGCTTGGGGGGGCGCTGGTGTCCTCGGCCTTGGTGGACGATCTGGCCAGACAGCAGCAGCAGGCGGGGCCGCTGGCGACCATCGGCGGGATGCTGGGGTACTTTCCGTCGCTTGCGAGGCCTGATCCGATTACCAAGTCGGGATGCGTGATGGTTTCGCCGAGCATGCGCGATCTGCAGGCGCGCTGCATTGCGGACAACCGGGCGAGCCGAAAAGCATTTGCCGAAGTGCTGGGGGCGCCAGGGTTCGATGCGGGCAACGCCGACAGCCTGGCTTGTGCACAGGCCATCGCCGAGCGCCTCCATGCCTTGGCTGCGCCTTCGAGCGTGACGATCGAACTCTGCACAGGACGCCGCACGAGCGGACAGCGCGCCCATTGGCTGTATGGTCACGGGGAAGCGCCCGAGCGCGCCCCGATGAGCCGGGTGATGGCCGAGCGGGTGTTTGCCGAACTGGCCGAGTGGGCACCGGGGGCAGCGATTTCGTTCGGTGGAGCGGGCGATCCGCTGCATCATGCCGAGTGGGCGCACCTGGTCGGGCTTGCCCGGTCTTGCGGGCTGGGACCGGTGCATGTGCGTACGGACCTTGTCGGCGAGGCTGATGATGTCGCGGCGCTGCTCGAAACGGGAGTCGAGATCATCAGCATTGATCTGTTGGCGCACAGTCGGGCGGTCTATGCGCGCGTGGCCGGGCTTGACCTCTTCGGACGTGCGCGCGAGAACACCGAGCAACTTGTTCAGGGTGCACGGCGGCGGTGGTCGGCCGCGGGCGGATTCGGGATTCCGTGGGTTGTGCCCCGCCTGACACGATGCGAAGCCGTGGCGGAAGAGATCGAACCGTTTTATGACTATTGGCTCGGGATGTGCGGCGCAGCGGTCATCGATGCGCTTCCTCGCGCGGTGCGCGGCGAGCGTTTTGCGCCATTGCCGCTGCCCGCAGCGGCGCAGCGGCGTGTGCACGGGCGGGCACTTCTGGTGCGGTGCGACGGGTCGATCGTGGTCGGGGAGCGCGTCGCCGGGCATGTCGATCGCGGCGGACTGGCGGACGCGATGAAGCGTGTACGTCGCAGTGTGCGGGGAATTTCGGAGGCGGCATGAGCGCTCGACCATTGCAGGCGGGCGAAGCGTGCGCGATCATTCTGGCGCGCGCCGGGAGCAAGGGCGTTCCGGGGAAGAACGTCGCGCACGTCGGGGGGCGACCGTGCATCGCGTGGACGATCGAAGCCGCGCAACGGGCAACGCGGGTGGGGTGCGTGGTGGTCTCGACCGATGATCCGCGGGCGCATGCGACGGCGAACGAGATGGGCGCTCGGGTGGTGGGCCGACCGGCCGCGCTCGCCACCGACACAGCGCGCATCGACGACGCCGCGCGGCACGCAGCCGATCACGCGCGGTGTTTTTCACCTGAATCTGAGCGGGACTCTTTTGTGATTCTGTATGCCAACGTGCCTGTGCGCCCGGCGGGGCTGATCGACCGTGCCGTTGCGCTCCTTCATGAAACCGGCGCGGATAGCGTGCAGAGTTACGCCCGGGTGGGCAAGCATCACCCGTGGTGGATGGTGCGAATGGGCGAGCACGGCACGGTTGCCCCGTGGGAGGGGGATACCTTGAACCATGGTGTGTATCGGCGGCAGGACCTGCCCGCCGCGTACATTCCTGATGGCGGTGTGATCGCGCTGACGCGCGAGGCGCTCTTCGGGCGTTGCGCGGGCGTTCGGCCGGGGCCGCATGCCTTCTTCGGTCGTGACCGGCGGGGAATCGAGACCGAGGAAGGCGAGGTTGTGGACATTGACTCGCCGATCGACCTGGTGGTTGCCGACGTGCTGTTGCGGAGAAAGGCCTGAGTCGTGCGGATCGGCGAACGCAGCATCGGGGAAGGCGAGGCGGTGTACATCATCGCCGAACTCGGCGTCAACCATGACGGTTCGAGCACCCGTGCGATGGAGATGGTTGAGGCCGCGGCGGGCGCGGGCGCCGATGCGGTCAAACTCCAGTATTTCGAAGCCGACCTTCTGATGAGCCGCGCAGCGCGGCTTGCGACCTATCAGCAGCACGCCGGAGAGGCTGATCCGCATGAGATGCTTCGTCGTCTGCAACTGCCGATTGATGCTTTAGCGCGAATTGCCGAGCGTGCGCACGCGATCGGCCTGCATGCCATCGTCACCGTTTTCAGCGTGGATCTGGTCGAGGCTGCATCGAATGTACCGTGGGATGCGTTTAAGACGGCATCGCCTGATGTGGTGCATCGACCGCTGCTCGAAGCCTTGCTCGCGACGGATCGGCCGTTGATTGTCAGCACCGGCGCAGCGACGCTTGACGAGGTTTGCCGAGCGCATGGCTGGCTGCGATCGGGAACGGCTTCGTACATGTTTCTTCAATGCGTGAGCTGCTACCCCACGCCGCCGGAGCACGCCGCCCTCGGCGGCATCGAGGCGCTGCGGCGCGCGCTCGACATGCCGATCGGATACAGCGACCATACGAGCGAAGTGCAGACGGGTGCGCTTGCGGTCGCGTGCGGCGCGGTGATGCTCGAAAAGCACCTGACGCTCGACCGTGCTGCGCGCGGGCCGGACCATGCCGCATCGCTCGACCCCGAGGGGTTCGCCACATATGTTCGCCTGGCAAAGCGTGCCCGGGTCAAGACACTCGACCCCGCCGACCCGCAGATCGGCCCCATCGAGAAACGCGTGCTGCCGATCGAACTCGACGTACGTTCGGCCTCGCGACAATCGATCACCACCACGCAGGCGCTACCCGCCGGGCACACGCTGACGACGGACGACGTGACCTTCAAACGGCCTGGCGCCGGCGCAGCCCCGTGGCGGTTGCCGGAGGTCATCGGGCGTAGACTCGTGCGCGCAGTAGAAGCCGATGTGCCCCTTGAGATGGAGATGCTCGAACCATGATCGGCGACGGTTGGGACGGTGAACCCAGCGTACGGCCCGCGCACGAACCCGACGAGGCGCCCCGTCTTCGGCGCGTAGCGGTCGTCACCGGCTCCCGCGCAGATTTCGGCCTGCTCCGGCCCGTGATGAAAGCCGTCGAGGCGCACCCGGAACTCGAACTTCTCACGATCGCCGCGGGAGCCCACCTCATTCAACCCGCTTTGACGTTTCGTGATGTCAAGGCCGAATTCACCGTCACCGACTCAATCCCCATGCAGGTGGCCGGCCGCAGCGGGCGCGCCGACGACGTGCAGGCGGTCGGCGTTGGCATCGCGCGCTTCGGCCGTTCGTTCACCGCGCTTCAGCCAGACTGGGTCGTCGTGCTCGGCGATCGCATCGAAGCCCTGGCCGCCGCCGTTGCGGCGTCGATCGGCGGATGGGCGCTTGCCCACATTCACGGAGGCGATCGCGCTGAGGGTGTCAGTGACGAATCGATTCGCCATGCCGTCAGCAAACTTGCCCACCTGCACTTGGCCGCGACCGATGTCAGCGCCGATCGGCTTCGGCGCATGGGCGAACGCCCTGACCACGTCCACACCGTCGGCTCGCCCGCGATCGACGACCTCGCGTCGATCAGCCCCCTGTCCGACACCGACTACGCTGAACTCGGTGAGCCTGAGGTCGTTGTGCTGATGCACCCGATCGGTCGGCATGCCGAGGAAGAGGAACTGGCTGCGAGCAACGCGCTGGGCGCCCTGTCCGGTCGTCGCGTGCTTGCCCTCTTGCCCAACCACGATCCGGGGCGTGCGGGCATCGTGCGCGCCATTCGACACGCTGACCTGCCGTGGCGTGAGCACCTGCCCCGACCGATCTTTGTCGGACTGCTCAAGCGCCTTTCCGCCGGGCAAGGCCTTCTCGTGGGCAACAGTTCCGCCGGGTTGATCGAGGCTGCGGCACTGCGACTCCCTGTCGTGGATATCGGTGACCGACAGGCTGGGCGCGAACGTCCCGGCAACGTCATTCATGCCGAGGGCGAGTCGGTCGAGGCGGTGCGGGCGGCAGTCGCTGCATGCCAGTCCATCCAACGCGGTGCGATTACGCACCCATACGGCGATGGCCGGGCCGGTGAGCGCATCGCACGATTGCTCGCCGCGACCGACCCCCGCGACAACCGATTGCTGCGTAAGCGCAATGCCTATTGACCTGGGGTTTATCTCGACTTGGACATCGCCTCCTTGCCAGGGTTTTCCCGGGTTCCTGGGCGACTTCAGTTGCGCATAAGCGGTTATTTCGCGATTTATTGGTCGTGTCAGCGTTTGGGGTTAGGTTCTGTTTGAACCGCGGGCAGCCGCGGCGGCCGTTGATTGCACACCCGATTTGAAGCAGGGGGTCATTGAGATGCACCGTGGAGTTCTTTCCGTCGTTGTGTGCGGCCTTGCCGCGAGCGCCGCGTTTGCGCACCCTGGCCGCCGATTTGAGATTCAGGTGGTGGACAATCAGCTCCGCGCCCAGGGATATATCAGTACGGGCATTGACGACGGGGGCGGCGTAGTACGGCCGTATTACAACACCATCCACGGCCATTGGATGAATGTTCCTGTGGGCAATACGGCCGTGGCCGATCTTCCCGGTTTTGACCTGATCGACACCAGCGTGCTCGGGGGTGAAGATGTCATGCTCCGGCTGCTGGGCGCTCGAAAGTGGATGAACCCGCCGATGCACCCTCATCACGGGCACATGCCGATGCTCGAACCGCTCGGCCCGGATGAGATCATCTCGGCGACGTTCAACCAGATCAGCGTGAACACCAATACCCTCGGCGTACTTCCGCTGATTTACGAGGCGCCTTTCAGCGGCGCGATGGATCTCGACCCGCTGTATGCCATTGGGCAGCATCCTTCGAACGTGCTCTTCGTCATCGAATTCGAGCTTTCTACCACCGCCCCGGGCGTAGCGCCGAGCGACACGATCTATGTGATTCTTTCGCCTGACGGCCCTGACATGCAGACTCGCCTGCACCACGCCGCACTCTATCTGGAGCAGCACCTCGGCACGCCCGTGCCCGCTCCCGGCACGGCCGGTGTGCTCGCCCTAGCCGGGTTGATCGCCGCACGTCGCCGCCGATAAGAACGGGTTGGTCACCCTGAGCGCGAGTCGGTATGCTGGCCCCCCGGAAGGAGGCCGGCATGAGTCGCGTGGACATTCCTCTGCCTCAACGACCAGCGCTGGGCGAGACCCGCCGCCGAGATCGGTGGTGGGTGCAACCGCTGCTGGTCTTTCTGGGGCTGGGGTCTTTCATTGTGTACGCCACGTGGGCGGCCTTTCAGGGCAAGCATTATTTCGTGACGACGGGCGGAGCCGATTACCTCTCACCTTTTTACTCTCCGGTGCTGTTCGATGCCCCGGGCATGACCTCGGGGCACTCGTGGTTCGGCTCGGCCCCGCAATGGTGGCCCGGGTGGTTGCCCGCGTTCTCACCGGCGTTTCTGATTTTGTGGGCGCCCGGGGGTTTCCGCTTTACGTGCTACTACTACCGGGGGGCCTACTACAAGGCATTCTGGGCCGACCCGCCTTCGTGTGCCGTGGGTGAACCGGGTTTCCGGGGAAAGAAATATCGCGGCGAACGCAAACTCCCGCTGATTCTTCAGAACGTCCATCGATATTTTCTCTATCTGGCGATTCCTTTTCTGTTCATTCTGTCGTATGACGCGTGGCGCGCGATGTGGTTCGCCACGGAGTCGGGCGGGCGCGAGTTCGGCATCGGCGTGGGCACGCTGATTCTCATCGGCAACCCGATCCTGCTCGGGGGATACACGCTCGGCTGCCATTCGCTGCGCCACCTGATCGGCGGCGGGATTGACCGCCTTGCGGGGCGGCCGGTGCGCAGCAAGGCTTATTCGTGCGTGTCGTGCCTCAATCGGGGTCATGCACGCTGGGCCTGGGCGAGCCTTTTCTGGGTTGCGCTGGCGGATGTCTATGTTCGCCTGACGTCAATGGGCGTCATTCATGACATGAGGATACTGTGATGTCCGAGCAGGCGACGCGGACCGAGCACGACGTTCTGGTGATCGGCGCAGGCGGCGCGGGCCTGCGTGCGGCGATCGAAGCCTCGGCCCGCGGCGCGCGGGTGGGGCTTGTCTGCAAATCGCTCCTCGGTAAGGCGCACACCGTCATGGCCGAGGGTGGCATGGCCGCCGCGATGGCCAACGTCGACGACCGCGACAATTGGCGCGTGCACTTCACCGACACGATGCGCGGCGGGCAATATCTCAACAACCCGCGCATGGCAGAGCTGCACGCAAAGGAAGCGCCCGATCGCGTGCGCGAGCTTGAAGCCTGGGGCGCGGTGTTTGATCGCACACGCGACGGTCGCATTTTGCAGCGGAATTTCGGCGGGCATCGCTATCCGCGGCTGGCCCACGTGGGCGACCGCACGGGCCTGGAGATGATCCGCACGCTTCAGGACCACGGCATTCACCAAGGTATTGATATCTTTATGGAATGCACAGTCACCACGCTCTTGAAGCAGGGTGATCGGGTGGTCGGTGCTTTCGGATATGACCGGGAGCGCGGCCGGTTCCGTGTCTTCGGCGCAGGCGCCGTGGTGCTGGCGACGGGCGGCATCGGCCGTGCCTACAAGATCACTTCAAACAGTTGGGAATATACCGGCGACGGCCACAGCCTGGCCTATCACGCCGGCGCCGACCTCATCGACATGGAGTTCGTGCAGTTCCACCCCACGGGCATGGTCTGGCCGCCGAGCGTGCGCGGCATTCTTGTCACCGAGGGTGTGCGGGGCGAAGGCGGCGTACTGCGCAACAGCCAGGGACGTCGGTTCATGTTTGATGACATCCCTCCGCTTTACGCCAACCAGACTGCCAAAGACGAAGAAGAAGGCTGGCGATATGTCACCGGCGACAAAAACGCCAACCGCCCGCCCGAACTGCTGACCCGAGACCACGTCGCCCGGTGCATCGTGCGAGAAGTGCGCGAAGGCCGCGGCAGCCCTCACGGCGGGGTCTTTCTCGATATTGCGTGGATCAAGCAGCGCATTCCCAACGCCGCCGAACATATTCGCAAGAAACTTCCGAGCATGTATCACCAGTTCAAGGAACTTGCCGGCGTCGACATCACCCAGGAACCGATGGAAGTCGGCCCGACCACGCATTATGTGATGGGCGGGGTGCGCGTCGACGGCGATACGCAAATGTCCACTGTTCCCGGGCTGTTCGCCGCGGGGGAAGTCGCCGCGGGCCTGCACGGCGCCAACCGCCTGGGTGGGAACTCCCTCTCCGACCTTGTCGTTTTCGGCAAACGGGCAGGCGAGCACGCCGCGGCCTGGGCGAAATCGCACGGCACCATCGCGATTCCTGACGACCAGGTTCAGGAAGCGATCCGCTCGACCCTGGCCCCGATCGATGAGGGCGGCGGCGAGAACCCATACCTCGTGCAGCAGGATTTGCAGGAACTGATGCAGGAGAAAGTCGGCATCGTGCGCAACGCCGCAGAGATGTCGGCCGCCCTCGATGGACTTGCCGCCCTCAAGGCCCGTGCGGCAAAGGCCCAGGCCACGATCAATCGCGAGTACAACCCTTCGTGGCACACCGCGCTTGACCTGCGCAACCTTCTGACGGTCTCAGAGGCGGTTGCGCTCTCGGCGCTTGATCGGCGAGAAAGCCGCGGCGCGCATTTCCGCGAAGATTATCCCGATAAAGACGTCGCCCACGGCGGACATAACTCCGTCATCCGGAAAGCCCCGGACGGCTCGATGCAACTGCATAGAGAGCCATGCCCGCCGATGACGGACGAGCAGAAGGCCCTCGTGAAGGAGATGGGATAATGGCCGAGTCACGGCGCGTGACGTTCCGCATCTCTCGTGGCGACGGCGCCCGAACCGAACTCGTGGATTACACCACCGAGGTGACTCCCGGGATGGTCGTGCTCGACGCGGTGCACCAGATTCAGGCCGAATCGGCCCCTGATCTTGCCTGCCGCTGGAACTGCAAGGCGGGCAAGTGCGGCAGTTGCTCGGCCGAGATCAACGGGCGGCCGCGCCTTATGTGCATGACCCGGCTCGGCGATCTCGACCTTGACATGCCCGTGATTGTTGAACCGATGCGAGCCTTCCCCCGCATTCGCGACCTCGTCACCGATGTATCGTGGAACTACCGCGTCAAGAAGCGGATCAAGCCCTTTACGCCCCGTCCGCCCGATGCGCCCGACGGCTCGTGGCGCATGGTCCAGGCTGATGTCGACCGCGTGCAGGAATTCCGCAAGTGCATCGAGTGTTTCCTGTGCCAGAATGTCTGCCACGTGCTGCGCGATCATCACAAGCATGAAGAATTCGCGGGTCCGCGCCACATGGTCTATGTCGCCGCGCTCGAAATGCACCCGCTCGATACTCAAGACCGGCTCGGCGACTTGAAAGATGCCGACGGAATCGGGTATTGCAACATCACCAAGTGCTGCACGAAGGTCTGCCCAGAACACATCACCATCACCGACAATGCCATCATCCCGCTCAAAGAGCGCGTCGCCGACGAGTTCTACGATCCGCTGACCCGCCTCTTCCGCATCTTCCGGCCCAGGCGCGCCGCCGATCGGTAACGCACCGCGCCGCCGAACGCTCCATCGAAAGGTCGTCGCATGAACCTTAAACGCATCACGCCCAATGCGATCCCCGCGGCGATCGAGCGCGCCAACCGCTATCGCCTGCTCAACGAACCGATGGAGGCGGAAAGCATTTGCCGCGACGTGCTCGAAATCGACCCCGGCCACCAGGGCGCGCTCAAAATGCTCATTCTCGCGCTGACCGATCAGTTCGGCCAGCAACGCCGCGAACACCGTGAAGAGGTCGCGGAGCTGCTCACTCGCCTCGCTACGGAATATGACCGCGAATATCTCGCCGGAGTCGTGGCCGAACGTGCCGCCAAGTCGATGCTGACCGCCGGCAACACTTCCGAAGCCGCACTCGACAAACTCACTCGCGCTATGGCCCACTTCGACCGCGCCATCGCCCTCGCCGAACAGGGCAACGACGAAGCCGTCTTGCGCTGGAACTCGTGCGTCAGGCTCATCGCTCGATACGGCCTGGTCGCGCAACCACCTGCCGCGCTCGATGCCTTCGAACCCGAAGCCTTCGACGACGAAGTCCCCGAACGCTGAGTCTCAGGTGGCCATCAAAGCCGCGTGTCGGACTTGAACCGACGACCTGCGGTTTACAAAACCGCTGCTCTACCAACTGAGCTAACGCGGCAGCCGGCCCGAGGGATTTCCCATCGGGTCGGAGCGGGCGGATTGTAGTTTGCCCAGATCACCGGAAACCAAACCTCATCTTTCGAGGCAGATGAACGATCCTCGGCCTCGTCGATTGGCCGTTTTCCACAATCTCCATCGTGACTACCCAATTGCGACTGAATCTCATCGTGGGTGCTCGCAGCGGTGGGTTTATGAATTGCAACCCCTGATGGCCCCGGCCTCGCCTCGATTTCGTTCCTAAGCGTGGCATAGAGGCCGCGAGATCAGCGCGGTCACACCCCAATATTGGAGGGTACCGGTCGCATTCATCCACAAGGAATCCCCTAAGCGACAGCATATTTTATTCAGATATACGTAAGATTGCGTACACTCGTCCCCATGGACGAGCGCGAGAATCTGATTCCTCGCATTAGAATTCGAAAAAGGTCCGTTTCCATCCAGGATGTCGCCGACCGCGCGGCTGTATCCATCGCGACCGTTTCAAGGGCAGTCAATAAACCTCACCTTGTCGCCGCGGAAACCGCCACACGTGTGCAGCACGCCATCGAAGAACTGGGATATCGCCCGAACCGTTTTGCGCAGGGCCTGATGACGCAACGATCGGGCCTGCTCGGTATGGCGTTGCCGGATCTTCGCGGCGAGTTTGACTTTGAGATTCTGCGCAGTGCCGACGCCGAGGCGCGGCGTCTGGGCTATCAGATTCTGGTGAGCGCGCTCCCGCCGCACGGTTCCCCAAGCTCGGCCTCGGCTTTGGCCGGCGCCTTCGGGCTTGTCGAGGGTGTAGCGCTGATGGCGCTCGAGTCCGATAATCGCGTTCCGCCCCAACTCTCGGATTTGCGACTCCCGATTGTCGGGGTGGGCGTTTCCTTCGACGGGGCTACCGATGTCCTCCTCGTCAATCACGCCTCGGGGGCGCGTGCGGCGACGATTCATCTTCTCTCCACAACGATGCCGGAGAACTGCTTTTACCTCGGTGGACCGCCGCACCTTGTCGATTCGCGCGAAAGAGCCGATGCCTTTTCTGCATGTCTATCAGCCGCCGGTTCACCGCCTCGACCCGACCAGGTGATCTGCAACGAGTGCTCCATGGCCTGGGGAGAACACTGGGCAAATGAAGTCCTGCCCTCACGCAGAGACCGCACAACGGCTGTGCTCGCGGCTACCGATCAGATCGCCTACGGTGTTGTACGTACTGCACAGGGCTTGGGGATGAGCATCCCCGAGCAGGTGCGTATCGTCGGTTGCGATGGCTCTTCCCTGGCCTCGATTATCCGCCCGACGCTTTCCACGGTTCGCGTTCCGAGGGACGAACTCGGGAGGCTGGCCATCCGCACCTTGGTCGCCAGAATCGAAGAACCTGAGACCCCCCCTCTTCGGGTGGTGCTCGATACCGATTTGACTGTTCGGGAAAGCTCGGCCCTGATCGCCTAGACCACGCGGACGGAGAGGGATATCGTTTCGGCCCGGTGCCGCGCTCCTTGCGGTTTCGGTGCAAGCCTCACCAGTCGGAGATCACGCGCGTGCTTCGGATTCGTCTCCAGCGTCTCGGCCGTCATAACCGCCCTTTCTATCGAATCGGCGCGATCGATATTCGCACCCGGCGCGAAGGCGCCATGGTCGAGAATCTCGGCTGGTATGACCCGGTCGCTTCTGATAAGTCCAAGCAGGTGCATCTCAAGTCCGACCGCATTCAGCACTGGCTGAGCAAGGGCGCTGTCCCGAGTGAGACTGTCCGCGATTTGCTGGGCAAGGCCGATCTGCTTCCCGAGAGGATGAAGGCCGAATGGGAGGCCGATCGCAAGCACGCCCGCCTTCGCGTCGAGAAGAAGAAGGCCGCGGCCGCGGCCGCGGCGGCTCCGGCTGAAGGCGACAAGCCCGCCGGCTGATTGCACTGCACATCCCGTGACATCGCCCGCCCGGCCCAGCGCCGGGCGTGTTTTTTAATTGCAGCGGCATCGGCCGGCGGACGCACACGTCGGTGCCTTGGTTCGTGCTTCGCAACCATTTCCTACGCTTATGCATGACGCTCCGCGTAGACGTGCTCACGACCTTTCCGGAGATGTTCGCCCCCGAGGCGCCGGGCGCGCTCGGTTTGAGCATTCCGGCCCGCGCGCGCCGGGCGGGCCTGGTGGAATGGCACGCGACGAACATCCGTGACTATGCCGCCAACAAGCACGACAAAACCGATGACCGCCCTTTCGGGGGCGGCCCGGGCATGGTGATGATGTGCCAGCCCGTGTGGGATGCGGTGCAGGCGGTCGAGGCGCAGGACCCTCGCCCCGCGACGCGGATTCTGATGACGCCGCAGGGGCGACCGTTGTCGCAGGAGATTGTCGAGGGTCTTGCGCGCATGCCGCGGCTGCTGATCATCGCGGGGCATTACGAGGGCCTTGATGAGCGCGTGATCGAGAAACTCACTCCGATGGAACTCTCGATCGGCGATTACGTGCTCAGCGGAGGTGAGCTCGCGGCGATGGTGTTGATGGATGCGGTGATTCGCCTGCTTCCCGGCGCGTTAGGAGACGAGGAATCGTCAACGCAGGACAGTTTCTCGATGATCGGCCCGAACGGAGAGCGGCTGCTGGATTGTCCGCACTACACCCGACCGCGGGAATGGATGGGTCTTGCTGTGCCCGAGGTGCTCATCAGCGGGGATCATGGCAAAGTTGCACAATGGCGCCTGGCGGAATCGCTGCGACGCACGCAAGAACGACGGCCTGACCTGCTCGGCCCGCCGGACGGCAGGTGAATGCCGATCCCGGATATCCGTGATCGATTTCAGATGCCGATCGTGTTGACGCCGCAATCGACGTAGATGTTCTCTCCGGTGATGCCCGCAGCGAGGTCGGAGAGCAGGAACGCCGCCGCGCCGCCGACATCGCCCCCCTCAACATTGCGACGGAGGGGAGCGCGGATGAGGTTCTGCTCGCTGATCGCATCGACACCGCCGACGGCGGAAGACGCGAGCGTGCGAAGATACCCGCCAGAGATCGTATTGACGCGGATTCGATGCTCGCCGAGTTCCGCAGCGAGGTATCGCGCTGAGCATTCCAGTGCCGATTTGGCGACACCCATGACGTTGTAACCCGGCACGACCTTCTCGGCGCCGTAATAACTCATGGCGATGATCGAGCCTCCGCCCGACCGGGCCATGAGTTCCTTTGCGCGACCGGCGAGGGCGACGAGGGTGTACGCGGAAATATCGATGGCCGCGAGGTATGCCGCGCGGGGCGTCAGGCAGAACTTGCCGGGCTGAAGCCATTCGCGATCGGCAAAAGCGATCGAATGCACGAGAAAATGCATGGCGTCAAACCGCTGGGCGTAGGTCTCGAAGGCCGCGTCGATGTCGGCGTCTGCGGCGGCATCCATCGGCATGAGGCAGGGGTTCGTGACGCCCAGAGCCTCGACGGCCTTGGCCGTGCGGCGTTCGTTTTTCTCACCCGGCAGATGCGTGAAGGCACATACCCCGCCGTTGTCGATGATCGCCTTGGCGATGTGCCACGCGTAGGAACGCTCGTTGGCGATGCCGACGACCAGACCGGTCTTCCCGCTCAAAATGCCCATGATCACCTCCGGTTGAGACGCTTTCAGGATAGGCGGCGAGTGCGCCGGGATCGGGCAGGCGTGCTCGGGCTATGCTCGGCAATGCCTGCCTCGCAGCCGATCGTCATCGCCACGGGAAACCCGCACAAGGTGGAGGAGCTGCGCGCGATTCTGGGTGGACTTGGGGTGCCGTGCATCGGCCTGCGCGAACTTGAATCCACTCGAAGCACGACCTTCATCGAGCCTGAGGAGCACGGAAGCACCTTTGAGACAAATGCCGCGATCAAGGCGCTGTCATACGCCCAGCAGACAGGACTTGCATGCCTTGCCGATGATTCGGGCCTTGAAATCGATGCCTTGGGCGGGCGGCCGGGTGTCATCAGCAGCCACTACTGCACCGATGGACGCGAAACCGGCATGACCAGGGCTGAACGCGATGCGGCGAACAACGCAAGGGTGCTCGGTGAATTGCAGGGTGTGCCGCTCGAACGTCGAGGGGCGCGGTTTGTCTGTGTCATGGTGCTGGCGAATCCGAGCGGGGTTCTGTTGCGCGTGCGGGGGACTTTCGAAGGGCGCATCGGCGAACTCGGCGAGGTTCCGAGGGGGAGCCATGGGTTCGGGTATGACCCGATCTTTCTGGTCGCTCCCGAATACCTGCAGACAAGCGCAGAACTTGCGCAGGAGGACAAGAACCGGCTGAGCCACCGCGGTGCGGCCGCGAGGGCGCTGGCCGCTGCTTTGGAGGAACGGTCGCTTCGGGGTTGACGGGGCATCGTGCAGGGGCGTGTTCGAGCATTCGGGTCGCACCGATAACGCCCGGGTCGCGTAGGCTTTGCTGCAACGGGTTGCCGGATGATCCGATGCATCAGAGCCTATGCGCGTCCTCTTGCTCAATCAGGTGTTTTACCCAGACGTGGCCGCGACGGCCCAGCACGCCCACGACCTGGCGAAGCACCTGGTGTCGCACGGGCACGAGGTGACGGCGATCGCGAGCCGGTCGCTGTACGGCCAGAAGGGGGCTTCGCTTCCCAAGCGCGAAGTGGTGGATGGCGTGCGGATCATCCGCGTGGGCAAGAGTCTCTTCGGCAAGGCAGGGATTCTGGCGCGGGTGGCCGATTTCGCGCTGTTCTATGTCTTTGCGGCGTGGAAGGTGTTATTCGGTCGGCGGCATGACGTGATCGTGTGTTTCACTACGCCGCCGTTCATCGCGCTGGTGGGTTGGATGCTGCGGCTGGTGCGGCGAACCCGCACTGTGTATTGGGTCATGGACCTGTATCCCGACCTGCCCGTGGCGTGCGGGGTGATGAAGCCTCGCGGGCTGAGCACGCGTTTCTTTGAGGGGTTGAACCGGTTCTGCCTCAAGCGGGCGGACCGGACCGTGGTGCTCGGTCGGTGCATGCTCGAGCGCGTGTTGAGCAAGGGTGTGAAGCCCGACCACGTGATCCACATCGGGGTTTGGAGCGATCAGGACGAAGTGAAACCCATCGCCCGGCATGAAAACCCCTATCGCGAGGAATGGAACCTGGGGGATCGCTTCACGGTGATGTATTCGGGCAACTTCGGTCTCGGGCACGATGTCGACACGATGTGCCGCGCAGCCGAAGCGCTCAAGGACGACGATTCGATCCGGTTCGTCTTCGCCGGCGGGGGCAAGAAGAAAGAACTTGTCGATGCCTTCGTGAAGGAGAAGGGGCTGACGAACTGCGTGCTTGCGCCGTATCAGCCCAGGGAGCGGCTCGATGCTTCGTTGAGCGTGGCCAATCTGCATCTGGCGACGCTGCTTGAAGGGGTCGAGGGCATCATGGTGCCCTGCAAACTCTTCGGCATCATGGCGGCAGCGCGGCCGTGCGTATTCATCGGGCATCCTTCGAGTGAGTTGTCGCGCGTGCTCGGTGAGTTTGATGCCGGCGTGACGGTGCGCCAGGGCGATGCCGAGGGCCTTGTTTGCGTGATTCGCGATCTCGCGGCGGACAGGACCAGGACCGAAGCCATGGGCGAGAACGCGCGTCGGGCACTTGCGCTGGCCTTCAGCCGCCACGACGCCTGCGAGCGGTGGCGCCTGCTGCTTGAGGATGTGGCCGAGAAGCGCAAGCGCGAAGCGTGGCGTGTCAAGCCCGGCGCGTGGACGCCGGGGCGTGAAGTCGAAAGGGTGGAGGAAAGACCGGTACCGGCCATGAAGGAATCCGCGGCGTGAACGATTGTGTAGAGTCGGGCGAGAGGCCCAGCCCACCAGGAACGAGTGGGTCGTGCAGAGACGACGGGCAAGACATTCACCCCGCTGAGAGTGCGCAAGTCGTCGGATCGGAACTCAGAGAGAACGTCTCCTTGGAGGCCCCATGAGCACCATGACTGATGTATCGATCCAGAACGCCGCGACGGAATCCAAACATGCGTGCCGATGCGGCAAGGGCGGATGTGGTGGCGGCAGCATCGCACCCCGCTTGCCCGCGACCGACCCGGCTCCGGGCGAGACCGAGCGGCCGTGGGAAGCGCCTCGCCCCGGCAGGCCGCTGCGCAAGTATGTGTTCATTCAGAACGATCCATTCTATCTTCCCAAGGTGCTTGACAAATATCTGCGCGAATATGCCGACAGCACGGTCGGCATCAACATCCAGAGCGTGGCACAAGGCAAGCGCACGGTCTTCCAGACCGCGACCGACCTGCTCAAGATGTACGGCCCGTGGTACTTCCAGTGGAAATTCCGCAAGTTTCTCGTAAAAAAACTGCAAGGCAAGATCGTGAACGGGTTGCTCGGCTCGACACGCGTGTGCCACACGGTGGCGGCGGTCGCGAAGAAATACGGCGTGCCCGTGCACGAGAGCGCCGATGTCAACTCCGAAGCGTTCCGCGCGATGCTGCGCGAGCAGGGTGTAGAATTCATCGTGTCGATCAGCGGAACGCAGCTTTACAAAAAGGCGCTGCGCGAGCAGACGCCCTTCGGCATCGTCAACTGTCACGGCGCGCTGTTGCCCAGGTATCGCGGGTTGATGCCGAGCTTCTGGACGCTCGCCAACGGCGAATCACTCGGCGGCGTGAGCGTGCACTATGTCGATCGCAAGCTCGACAACGGGCCGATCGTGGTGCAGCGGACCTATCGCATTCATGCGCACGACCGGCTCGAGGACATCATGGCCCGCGGGAAGGATCTTGCCGCCGAGGCGATCATCGAGTGCGTGCGAAAGGTCGAAGCGGGCGACCTGGCCGACCTGCGCCCCAACCCCGAAGCCGACATGAGCCACTTTTCGATGCCGATAAAAGATGATGTCAAACGCTTCCGCGCGGCGGGGCACAGGTTTTTTTAGCACGTGGCGATTGGCCGATGGCGATTGGTGCGTAACGAAGAACTGCCCGGGCGGAAACGCCCGACCGAAGGGAACGCCCATGGGCGACACCCGCGAATACCGAGAACTTGAGATGTGCACGCTCAGTATTGACCTCACCGTCGCCCGCGCTCACCTCACGTGGGGATCCCCCAAGGAAGCGTCGTTCACACGC
Source organism: Phycisphaeraceae bacterium (assembly GCA_019636695.1). GTDB lineage: Bacteria > Planctomycetota > Phycisphaerae > Phycisphaerales > UBA1924 > JADLCM01. Next base: position 382,285 of record JAHBXD010000002.1, read on the forward strand.
ACTTTGCAGGTTGGTCGGGCGGCTGGTTCCATCCCCGCCGTCATGGCTGAGGGTCACGGCCCGCAAACGACCTGCGATCCGGTTCTGGTTCTCCGAAGTGCTCAAGACCGCCTGAATGTGTTTGCGACCCCCATCACCACCAGCGATCTCGTCGCTCTCGTCCACGCCGGTGCGATCGAGATCGTCACGGCGCTCACCGAGCGGCTCGGCCGATTGTTGCAAAAAATCATCCGCGCATTCCAGGAGCGTCGAGGTTGAAAGCCACTCGCCACTCGCCGCACGCCGCTCGCCACCCGGTCCCGCCCGGCGAGCTTGTGCACGCCCTCTCCTTCGACATCGAAGACTGGTTTCACATCGTCGAAATCGCCGCGGTCGAAGACCCCGCCACCTGGCCCGGGCTTCACGCGCAAAGCACGCTTGTCGAGCGCTATACCGACCTCATCCTCACGATCTGCGACGATCACAAGGCTCGGGGCACGTTCTTCATGCTCGGCTGGGTCGCCGAGCGCCACCCGGCCCTCGTCAGGCGCATCGCCGATGCGGGGCACGAACTCGCGACGCACAGCTACTGGCATCGCAAGGTCTACGAACTCACCCCCGAAATCTTCGCCGACGATATCGCCCGCTCGATCAGCGTCCTGCGCGATGCCGTGCCCGGCGCTTGCATTCGCGGCTTCCGCGCCCCGAGCTTTTCCATCACGCAAGGGTGCGAATGGGCCTTTGATGTGCTCCTCGACGCCGGTCTTGTCTACGACGCCAGCCTCTTCCCCGGTGCCCGCGGCCACGGCGGATATGCCTGCCCGCCCGGCATCCACACCATCACCGCCCCGAGCGGACGCACCATGCCCGAACTGCCCATGAGCCTCGCCCCTGTCGGCATCGGCCCGCTGCGCAAACGCATGTGCTATTCCGGGGGCGGATATCTCCGCCTGCTCACCAAGGGCATGATCGACCAAGGCGTGCGGCACGAAGCCCGCAGCGGGCGGCCCACCGTCGTCTATCTCCACCCGCGCGACTTCGCCCCCGATTGCCCCCGCGTGCCCATGCCGCCTCATCGGCGGTTCAAGTGCTATGTCGGGTGCGCCACGACCGAAGGCAAACTGCGTCATCTGCTGGCCAAGTACCGATGGGATACGTGCGCTGCTGTTCTGGGGCTTGATGCCCGATATGTTCACGGTGAACCACCATCGCCGACAGATCATCATCGCACGGAACTCGCCGAGACCCGTCATCCCGCATCCCCCGAGCCGACCATCGACCCGCAATCCAAGCCTGTGGAGTCAAACCCCCGATAGCCTGCCTTCCGCCTCACTCCTTGCCTTGCCCCGAGATTGCCCGCATGCCTCACCCCCTGCTCATCCACCTGCATCTTCCCAAGAACGCGGGAACGACCTTCAGCCGCATGCTGAAACTGCGCTTGCTCCTTTCGCCGCCGTGGCGCGTGTTCAGGCATCAGGTGACGCTCGGCTACTACTTCGTCCCGGGGCTTGATCCACGGGTGCAGCGCATCAACGACCTGCCCGAAGCCAAGCGGAAGAAGGTCCGGTTTTTCGAGGCGCATTGCGGCTGGGGCATTCACGAGCGTCTCCCCGGCCCCTCGGCCTATCTCACCGTCATTCGTGAGCCGATCGACCGCACCCTCAGCGTCTACTTCTTCCGGAAACAGCAAGGCAAACTGCCGCAGGAAACCCGGCTCGAAGACTGGATCAGCGCTTCTCCTGATCAGACCGTCTGGCACGTCGATAACGGGCAGGTTCGCTATCTCGCGGGCGAGCACGGCCGGATTCTCGATGTCCCGATCGGCGAAGTCACGCGTGAGCATCTCGAAACCGCCAAGGCCCGCCTCAGCGAGATGTTCTTTGTCGGCATCATGGAGCGTTTCGACGAAAGCATCGTGCTCTTCCGGCGCGCCATGGGCTGGAAGAAGGCCAGTTACGGTCGAAGCAATGTGACCAAGAAGCGCAAGAAGAAGGACGAAATCGACACGGCTCAGCGTGAACTGATCGCCCGGCACAACGTTCTCGACACCGAGTTGTACGCCTTCGCGTGCGAACTCTTCCAACAGCGCATCACCGCCGCAGGTCCGGGCTTTGCCGAAGAAGTCGTGCGATTCAAGGCGAAAAACGCGGCCCACAACCGGCGTCTGGGGTGGCTCTACGAACTGCTGCCGGCCATCCGCTCCAAACTCCAGAAACTCCGGTTGATCGGGCGATAGCCTGTGCGCTACTCCAGGCCCGCAATCGCCACCGGCCGCCATGCCGAACCGTCAGGCTCAAACATCAGCACGCGGCGGCCGACGATGTCGACAAGAAAGATCCGGCCATCCGATGCTGCGCACACCCCGGCCGGCTCGATGACTTCAGCCCCCGAATCATCCGTCATCAGCAGGATCGAGCGCGAGCGCGTGCCCTCGATCGTGACCAGACCCGGAACCATCGCGTCCGCGACCACGACGGCATCGCCGGCGCTCGTCTCCCTGATCGCCGCCCCCCGCGGATGCTGAAGCACAACCTGCGGCAGCGTGCTTCGCGCGGCAGTTTCTCGTAGGGCCGAGTCGTCGTCTGCGGTCAACGTCCGCACGCTCTGCCCTTCAATCACGCGGATGCTCGAAGATTCCGAATCCGCGACATACAGCCTCGTTCCATCCGCCGAAATCGCAAGCCCCCACGGCTGCGCAAAGGCCGCGGTGTCGAGCGAGCCGTCCATCGGCATGCTTCGCCCCGAGCCGGCCATGGCTCGGGCCTGCCCAGTCGCCACGTCAATGCTCCACACCTGGTGCAGCCCCGCAAGCGTCGCAAACACGGTGCTGCCGTCGGGGGCAAGCGCAAGACCCACCGGCGAGTTCAATGCCTGCTCGCGACCCGCCCCGCCGCCGCGCCGATCATGCCCCGGCATTCCCGTTCCCGCGAGGATCTCGGTCTCGCCGCGAACCAGGTCAACCGCCAGCACCCGGTGTGCACTGCGCTCGGCGACATACAACACCCCCGCAGCGGCGTCAAAAGCAAGCCCCTGCGGATCGTGCATCGGGCCGCCGCCAATCCCGGCAATTTCGCGCACAAACGTCGATCGGCCCTCTTCATCAGGGTATGTCGCTTCAACGACACATCCGCGCCCCGCATCGCTGATGAATACCCGCCCACGCGCATCTACGGCTGTCGGCGAGGCGACGACCATCGTCGGCGCAAGCAGCCCTCGCCGCGTTTGCGCAACCGCCGCACGACGTTCAACCCTCGACACTTCGACCGCATCCGCAAGCGCCTGCTCGATCGCATTCGCGAGCAGATCAAATCGCCCCTCGCCGAATGTCGAACCGATCACCCCCCCATCGGCGCCGATGAGCACGAACGTCGGCCACACCCGCACGCCGTAGCCCGATGCGATCGAATGATCGACATCGATGACCAGCGGCATCGAGATCTTCAGCCGCTCAGCTGCCGACCGCACCCGCGCAGAAGACGCTTCGCCCGCATACCTGCCCGTGTGCACACCGATCATGACCAGGCCGTCATCAGCAAACCGGCGCTCAAGCGCCAGCACATCGGGCACCGCGTGCAGCGAATGGATCGAGGTCGCCCGCCAGAACCACAGCAGCACCACGCGGCCTGGATAATCCGTCGGCACGGTCGGCGGGCTGTCAACATGCAGCCACGGCGACGCAGCCCCGAAAACCGGCGCCGGTGGGTTCGCGTGCTCCTGCGGCGGGGCATTTCGCGGCCAGAAAAACGTGCCACCCACGACGACCAGCATCGCGAAGGCAAAACACACGAAAAATCGCACTCGCGGGCGCCCCGGCATGCTTCCCTCCGGAGGCATGAGGGTAGCGGTCGCGACCCATCGGAGGCCGAGTCGTTGAGTCAGAGGCGGTATCACTCGCCGCCGAGCGTCAACCTGAGCCTCGACACAGGGCCGAAGTGGCGCTCAAACGCGGCCAGGTGCTCCGCTGTGCTGAGATTGCGTGCTGAAAGTTCCTGAAAATACGCCCCCAGCGCCTGCCGCTCCGTGCGATAGAGAAGCGTAAGCAACGTATGCGCCTGCGCATAGATCTGCTCGACCGAATCCGGCTCGCCTTCAGGCACTTCCAGCAGCGTCACCAGCCTCGCCCACGGCATCAGGCGCCCTTCGTCACGAAGTCGCTCAAACGAGGCCTGACGAATCGGGCTAGGCCGCTCAGGCCCGAAAAGCCCCGTCGTCTCGTGGGTTTCAAAACTCGAAGCAAGCCCCTCGCTGAGCCACAGCGGATATGCACGATCACGCCGCTGCAGGCCCGTGTTGAAGGCAAGCAGATGCACGGTCTCGTGCACCGTCTTGGCCACCGCGAAGTTTCGCGCATCGGCCTCGATTTCTTCACGTACACGCCGAACCTGCGCCCCCTGATCGGCGGGCGCCGAGGCGCCGATCGCCCGCGGCCCGCCACCCCCGGCATGCCGCACCGCCGGGCGCAACTCGCTCTCTCGCCCGGCCAATGAACGCAGCGCCGATCCGAATGCCGGACCGTTGGCATCGTTGTAGAACACCACGCGGTTCTGCGGCACCGAGTAGTACCCCGCCACCCACGCCGACACCACGCCGTCCTGCCGGCGCGAAAACTCCAGAAAATCCTCGTAGTGCTCCATCAGCACGCACAGCAGTTTGTGCTGGTGTGGCACGACCCCCGGATCGATCTTCCGGACGGCACGAAAATACTCGTGCCGGGTTTTTTCCATCATCGCGATCCGAGACCGCACCCACGCCGGGTCCGCGTCTGATAGCACCACAAAATGGCGCGATTCAATCCGACGATAGCCCCGCGGAAGTTCCGCCAACGCCTGCGACAGTTGGGCCTCGTCGACATCGAGCCGAAACCCGGGATGAACATCGAGCCGGCGTAGCTGATCGGCCGCCTCCACACGCACCTGCGGGTGTGTGTGCGCGGCACGAAACCACAACTCCGCCTCGCGAAGAAAACCGTCCTCCATCGCAAGCTGCCCGCGACGAACCGCCTCGCGCGAAGCATCCTCCGTCCGCAGTGAACCCAGCGGCGGCGCTGCGGCGGCCCGCGCGGGCTGGCGCGTTGCGCCGAATCCCGCCGCCACCAGGGCAAGCACCAATAGGCCGGCTGCCGCACGTCGCATCAGGGCGGTCTCCTCCGGCATACGCCATCGGCCCCGCTCCCTGCACTCTCGACCGCTTGCCGCCCACACGCCCCCCATCATGGCTGGCCGTGGGGATCATGGCGCTGATGCAGGTAGTTCGGAGCGATAACACGCCGACAGGCTCCCTCCGACACCCGACATACCATGCCCCATACCAGCCACATCGAGCATCGACACACGCACCCTCTTTTGAAAGGGCGACCAATGGCCGGGCGATTCCTCCCCCACCACGCTTCCATCTTCCTCGCTACCGCGGCGATGCTCGCCACCTCGTGCGGCAAACAAGAGCCTGCCCCCCGCGACACGCCGAAGCAGACGACGGCCGATCCGCAACACCCTGCCGCTCCACAAACTCCCGACGTGCAGCCTCCCGCCGCACGGCAGCCTTCTGACGCCATCTGGATCATTCCCGACGGCTGGCGCACAAAATCTGATCTTCCCCCCTCGCGCCTCGCGACGTTCCTGATCGATGATCCCGACGGCGAACTCGAAGTCGCCGTCACCCGTTTCCCGGGCGATGTCGGCGGCATGCTCGCAAACATCAACCGTTGGCGCGGACAAATCGGCCTCGGCGAAGTCTCCGACGATGACCTCCCGCAACTCCTCGAACCCTTCACAACCAACGGCTTCGAGGGGCGCCTCGTGCATCTGCAAGGGCCATCACAGCACATCCTCGCCGCGAGCATCTTCGAAACCGCGCAGCAGCGAACATGGTTCGTCCGTGTGACAACCTCACCCCAAGCCGCCGAACGCATCAAAGATGACGTTTTCGCCTTCGCCCGATCGTTCTCCCTCGATCACGCGCATGACGAACCCGCACGGTAACCCGCATCAACAGGAATCCTGCGTTCAACCTCGCATCAATGACCGCCGCGTCACAGACCCTTCTTGATCTCCTCAAGAATGGTCGCGCTCACGCTCTCGTCGCCGAATGTCCCTACACGAATGCGGATCTCTGTCGAAGCATCGGCCAGCCGCTTGAGTTCGATCGACACCGACCGGTCGTCGGCCATCTTCGCCCCCACCTTCGCCTGAAGCGCATCTGACGCTTCTTCCGTAAGGCTGAACTTCAGCGAATCCACCGCACGCTTCGTCGCCGCAAACGTCCGCTCCAACGACGAATCCACCGTCGACTTCAGCTCGCCGGTCACATAGGCATACGCCCCGGCGCCCGCCGCAGCACCCGCAACCAGCGCCACGCAACCACCCAAGGGCAGCACCAGCGCCGCCGCACCCAGACCTGCTTTCATCCATCCAGAGGCGCCCATGCCCGTTCTCCTGTCTCGTTGGTGGCCGTGGCCGGCATCGGCGAGCACACGGACCAGGGTTTTCACCAGTGCCGAGGGAGAGCACCGCAAGATCCTAGCCCCACCCCCGCGCTCAATCGAAACCACACTACTTCGCACGCCTGATACGCATTTCAACCCATACCCATCCCTATCCGAGCACGGGGGCAAACCGTGGAAGACCGTGCCATGTCACCAAACATGGCCCAGCGCCTTGACGCCGCGACCGCAGGTCGCGACACTCCCCCCTCCCCACAACCCGGCGGATCCGCCGGAGGGGGGTGGAACGTATAGAAAGGTCCGATCCGTCGAAAGGATCGGCAGACACTCGGGCAGCGGCCCGACTCGGCATCCGGCCGAGTGACGGAGGGTTCCGATGGCCTCTCGAAGCAGCGGAGCGGGCGCAATCATCGCCCTGGTCATGCTCGGCGTCACCACGCTGACCTTTTTCGTCCTGACGCTCTACTTCTATGGGCAACTCAACGCACAAGAGACCAAGGCCGTAGAGGCCGAGGAACGCCTCGCCCGCTTCATCGCCGCGACCGAGCGCGATCAGGCCGAACGCCTCGCCGAGCAGGTCCGTGGCTCGACGGTCTTCGCCTCGCTCAGCGCCCAGTTGAGCCAGGCCAAGTCGCGCCTCTTCGGCCAGCCTCAGGGCAACCTGAGCGAGGTTGACGTTGCACTCGCCGACCTCGGCGTCGAAGACTACGGCAGCAACATGCTCGACATCGTGCGCCGGCTGGTTGCCGACGTCCGCGCTGCCAATACCCGCGCCGACGAAGCCGAAGCCTCTTTCGGCCAGACCGTCACCCTTCTCGAACAGTCCCGCGACAGTTACAACCGCACACGCGAACAACTTTCAACCGCCGCCACCAACGTGCAGTCGGTGCTCGGCGCGGCCACAGGCGCAATCGAAACCTACAAAAAAGGCCTCGAGGCCGAACAAGACGCCCTTCGCAACATGATGGACACCCAGCGCACCAACTTCGAGCAACGCATCAACGCGCTCAACGTCCAGATTCAGCAGAAAGATCGCGAACTCGCCATCGCCAACGACCAGATCCGCGCACTCCGTCGCGACGCCTCGGCCGACCGGTTCACCGGGCCGAACGAAGCCTCGCTCATCGACGGCTCGGTCATCTCCACCTCCGGCGCTGAACGCACCGTCACCATCGACCGCGGCAGACGCCACCGCATCGTCCTCGGCATGCAGTTCGAGGTCTACCAGGGCGGCATGGTCCTCAGGCCCGATCAACAGGGCAACCTCCCACGAGGCAAGGCCAAACTCGAAGTCATCAACGTCCAGGAAAACACCGCCGTCTGCCGCATCCTCGAAGAACTCCGCGGCAACCCCGTCGTCCGCGGCGACGTCATCGTCAACCCCCTCTACGACCCCAACAAGGTCTACACGTTCTACGTCTACGGCAACTTCGCCCCCGAAGGGCCGGAGACCTCCAGCATCGCCGCACGCGACGCTCTCGTCGCCCAGATTCGCGCTTGGGGCGGAAGGGTCGTTGAAACCGATGACCTCCCCGGCGATCTCGATTTCCTCATCCTCGGTGCTCGCCCGATTCTCCCTCCAGAGCCTGGCGCAGGCGCACCCCTCGAAACACGCCTCCAGTGGATTCGCGCCCGCCAGAATCTCCAGAAATACGACGACCTCTACAATCGCGCCGTCGTCACTTCCGTGCCCATCCTCAACTACAACCGCCTCCGCACCCTTCTCGACTATTGATCCTCTCCCGCCTTTTCACTCGACACATCGACTCGCAGGCGGCGGAGCAATGCTCCGTCGCTTGTTTTTTGCTCACCACCTGTGCGAGCCGCCCTCCATCCCAGACGCCGAATCCCCTTTAATGCCCTTCACAAACGACTTCCGGGCCTTGATGGGATGGGCGTCCCGCCCGTCTCTACCCGTTCTATAGCCTCATTCCGCGAGGGCTTCTGATGCGCCTCAGCACGCATGGGCGCTCCGCACACACGCTTCTCCGTGTGCGCTGCCGGCCCTGCGGCACAAAACTGGTGCAATGCGACATCCCGAGCGTGCTCTACGCGGAACATGCCGACGCATGCGGCTTTACTCAAGCCCCAGAAACTCGCGCGCGGTCCCCGAGAGCAGCCTCGCCTTGGTCGAGGCATCAAACTCGTCCATCCCCTCGATCAACGCCCCGGGCTGCGCCTCTCCAAGCGGGAACGGATAATCCGAACCCAGCGCCACCCGCCTCGCATCCATGATCCGAACCAACTGCGCCAGCGTCGGCCCGTCGTGCACCAGCGCATCGACATAAAACCGCGCTGGACGACCCGTCGCCGCATCCGCCACATACCCCCGAGGCGGAATCGACGAATCCGTCGCGCACAGATCCGGACGGCAGTCATACCCGTGCTGCACACGCCCGATCGTGAATGCAAACGCCCCGCCCCCGTGCGCCACGCACACGCGCAGTCGCGGCAGACGCTCAAACACACCCCCGAAAATCAACGAGCAGATCGCCCTGCTCGATTCCGCAGGCATCCCCACCAACCATGGCAGCCAATATTTCGCCATCTCCGCCTGCCCGGCCATGTCCCACGGATGCACGAATATCGCCGCCCCCAACGCCTCTGCACGACGGAAGAACTCAAAAAAACGTTCCTCGTGCAGGTTCAATCCGTGAACATTCGTCCCGATCTGCACACCACGCAAACCCAACTCGAAAACGCACCGCTCCAACTCGCGGCACGCCCGATCCGGATCCTGCATCGGCACCGTACCGAGCCCGCAGAAACGCAATGGCCGCTCGCGGCAGATCTCGGCGATGTGATCGTTCAACAGCCGCGCAAGGTCGTGCGCATCCTCCGCCTTGGCCCAGTATGAAAACATCACCGGCACCGTGCTGAGCACCTGCATCCCGACGCCGCACGCATCCATCTCGGCCTCGCGCACTGACGGATCCCAGCAGTTCGCCGAAATTTCGCGAAAGCGCGTCTTTCCGCCCCCTGCCTCCGTCCGGCACATGCATGCACACCCAGGCGCGAGATGCTCAAGCTCAATCCAACCCGGATACCCGCTCCGGGCCGTCCAGTCCGGCCACCGCTCGGGCAGAATGTGCGTATGCAGGTCGATCTTGTCCACGGTGATGAAGTCGTACACACGATCCCAGCTCACGTCCACCCTCTCCAGAGTCTCTTGCAACCCCTTCCCTCCCCCTACCCTCGCTCATGCCCGAGGCCGACCCCCCCCGCCGCCTTGCCCTTCGCGTTGTCACCATGCCGCGCGACACCAACCCCTACGGCACCGTGTTCGGGGGGGTCATCCTCAGTTACATCGACCAGGCCGGCTTCGTCGAGGCTCGCCACCACGGACCCCACCGCTGGGTGACCGCCTCGCTCGATCGCGTCGATTTCAAGGCTCCCGTCCTCCTGGGTGACACCGTCAACCTCTTCGCCACCACCACCCGTCGAGGCACAAAGAGCGTCACCATCCTCATCGAAGTCGAGGCCGAACGCTTCGTCGGAGGCCAGATCGTCCCCGTCACCAGCGCCACGCTCACCATGGTCTCGGTCGATGCCCAGGGCAAACCCATCCCATTCCTTGCCCCGCCAACGACCGACGCACCCTGACATCACGGCCCGCCCGTTACCCGCGGATCGCGTCCGCGTCGATACACTCCGCGGAAGAGGAGCGTGCACCATGCCCACAGCCGGATGGAACCGACGTGACTTTGTCAAAACCTCCGCCGTCCTCTCCGCCGCAGCCCTCACCGGCCCCCTCGCCGGGGCATATGGACGCGCCGGCCGCTCCGCCGACAGGCTCCGCATCGGCGTCATCGGCTGCGGCGGGCGCGGCACCGGCGCCGCGGCCAACGCCCTCGAAGCCGGCTCGGATGTTGAAATCTTCGCCCTCGGCGATGTCTTTCCTGAACGAGTCGCATCCTGCCGCAAGAACCTCTCGCAGATCGACGAGGCCTATCGCGATCGCATCACCGTCAACGACGACCGCTGCTTTACCGGCTTCGACGCCTACCGGCATGTCATTTCCAGCGGCGTCGATATGGTCATCCTCGCCACGCCCCCCCACTTCCGGCCGATGCACATCGCCGCCGCCATCGCCGCCGGAAAGCACGTCTTTGCAGAAAAACCCGTCGCCGTCGATCCGATAGGCGTTCGCCTTGTGCTCAAGGCCGCCGACGAGGCCGATGCTCGCGGCCTGCGTTTCGTCGCCGGCACCCAGCGCCGACACCAACGGTCATATCTTGAGGGTGTCGCCCGCATCCACGAGGGCGCAATAGGGCGCATTACCGGGGGCAGTTGCTATTGGAATCAGGGCGGTCTCTGGGTGGTCGATCGCAAACCCGAATGGACCGACATGCAGTGGCAGACGCGCAACTGGCTCTACTTCACCTGGCTCAGCGGCGATCACATCGTTGAACAGCACGTCCATAACCTCGATGTCATGAACTGGGCCATCGGCTCGCCCCCCGTCTCCTGCGTCGGCATGGGCGGAAGACAGGTCCGTACCGACCCGAAATACGGCCACATTTTCGACCACTTCGCCGTCGAATACACCTATCCCGGAGGCATCGTCGTCAACAGTTACTGCCGGCAGATGCCCGGCTGCGCCGACCGCGTCGCCGAAGTCATCCGCGGCACATCCGGCACGATGAACCTCTGGCCGGGACACGCCCGGGCCGAAGGCGCTTCGCCCTGGCAGTTCGGCGCGGGAGATCCCAACCCCTACGTGCAAGAGCACCGCGCACTCCAGGAGGCCGTCTTCAATCGCCTGCCCCTCAACGAGGGCCGCGCTGTCGCCGAATCCACCCTTACCGCCATCATGGGACGCATGAGCGCCTACACCGGCAAGCAGGTCACCTGGGATTTTGCCCTCAACCACAGCACCCTGCACCTCGCCCCGGAAAACTATGACTGGAACGCCGCGCCCCCTCCCGATGAAATCGCCGTCCCAGGTCGCACCCCCCTCACCTGATCCGCGCTCGCCCCCACGCCGGAGAAACGCCACATGCCCAAAACCATCCGACGGCTCGGTGTGCTGACCGGCGGCGGCGACTGCCCCGGTCTCAACGCCGTCATCCGCGCCGTCACCAAGGATGCCATCTACCACGGCATGGAAGTGCTGGGCATTGAAGACGGCTTTCTCGGCCTGATCGAAAACCGCATTCGACCACTCTGTTACGACGATGTCAGCAACATTCTGACCCAGGGCGGAACCATCCTCGGGTCGAGCAACAAGGCCAACCCCATTCGCTTCGCCGTCGGGCGCAACCCTGACGGCACACCCATATTCAAGGATGTCACTTCCGACTGCCTGCGCCATATAGAGCAACACGGCATCGACGCGCTGGTCGTCATCGGCGGCGACGGCACCATGGCCTGCGCCGCCCCCTTCATCGATCACGGCATCTGCACCGTCGGCGTCCCCAAGACCATCGACAACGACCTCTGGGGCACCGACCTCACCTTCGGCTTCATGACCGCCGTGCAGACCGCAACCGACGCCATCGACAAAGTGCACACCACCGCTGCCAGCCACCACCGCGCCATGGTTGTCGAAGTCATGGGGCGCAACGCAGGCTGGATCGCCCTGCACGCGGGCGTCGCCTCGGGCGCCGATGTCATCCTCCTTCCTGAAAACCCCTTCGATCTCGACAAAGTGTGCCACACCGTCGAACGCCGAGGCAAACGCGGCCGGCGCTTCACCATCATCTGCTGCGCTGAAGGCGCATATCCGCGCGACGGTGAAAAGGTCGTCGAGCGCGTCGATCCGACCAGCCCCGATCCCATCCGCCTCGGCGGCGTCAGCAAGTGGCTCGCCGGTGCGATTGAGGCGCGCACAGGCGTGGAATCGCGTTACGTCGTCCTCGGGCACGTTCAACGCGGGGGAAGCCCCGTCGCCGAAGACCGTGTCCTGGCCACGCTCTTCGGCGATCACGCGATGGACCTTCTCAAGGAAGGCCGAGTCAACCGCCTCGTCGCCTGGCAGAATGGACGCCTCACCGATGTCGACCTCCGCGAATCGGCGGGCCGCCAACGACTCGTCCCCGATGGCCATCCCATTGTCGAAGCAGCCCGTAGCGTCGGCACGGATTTCGGCGACTAAGCAACCCCACTCCGTCTCTTTGTCTCTTCTCCCCCACTCCGTCTCTTTGTCTCTTCTCCCCCACTCCGTCTCTTCGTCTCCTCTTCACAACTTCCCACCCTCGACCAGGTCCAGCCCGAGGTCGAGCGATACCGCCTGATGCGTCAGCGCCCCCGCGCTGATCCGCTCGACCCCGGTCATTGCGATATCAGCCACCGTCTTGAGATGCACTCCGCCCGAGGCTTCCAACATCACCCTTCGGGCCAGGCGGTCGCGCATCGCCACGGCCTCTGCAAGCATCGGCGTCGGCATGTTGTCCAGAAGAACGATGTCGATCACGTCGGCCGCCTCTCGAAGCACCGCCTCGAACTGATCGAGCCGATCGACCTCGACCTCGACAAACCGCACCGGCATCGATCTCGCCGCGATTGCCGCCCGCCTCACCCACGCGCCCAGTTCGGCCCGGGGCACATTCGCAAGGTGATTGTCTTTGATGAGGACGGCATCATCGGTCCCGAGCCGGTGGCATCGCCCACCCCCGCAGCGCACGGCGTATTTTTCGAACCTACGCAGCCCCGGGGTTGTCTTGCGCGTGTCATAGATGCCGGCCCGTGACGCACCGATGGCTCGCACGAAAGCGCGCGTCAGCGTGGCGACCCCGCACAACCGCCCGAGCAGATTGAGCATCAGGCGCTCGACCGCCAGAACTGATCGTGCCGGCCCGGCGAGGGTCGCCAGCACCTGTGTCGGTTCGACGGCGTCGCCATCGCGGGCGTATGCCTCGAAGGTAACCTCGGGCACGAGCACATGGAGCACGTCCGCAAGCGGAGAGATTCCTCCCAGCACGCCCACCTCGCGTGAACGCAGGTCAGCGCGCACGCAGGCCTCTGCCGGGATCGTCAGCCAACTCGTCAGATCGCCCTGGCCGAGGTCTTCGTCCCAAGCGAGCCGGGCGAGACGCCGAAGCTGGTCGCGCCCCGGTTCCACCCTGAACAGGTGGTGGTGCAGATCGTCCAGCGAAAGGACGTTGAGATCGACCATCTGGCTCACCGATTCCTCATGGCGCAGGCCTGGTATCTCGCGGGCTTGCGCGCGATGCTCAGAAAAACCGCGTCACGCCGGGAACCGCGACCGGCGCCACCGACATTTCACCAAAGTGAAGGCGTTCGGGCGTCAGATCCTCCTTGGAGTTCAAAGCCTGCTCCCATGTGATCGTCTGCCCGGTATACGCCGCCATGCGCCCCATGATGGCCATGAGGGTTGACCGCATCATGAACTCACCGTCGTTGATGGGGTTGCCGGTTCGGATCGAGGCGAACATGGCGTCGTGCTCGTTCTGATACATGTCGCGCCGAGGGCCGGAATAGGTCCACATGCTCCGGCCGTCGAGGTCAAAAAGCTCGTGCTGCGGCGTCCACCCGTTGACCACCGCCCGGCCTTGCGTCCCGAAGATGTAATCGGTGTTGTCGCTCGGGCATCGATCGATCTGGCGGCAGGTGTGAAAGCCTCTGCGACCGTCGGGATATTCATAAATAACGGCGAAATGGTCATAGACATGTCCGGATTCCGGCCCCTGGCGCGCGGCCCGACCCCCGAGCGAAACGCACCGGACAGGATCGACATCGCCCATCGCCCAACTGAGTCGATCGATGCTGTGGCAGGCCTGCTCGACGATGTGGTCGCCGCTGATCCAGGTGAAGTGCCACCAGTTGCGCATCTGCCATTCCATGTCGCTCCACTCCGGGCGGCGGGGCCTCGGGCTGAGCGTGCCCGTGTGGTAGGTGGTGTGGGCCGCCATGACCTTGCCGATCGCCCCGGAGTTGATCTGGGCGAAGACCGCGCGCTCGGCGTTGCCGTATCGCCAGCAGAACCCGCTGACCATCGCGAGGCGGCGGCGCTTGGCCTCGGCCGCGGCGGCGATGACCTTACGGACACCCGGCCCGTCGACGGCCATGGGCTTTTCGGCGAAGACGTGTTTTCCGGCGGCGACGGCGGCCTCGATGTGCATCGGCCGGAAGTTGGGCGTGGTGGCCAGCAGGACGACATCGACATCGCTGTCGATGACGCGCTGAAAGGCCTCGAAGCCGACGTGCATGGCGTTCGGTTCGACGCGGACCTGCCGTTCGGCCTGATCTTCCATGGCCTCGGTGATGCCGGAAAGGCTGGATCGCAGGCGGTCTTCAAAGAGGTCGGCCATGGCGACCAAGACCGTCCGTGAATCGGCCCGGAGGGCCTGGACGGCGGCGCCGGTGCCGCGCCCGCCGCAACCGATAAGCCCGACGCGGAGGATATCGCGACCATTGGCGGGGCTTTGGAGGCGATGGGCGGCCAAACCGGGTGCGGCCAACCCCGCCGCTGCGGCGGAAGCGACGAATGACCTGCGCGAGACGGGATGGGTCATGGAGATCTCTCCTTTGGCGATGGTCGCGGACTGCAGCGATTGTCGCGGAAGGTGGTATGTCGAGCAATCACGAGAGACATTTCCGAGGGGAAACCCTTAGTCAGTACACGCTGGGGTGATGCAGGACGGTGTGTGCATGGGAACCCCCTTGTTGTCATTGAGACAGAGAGTGTAAAGTTTGGATTTTGAACGTCAAGACAAAATCCAAAAAAATCTTGAGCAGGAATTACCCGTGACTCGATTTAGGTGAAATACCCCACATTGCGTACCCCGGTTCCGTAGGTTCATGGGGGTTTCCCTGGTCGTCGGCGGTTGCGAGGACAGCCCACCCTGCGCTGGTGATGAGGTCGAGCCACTGCTTGCGGTTGTATGTCCGGAGGGTGTAGGTCGAGTCGATGTGTTCGACGCCGCGAGGGCGTTCGACGATCAGGTGGCTTAGGACGCGTTCGCGGCGTGCAGCGCGTTCGGCGGGCGTGACGGGCGGGAGGAAGTTGACGATCTGGGTGACGGTGCAACGGCCGCGGCGGCCGATCCAGACATCTTCGGTGGGGATTTCGTGCCCGTACGCGGAGAGGCTGATACCGATGATGTAGACGCCGCCGGGTCGGAGTGCGCGTGCCATCTCTGCCAGATGGGCGCGCATGTCGTCATCGTGCTCGATGTGCCTGATGGTGTTGATGATGTTGAAAGCGACATCGACGGAGGCGGGTTCGACGGCCTGGGCAAAGCGGGTCATGTCGGCTTGGAAGAGGCGCAGGGGGAGGCCGACACGCTCGGCGCGTGCCCGGGCGTAGGCGATCATGCCTTCATCGCGGTCAAAGCCGATCGCGCTTCGGCCGCGTTTGGCGGCGAGGCGGATGAGCCGCCCGCTGCCGCAGGCAGGTTCGAGCCAGACTTGTTTCGGGAGCGGGGTTTCCAGAAGTGACGCGGCGAAGCGTTCGACGCCGTTGAGTTCTTGTGCAGTCTGCGGGGCGTGGAGGATGTCGTAGAGTGCGGCGTCGGCGTAGAGGTGCTGATCGCGTCGATCAGGAACGGAGCGGTCTCGGGCACTGCGACGAAGTTGGTTGGAGATGCGGGCCTCTCGCATGGGTTGAGGGAGGGTACGCTGAGCGGGTTGGATTTGTCGGCGCGGGGGAGAGCATGCGAGCCGCGTGCTTGTTGATGCCTTTGGAGGATGCCATGAGCGTGCAAGATGTGCTTGCGGAAGCGGTGACGGGAAGCCGGATGCTGCTTGAGCGGTATCTGCCCGGGTTTGATGAGTCGAACCGAACCACACAGGCGCCCAATCTGCCGAACCACCTGATCTGGACGCTTGGTCACCTGGCCTTGACGATGGAGCGTTGCGCCGGCCGAGTGAAGGGGAGCGACGTGCCCAAGCCGCTTTCTGAGGGGTCGTGGGTGACTGGGAAGGGAAGGAGCGGGGACATCATGCGTTTTGACACGGAGAGCGTGGCGTTCAAGAGCACACCTCTTGACGAGCCATCGCTGTATCCGAGTCTGGCGCGAGGGCGAGAGATTTTCGGAGAAGCGATTGACGCGCTGTCAGACGCCGTGCGGCAGGCGAGCGACGCGGCGTTGATGCGATCGACGAAGTGGGGTACGCAGCCGATCCGCGTGTGCGACATGGTCATGCGGATGGTGTTTCACAACGGAGTGCACGCGGGCCAGATCACGGATCTTCGGCGTGCGCTTCGGATGCCGCAGGTTCTGTCGTAGTTGCGGCATTATCGCCAAGTTCAGAAAGCCATGCCGCAGTAGCGAGGTCGCCAGTCGTCGGATCGTGTGCGCTTACGGGGGATGATCGGGCGAAGTGCTTTTCTCAGCGTGTGCGTTTCGCGGCAACAGCGAGCAGGATCATGCGATCGGTTTCAAACCCGTCGAAGAGGGTGATGACCACCGCACATCGGCATCGGAGGGTGAGCGTGAGAGGGCGAGGGCAGCGCGGCGAAGGCGTTGGGCCATGGAGCGCCAATGGTCGTGGTCGAAGGTGCTCGGAGGGGCTGCCGGCGGCATAACGGGTGCTGGTCGCACATGATCTAGGATGCGCGAGCCGCCGAAATGTCAAACACATATTCCGAGATTGCGCGAAATTCTCTTCCCCGGCAAGGGGACATGAGGGGTGCAGGAGGCATAGAACCCATAGTCTGTGCCTGGAACTTCTCGACTGGTCATTGTCGCGAACAGGCTGCCGGTAACACGGGTTGCCGACGGCGGGCAATCGTCGTGGCGTCGAAGCCCCGGCGGGCTGGTGGCCGCGTTGGAGCCGATTCTTCAACGTCGCGGGGGAGCGTGGATCGGCTGGACTGGTTCCAGCGCGCCCGCGCCGGAGCCGTTCGTGAAAGACGGCATCCGCATTCGCCCGATCGGGATGAGCGAATCGGAAGTTCAGGGGTATTACTCGGGCCTGTGCAACCGGACGATCTGGCCGCTGTTTCATGATGCGATCCGTTCGCCGCAGATCGAGCACCGCTGGTGGGAGCCGTTCGTCTCGGTGAATGCACGATTCGCGGAGGCGACGGCGAAGGAAGCGCGCAAACAAGACGTGGTGTGGGTACACGATTTTCATCTGCCGCTGGCACCGGCGATGGTGCGTTCGCTGCGACCCGGTGCGCGGATCGGATTTTTCCTGCATATTCCGTTTCCGGCGCCGGAGCTTTTTCG
This sequence comes from Phycisphaeraceae bacterium, assembly GCA_019636695.1. Lineage (GTDB taxonomy): Bacteria > Planctomycetota > Phycisphaerae > Phycisphaerales > UBA1924 > JADLCM01. Next base: position 399,841 of record JAHBXD010000002.1, read on the forward strand.
ATGGCTGCCGTGGCGTGAAGCGTTGCTGAGGGGGATGCTCGGGGCGGACCTGGTGGGCATGCAGACCATTGACGATGCGGAGAATTTCGTCAGGGTGTGCCTGCGTCTGGGGCTTGCGGAGCGTTCGGAAGAGGGGTTGCTGTTTGAAGGCCGCGAAGTGCTGGTGGGGGCGTACCCGATCTCGATCGACACGGGAGCATTTGAGGGGCATGGCCAGAGCGAGCGAACGCTGAAGTCGGCGGCACGACTTCGCGAGCGGATGAGTTCGCGTAGGACGATTCTGCTGGGCGTGGACCGGCTGGATTACACAAAGGGGATCGAGGCCCGGCTCCGGGCGTTTGAGATGCTGCTGCGATCGCGGGCGATGTCGGCGAAGGAGTGCGTGCTTGTCCAGATCGCGGTGCCGAGCCGCGAGCACCTGCCGGATTATGCCCAGACGCGTACGCAGGTCGAGCAGGCGGTGGGTCGCATCAACGGTGAGTTCGCCGAGCCGGGATTGATCCCGGTGCATTATTTTCGGCGGAGTTTCCTTCCGGAGGCTCTGGCGGCCTATTACCGAGCGGCTGACGTGATGCTGGTGACGCCGCTGCGGGACGGGATGAACCTGGTGGCGAAGGAGTATGTGGCGGTGCGGACGGACGAGGGAGGCGCGCTGGTGTTGAGCGAATTCGCCGGGGCATCGCGGGAATTGACGCAGGCACACCTGATCAACCCCCATGACGTGGAGTCGATGGCGGGGGTTATGCTCGCGGCGACGCGGGAAGGCGCGGCCGAAGCGCGGAGCCGGATGTCGGCGATGCGCGATGTCGTGCGTCGGCATGATGTGTATCGTTGGGCAGATGAGTTCCTCCGAATGCTCCAGTCATGATGTTTCTCCGGCCGAGCGCCATCCGATCCGTGATGGATTGGTGGAGCGGCTTGCGCGCACACCGGTTTTACTCGTGGCGTGCGATTTTGACGGAACCCTCTCGCGGATCGTGCCAAGACCTGAGGACGCCCGCCCGCTTCCGGGAGCGAAGGAAGCGATCGATGCGCTGGCGGCGCTGCCGCATACCCACGTTGCGGTGATTTCGGGTCGACCGCGTGAACTTCTTGCGCAGTGGCTCGGGGAGACGCGCGGGGTGACGCTGGTCGGCTCGCACGGGGCGGAGTTTGAGAACGGCGTGCATCTGACCGGAGCTCAGACCGCGGCGATCGCGATGGTGGATGAGTATTTCTGCAGACTGGCAGGACAGATTCCCGGGGCGCAGGTCGAGCGGAAGCCTTCTGGGGTGGCGTTGCACTATCGGCGGTGCTCGCCAGAAGACGGCGAGCGAGCGCGTTTCGCGGCGCTTGCAGCGCCTGGAGAGGGGCTGAAACAGCGCGAAGGAAAGGCGGTCGTGGAATACGGGGTTCCAGACGGGGACAAAGGCGCTGCGCTTTCAACGTTGCGGTATCGATGCGGTGCAACGGGGGCGGTGTTCATCGGCGACGATGTGACCGATGAGGACGCTTTCGCCGTGCTGATGCCTTCGGATCTCGGAATCAAGATCGGCGAGGGCGTGACGCTTGCATCATCGCGGATCGGATCGGTGGATGACGTGCTGCCGCTGCTCGGGGTGTTGGCGAGAGAGCGGGAGCGTTTTCTGGCCGAGCGTGCGATCGAGCCGATCGAACGGCTGGGAATGCTGGCCGATCAGCGGACGATTGCGCTGGTGACGCCCGGTGCGTCGTTGAACTGGCTGTGCATACCGCGGATTGATTCTCCGGCGATGCTGGCTTCGCTCTTGGATGGCCCCGCGGCGGGATCGTTTGATATTCACCCGGCGGGGGGTGGCGCATCGATCTCGCAGGCATATGTGGGTGACACTTTTACCCTCTGCACGCGATTTGCGACGTTCCAGGTGACGGACTATCTGGATTGCTCGGGAGGTCGGCCGTATCAGCGTGCCGGCAGAAGCGACTTGGTGCGTGTGATTGAAGGATCGGGGCGCATCCGCATTCGGTTTGCGCCTCGCATGGACTTCGGCCGCCAGAACTCGACCTTGATCGCCGAGAAAGACGGCCTGATTGTCGACGGGCACCCCGATCCGATGGCCTTGTATGCGCCCGGCATCGAGTGGACCATCGCCGAGGCAGGCCCACATCACACGGCGGTTGCGGAGTACGACCTCGCCCCCGGTGTGCCGCTGGTGCTCGAACTGCGATGCGGGTCGGCGAGCCTGCGTCCGGCGTCGATGCCCGAGCCAGCGCGTCGTCAACAGACGGAGCGCTTCTGGAGCGGTTGGGCCGAAACCCTGGAACTGCCTCCAGTGGCTCGCGAACTCGTGAAGCGGAGCGCGCTGAACATCAAGGCGTTGTGCTACGGGCCGACAGGAGCCATCGCTGCGGCGGGAACCACGAGTCTGCCGGAGCACCTGGGCGGGGTGCGGAACTGGGACTATCGCTATTGCTGGCCGCGGGATGCGAGTATGGCGGCGGGCGCGCTGGTGCGTCTGGGGGCGACGGGACACGCCCTTCGCCTGCTGGATTGGATCACGGGAGTGCTCGACACGCTGGATTCTCCGGAACGGATGCGGCCGATTTATACCGTCAGCGGTTCGCACCTCGGGCCGGAGGCGGAGATCACGGAACTATCGGGATATGCCGAAAGCCGCCCGGTGCGCATCAGCAACGCCGCGGCCACACAGGTGCAACTGGATGTCTTCGGGCCGATCGCCGACCTGGTGGCGTTGCTCGCCGAGGCGGGCGCCCCGGTTTCGCCCGAACATCAACGGCTGGTACGTTCGATGGCGACGGCCGCACACCTTCGTTGGACGGAGCCTGACCACGGCATCTGGGAGATTCGCGGGCCGAAGCGTCATCACACGCACTCCAAGGTCATGTGTTGGATGACGATCGACCGTGCATTGCGTGTGGAAGAAGCGACGCTCGGTCGTCGTCGCCCGGAATGGATCGCCCTGTGCGAGGAGATTCGTCAGGACATTCTGACCTCGGCGTGGAGCGAGCGTGCGGGGGCATTCACGATTGCCTACGGCAGTGATGAGCTTGATGCCGCAGCCTTGTGGGTGGGCCTGAGCGGAATGCTCGCACCCGATGATCCGAAGTTCCACGCGACGATCGACGCTGTGCAGCGGGTGCTTCTTCGTGACTCGATGGTGTACCGATACCTTGAGGACGACGGCCTTCCCGGGCGCGAGGGCGGATTTCACATCTGCACGGGATGGCTGGTCGAATCGCTCGTGATCGCGGGGCGGCGGAGCGAATCGCAGCAGTTGTTTGATGCATGGACAGCACTGGCCGGACCGTTGGGACTCATGCCCGAGCAATATGAGCCGCAGTATGGGATTTCACTGGGCAATTTTCCGCAGGCGTATTCGCATCTAGCCGTGATTGACGCCGCGATCCGACTTTCTCGGAGATGATTGAACTGAATGAACGCCGGTGGAGCCCGTGGCCCCCCGGGGTGGGTGGTCGCGGCGGGTAGAGAAAAATCTCGCTCGGACAGGAACCCAGGTTCAGATATATCGTATATAGATATATCTGAACTTGACTTCGGAGGCACCGTGCCGAGACGCCGAACCCAACCTGATCCTGCGGAACTGGTCGTACTGAGCCTGCTTCGGGACGAGCCGCTCTACGGGTATGCCCTGACCCAGCGTGCCGCCCAGCAATCGGCAGGAGCCGTTTCGCTTACCCCTGGGGTGTTGTATCCGCTGCTCAAGCGCCTGGAATCTCAGGGGTTGGTGTTCTCTTCCTGGGAGGAAGTGCGGAGCGACCGCGCCGAGCCCGGCGAGACCGGCCGACGGCGCAAGTGGTATCGGCTTTCGCCCCGGGGCCGACGGCGGCTTGCGCAGTCCATCGAGGCACACCGGGCGTATACGCGGATGATGGATGCCATACTCGGGGAACCAAGGGCGGAGGGGAACTGACATGTCGCGGCAGCCGATGCCCTTGAGGCTTGTGAACGAGCCGCCGCAGCACGACCGCGCTGATGGGCCAGAGGGGCAGACGGTGCGTGCGTGGCTGGACGAACTGGTGGAGCGGGCTGCGCTCGGACCGGATCGGGCACGTGACCTTCGTGATGAGCTTGATGCGCACCTGAGCGAGCGGATCGTCTCGCTCACACACGCCGGGTGGTCGGTGGAGACGGCGACGAACAAAGCGCTTTCGGAACTCGGCGACCAGGCGGAACTGGCACGACAGTTTCGAGAGATTGAGCGAACAGACAAAAGGAGACGACTGATGCGTACGGGATTGTGGGCGGCATGCGGGGGTGCTGCGGTGCTGGGCCTGGGCACGTTGATCGCGGGTGGGGAAGGGCTTTCCAATACTCCGCAGCCCACGGGGGTGCGCATTTACACCCCTGCCTCGGGCGTGTGGACCGCCCCGCAGACCGCACAAGCGAACCAGGTCGAGCAGGCGGTGATGAGGCTTGCGCTTGAGGCCGTACCGCTCGGAGAAGCGCTGCACCGGATTGCCCGCGAGCACAACCTGCAGGTTTTCCCGCGTGTGCTTGATCTTTCTGAGCACATGATCAACCTGGATGCACCGATCTCGCTCGCGGCGCCGGGCTTGACTCTGGCTGAAGTCTTTACGCTATTGAATGAGTCGATCGGACTGGCGGACGGCGAGACGCTGGCGTACCGCATCCGGACTGAAGCCCTGGAGGTCGCCACGCGGGCGTATTTTGATCGGCGGGAATCGCGACTGGCCGCGTATGACGTTCGATCGATCCTGGACATGAACACATCGGACGACCTGTTGCAACTGCTGACGACGATCGTCAGCACGAATGACTGGGTTGATCAGGGTGGTGACCTGGCGAACGCAATGATTCTGGATGGCAAGCTCTTCGTGCATGCACCCCCGCGGATGCACGAGCAGGTGGCTTGGATCCTTGAGCAACTGGTCGGCGAGACACGCGAGGGCGGTTCGGCGGCGGCCGGATTCAGCGCCCCCGGTCGGTAGCGGCCCGATCGACGATCGGCACCGAGAGGGATTGACGATCGGGCCTGGTTCGGCCAAGATGATGTCGAACCGCCGGTCCGTACCTCATGATGTGCCCTTCCTGCAACGTCGACAACGACAAAGTCATCGACAGCCGTGCTGCCGACGGCGGGCGCGTCATCCGCCGTCGGCGGATGTGCCTGAACTGCCGCAAGCGATTCACAACATACGAACGTGCGGAGCAGACCTCGCGACTGGCGGTCGTCAAGAGCGACGGGACAAGGCAACCTTTCGATGCCGAAAAAATCCTGAAAGGGGTTTCGGCGGCGTGCGGCAAACGGCCGGTGCCCGAGGATGTGAAGCGCCGGCTGGTCGAGGAGATCGAGGAATCGCTGCACCGTGATTTTGATCGGGAAGTTGCATCGAGCGAGATCGGCACGCGCGTGATGGAGCGGCTCCGCGATGTCGATGAAGTGGCCTATATTCGTTTTGCGAGCGAATATCGCCAGTTCAAGAGCGTGAACGACATTCTCGATGAGTTGAAAATGCTGACGAACCGCCCCCGCGACGTGAAGGATCAGCAGAGGCTTTTTCCATGACGCGTGCGGCATGGGGCCTTGCGGTCGTGGTGTCGCTCTCGGTGGCGACGGCGGCGACCTTCGGTGTGGCGTTCTGGCTGCTTCGGAGCGGCCCGCGGCAGGCTTCTTCATCGCCGATGCACGGCCCGCCTGCGGTCAGCGAAGCCGACCGCGCTGCACGAACCTTGGTTGACCGTGGGCGGAACTATTCGATGTATCTCGGGTGCAACGCCTGCCACTCGACCGACGGTTCGCGCATGCAGGGCGCGAGTTGGGTCGGGCTGTACGGGAGCACGATTCGGCTGTCGGACGGACGCACCGTGATCGCTGATGAGGCGTATATCCGGCGATCGATCGTCGATCCCGGGGCGGAACTGCGCGAGGGTTTCGCCAACGTCATGCTGCCCTACGACGAGCTGACCGACGAGCAGCTTGATGCGCTGGTGGCGTATATCCGGAGTTTTGCGACACCCGACCGATGATGCGTCAGGTTGTGCCGACCGGCTCGCGCAAAGAAGTTTCCAGCGGCGCGCCGACTTCAATTGCGAGGCGTCGATAATCCTGCAGGGCGCGGACATCCCAGTCCCCCGCACGCATGGCCTCGATGGCGCGAACGCCCGCTTCGGCCCCAGTGATGGTGGTAATCATCGGGATATTCAGACGAACCGCCGTGGCGCGGATGGTGCCTTCGTCTGTCTGCCAACCGGTGCGAGTGGGGGTGTTGAGAATCATCGCGATTCGGCCGTCCATCATCATGTCGAGAATGTTGGGCCGCACGCGGCTCGAGAGCCGCTGGAGCACGGCAGGGCGGAGACCGTGGCGGTTGAGGGCCGCCGCGGTGCCCTCGGTCGCGTAGACCTTGAAGCCCATGGCCATGAGTGAACGCACAACGGGAACGATCGCGGGTTTGTCGGCATCGCGTACGGAGACGAAGACGCCGCCTTCCCGCGGCAGGCGCATGTCGGAAGCAAGCAACGCCTTGAGGTAGGCGACGGGCATGGAAAGATCGATGCCCATCACTTCGCCGGTGGAGCGCATTTCGGGGCCGAGAACGAAATCGACGCCGGGGAACTTCTGATGCGGGAAGACCGATTCCTTGACAGCGAAGGCGCCGGTGTCGGGGACTTCTTTTGCACCGAGGTCGGCAAGGGTTTTGCCCATCATCACCTTTGCGGCGATGGCGGGCCAGGGAACATGCTTTGCCTTGCTGACGAATGGGGCCGTGCGGCTTGCGCGTGGGTTGACTTCGAGGATGTAAATCTGGTCGTCTTTGACGGCCATCTGCACGTTCATCAGGCCGTTTACGCCGAGTGCTTCGGCAAGGGTTCGGCTGATGCGGCGGATTTCGCGGACGATGGCGCCGCTGAGCGAGAAAGGCGGGACGCAACAGGCGCTGTCGCCGGAGTGGACGCCGGCATGCTCGATGTGCTGCATGATGCCGCAGACGAGGGCCTGGCGGGGGGGAGAGATGGCGTGGAGAAGAGACGGAGAGACGGAGTGGAGAAGAGATGAAGCGGCGGAGTCACGAAGTGACGAAGTGTTGGAAGCAGCGCCGCCTCCAACTTCGTCTCTTGCTCTCTTCGTCTCTTCGCCTCTTGCGGTCTCTTCGTCTCTTTCCCTCGGCTCAAAATCCGCCACCACGTCCACGTCAACCTCGGTAGCGCCGTCGAGGAACTTGTCGATGAGCACGGGAGCGCCGTCGAGGTCGGAGATGTTGAGGGCGCTGCTCATGTAATGGACGAGGGCTTTCTCATCCGGGCAGATATCCATGCCGCGGCCGCCAAGGACGTAGGAAGGGCGAACGAGGACGGGGTAGCCGATGCGCGCGGCGATCTCGCGGGCCTGGTCGAGCGAGCGGGCGATGCCGCTGGGTGGGCGCTGGATGTTGAGTTTTTCGAGCAGGGCGTCGAAGCGGTCGCGGTCCTCGGCGAGGTCGATGGAATCGACGCTGGTGCCGATCAGCGGCACGCCCGCGGCGACGAGGCCCTTGGCCAGGTTCAGCGGCGTCTGCCCGCCGAACTGGACGATGACGCCCTTGAGAAGAGACGAAGTGCGGGAAGGAAGAGACGAAGAGACGGAGTGCCTGAGAGGCTGAGCGATGGGCGACGATCGGCTATTCACTTCGTCTCTTCTCTCCTTCGTCTCTTCGTCTCTTCGTCTCTTTTCTCCTTCGTCTCTTCCAGTGAGCCGCTCCACGATGTTCACCACATCTTCGAGCGTAAGCGGCTCGAAGAACAAGAGGTCGCTGGTGTCGTAGTCGGTGCTGACCGTCTCGGGGTTCGAGTTGATCATCACGCTTTCGAAGCCCAGTTCCTTGGCGGCGAAGGCGGCATGGCAGCAGCAATAGTCGAACTCGATCCCCTGGCCGATGCGGTTCGGCCCGCCGCCGAGGATGACGACCTTGGGGCGGTCGGTGAGGCGGATTTCATCCGAAGCCAGAAGAGACGGAGAGACGGTGTCACGAAGAGACGAAGTGATGGAAGCATCGTCTCTTTCCGCTTCGTCTCTTCCTCTCTTCGTCACTTCCCCTACCACTTCATATGGCTTCTCATACGTGCTGTAGTAATAGGGCGTGACAGCCTCGAACTCGCCGGCGCAGGTGTCCACGATCTTGTAGACAGGCTCGATGCCCCTGGCCATGCGGTGCGCACGCAGTTTCAGGATGTTCTCGCTGGTGATGTTGCCGAGGTAGAGGTTGGCCAGTTGCGCATCGGAGTAGCCCCACTGCTTGGCCTGCCAGAGAATGTCCGTAGGCACATCTTCAAGTCGTGCGAATGAGCAGAGGACATCTTCGAACTCGACGAGTTGCCTGATCTGGTCGAGGAAGAACGGGTCGATCTTACTGAGATCGTGGATTCTCTCGATGCTCCAGCCCATTTTCATCGCGTAGCGGACGAAGTACAGCCGACCCTGGCTCGGCACCGCAAGTTTGCGCGTGAGTTTTTCGGCGGTCAGGGGCCACTCGATTGGCTGGCCGTCGGCGGTGCGAAGGCCGGTATCGCTCGAGACGCCGGGAGGAGTCTGGGGCGGATAGTCGAGCACGAGCTGGCCGGTTTCGACGGCGCGCATCGCCGCGAGCCACTTGTCGTTTTTGTCAAGGCCAAGCCCGAAGCGTTTGACATCCATCGAGCGGATGACTTTCTGGAGCGATTCTTTGAAGGTGCGGCCGATGGCCATGGCTTCGCCGACGGATTTCATCTGCGTTGTCAGCGTTTCGTCGGCTTCGGGAAACTTCTCGAACGTCCAGCGGGGCATCTTGGTGACGACATAGTCGATCGCCGGCTCGAAACATGCGCTGGTCACGCCGGTGATGTCGTTACGGAGTTCATCGAGCGTGTAGCCGACGGCGAGTTTCGCGGCGATCTTGGCGATGGGAAAGCCCGTGGCCTTGGAAGCCAGAGCGCTTGATCGCGAGACGCGCGGGTTCATCTCGACCACGACCATCTCGAAAGGTTTCTTGCCGTCGGGGCCGGGTTTGGGGTCTGGATTGACGGCGAACTGCACATTGCTGCCGCCGGTTTCGACACCGACAGCGCGCATGATCGCGATCGCCGCGTCGCGGAGCGCCTGATATTCCTTATCCGTCAGCGTGAGGATCGGCGCGACAGTGATCGAATCGCCGGTGTGGACGCCCATAGGGTCGATGTTTTCGACGCCGCAGACGATGACGCAGTTGTCCTTTTTGTCGCGGACAACTTCGAGTTCAAACTCCTTCCAGCCGATGACGGACTGGTCGATCTGGACCTGCGAAATCATGGAGGCCGCGAGGCCGCGGGTCATGATGTCGCGGAACTCATCGCGGTTGTAGGCAATGCCGCCGCCCGTGCCGCCGAGCGTAAACGCGGGACGGATGATGGCGGGCAGACCGATTTCATCGATGAACGCAAAGCCGTCGTCGAGGGTGTTGACGACTCGGCTATGAGGCAGCTTGAGGCCGATGCCCTCACAGATTTCCTTGAACAACTGGCGGTCTTCGGCGCGATGAATGACCTGTCGGTTTGCACCGATCATCTCGACGCCGTAATCGGCCAGGATTCCCTGGTCAAAGCACTTGCAGGCGCAGTTGAGGGCCGTCTGCCCGCCGAGCGTGGGAAGGAGTGCGTCAATCGGCGTGCCGAGTTCCTTCTCCTTGGCGAGAATCTTGGCGACCGTTTCCGGGGTGATCGGCTCGATATAGGTCCGGTCAGAGAGGCTCGGATCGGTCATGATCGTCGCCGGGTTCGAGTTGATCAGGACGATCCGGTACCCCTCGGCCTTGAGCGCCTTGCACGCCTGCGCACCGGAGTAGTCAAACTCGCAACCCTGGCCGATGACGATCGGACCCGACCCCAGGATCAGGATCGTCTTGATATCGGTGCGCTTGGGCATCGGGGTTTGCCTGCTCCTTCCTCGAACCGGGCGCTGGAGCACGCGGGAATCGCCCCCGCCGCTCGCTCACGCGCAAACTGGATGAGCGTACGCGGACCACCCCTCCCGGACAATCGGCCGAGTCCGTCGATTGACGGATTCTGCTCATGCCCCGGGCCAGCAGGCCCCGGCGCGTAGGCAGGGGTGCCCCATCCCGCCGCGCCAAGGAAGCCGTTTGGGTGAGCGTGTTACTTCTCTCCCAGTTCCTCGAGCAGTACCAGCCCTCGGGCGATGGCCAGTTCCACGTCGGCACACACGCTCATCGGGTCGAGCAGGTCGCCGCCGCGGGCAAGCTGGTCGTACTGCTCTCGCGTCAACCCCGCGATGACCATCGCGCGGCCCTCTTGCTTGAGCCGTGCCAGGGCGGCCCGAAGCTCGATCGCGGAGTCGGCATCGAGCTGCGTCACTTCGTCCAGATCAAGAATGATGACCTTGGCGTTGGGATCGACCCGATCCAGCCACGCCAGCAGGTTCGGCATTCGGTGCACGCCCCGCTCTCTCTCTCGATCTTTGCGAAGGTGATAGACAAGGATCTGCGGCGGCAGTTTCAACCCCGCCGAGGCAAGTTGCAGCACGCTCGGTTCGATTTCTGCGATCGGCCTTGCGATGTCTTGGTAGATAATCCAAAGCAGGAACGCCACGGGAGGGAGCATCGCCGATCGGGGTATCCACCCATACGCGAGCACGCCCAAGGCCGCCCCCAATACAAACGAGCCGATGATCGAGGTCAGCAGAAGCACTCGGCGCACGGTCGCATGCCGACGGATCTCGTCCACCGCCGGCGGCGGGTGGCTTTGCCGACGACCGCGAAGCCAGGTCACCAGTTTCACGCACTCAAGGCCGAGGTCCGTCAGCACGCCCGTCACGTGGGTCGTCCGTACGACCCCGCTGGAGATGTGCGTGATGGCGGCGTTCTGGATGCCCATGGCCATGGATGCAGCGCCGGTCATCCAATACAGCGTGAGGCCGGTTTCGTGCGCGGTCGGGTCGTGCAGTTCCACGCCGATTGCAAAAACACCCAGCAGCACCGCTTCTAAACCTATGGGAAGCACGTAGACCGAATCCCACCCGCGACGCCGGCCGATTTCGGTCAGCACTCCCGTGGTCATCGCCCCGAGAAAGAACATCACCAGAAGGAATGCAGCAAACCCCCACAGCCCCCACGCACCGACAGCGGCATCGCGCCCGAGATTCGAGGCAACTCCGGTCATGTGCGATATCGTGGTTCCGCAGGTAAGCACCGAAACGACATTGGCATAGCCCGCGACCCATGCCAGCGTGATTGCCAGTCGCGCCTGTTGTGCGAAAGAATGGGCCTGCGCGACGAACACGCTTCCTCCGAAACCGGCCACGCGGCCTGTGCGAGGGACGTTTGACTATCGGCGCTGTCGGCCGGTGGCCGAACTTCTTATAGTCCTCGACTTGTAGACCTCGTCATCGACTCCATTGCCGTACTTCCTGATGATGAACCCGCACGATCAAACCGAGCCGAACCCCATCCGCGACGCCCTGCGTGAACGTTACGCCCTGCCGCAAACCCTTCCCGACCCCCTTCCCGACCACCCGATGGACATCGTCCGGACGTGGTTTGACAACGCGCACGATTTGCGCGTTCAACCGAATCCCAATGCCATTTCGCTGGCGACCTGCGATGCCCAGGGCATCGTGAGCTGCCGCATTGTGCTCTGCAAGCACCTCAACCCGCGTGGCTATCTGACGTTCTACACCAATTACGACAGCCGCAAGGGCCTTGCTTTGCGCGAGCGCCCTCGAGCCGCGGCGGTCATGCACTGGGATGCTCTGGACAGGCAGATCCGATTTGAGGGGGTCACGGTTCGCGCACCGGAGTTTGAGAGCGATGTGTATTTCGCTTCGCGACCCGTGGAAAGCCGCCTCGGAGCGTGGGCAAGCGACCAGAGTCAACCGATCGACTCGCGAGAGGCGATGCTGGAGCGGGTGCAGGCCACTGCCGCACGTCTAGGGGTTACCCCGGATCATGTCCATTCCGGTGCGTCGATTGACATTCCTCGCCCCCCTCATTGGGGGGGATATCGCCTCTGGGCTGATCGGATCGAACTCTGGGTAGGTGGCCCCGGTCGCGTCCATGACCGGGGGGTATGGACCCGAACGTTGGCCCCCTCGACTGAGGAAGCAGCCTTCACGCCCTCGGAGTGGTTGCGTGCCCGTCTCCAGCCATAGGGCTATTCCCAAGCTGGTCGGAGGCGCTCGAGGACGGGCAGGAGGCCGAACTCGCCGAAAACCGGGAAGCCCTTTGTGGAACTCGCCGGCCCCCATACATCCTTGGGTGTCGATTTTCTGAGATCTCGGGTGCTCGGCATTTTGCCGCAGTGAAGTCATTGCCGTGCCGCTGCGCGCCGATAGCACGCACGGCCGAACGTTGGTTGCTCCTCACGTTCATGTGGGCATTATGGCGATGAAGCCGCGTTCTCAACTCAGCGCCGTAGAGGTCGAAGCGTTGATGACCACGCTGGTGCAACGGCTTGAAGAGTGCTCCGTCGCGACCCAGCCGGAGGTCGCGGCGAAGATTCTGCAATTGGTGCAGCAGTGCGATGCGGGAATGAGCGATTTCTCGAAGGTTGTGCGGAGTGATGCCGCCTTATCGGGACGAATGCTCCGCCTGGCGAACTCGGCGTATTTCGCCCAACGATCACCCGTAACCAACGTCGATCGGGCCTGCGTGCTTCTGGGCGTTGAACGTCTGCGAGCGCTTTGTCTCAGTTACTACATCAGTCAGGACGCGGCCGACCCGGCTCATGAGCTTTCGCGTCGAATCTGGGGCCAATCGCTGTTCAGGGCGTGCCTTGCCGGGCAGATCGCGCAGCGAACTGGGGGCGCTTGTGTTGCCGAGGCGTTCGTGATCGGTCTGCTGATCGATGTCGGCGTGCCGCTTATGGCGCGCCTCGGCGGGCAGCGCTATCTCGACATGCTCGAGATTGCCGAAACGCCCACACAACGGCACAAGCGAGAACTCGACACACTCGCCTTCACGCATGTGGATATCGCCGCGGTGCTGATCGACCGGTGGAAATTGCCCGAACTGCTCGCCAAGCCGATTATCTGGCACCACACGCGGCCGGCGCCGGCCGAGCCGCGCGATGACCTGCAGCGTCTGCATCGAATCGCCTATTGCGTGGGAATGCTTGATCTCGATCATGCACCCGGCGGCGTCTGCGCGCCGGCAGCCGCGCACGCCGTTGCACGAGCGGTTCTGCACATCGAGCAGGCGCAATTTGCCGAGGCCGTATCCGTGGCTTCGAATGAGTATCACAGTGTCTGCGCGACGTTCGCCGACGTCGCCGACGCCGTGAGCGACCTTGCCGCACTCGCCCAACGCGCCCACGAGCGCATGAATGCGGAGTTTGAGTCGTTCATCCTGACCGACCCCGACCCGCAGGGGATTGCGACGTTTGACTTCGTCGCGGGGGTGGTCGAGGTCGAGACCGACAGCGATAGCTCGGCGATCGCCTATCTCCGCGATTCGAGCGGCCGACGCCTGGTTTCTTTTCGTTTCAACCCGGGCGAACATTCGCCGCAATCGATTCTTGCCCAGCTCGGGGTCGAACCGCAGGGCGATGATGACATCCATCGGCTTGCCGCCCACCTGCGGCGTCTTGCGGCCTGATCTTGCGAAAAAAATACATGCGATGAAGGAACCCGCACGACGATGGCGGGCTTATTCCCGTTGAGGAACGATCCTCACACGGGAGACTGACGCGTGCCCGAAGCCCAAGCCACTTTGCAGAGTCTTCCGGCGATGGGCCTTCCGTCGACGCCGTGTCTCGCGGATGCACGCATATTCGAGGCACTCTATCGAGAGACCTATCCGGCGGTCGTCGGGCTGATCTATCGTCGAACGGGCAATGAAGATCTCGCACGTGATCTTGCCTGCGATACGTTTCTTATTGCCTGGCGCAAAGCGCCGCACTTTCGCTCGGTCGGCGTTCCGCCTCTGCACTGGCTGTTCCGTATCGCCACCCACCGCGTCAACCGGTGGGCGAGAGACGAGCGGCGCCGCCTTCGCCGCGAGGCTCACGCTGCGCGGCCGAACACGGTGCCGGCAACAAACGACGACGCCGACTTGGCCCTCACCGCCCTGCTTCGACTCTCCCCCCGGCATCAGTCGGTGATCTCCCTGCGTTGCCTGCACCAACTGAGCGTCGAGCAGACCGCCGAAGTGCTTGACATTTCTCCCGGAACCGTCAAATCGCGGCTCGCCAGGGCGCGCAGCGCGCTGGCCCGTGAACTTTCCCGCCCAGATCCAAGGAGCAACCCATGAGCGGGCATCAAGAAACACCGTCGTCCATGGACGTTGATCACGCGCTGGATGTTCTGGCGCAACGCCGATGGTCCGGCCCGTTGCGCGATGTCCGTATCGAGGAGCACATGATGAATGATGCCAAACGACCCCACACTCCACGTATCCGCCGTTCACGCTGGCTCGTCGGCGCTCTTGTGCTGACCGCGGGCGGTGCGGTCGCCGCCACCACGGGCGCCATCGAATGGCTCAACCCTGCCCATCTTTTCCGTGGGCAGGCCGTTGTCGTCGACGAACTCGGCGCTGAGCATGTCATCGACATTCAAGCCGACGGCTCCGCCATCATGAAGATCGCTGACGATCAGGGCCAGCCCGTCTCAGAAGTGCGCCTGCAGCTTGCAGGAGACGCTGATATCGGAACTGGGGCCGCGCCGATCCGATTTGCGCCTCTGAACAAGGCTCCGGCCGAGACCCCCGATCGCTGACCAAGGCACCCCTCTACCTCTGGTCCGATGCGGTTGCACGCCGCTTCGGACCTTCTTCCGCGCGCGAAAGTCAATCGGCGACCATGTGGTTGGAATCTTCCTTCGCATAGGCCCGAATCATGCGCCATATCGCCAGGAGCGTCATCGGTTTCACGCCCTGTGCCTTGCGCCACGCCCCAAGTCGGTACAGGTGCGCCCACTGCCTGAACAAGACCCCGTACGACCAGAAAAGCGACCGATCAGGGTCGTAGAGATTCGTCGCCTCGCTCAGCGTGCCGTTGAGTTCGACAATGCCCAGCCCTTCGCCGCGGATAAGCGCTTCTTCGTCTGCGAACCGCACATCGAACCGGCCGAAATCGAATCCTCCTCCGTCGCGTCCGCGGAATGACGCCGCGATCCGATCGATCACCTCTTCAAGCGCCGGGGTGACCAAGTCTGCGCCATCGCGGAAGAGTGTGCCTTGGGCGTGGTTGCCTGCTTCGGCCAGTCGCAGCACCTCGCCGGCCGGAAGAACTTTGTCGAGCCTGTCGGCAAACCGGGTGAAAAAGACATCTGCCTGGCACCGATAGCGCTTGTGCGCCAGAATCAACTTCCGAAGCGAGCGCTTCCCGTCGCCCATAAGGTAACTGAACTCTTTGCGTGTGATCGCAAAGATGCGACCCTGGCGCCCCTCGGGCTGCGCCTGCGGATCGCGAATCCAGAACACACCGACCTCGTGCGGCCCGGGGTGATATCGCTGCACCAGCACATCGGCCCGGATACGCTCGAAGTATGCCCGCACATCCTCGGGCGTGCGAGCAAGTTTCACCGCAGCGCCGCGCTGGGCGCGATCGGGCTTGAGAATGACCGGCCAACCGCCCAGTTCCGGCACCGATGCCACCAACTCGAGTGTGCGCTCGGCTCGCTCTAAAGCCGAAGCCCCGGCTGCGATTAACTCGGCATGCAGCACTTCGCTGCCGGTCATCGCGCGCAGAATGTCATACTTCGACTCGCCGACCATCCCTCCCCCGGCCTCGATTCCCGGGTTCACGCACGTGAACCCCAGGGCGGTGCGTCGGCGGGCGGCCTGCACCACCACCCAGGGAACCAGCGGGGCATAAAAGACTTTCGCCGGCCAGAACTCATGTCGCCAGATGCGCGACAATCCGGCTTTCATCCGCTGTCGGCCTTCCCAGGTCCAGACACGAGGAAACGCCCACCACGTCACGCCCAGCACCACCACTCCCGAGGCAAACCCGAGCGTCCCGTGCTCGAAGAACCAGTGCGGCATCGAGGCTGCGAGCGCCAACACCCGCAGCCCGACCATCGCCCCGGCCGCCCGAAGCGGATGCCACGCCCATCGAGAAGCCTCTGACCGCCCCTTGCCCGGCCAGGGTCGAATCCACCGCCCCGCCACCACACCCACCGCCGCAACACCCAGATCGACACTGCCCGCCGCAACAACCCAAGCCGTCAACCAGACTCCTGCCCGCGGGAAGAGGACAGTGAGCACCACAACGCCCGCGCAGTGCCACACCCACCAGCAGATGCGCACGCCTTCGAGCATGTCGTCCATCTTCCCGGCGACCCCTTCACGGTCGGCGACCGGCGCGAGATCGACAACCCCTTTTACCGGACGCCCCGCGTCGACGTCATCGAAAAACTGCCCGAGATGTTCGACCGTTTCCTCGACCGACAGCAGCGGCAGGAAGTGTGAGGCATCCAGCATCACCAACCTGCTTTCCGGAATCAGGCGATGGTGGTGCTCGGCCGCCGCGGCGGGCACGAGAAAATCGCGTCTGCCGTGAAGCACGAGGGCGGGCGTCTCCAGTTGCTCCATGATGGCACGCAGCGGGCGCTGATCGCTCTCCCAGAAGTTGCGAATAAACGCCCTCGCGGCATCGAGCGGATAGACCCCGAAGTGCGGCACAAGACGTGGCGCAGCGACCAGCGCGACCCAACCGACGGCATACTTGGCATGCTCAAAGGCATAACTTCCGGAGCCTTCCATTGCCTGATCACCAACCGAAGCCAGGAGTGTGACCGATGCCGCCCGCGCAGGCTCAAGGTCGGCCGCGTGCAAAACGACTCCGCCTCCGTTCGACCATCCGACCAGATGCGCTTTTTCGATGTCGAGCGCATCCATCCCGGCGAGGACCGCTCGGGCGCCCGCGAGCATGGAGTAATCTGGAGGTGTGGGGTCACTTTCGCCGAACCCGGGAAGATCGAACGCCACGACCCTGTGGCCCCGCGCGGCCAGTGCCTTTCCGAGACGGGTGAAATCACGAGCGCGACCGGGCGAACCGTGAATCAGGACAACCGCGGAGCCAGGCTCGCGGCCTGACCACTCGCACCACCCGAGCGCCATGGTCGAACCGTCGACCGGCCCGTCGCGGCGCATCGCGGGGATTTCGAGCGATGGGCCGTCGACCGATGCACTCTCACCCCGGACGAACTCCACCCCGTACGACGCCGAAAGCAGCACGAGGTAGAGCACCCACCAGCGGCGAACAACCCAGAGATTGCGGTCGCGGCGACGGGACATGAAGCGGACATGGTACGAACCTCCGGACTTCGATGCCTGCGGCAGGCCAAGAGCCGCCCCGGAGAGCCCTTACCGGTTCCGGAGCACGTTGAAAAAGGCCCGGTCGCGTGGTGCGGCCGGGCCTCTTGAAGTTATGGCGTGCGGGATCACGACGCTCACCCTGCCGGGGGAGCGTATCGAAGTTACGTTCCTGATCCGCCGGTGAAAACGTCGCTCGTAAGAGGCAGCAACGGGCCGACATAGACCGGAGCCGAGGCGACGACTTGGTCGAAGGCCCCGGTATTGCGCGTATCGAAGCGAAGCAGGTCGGCGACCAGATGACGCTCCTGGTTCATGCCACCGTCAAACCCGCGAACCACGATGCTGTAGTTGCGGAACTGCGAACCGGAGCTGACCTTGGCGATCAACCCTGTCACGTTCGAGCTGATGATCTCGACGCGACGCAGCGCGGCGATCGTCTGCTGCGTGGTGATGACGGCCCCATCGCTGAAGATGTAATCGACGACGACCGTAATGCTCTGGTTGGCAAACGGGTTGTAGATGCCGAGGCGCTCGTTGCTGTTGCCGCCGCCGGTGAAGTCCTGGAACCCGTCGGCGAAGATGGCGCTTGTGCCGACGCGGGTCGAGGCGCCGTACATCCCACCCTCGCGCACCGAAGCCGACGCATCGACCATGAAAACATGCATCGAGATCGCCGTCGTGCTGAAATACCGCAGCGTGAACGACTCGCCGAGGGGAATCTGCGGGAATAGGCTCGACAGATTGGCCTGGCCGCGGCTTTGCGCCGCAAGAATGAACTGTGCTGGGACGATCTCGAACACCTGCCCGTTCGAACGCGTTGCCTGAAGCGTGGTGACCGCGGCGCTGCCCGAGCCGTTGAGCGCGGCCAGCGTTGTGGTGCCGCTGTTTGCGACCGTCACGCTCCCGAAGACGCCGCGCGTTGCGCCGCCGTCGGGAATGCCCAGCGTCCCGACTACGGGCAAGGCCGCCCCCGGCGCGCCCGACACGGCATAGCTGCTCATCGCGACCACGATCGGGTCGTTCGCGGTGACCCGCGCCGAGATCAGCGTGCCCGCGGGCAGCGCACTCAACTGTGCGATCGACCCGAGATCAACCCCGCCGCGGCGATATCCGCCCAGATCAAATGTCCGGGTGAAGGGGGTCTGTCCGGAGACAAAGAACGTGACGGTGACCGATACTGATGTCGCCTCGGTATTCTGCCACACGAGGAAGGCACGCTTGCCGGCGTCGAACGGAATGGCCGCGAAGTCCCAGGTATCCGACCGCTGCATGAAGTCGGTGAACTCAACACCGCTCTCGCTGATCGCTCCGCCGAAGTCGAAATGGTTGAGGGAGACGCCGACGGCCTCGCCCTCGCCCTGTGTCGAGCTGTGCGACGTATACACCTCAAACGCAACGGGCGTGGCCCGACGAAGCAGTGACGTATCGAAATTCGTCGTGTCGTGCAGCAGAATCGTCCGCGTGCTGTTGGCCGTCATCGTGCCTGTGAACAACACCCGGTCGCGCAACCCGTACTCGTACCTCGCGATGATCTGCACCGTGACCGTGTGGTCATTCGGGTTCGCCAGGTCGATCTCCATCCGGCTGCTGAACGAGGCATACCCCTCCGGATAGGCCACGACCTGTTCGTAATAGTCGAACGAGCCTTGAGGCTTGACGATCTGGGCGTTGAAGATGCGGATCTGATCCGCCTCGGCGAACGTGCCGTCAAACGACGTGCGCACAGGCACTTCGCCCATCGCCCCGTTGCCCGTGTCGATCGTCCCCGTATCGATCAGCGTGCTGAATCCGTTCTGCTGACGGAACAGCGGTCGCCCGAACCGATCGTGCAACTGGCCCTGGAAAGCCGGATCCGTCGTCAGGTTCTCGATGTTCTGCCCGACGATCGTCTGCACCGTCGTCCACGAATCCTCCGTCAGCACCTTCCCGAACACCGTGAACCCGCCGTTCACCGTGTCCAGGCTTGCCGGCGGACCGGAGTTATCGCTCAGATTGAAGAAGAACTCGCTCGTCGCCGAGTTCGGGTTGTTCCCGAACTTCGCCATGGCGATCGTCCTTGCGATGTTCGGGCGGCCGAACTCGTTGACAATCGGACCGAGCGTCTCATCAAACACACGCCGGAAACCGTCCGAATCCGTGTACTCATACCCCCCGCCCTGAAGCACGAACCCCGGCACCGAGCGATGGAACATCGTCTCGCTGTACAGCCCACGCTGCACATAGTTCAGAAAGTTGGCAACCGTCGTCGGCGCATCCTGCGGGAACAACTCGATATAGATCTTCCCGAAATTCGTCTCGAACACCACGACCGGGTTGGTCGGAACCTCAAGCATCGCCGCCAGCGGCAGACCGTCGACCGCCGCGAGCACCAACCGGTCCTCCAGACGCTCAAGCATGGGAACCTCGCACACTCCGCCGGACACGCTCGCAACGCCTCGGGGCATATCCCTACTCCTTGCTCAGGGGGTGGCCTCGACCCGACCACGCGGCAGAGCCGCACTCAGGTCGCCAGGGAGCACGCCGGGGTCGCCCGACTCCTCACTCCCGATGGGCTTGGCAAGGATAGCGTCGACCCTTCCCCAAGGCGAACCCCGCCCCGGACCATCCTGAGGGGCTACCATGTTTCACAAGTGACCACTATCCCCAACCCCCCGAGGCTTCGCGCGCCGGTCAACGTCGATCCCCTCCTCCCCCGGCCGCTCGCAAGCCCCAATCCGGCAAACACCCGACTTGTCTGCGTCGTCTCGCCCAACTTCAACGGGCCGAAAGACGTCCAGCAACTCCTCCACGATTTGCGCGCACTCGACCTGGGCACCCGTTCAGGGGGGGGGGCACTCCTCGAACTTCAAGCCATCGTCGTCGATAACGCCTCGGCAACCCCTATCGCCGATGCCGTTGACGTTCCCGATGATCTGCACGTCGAATTCCTTCGCCTCACCACCAATACAGGGGGGGCCGGCGGATACAGCGCCGGCATGGCACGAGCCATCAAACGCGGTCGCGAAACCGGGCGCATGCCTGAGTTCGTCTGGCTCCTTGATTCCGACGCTCGCCCTGAACCCGCGGCGTTGCTCGCGCTCGTCAAGGCCATGGATGCCTACCCGAACTACATCGTCATGGGGTCCGCCATCGCCAACCCCGATACCGGCGTCGTCTTTGAAATCGGCGGATTCCTCGATCACTTCTGCGGCGAGTGGCACCCGCGCTGGGGTGAAGAGAACCCGCCGCCGAAGCGCACCGTCCCCGTCGGATATGTCGCGGCCTGCTCGTGCATGACGCGAGCGGAAGCCATCGAGAAAGTCGGCCTCTTCCCCGATGTTTTCCTCAAGGCCGATGACGTCGAATGGTCTTGCCGCGTGGCGCGTGAAATGGGCGGGAAGGTCGGCGCGACCTGCGACTCGGTCGTAACCCACCCGCAGTGGAAGTTCGGCGAAACGCTTCCGCGGTATTACATCGCACGAAACGGCTTCGGCGCGATCGACGCCATGCGCCTGGGCGCTCGTGTCCGCTTCTTCCGTGCGCTGCGCGAACTCCCTCGCGCGCTCGCTCAGGTGGTCATCGGCAGGCCCGACCTGGCCGAGTGTCACATCCGCGGGCTTGAAGATGCCGCCGCACGCAAATACTGGGGCCCGGGTGCGAAGGATGAACTCGTCATCGACAAGTTCCTGCCCTTTGAAAAACTCGGTGAAGTCCTCGCCCCGCATATCGAGCAGATCACTGATCGACGCGTATGGATGCACGGTCGCATTCGCCTTGGCGAACAGAGCGCACGCGAACTCGCCCACCAACTAGAAGCCCTGGGCCTCGATGCTCCGCCGATCGCCCGCGGCCCGTTCATCATGGAACGAGAACGCTTCTTCACCGGCCTTCGCGGGGGGCTTTGGCGGCTCCTTCGAGGCCCGTCACACAGCATCGCGGTCATCCCCGTCCGCGGCAGGCCCAACGCTTGGGCACGCGGCAGAATCCAGATCGAAGTCATGCCCCAGGGGTTCGTGCTCCGGAAGTTTCATCGCCGGACAATCCTGCGGCAGATCGTGAGCTTCGGCCGGCGCGGCCTCAAGGCCGCAGTGCGAATCGGCCTTCAGCACACTGGTCGCACGACGGCCGAACGCCTGCCCACGGTCGACAACTATGCCTATGAAGTCGAATCGATACGAACTTTCGAACCCGCCCGCTCCTGAGCGTGCCTGTGCATCCTCCCATGCCTGACGCCGCGGACCTGACCGTCGTCGTCCTCTGTTACAACCGACGCGACGCCGTTCGCACCACGCTTACCCACCTGGCTCCGTGGGCGCAGCGCAGCGCGCAAATCATCGTGGTCGATAACGCTTCGGCCGATGACACCGCCGAAATCGTCACCCGTGACTTTCCATGGGCGACCTTACACCGACTCGAGCGCAACGCCGGCGTCGCCGGCTTCAACCACGGTGCACGCAGCGCCGAACGACCATTCATCCTCATCCTCGACGATGATGCCTGGCCTGACGACCTCGCCCTCCACCACGCCCTCGAACTGATGCGCAACACCCCCGGCCTCGGAGGGGTCATGCTGCATCGGCTCCACCCTGAGACCGGCGAATGGGAATGGCCTGGCCGCGCCCTCGACACTCCGCAGAATGCCTGGCCCGACATGGGGTGCGGCAATCTCGTCCGGCGCGATGCATGGAACGCCGTCGGGGGATATGAAGAAGCGTTCTTTCTTTATCGCAACGACACCGATCTGGCCCTGAAGTTGCTCGGCGCGGGCTTCGATGTCGCCTTCAACCCGGCGTGGCACGTTTTGCACGACAGCCCCCTCGCCCTGCGGAAAAACCCCCGCTGGTTTTTCCTCTCCACGCGGAACTGGGTCTGGATGTGCCGACGCCATGGCCGACGCGGCTCAGGCGTCCTCGGCGTTCTTCTCGGCTGGCTTTGGGCGCATCGCTTGGCGCGAAGCAGTCCTGCTCGCCATTGCAGTGCTTTCAAGGGTCTGCTGGCCGGCCTCTTCTTCGCAGCGCCAAGGCTTCCACCAGCCGTTCAACCCGATGGCCAAGCCCTTCGTCGCTTAATCACGCTCAAACGCACGCTCCGGGGTGGTCGCCGCCGTAACCCTGCGGGCATTCCCCCCCAGGAAAATCCCGAATCACTTCCTCAGACGACTTCCTCGGACCTCGGCGACCCCGCGCGCCGATGATCTGCATCGGCGTCTTGCTTTGCTATGACGATGTTCCGCGCCTTTACAGGATCGCTCGCCATGCCGCCTCTGGAGACCTTGACGGTCCGGGAACTCATGGACGAAATCGCCGCCAAGTCCCCCGCTCCCGGGGGCGGCGCGGTCGCCTCCGTCGTCGGCTCGCTCGCGGCGGCGCTTGGCAACATGGTCGTCGCCTACTCCGTAGGGAAAAAGCAGTTTGCGGACCATGCCGGCGCGCTGGAGGCAGCAAGTCGCCGCCTGACGGTCGCACGCTCGATGATGCTGCGCCTGGCTGATGAAGATGCCGCGGCGTATCAGGACTTCAACGAACTCTCACGCCTTCCGGATGACGACGAACGTCGCAAGGCCGAATATCCCAACGCGATCCAACGGTGCGTGCAGGCTCCAAGGGCGGTGCTCGCGGCCACGGTCGATGTCCTCCGCCTGCTCGAAACCCTTGCACCGATCACCAATCGCCATCTCCGGAGTGATCTGGCGATCGCGGCGATCCTCTGCGACACGGCGGCGCGCGCCGCGTCCTGGAATGTCCGCGTCAACGTTCCGATGCTCTCTTCGGATGCGCAGAAGCGCATCGTGCTCGACGACACGGCCCGCTCGGTCGATGAATGCCGCCGCCGCGCCGCCGCGGTCGAGGCCGCCTGCGACGACGGGCAGGCAGCCCCTACCATCCCGGCGTGAAGTTCATCGATCTGCACAATCATCCGCAGGTTCATGCCACCGCCGAACTGCAGCGCGAACTCAGCCGCGCACGCACGGCCGATGAATCTGTCCAGAGCTTCATCCGGCGGATCGGCAACATCACCCCCGTCCGCTACATGATCAACGTCCGCACGCGCGGCCTTGAGCCGGGCCATTTCCGCCTGATCGAGCGCGGCACTCTCGAAGGTCGCGCTCAGGCGCGGACCGATCTCTGGTCGCTTCGCGCGCAACGTCCGGATCACAACGAATACCCCGTCCGCCAGGGGGGCATCATCAGCAGCCTGGTCGTCGAACCAGGACCGAAAGTCATCCACGACCTCAAGATTCACGACGACCCCGTCCTCGGCGACGCGATTGCTGAATTCGGCAGCGCGCTCGCCACACCGATCTTCGAAGACGGCGAAGTCAGCGAATGGGTCTTCAGCTTCTACCAGGGGCGCGACGAAGCCCAGCCGGACCATCTCCGACTCAGTATCCCCAACGCCAATCTGCTTGCGCGAACCGCGCGGCAGCTCGACCTGATTTACCAGATCAATGACTTGAACACGCGCTTGCGTCGGCAGCTCCAGGAAGTGGCGACCGTGCAGCAGTCCCTTCTTCCCAGGCGCCTGCCCGAGATCCCGGGCCTCAAAATCGCCACCAGTTACCTCACCAGTGATGAAGCCGGCGGCGACTACTACGACTTCATGCACCTCCCCGATGGCCGGTGGGCCATTCTTATTGCCGATGTCTCCGGACACGGCCCGGCCGCCGCCACCGTCATGGCGATGCTGCATGCCATCTTGCACGGATACGAACGACCGAAGCTCGAACCCGCGGCCATCGTCCAGTATGCCAATGAACGCCTGACCGATGCCGCTCTCGAGAGCACTTTTGTCACGGCATTTCTGGCGATCTATGACCCCGTCACGGCCAACATGGCCTACACACGCGCTGGGCATAATCCGCCGAGAATCAAGAGCGGCCTCTCGGGCGCGATTTCCACCATCGAAGATGCCGCCGGTCCTCCGCTGGGCATTGTTCCGACGTGGGAGTTTGAAACCGGGCGCATCACGATCAACCTGAACGACACGCTTGTGCTCTATACCGACGGCATCACCGAAGCCTTCAACATTGATCGAGAGATGTTCGGCGCCAAAGGTCTTGACGACGCACTCGAAAAATGCACCGGCGATCCCGATTGCGTGGTGGACAGCGTGCACACCGCGCTCTTCGAGCACACGCGCTCTCGGCGCCGCGCCGATGATCAGACCATCGTCGCCATGCGCTACGTCGGCCATTCCACCGACGCCCGGGGGCAGAACCCGTCATGAGCCACCCGATGGCGACCGAATGGTTCGATCAGCCCGAACCAGAGACCGGGAAATCCGGCTTGAGGTTCCGATGCACCATGTGCGGCAACTGCTGCTCCGGCCCGCCTGGATATGTCAAGATCACCGATGAGGAATGCGCGACCCTTGCCGCGCGGCTCGGTTTGCGTCTGCACGAATTTCTTGACACCTACACCGAGTTCTCTCCTGCAGGGCGTTCGCTCACCGAACGTCTGACCAAACACGGCTTTGACTGCGTCTTTCTTGACCGCGAAAAAATTCCCGGAAAGGCTGTCTGTGCGGTCTATGAAGACCGCCCCGCCCAGTGCCGCACTTGGCCCTTCTGGAAATCCAACCTCCTTCACCCGCGGAACTGGCTCGCCGCCGCCCGAACCTGCCCGGGCATCAACCAAGGAGAGTTGATCCCGCCCGAGCAGATCCGCATTCAGCGCGCGAAAGTCGATATCTGATCGCTCCCGACCTCGACCAGCAGCGTGACCGGGCCGTCGTTGACCAGCTCCACCTGCATCTCCGCTCCGAACACCCCACGCTCGACCCGCACCCCGAGTTTCACCATCTCCTCGCAAACCGCGTCGAACAGGCACCGTGCCTCTTCAGGCGCCTTCGCCCCGTCAAAACTCGGCCGACGCCCCTTGCGTGTCGAGCCGGCCACCGTGAAATTGGGCACCAGCAGCACATCGCCGCCCGCTTCCAGCACCGATTGATTCATCTTTCCGGCACTGTCTTCAAAAAACCGCAGGTGCGCCAGTTTCTCCGCCATGCGTGCTGCCTCGGCGGCCCCGTCAGGGGTTTCCACACCAACCAGCCCCACGAACCCGCGGCCGATCGATCCGCGCACGCTTCCGCCCTCGCGAACCTCGGCACGCACCACACGCTGCACGATCACCCGCATCGCACCCTCCTGCTTCTACCAAGCCCACCACCCTGCCGCCGCAAGCCTAGTGTTCTTCTTGAGCAGGAATACCTCCTGAATCTGGTGCGGTGGCCGAGCGGTTGAAGGCACACGACTTGAAATCGTGCAGGCCCGAAAGGGCCTCGTGGGTTCGAATCCCACCTGCACCGTTTCCCAAGAACGCAGGAACGGATGCCCCCGCTTTCCGCGGGCCGTTATTCCTCGGCCGGATATTCCCACCATGCCCATGATGACCCTTGCCCTCGCCACGATCCTTGCTTTCACGCCCCCCGCCCCCGAAACCTCCGCACTCCCCGACCGCTTGACCGTCGAAAACTATGTTCGCCCACTCATAGACGCCGACCTCATCCCCGGCGGCGTCGTAGCCCTGCACGCTCGTGGCGCCACCGTGTTTTTCGGTTTCGGGTCGACGCATCTCGATCGGGCATCGACACCCGATGAACACACCGTCTACGAAATCGGTTCGATCTCCAAAGTCCTGACCGGCGTGCTGCTCGCCGAAGCCGTCCGCAGGGGCGAAGTGACTTTCGACACCCCCGTCGCCGACCTTCTCCCCGCGGGCATTGCTCCGCCCGGTACGGACGATGACCCAATCCTTCTTCGGCACTTGGTCACCCACACCAGCGGCCTGCCGCGCATGCCGGGCAATCTCATCCCTGTTGATCTTGAAGCCCCCTACTCCGACTATACCGCCGACCGCCTCTTCGCCTTTCTCGACGGCCGTTTCACCGCAAGCGCGCCCGGAAATCGCTACGAATATTCCAACCTCGGCTCGGGCCTGCTCGGTCAGCTTCTTGCACGCAAAGCCGAACTGCCTTACGAGCAGCTCCTGCACGAACGCCTGTGCGCTCCACTCGGCCTCCAAGACACACGCTGCTGCACCGAAGATTCTTCGACGCGCCTGGCTCCGCCGACCGCCCACGGACGCATCACCCGACCGTGGGCCAACATGGCCGCACTGTCGCCCGCCGGCGCTGTCCGCTCCACCCCCGCCGACATGCTCCGCTTCGCCGTCTGCCAGTTCAACCCACCCGGTTCCCCCCTCGCCGAGACCCTCGCCGTCGCGCGCGAGCCGCTCCACCAGAATGGGGCCATGCAGATCGCCTGCGGCTGGCACATCGCCCGCGACGGATCACTCTGGTGGCACAACGGCCAGACGGGTGGTTACGCCAGTTATCTCGGCGTCGTTCCCGAAGAACATGTTGCGGTCGTCGTGCTCACCAACGGCTCGGCCGGAGAGGTGACAACCGTCGGCATGCAGTTGGTCGATCTCATGCTCGGCAAAGCCCCCGAGCCGCTCACCCTCGAACCCGCGCGCCCCATCGACCCCCAGCGCCTTGCCGCTCTTGAAGGCCGCTATCAGGCCCCGGGCGGGTTCGTCCTCGAAGTTCGAGCCTTCAACGATCGTCTCTTCGCTCGCGGCGGAGGACAACCCTGGTTCCGCTACGACCCCGCCGACAACGATCGCTTCCGCGCCCGGGGGCCGGCCGTTGAACTTCAATTCAATGAAACCGAGCCGACACCCGCCCCAGCCGTCACCATCCACCAGGGCGGTCGCGCCACCACACTCGGTCGCATCGACGAAACCCCGTAAGGCCCGCTACAGATATCGACGCCACCGGAAGATCGCAAACTGAACGCCCGCGAGCACGATCAGCATCCCGAGCACCATCCACACCCCAAGCCCGTGCTCAGCAAACGGAATGCCCCCCACGTTCATGCCCAGCAGGCCCGTCACGAACGTCAGAGGCAGAAATGTGGTCGAGACGAGGCTGAGCGCATAAATCCGGCGCTCCTGGCGCTCCTGCATCATCGCGGTCAGTTCTTCGTGCGTCACGCTCGATCGCTCTCGAACCGAATCCACATCCTCGATCAGGCGCGTCAGCCGATCCGCCGACTCGCGGATGTGCGCCCGATCCCCCTCCGTCAGCCATGCCCGCGTCTCCTGCGACAACCGATTGAGAAGATCCCGCTGCGGCCCGGTAAACCGCCGAAGTTGGATCGCCTCTCGCCGCAGCCCTCCTAATCGCACGCGCAACAGACTCGATGCCGTCGCCAACGTTGCTTCTTCCAGCTCGCAAAGGCGTTCCTCAAGTTCATCCACCACGGGTGAAATGTGATCCACCACTTCCTCGATGATCGCCCACAGCATCTCTCCGCATGTCCGGGGGCCGTTCCCCTCGTCAATGCGCTCCCGCAGATCCGCCAGCGCCTTCAGCCGTTGCTCTCGAAGCGTGACGACCCGCCCTTGCGAAAACCAGCACCGAAGACTGATCATCTCTTCCGGCTCGGCCCCGGGATTGAGATTCACCGCCCGCAGCAGCACAACCAGCGCATCGCCGTGGTGCGCAGCCCGCGGACGAATCTCTTCCGCACGAAGCGCGTGCACCGCCAGAGGCGGAATCCCCGATCGCTCGGCCAGCCATCGATGCGTCTCGCCCTCTCGAAGATCAAAATGCAGCCAGACCAACTCGCCCTCGGCCGGCGACCGGTCGATCTCGTCATACCCAATCTCGCGCCCCCCGCCCCGCCCATCAAGGACCATCGCCGACACCAGCCCGCGATCATTCCCGTTTTCGCGCACAGACGCCTCCGCCGTAGAGACCCCGCCGTCAAGGTCAAGTCATCGGCGCTTCCGACGACGAACCCCCAGTTTGCGGCCTTCGCCGTGGCGCATCATCGCGGCACGTGGCCTCGCGGCCGCTCCCCGCCGGAGGCTTCGCCCGTTCTGTGCTATTCAAACGCCTTGCGCAGCCGCGCAGACGGAATCCCCAGCTGCCCGCGATATTTCGCCACCGTCCGCCGGGCGATCTCGATTCCCCGCGCCTTGAGCGCTTCGGCCAACGCATCGTCCGAGAGCGGTTGAAGCTTGTCTTCACCCTCCACGATCTCAGACAACGCCGCTCGCACCGCCTCGTAACTCATGTCCTCGCCGCTGTCGGTCTGCAACCCGCCGGTGAAAAACTTCCGAAGCGGCACCACCCCCCTGGGTGTCAGCAGATATTTTTCGGCCACGGCCCGCGACACCGTCGCGACATGAATCCCCAGTTGATCCGCCACCTGCGTCATCGGCAGCGGGCGAAGCGCCTGCACCCCCTGATCGAAAAAATCCCGCTGCGCATCAAGCACCACCGTGATCACCCGAAGAAGCGTCTCTTTCCGCTGCCGAACAGCGTCGATCAGCCACTGCGCATTCCCCAGGTTCGTCTTGATGAACTCCCGATCCTTCCGCTCAACCTGCTTGTCGCGAACCATCAACGCATACTCCCGGTTGATCCGCAGATTCGGCAGTCGCCGGTCGTTCAGATATGCAAAATACCGATCCCGCTCTGGGTCATACTCCACGATCGCATCCGGCACGATCGGCGCCGGCGCATCGCTCACCAGGCGCCGCGCGGGCGCCAGGCTCAGCCGACGCAGCACCGCCTTCGCCGCAGATATCTCCTCCAGCGTCAGGCCCGACTTCTCCGCAATCCGCGGCAGCCGGTTGTTCATCAGATCATCCAGGTGCTCTTCCACCAGCAGACGCGCCGCCGCGAGCACCCCCTGCTTGTCATCCAGATCATCCCAGTGCTCATCCTCCTCCAGCGCATCAAGCTGAAGCAGCAGGCATTCTCGATGATTCCGCGCACCGACACCCGGCGGTTCGAGAAACAACTGCACCGCAGCCAGCGCCTTGCCCAGTTCCTCCGCCGTCACCGGCTTGAGGCTTTCCGGCGCTTCCGATGCAATCCGCTCCAACTCCACCCGCAGATACCCGTCGTCGTCCAGCTTCTCGACCAGCAATTCCCCGAGCGCGTGCACTCGGGGCGTCACTTCGACCAATCCCCATTGCCCGAGCAACTGCTCCGTCAGCGACGCCGATCGCGCAGGCGCGTTGGCCATCGCGTCCAGATGGGCTTCCCCCTCGGCATCCAGCCCGCCGCGTGAGTATGACCCGGCGTGCCCGTCGTGCTCCCACGACCGCTCGCCCCCGCCCGCATAGGCGTTCTCCGCCGCGTCGGGGTGGTCTTCCTCAAACGCTTCCAGCCGGCCGAAGCCCTCCTCACCTTCGCGTATGTCCGTTTGTCGAGATTCTTCAACTTCCTCGCCGGGCACTTCGCTCTCGTCTGATCCTTCCGCGACCTCCAGCGCGACGTTGTTCTCCAACTCCTGCTCAATCCGCTCGGCGAGATCCGCCAGCGGCATCTGCAGAATCTCCATCGACTGGATCATCCGCGGCGCCAGCTTCATCTGCTGGCCGAGCTTCATGTTCTGGGAAGTGTCAAATCGCATGTTCGTTGCCGCTGGTGCGCTTCCTTTCGCTCCCGGCCCTGCCCCCGATCTCCTCACACCCCCCAGAGCAACGCCCGATTCATGTCATCCCCTGCCGTCCCTCGATGGCATCCGCCAGCACCGCGCGATTCGCATATTCCAGGCTCGACCCCGCCGGAAGCCCCCTTGCCAACCGACTCACACGAACACCGCGCTTCGCCAGTTCCTCCGCAAGATACAACGCCGTCCCGTCGCCCTCCAGCGTCGGGTTCAGCCCCAGAATCACCTCCACGATCGCCTGGCCCTCGCCCGCGGCACTCCGCTCGATCCGCGCGAACAACTGCGCCACGGTCAGTTCCCCAGGCCCGATCCCATCAAGCGGGCTGAGACGACCCATCAGCACATGATACAGACCTCGGTACAACCCCGTCTGCTCCAGGGCCATCAGGTCCTTAGGCTGTTCTACGACCAGCACCACGCGATGATCGCGCCGCGCATCTCCGCAGATCGGGCACGCACCGCCATCGCAAAGACAGAAGCAGTCCGCACAGTGCCCGACCGCGCGCTTCACATCCAGAATCGCCTGCGCCAGGTCCGAGGCGCTCGCCTCGTCTCCCTTGAGCACATGAAACGCTAGACGCTCCGCGCTCCGGCGGCCGATCCCCGGCAAAGCCGCGAACGCACCGATCAACCGTTCCACCGCCTTGGGGTAGACGCCCGATCGGCCACGCACACCTTGACCTTCACGCACGATGCATGATATTCGCACCGAACACCGGGCGGGTGTCTTTATCGACGCCGACGCATCAACACCGGCGCAAACACTCCTGCGAGCACGACCCCCGGCCCCGGCACAACCGGCGACGCCAGGAACGTGTACACCGCGCTCTCCCCATGCACCCCTGAAAGGTCGATCACCTTGAACTGCGCGCTCCACACGCCCTGCGGGTACGAAAACTCGGGATGCGTCCGATCCAGATACCACCACGGGCGCATCGCGAAGTGATCTCCCCCAATCCCCAGCGCATACTGCTCGCCCGCCTGCGACACCCCCACCGAAAGGTCCGGACGCCACAGCGACAACGCCGGATCGAACGCCACCACCTCGATCATCAACTTCGCACCTGCCGCCACAGGATGCAGGTCGCGCACAGGATCATTAAAAATCACCTCGACCACGGAAACTTCGTTGCCCAGCCACCCGGGAAAACCCGCACGGTGCTGCGCAAGCTCTTCCACCTCCCAGAACTCGAACCACACCGTCAACTGCCCGGCCGAATTCGACCCGACATACATCGGTGAGTTATGACACCACACGGTCGCCGCACACCCGCACAACGCCAGCAAGCCCACGCCGCAACGCATCGACACCTCCCACCGAACCCACGCCCCCCACCAATATGCACCCCGACCCTTCCTCCGCCCACCCTTCCCCGTTGTTTTCTCCTCCCGACCCTCTGAAACGCACCCGACCTCTCTCCCCACCTCCACCGCAAACATCGCCCCGCCGCGACCGGCTACACGCCCCGAACCGTCGCTACCCTCCCGCGAGCATGTTCGCACCCATCCATGAAATCCTTGATGAACTCCGCGCCGGACGCATGATCGTCCTCACCGACGACGAAAATCGCGAGAACGAGGGTGACCTCGTCATCCCCGCACAGTTCATCACCCCCGCCGCAATCACCTTCATGCTCAAAGAGGCCAAGGGATACCTCTGCCTCTGTCTCACCGAGGCCGACTGTGATCGACTTGACCTCTATCCGCAAGCCCCCGCCAACACGTCCGTCCGCGGCACCGCCTTCACCATCTCCCTCGACCTTCACCCCAAGTTCGGTGGCACCACCGGCGTAAGCGCCAAAGAACGCGCTGCATGCATTCTGAAAGCCATCGACCCCACCACCACGCCCGCCGATTTCGTCCGCCCGGGACACATCAACCCCCTCCGCTCGCGCGATGGCGGCGTCCTCGTCCGCACGGGACAGACCGAAGGCTCGGTCGATCTCTGCCGACTCGCCGGCCTCACCCCGGCCGCCGTGCTCATCGAAATCATGCGCGATGACGGCGAAATGGCCCGACTGCCCGACCTCGAACTCTTCTGTCGCACGCACGGCCTCAAAATGTGCTCGGTCGCCCAGATCATCGAGCACCGACTCGCCCGCGAATCCCTGGTCCGACGTCTTCCACCCGCCCACGGCATCCCCGTCGAGACTGCCGAAGGCCGTTTCACCCTCTACGCCTACGACAGCCTCGTCGATCCGCAGCCCCACCTCGCCCTCACCCTCGGCGTCGGCGCGCTCGATCCGGGTGGCCGCGTCATCCCCACACCCCAACCCACGCTTGTCCGCATGCACCGCCGCAATGTCCTCGGCGACATCTTCGGCGATCTCAACGCCTCCCCCGAAGGCCCCACCAGCCGGACTTTACATGCCGCGATGGCCGCCATCCAAAAAGCCGGCGCTGGCGCCTTGGTCTATCTCCGCCCACAGAGCATGGGGGACGACCTCTCACGCCTCATCGAAACCGTCCGACGCCCCCACGAGCACGCGATCGACGCCACCGACCCCGGCCTCCCCGGCCCGGATGCCATCCCCATGCGCCAACGTGACTTCGGTGTCGGCGGCCAGATTCTCCGCGACTTGGGCCTCTCCAAACTCCGCCTGCTATCGAACCATGCCCGGGCTTTCCCTGGCCTCGAAGCCTTCGGCCTTGAAATCGTCGAGACGATTCCCTTGGCGTGAAATAACCCCCACATTTAGGGGTCGTTGCGCCCGTGTTTTTGCGGGTTTTTGCCGAGTCTTCGGCCGACCGCAACATTCCGCTTCCCGAATGGGTACACTTCGATGGTTCGGAGTCTGATCGGATTTCACATGCCTAAGGAGATCCCCATGCGCATTGCCGCTCGTTCGCTCGCCCTCGTCACCGTGGGCATGCTCACCGGCTCACTCATCGGTGCTTCGATCTTGCACCAGCCTGAAGTCGCCCCTCCGGCCGACATGGCCGAGTTCTTCGCCCAATACAGCGCACCTGACAAGCACCACAACCACCTCAAGTCCCTCGTCGGCACCTGGGACTCTGTCATGTCCTTCCGCATGGACCCCGATGCCCCCGAGATGCAGTCTCGCGGCACCATGGTCACCACCGAGTTGTTTGAGGGCCGCTTCATCCAGCAGGACTTCAAGGGCGACTTCCTCGGCCAGCCCTTCTTCGGCCGCTCCACCATGGGCTTCAGTAAGCCTCACGGCGAATACCAATGCACCTGGATCGACAACATGAGCACGACGATCTACTTCTCTTCCGGCGAGTGCTCGGCCGACGGCAAGCGCTTCACCCTCAATGGGAAAGAGCTTGATCCGATGACCAACCAGCCTCTCGCCTATCGCGATGTCATCACCATCCTCGACGACAACCGCCATCGCATGGTCCGCACCTACATCGACGCCGACGGCGCAGAAGCCGAGGGCTTCCGCATCGAATACACCCGCCGCAGATAACCCCGGCCAAACCCACGTTGCACCAACGCCCCCTCTCGCGGCATACCTTGCGCCGTTGCTGTCGATTTGTCGACGTTTCCGTCGAGCGCATGGCGTCTTGCCATACGACCTCGCTACCCTCATGCTTGTCCCGCAGGGAGCACCCCATGCACGCCGACATCGGCCCGCAGCACGAAATCCTCGCGCGTTGCCTCGCAGGATCGTGGAACGCCCTCGTCACCCTTTGGGCCGCCCCGGGGCAACCACCCATCCAGCACGAGGGACAGATGCACGCCGAGATGACCCTCGGCGACCGCTTCCTGCAACAGGTTTACCACTCGCAGGGCGGTTTCGGCGACTTTCACGGGCGGGGCTTGATCGGGTTCAATCCCGGTCGAGGCGAGTTCGAATACCTCTGGATCGACAACACGAGCACTGCGCTGCAGATCGAATCGGGCCGCACCGAAGGCGACTGGCGCACCTTGGTTCTCAACGGCTCGACCTTGTTCGCCGGCATGACGGCTCGCATCGAGCATCGTTCGATTTTCACCATCCGCTCGGACGACGAGCATCTCTACCAGCGATACGTCCGCCAACCGGGGAAAAACCTGCACCTTCAGCTCGAAATACTCTACACCCGAGCACCGTGACCACGCCTGCAACGGCAAGGAGACCCCATCGTGCCCCTCGACCGCGATCAGATCACTCGTCGCGCTGCCCGGGAACTTCGCGACGGCTATATCGTCAACCTCGGCATCGGCATGCCGACGCTCGTGGCCAACCACATTCCCGAAGGCGTCGATGTCTGGCTTCAGTCAGAAAACGGGCTGCTGGGCATCGGGCCGTTCCCGACCGACGCCGAGATCGACGCGGACCTCATCAACGCGGGGAAGCAGACCATCACCGCGCGCAAGGGCGCTGCATATTTTTCGAGCGCTGAGAGTTTCGCCATGATCCGCGGGGGGCACATCGACATGTGCATCCTCGGCGCGATGGAGGTATCCGAACGCGGCGACATCGCCAACTGGATGGTTCCCGGGAAGCTCGTCAAGGGCATGGGCGGCGCGATGGACCTTGTCGCCGGGGTCAGGAAAGTCGTCGTCACGATGGAGCACTGTTCGAAAAAGGGGGACAGCAAGTTCGTCAAGGCGTGCACCCTGCCCCTGACCGGCCTCGGCGTCGTGGACATGCTGATCACGGATCTTGCCGTCTTTGTTCGCAACCGCGACACCGGTCGGTTCGTGCTCCGCGAGCTTGCCCCGGACGTGACCCTGGATGAACTGAAGAGCAAGACCGACGCCGCTTTCGACGTCGCCGAACGGGTAGAGACCGTCGCCGTCTGACAAACCCGCACGAGCCTGGCATGCCCGAGCGTCCGCGCACTCCGCCGCCGATTGATCGACCCGCGGCCCCCAAGGGGTGGCCCGGTGGTGTCTCGACCAACGACGACCGGCGCTTTCTTGAAGGGCCACGCCGACGCGTGGAGGAGTTCTTCCGCGCGTGCCGCATTTTCGGCGAGTTCATCCGCGGGTTTCGTGCGTTGCACTTTGTGGGGCCGTGCGTGACGGTCTTCGGTTCAGCGCGGTTCAGTGAAGACCACCCGTTTTATGACCTGGCCCGGCAAGTCGGCCGACGGATCGCTGAAGCGGGGTTCACCACGATGACTGGGGGCGGGCCTGGGATCATGGAGGCGGCGAACCGCGGCGCCCGCGACGCCGGTGGGCACAGCGTGGGGTGCAACATCGTGCTGCCGATGGAGCAGGAACCCAATCCGTATCTTGATCGCTTTGTTGAGTTCAAATATTTCTTCGTGCGGAAGGTGATGCTGGTCAAATATTCGCACGCATTTGTCGTGCTGCCGGGAGGGTACGGCACGCTCGACGAGTTGTTCGAGGCCCTTACGCTTGTGCAGACCCGCAAGATCTCATCATTTCCGATCATTTTGATGGGGTGCGATTACTGGCGTCCGATGATGGAGTTCATTTCGGCTCGCATGACCCAGGTCGGCACGATCAGCCCGGAAGATCCCTCGCTGATTACTTTCACCGATTCACCGGAAGAGGCGCTTCAGGTGATCCATGACGCCTACGCCCGCGGTCGACACGAACCGCCTCCTAAGCCGAGCCGTCTTCTTCGCGAGCCAGACTTGCCGCAGCAGCCGCACCCGACTTTCGATCGTGCCGATTAGCAGGTCGTTGCATACGTACTTCGCGGAGTTTCGGAGCACCCATTTCTGCATCCGCGACCCGGTCGACATGCCCGATGGTCGGCTGGAGTGGCGTGGGGAGGGTTGGCATCGCACGGCACGTGCTGCTCGCGCACGGACCTGCTTGCCGAGCCTTGCAGGTCCGTGGCACATGGTTGGGGCACATGGTCCTGGTCAACTGCCAGCCGGTTACTGCACCAACCCCTTGGTCAAACGCATGAACGCCGTCTCCAGGTTCACCGGCTCTTCATCAAACTTCGTAATCCGGAAACCGTGGTTCACCAGCACGTTCGGAATGTCGCTCACGGCCCTTCCGGCCCCTTCTTCATAGGCCACGTGCATGACCGCCCGGCCCATGCCGCTGCCCAGCGTCTCTTCCGCGATCTGAATTTTCTGTACGCCCGGCACCTTGGCCAGCACCGCCGCCGCATCGGGCGTGCGTTGCTCAACCGCGACGTGCAGCACGCGCCCCAGTTTCGCGCGGCGCACGGCATCGGCGACCGTGCCGCTGAAAAGCAATTGCCCGCGTTCGATGATGCCGACGACATTGCACAACTCGGCCAGTTCCGGCAGAATATGGCTCGATATCAAGATCGTTTTGCCCATCCGCTTGAGTTCTTTGAGCAACTCGCGGATCTCGATCCGTGCCCGGGGATCAAGCCCGCTCGCCGGTTCATCCATCAGCAGCACTTTGGGGTCGTGCAGCAGCACCCGCGCGATCGACAACCGCTGCTGCATGCCGCGCGAGAGGCTGTTGACCTCGGCCGTGGCCTTGTATGTCAGGTCGGTCAGTTCCAGAACTTCGCCAACCACCTTGCGCCGAGCGCTGCCGTGAATGCCGTATGTCGCCGCGAAAAACTCGAGATATTCCGTCACCACCATGTCTTCATACGCGCCCATGAAATCGGGCACATAGCCGATCAGCGGGCGGATCTTGCGGTTCTGATACCCGATCGTCAACCCGTCGATCTGCGCCTGGCCGCTGCTGGGTTTCAGCAACGTCGCCAGAATCTTGATCGTCGTCGTCTTCCCCGCGCCGTTCGGGCCGATGAACCCGAAACAATCCCCCTGCTCGATCGTCAGGTTCAGGTTGTTCAGCGCGACCAGATCGCCGTATTTCTTCGTCAGGTTGGTCGTCTGAATCATGGGCGGCATAGACACTTCCGGAGAGAAAAGAATCCTCACGACCGACGCCGACCGTGCGGCCCCGCCGGGCCGACCATGCTATCGCCCGGGCGGCGCCGAGGGCGGCAGCCCCAGCGGGTCGGCCTGCACATCCGTCAGGTTCGTCCATTCGGGCACGCGCGCTGGGAGCGGATAGACCCAGCGAACCACCGTGCGCCCCGTCGTTCGAAGCCGACGCGGGCTGGAAGCTTCACCCGTCCACAACGGCGTCGGGGCGGCCTCGGGCGTGTTCAGTCCCACGTGGCCGATGATGATGATGCAAGGCTGCGTCAGCCAGCGGCTGAGGTCAAGCCCGTGCCCTTCCGAGCGGCGCATCAAGGCAAACTCCGTCCCCGCGGTCGCCGTCTGGGCCGGCGTCGGCAACGAATCAAAAAACGCCAGCGCAGACAATCGCGTCGTCGGGTCGCCGGGAAGATCTTCTGACATCGCACCGAAACTCATCGTTCGCGGCGGCGGCATGATGCGATCAAGATATGCATCCAGCGTCGCCGGCTCACCCAGCGTCGAGAGATCAAGATAATGCCCGGGATGCCAGTCGCCCGTCAGTTTGTATGCGGCGGCCAAAGCCACCGAAGCCCGCGGCGAGGTCGGCACCGCCCGCTGATGCCGCGCAACGATGATGACGACATCAGACATCGGCCCGGGAAGGCCGTGCGTCAGCAACCCGCGCGGATCGCCCGTGCGCGCATCGAGCCACAGCGCCGGTTCCCCTTGCTGGCCGTCAGGCAGGCGCGGCCGAGGCATGCCCCAGTCATCCACCGGCGGGCCTGACCAATCCACCCTGAACTGCTTAATCGTCGCACGCGCCGGAAATGACACGCTCTCGGGGGCACGCGCATCAAGCACATACGGACGCACATCCGGAAACCCCCCCGAGCGTGCATCAAGCCTGCGAGACTGCCACGGCGCGATCAGGTTGTGATAGTCATCATCACGGCTCCGCCTCGGGTCGCCGACGTGCAGCATGCCCTGGCCGTATGTCGGCACGAGCATGCTCATCCAGGTGCGCGTGCGCTGCACGGGTTGCAGATAGACATGGTCGATGATCGTCAGGTGCGTCGCCTCGACGCGCTTCGGACGAATCGCCAGCGCGCTGCTCCACGCAAGAACCGTGAACCCCGCCGCCGAAACGACATACGCAACCCAGGCATGCCGCTGATAGCCGAAACGTTTGAGCAGGCCATACCCCACCGGCCCCGCGACCAGCCAGTAGAGCGCAAACAGAAAAAAACCGGCGAATAACCCCGCCGCCGAACGCCCCTGCTTGGCGATCAATCCCGGAATGTCCTGATCGAGCCAGTGCGGACGACGATTCGCCAGATTCCACCGCGGCGCGACCGAAGCATCGGCCAATTCCGAGGTCGTCAGATACTCCCCGCGCTTCCCCAGCACTCGATTCCAGAATCGATCGGCCCGAGGCAGCCCGAGCCGGCGCAACCCCGCGTTGTTCAGGTCTACCCCCACTAGGGTCACCATGCCCAACCCTTCGATCCGTCGTGCGACGATCGTCCTTCCCCGAGGATCACCCAGAACCGCGATCGCCTGATGCGGCTCGGCCTCGGGTCGAGGCTCAAAGGTGTGCACGGTCACCGCGGGAAGCCCCGTCACGCCCGTCCCCGCCAATAACGGGGCGAGCGGGTTCAGATCAACTGCATCCACACTGCGAATCACGTCCAC
This sequence comes from Phycisphaeraceae bacterium, assembly GCA_019636695.1. Lineage (GTDB taxonomy): Bacteria > Planctomycetota > Phycisphaerae > Phycisphaerales > UBA1924 > JADLCM01. The sequence continues at coordinate 437,993 of JAHBXD010000002.1, forward strand.
GCGAGGCAGAAGTTCGTGCAGCGGGTTTGAACGCGGCGTAGTCCACGCCTGCCCCACCGGCGGCAGCACCACCACCAGGTGCCCGCCTCGCCGCACCCACTCGGTAATCGCCCGCGCCCGCTCAATCCCGAGGTCCGCCGGCTCGGCGTCGGTCCAGACGAGCGCATCAAACGGCGCAAGCCCGATCCACCTATCCGGCAGCGATTGCGGGTTCAGTTGCAGCACGATCTCGGTTCGTTCGTGCGCAAGCGGACTCCACGGTTGCTGCTCGATGCGCTCGGCATACGTCGTCAACGAAAGGTTGCCGCGGCCGATCACACCGATCAGCCCTTCTTCAGGGTGCAGCGTCGTTGCCGCCGCACGCCCCTCTCCGAGCACCGCCGGAGAAACCAGCGTCCGGGCGAGCACGTCGCCCGCCCGCGGCGGTTCGTCCGACCCCTCCGAGCCGACCACCGTCGCCGCAATCACTTCGACCGTCGAATTCGCGTCAAAGTGGTAGGGAATCGGCACATACGTCCAGATATCCCGGCTCGCGCCATCTCCCGCGGCGATCACCTGTTGGTAATAGGGCAGATCGCCGTCAGCATCTCGCCCCGCTACGCGGATGAGCAACTCCCGGGGGGTCGTCGTCGGGTCGAACACACGAACCCGCAGGCCGACCCACCCCCCCGGACGCACCGTGTTCCCGACGCCGAACTCCTGCACTTCAAGCCGCACCCGCCCAAGTTCGACGCCCTGCCCTCTCGCAATCGAGGTCATAAACACCAGCAGAAAACACGCAAGCGCCCTCGCGACGTCCGAAAACCTCGACAGACCGCGACCACGACACCAACGCACACCTGCCGGCTCCCGATCCGGAATGCAACGCGCCGCGGAAAGACCCTGGGGGAAGATCACAAGCCGATCGTAACCACTGTCAAGACACCGCGCTCTCCGGTCGATCCTGGGTGCGTGATCGACCTTGCAACCATCTGGCCCTGGGTCGTGGGTGCTGTCGCCCTGGTGACCGTCGTCGGAATGCTCCACACCCTCGCCACCTCGATCCGCGAATCGGTGCGGCTGCACGACCTCCACGTCCGCGTGGCGGCCCTGCGCATCAAGTACCTTGCACATCTCAAAGCCGTGGAACTTGGTGACGATGTTTCGACCCTCGCCACCGACACCGAGGGCCTCGCCGAATATCTTCGCAAGTCCGGCATGCCCGGGCGCGTCATCGGCGGCAACGATGACGTCGAGATTCTCGACGATCAGGGCTATCGCCACGCGGCATAACCCAACGACCGCTTCTCTCCTCTCTCCCACTTCTCACACCCCCATAAAATGCATCGCGGACCCGAAGATCGGGTCCGCGACGGCTCAAGCAGGCATGTGGAAAGGTTCAGCGGTCATCTGCCCCGGCGACAGCCGCAGGCTCGACCATGGCCAGCAGTCGCTGGGCCGAGCCGTTGGCAGGGTCGATCGTCACCGCTCGGCGAAGGCTTGCCGCCGCTTCATCGTGTCTACCCAGTTCGCTCAGCACCAGGCCGCGCATCGTGAGCACCGAAGCATCATCCGGCGAGATGCGCAGCGCCTGGTCGAGCGCGGTCAACGCATCATGACGCCTGTTCGCATCGCGATCAAGCAACGCCCGAAGCAGATACCCCTCATTCCGCCGGGGCGCAAGCCCCGTCAGTCGAGTCGCCGCACGACGAGCGTTGCGCGTGTCGCCGAGCGCGAACGAAACGCGCCCCAGACCCAGCCACGCCTCGACGTCGGCATCACCATCCGGGCTTTTCGTCAGATCGAGCAGCAGTTCGCGGGCTTCCATCGGGCGATCAAGCTCCACGAGGCACCGGGCACGCATGTGCTTGAGGTCGCGCCGCGAAGCGTTCGCATCCGAACGCAGCAGCACACCGAGCGAAAACTCGGCCTCGGCAAAGTTGCCCACCTTGATCTGCGCATCGATCAGGTCTTCCACCACGCTCTGGTCGTCCGGCGCGAGCAATCGAGCCTCGCTGAACAACGTCACCGCCGTCGTCGGCTCTCCGCGAAGCATCGCGATGTGCCCGAGCGTCTGGCGCACGCCGGCAGCATGCTCGAAGCGATCGTTCATCCCGAGCAGATACGCCTCGGCCTCGTCAAGCCGGCCGAGTTCGATCAGCATCTCCGCCGCCGCGACCGCGTACTGCGGGTTGGTCGTGTCTAACTGGTCTGCCTGGCGATACATCCCCAGCGCCCGCTCATACTGCGTCAGACGCTCATACACCACGCCCTGGTAGTAGCACGCTTCAAAACTCCCCGGGTCGAGCTGCTGCGCCTCTTTGAGGGCCTCAAGCGCCGGCCCCAACTGCCCGCGCTCCGCCAGAATCCGCCCGCGAAGCACATGGCTCTTCGGTGCGGTCGGGTTGATCGCGATCGACTGGTCAATCCGCTTCAGCGCTCGTTCAAGATCACCCGCCAGAAACGCCTGATGAGCCATGCTCCATTCCGTGGCGCTCTTGAGCTGCGCATTACGCAAGGTCGCAAGATTCTTCCCCTCCGTCGTATACCGGCCGTTCCCGGCGCATCCGGCCAGCAGAACAGCGGAAAGTGCGAGGGACGGGCCGATCAGAGTGCGTGCGTGCCGCATGGACTGCCTCCGGATAATGTCCGGGCGCCAAAGAACGCCCGGGGGTGTGCCGTGTGTTGTCGGACCTTCCACGACCCGCCTTGAGATGCGTCCCAGAACTCGATCGCTTTTTTCCCGCGGCGTACCATCCCCCCGATTCCCGGCAAGGGCCTCCCCGAAACAGGTGGAATCCCGGGCATTTCCGCCTCGAGATGCACGCGGAGCACACCACATCGGGGGGGAATCATCCGGCGCTCCCCCCGCCAGGAGAGGTGATGTGGTTCGACTCGCCGTCTGCATTTCAGGCTCGGGGCGCACGCTCGCGAACCTGCACCAAGTCATCCAGGCCGGTGATATTGATGCCTCGATCGTCTTGGTCATCGCTTCGAGAGAATGCCCGGGCGCCGAGCGAGCACGTGCTCTCGGGCTAGAGACGCTGATCCTACCCGGGGAAATCCCCAAAACTCGACTGCAAACTCTGCTCCGAGATCACCGCGTCGATCTTGTCGTCCTCGCGGGATACCTGCGACGGGTGCCCATTCCCGAGGGCTTCCGCGGCCGCATTGTCAATATCCACCCCGCCCTGCTGCCCCGATTCGGCGGCCCGGGAATGTACGGCCACCATGTGCATGAGGCGGTGCTCCGTGCCGGCGAGCACGTTTCAGGATGCACCGTGCATCTCTGCGATGAGGAATACGACCAAGGTGAAATTCTGCTCCAGCGAACCTGCCCGGTTCTGCCCGGAGACGATGCCCAAACCCTCGGATCGCGCGTCTTTTCATTGGAGTGCGAGGCCTACCCCGAGGCGCTCCGCATGCTTGTGGCCCGCTTGAACTCGGCAGAATAAACCCGAATCGCCAAGCCCATCAAACTCGGTGGAGTGGGCGTCTTGCCCCGCCTACCCCTACTACATTTCCCTTTCGGGGTAGCGCCAAAGGTACGAGAGCGGCATGGGGCTTTTTAAATCCATCGCATCCAAAGTTCGTCAGGGACTGGCTCGCACCCGCGAAACAATTGTCTCGGGCATTCGCTCGATGCTGCTTGGCCGTCGCCTCGATGACCAGCTCATCAACGAACTCCAGGAGCGTCTGCTTCAGGCCGATGTCGGCGTCAAAACCACCGACCGGTTGATTCAGGGAATCCGTACGGATTTCAAAGCCGGCAAACTGACCCGAGGCGAAGACGTTCTCGCCTACCTCAAACGTGAACTCAAGGCCATGTGGCCCGAGCCGGACCGCGCGCTGCGATTCGCCCCCGACGGCGGTCGCCCAAGCGTCATCCTCGTGACCGGCGTCAACGGTGTAGGAAAAACCACCAGCATCGCCAAGATCTGCCACGCCCTCCGCGCTGAAGGCCGATCGGTGCTCCTCGGCGCCTGCGATACCTTCCGCGCTGGCGCTGTCCGCCAGCTCGAGATCTGGGCCGAGCGCCTCGGGGTCGATGTCGTCAAGGGCCAGCAAGGGGGCGACCCCGCGGCCGTCGCGTTTGATGCCGCCGCGGCGGCAAAAGCCCGCGGCGTCGATGTCCTGATCCTCGACACCGCAGGCCGCCTGCACACGCAGGATCCGCTGATGCGCCAACTCGAAAAAATCCGCAAAGTCATCGAAAAGCAGATCCCCGGCGCTCCGCACGAAGTGCTTCTGGTGCTCGATGCCACCAGCGGCCAGAACGCCCTTCGCCAAGCCGAAGAGTTCTGCAAGTTCGCCGGCGTGACCGGTATCTTCCTCTCGAAACTCGATGGCACCGCCAAAGGCGGCATCGTCGTGGCGATTCGCGATGTCACGAACATCCCCGTAAAGTTCATCGGTGTCGGCGAAACCCCCGAAGATGTCGAGCCGTTCGACCCCGACAACTTCATCGAAGCCATGTTCGCCGAGTAAGACTCGATGGCACATGGCCTCCCCGCCTCGGTGTTCTTGCCCGGAAAACTGGACCCTCCGCCCCTCCTCCCCGTGCTCCAGCTTCGCTTTTCCTGATCGCGTCAAAGCCCAGCAAAACGCCGTGCTCTCGCCCGGTCGGGTCCGGCTGAACGCGCCCCACCCCCTCATGCGCGCCGCGGGAATAGGCTTGAGGAGAAGAATCCCTGCCGAACCCGGAGGATCGCCGGCATGCCCCGCCGCACGACGACATCACGCTCCCGACGCCCGGCTTCCGGCTCCGCACCCAAAAAGCCACGTGTATCGTCGAAGCCCTCTACCAAACGCCTCGACAACGGCCACGCCGCGCACGCACAAACATTCGCCGCCGACTGGTCATATGCCCCGGCCCCCGAGCGCGTGCCCGTCTCACTCAACGACCAATACACCCACTTCATCGCGGGCAACTTCCATCCACCGGCCCAGGACGGCTACTTCCCTACGACCAACCCCGCGAACGAAGCCGTCCTCAGCCACGTCGCCCAAGGCTCTGCCGCCGATGTGCATTCCGCGGTCCAGGCCGCACGCCAGGCCCTTCCGGGCTGGAGCGCACTCCCCGGACCCGAGCGTGCCAAATACCTCTTCCGCATCGCCCGTCGCATCCAGGAACGCGCCCGCGAACTTGCCGTGCTCGAAACCCTCGACGGCGGCAAGCCCATCCGCGAAAGCCGCGATGTCGATATCCCCCTCGCCGCCGCCCACTTCTTTTATCACGCGGGCTGGTGCGACAAACTCGAATGGGTCTTCGGGCCACGACACAAACCCGTCGGCGTCTGCGGGCAGATCATCCCCTGGAACTTCCCCCTGCTCATGGCCGCGTGGAAACTTGCCCCGGCCCTCGCCTGCGGCAACACGGTTGTCCTCAAGCCCGCCGAAACCACCCCCCTCACCGCTCTTCGCCTGGCCGAGATTCTGCAAGAGGTCGAACTGCCCCCCGGTGTCGTGAACATCGTCACCGGGGATGGCAGCACCGGCGCTGCACTTGTCGAACATCCCGATGTTGACAAGATCGCCTTCACCGGCTCAACCGAAGTGGGAAAACGCATCGCCCGCTCGACCGCGGGATCTGGCAAACGCCTGACGTTCGAACTCGGCGGCAAGAGTCCTCACATCATTTTTGAAGATGCCAGCATCGACCAGGCCGTCGAAGGCATCGTCCAGGGAATCTATTTCAACCAGGGGCACGTCTGCTGCGCCGGCAGCCGCCTTTTCGTCCAAGAGAGCATCCTCGACACCGTGATCGGCAAACTGCGCCGACGCCTTGCGACGCTCCGTATCGGCGACCCGCTCGACAAAAATACCGACGTCGGCGCGATCAACTCCGCGGGCCAGCTCGCAACCATCAAACGCTATCTCGACGCGGGCGTGACCGAAGGCGCCGACCTCTACATCGGGGGTGAAATCGGCGAAGGCCTGCGAGGCTGGAAACACAACGGACGCCCCGTTCCCGACAATGGCGCGGCCGATGCCGTCAAGGGCTATTGGTGCCGCCCGTGCCTCTTCACCGGTGTGCAGCCCAGCCAGGTCATCGCCCGCGAAGAGATCTTCGGCCCGGTCCTCGCCGTCATGAGTTTCCGCACGCCCGATGAAGCCCTGCAACGCGCCAACAACACCCCCTACGGCCTCGCCGCCGGCGTCTGGACCGACAAGGGAAGCAAGATTTTCGAAGTCGCCCGAAGGCTTCGCGCGGGCGTCGTGTGGTGCAACACCTACAACATGTTTGACCCCGCTTCCCCCTTCGGGGGGTACAAAGAATCCGGGTTCGGCCGCGAAGGCGGCGTGCAGGGCCTGCGTGCCTACGTCAATGTCGGGTGAAGCCGCGGGCAACAGGCCTTGCGCTGTCGTCGATCCGCCCGAGCGTGCGCGCCGCAAGCACGCACCCGCGTAAGCGCCCGGCCGCATCCTCGCGCGCCCCTTCAAAATCAACCCGGTATACCCCCTTGTTGCCGCCACGATACGCGTCCGAGAACCGGCGCTGCATCAGGCGCGGCTTACCTGATGCGCGCGTTCCCACCCGAACATCTTGACGCGCTTGCCTGCGCGGCGCCTTCGCGCCCGCGTACTTGCGATGCTTTCTCCATGGAAGGTCTTTACGCCAAGAGCAAAGCGTGCACACTCACCATGATCTGGGGCGCTGCGGTTCTGGCGTCCGCCGCGGCACTCTGGTGGCTCAGCGCCCCCATGCGCTGGCCGAGCGCAAAGGGCCTGGTCCTTGAGAGCCACTACTTCGGATACGGCACGGCCTTCGACAACTTCTACAAACCCGGTGTATCAGGCCCGAGCGTCCACTACCAATACACCGTCAACGGAAACACCTACCGCTCCGACCGCCTCTCGCTCTTCTCCCGGCCAGACAAATACTCCTGCGATGAATCGCTCTGGGCACGCCAGGCCCAGCAACTCGTCGCCCAGCACCCTATCGGCTCTCGCATCGAAGTCCGATACGATCCCTCCAACCCCTCCCGAAGCGTCGTCACCTGGACGCTCAACCGCCCCGCGACCATCGGCGCGGGCGTGCTGCTCTCTCTGCTCACCATCGCCATGGCCTACGAGTGGCGCCACGCCAAACGCATCTGCCGAAAAGAACACGGGCGGACATTCGGCTTCGGGAAACGCGCCAAAGCCGCCTGAACCTGCTGCTTCACCCCGTCGCCGAGTCTTCCGGCTCGGGCGCGCGCACCACGTGCGGAGTTTCGCCCTGCCGCATCCCCGCGAGTGCTTCGCGCAGCTTCCGGCTCGGTCGGCGGTCAACACCCTCCGGCGCCTTGCCCCCCCCCCGCCCTCGTGCCGGCGTCTCCACGACAACACCTTCCGCGCGCGCTGACTCTTCGGCCTGAGCGCTGAACTTGCCGTCCTCACCTACCTGCTCAAACTTCACGCTCACGCGCGTCGACACGCCGCGTTCCTGCATCGTCACGCCGTACAACCGATCCACCGTCGCCATCGTCCGCTTGTTGTGCGTAATCACGATAAAGTGCGAACGATCGGTAAACTGTCTCACAACCCGAGTAAACCGCTCGACGTTCGCCTCATCAAGGGCCGCATCCACCTCGTCGAGCACGCAGAAACAACTCGGACTCGACCGGAAAATCGACAGCAGCAGCGCCACCGCCGTCATCGTCTTCTCACCGCCGGAGAGCTGGCTGATCGATCGCGGCTGCTTACCCGGAGGCCGTGCGATCACATCCACCCCGCTCTCGAGCACGTCGATCTCATCCGTCTGCACCTTCTGGCCGTCAACCTCCTTCACCAGCCCCATCAGCCGCACCTCGGCATGCCCGCCGCCGAAGAGTTTGCGGAACATCCCGTTCGGGCCGCCGAACTCGCTCCGAATACGCTCGAACGACTCGGCAAACAACGACTTGCTCACCTCGTTCAATTTTTCGATCAGCGCGGTCAACTGCCGCGCGGCCTCGTCGATATCCGCCAACTGCGCCACCAACTCATCGTTCCGACGCGCAAGCTGCGTCTCCTCTTCAATCGCATCAAGATTCACATGCCCGAGCCGCGAAATCTCATCCCGCAGCACCCCCGCCGCCGCCGTCGCCTCCGTCGGGTCGATCCGCGAAACACCCCCGCCCTGCATCAACGCGCGATACTCCCCATACTCCCACGCAAGGTCAATCCGCAGATCCTCCAGCGTCCGCTCCTCAAGCGCCTCGCGCCGAGCCTCCACCTCTCGACGACCGATCTCGATGCTCTGCCAGTCTCGATCCACGTGCTGCGCATGCTCCTTCGCGTCATGCAAGCGCTCGCCCGCGTCGCGGCACGCCCGATCAGCCTCAGCCAGTACCTCGCCGGCCTGCGTTGCCGCGGCCTCAAGCTCGGCCGCCTTCGCTTCAGCGCTCTGCACGAGAGCGCTCGCCTCCTCAATCGCCAGTTCCAACTCAGACACCCGGGCACGGGCATGCGCTGACTGATGCTGCAAGTCACGCTCATGACGCTCGAGCGCGTCGATCTCCGACTGCGCAACCGCCCCCTCTCGACGCGCTGCCCCAGCCTGTTCCCCCAGGCGCCCCACTGCCACCTTCGCCGCCGTCAACTGCTCCGCCGCCGCATCCGCCCGCAGACGCAAACGCTGCAACTCACCCTCCAGATGTGCTGCGGCCTCGCCCTGCTCGGCCCCAAGCCGACCCAGGCTCTCGGCCTTGGCCGAAAGCGCTGCCCGGTCATGCTCGATCTTCTCCACGCGAACCGAGAACTGCTCCGCCTCGCTCGCCGCAGCCAAGTGCTCACGCTCGAGCCTGCTTCGGTCGGCGCCGAGCCGATCAAGCCGAGTCTGGTCGCCCACCTGCGCCCGCTGCGCCGCGGCGACCTGCTGCGCCAATTCCGCACGCGAACGCGAATATTCCGCCGCCTCGCCGTCGACCGATTTCAGCCGCTCACGCTCCGCCTCAAGTTCACGACCGAGCACTGCAAGCTGCGCGCGAAGCTCCGTCAGTTCGATCCGCCGTTGCAGCACGCCCGAAGCGCCCTCTTCGGCCGACTCCGGACCCGCGACAAACCTGCCATCGGCTTCCGCGACCTCGCCCCGAAGCGTCACAAACCGCGCACCGCGCATCGGCCCGGCGCCGAGCATCATCGCGACGTCCAGGTTCTCGACGACAAACGTCCGCGAAAGCAGCGTATCGAGCAATCGCTCGACCTCGTCTTCACGACCGCTCGCCGCCGCGCGCACCAGCGGACGAACCGCACGAACACGCGGCGCGAGGTCCGCATCTACCCCCCACGCCTCGGATGAACCCTCCGGCAACACCCCTGGTGCGGCCAGCGGCAGAAACGTCACTCGCCCGCCCAGCAGTTCACGCTCAGCCTCACACGGAATCGTCGCCAGCGAATCGACCACAAGCCCGCGCAACGCCGACCCGAGCGCCGCCTCAACCGGCAGCACGTCGTCACGATCGGCTTCGATCAGTTCCGCCAGCGGCGCGATCACGCCCGCGAACCCTTCGCCCCGATCGCGAATCGCCAGCACATCGCGCACCGCCTCGCCCAGACCCACGCGCGCATCGGCCATTTCTTCCAGCGTTGCCCGGCGAGAATCCAATCGCACATACTGCTGCTCGGCCTCTCCCACCCGATGCGCAAGCCGCTGACGCCCCTGGCTCAACGTCGCCAGCGCCGCGTCGATCTCCGCGATGCGGCCCTCCATCAAAACGATCTCTTCACCCCGCGCCGCCACCACGCCCGCCAGCGCTTCGGCCGCCGCTGCAAGTTCCTGCCGTTCACGCCCGAGCGCCGCGGCACGATGGCCGATGCGCTCGATCTGTTCCTGCAACGACTCGATCCGCCTCGCATCCGCCTCGACCGAGGCCAGGATCTGCGTCCGCTCGCGCTCGATGTTCGTCATCGCCGCGCGACAGTGCGCAAGCGCTTGCTGCCGTTCGGTCAACTCCTCAAGCACCCGCGCGCGATCCTCTGCGGCGTGCGTCAGCGTCCGCTCCGCCTCGGTCAGTTCTTCGGCCACCGCCGCAAGCCGGGCCTTCGCCGCGTCGCGCTCGCCCTCAAGCCGTTCACGCCGGCGAACCAGTTCCGCTGCCCGTTCGTGCTCACGCTGAAGCTGCTCGCGGATGTCTTCAAGCCCGCGCGATGAAAGCTGGACGCGCTGCCTCGCATGCTCCGCGTCGTGCAACGCCGATGTGCGTTCCGACTGAATCGCCCGAACCCGATCGGCCGCATCAGCCCTCGCGGCATCCGCATCGTGCTTGTCACGCTCAAGTTCGCCCACAAGACGGATCGACTCTTCCCGCTTCACATCCAACGCCGCAAGGTTTGAAGTCAGCCCCATCAGCCGCTGACGCAGTTCGTCATACTGATCGAATGCGATCGCCACGCGCAGCGCCTGATACTCGGCGTCGAGTTCCTGAAACCGTCTTGCCTTGGCGGCCTGCCCCTTGACGATCCGCAGTCGCCGCTCCGTCGAGGCCAGTTGCTCGCGCGTTGATTCCAGGTTCGCCTGCGCGCGCTCAAGCTTGCGCTGCGCTTCGACACGCCGAACCTTGTACTTGGCGATCCCCGCGGCCTCTTCAAAAATATGCCGACGCTCCTGGGGCGAACTCAGCAGCATCGCATCGACCTTGCCCTGCTCGATGATCGAATACGCATCCGCGCCGATCCCCGTATCGAGAAACAGGTCGCGGATGTCCTTCAGTCGCGCACGCCGACCGTTGATCAGATACTGGCTCGTCCCGTCTCGATACAGCCGGCGCTCCACCTCAACCACATCCGCATCAATCGGCAGCGCCCGCCGACCCCGCGCCGCCTCATCCAGCACACTCGCGTCTTCCCCGTCCTCTTTCGGCGCCTCGGCATGGTCTTCTTCGAGAACCCCCGCCGTCTGCCCGCCCGCCTCGGCCGGCGCACGCCCGATCCCCTCGCTCGCGCGAGCCGAGCCGACGCCGTTCCCGAGAATCGGGTTCTCGAATGTCAGCGCGACGCTCGCCATCCCCGCGGGCTTGCGCCCCGCCGAGCCGGCGAAAATCACGTCGATCATCTCCTTCCCGCGCAGACTCTTGCTCGACCGCTCACCCAGCACCCACTTGATCGCATCGACCACGTTGCTCTTGCCGCACCCGTTCGGGCCGACAATCCCTGTGAGGTCATCGTCAAACGTAAAAACGGTCGGGTCGGCGAAAGACTTGAAGCCGTTCAATGTCAGCCGGGAAAGACGCATCGCTCAGGCAACCTCCATGTCCGCCCGCAGCCGTCCGGCTGCCCGCTCCGGGTCGGGGCGATCTTCACCCCGGACACTTCCCCGAGCGCACATGCACACCATACCACCTTCGATCACCGCCGGCACGCAGCGCCTCCTTACCGAGCCACCGCGCCCTGCACGTTGGCAACCCCCCGCGCCCCCGCGAGAAACTCTTCCAGACTCCGCCCATCCGCATGCGCCCCGGCACGCACACCGGGCTGCCCCGTCCGAGCCTCTGCGTGATCGATGTCAACCCCTTGAAGACCGCCGCGCGTCCACATCACCCCACCGCGCAAAAACTGCTCCCGCGCCTCGCCCTCAGCATGCACACCCTCCCACGGTCGAGGCGAAAACCGCATCACCGTCGTCGCATCCGTCTCCGGTCGCCACGGATCCCACCCGGGGTTGACTTCTCCGCCGGGCCGGCGCATCACCGAACCGTCATACTGCGTCATCATCACCGTGGCTTGCGGGTCGCTATGCATGCTCCAACGGGGCTTTGACCGATCGAACGTATCCACGAACATCGCCTTGCCCGATGGAAACTGCACCTGGTGATACCGCAAATCACCCAACCGCGCTGTGGACGGCACGACATACCGATCCCACCCCTCGCCCAGACGAAGCCGAGACCCCGGCGGCAGCGTCCGCGATGAACCCGCGAAATCAAACCCCGAAGTTGTGAACGAATACGACGAACTGAATGGCATCACCGCGTTTGCCGGCGAAGGCTCCGGCTGATGCGGCGCGAACGCGCCCGCATCAAACCGCCGCCCGGCCTGCTCCTGCCACGCGAGGCGATGCACGTCGTACGGCGAAACAAACATCTCATCGGGCAGACGCGAAGCCAAATAGTCCGTAAGCACCAGCGGCCACGCATTCACGTGCGGCAGCCAGTCCCGCACCGGCGCCAGATCCTCCCGCATGACACGCCGACGCAGAATATCGATCGCCTGCGCCGAGGCGGCCTCGGCTGCCGTGGCATTCGTCGATTGGCGACGAAGATCCTCATATATCGTGTGGGCGCCCTGGGGGTTTCCCGCGCGCCAACTGAAGGTCGCGATGCGGTCCTGATACTCGACGGAGTACGACACGACCGCTCGACCCGCCTGCGACATCTGCGACATGTTCCGGGCGTCGCGGGCCGACATCCGTGCCTGTTGAAGTATGGGCACGAGCAGAGAACCCCCCAAAGCCATGGCGACCGAGATCGCCAGCAGATCAACAAGCACCACGCCCCGCCGGATATCCCCGGTCATATCCCGCTCCTTGTGTTCGATCACGACCGCTCCACCTCAATCGCCACGCAACCTGTTCCCGAATCCGCTTCTCGGACTTTGAACCAGTCTAGCGGGAGCGCCTGCCGCGGCGAGATCCAAAAACACCCCCGCCGAACTCGCACTGCTTGGCTGATCGGTACATCCCGCAGAGTCTTTCCCTCGCTTCGACCCTGCGGGCTGGTGCGAAGCCCGCCCGTACCGAACGCTTGTGCATGAGGCACGGTCGAGAGGCCCCACGCGGAGGATGGCCATGGGCGGACGCACACTGACGGTGGTCACGATCGAAAACGGCTCCTGGCCGGGGGAAGATGACCCCGCCCTCGCCCTCCTCGGCCCCGTGCTTGCCGCGTGGCCGCGCCCCGAAGCGCTCCCACGACTCGATCGCACCACGTTCCACAGGCTCCTCGATGCCGCGGAACGCCTGCCCGGTCTGGTTCTGGCGCTCTGCCCCCCTGCCGCGAGCGAAGACCAGGTCCGAAGCCTCATGCACGCCCTGAAACAGAAACGTGCCTCGGGCGTACTTCTTGTCCACGACAATCTCGGCGTGCTCCGCGCCCACGAAGACGGCGGCTTGGTGATTGAAAACGTGCACACCTCTGCGCCCGCCCTCGCTCGCACACTCTTCGGCCTGCTCCGGCGTCAGGATGACCTCGACGAAGTCGAGCAAGAACTGCGCCATCAACGCATCTCCTCGGGCGGCCTCGTCGGCCAGATGACCCAGTGGCACCAGGAAATGCACCTGGCCGCCACCGTCCAGCGCGAGCTGCTTCCCCATGAACTTCCTCAGGTCGAAGGCCTGGATTGCGGAGTCTTCTTCCGCCCGGCGGGGTATGTCAGCGGCGATATCTACGACATCAGCCGCATGCCCGATGGTCGCATCGCGTTCTTCGTGGCCGACGCGGTCGGGCACGGTGTTCCCGCGGCCCTGTTGACCATGGTGATCGGCCAGAGCCTTGCACGCACCCACCAGACCAACGGGCGCACGATCGTCACCGACCCCGGAGAAGCCCTTGCCCGCGTCAACGCCGCGCTCTGCTCGCGCCAGTTTCACTCGCCGCGTTTTGCCACGGGCGTCTACGGCCTGATCGACCCTGCAACCGGCCAGGTCTGGCTTGCCGGCGCCGGGCACCCCCCACCGCTTCGACTCGGCCCCGACGGGGTAGAACGCATCGAGCTTGACGGCCCGTTGATGGGTGTCTTTCCTGATGCCGAGTTCGCCACGATCACGTTCACCTTGCAACCCGGGGAATCCCTGGTGCTGTATTCCGATGGATTTGAAACGGTTTTCCCGCCCCCCGGCGCTGCTGACCGCGAGACCTTCAAACCCAACCGCGAATTCGTCCGCCACTTTGCCGACCTCCTCACCCCCAGCGAATCAGGTCCGGGCATGGAAGCCGCCATTGCCCGGCTCGCCGGGCTGCTTGATGCGCAACGCGGCTCGCTCCATCAGGCCGACGACCTGACTGCTCTGGTCATCTGCCGCGTGCCGGTTACCGCATCGGTCTCGGTGACCCTGGCGCAGGCGGCCTGACCGCACGCTCGGCTCGCGGCAGGCGCACGGGCTTGACGTCTCGGCCTTGCTCGCTACGTTGGCTTTGCGTGTCGATGGAGCCATTCTCCATCGCACCGAAGCCGGCCGATCGTCCGGCGCAGGAGACGTGGCATGATCGGCCGCCTCGGGGTGTGTTCGTGGTCGCTTCAGCCCACGACAGCGCAGGAACTGATCGACAAGATTCGCGTTTGCGGCCTGTCGCACGCGCAGATCGCCCTCGGCCCGATCTGCTCGGGGCGATGGCCGGAAAACGACACGATCGAGTCGCTGCGGAACGCCGGCATCGGCCTGTTGTCGGGGATGATGGCCTTTGAAGGCGAAGACTATGCGTCGCTCACTTCGATCAAACGCACGGGCGGCGTCAGGCCGGATCAGCATTGGGAACGCAACCTCCAGAGCGCCGAGGCACACGCCGCCCTGGCTGAGCGACTGGGCCTTCGGCTGGTCACCTTTCACGCGGGTTTTCTGCCGCACGAACCGACCGACCCTGTTCGCGGGGTGATGCTCGACCGCCTGGGCGCGATCGCCGACATGTTCGGTGCGCGCGGGATAACCCTGGGCCTTGAGACAGGCCAGGAGACGGCCTCGACACTTGTCGGCATGCTGCGGGCGCTCGGGCGGCCGAACGTCCGGGTGAACTTCGATCCGGCGAACATGCTGCTCTACGGCATGGGCAACCCGGTGGCCGCCTTGCGTGAACTGCTCGAGTGGGTCGCCCAGGTGCATATCAAGGACGCCCGGGTTTCCCCGGTTCCGGGCGAATGGGGCATCGAGACCGCGGCGGGCAAGGGTGAGGTCGATTGGGATCAGTTCTTCAGGGTGATCGAAGATGCCCCGCAACGCATCGACCTGGCGATCGAGCGCGAAGCCGGACAGACGCGAACGGCTGATGTCATCGCCGCACGGCGGGTGTATGAGCGGCACGTCTGGCCGGTGCGGGAAGCCCCGCCCCCGGCGGGCAGTTCGGCCAAGCCCTTGGGGGTTGGCATTGTCGGGCTTGGGTTCATGGGCGAGACGCATATTCGGGCATTGCGGAGCGCGATCGCCTCGGGTCGGCGTGCGCGGCTTGTTGCCGTGGCCGACCGCAACCCCGAGCGGCGCACCGGGCGGCCCGGTTCGCGCGGGAACATGACACGGGACGAAGCCCATCCGCTGTTCGATCCGACGGCCGTCAGGGTGTATGAAGATCCGGAACGGCTGATGCACGACCCCGATGTGGATGTCGTGAGCATCTGCACGTTCACCGAGACGCATGTGCCGCTGGCGATCCTGGCTTTGCAACAGGGCAAGCATGTGCTGGTGGAGAAGCCGGTGTCGCTGGACTCCACGGCGGTGCAGACCCTCGCCGAGCGTGCGCATCGGGCCGGGCGGGTGTGCATGCCTGCGATGTGCATGCGGTTCTGGCCTGCGTGGGTCTGGCTGAAGAACCGGATCGACGACGGGTCGCTCGGAAGGCTGCGGAGCATCACGTTTCAGCGACTTGGCGCGAGGCCGACCTGGGCGGAGGATTTCTACGCCGACACAGCGCGGTCGGGGGCGGCGATATTTGACCTGCACATTCACGACGCAGATTTCATTCACTGGTGTTTCGGGCCGGTGCGGTCGGTCTCGAGCGCCGGTGACGAGCACCACCTCACGACGCTGTATTCGACCGAGCGCGGGCCGCGGCACGTGGTTGCCGAAGGCGGATGGGACCACGCGCCCGGGTGGTCGTTCCGGATGCGGTATTCGGCAGCGTTTGAGCATGCGACGGCGGATTTTGACATCAGCCGCAATGAACCGCTGATTCTGACGCGCGAGGGTCGCCAGGAGGCGGTGCCGATGCCCGGATTGTCGGGATATGACGTGGAGTGGCGTCACCTGCTCGACACGGTGGCGACAGGTCATGGGAAGCCCCTTGCCACGCTGGAAGATGCATTGGCTGTGACGAAACTTCTTATGGCTGAGGCCCGGAGTGCGGCGAGCGGGAAACCTGCAACAGTATCCTAACATATTGGGATCATAATCCGATCGGATTTGCCGTCAAGAGTTTTTGCCGGAGTGTTTGACAAATCGCGTACCGTTTGTATACTTGCACAATGATGCAAGAGAACAGCGGTCATCCCGTGAATCCTGCGCAGGCTGCCGCGTGCTGCCGCCCGATCGACCGTTTGCTGTGTCCGGAGTTGTTCCGAGCGATCGGAGATCCGACGCGGGCGAGTCTGCTTGCGTGCCTGGCCAAGTGCGGTCGCCCATGCACAGTGACGGAGATTGCGGCGTGCTGCTCAGTTGATCTTTCGGTGGTGTCGCGGCATCTGGCGTTGATGGAGCGTGGGGGGTTGCTTGCGTCCTCGAAGCAGGGACGGACGGTGTCTTACGCGGTGCGGTACGTCGAACTGGCGGGGCTGCTTCGAGCGTTGGCGGACGAGTTGGAACAGTGTTGCGAGCGCACACCCGGCAGCGCGGACTGCGCTTCGGATGGTTGCGCACCGGGATGTGCATAACCACAATTTGATGTGAAAGGACAGACATGACGACTTCGAGGACCGGGCCGCAGGATGTGCTTGAGCATGTGCGCGAGGGATATGCCCGGATCGCATCGACGGGATCGCTTTCGTCGGGCACGGGGGGATGCGGCCAGGGGGGCTGCTGCGGAAACACCGCACTGGATCATGATGCGCTGGCGAAAGCGATCGGGTACGGCCAGAGTGATCTGCTTGCGGTTCCGGATGAGGCGAACATGGGCCTTTCGTGCGGGAACCCGACGGCGCTGGCCTCATTGCGCGAGGGCGAGGTTGTGATCGACCTGGGTTCCGGGGGCGGGTTTGACTGTTTCGTGGCGGGGCCGCGCGTGGGCAAGACCGGGCGCGTGATCGGCGTGGATATGACGCCGGAGATGCTTTCGAAGGCTCGGCGCAACATCGAGTCGTATCAGGCTCAGACCGGCTTAGACAATGTCGAGTTTCGGCTCGGCGAGATTGAGCATCTTCCGCTGGCGGATGCTAGCGCGGACGTTGTGATTTCGAACTGCGTGCTGAATCTCTCTCCGGACAAGCCGCAGGTCTGGCGTGAAATTGCGCGGGTGCTCAAGCCGGGCGGCCGGGTGGCGGTGAGCGATCTTGCGCTGTTGCGGCCGCTTCCGGCCGAAATCACGGCGATGGTCGAGGCGCTGATCGGGTGCGTGGCCGGTGCCGTGACGCTTGAAGAGACGCGCCGACAAGCAGAAGCGGCAGGACTGATCGAGATTGTGCTGACACCCAAGCCCGGGTATGTGGATGCGATGACGGCGTGGGAAGATCCGCTGTATAAGCGGATCGTGGCCGCGCTTCCCGCGGGCACAAAGCCATCGGATTTCATCACAAGCGTGGATATCGCCGCACGCAAGCCGATGCGCACGAAGTGCTGCTGAAGCTCGTGCCCGGTGTGACCGCGAGGGGCGTCATCCGCAATCGCACAACGTGACAAGAGTGAAGGGCAGGAGGAACCGCTCCTGCCCTCTTCACTTGCGGGATCGGGGGTCAGCGTTCCTCGGGTTGGCGTGCCTTGAGATAGACGGCGATGTAGTCGAAGACTTCGACGGGGTGGTCGTAGGCGACGGAGTCAGATTCCATGCCGCTCTGGCCGGAGAGATTGCCCGAGCGAGGGGCCGCGCCGACGGAAGTCACGCGGACGTAGCGCGTGCGCATCTGCGTGCCGGCTGAGTTCATGCCTAGGAGGACGGTATCGGCCCCGATAGAACGCGCAAACTCGCTGAGCGATCCGCCCGCGCGAAGTTCGGAGGGGTCGAGTGCTTCACCCCGGAAACGGGATTCCCCGAGTTTGTCATACCCGGCGAGGATGTTGCCCTCGGTGAGGAGGGTGTAGTTGGCGGGCTGAACACGAACGGTTTTTACCGGTTCGGCTGTGCGAACACCCTGGAAGGTTTCTTTCCAGGGGTACTCCGCGCGCTGGCGGGCGCACCCTGCGAGGAGCATGGCGCAACAACCGACCGCGAGGATTTTCCTGAGCATGATCTGACCTCCGTGTTCGTGACGGGCGTGTTCGTGTCGGGCGTGTTCGTGTCGGGTTGGTGATGGCCCGTGCATTGCGCCCGGCTGAACGTGCCGCGCATGGCATCGTCATCGTTCCGGCTCGGGGTGCTGAAGGGAAGTAGAGCATGGCGGGCGGCCGAGCGTGCCGAAGCTGAGGAGCCACGTGGCCAAGCCGTGAATGGTAGGTGGGCACGGCGCGTGCAGGCAGAGTCTACAGTTGGCCCGACGGGCGTAAGCCCGGTATGCGGTCTTTTGACAGGGTGTAGCTCAGCTTGGTAGAGCGTGTGGTTTGGGTCCACAAGGTCGCTGGTTCGAATCCAGTCACCCTGATTGCATGATGGGGGGGGGGATTAGGCGCTTCGCGGGCATCCTCCGGAACACCGTACCGCACGGATTGCGCCTCGAAGGCACGGATCGGGCGCACCCACGGGAGACGAGCGGAGAACACGCTCAGGCGCCGGCGTCTGTCGGGCGGATGGGCACGATGCGCGGTGCATCATCTATACGGGGGGCAGTCGGCAGTTCGCTCTCGATCGCGGGGAGCGGCAGGGGTTGGCGCGGGGTTTCGCCTGGGCGTTCGGGTCGATCTTCGGCGGCCATTGAGCGCGTGGCCTCAATGAGTTCGGCGAGGAGGCGATCTTGCTCGGTGGTGAAGTCGCCCACAAGCGCCCCGGTTTGCCAGATGGCGTTGATCGCGGCGACGACCTCAGCATAGTTGAAGCCGAGGCCGGGGCGCGGGCTTTCGACGGTGGGTGTGTGCGAGAGCACGCGGATGATTTCTTCGATCGACGGTTTGACGGTGATGACCTGCGCGCGGCCGCGGGCATCTCGATGGAAGATGCGGATGTCGTCGTCGTCGGGGTCGGCGGCGAGCATGAGGCGATCTTTCCAGACTTCGACGAGCAGGGGCCTGCGCACGACGGCGTTGCCGAAGATCGCGATTCGGGGAATGCCCTGCTGGGTGATGTAGACGCCGGGGCGTGACGACTCGATGGTGTCGAGGAGGTATTTGCCCGAGACGAGGGTTCGCTTGACGCCCTGGATGGAATCACCGGGGAGCCAGAGGCTGCTGAGCGATTCGATCTCACCGACGCTGAGAAAACGACCGGAGGATTCGATGAGGTCGGCCTGCGCGGCGGCGAGGCGGCGCTGCTGGATGCGCTGGGCGCGCGCGGCGAGGGACTCGTAGGCTGCGATGCGGATGGTGGGGTCATCGTTGTCGGCGAGTTCGCGCAGCGCGACATCGACACGGACCACGCCCTCGACCATTCCGAGCAGCCGGATGGCTTCTACACGCCTGGGGGAAGGACCGCGCATCGCCAGCGGCAGAATCGCTTCGGCGGCGACGGCGTCACCGAGGGCCGCGCCGACTTCGAGCGCGGCCATGCGCGGCACGATGTCGGGAGAGTCGTATAGGCGGCGGACGAGGGGGATGGCACGCTCGCCGAGTGAGCGCAAGCTCCATTTAAGTTCGGGGGCGAGCGAAGGCTCGGCCTCCATCGCTTCGACATAGCGCCGGGCGAATTCTTCCGGCGGGATGTTGATGTCAAAGGGCATGTACTGCACCATTTTGACGAAATCGCCGGGGTTGAGGCGGAAGCGTTCGGGCACGGTGAGTGCGATGCCGGCGTCGTTACGGCCGCGGGCGGTGCGGTCGCGATCGCCGGGGAAACGCGGGAAGCGCGAGTTGATGGCGTTTTCGATCAATCGCGCGCGCTGGTGCGAGGGTTCGTCGAGCTGTATGTCGATTTTCAGCGGTTCGGTCATCGCCCCGCCGTAGAGCACTCGGCCGACCTGAAGGTTGACCGAGCCGCGGTCGCCCGTGCCCGGCTCGCCGAAGGGGTTGACGAAGATCGGCCCGCGCGCCTGGGCGATCTGCTTTTTCTGATATCCGCCGAAGGGTTCGCTGGGGCCGATCTGCAGATCGGTGGTGAGAAGCGTGCCGCTTTCGAGACTGGTAGCGTTGACGGCCTGCACGAAGACATCAAACGGATAGCCCATCGGCGCGCCGGGAGGAATGCGTGCGTAGACCACGACGACGGCGACATTGGGATCGCGCAGGAGTTCGCGTGGACTCTTGCCCCGACCGTCGGGCCACGCAAGGGGGCTTCCGGGTGGAAGTTGCGCGCCGCGACCGATGCCGCGCAGGCCCATCTCACGCTCCATGTGCCCGGCGACAGCCTCGGGGAGCAAGCCGCCGCCCGTGCCCCGAAGCCCCCACACCAGGCCGTAGCCGGTGACGAGCACCGAATCGATGCCTGCGAACGTGGCGACTGATCCCACCGTGCCGCGGAAGACCTGGGGCACATCACGCTTGACCGGCATCACGGAAACCGCGCGCATGGGGCGCTTTTGCGAACCGGAGCACCCGACCATCGCGGCGAGGGTCGCCAGCACGAGGCCGCAGGTGAAGCAAAGGGTTCGCCGGGGAGTGGGCATGGCTGACTCCATCGGCCCCAGGAGGCTCGGGGCCGTTTGCGGACCATCTTGACGGACATGACTGTACGAAGGAAGGCGCACATCGGATGAGGCGATGCGGCAAAGGCCCGGGGGTGCGCGAGAACGGGGCAGGCACGGCGGGGTGCCGGAGGAAGGGTCTTGCGCGTAAGTCCGCGTTTTTACTGGTGTTATGCGATCAACCGGCGGCTCGAGCGGTGGGCACTCGGGGGGCGCCTGGGTGACCAACCTGGCGATCGACTGTGGACAACCTGACTGTCATGGGCGTGGATGACGAGGCGGGGAGAAACTCTCATGTGAAGGTAGTGTGAAACGCAACCTTCGGTCTGAGCGATGGTTACTGGCTGTCGAAGATTTTCGCGCAGTATTTTGTGGTTCAGGCGGCTTGAACCCACGATCTGTAGTGGTATGCTGCCCCCCGCGGCAGAGTTGGCTGAGTGGCGGGGTGCCGCGGGAAGCACGGTCGGCTGGAAGGCTGGCGCGGGCAATTGGGGAAAGCCCTGGGCTTTCTGATTTTCTCGGGTTCGGGCTGTGGTGGCCCGCGACAAGATGAGCGCCTTTCGCGGCGAGCGGCACCGGGGTCAACCCCGGTCAGAAGCCCGGGGTATGGCCCCGGGTGGGAGTTGTGCATTGGGTGTGCTGAGCGACAAGCAGATCCGCGAGCGGGTGAAGATTGTCCCGTTCGAGCCAGCGCAGAAGCGTCCCGGGCGGATCAGCTTCGGGGTGTCGAGTTATGGGTATGACGTGCGCGTGGGGACGCGCTTCAAGGTGTTTACGCCGACGCCGCGGAGCGGCGACATTGCGGTGGTGGACCCGAAGCGCTTCAGCGACGACATGATGGTCGAAGTCGATGTGGCCGACCGCCCGGCGGACAAGCAGTACGTGATTATCCCGCCCAACTCCTTTGCGCTCTGCGAGACGGTGGAGTACCTGGAGATCCCGCGGGATGTGCTGGCGATCTGCGTCGGCAAGAGCACGTACGCGCGGTGCGGGCTGATCGTGAACGTGACGCCGCTGGAGCCGGAGTGGAAGGGGAAGGTGACGCTGGAGATCAGCAACACCACGCCGCTGCCGGCGCGGGTGTATGCGAACGAGGGGGTCGCGCAACTGGTGTTCTTGGAGGCGAGCGCGGTGTGCGAGATCAGTTACGCGGACAAGGGTGGGAAGTATCAGGACCAGGGTGGGTTGACGTTGCCGAAGGTGGATTGAGGGGAAGTGGGCAATGGGCAATGGGCAGTGGGAAGGGCGATTGAAGTGTGTGGATCATCGCACGAAATTGCCGCGGTAGAAAGGCACTTGCTGATCGCGATTTGACCAAGTTTGACCAAGGATGTGCCGCTCTATTGCTGAGCAGATGATCTTGATAGGCGACGAACGTTGAACATCAAGACTTATCAAGATCTGGTGGTCTGGCAAAAAGCGAGAATTCTTGCAAAAGCCGTTTACGAGCATACAGCGAGTTTCCCAGCGGATGAACGATTCACCCTGACATCGCAGATGAGACGCGCATCAATCGGCGTTGTCAGCAATATCGCGGAGGACTACGGACGTGGCAGCCAGCAGGACTATCTTCGGTTTCTTCGTGTCGCGAGAGGCTCGCTGTACGAACTGGAATCGCAATGCATCATCGCCGCGGATCTCGGGTACACGGCCGAAACCGCTGTCACAACGATGTTCCGATTCATTGATGATGTCGCTCGCCCGCTCAGCGGGCTGGTTCGTTCGCTCGAAGCTTAAGAAGCGCTCCTAATTTTCTCGATTTTATTTTCCGCATATCTCATTGCCTATTGCCCATTGCCCCTCTGAAAAGGCACGGTCGCCATGAAGATCACCCGCAAGTTCACCAAGGCCGGTTCCGATCCTTTCGCCTCCGTCAAGTGGGTGAAGCGGTCGAGCAAGATTTCCAACCCCGACGGCTCGGTCGTCTTTGAGATGAAAGACGCCGAAGTGCCCGAGACGTGGAGCCAGCTCGCCACCGACATCATGGTGAGCAAGTACTTCCGCAAGGCCGGTGTGCCGCAGGACGGCGGGCCGAACGGGCTGAAGTCGGCCGCGGATATGCCAAACCACGGAGGCGCGAAGGGCAAGAGCGCGCAGAGCGAAACCGGCCCGGAGACTTCCGCTGCGCAGGTCATCCACCGTCTCGCGGGGTGCTGGCGGCACTGGGGCGAAGCGCACGGCTATTTTGACACGGCGGAGGATGCGCAGGCTTTCTATGACGAACTTGTCTACATGATGGTGCACCAGATGTGCGCCCCCAACAGCCCGCAGTGGTTCAACACGGGGCTGCACTGGGCCTACGGCATCAGCGGGCCGGCGCAGGGGCACTGGGTGGTCGATGCGGCCAGCGGCGAAGCGCGGCTCGCGGACGATGCGTACACGCATCCGCAGCCGCACGCGTGCTTCATCCAGAGCATTGATGACGACCTGGTGAACCCGGGGGGCATCATGGATCTCTGGACGCGCGAGGCGAGGCTCTTTAAATACGGCTCGGGCACGGGCACCAACTTCAGCACGCTGCGGGCCGAGGGCGAGAAACTTTCGGGCGGCGGGCGTTCGAGCGGGCTGATGAGCTGGCTGAAGATCGGCGATCGGGCCGCCGCGGCGATCAAGAGCGGCGGGACCACCCGTCGGGCGGCGAAGATGGTCTGCCTCGACATGGACCACCCGGACATCGAAACCTTCGTGAATTGGAAGGTTCGCGAGGAGATCAAGGTCGCGGCGATGGTCGAGGGGCTGAAGCTGCTCAAGAAGAGCAATGCCGAGATTCGGGAGACGTGCGAGAAGCTCGGCCTCGATCTTGACTACGACTTCAACGGCGAGGCCTATGCGACGGTAAGCGGGCAGAACAGCAACAACTCGGTGCGCATTCCCGATACGTTCTTTGATGCGCTGGATGCGCACGGTCCGTGGCACACCCACTGGCGCACCAGCGGCGCCGTGGCCCGCACGTTTGACGCGGGCAAGCTCTGGGATGACATCGCGTATGCCGCGTGGCGGTGCGCTGACCCCGGCGTGCAATATGACACGACGATCAACGCGTGGCACACCTGCCCGAGCGCCGGACGGATTCATGCAAGCAACCCGTGCTCGGAGTACATGTTCCTCGACAACACGGCGTGCAACCTTGCTTCGCTCAACGTGCTGAAGTTCTATGACGATTCGACGCGCACCTTCGACACGGCGGCGTATGAGCACGGGATCGACCTCTGGACGATCGTGCTGGAGATCAGCGTGCTCATGGCGGCCTTCCCCAGCCGCGAGATCGCCGAGCTTTCGTACCGGTATCGCACGCTCGGGCTGGGATATGCCAACCTCGGGGCGATGCTGATGCGCGCGGGCATTCCTTATGACTCGGACGAAGCCCGGGCCGTGTGCGCGATGATGACGAGCGTGCTTACCGGCCGGGCCTATCGCACGAGCGCGTTGCTTGCAGCCGAACATGGCCCGTTCGCCGGTTTTGCCGATGATCGCGACAACATGCTGCGCGTCATTCGCAACCACCGCCGCGCAGCGCACGGGGTGGCCCGGACCGCGGGCGAGTGGGAAGACCTGCGGATTCGGCCCGTGCCGATTGATCACGGGCTTGTCCGGTCGGGCCGGATCAACCTGGCCAACAGCCGCGAACTGCTCGACCGTGCCACGATTGCGTGGGATGAAGCACTGGATCTCGGAGAACAGCACGGGTATCGCAATGCCCAGACCACGGTCATCGCCCCCACCGGCACCATCGGCCTGTTGATGGACTGCGACACGACGGGTGTCGAGCCTGATTTTGCGCTTGTCAAGTTCAAGAAGCTCGCGGGAGGCGGCTATTTCAAGATTGCCAACGCCAGCGTCGAACCGGCCCTCGTAGCGCTCGGATATCCGCAGGCGCAAGTTCGGGCGATCATGACGCACCTGCTGGGGACACTTGATCTTGATGTGCCGATGCCCAAGGGCGCCCCCGGCGCCCAGCAGGGCGCAACGCTTGCCCAATGGCTCAGGGGAAAAGGCTTTACCGAGGGCGACCTTGCGCACGTGGTTTCGAGCCTGCCGAGTGTCTTTGAGCTTCGTTTCGCCTTCGGCTCGTGGGCGCTGGGTGAAGACCTGCTGCAGCGCCTGGGGCTGGATGCCGCGCACGCCAAGGCCGACCCGACCTTCAACGCGCTTCGTGCCCTTGGGCTTTCGTGGGCACACATTCAGGAACTCAACGATGCCGTCTGCGGCACGCAAACGCTCGAAGGTGCTCCGTACCTCAAGGCTGAGCACCTGCCCGTGTTTGATTGCGCCAACCCCTGCGGGCGCACGGGCACGCGATTTATCGCCCCCGAAGGTCACATTCGCATGATGGCCGCCGCACAGCCTTTCATCACGGGGGCGATCAGCAAGACCATCAACCTGCCCAACTCGGCCACGGTGGAGGACATCAAGGCGTGCTACCGGTTGTCGTGGGAACTGGGCCTGAAGGCGAACGCGCTGTATCGGGACGGGTGCAAACTGAGCCAGCCGCTCTCGACGAAATCGGACGCCGCGGAGGACGAGGAGTCTGACGCGGGAAAAGGCGTGACGAAATCGAAGACCTCCTCCGCCACGGAGGTCAAGCCTGCTCTCGCCACGAATGCGGCCTCTGAATCGTCGGAAGTGATGACGCTTACCTTGTCGGACGAGGACGACGTGTTATCGTCGGCGCCGCGTCCGCACAGGCGGCGTCTGCCGGATACTCGCCGGTCGTACACGCACAAGTTCAACATTGCGGGGCACGAGGGCTATCTGACCGTCGGGGTGTATGACGACGGCATGCCGGGAGAACTTTTCATCACGATGGCGAAGGAAGGCTCGACGATCGGCGGATTGATGGATTCGCTGGGCACGGCGACGAGTGTTGCGCTGCAATACGGCGTGCCGCTGGAGAGTCTTGTCAAGAAGTTCACGCATCAGCGTTTTGAGCCCGCGGGCATGACGGCCAATGCCGACATTCCGTTCGCCAAGAGCCTGGTGGATTACATCTTCCGATGGTTGGGGATGCAGTTCATCCCCGGCTATCGCGAAGCGAACGCTCCGAGGCGATCGAACCCTGATCTTGCGGCCGAGCAACACATTCCCGATCAACTGCCCGTGCAGCGCATCTCGAATCGGCAGCCCGAGCAGCGCCAGGTTCGGCCGGCGCCGAACGAGGGCGCTCGGGTTGTCGAACACAGTTCGGCAGCATTCACCATGGTGAGCGTGCATGCTGAAACGCTGAGCGTCGCCCTTGATGCCGCAGGAGACGCGCCGCCGTGTGATGTGTGCGGCACGATCACTGTTCGATCGGGGACGTGTTACAAGTGCCTGAATTGCGGGAACAGCATGGGATGCAGTTGATTGTGCGGTCGCGGGCGGGCAAAGCCCGTTCGGAATCGACGCGGAGCGTCTGGGTCAGGAAGCGGATGGAAGACTGCGCTGGGCGGCGGCCAGGAAGTGCCCCCCCACACTCGAGCCGGGCCAGAGGATTCGGCCCCGCCGGGAGGGAACGGAAGACCACTGACCCAGACACTGCCGCGGCACGATCGGATTCTGCCTCCCGGCGACAGCCCACCACATCGGAGGCGGTCCCCTCTTTCGGGGGTTGATCGTTTCCGAGCCTCCCTAGCCCCTGGGTGCTCCCACCAGCACTCGGGGGCGTTTTTGTTATCAGACCTGATCTCAACAACGCGTTCTGCGTGGATCTCCTGACTGTTGCTGATTCACTGGGCGGGCATGGCCGATAGCCCATAGGGGATTTGGCGGGGTTGCCTGCTTTCGGAAACCGCTCATTTTCCAAACATCATGGGCGTAGCCAGCGACAAATTGGATGATTCCTCACGCGATTTTGCGAGATTTTTCTCCATCGACTGG
This sequence comes from Phycisphaeraceae bacterium, assembly GCA_019636695.1. GTDB lineage: Bacteria > Planctomycetota > Phycisphaerae > Phycisphaerales > UBA1924 > JADLCM01. The sequence continues at coordinate 464,345 of JAHBXD010000002.1, forward strand.
CAGCGCCCGATTCCTGGGGCATCTTCCACCTGTACGAGCGGCGATGTTGCGCCGGAGGTGGGCCACCGCTCCGCAGTGGTGGCCATTGAGTGAGAGCCTGGAGAAGGGAGATCGTTTCATGCACAAGATCAGCCTGATTGCCGCGGGTGTTATCGCGACGGCCGGGACGGCCGCGACCGCGACGGTGACGTTGACCTACGGGTTTACGGATCTCAGCGGGGCGTATGCGATGAACGACCCATCGAACCCGAACCTCGGGGGAAGTTTTTCGGCGATGGCGGGCGTCACCTCGGCAGGTGATGTGACGCGCCTGGCCACCCCGGGCGGGACAGCGACGTTCCTTGATGATTTCGTGAACCGGAATGCGTTTGCCGACGTGGCGATCAACATCAGCGTTTTCAACCGCGTGGGCATGCTGGCGCAGGGTTCGGGAACCTTCACGATCACAGACGCGGACGGCGACCAGCTTATCGGCGACATCGACGGAACATGGATCGGCGGCTCGCTCGGCGTGTACTTCAACGGCGACCTGAGCAACGTGCGATTCGTCAACGTTTCGACGGTGAACAACACGTTTGACGGCGTGGACGGTGGTTCGTTCGGCATGGATCTGCCCGGGCAGGAGCCGTTCATCGGCGCGTATGTCCAGCTCTTCCTCCGCACGGGCAACATGGGCTTCTTCGGCCGCGACTTCTCAGGCATCAGCGTGCAGGCCGCGGGCGAGATCATTCCCGCCCCTGGCAGCCTGGCGCTTGCCGGCGTGGCGGGCCTTCTGGCGATCCGCCGTCGGCGTGCGTGAGGTGTTCGGTTCGGTGTGTGACAGATACGCGGATGACGAGCGAGCCGCGTGACTGAATCTGGTATCTCGGTTGGCGGTTTGCTCGATTGTTTGAAAAAGTGAAAGCAGCGGATCGGTGCTCCGGTCCTTCAACGTTCGAAGAACAACATTCCGGTCGAGGGCCGGAGGCAGAAAGGGGAGAGTTGAATATGCGTCAGACCATGCGACTTGTTGCGGCAGCGGGCATCGCGGCGATCGCCTCGCACGCGAGCGCCGATGCCATCGTGACCTTCGGTTTCACCGACCTTGCCGGGTTCTATGACCACGGCACGGGTATTTTCACCGCGGCCGATGCGGCGAACACCTCGGGCGACGTGACCCGGGCCGATCCTCACAGCAGCGCGTACTACGACGTGGGGTTCAGCGGCATGGGCATGGCGGCGGTGACCTTCGCGGTTGACGTTGTGCCGATTTCGGCCACGCTTGCCTCGGGCACCGGCACGTTCTCCATCGTTGACAACAACGGCGACACGATCACCGGCGACATCACCGGCACGTGGATCGCCGGCGCCTTGGGTGTCTTCTTCAACGGCGACCTGTTGAACGTCGTCTTTACCGATATTTCGGGCGACGGCACCTTCGACGGGCCGGCCGGCGGCTCGTTCGGCACCGACCTTCCCGGCGCGGCTCCGTACATCGGCGCCATCGTCCAGCTCTTCATTCCGCCGGGCGGCAACTTCTTCAGCAGCAGCTTTGACGTTGAGACGGTCCAGGTTCTCGGCGAGATCATCCCGACCCCCGCCACGGCCGCGTTGCTCGGTCTGGCCGGTCTGGGCCTGACCCGCCGCCGCCGCGCCTGATCGGCCTCTCTCTGCTCCTTGAGACTCTGCACCCCCGGGCGACCGGGGGGTGTTGTTTTTGCTTATGGGTTTTGGGCCTGCGACGGGCCGGACGCCCGCATTTCGCCTAGCGTTTTCCATGCCGATCTACGAGTACATCTGCCCGGATGATGGAGAAGTCATCGAACTGCTGCGACCGATGTCGCAGGCCGACGATCCAGTGCACGATCCACGCGGACTCGGCCGCACGTTCGTTCGCAAGCATTCGACGTTTGCCTCCCGCGGCGCCGCCGACAACACGCGTGCCTCCGGCACCGGTCTTCCGATGCATCAATGCGGTCGATGCGGCAAACCTGGGGGAGGGTGCGGCGGCTGAACCCCATTCGTGGACCGCGCGGTCGAATGACCGGCGCGTGCGATCGCCGTGAGCCAATCGCCCCCCGTCAAGTCGGTCGACGCCCCCGCCAAGCGCTCTCGCTTGTGGCGGGTTGTCTCTATCTCGCTTCGTATCATCGTGCCGGCCGCGGTTCTGGCGTTTGTGTGGAAAGAACTGCAACGCATCGACATTGACAAAACTAGGATCGCCATTGAGGCGGCTGACGCGCGGCTCGTCATCGCGGCGGGCATCATTGCGATTCTGGGTGTCTGCGTGATGGGGTTCTATGACGCCTTGGCCATGCCCGCCGGATCGACCATGCGATTCCTGAAACGTTGGCGGCTCGGGTCGATCATCTTCGCGTGGATGAATCTGCTGACGATCGGCCCGATCGGCGGGCCGGCCCTTCGGTTGTTCTTTTATCGCCGCGCGGGCATCGCCACGGGCGACATTGTCGCGGGGCTTGCGCGGTTGTATGTCGGGGTCAATGCGGGGCTTGTCGGTTGGGGAACGGCCGCGCTGCTGCCCCTGGGCGAAAGCGCCGGGGCGACGCTTGTGCGCTGCCTTGTCGCCGCGGTGCTTACCCCCGCGGCCGCCGTCATTCCCGCGTTGTCGCCACCTCTGCGGCGGTTGCTGAAACTTCCGGAGGGCGCAACGCGCCGGCTGGCCCTGCTCGGGTGCGTCAGTTTCGTCGACTGGCTCTGCGTGATTCTCGCTTTCTCTTTCTGCGCGCGTGCGGCGGGGGTTGATGCGCCGCTCGACCTGCTGACGCGGGCGTTCCTGCTCGGTCAGGTGGCGGGCATCATGAGCATGATCCCGGGCGGGCTGGGCGCGGCCGACGGCATCTGGCTACGCGTCACGACCGCATCGGGAGAAGGCGCCGACATCGCCGCGGCCATGGTCGTGCTCTTCCGTACGACGTATTACCTTGTGCCGTGGTTTCTTTCGGCGCTTGCGCTTTATGTGATGTTCGCCGAGCGCTCAGCCGGCGCGATGCAGTTGCAGCGACGGGTCGTCGCGGTCATCACCGTATGCGCCGGGTTGCTCCTGCTGCTGAGCGCCGCCATTCCCGAGCTTCCGGACGACATTCGCACAGTCCGACGCCACGTGCCCCTCGCGGCTATCGAACTTTCCCACATTCTCGGTGTCATCGCAGCGATCGTGATGATTCTCGTCGCCCGAGGTCTTTCGCAGGGGTATCGCGGGGCCTACCGCATTACCCTGGGGTCGGTCATCGCGGCGGGCATCTCGCACCTTGTCCACGAGTTTGACATTGAGAACGCCCTGCTCACGCTCATCGTCGCCGTGCTGCTTTTCGGCGCTCGACGAAGTTTCACGCAAACCGGCCGTCTGCCCCGGGGCATGGAATACACGCTCGCGGCGATCGCCGCCATCGGCGTCTTTTTCGCCATGCCCGGGATGCTGGCGCTGCGGCGTTCCCCTCCTCTGGGTGAAGTCTGGTCGACGTACCGCCTCGATGCGCACGGCGTGCGGTTTCTTCGCGCGCTGATGATCGCCGGCGGCCTGGCCTTTGCCGCCTTGGTCGTGCAGGCCCTGCGGCCGCGGATGCTCAATCCACCAACCCCGGTCGAGCCGACGGACATCGAAGCCGACGGGAACACTCCCCCCACTCCTCCGCCTGCAGAGGCCCAGGACCGCCGCACGGAATCGCCGTCCTGATCTCACACGAAGCCGGGCAGTTGCCGCGCAATCGTGCGCCACCCCCTTGCCAGGCCGCTCGGCGGGCGGTAGGCTCTCGCCCATGAAAAGGCTCATCCTTGTGTGCATGCTCGTCTTCGGCATTGTCGGCTGCGAAGAATCCGCTGAATCGCAGATTCAGCGCGTATTCGACCGGCTGATCGAAGCCGAGATTTCGGGTGACGATTCGGAATACCTTGCGTTGCTCTCACGTGATTCCATCGCGTGGCACGCGCCGCTCATCGCCGTCGCGCTCGACGGCACGCCGGCCGAGGTTCGCGCCCTTCCGCCGATCGAACGGCTTGAAGTGTTGACCATGCGGCACCGAAGCACTCGCGACAAACTTACCGGCCTTAGCGCCGAAGCCTACGTCCGCATGTCTACTCGTGAAAAATGGTTTGCCGATGAGCCTGGGCTTCGCTATACGCTCAAGCGCATCAAGGTCTCCGTGGATACCGCCCAGAGCGATGTCTATGTCGACGGGAAGCCCGCGTATTACACGGCATGTTTCATCCGCGAAGACGATGAGTGGAAATTCGACCTTGTCGCCACCGTCGGGCTGATGAACGCCGCCATGCCCCTTCGGGCTCGAGAGTTCGGCCTCTCGCTCAATGACTACCTCATCTCCCTGGTCGAAGACAACACCGAGGAGGCGGTCAGCCCTGGAATCTGGAACCCCATGCCCAAGCCGCCACTCCCCCCCGGCGGCAGATGAAACCCGCCAAACCCCGGCATATACTTTCAAGGATTCCTGAAACTTGCGAAGCGTGGTGCTTCCTTGATTCAGAGAGACTCCGCCGGAGGCCGCCATGGCCGCGCAGAACCCATCGTGCTCGTCGCCTCGGGAGTATCCGACGTGTCGCGGGTGTGACGGAGGGCTTCTTGAAGCGGTAGTTACCGGCGAGGCCCGCTTGACCCCCGAGCAGGGGCTGGAACTACTCACGCGGATGCCGACGATCGAACTCGGCCGCTGGGCCGATCGGCGTTGCCGCACCCTCCACGGCGATACGTTCCGCACTTATGTCATCGACCGGAACATCAACTACACCAATGTCTGCACGGCCAAATGCACCTTCTGCGCCTTTCGACGCGACGCCGACGACCACGACAGTTATACCCTCAGCCCCGAGGCGATTTACGACAAGATCGCGGAACTCGTCGCCGTCGGCGGCACGCAGATTCTCATGCAGGGCGGCATGAACCCCGCCCTACCCCTCGCGTGGTATGAAGATCTGCTCCGCGGCATCAAGGCACGATTCCCGGGCATCCACATTCATGCCTTCAGCCCCCCCGAGTTCATCGAGTTCGTCCACTTTTTCGACCCTCCGGGCGACACGCTCGAAGAGAAGCTCCGTTTCGTGATGAAGCGCTTGGTCGACGCGGGGCTTGACAGCCTGCCCGGCGGCGGCGGCGAGATCTTCGCCACTCCTGTGCGCCGGAAGATCGGCCTCGGCAAGTGCGATGCCGATGCATGGTTAACCACGATGTACGTTGCGCACTCGCTGGGGTTGTTTACCAGCGCCACGATGATGTTCGGCCACATCGAGGGGCACGCCGATCGCCTGCATCACATGCTGCTGGTTCGGCAATGGCAAGACCGTGCCCTGGCCTCGGCAGAGCGCGAGCCATTCGGCCACTACAATGCGTTTATCTCCTGGCCCTTCCAGCGCGAAAACACCCCCCTCGGACGTGTGCCCGACTGGGGAAGCCGACCGGGCGACGGTGAGGTCTTCCCCGGCGATCTTGTCGCCGAAGCGCACGCCTGGGGCGAACACCCCGAACTTGACCATCGCACGCTCGGCCCCGCCGCGGCGGAGTTCGGGCGTCGCGTCCGCCGGAGCAGCGCCGTGGATTATCTGCGGACGCAGGCCGTCAGCCGGCTGATGCTGGACAACATTTTCTCGATCGGCAGTTCGTGGGTGACAATGGGCCCGCATGTCGGCCAGGCCGGGTTGGCCTTCGGCGCCAGCGACATGGGCAGCGTGATGATGGAAGAGAATGTCGTCAGCAGCGCCGGTACAACCTATTGCCTTGATGAGGCGGTGCTCTGCCGCCTGATTCGCGATGCAGGGTTCGTGCCCGCGCAGCGAAACAACTCGTACGACATTCTGCGGGTGCAAGACCACCCGGAAAGTCCGGATTTGCGCGTGCGCGACTGGTCGGCACATCGCGCCCGCCGGCTGCACATCCAGACGGATACTTCCTTGCCGTCACCAGCCGAACTGACGATCACCCGCGGGTGATCGCCGTGCGCACGTTTTTCAGTTCGACAGCCGGGCTGAACGGCAGGCGACGGAACGCGTGACGATGCGATGCCTGAATCACTTCTTGCCCAAAAACCAACCGGCCCCGGTGTCCCGGGGCCGGTCGTGATCTCTCTCAAAGCAGAATCGTGCGAGGGTTACTCGCCCGTGTGTGGCTGATCAGTTGCGGCGGCGACGAACGCCCGCGAAGCCCGCAACGGCAAGGAGCGCGACCGAGCCGGCACCCGGCACGATCTCACCGGCGACCTGCACGCTGCGGCCCGAGAAGCTGCTGGTAAAGAAGCCGCCCGTGCGGATGAAGAGCTGGATGAAGACGCCTTCGTACGGCGGAATGCCCGGGAGCGCGTCGCTGAACGACCCGCCGTCAGGGCCATCAAAGGTCGAGTCGGGGGAAACGCTCGTGATCACGACGTTCGACAGATCGCCGTTGAAATACACGCCGAGCGAGCCGCCGATCCACGTGCCGCTGATATCGCCGCTCAGAATGTCGCCGTCGTCGTCAACGATCGAGAACGTGCCGACGCCCTGGGCGATGTTGCCGACCTTGGCGAAGACGTTGAGGTTGACGGTGACGTTCGCGAACGCCGAGCGATTCACGAAGCCGTCGAGGTACCGAGCGGTGCCGTTGGGGGCAGCCAGACGAGTCACGTCGCCCGCGGTCATATCACCCGCCACAGCGGAAAACTGCGCGGTCGGGTGGTCATACGCACCGACAAGATCGGTAAAGCCGTACGTGAGAATCACGCCCGCCGCGGCCTGACTCGCAACACCGGCAACAGCGGTCAAAGCAATCAAGCGTCCCATGTTCATGTCTCTCCTTCCTCCTATGACTCGGCCCCGCTTGTAGCGGCAGGCACCTGAGTCACTCTCTCTCCGGGGGAGTATACCCAGAGGATGCGACCTGTAAAGACATATCTCTGCCATTTTTCTTGCATGTACTGATATTCGTATTCTGGCTGGATGTGTCCCCATGTTATTGGACACCACTTGGCGACGCCACCGCGACCATGCAGGGCAAAAACGGACTCGGGCCCGGCGATATGCCGGACCCGAGTGGGGAAGTACTCTGGAAGAAGACACTCAGTTGCGGCGGCGACGCGCGCTCACGAGACCTGCAACACCCAAAAGGGCGAGCGCACTCGGCGCGGGCACGATTTCGCCGAGAACCTGGACGGTTTCCACGGTGAAGTCGCTGTTGAAGAAGTTGCCCGAAGGCGGAATGAACAACTGCACAATCGCGCCGGAATACGGAGGCGTGCCGCTGAAATTCGGATCGAACGAACCGCCGCTGGGGCCGTCGAACATTCCGTTGCCCAGCAGGTTGAAGCTCACGTTCGACAGATCGCCGTTGAAGAAGATGCCCAAGGCGCCGCCGATCCACGTGCCGGTGATGTCGCCGGTGAGTTCATCGCCGTCGGCATCCACGATGGTGAAGGTGCCAGCGCCCTGCGCCAGGTTGCCCACCTTGTTGAAGACACTGACCATGAAAGTCGCGGAAGCGGTGCCGCCGCTGAATCCGACGTTGTAGAAGGCGCTGCTCGACGGGGCTTCGATCCGCGTCACGTCGCCGGATGTATCGGCGCCGTCAACAACGGAAAACATGCCCGCACCGTGGTTGTAGGTGCCGACAAGATCGGTAAACCCGAAACTCAGGATCTCCACTGCGCCCGCGTGGGACGCCAGCGCGGCAACGCCCGCGGCAGCCGCCAAGGCCATGGTCTTTCTCATTGTGCTCTCTCCTCCAAGACTCGGATGCTCGAACTCTCTCGTGACCGCACTTTCGTACGGCTCCTGTCGCGGAATACTCCGTGACATGCACTGGCCGCCGATGGTAGCCGTCGGGGGAAGACCTGACAATGAAAAAATCTGATGACTTGACTCGCCAGGAAATATGTTTATAATCTGTACGGTATATTGGGGTGTTCTCGGACTTCTCCATAGGCATCCAGCGGTTCCGCTGGTATGCCCCACCGAAACAGGTGGTCCGTCATCTCCGACCCTTATCCCCGTGGGTGGAACTTCCTATGCATGGCTTTGAACCGGCTTCGATCGACGTGGGTGTAGATCTCTGTAGTGGTCAGATCGGCATGGCCCAGGAGTTCTTGCACCACCCTCAGATCGGCCCCCCCCTGAAGCAGGTGGGTGGCAAAACTGTGCCGCAACATGTGCGGATGCACGTGGCCAAGCCCCGCCGCTTTGGCCCATTTGCCGACGATCAACCACACCGAGGCCCGGTGCAAGGGGAACCCCTTGGACGAGAGAAAAAGGCAACCTTGATCCTCGCCGGTCATCGGCGCGAGCAGCGGGCGAACGTGCTTGAGATAGGCATCGACGGCCTTGCGGGCAGGCTCGCCAATCGGGACCGTTCGGTATTTGCGGCCTTTTCCGTAGAGCAGAATGTGCCGTTCATCGGGTCGGTACCCAGCCAGCTTCGCGGTACCTACCTCGCTGGCGCGCAGCCCACTGGCGTACATCAGTTCGAGTATGGCCCTGTCGCGGAGCCAGAGCTGGGGTTTCCCCTCGACGGGAGTGCCTTCCGGAGCGGGGGCGGTGACCAGTCGGCGCATCTCCCCGGGTGAGAGTGTCTTTGGCAGCCGACGCCACTTATGCGGACGATCGAGGTGGTCGGCAGGGTTTGCGGCGAGTCTTCCTGTGGCGACCATCCACTTACAGAAGATCCTGATTGTCGAGAGGTGGCGTGTGACGGTGCTTGAGGCGAGTTTGCGCTCGCTGGTTAGGCGTTGCATATGTCCGATAAGTGCTTGCGGAGTGATGTGGGATGAGGTGCTTACCCCGTGGTCAGCCAGGTCGCAGAGGAGATCGCGAAGGTCGCGTTTGTATGCGGCGAGGGTGTTTCCCCCGTGCCCGCACTCGACACGCTGGTAGAGGAAGAAGTCGTCGCGGAGATCTGCGAGTTCGAGGGGGAGTTTCTTTTCCTGCCTGGGCACGTGAGATTCTTCGGATGATGGCGGGATGAACAACGAAAAAGCCCCGGCGAGGGCCGGGGCTTGGGGAAGTTGGTTTGTCGGGCCGGGATCAGCCGAGGAGCTGGAGGACCGACTGGGGCTGGGCGTTGGCCAGGCCGAGGGTGCTGATGGCCGCGGTGGTGAGGATCTGCGACCGGGTCAGCTCGGCGGTCTCGGAGGCGAAGTCGGCCTCGCGGATGACGCTCTGCGCGGCAGCCGTGTTCTCGGAGGCGATGTTGAGCGAGCGGATCGTCGCCTGGACGGTGTTCCGCTGGAAAGCGCCGAGTCGGCCGCGGAGCGTGGAGATCGAGGAGATGGCGTTGGCGACGACCTGCTGGGCCTTCTCGCGGCTGCCGTCAACGAGGTTGAGGGCCTTGCCTGAGCCGAGGTCGGCGAGGTTGAAGGTGTTGCCGTCTTCGTCCTCGTGGCGACCGAGCTTGCGGACGGCGACGTCGCCGATACCGAGGGAGACCTTGCCGGAGATATCGACCTTGGAGGCGAGCTGGAAGTCAGCACCGCCGCCGGTGATGTTGAAGGCGGAGAGTGCCCCGAGGTTGATCGCCGCGGTTTCGGAGAGCGTGATGGAGACATCGAGGACGTCGCTGTTGATGCGGAGTCGGCGTCCGTCGGAGGTGGCCTGGATGCCGTTGACGGTGGCGCCGATGTTCTGGCCCTTGTCGCGAATGCCGTTGCTGGCGTTGGCGAAGGTGGAAGCGGCGGTGGACTGGATGGTGTTGGCGTCGTCGTCTTCGAACATGAAGATGCCGCCGCCGGCCGCACCTGCGTCGTTGACGACCTTGACGGCGACGAAGGCGTCGGAGCCGTATTCCTTGCTGATGAGTGAGACACCGTCAGAGCTGGCACTTGCGGTGACGCCGGTCACATCCTTGAAGGAGTTGATGGTCCTGGCGATTTCGACGCCCGAGGTGCCGGACGCGAAGCTGAGCTGGCGTGAGCCGAGAGCGCCGCTGATCTCGATGACGAAGGAGCTGGTGGTGTTGCCCTGAAGATCGAGGTTTGCGCCACCAATATCGAGGAAGAGCTGGCCCTGCTGGGCGGACTGGGTCACGACGACATCGACAGCGAGGCTGCTGCCGGCGAACTTGGCGGCGTTGACCTGGAAGGTCGAGACGGAGCCGTTCACGTTGGTCGTCTGATAATCAAAGTTGCCGTTGAGGAGCTTGATGCCCTGGAAGTTGGTGCTCGAAGCGATGCGGTCGATCGTCTGGAGGATCGAGTCGATCTGGAGCTGGTTGGCCTCTTTCTCTTCCTTCGAGAGACCGGCCGAGCTTGCGGTCGCGGTGAGCAGGCCTTGCAGTTCGGTCAGGAGGCCGGAGACCTCCTGCAGACCGCCTTCGGCGATGTTGACGACCTGGTCAGAGCGCTCGGCGTTGTTGACCGCGGCGTTGATCGCCTTGATCTCTGAGCGCAGGTTCTCTGACGCGATCAGCCCGGCGGGGTCATCCTTTCCTCGGTTCACCCGAAGGCCGGTGCTGAGACGCTCGAGGGAGTTGTTCAACCCCCGCGAGTTCTGGCCCAGCACGCGCTGAGCGATGAGCGACTGGACGTTTGTATTGATCCGACTCATTGGCGTCCTCCGTGAACGGCCTGGACGGGGGTTCGCGAGTATCCGTCCGCCTACCACCGGGTTGCCGCGTCCGCGGCTTTCCAAACGAACGGTCGATCGCGACGCGCGAGCCGACCCGCCCAACCCGGTTTCCACCGGATTCCGGCATGACCCTGACGTGGGAGGCTGCTCCCGACGTCGTGATGGCAAATCGGCGGGAGTTGAGTGCGAATTCAGTGGAGGATGAATCTGGCGACCCAGAAAAATGCACTTTGGCACGTCATGGCGCGCAGAAAACACCCCGAACGGGGGGGCCGTTCGGGGCGTCTTGGGTGGGATCACCGAGTCCGTACGTCCGGATAACCGGGGCACACGGCTCAGAGCGATGGAATTCCTCTAATCCGTCTAGCCGAGAAGCTGGAGAACCTGCTGCGATTGCTGGTTGGCCAGCCCGAGGACCGTGGTGCCGCTGGAAGCAAGGATCTGCGCCCGCGTGAGCGAGCTGGTTTCGAGTGCGAAGTCGGCATCGCGGATGAGGCTGGTCGATGCGGAGAGATTTTCGAGTGCTGATTGCAGCGATCGGACGTTCGTGACCAGGACGTTGCGTTCGAAGGCGCCCAGACGTCCGCGTGAGACGGTGATCTCGTCGATCGCACGATCGAGGATTTCGCTCGCCGCGGTAAAGTCGTTGCGTCGGAGGCTGGCGTCGATGGAGTTGGTGCCCCCCCGCTTGAGTGAGGAGAGGAACTCGACGCTTCCGGCGACGAGCGTGCCACCGAGGTTGCTTGCGGCGACCGAGCCGATGCCGATGGAGACCTGCTGCTGGGCTGTGACCTCCGGCCCGAGTTGGAAGAGGGCGCCGCCGCCGGTGATGGTGAAGGTCGAGGCGTCTGCATCGGGAAGGGTTGCGAAGAGTTCGTTGAGGAGGAGTTCGACGCCGAGTGTGGGTGAGTTGACGCTGACGCGGAGGCCGTCTCCGGTGGCGAGGTTGCCGTTGACAAGGGCGGTGACATTCTGGCCCGTGTCGCGTTCGGCGCGGAGGAGGTTGGTATCGGCCCAGTCGAAGGGATCGGCGGCGGGCATGGGGACGCCGTCGGCGAAGCGGAAGAGTTGCCAGTTGTCGTCGGCGGGGTTCTGCGGCTTGTCAACACGAGTGACGCTGACAAAGGCATTTGCGCCATAGTCGGAGGACTTGAAGACGAGGCCGGAGTTGGGATTGCCGTTGATGAGTTCGGCGGTGATGCCGGTAAGGCTGGTCAGATTGTTGACGGCGGTGACCAGGTTGCCCAGAGGCTGTCCTGAGGCGATGGAGATGACGCTCACGCCCTTCGGCCCGCGAATTTCGAGGGTCATGGCGGAGGTAATCTGCCCCGGGACGGGAGTGATGTCGCCGTTGAGGAAGAGATTGCCCTGCTGGGCGCTTGCGAGGACATCGACCTCGACGGCAAGATTGGTGGAGTTGACGAAGTTTGCGTTGAAGACTCGAGCGCGGGTCATGGCGCTGCCGGCGACGCCGGAGAGCGTGTAATCGCGTGATCCGTCGAGCAGCTTGAGGCCGCCGAAGCTGGCGGTGTTGCTGATGCGGGTGATTGAATCGATGGCCGAGTCGATCTGCAACTGGTTGGCGTCGCGTTCCGCCGAACTGGCAGCGCCGGAGTTCGCGGACTCGACGATCAGGGCTTTGATGGAGTTGAGCAGGTCGTTGACTTCGGCGAGCGCGGCTTCGGTGGTGGCGATGACGGCGCTTGCGCGTTCGGCGTTGGCGATGCCCTGGTTGACGCCGGCGACATCGGCCCGAAGCCTCTCGGCGATGATCAGCCCGGCGGGGTCATCGCGTCCGCGATTGATGCGGATGCCTGTGCTCAGGCGTTCGAGCCGCATGTTCAGCTCTTGCTGAGTACGGCCGAGTCTTGACTGTGCCACGACGCTTGAGATGTTCGTGTTGATGCGGGACATGGGTTGATCCTCCGTGACTCACTCGGACCGCGACTTTTCCGCGCCTTGTGGGCTTCTGACGTCGCGTCGTGGTCCGGACTCCTTTCCTTCCGGTGCGGACAAGGCCCGGCGGCTCCGCGCCGGGGACATCGAATCAGGCGGTCTGTTTGGGATCGAGGGGCGGTCGTTGCCGCCGGGCTTCTTCGGCAGAGAGCACGGGCCGTGCGGCCAGCCTCGACGCGGCGGATTGTCGTGTTCGCTGCGGGCCGGGACGGATGGCCTGGCTGACGGGGCCGAGGTCGGCGCGGCCGATGCGCGCGGCTTGTTCGTTTTCGAGTCGAATCGCTTCGTACACTTCTTTGCGATGGACGGCGATTCGAGATGGGGCGTTGATTCCCAGGCGGACTTTATCGCCGCGGATGTCAACCACCGTGATCTCGATGTCATCGCCGATCATGATGGTTTCATCTCGCTGGCGTGAAAGCACCAACATGCGTGGGCTCCTTTGGGAACCGGCGGGACGTTCGTCATCGCCGGGCTGGGCAGGGGTGGGTGATCGATCGTGCCGGCAGGTGCACACGGCGACGACGAGGGAGCAAGCTCCCACGAGCGGGGATGTAGACGGCGGTAGAGGCTCAGGCCGAAGCGCGGGTTTGCGATTCGGTCGCGGCGACGCGAACGAGCGGGTGACGCGTCGTCCAGCGCTTTTCGGCGAGGACGAGTTGTTCACCGACTCTTGCGAGGGTGTTGATGACCACCGGTCCCTGGAGGTTGCCGGTCAGGTGATCGCTGACCTTGTTGACGATGACAAAGACCTGAGCGTCGTCGAGTCGAGCGAGGCCGAGTTCGCCCATCTGCTCGGGCCGGATGGGAACGGAGTAGTCTCGAACGAAGAGGGCCGGGTCGGTCACGACAAAGGCGAGGCTCGGCTCGTCGAGCGACTGGAGCCAGAAGAAGCAGGCATCTTCCCCGGGTTCGAGCAGGCAGAACCGCTTCCGGTCAGGGAAGCCGAGCAGGCCCTTGGGGAAGGTGATCACGCGATCCTCCGCGATTTCGATCACACCGAAGCGAGTTGTTCGCACGTCCATGGTGCGCTCCGTCCAGCGGCCGACACTCCGTTGCCGTCTCGGATCATCCTGATCCGGTGACGTCCTGTCTGCCCCATCCGAGGCCGCGTTCGGGGGGGCCGGCGAAATGACCCGATCTCCGGCCTGTCGGCCGGGGGGGCCTTGATGGGCTAGACGCCCAGAAAGTCGAGCAGGGTCATGCGACCGATCGAAGCGGCGCTGCGGTAGCCCGCTTCGAGCTGGGTCTGGAGGAGCGTGAAGCGGCTGGCCGCGGCGGCGAAGTCGAGATCCTGGAGTTGGCTTCGGACGATTTCGTCGAGCACGGTTCGATCCTCGATATGCCGAATCTGGTCGTCGATTCGGCGTGCGTAGCCGCCGACGAGGCCCCTGGTCTGGGCGGTCTGGTCGATGGCACGGTCGAGACCCTCTCCAGCAAGTGTGATGCCAGCCGTGTCGTCGGCGAGGAGGGCATCGCGGAGGTCGATCAGCCGGGTGAAGATGTTGTCGACGCGCACTGTTGCGCGGTCGGGAGCGGCCAAAGTTGCGCGATCGGGATGCCAATGCGCGTCGAGCAGCCCGAGCTGCTCAGCAGCGGGTGACCCGTTTCGTGCGATGACTTCGATGCGACCGCCCAGTGCGGAATCTTGGATGAGTCGGATGCCGTTGGCGTCTTCGCCGAGTTCGGCACGGATGAGATCGGAAGGGAGACTGAGGGCCGCGAGTTGTGCTGCGGCTTGATTGTTGATCGCTTGCAGGAGGCTGCCGACCGTGGTCACATTTTCAGAGGCGAGATTGATGTGCAGTTCGACGCCGCTTCCGAGCCTGAGGGTGAAGTCGATGTCACGTTCGGGTGCAGGGAGGCCGGTGACCGGATCGGTTGACCCGGTGATGATCTGGACGCCTCGACCGTCGTTGAAATCGGCGATGCGGGTGCCGAGGTCGAACGTGCGGATGCCGAGCGCAGAGGCCGTGCCGCCGTTGCCCGAGACTTCGGTGATGCTCATGGCCTGTGCTCGGCCATTGGCAACCTCGTTGACGACGACGAGTCGATCGGCGTCGATATCGACACGCACACCCAGGCCCGCCCCCTCGATGGCACGGCGGATGTCGTGGATGGTTTCGGCGTTTGCAAGATCGACTATGGCCGAGCGGCCGTTGTTCTGCAGGCGGATCGGCCCGAGGGGAAGGGAGAGGCCGGGGATGTCGGCAAGCGCTGTGAGCCATGAAAGGTTGGGCGCTACGGAATCGCCTGTGACGACACCACCAGCGGAATAGGCCAGTGTGCCGTCGGCCCGAGCGAGGCCAAGATCTTGCGCGAGGGTGCCCGCGCCGATATCGCCGAAGGCAAGCACGGGATCCGGATCGGGAGCGGCGGAGAGCAGGTCGAATGTCAGTCCGCGACCGGAGACACCCACGCCGCCGGGGCCGAGAATGGAGCGTCCGGTTTCGGCTTCATAGGCGCGGAGTGCGCTGGTGACCGCGTCGATGACGCCACGAATGGTCGAGACCCCGGAGAGATCGATTGTGCGCGGTTCGTCGGCGTCGACCGTGAGCGTGATGACTCCGGGGCGAACACCAAGCCCGCGAGCGCCGCGGAGTTCATGGAGCGGGACATCGGGGGCAAGGTCGGGTTCGTGGGCGACCAGACCGACCATGCGGGCTGAAGTTGACCCCAAGGCTGTTCCGGGCAAGGTGATCGGCACATCAAGATGCGCGCCGATATCGGTTCGGAGACCTTCGCCGCGAGCAAGTGTTCGATATCCGCCCTGGAACGCTTCGACGGGCGACGAAGCGGGGTTTGCACCGGAGAAGATGTATCCCGCGACGCTCGATCGCGTGGCCACGGCGTAAAGGGAACGAATCAGCGTTTCGACCACATTGGCCTGAGCTGCACGCTCGGTCGGGCCGGCGGTGGAGTTGACCTGAGATGAAGCGATCGTCTTGGCTTCGAGGAGCAGTTCACCCGCATCGGCGAGCGCCTGATCGGCGGCGGTGAGTGCGGCGTCGGCATGTTGAAGGTTGCGGATGAGCTGGCCGCTGCGGTCGGCTCGGTCGTTGAGGAGCGCGATCGAGGCGGCCTTGACGGCGTCATCGCTGGGGCGATTGACCTGGCGGCTCGTGGCGAGCTGCTCCTGAAGACGAGCCAGATCGATCTGGCCGCGCATCATTCCGCCGAGCATGAGCCTGCTCAGCAGAAGATTGGGAACGCGGGCGATGCCGATGGGGAAGGTGGACATGGCGAAACCTGCTGCGGCGAGACTCCGCGGCGATTCAGATGATGGACATCAGTGTTTTGAGCAGTTCGTCGGCGATGGAGATCAGACGCGCAGCGCCCTGATACTGGCGCTGGAAGTTCATGAGATTGAGCGACTCTTCGTCGATACTGACCCCGCTGACCGCCGCACGCTGGGCAAAGAGACTCTGCTGCACCAGGTCGGCGGAGTGTGCGCGACCGGCGGCGGCTTCGGCTTCGACGGCGAGCGACTGGACGCGGTCTTGCCAGGCCTGACGGAGCGAGCGGCCGTTGAGCGATTCGAGTGCGCGATCTTGCAGGCCGGATATTCCGATCGCCGCGCTGTTGGCCACGAACTGCCCTTCGACCAGGCGCCCTGCATGGAGACGGGAAGGATCGGCGAGCAGGAGATCGCTGACGGCGATGTCGGCGGCGGATGTGCCGGTGAAGTAGGCATTGACGCCCAAGACCGCGAGCACGCCGGATGTATCGTCGGCAAAGCTGAACGTGAAACCTTCGGCCGCGGTGATGCTGAGCCGACCGTCGGGCGTCATCGCGGCGTTGATGCCGCCGACGGCGTCGAGTGCGGCGATGAGATCGTCGAGCGATGTGTCGTGATGCGTTCCGGGCAGGCCGGAGGCGTCGATGCCGTCGAGATCGATGTTGATGCGGACGATCTGTTCGTCTCCGCTGGCGGGATGGCGCACATGCAGATAGAACCCGCCGCTGACGACCGAGAAGGGCAGCCCTGAAAATGCCGTATTCGCCGGATCATTGAAAGCACGAGAGCGATCGGCCGAGGCAACGGCATGGAAACCCACAGCGCTGTGCATGCCGCCTTCGGGAGAAGCCACGCTGTGCAGGCGGTTGACTTCGTGGATCAGTCGTGACGCGAGCGTATCGAGATGATCGATTGTTGCATTGATGGAAGCGGCACGATCGCTGAGCAGCGCCCCGATCGCGCCGCTTGAGATCGCCAGTTCGCGTTCATCACGACCCGCCAGCACCTTGATATCAAGGCGACCGTTCTCGGTCACGCGCCGAACTGAGAGATCCTTGGATGTCGAACCCAGAACCACCGGCGTCGAGCCGATAAGCACATCGACCGACCCGTCGGCCTGTTCGACGGTTGCGATATCGAACAGTTCGGCGAGTGATGACAACGCCTCATCACGCTGATCGCGAAGAGCGCCGTTCTCGGAAGATCCGAGTTCCGAAGTCACGATCTGGCGGTTGAGGCCGGCCACCCGCCGCAGTAATTCATCGGCCCGAAGAATCATCGCGCCGACCTGATTATCGATTTGGCTGCGCAGCGTCGTCAGGTCATCTCGCGTTCGCCGCATGAATGACGCAAGCGCCGCCCCTGTCTGCACGACCACGGCCGAGCCCTGGGTCAGGTTGGCCAGTTCACTCCACGAGTTGAAGAAGGCGCTGAACTGCGAGGAGAGATCATTCCCGGAAAGTTCGTTGAGGGTGGCCTCGACAGCGCCGGCGATATCAAGGCGCTGGCGGGCAGCCGATGCATCAGAGATGCCTGCGCGAAGCCTTGATTGCAGTGCTTCGTCGATCTGCCTTCGGACATCATGCACGCCGACGCCGCGCCCCAAAAAGACATTGCCGAATCGCTGCCCGGCCTGCGGGGCGAGGGCCGCGATCTGGCGGGTATATCCAGGCGTCGCAGCATTCGCCATGTTGTTGCCGGCTACCTGCAGACCCACCTGGCTTGCGGTCAGCGCGGAATGCCCGATCTGGATGGCGGCGGTCAGGCTCATGGATCAGCTTCGGAGGTCGAGGGTCAGGGCTGGGGCGCCTGTGTGTGCGCTGCGTGGTCCGTAGGTGCCGGCGGGCGAAAAGGCCCGACCGATCTGCCTTGCCAAACCTTGCATATGCGTTGCAAGCGATTCGGCCGCAACGCGAACGGATCGCTGCTCACTCTGCAGGCGCTCGATCAGGGTTCGCAGGCGCGAACCGAGTTCGAGCAGACGATCTCGAGCGCCCCCCCGAAGGCGTTCGGCCAGTTGCGTCACTCGTGGCGTGGGGCTTCCCGCGCGATCCGCCGCAGCGAGTTCGCGATCGGCGGCGATGATTCTTCGCACAAGAGCCTGGCGAGCGGCTTCGGCCTCGGCAATGCGTCGAAGCAGGTCCTGCTGAGCCGCGAGAGACTGCTGCAGCGCGGCAGGGTCGGCCTGCGAGATGGCCTGCCGATGTTTGCCGACGACATCAAGCAGTTGCTCGTGAGCCTCGATGAGCGCGGCGAGGGCCATTTCAAGCTCGACGGCCCAGGCGACATGAACATGGCTGGTCGTGGTCATCGTGCGAAGCTCCCGCGATCGACGGTCTGCGGTTGGTCCGCAAACCGCGCGCCAGCCGCCGCAGCGCCCATGCGGTCAATGTCGGCTGCGAGTCGATCGACAAGCGGATATCGCGAAGCGCGCACGATCTGCGTACTGAGTCGCTCATCCATGAGCGCGGAGAGTTGCTTCTCGGCCTGGCCCGGGCCGAACGGCGGCGGCAACTGCTGCATCTCCCGCATCTGGCGGAGCAGAGGCTGCACGAATGTCACCGCGACGAGATCTTCGGCAATAGCCCGTGATGACTCGGATGGTCCGCCCTCGCCCGCCTCGACTCGGGCAACCGGCGCAACTGATGATGCGAACTGCGTGAGCACTTGTCGAAAATCGGCATCGGGCAATCGGTCCATTGCGGAAGTCGCTCCGCGAAGCGGCTCAGACCCTGGCGTGATTGTGTGCAGAGGTGTGGTCATGGTTGATTCAGGTTCGAGCGGTGCTGTGTTGCATGCATGGGCGTGTGATGCGCTTGGTGATGGATCTCCGGTCAATCGACGATCAGTTCCGCGTGAAGGCGCCCGGTCTTGTGTAGCATCTGGAGCAACTGGATCTGCTCATCCACGGGCACATTGAGTTGCTTGAGCGCATTGAGCAGGTCATCAAGGCGCGCTCGATCGCGCGGTCGTCCTGAGCCGATGCCGATCACCCGATCGGTCTCGATGATCGGATCGGCGGGCGTCGGCTCCGGTGGCGGCACGAGCCGGCGAATCACCAGGTTTCGGTGGGTAATCGCCACCAGGCTGATCTCGACGTCGCCTGTCACGATAATCGCGCCCGATGCACGATTCACGATCACCTTGGCGGCGAGTTTCATCTGCGTGGGGTCGATCGCGGTTCCCATGATGTCAGCAATGAACTCACTGCGACGGGCACGGGCTGCCGGAGGCACGGTGATGCGGATGGTGCGGTCATCGAGCGCCTGCGCGATGGGGTCGAGGTCATCGTGGCCCTGCGGACGCAGCAGATACTCATCGCGAATGCGGCTGGCGATGTGCGCGGAAGAGGCATATCCCGCATAGCGGGGCTGAATGATCAGGTCGAAAATATCGCCCACGGGCGGGGGAAGTATGGGCTTGATCATCTTTGCGCCGTGTCGCACCCTGCCGCGTGTGGGTGAGGTGGGGTCATCCAGCTCAATCGTGCCTGACGCCATGGCATAGACCGGTGCGCCCCGGTAGGGCCCGGTCAGCGGACTGAGATACAGTTCACCCCCGGCGAGGCTTGTGGCGCTGTGGAGCGTTGTCACAATGAGATCGAAGCGGTCGTCCGGATGGGCGCCTTCGGCGGGCGTTTCGCAGGTGACCATGACGAGCGCGACCGAACGACTGTTGCGCAAAGCGGCCAGGTCGGGCACTTGAAGACCATTGTTTTTCAGCACTTCGGCCAACGGGAGCGCGAGGGCAAGATCCTTGCCTGAATCTCCTGTGCCGCGGAGGCCCGTCACGATGCCCAAGCCCTGAATCACGCTGACGCCCTGGCCGCTGATGCGGCAGGCGTCGCGCACGGTGGTAGAACGAGCCAGCGGCGTGCAAAGCAGCAAGACCATCGCAATGACGAGCACGACCACGCGTCGAATGTGCATGCTCCGGATCCTCCAGCGCAAGGCGTGCGCTTCGTTCGCACGCCGGATGCCATGTATGTTCCGCAGGGTGCTGCTGACGCAAACGCCGTGCCGCACGGCCGACGAGACCGGAGGTCGTCAGAAACTGAACAGGGTGTCGAATATTTCCGTCAAGAGGCCCTTTCGAGCGGCTTCGCGTACCTTTCCTTCGTTGTGCTGCATGAGAGAAAGATTCGCCAACTGCGTGCTGAGCACCGTGTTGGCGCTGGTGATATCTTCCCGCCGGCAGATGCCGCTGAGCACGATCGTGGTGATTTCATCGTCGCGCACGATCTGCTTGCGGGCTTCGAGCACGATGGTGCCGTTGGGCTTGACGTCGATCACCTGGGCCGTGATTCGGGCTTCAAAACGATCGGTTCTGGCATAGTCGCCCTCGCCCTTGAAATCGCGCTTGGCGGCCAGTTTGGCGAGTGTGACCCCTTGATCAAGTCCGGGGCGCAGGCGAAGCTCGACAAGCTCCATCGGATCGAGCAGGGCATCGATCGATGCCGTCGCGTTCGAGTTCTTCTTGGTTTCGAGTGTCTGCTCTGAAGCGGCACGGCTTGATTCGTTGATGATAATCGTCACCAGGTCGTGCACGGCGAATGTACGAGGCCGAGGCGCCTCGATTGCGAACATGCTCATGCTTCGCAGCGAAGCGCCGTAATCCGGCTGCCCGGTGATGTCGAGGGGCACGCCGACTTCACGCTGGAATAGGCTCTGTCCGTACGCGGCAGCGCCGCATGCCGCAACAAGAACCAGTGTTGCCCGGCGTACCAATGCTGTCATTGTTGTTCCTCCTTGATCGATGCGATGGCCGCACGACCCGGACCCTGCACACGCGCGCGAAGGCGCCGACGCGATCCGTCGAGCGGCTCGAGATCGATCACATCGCCCAGTCGCCCCGCCTGCAACGCCCGGGCGTGTTCTTCGATCAACACGGTTCCGCTTGCCACGTGCACCACAACCCGATCGCCTCGGGCGATTACCAGCGGCGGAACAAGGTGGCGTTCTTCGATGACTGCTCCGGCGTTCACCGCCGTGCGCAGTTCCTGCCCGAACGCCTGCGTGGGCGCGACCGGCCTCACCGACGGTGCAAGCCACTGTTCGGTGATGGCGAAAGCCCCTTGACTGACGACCTGGCCTCGGCCGGCGGGCGCGGCGGAAACGACGACATCGCGACGCACCTGAACATCGACCCTGATCGTGGCATCATGCATCAGCAATTCACCGTCAAACGCCTTGATCGCCAAGGGAAGTCGAGATGAACTGCCGCAGACCCTGATATCCATCGACCATGTGCCGACGGGCCGCGTAACCAGTTCCCTATCCGCAGGAGAGAAGACGCAGCGAACATCGCTCAGCGGCACGAGCAGTGTTTCAGCGATTGTGCGCTCGATCAGGTCACCGATGGTGCCCGGCGCGCTGCGGACATATCCCGGTTCTGGCGCAGGCGCAGCGCGTTCGACCGGGGTCGAGGCGACAACTTCGATCACGGCGCATGCGCGACCGCGAAGAACAACCCGGGCAAGCGCTGCGGGATCATGGGCGCGTAGCCGCGACTGCACGTCGCTGATGCTCAACTCGACCCAGCGAGCGCCGGCGGCGCGTCCGACCGCGGCATGTTCGAGCATCACCACATCCGCAAGCGCCAGCGCATCAGCACCGGACAGCTCGGCGACATCCTTCAGCAGCACCGGGCGCCCCTCGATCAGCCTGGCGACCGACCGGAGTTCGACCATGCCGTCGGCCCTCGCGATCGTCGGCAGAAGCACCGCGAGCACACCGAACACGGCCATCCATCGTGGCAGGCATATTCCGCGACTGCTCATGTATTGCTCCGCTGCGTGAATGTGCCTTCTCCCGCCTCCGGCATGGCGACGGCGCTTACGACGATCAGCGACGCAACTGCGCGACCGATCTCAGGGTCTCATCCGCCGCACGAATTGACTGGCTGTTCATTTCAAATGCGCGTTGCGTCCGGATCAACTCGATCAACTCTCGCGTCGGGTCGACGTTGGAGCCTTCGAGCATCCCTTGGAGCAATGACCCGCGGTGCTCCTCGCCCGCCGGGCCTGTGACGGGCGGTCCGCTTCCTGCGGTTTCACCGAGCAGGTTGCCGCCCAGCGGCTGCAACCCCGCGACATTGGCGAATGTCGCCAATTCAATTCTGCCGACTTCTTCCGGTTCGGTCTCCCCTGCTCGAAGCACGTAGATTCGGCCGTCATTGGAAATATCAATCTGCTCGACATTCTCGCCGACGTTTATTCTGGGTTCGAGCCGTCGGCCCGGGTCGCTGGCCATCACGACCTCACCGTCGCGGTTGAGGACAAAATTGCCCGCCCGCGAATAGCCGATCCGCCCGTCACCGATATCGAACTGAAAAAATCCCTCGCCGTTGATCATCACGTCAAGCGGGCGATTGGTCGTCAATGCCGGCCCCGTGCCCATGTCAAACTGCGTCCCGCTGACTTTGACACCAAGCCCGACATACAGCCCGATGGGCCGCGAATCGCCGACCGAGTTCTCGACCCCCGGCTGGGCGCGCTCCACATACAAGAGATCCTGAAAGTTCACGCGGCTGCCTTTGAACCCAGCCGTATTGATGTTGGCCAGATTGTGCGCTGTCACATCCAGCTGCGTGTTGAGCGCGGTCAGCGCCGTTGATGCCGATTGCAGCGCAAGATTCGCCATGGACTGGCTCTCCTCGGGGCCGTAGCGCCGACACACCGTCGCCGGCGGCACCCGCGCCGCCGTAGTACCCATTGCCCCCCCGTCTTCCGCAATCTGCGTACCACGGCCCAATCGCGACGGAAACGACACCCTGACGCGCCAAGAGACATGCGCGGTGCAACCATTGCGCCATGACCGACCTTGTCCGCGTCCGTACCGCACTCATCTCGCTCAGCGATAAAACCGGCCTGCTTGAATTGGCTCGCGGCCTTGCGGCACACGGCGTGCAGATCATCTCGACCGGGGGAACCTCGAAGGTGCTGCACGATGCCGGTGCACCCGTCACATCCGTAGAAGACCTGACCCGCTTTCCCGAGATCTTGGACGGAAGGGTCAAAACCCTTCACCCGGCGGTGCATGGCGGAATCCTCGCCCGCCGCGACCTTGCGAGTCACTGTGATGCCTTGCAGACCCACCAGATCAGGGGAATTGACCTGGTCTGCATCAACCTTTATCCGTTTGAATCTACGATCTCACAACCAGGGATTACCCTTGACCAAGCCATCGAGCAGATCGACATCGGCGGACCGGCGATGATCCGATCAGCAGCAAAAAATGCGGATTGGGTCTGCGTCGTGACTGACCCCGCCCAGTACGCGGAACTATTGACAGAGCTGCATGCACACGCAGGATGCACCACGCGAGAGTTCCGGCGGCGACTGGCACGAGCTGCCTTCAGAAGGACAGCGTTCTATGACGCCACGATCAGCATGTGGTTGAGCGAGCACGATCCTGCGAATATGGGAAGAGACACCCCTATTTCAGGGGATGCGACTCAGGCAGCCCACCTGCCGACGCAGATGGTGCTTCCCCTCGAAAGGGTGTCTTTGCTTCGATACGGCGAGAACCCCCATCAGGCGGCCGCGGCGTATGCCCCACCCGTCCGGGGGGGTACGAGCGTGCTGACCGCGCACCAAATGCACGGCAAGCCGTTGAGTTACAACAACCTCGCCGATGCTTCCGCCGCGGTTGAGGCGATTCGAGCGTTGCGCGCGGTCGATACCTCAGCCGCAGGGGCCTGCATTGTGAAGCACACGAACCCCTGTGGCCTGGCGCTTGCTCGCGACCTGCCACAGGCCGCGGACGCTGCCTTGCGCGGCGACCCCATTGCGTCATACGGCGGGATCATCGCGTTGTCTGAACCCGTGGATGTGCTGACCGCCGAACGCCTGACCCGCGAGGGAATGTATCTCGAAGTCGTGATCGCCCCGTCGTTTGCACCTGAGTCGTTGGAACTATTGCAAAGCCGATGGAAACTCGTGCGACTGCTCGAGATCGGCCCGATCACTCCCCAAGAACCCGGTTCGCTGGAAATCCGGACCATCCCAGGGGGCGCACTGATCCAGGAACGGGACACCAGCCCTCCACGGCCATCGACTTGGCAACACGCGGCCGGGCCTGTGCCGACGAAGGCGCAGCTTCATACCGCGGCGGTGATGGAAGTCGTTGTTCGATCGCTTACATCCAATGCGGTGGTCATCGGCGGCGATGCAACACCATCGACTGATGCGTTGACTCCCGATGGTGCAAGCCGGGCAAGCGAACCGCCAGCCGCCATGCTGTTCGGCGCCGGCGCGGGGCAGATGGATCGCCTCGCGGCCTGCCGCATCGCGATCGAGAAGGCCGGCGCGCGAGCCAAGGGTGGTGTGGCGGTTTCAGATGCGTTTTTCCCTTTCGCGGATGGTCCGAAACTGCTGATCGAGGCGGGCGTGCGAGTGATTGTTCATCCCGGCGGCTCGAAGCGCGATCAGGACACAATCGACGCCTGCCGCGATGCAGGGGTCACATGCCTGCTCACAGGTGTTCGCCGATTTCGACATTGACCGCAGCCATCGTGCCCTCCCGCGTGGCAGGACAGGTGCTCTCGCCGTCGTCATGACATCGCCGCGGCCGCGGGTCAAGGCGCCCCGATGTTGCGATTGCGCTGATAAAAAAAGGGCCTGGCAGTTGCCAAGCCCTTCGAAAGAAGTCGATCTGCGTTTACTCCCGCGAGCCGAAGATGACGTAGAGCTTGTACAGCAGGCGGAGAATCTCGATATACAGCCAGATGATCGTCGAAACGACGGCATATCCCGCGTACCACTCCATGAACTTGGGCTGGCCGTCGCGAACGCCGTCCTCAACGCTCTGGAAGGCCATGAGCAGGTTGATCGATGCCAGTACCACGACAAAGCCGCTGAAGGCGATGCCGATAGGACCTGTCGAGTGGATGAAGGCAAACCCGCCGCCGGTAATCAGCCGGAGCAGAATGCTGGCGATATACAGGAAACCGACCGCCATCGTGCACATCATCACGATCTTGGCGAATGTGCCACCGACGCGGAAGAGATTGAAAGCACGGATAGCCAGCATGGCGAGTGCAACGCCGATCGTCAGCAGCATCGCCTGCAAAATCACCACTGAGCCTTGCGCAACCAATGCTTCGCGAGTCCACGTCTGATCCGCGCCGACAAGCTCAGGGTTCTTCGCCATCATCGCGCCGACGGCCATTGCCACGGCATACGACATTGCCCCCGCGACCGCACCATACGCGGCGGAGAGAATCGGCCCCATCACGATCGCCGCCTGCGGCTTGCGGGCGAGAATGAACCCGCCGATGATCAGGAAACCGATGATGCCGACCGTGATCGGCATCGCGCCACCGGCACCCATTGCCCCCTTGGCGAAAGCGATCCACATGGCAATCGCGCCGACAAGTGCGCACCCAAGCTGAATGGCCGTCGCCTGAAGGGTGCCACCCATTGTCATCTGGCCCGATCGGGTTTTTGCGGCAGGGCCGCTGCCGGAGAGGTCATCCCACCGCTGTGGGGCCTCAAACACCTTCATTGCCGGGTTACTCGATCGAAGCATCGATGGCCTCCGTAATTCTGCTGATACGAACGATCAGCGCAACGTGCAGATGTCCTCTACAAACTCCGCGTTCACACCAATACTACCCAAACACGATCCGATGCCAAACTGTAGACAGGTGGAAACCCTAGAGAAGAACTGTCCCCGTCCACCAAGACCCATCGGCCGTTGATGGGATTGTACTTCGAAGAGAGGCACAGCGGGGTTCGCAGGCGCGCAAAATCGCCCGTTACAAATCGGATATGGAAGTGCACAATCCTGCCCCCTCCGGCCGCGCGCGGGGCCGGCCGGGGTCGTTTTGTGCGAGCCTCGCGCGCTATCCGTCCCGATTCGCCGCGTACGGGCCGCTCCGAGACGAGCGCAGGTCAGACACCCGGCCTTGGACCGCGTGTCGCCGACGCCGGGTATTGCACGTCAATGCAGGCGGTTCTTGTGTGCTTCGCGGCCTTCGATCACCGCGCAAGGTCTGCCTTAAAAGGCAACTCGAACCGAATGACCGAGGCCGAGGGCTGAATCGGATACGGAATCCGCACACGGTAGAGATCAAACTGCGAGGCATCCCACCCCACTGTCCCGAAAACGTGCGTGAGCAGAGCGCTGTACTGCGGCAGGTCGGGCGAGCGGAAGAACGCCGGCCCCAGGCCCACATGCTCGACGGGAATCGACATGGGCAAGCGATAACGCTCCGGCAGCGGCGCGCCCAACTCAAGCGCGGGGTCAAACATGTGATAGACCGCCAGCTCCGGGCGCACCCGCGGAAACGTGCCCCGCCGAATGAACAGATCCTGCACCAGCACTTCCGTCGGAATGTACGGTCGATGAATGATGTCGAAATGTCGATCGCCTTCGCTGGCATACCGATCGGCCATGGCCCGATAGACCTCGGCGAAGACCATCGTCAACGCGCCTGTGTCGCCCACATCACCTTGTGTCAATTCCACGTCCACAAGGCCGTTGGGCATGTTCACGGCCCGCAGCGGGGGAATGGCATCGGAAGAGAACTTAGACAACAGCGGCACGCCGAACCCCGCGCCCGGCACTTCGAGCGTCGGTTCGAGCGGTTCGCCCCTCCGAGCGAGCAGTTTACGATCCGGCCCTTCGTGATATCGCACGCGCCAGACCGGCGCAAAAACATCCGGCCGCAGGCGGCGCAGGTTGAGCACCACACCCACCTTCACCATGTCGAGTTTGGATTCTTCTTCTGCAGGTTGAAGAATGCTCAGCACGTTGGTCAATCGCGATTGCAATCCGAGAATCGCGCTATTGCCCACAAAGGCGTTGCGACGGTGCGAAATGTCGATCTCGTTCCTACCGTCCGGGCGAAAACCGCTCACCAGCAACTCAAAAGTGCCCCGGTCGCCCGCGTGCCGCTCGACCAGGCTCTCAAATGCTTCAAAGGCATCTGTCACCGCGTCCGCAAGAGAGTCTGACGTGTGCTTGCGCACGGCATCGGCAAGAATTGCGACGCCGGCAGATCCGGGAACCAGCCTCGCCGCGGCGAACGGATCATTGCTCTGCATGATCCGGTGGACCTTCCACGCGAGGCTCTTATCAAGCTTGAGCAGGCGCGCCAGTTCCTGAGGTTTGGTCGGGCCGCCTTCGAGCGTCGCGGTCAATGCCGAAAGCGTGCTCTGAATGTTGTTGAGCACCGCGGCGACCTCGTTCTGGAACGTCTCGGATTGTGTATTCGCGACAGTCATGATTGCATTTCGTTTGGATATCTAAGGCGATGCCATCCTAACACACGGCGTGCTTGTGCGTACATCGTACTCGCTTCCGAAGGTTTTTGCAAATTCTTTAGAGAATCCGCAAAGATGTATTGACTGCGCTCTCAGGAATCTGTAGATTTCAAACAGAACGCCCGACGTCGGGCAAAACCGACCCGATTTATCGGAGAAACCCATGCCTCGATCGACACACCGCCGCATGCTCGCATCAAACCTGACCCGAGCCGTCGCGGCCGTCGCAGTCTCCGGCACCGCTTCGGCCCAGACCGTCGAAGCCCCGGAGTGGATCTACCAGCACCCCGGGGGTTCCTGGGGGAGCGAAGTCCCCAGCCATACCCGGAGCATCCATGTCGCCCCGGACGGCACCATTTATGCGACAGGTCGTTACAACGACAGCCCCATCAAATTGCTGGTGGTCGCCATCGCCCCCGACGGCACCCAGCTCTGGGACTACGTCTGGGAGAACGGCGGCAGCTTCGACATCGGCGACGCCATCACGGCAGATGCCGAGGGCAACCTTTATATCACTTCAGAGACTGATCTTCCGGGGAACGACCGGGCGCTCGGCGTGCTCTCGCTCACCAAAGACGGCAACTTCCGCTGGGATTATCTCTGGGAGGGGCAGGGGCTGTGGTGCTGCTTCGGCCCCGATATCACCGTTGGCCCTGATGGCCACGTCTACTTGACGGGCAGTTACCAGGGGCAGGGCATGACCAATGCGCAATCGCGCGTCGGCACCATGAGCCTGACCACTTCCGGGCAGGTTCGCTGGCAGCGCCAGTGGATTCCCCCGGATACCGACGGCATCGCCACGGGCTGGCGCGTGCAGGCCGATGCCTCCGGCAATATCTATATCGCAGGACGCGCCGCGATGCGCTTCCTTGTGCTCAGCTACACCGCCGATGGCGACGAGCGTTGGGCCTACATGACGCAAGGCACTTCCGCGACGCATTCGAACGAGGCGATGGGCCTGGCTATCGGGGGTGACGGCAATATCTATGCCGGTGGCCGCATCGACGACATCGCGGAGGGGCGCGTTTTCTTTGTTGTCTCCTTGACGCCGGACGGCGACGAGCGGTGGGAGTATCGCTATTACGGCACGGCCGGTCTTGCCGACCGCGTCAACGCCCTGATCTGGGGCAGCGACGGCAATATTTATGCCGGCGGGAAAGTCGTCGAGAGCAGCCCCTCGTCGATTGAAGCAATGTTCATCGTCAGCCTCACGCCTTCCGGCGTTGAGCGCTGGCGTCACTACGAGACTTTCAGCGCTGCCGGCTCGCCCGCATTTGCCGTGCGCACCGTCCGCAGCCTCGCTTCCGACGGCGCCGGGAACATCTATGCGGTGGGATACAACTACCACGTTGACAGCGTTCGCTATGCCGTCGCCAGCCTCACCTCCGGCGGCATGCCCCGCTGGCTCTATATCGGCACACCAGGACTCGGCGAAGACATCGCCGTCCACAACGATCGCGTCTATGCCGTGGGCATCATGGGCACGGGCCAGTTCGACGGCAATCGCCTCACCGTGACATCGTTTGAGGCCGAGGTCGGCGGCACGAACTGCCCGGCCGACCTGTCGTCATCCAGCGATCCGAATGATCCCGGCTACGGCGTTCCCGACGGCGTCGTGGATTCTTCCGACTTCTTCTTCTTCCTCGATCAGTTCGCCGCGGGCAATCTCGCCATCGCCGACATGACCGGATCGAGCGACCCCAACGACCCTTCGTACGGCGTACCCGACGGCCAGATCGACGCCGCCGACTTCTTCTATTACCTCGACATCTTCGTCGCCCCCTGCCCTTGATCCGCAGATCGGCGCGGCTCGGCCCAGCTTGGGCCGAGCTGTCGCCGTGCGGCCGCACAGCAGATCACGCTGGGCGCGAGCGAGCTTGTGCCGCACGCGCACCCGCACCTTGAGAGAGGTGGAGAGAGAGAGGAGACCAAGACATGAAACGCATCGCTTTGTTCGGTTTGATCGTCGGCGCCTCGGTCGGTGCTGCACACGCGGATGTGCTCTACACCGTCAATCAGGGCAATGAGCTTGTCGCCATTGACCCCGATACCCTGACATTCACGACGATCGGACCGCTCGGCACCAACTTTGCCTTCGGCGACCTCGCCTTCGACGCCGCGACAGGCACGATGTACATGGCTGCCGGCTTCAACAACAACAACTTGTATACGGTTGATCGTGCGACCGGCGCGGCCACGCTGGTCGGCCCGCACGGCCGCCCCTGGATGACCGGCCTCGCCTTCGACGACTCGACGGGCACCCTCTACGGCGGGCAGGCTGTCATCGCCAAGGGGTTCTTCTCCATCGATTCCGGCACGGGTGCATCCACCATGCTGAGCGCCAACAGCGGCGCCGACCTCGATGGGCTTGCCTACGACACCAAGCGCGACATGGTGGTCGGTGCTGCCGCAGGCTGGCCGGGCAACCTCTTCAGCCTCGACCGCGTCACGGGCATGGCTACGGAAATCTATTTCAATCCCAACTTCATCGATAACGGCGGACTCGCCTATGACGCCAAGCGCGACCTCTTCTGGTACATCGGCGTCGGCGGCAACCTGTTCACCTTCGACCCGAACGACGGATACCAAGTCTCACTCGTCGCGACAGGTCTCGGGTGGCATGCCGGGTTGGTGTGGGTCGTTCCCGCGCCGGGTGTGCTCGCGGCGTTTGCCCTGGCGACCCCCTGCGTGATGCGCCGCCGCCGCTGATCTCCGCGTGTCATCCTGCACCCGAGTCGCATGACTCGACTCTTCCAGTGGGCCATGTTCTGCAACCAGAACATGGCCCGCGTTCTCACGGCATCCGAACTTATCCAGAAAAATGGAACCCACGCTTCTGCCCGATGTCCGCATTCGCACCGGATAATTGCCAAGTTTGCGCAGTGTTCCCAAATTCATCGATCAAAGACCGATCGAAGGACAATGGGAATCAGGTTCAACCGCCTCACTCCCTCGCTCAATCCGCTTGCATGTGAGCGTCGAATGTTCGTTTTCAACGTGTTGAGACCACTTCTCCGGAAAATCGCCCACCAAATCCAGGTTTTCATGGACATTCTGCCCGCTTCTGGCATTTTCACTGGTGCGGGTAGTACCGGTCTGGCGTTGTGTATCGGTTGGTGCGTGATCCCGCAGGTTCGACAGCGTGTGTCGCTGAAATGTTTTGAGCAGATTGGAGGAGACCATGCGTCAGGGGATTATGTGCACGGTTGGTGTGTTGGTTGCCGCCATGGCCGCATCGGCGGGGGCATCCACGATTTACAGTACCGGTTTTGAGTCGCCGGCCATCAACCCCGGCACCCTCGCCGGCCAGGATGGTTGGGTGAACGGCTCAGGGGCCGGTGTGAGCCAGGGCGTCTCGGGCAACTTCCCGCGCACGGGCAGCCAGAGCCTTGCGTGGGAGAACGGATCGACCGCGGCCAGCTTCTACAGCGTACGGCGCGCTTTCGACGGTCAGGCCGGTGCGATCACGGCGGCCACGCCTCTGGAAATGTCCGTGTGGATGTACATTGAACAGGGCAGCCAGCCCAACCGTCTGTACGGCATCTATGCCACGAACTCGGGCACTGCCACGCTCGGAAGCACCACGCTGGGCATGACCATCAGCGGAGACGGCTCCGTCCGCGCCGGGGTCAACTGGTCGCAGACATACTCCGGCACCGCTCTTCATACCGACGCTTCGCTCGTCGGCTCGTGGATCAAAACCGTTCTGCGGTATGACGGCGTCGGCGGCTCGGCGTCCATCTACAACTCGTCCAACGCGCTTGTCTGGTCGACATCGTTCGGCGCAGTGACGCTCACCAATGCCAACCTCGGCGGTGTCAACTCCTGGAACATGAACCTCGGCACCGACTATTTCGCCCTCACCGAGCGCGACGGCCGCGCATTCATGGATGACATGATGGTCCGCGTCGTTCCGACGCCCGCGGGCATCCTCGTCATCGGTGCGGGTCTCTCCGTCGCTGGTGTGCGTCGCCGCCGCTGATCCGGCTGGCGCGCACCGGGCACGCCGGTTTCGGCGCCTGCCCGAGTGCATGACCCATGCGATCACTCGACCGGCCCGGAACTTCCGGGCCGGTTTCACTTTTGTCGCAACCCCGTGTGTGTCGCGCTTACTGCCCCTGCGCCAGCGAATATCCCGGTCGACCGTCAAACTCGCGCAGCACCTGAAAATCGGTCACGAAGAACCGCTCGGCGATGCGACCGAGCAGCGCGATCGCGGGCGCCTGCCCGAGAACCTTCTCCGCCATGCCGGGTTTCAACTCGAAGCGCACGCGGTAATAATCTACGCATTCTGTATACACCGAGCCTGTCGGCCAGACCTGCGTCCCGCGGTTGGAGATCATCGTCAGCCGGAACGGCGACGGCTCGGCGAGCGAGCCGAGTATCGTCGCGATCTCCGTCGGCCCGTGCGTCGCGTCGATATACACATCGCATCCGACGACACGATTGACGACTTGCGTAAACGTCCGAAGCATCGGGTTGTTCAGCGGTCGCGCCTGGCGCACGAATGTCGGCACATCCTGCTCCGGCACCGGCACCGGCGAGACGCTCGACGGCGCCTTGCCCAGGTGGCTGATGATCGCCTTGGCGAACGCCGCGGTTCCTACAGGCTCCTTTGCGGGGTTGCCGAAGTCCCCCGTCCGCACGCCGCTTTCCAGCGTCGCGAGCATCGCGTTCTCCAGCATCGCCGCCTGCTTGAGCAACCCGATGTGCCGGAGCATCATGAGCGACGAGAGCAGCAGGCTCGTCGGGTTGGCGATCCCCTTGCCGGCGATGTCCGGCGCGGTGCCGTGCACGGCCTCGAAAATGCTCACCTGCTGTCCGATGTTGGCGCTGGGCGCAAACCCCAGCCCGCCCACCAGCCCCGCCGCGAGATCGCTCACGATATCGCCCTGCAGATTCGGCAGCACGATCATCTGATACTGCTGCGGCCTAATCACCAGATTCATACACAACGCATCGACAATTACATCGGCGATCTCGATTTCCCGATAATCCTGCCCGATCACGCGGAATCGCTCGAGAAACAGGCCGTCGGTCATCTTCATGATGTTGGCCTTGTGCCCGCAATGCACCTTGGTGATGCCCGAGGCACGTGCTGTCTCGAATGCAAACCGTGACACCTGGTCGCACCCCGGCGCACTGATCAGCCGCTTGCATTCGATCACGTCATTGGTCAGCCGATGTTCGATTCCACCATAGGTGTCTTCGATGTTTTCACGCACGATATAAAAATTGACGTTTACCCCCGCTCGGCTGTACACGGTCTCCACGCCCGGCAATGTTCGAAAATGCCGAAGATTCGCAAACGCGCCATACATCTTCCGAAGCGAGACGTTGATGCTCTTGCCGCCGCCGCCTTTAGGCGTCTCCATCGGGCCTTTGAGCACCAGCCCGCACTCTTCAACCGTGCGGCAGGCGGCTTCCGTCATCCCGCGGCTTTCACCTCGGTCGAACACCGCCTTGCCCATCTCCACCGGCACGAACGTCACGTGCTGCCCCACGCCCATCTCGTGCAGCACCATCAACGTCGCTTCCATGATCTCGGGGCCGATCCCGTCTCCGGGAGCTAGGGCGATGCGAAGACTCATGCGCAGGTCCTTGTCATGATGCGGTGTTGGATTCCCCTCCGCGGACGGCAAGCGTAGCGCCGCCCGCGCGACACCACCCACACGCGTTATCGGATGATTCACGCCCTGCCTTCAGCCGCACACGCCCGACGAAGCCGATCGCCCACCGCACGCCAGATCGCCGTCTCCTCCGCCGTCGCCCCCACCGCCGGCGGGCGCTCAATCACAATCCGCGCCCCGCCGGCTGCATCCGCCTCGTGCAATGCGGCATACAGCCTCGCGGCATACGCTCGTGCGGCATTGGGCATCGCCACAAAGAACCGGCAGGTCCGCTTCGGCGAAACAAACCCAACCACCACATCCATATCACCGACCGATGCCATGTCGGCCGCATCCGCAAGCATGCACGGCGTAGCAGGCGCGTAGTGCCGCTCGTGCATCCCGGGGCTGAGGACAACTTCCCTATCTTCCGCGCTTGCGGTCACCGTCTCTACCGGCTCGCCCAGTTCCAGCTCGATCGCTTCGGCACCGATCACGCCCGGGCGAAGCACCCGCACCGGCCCTGCGGCGACCCACACCACGGTTGATTCGATCCCCGCCTGGCACACCCCGCCGTCGAGCACGTAGACATCGTCAGCGCTGAACGCCGCGGCGACATGCGCTGCGGATGTCGGCGAAAGCCCCCCCGACCGGTTCGCACTCGGCCCAACCAGCGGCCCACCGAAGGTCTCGATCAATGCCAGCGCCAGCGGATGGGCCGGACAACGCATCCCCACCGTCGCCCCCCCCGCCGTCACCACCGGCGGAATCAGCCTCCCACGGTCGACAATGATCGTCAACGGCCCGGGCCAGAACCTCGCGGCGAGCCGCCGCGCACGCTCGGGCCACGATGCCGCATGTGTTCGCGCCATCTCTTCATCGCACACATGCACGATCAGCGGATTGGTCGAAGGCCGACCCTTGAGCGCAAAAACCCGTGCGATCGCCTCTACTCGAAGCGCATCAGCCCCAAGGCCATACACCGTCTCGGTCGGAAACGCCACGACGCCCCCGGCCCGAAGCCTGGCGACGGCAATCGAAATTTCTTCCGGCCCGGCGGTCATCGTCACGTCTTGCCCGTGTCAGCGTTTCCCTGCTCGCCGCGAAGCGTACGCACCGCTTCACACGGCCCATCGGGCACTGCGGCTCATGCCGCCCTATCTCGCCCGATTTGGGTATATCCTCACGGTTTCCTGACCCGTGTAGACAACGAGGCACGCATGTTTGACCAACGATTCGGTACACGCGCCATCCACGCCGGCCAGCGCCCCGACCCGACCACCGGCGCGATTATGACGCCGGTCTACCTCACCAGCACGTTTGTCCAGAACTCACCCGGAGTCGTAAAAGACGGATACGACTATGCCCGGTCAAAAAACCCTACGCGCGCGGCCCTTGAAGCCAACCTCGCCGCGCTTGAGGGTGGCCGTTTCGGTCTCTGCTTCAGTTCCGGCCTTGGTGCGATGGACTGTGTCCTCCACCAGCTCCGCGAGGGAGACCACATCGTCCTCTCCGATGATGTCTACGGCGGCAGCTTTCGCTTGGTCGACAAGGTCTATCGCCACCATGGAATTGCCTGCACCCGCGTTGACATGACCGACCTCGGTCAGGTCAAGGCCGCCTTCCGCCCCGAAACCCGCCTCGTGTGGCTCGAAACCCCGAGCAACCCCATGCTCAAGGTGATCGACATCAAGGCCGTTCGCGGCCTTGTCGATGAATTCGCCGCGACCATTACCCCTTCCGGTGCGACCGATGCCACGCTCGGTCCCCTCGGTACACCGCTTCAACGGCCCCTGCTCGTGGTCGACAACACCTTTGCCTCTCCCTATCTCCAGTCTCCGCTTTCCCTCGGCGCTGACATTGTTCTGCATTCCTGCACCAAGTACATCGGCGGGCATTCCGACCTTGTCGCCGGTGCATTGATTACACGTGATGAGCCGCTGGCTGAGCGGCTGCGCTATGTCCAGAACGCCGTCGGCGCCGTTCCCGGCGCGCTCGACTGCTTCCTGATGCTCCGAAGCACCAAGACCCTTCATGTCCGCATGCAGCGCCATTGCGAAAACGCCCTGCGCATCGCCCGATGGCTCGAAGTGCATCCGAAGATCGAGCGCGTCATCTACCCCGGCCTTCCCAGCCACCCGCAGCACGAACTCGCCCGACGCCAGATGTGCGGCGGCTTCGGCGGCATGATCTCCTGCGTCGTCAAGGGTGGGCTTGAAGCCTCACGCGCGGTTCTCGAGCGTGTGCACCTCTTCAGTCTTGCCGAGAGCCTGGGAGGCGTCGAAAGCCTGATCGAGCACCCCGCGATCATGACGCACGCGAGCCTTCCTGCCGATGCCCGCCGCACCCTGGGCATCGACGACGGCCTCATCCGCCTGAGCGTCGGCATAGAGGACGTGGAAGATCTGATCGGAGACCTGGAGAAAGCGCTGGGATAAGTGCACCCGCCGGATGGAGTTGCTCCGGTCGGTTATCCATTGTCGGGCAGGCATACCGACGCCCGCAGCGTGATAGAAACCCGAATCGCCGGATGAACACGAAACCTGCTGGGCATCCGCTCTCCGAGCATACGCATCCATCATGCGCGTTCGACGCAGAAACCACATCGGCACATCTCAGGGCGATTCCGCGCACGAAAAAGTCCGCGGGGATTTGTCCGCGGGCCTTCGCCATGATCTCGCACGCATCACCGCCCCGCGGCTGCGGCATAGAACTTGACGCTGCCGGGTCACGCCACCCCCACCGCCTCCGCGTCCCGGTCGCTCAATACTCCCCCGTCCGCTCGCGGCCTCACGTCGGCGGTGCGCTTCCAGCTTCGCTCACATCGGGGCTGATCGCGCAGGTCGATCACCCGGGCTTCCTTCGCTGAAGCATCGAACGAAACGCGGCTGACACCGAGCAGATCGGCCAGATCCGTCGAATCAAACACCTTCAGCGCGTCGGCCGCATCCGGCAGCACGACCTCGGCATCCAGCGGATTCTCCACCCCACCGGGCTTCTCCTTCGTCGGCTTGGCGCGCTCGATTGCCAACAGTCCGGCCACGCGCGCTTCGAGCAGGCTTTCAAACTCTGGAACCGGCCGCACACCCGACGAAGGAAGAAACTCCTCAACGTGCACGCACCCATCTCCATCAACCCGGTGCAGCGTCCGATAGGTCTCGTCCGCCGTATGGCACAAAATCGGCGCGAGCAGACGACTCAACCCATCCGCCATCGTGAAGAGTGCCGTCTGGCACCGTCGCCGCCGAAGCGAATCCGGACGGTCGCAATACAACCGGTCCTTCGCCGCCGCGAGATACACCGCGCTCAGTGTGTCGTTGCAGAAGTCATAGATACCCTTCTGCACGGCCTGGAAATCGAAGGTCTCATACCCCTGCCGCACCCGCGCCGACAGAGCATCAAACGCGCCGAGCACCCAGGCTTCGAGGCTTGTCGAGGGCATGTTGCGCATGGGCACGGCATCCTTGACCGGATCAAAGTCATAAAGATTGCTGAGCATGAATCGCAACGTGTTCCGCACCTTGCGATAACTCTCGCCCGCGACATCAAAGAAACTCTTGTCCACCTTGATGTCCGCCTCAAACGGCACGGAGGCCACCCACCACCGGCAGACATCGGCGCCATAGTCCTTGAGCAGCGCCTCGACTTCCAGCGTGTTGCCGAGGCTCTTGCTCATCTTCCGGCCGTCCTTATCGACCATGAAGCCGTGCGTCAGAATCGTTCGGAACGGCGGCTTGCCCGTCGCCCCCAGGCTCGCAAGCAGCGATGATTGAAACCACCCGCGGTGCTGGTCTGAGCCTTCCAGGTACAACTCGACCGGAAAGCGGGCATTCTCGTTCTCTCCGGTGCGTCGAGACCGTTCACGGATCACCCCGTTCCACGAACTCCCGCTCTCAAACCAGACATCGAGAATGTCCTGCCCTTTACGCAGTGTGCCGAACATCTCGCGCGTCAACCCGGACGGGGCTTCCGAGTCGTTCGAAGGGTCGTAGTACGCCAGCAGTTCCTCCGCGCCGGCCTGGAACCAAACATCCGTACCTTTCTCCCTTACGACCCGGGCCACCGCGCGCACGGAAGCCTCGGTCATGAAGCATGTTCCATCGGGCATGAAGAACGCCGGGATCGGCACCCCCCATGCCCGCTGTCGGCTGATGCACCAGTCAGGGCGCGATTCGAGCATGCCGCGCATGCGGTTGCGCCCCCACTCCGGCACAAATCGCACACCTTCGGCCGTGCATGCCAGGGCGAGTTCCCGCAGCGACTTGCCTTCGCGTTTCGTCGGGCGATCAACCCCGATGAACCACTGCTCGGTGGCCCGGAAGATCACCGGCGACTTGCCGCGCCAATCGTGCGGATAACTATGGAGAAATGTGTGGTCGTAGAACAGATGCCCGCTGTCGCGCAGATGCTGCGTGACGTTCTTGTTGGCATCCCAGACGCTCATGCCTTTCAGCCACTCGGGGACCGATTCGTCATACGTGCCGTCCTCTTTCACCGGGCAGTAGATCGGCAGCCCCTCGCGCAGCCCAGTCTGATAGTCCTCCGCGCCGTGGCCCGGCGCGGTATGCACAAGCCCTGTGCCGTCTTCCAACGTCACATACTCGGCGCCCACCACCGTCCACACCTTGTCGGCCGATACCGTCCGTTCCTCCGCGCGGAATCGCGGCAATTCCTGCCGGAACGGGTGCCGATACCGCAGCCCAAGCAGCCGGTCTCCCCGGGTCTTGGCGATGACCACATGCTGCTCGGCCTTGGCCGCCTGCACAACCTTGTCGACCAGGTCTTCGGCCACGATAGTCACCGCCCCGTCGATCCAGACCAGCGCATACATGAACCGCGGATTCACCGCCACGGCCAGGTTCGCCGGAAGCGTCCACGGCGTGGTCGTCCAGATCATGAAACTCGGCCGCGTCAGAGGACGCACACCGGGCTTGGGCAGGTCTACCTGCTCTTCCTTCCCACTTGGGCGGTCGTCTCGCCCGTCTCTACTCTCTTCTTCCTCTTCCTCTTCTTCCTCCTCTGCCTCATCCAGTAACCCAAACGCCGCGTACACCGCCGCGGCGTCCGCGGCCTCGAAATCGACATACACCGAGATGTCTTCCCGCTCCATGTATTCCAGCTCTGCCTCGGCCAGAGCGGTCTCATTCGCCGGAGACCAGTGCACCGCCTTCAGCGCCCTGTACACAAGCCCTTGGCCGCACAGATCCGCCAGCACTTCCAGCGTTGCGCCTTCATACTCCGGCTGCATCGTCAGGTAGGGGTCGGCGTAATCCGCGAGCGTCAGCAGGCGCTGCATCTGCCCGGCCTGCAATTTCTGTGATTTCTCCGCGTGCTTCTGGCACTCACGCCTGATCGCCATTTTGCGCACATCCTCGGGCAGGGCCGCCAGCTTGGCGCCTTTCTCGCCGCCTAACTGGTCGGTCATCACTTTGTGCTCGATCGGCAGCCCGTGGCAATCCCAACCCGGTACATACGGACAGTCTTTGCCCATCATCGTCTGCGATCGGACGACAAAATCCTTCAGGCACTTATTCATCAGGTGCCCGAGGTGCAGCGAAGCGTTCGCATACGGCGGGCCATCATGAAACACG
Source organism: Phycisphaeraceae bacterium (assembly GCA_019636695.1). GTDB lineage: Bacteria > Planctomycetota > Phycisphaerae > Phycisphaerales > UBA1924 > JADLCM01. The sequence goes on from JAHBXD010000002.1 coordinate 502,538, forward strand.
AACGCTTCGGCACCCTTTCGCGTCCGACGCACCCGCTCGTACAGCCCCTCCCAACGCTTAAGGCTCAGCGGCTCGTTCTGCACGAGGTTCGCCTTCATCGGAAAGGTCGTCTGAGGCAGGTTCAGCGTCGCCCGGTAGGCGTTCTTTTCCTTCTGGCCGGAAGCCCCGGCATTGGTCGCTTCACTCATCGCGCACTCGCTTTCAGGACGCCCGTGCGTCCAAGTCATCCACCCGGAACAGGCCGGCCGATACCGCGGCCCCTGCGGGCAAAAGGTCGTGATCGTATGGAAGAGAAACCCGAATCCCCGTGGATGGCCCCGTGCGAGCCGCCGGCAGAAAGCCGACACGCCCTCAGCGGGGCGAGGGAATTCGATTCAGATGCCCTGCCGCGGCACACACCACGACAAAGAGTCTATCGGCTCTGACATCCGGTTCCATCACTCCCTGCCTCCTCAGAACACCGGCCCTATTCCCGCCTGACATCCCCGCGGGGTGATACGCCGATTGCCCCGTCCTCAAGCATCTCATACCGCTTCCCGCCGATCTTTCTTGCCGCCACCCTTTCAACCCAGGCCCGCCCCGCCTCGGTGACGGCGTCGCCCATCATGGCGACGCGCTCGGCGAACCGGGGCGGCTGGTCGGTCATGCCGAGCAGATCTTGAAGCACCAGCACTTGCCCGTGGGGGGAAGCCCCCGCTCCGATACCGATCAGGGGGACGGTGGTCTGATCCAGAATCGCCTGGGTAACGGCATCGGGCACCGCCTCGACAAGCAGCAGGACGCACCCGGCCTGCTCCATGGCGACAGCATCGTCCACAATGCGTTGGGCTTCGGCGAGGGTTCGCCCGGAGCTGCCGTATCCGCCGCGCAAGGCCGCCGTCTGCGGGCGACTTCCGACATGCGCGCAAACAGGAATGCCCGCCCTCGTCATGCGATCTACAACGGGGGCATATGTGGCGTCGACCTCGAGCTTGACGCAATCGGCCCGGCCTTCCGTCATCATGCGCCCGGCGTTGACCATGGCCTGATCGGCCCCGGCGTGGTACGACATGAAGGGCATGTCGCCCATGACCATCGTCCGAGGCGCACCGCGTTTGACGGCGGCCGTGATCATGACCATGAACTCGAAAGGGGCATCGATCGTCCGATCGAAGCCCAGGATCACCTCGGCGGCGCTGTCGCCGACCAGGAGCACGTGCACGCCCGCGCGTTCGAGTAGGCGCGCGGTCGTGGCGTCATAGCACGTCAGGCAGGCGAAGGGATCCCCTGAACGGGCCATTCGCTCGATCGTGCGGATCGTCACTGTGTCGCGTGTCTGCGGCCCGACACGTGAGACCGCGCTGTGGGTGGGTTTGGTTTCCATGACCTGTCCAGTCTGATCCACGGGAGATGGTAGGGTCCGGTCGGGGAGTTGACGCCCCAGAAGAAGCGTTTCGGGCGCATATCGCCAAAATTGCACACAAACGCGAACATTCTCTTTGAAGCCCCGCCTGCTGGCCCACAGAGAGACCCTCGCCCCTACCATCGCCGTCCATGCCTGTTCTGGCCGCGACGAACATCACCCACGCCTACGGCGAAGACCCCATTCTGGCGGGGGTCTCGCTGTCGATCGAACCTGGGGAGAAAATCGGTCTGGTCGGCCGAAACGGCGCGGGCAAGAGCACTTTGTTGAAAATCCTGGGGGGGCGGATCAAGCAGGACTCCGGCAATGTGGCGCTGCAGCAGGGGTGCCGCACGGGATACTTGGAACAAGATCCGACATTTGATGCAGGGGAAACCCTCCGTGGGGCTGCCGAGGCCGCATTCGCCGAGTTGCACCGTCTGCACGCTGAGCTGGACAGGGTGTATCACGAGATGGCCGATGCGGCGGGCGAAGCGCTTGAGCGCCTGCTCAAGCGCCAAGCCGAATTGGAACGGTTGATGGAGGCTGCCGGCGGGTATGTCGTCGATCATCGGATTGATGAGACTTTGCACGGATTGGGCTTCACGGATGCCCAGTTCACCCTGGCGGTGCCCAAGCTGAGCGGCGGGCAAAAGGCGCGTGTGGCGCTTGCACGGCTTTTACTTGAAAGCCCCGATGTGCTGCTGCTCGACGAACCGACCAACCACCTTGATATCGACGGCAGGCTGTGGCTCGAAGCGTTTCTGGCGAAGGAATATCAGGGCGCAGTGGTGATGATCTCTCACGATCGCTACCTGCTCGACGGGGTGGTGGATCGGATTCTTGAGGTCGAGCAGTCGAGGCTGATCGACTATCCCGGGAACTACTCAACTTTCCGTGCATTGCGTGCCGAGCGTCGCGAGGCGATGGCGCGGGCATATGACAAGCAGCAGACGCAGTTCAAGAAGGAAGAAGCCTTCATCCGGCGATACAAGGCGGGGCAGCGAGCCAAGCAGGCCCGCGGCCGTCAGTGGAAGCTCGAGCGTGCCAAAGAGAGCAGCACGCTTGAACGCCCGAGCGAGACAGGCACATTCGCATTCAATCTGCCCAAGCCCGAGCGATCGGGCGATATCGTGGTTTCGGTCCGGGGACTTTCGAAAACCTATCTTGCTGATGACGGCACTCCCAAGGTGCTTTTCAACACTCTTGATCTCTCGATCCAGCGGGGCGAGCGCTGGGGGATCATCGGCCCCAACGGAGCCGGCAAGACGACACTGGTACGGTGCATGCTGAAGGAGCTGCATGCCGACGCCGGGACAGTGCAGATCGGCTCGCGAGTATCCATCGGGTATTTCCGGCAGATACAAGACGACTTCAATCCTGATAAAGCGGTCTATCGCCATCTTCAGGATGTCATCGCCAAGGAGAACCCCGGCAAGCCGATGACCGAGCAGGAAGCCCGCGACCTCGCCGGGGCATTCTTGTTCAGCGGCAAAGAGCAGGACAAGGAACTCGGGCTGCTCTCCGGGGGGGAGCGTGCCCGGGTTTTTCTCGCCGCATTGCTCGCGAGCAGCAAAAACCTCATCGTGCTCGACGAGCCGACGAACCACCTCGACATTCCGAGCGCGGAACGGCTTGAGGACGCGCTTTCGGCCGACGGCGGGTATGAAGGCACGATGATCCTCATCAGCCACGACCGCGCGCTGATCGACGCCACATGCGATCATGTCCTCGTGCTCGACGGCCAGGGCGGGGCACGCGTCGTTCTCGGGAACTATTCGGACTGGGCGGAAGTCGAAGAGCGCGAACGCCGCGATCATGCGATTGCGGAGGCCGAACGCACGCGGCTTGCCGCGGAGCAGGCTCGAAAGCGAGATCAGAGCGCACGCAAGGATGTCGGCGCTAAACCCGCGGCGAAGGTTGTTGCGCCACCACTACCGGACAACTCGCAAAAGAGTAAGTTCTCCTGGATGCGTCTGGAACAGCTCGAAGCGAAGATGGCCGAACTGAGCGCACAACTGCAGCGGTTTGACGCCGAACTGGCCGACCCGGAGGTTTATCGAGACACGACCCGGCTGCACGAAATTTCGGCTCAGCGGGAGGCCTGCAAAGCCGACCTGGAAATCATCGAGGGCGAGTGGCTTCGCAAGAGCGTCTGATGCCTTCGGGCAGAGAATGCCCGAGACGCCCGACGACGAGACTGGTCACGATTGTCGGGGAGGGACGACGCCGGAGCGCCTGAAAACCGGATTGCTCTGCCGCACGACTTGACTCTTCGGCCTGAAGGACTAATCCTTTTTCCGTCCCGCGCCGATACACAGTGCCATGATCGCATTCCAGACCAAAAAAGCCGTGAAAGCCAAGGACGCCCAGAGCGCCCGGGATTGGCTGCGGCCGCGCTTGGTCTGACCCCTCAGACAACGCCGACAACCGCAACCCCCCGAGAGCGCTCTCGGGGGGTTGTTCTTTATTCACATTTGCCACGCCGGATATGCCGGCCTGACCCCGGAAAGGACACATGCATGAGCCAGACCGCGACCCTCGAAACGACCTGCCCCGAATGCGCTGCCAGCATCACCCCACCTCGACGCGTGCTGGCGGGTGAAGTGCTCCGCTGCCCGGGGTGCGCTGCGGAGCTTGAAGTGACTTCGGCCAATCCGTTGCATCTCGCACTCGCGCCGGAGGTGGAGGAGGACTGGGGCGAGTGAGTCATGCCCTGTTTCGAGCGGGGCTCCTCCGCCGTTTTGCGTAACCCCCTGCGCTCGGCGGAGGGCCCGCTCGCAACAGGTGCTGCCAGCTGCCTGCGGGCAACCGATGACGGATGTTGTCTGCCTTCGTCGTTGAGCATCGGTTCTTTGTTTCGGAAATCACCTATGCATATCGGCCTGCTGCATTCGCGGATTCGCGTCGAAGAACGCCTGCTGATCGAGGGCTTTGCTGCCCGAGGCATCGACGTGCAGCCGATTGACCTGCGCGATGTCGTCTTTGATCTAGTCGATCCTGCGCCGTGGCGGGATTTCGATGTCGTGATTGACCGATCGCTGAGCCTTACGCACTCCTCGGCCGCGGTGCGCATTCTTGAAACCCTGGGTGTGCGGTGCGTGAACCCCGCTGCGGCGATCAGCACCTGTGCCGACAAACTGAGCACGACGCTTGCCCTGGTGCGGGCCGGCGTGCCGACGCCGCGTGTGACGGTCGGTCTATCCGAGCAGTCGGCCCTGCGTGCGGTGGAGGCACTGGGTTATCCGGCGGTCATCAAGCCGACTCTCGGCAGTTGGGGGCGGCTGGTGGCACGTGCAAACGATAAAGACTGCGCCGAAGCCCTGATCGAACACCGCTATACGCTGGGCGGTGTACACCACCACGTGCTGTATGCGCAAGAGCACATCGACAAGCCGGGTTCTGACGTGCGTGTATTTGTCGTCGGGGGGAGTTCGATCGCCGCGATCCGGAGGCACTCGACCCATTGGGTGACGAACACGGCCCGCGGGGCCCGAGCCGAAGGGCATGCGGTTTCACCGGAACTGGCCGATCTGTGCCGCAGGGCCGTTGAAGCGGTCGGTGCCGACATCGCCGCGGTGGACATTTTGGAGTGTCCGCGGCGCGGCGCATTCGTGAACGAGATCAATCACTCGATGGAATTCCGAAACAGCATCGACACCACGGGGGTGGACATTCCGGGCGCTGTCGTCGAACACGTGCTGAGGATCGCGCAGGTCTCGAAAGAAACAGAACTCCAGACTTCCGCGGGCCAAACCTCGACTCTGCGTGTTCGTCAGGCGGGCATGCCCGTTGCCGGAGCGGTGCGATGATCGCCCGGATCGCGATTCTCGGCGCAAGCGGATATGCCGGAGGAGAACTGCTGCGCCTGCTGCTGGATCACCCCGGTGTCGAGGTTGTCGCGGCAACTTCGCGATCGCAGAAGGGCGAACCGCTGCATCGGGTGCACCCGAACCTGCGCGGCCGAAGCGGGCTGATCTTTACCGACGCCGCGGATGTCGGCGATGTCGATGTCGTGTTCCTCTGCCTGCCGCACGGGCACGCTGCGGGGCAGATTGACCGCTGGCTAGGGATCGCGGGGACGGTGATTGATCTCTCGGCGGACTTTCGCCTTCGATCCGCCCGGGAGTATCGGCAGTGGTATGACCAGGAACACGCGTCCCCAGCGCTCTTGGATAGCGCTGTATATGGGTTGCCGGAACTTCACCGCGATGCATTGGTGCGGGCGAGGCTGATCAGCGGGGTCGGCTGCAACGCCACGGCGATGAACCTTGCGCTCTTGCCGTTGGCAAGAGCAGGGCTGATTGAGCGAGTCATCGCGGATATCAAGGTCGGTTCGAGTGAAGGAGGCGCGGAAGCGTCGGCCTCGTCGCACCACCCGGAGCGATCGGGTGCTGTGCGGTCATATGCGCTGACAGGGCACCGGCACGCCGCGGAAGTCGCACAGGAACTGGGATCGTTTACGCTTGATGTTTCGGTAACGGCCATCGAAATGGTGCGAGGGGTGCTGTGTACAGCCCATGTCATTCCGAAGCGATCGGTCGCGATGCGGGATCTGTGGGGACTGTATCGCGAAACCTACGGGCGTGAGCCGTTTGTGCGGCTGGTGTGTGATCGCGCGGGTCTGCATCGGCTGCCCGATCCGAAGATTCTCGCGGGGAGCAACTATGCCGATGTGGGGTTCGGAGTTGACGAGCGCAGCGGGCGTATCGTGGCCTTGTGCGCGATTGACAATCTGATGAAGGGAGCGGCAGGTTCGGCCGTGCAGGCGATGAATATCCGCCTGGGACTGCCGGAAACGACAGGGCTGACGTTTCCCGGGCTGCATCCGGCGTGAATCGCTTCGGAGATGGAATCAAAGGGGTTTCGGAGGTGAGTGTTCACGGCGAATCTCGATCCGATCGCGGCAGGGAGTGCGAACGAAGCATGCATGCACCCGGGGGTGCATGGGTCTTTCATGATCGAGTTCTGAACCACACGACAACGCACGAAGGGATCGATTGCACGTATTTGCCGGATTTGAAGCCATGAACACGATTTCAGTCATCAAGATCGGCGGCGGAGAGGGCATCGACCCACTTCCGCTTCTCGACGAAATTGCCGAGCGCACCAGCGCCGGCGAGCGGTTCGTGCTCGTCCACGGCGGTTCTCACGAAACCAATGTTGTGGCCGAACGCCTCGGGCATCCACCGCGGTTTCTGACCAGCCCCGGGGGGCACTCAAGCCGTCGCACCGACCGCACCACGCTCGAAATATTTGAGATGGTCTACTGCGGGAAGGTGAACAAGCACCTTGTCGAACAGTTTCAGCGACGCGGCGTCAACGCCGTGGGCCTCAGCGGGTTAGATGGGGGCATCTGGCGCGGACGACGAAAAGATGCCATCCGAGCGGTGGAGGAAGGACGAACGGTCATTATTCGTGATGACCTTTCCGGTCGCGTCGAGCGCGTGGACAGTGAGTTGTTGTCCATGCTGCTTGACTCTGGACGCCTTCCGGTGCTGACGCCGCCCGCACTGGCCGATGAAGGCATCGCCATCAATGTCGATGCCGATCGTGCAGCGGCGGCGACGGCCATCGCTTTGCGCGCGGAAGAGCTTCTTCTGCTCTCGAATGTTCCCGGCGTGATGCGCGATCCGACCGATTGGTCATCGTTGATCGGTCATGTCGGCGAAGTCGGGATTGAAGCGATCCGGAAGGCAGCGACGGGAAGGATGAAAAACAAGGTGCTTGCCGCGGAAGAGGCGCACGCCGGAGGGGTAGGCCGGGTGGTGATCGGTTCGGCGAACCGCGAGCGCCCGATTGCCTCGGCGCGTACTGGCCAAGGCACCGTGTTCGAAGGAGTTCCGGCATGACGCCGGGCATGGATCATGACCGCGATGTGCTTATGGCAAGGCCTGAGACGGCTTGCGGATGCCCCATCGCCGAATCACTTCAGGTGGAGATTGACGACCAGCGGGCGATCGACATCGTTCATCGACTTGTCGCCGTGCCGAGCGTCAGCGGGTGCGAAAGCGATGCGGTGCTGACCTTTGTTTCCGCGGCGAACGAGCTCGGACTGCACGCGCACATAGATCAGGTAGGCAACGGCATCGCGATTCGCACAGGTCCGTCGGCGGCAGGCCCACGGCGCGAGATCGTGCTGCTTGGCCATATCGACACGGTTGCGGGAGTGATCCCGGTCAGGATCGAACATGATGTGCTCTTCGGCCGAGGAAGCGTGGATGCCAAAGGCCCGCTCGCCGCGATGCTGGTCGCCGCGGCAGTGACCGAACTTCCGCCCGGCATTGATGTTCGTGTCTGCGCGGCCGTAGGCGAAGAAACACCAAGTTCACCCGGAGCTCGCCACCTTGCGACTGCACTTCGGCCGGCGGCGTGCATCGTCGGCGAACCGAGCGGGTGGGACGGCGTGACGCTCGGATATAAAGGCACGCTGGTGCTTCACGCGGCGGCAGCACGGGCAAATGCACACGGTGCAGGCCCGGGCGAAAGCGCTTCTGATGCGCTGCACCGCTGGTGGCAGGATGTGCGCCGAGCCGTTGACGAGTTCAATCAGGGCCGCGCCGGTGTGTTTGACATTATTCAGGCGACCATCAGGCACATGGAGGCGTGCAACGACGGCTTAGAGGAATCCGCCGCCATTACGGCGGCCTTCCGGCTGCCGCCGTGGATGAACCCGCACAGGCTTGAGGATTCGATTCGCCGTCGTACACCTGTGATGATCCATCTGCTCGCAGAGGGGCACGAGCGCGCGATCCGCACGGATCGGTCAGACCTGGTAGCCCAATGCCTGAGCGCTGCGATCCGGGCCGAGGGCGGACGCCCGCACCCCAAGGTCAAGACCGGCACAGCAGACATGAACGTGGTTGCGCCGATCTGGCGCTGCCCGATCGCGGCCTACGGACCGGGCGACAGTGAACTCGACCACACGCCTTCCGAGCGGCTGAGCCTCGCCGAGTATCTTCGATCGATTCGGGTGCTTCGCAGCGCGCTGGCGGACCTGGGGTCGCGGCTGTGTGAAGAATGATGAATTCACCCCGGAAGCACTGGGAGCGCAAGTTCAAAGACAGCGCCAAACCCTGACTTGCGGATCAGGCGCAGGTCGCCGCCGAGTTCCCGCGCCATGCCGCGCGCCAAGGCAAGCCCGAGGCCCAGCCCGGGGGTCGCGCTCGCATCATCGCGCTTCGCGCGACGGAACGGCGCAAAGATGCGTCGTTCTTCGTCGCGCGGCACACCCGGGCCGTGATCCATCACGCAGATGACGACGCGGCCCCGATCGATACGCACGCCGAGATGAATGCTCTTGTCATTGCTCTCAGAGGCATATTTGCATGCATTGTCGACAAGATTGAACACGATGCGGCCGATGCCCTCGCGTTCATCCGGAACATTCGCTTCGAGCGCGCCGGGCATCGGCTCAAAGACCAAGGTCATGCCTGCCTGTTCAGCCCGCGAAGCGAGCGTCGGCCGTATGCGGTCGAGCACTTCGCTCAGCGCAACGCCCTTGCGCGCCCTGACAGCCTGCTTCCGACCTAGTCTGGCGAAGGCGAGCACATTCTCCACGATCCGTGCGAGGCGCTGGCTCTCTTGCTTCAATGTCGCGAGATACTCGCCTCGGCGCTGCTCATCGCGAATCATGCCGTCGGCGAGCATCTGGCTGTAAAGGCAGAACGTCGTCATGGGTGTGCGAAGTTCGTGCGTTACAGCGCTGACAAATCGCCCCCTTCGTTCTGATATCGCCATTGACGCCCGCAGAACCAGGCCGATCGCAACGACGGCGACAAGCACAGCGCCCCAAGTCACCGCGAGAGTGACTCGAAGCGTCGTTGCCGCGGGTGCGAGCGCCTCGGGCACAAGGCTCGGAATCAGCTTCGCCGGGATGCTCGCCAGCAGCTCGCCGCTTTCGGCCGGAGAAATCGATGTATGTATAAGCCCGCCGCGAGAAACAGGCTCTAACGTCGCCGCGGGAAGCAGGTCCACGATTCGGCCGATAAGCGTGTCGCGCAGCCGCGGCCAGTCGACCCAGAAGCCCTGCGTGATGCGCCGATCGTCGATCGACACCGTCCGCAGAAACAGCAGCTCGCGCCGACCGCTTGCCGGGTCCACTCTCCAGACAGGCTCGAACGGGCCTGTCGAGACATTCGGGGCCGGAAATTCGGTGTCGGCCCATGCGGCGTGCTCCCCGGCCGCATCAAGCGCCGCGCGAGTGCGATCCGCCCCGGTCGCGATCCCTCGAATCGCGAGCTGGCGCCGCTGCACCAACTCTTCCTGACGGGTCGGCGCCTTCTGCTCAACATTGAGCGCCTGCTCAAACGCGAGTTGCCGGGCCATGTAGTCGCCTCCGGCCTTCATCGGAGCCGCCTCATGCACACCCGGTCCTCGCATCGCCTCCGAAGGCGCCGCGGGCGCCCGCTCGGCGGCAATCCGGCCTTCATCACGTTTCGGCGGCCATTCCGCCTCATGTTCGAGGCCCTGCTCCTCGATCATCATGGCCAGTTCGAGCAACAACTGCTCTGCCCGCATCACCGACTCAGGTTCGATGTACTGCCCCTCGGCACGATCACGCATGTTGCCGGTCGGGGCCTGCGGCGAAGTGATGCGCCCGGCCTCGTCGATCTCAAAATGCAGCCGGATAAGCCCCGGTGCGCCGCGCAGCAGGGGTGAGGGCACGAGCACCTCACCGGGCAGCACTTCCTCCCACATGCGCGTGTAGGCGCGCTCGGCCGGATAGAACGCCCGATATTCGAAATACGGCCGTGCTGATTCCTGCGCGATGAGGGGCGTCGCCGTCGAATCCATCCGCCAGAGCGCCAACCGAAGCGTCTCTTGCCGCTGCGTCTCGTGCCTGGCCAACCGCTCACGTTGTTCGAGCGACTGCATGATGCTCGTCGCCCAACCCATCACACCGGCGACGAGCAGCACACAGACCGCGAAAATGCACCAGGCTGTGCTTCTTGATGACTTCACGTGGCCATACTCACCGCGGGTTGATCGTCTCGAGCCAGCATGTAACCCTTGGCACGCACCGTCACGATGACCTTGGGATCGGCCGGATCATCTCGAAGTTCCTCACGCAGTCGGGCGATCGTCATATCCACCGTGCGCGACTGCACACCCCGCGGATCGATCCCCCACACCCGCGACAACAGTTCGTCCCGAGAAACCGCCCGGCCCGGATTGCTCGCCAGATACAGCAGCACCTCGGCCTCGCGCTGCGACAGTGTTGATGTCGTGCCGTCCGTCCGTGTCAGTTCACGACGCTCAAAATCGATCGTCCGCCCGCCGATGGTCAACAACCTGACCGGCTGCGGGCGTTCGGCCGAGCGCCGCAACACCGCCTCGACACGTGCCACCAGTTCATCAGGCCCGAAAGGCTTGACGACATAATCGTCCGCGCCGAGGCGCAACCCGCGAACCCGGTCTTCTTCCTCGCCCTTGGCCGTCAGAAATATCACCGGCACGGCAGGCCGCGCGATGCGCAATTCCTTGAGCACCTCCAGCCCCGTGAGTTTCGGCATCAGGATATCGAGCAGCACCAGATCGACCTCGGCCGAAACCGCCGTATCCAGCCCGGCGCGACCGTCGGCCGCCTCCAGCACGTGATACCCGTTGAATGCAAGAACGTCGGCGATGCCGCGACGGATCGCCGCGTCATCCTCCACCACCAGAATTCGGCTCATCGTCATGTCACGTTCCCTCAGGAAGGATATCCGAAGCAAGCGGCGCGCCGCCGGGGTCTGGCGCGCCGCCGTCTGAAGGAGACACCGCCGTTACAGAGGGTTCCTGACCAGAACACGCCGGCCTCCAACCTCTACAAGGGCCTCCCCCCGGTTGCACACCAGGGCCTGGCGGTTCTCCGCCGCGAGCATCGACACGATCTCGAAATATCGGTCCGAGCCGAACTCGACGATTTCCTCGGGCTCTTCGAAGGCATAGGCATAGATTCGGCCGTCTACCCAGCGGGCGCCGCGGCGGAAAAGCGCCTTGTCCGAGGCCACCTGGCACCCAAGCACCTCGGTGTGCGCCATGTCATCGTTCAGATATCGGTTCGAGACCTTGGCCTGCGGCGCAAACGCCAGATCGTTGTTGTTCATCTCCTGGGCGACACCCCCCGCCCCTGCGCGCTCTCGGACGGCCCGTTCGGTCAACCGGCGACCGGCAAGAAGCCCAATTTCCCTCGGCGCCGCTGCCGCAGGAAGGCCCGCAAGACCATCTTCATCAGCCAGAAACGCCGTGTACTCGGTCAACACACCGAACTCGAGGCTAAGCCGGACGATTTCATCGACCAGCTCCTTAAATCGCGGATCGACCGGGCGCGGGCGACTGGTGGGCAACCCGCCGTCTGCCCCGGCCAGTCGAATCTCCTCGATCAGTGCCGCGATTTTGCGCATTGCCCACAACCTGGGCACGAACGCGTACCGGGTCGAAGCTTCGCCGAGATCGAAAGTGAACTCAAAGACTTTCTCCTGACCAAAATACTCTCCCTCGATGCGCACGCTGATCGGACCATCGCCGAAATAGCGACTGACCAACGAGAGCTGATCGCCTTCAAAGACATCGGGCAGTTCGTGAGGGAGTGCATCGTGCGTTCGAACCCCCATGCCCCCCCGCACGCTGCCGATCGTCACCTTCGGCGACGCGAGGATCGGCCCGCTGAGCCTGGCAAACACTTCACCTACCTTTACCTCAACGTCTTCTTCCGGAAGCACGAACGTGCTCGTTGCCCGGCTCTGACGCGCGATCGCCGTCAGCAGCGGAGCATTCACGTCATACCCCACACCGAACGTAAAGATCCGGCGATCGTGCAAATTGCCCTTGCGAGCGGCCTCACGAATCGCCACCTCGCGCGTCTGCCCGATCGTGGGCAGACCATCGGTCAGAAACAGCACCACCGGCAGGGCCTCGGGTGTCGGCGGTTGCCGCAATGCTTCCACCAGCGCATCGTGGATGTTTGTGCCGCCGATCGCCTGGATGTTCGCGACATACGCCCTGGCTTGTGCGACCGTCTCAGCCGATTTTTCCACCGGCCTCCGTGCAAACGCGCTGATCGTGTCGGAATAGTCGATGATGTTGAAATACTCCCCGTCGTGCAGCGCCTCGATTACCTGCAACACCGCGGCGCGGGCCTGCGCAATCTTCTCGCCGCGCATCGACCCCGATCGGTCGAGCACCACCGTCACTTCACGCTTGATCGAGACCCTCTCGTTCGCCTCCAACGGCGGCAACCCAGCCAGCAACAGCAAATACCCCCCCCGCCCGTCGGCCGCGACCTTCGGATCGGGATACGCCAGGAGCGTCGCCGCGAGGTCATTCCCGTCGGCCAGCATAATCGACAATGACAGCGACCCAGGCTCATGCGGATCGGTCACCTGCCCGGTCCGGCGGTCGCCGGCCTGGGTGATCGAAAGCTCGTGCGTGGGTGAATGAATCGCCGCGATCGGGCGCGATGATCGAATGTCAAGATCGATGCGCCACTCGATACCGGTCTCCGCCAGGCTTTGTGTCCGGGGAAGAAAATAGTCGAGCCGCCCGGCCCGATAATCCAGCAACTGCTCATACGACAGCACGATCGTCTGTGTCCCACCTGCGGGTACGGGAAAGACGTTCGACCTGATAAAGCCGTATCCAGCGAACTCCAGGATCGCCGGATCCTGCATCTGCCGAACGATCCCTTCATATATCCTGCGCGCTTCGTCCCGCGGCAACAGCCTCGCCCCGCCATCGCCCCCCAGCCCCTCGAGCTGGAAGAATCGCACCGCCGATCCATCGGGCACGGGCATCAAGACTTCCGCCTCCTGCACACGCGAAGATGGGTTGTGCAGCGTCATCCGGAGCGTCGTCGAGGCAACCTGCTCGTTGATGCTCACACTCGCCGAGACCACCGTCAACCTGATCGGCTTGGTGTGATCGGGCGCAACGATCACGCGAGACTGAGGTACCACGATGTTCCGATGTGTCGCCGCGGGCTGCCCGAAGGCGACAGCCGCGCACAATGCAACCACCCAGGCCGCAAGCCCGACCCGCACACGAGTACATTCCACGCCGATGAGCCGCAGATGCCTGAACATGCGTGTACCTCCTGATCCCGCCGAGCGTGCGCCCCGGATGCATGGTGATACGCGTTCATCGGCGTCGCGGCGGTAACGGCCCCGTCACGGGCGGCTCAGACCGGTCGCCGCACGGCATCGGGATAATGCCGGATATCGGGCCTGCCCCCCTTTGCCGGCCAATCGACGGCGATCACGTCTAACCGCACGGGCATCGGCCGCCCCGATGTGCGGTGATACCGCCTCGACAAGTCCCCTGCGACCGCGAGCATCCGCTCTCGCTTGGCATGGGTAATGCTTGATTCCGGCGGGTGCCCTTCCCCAGGCCCGCGAATCCGCGAGCGCACCTCGACCACCACGATCACGCCCTTACGGTCCATCGCCACGAGGTCCGCCTCGCCCGAACGGGTACGCACGTTTCGACCCACGATCCGTAACCCCAGGCGACGAAGATGCCTCGCCGCAACCCGTTCTGCCCGTGCGCCGAGACGGCTTCGAGCCCCCGAACGACCCGCGATTGGCCCCAAGATCACCAGCCGCATTCTGCGCCACAGACGCCCCGGCATGGTCACGGCGACGATCGCGCCGACCCCTGGTATCGGTCGATCGCGATCGCCATCAACCGGCTGGTCATCTCTCGAGTGTCGGTAAAGCTCGCCCGCTCGCGCAGACGCTTCACAAACTGCTGCACCTCGATATCGCGGATCTCCTGAAAGCGCTCTCGCTGAATGAACGCCTGGGCCTCGTAGAGCGACGTGCGCACCTGCCGCACTTCCTCCAGCATGACCCAATGATGAAACCCACCGGCTTGAATCGGCCCCACGTATTCGTTCGGTCCGAGTTGCACCGCCAGCGAGTTGACCTCGGGCAGAAGGAAGTATGTTCCTTCTTCAAAGGCCCCATCAAAGGTCTGTTCAAACAACCCGCCCGATTCCGGCCGGTTGCCGTTGGCAGGCAACGATGCCGCTTCAATAAACGACATGCCCGAATCAAGCGCCTGCTCGATCGCCTCGATATCCGCCGGACGCGAATCGCGAACACGGATCCATCGGAATCGAGCCATCGGTCGCGGGTTGAACTCGCCGTACCGCCGCTCATACTCCTGCTGAATCTCGCGCCAGCTGATGTGCACGCGGCTCTCGATCCGCGATCGAATAATCAGTTGCGTCAACTGATACGTCGCTACCGCAGCGACCAGCTCATCCAGCGTGTATCCGGCCGTCTCTTCAAGACGCAGGTTCGCTGCCGTCACCGATCCGCGCGCCCTGCGCACCTCGTCCGCACGCACGTTCTCAAAGAACATCCGAAGCCCCGTCGCGCGCCGTTCGGTCGGGAACATCGCCGTCGCCTCTGCTCGCAGCACTTCGGCCTCGATCAGGCGATCGAGCGCTCTCGCGATCGTTCGCTCGGCCTCTGCACGCCAAACCTCCGGTGGCTGGTTCGCCGCTTCGGCCCGCAATAATGCATCCAGCGGCCCGAGCACCTCGCTCGCATACACCGGGCGACCGTTGATGTCGCCGACCTTGGCTTCCACGAGCTGGCCCAACTGCGATGCCGACACAACACCTGGCCCTTCGGCCGCGGGAATCGAGTACCCCCCGGGCTGTCCCACCACGGTCGATGGGTCTACCCCCGACGTCGCCGCTTCCAACGAAATCTCACGCGGCGGCAGATCGATCGGCCTCGGACTATCCGCAACCCGAACCGGGCTAATCGACATCGGCTCACGAGGAATTGGGGCCGTCACCGGCGAGGGCGCCTGCGCCCCTGTCGCCTGGGTTGGAGCCGCCGAAGTAGCAAAATCTCGCGCATCGAGCATGCGCGTCGGCCGCGCAGGAGTCGTCGTGCCGCTGCATCCGGCGACCACGAGCACAACGCTCCCGAGCAGCGATACCCGCAGGCCCATCCCCAAACAGGCTGACCGATTCCGCGACATCCAATCTCCCAGGTCGAGAAACTCCCGCCGAGCAGTCTACTCCGTGCGACTCTGCCCGTCTTGTTTGCCCCTACACTCCACCGAACAACCCTACGGACCGCACGCCGAACACCCGGCTGAATCTCCGGAATGCTCCGGAACACCCTTCGATGCCCCGAAAGGAACCGTATGTCCGAAGAACCCAAGATCATCATCGATTCTGACTGGAAACAGCAAGCCCAAGCCGAGAAGGCAAAGCTCGCTGCCCAAGCCAAAGACCGTGAGCAGGCACGTCAGGCCGCGGCGGGACCAGCCGGTGCTTCGCCCGACGACCCCAACCGCCCGATTGACTTTGATGATCTCATCCGGACCCTCGCCAGCCAGGCCCTGATGTATCTCGGAGCATTCCCCGACGAATCCGGCCGAGCCATGCTCGCTCCCGAGATGGCCAAAGCCTATATCGACATGCTCGCAGTCCTCGAAACCAAGACCAAGGGCAACCTTACCCCCGAGGAAGATTCCGCCCTCAAGGGCGTGCTCAACGAACTTCGCCTTCAGTTTGTCGAAATCAGCAAAGCCATCGCCAAGGCCATCCAGGAAGGCAAAATCAAGCCCCAGGGCGCACCCGGCAGCCCGGTCGTTCCACCCACGGGCGGACCGTCGCTTCGCCCCTGACGGCACCCCCTGATAGCCCTACGGGGGTTGACAAGAGTACGGTTGGCCCGCCGCCCTGCCCGCGGCAGCAGATCTCGGTTCCGACGGAGGCACGACGTGTCCACGAGACAAGGTTTTCTTGAGAGGCGCTACTTCCTGCTCCGCCGCCTGCATTCACTGACCGGCATCGTGCCCATCGGGCTTTTCCTCATTATGCATCTGACGACCAACTCGTCGATCGTCTGGGGCATGATGAACAAGCGTGCGGACCACTCCGCTCATGCAGTCAGTGAACGAGGCGTCGCCACGTTCCAGGAAGAAGTCAACTGGATCAACGGCCTTCCCGCCATCCTGCTCATTGAGATCGTCCTCTGGCTCTCGATCGCTTTCCATGCCGTGTTTGGGGTCTACTACGCCCGCACAGGACGTTTCAACACCGACCGCTACCGTTATCAGGACAACTGGCGCTACATGCTTCAGCGCATTACCGGCTATATCGCCCTCCTCTTCATCTTCTATCACGTCGCCACCCTTCGCTGGGGGTGGTCGTGGCTCGTTCCCGGTGGCACAACCTGGGATCACGCCTACGCCTCGTCAACCCTTGCCGCGGCTCTGCGCGGCTCGGCCGACGGGAATGTCACGATCGGTGGCGTGCTTGTCTCCCTCTTCTACGTGCTCGGCGTGACATCCAGTGTCTTTCACTTCGCCAACGGTCTTTGGACAGCCGCCATCACCTGGGGCATTACGATCTCCGTGCAGGCGCAGCGCCGGTGGGGCATGGTCTGCCTTGGCCTCGGCACGGGTCTGATGGCCATGGCCTGGGCCTCGATCATCGGTTTCGCCACGCTCGATCCGCGCAAAGCACAGATTGTCGAAGAGCGCATGCTCGGCACGCACGCCCCACCTGCCCCTGAGGCCACCCCGCCGCCCGCCGAATCGCCACCGGAACCTTGACCCGCGCGCCGTCCGCGGCGACGTTTGATTCTTCCCACATCCAATCCCGGGGGTCGCTCGAACCCCTTCACGAAGGTCGAACATGATGCAGCATCGGGTCATTGTCGTGGGCGGAGGTCTCGCGGGCCTTGCCGCAACCATCCGCATCGCGGAAGCCGGGCTTCCGGTCGATCTCTTCAGCATGGTCCCCGTCAAACGCTCGCACAGCGTCTGTGCGCAGGGCGGCATCAACGCATGCAACGAGGTTGCCCGCCAGCAGGGCTACAGCGAATACCAGCACTTTGACGAAACCGTCTACGGCGGCGACTTTCTCGCCGACCAGCCCCCTGTGCTCGAAATGGCCAACTTCGCCCCGCGCGTGATCGACCTGCTCGACCGCATGGGCGTGCCCTTCAACCGCACTCCTGAAGGCAGGCGAGACCTTCGACTCTTCGGCGGCTCGCTCTTCAAGCGAACCCATTTCTCCGGCGCAACAACCGGCCAGCAGTTGATGTATGCCCTTGACGAACAGACCCGGCGCTATGAGGCCGAGGGCAAGGTGCACAAATACGAGTTCTGGGAATTCCTCTGGCCCGTCATCATCGACGGGCGTTGCGTCGGCATCGTCGCCCAGGATATGCGCACCATGCAGATCCGCGCTTTCCGCGCTGATGCTGTCGTCATCGCCACCGGCGGCTGCGGCCTGGTCTTCGGCAAAAGCACCAACTCCATCATGTGCACAGGCGGCGCTGCCGCTCGCTGCTATCAGGCCGGAGTCTGGTATGCCAACCCCGAGATGATCCAGGTCCACCCCACCGCCATCCCAGGCGCCGACAAGTGCCGCCTGATGAGTGAAAGCGCCCGAGGCGAAGGCGGCCGAGTATGGGTGCCGCGGAAGAAGGGCGACACCCGCCCTCCTCGCGAAATTCCCGAGGCCGAACGCTACTACTTCCTTGAAGAACGCTATCCCAAATACGGCAACCTTGTTCCTCGCGATATCGCCACACGCGAAATCTTCGATATCTGCGTCAGCCACGGCCTGGGCGTCGGCGGCGAACGCGTGGTCTACCTCGACCTCACACATAAAGACCCCGACTACCTCACCCGCAAACTCGGCGGCATCCTCGAAATCTACGAGAAATTCGTCGGCGAAGACCCGCGCAAAGTGCCCATGAAAATCTTCCCCGCCGTCCACTACAGCATGGGCGGCCTCTGGACGACCTACACCCGCGGCCGGTACAACCCGCCCGAGCCGGCGCCCGAGCACAAGGCCGGCATGGCTCCCCCTGTCTCCTGCGAACCCGGCGCGGGCATCGCCCAGGGCGCGCCCGACAACATGATGACCAACATCCGCGGCCTTTACGCCTTCGGCGAAGTCAACTTCGCCTACCACGGCGCCAACCGCCTCGGTGCCAATGCCCTGCTCAACTGCATTTTCGACGGCATCTACAACGGTGTCAGCGTCGTCAACTTCATTCGCGATGATGTGCCATCGCGTCAACCCGCCGAAAGCCTTCCCCCCGCGCCATTCACCGACGCCGTCGAACGCGAGGAAGCCAAGGTCCGTCGTCTCATCGAAACCGCGCGCACCGGGGCTGATGCCCAGCTCAGCCCCTACCAGATCGGCAAAGAACTCGGCGACGAAATGACCGCCGCCTGCACCGTCGTCAAGAGCGGCCCGAGGCTCGAACAATGCCTCGTCCGACTTGATGAACTCAAGAGCCGCTACACCCAGGTTCAGCTCGCCGATGCCGCCGCATGGAGCAACCAGAGCGTCAGCTACGCCCGTGCCGTCGGCGACATGCTCATTCTCGCCGAAATCATCGCCCGCGCAAGCCTGATGCGAAGAGAAAGCCGAGGCGCGCATTACCGCACAGACTTCCCCGATCGCCACGACGATGAATTCATGAAAACCACCGTCTGCGCTTTCTCCGCCCAAGGTCACGACATTTCCTACCGACCGGTAGACGCCGGCCTCGTTCGGCCGCGCGCCCGCACCTACGGCAAGACCGAAGGTTGACCCGTCCACTCATCGACGTTCGAGGTACCCATGTCCGCCCAGCCAAGCGCCTCTCGCACACCCCCCATCGCCGGACGCCGTATCCGCATCAAGGTCAAACGCGCGGATGGCCCCGGGAAGCCATCCCGTTGGGAGGAATTCGAAGTTCAGCCTGAACCCAACGCCAACATCATCAGCGTGCTTCAGCAGATCGCCGCGAACCCTGTCACCGCCGAGGGCGACCACACCTCACCCGTCGCCTGGGATTCCGGCTGTCTCGAAGAAGTCTGCGGCGCATGCACCATGGTCATCAACGGCCGCGTCCGTCAGAGCTGTTCATGCCTCATCGATGACATCGCCCCGGCACCCGGCGATGTCATCACCCTCGAACCCATGGAGAAATTCCCTGTCGTTCGCGACCTTTGGGTTGATCGCGCAAGACTCTTCCACAACCTCAAGCGCGTCAAGGCCTGGGTGCCCATCGACGGAACCTACAGCCTCGGCCACGGCCCCACCGAAAGCGCCGCCCAACAGGCCGTTCGGTACGTCCTCTCCACCTGCATGTCGTGCGGCTGCTGCCTCGAAGCCTGCCCCCAGTTCACCCTCGAAGACGACGAAACGCGCTGGGATACCACCTTCATCGGCGCCCATGCCATCAGTCAGGCCCGGCTCTTCAACATGCACGAAACCGGCCGCCAGACCAAGGCCGACCGGCTTGATGCGCTGCTCGGACCCGGCGGCGTTTCCGATTGCGGCAATGCCCAGAACTGCGTCAAGGTATGCCCGAAAGAAATCCCCCTTACCGAATCCATCGCTGCGATCGGGCGCGCAACCACGCTCCACGCCATCGCCCAGTGGTTCAGCGGGCGCTGAGCATTGCACGCCGGTCGCACATGATCTTGCCTTGAAGATAAGCCCAACGCGACGCCGATCCCGGGTCTTGATCGAATTTCGTTGCCGCACAACCCACTGCATAAACTAGAAAAAGCGCACTCCCAACCGGGCTTCTCGGCGTTGGGTAGGTGGGGTTTCCGTCCGTCTTTCCCTGCTGACCCTTTGAGGATCGATCGTGTCAAGGTGCGAAGGAACGGCAGCCCGTCGCGCAACCACGCGGGTTCAACGTTCACACAAACTTCTGACGATCACTTACGCCCGAGACTGGTACGAACCATCTGCCGTTGATATCCGAATCTTCTCACCCGTTGTGATGAACGGCGGCACCTTCGTCTTCAGCCCGGTTTCACACGTGGCTTCCTTGAGCTGGTTCGTCGCCGTCGCTCCCTTGATCCCCGGCGGCGTATCCGTCACCTCAAGCTCAACCGACGCCGGCATCTCCATCGTCACCGGGTTCCCGTCGTGCATCAGCACGATCGCCTTGGTGTTCGGCGTCAGATACAGCAGCGCATCACCCAGCACGTCCTGAGGCACGACAAGCTGGTCATATGTCTCCGAGTCCATGAACGTCGCGCCGGAGGAATCGCTGTAAAGATACTCCATCTCACGACGGTCAAGATCCACCGTCTCCACTTCGTCGCTCGAAGACAACCGGCGCTCCAGCGTCTTCCCCGACAGCACTTCCTTGTACTTGATCTGAATGAACGCACGCAGATTGCCCGGGGTCCGGTGTTCAACCTGCGTCAGCACTGCAAGTTTGCCGTCGATCTTGACACCCAAGCCGGGCCGAATTTCGGTCGCCTTCATCGTCGTGTTCCTTTGTTTGGTCTCTGGCAGGCCCGGACTGGACGCCGCAGGGCCTATCGTAGACACGCCACCTACCCATTCGCCAGCCGACCGCATTCCTGCCCCGTCTTTTCACGGAGGTTGCCATGCTCACCCCCACGCGCCGTGACTTTCTCGGGCTTTCTCTCGCGGCCCTCGCTTCCCTCTCAGGGTTCGCCCGCGCTGCCCCGGCCCGCCTTCGCGCTGGAACATATTTCCCATGGTCCACCCTCGCCGACAACGTCTGGGTGACCGTATCGCCTACCCAGGGCGGCAATGTCATCGTCGCGAAGGCCCGCGACGGATGCCTTGTCATCGACAGCAAGTTCGCCGGCATGGGCCCAACCCTTCGCCGCGAGGCTGCCGATCTCGCCGGTCCGGTTCGCGCCCTCCTCAACACCCATCACCATGGCGACCATACCGGCGGCAATGTCGCCTTTGCCGACCCAAACATCGACACCCTTGCCCACCCCAAGGCACGCGCACGCATCCGCGAGGCGCACCAGCAATACCTCGCCCAGCTCCGCGGCGCTATGCGGCAACTCGGGCCGGACCTCGACCCCGCGGTCCAGGCCGAACTCGACGCCCTCCTCCTTCGCGAAGACCGCCTCACCCCGCAAGACTGGACTCCACGCAAAGACGCACCGCTCCCCGATTCCGGCCGCGGCGAGACCGACGACCTCGAGCTGCTCCCGGGGCTGAACATCCGCCTCGGCCACTATGGTCCTGGACATACCGACAACGACATGACTGTCTGGCTTTGTGAGGCCGACATAGTGCACACCGGCGACCTCTGCTTCCACAATCTTCATCCTTTCTTCGACGCTTCAGCCGGCGTCACCGCCCGGGGGTGGATCACCTCGCTCAAGGCAGTCCTTCAACGTTGCACCCGGGATACCAAGGTCGTTCCTGGGCACGGCCCCGTCGGCGACCGCGCCATCATCGAGAAACAGATCGCCTATCTTGAAGCCCTGATCGAAGCGGTCGCAAAGGAAATCCGCTCCGGAAAAACCAAGGAAGACATTTCGGCGATGTCATGGCCCTTCATGGAAGGCCTGGGCTTCGAGCAGGTTCGCTCGCGCGCGATCAACGCCGTCTACGACGAACTTGCCGGTTCCCCTTGAATGTTCGCCGTGACTCTCTTCGCTTCGACGAAGCAAGCTTCCGCGGTTTGCCAGACCACTCCCGCGTTTCTTTTCACCATGCCTCCTTAGAGGCCGCTCTGGGCATCAACGGTGTTCACTGTTGTGCATGTCGTGAACATGGCGATCCGCCATGCATGCACTCCCTGCAAAGGCCATAGACTTTCCGCTCGCTGATGCCGCTGCGAATCCTGCACATCTCGACACGCCTCATCCTCGGCGGAAGCCAGGAAAACACCGTGCTTTCTTGCGAAGGCCAGGCCCGGCTCGGCCACCAACTGCATCTCGCCTTCGGCCCGATCTTCGGACCTGAAGGCTCACTGCTTGATCGCGTGACCTCGTTCCGCACCGCATCAGGCAACGCAATCGCCGCCCACGAGATCCCCGATCTCGTCCGCGAACTCGCCCCGCTGCGCGACCGCCGCGCGCTGCGGCAACTGATACGTCTGCTCCACGACATCAAGCCCGATGTCATCCACACGCATTCCAGCAAAGCAGGCATCCTTGGTCGGCTCGCCGGTTGGCGATACAACCGCGCGCTCGGCGGCGACCGCGCAGCACATGCCGCTATCGTGCACACCATCCACGGGCCACCGTTCATGCCCCTCGACGGGCCGCTGATCAACCGCATCCGAAGACGCCTGACCAACGCCCTCTACACCCTGGCCGAACGCCACGCCGCACGGCGCTGCCACCTCATCGTCGCCGTGGCCGATGCCATGACCCGTGAGTTTCTGCGCAGGAACATCGGCAGTTCCACTCAATACATCACCGTCCGCTCAGGCATGGAGACCGATTCCTTCCTTCACCCGCAACCCGGCGAAGATCGTGCCTCCATCCGCAGACAACTCGGGCTTCTCGATGATGACTTTGTCATCGGCACCGTCGCCCGCCTCGCCGAACACAAAGGCCACGACGATCTCCTTGATGCACTCGCCGACGATCTGCGCGCCAACCCCGCGTGGAAACTCCTCTGGGTCGGTGATGGCTGGTGGAAAGATCGCCTCCTCCAGCGCGTCCGCTCGCTCGGCCTCCAAAATCAGGTTCTCACCACCGGCCTCGTCCCGCCCGAGCGTGTCCCGGGCCTCATGCGCGCCATGGACCTGCTCGCCCACCCGAGCACCCGCGAAGGACTCCCACGCACCCTGCCCCAGGCATTCCTCTGCGGCGTCCCCGCCGTCGCCTACGACGTCGACGGCACAGGCGAAATCTGCATCGATGGTCAAACGGGTTGCCTCATCCGCCCAGGCGATATCCCCAGCCTTCGCCAAGCCGTCCGCCGCCTTGCCGCTGACCCCGAACTCCGGAACTCGATGGCTGCCCGAGGCAAGACCATTGCCGAACGCGATTTCTCCACCTCGGGCATGGTCGCCCAACTCGAACAGGTCTACGCCCAGGCCCTTGCCATCGCTCGCGCCACATGAAACCCGGTGTATCCTGCTTCAAGATGTTTCCGGTTGCGCGTGCAATTCTGACTGGTCTTCTCCTCTTCTCGGCCGCGTTGCCGGCAGCGGCCCAGCGCCTTCAACTCGGCCGCCCCCAACCCCCGGCCCTTGCCGAAGCCTCTCAACTCCGCGAAATCGCCCGCACCCTCCGCGACCAGATCGACCAACTCCGTCAAGCCGATTCTTCCAATGCCCCTCGCACACTCGCCGCCATCGAACTCCGCGAGTTGGCGATTGCTCTGCTCAATCTTGAGGGCTTCCCCCAGGCAACGCTTCTGGGCCTCGCTCTCGGCCACCAGATCGAATCGCTCGATCGACTCGTGCTCGCCGCCGATGGCCCCGCTTCCGAGGCAGCGCTGATTCTCATCGCACGCGATGCGCGATCTCTTGCCGCCAACCCGCCCCACGATCTCGACGATCTACGCCGTGCCCTGCGCAG
Source organism: Phycisphaeraceae bacterium (assembly GCA_019636695.1). Taxonomy (GTDB): domain Bacteria; phylum Planctomycetota; class Phycisphaerae; order Phycisphaerales; family UBA1924; genus JADLCM01. The sequence goes on from JAHBXD010000002.1 coordinate 526,209, forward strand.
GGCGTTTGCCGAGTTGCTCGTCGTCGCCCCGCCCCCCGCACCCATGATCGGCTGGTACACCGACACCGATCGCATCCCCCCCGACACGTTCGTGGCCATCGTCGATCGTCTCCTTCAATCCTCGCTGCTTTCTCCACTCGCCCAAGAGACCCTTCAGGCCCTGCTGGCTCACCTTGACGAAGCCGACCGCTGGCCGGCGTTCTCCCCCAACGCCGATCACACCCGAACGCTGTTGTACGAAGCCGCCCACGCTGTGCTTGCCGACGACCCTTGGATTGACCCCCAGGTACGCACCCGACTCGCCACCGACCTCAGTTGGGCCGTCACCCATTTCGGTGATGCGGCGTTCCGCCTCGAAGCGCAGCAGCGACTCGTCGCCATGTCTCGCATCCGCCGAATCATGGCCCTCGCCCGTGCTCTCGAACGGTCGCCCGCGGGAACAAACGCCCTTACCGAGTTCTTCAGAACAGTCACCGACATCGAGCATGCCGCACGCACCCCACTGCTCAACGATGCCCACCGCCTGCTCGCACTCGTGCACGAGCGGCAAAGCCTCCCTCCGGAAAGCCGGTATGTCCGCCAGCTCCGCCCTGCGTGGCGCTGGTATACGCAGCGCCTTCGCGCTGCCGAAAGCGGGCTTGTCGCCGTGCTTCCCCGAGCGCTCGGACGCGAGAGCGCCCTGACTGACCCGGCCGTCGTCAGCGCAATCGGCGCCCACCGACGCGCACTCGATGACCTGCACGATCTGACCGCCCTCAACCGATTGCTTATCGGCGATGCTCAGGGTGCCGATCCTGCTCCGATCGAACCGATGCGAAGGCTCGCCGAAACCACGCTCACGATCTCACGCGATCTCACCAACTCGCGTTCCGAAGCCGACGCGCACGAATCCCTCCGCGCGCTTGCGCGACAAGCCGCCCAGTTCGGTGTTCTTCCCGGCGAACGCGCCCTTCGCACGGCCTCTTCAGGCTCCGATGACCCTTGGAGCAGGCTCACCGGTGAACGACAGACCCAACTTCTCGCCGCGATCGACAACGCTCGCGCCGACTGGGCCGCCCTCTGGATCGACCGCGCCCGCCCCGCGCGTGGCGTCGAGCCTCCACGTGATATCCAGATGCTTCTCCAGCTTTGCTCCGCACTTGACGATGCCGCCGTCATCGAAAACATGCTCGGCCGCCCCCTCGCCGGCTGGAATGCGGGCAGCGCGCTCAACGCCTGGCCGGGATGGTCCTTGTCGCGTCAAGCTCTGACCGCCCTCGCCGAAGGCATGGAAGACCAACTCGCCGAAACCACGCGCCTGGTGCTCGCTGGTGATGCCGCCCGCGCGACCGAACGCCTCCGACTCTTCACGCTCGATCATTCCCTCCTCCGTCTCATAGCCTCGCTCGAACGCCGCGCTCGGGCTTGCGGCTACCTTCCCCCAGAAACGCCGGCGGCCGTCGCCGCGATGATCGCCTCCGGCCCGGCCCCGGTCGATGCATGGCTTGGTGATGTGCTCGACGAACTTGCCCTGATCTGCCGCTGGACCGAAGAACTCGCCCCCACCCGCCGCCGCCGAGACGGCGCCACGATCCGCCAGATCCGTGAATATCTGCGCACGCTGGCCGAAGATGTCGCCCAAAGCCCTTCGCTTGCCCCCTGATCTGCACTGTCAATCCGATCACCCCGTCCGCCGCTCAACGCGCGCTGCCATGCCAGGGGCTTCCCGCCCGGCACTTGTTTACCGGTACGCATCCGATGCCCGCGCAACCGGGGCTACATCTTCCGATCGAGCAACCGATACCCCACCGCTTCAGCCACATGTGCCGGTTCGATTCGCTCCACTCCGGCCAGATCCGCAATCGTGCGCGCAACACGCCTGATCTTGTCATACGCCCGTGCGCTCAAACCCAATTCCGCCAGCGCCTGCCCGAGAATCGACCGGCTCGATCCTTCCAACTCAGCACACCGATCGAGCTGCTTCCCGCTCAGCCGGGAATTCGGCGTCCCGATCCCCTGCCGCTCGATCTGCCTTTGCCGCGCACCTGCAACCTGTTCGCGCATCATCGCCGTGCTCGAACCATCCGGAGCACGCTGCAACTGCTGCCACCCTACCGCCGGCGCCTCCACATGAAGATCAATCCTGTCAAGCAATGGACCACTCAACCGGCCTACATACCGCTCCATCTCCCTTCGTCCGGATTCCCCAGGCCGAACGTCACCGCTCGTCGTCGGGTTCATCGCCGCCACCAGCATGAAACTCGCCGGAAACCGAATCGACCCCGAAGCCCTCGCAATCGTGACGACATGATCCTCCATCGGTTGCCGAAGCGTCTCGAGCACAAACCGCGGAAACTCGGGCAACTCATCCAAAAACAGCACCCCGCGGTGCGCAAGCGAAATCTCCCCCGGACGCGGCACCATCCCCCCTCCCACGATCGCCGCGGCCGATGCCGTGTGATGCGGCGCCCGCACCGGACGAATCCGGATCAGCCCTTCCCCGGGAGGCAGCGCTCCGGCCGCCGAATAAATCCGTGTAATCTCAATGGCCTCATCCGGCGTCAGCGGCGGCAGCACCCCCGGTAGCGCTTTGGCCATCATGCTCTTGCCGCTCCCCGCCGGGCCGATCATCAGCAGGTTGTGACCGCCCGCCGCCGCAACCACGATCGCCCGCTTCACGCTCTCCTGCCCGCGAACTTCCGCAAAATCGATCGGCGGCGTCGCCGTGCTCAACATCGCCTCAATATCGGGTGCCGGCGTCGGGGTCGGCTCGATCTCACCTCGCAGCACCCCCACGACCTCAGAAAGCGTCCCCGCGCCGATCGCTTCCACACCCGGCACCAACGCCGCCTCCAGCGCGTTTTCACTGGGCAATATCACCCCCGATGCCCCTTTCGCCCGAGCCAGCGAAGCCAGCGCGATCGCCCCCTTGATCGGCCGAAGTCGACCGTCCAGCGCCAGTTCGCCCGCCAGCAGATACTTCCGCAGATCCAGCCCCGCAGTGCCGCGCCCATCAAACCCGACCACCCCCTGCACCGCAAGCATGCCGATCGCGATCGGAAGGTCATAGGCCGGCCCCTCTTTGCGAACATCCGCAGGCGCCAGGTTCACCAGCAACCGGCCCGAGGGCAGTGCATATCCGCTGTTCGATGTCGCCGCTTTCACCCGCTCCAGCGATTCTTTGACCGCCGCATCCGGAAGCCCCACGATCGTGTCTCGATTCAGCGACCTGTCGTCCAGATCGATCTCGATCTCGCACGAAAGGGCCTCGATCCCCTGAAGCAGATAGGACTGGACGCGGGCAAGCATGGGCCGACAGCCTACCGACTTCGCACGAACGGCGAAACCCCGCGCCGCTCTGCCGTCGTCAGCCGCCGGTCACAATATTGACCATCCGGCCCGGAACGACGATCACCTTCCTCGCGGGCTTTCCGCCCAGAGCCTGCTGCACCGTCTCATCCGCCAGCACGAGGGCCTCGATCTCGCCCGATGCCGCTCCCGTCGGCACGTGCATCCGGTGACGAACCTTCCCCTGAATCGCGATCGCGATCTCGACCGTTTCGTCACGCAGATAGGCTTCTTCATAACGCGGCCACGGCTCAAGGCTCGCCAGCCCCGTGCCCCCCAACCTGTGCCACAACTCCTCCGCGATATGCGGTGCAAACGGGCACGCCACCAGCGCCAATCGACACGCCTGCGAGCGTGAAATCGGCAGGTCGCCTTTCTCACGCCGGCTTGTCGCCGTGTTGACGAACTCGATCATCGCCGCGATCGCCGTGTTGAAAGCCAGCCTTTCAAGATCCGCTTCCACCTTCGCGATCAGGCGGTGCAGCAGTTTTTCCAGCTCGTGGTCGTCCTGCTCGCCCACGACCAGCTCCCCGGTCTCTTCCTGCACCACCAGCCGCCACAACCGCTGCAGAAACCGGTGCAGCCCGTGAATATCGCGCGGATTCCACGGCTTGCTCGCCTCCAGCGGACCCATGTACATCTCGTACAGCCGGAACGTGTCCGCCCCGAACTCGGCGATCACGTCGTCAGGATTGATGACGTTTTTGAGGCTCTTACTCATCTTGGCCACGATCGGCGTGACCAACTCAGCCTCGATCTTCTCGCCTTGAAAGCACGCCGGACCATCGACACCGAACATCACGACCGCTGAGCCTTCACGCTTCAACCTCTCGAAGACCTCACGAGGCAGGCTCGCCGACTCGATCGACGACCGCACCTCAGCCCCGCCCGGAAGGGCATGCACCGAGCAGAAACCGCCGCCGAGGTCTCGCAACTCGTACACGTGGTCCACGGGAACGAGCGACTTATCCGCCTTCTGATACGCATAACTCGTGATCATGCCCTGATGAAAGAGCTTCTGAAACGGCTCGGGAGTCGACACTTCACCCAGGTCATACAGCACATTTTGCCAGAAACGCGCATACAGCAAATGGCCGACGGCGTGCTCACTCCCCCCCAGATACAGGTCTACACCCCCCGCACGCCCGGAACCTCCCATCCAATACTGCTCGGCCTCGCGCGACACGAATCGCTCGGCATTCCAGGCATCGCAATACCGCAGAAAATACCAACTCGAACCCGCGGAACCTGGCATCGTGTTCGTTTCGCGCCGAAGCGATGTCTGCGCTGGCAGATGCATCACCCCCGCTTCACCCGCTGTGGTGTGCACCCAGTCTGTCGCTTTCGCCAGCAGGGGTTGCGGGTCTTCGCTCTCGACCGGCGCATAATCCGCCAATTCCGGCAGACGCACCGGCAACGTGTGTTCACCCACGGCATGATGACGACCTTCCGCGTCGAACACGACCGGAAACGGTTCACCCCAATACCGCTGGCGGCTGAAAAGCCAGTCACGCAGCCGATACGTCACCATCCGACGGCCAACGCCCGCCCGTTCGAGCCACGCCACGATCTCGCGTTTGGCTTCCGGCGTAGGCAGCCCGTCCAGCGACACCTCGGCGTTCCGCGAATGCAACGCCACACCCGGCTGAGGCCAAGGCTCCCCCAACCCCACTTGCACGACCGGCGAAGGGAGATTCGCGATGATCTCGTCTTCAAACGGCTTGCGAACGAGCAGCGTCCATCCGTCTTCACCCAGATCGTGCACCACCACGAGCCGACGCGCATCGGCGACGTGGCTCAGCCGCCGGAAGAGCGCTTCGACCACATCTCGACCATGCGCACCGGGAACCCACACCGCGCTGTAATACGACTCGTCCCCGAATGCCGCGTTGAGGTGCTCCCAGAACGCCGCCGGCGCATCCAACTGCATCTCATCCGATGATGGACGCACCACCACGCGAATCGGCAGGTGAAATGCCTGCGCAAACTCAAAGTCCCGCTCGTCGTGCGCAGGCACGGCCATGATCGCCCCGAAGCCGTACCCCATCAGCACGTAATCCGCCACCCACACCGGCACACGCTCCCCCGTTGCCGGGTTCCGCGCATACACCCCCGTAAAAATGCCCGTCTTCTCTTTATGCTCCTGACGCTCAAGGTCCGAGCGATGCCGCGACCGCTCCACATACGTCGCAAGAGCCTTCACATCCGTCTCCGCACGCGGCAAAGCCAGCACCCGCTCCACCAGCGGATGTTCCGGCGCGACCACCATATACGTGGCCCCGAAAATCGTGTCCGGCCGCGTGGTAAACACCATCAGCGGCGCGTCGTCGCCCTCTACCTCAAACCCGATCTCCGCCCCTTCGCTCCTGCCGATCCACTCCTCCTGCATCGTTCGCGTCGACGTCGGCCAATCCAGCCCTTTCAGCCCCTCAAGCAAACGCTCCGCATACGCCGTGATCCGGAACATCCACTGCCGCAGCGGCTTGCGCAGCACCGGGTGCCCCCCGCGCTCGCTCCGGCCGTCGATCACCTCGTCGTTTGCCAGCACCGTCCCCAGTTTCGGACACCAGTTCACCGTCTGCTCGCCGAGATACGCCAGGCGCTGATCGTCGATCACCGCCCGGCGCTCATCCGGAGTCAACATGTGCCACGGCCGAACCCCCGCCGGCTGCCCTCCCAACGCCCCCAACGATCCGCGCAGATCGGCCTCAACCACATCGCCCGTCAGCGTGACGGCCAGTTCGCCTCGCTCCAGCGCCTCAACCAACTCGTCGATCGGCCGCGCACGCTGCACCCGCGTGTCAAACCACGCGTTGTAGATCCGCAGAAAAATCCATTGCGTCCACCGGTAATACCCCTCGTCGATCGTTCCGAACTCCCGCCGCCAGTCATAACTGAACCCGAAGCGCTTCAACTGCCTCCTGAAATTGTCGATCGCAGTCCGCGTCGTCACCGCCGGATGCACCCCAGTCTGAATCGCATACTGCTCCGCCGGAAGCCCGAATGCATCCCACCCCATCGGATGCAGCACATTGAACCCGCGCATCCGCTTATAGCGGCAGAGAATATCCGTCGCCGTATACCCCTCCGGGTGGCCCACGTGCAGCCCCGCCCCAGACGGATACGGAAACATGTCAAGGCAATAAAACTTCGGCTTCGTCGCGTCGAACCCGGCCTCGCCGGGGTTCGCCTGGCAGAATGCGCTGGCCGCTTCCCATGCCGCCTGCCATCGCGCTTCGATCTCTCCGGCCAGGCCGGCCCCGTAACGTTGCATCGGTGTTCGGTCAGTGGTCGACGGATCGCTCATAGCGTGCTCAGTTCAAGGTGCAAGGATAGCCTGCTCACCCTCGAACCCCGTCATCCTCCAACCGACGACCGCCCCCGCACAAGACCCATCATCACTTCGACATGACGGGCGCTCGCCCCCTGGTGCCGCCGAATACACGCCCGGCCTGCTTCAGCCATTGTCCGCCGCATCTCCCCATCCGATATCAGCCGCGCCAACACCCCTGCCAATTCCTCGCGCGTGGTCTCGATCATCCCGCCCGCCTCCTTCAATGCCGCCACGGTCGACAGAAAATCACCATACGCCGGACCGATCACCGTCGCCTTCCCGAGTGCCACCGGCTCGATCGGGTCCGAACCGTGCAGCGACCCGAAACTCCGCCCGATCACCACGACATCCGCCAGCGCATACGCCGCGCGCAACTCCCCGATAGTGTCCAGCAGAAACCGCGTCGTCCCCGGCGCGCCCGCACGCCCCTGCGAACGCCGCACGCACCCCGGCAACGCCGCCCCCGCCTCCATGAATCGCTCCGGACGTCTCGGGGCACACAACAACTGCACGCCCGCCGGACACGCCCAGTGCAGCAACTCCTCCTCCCCATCCGCCGTGCTCCCCCCCACGATCAACGGACGTGTGCGATCAATCCCCATCTCGAGCGCCAACTCCGAAGCACCCGCAACATCCTCCTCAATCCTCGCGGCATCCCACTTCATCGTTCCCGTCACCTGCACGCGGCCAGGCAGAACCCCCATCGCCGAAAACCGCTCCGCATACGCCTCGTCCTGAACCGCCGCGACCGCCAGCCGACGAAACACCGGGCCGAAAAAAAACTTCATGCGGCGATACCCGCGAAACGACCGCGCACTCAACCGGCCGTTGATCACCCCCACAGGGATCCCTCGCCGCATGCACTCGCGAACGAAATTGGGCCAGACCTCCAGCTCGACCAACCCGACAGCATCCGGCCGCACGCGATCGAGAAACCGGCGCACACACCACGAAAAATCCACCGGATAGCGCACCACCGCGCACGACCCCCCGTACAACTCGCGCGCTCGTGCAAACCCCGTATCCGTCCCCACCGAAACCACCACCTCCGCACGCTCGGCCAACAGCGGCACAAGCGTCCGAAGCGCCGAGACCTCACCCACTGACACCGCGTGCACCAGCACCCGGGGCCGCCCCTCCGGTGCATCCGGCAGGCGTGCCCCCTTCCCCATCCTCCCGGGCCAGTCAGCCCGGTCCTTCCGCATCCATACCGGTGCGGTCAGGCCGGCCAGCACGACGTAACCCACATCGAGCAGATTCACTGGTCGCTGCACGCTCCGCGTCTGGCCGAAACCCAATGGGCAGGCAGGGACTCGAACCCTGGACCCCTCGCGTGTAAAGCGAGTGCTCTAGCCAACTGAGCTACCCGCCCCAAGACCACAGCATAGCGGCCGACGACAACAAAAGCCGGGCGGGGGCGGCCCCACCCGGTTTCACATGATGCACTTCCTTCAGGCCGCCTCACGCACGACGACGGCGTGCAGCAACCCCAAGACCCGCCAGCAACACCACGCCCGCTCCCGGAGCCGGAATGAGGCTGACAAGCACCGCGTAGTCGCCGACATCGTTCGAGCCGAAGCCCCGAACGGCGAAGTAGACCACACCATCAGCGGTCGCTTCATACCGCAGCACCGAACCGCGAACCGGAAGACCCGAAGTGGCGCCCCAGCCGTCCGAGCCGGCATCATCGTTGGTGATGATGATGTTGCCCGCGCCATCGCGAATATCCAACCGCGTGTCAACAATCAAAAAGTTCTGGCTCGCCAGGCTCGACATCGGGGCGGTCATGACCGACAGCACATCCCCCGCCAGCATGTTCACGGCGAAGTAGTCAATATCGTCATTTGTGAGTGAACCAAAGCCCACCTTAGCCTGCATCACACCCAGGGAAATCAACTGGGCGTCCGCCGGGGTGTCATTGCCTTCAATGTCATTGAAGTCATAACCCATGCCCGGAGTGATCTTTGCGCTCGTGATGGCAAATGAACCTGTATCCCCCGCGCCGAACCCGCGGACCCGGGCCGTGTAATTGTCCGTCCCACCGGCGCCATACCGGATTGCCGATCCGCGAACCGGGCCGACCGCGCCGCCGCCACGCCCGTCAACACCGGCATCGTCGTTGTCAATGATCGCCGAGCCGCCCGCCTGATGCATCGAGAGACGGGTGTCCGGAGTGGCAAAGTTTGTGCCGAGGCTTCCCAGCGGCGTCGTCATGCCGATGTAAATCTCCCCGGTGAGGAGCATGAAGTCGTAATCGACGTGCCCTCCCGCAGGAAGATGCCCAAGAGCAACGTGAGCCTGGCCGAACGCCATACCCGTACACGCTGTCAGCGTACAGCCCGCCATCACAAGTGTCTTTTTCATCATCTTCTCTCCTGTGGCCTCCCCGCTTCGGGGGTTGACAATCGCGCAGGATACGGGATTCCCAGTGGATCGAACTACGGATAGTCATACTTTTAGTCATACTTTTTTACGATTACAAATAAATACCAATCACAATGCATATATTACCCTTCCATGCCACGCCAGTCAAATACTCTGGAACCTAGTAAAAACCCTATAATCCCAATCCCAAGCAGCACCATGCAAGGCACAGCCATATCGACTGGGGAAAACCCTCGCCAAATCGCGCCCTCCATCGCCCGGATCCCCCAATAAATCGGGCTGACCACCGCCGCCTGCTGCATCCACCCCGGCATGAAAAAGGTCGGCATCATCCCCCCGCCGATCATCGCCATCACCAGCATGGTCGACCAACCGATCCCGTTCACGCTCGCCTCAGTCTTACCGCTGACCGCCAGCAGCATCATGATGCCCACGAAGGCCACAACGCAGCATGCCGCGGCAACAACCACCCACAACATGGAATCAGGGCGAACCCCCAGGCCAAGCCCGATGGCCAGCAACAGTGCCAGCACGGCGGCGTTCACCAGGAAACACCCCAGACCCTTGCCCGCCAAGATCTGCCACTTCGGGGCTGAGGCCATCTGAAGGCGCGTCAGGGTTCCCGCCTTGCGCTCAATCACCAACGACAGCGCAAAGCCGAATGAGCAACTCATCAGCGCCCAAAGAATCCCCTGCGGAAACGTAATGTCCCAACTGCTCCGAGGGCGGCTCGAAGCCCCCTGCGCGACCGACTCTACCGTCACTCGCACGGGCTGCCAGCCGTCTTGCCCCGACCCTGGCGCGTCCTCCCCCTCGGACGATGCCCCTTCGGGTTGCAACATCCCCGACGCCGCGAAGACCTCAACCGCGGCAAGCATCTGCTCAAGCGGGAGATACCGCTCCCATGTTTGGGGGGTCGTGTGCCTGAGCGCCCGTACTTCCCCCAGGCTTTCCTGTACCAATCGCTGCAGCGACTCCGGATTGGTGAACGACTGCTGCAACTGTGCATAGGCCGTCTGCATCAGCAGCCCCTCGATCATGCCGCGCTCGGCAGCACGCGAAGGATCGATCACCAGGCGCAGCGGAGCACCGCTCCCCGAAAACGGACGTTCGGAAGCCTGCGAATAGCCGGAGGGAATGACCACACCCGCCGCGGCCGACTTGTCTTTGACGAGGCGCTCGGCGTGGTCGCCCGACTCGGCCTTGACGACTTCGACAGCAGGATTGTCCTCAAACGCGGCGACCAACCTTCGCGATGCGTCAGATTGGTCGAGGTCTGCCAACGCGAGCTTGATCGCGCGGGACGCTGACCCACCGAACATCCCCGCGAACATCGCCCCGAAGAGCAGGGCGTAGACCAGCGGAAAACAGAACGTGAAGAAAAAGCCCGCCTTGTCGCGGAGGAGCAGACGGATGTCCTTCAACGCCAACGCCCAGATCGCTCGCATCGTCTTCTCCGAGGGGTGGGTGCGGAAGGTCTCCGCGCGGGTGGTCAGTCGCGCAGGCGCCTGCCCGTGAGGTTCAGGAACACGGTTTCAAGATCGGGGCGGTCGATCCGCAACGAGCGGAGGTCGCCCTTGCTGAGCAACGCCTCGATCTGACGCAGGGGTTGATCGGTCGACAGCCTTTCTTCACCATCGGCCGTGCCCGCGACCACGATGCTCTCGCCGCCGTGCGATTCGATCAGCGCATCAACGGTGTCGAGCGCCAGCAATCTGCCGTGATCCATGATTGCGACGCGGTCGCACACCTTCTGCGCTTCTTCCATGTAGTGCGTCGTATAGATCACCGCGCACCCCTTCGCGCGAAGTTGCGCGACCATTTCCAACAGGCTGTGACGCGATTGCGGATCAACCCCGGCGGTCGGTTCATCCAGCAGCACGATTTCAGGATCGTGAACAATCGCCGCAGCGAGGTTGAGCCTGCGCTTCATGCCTCCAGAGAATGTCGAAACGCGCGCTGACGCCCGATCGGCCAGCCCGACATGCTCGAGAAGCTCATCGATGCGCCCGGCAAGTTGTCGTGCGGCAACCCCGTAGAGCGCACCGAAGAGCCGCAGGTTCTCTCGCGCGGTGAGTTCTTCATACAGCGCCAGCGCCTGCGGGGCGACGCCCAATGCTCGGCGCGCCTGGTGCGCATCGGGCGAAGATGCATCCCCCGCTCTCGTGCGCACCGTCACACGGCCTTCATCGGGCCTGAGCAGGCCGACGGCCATGCGGATCGTGGTGGTTTTCCCTGCGCCGTTCGGGCCGAGCAGGCCGAGCACTTCTCCAGGCCGAACTTCGAGTTCAAGACGGTCCACTGCACGGGTAGACCCATAGGTTTTTGAGACGCCGTCGAGCCTGAGCATGGGGGTTTCCTGTTCGGTCAGCAAAGTCCAGGTGCCCGGGGAAAATACCTGATCTCAAGAGATGACCATAGCGTTCGTGCCCCTTGGCAGCGTCCGAGAACGGTTCTGGTTCCCGAACCCCTTTCGGATCAAATGTCAAATAGACGGTTGGGGCATAGAAGGGCTTGCATGCAGGGGGTTCTCGTGGGATGCTGATCCAGTATCCCGATCCTTGGAGGGCGGGAGGTTACATTTTCACCGCGGCGTCGCACCCGCTTCGTCAGGGGGTAGATCACATACCGCTAGCCGTTCCTGTGCGACCGGGATACACCCGGAATGGGGGACTGCTGGTCATCGTGGAGGAAGGTGCAACTTATGCGATGTGCGAAATTGAATATTGCGTCGATTCTCGCCTTGAGCGGCGTCTGCGCCGTGACGGGCACCTTGAACGCCGACCCCGTCGACGTCAAGAAGCAGGAGATCCCCAGCCCCAGCGCCGCGCAACCTCGCGTCTCGGCGGAGGCCACCCCGGCGAATACGCGCGGTGTGAACAAGGGGCCGGAAATCTTCTATCGCGGCGTCGGCGGCGAAGCCGTCAACGACGACTGCGCGGATGCGATCCCGGTCGCCATTCCTTCGACCACGTTCGGCACGACAACGACGGCCACCTTTGACAACAACACGTTCTTCTGCGGCACGAGCACCACGGCCCCCGGCGTGTGGTACAGCGTCGTCGGCAACGGCAACATCCTGCGAGCCGACACCTGCGGCTTCCGCACCTATGACACCAAGATCACCGTCTACACCGGCGATTGCGTGAATCTGCTCTGCGTCGGCGGCAACGATGACTCCTGCGGCCTCGGCTCGGCCGTCCAGTGGCAGAGCGTCATGGGCGAAACCTATCTCATCCACGTCCACGGCTTCAGCAGCGGCGTCGGCGACTTCGACCTCAACGTTTCCGAATTCCTTCCCTGCGATATCACCTGCGATCCCAACGCCGTTCCCGAGGGCGAGCCTGACTGCTTCGACTTCTACGTCGACAGCACCAACGGCGGCTGCAACTCCCCCGGCAACCCCACCACCCCGATCGTCGTCAACGGCGACCCGGTGTGCGGCACCGCCGGCACTTACCTCGGCCTGTTCGACAACAACACGCCGACCAACCCCAACGACGACTTCGTCACCAACTTCCGCGACACCGACTGGTTCTTCTTCTCGCTCACCCAGCCGACCACCGTGACGATGACCGTCAACGCCGAGTTCAACTCGCTCGTCGGCTTCATCAACGGCTCGTGCCCCGCGACCAGCTTCATCTCGTCAGCCTTCGGCACCGAGTGCACGCCCACCACGGTCGTCGCCTCGCTCCAGCCCGGCAACTACTTCGCTTTCGTCGCCCCGAGCAGCTTCGTCGGCGTGGCGTGCGGCTCTGAATACCAGGTTGCGCTGACCGGCGTGCCCTTCCAGCCGCCCAGCAACGACACCTGCGATCAGGCCATCGCCGTCGCGATCGACAGCTTCACCATGGGCAGCACCGCCGGCACCAACATCGACAACGGCCTGCCCACCTGCGGCACCAGCATCTCCGGCCCCGGCGTGTGGTTCACCGTCGTCGGTGACGGCACCACCCTCACGGCCGAGACCTGCGGCTTCCGCACGTATGACACCAAGATCAACGTCTTCTGCGGCGATTGCGACAACTTCGAGTTCTTCTGCGTCGGCGGCAACGACGACGCCTGCGGCCTCGGCTCACGCGTCACCTGGTGCTCCGAAGCCGGCACGACCTACTACATCCTCGTCCAGGGCTTCGGCGGCCAGTCCGGCGATTTCGAACTCGCTGTCCTCAGCAACGGCATCGGCTGCTCCACGCCTCCGCCCTGCGCTCCGTGCGACATCACCCCGATGGGCACCCCCGAGGGCGAGCCGAACTGCTTCGACTTCTACGTCGACGCCACCAACGGCGGCTGCAACAGCACGCCCAACGTCTTCGGCGCTATCGCCTGCGGCGAAACCGTCACCGGCACTGCCGGCACCTTCCTCGGCCTGTTCGACAACAACACGCCGACCAACCCCAACGACGACTTCGTCACCAACTTCCGCGACACCGACTGGTTCCTCTTCACCATCAACGAGCCGCAGCGCGTCCGCGTGACTGCAACCGCCGAGTTCCCGGTCCTCACCGGCGTCGTCAACCTCAACAACTGCTTCAGCCCCTCCTTCGCCTTCTTCACCACGGCCAACGAGTGCCTCCCGGCGGTGGCCAGCGGCCTCCTCCAGCCCGGCACCTATGCCGTCTTCGTCGCGCCGAGCGTCTTCTCCGGCGTGCCCTGCGGTCGCGAATACAACGTCATGCTCGAGTGCGAGGATGTCGTCCTGCCGCCCAATGACTTCTGCGAAGATGCCATCCACATCGGCGTCGGCGTCACCAGCGGCACAACCAGCGGCACGACCTTCGACGCCGCTCCGTTCTGCGGCACCAGCAACACCGCCCCGGGCGTGTGGTACCGCGTCACCGGCACCGGCAACACCATGACCGCCGAAACCTGCGGCTTCCGCACCTACGACACCAAGATCAGCGTCTACTGCGGCGACTGCACCAACCTCATCTGCATCGGCGGAAACGACGACGCCTGCGGCCTCGGCTCACGCGTCACCTGGTGCTCCGAAGCCGGCGCTGACTACCTCATCCTCGTCCACGGCTTCAGCAGCGCCGTTGGTGACTTCGACCTCTTCATCCTCGACAACGGCATCTCCTGCGGCGGCGCCATCGACTGCCCCGACAGCGGCACCCCCTGCCAGGCCGACCTCTCCGGCTCCAGCGACCCCAACGACCCCGCCTACGGCGTGCCGGATGGCCAGGTCGATGCTTCCGACTTCTTCTACTTCCTCGACCAGTTCGTCGCCGGCAACCTCGCCGTCGCCGACCTCAGCGGCTCCAGCGATCCCAACGATCCGGGCTACGGCGTGCCCGATGGCGTCATCGATGCCAGCGACTTCTTCTACTTCCTCGACATCTTCGTCGCCGGCTGCCCGTAAGCAGGTTCGAACAGGCGGCGCATCACGCCGCCACGCTCGCCGCGGGCGTTACGCGGCACATGTTTGCTGTTAACTGACCCACCAGGCCCGCGTCCGTATGGCGCGGGCCTTGGTTTTTACTCTGCGCCTATCCCCTGGCCCGACCATCCCCCGCGCGCTCGCCCCTGAACACCCCAGGCCCGATCCACGCCAACCCGAGAGCCCCCAGCACAAGGTTCACGACCCCTTCCCCAGCCGCCACCGCAACCGCAAGCACCGGGCCGATCTCGGCCCCGCCCATGCCGATGATCGCCGCGAGCTTGGCCACGCCGCCCTCGCGCACGCCGACCATCACCGGCGACATCACGCCGATCATGAAAAACGCCAACGCCAGCAGCATTGCTTCACTCGCGCCGAGCGGGTGCCCCAGCACATGCGCCACCACTTGAAACCTCGCCGCCTGCACGGCCAGATCCACCAGGCGGAGCAACATCGTCACCCCCACCACCCGGCCATCGCTGAGAATCAAAAAGCCCGAATGCAGGTTTGCAAACGCCTCGGTGCGCACAGCGCGCCGCACCACACCCAGGCGCAAAGCATCCGCCCAGCGCGCGAGCCTCGCTAAACCCTGCTCGCCACGAAACCAGCGCGCCCCGAGCACAAGCAGCGCTGTCACCACCGACGCACCCGCCGCGGCGATCGCAATCGCCGTGAAATCCAGCCCCCCTCGCGCCCACGCCCCCCCCAGCACCGGCGCGGGCGCGGCGACCACAATCACCCCCATCGCCGCAAACCACGCCCCGATGACCAGCAGCGGCAATCCATCGCGCCGGCGATGCACCAGCACCCGCACCAGCAGGCTGAACTTGAAAGGCACCACCGCCGACAACGTTGCCAGGGCATTGGTGGCCTGCACGTCGATCAGCCGCAACCGACGCACCGGCAACAGCGTCATCCAGAAGATCAGCCCGTTGATCGCCACCGTCGCGACCGAGAGCGCCGCGAACGCGCCGATCTGCCCCGCGGTCGCCTCACGCAAACGCGGCAGCGCTTCGTGCCCGATCGCCTGCACGACCACCCACCACAGCACGCCCACCGCCGCCGCGATAATGACCCCCCGCACAGCCACGCGAACCCACGACCGGCGCACCGAGGCCGCCTGTTCCGCGTCAGCATGCCCCGCACCCCTCTGGCCGATGTCCATGCAGGTCACTCCAGCCGCACGATGATCTTCATCGGCACTTCGACGCCGTGGGGCCAGCGCCAGACCGTAGCCCCGGCCTGATGCGCCCACGCGGCCACCCGCGCCGGGGTCAGCAGCGGGTCGTTCCACTCCGAAGCCGCGAGTCGGGCAAGTTCCGGGAAACTGATCAGGACATACCGCACATCGCGATCGCGCATGGCCCTTGTCCACGCCCGCGGATCATCAGGCTGCTCACGCATCAACCGCCCGAGCATCGAAGTATCCCACGTCGTCGCATAAATGACCGGCCGTCGAAGGTAGAACGGCGTGGCGTCGCCGATCAACAGCACGGTCTCGCCCGATGCCAGACCGAGATTGACAAACCGCCAGTCAGACGATTGCGCGAGCACGCGTGCTCGCTCATCTTCCGGAAGTCGACGAAGCGAGTCGCGGAAGAGCGTGCCGCTCAGTCCTTGCGTGCCGGTGACCAGGTGTTCGTTGGGCATGCCGTCGTTCTGACGCGCGAAATTCCAACCCGCCAGCGCCATCTGCACAAGCACCGTTGCCGCAAACACCGTGCACACGATCTTCTTCGCCCGGTTCGACCCGCCTCGGGCAATCGCCGTCGCCGCGGCAAGGCCGCACAACACCCCGCCCGTGGCGGCAATCGGCAGCAGAAACCGCGATTGAAGATGCGTTGCCGTCAACCAGGCGACCAATTGCACAGCCATCGCCGCCACAAGCACCCGACCGATGCGCGGGCCGGTGCGAATCGACGCGATCGACGCGACAAGCACCGCAGGCGCAAAAAGGCCCCACTGCGTGTGCGCAAACCCGCGTCCCTGATCGCCGATCGGCGCCGCCAGAAGCGCCAGCCTTCCGAGCAACCCTTCGTGTGCAAAATGGGCCGAGGCATACCTCGCAACCTGCTCGTGCGTCCAGTGCGCCGAACCGAATATGCCGCTGAAATACGGGAAAACCGGGTTGCCGCCGTACGCCGCATTCCGCACAAGCCACGGCGCGAGCATCGCCGAACCCACCGCCGCTCCGACCACCAGCATCCGCCATGCATCGCGTGCGTGCATGCGCCTCTGCCCGAACAGCAGGCACGCCGCGACCGGCGCGACGAACAACATCGCCGTAGGTTTGACGCCGCACGCCGCGCCGACAAGCACCGCGCTGATCACGCTCCGACGCACAGGCCCCAGGCGCGGCTCGCTGCACGCCACGATGGTGACCGATGCGAAGAACACCACCGTCGCGTCGTTATACGCCAGCGAGCCGACCACGATCATCCACGGCGTGGCAAGCACCAGGGCACAGGCCAGCCAGCCGGCGCACTCCTCCGCCGGCGAAGCTCGGCGATCAGACGCACACGCCGAGAGCACCGCACACCGCACACCCCATCCGGCCAGCACCGTGCACCACGCATGCAGAAAATGGCACGCCGAAACCCGCCACCCCGAATCGGCAAGCAATCCGGCTGTCGGGTCGGCAAACGACGCCGCGGCCAGATGCGCAAACGCCGCTTCGAGATACCCGGGAAGATACGAATAGACATTGTGCTCAACAGGGTGCACGCGCCCCGCCGCCAGCCACTCCTGGGGTAGTTGCAGGTGATAACTGAGCGCGTCATACCCGCCGAACTCACTCGACCACAGCACCCCGGGCGGGTTGCACGCCGCCACGATCAACAGACACACCGGCGGCGCACACAGCCACCATGCGGGCGAAGGCAAAATGAAATGCGCACGCCCTGCCGACAGAAGTGCCCGGCACAGCAACCCCCACCCCACCGCCAGAATCGAAATCGCCGGCCACGATGAAAGCAGCCCCAGTGCAAAAACCGCATGCGCAAGCGACAACTGCACCGCAAGCCCGAACCCGAGCCGCAGCAGCCAGATAGCCCGCGCACCAGCCCAAAGCCGATCGCCCAGCGTGCCCCATCCCGCAGCGCTCAGCAGATACAACCCCGCCCAGCCTCCTGCGGTCGCCAAGGTCAGCAAGACCGACCCGAAACTCGCAGCAAACGGGGCATCGCGCCCGATCGCGCTGAAGACCACAAGGCAGACCGCCGCCAGCAGCACCCCTCCGCCCAGGGTCGCGCGCATGGTCGGCGTCCGGCGATCATGTGATGCAACCTGGCCCACGGCGAGCAGTCTACGGCCTTCGCACGCAACACGCGGTCATGCTGCGTTCGACGGCGAGAGCGGCCGCAAGGCTCGGCGAACGCCCGCGATCTTGGCAAGTGCCTTCAGCCGTTCCGTTTGCAGCGGCGTCAAATCCGTAAACCGCACGCCCAACACTTGATGACGGCTATCCTGCGTCCTCGCCCAGACAATGACACCCTGAAGCCGCAGCACGCCGTCCACGCACCGAAGCTTGAGTTTGCGGCACTTGTCGAGCTTGGGTGGATGACGTCCTTTGAACATCACCTTCATCCCGCCCGCGGAGAGGTCAATCACCTCGCCGAGGTTGCTCCGGAGCAACTCGCACACCATGCGCCCGTGCCGCCGAGGGCTGGGCTTCTCGCCCGACGGTTGCGCCTGCTGTTCACGCGGCGAAGTCTCCGGCCAGTGCAGTTGGTGCGATACGGCGTCCTTCCCGCTCGCGGATTCGGGCGCCTGCTCCGAGGCGATCATCCGCGGTGCTGAGTTTTCGAGACGATCCCAATACTCCGCCACGCACCGGCCGCGCCGATCAACCTTGGCTGCATCCTTGCCCAGGAGTTTCAACTTCGCCGAACGACGCAGGGCCGTTCCCAGCAGCTCTTCAAAATGGTCACGCCCCCACGTCTGTCGCAGGGCCAGCAGATGCCCGAGGTCTGGAAGGCGATCCCCCTCGCCCATGCCGCAGAACCACATCCAGTCCAGGCGATACGCCGCTTTGGAGAGCAGTTCCGCGTCCGACGTCACATGTTCCAGGAACCCCAGGTAGTACAACTTGAACGCCACGACCGGGTCGAGCGTGCAGTTCGGCGGCAACGCCATGTCGCGCGCCGGCGAAAAGTCGATCGCCCCGAGTACCGCTCGAAACGGGTGGTTGGTCGGCACGCGGGTTTCAAATGACTGGGTCGGAGCAGGCTGATCCATCATGTCTCCGTCCACAAGAAATGGGCCTACCCGCGACGATCGCCCCGCGGCGATCCGTCGCCCCCAGCATTTGTGGGAATCGACCGTCCGAAGTCCCCGCTTGAGTTTCCATCAAATGTAAAGGTCCGAGAACACGCTCGCGGTGCTCCCGATCCTCAAGATCAAACCCCGCATCGCCGACCACTCTCGACATGGCCCGAGTTCTCGCATGGAAAACGCGCAAGCCGCACCGGCCCAGAAACGATGTGCGTTATCCCTCGCAGGGTTTGATCTGCCCGCTCGGCTCCATCGTGGATATCTCCGCTTCAGGCATGCGCATCCGGGGCGAGGGCCAGCCCCCCCTCGAACAAGGCCGCCGAGACACCTTCACGATCAACGCCGGCGGACGCAAACTCACGATCAATGCCTGCGTGATGTGGGTCCGCCGCTCGGGCATCCGCACGCGCCGCTTTGAAATGGGCATCCGCTTCGAAGACCAGCGCCCCGCCATGCGCCGGCTGCTCCAATACGTGGGCGAATACGGCCACATCCCGGGCAAGGGCGAGTGCGGCTCCGCAGAGGGCTCGCGCCCCTCGGGTCAACTCTCCGCTGAAGTCGAAATCGAAGACCTCTACGCCGTACTCGGCATCCCCGAAGACGCCGACGCCGCGCAGATCCGAGCACGCTACCGCGAACTGGCGCACTCGCTCCACCCCGACCGATGCACCGACCCCGATGCCCCGGCACGCTTTGCGCACATCAGTAAGTGCTATCGCGTATTGCGCGACCCCGCGACACGGGAACGATACGACGAACTTCGCGGACGCTCTTCGCGTGCGGCGTAGCCGACAGCCGCGACGTCACGTTCGCTCGGCCTGCCCGCCGGCGGCCTCAGCCGGCGCATCGGCCGGCACTTCCTCCGTGAGCAACTCCAGGTCAATCGCTTCACGCCAGCGGCGATCGACCTCTTCAAACGGCGCCCCGAGGGCCTCCCGCGACGCTTCATCGATCGACATGCCTCCGGCCATCGCCCGCAGCCAGCGATTCCGGGCATCGCGCCCGAACGTCGTCGTGATGAAGGCGACCATGTGATGCCCCTGCGTATAGACGTGCCCCCCCCACTTGCGGTGCTCGGGGGCCAGCGGAAAATCGTTCATCGCCTCCCACGGCGCGAGATTGTCCTGACGCGCCCATCCCAGCACGCGCCGATGCACCCGCACCGGAGAGTTCGAAATCCCCGATGACACATGCTCGGCCACACCTTCAAGCACCCACCACGGCGCATCGGTCGCCTTTTCACCCATGATGAAGGTGCCAACGTGGCCGTATTCATGCGCCAGCAGCGTCTTCAACTGCTGAAGACGCGTGCTCGGACGCACCAGCACTTTGATGCTTTCCCCTGGCTCGTTCCACCCACCGAGCGGGTCCTTGTAACTCGGAAAAATCGAGTACTGCAACTCGATCATGGTTTCGTACATCTTGACTTCCTGCACGAACCCCGGCGGCGGCATCACCCCGAGGTCTTCGTGCACCATCTCCATGATCGCGGGAAGTTCGGCAAGCGTCGCCTCGGCGATGTCTTCAAGCCCGGGAACGAACTTGACGAGCACCCCGGGAGCCTTGCGCTCTTCCCACACGCGCCCGGCATACCGCCATGCCGATTCATCGCGCACGAACCACGCGGGGTAGCTCACTTCACGCAGCGCACCCTCTTCCATCCGCCACGACGCCGTGACCTGCCCCCGCAGCCGCTCACCCTCAAACACGGCGTCGCTCATCGAAAGGTGAAACTGCACGGGACGGTTTTTCACACAGTCTTCGATGAAGTGCCGCTCTTCCGCCGCGAGCACCTTGTCGCTTCTCCATATCTGTTCAAGATAGCCCGCGACATCCCCCGCCAGCACGGCCGACGACATCCCCGCGAGGGTCAGTTCGACCGCTTCGACCGCCTCGGCCAGAGCCGACGATCGCACCTCAGGATTGGCCGGCACATCGGGAGCGGCAAAAACCGCCGAAGCCGACACCACCACGGCCGCCAGGAGACTCCACGCACGCGCCTTCATCAAGGCAATGTAGCCCATCGTCCCTCCGCGAGCGAGCAAAGCAAAACGCAGACCGCCCAACGAACGATCGCACCGACCGGATCGACTTTTCAGGCCGGCACCCTCCCGATCAATAGTCGTCGTCGGGGCGGATGGGGCTTCCCATGAGCACCTGGGCGAGTTGATGCTCAAAGAAACACCCTTTCTCGCCGTACCTGGGCGCGACCTCGACATTCAGCACACCATCCTGCAACTCGGCACGCTTGCTGCTTTCGCTCGGAGCGATCCGCATGCGGACCGTTTTGATCAGACCGTCGGGAACCGGCTCACCCGATAGCTCCGGCATCGCGCAATTGATTGCCCCGATGATGCGATTCAGCCCCCATATGGCGAACTGGCCGAGATCTCGGTAATACGACAGCTCGTCCCAGTCGATGTCGAGGGCCACGGGCTGCCCGGTCCGCTGCACGATCCGGCGCATCAGGCGCGGGGCCGTGTGCTGACGATACACGTCGGGGTCGAGGTTGAATGTATGGGTCGGCAGCGTCGTGAGATTTGCCGGCCAGAAAACGTCCTGCTCTTCCAGCCCCGCCAGCACGCCGGGAACGATCTCGCTCAGTTCGTGGTGCGTGTACGTGCCCTCAGGTTCGCGCAGATCAATCCGGATGACCAGGTCCGGCCCGTCGAGCACGACGGTCCGGTCCATCCATTCGAGCACCGGCTCGACGCGGATCGCCCGGAGCCGGCCGCGCACTGGGTACTGGTTCGCGGCGTCGGACAGCAGGTTCGATAAGCCCGGAAAGAACTCGTTTCTCAGCCGCTCAAGAAGCATGTCCGTGTCGCAATCGCCGACCTGGTCGACCATGCCTCGGCTGGCGACCAAGACGGGGGTGCGATCGCCCATGACTTCGGAAATCGCGTCGGAGAGGTCGGGCAACTCCTCGAGTCCCTCAAGCATGCCGCACTCGGCATCCTCCAGTTCGGTGGAGGCCTCCGACCAGTCGGAAGGCTCGCTCGAGCTTCCTCCGAAGGCGTTGGAGATGGCGTCACCGATGGCCCCGAAGGCCTCGCCCATGGCCGTACCGAGCTGCTCCATCATCTGGCCCATGGCCGCTTCGACAGCCTCCATCTGCGGAGCGACGCTGGTAGCGAGGTCGAACTTCCACTCACCGTCTTCCTGAATCATGATGCACCGGAGTTCATCGAGTTGCATCATCTGCCCGTCATCACCCGGAGCGCTGATATTCAGCGGGATGATGACCTTGTCGCCGTGGTCTTCCGCCTCGCCGATCTCAAGCTTCAGCTCGGGCGGCATAGGACCGGAAAAACCGTCTTCCTCGAGCGAAGATCGACAGAGGTAGGTCTTCATGGCCTCCCCGTCCTGTCGGTTGTTGGCGTCGACGAACCCCTTAAGCACGTTGGTCGCCTCGGCAAGACGGTCGCTCATATCTGACCCTCCTTCCATCGTTCGGGGAGAAGCACCCCGAAGGAAACCCGTAGTCAAGAACCGGAGCCTAGCAGTCTCTGTTCCTAATGTAAACCGTACAAATCGAAAAATCGACTAAAAATAAACATCGCCCAGGGTTTTCCCGGGCGACGGCGGGGGAAACACGTATGCGAACGGCTGTTCACGCGCCGCGGCGGACGCGGAGAGCCGGACGCTTGGGGGGATCGGCGGTCTCGACTTCGTCGTCGAGGCGACGGCCTGGTACGCGGTTCTCTCGGAAGAACCGTGTCGGGCGGTCGTCGGAAATCTGCTGGTTGAGGCGCGTCAGGGCTTCATCGACGATCTGCCGCACGCGCTCACGGCTGATGCCGACTTCGTCGGCGATCTGCTTGAGGGTGAGGGGCTGCCTGCCGTCGAGGCCGAAGCGGAGGCGGAGGATTCGGGCTTCGCGCTCGTCGATCGATTCGAGGAGTTTGCGGAGCATCGAGAGTTCTTCGGTGCGGAAGACGCCGTCATCGGGCCGCCCATGGCGGGTATCGGCGACGAGTTCGCCCATAGCGACCAGATCGCCTTCGGCATCGACATGCTGCTGCGAGGGGGCCTGAAGGGCCTTGACGGCGCGGCGGATGATTTTGATCTTCTTCGGGGGAAGATCCATCGCTTCGGCAAGTTGCTGGAGCGTGGGGGGGAAGCCGAGTTCGGCTTCGAGGCGCCGACTGGCTTCCTTCCATTTGGCGATCAGTTCGACCATGTACGCCGGCACGTGGATAGGCTGGGCGGCGTTCATCAAGGCGCGCTTGATGGCCTGCTTGATCCACCACGAGGCGTAGGTGCTGAACCTTGCCCCCTGGGCGGGGTCGAACCCTTCGACCGCACGCAGAAGGCCGATATTGCCTTCCTCGATGAGGTCGGTCAGGTGCAGGCCCCGGCCGGAATACTTCTTGGCGATGGCGACAACCAGCCGCAGATTGGCGCGAATCATGCGTTCGCGCGAAGCCGGGCAGTTGTCGTTGATGATGCGCCAGCCAAGCTCACGTTCTTCCTCCGCGGTCAACAAGGGTGTCTTGTTGATTTCGCGAAGGTAGAGCTGCAGTTCGGACTGGAACCCCGTTGCGGCCCTCTGGGCCGTCTCTCCTCGGACGCTCACTGTTCTCCCTACCTTTCAGGACGGACCCACCCGTCGAAAAGCAGCGCCGGCATGTTCTGGTGCCGACAACTTCCGATTCGTCAACTGTAATCACCGAGTTGCATGCGAGGAACAAGAATGTCGTCGATTGCCGCAAGATCATGGGGTTTTTTCACCCCACCGCGTGCAGCGGGATGCCCGATAAGGCTGATTTCGGCTGATTGAAGAAAAAACTGAAATTTTGTTGGCCGATCGAAAAAGCCGGTGGCACAGTTCCTGATTCGCCCACGCTCGAAGATACCTATCATTCTCCGCCCATGAACCGCGACCTGACGACACTTCTGGACGAGTGGCCGTATGAACCCGGCCAGCTCAACGTGCGGCTGATCGACGGGAAGAACGGCGAGCAGTTGATCCAGATCAGGCTTGACCTGGGCATCCTTCAACTTCGGATGGACGGCCGCCCGGACGGGGTTCGCCCGGAGGGCTATGCAAGCCTTCTGGACATGTACGAGACGCGGCTGGATGAACTTGAACACGAAAGCGAGGAAGAAGAAGCCGAAACCGCGGAAGATTTCACGCTTTCGGAAGAGGATTGCCGGGCGCTTCGCGAGGAAGCGGTGCAGTTCTACCACCGCTATATGGCCTGCCTTGCACTTGAAGATTATGACGCGGTGGTGCGCGACACCTCGCGGAATCTGCGCGTGATCGACCTGTGCTCTCGATATGCCGTGACCGAACGCGACCGCACGGAGCTTGAGCAGTATCGCCCGTACATCCTGATGATCCGCTCGCGCGCGCTGGCGAGCGCGGCCCTGCGCGACAATGAACCCAAGGCCGCCGTGCTTGCAATCGACGAAGGGCTTGAAGCCCTGAGGCAGTATTTCGCCGAGCGGGGCGAGCCTGGGGTCTTTGAGCAGGCCGGCGAGGTGCAGATGCTGCGCTCGATGCGCAGCGCCCTGGTGCCCAAGCTGCCGGTCAGCCAGAAATCCGAACTCCGTCAGCGCCTGCAGGATGCCATCGCTCGAGAGAACTATGAACTTGCCGCGATCCTGCGCGATGAACTCCGCCTGCTCGGCGACGAGGGGGCTTCGCCGGGTCTGCGGCGGCCCTCGGCCTGAACCATCTCAGACGGACTTGAGGAACGCGATGGCTTCCTTTTCCGCGGCGGTGGTCCAGCCTTCCGCCATTGACTTGATCAGCAGCGGGAAGAGATCGGGATGCCGCTTGAGCGTCAGAATTGTTGAGCCGCCGGCGTGCGACTTCCGAAGTTTCTGCACATAGGCGAGGGCCACGTCATCCACATCGCTGTTGTGGCGTTCGTACAGCCAGCGGAAGATCTTGTAGATGCGCGGGGCGTTTGTGCCCAGGGCGACCAGGTCTTCGGCCAGACCGTCTTCATCCATACTCACCGTGAACCCGAAAGCGCCCCACCGGCGACGATTGACGAAGAACTCGGGGGAGTTTTCCATGTAGGTCATGAACGAGTGCGCAAAGGGGAGGCGCTGACCCGTCGGCACACCGATTTTGCTGACCGACAAACTCATCGTGAGCGAAAGGAACGTCACCATATCGAACGTAAAGGCATACTCGTAGCGGATGATGCCCTTGGGCCACGACCGACAGGGTGAACCGAACGAATGCACCTCGCGCCCGGCGATCGCCCCCGGCCCTTCGGCCAGTGCCGCGGCCTGAAGCGCGTTGGAAAGAATCAGGTTCCCCTGGCTGTGTGCGAAGACCGGCGCCGCCGAGTATGACGGATCGAGAAGAAGATCAAACATGCTCGCCGCGGACGGATTGCGGGCCAGGAGATCGCGGGCGATCTGGCGCCTCGACCGTGTGTCGTTCTTTTGCTTCAGGTTTTCGCAGTAGGCCTCAAAGGCTGACGTGACGTCGCCGGGCAGAGGAGCGTTGAACTGCCACTTGTCGGCGATGCATTGGCCGAGGTCGCGCCAGAAGCCCCCGGTGGCGTTATAGACGCCGACGACAGGGCACATCTGCATCAACGAGAGCGCCACGGCGGCGTCACGATGATCCTGGGGCGTGTTGTCCATGCCGTTGATGAAGATCACGCGGCGGTTCGAGTCGTAGAACTCGCCGCGACCGTGTTCGGTGTGATAGGTTGCGATCTGCCCATCGACCGAGGGGACGTTGTTGAGCGACATGGCGAAGGCTCCTGCGGGCGTTCGCCCCGCCAAGCGAGACACCAAGCGGGCCGCCCGGCGCGCAGTCTAACCGCGGACGCGAAAATGTGAACCAAGGAGGAGGGGGAATCAGTCTTCGTCAAAACCGTTGGCGACCAGCCGGGCGAGGGCGTCGTAGCACCCTTCGGCGTCGGGGCCTTCGCATTCGAGTTGAAGCTCGGTGCCCTTGACCGCGGCGAGCATCAGAATTTCCATGATGCTTTTGGCATCGACGACCTGCTCGCCGTTGCGCAGCCGGACGGCGCTGGCGAAGGTGTTCGCCAGGTCGGCCATCGCCATGGCCGGGCGGGCGTGCAGGCCCAGCCGGTTGACGATGCGGATTGTTCCTGTGCGGCGTGCGGACACGGTCGCCTCCCACAGCCGCCCGCGGACCGCGGGAACGGACGATCAGCGAATCAGTTGATTGTCGGCCTCGTCAAGGAGGGTAAGAACGTCATCAGGGGTGTGGGCCTGACGCAGAAAGCGGCGGAAGGTCTCTTTGCTGAGGTTGGTGCAGATGGCCTCCATCGCCTGCAAGTGCTCTTCGGGTTTGTCTTCGGGGCTGATGAGCAGGAAGACGCTGTAGACGGGCTGACGATCGAGCGCGTTGAACTCGACACCGTGACCTGAAAGCCCGATGGCAAGGCTGAGGCCCTGCATCGACTTGTGCTTGAAGTGCGGCACGGCGATGCCTTTGCCCCAGGCGGTGCTGCCGCGGGTTTCGCGATGCAGGATGCTCTGGTAGATGTGATCGCGGAACTCGGCGGGGGTTGCACCGGCGGCGACGAGCGCATCGAGCATCTCGGCGATGACCTTGTCGCGCTCGTTTGAAGCGAGCTGCGTGACGATGGCGTCTCGCACGATGATGTCCGACAGTTTCATCAGGTCGTCTCCGGATGCGGGCGGTATCGAGGCGTGATCAGTGGCGGTTGTCTCTGAGTTTGTCTTTGTATTCGGTGATCTGCCGCGACGCCTTGGCGATGGCCAGGTCGACGGCGGCGTAGAGATCGCGGTCTTTGCCGTGGGCGATGAAATCCGCGTGCTTGACCACGTCAACGACGAGTTCCACGTCGAACTCGGCCTGGTGATGATGGTCGGGATGCGAGATGTTGAAGGTGATCATCTGCACGCCGTCGAAATAACGGGGCAGCTTTTCCGCCTTCTGCTCGCAGTACTGGCGAATCGCCTCCGTGATGTCCACGTTCCGTCCGACAACATCCGTACGCATGCACACCCCTTCGAGCGGGGCCGGGTCCGACCGGCCTCTTCGGGCATGGTATTCCGCGCCGGGCGGGAAGGGAGCGCTCGGGCCGGCACCCCTCACGCTCCGGGGTTCGGAGGCGGTTCTTGCGCTTGGCGCTCGGTCGCCTTGGTGATCGCTTCCAAGGCCGGTTTCGGTTCGCCGGGCGCGTCCTTCGGCTGAAAACCCAGCACACCGGCCGTAATCACGAACCGAATCGCCTGATCGATCGTCACGGGAAGGGTGATCGCATCTTCAATCGGCACGACGATCGTGAACCCCGTAAACGGCGTCGGGGTCGACGGAATAAAGACGCTGTAACTCTCGCGCCCGTTGGCCGCCTTGAGCACGGGGTTGGTCGAGTTGGTCACGAGACCCACCGTCCAAAGCCCCTGGCGCGGATATTGCACCAGCACGGCCTTGCTGAAGGCGATCTGCTTCTCGCCCATGATCATGTTGACCAACTGCTTGACGTGCGGATAGATGTGCTTCCATACCGGCACCCGCGCCAGCAGCCGCTCTAACCGGCCGTAGATCTGCTTGCCGAGGAAATTCCCTAAGAGAAGCCCTGACAAGTAGATCAGCACAATCGCCACGATCAGCCCGGTGGCTTCGAGATACCACCGGCTCTTCCACCAGAGTTCAAACGCCTTGCGGCGGAGGTACACCACTGCGCGCTGCTCGGATACCGCGGGCAGGTTGTCGCGTCGGCGCGAGGCCTGATAGTTGGAAACCTGCTCCCGGGTGGGGCTCCACCAATCGGGCAGGCCGACCTTCTTCCGCTGCGCTTCATCGGTGGGCACGGCTGGGGCCGGTTCATCGGCCGGGGCGGCCTCGCCGACCACACGCGGAATGACTTCGAGAATCACCAGGCGAATGCCGGCGTTGATCGGGGCGCCGACGTTTCGGTACACAAAGACAGTCAGTTGCCAGAGAATCCAGAGCGTAATGATCGACGGCAGCAGGATCGCAAGCCCGCGTCCGAAGAACTTCCGAAAATCCGCCATGAACGTTCGCTGGGAACCTGACGTCGCCTTGGCCATGCCCCACCCCGTGCCCGGGGACGCGTTTGGTCGTCCCGACCCGAAGTCCTGACACACAACCGCCCCGGCCGTAACCGGGGCGGGCCAATGGGCCTGGACCGACTCGAACGGTCGACCTCACCCTTATCAGGGGTGCGCTCTAACCAACTGAGCTACAGGCCCGACGCCGGACGATCCTGTCCGGGGAGAAGAGGATACGACCCCACCGCCCCGGAGTCACGTCCGCCCTGGGGCATCCGCCGTCGGGGGTGCCCGGCATCTGGCCCGCCGCCCGGGGATTGCCCCCTGGCGCGCGCTCGGATACATTGCCCCATTGCCCACATCGTGGGCGCACAACGAGGTTCATCATGAATTCCACCGAAGCATCCGTCACCAGACGCTTGACCCCACGCATCCTCATGCTCACATGCATGGCTGCGGTTCTGGCCCTCTCGGGTTGCGGCGAAGGGAACGTCGGGGGCGGGTCGGTCAATTTCGTCCGCTCTGGGCTTCGCGATGGGTCGCTGATCCGAGAACTCGGTGCGGGGCCTCGGTTGGCGTTTGCGCACCTTCAGGGCAAGGGGCTTCGCGCGAAGGGGGCCTATGTCTTTGAAGGCACGGGTGGAACGCAGTATCGGCTTGTCAGGGTCGAATGGGCCGAGGTGACCAAGGGCGACCTGGTCAAAGACGATGTGACTCTCCGTGGCGTTACCGAGAGCACCAAGAAACTGGTTGAAGACGGCAAAGTCACGGCCATCGCACGAATTTCTTACGAGGTCGTGCCCGGGAAGAAATGGTTGGAGGAACGCGCGGGCGATCTTGTGCTCGGGGCCGGCGCGGGCGGGCTGACCGGGGAACGCACGTGGACCCTCGTCCGCGATAACAAGCGGAAGTGGTCGCTCGCAAATAAAACCGATCTGCGCGAAGCCAACGACCAGATCTACAACGCGTTCAAGCGTGAGAAAAAGACCATCAACTCGCGTGAACTGGGCAAACGCCTGCTGACCGACCCTCCGCCGCCGCCCGAGCCGGAGACCTGATCGGTCGGTTACGCGGCTTGGCGCTGCAGGCTTTGCTGGGCTTCAACATACCTTGTGATCTGCTCGACGACGAACGCCCTGTGCGCCGGGTTGAACTGAAACTCAAAGGCCATGCCGGCGTAGAGGCTCTGGGTGCTGTCGGTGTGTGTGTGCACCAGGCGCGCGGTGACACCGATCGGCGCTGACAACACCGGACGCAGATCAACCCCCATCCAGAACAGACGGGCCTTGTCGATTCCCGCCGTGTCTTCGCGCGAGAGCATCAGCCCCACGCCCCCGCCTCCGATGTTGGCCAGGCTTGCCGAGAACTTCGGCCCGACCTCGGGCAAGAGCATGGCCTCAACACCCGAACCCTGCCAGACTTCGCCCCGAGACGCCAGGTCGCGCACCAACGCCGCATTGGCGGCCTCGGCGGGCGCAATGCTCATCGCATCGAGCACCGGCCAGCAAACCACCCGAGGTAGAGAGACTTCCGCCGTCGAGATGCGATAAAAACTCCGGCGCGGGCACCGCTCGACCCCCTCAGGCGCCGTCAGCCGCAACGTCAGAATGCCCTTGCCCGCAAGCCCCACGGGGCCTGGCCCGAGCACACGCGAATGGAACATCCATCGGTTCTGACCGATCGACATGCCGCCCACCAGCGCCGTTCCCGAGGGCAGCGCGATGCCTACGCCCGCCGCGGCGGGCGCTTCGATCACCATTTCGCCCTCGCTGACACCCAGCAGCCGGACACGCCACACCAGGTCGGCCCCGCCCGGCTCCGGGTTGCGTAGCGAGAGATCAAGCCCCCCGCCCCGTTCGAGGATCTGGCGTAGGCAATCCCGATACCGCTCTGTGCGCGATCGATTGGCGGGCACTCGTCACCTCGTGTGTTGACCTGCGAGTGCATCGGCCCGCACACGCCCGGCCTTTGGCCGCCGACATCCACCGCACGACTTTGCACGGTTATCGGGCATGGGAAGCCTCAATCTCAGCGTCGTGGCATGGCGCGAAGCGTGGCCACATCGTCATCGAGCCGCGCCTGCTCACCCGCCGTCAGAGGCCGACGATCGAAGCGAATGATGTAATACATCGCGGCGATCCGGCGCACACATTCGGCCAGCGACCGGTCGGTCGCCTCGATCGCCTCGGCATGCAGCGCCGGAGGCCGCCAAGACGGCTTGCCGTGGCCGCGCCGGTCGAGTTCTTCGAGCAACTGGCCATAGAACCCCGCCTGTCTCAGCAACCGCGCGAGCGCAGGGTCGGCCGCCTCGAATCGCTTGCGCGCACGATACCGACGCCACGCGGCAAGCCCGGCCCGCCCGGCGAAAAACGCCGCGGCAAACGCCGCCGCACCGATCATCAACGACTGCACCAGCCCCGTGAGCACCCTTCGCCCATCCACCGGTCGAAACTCGCGCGAGCGGAACTGCCGCTCTCCGGGTTGTGCGCCCATCAGGCGAAGGCGCGTCTCTTCGTCAAAGCCCACGATCGAGGAGATCCAGAGATACTCGATCGAATCAAAGAATCGCGAGATCCGATCGAAGAGTCCCGGCCGAGCCTGGTGAATGCCCACAAGATCACCGGGGGGTGTCGGGTCAAAAGTGCGCCACACCCCCGGCGCGACCTCGACTTCAACCCAGGCGTGCGCGTTGCTCTCTCGCACTGTGTACGACATCGTCTGCGCACTCCACTCCGCCGCGAGATATCCCGCCACCACGCGCGCGTTGACGCCGACGCTGCGGCACATCGCGGTCATGGCCGAGGCGAAATACTCGCAATGCCCGCTCCGGTTCTCTGGCCGCAGGAACCACTCGATCGGGTCTTCGCCGGGCGCCGAGCGCTGAAGGTCGAGCGTGTACGAGCAGTTCTCTCGCAACCATCGCTCGATGATGCGCGCGGCTCGGGCATCCTGATCGATCGGCCGAACCAGCGGATCAGGCTCGATCGCATCTTCAGCAAGAACGACCCGCGCGAGATCAGCGATCGGGCCTTCGCCGAAGCCCCGAATGCCCCGCCTCGTGCGGCGTGGACGAACCGGCTCCTCCTCCGCTTCGGCGTCAGGCATGCGTGTGCGCACCAGCCAATCCGGGTCGTCATCATCCTGCGATGCCTCTGCGGGGCGTTCGGGCGTCGCCCGCGGATAGGCGAACCCGGGTAATTCGGACTGCACCTCATACTTGAAGCGCCCCGATGGCGCCTCCACTCGGATCGTCCCCGTCTGCGGCTCGACCTCGATGTTCGCCGCACGCACCATCGAGCGAATCGACACCGGCTTCCAGACTGAAAACAGGTAGATCCAGTCACCCGGCGATGACCGCATGGTGTAGACCTGAAGCAGCGGCTGGCCGCGCTCGATCTGCCCGCCGAAGCGATAAGGCCGCCCCTCGATCAGCGGTTGCCGACCAGACGACCGCGCCCGCGCGGCCCGTTGCCACTGCTGGTCGCGATAGTCCTCGAGCACGGCCCCGCGAAGGTAATACATCTGGTTCGGCGACCCCACGGGTTTGTTCTCGGCGTCATACATCGCCACATCGAACACGACCGCGCTGGACTGGCTGATCATCCCTCCCTCGCCCAGCCGAACCCGATCGGTAAACCCCGTCACCGCCCCGCTCGGATACCCCATCCACCGTCCGAAGAGCACCTCTTGCCCGACGCCACGGGGCACGATCACGAAGACCAATGACGCCGACGCCCCACCCACGATGAAGATCAACGCGAACACGCCCGCCAGCCGCGGTCCCGGCCGGTCGCCCGACCGCGGGGCGACGGCCGCCTTCGCCCCGCCCAGTTGGTGCGCCTTATCGTGCGATGCCCGCCAAGCCCCCTCGGCCACGAAAAACTGAAACTGCATCACGGCGTACACCAGCATCGGCAGAAACGCCGCCAGCAGCACGCCCACCAGAAGCCGCGGGCTGAGCAGCAGGGCGCCGATGCACAAAAACGCGCTGAGCATCAGCATCTGCGCATAATCGCGAGCCTCGCGCTTCTCGAAGAACTTGACAATCAGAACGAAGATGATGAACTGACAGAACGCCGATGCCACCGCCATGTCGCCCATCGCGCTGCGCGCGGCATTGGCAAGAAACGCCAGCACCAGCAGCGCCACCGCCCACCCCGGCAAACCCCGAGGCCGCGGCCCGCTCGTCATCCGCCAGCCGATCAGCACCAGCGGGCCCGCCAGCACCAGCATCCCCCATTGCTCATCGGCCGCGCAATACAGCACAATCCCCAGCAACACGAGCCGGCACACCGTGACGGGCAGACGCCGCGGGTTCATGACGACGCCTCCGCCTGCGCTTGCCATGTCTCCGGACGCGCTGCAGACAGGCGCATCGCGCCCTGCGGCAGAATATCACTATGAAAAGCCCCCGCGCTCACGCCGATCACCGCGTGCCCGTGCACCGCACCGATGCCCCGGTCATCCACCGTGCGGCCGACATCCAGGAGCGCCAGGAGATCGAGCAGCGGCCTGACCGCCGTCCGCGCCGGGCGCGGCGCGGCGATCACCCCTTGCGCCGGCGCCGCCAACCCCACGGCAAGGTCATCGCGTTCGGCCGCCAG
Source organism: Phycisphaeraceae bacterium (assembly GCA_019636695.1). Taxonomy (GTDB): domain Bacteria; phylum Planctomycetota; class Phycisphaerae; order Phycisphaerales; family UBA1924; genus JADLCM01. The sequence continues at coordinate 558,496 of JAHBXD010000002.1, forward strand.
ACGCACCACCGACGCCGCGATCGAGATCGCCTGCTCTCTCAGGGCTTCGTCGTCTTCCGGCCGGACGTCGAGCACCACCCAGACCCTGCGCGGCCTCGGCGCTGCACGCTCGCGCACCAGCAGTTGCGACGAACGCGCCGAAGCGCGCCAGGCGATATCCCGCATGCTGTCGCCCGCGACATATTCGCGCACCCCGTAATACTCATCGCCCCCGCCCGTCAGTGCCGCCGTCTGTACGCCCGTCACGCCAGACCGCGACAACCGCGTGAACAGATCGCGCCGAATCGGCGCCGAAGCCGGGTGCACCACAAATTGCGCCGGCTGACTGAACTGCACGATTTTGCGAATGACTCCGAACGGGAAACGCGACTGCACGACAAATCGATCGAGCAGAAGCATCCCCCGCTTGGCAGGCGCCGCCGATGCCTCGGCCACCACGCCCCCACCCGGAGGCACATGCGCAACCCACGCCACCGGCGCCGCGGCGAACACTTCTTCCGCCCGCCCGCGCCGCCCAGTTGGTTCCGACGTTCCGGCCCGCTCGGGCGTCTCATGGATCGTCAGGCAGAATGCCCCGAGCATGCGCCCCGTATGCCGGACGCGATACTGCACACGCAGCACGCTTCCGACCGCGGGTTGATCGACAATCACCCGATCAGCGCGTACCCCCAGGATCGCCGTTCCCCCGATCACCCCCGAAAGCAGCAACCCCGCAATCGCCGCCCCGAAGGCAAAGAACAGGAGGTTGTTCTGCGCATTGACCGCACCGAGCGCGATGATCACCGTTGTGCCGAGATAAAACCACCCGATGAACCCGAACTGCTGCCGGCGACCCGTGCGCTGCGCGCCATGCTCCTGCATCGCGCGGGGCGCGCGTCTGCCCTTCTGTCGTTCATCGTGCGCCACGCGGCCGCTCCGCTTGCCCATGCGTCAAGAACCTTCCGGCAGACGCGCAGATTCCCCGCCGGAGAATTCGAGCGACCGCGCACCCCTCGTCCATTCGTCACGGCGACGCCGAGAGTTCGTGCTCATTCGGAAGATCGTGCAGCGAGGCCAACCCGAACGCATCGAGAAACTGCCTGGTCGTCCCGTAGAGCATCGGCCTGCCCAACTCCTCCGCCCTGCCCACGATCGTCACCAGCCGACGCTCCATCAGCGTTTTGAGAACTTCGCCGCAGGCCACGCCGCGAATCGACTCGAGCTGCGCGCGGCCGATCGGCTGCCGATAGGCCACGATCGCCAGGGTCTCGAGCGCTGCCCGGCTCAGTTTCGTCGGCGCGCGCAGGGCCTGCATCGACGCCAGCACCGGCGCATACGCCGGAAGCGTCATCATTCGATACCCCCCCGCGACCGACTCAATACGAAAACTGCGACCAGACCGCGCATACGCATCATTCAACGCGGCGACGGCGCCCTCGACTTCCGCGATCGCCGCGCGATCCGATCTCCCCGCGGGTTCTTCACCCGCGATCAGTCCCAGCGCCTGCGCAATGCGCCGTGACGCGATGGGGCGATCGGAGGTCACCAGCAGCGCCTCGACCCCTCCGGTCAGGTCTACCCCTTCGGGCATCCCCTTCCGTGTCTCAAAGCGCGCCTCGGAAGCCTGTTCCGAGCAAGCAGATTCCTCAGGGGCCTGTTCGGTCGCCGTCATTGACGTGTGGGCAGTGCCATCCGTGTCCATGGAAAGATGCTACCCGACTCGAGGCCCTCGGGCCTTCACCATGGTCGAACCTCACGCTTGCTGCACCCGGTCGCAGACCATTTCGACCCTGGATTCCTTCTATCGGGCAACTGCGCTCGCAGCCGGCACTCCGCGGCTTTCCCGCAGCCTGATATACGTCAACTCAACGTCATCGCCGATTCGCTTCTGCCGAACCAGCCCGAACGACCGGCCGTCGGTCAGCCGCTCGGCCGTATGCCCCCCGATCGCGGGCCGCGCCAGCGCATCACCCAGCAGCATCGGTGCAACATACACCCGCAACTCGTCAGCCAGATCCGCCGCAAGAATCGCCCCCATCAACCCCGAGCCGGCCTCGATGAGCACGTTCGTCGCCTCGTAATGCGCGACCAGCGCTGCGAGCATCTTCTCCAGGTCGATCTGGTCGGCCCCCCGCCCCGGCACGCCCATCACGTCCACCCCCGCCGCTTCGAGCGCCTCCCGCCGCTCGAGCGCGATGTGGGCGACCGCCATGCCCTTGTCGCAGGCCACCGTCGTCGGCATCGCACGCGCGGTCTGCACGAGCGCGCTCGAAAGCGGCAGGTCTAACAGCGCATCAACCACCACCCGACGCGCGCTTCTTCGCACCCGACGCACATCCCGCGCGGTCAGCATCGGATCATCCGCCATGACCGTCCCTATGCCCGTGATGATCGCATCCACCCGCGCCCGCAGCCGATGCACGCGCCGACGCGAACCCGCGTTGCTGATCCACTGGCTTTCACCCGTGCGCGTGGCGATGCGCCCGTCGATCGTCTGCGCCCACTTCACGATCACCCACGGCAGGCCCGTCTGCACGCGCTTCACAAACGGCGCTCCCACCCACCGCGCCCACGCGCTGGCATCAGACAACTCCGCCGCGACCCCGTGCGAACGCAGCACCTCCGCCCCGCCCCGGCCTTTCACATGCGGATCGGCCTGGGCATACACCACGCGCGCGATCCCCGCGCGCACGATCGCCTCGGTGCACGGCGGCTGTTTGCCCACCAGGCAACACGGCTCAAGCGTCGAATACAGCGTCGCGCCCCGAGCATCATGCCCCTGACGCTCGCACGACGCCAACGCCTCACGCTCGGCGTGCAAGCCCCCATACACACCGTGGTGCCCCACACCCAGCACAACCCCATCGCGCGCAACCACTGCCCCCACCATCGGGTTCGGCTCGACCACCCCAGACCCGCGAAGAGCACACCTCGCGGCAAGGTCCAGCATCGCACGATCGACATCCACGCCCCGAGCGTAGCGACATTTTGCCCGCCGCCGCAGAGATCGGCCCGGAACTATGCCAGGCGCGTCAGCGCCCGGCGTTCATCCGGGGTGAGTATCCCCGCAACGTCGCGCAGCCACCGCCCGGCATCCTGCCGATACCCCGCGGTGGGCTTCAGTTCGACGCACCGCGCACACCAATAGCGGTTGAATCGCAGCATCGCCAACTCGCGCACGAACTTCGCCGTCATCGACGCCAACGCCACCGGCAGATGATGCGATTCGGCCTCGGGCAAAAACTGCACCACCACCCTGCCCGACTCATAGCGGCTCACCCGTGCCGTTTCCTCCAGCACGCGCACCTCGCCCCCCAACACCGAAGAAAGAAACCCCCCGTACGACACTCTCCCGCCTAGACGATCACCCACAATCCTGACCGGGGCTTCCCCGAGGCCAAGCGCGCCAAGCGACCGTACATGCTCCGCGAACGCTTCCAGCGCAACCTCGCCTTTGGAGTTCGTCCGACGAACCGTCTCGTTGAAACGACCCTCATCGACCACGCAACACCTCGCGGCGACCAGCGAAACCCCCGCCTCCGCCATGGCCCCGCTGAGCAAGTTGGCATCAATCGCCAACAGTTCGGGCGTGTTGGCCAGAGGTAGTCCGAGTCCACCCCCCCCATACCAGGGGTATTGGCCATACGACCCCCCTAGACGCTCGAGCAACTCGGCATCATCGCGGGGCATCCCTTGGCCCGTCAAGAGGCACGCCAACACGCCGCGTTCAAGATGCACCAGCGGCTGCCGTGCCGAGTTGGCCAGCTTGATCGCCTTGGAATCAGCCAGCGGAATTCGGCCGCGCGCGCCTTTGAGCGTCGGCGTGACCACTCGCGCCAACATTTTCCAGAGATCAGGAGCAGGGTCGCCCTCGCGCCACCCTTCGACCCGCCACACGGTCATCGCCGAACAGAATGGCCCGAGCAGCGGCCCGTACCCCGCTTCGTCAATGCCCACGTAGATCAACGCCATCGGGCCATGAGCCTATCCGAACCGACCGCCCGCCCCAAGCCCCGGCCTGTTTCAGTTCCCGCCGATCGCCCGATTGCTCATCGGCTCGCTCTGAGCCGGTGCGCGCGTCGGTCCGCTCGTCGTCTGCGACGTCGTGTCGCCGTCCTGCACAACGATGCCCGGCCCCACCGGCCCCGGGCGTCGATCAGAACGCGAGAAATGCCAAGCCAGCACGCCCCCAGCCAGCGCGAGCGCCACCACCGCCACGACGATCTTCATCCGCTTGTCCATATTCGACCTTCGTCACGGAACCCGAGAAAACCCCAAAGAAAAGGCCCGCGAAATGCGGGCCGAATGCGGACGAGAGGAGTCGAACCTCCACGGGGTATTAATCCCACTAGGACCTGAACCTAGCGCGTCTGCCAGTTCCGCCACGTCCGCGGCGAGCAGAGAGTGTACGCCCCCACCTTGCGAAGTGGTCAACTTGGCCGCACCCCAAATTCCTCCCAATCGCGCGCACTTCCCCCCCAAAAAGGACGGCAGGCCCCGGGGGTTCCGAGGCCCGCCGGCGGTCGAACGCTGCGGGTAAGCCGAGTTCTGTCTCGCACGCCGGTTCGGACCCCGCCTTGACGGGGGCTCGGGGATCCGCCTGGCGTGCGATGGCGGCCATTTCTCTCGCCGCGCCGTTGCCGACGCGGTCCGGGTGCTTGCGCACCCGAGCACCCGACCCGCCCTCACGACCGCCGGACCAGCGGCGGGCTTTCGCCCGGAGGGCTGCTTGGGCTTGCACGGGGTGGGGTTTGCCTTGCCGCCCCTGTCACCAGGAACGCGGTGCGCTCTTACCGCACCATTTCACCCTTGCCTGTGCCCCGGCGAACCGAGGCCATCGGCGGTGTGCTTTCTGTTGCACTTTCCCTCGCCGAGGACCGCCCCCGACGGGTGGACGTTATCCACCACCCTGCCCTGCCGTGCTCGGACTTTCCTCGACGGGGAAAACCCCGGCGCGACCGCCGCACAGCGTTCGTCAAGACAAGTGTACGAGCGCCGTCGTGCGTGTGTGCATCAGCCGCTCGCTTCAGCCCGCCACTGCATCACCAGCCGATCCTCACCCGGGCCGAAGTAGTCGGCAATGGTCTGAACAGCCTCAAAACCCGCACCCTCGCAAACGCGGCGTGACGCTTCGTTCACCGGCGACACTGTCGCGAGAATCCGCATGGCCCCCCGAGCGACAAGCCGCCTGATCAGTTCGCGGAGAATGCGATCTCCCAATCGTCGGCCCCGCCACCTCGGGTCAACGCCGTAGGCCAACACCCACCCTGTTGCCGGTTCGCCCGCACACAGGCCGCCGACCCCATACCCGGCCAGTTCACCCCCCTCGACCTCGGCCACCACGAGGTCAGGCCTGAGAAGGTCAAAATACTGCCGCAACACCGACACGGGGTAGGCATGGGAACCGAACACGGCGACCTCGAGCGCATGCAACGCCGCGAGATCGCCCTCAACCGCTGAACGAAGGTCCACGCGCATCGTTGATTGTTCCCCAGGCGCGGGAAGCCCGAGGGGGCCGTCCCGATACACTCCCGACGTGGACGATCAGCGCGAGAATCTCAAACCCGGTGAAGCGCCGAGCGAGGCGCTGGTTTTTACACGCCGTTCGCTCCGCGAAATCGACCGGCTCGCAGCCGAGCGCTACGGCCTGCCCACCCTGGTCTTGATGGAAAACGCCGGCCGCCACGTCGCCGACGTCGCCCGCGAACTGCTTTCCGCCCTCGAGCACCCTCGCGTGCTCATCGCCGCCGGACCGGGCAACAACGGAGGCGATGGGCTTGTCGCGGCCCGGCACCTTGCCAACAGCGGCGCGAGGGTCGTCGTTGTCGTCGCTTCACCCGAAGGGTTCAAGGGCGATGCCTTGACCAACTTCCGGGTCGTTCGGGCCATGGGCCTGCCCATCGTCACCCCGGAGGAAGGCACTTGCCCGATCGCGGCGGGGTCGGCCCTTCTCGGCGGCCCTGATCTTGTGATCGACGCCCTGCTGGGCACGGGGCTTACGCGCGAAGTGACGGGTCTCCTGCGCACCATAATCCGGGCAATTGATGAACTTCACCGCCAGGGTGTGGGGGTGCTGAGCATCGACGTGCCTTCAGGTCTTGACGCCGACAGCGGCCGGCCGCTTGGCGCCGCGATCACGGCCGATGTGACCGTCACGCTCGTCGGCCCGAAGGTTGGGTTCGGCACGCTCGATGCGCAGCCCTACGTCGGTGAAGTTGTCGTGGCCGACATCGGCATTCCCGCGGCATGCATCGCCGAACTCGGCGAACCGCCCCCGCCGGCGCCGGCAAGTGAATACGTCGATGATGTGGAGATCAAGCCTCCCGCGCGGCCGCCGCGTGCCGGGGGCCGCCGGGCGTAAATAGAGAGGGAAGGTATGGCTGTTCGCATGGAACTTGCGCGCATTCTGATCAGGGAGTTGACCGACTTCCAGTTGATCGAACTTCGGGAAGTCGTCGAATCGCCGGACGAAGCACCCGACGAACCATCATCGGCCCGAAGTTTCCCGATCGTGATCGGCCTTCCCGAAGCGCAGGCCATCGAACGGCGGCTCAAAGGGCTTTCGATCAAGCGGCCCCAGACGCACGACCTGCTCGCGAGCGTCATCACACACCTCGGGGGCACGCTCGTCTCCATCACCATCAACGATCTTTCTGAAGAGACGTTCTACGCCACGCTCGACATCCGCGCCGCCGACGGAGAACTGATCCACGTTGACAGCCGTCCGAGTGACGCCATCGCGCTGGGCATTGCCGGCGACGTCCCCATTTTCGTCGCCGAGCACGTGCTCGAACTTGCCTCGCGCGACCCCAGCGATCAGCCATGACCGAATTCGCAGACGACCACCCGAGGGCCATCGACTCACGCTCTGATCCGAGTCGATACCTCACCGACGAGCAGCCCCCCATCGGCGGTCGCATCAAGCAGCGGCCCGAGGATTTCCTCGTCGAAGAAATCGCCGCGTACGAACCGTGCGGCGAAGGCGAGCACATCTATCTCTTCATCGAAAAGCGAAGCCTGTCAACCCTCGAACTTGTCGAACTTCTGGCACGTCACTTTCAGGTCTCGCCTCGTGCGATCGGCTATGCCGGGCTGAAAGACAAAGCCGCGGTGACGCGCCAGGTCGTCTCGGTACATGTTCCGGGGAAACGCATCGAAGATTTCCCCGAGATCAGAAACGACCGCATCGGCGTGCTTTGGGCCGACTATCACCGCAATAAACTCCGCATCGGGCATCTGAAGGGCAATCGCTTCAGCATCCGTGTTCGCGGCGTCCGCCCCACCGACGCCATGATCGCCCACCGCGTGCTGAACACGCTTCAGCGCGTCGGCGTGCCCAACCGTTTCGGCGAACAACGATTCGGGTTCCTCGAAAACAACCACCTCATCGGCAGGGCGCTCCTGCTCAACGACACGCGCGGCGCTGTCGATCTGTTGCTCGGCCCCGACCCGCTCCACCCCAACGACCAGCACGAATCGCGCGCGGCCTACGCCCGAGGTGATTTGCGCGACGCCTACGAACTCATGCCGCGGTCGCTCCGCACCGAGCGCCAGGTACTCGCCAAACTCCTCGACGGAACCGACCCGGCCCGGGCGCTGCGTGCGGCGGGCAAAACCGTGCTCGGCTACTACCTCACTGCTTTCCAGTCGGCGGTCTTCAACCATGTGCTCGACGACCGCCTTAAAGACGGCACGCTCGGCGAACTTCTCCCCGGCGATGTCGCCCAGAAGCACGATAACCTCGCCTGCTTTGATGTCGATGCCGCCGTGCTTGCCGCTCCTGAAACAGCACAGCGCCTCGCGGCCTTCGACATCAGCCCCTCCGGCCCGATGTGGGGGCCGCAGATGAAGCGCGCCGCGGGGGATGTCGATGAACGCGAACGTGATGCGCTCGCCCGCGCCGGGCTTTCCCCAGAAGCGCTCTCGGCCTTCGACGCCGGCGGCGTTGCCTTTGAAGGCGCTCGTCGCCCCCTGCGCGTTCCCATCACCCACACCGATGTGGAAGGCGGCGTTGACGACTTCGGCCCGTTTGTCCGCTGCGCCTTCGAACTGCCGCGCGGCGCCTTCGCCACCGTCGTCATGCGTGAAATCATGAAACCTCGCCCCCAGGGCGTTCCCGCGGGAACGGCGCACCCCGACCGCTCGCCATCATCCTGACGAAGGGCCACCCGGCATGACCCCCGACGATCGCGCTGCCGTGCTCGCTTTCCTCGCCTCACGCCGATCGGCGTCGCTCAGCGCCCTCGGCCCGCCCGGCCCCGATGAACCGCAGATCGCCCGGCTCATGCAGATCGCCGCGCGCGTTCCCGACCACGGCGCGCTTACACCGTGGCGCTTCGTGCTTGTGCAAGGTGCTGCACTCAAGCGCTTCGGCGACCTCGTCGTCAGCGCGATCCGGCTCGAACAACCCCACGCCTCGCACGACCTTCTCGACGAAGCCCGCCTGCGCGCCACCCAGGCCCCCCTCGCGGTCACCGCCGTCTTCTCGCCGCGCCCCCATGCCAAAATCCCCGAGTGGGAGCAACTCCTCTCCGCCGGCGCTGCCTGCATGAACCTGCTCTCCGCCGCCACCGCGATGGGGTTCGGCGCGGTCTGGCTGACCCCGCGATACACACGCTCACCGCTGATGCACGACGCCTTCACACTCACGCACGATGAGCGCATCGTCGGCATCATCTTCATCGGTTCACACTCGACCCCACGCGAAGATCGCCCCCGTCCCGCCCTCGAAGCCGTCGTCACCCGCCTGGCATCCCTCGCTTGACGTGTGATGCCGATCCGATGCGCGAACCCAGTTCGTGCTGGGCCGACCGCTTCGCCGTTGCCTCCTTGCCTGCCGACGCGCATACCCACGCGACACGCAAACCAACCTTACCGCGCCCGGCGCTCATGGTCCAGAATCACCGCCGACGCCGCCAACGTCGCCGTCTCGATCCGCATCACATGCGGCCCAACTTTCACGATGCTCGCCCCAGCCTCACGCGCGCGAGCCAACTCCCCATCCGTAAAGTCGCCCACCGGGCCGATCAACAGCCTGATCGCCTCCGCTCCTGTCGGCACATACGCCCCGCCGCTGACATGCCCGATCACGAGCGATGTGCCCTCGGGCGCTCGCAACGCCTCCTCAAAACCCACGCTCGTGCCGATCTCCATCGTCCACGCGCGCCCGCACTGCTTGCACGCCTCCGCGGCGTGTCGAACCAATCGCCCCATCTTCCCCGCGCGCGGATCGACCTCCGTCCGCGCACAACGCAAAGGATGCCACGCGGCAACCCCCACCTGGCTGAGTTGGTCGATCATCTCCTCGACGCGCGGGCCTTTGGGCGTCGAACCGAACACTTCAAGCCGAGGCCGGTCAGGCGCGATGCTGCGCCGCTCCATCACGCGCACCATCAACCGCCACCCATCCCGTTTCCCGATTTTCTCGGACCCTTCCACCCTGCCCCGGGCGATGATGCCCCGCCCGTCAAGCAACTCCAGGGTTTCCCCTTGCACGACCCGCTTCACGCGGAGAGCATGGTGTGCTTCTTCGCCCTCGATCGCGACAATCTCACCCGTTTCGGGGATATGCTCGGCGGCAATTCGATGCACGCTCATGATCGGCAACGACCCCCATATTCCCCTGGGGCCTTGAGTGCGCCACCCGCGGGACCGATGATCTGGGTCTGGGAGCCTTATGCCAGTAACCGGCGCCCAACGCGATCAGCATAGCGACGAGTTCTCGAACCAGGTCGATCGCATGGCCGAGGAACTCAGGACGCCGCGCATCGATGCCCAGTCCGATCAGGCCGCGTCTCCTCAGCCTCACGATGAACAAGACCTGCTCGACGCCGTAGACGCCATGACCGCGCCTGTGCCAGGCTCCGATCCAGACCCCTCACCTTCCGCCGACAATGAAGAAGCCCTCGATGCCCAGATCGAGATGATGCTTCAGACCGCCGAGCAGACCGCCGATGCTGGTTCTCCCCACCCCGAATCCGGGGAAGGAGAACCCCCCGTGCCCGCCGCCGACGAAGCCCTGACGCTTGAAAGTCTCAATGCTGAACTGGCCGAAGCTTCGGACGATCTCGAAGGACAGATCGAGTCGGTCGATGGGCATATTGAGCACGTCCGGCCGCACGACACATTTGCGATTCCGAGCCACCTCGCCCCGCCCGACCTCCCCAAGGCCGACGACGACAACGCCTTGATCGACGATCCCGCGCTCCCGACGCCCCCACAGCCCGATGCGTACATGGATCGCACTTCGCGCACAGAGATCGACGCCTACGTCGATCGCGCCTCACCCACCGTCGAAGACATCGCCATCGATCGCGCCCCACCCGCTGACGAAGCGCCCTCCGCTTCAAGCACGATCGGCTCTTCGTCGCATGATTCCCCTGCCGTCGCCACCACGATACAAACCGAACCGGCCCCGGAGGCTTCTTCCACTTCCGCCGCGCTCGATGACGCCCTTGCCGCACGCGCCGCCGAATCGCTGCGTGCGCCCCAACCCGCGCCGGTCGCGCCCGCGGCAGCCCCTCCCAACACGCCCGCGCAGTCCGATGCCCCATCAGGCCAACCTGTGCCCGCGCACACCACCGCTGCGCCGCCCCGCGAGGTGTCGCGCACTCTCGGTGCACACACTCGAACCTTGGGGCGTGTGTTCGCCCCGCTCGTCAAGCGCGCTGCGGCACTGGCATCGGCTCCGCTCGAGGGCCGGCCGCGAATCATCCGCGACTCGATCGGCTGGCTCGCGATCTGGACGGCGTTTCTTGCCGTCTGCACGCTGATGGCGACCCTGGTCTTCCGCCATCCAAAGACGCCGCAGGTCGAAACCGCGCCGACGACGCTCGACGAGGCCGATCGCTCGAGCGGATGGCGAGTCGTCACCCCCGACAATCCCTGACCTTTCCGGTGCTTTCGCGCGGCCGCGCAAAAGGCTCGAACGCCCGCCCGAGACCATGGGGCATGCCGAGTCGCCGCGTGGCATACACACGCACGACATCAGGCATCAAGATCAAGTCGATGCGCAGCGCATAAGGCGATCGCCAGCGCATCGGCCATGTCGGGGGGTTTAGGCGCCTCGGCCAACCCGAAGACATCGCGCACAGCCGTCTGCACCTGCCGTTTGCCCGCGTGCCCATGCCCGACCAGCGCGTTCTTCACCATGTTGGGCTTGAGTTCGACCAGCGTTGCCCCGGTCTGGTGCGCGGCCAGCATCAACACCCCGCGGGCATGGCCCATCAAGATCGCCGTGGCAGGGTGCTTGTAATGCGCAAAAAGCGATTCAATCGCGATCACATCCGGCCGCAGCCGATCGAGTAGTTCCCGGAAATCCCGATCCAGTTCGGCCAGACGCTGCGGAATCGGCCCCCGCACCGCGCTGCCGCGCACGAGGCGAAACACACCCGCCTCGACCAGGCGCGGCGCATCGGCCCGGCCCTCGATGCACCCGTAGCCGGTGATCGTCAACCCCGGGTCGATGCCGAGAACCCGCCTCGATGCTCGTTCGACAGACATGCACATCGGCCTATCGCTGCCGCATGAGGCGTTGCAGAAACTCGCGTTCGGCCTGCCGCGTCGATTCAAACCGGGCCTCCAACTCCGACTGCAATCGCTCGATCTCCTCCCGCGAGATCGGGCGCGCTGGGTCGGCCCGGTCCAGCGCGATCTGCAACGCCTCTCCCGCCGCGCGAAGATCACTCACCGAGACGGCATACGCCCGCGCGGCGTCATACACAAGCTGCGATTCAAGCTCCTTGGTTGTCGGCCGGATCAGCAACCGCCACGGCTGCGCGCGGATCTCCGTCGCCACAAGCTTGAGCTGCTCGCTCGTCAGGCGCAGATTAGCGAACGTCCGGCGAAGTGAAGGCGTCTGTTCATCCAGCAACTGCCTGATTTGCTCGATCAGTTCACCCGCCGCCGAGGCCCGCTGCTCAAACTGGCTCACCGCGCGCTGCGCTGCGGGCATCATCTCTCGCTGGAAATCAGCCGTCGCCGCCTCAACGTTCGTGACAATCCGCTCGATCCCCGGGCGCTGCTCGTCGATCGTCTCCTGCACGGTCGAGACAACCCGCCTCGCATCGTCGATGCCCGCCCGAACCTCATCCATCATCTCGCCCGCCTTCGCACCCGCCGGTCGCAACCCCGAGGTCAGCGCGTTCAGATCGCCCAGCGACCGATCCACCCGGTCCGACCATTCCGGCGTTCGTGCGGCAAGGTCCGCGACCAGTCCGCGCACCTCGCGCAGGCTCTCCTGCGCATCGATCAGCGCATCGGTGACCAGCGGGTCGTATCGGTCAACCATGTCGTTGAAATGCGTCACGACATGGTCAATCGACGCGAGCACCCGCTGCACACGCTCTCGCTCGGCCGGGCCGAACCCCGCCTGCGCCAGAAACGCCGGCGGCGCCAGCGTGCCCGTGAGCACCCCCTCCGGGCGAAGCACCGAGGCCCCCGCCGAATGCCCCCCCGCATGCGGAATGTTGATCGTGCTCAGCGTGCCCAGCAGCGGCAGATCCAGATACGCCACCGCATCGTCATACAGCGCCAGGTCCGCCCGAACCTTGATCCGCACGTCTACCCCGATCGGCCGATTCGATTCGTCCTTGGCGAACCCGATCGAGACCACCTTGCCCACCTCAAGCCCGCCGATGTTGACCTTCGAGCCGGGCTTCAGCCCCGTCGCCCCCTCACGCAGCTCAAATCGAACCACGTACGCCTTCGACGGCGTCAGCGACAGATCGCTCAGCACGATACTGACCACCAGCGCCAGGCATATCGACGCCAGCAGAAACAGACCCGCGAGAATGTTGTTCCGCTTGTACGTTCGGGGCATAGGCCGACCCTGGCCGCACACTGTACCCGACCCGGATCATGCACGCATCCTCGCCCGATGCGTTCACGCCAGGTCTACCAGCACGGCCAGGTGCTCATCATCCAGCGCAGCGCGAATCGCCTGCCGGACATCCGCGCCCCGGAATCGACGCGTCACCAGCGACGCCGTCTCCACCCCGCCCCCTGCCAGCGCCGCCACACCGTCGGCCAGGCGCCCCCCGCTCACCCCGATCACCGCCAGTTCGCGACGAATGATCGCCTCGATCGCCCCCGATGCCGAAGTGGCATCCTCCGGACTCCACGCCCGCAGCAACGCGATCTTCCCCAGCACCCGCACCAGCGCCGTCGCCGTCGCCAGCGAAGTCGCCTCGCCCGAGCACTCCACCACCACGTCCTGATCCTGCCTGCGCCCCACTTCATCCAGATGCCTGTGCTTGACACCCCACTTCTCGCACAACGAATAAAACCGCGCGCGTCGACCCAGGCATCGCACCGAGGCGTTCCTCGCTGACATCACCTGCGCCGCCAGCAACCCCAATGCGTTGTCGCCGAGCACCGTCACATACGGTTTGCCCTCAAGGTGCAACCGGGCCGCCGCATGCACCACCCGCGCCACATCCCACGCAAATACCCCGGCGTCGTCATCAACCTGCGCAGGCAGCACCGCCAGCGCGCTCACCGGCGCATGCACCGCCTCGGCCGCACGCGCGCCTTCACTGACAACGTCCAGCCGTCGCGGCGAAAGACAATGATCCGGAATCCCGCCGCAGCACGAAGCACACCCCGCACACGGTGCGCACAGCGGCATCGCCACGCGACGTCCGCGCCAGCACCGCTCGACGCCCTCGCCGATCGACTCAATCACCCCGACCGCACGAGGCACGACCGCCGAAGCCTCGCGCGCGCCCGGTCCGCGCCACATCAGCAGCCGCGTCGGGCGAATCACGGCCATCCCGCGACCCGCGCGCCGGTCAGGCGGAACTTCAGCGCCCGTGGACGCGTCTACAGACATGGAACCTTTGGGCATCTCCGCTCCCCGGCACGCATCGCCGAGGAACACCATCGACCCCAAGCCACCCCCGCTTCACCCAGGCCCTAGCCCCCCGAAAGATCCCGCGCCATCCCTGACGGATTTGACGATTGTTCGTTCGGGGGCGGCGGCATAAACGGCAGAAACTCGAACCACAACTTGTCCCGGTGAAATACCGGATACACATACGCGCTCCGGGCCGCAAACGGGTCCGGCACGCTCCCGATCCACTCAAGCCATGCCCGCCGATCAAGCCCGAAATCCTGCCCCGTCAACGTCCGCAGCGACGCCAGCGCGCTGTGCGTCACCCGCAACTGACGCTCCCCCAGCGCCGAAATCAACTGCTGAAGCACCCGATGATCAGGATATTGCCCGAGTGCATGCGCCACCTCGGCCCGAACGTCCACTTCCTGCTCGTTCCCCCGCTGAAGCGACCACAGCAGCGATTCAATCACCGCCGGGTTATGCACCCGTTGCAATGCCCGCGCGGCCTCGATCCGCACAATCCGTTGCGGGTCGCGCAGGTTCGCCGCGATCATCGGCGCGTGCCGCGGCACCCCATGATTCCCGAGCGCGCGCGTCGCCGCTGCACGCACCGTCGGCGCGGGGTCGTTGATGTAGTCCTCATACATCATCACGTACGGGTCGCCCCCGCCGAAGGGCGCATTCGCCAGGAGCAGCGTCCCCTGCGCGCGAAGGTCCGGGTTTGATGACAACGCCCGCTCTGCCGCCTCGGTCGGCGTCGGCGGCGCCAGCGCCTGCGTCAGCGTCGCCGCACCTTCACGAAACTCCAGCCCGCACCCCGTACCAAGCACGCCCGCACACGCGCTCAACCCTGCCGCAATCCACCGACCAGGCCGGTTCATGCGAAACGGTCCTCGACATGTCGCAGCGCCACCGGACGCCCCAGAACCTCTTGCATCACGATCGCCCGACGCCAGTCCTCCAGCGACAACTCTTCACCCAGCAGCACACCCGTGGCCCCGGCGCTCCGCTCGCCCGCACCCCCGTCGCCGAACACCGCCTTCTGAGGTAACGACCCCACCTGACGCCGCGTTGCCGTCCGCTCCGTCGGGGCATCCGCCACCAGCCGGCGCACACTCTCTTCTTCCATCACCGGCGCATCCGGCACCGCACGCGGCCGCGCCGCCGCCGGACGATTCGGCGCCTGTCGCGCGGGCGCCTGTCGCGTCTGCGTCTGTCGTTGAGGTGGTGCCGCTGGCCTTTGCGCTGCCCCACCCTGCCGCTGGGCCGGTTGACGCGACGAGGTCTGCCTTGCGCCACCCCCGGGCGGGGTTTGCCTCGGCGCGCTGCGCGTCTGCACACTCACGGGTGGAATCGGCGCCCGACCGCCAGTTGCCCCACCAGGAACCCCCGCGGCCGCCCCACCCGCACCCGCCTGACGAAGCCGCTCCTGCTGCCGACGACGCAGTTCCTGAAGTTGCGCCTGCCGCTGAGCCGCAAGCTGCGCCAGCGCTTCGCTCCGATCGCGCTGCGTGGCCGCCGCGTGCTCCACGTCCGGGTCGCGCCCAGTCCGCAAGGTCTCTTCCTGCCGCCGCTGACGCTCAAGATCCCGCAATCGCGACTGACGCTTCTCTTCGAGTTTCTTCCACAACCCGGCCAAGGCCGGACCCGCCACAAAGAGCAGCACGAGGATGATCTGGATGAGCGTCTGGCGATTCACAGCGCCCAGATGGTATCAGGCTTCCGCCCCGGCAACCCGGCGCACGGGCCGGGGCATCCCCCGGGGTCTCTGCCCTGCTCAGTTCGTCGGCCTCACCGGCACCGTCACCCGCGCCTCTCCGCCATCATGCGGAACCCTGATCTGCGCAAAACGCATCTTGAAAACCTCCTCAAGCATCGCCGGCGTCACGCTCTCGGCGATCGGCCCGAAAGCGCGCACCACGCCCGACTCATCGAGCACCAACCCATGCGTGCACCACCGCTCGGCAAGCCCGAAATCATGCAGCACCACCACCACCGCCGACCCCGCCCTCGCTTCACCCTGAAGCACCGACATCGCCCGATGTGCGAAAAACGGATCCATCGCACTCGTCGGCTCATCCACGAGAATCAACGACTTTCCTCCTGAAGCCCGCTGCGCCCGTGCCTGCACAAGCACCCGCGCCAGCGACACCCGCTGCTGCTGCCCGATGCTCAGCGTCGAAATCCGCGCGCTCGCGACCTCCTCAAGCGACAGGTCCGCAAGCACTTCGTCCACCAACCCAGGCAAGGCCAGGATCGACAACCCCCCCATCTCCACCACCTCGCGCACCGTAAACGCAAACGCCACGCCGCCCCGTTGTGCGGCATACGCCGACATCCGCGCTCGCGCACGAGGCGACAGGCTCCCCACCGGCGCCCCGTTCAACGCAATCTCCCCCGAAGTCACCCCCACGCCACCCACCACCGCGCGAAGCAAAGTCGTCTTCCCCGACCCGTTCGGCCCGATCACCGCCAGCATCGCCCCACCCTCAAGCTCGAACGACACCCCGCGCAGCACTTCGCGCTTGCCGTACGCGACATGAACGCCCGAGCACTTCAGCACACCCTTGGCCCTTCCACCGCAATTCCCAGGCTCCCCTACCCTTGGCCCGGACGCCCTCGCACACTACCCTAGCCGACCGGCCGAGGCGGCACCGCCCTAGGGCCTTCCCCGGCACGCGGCACCCCGCCGCCAGGAGGTTCCATGTCCGAATCGCACGTCGTGGCGGTCGCAGGCGCAAACGGTTTCGTCGGGCGGCACGTCGTCCGTGCCCTGCTCGATGGTGGATGCCGTGTCCGCGCCTTGGTGCGCTCGCTCGACAAAGCCGCCGCCGTCCTCCCCGTACACGAACACCTCGACCTCGAAACCGGCGAAGTCCTCGCCGCGGCCGATCGCGACCGCCTCCTCCGCGGGTGTACCGCCTGCATCAACACCATCGGCATCATCCGCGAAGCCCCAGGCGGACAGACCTTCCGACGCGCCCATGTCCTCACGACCCGCGGCCTCGTCGATACCTGCGAAGAACTCGGCGTCACACGCTTCATCCAAATCTCCGCCCTCGGCGTCAACGACGAAGGCGAATGCCCCTACCGTCGCAGCAAGTTCGAAGCCGAAACCAACCTCCGCCGAAGCAGCCTCCGCTGGACCATCCTCCGCCCTTCCATGATCCTCGGCCCCGGAAGCGGCTTTCTCGATATGGCTCGAGGCTGGGTCACCGGACGCGCCTTTCCCCACCTTTTTATCCCCTATTTCCAGCGCCACACCGGTGGCCCCCCCATCCCCGGCCTCGCTCGTCTCGAAGACCCCGTCCTCGCACCCGTCGCCGCCGATGATGTCGCCCGCGCAGTGCTTGAAGCCCTCCGCCGCCCCCAGGCCGTCGGCGAGGTCTACGACCTCTGCGGCCCCGAACGCACCACCATGCCCGAAATCCTCCGCGTGCTGCAAAGGCATGTTCCCCTGGCCAAAAAGCGCCTTCGCCTTGTCGGCGCGCCCGACTCGGTCGCCGTCAAAGTCGCCCGTGCGGCCAAGGTGGTCGGCCTTCGGCACGCACTCCCTTTCGACGAAGGCATGGCGATCATGGCCGGGCAAGACAGCGTCTGCCTGACACGCAAACTCGAAACACACCTCGGCTTCGCCCCCGCCCCCGTGCTCCCGCGCCTGCCCGATTTCGCCCGCGCAGGATAAATCCCGCACACGCCGTCAACCTCTGCCGATCGCTCCCGGAGCCTTCACGGCGAGGGCTGCGCCCACCCGCCCGGCACCAGCACGTGGGCCGAGGTCAGCGGCGGCGGGTTCTGCGCGATGTCCGACCGATACTCGACGTGCATATCGCCGGTCACCGTCATGTTCCCCCCCGCGAGCAGCACTCCCCGAAAATGCATGCTGCGCGTCACGGTCAGGTCTCCGTGAACATACACAAATCCGTCGATGATGCTCGGATACGAGTCAGAGGTGTTGTTGTTGGTGACACCGTTATAAGGCACCCCGCTCGGGTTGAAGTTCACCTTGAGCGTCGATTCCCGCAGAAGGCTGGTCGAGTAATCAAAGTTCATTGACCCCAGCACAAGCAGCACCGGCTGGCCCGGCGACCGCGCTGTCATCAGCACTGAATTTTTAATCGAACTGCCCGACCCGGGATTCACCACGACCAGTGTGCCCACAATCCGCACATCCTGAATTGTGACATTTTGTCCGCCGCAGTCGATCACATACACCCCGTTCGCGTTGGCAGCCCCGAACGTGTTATGGCCGGGCGCAAGAATGCCTTTCTCCAGCCTTCGATTGCCCGGCAGGCTCACGCTCGTCGCTTGCGCGCGATAATGCTCGATCAGATCCTCCCCCGGAAAATTCGGCGCGATCCCCGTCACCACCCTGCCCCCATACGTTGATCCCAGGCATGCCGTCGTGGCGCCCGCATCCGCAGAAAGCGTCGCCGAAATCAACACCATCGTGTTCCCGGAGACCACCGGCGCATCAGCCGTAACCGTCACCCCGTTGATCGTCAACGTTCCTTGCGCCCCGATCGCCGCCGTCAGGGTGTTCATCGTCAAAGTCTTGGCTTCCAGCAACAGGTGCCTCGTCTGCACCCCCTTCCCCACCGTCGCCTCCGCCCGCACCAGCACATCCGTGTCCGGGTCGTCTTCGACCTTCCCCCCGTCGGGCGCAAGTGCCTCCACCATCACCCTCGCCCCCGCGACCGTGTGCATCACCGCATCCTTGTACGTCTCGCGAAAATCACCCTGCAATGCGACATGCGCGCTAAGTTCCAGCGCCGAAGCCGAAGCCAGGCGCGCCCGCGCCGCTTCCGCGCTCCACTCGGCGCTGCGCTTCATCGATGGCAGCGCATGCGCAGCGCCGATCGCGAGCGCCCCGATGATCGCCGTCGCCCCCAGCACCAGCACATACGCCGACCCACGCGCGCGCATTCGCCCTCTCGCGCAATGCCCCCCCGCCCCATCCCCCGCCTTCCTGCTCGCTGCCTTCCGCATCAACCTACCTCCCCAGCAACCCGCCGACCACACCCCCGAGCAGATCAACCGTCCCATCCACCAACTCGCCCGCGCCACCCAGAAGCGAACCCACCAGCCCGCCGTCCACCGTCTGCACCACCACCGTCTGCGACGGAACCGGCCGCCCCGCATCCGCCGCACGCGAACGCACAAACTCCACGCTCGCCTGAGGCCGACCCCGACGCACCACGCTCACCGTCACGCGCTTCAGCCCCGTATCGACCGCGCTCACATCCCCCTCCGCCGTCACATACGCCACCGACACCGACCGCGTCACCCCCGTCAACCCCGTCAGCACGGCCCCGTTCGGCCCCCGAGGCGGGCTTTCGCTCAACCCGTGGTAGTCGTCCACGTCGTTGAAACTCGTCCGCCCCGACACCACCTCCGACGCCGAAGGCCCGAACACATCCGTCGAATCCGTCGGATCCGCGTAAAACTTCGACGCGATCTCCGCCGCGAGGTGCTGCGCCAGAAACTCGGCCTGCAACCGCTGCACCATCACCGTCCGCGATGCCGCGTGCGTCCCCACGATCCGCACCGCCCCCACCACCAAGGTGCCCACGAGCACCGTCGCGATCGCCGTCTCGATAATCGATAGCCCGCGGCGAACCATCATGGCGCATACTCCGGCGCGTTCAGCAGGCGTGTCCCGTGATGCATCCAAGACGACTCACGCTGCACCTGCACCGATGCCCACGTCGCACGAACCCGCACAACCCCACCCCCGTTGTCCGCCGAATACGTCAGCCCGAACTGGCGCACCTGAGGCAGAATCGTCTCCGGCGCTCCGCCGTTGGTGATCCGCAGCAGCGGCTGCCCGGGCGACCCCGACCACAGATATGCCAACTCCTCTTCCATCCCGTTGTTCGTCCGATCGGGCACGAAAAACCGCACCCCCGAAGGATGCGCAAGCGTGATCCGCGTCGCAAACTCCAGGTCCATCATCAACTCATCCAGCGCCTCGGCCGCCGCCAGCGAAGTGCCCGTCCGGTCGTTCGCCGAAGGCACGATCCGCGCGGTCACCATGATCGCCGCCCCCAGCCCGACGATGATCGCCCCCATCGCCGCAAGGCTCACGACCACCTCGACCAACGTCAGACCTCGACGACTGCACGCACTTCTCGTCATGGCAGCACCATCACCTGCTCGCCCTCCGCCGGAGGCACAATCGGGATCGCCTGCGGCGGAAGCTCCGTCATCACCCCCGTCGCGTCGATGCGAAATCCGCGCTGCCGACGCGCTGATTGCAGAATGATCGTCACCGGCGCATCCGCCCCGCCGCGCGCGTTGAACTCCACCGCGCTGTCGCCGTTGTCATCCACCACCGCAAGCCCGACGCGATACGGATTCCTCGAAAGGTCGACCCCGTACCCCGCGACCCCCGTGAGCGGATGAGGCACGTTCGCCATTCGATACGACACTCCGCCTTCATTGAAGCGCACACGCACCGTCGTGCTCCCCGTCCGCGCTGCCCGTCGCGCCATCGCCATGTCGGCCGTCAGACGCTTCGCCGCCGCGTCAAGCCGTGCATTCTGCGTCGGACTTCCCAGCCGTGCGGCCGCCGCACCCCCCACGACCGCCAGGATCACCAGCACCAGCACCACTTCCACCAGCGAAAACGCCGACCGGCCCTCGGGGCGCCTGAATCGCTCCGAAGGCCGGCCGAAACTCGTGGGCAACATGAGCATCGTGCTCAGCCGCAATCAATAGGTGTTGTACTTCGTCCCCGAGGCATCCACGTCAGCGTCAGGCAGGTTCGCCTTGATCGTCCCCGACGCGGCGATGTAGATCCATCCCACGCCAGCGCCGTCAGCCGCCGCGATCCCGCTCTTACCCCGATTCGTGCCGACCTTCAGCGCCGGAATGCTCCGGATGTACGGGCCGTAGATATACGCCCCCGTCTTCTCACCCGTAGGCGAAACCGTGCCGTTGATGTCCGTATACCCCGTCAATTGATCGACGATGTTCGCCACCGTCGGATACACACCCTCGTGCTCGGTGTGATACAGATCGATCGCGGCGCGAAGCGTCGCAAGATCCGTGATCAACGCGGAATCCTTGGCGCCCTCGGCGCCGCGGCTCATCCGCGGAATCGCGATCGCCCCGATGATCCCCAGAATCACAACGACGATGACAAGCTCAATCAGGCTGAATGCCTTGCGAGAACTGCTGTGCATGGCCTTCTCCGTGTCTTGGCCCGCGCGGGCGCTGGCGTGCGTGCGTGCGCCCTGACCGTGTACGGGCGACAGTCGTCCATCGACCGCCCACGCCAGCGACTTGACGCCCGAACCAGCGCTTTGCACACGATCATGCCTCCCAACGCCCGAGAAGTCCGCACCACACCCGCCGACCTACCCTCCTTCGCATGCCGCGCGATCGCTGCACGCGCTCGCGCCGCTGACCGATGCACTCCCGAGGCGCTCTCGCGATCGCCGCACACATCACAACCCGTCGCGCACATTCTGCGCGATTCCCCCAGGATCACCCCATGCACCACTATGCCCGCCTCCTCGCCGCCGCCTCTGAAGCCGTCTCCCTCGCCGGAAGCGTCTGCCGACAGGTCCAGCAGTCGCTCGAGCAGGTCCGCGCCATCACCAAAGACGACAAAAGCCCCGTCACCGTCGCCGACCTCGCCTCGCAGGCCATCGTCGCCCGCATCCTTGCCGAGCGCCTCGGCAACTTCGAACTCGTCGGCGAAGAAGATTCCGGCTTCCTCCGCGACCCTGCCCACGCCCCCCACCTCGCAGCCACCGTCGAGGCCGTCCGCTGCGCATGGCCCGATGCCACCGAGAGCGACGTCCTGAGCGCCATCGACAAAGGCCAGGGCAACCCCGCCCCTGCCGGCTTCTGGACACTCGACCCCGTCGATGGCACCAAGGGCTTCCTCCGAGGCCAGCAATACGCCGTCAGCCTCTGCTTCATCGAACGCGGCCAACCCACCGTCGGCGCACTCGGGTGCCCCAACCTCCCGCGCGACTTCGGAGCACCCCTCGACCTCGCCGACCCCCACGGCTGCCTCTACACCAGCATCCGAGGCCAGGGCGCCTTCGAGCGCGCCCTCGACAACCCCGGCGAAGCCCCAGTCCGCATCCGACGCCTCGACCACGACCCCGATCAACCCATCAGCGTCTGCGCTTCCGTTGAAAAAGAACATTCCAACGTCAGCGACACCGACCGCATCCTCCAGCATGTCGGCCGCGCCGGCGAACCCGCCCGCCTCGACAGCCAGGCCAAGTATGCCGTCGTCGCCCGAGGACAGGCCGATGCCTACCTCCGCCTTCCCACACGCAAAGACTACGTAGAAAAAATCTGGGACCACGCCGCAGGCGCGCTCATCGCCTCCGAAGCCGGAGCTTCGGTCACCGACATCTTCGGACGCGACCTCGACTTCTCCCACGGTCGCGGCCTCAGCCGCAACAGCGGCGTCGTCTGCGCGGCCCCGCGCGTACACGCGCTCATGCTCCAGGCGATCGAACACCTCGGGATCGGCCGCTGACATTCCACGCCTTTCCCCTTCACCTGCCATCCTGTACAACGATGCCGCCCCGGGCATCGTCGTGCTTCACGCGCCGTTCACCCGACGCACCCACAACTCCCCACTCATGGGCCTTCATGGCCCTCGCAACCCCGCCCATGCGGACGTAGAGGGGCAACGCAATGTAAGGGTTTTCAACTCGCATCTCTCGTGGGTACCTGTGGTTCCGAGCCGGTAATCGTGGTGATTGCGATATCCCGGATCTTGGGCATGGGGCTTGTTACCGAAACTCCAGCGTGATGCGCGCTCCGCGCAGCATCCTGGGGCTATCTGCTGTGTGTCGCATACATCCCATGGCCGACGGTTGTCGCCGGCAAAGGACCAACCGGAAAATCCAGACTGAGGAGTGGGTCATGCTGAACTCACGATCGTTATGTGCGTGGCTTGCAATTCCGCTCGTTGTTGTGTCATCAGGGCATGCGCTTGATGCGGCGCCAGGCGTGCAGCTCCCGGCCATCGCGGTATCTGAGAACACCGTGAGCAGGCAAGGCGCACTTGCATCGCAGCGCGCCAACGTCAAGGTGCAGAACGACTTCGAGGCCATCCGACTCGCCGCCGAGAAGGGAAACGCCGAAGCCCAGAACTACCTCGGCTGGATGTACGAGTTCGGCCGCGGCGTCACGAAGAGCGACACCGAAGCCGTCAAGTGGTACCGGCTCGCCGCCGAGCAAGGCCATGCAAATGCCCAGAACAACCTCGGCTTTATGTATGCCAACGGTCGCGGCGTGATGAAGAACTACTCCGAGGCCGCCAAATGGTTCCTACTCGCAGCCGAGAAGAACGTAACAATCGCTCAATACAACCTCGCCTTGATGTACGCCGATGGCCGCGGCGTGATGAAGAACGACTCCGAGGCCGTCAAGTGGTACCGGCGCGCCGCCGAAAAGAATCTTGCCGACGCTCAATACAACCTCGCCTTGATGTACATTGATGGCCGCGGCGTGACGAAGGACGACACAGAGGCCGCCATGTGGTTCCGGCGCGCTGCCGACCAGGGAAACGCCGATGCCCAGAACAACCTTGGCAGCATGCATGTCCAAGGCCGCGGCGTGGAGCAGAACTTCACCGAGGCAATGAAGTGGTACCGGCGCGCCGCCGACCAGAAGAACGCAGCCGCTCAATACAACATCGGTGGAATGTACGCCTGGGGACAAGGTGTGGAACAGAACTTCACCGAGGCTGTGAGGTGGTGGCGCCTCGCTGCACAGCAGCGACATCCCGGCTCCCAGTACAAACTCGGCGCCGCGTACGAAAATGGCCTCGGCGTACAGCAAGATTCCATTCTGGCACTCAGATGGTACCGGCTCGCCGCACGACAGGGACACGCGGATGCACAAGCAACGCTCCGCCAAATGGGAGAGTCATGGTGAAGGAAAGTTGGTGCGTGCTCCGCAGCCCTCGCTGGCCACGACGATCCCGCTGCCCCGGGCATCGTCGTGCTTCACGCGCCTGCACACACAGCCCCGCAACGATCCGAGGTTCCACTCAACAGACAACAAAAACCACTACTCCCGCCCGAACCACCGCAGACGCCAATTCCCCGACTCCATCACCATGTCCATGAAGTTCCAGCGCATCCCCGGCACATTGCTCCCCAATGACACCCGCACGATGGGCCGCCCGTCCCGCGTGCGGTCGATCGTCCGCCAGTGCACCCCGGGCGTCTTCTCCCCGCTCGGCATCAGGTTGAAGAGCGCCACCACGTCCTCGCTCTGGCCGCGAAGCGTCCGAAACGCCTCCCGCGCATCCAATCCGCGCGCCTGATACTCCCCCCGCGTGATCGAACTCAATACCTGCTCCGTGAACAACTCCTCATCACCGTCACGCAGCGTCGTATAAATATGAATCATCAGGTGCCGCGCCGATCGCGCAACCAGCGTCCGCTGCCCGCCCGGCTGCTCGACAACCAGTTGGTCTTCAGGCACATACGTCGGGTCTGCCCCCTGCCACCCGCGCGATGTCTCCGGCGTTGCGCTCTTCACACCCGGCAAACCCGCCAGCGGGTGACGACGCGAAACCTCGCGCTCATACACGCACCCCGCGCACACGCACGCCGCCGCAAGCCCGAGCACCGTTGCGCCTCGCACTGCCTCACCTCACGCTGCTCAAAACCGCTTCCGCTCGCGGCGTATCCATCCCGCGCTTCCACCCGTCGTGCACGCGAAACTCCTCACGAGCCGCAGGAAAATCATCCCGCCAGTGACACCCTCGCGATTCTTCCCGCCACGCCGCCGAACGCGCGATCAGCGCCCCGGTCAGCAGCATGTTCTGAACCTCCCACCCCTCCGGCTCGTCAAAAATCTTGTCGAGCGTATACCGGCTCCAGAAATCAAACATGTCGCGCACGTCGTTCAACTTCGCCCCCGTCCGCTCGATCCCCACGTTCCGCCACATCGCCGAACGCAGGCTCGACCGCACGTCATCCAGGTCCAGCTCCCCGTGATCGCTCGTCGGGATATCACTGATCACCTTCGCCGGTGCGCTCCGCGTCGGCACGCCCCACGCATTCGATGCCCCGAGCATCTCCGCGCAGGCCTCGCCCGCCATCGCCCCGGTCACCAGCCCCTCAAGCAGCGAATTGCTCGCCAGCCGGTTCGCCCCGTGCAATCCCGTGCACGCCGCTTCACCCGCCGCATACAACCCCGGCACGTCGCTCCGCCCGAAGGCGTCCGTCCGCACCCCGCCGATCATGTAATGCGCCGCCGGATGCACCGGAATCAGATCCTTCGATCCATCCAGGTCAAACTGCGCAAGCGTCCTCGCAATCCCCGGAAAACGCCCCGCGAAATCCGTAACCCCGCGGCAGTCCAGCCACACATGTCGCCCCCCCTGCCGCGCAATCCGCTGCACGATCGCCCTCGACACAATGTCGCGCGGCGCAAGATCGCCCAGTTCGTGAACCTCCGGCATGAAGCGATGATGCGAAGCATCCAGCAGCACCGCCCCCTCACCCCGAATCGCCTCCGTAATCAACGCCCGATGCGCCCCGGGAAGATACAGCGTCGTCGGATGAAACTGCATGAACGCCATGTCCGACAGCGTCGCCCCGGCCCGATACGCCATCGCCTGGCCGTCCGCCGTCGCCTCGGGCGGGTTCGTCGTCTCGCGATACAACACCCCCGCACCGCCCGTCGCCACGATCGTCGCCTTCGCCCACACGATCTGCAACCCATACCGCGGATGATGCGTGATCGCCCCCATCACCGGCGACCCCGACTCACGCGAAGGCGTCAGAAGGTCTAGCGCAAAACACCCCTCAAACACCCGCACGTTCGCCGTAGAGACCATCCGCGCGTGCAGACACTCCGAAATCGCACGACCCGTCGCATCGCCGTCCCGATGCACGATCCGGCTCTCGCTGTGCCCGCCCTCACGACCGCGCGCAATCGTGCCATCCGCCTCGCGATCAACCCGAAGACCCCACGAAAGCAACTCCTCCAGCGCCGAAGGGCCACCCTCCACCACCCGACGAACAATCCCGTCATCACATAACCCCGCACCCGCCGCGTGCGTGTCCGCAATGTGCGAGGCAAACGAGTCCGACTCCCCCAGCACCACCGCCACACCGCCCTGCGCCCACGCCGTGTTCGTGTTCCGAAGCGCCCCCTTCGCCAGCACGATCACCTCACCATGCCCCGAAGCCGCGATCGCCGCACGCATCCCCGCAACCCCGCTCCCGATCACCAGCGTGTCGGTGAAGATCTGCGGCAGCAGCGACGACCGAAACGGAATGAGATACCGACGCTCCTCAAGCAGCGGGTCCATGTCACCCTGAGTGTAGACGGACTACCTCACGAGCCTGCCGTCTCAAACACGCACACCCCGCCCGCCCCTGCTTCCTTCCCCTACCATCACGCACCATCTATGGATCGCCCCCCCGACAAACCCCCCGCCGAAAGCCGCGCCCCACAGGTCGCCAAGGCCCTCTACAACTTCCAGAAATTCATCGTCCAACGCGCCTGGGCCATCATCCTCCTCCTCGTCCTCTCCCAGATCGGCGGCCTCCTCGCGAAACACCTCTGGAGTCCCGATCGCGAACGCCTCGGCCGCGAACTCACCCACTACGCCCTCATCCTCCTCGGGCTCATCCTCTTCTGGATCTGGCCGAAACGCATCCGCTTCATGCGACGCGTCGTCGCGCTGCTCATCACCTGCGGCAGCATCGTCGTCGCCGTCTGCCTGCTCCTCGGCGCGATCTCCGAAGGCTGGACATTCCGCGACGCCTGGCGCGGCCAGTCAACCTACATCCTCGCCGAACTCGGCCGACGCTGGGTTATCTCCGGCCTCGCCCTCGGCCTGCTCATGGGCCTCGGCCTGCTCGTTCGCGCCCGCATCCTCGCGCGCAGAAAAGCACGCCGCGAGGGAACTTCGGCGCCGCCCAAGCCTCAACCTTCACCACAACCTCAGCCGCCCGCGCAAACGCCCGAGCGCCCTACCGAGCCGAAATCACCCTGATCCCCCCGCCCCGCGACCATCTCACGACTTGCACCCGCACGCAGGCCCGCACCCACCCCTTGGGCGCTCTTCTTCGCACGCCGGCCCGAGCAGCCGCTCGACCTTCGCGTTCAGATACCACGCGTGCCGCTCAAGGTGATACGTCGTCGTCTCGATCATCTGCCGAAGGCTCATCTCCCCCGCCGCCGAGTGCATCACCTTCCGCGACCACTGCGCCGGCGTCAGATGGCTCAGCAGATCACCCATCCACGTCCGCAGCGTATAGACCACCGCCACAAATCCGCCGATCGGCGGCGTGCCGAGCGCATACATCCCCGCGTCGATGAAAGCGTTCTCGTCCCACGCCTCCACCACCGGACGCTCCTCGCCAATCGCTTTCCGCACCCGAAACGTGTACGCAATCTCCGCATCCGCCAGGTGCCCGAGCAACACGCGTATCGGCCACTGCCCGACCCCCGCATCCGGCAGCCACGCCATGTCCAAATGCTCGTCCGTCAGGCTGAAGACACGCCTGTCGAAATTCTCAACCCCCCACCGATACCGCCCGATCAGGTCCTGCGCGCTCAGGCGAGACAACTCGTCCAGCAACTGCTCGCGCGTCGGGGGTGTCGGCATCACACTCGGACGCAACGCGGTCTGCGACATGGCGGCTCCTTCCGGCTCCTCCGATTGTTGGCGCACCGACCCCCGCCCGCCGGATACATTCACACCATGCCCATCGATCCCGCCTTCCTCGATCTCCTCTCCGAGCGCACCGGCGAACTCGCCTTCGACATCAACCCCGAAACCCTCCCCCAAGGCGCATTCATCCCCTACACCCACGCCGCCGGACCAGGCCTCACCCTCGTCGGACGTCGCCGCCTCCGCAAACTCCTCCGCGGGCTTCCCCCCGACCAATCCCTCGACTGGTTCGACCTCTACTCCACCTACGACGGACTCAACTTCTTCGCCATCCTCCCCCCCAACCCCATGATCACCGGCCTCACGATCCTCCCGCACACGACATGGCGCGCTGCCACCAAAATGCTCAAAAACTTCCCTGCCTTCCAAGGCAACTCCCCCGCTCGCGGCCCCTGGACCGTCTTCGCCATCAGCGGGCGCCTTCCAAGGCTCCTCATCCTCTACCAAGGCCAAGACCAACCCCGCGGCCCCCGCAACGGGTACATCTACACCATCACCCCCGATCGCCCGGACCCCCACCAGCATCCCACCCTTGCGCATGGCATCGGCGACATGCTCACCCAGTTCGCGGAAGACCCCCTCCTCTTCCTCGAAAAACTCGAGTTCGACATTCCCCTTCCTACGCCCGACGGCGACACGCACCCCCACGCGCCCATCGCCACACGGCCCCTGTCGCGCTGAAACACCTCTTCACGCTACCCGCACAAACATCACTACTTGCTCGGCACACGCGCCCGCTTCGCCACCCAGTCGGGCACTCCCGGAAGCACCGTGAACGACACCGGCCCGTTCGGCGTGATCCCCCACGCATGCAACACGAAAATGTCGCTCCCGTCCAGCGGGTCCAGCAGCGAATAATCAAAAAACGGCACGCGATCACTCTCGATCCGCACAAGGTCATCCTTGTCGATCGTCCACCCCCCCTCGAACGGAATCACCACCTGCTGACCCGGTCGAACCATGATCGCGCTCCGCGATCCCTTCGTCACCAGCGCCACAGGCCACTGACGCTGCTCACCGCTCGAACTGATCACGATCGCCGTGTACGTCCCCGGAGGAACCCACGCCTCAAACGGCGCTTGGTTCGCACGACGACGCAGAAACTCCGGATGGCTCGACGGCTGTCCCTGCCCGAATGCCAACGCACCTCCCACCACCGCTACACCCAGGCACAACACTCCCGCCGCGCGCACGCGGCGGACTCCACCACTTCCAGTGCTCTTCATAATCCGGACTCCTTGCAACCCCCCCCGGGGCCAAGGCTCAACCCACGCGCACACCCGGCGCCGGGAGGCTCCGCATCATCCTACCGCCCCGAACCCCCACCCTGCTGACACGCCCGCGCCCGGCCCAGCCCTACGCGCGACCCCGAAACTGGTTGATCAGCCCGCACTCCGGGCACATCGAGCCGTGCACTCCCGTCCGAACGCTCGAAAGGTCATGCCCGCACCCAAGGCACGAGGTTCCCGTCGCACGACTCCCGATGTTGTGCAGCATCACCGCGGCGGTCGCAAACACCACCCCGATCACCGGCAACGCCGGCAACGCCAGCCACGAAATCAGGCCCGCCGCCGTGATCGCAAGCCCGATCACGAACGCCAACGCGCGAAGACGAAGTTTGTGATACCAGGTCAAGCCGAACGCTCCTGCTGCTTCTTTATCGACGCACCCGCGCCGCCTGAAACAGATTCGTAGGCTCGCTCATCGCCGGATGCGAACAAAGGCCCGAAATCCGGCATTCACCCCATATTCACCCCTCGTCAGGCTCTTCAACTGACGCAAACGGTGCATGAAACCGGCGAAACACCGCCGTATACGCCAGCGTGTGCTCACGCCCGCGATCCGTGCGATCACCCTCGATGAACCGGATGAACGACATCTCCGCAAACGTCCGACCGTGATGATCCACAAACTCACCCGGGGTCGGCGGATGCACCAGTTGCCCCACAATCTCATCACGCAGCGCCCACAACCCCGCCTCGCTCGACGCCGCCAGCCGACCCGTCACCCGCACTTCCGGTTCTCCCAGCCCCAGCGGAATCGACCCCGGCCCGAAGCCGCCCACGGCCACTTCAGACAGAATCACCTGCCCCTGCGATCCCACCGAAACCCTGTGCGGCCCCGAGTTGAACAACCCCAACGACTTGTACGACGTCGCCATGCTCCCCTCCTCGCCCTCACCCCGTCACCACCAGCGGGTCGGCCGCGCCATCGGGCGATACGGCCAGAAACACCAGGTGCTCAACCGCCCCCGAAGTGCGCCCGACCTGGTACGTCACCCGCTCCACCACCGCCGTCGCCGAACACCGCCGCCGAAGACCGTCAGAGGCGTTCGGCCCGACATGCCACGTCAACAGCGCTTGCATGCCCGGACGCGGCGTGTGCAGCGCATCCCGCGCGAGCGTCCGCGCCAGCCTGATCGTCGTGCGCACTTCGGGCACGTCGGCATAGGTCGGGTGCGCGCCATGATCTGTCCACTCGGCGATGGTCCGCTCCGGTGTGCGCTCGACGGCGATCGAATGCACGTTCGTCAGTTCCAGTTCGCCGAAGGTCACCCGCTCAGGATTGACCACAAGCATCGTCGCCTCCTTCATGCGCGAACCAGCACCCCGGCGCCCGCGCGCCTGGTCGCCTCCGGCTTGCCGTCGCCGTCAAGATCAAGATGCACCTCAGCCCGCGCGCGCAGCATGCCGTACCGCGACCGGTAATACCCGAGTCGCGCTTCGCCCGGTGAACCCGGGGGCGACAACGCCGCCGCCGCCCCGTGAATCAGCAGGAGCGCGCCGACGGCGATCAATTCATCCAGATCACCCGGATTCGTGACACCAGACATGTCCGAGAGTCCGAACAACCCGAGCACCTGTTTTTTTGCCAGCCCCAACTGCGGCCCGAACGTCGTCACTCCTACGGCCAGGCCCGTCCCCGAGGCGGGCGGGTGGGGCGGGTCGGTTGCATCGCTCCGCACGAGCGAGATGACCGCCTCGGTCGGCGATTCGATCGACACGATCTCGCAATACGTTGTCTGCACCACGATGACACACCCGGGCGAAACACCCGAAAAGGTCAACCCGGCCGTCGTCAGCGTCAGCAGCGCGCCGGTCAGCGACGCCTCACCCACCAGCAGGCGCTGACCGAGCCAAAGCACGTCTCGAAACAGCGTCGGCTCCAGCACAAGAAGATCACGATCAGCAGGCATCTTCATCCTCCAGACTGCACGGCACGGGCCGGAAAGCCCGGGCAGGGGCCGCCGCCCCTTGACCCGGACACGCACGCGGGAGTCCCCCGATCCCCGCGAATGGAACACACTTCGTCTCTCCGTCTCTCCGTCTCTCCGTCTCTCCGTCTCTCCGTCTCTCCGTCTCTCCGTCTCTCCGTCTCTTCTCCCCCCCCCAATCACACCGCAAGACCGGTCAGACGCGCGTGGGCGTTTTCGTTGCGGCATTCCACCGTGTATTCCCCCACGATCTGCCCGCGCACCGCGTCACCCGTCGAGGCCAGCGGCTTGAACTGGAACGACCGCCCCTGCAAAGGCAGCACCTCGATCCGCGATGAATCCAGCAGCAGCATCGCATCCGGCGGCACCCAGCGCGACAGAATGATCGAGCACACGCCGAAATCGCTCTCGTACACGCTCACCAAGTCGCGCACGCGGTCATCGTCGGGGGCGTACGACCGCGACGAACTCACGAAGGCGTTGATCCGACGCTTCTGCGCACCGCCGACCACGATCGTGTCGATCCGCGCGTTCGATTGCTCCCACACCGCCCGCAGGGCCGCGTTCAGCACCGCCTCGTTCAGTTCGTTGTTGCCCGCCCCGCCCCCGGGCGGAATCGGCCCGGTGTTCGGCGTAAAACGGTTCGTGCTGATCGTGTGCATCAGCCCGTGCATCGTGCGGCGGACGGTCGCCGACCCCTCGGGCGTGGCGGCCGGGGCGATGCCGTTGATGACGCAGTTCTCAAGATCTCGCAGCAGTTCGCGCAGACGCTCCTGCTTCTGATAATCCAATTCGTCGCGCACGCCGTAGCCCGGCACGCTCTGCATGCTGCCGCTCACCTCGACCGACGCCGTCAGAATCTGGGTGAAATTGCGCTTCCGCGCCCGGTTGGTGAAACGCACCGCCGGCGCATCGGCCCCTTCGAGCGCGGCATTGCCCAGAATATGCAGCACCATGTTGTTCGCCAGGGCGAAGGGTGTCGACCCGCCGTAGGCGCGGACCACCGTCAGCACGTTGCCCGCGACGTTGGTCACCAACATCACCTCGGTCGAGGTTCCCGGGCGCACGAGGTCGCCGATGCGGAAGTGCCCGCCGTTGGCGACCGTGATGCTCGTTGCCGCCAGAGGACCGGGGGTGAACACCGTCTGGTTCACCTGGTCGGTGTTGGGCAAAAGCGTGTCCTCGAAGCTTCCCCGTCTGAACGCGATCCAGTTCCGCTGGCTTGGCGGCCAGATCGAGGAAGCGGTCTAACGTCGGCGCGTTTTCCCGACGGCGTTTGGCGCTCCCGCCAGACGCGATTCCAGGCGGCGACGCTGGCAACAGGCGGCCCAAGAAGCCGCGCGTCCGCGACCACCGGGGCCTCCGCGAGTTCCTGTTCCGCTGAGGCACCGCAGGCGTCGTTGATGCCGTCCATCGTAATGGGCAGCGACACTCTGCTATCCAGCAGCGATCGCCGCGCTTGTTCCCACGGCAAGAAGGAATGTACCTACTCCGCTGAGCGACAAATACAAGCGTCGGTTCAGTCGCTCATGCGGCGTATCTCCACCCCAAGTCGCGATCTCCTCGTGCATCTCCGCCAGTATGGACCAGAGCAGCAGAAACCCGCCCGGAATCTGCGCCCACTGCACTGGGCGCGCGGGCACATATTGAACGAGGACAATCCCGACGACAACGCCGAATGCAATCGTGAGCCCGGCAAACATGCCGCATCTGCCGTACCTGCGCAAAACCCTCCTTGTCTCGTCCGACATCGGCTATCTCCGAGCGCTGAGCTGATTCTCGCGACAGCTACTTTACAACAGGGAATTCGGGTCCAAAGCATCCGGCCCGATCGAACACTTCTCGAACCAGTGCTGTTAGGTCCTTGATGATACTCTCGCAAAAGCAATGCTCGATCACAACGGCTCCGACATCATCGGGGTCGACCATGTTATCAGTTGTGCTGAGCAGGCGGACACCAGCATCGCGCTGTAGTAGTTGACGCAGATTCGGTTCTTCGGCTGGATCATCCTTCGGCACGCCATGACGGTGCACAAGGCAATGCCTCAACTCGCGCAGCTCGTCCACTTGCTTCCAGCGGTGGTCATCCCACCATACCAAGCCTGCGCTCGTCCACGTCTTCTGGAACTCAGCTACAAGTGTCTTGGCGTGCTTTCCTGAAAGCGAGCAGTTGCAAGAACGGCGAGATGCGATTTCGCGGGCAATTCGCGTCAGATTCGACTCGATCAGTGTGAAGCATAGCACCACGATCGCATACCGCAGAAGCCGTGAGAATGTGACGCCATATTGCCAATCACATTGGTCGATCTCGGCCCAATGCTCCGACAGGATTCCCTGGACTTCCTGCTCACTCGAGTTGGGTGGAACGCTCACGCCTCTGCTGGCGATCTCGCTCCGCAAAGTGTGATGCCCTTCCTGCAACTGCGCTTCGCTGTAGTGGTGGAAGTCCCTGAGCGCGCGGAACTGCCCCATCACATGGGCGCGGACGAAGTCCCAGTTAATGTGCACTACTTCGCCCCTTGGAGCAAGAACACCGCCGTAGGTGTATCGGACCAAGTGATTCTGTACAGGGGCTCAAGGGGAGCCAGCCGCTGAATCCCCTTGATGGGCTTCACTTGCTTTGTTCCCTTCGACGGCTTTGGCTTCGTTGGAATCGCCAGTCGCCGAGCCGTAGCTCCCACGATTCCGCCACGGTGATCATGCAGCGCACCGTCAACAAACCATCCGAGATGAGCGCCGGTGAAGCCATAGACGCTCTTGCCATCGAGGTATGCAACGGGCTTTCCCGACCACAGGTAGATCGTTAGGTCATCAGACACGCCGATGTAGGCGCTTGCGACGCCGCCTCTGTCGAAGATGTTGAGGTCGTCCTCTTCAAGTCTCTTAACAAAGATGCTGTTGGCCACCCCCTCGACAAACATCTTGTAGGCACCCTGCGTCTTAACGATCATGACTTTCGGCCGGTACGCATAGTGGTAGGTGTAGGAGTAGCTCACCTGCTGCCAGACTTGCCCATTGTCAAGTGCGAACAGCGTATCGCCATCCCAGCCTTCGAACTCGCTAATGATGTGCGATTCAATCAGATCGGGACCATCGCCGGCCGGGGCGATCTTTGCTGCGGCCTCGGCCAGTTGTGTCTCCAGCCTTTTCAGTTCTGCGTCCGCGTTTTCGAGCGACGATGGATTGGTGTCTCTGGCCGTCGCTGTCCGAGCACGATCGGCATCATCCTTCCGTTCCGGCAGCCTGGGACTCGGCTGGGCAGCGCTTCGCTCGTCAACAGGCTCGTCAGGGTTTACGATGTCGAAGTACAGGATGCGAAACTCGACTCGGTTCTTCGGAGTGCGTGGCGGAACATTTCGGACAGGCGTGTTCAGCTTTTCCGTACTTTCGTGCACTGACCCCGTGGCACGTCGAGCCAGCCCTGCTGGCACCACATCGTTGAATGTAACTACAGCAACATCTAAGGGCGATCCCTTGTCGTCATAGAACACGACAAGACAGACAATACTCTTCACTGGGTCGCGAAGTTTGTTGCGGAAGGAAAGCGAAAAAGCGCCTGTACCTGAATGGCTGTCCCACGTGAGAGTGCCACCTTCAACCCCTTCGGTGCTTCTCCCGCCCATCTCATCGAGGATCGACTTCTCCTTCTTCGCCCTCCTCGCTTTGGCCGCAGTCGGCAAATCCACGGGAGCCTTGATGGCCGGGATCAGCGCTGAGAGGTATGCGCTCGGGATGGCGAAGTTGAGGTTCTGCCCTCCCTTGAATGTCGCTACAGCTAGGCCGATCACTTCCCCCTTGCTGTTGAGCACGGGACCGCCGCTGCTGCCGGGCGAGACCGGAGCGGTGATTTGGAGAAGCGAGTCGTCGCCGACCTTGCGGACGCTGCTGACGATCCCGGCTGAGAAAGTGCCCTCAAGGCCGCGTGGGTTACCGACCGCATAGATCGTGTCACCTGCGGCCACACCCTCGCTGTCGCCGATGATCAGGGCATCGGCTTTGAGACCGTCGACGGACAATAGCACCAGGTCGCGTGCGTGGTCAGACGCCACAATTCCCCGGATGTCGTTCTTGGTCTTGTCATCGGTGAGCTTCGCGTAGCCACGCGCTGCGCCTTCGATCACATGCATGTTGGTGGCGACGATGCCCTCGCGCACGACGAACCCACTGCCCATCGCAAGCGGCTGGCCGTTGGCGTCCTCCATCACGAGGAGCACCACCGATGGCGATACCCGCTTGGCGATCTCGCGCGGGGTGTCAGGTACCGCCGACGCTGAGACCAAACTGGCTAGGCACGCTGCCGCAACGGCGCGCCCTAGGGACCACAATGGCGTGCTCATGGGTCTCCCTTTCAATGTGCAGGACACGGCTACCTCGTCAGCCGGATGGGGAACGAATCACGAACGACGCGATTATAGCAATGGCCACGATGCTGCGAGGGACAACGGCAAGGGGCAGCGATATCCACGGCAGGCAGGTAGCGCTGGCTGTCGCCGTCATCTCTGCGGCAGGTACGTCTGTCAGAGTGATTCTCTGTCCGGACGAGATCTGATCGCAGTTTGATTCAGGTCGCCACGCCGCCATGAGCCGCGATGTCCACCCGTGGCCCGATCTGCCGCTGTCGTCGGCGAATCTCCGTTTTTGCGCGCAACTCTCGACCTCGAGCGCGTAGATATCTAGTAGGGGACCATTTGGTCGCCGGCTCCCGGACTTCCGGGCTCGTGCGACAAAACGCGGCCTCCGGCAGATATAGAGGTCATGGAAGAGATTTTCACACTTTTCCGGACAACCGCCCCTTCCACGGCATAGGAGAAGTATAGGGGCACATCACATGAGCAGGTCCATCGGTGGACCAATCTGCATGAACTTCCGACTCCTTCCCGGATTGGCCCTATCTCGTGTCGGTACCGGTGAAGGCAGCATGTTTCCGTTTGACCGCGGCGTAGCGGGCAGGCGGACGAATTGAGCGCCACGAGGGCGCAGAACCCGCAGCAAGGAGGCTGACATGACGGTGTCACCATTCATCATGACGCGCGAGCAGTACGAAGGCCGCTGCCGCGATCAGTTGAAACAGGCCTATTCCGGCGATTCTGCCAGCGCGGAGGCAGATTTCCATCGCCTGTACCCCAAGAGCACCGAGGGTGCGGCTCAGGAACTGCGCGAGCGTGGCCTCGCTGCCTATGCAGAGAACATGTCGCACTATGCGCACAATCTCGGCATCGCCCTGCGCATGATTGGGCGCAACATCGTCTGGTACCGCGAAGACATCGATGCAATTGCGGAGTACCTGGAGCACATCAACCGGTGGACGCATGGAGCGAAGTGGCGGCGCGCCCGCGCCATGACGGTTGAGGACGAATTGCAGATCGAGACGATTCTGGCGGAGCGGAAGGCGGCGAGCCAATGACCACTGCCGTCGAGAACATCCTCCTCGCAGCGACTGAAGTCGCCATCGAAGCGTCTGACGGTGGTGCGAAGCGACCGCAAATCAGCATAATCGCATACTCCGGTGGCGTGATGCGCGTGCCCGGTTGGGGCGATGTGGCGCTCGACCTCGATGGCTTGGATGCCGCGGGACAGATTCCGTTGCTGGCGGACCACGACGCCCGTGTCGGCGGCGTGGTGGGCCACGGCGAGGCGGCGGTACGGGACGGTCGGCTGATAGTGGCAGGCGTCATGTCGGGTGCTGGTCCCGCTGCACAGCAGATCGTTGAGATGTCAAAGGGCGGCTTCGCGTTTCAGGCGTCGGTTGGCGTCGAACCAGCGGAACACGAACCGGTTCGCGCCGGCGAGCCGGCGGAAGTCAATGGCCGCACGCTCGTCTCGCAGCGCGGGTTCACGCTCGTGCGGCGCGGCAGATTGAGAGAAGTCAGCATCACGCCGCTTGGCGCGGACGCAGGAACGTCCGTAGCCATCGCGGCATCACGAACCAAGGAGCGGATTCAGATGAACACGGAAGTTCAGAACATCGACGAGGCAGCGATTCGCGCGAGGGAACGCGATCGCCTCAAACAGATCGAAGCAGTTTGCGCTGCACCGAACGGCGGATGGGGCGCAGCGAGTTCGCGCGTGGAGGAACTGAAGGCATCTGCCATTGCTGGCGAGATCACGCCGCAGGACCTCTCCGCGCAGCTGCTCAACATCCTGCGCGAGTCGCGGCCCAAGGTCGCCTCGCCCTGGCAGCCGCAACCGGTCGGCGGCGTGGCGACACTCGAAGCAGCGCTGCTGTCGCGGCTCGGGCTCACAGCGCTCGGCGAGAAGACGCTCGGAGCTGTGGCGATGGAGCATGGCGAGCGCTTCAAGGCGACACACGCGCTCGACATCTGCCGCGCGGCTCTCATGCTCGACGGCCAAGATGTGCCGCACGGCCGCGAGGAGATGGTGCGCGCCGCATTGTCCACCTACTCGCTTCCGACGGCGCTGGGGAACCTCGCCAACAAGCTGCTGCTCGACGCATACGAGGAATCTCCCGCGACATGGCGCGCCTTCTGCTCGGTGCGGTCCGTGGCGGACTTCAAGCCGAACACTGCGATTCGGCCATCGTTCACCGGCCAATTGGAGCAGCTTGCACCAGGCGGCGAGATCAAGCATGGGCAGGTGAGCGAGTGGTACACACAGTTCCAAATCGACACGTTCGCCAAGATGCTCAGCGTCGATCGCCGCGACATCGTGAACGATGACCTCGGCGTGTTCGAGGATGCGTCTCGCGCGTACGGGCGCATGGCAATGCGGCGTCTGAGCGATCTGGTGTACCAGGTGTTGCTGGCGAACGAAGGCGGGTTCTTCAGCGCGGCGAACAACAACCTGATCATCGGTGCCGACGCCGCGCTTGGAATCGACTCGCTTGCCAAGGCGATCGCGTTCATGCTCACTCAGCGCGATGACGAAGGCAATGATCTCGACATTCGCCCCAAGACGCTGCTCGTGCCACCAGAGCTTCAACCGGCGGCGAAGGCCGTGCTGGAGAGCGAGTTCATTCAGCAGATCGCCGAGAAACAGCCGACCGGCAACAGCATGCGCCGAGTGGTCTCTCCTGAGGTCGAGCCGCGCCTGAGCAACAGCCTCAAATTCGGCGCTGCGGCGAGCACCAAGCACTGGTACCTCTTCGCCAGTCCGAGCAACGTCCCGATGGTGGTCGGCTTCCTCAATGGCAAGCAGACGACGACCGTCGAGTTCTTCGGCTTGGACCAGCAGGTGAACCGCTTGGCCGTGAGCTGGCGGGTGTATCACGATTTCGGTGCTGCGTTCGTCGACCCGCGCGCCGCGGTGCGGTCCAAGGGCGAAGCGTAACACGGTGCGGAGCGGCGGGCTGGCGTTCGTCGTCCTGCGCTGGCCCGCCGCCCGCTTTCGAGGAATGTGAAGTGCGCCAAGCCGCATGGAGTGCGGCTGCGCGATGACTACGGAGGCAGATGGCCACGGACACGGTCGAAATGGACGCGATGGATCGCGTCGGGAGCATCCGGATGCACATCGCCTTCGCTGAACCGACGGCGGACAGCGAAACGCGATGGGCATCGCGCGTCGATGCGCTCGCGGCCTGGCTGGCCGCGGAATGGGACCGCGAACAAGCCGATCGCGCGCGGGAGCGGCAATGACTCATGGTGAAGCGCAATCCTGGATCGTCGACGTGCACGGCGAGCGCTTCGCCCGGTGGTATGACGACGGTCCGCCAGCATGGCCACTCAGTGATCAGGAGCGGAGCGAAGTTGAAAGTGCGTACCGATCCGTGTTCGTCACCGCTGCACGAGCAATCGCCAAATGGACTCGTCCCGACGTGGATGCTGTTGAGGATGCGTGGCGCGCGCGGATCAAAGCACGCGACGCCGCATCCATCCACGTTCCATCAGCCGACTACTTTGGCGTCGTCGATGCCGAGAAGCGATCTGAATTCACCGGCCACCAGTTCGTCTATCGCCTCGGCCACGCAACGGAGGCGGCGCGCTGTCGCGGCCATCATCAAGCGCTCGCCAGCGCCGCAGATGATTGGCAATGGCTCAGCGAGCGCGGCGTCCCGGCAGAGCGCATCGCGGCATCCATCGCGCCGGCGTGGCTCAAACAGGTCGAATCATGGAGCCGCGCACCGATCGAGCCGCAACGCATCACTGTCCCGCCGAGGCTTGCTGAGGCCATGAGCAACACAGAGCCAGCCTCCTTCCTGAGCGTCGACGATCTCGTCACGGCGCACCCTGATCTGCGCCCGCCCGTCATCCACGGCCTGCTCAGAGAGGGCGAAACGATGAACGTCATTGCACCGCCAAAGACAGGGAAATCGTGGCTCGTCCTCGACCTAGCGATCGCCGTCGCCACTGGCCGACCCTGGCTTGGTCGGTTTGAAACGAATCGCGGCGATGTTTTACTCATCGACAATGAGCTCCACCCTGAAACGACCGCGAACCGCATTCCGAAGGTTGCGCGCGCGCGAGACGTACCGTTCGATCAGATTGCGCGGACGTTTTACGTGGCCAACCTTCGTGGCGGGCTGCAGGACCTCGTTTCGCTCGGGCCATACTTTGATTCGCTCCAGCCCGGACGCTTCCGCGTCATTGTGCTGGACGCCTGGTACCGGTTCATGCCGGCTGACACCGACGAGAATGACAACGGCACGATGGCGTCGCTTTACAACCGCCTCGATCACCATGCATCGCGGCTTGGCTGCTGCTTCGTGCTGATCCATCACGCGACGAAGGGCAGCCAAGCGGCGAAATCCATAACGGATGTGGGTGCCGGCGCTGGCGCACAGAGCCGCGCCACCGACACACACCTTGTTCTGCGTCAGCATGAGGAAGACGATGTGATCGTGCTCGACGCGGCGGTGCGATCGTGGCCGCCAATCGATCCGGTGTGCCTGCGCCACTGTTTCCCCGTCTGGAATGTTGATGAATCGCTCGATTCGGCGTCGTTGCGGCGGGAGCATTCACGGCGGAGAACACATGTAGAGAAGCCGGTGAAGGCCAAACCCGAGCCGTGGACGCCGGGGCGCTTCGTGAGGACGTTCGTGACTGGCACCCCTCAGCTGCGCGATGAAATCCTGCTTGCCGCCGAAGACGACGTCTCCAACGCGAAGGCGAAGCAGCTTCTCAAGGTCGCCGAGTCGCAGGGATTGGTCCACCGCTGGCAACGCGACTACAGCGACCGGGTGCGCTTCTCGACCGAGCCACCGCCCATCACAGAGGTGGGGCCGTGAGGGGGGAGGGGGTATGCGCGCTCCCCCCGTACCCCCCAGTGCCGCCGAGGCGGCCTGGGGGCGGGGACGGGCGCGTACACCGCCCCCTCCCGCCACCGGACGCCTCGTAGGTACTTGGCGGCGAGCGGCCCGCCGGCTAGGCCCGCGGGAACAGCCACGGGTATAGACAGACTTTCTTTTGCCTGTCCGGATTTTGAGGCCGAGAGAAAACGCCGGCACATGGCCGGCGTGGCGAGGAGATGCGCAGGTGAAATCAACCGTTGGCGGCAAACATCCCGCGCTCGACCTTCTTGAAGCGGGCATCCTTTTTCTTCGCCGCGATCTCCCGGATGATGGCGGCGTAGACGGTGGCATGCGGCGTCTTGCCGCCGCTGCTCCAGTAGCCCTTGGCGATGGCGGTGTCGACGATCTCCTTGCACCGCATCGGCTTGCCGGCGTCTGTCAACACCTTGGCCGCCGCGTCGAGACCGCTCATGCGGCCGTTGGCCGCCGCCTTCGACGGCTTCGCCTTCCGTGCGCCCTTCGCCTTCGCGTTCGCCTTCTTCGTGTTTCGCTTCGACATGGTCTGTCTCCTGCTACGATGTTCATCTTCGCCCAGGCACGCGCCCGGCGCGGCTCGTCATGCGAGCGCCCAGTCAGTTACCTCAACGGGCGGGTGAATCAAGGCCGCCCGGCAGTTGCCCACAATCGCCCCGAAACAGCGCTTGAGGCGTTCGCCACGTTGAGGGAGGGTGTCGGGCGGCCCAGTTGGCCAGAAAGGAAACGATGATCATGAGACAGAACGGAACGGCAGCGGTGGGTTACGCCCGTCGCTCAACGGACATGCAGGAACGGTCGATTCCCGACCAGCAGGAGTATGTGGAGCGCTGGGCGCGGCAGAATGGGTACCGCGTCATCCGCTGGTACGTTGATGATGCGATCAGCGGGACCAGCGCGAAGGGGCGAGCGCAGTTCGAGCGCTTGATGCACGATGCGGAGAACGGCCGCGACTTCGAAGCGGTGCTCTGCTACGACATGTCGCGGTTCAGTCGCGGCGGTACCAACGAGACCGGCTACTACCTGCACCGCTTGAGCATGGCCGGCGTGCAGGCGCTGTTTTGCGCCGACGGCATTCCCGATGGTGAAGAAGGCGAACTGCTTCAGGGCGTCAAGTCGTGGCAGGCGAGGCAGTACAGCGTGAAGCTGTCCCGCGACTGCATTCGCGGCCAGCATTCAACGGTTACCGTGCGACGAAGCGGCATGGGCGGCCGGGCTCCATACGGCTACGACCGCCAGTACGTTTCCGCCGAGGGCAAAGTGATTCGAACCGTGCGCACGTTGCCCGATGGTCGGCGGCAGGAGTTCGGCCCCGACGGGAAGCACGTTCGCTTCATCGACGCCTGCCAGCCCATGGGCCGGAAGATGAAGTCTGACATCGTGCGGCTCGTGCCTGGCGATCCGCAGCAGGTGAAGGCGGTGCGCATGATGTTCGACTTGTGCGCGAAGGGATACGGATTCCGCTCGATCGTCATCGCTTTGAACGATCGCGGCATTTCGGGGCCGATGCGTTCTCGCTGGAACCAGATGGCGGTCAAGACCATCCTGCAGAACCCGTGCTACTACGGCGCGCTCGTTTGGAATCGCCGCACGTTCGGGAAGATTCATGGCGTGTCGCCAGATGGCACCGCTCGAACGAAGCGCCCAGGCGAAAGCACTCGCAACCCGCGGGACCGGTGGATCATCATTGAGGACGTGCACGAGCCGCTCGTCTCGCGTGCCACATTCGACGCAGCGCAGGAGGCGATGGCGAAGCGACGAAATGCAGGTGGGTTGGCGCGTCCGACGCAGCGATACCTGCTGTCGGGCCTCCTGAAATGCACGAACTGCGGCTACAACTTCTGGGGCTGCATCGTGAAGAACGGCAGCGACGTGGGCGTGCGTTACTACGTCGATGCCGGATACCGCGCGCAGGGTATCAAGGTGTGCCGTTCAACCAGCATCTCCGTGGATGCGCTCGACTCGTGGGTTCTGACGCGCGTGCGCGAGTTGCTCCCCGCGGACGCCAAGGGGCGGGAGGCGGCGGTCAAGCAGTTCGTGAAGGCGATGTCTCAACGGCGCACCAGCGGTGCCGATTCGAGATCGCGCGATGACGAACTCGCGTCGGTAACCAAACGCATCAAGGCCCTGGCGGCGCTGCTCGCGGATGAGGACGTGTCGGACATCAAAGAACTCCGCGACGAACTGGTCGCGCTGAAACGCCGACGAACCATGCTTGAAGCCGAGGCTGCGAAGGATGCGGAGGACAAGATTGGCCGCGTCGACATGGCCGACCTCCGAACATGGGCCGAGGCCAAGTTGAATGAGTTGACGAACACCATTGGCAACGGCGGTACAATGCATGAGATGCGGCAGGTGGTTCACGCTCTAGTGGACCGCATTGATATCGACCCGCACGCGAAGAGGGGTGTGTTGTATTTGCCCGCCGACGCGCAGGCCCTTCTCGAAGCAGCCGCCACCAGTCGAGTAAGAGTTCCGTCTTCGATCCACTCGTGCACCGTGCCCATCGCGGCCCGCTTGGGGTCGCCGAGGTGGTCGAGCAGAGGGGTCTCGTGCGGCGAGACGATGGAGACGAGATCAGCGACATCCTCGATCAGTTCAGGAAGCGTCGCGCCCGCGGAGTACGTGGCTTTTCCGGTAAACGGCATGTATCAATCTCCAGAAGTTCGAAGGTGACCGCCCGGAACACCCCGGGCGAGCGCGCCCCCGGCGAACACGATCGCCGCGGGCTAAGGGCCGCCGTGTCGGCGGCCCGCGGTTTCTCAAGCGCCGCGCCGGGCACGCAGATACCGAAGCAGGATGCGTCGATCGCCGCTGGCGCGGGCCTGCTCGCGCAGATGATCGACGCCGTCGCCCGAACGGAAGAACGGCAGACTGGTCGCACCCGGCATGGACGCAAAGAGCGCCGGCGAACGCTCGCGCAGTTCGGCGACGGCGACCGCCGGAGGCGCATCGGCCAGCGCCTGTTCAACATGCCCGAGCGCTTCGGCGAGGTCGATCGCATCGGCCTGGTGGAGCAGAATCGCCGCATCAAGCCTGCGCTGCGCGCGGTCGAGTTCAGCGCGGGTTGCCTCGCGCTCGTTCTCGGCGAGAGCAAGCGCCGCGCGTGCTTCGGCGAGGCGGCGCTCGAGTTCGAGCACCTCGGCGCGGCACGTGTGATCGGACGGCGCGGGACGAATCGGCGTATCGGGCGTATCCGGGGAAATTTCGCCTCCGTCGGGCGCACCATCGGGTGGAAGTTCGGGCATGGGGTTGCTCCTTGTCGGGTGGATGTGTTGCGAACCGGTCGCCTCGCGCGAGGCGATCAATCAAGCGCGGTGGATTGCGGATCGACGCCGAGTTCGGCGAGCACCTGTTCATCGGGGACGCCGGCGTCGAGCCGCGCGCGGGCGGCCTGGGCCATGTCGCGCGGGTCGAGCGGAATCGGGTCGGGCCATTCGATGCGGATGCGTCGATCGTCGGGACGCGTGCGGAGGATGCCCGCGGCGTCGAGGGCTTCGAGCATGAGTCGGCTGAGTTCCTGAATGCCGCGGCCGTAGTTCAGCCGTTTGCGCTGGGTGCGTGTGATCAGGCCCATGAGCGTGACGCGGAGGGCGTTTGCGCTGGTGAGGTTGCCGATCTTGGCGCGAACGACGCCTGCGGCGAGGGGCGGAACGCCGCTGATCTTGTCGAGCGCTTCGCGGATTTCGAGGATGTGCGCGGATTCGCCGGGACTGTCGGCGTCGGCGCCGAAGGCCTGGATGCTGGCTTCGGGATTGTCGGTCAGCCAGATCTGGCCGGGGCCGACGGGGAAGCGGTCGAAGCCTTCGATGCCCTTGGCGAGATACATCTTGAAACTCTGGAGCGTGACGCGATTTGCGCGGTCGGAGAGGCGTGTGTTGAGTTCATCCTGAAGCGGGATGAGCGGTTCGACTTCGCCGAGACCTTCGTAGCGGAAGGGCTGAGCGATGTTCTGGATGTGCACGACGGGCACAGCGCGGGAGAGATAGCGCGTGCGTGTCCGTCGGACGAGGCGATCGTCGTGATAGAGGCTCAAGGCTCCGGGTGAGAAGATCTCGGTGACGCGGACGAAGTGATCGCCCTCGCGTTTGTGGCGAGAGCGGTCGTCGTCGGGATGCACTCGTCTTGCTGCGCGCACGGCGTAGGCGGCGAAGGCGCGGTAGTCGTGCGGATCGAGGGCGGGGATGCCGCGGGTCGGCTCGATGATTTCGACTCGAAGCGCGCGGAGGGCGCGATCGAGCGCGTCGGATGCGGAAGGGTGTGCCGCGGCGAGGGCAAGGGCGGGTTCATCGATTCGGAGGAGGAGATCGACATATCCGTAGACATGACCGAGGAGGGCGACATCCTGGAGGAGGGTGATGCCGCCGGAGGCATCCCAGGCGCGTTCGAGGGCGTGGTTGATGGTTTCTCGGAGGTCGGGATCATCGGCGGCGGAGCGGAGCCTGACGGCACGGCCGAACATGAAGTCGATCATGGCGTGGATGCGCCAGGCGATGTCATTTTCGACGACGATTTCGCGCGGCGGGCGTCGATCGTCGAGCGACGGTTCGGCGCGACCGTGTGTGAAGCGTGCGGGGAGGCCGGCTTCCTGGGCGAGTCGATACCACCTGCCGGCGGGGTGAAGGCCCCCCGGCGAGCCGACCGGCTCGAGCGCATTGCGGTAATAGTTCCAGAGTCGCTCGAGGCGAGGGCGTGTGTGCCTCTCGTGCTCATCTATGAGTCGCCGGAACGATTGGTCTGGCGCGTGGTTGCCTGCGTCGAGCCGGTGCGGCATGTCGCCGGTCCTTCCTGAAGTTCGCCGGGAGACGATTGCCCCCGGTCGTTCAAGAGTGGGTGCGGTCGTGCGCGTTTGCGCGCGCGCAGGCGGCGCGCCGAGGGCAGAGCGCGGGGCGCAAGTGCTTCGTGGAACTATGGCAACGATTTTTTTGTA
Source organism: Phycisphaeraceae bacterium (assembly GCA_019636695.1). Lineage (GTDB taxonomy): Bacteria > Planctomycetota > Phycisphaerae > Phycisphaerales > UBA1924 > JADLCM01. Next base: position 603,351 of record JAHBXD010000002.1, read on the forward strand.
TTTTTCAGCGGGGAGGCCCGTTCAGAAGCCCCAGCGCGCGCGCAAAAGCGGATTTTGGTGTGAAGGGCGCTCGGACGCCGCGTGGAGATGCACTCTCAAGGCGGGAGAAGGGCGACGGCGGGCGAGGGGGTCACACGGCAGGGGCTGGGTTGAAGGGGGATTTGGTGAAAAAAGCCTCGCATCGGTGAGGCGCCGACGCGAGGCCTTCGCAGGGGATGCCACGACCGGTGCAGCGGGATAGGTTTGCACCGGACACACTGAACGTGCCAAACAGGGCCGACGCGGGCAAGCCAGCCCCGCCGCATCTGGGCGAGGGGGGTAGGGCTATGACGCGTGTGCGGCTGGTGCATCGCGGTAGACTTGGCCATGAGCAAGCGGCACCTGGCGGTCTTTCCCGGGTCGTTCGACCCGATCACGTTCGGGCATCTGGATGTGATCGCACGGGGGCGTCGTCTTTTTGATGAACTCGTGGTGGCCGTGGGGCATAACCCGGCGAAGGACGCGCTCTTCACGCCCGAAGAGCGTGTGGAGATGACGCGCGTGCTGACGGCGGAGCTTGCGGCGAAGGAACCGGATGAAGCGCGGGTCGAGGTGCGGAGTTTCGGCGGCCTGACCGTGGACTTTGCGCAGAGTGTGGGGGCGACAGCGCTTCTGCGCGGGGTTCGGAATCTTTCTGACCTTCAGTACGAGGTGCAGCAGGCCGTGACGAACCGCGAGGTGGCGGGCCTGGAGACGGCCTTCGTAGTTGCGGGGCAGAGTTTTGCGTATACGAGTTCGAGTCTGATTCGCCAGATCGCGGCACTCGGGCGTGACCTGAACGTGCTGCGGGCGATGGTGCCCGAGATCGTGATCGAGATGCTTCGGAAGAAGAAGGCGGAAGGTCACCCGATGCTGGTGAGCCTGGAGCGCAGCGGGGAAGAGTGAGGGATGCCCCGACGGCTTGAAAGGCGAAGGGTTATCCGCGAGTGAGGTCGGTGGGGGCCAGTTCGCCGTGGAGGCTGAGGCGGTCGGCCTGGGTGATGCGTACGGGAACGATGCGTCCGATCCAGGGGGCGGGGTCGTCCGGGGCGTTGAAGAAGACGATGTTGTCGCCTTCGGTGCGGCCACTGAGTTGCACGGGGCCTTCGTCGGCCGGGGCGGTGGCGCAGGCGGCCTCGGCGTGGGGGTCGAGTGACCTGCCGCCGACGGTGATGGCGACAGCGCCGCCGGTTTTTCGGATCTGTCCGTGGGAGAGGCCCTGACGTTTGAGGGTTTTGCGGCTGACGCCTTCGACGAAGACTTCGAAGGTTTCGCCGATGAGTTCTCGGCTGATGTCATCGCTGATGCGCGTCTGGATGGCGAGGAGGTGGTTGTTTCGTCGCCGCTTGTCGGCCTCGGAGACATCGTCGGGGAGTCGGTCGAAGGCGACGGTGCCGGGGCGAGGTGAATATTTGAAGATGAAGCAGCTTTTGAAGCGGGCGTTCTCGAGGAGCGCGGCGGTGGCGTTGAAGTCGTCCTCGGTTTCGCCGGGGAACCCGACGATGACGTCGGCGGAGATCATGAGGGGCCGGCCGAGGTCGGGCTGGTGGAGGGCCGCGCGAGCGCGGCCCAAGAATTCGAGGTATTCGCCGACGGTGTAGCCGCGGTTCATGGCCTTGAGGATGCGATCGGAGCCGCTTTGCACGGGGACGTGGAGGTAGCGGCAGAGCCTTGGGCACTGGCGCATGACGTCGAGGATGTCATCGCCGAAGTCGCGGGGATAACTGGTGACGAAGCGGATGCGCTGGAGTGCGGGCACTTCTTCGTGGATTCGGAAGAGCAGGTCGGCGAAGGTGGTGACGCGGTGCCCTTGGAAGGGATCGCGTCTGTGTCCGCCGGCGTAACTTCGGCCTTTCTGCGGCTGAACGACGCCGCCGACGGCGACGGCCGCGTCGTGCTCGAAGCGGTAGTGGTTGACGGTTTGCCCGAGGAGGGTGACTTCGAGGACGCCGGCGTCGGCGAGGCGTTTGCACTCGTCGATGATGTGCTCGGGTGGGCGGTGGATCTCGGCGCCGCGGGTGAAGGGGACGACGCAGTAGGTGCAGAACTTGTTGCAGCCGCGGGTGATGCGGACATAGGCCGAGCCGTTGTGGTCGGTCGGGGAGATGGCGCGAGAGAGATCGAGCAGTTCGAGATCGTCTTGAGCGGCGGCGAGGGTGGCGCTGCGGCGTGAGGTCGAGCCTTGCAGGGCGGCCTGCCGCGCGGAGCGTTGGTGTTCGCCCGCTTGGGCGAGGGCGATGCGCGTGCGCAGGGCGTTATCGAGGAGGGTGGGGAGTTTGTCGAGTTCGCCGGGGCCGCAGAGGAGATCGACGACGGGCATGCGACGGATGAGGTCGAGGCCGTCGCGTTCGGCGAGGCATCCGAGGACGCCGACGACGAGGTGGGGTCGATCGTGCTTGGCATGCTTGAGTTCGCCGAGTCGGGACCAGACTTTCTGCTCGGCTTGTTCTCGGACGGAGCAGGTGTTGTAGAGGACGACGTCGGCGGCGTCGGGGTCTTGGGTGAAGGCGTAGCCGAGTCGGCGCAGGGCGCCATGAACGAGCTGCGAATCGAGTTCGTTCATCTGGCAGCCGAAGGTTTCGAGATAGACGGCGGGGTTGGTCATGCCTGGGGTGACTTTAGGGGGGAAGGTGGCGGCGAAAGCGGGCCGGGGTGTCTGCGGCGGCGGGGTGCGCGGGGTGACCGGTACACTTCGGGCGGATGCGTCTGCCGATTCCGCGGGATATTTCGCTGGCGAACAAGTGCCTGCTGCTGTTCGGGGGCGCGGTGGTGCTGATCGTGCTGGCGGCGTTTACGGCGCCGTGGCTTCGGATGAACGCGCTGGTGGCGGAGCGTCAGGAGGAACTGGCGCGGCGGCTGGTGGATGTGTGGCAGCGTCAGGATGCGCTTGCGCGGGCGAGCGGGTTGACGCCGATTCCGGATGAGCAGGGGCGGACGGAGTATGCGGGGGTTCGGGCGCGGTATATCGCGCTTGAGGAAGCCGAGGCGCTGGCGGAGAACGATGCGTTTCTGCGTTCGGCGCTGCGGCAGTTTTCGCGAGATCCGCGGGCGGTGGACGTGGTTTCGTCCTCTTGGGACGGGGCTTTTCGGGTGTATCGGTATGCGCGGGCGATGCGTGAGACGGTGGAAGGGCAGGGCGCGCACCTTTCGGGGCTGGTGCTGCACGAGCAGCGGAGCGACGACACGGCGGTGCTGCTGGTGGTGAACACGGTGTATCTGCTGAGCGCGGGCACGGTGGTGCTGGCGCTGGCGCTCTTGGTGTTTTATCTGATCACGCACAAGATCATTCTGGGGCCGGTGCGCGCGCTGAAGGAGACGGCCGAGCGCGTGCAACAGGGGGATCTGCGGATCAGATCGGAGATCAGGACGGGGGACGAGTTTGAGCAACTGGCCGAGACGTTCAACCGGATGCTCGAGCACCTGAGTTCGGCGCAGGAGCAGCAGAAAGCGGTGAACCGCGCGCTGGACCTGGAATTGGCCAAACTGGCGCAGGCGAATACGGACCTGTATGAAGCGAACAAGCTGAAGGCCGAGTTCCTGGCGAACGTGAGCCATGAACTGCGGACGCCGCTGAACTCGATCGTGGGGTTCGGGGAACTGCTGCAGGAGATTGCGGCGGCGGACAAGCAGCGCGACGGCGAGAGCGCAGCGCTGACCAAGCGCGAGCGGTATATCACGAACATCGTGAGGGCATCGCGCGATCTTCTGGGGCTGATCGAGACGCTGCTGGAGATGGCCAAGATCGAGGCGGGGCGTGTCGAGGTGCATTTTGATTCGGTGCATGTGCGCGAGTCGATCGAGGGGCTGGCGGCGCTGATTCATCCGCAGGCGCAGGAGAAGGGCGCGGAGGTGGTGATCGAGGCCGCGGAAGGGCTGCCCCGGCTGCGGACGGACGCGAAAAGATTTCAGCAGATCGTTTTCAATTTTCTCAGCAACGCGGTGAAGTTCATCGAGCCGGTAAGCCGGACAGGGCGCCCCGGGCGGATCACCATTCGGGCGGAGGTGCTGCGGGGGCGTTCGGACGGGCCGTTTGACACGATGCGGGTGAGCGTGAGCGACACGGGGCCGGGGATCGCGGCCGAACATCGTGAGCGGATTTTCGAGAAGTTTTACCAGGTGAACGCGGGGCACAACAAGGTGCAGCAGGGAACGGGCCTCGGGCTTGCCATCTGCCGCGAACTTGCGCACCTGCTCGGCGGGGAGATTCAACTGGTGAGCGAACTGGGGCGCGGGTCGATGTTCAGCGTGATTCTGCCGCTTGAGCCTTCGGCGGAACTTGAGCGAACGATTGCATCGCGTGCCGGCGGGCTTGGGAAGCGCGAGGCCCCTGCGGCATTGAACGAGTAGCGCCTTGTGCGGCATTACGCACACATCGAGCGGCAGAGCCGACGGACGGGCGGCAGACACGCAACAGGCGGCACGCGCGGCACGCGAGTGTGCAACCGTGCTCTGGTGCGTGCGGAGAAAACTCAGGGGCGCGAGGCGAGTTCGTCGCGTCGAACGACTACGGAGACCTCGGGCGGATGGTGCGGGGGGCGTGGCGCCTCGGGAGGAGGGAGTGCGGGGTAGCGTTTGCGGGCGTATCGCTTGTAGAGGCCCGTGGCCTTGAGGCGTGCAATGAGGCGGAAAGCGCGGCTCGCGCGGATGTGCTCGAGCCGCTGCGCGGGCGTGAGCACGAGCGCCTGGCGGCGCCAGTCGCGGCCCCAACGCACGCGCGCCAAGAGTGCATAAACGGGGTTGGCCTTGAGGGCGGTGAAGACGCGCCAGGCACGCGAGTTTTCAATGCGGGCGAGTTCGTCGAGCACGGGGTCGTGCGCAGGACGGTGCACGCCGTTGACGCGGGCGCGGGCCGCGACCTGTGGGCGGGCGGGCGGTCTGTTCAGGCGTGATGGGGGTTGGGCTTTGGGGGGAGTTCGCCGCGGAGGGTTTGCCTCGGCAGCGGGCCGCGCGGCGAGGGCTTCGCGGAGGCGGCGATTTTCGGCCCACATGCGGTCGGCGACGCGGGCGAGGCGCTGCGACTCGATGGCTCGGTCGAGCAGTTCGGCGGCGAATGAGGGGGCGATCACCGGTCGAGGATGCTCGCGGTGGAGGTCGATGGCGCCGCGGAGGAGCGCATCCATGCGATCGCCCATGCGTGAGAGGGAGAAGTGCCGGGTAATACGTTCGCGTGCGGCGGCGGCCATGGCTTGTCTGCGCGGGGCGTCGGTGATGAGCGCCTGGAGCGCTTTGGCATAGGCCGGTGGTTCGTCTTGGGATTCGCGCCCCGGGGTGGCCTTGGGGAGGAGGATGCCGGTATCGGGGGTGACCAGTTCGGCCTGGCCGCCGACCTGCGCCCCGACGACGACAACACCCGCGGCCATGGCCTCGTAGATGACGAGGGCGATGCCCTCCCAGCGACTCGGAAGGAAGAAGATGTCGGCGGCGGCCATGAGTTCGCGCATGCGATCGGAGGGGACTTCACCGAGCATGAGCACGCGGTCGGTGGCGTGTTCGGCGGCGAGGGCTTTCTCGAGCGCTGGGCGGAGTTCTCCGTCTCCGGCGACGATTGCGCGGAAGGAAGTGCGCGAAGTCTCTCGGGCGAGGCGGCCGATGGTCGCGGCGAAGACCTCGGGCTGCTTCTGCGCGCAGATACGACCGGCATAGAGGATCACGGGCTGATCGGCAGGGATGCCGAGTTCTTCACGGACGCGGCGGCGAAGGTCAGGATCGGGCTTCCAGACCTGGGGATCGACGTTGATGGTGCAGACTTCGATGCGATCGGGGTCAGCGCCGCGCGAGGCCATCCACGATTTGAGATGCTCGGAGGCGGTGATGTTGAGTTCGAGCAGGGGCTGCGCGCCAGCGCCCGAGCGGGGGTGGCCGCCGGATTTCCAGTATTCCTCCTCCATGTGGTTGTAGTCGATGAAGGCGGGTTCCGGGCACCACGCTCGCAATGCGGGGAGCCACTCGTAGGCGGCTTCGGAGTTGCTGAGCATGACCACATCGGGCCGGCGCGACTCGATCAGGCCGCGGAGCATGGCGGGCATGTCGTTGTGGGGCACGAGCACTGGCAGCACGAAGATGTCGGGGGTGTGGCGGGCGAAGGCGGGCATCCAGCCGTTGGCGTCGCCGGTGGTGGTGGCGATGGTGATCTGCCAGCCGCGGGCGGTGAGTTGCTCGACAAGATCGAGGTTGAACTTGTCGGCGCCGCCCATGCGCATCCACGGAAGAACCATCAGCAGGCGAGGCCGGTCTTTGGCGAGGGGATTGCCAACGGGTGACTCGCGCCGGGCTGGCGCAAGCGGCGCAGCGAGCGCGGGAGGAGAAACCTTGGGCCAGCGCCCCTTGAGCACGCGGACGTAGCGGTCGCGCATGCGCTCACGAAAAGCCTTCTGGCGTTCGTCGCCGTCCCAGTCGTGCCAGACGTCGTCATGCCGCTCGCGCCGGCGATACCAGTCGAGGTATTCGGGGATTGCATCGCCCCAGAAGCCCGCGGCGGCGCACTTGAGCCAGAATTCCCAGTCTTCCATGCCGTGACGGATGGACTCGTCATACCCGCCGACGGCGAGGAACACCTCGCGTCGGAGCATGGTGGTGATGGTGGCGCAGTTGTGATCGAGGAATCGCTCGCCCGCACGGAAGGTCTTGTCCCAGAGGTGCTGCTTGGCGCCGAAGGCGACGGAATAGCCCTTGACGAACGCACAGGCGGGATGGGTTTCAAGGAACCAGAGTCCCTTTTCGAGCGTGGTCGGCTCGATCAGGTCATCGGAATCGAGCAGGAAGACATAGGGCGCGCGGGCGGCGCGAACCCCGGCGTTGCGGGCAGCGCCGGGGCCGCGGTTGGCTTCGAGATCGATGACGCGGATCCGCGGATCGCGCTGCCCGCCTCGACAGGCCTCGAGCAGGGCGAGCGATTCCGGGCGGGTCGACGCGTCGTTGATGATGATCCATTCGATCGCCTGGAGCGACTGGCCGAGCACACACGCCGCGGTTTCGAGGAACTCATCGCCGTCGTCATGGAAGGGCGTGATGACCGAGACGAGCGGCGCCTCGGCAGCGGCCCGTGGACCCTCGGCCGGGGCATAGCCGAACTTGGGCCTTCGCGGATCGGCCGGAGTGCAGGTGAAGTCGGGTTGACGTGGATCGATCATCAGCGACGCGGCGCGCGGCGCCCCCTCTTCTTCGGATCGGCTGGCTGGTGCTGCCCCCCCTTCGGGGCACTCCGCGGGCGACCGCGCAGGGCTTCGAGCCGAGCGAGTGATCGCCTGAGTGAGGCGATGATAGCCCCACGTTCGGCCGCACGGGCGCGGGCGGACTCGGCAGCGGCGGCGAGTTGTTCTTTCGCGAGCAGCAGTTCATACGCCCAGAGCCGAAGCGCCTGCCCATCGCGATTGCGCCGATCGAGGAGCAACTGCATCTGCGAAACGCGCTGGGTGAGCGACTCGATCTCGGCGCGGGCGCGCTGGGCGGCCTGATCCTGTCGGGCGATGGTCTGGCGTGCCTGGTCGAGCTGCGCTTGCAGGTTGCCGCGAGCAATATCGTGCTGCTCAACCTGCTTCTGCAGCCAATTCCGTGCTTCATTGAGGCGGGCGACGTGCTCGCGCAAGTTCTCGACGGTCTGCGTCAGGTGCTGGTTGGCAGCTTCGAGCCTGGCGCGGGCGTGCTCTTTACACTCGACCTGTTGCTGAAGCCATGCGCGCGCTTCTCCGAGGCGGGCGACGTGCTCGCGCAAGTTCTCGACGGTCTGCGTCAGGTGCTGGTTGGCGGCTTCGAGCCTGGCGCGGGCTTCGGCCTGGGCCTTGAGTTGGGCACTCAGCCACTCTCGCGCCTGATTGAGCGCGGCTTCACGATCTCGCCACGCGGCACTCCGGGCCTCGAAGCGTGCGGCGGCGGCGCTGGATTCGGCGAGGCGCGCGCGGAGGGCTTCGACCTGACCGTGAAACGCCGTGAGCCGCTCGTCTTTCTGCTCGACCGCCCTGCGTAACTGATCGCGCTGGCCCGAGAGCCATTCGCGGCTGGCGCGAAGTTTGTCAATCCATTGCTGCAGCCGCTCGATGGTGCGCCCACGCTCCTGCGAGAGCGTGCGGAACCGGCCTCGCTCGCGATCGAGCCAGTCGCGCGTGTCTTCGAGGCGGGCGATCCATCGACGATGGTCGCTCAGGGTGCGCTGGAGCGTCCATGTCCAGGCCTGGCCGGGGCGGCGGTCCCAGTCATCGAGCCAGAGCAGCCCGAAAGCGCATCGCGAGGCGGCATCGACCAGCAGGCCGACATCGGGCAACCCGAAGGGCATGGGGCGCTCGGGGCTGCCCCAGATGTTGAGCCAGTCGGCGTGGAGCACGCGGTGCAGTTCGCGGAGGCTGCGCTCCCAGATGGCGCGAGCCTGGGCGCGGTCGCCCGTGTTGGCGGCGATCAACCCGGCATAAAACCCCGCATCGACTGTCTTGCTCGCCAGGAGCGGGCTGAAGACCAGGACATCCATCTCCGCGCAGCACAGAAACGCCTCGCGGGCGTCACGGAGTCGACCGCGGGCCATGTGCATCTGGCCGATGACATACTGGTTGCTGATCTTCCAACGCTGCGCGTGCGGGGTCGATTCGGCCTCGGCCACAAACCGCGCCAACCTTGCGAGCAGATCGTCGGCCGCGGCAGGATCGACCTCATCCTGTTCGAGCAGGCGATACGCGAGCACGCAGAGCGCTGCGCCCTGGTCAGCGCTTCCGGGACGGGCGGTCTCGAGCACGTTCGCAGCGATGCGCGCCACCAGCCCGCGGTTCGGGCTGCGCATGCCCATCGAGATCATGGTGCGCAGCAGCCAGGGGTTATCGTGGTCGCGGGCATAGTTGCCGACGTGGAACTCAGGATCGTCGCTGTAGTCGGGGAAACTGCGCTCGACATAGCCCTCGGCCGAGGCCCCAACCACGTCGGATGTGAATACGCGCAGAGAAAAATCGGCGTCGTCGGTCGCGGTGCCGGCATCGACCTGCCGCAACGACCGGGAAACGGCGTTGCCCGAAGGCCCTTGGGCGCTGCCGAAACGCTGCGCGAAGGCGCGCTCGAGCGTGAACCCTGCAAAAGCCTCGTCGCTCGGCGCTCCGGGCGCGCCCAAGATCAACCGGCCTCCGGGCACCAGCACGCGCTGCGCCAAGTCCACTGCTGAGCGGGCGTCCGTCTCCATGGCCAGCAGCACCCCCGCCGCACGCCGGCCGAGGGTCGCGGGGTCGTGGGCGGTGAACTCGAGCGGCAGGCCGAGCGCGCCGAAGCGCTCGCGGGCGATGTCGGCAGCGCGTGCATCGGCACACACCGCGATGACGCGAGAAGCGCTGGTTTGCGCGGCGAGCACCGCGGCGGCAGCGCCCGACCGGGCGTTGAGATCAACGACGACATCGCCCGGACGCACAAACCACGCCGCACGGGTGGCGCGGGCAAGCTCAGCCTCGGCGCATCGGCCGGTGGTGGTGAGCATGTCATGCGTGAAACCTTCGGGCCGAGGGAGTTTCTGCATGACGAGGGTGATCTGCCAACCCTCGTCATCGAGTTGCTCAAAGCCGACGACCTTCTGGCTGAGCAGGTGCCGGCTGAACCCGGCTTCAAAGAAGCGTGCTTCCCACCAGTCGCGATCGCGGACGGTCAGGTGCCATGTGCGATCTCGATCGGGGGTGACGGCAAGCCTGACGAACGCCGCGCGCCTGGCGACGCGGGCGAGTTCGGCCAGCGCGAGCGGGACATCGGCCTCGGAAACGTGCTCGAGAACATCGGTCGAAATGACGGTGTCGAACGACTGATCGGCAAAGGGCAGCGCGAGGATCGACCCGTTGCTGAAGCGCCCCGGAGCGAGCATCCGGGCGCGCTCGACCGGGGCGCGTGCGACATCGACGCCGTGGGCATCGACCCCCTTACGCAGAAGTGTGCGAACCAGCAGCCCCATGCCGCACCCGACATCGAGCACGCGCCCCCCGCCGCAGGAAGAAAGAATCTGCTCGGCGATGGGTTCGGGGTCGGCGAAACTGTGCGAACCCCAACGGTCGGGGCGCGACCAATAGTCGTCGTAGAGCGATTGATAATCGACTGGTTGGGCGCGTGCGGCGTCTTTCGCCAAGGCGGCATGAGCGCCAGTCGAGTCGCGGCCGTCAGGATGGATCGTTGTCGCGGACACGTGCGTGCATCTGCATGTCGGTAACGCCGCCGAAGTAATACTCTTTCTTCGGCACGGCAACGGTGAAGAACGCGGCTTCGTCGCGCCAGTGGAGCATGCGCTCGGCCGAGTAATCGGGCGCAGCCTCTTCGGCGATCAGGGCCTGAACCTCGTAAAACCCGCCGCCGAGGCGGCACGGGCACGAAAACTCGACGGTGATGCGCTGGCCTGCCTCAAATGTGCGCTCCCAGAAGATGTCGGCATCGTCCGGGGCTTCGGGGCGTCCGGCCCAGACGGAGATATCCTGGTTGAGGGTGCCCCAGGAATACATCTTGACGCCTTCCTTATTGCGGATGCGCACGCCGATGTTGAGGTGCGTCAGCGTTTTGCGGATGATCGCGCTCACGCGGATGATCATCGGTTCACCGGGAAGGAACTGGCCGCAGCGTTCACCGTCGCCGTCGAGCACTTCGACACGCTCGATGCAGGCATCCAGATCGCCGAACGACTTGTCGGTGATGTCGGCCGCGGCGCTGACAGGCGGTCGATCGGGCAGCGCGGCCTTCTGGAACTGGGCCGTGCGCGCATCGGCCCAGGCTTTCTCCTCGGCGTGGAGCAGGCGGCGATATTCGAGCAGCACATCGGCGGGCTTGCCCACGGCGCGGGCGCGACCCTGATGCAGCAGCAGGCACCGGGTGGTCAGCGTGCGGACCGCCTCTTCAGAATGCGAGACGAACAGAAGGGTCACGCCCTGATCGCGCAGCGCCGCAAGGCGCTGCTTGCAGCGCTTCTGGAAGAGGTTGTCGCCGACGGAGAGCGCCTCGTCGATGATCAGCACCTCAGGCTCGATCTGCACCTGCACGGCGAAGGCGACGCGCATCTTCATGCCGCTGGAATAGGTTTTCAGGGGCTGATCCATGAATGCGCCGATGTCGGCGAACGCGGCGATCGCGTCGAAACGCTGATCGACCTGCTCGCGCGTCAACCCGAGAATCGCCCCGTAGAGATAGGCATTTTCTCGCCCCGTGAAATCGGGGTTGAACCCGCTGCCCAGTTCGAGCAGCGCCGCCACACGCCCGCACACCGTCACGCTGCCGGTCGTCGGCGTCAGCACGCCCGCGATCAACTGCATCAGCGTGCTCTTGCCGCTGCCGTTTCGCCCCACGATGCCGATGGCCTCGCCCCGGCGAACCATGAGATCCAGGCCCTGGAGCGCCCAGAACTCTCGATAGAGCTTGCGGCGGCGGACAAACGCCTGCCTGAGCCGATCGGCCGGCCTCGTGTAGATGTGATAGCACTTGCCCAAGTCGCGGGCCTCGATCACCACGTCGTGGTCGAGCGCTGGCTCCGCCGGCGCGGGGGCAGCGGGCGCTTGCGCAGCAGGAAGGCCACCCGCTTCGGGCAGCGTGGTCAGGCGGGAGATGTCGTGCACTGCGCTCATGGGTGCCTGGGGGTCGTGGGGCCTGCCGCGAGAATGCCCCGAGAATTCGATCGTTGCTGGTGTCGCCGTACTCCTTCGGCCGTCGCGATCGTGCGGCGGCGATGGTCATTTCGTTACAACACGTCCGCAAAGCCGCGCCGGGCCTTCATGAAAAGGGCGTAGCCCACCGGCGCGAGCACCAGCCCGATGCCGATCCACAGGATGAGCATGTCCCACCGGGGGGGCTGGTTCCAGAGGAGCGTGCGGCGGGCGCCATCAACCACGACGGTCAGGGGGTTGATGTAGAGCCACTCGCGATATGCCTCGGGCACGCGTTCGAGCGGATAGAGCACCGGGGTGATGAAAAACAGCACCCGCTGCACCACCACGGCAACCAGTTGCTGGATGTCGCGCAGATAGACGCCCAAGGCCGCGAGAATCCACCCTACGCCCAGCCCCAGCAGCACGACGGGAACGAGCACCAGCGGGAACAGGAGGGCATAGACCCCCATGCCGCCGCCGAGCACCAGGTGGGCGACGATGACCAGCAACAGCCCCGCGCCGGAATAGATAATTGCCGAAAACATCGACGTAAGCGGCAGAATCTCAAGCGGGAAGACGATCTTCTTGACGAAGTTAGGCTTGTGCACCACCAGCCCCGGCGCGCGGGCCAGCGGCTCTGAGAACATCTGAAAGACCATCATGCCCGCAAAGAGCGTCGTGGCATAGACGAGCACGCTGCCGGAGTGCGCCTGGTCGAAGCGTACACGCAGGATTGTGCTGAACACGAGCGTATACACCGTCAGCAGCAGCAGGGGCGTCAGCACGGCCCACAGCACGCCCAGGTGCGAGCCGCGGTTGCGCATCTGGATCTCGCGCACCGTGAACTGGCGGATCAGGTCGCGCCGGCCCCAGAGGTTGCGCACCATCGCCGCCGGATCGAGCAGTTCCGACCATCGCGCGGGATGCGGCGTGTGCACCCTTCCCATCATGTGCGCGGGCAACCGGGTCATGCCTGCTCCGTCAAGGACCGCTTACGCCGTGGCGTGGGCGGGGGGGTGCTGCGTCCATGCGTCGTCGCGTTCATAGCCGAGTTCGACCAGTTCGCGACCGGCGACCTCTTTGAAGATCCGCACGTCGTCGGCCGTGAAATAGTTGCGCCAATCGCCCGAGATGCCCTTGCGGCTGGGGTGCGTCGGGTCGTCCTGGCCGGGCTTGCGACCGCCGGCCTGTTTCTCAAAAGTGTTGCGGTCGATGCAGTCCTGCACGAGCTTCTCGCCCGTCGAAACACCCAGAAAGGCAAAGACATCCTTGACCTTCCACGGGTCGGCCAGCAGGTCTTCATACCGCACTTCGAGATAGTTCTCGCCGAAGAGTTCCCTGGCCCGCGCCCCGCCCCGGATCGACTCGACCCACGTCCCCGCGAGCGTGCGGATGGCCCCTTCACTCAGCAGCGGCTGCGGCTCGCACTTCTTCTCGACAAAATAGCCGTAGGCCCGCTGGGCGGCGGCCCGAGCCTCATCGCCCGCGCCTGCGAAACCGAAGTCCTTGTAACGGAATTTGAGGAACATGTCGCTCACCACCACGTCGCGCCCGTCGCGCACCATGTGGATGAACTTCGCTTCCGGAAAAAGCCGGTGGAGCAGCTCGCTCTTGGTGCAGAAAAAGGTCGTCGTCTTGTCGCCGATGACCTTGAGATTCGAGAGCTTCTTCCACGGCGTTCGTGCGGCGGCCTCGCGCATCAGCGCTTCCATCATGGCGCGCGTTGCGATCGTCCAGGCGTCCTCCACCGGAATCTCGCGCAACCACCCCCCCTGCGCCGCCGGCAGTTCCGCCCACTTGTGGAAGACCTCGTCATCGAGCCACTGCTCGATAGAGCACCCGTGCTCGTTGAGAAACCACCCTTCGTTACGGATCATCACCTCAGGATGGCTGTTGAGCATCGTCGTCAGCCACGTTGTCCCGCTTCGGCGATTTGCCCCGAAGAAAAAGAAACCGGGCTTGCGAACATTCTGGGCCTTGTCGAGAAGCGACGCGTGGCTCGTTGGAGCCGCTGGTGCAACGGTCATAGGGCCTCACTCTGGGTCTCGCAGGGCCTGGAGGGGCACGCCCGCGCTCTTGCCGGACGGTCGTTCCGCCCGTTTGGTTCACCCGAACGCAATAGTAGGTTCGCCCGTCGCCTTCCGGCCAGCGCACGGGCGGCGTCAGTTCGCCAACCCCCCCGCCACCGCCGCCAGAAGTCGCGCCCCGAACCCCGTCGGCCCTGCCACGGCAAACGGACCAGCCGGCGCGGCCACCTCGTGTACGCCGGCGATATCCAGGTGCGCCCACGGAACCCCCGGTGTCACAAAGTAACTCAGGAACGCCGCACCCTGGATCGGATGCGCCTCGCGGTTCGGGTTGCTGTTCAGAATGTCCGCGATCGGGCTTTTCATCATTTCCCGGTACTCGTCGTGGTGGGGCAAGCGCCACACCCGTTCACCGGTCGTCGTCGCGGCCTTCTCGATCGCCCCGCGCAGGGCGTTGTCGTCACACCACATGCCGGCATACACCTTGCCGAGCGCCACCACCACGCCCCCGGTGAGCGTCGCGATGTCGATGATCGCCGCGGGATTCTCCTTCTCACAGGCCCAGCAGAGAGCGTCGGCCAGCACCAGTCTTCCTTCGGCGTCGGTGTTGGTCACTTCGACCGTCACCCCGTTGCGGAAGGTCAGGATGTCATCGGGCCGATAGGCCTCGTCGCTGACCGCGTTCTCCGCGCACGCCAAGAGCGCCACGACCGGCCGATCGGGCTTGATCGCCGTAGCGATCACGCGCATCGCGCCGAGCACAGCGCACCCGCCGTCCTTGTCGCGCTTCATCCCCTTCATGCCGTTGTTGACCTTCAGGCTCAACCCGCCCGAGTCGTAGGTCATCGTCTTCCCGATCAGCACCAGCGGCCGGGCGTCCTTGCTCGCTTTCGCCGGGCGATACTCCATGCGCACCATGCACGGCGCGTTCTCGCTCGCCTTGCCGACGTTGATCAACCCGGCGAAACGCTCCTTCTCCAGTTCCGCCCCTTCGAATACCCGCACCTTCATCCCGAGATCACGCCCGAGCTTCTTCGCCCGATCCGCGATCCACGCCGGCGTGCAGATATTCGGCGGCGTGTTGCTCACCGTCCGCGCCTCGTTGGCCCCCGCCGCCGACAGCAGCCCCACTTCCATCCCGCCCTCAAAATCCTTGTCCTCACTCCGAAGTCGCAGAGGTAAAACCTCTTTCTTCGTTGTGGCGCTCCCCCGAAACTCCTCGCTCATCCACGATGCCAGCCCCACCCCCTCGGCAAAGGACGACCCGGCTTCGCGCGCTTTCACCCTGGCCGCACGCATCGCACCGGCAAAATCCACCATGCACGCGGTTTCTTTGATTGCGCTCAGCCGTTTGGCCACGCTCGAACCGATCAGCCGCAGCCGACCGACTTCAAACCCCTTCTTCTCGCCAAGACCCGCCACGATCACCCGCTCAAAAGCCCCCTTCGACGGAAACGCCTCGACCAGCGCCCCTGCTTCGCCTGTCGCCTCGCCGCGATGGAGCGCCGCGGCGATCGCTCCATCCGCATCATGCTCCCGACCGGCCTTGTCAAGCCCCTCGCCCTTGAACACCCCCACTACGAGCACCTTGCAGGCGCCACGACCGCCGACCATGACCGATGCGAACATGCCGAACTCCTTCGAGCGGAATTGCCGAGGGCGAGTCTAGCCCGCACCCGGGCCGAGGCACCCGGGCCGAGGCACCCGGGCCGAGGCACCCGGGCCGAGGCACCCTGCCCCGACCCGAATCCAGCCCCATCTCACGCCCCCCGCCGACCCTGCTCTCCCCGTCCGAGAAGTTCCGGCCCTCCCATCCATCCTGCCTACCGACAAACCGCTACCCTTTCTGCGTCACTGAGGAATACCCGCTCGCGTGCGCGGGTTTCCGACCCTGGACCAAGGATGTCCGCATGGAACGCCCGGAGTTCGAGCAACTGGCGCTCGAACATCTCGATTCGGTGTTCCGCATGGCGCTCCACCTCGCCCGGAACCAGACCGAGGCCGAGGACATTGTTCAGGAGGTGTTCGCACGGGCTTTCAGGCCCACGTCGATTCAAGGCTTTCAACCGGGCGAAGACCCCCCCACGGCCATGCGCGCCTGGCTCTTCACCATCACCCACAACGTCTTTCTCACACGTCTCAAGCAGGCTTCCCGACGCGCAACCCCTGTCGCCGACTTCTTCGACGCTACCGACAACCAACCGCCCCCCGACGAACCGCCCCCCCTCTACGACGGCCAGACCCTCGACTGGGAGCAGGTCGACAGCCGAATCAAGACCGCCATCGACGACCTCAAGCCCGAGTTCCGTGAAGTTCTCCTCATGTGGGCCGTGGAAGGCCTCAAATACCGCGAGATCGCGGCGATCCTCGATGTTCCCATCGGCACCATCATGTCCCGCCTGCACCGCGCGAGAAAAATCCTGACTGATCACCTGTTGCAAGACCCCCAGACCGCCGACGATCTCGGATTGCGACGCCTCGGAAACCCTGACCCCGAACACCTCACCCGATGAACGACCAGTCCACCAACTCCAACGAACTTCCCCTCACCGGCGGGGCCTTCCTTCGCGCTGCCGCGGACGGCGAGCTTTCGCCCGCCGAGCAGGCACGCCTCGAAGCCCACCTTGCCGCCAACCCCGCTGACAAGGCTCGCATCTCTTTTGAAACCGGCCTTCGGTCGTGCTGCTGCCGCGTGATGTCGTCCGCCAAGTGCCCCGATGCCCTGCGCAATCGCATCCTCGACCAGATCACATCGACCGATACCGTTTCACCCCCCGCCACACGCGCACGTTCGTTCTGGGCCACCCACGGCACGCGCCGCTGGCTCGGGGCAATCGCCGCGGCGGTGGTGCTTTTCGTCGGTGTGGCCTTCGTGATGAACCTGACGCGCTACGGCGCCAATGTGCCCAGCCAGGCCCAGTTCGCGCAGGTGGTCTCCTATGTCGCCAAAGAACATCGCGAGTGCGACATCAACCCCGATCGTGTCCGCAAGTTCACCATCGCCTCGATCGAAGACGCTCCCGGCGCCCTGGCGAGCATCGTCGGCTCCGAACCCACGGTGCCCAACCTCGAAGCCGCCGGCATGGTCTTCAAGGGCGCCGGCCGGTGCCGCGTACCCGACGGCGGCCAGAGCGCCCACCTGCGTTTTGAGATGCCCGACCCCGACGGCGGGCCGCCTCAGCGCCTCAGCCTGTTCATCCAGCAGCGCACCGCGCTCACGCCCGACCTTGATGAAAACGTCGCCTACCTCCTGACCGACAAAGACGGGGTCTCCTACGGCTCGGTCGTCTATGCCTGGCGCAAAGGCGATGTGCTCTACTACCTCGTCGCCAAGAAACTCTCGGCGTGCAACAAGTTCCGCGATGCCGTCGGCATCCCCAAGACTGTCGCGGCACGGTAAAGCCCCTGACGCCCGGCGCACATCTCGAATCGCGGCGTGCCGCCGGCTCTGCGGCGCAACTCGTGCGGAATCCCATGCCGCACAAGGCCCTAAGCCCCGCGCATCGCCACAATCAGCATCATCAGGATCGAGTTATGGATCGCGTGCATCGTGATCGATGCCACCAGGCTTCCGCGCCACTCACGCATCCAGGCAAACGCGAAGCCGAGCACGATCAGCGGCGGCGTAAACAGCGGTCCATACCCATGCATGAAGGCAAAAAGCACCGCCGTCAGCCCCGCGCACAACGGCCACGCCAGTCGCGAACGCACGTGACGATACAACGCCCCCCGAAACACCAGCTCCTCGCAGATCGGCGCCCACACCATGGCCAGGCTTGCAAATACCACCACGCTCAGCATGCCGCCGCTGCTCACCTGCTCAACCACAGGATTGTGCGGGCGCGGCCCCCCCTCGGCATCGCTCAGCAACATCACCAGCACCACCACCACGACAAACGACAACAGCAGCGCCGGCAGCGTCGCCAGATAGCCCACCACGCCGCAGCCGATCTCTTTGAGCACCCCAGCGCCCCGCGTCAACCCCAGATCCTGCCGCGTCTGCGACCAGGTCGACCCGCGCACCAGCGGCCACGCCGCCACGCCCAGCAGCCCCCATTGCAGACACGCCTTGACCGCCAGTTGCCCCTCTTTGCCCAGGGGCAGACGACTCACCAGGAAATCACCCAGAATCGACACCACTAAGAACGCGCCGAGAAAGAGCGCAAACATCTCCAGATACACGCTCCCCCCCGGCGCGGGTGCTTCGAATCGTCGCGGCATCTGCCCCGCCGACGCCCGCACCGACAGCGTGATCAGCAGCGTCAGCCCCACCAACGCAAGCCCGCCGACTCCGGTCAGCACCGACAGAAACACCACCACCACCCGGCGCCCCTCGCGCACAATCGCCAGTCGATCGGCATCCCCCTCGCCCGCATCCCAGCGGATCGCCAACTCGCCGAACCATCCGTGCCGCGCAAGTAACCCCTCACGCTCTTCCCCCCGAATCGCCCTGCTCCCCTCGGCATACACCCGGCGCAGCGCCTCGACATCACCCAGCAACTCCTGCTCGATCGACCCTTCCTCCGCCTCGGCGCGCAACTGCTCTTCGATCTGCTCCAGCCTCGCCAACGCAGACTCCGGGCCGAACACCTCGCCGCGCACGATCGCGGCACGTATCTGCTCTTCCGGAGTTTTGGCCTCGTTGCCCGGGTCGCCCAACTGGGCCGCGACCTCACGCCCCCACCACTCCGACACGGCCACCTGCACCTTGCTCGATAACTCGATCGCCGAACCCGCCGCGGGGGTCAGCCTCCGCTCACCGGCCTCTGTTGGTGGCGCGGTCGAGGCCCCCTTCGAAGCCAAGGCCTGAAGCCCGGCCACGATTGAGAAGATCAGCACTGTCACCAGGAACGCCAGCGTGCGGGCGCCGGGGCTACCCGGATCAGGCCGCCGCTCGGGATGAAAAACCTCGTCGGCATCGTCGGTCACGGGGAGAGCGTGCGGATCCATGCCCAGATCATCGACGCATCGCGGCCCGGTCGCAAACCCGTGGGCAACTTCCAGAGAATCCCCGACCTCTTGACCCCACCCGCCCTCGGCCTACCCTTCCGGGCTTCGTTGCCGGGTTGCGGCCCGGTCCACGCATCAATCCTGCCGGGCTTGCCCGGCCCGCCCCGCCCGGTAGGCGGCGTACCAACCGTCGCGGGTTCCGCGTCGGCACCTTCGGAGGCCCTCCCATGGGCGACCAGTTCCGTCGTCAAACCTACGTCGCCAAGCCCGGCGAATATCAGCCGCGCTGGTTCCACGTCGACGCCACCGACAAACCCCTTGGCCGCCTCGCTGTCGATGTCGCGACCATCCTCATGGGCAAGCATCGCCCGGAATACACCCCCCACACCCTCAGCGGTGACTACGTCATCATCACCAACGGCCAGAAGGTCGGGCTGACCGGGCGCAAAGCCGAGCAGCGAGTCAAACTGCGCTATACCCGCCACACCGGCGGCCTCAAGGCCGAAACCTACGGCTCGGTGCGCGAGCGTCGCCCCGAAAAACTGCTTGAAGATGCTGTCCGGCGCATGCTCCCCAAGAACCGCCTCGGACGCGCCATGATCAAGCAACTCAAGGTCTATCCGGGGGCCGAACATCCGCACCAGGCCCAGCAGCCCGCCCCGTTCCCCTTCTGATTCCCTCGCCACACATGCGGTCGTCACCGACCGACGATTGAGACCACACCATGGCCGACACGACCATCGAATCCAACGCACCCGCCCAACTCGCCCCCCGACCCCTGCGCGCTCCCGTGCCGCCGGATCGACAGGGCTGGTGGTGGGGTACCGGCCGGCGCAAGACCGCGGTCGCCCGCGTCCGAATCCGCCCGGTTAAGGACAACGCCAAGCCTCGGTTTGTCATCCAGAAAACCGCGCGCGACTTCCGCGAAGTCGAGAATTACTTCGTAGAACTCCGCGACCAGACCGACTGCCTCGCCCCACTCAAACTCACCAACACCGCCGACAAGTTCGAAGTCATCGTCCGGGCCTCCGGCGGCGGCCCTACCGGTCAGGCCGGGGCCATCCGCATGGGCCTCGCCCGCGCCCTCTCCGACTATGACCCGACGCTCGAAGGCATGCTCCGCGATGCGGGGTACCTGACCCGCGACGCCCGTAAGGTCGAACGCAAGAAGTACGGCCAGGCCGGCGCCCGCCGTCGCTTCCAGTTCTCCAAGCGCTGATCCGACATCCACGCCGAAAGGGCCTGGCCACGTGCCGGGCCCTTTTTCATGCGCCTCGGGTTGATCGGCGACCCTGCCTCGTCCACGATACCGGCGATTCGCCCCCATACGCCCCACGCGCTTTGACCACCCCCCGCGCCAAGTCCTCATTCTTTCGGCGACTCCGTCGCTGGTGCCTCGCCCTCGCCCTCGTCATCGCCTTCTTCGGGGGCATCCTGCTCGTCGCCGCCTGGATGATGATCCGCCAAAGCCCCGGCTGGTGGCGACAGATCGATCCCGCCGATCCCGCCGTCGTCCGCGCCGCCGAGGAAATCGAAAACGATCTCGTCAACGAGTTTCATCGCGCTGACCGCCCCGCCGACGCCGCGACCGATGCGCGATGGGCCAGCGAACCTTGGGCGCTCGCCCTCTCGGCCCCCGGCGCCAACGCCTGGCTCAACACCCGCCTCAGGCCGTGGCTCGAAAACCAGTACGACGATTTCTCCTGGCCCGAAGACCTCCTCGAAATCCAGGTCGATTTCGACGCCGGACGCATCGTCATCGGCCTGCGCATCCGACGCGGCCGTGAAGAGAGCCAGGTGCTCGCGGCACGCTTTGTCCCCCGGATCCCCGATGACGGCTCGCTGTGGGTTCAGGTCGAAAGGGTGTACCTCGGGCGCCTTCCCATGCCCGCCGACTGGGTGCTCGGCGATGCTGACCAAAGGCTCAGTCGCCTGCTCGATGACGCCGTAGACGACCCGGGCGAACTTGCGGCACTTACCGCCGCACTCGCCGGCCGCTCGGCGTTGCTAGACGAACCGGTGGTGCGCCTCGGGGACGGCCGGCGCGTGCGAGTGCTTTCGATCCGGGCCGATCGCGGCCTGCTCGAAATCATCTGCCGGACTGAACTCGAGTGACGCGCTGGGCATCACGGTCGCACATGCGGCACGAGGAACCCTCGCCGATCAGCCCCCGCCGCCGCGACTGGGCTTGCCCGAATGCACATCCTGCCCGCGAAGGTGCCGGGTCATGTCGAGCATCATCGAGCCGATGCGGCCTTTCTGCTGGGGTGTCGCGTTGCCTCCCAAGCCGTCGTTCAGGAAGTTGAACATGCGCATCGACTGCCGGGTCGAAAGCGGGTTCTCGCGCATGCGCTCCTGATCGCGAAGGGCGTTCTGCCTCGCTTCGGCGATGATCTCCGCCCGCGGCCTGGTGACTGTGCGCCCCTCGAAAGTGCGGCCCAGTTCATACATCCGGACGAGGGCGTCTTCGAGAAACCTCGCCCGTTCGGCTTCGGTGATTTTCTGGTACTCGATCGCGAACATGTCGGCCGTGTCGATCATGAGGCGCGAAACGTTCTCCATCATCTGCTTGCGTGCTTCGCCCTTGACGCTCGAAGCAAACCCCGCGAGCAGCAGCGACTCGCTGCCGTCCATGTCCTTCAGACGCTGGTACAACTGGCCGATCAGTTCCAGGCGCTGATCGACCGGCATGCGGTTGAACTGGTCGGTCAGGAGCGTGTATTTGAAGATGCGATCGAGCCGGTCTTTTTCATAATCCGGCCGGGACATCGGACGCATGATGAAATACGTCGCGATCGAAGCCGACACGATCACCGCGCCGAGGATCGAGCCGGAGAGCATGCGTCGCCTTGGCGTGCGCCAGGGGGCAAAGAGCACGGTTTCCCCTGCCTTGTTGAGGCGTTCGCGGAACGTGCGCTGCGCCTTCGGGGCCAGCGGGGCCTTGTCGGCGTTGACAACCAGGGGTTCCAAGGGGGGCAACTGCATGAGGCGTGCTCCTGCATCGTTCTGGGGCATCGTGGACGGGGACGAAGGTCGGTCAGGGGAACTGGGGAGCGCGGGTCGAGCCGGAGTCCATTTCTTCAACACGCCAATCGTTGAAATACAAGGCGTTGTGGCCCCGGTTGTCCTGCCGGCGCGGGGCATGCCACGGGTCGGCGTCGAGCATGACCACCCCGGCATTGTTCTGACGCTCGTAAAGGCGGGTGACGTGTGCCGCAACCCGGTCGGCGGGGATGGCGAGGGTGGCCTCGAAGAACATCATCAGCCCGCCGGGGAGGTAGTAATAACTGGTTCCCGCGGTGGCCCACACGGGCTGGAACTCGGTGGATTCATCTCGACCGGTGATGTCGGACGGGCAGGCCCAGGGCGCGCCGACATACTCGTAATACTCGCCGAATTCGGGCTTGCGCGGCGGGGCGACATCGATGTATTCCGAGAGCACGTCGAGCATGTCGGGGGTGTTCGGACTTCCGGGCCGGGGAGGCTCCTGCAGGGGGCGGACGTAGGGAAGGATCTCGCCTCGTTCCTTGAGGTAGATGCTGAAGGCCATGCCGAAGCCCTTGAGGTTGGTCATGCACTTGAGGCGTCGGGCAGACTCGCGCGCGCCGGCGATCGAAGGGAGCAGGATGCTCATGATCGTGGCGATGATCGCCATGACGACGATGAGTTCGATGAGTGTGAATGCCCGTCGCCGCGTGGCGGCGACGGGCGAGGCGAGGGAGCGGGGGTGGTCGTGCGGGAGGGTCATGCGGCGGACCTCGTGAGTCGTCGTGAAGAAACCTGATCGACGATTTTCTGGGCGAATGGGGTTTGCGTGGCCCTGAAGGTATCGGCATGTTCCGCGAATTTGCGGGCAAAGACCTGATCCTGGCGTTTTGCGCGTTCGATGGCGGTGACGACCGAGGTCAGCCCCGAGCGCCATTGTCCGGCACGGATGATGGTTGCAGCCAACGCGCCACCGAGCAGCAAGGGCGTTCGGAGGGGTTCGGGCACCCAAGGTGCAACGGCCCCGACGATGGAGGAGATCGGCCCGGAGGGTGCGTCGATTTCGGCGAGGGCGCGATCGGCGCGATCAACGGCTTGAATGACGGCGTTATGGAGCGCGTGGAGTTGGTCGCGCCTGAGGGCGAGGGTTTCGCGGCCGGGATCGTCTTCAGGGAGCGCATCGTGCATGGCGACGACTTCGGCGACTTGGCGTTCGAGGGCCAGGCGCATGGCGTCGGCCTGGTCTCTGACCAGTCGGACATCCTCCATGCCGATGCAGCCCGGCGACGTTGCGATCATGACCACCCCCACCAGGAGTGCGATTCCCCACGAGAGCTTGTTCGGATTCACTTGGTGGTTCCTTTCAGGCCCGGTTGGATTCGACAGCACGCTGGGCCAGGCGGCTGCCGGGGGTAGGGGGGACCACCGGTGCGTACACCCTGCCCGATGCAAGATGCGTTAGGTATTTGATGGTACCACCGTGTATGGTTTATGCAAGGGTTTTGTGCGCATGTCGCCAAGATTGCGCGCAAAAGCGGCTTTTAGGTGTCATGACTGGGGGAAATGCTGGGGAAGGGGTGGCTTCAGTCAGGCCAAGGCCCCACGCTGAGGGTCGTTCAGGAGTGAACTTGATGCGGAGACGGATGGCTGGGGGAACCCAGGGTACGTGGTTGCTCGACGCACTCTATGGAAGCGCCTGCCTTGCGACGCGGGTGCGGATGTCGGCCGCGAGGCGGGCGGCGAAGCGTGGATCCTGGGTGATGGGCACGGAGTAACTGGGGCTCATGCCTCGGGCGATGAGATCCGGGTCGCGGAAGAAGCTGCTTCGACGGATGGAGTGGGTTTCGATGCGCCGGCCTTGTGTATGTCTTTGATAGACAATGACTTCGACGTGGGCTTCGAGAGGGCCTTGGGCCCCGCGGAGATCGATAAACGGTTGAATGCCCGAGCCGGGGGTCGCGGCGGGGTGGTCATTTGCGGTTGATGGATCGAGGAACGTGACGCGGACGACCCGTGAGCGCGAGTTGATGAGGTCGGAAGCCTGTTCCCTGACGTCGGCGTGCTCCGCGTCCCAGGGTGAGGCGAGGCCAAGGGTTCCCTTGGGTCGGGTGGTGATGACACCGGCGGCGGCATCGACGCGGTCGAGTTCGAAACGATTGGCGATGAGGGTTTCGCGCGCGGCTTCAAACGTCTGGGCGTAGGCCTCTGGCGGCGTGGTGATGGTTGCGCCTTGATCGGGGGTTGTTGAGCATGCAAGAAGGGCCGGGAGGAAGCACGCGAGTGCGAAGAGGCGCGTGATGGCGTGGCGGGTGGCGTGAGGCATGGCGGAGGGGTGCGGTTTTGGGTACCGTGCGATTCGCAGAGGTTTCGTACGGGAGCATACACGGATGAAGCGATCCAGACGGCTTGCCCTGCATTGGAAGATTCTGATCGGGATGGCGCTGGGCTTGCTGGTCGGGCTGGTGATCAACTGGTTCTGGAACCCCTATACGTGGGGGGCATTGGGTGTAGGCGACCCGAAGAGTTACCTGGAGGGGAAGAAGGGCAAGCGGGCGGCGCAGCCGCCGCGTGAGCTTGAGCGCGGGATGACGTGGCTACACGGTTCGCTGGATGGGTATCAACCCTCGGCGGGGCCGCTTGAAGCGCCACGGAACGCGTATACGGGGCGGGTTGTTGACTGGTTTGTGCGTGATCTTCTGCCTCAACCGGCGACGGCGCCGACAGCGCCGCGGACGATTCCTGAGGCGGGGGCTGACCCAGCGAAGGCGAAGCGTGAGCCGTTGCCGCCACCGGAGGGGGTCGACCTTGAAGCGAGCACGGCGTGGCTTCGCGGTGAGGTTGAGCGTGCGTTGACGCAGTTGCGGTCGCCGAAGGAGGACGAAGGCGGACCTGTTGCGTTGCGGATGCCGGAAGATCCGGTGCTTGGACAGGGGGTATCGTGGCTGGTGAGCCGTCTTGCGCAGCCGGACCCGAATGCGCGGGCGGGTTTTACGGCGGCGGCGCCGCGGTTTCTCTCGAACGGGACTTCGTTTGTCGGGCAGTTGTTTCTGCGATTGCTGAAGTTCATTGCGGTGCCGGTGGTGTTGTTCAGCCTGATCGTGGGTGCGAGCGGGATGACGGACATCAAGCGGCTGGGGCGGATCGGCGGGACGGCGATCCTGGTGTATCTGTGTACGACGGCGGTGGCGATCGTCGTCGGGCTGACGCTGGTGAACGTGGTGAAGCCCGGGACGCGGGTTTCGCCCGAGACGCGTGACCGGCTGGCGGCGGGGATGCTTGAGGAAGCCGCGGACCGGGACAAGGAGGCGATGGAGCCGAACTTCTGGAAGATTCTGCTGGAGACGGTGCCTGAGAACCCGTTTGAGGCGCTGGCGAAGGCGAACATGCTTCAGGTGGTGGTGTTCGCGCTGCTGCTGGGGCTTGCGGTGGGGATGCTGCCGAAGGAGAAGCGCGAGCCGGTGACGGCGGTATTTGATGCGTTGAGCGACGCAGCGCTCAAGATCATCACGTGGATCATGGTGATCGCACCGTATGCGGTGTTTGCGTTGATATGCCAGACGATAGCGATCACGGGGCTGGATGCGCTGCGCGCGCTCGGCGCGTACATGCTGGTGGTGATCGCGGGGCTGAGCCTCTTGGTGCTGGTGGAGTATCCGATCATTCTGCGGATGTTCTCGAAGGTCAGGGTGGGGCGGTGGTTCCGCGCGATTGTGCCCGCGCAGTTGACGGCGTTCAGCACGTCGAGTTCGAGCGCGACGCTGGGCGTTTCGATGAAATGCGCGACGGATCGGCTCGGGGTGAAGCGCGATGTGGCGGGGTTTGTGCTGCCGCTTGGCGCGACGATCAACATGGACGGCACCGCGCTGTATCAGGGCGTGGCGGCGGTATTCATCTGCCAGTTGTACGGCATCGACCTGACGATCGCACAGCAATTGATGATTCTGCTGACGGCGACGCTGGCATCGATCGGCACGCCGGGGGTGCCCGGTGTGGGGTTGATCATGATCATCGTGATTCTGCGGCAGGTGGGGTTCCCGATCGAGCACATGGCGGGCGGGATCGCGGTGATTCTGGGTGTGGATCGGATTCTGGACATGTGCCGCACGACGGCGAACGTGAGCGGCGACCTGATGACGACGTCGATCGTGGCGAGCCGGGAGGGGATGATTCTGAGCGAAGAGGAGGCCGCACGTCTTTTCGAGGAACAGGAGCGTCGGGATCGCACAGCGGCGGAAGATGCGGCGAAGGAGCAGGCGTTTTCTTGATGCGCCGGGGTCGCTCTTCGGGTGCGCTTCGCGGAGTTGACGGCCGTTTGCGGAATGTCGTTTTGTACTTGTCGCACCGAAATGCCCGCGGGCCGGCGGCCCTTGCGGAACACGGTCTGGCACCGCGTTCTATTCGGAGGGCGGGTTGTCGATCGCGACGATCCACCTTCGGACGAGGTCGAGCGAGCATTCGGTGAAGAGCGCGGCGAGGATGAACGCCGCGATGACGGCCGCGCCGGATGATGTTGCGCCGTCGATCAGCGCCGCGGCACAGAGCACGGCGAGCATGACGGCTTGTGTCAAGCCGACACCGGCGGCATTGGCCTCGATCCATCGTTGCGTGATGGCGTGCCGCTGGAGATCACTTCCGAAGATGCCCATGCCGAGGGAGAAGCCCATCCATGCGCCGAGGCCGGTGATCGCGACGGCGATGATGACGAAAATCACCGCGCGAGTAGAGCCGAGCAGGGCATGAAAATCGGCATGTGAGGCGGCAAAGGCGACAAGCGTGGGCAAGACGACGCAGGCGAGGGCGGTTTTTGCCGCGCAGCGGGTGCGGCGCTTGCATGTGCGGCCGAGCCAGGCCCCCGCCGCGAGCGAGAGCACGATGGCGACGATCCAGGGGCCGAGTTCGGTGCGTGCGGGCATGGCGGCGATCGCGATAAGCACGACGCCGATGCCGCAGAGAAGGCTGAAGCGGACGTCAAGGGATCGGGCGGCAGCGCCGAGCCAGCGCAGGGGGGTTGCGGCGAAGAAGGAGCCTCCGGCGAGGGCGAAGCCGAGGGGGACGGCCTCGGCTCGCGTGGCGCCGAGCAGCGCACCGATGAGGATGGCGTTGATGATGCCGGCAAAGATGACGGCCAGGATGCCCGCGGCGGCGGCGGCGAGCATGCTTGCCTCGGGATGGGAGGATGTGCGTTTTTGTGCCGCACACCCCGCGAGGAATACCGCGAGGCAGACGAGCACGAGGGTGATGCGGCGCACGGGTGTCTGGAATTCGTGCGAAGCCTTGGTGACGGCATCGTGCAGGGGTCGGCGCTGGAGCGCGAAGTCTCGGCGTTGCTCATCGAGGGCGACGGGGCTGACGCCCGTGTGCCCGAGAACGAGCAGGTCGAGTTCGTGGCGTTCTTCGAGATCGCGGAGGGCCTGGCGCTCGTGGAGCGCGCCCACGGCGAAGCGTTGGTGCAGTTCGGGGCGGAGCGCGCCCAAGACTGTCGGGCCGAGGGCAACGCCGGTGAGCAAACCCGCGGCGAGGATGGCGGCGGGGAAACCACCCGGGATGCGCGCGAGGCGAAAGAGGAGGAGAAAAAATGCTGCCGCGACGGCTAAACACCCGAAGCGAATCAGCGCGATTGTCGCCGGCTCGGTCGGCATGATTGGTGCACTGTATCGCGGGGACAGGAATTGTCACACGAAGGGTTCATCGAGGCGGAGGCGGATCTGGTCGCGTCGGGCGGGGTTGCCCGGCCGGTGAAGGTTGACCCGATGGGTTCGCTGTGTACGTCGCGGCTGGTGCTTCGGCCGCTGCGAGAGAGTGACCGGTCGGAGTTTTTGCTTGCATTGGCCGGCGCGCGTGGCTTGCTTACGGAGTGGATGCCGCTGCACGAACCGGGAGAGGATGACGAAGGGTTGTTTGCGCGTCAGGTTCGTCTGACGATCGAGGGCGAAAGGACCGGATCGGCGTGCCGCAGGGCGGGCTTTCGTGGTGACGGGCGCATGGTGGGATGTTTCAACCTGACGCACATTGCGCGTGGGCTGCATTTTGAGGGTGACATGAATTGGTGGGTGTCCGCGGAGTTCGGCGGTCGCGGGTTGGCGACGGAGGGGGTGCAGGGGCTGCTGGATTATGCGTTTGCGGATCTTCCGGTAGGGTTGGGACTGCACCGCGTGACGGCGGGGATTCAGGCGGGGAATCTCGCGAGTCGACGACTGGCCGAGCGGGTCGGTTTCCGGCGGCGTGAAGGCGTGCGCATGAGCCTGGTTTCGGGCGGGGCGTGGGCCGAACACGAAGTGTGGGTGGCCGAGCCGCAGATCGACATCGGGTGATCAGAGCATGGCCATGGCGCAGGAAGTGACCATGCTGATGCCTTCGCTATCCATCGCGCCGGCGTAGCCGAAGAACTCGATGCGTTCGGGACGCACGAGGCGATGGGCGGCGATCATGTTGCCGATGCTGCACCAGCGCGTGGGGTTCTGCTGCCAAGCCATGGCGGTGATGAGGTCTTCCGGGCGGTTTTCGCGGAAGTAATTGAGAAGTTCCTGATCGTGGCCGAGCACTTTTTCGCGGAAGGCCTTGGCGGGTTCTTCGTCTCCGGCGAGGCGTTGCTGGTCGCCGAAGGCCGGGCCGACGTGACTGAGATCGGCGGAACTGATGACGAGCGTGATGCCGGGGAGTTGCGCGAGCACGTCGCGGAGCGCATCGATGAAGGGGTCGAGCGCCAGGCCCTTGCCGTCGTAAGACTCGCCGTTGTTGACGCAGGGATCGTGGACAAGCACGCCGAAGACGCGGGGATATTCGCCGTTGTCGTCCTTCCCGAAGCAGTGCTGGATCCAGGGGATCTGCAGCTCGATGGAGTGCTCGCGTTCGTGGTCGTAGCGGTTGGCGAAGGCGAGGTCGGCGGCCTGGGGGCCGAGCCGGGCACGTAGGGCTTCGAGTAATTCCTGATCGACCGGGCAGAGGCCAAGGGGCGTCTGGTAGCCCTTGTCGCATGCGCAGATGCCGGTGGCTTCACCGAAATGGTTTGTGCCGAGCACGACGACGCGCGCGGGGCGCTGGTTGGGAGGCAGGCAGCGCCAGGCGGCGGCGTAGTTCATCCAGCCGCGGCCGTAGTCGAGGTGCGGAGCGATGAGGGCCTTCGGGAAGGCTTCGAGTACGCGGGAGGTGGGGAGTTTGGCGGCCTGGTCCATCCACTGGTCGAAGACTTCGGGGATTTTCTGCGCGCCGAGGCGCGTGCGCTCGTCTTCAGGGAGGTCTTTCCCTTCTTCACCGACGAGGGCATCGGCGAAGGCGGCGGTGGAACCGGGAGGAAGATTGGGCTGAGAATCGAACTGGCGGCGGAGGCTCTCGGCCATGGTGTCGAAGGTGGGGCCGAAGAGCAGGCCGGCGTCATCAAGCTGGGCGACGAGTTGCTCGAGGAAAGGGCGGGCAAGGCCGCGGCCGACCTGGGTGATGATTTCGTCGAGGGAGCGCTGGCCATCCATGAGCGGAAGGATGAACTGGGCGGCGGGAAGGGTTGCGACGAGTTTGTCAGATACCTGGCGGGCATCGGAAAGGCCGAGAAGGGTGATGGCCTTGCCGTCCTGATCTTGGGCCTGCAGGGGGAAGCCCCGAACAGCGCGAAGCTTGGGGCGCTGCATGTGCGGGGCATCGGGGTTGAAGGCCGGCGCTTGGGCTTGGTTCATGCGGAAGTGTAGGGGGCGGGGGTGGAGGTTACGACCGTGGGGGGTCATCTGCGCGCGGGGAGTTTTCGAGGTAGTCGCGCAGGATGGCCGCGGCGGCGAGCGCATCTCTTCGTTGTTTTTTTTGTGCGTGGGTAAGGCCTGATCGGGCCATGCGCCAGTCGGCATCGGCGGAGGTGAGGCGTTCGTCGTGGAAGAGGATCGGCCTGTTGCCGATGAGCGGGCGGAGAAGATCGGCCCAGGCACGGAGGGCTTTTGCGGCGGGGCCTTCGGAGCCATCCATGTTGAGGGGGAGGCCGAGGAGGACGGTATCGAGCGGGCCGAGGTGTTCCTCGATGGCGCGGGCGACAGCGCGGAGCAGGGCGCGGCCCTGGTCGTCAGCCCGGGCGATGTCGAGCACGGTGAGGGGCGTGGCGATGCGGGTGAAGTCGTCTCCGACGGCCAGCCCGGTGCGTCGTTCGCCGAGATCGATGGCGAGGTATCGCATGCGGGCGGAGCGTGCGTCAGCGCCCGACGGAGAGGATGAGGTCGTCGAACTCGGCGATGCGATCGAGGGTGACGGGGCGACCGTCGTCGGTGTGGCGGGCGCCACCGGCCGACTTGTGGTGCATGCCGTAATAGAGGCCGTCGGTGGCGGCGGCGGTTGCGCGGGCGCCGCGGTCGCGTGCGCCGAGATGCAGTCCGTCGGCTCCGGCGGACATGATGAGCATGGCACTGCGCGGGGCGGAAGGGAGGAGCAGGTTCATGGCGACGGTGTCGAGGTCGCCGATGGGGAAATCGGGCGAGCCGAGCAGGCCGGTCATGGTGCGCTGGCGATTGAGGGCCCCGACGGTGTCACCGAGAAGGCTGTCGGCACTCTGGTTGCGACCGCGACGGCCGAACTCGTTGGCCCTGAGATATCCCGCGTTGCTGGCCCAATAGAAACGGGCGTAGTTGTTGCCGGTCTGGGCGATGCGTGCGAAGTCATCGACGGAGGTGATGCGCCGAGGGCCGGCATCATCTTCAACCCAGAGAAGGAAGGGGTTTCCCCAAGCATCGACAAGGTCGGGAATGTCGGCGTCGGTGGTGAGAGCCGCACCGCTTCCCCACTGCTGGGTGGGGCGGTCCATTGCAGTCCAGTATTTCCCTCGCGGGGTGAAATAGCCGGGGTTCCCGGGATAACTGGTGCCCATGAGCTGCGCGTTGACATAGCGCCCCAAAGACTGGTTTTCCGCACGAGCGGCGGCGCTCGGGCCGAAGTTGCGCTCTTCGCTGTTGGGGCTGGTGGTGGTGACGAGGCCGCCCATGAGTTCGAGCAGGGCGTTCTCCATCGCGGTGAAGCCATAGGTGTCGGCATTTTCGGAAGAGCCCATCTGCGACGGGGTGAAGACGCCGGGCAGCCGGTCATGATCCTGACGGAATTGTTCGACGGCGGCGGCAAACTCGTTCATGACGGCGAGCGATTCTCCGCGTCGAGCGACATCGCGCGCGCCGCCCAGCGCGGGGAGCACCAGCGCGATGACGAGCGCGACGATGGAAATGACGACGAGGAGTTCGATCAAAGAAAACGCGCCCGCGCGTCGCAGCGACATGGTCCGCTCCTCTTGCCTTTGCGATCGCCGGTGCACACCCGCGCCGGCGAGGCCCCGGACTTGAAGGCCGGGGCTGAGATCGGTGTCAGTCGGGCGGCTTTCTCCCCTCGGCCGCCACCAACTGACCCTTCGCGAAAACCGGCCGAGAGGTTCCCCGCCGGCAGGGGTTGGTATTCGATCGCCCGGGAACACCCCGAGGCTCAACGGCAGATGATATGCGAACATCGCCCTTCGCCGGAGGGGCCGTGTGAAATCACATCCGGGGAGCGCCCGTGCGTGCCGCGACGCGGCGTTGGGTGCGTTGCTGGGCCAGTTCGCGGGCCTGAGCATCGGCCATGCCGATCGCGTTGAGATCGACGGCCGTGGGCTGGGCGACAGATTCCATGACTTCACGGACGATTTCGGGGATGTCCACAAATCGGATGGTTTTCTCCAGAAACGCACGCACCGCGATTTCGTTGGCGGCGTTCATCGCCGCGGGAGCGACGCCCCCTTTCTGCATGGCGAGGCGGGCAAGACCAATGGCGGGGAAGCGATCGTGATCGGGTGGTTCAAAATCGAGGCGGGCGAGTGCGGCAAGGTCGAGCATGGGGACCGGAGGCTCAGCGCGATCGGGGAATGTCAAGGCCCACTGGATCGGGCCTTTCATGCTGGTTGCGCCGAGTTGGGCGAGAACCGAGCCGTCGGTCAATTCGAGCAGCGCGTGGACGATGGACTGAGGATGGACGAGCACGTCGAGTTGTTCGGAAGGCACACCGAAGAGCCAATGGGCCTCGATGAGTTCCAGACCCTTGTTCATGAGGGTGGCTGAGTCGATCGTGTTTTTCGGCCCCATGCGCCAGGTGGGATGGCGCATGGCCTCTTCGGGCGTGACGCGGGCCAGTTCGTCCGCGGAGCGTCCGCGGAAAGGCCCGCCGCTGGCCGTGAGCACAAGTCGCCTCAGGCCGCGAGGGGGGGCGTTGGGCGGCGCGCAGGCGTGTGCGGGGTCGGTCGCGCCACACATGGCCTGCCAGATGCCGGAGTGTTCACTATCGAGGGGGAGTAAGCGTGCCCCATGCGCGCGGGCCTCGGCCAAGACGAGCGAACCAGCCGCCACGAGCGTTTCTTTGTTGGCGAGGGCGACATCAAGCCCGAGGCGCACGGCTTCGAGCGTCGCGGGGAGACCGGCAGCCCCGACCATCGCGGCGACGACCAGATCGCAGGGCGTTTCGCGAACGAGGCGTTCGGGAGCGTCCGCCCCGCGAAGCACGCGCTTCGCCGTGCACGGAATGTCGCGATCGGCGATCGCGACGGTGGGATCACCGAATCGGTGCGCGAGTGCGGCAAGATCGGCGCCGCGCGACCCCGCCGCCAGCCCGACGACTTGGTAGCGGCGTCGTGCGCGGCCACGATCGCGGAGGGTATTGAGATGCTCGATGACTTCGAGGGTTTGCGTGCCGATGGAACCGGTAGCGCCTAGGACGATGACGCGGGTGATGGCATCAGAAGTGTTCATGTACTCAGGAGAGTGAGAAGATTCAGGTCGTGCTGGGGCCGGGCGGATCGGGCGGCAAATGGTCTATGTCGATTGGTGCGTGGAAGGACGTTACGGGCGCTCGGGGGGAAGTCGCTTGCGTTCGCTGGGCGCGAGTTTGCGACGACTGGCATAGAGCGATCGAACGGGCTTGGGTGCTGGTCCGGTCGAAGGAGGCTGCGGGGCCTTGGGCGGAGTCGAGGTCTTGGGTGCGGGTGGGGCCTTCGGGGTGGCCGGGGTACGGGCCTCAGCCGGAGCGGGTTTGCCGCCGCGACCGCGCCGGCGCGGTCGGCGGTCAGCCTCGGGCGACTTCGCCTCGCCGGAAGTGTCACGCGAACCTGGCGGCATCGCGGGCGGTTGCTGTGGAGGCGCGGACACGGGTTGTGCGGTGCCGTTCTGGGTGTGATCAGCAGGATGGGCTTCGGATGTTCGACCGCCGCCGCGACGGCGACGACGCCTGCGGCCGGGGCGTTCGTCGGTGTGTGTGGAAGCCGTTTCGGATGAGGTCGGTTCTGCGGGAGGAGCCTCGGGCGCGGGCGCTTCGGCATGGGCTTCCGTCGAGGAACCGGCTGCCGGAGCCGCTTCGGGAGCGCCTGGAGCACCCTTGCGGCGACGACGACGGCGGCGACGCTTTTTGTCGCCGGGTTCGCCTTCGGCGGCGGGCTGGGCCGCCTCGCTCTTGGGGGGAGCGGTGGAGGGAGCGGGCAAGGGCTTCTCGCCCGAGGGCTGAGCCTGTGCGGAAGGTTGAGCGGCGCCGCCCCGACGGCGGCGACGGCGACGGCGTCGGGAAGCCTCTTCGGATTGGGAAGCGTCTTGCGACTCTTCTGAAGTTTCGATGGTCTCACCCGGGAGCGGTTCGTCGGGGAGATCAGGTTCGGGTGCGTCGAGGTCGGGGAGTGGTTCGAGTTCGACGAGTTCTTCGTCGGCGAGGTCGGCGGGATCGGCGACCCAGGGTTCGATCTGGGGCTTGCCGGTGATTTCGGGGAGGCGATCGATGGCGATGTCGGCGCCGCCGGCTTCATAGGCATAGAAGCTGACGCGGTCGATGGGGACGCTTTCGCTGACGCGGACTTCGACGACTTTGCCGCTGGAGCGTTCGATGCGGCTGAGGAGATTGCGTTTGGAAGAGAGGAGCGCACCGGCGACGCGCGGGCCGACGACCATCTCTACGCGAGCGATGTGCTCGTAACTGAGCAGGAGGGCGAGTTCGCGGAGGCCATCGCTGACGACGCTGGCGGCTTTCTGGATGACGCCCCGGCCGCGGCAGACGTGGCACTCGGCGAAGTGCTGGCGTTCGTGGCTGCCGCGCATGCGTTGGCGCGTCATTTCAAGGATGCCGAACTCGCTGATGGAGCCGACGGTGGTGCGTGAGCGATCGCGCTTGAGACGGTCTTTGAAGCGTTGTTCGATTTCGCGGCGACGCCGGATGTCGCGCATATCGATGAGGTCGTTGATGATGATGCCGCCGAGGTCTCGGAGGCGAAGCTGGCGGCAGATTTCGTCGACGGCTTCGACGTTGGTGCGGTAGGCGTTGGTTTCGGCGTCTCGGGCGTCGCGCATGCGGCCGGAGTTGACGTCGATGGCGACGAGGGCTTCGGTTTCGTCGATGACGAGGCGGCCGCCGCCGGGGAGGGGCACTTCGCGTGCGTGCATGGTGAGGATCTGGGGTTCGACGCCGTAGGCGTGGAACATGGGCTGCCGCCCGGTGTAGTGCATGAGTTTGGCTTGCGCGCGCGGGGAGACGATTTTCATGAAACGGGCAGCGCGCCGGAGGGCGTAGGGGTGATCGATGACGATCTGGTTGATGTCGGCCGAGAGCTGGTCGCGGATGACGCGGACGAGCAAATCGCTTTCGGAGTAGAGCAGGCGCGGGCGACTGCCGGTTTTGCGGCGTTTCTCCATGTCTTTCCAGAGGCGCTGGAGGTAGGCGAGGTCGCGTTTGAGTTCGGTCTTGTTGCGGTCGAGGCCGGCGGTGCGGAGGATGAAGCCGAAGCCTTCGGGAAGTTCGAGTTGATCGAGGATTTCACGCATGCGCCGGCGGAGGTCTTCATCTTCGACCTTGCGGCTGACGCCGACGCGATCCATGTTGGGCATCATGACGAGGTAGCGGCCGGGAATGCTGAGGTAGCTGGTGAGCGTGGGGCCCTTGGTTCCGACGCCCTCTTTGAGCACCTGGACGGTGATTTCGTCTCCGCGGCGGAGGCATTCCTGGATCGGGGGCCGGTCGCGGCGCGGGGTTTTTTTGCCGACGCGCTCGGTGGCGTCGCCGTCGTCGCCGGCGAAGTACATGGGGTGGAGGTCGGAGATGTGGAGGAAGCCGTTTTCGCCGATGCCGAAATCGACGAATGCGGCCTGAATCGCGGGTTCGACGTTGGCGACGCGACCCACATAAATGTTGTTGACACGAGAGACGTGCTCGGTCGGTTCGGCGTAGTACTCTTCGAGCTTGCCGTCTTCGAGGATGGCCACGCGGCATTCGTCGCCGGGGGCGTAGTTGATCAGCATCTGGGTTTCGGGCATATGGACCCCACGTGCGGGGCGACCCACGGGGAGCGAAGCGGATGAAGCCGGCCACCGGTTTCGACGCGGGAGCATCGTGCTCCTGAACGTCGAGTGTTTCGCGTCGGGCGCGGCCCGGTCGCGAACCCCCGGAACACAGGGGGAAGGCCCGCCGCTTCCGAGGGGGGCCAGTGGGTCGTCGAGGGCCGATCCTGAAACGGAAACTCGGATCGTGGCCCCGGGCAGAGCGCCCTGATGACGACGGGGGGACGGTTCGTCCGGCGTTACTCTCGCTGAGCGGCGCCGCTGGTTTTCTCGCTCGAGGAATCAGAGCCGGAACGTCCGGTGAACCCCTCGGGCAGCAACTTTCGGGCCTGGTCTCGCACGTAGGCGGTGACGGAGGCCCCTGAATCAAACGTGAGCGCCTTTTCAGCGATCCGCTTGCAATCCTGGATGGTGACCATCCGGATGACCCGCTTGAGGGCGGGGATCGAGGATGACGTTAGCGAGAGCGTACGCAGGCCGAGGCCCATCAGCAACAGGGCATATTCGGGGTCGGCGGCGCTCTCGCCGCAGACGGACGGCGGCTTGCCTGCACGGTCGGCGATGCGGAGGACATGCCGGACAAGCCGGAGCACGGCGGGGTGGGCAGGGTCGTAGAGGCCGGCGACTTCTTCGTTGGTGCGGTCGACGGCGAGGGTGTATTGGACGAGGTCGTTGGTGCCGATGGAGAAGAAATCGGCTTCTCGGGCGAAGAAGTTCATCAGGAGTGCGGCACTGGGAACTTCGACCATCATGCCGACGGGTATGGACCGGTCGTAGGGGATGCCCTCGTCGTCGAGGTCTTCCATGACTTCTCGGACGTAGAGGCGAGCCTGCCGGAACTCGCTCGGGCTTGAGATGAGCGGGAACATCACTTTGACGGGGCCGTGAGCACTGGCGCGAAGGATGGCCCGAAGCTGGGTGCGGAACATGGGGAGCGCGCGGAAGCAATAGCGGATGCTGCGGTTTCCGAGCATGGGGTTTCGCTCGGGGGTGGCGACGCGCTGCTGGGTGTATTTGTCGGCCCCGAGGTCGACGGTGCGGATGGTGAGCGGCCTTCCGGCGAGAAGCTCGATCGCGCGGAGGTAGCTGTCGAAGTGGTCTTGCTCGGTGGGGACGGCATCGGAGGTGAGGTAGAGGAACTCGGTGCGGTAGAGACCGACGCCCACGGCGCCGGCCTGAACGGCCTCGGCTGCTTCTTCAGGAAATTCGATGTTGGCGAGAAGCTCGATGGGAACGCC
The DNA here is from genome assembly GCA_019636695.1 of Phycisphaeraceae bacterium. Taxonomy (GTDB): domain Bacteria; phylum Planctomycetota; class Phycisphaerae; order Phycisphaerales; family UBA1924; genus JADLCM01. Next base: position 639,434 of record JAHBXD010000002.1, read on the forward strand.
GTCGGCGGTGACGGCTTCGAGGCCGGTGAGTTCGCCGAGGGAGACGCTGAAGGAAGCCCGCTGCTCGCTGTATGTCGTGTATTCATCGAGGGTTGCAGAATCGGGTTCGATGATGACGCGCCCGCGATCGCCGTCGACGATGAGGGTCTGGCCGTCGGAGACGCGTTCGGTGATCCATCGGCACCCGACGACGGCGGGGATGTGAAGGGCCTTGGCAACGATGGCGGTATGGCTTGTGCGGCCGCCGAGGTCGGTGGCGAAGCCGGTCACCCTTGCCTTGCCGAGGGCGACGGCCTGGCTTGGGGTCAGGTCGCGAGCGACGACGATGGCGTGCTCGCCGGCCTGTTCGAGGCGGCGTCGGCGCTGGCCGACGAGGTGACCGAGGACGCGTTCGGAGAGATCGTTGAGATCGTCGGCCTTGGTCGTGAAAGCCGAATCGCCCATGGCGAGGAAGCGGTCGCTCCATTCGCGGAGGACTTCGGCGGCGGCGGCCTCGGCGGCGAGGCAGTCTTCCCGGATGCGTTCGTGGACCGGGCCGATGAGGGCCTTGTCGTGGAGCATGCCGATGTGAAAGAGGAAGATTTTCGCGGCTTCGGGGCCGATCTGGCTTTCGGCTTCGTGGTGAACGCGGTTGAGGTCTTCGATGGAGGCCCGGCGCGCTTGCTCAAATCGCTCGATTTCGATTTCGACGGCATCGGCCGGAACACACCTGCGGGAGACGCGCAACCGTGGCTGGTCGAGGATGAAGGCGCGTCCGACGACCACGCCCGGCGAAACCGGGATGCCTTCCAGCAGTTGCACGAATCAATGCTCCTGCGGCCCCTGTCGGGAGCCGGCGTCGAGTGTAGCGGCCGAGAAGACCGGCGCATCAACCGACGAGGCGGCCGGTCACGTGGACGAGCCGGGCAACAACGGCGCGGATGCGGTCGAGGTTGGCGTTGTCTTTGAGGGCCCCTTCGGCGTTGAATGCCTCATGCGCCTTGCCGAGGGCGAACTGGTCGGGAAGCACGGTCACGTTGATGGACGAGAGGATCGCCCGGACGTGCACCAGCCCGCGGAGACCCCCCAGCGCGCCCGGCGAAGCGCTGAGCAAGGCCGCGACTTTGCCGTTGAAACACCCGAGGGGGGCTTCACCGGGGACCGGCCGCGAGACCCAGTCGATCACGTTCTTGAGCATGGGTGTGATGGAGCTGTTGTATTCGGGGCAGGCAATCAGCAGGCCGTGGTGGGAAAGGAAGAGATCTTTCAGCGCGCGAGCGTGTGCGGGAAGGCCCGAGGCGGCCTCAACGTCTTCATCCATGATGGGGAGGGGGAAATCGTGCAGATTGATGAGTGTGACGACGGCGCCGGCGGACTGGGCTTGTGCCGCGGCGACCGCGACAAGCCTGCGATTGAAGGACTCTTTGCGGGCGCTTCCGGCGAAGGCGAGCAGACGTGGCTGGGACATGGTGGACCTCCAGAGGTGGACTCTACGCCGGTCGAATGGGATCCGTCCGGTGGTGGGGGGACAGGTGTCGGGAGAAGCACTACCCTAGAGCGTGGAACGAAGGAGGCCCGGGCATGATCATGGCCGACGTGGACATCCTGCGAGCCGCGTGCTGCGTTGCGGGAATCAATGGGGAAGTCACCGACCGCCAGCGCGAAGCGCTGCGGGCGCTGGCAAGGCGGGTCGGTGTCGGGGCGGCATCGCTGCAGGCGATGATTGATCGGGCGCTCGCCGACAAACGTTTTTTTGAAGAGCAGTTCGATTACGAGCAAAAAGATCCCGAAGGGGTGCTGGTGACCCTTTGGAAGGTCGCGGCGATTGACGGTCGCGTCTCGCAGGACGAGCGGGAGTTGCTGACACGGTTTGCGCAAAAACTGCGCGTTGCCGAGGATCGAATGCAGGAACTCATCGAACAGGCCAAGCAGGCGTTGCAGCAGGGGCGGCAGGCGCAGTCGCCCGCGGCCGAGGCTCCGCTCAGCGAGCAGACCGTGCGCCTGGATGAGCAGAACGCGTAGTTCCTCAATGCGGCTTCCGCATGATTGTCGCGACTCGATCCGGCGGCGACTTTGCCTGGCGAAGATGCTCGATCACTCGGGACGTTTGAGCCATGCGTGGAGTTTTGCGGCGGGCCAGGTGTTGATGCATTGGGCGGGGGCGAGCCAGCCGCGCCGGGCGGTCAGCACGCCGTAGCGGAGGTGGTCAAAGTCGGCGGGGTGGTGCACATCGCAGTTGACGGCGATCAGGCAGCCTGCCTCGACCGCGCCGCGGATGTGCGAGTCGCGAAGGTCGAGCCTCAGCCAATGGGCGTTGACTTCGAGGGCGACATTGTGCTCGCGGGCAGCGGCATACACCTCGGCCATGGCGGGTTCAAGCCCTTTGCGTCGATTGATGAGTCGGCCGGTGGGGTGGCCCAGCACGCGTGTCAGGGGGTGTTCGATGGCTCGAATCAGCCGCGCGGTGGCGGTTCGCGCATCCTGGTTCAGCGCGGCGTGCGGGCTGGCAACGACGTGGTCGAGTTCGGCGAGCAGGTCGTCGTCGTAGTCGAGCGCGCCGTCGGAGAGGATATCGACCTCGCTTCCGGCAAGAACGCGGATGCCCTTGTGTCGCCCTTGCGCCAGATGAACATCGCGGATCTGCCCACGGAGGCGCTCGGGGCTGAGGCCGTTTGCCTGGAAAGCGCTGCGGCTGTGGTCGGTGACGGCGATGGTGTGAAAACCCCTGGTCTTGGCTGCCTCGATCAACTGGTCGAGTTCGAGATTTCCGTCGGAGGCGGTGGTGTGGGCGTGCAACTCGGCCTTGATGTCGTCGACTTCGAGCAGACGAGGGGTTTGGGAGTGGTCAAGCTCGCCGCGATCTTCACGAATTTCCGGGGGGATAAACGGCAGGTCGAGTGCCGCAAAAACTTCGTGCTCGGTGAGCCCGGCGACGGGTCGAAGGCCGCGTTTGTGGGGGGGCGTAGGGTCACGATCGTCAGGGAAGAGGCCGTGTTCATTGAGCGTAAGCCCTTTTTTGAGGGCACGCTCGCGGAGTCGGACGTTGTGCTCCTTCGAGCCGGTGAAGTACATCAGCGCTGCGCCCCAGGCCGCGGCATCGATGATGCGGAGATCGACCTGCACAGCGCGGCCGTCGGCCTCGTCGTCGCCCCATCGAGAGCCGCCGACCGCTTCGAGCGAGAGCCTGACGGAGCATTTGCCCTCACCTTGGCTCAGCACCTGCCGGACTCCGGGCATGGTGACAAAGGCCTCGGCGGCGGATTTCGGGTCGTTGGTCTCGACGAGGATGTCGATATCGCCGATCGTTTCGCGACCGCGTCGGAGTGATCCTGCGTATGCCGCACGGCTCACGCTCTTGATCGCACGCATGCGCGCGACGACGGATTCGGCGACCGGCATGGCGATGCCCAAGTGCAGGCGGGCGCCGCTGCTTTCCATAAAGGCGAGCGCGGCCTTGATGTTGTCCACGGTCTTGGCGCCCATGCGCGGCACCTGCATGATCGAACCGTCGGCGAGCACGCGCTTGAGACCTGCGATATCGACGACGCCGAGGGTCTTCCAGAGTGCCTGAACGGTCTTTGGGCCGAGACCCGGAACCTGGAGCACATCGAGAAGTCCCGCAGGAACTTTGCCGAGCAAATCGACGTGTTCGGCGATTTTTCCGGTCGTCACAAACTCGATGATCTTGTCCGCCACTTTGGGACCGATACCTTCGATCGCGAGCAGGGCCTTCCGATCTGAGGCGAGGGCTTCGAGATCATCGGTGAGGTCGCTGACGACGCGCGCGGCTTTCTGGTGGGCATTGACGCGAAATTTGTCTTCACCGAGAAGTTCGAGCATCTGGGCGATCTGCTCGAACCGGGTCGCCAAGGCCTGATTGATGCTCATCGGCGGATGGTAGCGGGGTGATCGCCCCAGCCCGCCCGGGATGCAGGAACGTCGGGAGCAACTCCCCCAGTTTCCCTTGTCGGCGCAAAGCGGCAGGCGGGTGGTGCATGTCGAGGTGACATGCTGGCCTGAGGGGAGGTTGTTTTTGAAGGTGTGTCTAGACGAGGCCGTGGAACCACGTTCCACCCTTGGAGACGGACCGAAGCCTCGCGATCATGCAAGGAGAAAGAAGTGCGCACGCTGGCCACCATCGTCGGGATCGCCGCCATCGCCGGAAGCGCTTCGGCGCAGGGCGCCCGGGTATCGGGGATCATTGTGCTCAACCCCAGCGCGGACGGCGCGCTCAGCATGAACGGCAATGCAAGCATTCATGTGCCCGCTCGCGCGGTGTACGTGAACTCGGCCTCGCCGCGGGCGATCGACACGGTCGGCAACTGCACGCTTGATGTTCCCGAGCTTTTTGTCGTGGGAGGAACGCGCTTCAACGGCCGTTCGGAATGTACAGGGGCCGTGACCATCGGGGGAGCGCCGTTTCAAGATCCGTGGCAGCACATGATCTTCCCGCATCATGAAGCGTTGCCTGTCAGGCCGTCGCCGGAGGCGTCAGGGCCGATCACGATGCAACCGGGGTATTACCCGTCGGAGGTGGTCTTCACGAGCAACAACGCCGATGTGACGCTCGCCCCCGGGGTGTACGTGTTCGGCAACGGTTTTCGTATGACCGGAGGCTCGTTGACCGGCTCGGGCGTGCATCTGGTGAATCTGAACGGTTCGTTCGATCTCCGCGGGAACGCCGGAGTGACATTGACCCCATCACTCGAGGGATTTCTGGCCAATGTCGTGATCTCGCAGCCGGCCTCGAACACCAGCACGCTGCACCTGCGAGGTGGGAGCACCATGCGAATCTTCGGTGGAATCTACGTACCCGGTGCGTTGGTGAATCTCGTCGGCACGAGTTCGATCGCAGGTTCCGGACCGCAGATGGGTGATCTCCTGGTGTGCGACCGGTTGTCACTCTCGGGCACCGCGACGATCACGATCGGCCATGATGCCATGAGGGCCGTGCGGCCCCCTCGGATGCCTTTGTTCGACTGACGGCCGATGCGTCGCTTGCCGTCGATCCTCCGGGCGGCGCCGCCGGGCGCCGCCCACCTTCTTTTTTCGCTCTGAGCGCGAGCATGCACCTGAAGAGTCTTCCATGCACCGCGAACCCGTAGAATCGGGTGCATGACTCGATTGTCGCCGCAACAGATGTCGGCCATGGCTGAAGAGGGCCGCCGCCGTTTCAGCGCGGGTGATGCCCGCGGGGCCGTGGCGCTTTTTGAGCAACTGCTTCAGGAGCAGCCGCACCATCCGGGCGTCAACCTGATGATGGGGATGTGCTTCGCGTCGATCTCCAAGCACGAGATCGCCCTGCAGTTTCTTGAGCGTGCCAACGCTTCGGGCGCATCTTCGCCTGAAGCGGTAACGGCGCTGGCGACATCGTTGCGATATCTCGGCAGAATCGACGAAGCGTCGGCGCTGCTCGATCGGCACCTGGCCGCGCACCCCGACGATCGGCCGGTAATCGCGGCGAAGGCCGACCTGCTGCACTTTACGGGCCGGAATGAAGATGCCGCGGCATTGCTCGAACCCGCGCTTGATCGATCACCCCGCGATGCCTCGCTGGTGCTTGCCTACGGGCGCGTGGCGCACGATGCCCGAGCGTGTGCCCGGGCCGCGGACCTGATGCTCGCGCTCGAACATGACCCATCGCTGACGCCGCGGCGCAGATCGCTGCTGCTGATCAGGCTCGGCGGGGTGCTTGACCGTCTCGGGCGATATGACGAGGCTTTCGCGGCCGTAACGCGCGGGCATGCCCTTGCGCCTGAGCCGTGGGATGCATCGGCCGAGCGTGCGCAGGTCGAACGGGTGATCAGCGCATGGACACCCGAGGCGCTTGCCGCGCGGGCGGATTGGGGGGTTGACGATCCGCGGCCGGTGTTCATCGTCGGAATGCCGCGCTCGGGCACGACGCTGATCGAGCAGATTGTGGATGCGCACCCTTCGGCCTTCGGCGCGGGCGAACTCCCGGACATTCATGCCATGGTGCACCAATGTTCGCGCGGGATGTATCTTGCCGACCTCTCCGTGCTGAGCCGCGACGATGCGGCCACGCGGGCGCGACGATATCTCGCTCGCCTTTCAGGCATGGCCCCCCAAGCGCAGCGCGTGACGGACAAAGCGCCGCTGAATTACCGCCACGTCGGGCTGATCTCGGTGCTTTTTCCGAGGGCGAAAATCGTGCATGCCCTGCGCGATCCGCTGGATACGTGCCTTTCATGCTTTTTTCAGTCCATTGCGGGGCACTTTCCGCAGGGGCGCGACCTCGGCCGCCTGGGTGCGATGTATGTCGATCATCTGCGGCTGATGGCGCACTGGAAGCGGCTGCTGCCGGGTCGCATTCTCGATGTGCGGTATGAAGATGTGGTGGATGACCTGGAGGGCCAAACGCGACGGCTGCTGGAGTTCATCGGGCTTGCTTTCGATGAACGGTGCCTTCGATTCTGGGAGACAGGGCGGATCGCAACGACTTCGAGCAACGACCAGGTGCGTAGACCGCTGTATCGATCATCCGTAGCGCGGCACGAGCGTTATGCGGCGCATCTCGGCCCGCTGAAGGCCGCACTGGCGGAACTTCACGCGTCGGGCAGCGCCCACCCCGACGCGGAAGCGCGGTCGACCAGGAATCGGGATCAATCGGCCTGACGTGTCGCGCGTTCCCAGGGGATGCGCGGAGCATCGCCCCAGAGCATTTCGAGGTCGTAGTAGGCTCGAGTGTTCGGTTCGAACACATGGACGATGACGTCCACAAAATCGCTCAGAAGCCAGAGAGAACCCTGGTCAACGCTTGAACCGAAAACCGGGTAGCCCGCGGTAGCCCCGAGTTCACCGACGTGCTCGAGCGCGGTGGCCATCTGGCGGCTGGAGGTGCCTGAGGCGATGACGATGAAGTCGGTGACCTGACTCAGGCCCGAGACGTCGAGCACGGCGACGTCTTCGCATTTATCGTCCGCGAGGCTGCGGGCGGCCTCGATTGCGAAGCGGCGGGCGGCCTGTGTGTCTGAGCCACGGGTGCGCTGGGGTGATGCGGTCGGTTCATCCGTCATGAGCGGAAACACTAGGGCGCTTCGGGGCCATCCTCATCCTGAGGGGGGGGCGTCTGGGGCGAAACTTCACCTGGCTTTCGGAAGAGGACCAGACGAAGCGGGATCGCGGCATCGCCCACGGCCTCCCCGAGGGGGCCGACGGAGGGCAGAGCATCTCGGAGCGCACCGGCCAGAGCATCACCCGCGAGCAACCACCCCCCGGGGACCACGACACGCCAGAGTTCGAGGGGGGATTCGACGCCCGATGCGGCCAGCACGCCGTCGAAAGCCCCGTCGAGTTCGCCCGTAAGCGCCTCGACCCCCGCCACCTCGAAGGCGATGTTCGCGCCTTGAAATCGCCGACGTGCAAAGCGGACGCTCTCCCCGTCGCGCTCGAGCGCGACGACGCTTCCCGATGCCCCGGCGCACAGGGCGATCCACGCGGCCGTCTGGCCGGTACCGGCGCCGATTTGAAGGACGCGCATTCCCGGGCGGACGAGCACTTCGATGAGCCGGCCCAGGGGCGGGATGCGCTGCGAGATCAGATCGGGATAGAACCGCTCGCGGGTAGCGCGGATGCGCATCACATCGCCGTCGGCGAATGTGACGTCGTATTCCTTGAACCCGCGGCCGCGCGCCCCGAGCGCTCGGCGAAGCGGCTCGGCCGTTCGCTCGACATAGCGCACGCCGTCAACAACGAACGCCCGGCGCAGCCCGAGCAGGCCCAATGCCGAATCGATACCGGTGCGCCGGGCACGAGCGTTGCCGCCGCCGGCCCACCACTCGATCGGGACGTTCATCGTGCAACCTCCGCGGATCGAGGGGTCAGCGCATCGAAGAGGTCGGGCTGGATGCGCACCTGCGGAACCGGACGCCCCGAGCCGACTTCAACCCACCCTGTGGGCCGGTGCTGATCACTGACCGTCAGGGCATACGGCGCCCCGGCGTGATGCGACGCCGCAAGCTCAGGTGTATTGCATTGACGAGAGAGGTGGAGCAGCACGACCTGTCTGCGCGGTTCGATGCGGGAAACGGCGTCTCGGCACTGTTCGTTGGAGAGATGGCCGTGTCCGCCCATGACTCGGCGCTTGAGAAACTCCGGACGCGCCGAGGCCGCCTGAAGACGCGGGCAGTAGTTGCTCTCGATCGCCAGGAGATCGACATGGCGCATGGTTTCCACGAGCGCATCCGAAGCGCGGCCGAGATCGGTGGCGTAGCCGAGGCTGACCTGCCCGAACTGGAATCGAAACGCGGCTGATCCGAGATCGTCGTGCGCGTTGAGCACGACGTGAACACCGACACCGCCGGGCAGCTCGAACGCATCCGTGAACGGCTCGGTACGGCGGTTGAGCGCCCCGGCCCGTTCTGCTCGGCGAAGATGCCGCCGATGCAGCCTGAGCGTGGGTCCCTCCCATGGTTTGGCCGACCAGGCACGCGCCCAGTGGTCGTGATCAAAGTGCGTGATCATGACATCCGAGAGGTCTTCGAAGGTGAGTTTGTGCTCGGTGAGCGCTGCGCGAAGCCTGCGCGGCGAAATGCCGATGTCGATCAGCACGACGTGCCGCCGTGCCCCGAGGGTATATTCCAAGAGCGCGGCGTTGCCGCCCGAGCCGCTGGCAAGCACGCTCAGTCGCATCTGCCCGCATGTGGCCGCGTGATCGTCAGAGGACATCATCGTCCTTGTCGTCTTGAGCATGGGCGAGCCGGGCGCGTGCGGCGTCATCGAGCCAGGTTATCCAGCCGCGCGGGGGCCTGCCGAACCCAGGGGCGATGCCGCGTGTGCTGGCGCGGATGAACGTCGCCATCTCTTCGAGCGGCGGGCACTCGGGGGCGCGGGCATCGAGGACGGCCAGGATTTCCTCGGTCGGGCAGACGCGCTTGAACACCTGGTTGAACACGCTGCGGACAATCGTGATGTGCTCTCGGGGCATGCCGCTTCGGCGCATGCCCACGAGGTTCACGCCCGCGAGGGTGTTATCGCGAACGGCGACGCAGAAGGGCGGAACATCAAGCGACGCCCCCCCCTTGCCCTGGAAGAAGACCATCCGCCCGACGCGGACGAACTGATGCACCATCGACCCTGCGGAGAGGGTGACCTGGTCGGCGACCTGCGCGTGGCCCGCGATACAACTGTTGTTCACCATGATGACCCGATCGCCCACCCGGGCGTCGTGACCCACATGGGCGTTGACCATCATCATCACGTGATCGCCGACCGTCGTCGGCATTTCGGACTTGGTCGCGGCATGCACCGTCACATGCTCACGCAGAATGCTGTCCGCCCCGATCACGACGCCCGCGGTCGGATCGCCGATCTTGAACTTGAAGTCCTGCCCCGGGAACCCGATGCACACCCCCGGATACAGCACCGTGCGCGGGCCGATCACCGCCGGACCTCGCACGTGCACATGGGCCAGGAGTGAGACACCCTCGCCCAACCACACGCGCCCATCCACTACGCACCACGGACCGATGGTCGCGTTCTCTCCGAGCTCGACGTCCGGGCCGACGATTGCCGTCGGATGCACCTGTGCCATGTGCCGATGATAAGCACCCGTGCGGCCATGACCGATATGATCTCCCGTGTCCGCACCCGCCGCCCCCCGGATCATCGACCTCGGCGTATTACGCTACGACGACGCCTACGCCCTTCAACTGCACCACATGGAAGAGGTTCTCGCTGCCCGCCTCTCGGGAAATCCCGATCCCGGCAGATTGCTTTTCGTCGAACACCCGCACGTCATCACCGTGACGCGGCGGCCCGAGGCCCACGCCCACGTGCTGGCTCCCCCGGGGCATTTATCTCAGCTCGGCGTCGAACTCTGCCCCACCGACCGTGGCGGTGATGTGACCTACCACGGCCCGGGACAAATTGTCGTGTACCCGATCCTCGACATCGACAGCCGTCGGCTGCGCATCGGAGACTATCTTCGCCTGCTCGAACAGGCCGTGATCGACACGTGCACGGCGTTTTCGCTGCCCACGATGCGCGATCCCGCGGCGACCGGCGTCTGGACGATCGGTCCGGATGGTTCGCCTGGCGCCAAGCTGTGCGCAATCGGTGTCCGTGTGAAACGCTGGATCACTCTTCACGGCCTTGCGGTCAACGTCGAGCCTGATCTGGAGATGTTCCGCCTGATCGTGCCGTGCGGCCTCGCCGGTCGGCCTGTCACCAGCCTGCGGCACGAGCTCGGCACGGCGAGCCCGCCCGTCGCCGCGGTGCGGCAGGAACTCGCGAAGCGACTGCGCGAGCATTTGCGCACTGCAAGCCCGGCTCAGACTGCGGAGCATCAGGAACCGTCACCGATGGATCGGGGCTGAATCGGGAAAGCGCCGAGCGGGCAGGCTCAGATCTTGTCCGCGACGTTGAGCGAACGGCCGAGGCGACGCTTGCGGTTCATCATTTTTCGGCCGGCCTTGGTGGCCATGCGAGCGCGGAAGCCGATGGAGCGTTTGCGCTTGAGACGGCTGATGTTCTTGGGGTAGTGCGTGCTCATGGCCAGATCCTCGACCTGCGTCTCCCACTTCGATGGGTCGGTACGTTAGGCGAGGACTGCGAGTGAGGCGAGCGGAAGCCCGATACCAAAGTTATCGGACTTATCTGGGCGATCCTGTGGTGTCAACGTATCTTCAGCAGGAAGCGTGCTCGCCACGGCGATTTCGGATGGTTTGGTCCTGAGCCTTGCGAGAACGCCGACCGTTGGGTATTCTGCCTACTAAGTAGGGTGTTCAAGCGTCCGCAAGCGGGCGCGATGGCTCGGCGGTCGTCCCGTCCTCCTGCGGGGGCCGATCTCCGAGCGATCGCGACCGGGCGGGTCAGGTGACCCCCCGTTCAGGCGCTTCCACCCAAGCCGGCGGTTTTTTCCGCCGACAGGAAAGCGCTATGGATCAGTCGCTCCGGACATCTGTCGAGCAGGCGATCGGTTATCGGTTTACTGACGAGAACCTGCTTGAGGTCGCCTTGCGGCACGCTTCGATTGCCGAAGTCCGCTCACAGTCCAACGAACGCATGGAGTTTCTCGGCGACGCCGTGCTGGGCATGGTGGTTTGCGAGATGATTTATAAGCGGTTCCCGGACCTGCTCGAAGGCGAGATGACCAAAATCAAATCGGCGGTTGTCTCTCGACGGGTATGCGCCGAGATCGCCCGCGAACTCGGCCTGGATGAACAGCTCACCCTCGGCAAGGGCATGCAGGGTCATCACCAGTTGCCCCAGTCGCTTGCCGCGGCGGTGCTCGAAGCGATCATCGCGGCGATCTATCTTGACGGGGGATATGCCGCCGCGACGAACTTCATTCGGGGACAGTTGCGGGATCGGATCGAGCAGGCCTATTTGTCTGGGCACCAGCAGAACTTCAAGTCACTACTGCAACAGCATGCGCAGCAGATGATGAGCCCGCCGCCGATTTATCGTGTGCTTGACGAAAAAGGGCCGGACCACGCCAAGTGCTTCAAGGTGGCTGTTGAGGTTCTCGACCGCCGCTTTGAATCGGCGTGGGGGCCGAACAAGAAGCAGGCCGAGCAGCAGGCAGCGCTGAACGCCCTGGTCGCGCTGGGCATCATCACCGAGAGCGACGCGGGCGAGCCGGTGCTCTCCCCCAACGCAACGGCTGATTGACGATCGGCGGATCACTCGGTGACATCAACCACCCGCCAGGGCGACCAGGCCGAAGCGCCGGCGTCGTTGTATGCGCGTACGCGGTAGCGGTGCCGCCCCAGCGCCGAAGCATCGACAAACACGGTCTGATTCTGCCCCGCAGAGCCGATGATGATCTGGCCGATCCAGAGATTGCTCCAGCGCGTTTCGCGTTGGATTTCAAACCCGATCTCGTTGGTGCTTGCATCGACCCACGCCACACGGGCCGACCTCGACCCCAGGTTGACAACCTGCACCCCTTCGGGCTGACGAGGCGCAACGTCGGCCGCGGGCATGATCGCCGCCGCGAGATTGACCACGCCCCCGGTGACCGTGCGTCCGTTGAGCGCCGCGACCGGACGAACAGTGCCCAGGACACGCTCTCGCACCTGGGTGAATGTCCACGACGGGTTCTGGGCGTAGATCAGGGCGACGACCCCGGCGACATGGGGTGCAGCCATGGAGGTGCCGCTGCGGAACGCATATCGCCCGCCGAGCGCGGTGCTGTAGATCTCGACTCCCGGCGCCCCCAGATGCACCTGCGAAGGGCCGATATTCGTGAACGCCGCGCGAAGGTCGCGGCTGCCCGTCGCGGCGACGGTGATCATGTTGGGCAGGTTGTACGATGCCGGATAGCGGGGCGAGCGATCAATATCGATGCCTTCGTTGCCGGCAGCGCACACGAATATATGCCCATGAGGGATCATCGCACTGATGGCGTCGAAGATCGCCGCGGAATAACCGCGACTTGACCACGAGTTGTTCGACACGCGGATGTTCATGGCTGTGCAATACTGCAGGGCGCGGATAACGTCTGATGCGAATAGCCCGTTCGGACCCGCCACGCGCAGCGGCACGATGCTGCACTGCCAGGCGACGCCGGTGACCCCGACGCCGTTGTTGCCTGCAGCGCCGATCGTTCCCGCGACATGGGTGCCGTGCCCGTTGAGATCCATGGGATTGTTGTTGTTCGAATAGAAATCCCATCCACGGATATCATCCACAAAACCGTTGTTGTCGTCATCGACGCCGTTGCCCGCAACCTCCCCGGGATTGATCCAGATGTTGGCGGCCAGGTCAGGGTGCGACCACTGCACGCCGCTATCGAGCACGGCGATGGGAAACGACGCCTCGCCCGTGAACTCGTTCCACGCCTCGACCGCGCCGATATCCGCCCCCGCCGTTCCCGAAACCCCCGCGATGAACTGGCCCCTGTTCTGCAGCCCCCACTGCAACCCGAAAAGCGGATCGTTCGGTACATCGTCAAGGCGATACACCAGATCGAACTCGGAGTAGATCACTCCGGGCATCGCACCGAGCACTTCTACGGCATGCTCGACAGAGACACCCGGATCGACCAGCATCAGGCCTGGCACGAGTGTGTAGCGCAGCACCACCGCGCCGCCGACAGCGTCGAGCACCTGGCGCTGCATTGCGTGGTCCATGTATGGAGCAAAACGCACGAAGATGCTCGTGGGCGAATACTCCATCGCGGGGTCGGCCTCCAGCGCCGACTTGGCGTCCTGACGCGTGACATCGGCCCCCGGCCCGACCGTGATGTCGGCTGAGGCAGAGAGGCTCACCACAACGTATGCCAGCAGTGCGATGGCGATTTGCATCGTTCGTCGTCCTTGCGTTGCCGAGCGCAGGCCCGACGAATCGTCTGTATCGACACTCGCCGAGCAATCTCCGCCGATGGGACGGAGTGTACCGGATGGCACTCCGCAGCGTGCGATCGCCCCGATCGATTACCCGCCGACGACGCGAAGGAATAAAAAAGCGACGGAGGGTTGCCTCCGTCGCGCGTTCACCTTGATGCTCTGATCGTATCCGACGGTGATCAGTTCGTGACATCAACCTGCCGCCACGGCGACCAGTCTGACGCACCCGCGGCATTGAAAGCGCGTACGCGATACCGGAATCGCCCAGCGCCGGGGTTGTCGATATATTCCCCGGTGTCGGGGCCGGTTGTGCCGACGATCGTCGGGTTCAACCACTTGTTGCCGATTCGAGCCTCGCGCTCGATTTCAAAACCATCTTCATTGTTGGATGCATCGGTCCACCGAACCCGCGCGATACCCCCGCCCAGGTTCGCCGTCCGCGGATCAGTCGGCGCCGCCGGCGGATCCTGCACGACATAGACCACCGTGATGGTAATGGTGTGCGAGTGGCTCAACTGGCCCGAATCGGTCGCGGTGGCCGTGATCTCGTGTGTGCCCGCGATCAACTGGCGAGAGATATTGGCCCCGCCGCCGAGCGGCCCGTTGATGTTGCTCGACCACTGGATGCTCGAGGAGATGTTGCCGTCCTGGGCGTCGATCGCCGTTGCGCTCAAGGCCACGAATGAGCCGTAGTCAAAACTCGCCCCGTCGGCAGGCGAAGTGATGGTGACCACCGGAGGGGTGTTCACCGCGGGCATAAGCGCCGCGGCGAGGTTGACCACGCCGCCGGTCACGGTTCGGCCGTTCATGGCGTTGGTGGGCCGAACGGTAGAGAAAACGCGATTACGGACCTGCGTCCACGTCCACGTCGGGTTCTGGGCATAGACCATCGCGACCACGCCAGCCACATGGGGCGAAGCCATCGAAGTGCCGCTCTTATACCCGTAGCCGTTGGAAAGCACGGTGCTGTAGATGTTGGTGCCCGGGGCGCCGAGATCGACGCTGGTCACCCCGTAGTTGGAGAACCCCGACCGGGCATCGCGATTGGTGGTCGCAGCCACCGCGATCAGGTTGCTTGAGGTATACGAAGCGGGATATCGCGGCGACGAGTCGATATTGACGTTATCGTTGCCCGCGGCGCAAACGAAGATATGGCCGACGCTCTGGCTCGCGTTGATCGCATTGAAGAGCGCGGTGGAGTACCCGCCGCCGCCCCACGAGTTATTCGATACCTTGATGCCCTTGGTCGTGCAGTACTGCACGGCGAGAATCGCGTCCGATGTGAAGCCGCCGTTGGGGCCGAGGAACCGCAGCGGCACGATCTTGCATCTCCATGCCACCCCGGTGACGCCGATGCCGTTGTTGCCGACAGCGCCGATAGTGCCCGCCACGTGCGTTCCGTGGCTGCTCGGGTCGGTCGGGTTGTTGTCATTGTCGTAGAAATCCCACCCGCGAATATCGTCGATGTAGCCGTTGCCGTCGTCATCGATCCCGTTGCCGGCGATCTCGCCCGGATTCGTCCAGATGTTCTGCGCAAGATCCGGATGCGACCAGAGCACGCCGGTGTCGATCACCGCGATCGCGAAATTCGGATCGCCCGTGAAAATGTCCCAGCCTTCGGGGGCATCGATGTCGGCGTCCACGATCCCCGTTGATCCGCCGATCACCTGGCCCGTGTTGTGCATGCCCCAAAGCAGACCGAAAGACGGATCATTCGGCACGCCCGCCGTGCGGCAGACCCAGTCGAACTCGGCGTACTCGATCCCAGGCAACCCGGCGAGCACCTGCACCGCATGCTCCACATCGACCTCCGGCGCGACCAGCACCAGACCCGGTACAAGTGTGTACGTCAGCACGATGCGCCCGCCGACCGGCTCAAGCAGCTGTTCACGCATCCGATCCGTGACTTCGGGAGCAAAGTGCACAAATATGTTCGTTGGTGAATACTGAAGCGTTGCGTCCGCCTCCAGAGCCGCCTTGGCGCTGATGCGTGAAACATCAACAACCGGCGGGCTGAGGGCGTCGTCGGCGCCTGCTGCTGCCGCGCCCATCGCCACGACCAGCGCCAGACCCCATCTGCGCAATGACATCACGAGAACCTCCTGCATATGCCGAAAAAGCAAAGCCCCCCGCTCCGGCGATGCCGCGTCCTTGGGACTTCGCCGGCGTCTCGGCCCGACGAACCGTCGGCCAACCACCGAGACCACCCGAGTTTAGAGGAATCCCCAGGCAGTCCACAAGCCCAATTATTGTTCGCGAACCGTCGGACCCCGCAGGTATTCATAATTTCTGAGGTGTCAGTAAAAGTACCTATGCCAAACCACCCTTCGCTCACTTCATCGCGACGGGCCGCCGCGGGGCCGCTGGCGCTGATCGCCCTGTGTGCCGCCCTCTTCGGCTGCGTGCATCGGCCGAGCGGGCCTGCTGATGTGCCTTCGATCCACGCGTGGACGTGGAGCACGATCGGGCAATCGATCGAAGGTCGCCCGATCCTTGCCCGCACCGTCGGCTCGGGTGCTCGCCGCATACTGCTGGTCGGTTCGATCCACGGCGACGAACCCTGGGGCCGCCTGGCGCTCGAACGCCTGATCGCGAGCGAGAGCGGCAGCTTCCTTGCCTGCGGCGGTCAAGACGGGCCGACGCTCCGCATCATTCTTGATGTCAACCCCGACGGCACCGCGGCAGACATGCGCACCAATATTCGGGGAATCGACCTGAATCGCAATTTCCCCGCTAGAAATTTCACACCGCACACCTCGCGAGGCGCAACCCCTCTGAGTGAGCCGGAGTCAGCGGTACTCTTTGACGAGTTGCACTCGTTCAACCCAGATGTCGTGATCGTGCTTCATGCGATCCGCCGGGGAGACCCCTTTGTCAACTTTGACGGCCCGGCGGGATACCTGGCCGAGCGATTCGCGGAAGCCGCAAGCCTGACCGATCCACGCTGGACGGTGCGGCCCGAGATGGGCTACGCAACGCCGGGATCCCTGGGATCGTTCGTCGGGAAGGATCGAGGGGTGCCGATTCTGACTGTCGAGTTCGCCCGTGCGCACAACGCCGAACTGGCCGAAATGGCCCTGCTGGATGGACTTCGGGCGGTGTATGCGGCATTGCGTGACCACTTCGACAGTATGTCCGAAACCCGCTTCCGCGCCTCGGGGCGCTCGCAGCGCTGATTGTTCGGCGGTCGCGATGGATTTCGAACCTGCCCGTCCCGGGCTTGACGGTTTGTTTACACTACCGATTCATCCCTATGCGCCTTGCCCAAGGCAGCGCGTGGGAGCAACACTGGTTCCGGGCGAGTCAGGTCGCGCTTGCCCGGTTTCACCCGGCCCGCACGGGCCAAGGAGGATTCCGATGGCTGTACGCAACCCTGCCGACATTCGCAACATTGTGATCACAGGCCACGGCAACTCCGGCAAGACGACCCTCTGCGAGCGGCTGCTTTTTGCGACCAAGGCCATCACCCGCATGGGATCGGTCGAAGAGGGGAATACGGTCAGCGACTGGAGCGACGAAGAAAAGCATCACAAGCACTCGCTTCGTCCGAGCGTGCTGCATTTCGAACATGAGGGACATTGGGTCAACATCATCGACACGCCCGGGCGAACCGACTTTCTCGGACAGGCCATCGCGTGTTTCCCGGCGGCCGAGACCGTCGCGGTCGTCATCGACGCGGTGAAGGGCATTGAAAGCTCGACGCGCCGATTGATGACCATCGCCAGCGACCGCCGCCTGCCGAGAGTCATCATTGTCAACAAAATCGATCACCCTGAGGCTGATCTGGAGGCGCTCACCGAGCGCATTCGATCGGTCTTCGGCCCGGTCTGCCTTCCCATCAACCTGCCCTCCGGCGGCGGCGCGAAGGTCATCAATGTTCTTGAGCATGACGGCTCGGACGCTGAAGGAGACTCGACCGATTTTTCAAGCGTCCACGATGCGCATCAGCAGATCGTCGAGCAGATCGTCGAAGTGCAGGACGAACTGATGACGACCTATCTCGAAAAGGGCAACGCCGCGCTCGACGGCGACAAAGTGCACGATGCACTGGAGCAGGCGCTTCGCGATGCCCACCTGGTGCCGATCTGCTATTGCTCAGCCCGGACGGGGGTCGGCATCGACGACCTGCTGCACATTTTCGCAAGCCTGCTGCCAAGCCCGCTGGAGGGCAACCCGCGTCCGTTCCTTCAGCGCGTGGAAGACTCGACTGTCTCGTACGAGCCGAAACCCGACCCCGAGCTGCCGCTGCTTGCGCACCTCTTCAAGATCACCGTCGATCCGTTTGTAGGCAAGCTGGGTGTCTTCAAGGTGCATCAGGGCGTAATCAAGGCCAAGAGTGAAGTGCTCATCGGCGATCAGAAGAAACCATTGCGCATCGGGCACCTGCTCAAACGCCAGGGCAAGGAGAGCGTCGAGGTCGAGGCAATCGGCCCGGGCGACATCGGCGCCATCAGCAAACTCGATGAACTCGTCTTTGACGCCGTGCTGCACACCAGCCACGATCAGGACACCGTGCACCTCAAACCGCTCCCCCTTCCCTCGCCGATGTACGGCCTGGCGATCGAACTCAAAAACCATGCCGACGAAACCAAGTTCTCCACCGCGATCCAGAAACTCTGCGCTGAAGACCCCTTCCTGCGGCTCGACCGCATTGCCGCAACGCGGCAGACCGTTCTCCAGGGCATGGGCGAACTGCACCTTCGCGTTGTCCTCGAAAAACTCCAGCACCAGTTCAACATCGAACTGATCACCTCGCCGCCCAAGGTCGCCTACAAGGAGACCATCACGGCAAACGCCGATGGCCACCATCGCCACAAAAAACAGACGGGCGGCGCCGGGCAGTTCGGTGAAGTCTTCCTCCGCGTCGAGCCGCTCCCCCCGGACCATCCCGAAGGGTTTGAGTTCGTCAACGAGACCTTCGGTGGTTCAATTCCGCGCCAGTTCATGCCCGCGATCGAAAAGGGGTGTCGCCAGGTCATTTCCGACGGCGCTGTTGCCGGCTACCCCATGCGCGGCATCCGCGTATGCGTCACCGACGGCAAATACCACGCCGTAGACTCCAAGGAAATCGCCTTCATCACCGCCGGGAAATACGCCTTCATCGACGCTGTCGCCAAGGCGCGGCCGGTGCTTCTTGAACCCATCGTCCTTCTCGAAGTGACCTGCCCCAGCCAGTTCATGGGCGACATCACCGGCGACCTTTCGACACGTCGCGGACGTGTGCAGGACACCGAGATGCTCGGCGAAGATGTCTGCCTCATCAAGGCCCACGTCCCGCTCGCCGAACTACAGACCTATTCCACCCAACTCAAGAGCATGACGGGCGGCGCGGGGTCATACACCATCGACTTCAGCCACGACGAACCCACCCCGCCCCACATCCAACAGGAAGTCATCGCCGCCTATAAACCCCACCACCACGAAGACTGACGCACTTCCGCATGGCCCCCGGCCGCTCAGCGCGAAGCCCGTGCAGCCAGCGATTCTTCTAAGCGGCTGATCCACGCATCCATCGACAACGTGCCGCGCAATCGTTGCGCAGCGCGCTGCGCACGCGCATACGTACCCGCTTCCATCAACTCGACAAACGCTTCGCACCACGCCCCCGCCGTCCGCTTCGAAACCCACGCGCCAGGCGCTTCGCCCTGAGAATTCACCGACTCCAGCAATTCCGCGCCGCTCGCCCCCGCATCGCAAAGAACCGGCCGGCCGACATGCAGCGCATCGGCCACGAAGCGCCCCGTACCCCCTTCACCCGATGCATCCCCCGCCGCAACGACCACATCCGCCGCCGCCAGCACCGCCGCCATGTCGCGCATCGCGCCGAGGCATCGCACCTGCGCCCCCGCCGACCCGGCCATGGCCGAAAGCGAATATGTCTCTCGGCCGATCACAATCGCTACACCCCCGCCCCCGCCACGCTGGAACATCCCAAGCCCGGCAAGCATCTCCCTGATGCCCGGTCGGTGTCTGTGCGTCGCGCCGATCAGGAACACCCGCTCATCTACGTTGATCCCAAGCGCACCGCGCACGCGATTGCGCAGCACATCATCCACGTCCGTAGCCTCGAGCCTGCTCGCCCCCCATGCACCGACCTTCTCACCCTTCGCTCTCCTTCGCACGCGCCGTTCACCCATCACCGCCGACAACAACCCTCGATGATGCGCCAGTTCCAAAAACACCGACGCGGCCGATCGCTCACGCACAATCTGCCCCAACTCGCCCAGCGCCGACATCCCGCTCCAAAGCTCGATCGAACCCTCCACAAGCGACGAGCACGAAATCGTCGCATCAACTTCGATCGCATGCAGCTGTCGCCGCGCCCATCGCGCAAACGCCAGCGGCCGCCGGTCTCGAACCCGACGCGCCGGCCGCCGCACGTATGCCTCATCCACACCCGCCGCGAGCCGCGCCCCGTCATCCGCCCCGTCGCACACCATCACCACCCTGTGCCCGCGGCGGCGCAACCCCTCGGCCGCATCGGTCGCCCACTTGCTCGGCGCCCATGGAAGATCGCGCACATACTCGACGATGACGGCGATGTTCACCCTCGCGGCCTCGCATCCCGTGCGCGCACGATCGCTCCGCCCCATACCGGCGCAAGGGCGGCCATCATCCACAGGTGCACCCCTACACGCATGCCCACCGTTACGGTCTCAAACATCGCTGCGATCAGCAGCCCCACCAACCCGAGGCGTATCGAGGACGAATACCCGCTTGCCTGCAATCGCTCCCCGGCCGCCGGATCATCACGCCCCCCCCACCACGCCACCACGAAGAGAAGGCTACCCAGTATCACCAACCCCACCACGCCACCCGTCGCTGCGGTATGCACATACATGCCGTGCGCGTGATCCATCACCAGCCGCGGATCAAGTTCCGGCGACGTTCTCGCAAGTTCCTCGCGACCCCATGCCGCATACCCCCCCGTACCTACGCCCTTGATCGGGTGCGCTCGAAACGCCGCGATCGCTGTCTCCCACATCACCAGGCGCGCCCCGATGTTCGTCTCGACCTCACCTGCCTGCGCCGCGGCAAGTTCATTCCTTGCATCCCGCACGCGCGATGCCAGCACATCCCCGAAAACCAGCCAGGCCACCGCCAGCGCCGCCGCCAACGCCCCGGCGCCGATCACCAGCACTCGGCGTCGCCCCCGCCGACAGGCACACACGCCGCCGATCACCAGCAGCACCGCTGCCGACACCCACGCCCCGCGCGTTCCCGTCGCAAGAATCGCCGCGAAAGTCACCGCAACGCCCGTTATCGCAACCGCACGCCACCGCCCCCGCCCGTGCACCGCCGCCCAAATGTGCATCCCCAGCGGCACGCACAGCATCGAGCCGCCCGACACCGGCCCCCACCACCCCGAGATTCGGTCCGGAGACATCGTCGTACTGATCAACCCTTCCAGAAACGTCCGCCCCCCGAACACCTGCACAAGTTGCATCACGTGCCCGACCGCAAACCCGCAGAGATACGCCGCAATCAACACCCCTCGCCGATGCGCAAGCGGCCAGAGCGCAACGAGCACAAGCGCCAGCCGCATCCGCCCGGCATCGCTCCACCCCGCACGCGGGTCGGCCGACCACGCCACCCCAGCCACAAGCCACAAGCCCCACAAAAGAGTAC
Source organism: Phycisphaeraceae bacterium (assembly GCA_019636695.1). Lineage (GTDB taxonomy): Bacteria > Planctomycetota > Phycisphaerae > Phycisphaerales > UBA1924 > JADLCM01. The sequence continues at coordinate 660,355 of JAHBXD010000002.1, forward strand.
AAATAACGATCGGGTGCGCCAGCGCCGCAACCACCAGTCGCCACGTCCCCGCGATTCGCACCACGGTAGCCACCGCCGTGATTGCGATCGCAAACTCCAGTACCGAAATCGGAAAACTCACAGCGACGCAGCACGCCGCCCCCATCACCAAGTGAACCCCTGGCAGCCAGCGCCCCGCAAGCGTGTGCTCCCACGCCCGGACCGACCGGGGATCCTGCACGACCCCTTCGCCCAGCCACCTCCTCCACGCTCCGCGCCGCGGCCGGCCTCGCGCGCCTTCCGCTTCAAGACCACGCGAGTTCTCGGACGTTCCATCCACCACCCGATCTTCTCCCCTGTGCCTTCAGGCTGCAACCGTGACATCCCCGTTTCCCAACAAGAACTGAACCGCTCCCCCCTCGCAAGGGTACGATCTTCTAGGGCCGACTCTACCTCCGTGGAGACCGCGATGCAGACCGCCCACCGCCTCATCCGCTCCGCCGCTCGACGACTCACCGCCAACCTCGCCTTGAGGAACCTCACGCTCTCCCTCACGGCAGGCCTGGCCGCGCTGACCGCCCTTGTCCTCTGCGCGCGCGTTTTCGGCTTTTCCGTCAACTGGCCACTTGCCGCTGCGCTCGCATTCGGCGGCGTGCTCCTTGGCATGATCGTCTGGACCTGGCTTGCGCGCCCCCGAAGCGCCGCCGTCGCCCGCATCCTCGACCATCGCGCCCAGCTGCGCGAGAGTCTCAGCACTGCCCTCACTGTCGAAGGCCAGACCGATCCCTGGTCCCTCGCCGTGCTCGAAACCACTGAGCGTGCGGCAATCCAGGTGCAACTCAAACGTGTCGTGCCGATCGAAACCCCTCGCGCCTGGCCGTACCCCGCCTATGCCGCGCTGGCGCTTGCACTCGCATGGATCGCCATGCCCGAACTTGACCTTTTCGGCCGCGACCGCGAACAGCAGGCCTCGCGCGAGCAACAGAACGAACTGCGCCTCGCCCGGCAGGATTTTCAGGCCACGCAGCAGCAGCTTGACGACCTGCTCCGCCAGGCCGGTCTCGAAGCCCTCGAACCTCCCGAGGATTCCGAGCTCAGCCGCGCCAAATCCCCCGAAGACATCCGCCAGGCCATGGTCAAGCAGCTCACCGCCGCCGCCCAGCGCCTCGAAGATCAGCGAAAGAGTCTCGCTCCTGAACACCAGCGTGCGCTCTCCGACGCCCTCAAGCAGCTTCGTCGGCCGGGCGATGGGCCGCTTTCTGAGGTCAGCCGTCACCTCGCCCGAGGAGACCTCGCCGGCGCTCAGGACGCCCTGCGCGCCATGGCCGAACGCATGTCTGAACTCTCACCCGAAGAACGCCAGACGCTGGAAGAACAAGCCCGGCAACTCGCCCAGCAGCTTGACGACATCGCGCAACAACAAGAGGCCGCGGCCGGCTCGCTCGCTTCCGCGCTCGAGAACGCGGGGATGACCGCCGAGGAGGCCCGACAGGTCGCCGAAGCCCTCGCGCAACAGGCAGGTGATCTCGAATCGATGAACCAAGGGCTTGAAAATGCCATGCAGCAACTCGCGAACCTGACGCCCCAACAACGCGAAGAACTTACGCGACTCGCCGCCCAACTCGCCTCATCCGCCGATCTCAAGCAACTTCAGGAGTGCATGCAGAACATGGGTGAATGCCAGGGCGACGAGCAATCCATGACCGACGCCCTCGCGATGATGAGCCAGATGCTCCAGGAAATGGGCATGCAGCAGGCCGAGTGCAAGGCCGGTGATCAGGCCGCCGAACAGGGCCTTGCTCGTCTGCACATGATGCTCGCACAGACCCAGGGTGCGGGCCAAGGGCCTTCCATGCTTCCCGACCGGGGCGGACACCAGGCCGGATTCGGCGGCACGCCCGAAATCGGCGCAACCCCGCGCGATACCACTGAGCAATTCACCATCCGCAAAGAACGCTCTATAGGTGAACAGCCTGATGGCCCGATCATCGCCAGCACGCTTGTTGATGGTCCTCAGATCATCGGCGAATCGCGCGCCGAGTTCGTGCAGGCCGTCGAAGCCGCCGAACAGGTCGCCAGCGAAGCCATCGATTCACAGCAGATCCCCCGCGATCGGCAGGAACTCGTCAAACGCTATTTCGGCAACCTGAAACGCAACAGCGAAGATAAGCCGTAACACGCACGCCCCCATGCGCCTGCCTGCGCTCGGCGCTTCGGCCAGTGCGCCACCCCCACTACACTTTCGCCCATGTCCACAGACCTTCTCGCCCTCATCACGCGTGAACTCCCCGATCTCATCACCATTCGGCGCGACCTTCACGCCCACCCCGAACTCGCCTTCCAGGAACAACGCACGAGCCGTTTTGTGCAGCAGGAGCTCACACGCCTCGGCATTCCCTTCAAGGCCGGATACGCCAAAGGCACCGGCGTGGTCGCTCACCTCGCCGCCACCACAGGACAGGCACGACCCGCCGTCGCCCTCCGCGCGGATATGGATGCCCTTCCCATCCTCGAAAACACCAACCGTCCCTACGCCAGCACCAACCAGGGCGTCATGCACGCCTGCGGCCACGATGGACACACGGCGATCCTCCTCGGCGCGGCCCGCGTGCTCGCCGCGACCCCTCACCGCCCCAATCCTGTCACCTTCCTCTTCCAACCCGCCGAAGAAGGCGGCGGCGGCGGCGGCCTGATGTGCGACGAAGGCGCGCTCGCCGGCGACGACAAAGGCGGCCTCGGCCCGCCGGTCGGTCGAGTCTTCGGCCTGCACGGCTGGCCGCAACTCCCCCTCAACCACGTGGCCACCCGCCCAGGCCCCCTGCTCGCCGCGACCGATGACTTTGAAGTCTTCATCCGCGGCACCCAGGCCCACGGCGCCTACCCCCACCTCGGGCACGACCCGATCGTGGCCTCGGCCCATGTCGTCACCGCCTTGCAGACGATTGCCTCACGGACCACCTCGCCCACCGAGGCCGTGGTCGTCTCTGTCGGCGTCATCGAAGGCGGCACGGCCAACAACATCATTCCCGACCGCGTGCGCCTCGTGGGCACGGTGCGAACCCTCTCGCCATTGGTACGCCAGGCAGCCAAGAGCGCGTTCTATCGCCTGATCGAATCCACCGCCCAGGCCCACGGATGCCTCGCCGAGATCCATTGGCACGATGGGTATCCCGCGACCATCAACGACCCCGCCGCCACGGCGGAGGTGTTCAAAGTCGCGCGCGCGACGTTTGGCGATGACCGAGTCCACGAAGTGCCTAACGCCACGATGGGTGGTGAAGATTTCAGTTATTACGGCCGCATCGCCCCTGCCTGTTTCTTCCTGCTCGGCCTCAAGCCCTCCGGCATGGGCGATGTGCCCCAGTTGCATCAGGCCGAGTTCGATTTCAACGACGAAGCCATCAGTGCCGGCATCGAAATGATGTGCCGCCTCGCACTCAACGATGAACCTCGCCCTGCATCGATCCGCGCGTAATGCCGACCGTGAGTGAACCCTTCGAGTGCCGAGCGATTCGCGCTCCGCGATGCACGATCCGCTGATGTCCCCACGGACTCATGCTCGATCCGCATGCATCCCCTGAACGGGTGGTTTGTCCCAAGGCAAACCCGGGAATCGGGAAAACTTACGCACAATGTACGCGTTTGTGCGCAAATGTGCGTACATACGAAAAATATCGTTGACGATGGGCCATCACCCTGCGAGGATCTGTGCTCGAAGGGGGATTGCATGTTCACACAACCATACGTTCACCCGTTTTTGACCGATTCCGGCAACCGCAAGGCCGATCCGCCCGCGCGCCTCACACACGGATCCACTCGCGTTGTATGCGGCTGGTCACCACCGGCCCCTGCGCCGCATCGACATAGACGTTGATTTCGCTCCGAATGCCGAACTCAGGAAAGTACACCCCTGGTTCAATGGTGAACCCCGTGTCCGTCAACATCGGCCGCGTGTCGTGCGTTTCCAGGTTGTCCAGGTTCATCCCCAGGCCATGCACCAGCGGCCCCTGACTGAGGCTGTGCCCCGTTCGATGCTTGATGCCGTTCTCAAACCCGCGCGACTTCAGCACGCCCATCGCGGCGTCGTCCAATTCCCATCCCTGCACGCCCTGGCTCGCCTTCCATCGCTCCTGCGCAAGCGCCAGCGCCGCATCCCGCGCCGCGATGACGGTCTCAAACGCCTTCTGCACCTGCTCGGGAATCGTGTCTCCCGCAAAACCCATCCAGGTCACATCGGCATGGACATTCTCATCACCCGGCACCCGCGCCCACAGGTCGATCAGGATCAGGTCTCCCCGCCTGATGACCGTCGGCACGCGCTCGCTCGGTTCAAAATGCGGATCGCCCGCGTGCCCATTCGTCGCGACGATCGGGCCGTCCGGCCATTCAAGCCCCAGCGCCTTGAACCGATCCCGGATGAACCGCGCTGCATCATGCTCGTGGATGATGCTCCCCGCCGCGAGCGCCTTGCCGATGTGGGCAAAGGCCTCGTTCTTCACTTCGTCCACCATGTCGCTCGCCTTGCGATGGTTTGCAAGCGCCGCCCCCCCCCACCGTGCGGCGGATGCCTGCACAAGGTTTGCGCTGCTGACGACCTCGACGCCCAGCGACCGCACCAACTCGACCGACCCTGCATCAACCTGGCTCATCACCGGCAGGGCGTTCCCGGGCGAATATTCCATCGCGACGCGCCCGGCCAGGTTTGCCCCCAGCCATGCGTGCAGGGCGCGCCAGCCGCTGTATTCCTCAACGGCGACGGGCGCATCGCCGAGCATCACGCCCTGGAACTGGTTGGCGTCGAGCGGGCTGACGGCAAGATGCGCCTGACCCGTCGAGGGGATCACCAGCACCACGCGTCGTGTCAGGTGCCGCTTGCCGGGGAGCAGCCGCGGCAGGATGGGGTTGGAGCCGCGGAAGTCCCAGATGACCCAGGCATCGAGTTTTTCTTCGCGCAGCGCGCGCTGGATTTCGGCGAGGTTCATGGGGGGATGGTACTCGCCGCCGACGGCATCACCATGCCTTTGCGTGCGGCCGGCGCTATGATTCGGCTCCCCGCCACCCCCGGGGAGCGTCTGACACCAGCGGCCAGGGGGGCTTGGCCAAGAACGATGGGATCGGGCGATCACGGATCCCCGGTCCCGGTTGTGCTTGTGAAAGGAACGTCCAAATGACCAGCGCTCCCCGGTGGACCAAGAAGGATCTGCTCAGCACTCCCGTTGAGCACATCGACATCACGTCGTTTGATGCGCGGCCGATCATTGACGCCTATCGGAACATGGCCTATTCCAGCCGCACGCTGGCCAAGGCCGCGGACATCTATTCGATGATGCTTGCGGACAAGGGCTGCGGGGTGATCCTGACGCTTGCGGGGTCGATGATTTCCGCGGGTCTAAAGAAGGCCGTGATCACGATGCTGGAGCACAACATGATTGACGCGATCGTCTCGACCGGGGCGAACATTGTCGATCAGGATTTTTTCGAAGGGCTGGGTTTCAAGCACTACATCGCCCCCGGCAGCCCGGAGGCGCCGCCCGTCGATGACCCGACGCTCCGCGACATGATGATCGATCGCATTTATGACACGTACATCGACGAGGACGACCTGCGCGCCTGCGACGACGCCACGAAGAAGGTGTTTGATCAGTTCGTCGAAGAGCGCGGGGCGGGGGCATATTCCAGCCGCGAGCTTGTGGATGCGATGGGTGCGTATCTTGTGCGCCACCACGCGAAGAACGAGTCGCTGGTCAAGACGGCGCACCAGAAGCGGGTGCCGATCTTCGTTCCTGCCTTCAGCGACTGCTCGGCCGGGTTCGGGATTGTGCTGCACCAGGTCGAGGCGAAGGAGCAAGGCAAGCCGATGCTCGCCTTCGACTCGGGCGCTGACTTCCGCGAGTTGACTGAGATCAAGTTCGCCTGCCAGGACACGGGCCTGCTGATGATGGGCGGGGGCGTGCCGAAGAATTTCGCGCAGGACATTGTCGTCGCGGCGGAGTTGCTCAACGAGCGCAAGGGCGGCAAGGCTCGCGGCGACATCGGGATGCACAAGTATGCCATTCAGTTCACGGTTGCCGACAGCCGCGACGGCGCGTTGAGCGGCTCGACCCTGCGCGAGGCGTGCAGTTGGGGCAAGGTGGACGTGGTGCACGAGCAGATGGTCTTCGGCGAATACTCGGCGCTTTTCCCGATTTTCGCGAGTGATGCCTATCACCGCGGGGCGTGGAAAGGCCGCAAGGGCTTCAAGTTCGCGGATGTGCTGGACAAGGAAACCGCCAAGGCGTGAGCGGGGAAGAGACGGAGCGGGGAAGAGACGGAGTGGGGAAGAGACGAAGAGACGGAGAGTGAGAAGAGAAGAAGAGATATAGAGACGGAGTGCGAACAGAGGTTGTGCGGCGGAGGCTTTTGAAAGGTGCGTCGACAGCAAGCCGTCGCCCATATGACACGCCGCCGCAATGTTGGAGTTTTAGACGGCAGTATCAGACGCCTGATTCCACTCCTGATGCACCAGCAGTCTTATCAAGGCCCCGCATGTGCGGGGCCTTTCTAGTTGAATCAATCGCGATGCAATAGCAACTTCCCTGATACGACCTTGCGTACGGATAACGGCAACCGCACTAGAAGTGAGGCCGCCGAGTTTACTCTGCCCGGGCACTTTTTCCTTTCCCCGTTGCAGCGATCGCCCGGCAGCGTCGTCTTCATCCGGGAGGTTCTCCTTGCCCCGACGCCGGACTCATGGCCACGCCGAAGCCGAACATCCGACCGGGGTGCTGCTTTCAGCATCCGCCGAGGGGTGGCTCACGTTCTTCGATCGCCACCGGCCTGCCCTTGCGTCGTATGCCAACGCCCTTGCGCCAACCCCCACCGATGCCGCCGACCTTATCCAGAATGTGCTTCTGGCGATGCTCCGAGCCGAGCGATTCCCCGAGAACCCGTTGGCCTATGTCCTGGGGGCGATGCGCCATCGCGCCATCGACGACGCCCGGCGCGCTGGGCGGGCTGCCGCAGCAATGCACCGGTTCAATCCGTCGAGAGCGCTTGGCGCGGCCCGGCCGGAAGATGCAGAGGCCACGGCGCGGCTCTGCCGCGCATTGGACGGGATACCGCCGGACCACGCCGAGGTCGTCATCCTTCGTTTGCGTTCCGGCCTGACCTTCGACGAGATCGCGGTCGTGGTCGAAAGACCCACCGGAACTGTCAGTTCGCAATATTCCCGCGGCATCAAAGCCTTGCGGGAGACGCTGCAGGAGGTTGAAAGCCATGGCTGACAGCCGACTCTCGCTCGAGATCGAACGCTTGATCGTCGCTGCTGCGGAGCCGCCCCTTCACCCTGACGCACGTAGCCGTCTGGAGGCGGCCCTGCAGGGCACTTCGCGGCCCTCGCGCCGGGATTGGGTGCTGGCCCTCGCGGCGGGGCTTGCGCTGGCCGGAGGGCTGGCGCTCTGGATCGGGGTGGGGCCGCGGGCAGCGAACGCGCCCCAGGTTGCCGAGGTGGCAGCACCGATGCCGGAGCCGAATGTCGTACACGTTCGTGCTGAGCCGTTCTTGAAGTCAACCCGCGCACCGGGGCTCGACATTTCCCGGTGGGAAGCCAGATAACACACGCAAAGGAGTGGATCATGATACTTGCCTTGGCTGTTGCCGCGACGTTCGCTTCGGCGAACCTGACCGAGCCGCCGGTGATCGACATCGAGACGAAGATCGCGCAGTTGCGAGTGGAGAAGATGGCGGAACAAGATGTATCGTTTCTAGAGATCTTCGATGCGGACGGTCGCAAGGTGCAGGAGGCCAAACTGCTGAACATCCGGCAGATCATCAAGCGTGATGTCAGGGTGCTTGCGGAAGAGCCGGAGCCGCAGTCAAGCAATTCCATCATGTTGGAACTGAAGGTCGGTGACGACGGCACGATGTTCCTGCAACCGGTGCTGATGGTCGAGATGGGCGGCGCTTTCGAGATCGCCCAATCGCGATTCGAGCTCGGCGCAGAGCGGCAGGAAGCCTTCCAAATGATCACGTCACCCAAGATCAGGGTCGTGGCGGGGCAGTTGGCGAAAATCCTGATCTCCGCACCAGTGCAGTACATGGAGGTCCAGAAGGATGGGCGATTCTCGCTCATCACTATGGACGACGGCGAGGGTGTGAGCGTCGAGGTCGCTGTGAGGCCGACCGAGCAGGGTGTGAAGTTTGAGACACTCCAGATCGTGCTTAAAGAAATCGTTTCACGCGAGCCGGTCGATGGGGTCTTGCTCGACATCGGCAAGCCAGTCACGCGTACAAGCACGCTGACAGCGCAGCTGGACTTACCCCGCCAGCAGGTACTGCTCGTTCCCATCCAACCCGTATCGGCGGAGTCCGGCCAGTTGTTCATCCTGATCTCGGCAGTGGTAAAGGAGTAGACGCGGAGCATCCGGCCACCTCACCATCCGCCGAAGGCGTTCAGTTCTCTGCCTTCGGCGGAGGTGGCGCCTTCCACGGCGGCCTAGCTCGGTGGTTGCGTTCGCTGTTCCCCACATATGCGGCAGGGGTGCTATGCTATCGCCCAAATCGGTTGTTCACGCCTTTGGGGGCATGTCATGGTGTACGCCATTGTCGGCGGTGTGGTTGTTCTGGTTGTGCTTGCGGTGTGGTTTGTTCGCCGCCGCCGAAGCCGAGGCACGAACTCAGGCCCGGTGTCGGTTGTGGTCTTCCGCACGTGCCCGGCCCATTTGAACACCGACATTGTGCAAAGCAAGATTCGAGATGCTTTTGACAAGTCACCCGAGATCGCCGTGCATGATCTTCCTGGTGGAGGCGGAAAGGCATATTCATATGTGGCTGACGGCCTGCCCCCGATCGCCGTGATTGACTGCCAGCGCCCCTATTTTCCTTCCGAAGAGGTTGCTGAGACCGTGGCGCGACTCGAAGACGAGCGAGCCCGGGATGCGATCAGGCGCCATCAAGCGTGGATATCGGTTGACGTCTTCGGGCTTGACGGCGCCCCGGACGACTTGATCGGCATGATGCAGGTCATTCTGGGCAAACTTGCGGCGGAATTCATCGATGCGAATGCCCTCATGATCTTTCTGCCCCATCGAGGGTTGATTGCGATTCCTGATGCCGCGAATGTTGCGCGGCTCAAGGAGGCGAAGTTTGACGAGGTCTTCCGTGACAGCGACCTGCACCAACCGATGTACACTATTGATGCCTCGGATCAAGAGATCGAGAAGGCCATGAAAGCGGCCCGGACCCGATTGCCTGAGTTTCTGAGCGCGTTTGAGACTCACGGCGCGGCCTGTAATCCGATGTTCAAGGCGAGGTTTACCACGAGCGAAGGAGGTGTCGAGTGCATCTGGTGCTCGCTCCGCACGATCGAGGCGGGCGAACTGTCCGGAATCATCGAGAACCGACCGGTGGACCGGGCGATTCCCCGGAAGGGATCGCAGGTACGTGTCAACCTTGATGACGTTGTGGACTGGATGTATCTCGACGCTTCTGGTGAGCCGCAAGGGATGTTTGTGGATCGGGTTCTGGTGGCCCGGGGCTGATCGGCATCGGGTGCAATGTGCCTGATGGAGATGGGATCGGATTGTCGGGCAGCGGCAAGCCGGGGGATTCCCTGGCGTGATCGGAAGCGCGGACGTGGGGAAGGTTTATTCCGGGGGGTTCTCGGACCCGTAGAAGAGAAGGGCGTGGATTTCGATCTTGGTGGACTTGTTCAGGAAATCCCTCCCGAGTATATTGGAAGCGCCTGATGCTCTCGACTTTTCGAGAGTGAGCGGCTCTGTCGCGGCTCTGTGTTGTTACGCCATCAGGTTGAATTGAGACGCGGCAGAGGCCCTGTCGCCCAGAGAGAGGAGATTGAGATGAGCAAACTTGGTCAGCGGTTGGATGCGCACTTTGTTGCCTGCGCGGCGGCGGCCGGCGCGAGCGTTGCCGCGGTCGGCGTCGCTGAAGCCCAGATTATTCACAGCGGCCCTGTGAACATTGTGATTCCGGACAACCTTGACGGGATCTACATGAACATCGTGACGGGCGCGACCGGCTCGACAGGCGGCTCGGTGAGCGGCTGGGATATCAACCCATATTCGGCTACCGGACCGGGGACGCACTTCAACCTGTGGGGGCCGACCACCACAACGTGGGCGGAACTCGGAGGATTGTTCAACCTGCCGTTCGGCACGATGATCGACCCGCTGAGCACCTTCAGCCGTCCGGGTGGCGGAACGAACCTCGCCGGGCAAATGAACCTCAACAGCGACAGTAACCTGCTGGGTTTCCGGTTCACGCATGAGGGGAACGGGAACCAGATTCACTTCGGCTGGATCCGCATGGAATTCGGCGCCGGCGTGGGCACTCGCGCCATCGTCGAGTATGCGTATGAGAGCACCGCCGGCCGTGGCATCGGCGCCGGTGTCGTGCCGACTCCGGGCACGGTGGCCCTGTTGGCGCTTGGCGCTGCGGGCCTCGGTGGTCGTCGCCGCAAGTAATCGGTGACGATTGCAGGCATTCCTTTCGTCGCGGGCGGATCGGCTGATCCGTCCGCGATTTCTTTTGTGCTAGCATGCGCGCATGGGAGAACGACGTGCGCGGCGTCTGCTGATCGTGGGGTGGGATGCCGCGGATTGGAAGTTGATCGATCCGCTGGTGAAGGCGGGGCGAATGCCCGCGCTTGGGGGCTTGATCGAGGCAGGGGTGCGGGCGGACCTTCGATCGCTTGATCCTAAGCTATCGCCGCTGCTGTGGACGTCGATCGCGACGGGGAAGACGGCGGACAAGCACGGCATTCTGCACTTTCTCGAGCCTGATCCTCATGGGGGGGGGTTGCGCCCCGCGTGTTCGACAAGTCGGCGGACGAAAGCCCTGTGGAACATGCTGACGCAATCGTCGATGCTGGTGCATGTGGTGGGGTGGTATGCGACGCACCCGGCAGAGCCGATCGGCGGGAGCATGATTTCGAACCTGTTTCTGGAACAGATGCCCGAAGAGCCGGGTGGGGCGTGGCCGCTGCTGCCTGGAAGCGTGCACCCCGCGGCGATGGCTGATCCGATCGGTGATGTGCGGTTGCATCCGGCGGAGATCAGCGCGGAGGAGATGCGGCTGCTTGTGCCCGAACTTGGCTCACTGCGGCCGGGTGATCCGCGGGGAAGGCTGCTCGCCCGGCTGCTGGCGCAGACGGCCTCGGTGCACAATGCGGCGACCCTGTTGATGGAGCATGACCCGGCGTGGGACTGCATGATGGTGTTCTATGAGTCGATCGACGTGGTGGGGCACCACTTCATGCAGTATTACCCTCCGCGGATGCCGCATGTACCCCCCGCGGATTTTGAGTTGTTCAAAGACGTGATGCCGGGGATCTATGAGGTTCAGGATGCGATGCTGGGGCGTCTGCTGGAGCTGGCCGGCCCCGAGACGACGGTGATGGTGCTGTCGGATCATGGGTTTCACAGCGATCACCTCAGGCCGAAAGTGCAGGCGGCGATGGATGACCCGCACGCCGCGATGGATGCGACATGGCATCGTCCGCATGGGGTGCTGGTGATATCTGGCCCGGGGGTTGTCAAGGGTGCGGGCGTGTACGGGGCGGGCCTGCTGGATGTTGCGCCGACGGCGCTGACGCTGCTCGGGTTGCCGGTGGGCGCCGACATGGACGGGCGGGTGCTGCTTGAAGCGTTGTCGGGCGAGGTGAAGATCGAGCGGCTTTTCAGTTGGGATGATACGGATGGCGACGCGGGGATGCACCCAGCCGATGTGCGAGTTGACCCGTTTGAAGCACGTGATGCGATGCGGCAGTTGGCCGACCTCGGGTATATCAGCGAATTATCGGCGCATGAAGCCGACCATGCGTCGCTGTGCGACCGTGAGACACGATTCAACCTGGGCGTGGTGTACATGAGTTCGGGCCGCACTGGCGAAGCGTCAAAGGTCTTTGAGCGCCTGCACGCGGAGCACCCCGACGAGCCGCGGTATGCCATGAACACCGCACATTGTCGATATGCGACCGGGCGGCACGCCGAAGCGGTTGATATTCTTGAGCGTTTGGCGGATCGCCACCCTGCGATCGCGGATGCCCAGTTATTGCGCGGGGCAGCGCTGTTTGCCCAGGGGCGTATCGACGAAGCGGCGGAGGCGTTGGAAGCGGCCGTCAGACAAAGCCCCGACCGCCCCGATCTGCTCTGCACGATTGCGGGGGCGTATACCCATTTGAAGCGGTTTGACGAGGCCGAGCAGGTGCTTGGTCGCGCCGCGCATATCGACCCCCACGACCCGATGGTGCCATATCGACGGGCGGAGTTGCACCTTGCGCGCGGACAGTTCGAGGATGCGGCGGAGCAGGCCCTGACCGCGGTCGAGTTGCGGCACTTCTTTCCTGAGGCGCACTACACACTCGGCGTGGCGCTGACCTGGATCAAGGATTATCCACACGCGATTCAGTCATTCAAAGTTGCGTTGTCGATGCAACCCGGTCTACTCAACGCGCACCGCTTCATTGCGAGCATTTACCGGCATCTGGGCGATCGCGCGAGCGCTAGGCCTCATCGAGAAGCCGCTGAGCGGATGCTTGCGGCCAGCCGAGCGGGCGTGGAAGCGCCGATCACAATGGTGGAGCCGCCGATGGGTCCGCAGGCGTGGGCGCGGGAGATGGGAATGGGCGATGATGCATGAACATCACTGACCCGGAACCTGGCGTCGGCGACGATATAACGAAGCATCAACCGCCGCGGCCATCTCGGCCGCTTTGTCTGGGATTCCGGCGAACGAAGCCATGCGGGCGGCTTGTGCGGCGGGGGCGTGAATGACCTCGTGATAGTGGACATCGAGGCATGCGCAGTTGGGTTGCGTTTCGGCCCATCGGCGGGCGGACTGGAGTTGGGACGCGAAGACCCGCTTGAGGGCTTCGGGGGGCATGGATGCGCCGAGGCGTCCGGAGCGTTCGAGCATGCGGCGCTGCGAGGCGAGCACTTCATCGAGGTCGCGGTGCATGAAAATGATGCGGTAGTGGTGCGTCGGGGGGAGACATTGAAGCAGGGCGTGAATGACCTTTACGGCCTTGCCCGGCGCATCGGCGAGCCATGAGGGGTCATCGCGGGTCTTTTTCACGGCTTCGAGTTCGAAGTAGCCCAAAGGGTTGTCTTCGTCGGGGGGACGCAGGGCGTCGGTGAGAAGAGGAATGCCTGCCGCGGCGAGCATACGCATCGCCATCGAAGTGCCGGATCGAGGCAGTCCTGAGACGATCATGACGGCTTCTCGGGCCTGCGGAGGCGTGTTAGGCATATCGCGGATGGTATCTGGGGGCGATGTGGGGGGTTTCCCCGCGTCTCGGGCGTCAGACAGTGGGTGAGTTGGCCGGTGCTACGCTTATGGAGTTTCCTGCTCGCTGAATCCAAGCGACAGTGGCAAGGTCGTTATGCGGCAGATGCTGATTGCCTGAGCGCAGCATGGATCAACCGCGTTTCAAATCGCCCGAAGAAAGGATCTGCATGTTTCGGCTCTTGACGACGATTGCCCTTGGGTGGCTGGTTGCCGCTGCCCCAGCTCATCAGCCGACGGGGAATGCGCCGCCCGGATCGAGCAACCCAGCCGGTGGAAACCCGGGGCACGTAACACCCCGTACCGGTCGACCCGGTGATCCTCAACCCGAGGTTGCGCCGCCCGCGCCGCCGCCGCCACCTGCGGCGGTTCCGGTGCCGGATGGCCCGGTCGTGCGTCGGGTTGAACTTGAGGGGGGTTTGATTCTCGAAGACCTTGTGATCGGCGAGGGGTATGAGGTCAAGTCCGGCGGGGCGGTCGTTGCGCACTATCACGGTACGCGGAAGGCGGATGGATTTGTCTTCGATTCGTCGTTCGACCGCGGGCAAACGGCGGCGTTTCCGCTGTCGGGTGTGATTGCGGGCTGGCAAAAGGGTGTGCCCGGGATGAAAATCGGCGGTGTACGGCGATTGATTATTCCTGCGGCGATGGGGTATGGCGCGCGAGGCGCCGGGGCGAACATACCGCCGAATACGGACCTTGTGTTCGTCATCAAACTGGTGGATGCGATCAAGATTGAGGACGTTGAAGTCGGAACGGGCGAAGAAGCCACGGCCAACTGCGTGCCCGTAACCACATACACCATCAAGGACACTGAAGGGAAAGTGCTTGAGGCCGTTGAGGGCACGCCGTATGTCTGGTTGCCGGGTGAGTATCAAGGGATTCAATTCGGAGTGCCTGGCATGAAGGTGGGCGGCACGCGCCGGATCGTGGTTCCCGCACAGTTCAACGTTTGGGCGCAGCCATTGGCCGAGGGGCACGTGCAGAATGTGCCCGTGACGCTGGAAGTGAAGCTGGTAGCGGTGCGGAACCTGCCCCAGGGCCGATGAGGGCGGACATCGCGTGCAATGTGAAGTGCCGACCGCCCCCGAGGCGCCTGGGAGACCTGCGCCTTTCGTCGTGAGCTTTGCGGTAGACTGCGCGAATGCTGATCGGCGCACAGATCGTGGCTGGGTTTGCGGTGTGGGGCATGCTTGCGGGGGCGGCGCCGCCGACGCCCAAGGTGTTGATTCTGGGTGTGGACGGCATGCGGGCCGACGCGATGTTGCGGGCGCAGACACCTTCTATTGATCGCCTGATGGCCGAGGGGTGTTACACGTGGTCAGCGCAGACCAGCGACGTGACGGTGAGCGGCCCGGGGTGGTCGAGTTTTCTGTGCGGCGTATGGCGCGACAAGCACGGCGTTCGCGACAATACGTTTCGCGGTGCTGACTATGAAGCATATCCTCACTTTTTCGTGCGGCTGAGAGAGATCGCACCAAGACTTAGCACAGCGCATTTGTGCGACTGGCTTCCGATCGACCAGTTCATTCTCGGTAACTTCGAACCTGACCATCGATTCGCCGTTGATTATGAGGATGATGGTGACGCCAAGACGGTCGATGCGGCGATCGCCATGTTTACGAACCACCGACCCGATGTCACTTTCATCTATTTCGCGGACGTGGACACCGCCGGACACACGCACGGATTTCACCCGTTTGTGGCGGAGTATCTGGCTGAGATCGAGGAAGTGGACGGCCAGATCGGCCTGATTCTCGACGCGGTGTTCTCGCACCCTGAGGCCGCACACGAGGATTGGCTGATCATTCTGAGCACTGATCACAGTGGAACGCTGGACGGAGCGCACGGGCGGAATGAACCGGCACATCGAGAGATGCCGATGATCGTGAGCGGGGCACGATCGGCCCGCGGCATGCTTCACGACACGGCGAACCAGGTGGATATTCCGGCGACTGCACTGGCGTTTCTCGGTCTTACTCCTCTGCCCGAATGGAACTGGGACGGGCGGCCCGTGGGGCTGCGGACCGTCACACCGCTCGGAGAGAACATCGTCTTCAACGGCGATGCGGAATATACGCTCGGATATCCTGACGCCAAGAGCAACGCGGGAATTGCCGGCTGGAATGACATTGGACCGATGACCGTGGTGCGTTACGGCGCTTCGGAGGGGTTCCCTTCCGCCGCGGCGGGCGCGCGCATCGGCGGAGGGCGCAATTTTTTCTGCGGTGGGTCCGGGCCTGATCGCATCAGTCGCATGGAACAATCGATCGGAATCGCGGACCTCACAGCGCGGATCGACGCGGGAGATATTTGGTTTGAACTGGGGGCGCATCTGGGCGGGTATGCCAGCCAGCGTGATTGCGCGACGGTGATCTGCGAGTTCATCGATGCCTACGGCGGCGTTCGGGGTCGAGCACAGGTCGGACCGGTCATGGCGGCCGACCGCGCTCGTGAACTCGGGAGCAAAGGGCTAGACCTGACGGGCCTGGTGCGCAGGGATGTACGGGGGGCTGTGCCATCCGGAACACGGCGCGTGCGCTTGACCCTGGTGGCCGAGGCCGGGAGCGGCGACAACGACGGATATGCCGACAACATCACGCTTGTGCTGCACGCTCGATGAGCGATTCGACGAGATTGACGCTTCGATACGCGCGAACAGCCTGGTTGGTGTCAACAATATCGGCCATGCAGGCACGCAATGGCTTGGTGCAGTTTGTCTTCATTGTGCTCATGAGTATCGTGATGTCGGCCGTGATGTCCGGTGCGATGACATGGGTGAACTTCGGGTTGAGCGAACTTTTCTGGCCGAAGTTTCTGAAGGGGTTTCTCGTGGGGCTGATTGTCTCGACACCGACGGGGCTTGTCATCGCTTCGCCGCTGCGACGGCTCGCTGAGAACCTGGTGGTTCGCCGCAAGGAGGGCTAGATCATGCTTCGTATCGTGCTGCTCGCGGTGCTGGTGACGAATTCAATGGTGTGGGCGTACGCGCGGCCTCCTGCGGAACGACTGGAGCGTCTTGCTCGAGGGGTGAACCTGTCGCACTGGTTCTGGATTCCGCATGATGATTCCGACCGCGGGCGAGAACGATTCATCAACGATGAGGACGTCAAGGCGCTCAAGGCTGCAGGGTTTACGCACGTGCGATTGCCCATCGAACCCGGGTGGCTGTGGGATGCCCGGGCCAGCGTGCTTCTGCCGGAGCGGCTGGCTGCGCTTCGTCGAGGCTTGGCGTTGCTGCTGGCAGAAGAGATGGCGATTGTCGTCGATGTTCACCCCGCTCGCACTGCATGGCTGGAACGACTGGACGCGGAGGCGATGGTTCATTTCGAGCGGTTTTGGCATGCCTTGGCCGAGGCGCTTGTCGAGACCGACCCGGAGTGGGTGTATCTCGAACTGATGAATGAACCCCATGACCTGCCAGACGCCGCAACATGGAATGTCTATCAAAAGCGTCTGCATGCGGTGGTGCGCACGGCGGCTCCGAGGCACACGATCATCTGCACAGGAGATCAATGGGGCAGTATCGCCGGGCTTGAGCGGTGCGAGCCGGTCGCCGATTCAAATGTCGTGTATTCGTTCCATTTCTACGAACCGCACAATTTCACGCATCAGGGCGCCACGTGGGGGTTTGATGCGTGGCGTGATATGGGTGGTGTGCCTTGGCCCGCCACCCCAGACGATCTTCGGGAGGTTAGCGCGGGGTTTGCCTCGCTCCGCTCACGAGATGCGTTGCAATGGTCGGCGACGCGCGATGCCTGGACGCCGCAAGCCGTGATTGACAGGATCGAGCTTGCCGCGGCATGGGGACGGAGGCACGATGCGGCGGTGTATTGCGGCGAGTTCGGAGTGTATCGGCTCAAGGCGCCTTTGGAGGCGCGCGAGCGATGGCTGGGTGAAGTGGTCGCCGCGCTGGAGGCGCGGGAGATCGGCTGGGCGATGTGGGATTATGCCGGGGGATTCTCGCTCGTGCACGGCGGCCCGGGAGCAAGGAGGCTGGATGACCGAACGCTGCGAGCACTGAGAAGAATGCCGTAGCGTGTGAGACACGAACGCCGCAGGCACGTTAGGCTGCGCCATGGACCGGGTGCGTTGTGTGCTCGCGAGCGGATCAGGCGTCAACAAAGTGGAGCGATGATGCGCATTCAACAGTTGGATTTCGGTGTTTTGCGCGCGATGCGGCAGCTGACAGTTTGCGGGGTCATCGCTACGGCGACGGCACTGACAGCGGCTCAGCTCACCGCGCTTGAATCCGCACCCGCAAACGGGACATTTCGGGTTACGCTTGACCCGTTGGTCCAAGCTGAGGCGTATTCGGGGCGAATCTATCTCGCGCTCGCGCCGGCGGAGGGTGATCCTCCCGGTCGCGGCCAGACGCCTCGTGAGCGAATGAACAGTTGGTTCGGCGGGCCGCAGATTCTGTCGATGGACATTGAGACCGCACTGCCCGGCGCTCCATTCGCGTTCGGTACAGACGTACAGGGGTATCCTCGGCCGTATGCCGAGATCGAACCTGGAGCATATTGGGTGCAGGCGGTAGCGAAACGCAACATCGATTCACCGAATGCCGGGGAAGGCGCCGGAGATCTGTACAGCGACGTTCTGCGGGTTGAATTTGCTCCAGGCTCGGATGGTGTTGTCGACCTGATGCTCTCGAACCAGGTTGTCGAAGAGCCTTTTCCTGAAACAGAGGCCGTTCGCCTTGTCGAGATGGTCAGCCCGAGTCTGTCGGCTTTTTACGGCCGCGAGATCGTGATGCGGGCGGCCGTGGTGCTGCCTGAGGGGTGGCAGGATGACCCTGCGGCGAATCACCCGACGCTGTATTTCATCACGGGATTCGGTGGAAACCATCACCATGCGCTGGGACTTCGGCGGATGTTCCGCGGGCCGGTCGGCGACCGATTGCTGCTGGTGGTTCCTGACCCGACGACGCCGCTCGGCCACAGTGTGTTCGCCGATTCGGCGAACACGGGACCGCGCGGGCACGCGTTGGTACACGAATTGATCCCGGAGATCGAGGCTCGCTTTCACGGTGCGCGATCGGGGGAGCGCCGATTTGTGACCGGCATTTCATCGGGTGGGTGGTCGAGCTTGTGGCTGCAGATCACGTATCCGGACTCCTTCGCGGCATGCTGGAGCCACTGTCCTGATCCGGTGGCTTTTGAGGATTTTCAACAGATTAATTTGTATAAGCCCGGGAGCAACATGTATTACGATGAGCTCGGCGGTGAACGGCCGCTGGCCCGGCGTGGAAGGCAGGTCATCGCACTGTATAAGGATTTTGTGCAGCGGGAAGAAGTGCTCGGTCCGGGTGGGCAGATTCATGCGTTTGAAGCGGTGTTTTCGCCCCGGGGCGCCGACGGTCGGCCGGTGCGCATTTTCGACCGGCGGACCGGGGCCGTGGATCTCGAGAAAGTGCGGCCTTGGGAGGCGTACGACATTCGGCGGATCTTGGAGAGAAACTGGGTGGTTCTCGGCCCGAAACTGTCAGGCAAACTGCATATCTATGCCGGGGAGCTGGACTCTTTCTATCTCGAAGGCGCGGTCGTGCTGCTGGGTGAAACGCTGCGCGAACTGGGCAGCGACGCGGAGGTGACGGTCGTGCCCGGGATGGGACACACGAATTATCGCCTTGGCGTGCGATCGATGCTAGACGAGATCGGCCGCCGCATCGGGCCGCCCCCGACCGACAGCGACCCCGGCGTGAGATGAACCCGATCTCGGTTCGCCGTCGTGTGTTTCAGCCGTTCATCGACAAGCGCCCTTTGGCGCGATCGTCATCGTCCGCGAGATCGTCAGATTCATCGTCGTCATCTTCCTCGTACTCGTCATCCTCATAATCTTCGTCTTCTTCATACTCGTCATCATCCTCGATGTCGTCGTCTTCTTCAAATTCTTCGTCTTCCGTATCGTCATCGAGTGCTTCTTCATCATCGGCATCCGCATCGAGGACTTCGGCCGCTACTGATTCGTCATGCTCGATTGCGTCGTCGTCACTTTCTTCTTCAACTTCGTTGCATTGATCTTCGGTTTCCATGCCAAGCTTAACGGGCTTGGGTTCGACGCCGAAAAGATCCTGCTGCGTTCCCGGAGCCGGTGCCGATTCGGCCGCGATACGCTTCATCGCCTCCCACTCTTCAACCGTGATGATGACATCGCGAGCGACGGAGCCTTTATGGTCACTGATGATTCCGGCGATGCCCATCAGGTCGATGAGTCGGCTAGCTCGTGTATACCCGATGGCCAGACGTCGTTGCAGCAGGCTGACGCTTCCGCGCTTGGTCTCGAGCACGATTTCAACCGCACGATCGAACAGCGGATCTTCCTGCGCCGCCGCAAGACTGGCGGATGAGTTGTTCTCGGTTTCGATGAGGCGTTGCTCGTCTGAGTCGGATCCGGAACGGAGTTGAATGAGCTGGCGTTCGAACGTGGGCGTGGCGACATCTCGCATGAATCGCGCAACGCGGCGGATTTCCTTGTCATCGACCAATGTGCCCTGCGCGCGGCTGAGCTTACTCGATCGCGGAGATAGAAAGAGCATGTCGCCCTGGCCGAGCAGCAGTTCGCCGCCTTTCTGGTCGAGCACGATGCGCGAATCCATGCCGCTGGCAACCTTGAACGTGATGCGGCAGGGCATGTTGCTCTTAATCAACCCGGTGACAACATTGGCCTGGGGACGCTGCGTCGCCAGAATGAGGTGAATGCCCACTGCTCGGGCCTTTTGAGCGATGCGGATGATTGAACCTTCGACCTCTTTATTGGTCATCATCAGGTCGGCAAGTTCGTCGATGATGAAAACCATATAGGGCAGGCGGCGAGGAATTCTTGCTTCTTCTTCCGGCGTCTGCGGACGCAGAGATGCCTTCAGATCTTCCCATGACATTGAGTTGTACCCGGCGATGTCACGGCAGCCGGCCTCGGCGAGCAGTTCATACCGCTCATCCATCTTCTTGCATGCCCACTCGAGGATAGCGGCGGCCTTGCTCATTTCCGTCACGACCGGGCACATGAGGTGTGGGATGTCCTTAAACTGGGACATCTCGACCATCTTCGGATCGACCAGCACGAGCTTGAGTTCGTTCGGCTTCTTGGTATACAAGAAGCTCATGATGATGGTGTTCATGCACACGCTTTTGCCGCTGCCTGTCGTGCCGGCGATGAGCATGTGAGGCATTTCGGTCAGGTCGGCGATCAGCGGGTCGCCGCTGGCGTCCTTCCCGAGGAACATGGGCAGTTTCATCTGCGCGAACCGGTCTCGGTTGCTCATCAGTTCCTTCAGCCGCACCTTCTCTTTCGTGAGATTGGGCACCTCGATGCCTACGGTGTCGCGGCCGGCCTGATTCGCCACGATTCGGATATTGACGCTCTTGAGCGCCCTGGCGATATCGCTGCTGACGGTCTGCAACTGGCTGACGCGCGTGCCCGGTGCGAGCTTGACGTGAAACAGCGTGATGACCGGGCCGCTCTCAATTCCCAGCACCTCGCCCTTGATGCGATACTCGTGCAGTGCAGCTTCGAGTGCGCTGGCCTGTTCGCGCACGCTGGCTTCCAATCGCTCGTTGAAGTTCGCCTCCGGATCCTCCAAGAGATCCATCCCAGGGAATCGGTACCCCTCCAGTTCGCCGACGTTCTGCAGGTCGCGAAGGTCGGCGTCGGTGGCGCTTTGCTTGCTCGCATGCGCAAATCGCACGGGCAGTCGGGCGATCTTTTCTCGCAGCGCGGCCTCGTCGTAGACCTGCGGTGCTCCCGGCAGGTCATCGTCATCTTCCTCCGTCGTGACATCTATCGCTTCGTCCGCCGATTCGTCTTCCGACAATGCCGCCGCCGCCAGCCCCAACTCGTCCTCAATTTCATCGACCTGCACCTCGGGCTTGACCCCGCGCGCCTTGGGAAGCACGCGAACCCCCTCGTCTGCATCAGATGTCGCCGCCGCGGTCCGCCCCCGCCGCGAGGGACGCGCCTGCTCGGGCTGGTCGTCGAGATCATCGATACGGATCGCAACCGGTCCGCGTCGTTTCCAGATGCGAGCGAGCCTGGCCGAAAAGCCTCCCGCGGCACGAACACGTGTTCCCGCGCTTCCCGCCATCGTGCCTGCTCGTCGAACAACCGGGAGCATTCGAACCGCCAAGCTTCGCGGGATAGAAATGAGCAAGCGATCGATGGCAACCACGGCACCCACCGCGAGCATCAGCAACAGCCAGACGGTTGAGCCAAGCACATTGAAGCGAGCGACCAGCTCTCGCCCGACCACGTCGCCCATCAAGCCCCCAGCCAAACCACCCAGCGGTGACCACCCGGCCATCAACACCGCGTTCAGCCCGGCAAGGGCGATCGTCATCGTCAGCAGCCCGGTGATCCGTAGGAACGGATGCGACACCCTCGCCCCACCGATCGAAAGGAGCAGGGGTATCCCTAGGCCAGCGACCAGGATGACCGAAGGCCACCCGAATGTCTTGAATGTCGCATAGGCGATCGCGGCACCAGCCCTGCCGCACGGGTTCTGCGGCGGGTCGTTGGTCGGCCAGACGACGTGGCTGGGAGCATCGGCGGGGTTGAACCCGACAATGCTGACCAGAACAAATGCCCATGCGGCAAGCAGCACGATCCAACCGGCCTGAACCAACGGCGGGCGCGACGCAGATGGCGTCGCGGCGTCCTTACCCCTGGCTTTGGCCGAATCCTTTCGGCGCGCAGTCATGGGAGGATTATCGGCGCTTCGATGCTCGGGGCGTCATCGGTCGCGCCTTTCGTCAGTGTGTTCGGCATGTAGAAGGGGCCCAAGTGGGGCACCGAGCCGCGACCGCCCACCACGGGTCACGATCCTCATCGAAGATGACCAGAAGCTCGTAGACGCCGGCGCCCGAACCTGGCCTGTCTCCCGGACCCCAGACGTACTCAAAGCAGAAGTGCTCAGTCTCTCCAACTCAGGCGCATGCTACGCTGATGGCGCTTTGCGACACTCACATCTGCCCGCGGACAACCCGCTTCAGCCACTTCTCGAATGAAGGCGACTTTATTTCAATTGATGGCGTGCTGATGCCGGAGGGGTTCTCGAAATTATCGAGTTCATGATCGTGATATACGACGGGACAGTCTTGGCCATCCGACTTGGACAGATCGAGGCAGTAATCTCCGCCGCGGCCGTCCTCACCGATGACGAGCAGGTGCTTCGGCCATGCCATGTCTTGCTGCTGCTGACGGTCGCGTGTGCAGCGGAGGGCACCATACGTCGGCGTCCGACGGGGGGGGGTGCCAAAGACCTCGCAACCCTCGGCTTGTAGGCAACCGCAGGTGCGTAGGAAGTCGGAGTAGAGGCGTGGCAGACGGTGGGCCGTGAGCGCTTCGAGTTCTTCGATCTGATCGCGGGTCGCGGGCGGCCCGACTTCAACGCGCTGGAGCGCGGCCTTGCCTATGAATGGGAGGAGGAAGGAGTGGGCGACTGCCTTCTCGGCCTCGCGCTGTTCATATTCGACCCTAATGCGGGCTTTCTCCGTGTCGGTGAGCGGGATGTAGGGGAACGCAGGGAACTGTGGGACTGGCTCCAACACGATGGGTAAACTGAGCGACTCGCGTACTGGATCTCGCGGATTCTGCGAGAGCTCCAAGCGCTTCCAGAACACTCCGATGGGACTGAGACGCATGATCGCGGCGCGTAAATCGGTGCGCATAAAGATGCATGCGGGAGTAACGAACCGCACACAACAACATTTTAAGTCCGCTGGAATCAAAGGAGCCCGAAGCACCCACTTGTCAAATCTCACCTGGGTACTGGCATCATCATGATTCCCACGATTTACTCCACCCAGCGTTCCGTCAAGACAATCAATTGTTCGAACTGGGTTGACGAGCCAGTATGGATCACCTTCATATGTGGCGCCTCTACATTCGAGGTGTACTGGCAGGAACTGAAACTCACCCGGCACATGCTCTTGAATGGCCTGCCGAACACGATCTGAAACAAAAGAACGATACGATGATGCGAGAAGCAGGTCTTTCCGATCAACGAGTGTTCGAACTTCTATTACTGGTGGGCGCCATTTCAGGATCGGACGACAGGACAGCCACCGACCCGAATCGGAATCGGTGGGCAGTACCTTGCGAAGCTCGCTGTCCACGTCCACACTGCGAACCGCCCGCCATGCTGTGTTGGAAGTTGGTCCTAATTCATCAATGTAATACCACTGCACAGCTTGCTCCGTTGGCCAAATGGGCGATCTTTATCACATAAATGCATTTATGTTATTCGTCAATGTACTTATGCCATTCTTTGTAATTTTTTCGATGTTCGCTCGCGGTTACAAAGGCGAGATTGCTGCGCTGATTCGTGCCGCCATGCATCAGCGGTCGTATATGATGGATCTGCATCTTTTGGCCATCAGATCCTATTGGTGCCTTCCCGGCTTTCATATCATCGAGTTGTTCCTTTGTATACTTCCCGCCTGGCTGCGGGTGTCTCTTTGCTTCTAGCTTCCACAGCGTTGGGCGCATCTTTTCGAACGCCGCACGTCTGGCATTATACTTGTTCCTACTGACTCCGCGAAGATTTGACCTAGCCCCTTTATAGGAGTATATGCTTGCTGCTGCATAATCCTGCTCGCTGACTTCGCCTCGTTTCAGCTGCAGTTCATAAATGTCTTGAGCTTGTTTACCAGCTTGGCTGTACTCACTATCGTCAAACGTCCAGTCATCAGCCCATTCGGCATCTTTCATCTGCGCCGTGCTGTAGTCAGCAAGCATCTGACTCAACGAAAATGTTGTAATCAGTCCTTGTCGAGCTTCCTCCAGCGTTCCGGCAGCGTTCAAGTATCCATTGACTGCCATTGTGCCGAGCTGGAACGCCATACCGAACCAGAGACCAGTGGGATCGGAACGCGTGAGAGGATTGATCCCGAGATACGCGCTCGTGGCGACGCTGTCGCCGATGTGAGTAGCTAGGTCTAACCTGAAGACACTAGCGCCGATGCTCTTGCCGCCCAAAGCTACTTCGCGCAGAATAAGCAACCCCGTGGCATTGGGATCGCGTTGGAGGAAGCGCCCCAATTGCGGGTCGTACGT
>JAHBXD010000003.1 GCA_019636695.1 Phycisphaeraceae bacterium
ACTGGTTATTGAAAGATAAAAAGTAATCGTGCGCCCGAACGCATCAACTGTTGTATATCGATCATAAGGAAAATGTGGAATGGGTTCAGCGCGCTTCGCTGCATTCTGCGCGGGCGGCACAGACAGCTCCACCCCGGTGCAAGGGCATACCCCCAACAATACGGTCAAGAAAAAAAGCCACGGTCGAATCATCGTCACACCATGATGCGCCGGACCGCGACACCTGTCGGAAATTCCACCGCGACTGCTCGGCCTCAGGCACACTCACAACCCAAGAGCCGCCGCATACGGACTTTTCAGCAACTGCGCCCGGAATTCACCCAGAAATCGCTCATACCCCGCTTGCCCCTCAGGCCAGGCGAGCTCCAAGAAACTCCACCCCAGTTCAGGATGCCCCGAGAACATCATGTCCAGTGCCGTTCCCCAGAGCGCCGGCGGCGGGTTGCCCCCTTGCCACTCGTTGCTGCGCAGCACCCCGATGATCAACTGCTCGATCTGCTCTGGCGTCGGTTCCGGACGCTGCATCAGGCTCGGCGCAAGAACATAAGCGCCGCCTTCGAATGTCAGCACGACCCGAGGCGCGGGTGATGATGACGCCGGCGCCTTCCATCCGTCAAAGGTCCAGTCCGTGCCGACGAACTCGTGCCGACCGTCCCCGTTGACATCAATAAACGCCCCCTCGTGTCTCGCTTCGATCGTCGCGATCTCTCGCACCTCAGGCCCCAGCCCGACCACGATGAACACGAACCGGCCGGGCTGCCCCGTAAACTCGCGAATCACAAGATCCGGCACGCCGTCACCGGTAATGTCATCAACACCCTGCCCCACCGGACGCGTCGAAGCCTGCTCATTCACTCGGCTCTCGATCGCGAACCTGTGCCCCGATCTCGCCCACACCTGCCTGCCGTCGCGGAACAACTCCACACGCTGAGATTGCCGACTCGCGTCCGCCCAGCGAAGCTCCATCGTCAGGCTCCCAACCGCACGGGCATCAGCCAGAAGCGGGTCAGCCTGCAACGATCCATCACCCTCTGTGCCCGCTCCCGCCGGGTCTTTCGCTTCCTTCTCCCCGCATGAAGCGCCGGCCAACAGCGACAGAATCAGCAGCGAGTAGGCCCCGATACGCAGTCCAGTCTTTCGGCGTGGCGTCATGCACGATCGTACCCGCAACCCGCCGCGGGCGCGGCAGAACGCCCGGCACAAATGCCGGGCGTTCATAAAAAACAACCGAAATGCGCAAGAATCGACCGCTCAGAGGTCGCCGGACACTGCGAACCCGATCAACCGGAAATTGCCGTGATCCGGATGCTGGTGTAACGCTGACGATGACCCGTCTTCCGGTGATAGCCCTGCTTCTTCTTGAACTTCCAGATCTGGAGCTTTTCGCCCATCACGACCGGCTCGACCACCTCGCCCACCACCTTGGCGCCCGCGAGATACGGCTTCCCGATCTTCGCCGACCCTTCCCCGCCGATCAGCAGCACCTTGTCGAACGTGACCGCGGCCCCAGGCTGCGTGCCGCCCGAATCCATCAGGTTGACGAGAATCTCGTCGCCCTGCTCAACCTTGCGCTGCCCGCCCGATTCTTCGATGATCGCATACATGACCGCAAACTCCCAGCCTGTGAACCCGCCGAAACGGGCCGCAACTCTAGCGCTGCACTTGCCCACCGGCAACACACCCGACTACAGGCCCAGCCCATCCAGCCGAATCGCCCCCGGCACGTTGACCGCCTCGACCCCACTCCCGCGGAGATCCGCAACCAGTGCCGCCATATCCCGCGGCAGGGGTGCCGTAACAGACAATCGCCCCCCCAGAACCGGGTGGTCAAAGGCCAGTGTCGCGGCGTGCAACGCCTGACGTCCCATAATCACCTCACCTCGACCATGCAAATAAGGTCGCCCACCGTACATGTCATCGCCGACGATCGGCCACCCTAGGTGTGACATATGCACCCTGATCTGGTGGGTCCGGCCCGTCTTGAGGTCAAGTTCGATCAACGAATACCACTCCCCTGGCCCGGCCCCGGGCGTCACCGGTGTTCCACATCGTCGAAGCGGCCTCCAATACCGCTCACGAACCCTGACCACCGTTGTGCTTGGCTTGCCCAGTTCGTCATGGCGTACAACGAACTTCTCCCTATAGCCCTTCAATCGCGAAGGATGCGGCCCGATCGGCAGCTCAATCACGTCATAGTCAGGCTCGACTCGCCCCTGCACCACTGCCAGGTAATGCTTGGCTACGGTGCGATGTTCAAACTGCGCGCCGAGCTTCCAATGGGCTTCATCATCCTTGGCAAAAACAATGCACCCCGTTGTGTGCCGGTCAAGCCGATGCACCACCCCCGGCCGGGCAAACTCCGTCCCCACGCGGCTCAGCCCGCCACCCGAAACGTGCTGAAACCTCCACGCCAGCGCGTTAATCATGGTCCCGCGCAGCTCGCTCCGCGCTGGGTGTACAATAATATCCGCCTGCTTATTCAGCACAATCACGTGCTCATCTTCAAACAGCACATCGAGCGCGATTTCCTCCGGCTGAATCTCCTTCGCCGGCGGCGGAGGCAGATCAATCTCGATCACATCCCCCTTATGCAGACGTGTCGCCGATCTCGCCGTGCGACCGTTCACCGTCGCCGCACCGCTGTCGATCAGCCGCTGCAATTGCGAGCGGCTCATGAATGGAATACGGCTCGTCAGATACTTATCCAGCCGCGTGTCTAGTTCACGTGACAACTCCAGCCGAACACGCCCGAGCGCGTCATCATCTGACGATTCTTCCCATGCTCGCCGCAATGCCTGCGGGTCAACCTTCCCCCCCGGCAGAATCAACCCGCCCGAAGGCATGGACCCATGCTCCCCCGCGTCTCCGCCCGGCTCCTGCGGCTCACCACGGCCCTCGGCACGCGCATCGCCTACGCACATGGCCGGCCTCAGTTCCCCTCAGGAGGGGTCGCCGGGTCGTCCGCAGCGCCTGCCTCAGGCGGCGTGTCGCCATCAGGATCATCCGTCGTCCCGGAATCAGCTTCCGGCGCGAGGTCCGGCGGCACATCCGGAAACCACTGCTGAAGATCAAATCCGCTGTCAAGCAACGGCTCCGGCCGCCGCGGCAACTCCGCCTGCGCATACAAACGCGGCAGCGACTTCAGTTTCGCAAGCCCTTCTTTGCGCTCAGAAGCAAGCGCAGAGAGTTCGATGAAGCGCGCGGCATCCGCAATCGCGATCGCGCGGTCATACCAACCTGATGCTTCGTCCCACCGCTCGAGCGCCTCTCCCGCAGCCGCCAGCCCGAAAGCCGCCTGCACCGCGAGCAGGTCCATCCCGATCTTGCCCTCCGTCGCTTCCAGCACGATCGCATACAAGTCACGCGCCCGACCGACCAACTGCTCGCGCCGGGCATCGGTCAACAGATCGGTCTCGGCGTACGACCCATCCGCCTGCATGCGGGCGCCCGGCTCAACCCCCACGCTCACCGCACGCATGAAAATCCGTGCGGCCTCCAGGCTCGCCTCCGACGCCAGCCCCGGCGTGCGCTTGTGCGCCTCAGCGAACTGAATAAATGACTCGGGCGAAGTGTTCAACTCACCCGTAAACAACAGCGCCTCGGTCAACTGGCGATACTCGATGAACGCCTTATCCACCGTCTGCTGACGCCGCTGCTTCAGAAACTCCGTCCCGCGCCACACCAGCACGACCACCGCAAGGGTGATCAGGAAATACGGCCCCCACTTCTTGAGCCAGTCAATAAACTCGACGTTGAGCTTGGATTCCTCCAAGCCCGCGCCTTCGCGAATCTGCCTTTGCCGTTCGTCCATGGAGCCTCCTGCACGCGGAGCGGGACGTGGACGATAGGCCGCGGAAACACCCCCCACGCCCGACCGCTCTCCGGCCGACCCCCGCCGACACCCCCGGCCCCTCGCACTTCGTCACCCCCCCGGCACCCCCGACACCCAACCTAAAACGGCGCACCCGTATCGTCATCCCGATCCGGCCCGCCCCCGTCGCGATGCCCTTCCACAGGCCCCGTACGCCTTCCCGGCGCAAACGAGCCCCCTCCCGGCTTAGGCTCAGCCCAAGGATTCACCGAGGAATACCCAGGGTCCGGGGGCAGGTCGGCCGGGCGCGACGGCGGCACATACACCCCCGCGTCGATCGGGGTGTACGACTTGAACCGCGTTGTGTTGTTGTCCCACGTCAATTTCACCACGCCCGTCGGGCCGTTGCGCTGCTTCGCGATGATCAACTCGGCCACGCCCACCTTGTCCGGGTTTTCTTCTGCCCACGAGGGGTTGTTGATGTGGTAATACTCCTCGCGGTGCAGCAGCATCACGACGTCGGCATCCTGCTCGATCGACCCCGACTCGCGCAGGTCGCTCAACCGCGGACGATTCCCCTCACGCTGCTCCGTCGCACGATTCAACTGGCTCAGGCAGATAATCGGAACCTCCAGCTCGCGCGCCAACGCCTTGATCTGCCGGCTGATCGCGCTGACCTCGACCTGGCGACTCTCCCTCGCCGCTGAAGGCGCACTCAACAGTTGCAGATAGTCGATCATGATCATCTTGACGTCGTGCTGCGCGACCAGCCGTCTCGCCCGAGATCGCAACTGCATCACCGTCAGCCCTGCCGTATCGTCGATATAGATCGGCGCCTCCGACAACACGTTGCACGCATGCAGAATCCGCTGCCAGATCTCATCGCCCAATCGGCTGCCATCTCGAAAACGCTCTCCTGATAGCCCCGTATACGCGCTCAGCAAACGCTGCGTGACCGCAGCCTTGGTCATTTCCAGGCTGAAAACTGCCACCGGCACCCTCGGCCCCCCGGGACGGAAATCCCACGGCGTCCGTCCGCCGAAGGCGATCTGCTCGGCCAGGTTGAGCGCCAGCGCCGTCTTCCCCATAGACGGTCTGGCCGCGATGATGATGATCTCACCCGGCTGGAACCCGCGCAACTTCATGTCCAGATCGTCATACCCCGACGATATTCCGCTGATCCCCTTCCCCTCCGCCGCCTCGATGCGCTCGATCTCCGCGTTCAGCAATTCCTGAAGTTTCTGCGGCTCGGAAACCTGGTCTTCCTGCGCAATCTCAAAAACCGCCTGCTCCGCGCGATCAAGAATCTCGCGCACACCCTCGTCCGGCGCCTCCACCCCCGTATATGCGTCATAGATGATCTCGCCCGCCGCCTCGATCAACTTCCGCAGCTTCCATTTCTCCGCCACGATTCTCGCATAGTGCCTTGCGTTCGCCGGGCTGGGCACCGTGTCCGCCAGTTGCACCAGATATTCTTCACCCCCGATATCACCCAACACGCCCGCCGCACGCAGCGCCTCGAGCAACTGCACCAGGTCGCCCGACCGATGCCGGTCGTACGTGCGAATCAACGCCTCAAAAATCGAGCCGTGCGCCTGCGAATAAAACTGCTCACGCCGCGATACCAGCCCGAGCACATCCGTAATCATCTCCGGACCGAGAATCAGCGACCCCAGTAACGCCATCTCCGCTTCCAGCGAATGAGGTGGCAGACGATCAAAGAGCTTCCCCACGGTCGCCGAATCAGGCTTCGGTCGAACGCGGCGGCCGGCTTTGGAAGGCGCGGTGTGGACAGGGGCGTTAGGGGCTTCCATGCTCACGCATCCTTGGTTGGTGCATCCGATGAAGAGACAAATCAACCCTGCATCGCCGGGAATCCCCCCAGGCGATGACGCTCATGCAACCGAACAACACAGCGCTCAGCGTATCGTCGACCAAACCTGCGACGCAGAGCTACTCCACTTCCTTCTCATCCACCCGCTCAATACGTGCCCCGAGCGCTCCCAGCCGCTCCTCCATCCGCTCATACCCGCGATCGATGTGATACACCCGGTTCACGATCGTCGTTCCCTCGGCCGCCAGCCCCGCAAGCACCAGCCCGGCGCTCGCGCGGAGGTCGCTCGCCATCACCGGAGCGCCGATCAGCCGCTTCACCCCGCTGATCACCGCCGTCGAGCCGTGCCGATGAATCCGCGCCCCCATCCGCGCAAGCTCCGCCACGTGCATAAACCGCTCCGGGAAAATTTTCTCCGTCACCACCGAGTTCCCGTCGGCAAGGCACAGCAACGCCATGATCTGCGCCTGAAGATCCGTCGGAAACCCCGGATGAGGCTGCGTCGTCACCTCCACCGGCTGAAGCACCCGGCTTGAGGTCACGCGGCAGGTGCTGTGCATCGGGTCTTGCCCCGGCGCGGCCTGAAACCGCACGCCGACCGCTTCGAGCCTGTCAATCACGCTCATCAACCCGTCAATCGGACAGTTCTCAAGCACGATGTCGCCGTTGGTGATCGCCGCAGCGCACATGAACGTGCCGGCCTCGATCCGGTCCGGAACGATCGCGTGCGTCGCCGAACCCAGGGAATCCACCCCCTCAATGACGATCCGGGGCGAACCCGCGCCCGAGATCTTGGCCCCCATCGCCGTCAACAGCCGCGCCATGTCCACGACTTCCGGCTCGCACGCCGCCGATTCGATGATCGTCTCGCCGCGCGCAAGCGTCGCGGCTGCCAGCACATTGATCGTCCCCAGCACCGTCGAACCCATCGGCCCGCCAAGGAAAACCCGCGCTCCTCGCAGCCGCCCACCAGGAGCTTTTGCGAAGATGTCACCCTGTGCAAGTTGAATATCCGCCCCCAGCGCGCGCAACCCGCGCAGATGCAGATCGACCGGCCGATCGCCGATCGTGCACCCGCCGGGCATCGAAACCCGCGCTTCACCCCGACGACCCAGCAGCGGCCCGAGCACGCAGATCCCCGCCCGCATCGTCCGAACGATGTCATAGCGCGCGTGGCTCTGCGCCCGATCGAACGAATGCAGCACGACGCGCGTCGCATCCGGACCATCCGACTCATTCACCCGGTGGCAACCCAGTTCCGCCAGCAGGCGGAGCATGTTCCGCGTGTCGGCAAGCGCCGGCACATCCAGCAGGGTGATCGGTTCGTCTGAAAGAAGCGCTGCCGACATCAGCGGAAGCGCTGCGTTCTTCGCGCCGTTGATCCTCAGCGTCCCATCGAGCCGACGCCCCCCCTCAATCACGAAAACATCCATCCGATCACCTCCTTGCGACCCTGTCACCCGCGAAGTCGATGCCCCGCGGCGACCGTTCGACAGCTTCCATGCCGTGCCCCCAGTATTCTCGGTTCTCCGGCCCGCGCCCAGCACTTTCGGCGCTGTGAGCACCCGGTGGATTGCCCGACTACACACTCGCCCGCACCAGTTCCGAACGGAGCCGCCCCACAAGCCCGACAATCCCCCCAGGCGGCACATCGGACCCGAGTTCAGCATCCGCCTCCGTCGAAGAAGCCATCTGGGCTTGAATACGACGAAGCGCGGTAATCACCGTTGAGTGGTTGGGCCGACCCATCGCCCGGGCAATCTCAGGAAAACTCTGGTTGGTGAACTCTCTCGCCAGAAGCACGCAGACAGCCCGGGCAAGCACCACGCGCTTATGACGCCCACGTCCCATCAACTCCTCGACCCGCACCGCCAGTTCGGCACATGTGCGCTCGATGATGAGGTCCATCCGAACCGGACGCCTCGGGCGCCCGGTCCGGATGGCGCCCTCTGAGCCGGGGCCGGAGGTAAGCCCCAGCGCTCGCGCCACGTGCATCCCTGTCAACACCCCTTCGCCGCCGCACGATTGCGGCATCAGCCTCGCCAGCGCCTCGATCTGCGTCAGTTCGCCCTCGATCGCCCGGATGCTCAGCCCGCCCGTAGCCAGCAGCATCTCAAAACGCTTGCGCACAAGCATCAGTGCGGCCTCGTCAATCCGCAGCCCGCGACGTGATGCCAACTCCACCAGCACCGTGAGCGACTGCGCAAGGTCGATCGGTTGAATCGGCACCACCGGCCCCGACATGAACCGCGAAGCCAGCGCGGTGTTCAGACGCGCGATCTCACGCGGATGCTCGTCCGACGCCAGCGCCACCAGTTTGCCGTGCATGTCAATCGCATCAAACGTGTGCAGCAGTTCCGCCTGGGTCGCCTTCTTGTTGCTCAGAAAATGCACGTCGTCGATGCACAGCAGATCAACCTGCCGATACCCGCGACGAAACTCATCCAGCGTCCCGGCGTGCATCGCCGCGATGAACTCGTTGGTGAATGCCTCGGCCGTCAGGCAGCGCACCCGCGCGCTGCGCCGCCGAGTACGAAACTCGTGCGCCATCGCCTGAAGCAGGTGCGTCTTGCCCATCCCGCACGGACCATGCAGAAACAGCGGGCTGAACCGGCCGTCGCCGCCGGACACACTTCGCGCAGCCTCAAGCGCCAGGGCATTCGCCGGCAGCGGCAGAAACGTCTCGAACCGGAACCGCGATGGTGCCGGGGCTGGCGCTTTCGCCCGAGCCGGTGCCGACGCGGACTTGCTGCGCCCGGGCGTTTCAACTCCTTCTCGCACCGCCGCGGTGAAGCCACCTGCATCGACATGAAAGCGAACCTCACCCCGCCCTTCACCCCCGATCGCCTGCGCAGCGCTGCGCAACGCGCCACCCAGGCGCCGATCAATCAGCCCGGCGATAAAGGGCGTCGGCACCGTGACGACGACCTCGCCGCTCTCCTGCACCTCGACACGCGCCATCGACGGGAAAAACCGCCGGCAAGGCTCTTCACCGACATCGCGCCGAACCCGTTCCATGAGCCGCTCGGCATGGTCGACCCGCCCCGAAGCAGCGCGCGGGCGATCCGATGCCCGCACGCTGAAGTCTGAACTGGCCCGTACCTGTGCGTCATGCAGTTTCACGGCGACTCCACCTTCCATGACCCCGCCCGCAAGGGCTGGTATCTCCACACGCGCATACCACGACCGCCCCGGGCATCCCGCCCGAGTCCGCGGTCTTCCTCACGGATCAGAGTCCTTTCTTCGGGGAAACACCCCTGAGCAAACCCCCGGCTCCTGCTCGGGGGATTTGGAGTGCTCCGTCGCAGCGATGCCATCCAATGGCCGCTTTCAGAGGGCGACAACGTAGCGCGCTTTCCGGCTCCATGCAATGCCCTCAGGGTCTTCCGCGCAGTCCACAACGCACGCGAACCCCTGCAAATCAAACATTTGCGCTGCGCAAAAAAGAGTTATAAACACTCATCGCCGACGTTGGAGACAACGTGTGCAGAACTTGGCATCACGCGCCGTAACTCCCCTACGAAACTACACCTGCGGATTCTTCCACAGGTTCTCCCAAGGGCGCGACAAATGCGCTCCGTGACCCGAACTGGAGAAACCCTGTCCGCGTGTACATCGCCATCGCCGGGTGATTCCCTTGGTCCACAGCGCACGTCAGCTCTTCAACCCCTGCCCCGCCTGCTGCACGCACCCCGTGGCGCATCAGGGACTCCCCCAGTCCTCGACCCCGCGCTTCAGGCGAAAGCCCGATATACACCAACTCGACGCTCCGAAACTCCGGCAGGCGGCTCAACAACATGCACCCCACCGCCCGCTCCCCTTCGAAGAGCACAAACCACAGCCGCGGATCCCACTTGCCCACGGCAAGATGCGAATCGAGCACGTCCGAGGTCTCACGCAGCCCGCACAACCCCGGACAATCCAGCGTGCCGACATACGTCCGATCCAGAAGGTCCACCAGCAACGGACGCCAGGCCGCCTCGTTGCCGATCTCCGCGAGTGAACGCAAGCCAAAATGCGGCGGGAGTTCCGGCGCACCGGGGGTGCCCCAAGGGTTTTCCATGGGTCGCCGGAGATACAACAGCGTGCCCACGCACCGCATCCCGGCGTCTGAAAAAGCCGTCGCAGCCCATGGTTCATCCGGCGCTGCGAGGGCCTGCGCAAGCGCCACACGCGCACGTCCTAGTCCCCTTAGGTGGGTGAGGGCTGCCCGCACGACCTGAGCACGCTCAGCGCGGGCTGAGTTCGGCGAGGGTTCTGCCTTGGGTGAACCACCGGCCTTCGCCGGATCAGGCGGAGCAAGGAACAGCGTGGCCGTCCGGCCCGAACCGCATACCGCGAGGCAGGTCTCCCGGGGTAGGCCGCGCTCGTCCCAGGTGGCCCACATCAGCGCAGGGTCTATGCCGTGATTCGGGGCGGAGGCAATGAATCGCCGGGCGGCTTCTCGGCGATTGCCGGGCGTGTGAATCAGCAACCGCGAGACGGCCACCAGCGCACGCTCAGGAGGAACGGGCGTTACGGCAGGAATCGTTGCATCGGCCTGAACAGGATTCACTTGGTCATTGTTGCCCTCGACGGGCTGAGAAGTCGCCGCAGAAGTTTGACGCCCACACGGCGTCCAGTACACTTGCCTTCCCGTTAGACGCCCGGAGGAATCGCATGTCGCCGCATCGACGCATGAAATTTGGCCGCCGGACGATCCGTACAGCGGCGCTTGCCTTGGCAGGGGTTTCCCTGGGCTATCTCCTTCCCGCGCCCTCGACTGCGGTCGCGGCGGCTCCTGAGCCAAGCCCGATCCGGGTAGCGTGGGAGTTTCACTTCAACCCCGGTCCGCTCCGCGTGATCACCTTGGACAACCCCGATGGCACGCGCGGCTCGTATTACTACATGACCTACACCGTCACCAATGAAACCCCTGAAGATCTGTTTTTTGCCCCGGTTTTCGAGTTGACCACCGACCGCGGAGAGATCTTGTCCTCAGGTCGCGATGTCCCTCGCGAGGTCACCCAAGAGATCCTCAAGAGGCTGCGGAACCCCCTGCTCCAAGATCAGATCTCGATTATCGGCCCTGTGATGCAAGGACCGGAGAACGCCCGTGACGGGCTTGCGGTCTGGCCCGTCCGCGAAACCAAGATCGACAGGGTCAACGTCTACTGCATCGGGCTGAGCGGCGAAACCCGAACCATGCTCGTGCCCGACCCGACGACCGGCGAGCCGCAGGAAGTCGTGATGCGGAAGACGGCCATGCTCCGGCATCTGGTCCCGGGAGATCTCCTTACCCAGACCACGACCGAGGGCGGTCGGGTGCTTGAACGGGTCGATAGACGTTGGATTCTGCGAGCACCTCAGGCTACCATCTCGGCCCAGCCCGACAGCGGCGTTGCCCGGCAGGCAGCACCGGCCGGTTCGAGCGGGTCGTCCGCAGAAGCGGCAAGTCGATAATCACCCCCCCCGCTTTCAGGGGGTATTGGGAGTAGATCGCCATGGCGCACAAAAAGGGCCAAGGCTCGACGAAGAACGGTCGCGACTCGAACCCCCAGTACCGGGGTGTGAAGCTTTATGGCGGCGAATTCGCCAAGGCCGGCTCGATCATCATCCGTCAGGTCGGCACGCCCTTTCAAGCTGGCTTCATGGTCGGCGAAGGGAAAGACAACACCCTCTTCGCCCTGACTGACGGCACCGTGGTCTTCCAAGGTCGCCGCGTACATGTCAATCCTGCTGACCCAGCGGCTCCACGCCCGAAGGCGCTGGCGGCTTCCGCGAACTGAACCACTTTGAAAATTTGACGGTTGACCCACGCCAAGGAAAACCCTTGGCGTTTGTCTGCGCCGTGTCAGCTCGCCTTTACTCCACCTTCGACGCCAAGCTCAACCAAACGGCGGCGGCGAATCTCAGCCGCGCCGAGCTGGCCGCATGCGGCCATCGTGTCGCGCCCCTTGGTTCGACGTCGTTTGACATAGGCGCCGTGTTCGCGAAGTCGGTCGATGAACGCCGCGACGGCCGTCTCTTCCGGGGCCGGCCAGGGTGAGTTTCGGCGCGGGTTGTATGGAATGACGTTGATGCAGCAGCGCACCCCGGCGAGCAGGGCGGCGAGTTCGTCGGCATGCTCTGGAGCATCATTGACCGTAGGAATCAGGACATATTCCGCGCAGATAGCGGCGGAACTGCGGAGCGGCCAGCCTTCGAGCATTCGCACAAGCTCGGCGAGCGGCATGGCGCGATTGATCGGCATGATGCGAGATCGGATCTCGTCATTCGGGGCGTTGATGGAGACAGCGAGATTCAGTTTGCGCCACCCGGTGCTGCAAACCTGCTCGCGAAGGCGGGCAAGGCCGTCGAGACGACCGACAGTCGAGATGGAAACGCCGCTCATCGCCAGAGCCGGGCCGCGGTGATCGGTCAAAACGCGGATGGCCTGGAGGACCGCTTCGATATTGTCGAGCGGTTCACCCATGCCCATGAAGACGATGTTGCTGATCTCGTGGCCAAGATGATGACGAGCGGCGAACCACTGACCGACGATTTCATCGGGTGTGAGCGATCGCACCAGCCCCATCTGGGCCGTCTCGCAGAAACCACATCCCATGGCGCAACCGATCTGCGACGAGACGCAGAGGGTGTGGCGTTTTCGTGCGCGACCCATCATGGGAATCACGACCGATTCGGAAGTCAGCCACTCGGCGGCGCTCCCATCCGATGCTCGCACCATTCCTGAGACCGGAAGAAGAAACTTGTGAACGTCACCTTCGGGGCTTGGGGTCGTCAGGATGCGGCTGGGTCGAGGCACGGGCGTTGCGAAGTCAGGCCCAACGCTCCCCGTCCGATAAAACCGAGAATAGATCTCGCTCGCGTACCCAGGGCGAACACCCAACGGCTTTGCCCGCTCGATCCATTGATCGTGCGTGAGGCCGAGTACAGGAGCAATGTCAAGATTCGTGCCCACAGATGGGAAGCCTACGACCGCTCACGGTGTTTCACCAGCGGCGGCACACCGCACCAGCAACCTCCTCGCAGGAGGCGGAACAACTAGTTAGAATGCTCCATCGGTGCACCGAGCACCGTGTTTTGCTGTGGGTGAGAAACGCGAACCTGGCCGGTTGATGAGACTTCTCTATGGTGATTCGGCTTCTCCTGATGCTTGTGCTGGCGATGCACCCGGCGGCTTATGTCCGTGCGGGGGGGGTCGCCTTGCCGCATGGGGGAACGCCGGTGATGCCGACAATCTCGGCGTGCGATCCGGGTTGCTTGTGCTGTACGTCAGATGACGGGCCTCAAGCCTGCTGTGGGTGCGCATCCGCCCCACTGTTGCCGCCCGCGCCAGAACCCGTGCCGGCGCCTGGGCAGTCTCGGGACCACCCGCTCGCCGCGTTATCTGCCCCACGGCCGAGTGGTTTGCTCTGGCCTGAGGTGGGCACACCACGGTTGTGTGTTGTGCGGGCGAACTGGGTGGCATCGCTCTGGACGGCCCCGACGTGCGAGGGCCTGTGCGTCTGGCGAACGTAGGTGCTCCTTTCGCGGGCCGGGTCGATCCCCGGCCCGGGATGTCTGCCGCGCGGGTGGTTGCCCGTGCGGGTGGTCGTGCGTTCGAAGCACACGACCGATTCTGACAGCAAGGAGCATGGACCATGGCATTCACAAGATTGCTTTGCGCGGTCCTATCGGGCGGCGCGGTGGCGGTGCTCGGCGCGTGCGCCGGGAAGGGTGAGAAGACTGCCGCGGTCGCGGAAGCCCCAAGCGAGGTGTTCGCGGCCGAGGGCGTCGTGGAGCGGGTGGTGTGGGCAAGCGGGCTGAGTTGCCCGCAGTGCTCGAGCAACATCAACATGGCGATCAAGCGCCTTGACGGGGTTGAAGGCGTGACGGTTGATCTTGAATCGGGGCGCATCGGCGTGACGGTCGATCCGAATTTCGGCCCGAGCGCCGAGCGGGTGGCCCGGGCTGTGCGTGACGCCGGGTTTGATGTTGTACGCGTGGGCGGGTGACACCATCGCGGTAGCGATCGATCCGGCGGCGCTCCCTCCTGCCGCCGGATCGACGCGCCGTTTTCTGAGGTGCAATGATGACGGCAAAGACATTTGCCGCGCTGGTGATCGCCGGCGCGACGGTAAGCGCCGGGGGACAGGAAGCCCTTTTTACCGGCGCGGCGACGCAACCTGGAGTCGGGATTTTCAAGATCCGATTTCTGCCGCTGTATGCGGAATATTCAGGCGGCGAATCCGGAGCCGAGGATCGCGCGAGGGTCTTTTCGGTTGAGACGACGCTGTCGTACGGCCTCTCGCCGACGCTCTCGGCCTCGCTGACCGCCCCGATGAAGCAGCGCGTGCTTGAGGGTGATTCGCCGGAAGAACGTGACCTTGGTCTCGGCGACATGACGTTCGACTTCAAATACCGATTTCACACCCATGCCTACGGGCCGATCAACACCGCTCGTTTTGCCGCGGTGCTCGGGCTTTCGATACCGTCGTTTGATGCGCCGTTCTCGAACGAGGCATTGAACCCGGCTGCGGGTGTGATCTATACGCACATTCACGAGCGGCACGGGTGGAATGTCGAACTCCGCTACACCCTGACAACGGGCGGGAAGCGCTTCGGGATGGACCCGGGCGACACGCACGCCGATCTACTGGAAGCGAACCTGGCGTATTTGTATCGACTCGCGCCCGCGCGATATGCGGCGGACACTTTCGCGAGTTGGTACGGCGTCGTGGAGTGCCTGATCGACTGGGAGACCAACGGCGATTACACGGTCGTGCTGGCGCCAGGGATTCTGTACGAAGCGCGCAACGTCGGACTGGAGGCGGGCGTTCAGATCCCCGTTTCGCAGGCGGCGGACCATCGGATGGAGAAGGATTGGGCGGTCGTCTTCGGTGTACGTGTGTTTTTCTGACCTGTGTCAACATGCCTTCCACGCGCGGTTTGCGCGTGCAGTCGGGGCAATCTCCCTGTACCGGGAACGGTTCTCGGACTGTTGACGCAACCTCAGGCCGAGCTGCCGCGAACCGATGATTGCCGTTGGGGGGCGAGGGCGGGCCGCGGCGGGGTTTGGCTGGTTCCTGTCTGAAGTGCGTGGGGTGTGGCATGCGTATAGCACGTTGTCTGGCGATCGTTCTTTCGGCTGGGCTTTGCACCGGCGCTTGGAGCGAGCCTGAGCGTTTTGATGATCACAAAGTCGTTCGGGTGACACCGACGAACGTTCGTGAATTGCAGGCCGCCCTGGCGATCGCCGACGGCCTGTGGTCGGAGCGCGCGGGGATCGGCCCTTTCGAGATTCATGTTTCACCGGACAAACTTGCCGACTTGCACGATGCCGGCGTGGCGTTCATTGTGCTGATCGATGACATCCAGGCGCTGATCGATGCCGAGCGTGCCGCCAACGACGCGGCCCGCATGCAGCGTGACAGCAGTTTCTTTGATGCCTATCGGACGTATGACGAGATCAGGCTCTATACCGAGCAGCTCGCGGCGGAATTTCCTGATCTGTGCACGTTTGAGGTGATCGGGCAGAGCCTGCAAGGGCGAGACATCTTCGCGGTCACGATTACGGCTCCGGGTGATGCCTCGGCCCGCCCGGTGGTCGCGCTCAACGGGTGCCAGCACGCCCGGGAATGGGCGAGCCTTTCGACGGTGATGTACATCATCGACACAGCGCTTCGCGACTATGACGCGGGTGATCCCCGCGCGGTGCACCTGCTGGGGAAAATGGCATTCCGAATTGTGCCCGTGGTCAACCCCGACGGGTATGTTTTTACATGGGACACGACGCGGCTGTGGCGCAAGAACAGGCGCGTCAACGGCAACGGCACGTTCGGCGTCGACCTCAACCGCAACTGGGATGTCGTCTGGGGAGGGCCGGGCGCTTCGAGCAACCCGGGGAGCGACACGTATCGCGGGACCGGGCCTTTCAGCGAACCCGAGACCCAGGTGCTCAGCGCTGACATCCTGGCTGATCCTCGAATTGTCGCGCACGTTGATGTACACACCTACGGACAACTGATCCTGCACCCATACGGGTATACGACCGACGACCCGCCCGAGCCGGACAACACCTTCTTCCGGACTTTTTCACGAGAACTTGCCGATGTCATTCGCGATGTGCACGGCGTGTCGTATACGCCGCAGCCTTCGATCGACCTGTACATCACCAGCGGCACGTTGGGCGACTGGACGTACGCCAACGACATCAAGGGATGGACGTTTGAACTGCGGCCGGCGACGCAGGCCGGCGGTGGGTTCATTCTGCCCCCTGACCAGATTCGTCCTCTCGGCCAAGAGGTTTATCAGGCGATCATGCACATGGCTGATCGATTCGGCTCGGACCTGGTGGTGCGTGTAACGCTTCCGGGCGATGTGCTCGAAGCCGACGTGGTCAACCCTGTCGAGGTCGAGATCATCAACGCGGCCTCGACACTTGTGCCGGGCAGCGCGCAGGTGATCTATCGCACGAACCTGGCAATGGCCGATGTCGCCCGGCCGCTGGTCGATCTCGGAGATGGGCGATTCCGGGCTGATCTTCCAGGATTGGCGTGCGGGCGGGCGATCACTTGGCGGATAGAAGCCGACGCGGCCTCGGGCGAGCGCGTGCGATGGCCGCTGACGGGCGCCATCGAGGCGGGTTATCGCG
This sequence comes from Phycisphaeraceae bacterium, assembly GCA_019636695.1. Taxonomy (GTDB): domain Bacteria; phylum Planctomycetota; class Phycisphaerae; order Phycisphaerales; family UBA1924; genus JADLCM01. The sequence continues at coordinate 16,264 of JAHBXD010000003.1, forward strand.
AGACGCTGGTGCTCTTTGACGACGACATGGAAACCGATCAGGGCTGGATCGTGGGTGCGCCAGGCGACACGGCGACCAGCGGAATCTGGGAGCGGGCCCAGCCTCAGGCGACACCCGCCCAGCCGGGACAAAACCACACGCCGGGCGGACTTCTCTGCTATGTGACCGGTGCGGCAGCAGGCAGCCAGATCGGTTCGAACGATGTGGACAACGGCGCCACAACGTTGACCAGTCCTCCGATTGATGCCCGCGTACCCGCTGACTGGCTCATTGGTGAAAGCCTGCTGACCTATCACCGCTGGTACAGCAACGACCGGGGCAACGCCCCCAACCAGGACAGCATGCCCGTGCTGATGTCGACCGATGGTGACACGTGGCACATGGTGGAACTGGTCACCGAGAACGCCAATGCCTGGGTCAGACGCGATGTGCGCATTGCCGATGTGCTCGAGCCGGGCGCGGCGACACAGCTTCGCTTTGTTGCTCGCGACGATGACCCCGGCTCGATCGTGGAGGCGGCGGTCGACGATGTGACCATCCGCGTGGTGGGGTGTCGTTTCAGCCCCGCTGACCTGACACGCGATGGGCAGGTCGATGCCGAGGACTTCTTCGAGTTTCTTGATCGGTTCGTTGCGGGCGACCTTTCAGCCGATCTGAACGCCGACGGCGTGCTCGATGCGGGCGATTTCTTCCTTTATCTCGACCTCTTTGTCGCCGGGTAGCCCAAGAGCATGGGAAGCGCCGAAGGGCGATCACAAATGCGACCGCCGGTGAACGCGCCTGTCAGGGCGAAGGGTCGCCATCGGCGAGCGCCGGAACCCCTACGACACGAGCGAGCATCGCGATGAATCGCGGATGTTCTCGCAGTGCGTCTAAGTCCATATCGCGTTGCAGCAGATCGAGCCGAGAAAACCCGAAGGCAATTGCTCGATCGAGGGCATCAAGCGCTTCATCTTCCAGTCCGGCAAGCGCGCCGAAGCAGGCCAGGTTGTAAAACTCCTCCGCGCGCAGCCGCTCGCGAGGGTCTTCCAGCAGCCTCTCGCAGAGCACACGCTGAAACGCAAAAGAACGATGAAACGCGCTTGTCGCCTCGCGCTCAAGACCCAACCCGCGCAGTGCCAGACCCTTGTGATACCAGTTCTCTTTCACGTCGCCGCGACCGCCGGCCTCGTGAATCCACCGCTCGATCTTCTCCAGACCCGATTTGTACAGCTGGCGGGCACGGTCGATTTCGCCGCGAGATTCGACCCGACGCGCAAACTGCACCATCGCCAGACCGTTCTCGGGCGTGCGCGCCACCAGCGCTTCGAGTTGGTCGTCCGACATCCACTGATAATTCCCGCCGCCGAAAGCGCCCATGCCCGGCCTGCCGTGAAACGCAAGCCTTTCGGCGTCCTTCCAGACCGAGCGCATCGAGACCACCGCGGCGACAGTGCCGATCGCAATGGCCAAGAGCAGAACGAGTACGTTGGCGGGTTTCATGTTGGCGCCTCCAAGGGTGCTCCTCCATCCATTGGTTCGCCGAACTAGCGTGCGTGGTTGCCCCCGATCAGATCCCAGAGCAGTTCGACTGAGCGTACCCGCCAAACGCCGTCGTCGCCTTTGTCCCAGTCAAGTTCAAACCATGTCGGCGTCGGCGGTCCTGAGTCGGTTTCACCCACGACGTTGACCTGGGTTCGGGCGATACGCTGCGATCGCACCTCGGCGCGAATTTCGCGCACGCGATACGACCGAACCGCAAACGACGAGCCGCCCACCGTGTAGCGGCCCTCGTTTCTCGCGGCGAACTCGATCATGTCAATCAACTCGTCACGTTCCCAGCGGCGATAGGCCCGCGCCCACCCGCCCGGAGCGGTGAGCGTGCGGACGATTTCGGGCTGCGGGCGGGCGATGGCGTCAATCAGTTTTCGGGTGCCCTCGATCACATGCTCGCGATCGGTCTTCACACGATGACTGATAGCCCACATCGCCCCCGCGCCCAGCAGCAGAACACCAGCACAAAGCGCTGCACGTCTTTCACCGAGCCGAAATCGCAGTCCGAACCACACCACAGCCGCCGAAACCATCAGCACCCCGACGATCGGCCACGGATTCTCGAACACGAGATGCGGAACCAGGGACGGCCCGGGCAGGCGGTTGAACGTAGGTTGCGAGGCGTTCAGTTGTGCCAGCACGCCGCGATCGTACGACCCGCGCGCGGCAGGGGCGCGGCGACGACCCGGATAGGTCCATACCCTCGTCCGGCGGAAGCCCGTGGCGGGTCGTGCGCACGTCGCGTTCGGCGCTTGCTCGGACCTTCGTGAATGATGCCATGGAACGCTCGCACGCCAAATGTGATGTCGCAGTGATCGGAGGCGGGATCGCCGGCCTCTGGACAGCCGCACTGCTGCGCAATTCCGGGTACGGCGTCATCGTCATCACCCCCGACTTCGGAGGCGGCCAGACCATCGCCTCACAGGGGATCATCCACGGAGGCGTGAAATATGCGCTTGGTGGACTGGCCGGTGACGACTCCGCGGCTATCGCCGAAATGCCTGAGCGCTGGCGACGTGCGCTCGCCGGGGAAGGTCCGGTTGACCTGCGCGGAGCGCACACGCTGAGCGAGAACTGCCTCCTTTGGACACGCCCGGGACGAGGCGCGCGTTTGATGGCCGCAGCGGCGGCCCGCACGATCCGCGAGAAGCCCCGGAAACTCGAACCTGCGCATCGTCCGCCGCCGTTCGACATGGCCCCGGGCGGGGTTGAGGTCTACGCGCTCAGCGAGCCGGTGCTCGCTGCGCACTCGGTGCTTCTGGCCCTGCGGGCGGGGCTGACATGCCTGGTCTGCCCCGACGAAGCGGGCGCGATCGAGTTGTCGCTCGAATCCGGCCGGGTACACACGGTGCGCGTGCGTGCCCCACAGCACCATCTTGACGTGCGTGCCGCAGCGATCGTGCTCGCTGCCGGCGCGGCTAACGAAACCTTGTTCCAAGCGGTCAAAGCCGGCCGCGAGCGCGCCATGCAGCGCCGCCCGCTGCACATGGTGATGGTTCGCGGCAGGCTTCCGCGGGTTTACGGCCATTGCATCGGCATGCACCCTCGGCCGCTGGCGACGATCACTTCGACCGCCGACTCCCAGAAGCGGTGCGTGTGGTACATCGGCGGACAGATCGCTGAAGACGGCGTCAGCATGTCATCCAGTGACCTGATTGCCAAAGCGAAACACGAGATGGCACAGAATCTGCCTTGGATCTCGCTGGATGGCACGCAGTGGGCCACATGGCGCGTCGATCGAGCCGAGGCCCGGATGCCCGGTCAACGAAAACCTGACGGCCCGGCGATCCTCAATCGCGGCAATCTGTTGGCCGGATGGCCGACCAAACTCGCCTTTGCCCCGCTCATTGCTGAGCAACTCCTCGATCACATCAGGCAACTGCGTGTCGAGCCAACCGGAACCGCGACAGTGCCCGACGGGGCGCCGCCACCTGAGATTGCACCGTATCCGTGGGACCAACCGGAGGTCATATGGACATAAGACCGCTGGGATCGACCGGGCTGCGCGTCAGCGTGCTCGGTCTGGGCACGGTCAAATTCGGCCGCGACCGTCAGGTCAACTATGCCACGCCTTTCCGCATCCCTGACGACGACGAGGCCGCGGCCCTGCTTGCCGCGGCAGCCGAAGAAGGCATCAATCTCATCGACACGGCCCCGGCCTATGGTCTGAGTGAGCATCGTCTCGGCACGCTTCTGCGCGGGCAGCGCGACCGCTGGGTGATCGTGACCAAAGCGGGCGAAGAATTCATCGACGGCCGCTCGCGGTTCGATTTTTCGCCCGCCGCCATCCGGGCGAGCGTTGAACGATCGCTCCGGCGACTGCAAACCGATCGCATCGATGCTGTCTTGATCCACTCCGACGGTCGCGATGTCGAACTGATCGAGCACACCGGCGCGATCGAATCGCTCACACGCCTGCGCGAAGAGGGCAAGATCGTGGCCCTCGGGATGAGCACCAAAACCTCCGAAGGCTCGCACAGGGCGTTGGCATGCTGTGATGTGCTGATGGTGACCCTGAGCGACACCCACCGCGATGAACTGACGACAATCCGTGCGGCCCATGCCGCTGGTGTCGGCATCCTCATCAAAAAATCGCTGGCGGGCGGCCACAACCTGAGCACCGACGCCGCGGGCGTGCCCGCCGCGTGGCGGCTGGCCCTGGCCGAACCAGGTGTTTCCAGCATCATCGTGGGCACGGCGAACCCAACGCATCTCCGGTCGAACGCGAGGGCTGTGCGATCGATTCGGCACGGCGGGCAGGGTTTCTGAGTGCGCTGGATTTCCGGATTCCCATATACCCCGTTGTCGGCTTCTCTCCATGCTGGTAGGCTGGAAGGATCGGCGGGTCTCGGCACGGGGGTGCTGCGGGTCTGGCATCGCAGGCGGCTGTCCGGAGGTATGGGCATGGCCCAACGCGCGTTCACGTTGATCGAACTGCTCGTGGTCATCGCCATTGTGGCCATTCTCCTTGCCATTTCCCTGCCTTCACTCGCGACGAGCCGCGAGGCCGCCCGCCAGGTGCTCTGCCAGTCAAACCTCAAGCAGATCGGCATCGCGATGAACAGCTATGCCGCTGATTTTGAAGACCAGATCTGGAGCCATCGCGACTGGGCACGCGACGGCCCGCTCAACCGTCCGCACGAGTTTCGCATCCTGAGGGGCAAACTCTTCGATTATCTCGAAGCCACCGGAAAAATCAGCGAATGCCCGACCAATCGCCGCCGGAGCACTACCGGCACGATTGACGAGCAGAACTTCTACAACGAACGCTCGGAACTTGATTTCGACTACACCATGCCCAACACCGTGTCAGGCGCGCGCCTCGGCGGCACCTTTTTCATGGGCTATACCCAACCGCGCCCGGGAGACCCCCCATCGCGCATCTTGCCCGACCAGGACTACGCCACGATCTTCACGATGCTTTCCGGCCTCGTGGTCTTCGTGGAAGAACACCCCAAGTGGTGGAATTCGATCGTTCCTGACGGCCGCTGGGGCAACTGGGACCAGATTTCCGATGTACACACGGGGCGCGGGCATCTGCTCTACCTCGATTCGAGTATCGAAGTCTTCAAGCCCATTCAGCACAGCCCTGTGACATGGAACCCCTCCAGCCCGCAACCAAGCCCCATGAATCTTGAAGCCAACGACTTCTGGGTCTCCAACAAAGGCAAACGCCGCTCCTTCCATCGGCTCTACTGGTCGTACGGCAATGACATCACCGACGACTATTACCGACCCTTCGGATGGATCAACCGCATCCGCTGACGGTGGCCATCGGCACACGTCCACTCTTACCCCTCGTCACGGTCATTGGGCAACGGCGGGAACCAGCGCAGCCGATCAGCCTCGCGCCCGAGTGGGGTCTTGCCGCAGCGTCGCACCAGCGCCTTGTAAAACCGATCGGCCGCCTCGGGGTCTCGATTCTTCAACCAACTCCCCGCGCGGCAGAGCACCATAGCCGTCTCTTCGTCCTGGTCGGGCATCAGCAGTGCGGCTTCCCAAGCGAGGTCGGCCGCGACATAGCGATAGTGATATCTCGATACATACGCCGGTGGTTCCGACGCGAATCGCGCTGCTTCGTCGGCCGTCGCACTCAAGAATCCCTGATTCTGCCGATGAGCGAGCATCTCCTCCAAGGTTCCAAGGGTGTAATTGCCGCGGAAAATGCTCCAATCCGGCGCAAGCTCGGTCCCCATCAAAGCCATGCCGCGCATGCGTGTGATCTGCGCGGCCTGCCAGAGCGCTTCCGCCCGCTGGTTCGCTGGGCGTCGATCGTCACGTCCATTTCGAAGCGCAGTGGCCAGCGTCTGGAGAGAAACCGCGTGCTCCTTCGGAAAGTACGGAAATGCCTCGGCGTGTCGACCCAAACGCACAAGCCTGCGTCCGAGCAGGTGCCGCAAGTCAACCAGACTCGAATCCACGGAGTAGTCACCATCACCGAATGCCGGTTCCGGTATCGCCAGAACCCCTCGCTCCGCCGGCCACATCGCATCGACATAGGTCTTGAGTTCCTGCGGCGTGAGCACACGCTCCGCAACGTATGCCGCGTCGCGCCACATGCCCGCACGAAGAAGCAGGTCCAGCGCCTCCGTGAACTCTCCCCGGGCAACATGCAACGCCCCGGCTTCTGCCCACGCCGCACGCCGGGGCATGATGGAATGATCCCCATCCGAATCGCTCACGCCTGACCATGTCTCGCTCGCCGGAAAGGCCGCTGCGGCCTTCGCCATGCAAACCGCAGCCGCTTGAAGATCCCCCCTCGCCGCGAGCACCTTTCCCTGCACCCACATCGCCACGGGGGCATCCTCGGCCAGCGCGGCCCAGCGCAGAGCCTGATCAAAGGCCCCGGCCTGATAGGCCAGCCATGCCGCACGCTCCGCGCCGACAGCCTCGGCGACACCTGCTCGCTCGATCGTCTCCAGCCAACGAACAGACCATGCTTGCGGATCATCCCCCCACCATCGAACATTGTTCGGCCCGCCCCACGAGAGCACATACGCCGTAAAGACATCGCGCAAGGAAGGATCTCTGGCCGCGCGTTCCCACACCTCGGCCCCGCCGCTTCGAACACGCTTGGCTACGGCGATCAGCGAAGCCACCGCCGTCGGATCACCCGATGCAAGATGCGCGAGATACAAGCTCGCCGCATGTTCGAGCCTTCCCCGCTGCAACTCGACGTAGGCCTCCCAACCCAGGCTCTCACCCGCGAGAGCGCACGGGTCGGCAAACCCCTCCGCCGCAAGACGCCGCACCTCCTGCATGCCCGCGATCGCCGATGCCGGATCGCTCCGCCTCTCGAGCCATGCAAGCATGAATCGCGCCCACACCGTCCGTTCCTGCCGCTCTGCCTGCGGCAATGCAAGCACCGAGGACCACGCCTCGTGCGCCGCGGCATCATCGCCCTGGGCAAGGGCCGCAACCCCCTGGTAAAACCGAACGAACTCCAGCGGCGTCTCCTGATCGACAAAGCCCAACAGGCCCGCATCGGCATCCCCGCGATACAACGCCGAGCGAACGCCTTGAATCTCGGCCCACAAGGCCTCCGCCCGCGAACGATCCACCCCGTGGTTCCCAAGGCTTCTGTCAAACGACGCCCGCTCTTCATCCGCGCTCTCAAGCAACACCACCAGCGGCAGCCCTGTCGCCCCCTCCGACCTGATATCCGAAACCCCACGTGCCATCCGCCCGACTTCGTTTGCAAAATCAGCGATGGGTGTCGTCAGAAGTCGCGCACTGCCCTGAAACAGCACCGAGGGCGGGAAATATGGCCCGCAGGCCAGCGCGAGAGATACCGCTCCGGTCGCACCGAGCACCAGCCCCGCCGAAGCCACCAGCCGGCGCCTCACTCCCCCCGCTCGACTAGTCGTTGACATGCACCACCACCTCTCCTGACGGCTCGGCCCGCACCCACCCAAGGCGGCGTTCCTCGCCCGGCACGATCTTCTGCATCTGGTCCATGTGCATCGGCCGGAATGTCAGTACATCTGGAGAGGACCGCACAACTGCAAACCCGCTCAAGGCATCGGCGACAACCACGCGCCCACCGTGCACCTGCACAGTGACAAACGGCTCGATCCGTCCATCGGCGTCGCCGTGATTCATCGCAACTACCCAGGTAAGCCCCGTGGCATCGGTATGCGTGCCGTATCGAACGCGCGAGGCCGGGCTATGCCCCGCCATGACGGCTCGCAGCGTTGCAGGGTGCCACGCAAGAACATCCTGCGAAGTCGGCAGCCGAAACCACACCACGCCCAGCATGCACGCCGGTCGATGGCGAGTCCACGAAGCGACGAGTCGGCCCATCGCCGCCGCATCCGGCATCAGCGTCAAGGCATGCCCCCCCGCTTCGAGCGCCCCTTTGCGCTGCCGGGCCTGCTCCGCGCCGATCTCGACCACCTTCCCCCGAGCATCAACCCCCAGCAGGTAGCCGTATGTCGGCAGCGCAACATAAAACGGCCTTCCGAGACGACCCGCCGCGCGCACCCAGCGTTCTGCCCGCACCGGGTCGCACAGGCTCGTCGCCGCGGCTCCTGGGCGTTGCAGCGAATGCACCTGGAGGACATAGGCGTCTACACAATCCGCCACGCGACCGAACGCCCCGGCTTCCAGCCACGTCGGAAGCGCTGTGATCGTGAGCGATGTCTCCCCGAGTTTCGCGCGCAGCCCCCGCAAGAACTGCGCATACTCGGTCATCCCTCGCGTCGGCGCGTCATAATCGACCTGCAACTCGTGAACAACCACCCCTGCAGCCGCCGCCGCGTCTGCCTGCCGCCGGTACATCTCGACAATTCGATCTGCCAGATCGGCATCCAACGGCGCTCCAGGTCCTGACGCAACGAGGCGATACACCAGCACTACGCGGGCCGACCCCTGGCCGAGTGCCTCCCAGGTCGGAACAACCTCCGCAACGGCCCACCCTCGGGCCGGCGCTCCGCTGCCACCCGCCCCACGCGCCGCCGGTCTGCCGACCGAATCCCCCGGAGAACGAGCCGCCTCCCACTCCGCGCCCAAGACATACAACGCCGCAAACTCGCGACTGCCCAGCGATGCCGCATCCTGAACAGGCCCGCTCCATACCCGTTGCCATATGTAGGCGCCGTGCGCCATCGGCCCGCCGACCGACACTCCACCCGACCTGAGCATCGTCCAGCAAACAGACGCCGCAAACGCGGCAATCAACGTGATCAAAACGGCCTTCCGTGGCCTCATGCCCGACAGTCTACCCTCAAACCATCAGACTATGCCTCCACGCCGACCACGCACGATGACCGAACACAGGAACGCGATATGTCTCTATGCACACGATCGTTCAGCCTCTTGGTCGCATTGCTGCTCGGAGCCTGCACGTCCTCCTCGCCGCACCGCCCGGTCGTCGCATCGGGCGCTGCCGTGCCCGACATGACCCGAATCTATCGCGCCGGAGATATCTATTTCGCGGGCCAGCCCGATGTTGCCCGGTTTGAGCAGTTGCGCGATCTTGGTGTACGAACCGTCATCAATCTGCGAAGCGCGCGCGAAATGACCGAACTCGCCGAAGCCGAACAGGATGCCCTCGACCAGATCACGGTTCTGCGCGATCTGGGCTTGCATTATGTCCACATTCCGCTCGGCGGAAACGACGGCTACAACCCGACTCATGTGCAGGCGTTCGCCGCAGCGATCGAAGCGGCGAGCGGACCTGTTCTCGTGCACTGCGCTTCCGGCGCTCGAGCACGTGTCATGTGGCAGGCATACCTTGTGACGTACCGCGGGTACACCCTCGATGAAGCGGTCGAAATTACCCGCACACTCGGCGACAATCCGTATCCGATCGAACAGTTGCTCGGCCGACGACTTCGGCAGCGCCCCGCCGGCAGGCTGTAAGGCTGTCTGCCGCGTACCGTCGAAAATGAAAAACGCTCCCTTTCAGGAGCGTTGCGTGCATTGCTGCGGCTGAAACTCAGGCCGATTCCTTCCGCTTCTTCCGAATCTCAGACAAATGCGGGCGACGAAGCACGGCCTCGGCGTCAATCACATACTCAGCGCCCTCGTTGTCCATGTCGGGCAGTTCGTACATCATCTCGACCATAAGGTCTTCCATCACCGAACGAAGCGCGCGGGCCCCGGTGTCCTTCTGCATCGCTTTCTGGGCGATCGCCTCCAGAGCCTCGGGCGTGAAAATCAGTTTCGCGCCTTCCAGCCTGAACATGTGCTCATACTGGCGAACCACGGCGTTTTTCGGCTCGGTCAGGATCTTCACCAACGCTTCAGACGTCAGCGGCATCAGCGGTGCGACCACCGGCAGACGCCCCACCAGTTCAGGAATCATCCCGAACTCCACCACGTCCTGCGATGTCACCTGGCTCAGGAGCGCTGCCCGCTCCGCCTCGCGAATCCGGTCGTTGCGGTCGTCGCTCTCGCCACCGCCCGCGAACCCGATGCGCGTCTTCCCCAGCCGACGACGAATAATGTCTTCAAGCCCGACAAACGTCCCGCCGCAGATGAACAGCACATTCCTCGTGTCGAACTGAATGTACTGCTGCTCAGGATGCTTGCGCCCGCCCTGCGGCGGCACATTCGCCACCGTGCCCTCGAGCATCTTCAGCAGGCTCTGCTGCACGCCCTCGCCGCTCACGTCGCGCGTGATCGAAACGTTGTGGCTCGTCTTGCCGATCTTGTCGATTTCATCGACATAGATAATGCCTCGCTGCGCCGACTCGACGTCGAAGTCCGCCGCCTGCAACAGCTTCAGCAACAGGTTCTCGACGTCCTCGCCCACATATCCCGCCTCGGTCAGCGTCGTGGCGTCGCCGATCGCGAAAGGTACCTTCAGCACACGCGCAAGCGTCCGCGCCAGCAACGTCTTCCCGCTCCCCGTCGGGCCGATCAGCAGAATGTTGCTCTTATCCAGTTCAATGTTGCCGGCATCCTCGCTCTCGTTGTGCAGCAACCGTGTGTAATGCGAATACACCGCCACCGACAACGACTTCTTCGCCTGATCCTGCCCGATCACGTACTGATCAAGATGCTCCTTGATCTCACGCGGACTCGGAACCTCGCTGAGCGCATGACTCACCGAGCTGATCCGCCGACGCTCCTGCCTGAAAATATTCTGACACAAATCGACGCAGTTCGAGCAGACATACACCTCGTTCGGTCCCTCGACCATCGGCCCGACATCGCGGCTCGTCTTGCCGCAGAACGAGCACGTCGTCACCTTCCGACCGCGGAAACCGCCCGATGATGATCCGGATTCACTCATGCTGGTCTCGTCGTCGTTCCTGCCCTTGGCCATGTTCCCTCGCTCACCCCGGCGCAGGCCGCGGCGGAATCGGGATACCTCCCGTCCCGCCGGCCGGGCGGCGACCGACCTTCAACAATCGGTCAGCCACGCCTACCCGCTTGGGTCAAACGTTCGTTTCTGCTTCAGCGTAGGCGAACTTCCCCACCGCGACACCCGCTGCACACACCTTCCACGTCCCGCACACGGTTATTCAGACCCACCACGACGATCCCATCAACCGACAATGCTCACACACTCAACGTCCCACCGTTATGCGGGAGGAGTCGACCCACCCTCACCACCCCTGCCCCCATGAGGCGGCGTGCCCCGAGGCAAGGGCGACCCTGTCAAATCAAATCCCGGCCGAGCCAGAATCGAACCGTCCTCGTGAATCTCACCCTTGATCACCGGCCGCGCCCGAGGACGACCCCGCCCCAGCAACGAATCTCGGCTCACTTCATATTGCTCAGGCGTCAGCTCCCCGCGCTTACGAAGGCGACGAAGTTCCTCCAGCATCTCCGCGCGGTCATCCCCGGTCTCAGACCAATTCGCATACCGCTTCCGCACCGCCGCAATCAACATCCCGCCGATGATTGTCAACCCGATCAGCAGACCCACCCAGAACAACACCTCCACCGGAGATGTCTTCCGAGCACCTGGCTCCACGCTCATCAGCAATACGTGCCACATACGGCAATCGCCTCAAGCGCCCGAACTCCCGAACGCAATCGCATCCCGCAGCGGAACAAGCAGCCGCGGCACAACCTGGTGCTGCACAAGGTCTTCGCCTCGTGCGGCAAGGTCGGTCAACGCATCCGGAAGTTCGCGCACATCGCCGAACGGACCGATCCGGCGAATCGTGATGTACACACTGATCGGCTCGCCCGTCGATTCGCCCGTCCGCGACGCCGGAAGCTGCCGACGACTCTTCACCTCGAACTGCGCTTCATACTCCTGCCGCTCGCCGAACGCAAAGCACGCCATCGGCTGACAGTCAATCGGCGCGGCCCCCGGCATCTCCAACAGCGAACCCAAGGGCGAACCCGCCATCAACGCATCGAAAATCACACCGTCATGGTTCGCCCGGCAATCAAAATCAAACCCGTACAGCAGCTCGAAATAGTCAATATCCAGCGGACGAATCGTCAAATAGTACGGTGAAGCCTCCAGCAGGTGCCGGTGCAGCGAATACGCCTCGGCGAGCCGCTCCGGGTTCACCACCCCCCCGCGCACGCTCGTCGTCCGCACCGCCGCCCAGCGATGAGGCGACCCCGACTGCGGACTCTCAAGCGCCAGTTCGTCCTTGTATCTCCGGAAATGCTCCATATCCGGAAACTGACGCCGAATCCGCTCGAAAAACTCAAGCACTGTCTCTCGCGTACGCGGCAGTTCAAGCTTCACGCTCAACTTGCTGTTGACGTAGAAGTCAGAGCACAGTGCCCGGAAACTCTCGCTCATGGCGCGGGGCTCTCCCTTTCAACTCCGGCCAGTGTAGTGTCCCGGCACGTTCGACGCCGACGAGCCTCACCTCAACCGCTCAGCCGACGCAAAATCATCCCGCGATCCCTGCATCCACGCCGTCAGCCAACCCAGCACCCGCGCGGTCTCCGAAAGATCCGAGACCACCCGATCAGCCCCGGCCCCGGCAAGATCCGCCGTGCTGTATGAACCCGTCGCCACGCCGATCACCCGCAGCCCGTGCGCGCGTGCGCACGAGACATCGTGCGGCGTGTCGCCGATGATCACCGCCAGCGTCGGATCAATCCGCCGACCCGTCGCCGCGGCATAGCGCTCAAGCGCCACACCGGGCAACTGCTCGCGGCTCGGAGGATCCTCCGGCGATTCATCACCCCACACGCATAGCTTGAAACGCGAGTCATCGATGCCGCACGCCGAGAGCTTCAACCGACCGGTGGACTCAAAGTTGCCGGTCAATAGACCCATCGTCATCCCGTCGGTCCGTTCTACCCCCGCCAGCAGCGAGGGCACCCCCGGCAACGCCCGCCCAACGCCCGGCACACGCAGCGCCTGCATCAGTCGATCGGTATACGCCAGGCGCATCGCCTCACGCTCACGCGCCCCGCCCGGCACGCCCGGCACGCCGTTCACGCGCAGCAGATCATCAATGATGAGCGGATCAAGCCGGCCCGCAAACGCCACCCCGTCGGCATGAAACCCCGGACCGAAAAGCCCCCGCCCAGCTTCGACCATGCACCGCATGCCCACACCGCTCGTGGAAATCAGCGTCGCATCAATATCGAACAGCACCAGCATGACACCCCACCGTAGCACGCCCGGAGAAACGATCGCCATCGCCGGGGCATCCACCGTGGTAGTAGAAGCCTTCAGCCCATCCGCTCTCCGCGCGGAAGAGCAATCTTCACATCACCCAACCCTACCGCCGGATCACAAACGCTTCCTCATCTCCGATCGGCGTCTCCGATGTCACCTGCATCTCGTGAATGTTCATCTTCATGCGCCGCTTCAGCGCTTCAAGACAATCCCCCACGCGCTCCTCCGACCCCTGCACCTCCATCAGCACCGAGCCGTCCGGCTCGTTACGAACCCAACCGGTCAACTCATGATCGATCGCCAGGCTGCGCGTAACCATGCGAAACCCCACGCCCTGCACACGCCCGATGACCAGCACCCGAAGACGCACCATCCACGCCTTGTACCCGAAAAACCCTTCCGAGACGTCCGTAAACGAAATTTCTGCACCCTCCCGGGGATTTCCCACCCCCTGATCCCGCGCCTGGGGTTGCCCCGGGCCGCTTTCGTGCTAGCCTTTTACGGCAAGGCTCGCGCGGTATACGCAGATCGACGGTCGGGGCTTCCCCACATGCCGCATCGATCAACAACGCTCTCGCCGACCCTTGCGCGGATAACCGGCACCTTTCGCGCGCGTACTTCGCGCTGCCCGTCTCTCCGTTCGCTCTCCGCCGGCACTCTCCGCACCGACTTCCGGGCAATGATCTTCAGCGACCGGGCGACGCGCCCGAGTCGCTTGCGTGTGCTTGACATCACCCCGGCGGCTCGACACCCTCGGCCGCAGACCAGTCCGAATCGGCGCCGAAATCATGGCCAACTCCTCGGGCATGTCAGATTGGGATCGCGTTCGCGACGCCAGTGACATCGTCCGCGTTGTCGGCGAACACGTCAGCCTCCGGCCCAAAGGCCGCGAATACGTCGGCCTCTGCCCCTTCCACGACGACCACAACCCCTCCATGGGCGTCGTCCCTGCCAAACAAATCTTCCATTGCTTCGTCTGCGGCACCGGCGGCGATGTCTTCACCTTCGTGCGCAAGTTCCACAAAATGGACCCCCGCGAAGCCCTCGAATACCTCGCCGAACGCGCGGGCGTCGCACTCACCCCCTACCGCGCCGGCGGCGACCCCTCCGCCGATCGCACAAACACCATCGACCGACGCGCCATGGTCGATGCCAACGCCTTCGCGGCGTCGTTCTATCGCAGCATCCTGACGCACCCCGAGATCGGCCGCCAAGCCCGGGACATCATCGCCGAACGCGGCATCCATCCCGATATGGTCGAACGCTTCCACCTCGGCGCCGCGCCCGACCGGTGGGATTCCCTCGCCCTCAAAGCCCGTGCCGCCGGCCTGAGCGAGCAACTCCTCATCGCCTGCGGCCTCGTGAAGGCACGCGAACAGAACTCCGGCGTCTACGACGTCCTGCGAAATCGCCTGATCTTCCCTATCCACGATCAGGTCGGTCGCATCATCGCCTTCGGCGGCAGGCGCCTTCAGGAACAGGACAATCCCAAATACCTCAACAGCCCCGAAACCCGACTCTTCGATAAAAGTTCCACGCTCTACGGCCTCTTCCAGGCCACCTCCGCCGTTCGCCGTACCCGCACCGCCATCATCACCGAGGGCTACACCGACGTCATCGCATGCCATCAGGCCGGGTTCGACAATACGCTGGGCACGCTCGGCACCGCGTTGACCGCCGGTCATGTCCGCACGCTCCGCGAACGCTGCGATACTGTCATCCTGCTCTTTGATGCCGACGAAGCCGGGCTTCGCGCCGCCGACCGCGCTGTCGAAGTGTTCTTCAGCGAAACCATCGACATCCGCGTCTGCACCCTCCGCGACCACACCGACGCCAAAGACCCCGACGAACTGCTCAAACAACCCGGCGGCGCTGAGTGCTTCGCGCGCGCGCTGGCCGCTTCGGTCGATCTCCTCGAGTTCCGCTATCGCCGACTCGAACTCCAGACCGCTGACCTCGGCCCCGCCGCGAGGCAGCGCATCCTCGAAGGTGAACTCCAGCGCCTCGGCGAACTCGGCCTCGCCTCGGCCAATCCCGTCCGCAAAGCCTTCATCATCAAGCGACTCTCCCAGATCATGGGCCTTTCCCCCGAGTTGATCGCTCGCGTCATCCCTGTCGCGCGAAAAATCCCCGCCGCCCCCGACGCCACGCCCGCGCGCGCATCAAGTCTCCTAGGGCTTGTCGAGCACCTTGTCGGATGCGCGCTCTCACAGGGCGAACTCTGGGCCGAATTGACCGACGACGACCACGACGCGCTCAAGGCCGAGGGCTACGCTTCGCCCGAAGTGGCTCGCCTGACCGACCACATGAACGAACTGCACTTTGACGGGGTTGCCCCCGGGCTTGATGCGCTCTTGCGCGCTGTAGAAGACGCCGACGTCGTCTCCGCCGCCGTCGATCTCCATCGCCGCATCGAACGCCAGACCGAAACTTCCCCCGCACGCAACCGCGAACTCTGGGCCTCCTGCCTGCTCACCCTTCGCCGACGCGCCGTCGATCGTGCCGCCGCCGCCCTGCCCGATCCCCTTGCTCGCATTCAGTCCCGACGCCTGCTTCACACGTCCTACGGCGGCAACCCGAAAGCCTTGCCCCGCCCCCCTCGTGCCTAACGTCCCCGTTATCTCCGCCGGGCGAGGCCTCGCCCGGCGGCTGGTTCTTGGTCTTTCCGGCCTGCGTACTTCAAACACGGACCCCGAAGACACGATGTTGAGGAGTCTCGCGTGATCGCCGACCTGCACCCCGCCGTCCGTGAACTGCTCGAACTCGGCCAATCCAGAGGATGGTTGAGCTATGAAGAAATCAACAACACCTTGCCCGACGAAATGGTCGAGCCTGAACGCATCGACCGCGTCCTCATCCTCATCGATCGCCTCGGCATCGAGCTCATCGACGAACTCGAATTCAAAGCCCGCCTCCACCGCGACGCCCTCGCCCGCGGCGAAGAGCCGGGCTTTGACGTCCTGACCGAACGCCTCCGCCAGGCCGCGACCATGTCGCGCCAGTCCGCCGGCAAACCCCTGCGCGCCATGAGCGTCGCCGGCGGCGAGCGATCCGAAGAATCCGCCCGCCTCGCCGCCGATCTCAACCGCCTCCGGTTTGATCCCGAGTCCGACGGAGGCCCCGAAGACATCCAGCCCGAAGACGACGAAACCCTCATCCGCGATCTCGAAGAAGCCGTCGCCGAAGAGTCCGGCGGCCGACGCATCGACGACCCCGTCCGAATGTACCTCACGCAGATGGGCACCATCCCCCTGCTCACCCGTGAAGAGGAAATTCGCCTCGCGAAAAAGATCGAAACCACCCGCATGATCTTCCGACGCCGCTGCCTCGAAAGCGACTACGTCGTCGCCCAAGCCGTCGAAACCCTCAAGCAGGTCCACGCGGGCGAACTTCCCTTCGATCGCACCATGCGCATCTCTACCGCCGAAATCAACGCCAAGGAGAAGATCGCCAAGCGCATCCCCGCCAACCTTCGCACCATCGAAAAACTCCTCGAACTCAACCGGCAGGACTGGGAAGCTCTCTCTCGCCTCCTCGCCCACCCGCGCAAGGCTGATCAGCCCCGCATCGCCGAACTTCGCGAACGCCTCAACACCCGCCGTCGCCGCATGGCCGCCCTCACCGAAGAACTCAGCCTTCGCACCGGGCGCATCATCCCCCTCATGCGCAAACTCAAGGCCATCAGCCGCAAGATGGAGGAACTCGGCACCACCATCGCCGTCCATCGCGAGCACCCCGAACGCGTCAGCGATGAAGACATCCAGGTCATGCGCGAGGAACTCGACGGCCTTCGCTCCCTCGTCCTCGAAGAACCGCACGAACTTGCCGAACGCATCAAGCACGTCGGCACCGTCTTCTGGGAATACGAGCAGGCCAAACGCGACCTCTCCGGCGGCAACCTCCGCCTCGTCGTCTCCATCGCCAAGAAATACCGCAACCGCGGCCTGCCCTTCCTCGATGTCATCCAGGAAGGCAACACCGGCCTCATGCGCGCGGTCGATAAATACGAATACAAACGCGGCTACAAGTTCAGCACCTATGCCACATGGTGGATCCGACAGGCCATCACCCGCGCCATCGCCGACCACGCCCGAACCATCCGCATCCCCGTCCACATGATCGAAACCATGTCCCGCCTGCGCAATATCCAGAAAGACATCGCCCAGCGCACCGGCGTCGAACCCACCCTCGAAGAACTCGCCGAAAAGGCCGGCCTCCCCGTCGCCGAGGTCCGCCGAATCATGAAAATCGGCAAGCACCCCGTCAGCCTCGATCGCCCCGTCGGCGAAAGCGAAGACAGCTACTTCGGAGACTTCATCGAAGACGAATCCGCCGGCGCTCCCGCCGATACCGCCGCCCAGGAAATGCTCAAAAACCGCATCGAACAGGTGCTCAAAACCCTCACCTACCGCGAACGCGAAATCATCAAACTCCGCTACGGCATCGGCGACGGCTACACCTACACCCTCGAAGAAGTCGGACGCATCTTCAAGGTCACCCGCGAACGCGTCCGCCAGGTCGAGGCCAAGGCCATCCGCAAACTTCAGCATCCCGTCCGCGCCCGCAAACTCCAAGGTTTTGTCGACGGCTCCGTCTACCGCGAGTGCAAACCCGAAACCAGCGCCGACATCCTCGTCGTCGACCACGACACCCACGACGACGAATAACGCACCCCTCCAAAATCGCGCCATCAGGCGAGCAACCACCTCCCCGCGGGTGCCGACTGTCCCCCGCCCTCGCAGGCGACACCTGCCCACCCCCCTCACGGCAAGACTCGCCCCATCCGACATCCCCTTTCCCACCCACACCAAAAAACACACAGACCGCCGGCGCTGCGAGACAGGTTCTTCACCCCTCTCGCAACACCGGCGGTCATCGAGATCGTCTTCAACCCGCTTCCGCGGGCAGGAACCAAGACCTCAGTCGCCGTTCGACGGAGTCTTCGTCTCCGTCTTCGGAGCCGCGGGCTTCTTGTTGTCCTTCTTGTCGCCGCACGCGGCCATACCGATGGCGAATGCCGCGACCGCAAGACCAATCACCGTCTTCTTCAGCATTGTCTGCCCCTTGCAATGAGAACGCCGAGACGGCCGATCGCCGACTGCAAACTTCTGGCACCGCGAACACCCGCGGGCGAGCAGTCGGCTCAAGCCGACCCACGCGTTCAACCCTTTCTGGAGCGAACTTCGCCCCGCACTTCCTGACGATTGTACCCGGTTTTTACCACCCGCACACACTCCGGGCTGCTCCGACTCAAGTTCTCACCTATCAAACTCCACGACAATCACTTCTTCCGATCCACCAAACGGCAATTGCACACCCCAATCCAGGGGGGCGCACCCGGCCTATACCCCCCCGAGCGTAAAACCGCCCGAAGGGAAACCCCCTCGGGCGGCAGGTGGCAGCGGGGCTAGGAAGGCTTGGTGGTGGATTGGCCCCGTCGCCGGTGGATGTTTGCCTGCAATCAACGTCTATTCCGGACACAACTGTGCTGTATTCGCCCCTTGACCGGAGCATCAACCCGTCAACAACCCTCATCCCTGCCAAAGCGCCCGGGCGGCGCGAGCACACCCGGGCACGTGGGTCGATCGAACGCGCTCCGGAGCGGCGAGAGCGTCCTTGCCCTGCCATGGCCCCGCAGCCGCGATTCCTTTCTGCATCCGACAAACCATGTCGGAGGAACCCGATCCAATGCCGCCGGCTCGGCCTCGCCGAACCACCGACTCACGAACCCCCATCAACCTCATCCAGTGCGTCAATCAACGCGCTCAACTTGCTAAACTGATCCTGTTCCTGCGCTTCCCATGCCTCACGCGACCACACTTCCAACCGGTTCCTCGCCCCAACCACAACCACCTCGTTCGGAATCCCCGTCAACTTCAAATGACGCTTCGGGACCATGATCCGACCGGCCGAATCCATCTCCAGGCGCTCCGCATTGCCGAACAACGTCCTGTCCAACTGCGCACGCTGGCTCGATGCCGTCAAAGAATCCCCGAGCCGACGACCCATCCGCTCGAACGCATCTTCCGTGTACAGCCGAAGCATCCCGCCCGGCCACGCCACGCAGTACCAGAAAAAACCTCTCCCTTCGTCCTCCGATTCCGTCCCTTCCGATGCCGACAGCAACGCATTCCGATACCTCGCCGGAATCGCCAGACGCCCCTTCGCGTCGATCGTCACTTCGCTGGTACCCGTAAACAGCACGCGGCGGGGCTCCCTGCTTCATGGTTCGAAATAGTACCCACTCTGCCCCACAACGCAACACTTCTCGACATGATTTCCGCTCGTCTTGATGACTTGTGGATATCGTCGCAAGATCCTCCCGCGCTTCTCCGATCACAATCCAAATCCGAACCCCCACCCCGGGGAGAAACCACCCACTTTCACATGGGCGGTACACTCGCCCCGGGGCTCGTGCTGAATCGTGCCGATCCGGCCGCATCGACATTCACCGTGAGCGCCAAAGACCCCATCTCCGCCGCTCTCGACACCATCCCCGGTGGCGCCTTCATCATCACTTCCGCCTTTGATGGTGTCCGCTCAGGCGTCATCGCCCGCAGCGTGCAACCGTGCGCCGACGAACCGCGCCTGGTCTGCGTCGCCGTCCGCAAAGGCCACACCGTTGAGCCGCTCATCCGCGACAGCCGCTGCTTCGCCCTTTGTCGTGTCGCGCGCACCGACCGCCTCGTCATGCGCAAATTTGAGATGTCCGCCGATCACGATCCCGAAAAACCCCAGGATCCCTTCGACGCCTTCGCCATCGAAACCATGACCACCGGAAGCCCGATCCTGCGCAAGTCCGACCTTGTCCTCGATTGCGAAGTCGTTCGCCACTTCGATCTCGAAGCCGATTGCGAACTCTTCATCGGCCTGGTTCTGGCCGCTCGAATCGGCCCTTCCGCCGGCCCTTGACAATCCCGCACATTTTCCCCATTCCCGTTCCTGCTCGTCCGCCCACCCGCTACGATCGTCTCCCTCTCACGAAGGAGACGACATGGGCCTCGATATCGCGCTGACCGGCAAGTTCAAGCAATCCGGTGCCGCCAACAGGCAGGTGCTCGAAGACCTTGCCGCTCGCCTGCCAGATGTCTGCGACAATCTTTCCCCGGACTTCATCGATCTCATGGAAACCGACGAAGGCGACGCCGTCTTCATCGCCCTGCATCCCGCCGCCGATGCCGCCGTGATCTCCATTCCTGAACGCGGCCGCCTCGAGTGCGTCGCACGCACCAACTCCTGCGGCCCCGGCTATCACCAGTTCGTCGTCGAACTCTTCGACCGCGCCGCCGAACTGCTCAACGTGACCTGGGATCGCACCGACTGCGAAGACGACACCGAATACTTCTTCAAGCGCGATCGCAAGGCCCTCGAAGACTCCATGCTCAACTGGCTCAGCCAATGTTCTCGAATGCTCCTCGAATCTGTCACTGACGAATCCAACACCCTAGCCATGTGCTATGCGCTCAGCAATTCCATCCCACATCTTCCCGGCAAGATCATCACCCCCTACGGCCCGCGCACTTTCGATTGGCTCCGCTCCGTCGCCGCCGATCCCTCCCTCGGCCGCGATTTCTTCCCTTGGTGGGAACCGGGCTACAACGCCCGAACCATGCTCGGCATCGCCCGCTGCCTCATGTGGGATTCCGTCCGCTGGGCAGTCCCGGCGCAGGCTGCTTCATACAGCGCGCTGGTCCACACCCACGAGTTGCTTGCCCAGGCCTATCGGCTCGATCCTACCCTCGCCTATCCCTGGGCCGAATGGCACGAAATCATCACGCTCATTCGCGCCTGCGAAGACAACTCCGACTATCGCGTAGACTCTGCCCTCGCCGAACGTGTTGCCGCCCATGCCGCCAAGGCCCAGCCGCCATCGATCGGCTACCTTCGCGGCAACGTGACACACCGCTTCATCCCCGGGTGGACGTTCGATACTCCCGGCGCTTTCGAACCGGTCACGATGAATCACGACAACGATGAAGATGACGACGAAGATTCCTCCCCCGGCTTCTGCCTCGCCATGAGCGACCGGGTGCTCAACTTCGGTCTGTACGAAGTCGAAGACGACCATCGCGGCGACCCGCAGGCAAGCGCCGGCCGCTTCCACCAGTCAAGCGCCCGCCACCTCGGGCAGTGGCAACTCAACGGCTGCGTGGTCTCCGCCACGGGCTGGGAAGCCCCCACCGACGATGGCGACACACTCATGCAGGTCGATATCGTCGCCGTCGGCCCGGACCAGATCCTCACCATCCACGCCTTCATGCCCCCCGATGCGCCCGTGGATTGGACGCTCGACATCGCGCGCTCAATCTCCCACGACCCCGATGCCGCCTCCGCGGATGACGACGAAGACGCCTCCGACGATTGACCCCCCAAACCCACACCCTCGCCAAGCGTCCATTCCCCACCCCGCACCACATCACAACCACGTACCACGACTTCGTGCCACTGACCTGCGAGGCCCCGCGAGCAGGTCAGTGCGAGGCGGCCGCTTATCCCTCGTCCCGCAAACACATCACACGACTATGTGCCGCTGATCCCCTCTACTCCCCGACCGCACGCGCAATCACGCCACGCATCGCCTCATCAAATCGCGCTTCGCTGAACAACTCGGCCTGTGCCCGGCATGCCGCCGTCGCCCGTTCCGGCGCACGCCGCACCGCCTCCACAATCGCCTCCGGAGTTGCTTCTTCAAAGAGCGCCCCCGTCCGGCCGTCCACCACCGTATCAAGTGTACCGCCCGCCGCACGCGCCACCACCGGGCAACCGCACGCCTGCGCCTCGACCGCGATAATCCCGAAATCCTCGATCTGCGGAAAAATCAGCACCCGCACCCGTCGAAATAAATCCCGCAAGTCATGATCACTCACGCGCCCCAGCAGCGTCACGCGATCATCGCTCCGCAACCGCTTGCGCAGGCTCCCCTCACCCGCGACAAACAACCTCGCCCCAGCGCGATGCGCCGCCGCGATCGCCAGGTCCACGCGCTTATACGGTTCAAGCGCCCCGGCGAACAACCACACATCCTCGCGCTCAAGCCCGAGATGAGGTGTAAAAAAATCCGTCCGCACCGGCGGATGCACCACCATCGCCTCACGCCCGTAACACCTCGCAATCTCCCCCGCGATATACCGCGAATTCGCCACGAAATGCGTCACGCTCCCCGAGGAACGCCGATCCCACGTGCGAAGCGCCGGCCCGAGCAAGGCCAGTCCGAGCGCCGCGGCACGATGCGCTTTCGCATACTCCTCGCGCTGCGACCACAAATACCGCGCCGGCGCATGGCAATAACAGACATGCGCCCGCCCCTCAGGCGCTGCCAACCCCTTCACCGCGGCACTCGAACTCGAAAGCACAAGGTCAAACGGTTCGCGCCGATGATCCGCCGCAAGCATCCGCGACAACTCGCGCACACCCCGCGGATACAGCGGCAGCAGCCACCGCCGCCCGCGCCGCCCCACCACGGGCAACTTCCCTAGTTTCGACACGCGCCGAGGCAGGCGATCAATGCTCGTCGTGAGTGGGCGACCATCATCAAAAAGCGTGTACAGCACCGCCCCTCGATGCTCACGCCCCGCGAGCAACGCGAGCCGATCCAACACCCGCTCGCCGCCGCGCATCCCCACCAGCCAGTCGTGCGCCAGGGCGATCCGCAGCGGCCGGCGCGCCACAGGGGCGGCCACCTCCACCCGCAACCCCGCGCCCGCCCGCGGAACGGGCAATGCCGATGCAGGTTGACCGTCCGCCGCGGGTACCATGGAACATGAAGGGTAACCATCGCCCTGGCTGCAATCCTGATGCAAATCGCTTCGGCCTGGATTATCGGGCAGAAGCCCGCCGCCTCGGCCCCCCCGCCGTCCCCATCATCGATGCCCACGCCCACATTCAGGGCGACCGCGCCGCCGAGGTCTGGAAAGAGGCCGCAAGCCTCTACGGCATCTGCGAGGTCTGGTCGATGACCCCCCTGTCTCAGGTGGCCGAAGTCCGCCAGGTGCTCGGCGACATGGTCCGCTTCATCGCGATTCACAACTGGCACAACCCAGACCGGGCCTACGCCTGGCGCGATGGCTTTCTGGAAGACATCTCCGTTTTTCACCGGCAACACGGCGCGCGCATCGTCAAACTCTGGGCCGCCCCGCGCTTGCGCGAACTCATGGACCCGGTCGCCGATGCCGATGTCGTGAACCTTGATGGCGCATGGCGCCGGCGCGTCGCCGATCTCGCCGCCTCTCTGGGCATGGCGATCATGACCCACGTGGCCGACCCCGACACCTGGTTCGCCACGCGCTACAGCGATGCTTCGCGCTTTCTCACAAAGTCCGAGCATTACCTTCCGCTCGAGCGCATGCTCGACGATTATCCCGTGACGTGGATTGCCGCCCACATGGGGGGCTGGCCGGAGAATCTACCCGCGCTGAGCGGGCTGCTCGAACGTCATCCCAATCTTCATCTCGATGCCTCGGCCACCAAGTGGATGGTCCGCGAAATCAGCCGCCACCCACGCCAGGAAGTCCTCGATTTCATGGAACGCTGGCGAGGCCGCGTCTTCTTCGGTAGTGACATCGTGACGACCAACGACCACTTGCGCGCTGACGACAAACTGCCCAGTTATGCCGGGCATCTCGCGGCAGGGCACGAAGAAGCGTTTGAGTTATACGCCAGCCGCTATTGGGCCCTGCGCACGCTCTGGGAGACGGCGTACGTCGGCGAAAGCCCGATCGCCGACCCCGATCTGGCGATGCTCGACCCCGCGCGCTTCGCACCGACGGATGCTCCGGAACTGGCCGGGAAGGCCCTGCCGCGCGATCTGCTCGCGACGGTGTATGCCGGTGCAGCGAGGGCCGCATCGATCTGGTAAGGGGGCCGGCCCGCTTGGGCGAACATTGTGCCGTGCCGGAAGTGTTCCACGTGGAACAATTGTGCACTTTTGCGCGCACAAAAGCGAACAATCGGGTATATGCTGTCACGCGACCGGGGAAACCACGCAGAGCAGTCTATGCGAACGGGTGGGTTCCGGGCGCATGCCGGTTCAAGTCAGAACGGCAATGTCAGGCAGGACGATCTCACGGGGGTGACCATGGCACGTTCTCGGTTGTTGTCGGTAAAAGAGTTGAAGATCTACTCAGACAACTATCTGCTCTATCTGAGGGGACGCCGGCCGGGCGTGCTCGGCGCGCTGACTTCTCTCCTGGGGTTCTCGGCGACCACAACGATGGCGGTGGATACGTCCAAATCTGAGTTGCGATCACAACGCCTGTCGCATGATGTCCGCAGTGTTATTCCATTTTCTTCGATTCAATCGATCGAGGTCGGGCAGAGTTGCCAGGGTGGCTACCTGATCGCCGCGGCGATCATGCCATTCATCGGCTTCGGGCTGACTTTAGCGGATGAGATCAAGCGACATATTTCGCCGGCGGCGCTGATTGTCGCGGGGTTTGTCTCGGCACTGCTCTTTCTGTCGAGTTATGTGCATTCCCGGCGCTTATTCATCTCCGTGGCGACCGGATCAGCGCAGCAGCGGGTGCGATTCAAGAAGGCGACACTTGGCAATGTGACGCTGAACCGCGAGACGCTGGATGCGATATCGAACACGATCGCCGCAGAGTTGCTGCGCAAGGCAGTGTGAAGCGTCGCGACAACTCGGGCATTGGCGGGTCTTTCGTGCAAACAGGGATGAAGATGCACGAAGATGCCGCGTCGGCATCGATCGTGGCACGGAGACTGCTGTGTTCGAGAACGTCGAGCCACCCAACATCCCGCGTCAGCCGCCGGCTTTTCCGTGCGGCTGACGCCGCGCAATATGTGCACAAAAACGCGGAGCGCACGACCCGGACGCGGTCGACTTCACTCCGGCGCCGGCAACGCGCGCAGAAAACCGCACAGCCGATCGAGCGTCGGTGATGCCGCATCGCGCACATAGGCCCCGCTCACGCCCGTGCCGACCGAAAGACACTCCCCCAGCGAAAGTCCCAGGCTCCGCGCCATCGAAAAGCCTGCGTTGAAGTGATCCCCGGCGCCCGTCGAAAGCCGCGGCGACAGCATAAACGGCCCATCAACCCACACCCGCTCCTCGGCCGTCGCCGCCGCGGCGCCTTGCCTCGGATGCACCACCACGCACCCCAGCCCCGTCGCCTGACGCAGCACACCCGCCGCGTGCGCGACCGCGTCGCCCAACGTGCGGTGCGCCCCTTCTTCAAATGCCACCACCCCCAGCACCTGCGCGATGCGCTCCGCCTCCGCCAGGTTCAGCCCCAGCGTCACGTCGATCGCCTCGTGCAGCAGTCGCAACTCGGCCAGCGCATGGCCCACATCTTCGTCTGTTCGTTTGGCCGGGTCCGAGAGGTCCACATATAACCGGCGCTCACGCATCGCCAGCCTCGGAAGCACCTGCGTTCGTAACCCACGCCAGATCCCTTCAACCCCGCCGCACAGCGACCAATTCACAATCCCGATGAGGTCGGCGTGATCGACCAGATCCGACAAAGCCTTCTCCCCCAGGCGCTCGATCAGGCGTTCCCACGTCACGCTCTGTACCTGCGCGGTCTGGTTCAGCATCAACTTCCCGTCATCAAACTCCATTGCGTCCGTCAGGCCCGGCCTTCCCACCGCCACCACCCGCCGGCACCGCGCGGCAAAAGGTCGAAACACATCCAGCAGTTCACGCGACTGGTCATCCTTCCCCACCGCGCCCACGAACGACACCGAGCAGCCAAGCCGCCCGAGCGCTCCGGCCATCAGCGGGCCGTTCCCGCCGAACCGTTCCTCCAGAACCACCCGCTCGATGTTCGTGCTCCGCCCCGATGCCGCCGCACACCTCGCGGCAAACTCCGCGATCGTCCGAATGCGCTCGTAATCATCCACACGCATCGAGCGTCGCCGCGCAACAACGTGGATGATCGAATCCACAAATCCATCAAATCCTACAAGCACCCGCAGCCGCCCCACCGACGCCGCGCCCAGCCGCTCCAAACGCTCCGCCGCCGATCGGGCCAGTTCATGTGCTCCGGGCATAGTCATTCCACCTGGTTCAAAAGCGTCATCTCCAACCCGAGCAGTTTCAGCCGAAGCAGACCGAGTGCCGACACCGCCGACCAGTGCCGCACCGAATGTCGATCGCCCCCGAATCGAAAGCACCGCGCATCCACCCCGCCCGGTCCTGCATGGGCGATCCAGACCGTCCCCACCGGCTTCTCGGCCGTTCCGCCATCAGGCCCGGCAACCCCGGTGATCGCCAGACAATGGTCAACCCCGCCCCTTTCGCGCCCACCCGTTGCCATCGCTTCGGCGGTCTGGCGGCTCACCGCCCCTTTGCGTTCGAGCGTCGCCTGCGCAACGCCCACCATCCTCTGCTTGAAACTATTGCTGTATGTCAACCATCCCCCCTCGACCGAGGTCGATGCGCCCGGTACATCGGTCAACATCTTTCCGAGCAAACCGCCGGTGCAACTTTCAACCACGACGATCCGCTCGCCCCGCGCAGCCAGCAACCCCAGCACCACCGATGCCGGCGTGTCGTCTCCACTTCCGAAAACCACCGCGCCGAGCCTCCGCCGAACCTCGACTTCAAGCGCATCAAGCGCAGCGCCCGACGCGACCGCGCCCTCAAGCCGCAGGCGGCAACTGACTACCCCGCCCGATGCCGTCGTGCCCACCACGGGGTTTCGACCGCGCGCCATCAGATCATCCAGAAGGCTGCCGACCGCGCTCTCCCCCAGCCCGAACGTGTGCAGCACCCGCGTCCGGATTTGTCTATCCGGCGGCGGTCGCAGCAGAGGCTTCACACAAGCCTCGAACATCGGCATCATCTCTCGCGGCGGGCCGGGAAGGCAATACACATCAACCCCTTCGGCAATCAGCGTCGCCGCCAACCCGGGCGCGGTGCCGTGCCGGTTGCTTAGCGATCGGGCCGACCGAGGGCGAAGCGCCTGCACACGATTGGGCTGGGGCATTGCTCGCCCCCTCCCGGTAAACCACGCCTCGATTTCGCGCAGGGCCTCGGCGTCTTCAACCAGCGGGTCATCGCACACCCGGGCAAGGGCCTGGCGCGTCAGGTCGTCTGCCGTCGGCCCAAGCCCGCCGGTGCAGACGATCAGATCGACGACCGCCGCGAGCCGATGCAACGTCGCATGCAGCGCCTCGGCATCATCCTCGACGGTCACATGCTCGACCGGGCGAATGCCCAGATCAACCAAGCGTGCCGAGATCCACTGCGAATTGCTGTCGAGTTTCTGACCAAGCGTCAGTTCGTCGCCGATGCTGACGATCGCCGCACGAGCGTGCGCGCGTCCGGAGGCATATGCCGGAGGCCCGGTCATCTCATCCACCTCCGACAAGCGTGACCAGTTCCACAACGTCGCCGTCCTTGAGTTCATACGAGGCGTGCTCGCGCTTCGGCACCAACGCCCGGTTGACCTCGGCCGCACATGCCGCGGCCGAGAGGCCAAGCCTCTCGATGAGTTGTGCGAGCACGAGTGGCCCCGGTTCTTCCCTGGGCCGGCCATTGACGGTGAGCACCATGCCCGATGGTAGATCGCGAGGTCGCGGCCCTCATCGTGTCCGAGAAGGCAAGAAAATCGTCCCTCCAGGAACAACCGGCCCGTACACTTGGTCATCCTGACAGGAGACTGCGTGCATGAAGATCTTCTGGTCACTCGTGGCGGTGCTGGTGCTGGCGGCGGCAGGAATGCTCTATACCCGCTCGAGCGGAAGCACGGGGAAGATGGTCGCGGTTGCAGGGCCGGAGACAGCGTCAACGCCGAACCGGGCAACACAATCCATCGGTGGAAGAACGCCTGATGCACGCAATGCCGGCTCCTTTCCGGGGACGGCCGAAACCTATCAAAATCCAAGTTTATCTGCAAGCGAAATTCCAACAGAATCCAAAAAACAGGGGGTTTTACTAGGTTCTGCTGATGAAAGCCAAGAACCCACGGCGCCTTCGCTCCCGATCGAAAACGCGGCCAGTCCAATCACGGAAGCGCACACCGCCACCACCGAAGGCCACACCGACATCGCCGGAGCAGATTCGGCGCCACCCCCTGAAGAAGCCCTTCCGACGGATGCCGGCGAAGCCCAGCCAGGGGGTTCCTTGGCGACCGATGCAGCGGGCGTATCGTGCAGTGCCCCTGTTGCCGATGTGTCTGGTTCAGAAGCGGCCGAAGCCAACGCACCGGAAACCGTTGTGCCCGGGTCGGAATCGCCCGGCGAGCCGCCCGAGCCAGTGCCGGGCACAGACAGCGCCGAAGCCGTGCAACCAACCCCGCCTGCCCAGCCATCCACGGTCGACCCCGCCGCGGAGGCGCCACCTGCTGCACACGAACCCGCGGCGACAGCGCCCGACGCGGCAGAGCCTGTCGTGGTCGAGCCATCAGAACCTGCCGCGGCAGAGCCGAGCACCGAGGCCGCGCCCGGGGCAGAAGCCGCGCCCGCTACAGAGGCCGCCGCCAAACCTGTGGCGACCAGGGAAGACGGCTCGCTGCTGATCGACGGGCGCTGGGTCGTGCGAGGCGAGGGGACGTCGGCCAAGCCTTATGAACTGCCCTGGGAACTGCTTGTCTCGGTGCGTGATGTATACAACCCGAGGCAGAACAAAAACACATTGCCGGAATGGACGAGCACGTTCCACGAGAAGCACGTGCGGATCACCGGGTATCTGCTGCTGCCGCTCGCGGGTGATGAGTTTGACGAACTGCTGATCATGCGCAACCAGTGGGATGGATGCTGCATCGGTGTGCCGCCGACGGCGTACGACGCGGTTGAAGTGAAACTGGCCCAGACCGTGTCGTTGTCGCGTCTGAGTGCGAACTACGGGAACATGACGGGCGTTTTCAGGGTCGATCCGTACCTCTCCGGCCGCTGGTTGATCGGGTTGTACGTGATGGACGGCGGCGTATTGACAGATGCGCAAGGGCGAAACCTAACGCCGCAGTAATGCCCGATCCTGTATGTGGAACTCTCGCGGCGAGGGTGGCGGGTAGGCACAAAAATACGATGATCAACCCGTAACCCGACCATGCGGGCGTGGGCTGTTCGTCGCACTGGCGTCAAATAATGCGACAATCAAGGCATCCATGCGATTGCGGGCCATGACCGCAGGTGCAACCGCCAGCAGCAGAGTCGAGTGCATCACCCGCTTATACGTCTCGCAGCAAAACCGCGCTCATCGAGGCGGCCATGCGCTGCGCCGGAATCGTGAACACCTCGTGCACCTCGGGCGGAACCATGTCCGCGACGGTCTTTATCCACAGACTTACCCAGCGGTCGAAATGTTCCTGGCGCAACCCGGGGATGCGCTGATGCACTTCGAGCGGGCGACCGGCATAGCGTCCGGTGCGCAGAACCACCGTCGACCAAAAGGCATACATCTTGGGCAGGTGCAGAGACCAATTCTCGACATGGGCCGCAAAGATCGGGCCGAGCAGTTCGTCCGCTTTCACCGTGTCATAGAACGTGTCGACCAGGCGACGGATCATGGCCTCGTCGGCTGGTCCGTGGGCATCCAGAGCCCCTCACGATTCCGTCAGGGGAAGCCGCAGGTGCTCTTGATGGGCATGCTCGTTCGGTTGCATGAATACCCTGGGTATCGGCACTTCAGAGATAACGTGGCAACCCGCGCAAGCGCTCCGCGGCAGGCCCATGCCGCCGGAAGCGCTTGCGCGGGTCACGACCGCAGCGCCGAAATTAGGCCTTGAGCGCGGCAAGGTCCGCGCCGTGGTTGATATGAAACGGCTGGCCACCAATCACCAGCGCGGGCACTGACCGCACGCCGACCCGCTCGGCCTCGGCAATGCGCGATATATGCAGACCGAGGTGAACAACCTCGACGTCAAACTTCGAGCGGTCAAGTCCCTCAGCGACCATCTGCTCTGCGGCGACGCACACGGGGCAACCGGCATGATAAAACGTGGCTTTCGTGCTCATGGAAACTCCTTTCAAGGTGATGGGTCATTCCGACGGGATTCTGACGGGCTCCGTCGCCGGCCCGGTCCGGCATGGTCAAGAGGTGTGCCATTGACAAAGACGTTCCAGAGCCTCGGCCGAAGGTCGGCTTCTGCAGGCTCCATTTCAGCGCAATCGATCCGAAGATCGGCGTCGGCGATAGGCGCATCGATCAGCAGGCAATGATGCGGCCTGGGCGCGCCCGGATACTCATTGGGGCGGAAATAGGTGCAGCCGACACACATTCGCGCTGTCGGGATCGACCCGCGTTCCTGCAATTCGCGGATCATCCCGATCAACCCGCGAAGCAACGCCGCACGCTCCTGCTCAGGAAGCGATCTCGCAGCCTCCAACATCGAGTCGGGCCACTCGCCCGCCTTCGACGACTCCCGAATTCCCTGGCGCGTCAGCGTCAGCACGATCGCGCGGGCGTCGGCCTCAGACCGAGATTTGCGCACCAGCCCCTTGCTCACAAGCGAGGACAGGGCTTCGCTCGCCGTAGCGAGGCTGATCGCCATGCGCGAGGCAACTTCGGTCAGGCCGATCGGCTCGCGCGCAGAGCCAAGCACAGACAGAATCTGGGCCTGCGTCGGCGTCAGGCCGCGCCGGCCCGCCGATCGCCACGCTTCATGCCGCATCACCAGGGCAATCTTCGCGAACCCGGCCATGATCTTTTCCGCGGCGGTGAGGGTTGTCGGTGCCTGAGTGCTCATAGCGTAGAAAATACTACGGACTCCGAAGCATTAGGTCAAGCCGCGAGCAAATTCCCTGCACCGCAGGTCAACCTGTGAGTTGAGCGCCTCTTCTGAACCGTATCGCGATGGCATTCGGGGCCGGCCGCCGCGGCATCTATCGTGGCACGAAAAAGGAGGATTCAGACTGTCGGGCCACCAGCCCGCTGCCCACCCTCGGGCACTGCCGCAACGCTATCTCTTTCTTCCCGCGAGTCGGCGTGATTCTCCGAGCACCCATTCCCAATCAAATGCCGGGCCGGGGTCAATCTTGTTCGTCTGAACGTGAAAGTGCCCCAAGACCCCCTTGAACGATGCCCACTCATCCGGCGTCAGCGCCCGCGTCAGCACCCGTCCATCCGGCCCGCGAGGCGCCTCCAGGCGTATTTCCGGAAGCGATCCGTGCAACGCTGCGAGCAAGTGCGCTAATGCGCGATACTGCTCCGCCGTGAAGTCGGGCTGTATCAGCCTCTGCCCGTGAATTTCGCCTGTGACAAACCCGTCGCTTCGGGGCCGACCGACAAACCCCGCTGTCCGCACGCCGCCGTCGCCCTGATCATCGGGGATCGTGATTCGCCACCCGCCGCCGTCGCGTGCATACCACGCATCCAGCGGCGAGGCCCGACCGGGCGGATACGCCCCGATGTGAGCGATCTCGATTCCCACCGAGCGGTCATTGGCGATCGTCGCGTGCCAGGCCCGCTCCTTGACGTCGAGGGTCTGGTAAATCGTGCCGTCAATGTCGAGAAGAAAATGCACACTCAGCCCGCGAATATCGTGGAGCACCTGAAAACACCGGCGACTCGTGCCGCACACGTCGTAATGCAACACAAACTGATCGATCACCCCGCCCAGCACCTCGACCGTGGCCTCGTGCGGCGGGAGCACCTCGCCGCCGATTCGACGGTGGCCGAAACGATGGGGTGAAGCAAGCCGGCCCTGCGAAGCCTCCCACGAGGCGTGCTCATGTGTCACAAACCGCCGTTCGATCCGATACGCGTCGTACCCTCCAGGATCAAACCACAGGACTACCGGCGTCCCGGTATGGATGAACGTACCGGCTACAACAATCTCGTCCCCCAGCCGGGGCGACGCGGTCCCCGGTCGCGGCGGCGAAGCGCACCCCGACACGAACACCACGCACACCACCAATGCGCCGAAAACCCTCCACCCGGCTAAGCCTCCCCTGGTGTGCCAGATTAGGCCTCGGAGCCAAGCAGACCCAGTGTTTCCCTTGGGTTTGCTGATGAGCGGCACATGAGCGTGTAAGGGCATCGGAAAAGGATATTGTTTGGTATAGGTGGCGTCAAGAGGTCTTTAAGCGGATCAACGATGTCTGGATAATGCTTGGAAAAACCATACAGATTCTTGACATTACTCGCTAGGTTCGTATTTTGAACGTATGGCACTCACCACCCTGTTCCTCGACTTCAACTCATACTTCGCTTCCGTCGAGCAGCACCTGCGGCCATCGTTACGCGGCCAACCCCTGGTCGTGACACCCATGCTCGTCCCCTCGGCCTGCTGCATCGCGACAAGCATCGAGGCCAAACGCTTCGGAGTGACCACGGGCATGACGCTGGCCCAGGCCCAGGCGGCCTGTCCGCAGGTGATCGCCGTTCGGGCGCGGCATCGAGCCTATATCGACATGCACCATCGCCTGATCGGCGTCATCGAATCCTGTTTGCCTGTCGATCAAGTCCACTCTGTCGACGAGGTATCGTGCCGCCTCTCGCGATCCGAGCAAAGCGAGCATGCCGCCATCGACCTTGCAGAACGCATCAAGACGAAGATCGCCTCAGAAGTGGGTGAGTCTCTGCGTTGCTCCATCGGTTTGGCGACCAACCGCGTTCTGGCCAAACTCGCGACCGATCTCCAGAAGCCCGATGGTCTCGTGGTGATCCGCCGGGAAGACCTTCCGGACAGACTGCTCGACATCAGGCTCACCGCCTTCCCCGGTATAGGCGCCAGAACGGCCGCACGCTTGGCCAAGGCGGGCATTACCGATGTCGCGGGGCTGCACGCCCGCTCGATCTGTGAGCTTGAGTCGGCATGGGGCAGTGTGCTCGGCAGGCACTGGTGGCACTGGATTCGCGGCGAAGAAACCGAGCGACACAGCCGTCGTTACCGAAGCATGGGGCACCAGCACGTTCTGGGGCCGCGCCACCGCAACGATGCCGGTGCGTGGGAGATCGCGGTGCGTCTGCTCACCAAGGCCGCCGCAAGAATGCGCCGCGTGGGATACTGGGCGACCGGGCTTGGGGTGTCGATGCGGCTGGGGGTGCGCGGCAACGCCCAATGGTGGGAAGCCTGGGCATCGCTCGAAGGTGGATGCCGGGACACACTGCGGATGCTTCGAGTGCTCGCAAGGGTGTGGGCGGGGCGGCCCGCGGGCACACCGCTGTTTGTCGGGGTGACACTGACCGACCTGATGCACGAACAATCCGTGACCACGCCTTTATTCGCACCCGAGCGCGCGAGCGCGGTGCTCTCCGATGTCATCGACCGCATCAACGAGCGGTTCGGCTTTGATGCGATCTTCCCGGCGCTGTTGTCGGGCGCACGTCGAACCTCGCCGGGGGGCATTGCGTTCTCGTCGGTTCCGAATGCGGCGGACTTTCCGTTGACCGCGGATGACGCACAGGATGCCATGGGCAATGACTCTTGCCGCATGATCGTGCACGAAGACAAGCAACGTCGCAGCCGACCCTATACCCAAAGAACGGACCAGTACGAATCTTGAGCACGTTGCCCGAACGAGTTCCACGGGTGACGGCGGTTCGCCGGCATCGCGGCGCGACTGGTACGGAATGACCCTCCGCACAATGCTCGAAGATGCGGTTGAAACGAATCGACCGAACCTGTGCTCGCTCGCGCACGCCTTGCACGCCGCCTGGCACTCCCCGGAGGCTGTTCCGAATTTCATCCGCCTTCAGCGCCCCGCTTCGTGCACCAGCCGATGATCCGCCACCATTCGGATCGGCACGAACGCCTCCGCCTCCGCCCCGCTCACTTCATCACGAGTGAGAATCTTCAGCCGATAACTCCCCACCGACAGGTTCGCCGGAAGCACGATCTGATTCACCAGAAAGCACTCCTTCCGCGGTCGCCTGCTCGTGATCGTCACGCGCGCCCGGGGCTGGTGCCACGCCTGAAGTTGCCCCGGCCCATCGTGATACAGCGTCAGCAGTTGTGAAATCTCCGTGGCCAGCGTGTCTCCAGGGTTCGTCAGCACGTCACCCGACCGCACAGCGCGATGCGCAAAACGATCCAGTTCCGTATACACGATGATCTCGTTGCTCTGGCCTGCAACAAAGGTCGTCGTCACAAACGGGGTATACGACCCGAATCCGTCCACCCGCTCGCACAACGCCACCGTCGAGATGACAAGCCCGGGCGAGGCTTCGCTGATCGCCTGCGCCCCCGCCTCAAGCGCCGACAACGCCCCATCCGCGGACCCGCGCGCAAACGAAGCCTGCCACTCGCGCACCAGGTCGCGCGCTGCGAGAACCTGCGCGATCTCTACCGGCGTCAAAATTGAGGTCAATGTTCGATCCGGCCCTGCCCCGCTGCCGATCGCACCAGGCGACAGCGCCTCCAGAAAGGCCAGCCGAAGCACATCCACCGGTGCGCCTTCACGCACCCGCGCCCGCAGCAGCCCCACCACTTCGTCCATCAGCCGATCCAAACGCGCTTCCGCGTCCTCCACAACCTCCTGGGCCGCTTCCGCGGCGTGATCTTTCCCCAAATCCCGTTCTTCCGTCACCGGAGATGCCGCCGCCGCATCCTCCGTCGGTTCCGTCCGCTCGACGCCCCGCTCGGCCACCGTCATGCGCTCAGTCGGTTGCGGCGTCGAGAGGTTGTCGGTCTCTCGCACACGCGGGGCCGTCCCCGCCTCATCCAGCAGCCGTTGCAGGTCAAGGGCGGCCTGCTCCCACGCCGCGGGGGTTCGCGGGTCAAGCACCGTCGGGTCCGGAAGTGCCGTCTCCGCATCCCCGTGGGCCAGCAGGTCCAGACCGGTGTTCACGGGTTCGATGGGCTTCGTCTTCGCCGTGGGGACGCGAAGGGCCTCGCCGCACCCGGCCAGAATCACGCAGGATGATGTCACTACCGCGAGCGTTCGCACCTGGGCCTCCTGCCGATAGGCGCACGACACCACCGGCCGCTGCAAGCGCCCGGCAGTCCTACGTCGGCATACCGACATCAACCGCTTGAATCAGGGCGACCGACGAAGCGCTCGGGCACGCGGCCTAAACCCCGCGCCCGGCAAACCTCGACGTGCGGGTCGAGGCCGAAAGCACCCTCCGTCGCACGGCCCATCTCGCCTGTACACAAGACACCCAAGCCGAAGAGATCACTCGTTCGGAAGCCCTGAGTGCGCCCGAATATCCGGCGAGATGCCCGACTCCTCTTCCGGAGGAGTCGTCGACAGCACAAGAGCCACATCAACACGTATCGACTTCGGCATGATGATCGCGGCTTCAAAGGCTTCCTCGGCAACCCCGAAGTCCGTCAGGCTCACCTCGAAACTCGCCTTCAACCGCGCGAGGTCACCCTTCGCGACCGCTGCGGTCTGCTCACATGCCGCGATGAACATGATCTCGCACTCGGTGATCTTCAGTTCGCGCGTCACGCCGCGCGCGGTCAGTTTGCCGGTCAGCACCGGGCGGTATCCGCTCGCCGTCGCCGAATCGCGCAGAAGCAACGCCGATTCGACCTTCTCCAGCCGAAACACGATGTCCGGGTGCTTCGCGGCGTCAAGCCACTCGGGCTGGGTCAGAATCTCATCTCGCGAACGGTTGCCCGTCCGAAGCGACGCCACCGGCACGCGCCATTCCCCGCCGATCAACATCCCACGGGCCTCGGGCGGGCCGGCAACCACATACCCGATCACGCGGTTGGAATGTCCGAGCACCGGCTCATCCGCCGCACGCCCGCTCAACACAATCTGGCGTTCCTTGCCGCTGATGGCGTGATAAATCGGACCCTTCCCCTCATGCTCCGGCCGAACAATCAGCCGAGGCGCCTTAGGGTGCTTCGCGGCGTATGTCACCTCAACATTCGATGTCATCGACTGGGCCGGAGCCGGAGTCGTCCACATGCACGCCGCCACGACGAGTGCGCTCCACGACGTGAAGCGCCCAAACCGTGCATTCATGCTGGTCTCCTGCATCGAACTTCTGCCGTGACGAGGCCCGTCACGCGTGCGAAGATGCTAGCCGACCTCCCGCATCGGAACACCTAGGTAAACCCCCTAGCATCTCAACACCACCTTCGGCGATCCCTTGCCGGGTGCCCTCATTTTCCAATCCTGCCCGATATACGGCAAAACGCGTATTGCGGCTGACTTGAAGAAATTTTACGAAAATCTACCATACAGACTTGCACTGCAGAAAATGTAAGGGTAATGTTCTGCGTCACGAGAGTACCCAAAGTGCGGGTACTCTTTGAGCGAGCCATCCTCGGACGACTCGACCGACGGAGCCACCATGACCCAGTCCATCTTCAAGTGGTTTGTCATGCTCCTTGAGTTGCTGACCGCTCCGCTCCGGCCGGCCGCCGACCCCGAGCTTCCCCCGCCGGTCGTCATACAAGCCGAGCCGGAGACTCTTCCACCTGCACCAGCCGAGGTTGATCCGACCCACGCGGCCGAAATCCGTTCTGTAGACGACCTCCTCAACGCGCTCGAGCGAGCCGGCCACGACCTCCAAACCCTCCGCTCAGACCTTTATTACACCAAGCTCTTCGTCCGTGAAGGCGACATGCAGACCCGCATGGGAACGCTCTATCTCGATGCCTCCCGCGGCCACGATCGCCGTCGCTTTGCCGTTCACTGGAACGACCTGATCGTCGATGGCCGCCGCCAGGTCGATTACCGGCATGCCTATATCTTCGATGGCGAGTGGCTCGTCGAGCGCCTGGACAAGGAAAAGCAGTTCATCAAGCGCCAGGTCGTTCCCCCCGGCGAGCGGTTCGATCCGCTCCGCCTCGGTGAAGGGCCGTTCCCGATCCCGATCGGCCAGTCGCGCGAAGACATTCTCTCGCGGTTCTCCGCGTCAATGCCCGCCGTGACCGACAGCATTCCCGAGGGTGTGCCGATCGAGGTCATCACGAGCGCCCCGACCTATCAACTTCGCCTGCTCCCTCGGCCTGAGTTCGAGCGCGAGATCCAGCTCTCTGAAATTCGGATCTGGTACCGACACGACACCCTCTTGCCCGTCATCGCCTGGACCCGCACACCTGAGAACAACGAATCGACCGTGGTGCTCCTCGGCCAACCCGTGCGCGACGAGCCGATCGATCCCGCGCTGCTCGACACCACGACCCCAGCGCGCGGCTGGGATGTGCAGATCACCACCTATCGCCAGGAAACGGATCGTCGCCCGTGAATGTGTGCTCCCGATCCATCGCGTTGTGTGCAATGGTGGCTCTGGCCCTTTTCCAGGCTCCGGCCCTTCCCCGCCAACCGGCGGGCGAGGCCGCCTCGCCACGCGCCGGTATGCCCGAGGTCGAACTGTCCCCCTCGGTGCGCCGCCTCCTCGATTCGCCCGCGCTGGACCCCGCCGAAGCCCGCCTGCGCCGGATTTTCCACGGGGTATGGCGCGCGAGCGATCTTGATTCACCGGGCTCGGTCGCGATCGCCGCTCTCCAGCGTGGGGTGTTTGATCATCCTGACTTTGATGCGCCTGATGCGGACGTACTCGATCGTGCCGATGCCTTTTGTCGTCGCGGCGAAGCCGAACAGGCACTCACGCTGCTCGACGGCGTGCCGGGCCTGCGGGCAAGGCGCATCCGCGCGGAAGCGCATTTTGATCTCGGCCGGTTCGCCGAGGCGCGGGCCGAACTCGATGCCGTGGGTGCGATGCTGGCCGCTCGCACCGAACAGAGCGCATCGGAACTGACCGAGGGCATCCGCGCGCTCATTCTTCGCCAGCGCATGCTCGACCCCGGCGACGCCCAGGGTCGCGTCGTCTCCGATTACAACGTGCTCGCTTCGCTCATCGCGCGCGTCCGCGATGATATCGACCGGCTTCATTGGCCCGTGCTCATTGTCGAGGCCGAACTGCTCTACGACAAGGACAACTACGCCCAGGCGCAGGAGGCGGTCATCGAAGCCCTCAGGCTCAATCCAGGGGCTGCGCGCGCGTGGGCGTTGCTGGGCGAGATGGCGGTGGACGCCTTCGACATGGATCGCGCTTCGGCTATTGCCGATCGGCTCGACATGCTCGCCGAGTCGGTCGGCGGGGTCAGTATCGACGCCTCGCTCATCCGCGCTCGCTCTCGCCTGCGACAGGGCGATGGCCAAGGAGCCGAAGAAGTGCTTGCGCCGATGGTTGAGCGTGCGCCGCGCCACCGCCGCCTGCTGGGCATGCATGCCGCCGCCGCGGCCGCTCGATTCGATTTCGCGGGCGCGGAAGATCGACTGGCGGACTTCGGGCGTCTGGCCGGGCCGAACCCCACCGCGCACTTGACCGTGGGCATTGCGCTCAGTGAGGCGCGCCAGTATGCCGAGGCGGCGATCGCCCTGGGTCGCGCGGCCGAAGCCCTGCCGACGTGGGCTCGCCCGTGGATTGAACTCGGCCTCCTTGAGTTGCAGGCCGGCAACGACATCAACGCCAAGGATGCGCTCGCCCAGGCCTACCGGCTCGACCCCTTCAACGTGCGTGTCGACAACAGCCTGCGGTTGATCACCGAACTTGCCGCGTATGAACGCATCGAGAGCGAGCACTTCATCGTGCGCTATCGGCCCGGCATCGACGCCGTGCTGGCGCGCGAAATGTTGCCCGTGCTCGAACGCATTCATGCGCGCGTCTGCGGCGATGGGCCTGGGGGCATTCGGCATGTTCCGCCGCGCAAAACGCTGATCGAACTGATGCCCGATCACCACTGGTTCAGCGTGCGCATCACCGGCATGCCTCGGGTGCACACCATGGCTGCGGCGACCGGGCCGGTGATCGCGATGGAGACGCCACGAGAGGGCCACGGCCACGTCGTCGGTCCGTATGACTGGGAGCGGGTCATCCGGCACGAGTATGCGCACACCGTCACGCTCAGCCGCACGCTGAACCGCATTCCGCACTGGTTTACGGAAGCGGCGGCGGTCTACGTGGAAGATGCGCCGCGTGCTCCGGAATGGGTGGGGCTGCTCAGTGAGGCGCTGCTCAGCGATCAACTCTTTGATCTTGAGCGGATCAACATCGCGTTCGTCCGCCCGCGCCGACCGAGTGACCGGACCCAGGCCTATGCCCAGGGACACTGGATGTACGAGTTCATCATCGAGAATTGGGGGGCGCAGGCTCCGCTGCGCCTGATGGATCGCTACGCCGCGGGCGAGCGCGAGGCCCGGGCCTTCGCGGATGTTCTGGGTGTGACGTCCGAAGAGTTCATGTCGCTCTTTTCGCAATGGGCCTTCGAGCAGGTCGCGACGTGGGGCGTGCACCTTCCCGAGGAACTTCCTGAATTGCGCCTGCTGCTGGCCGAGATGTATGCGCAGCCGGATGCCCCCCCCGCCCCGACGCCGGAAATCGCCGAGGAGTGGCTCACGAATTTTCCCAACCATCCGCAGGTGCTTGATCTTGCGGCCAGGCTCGCCAAGGAGCGTGCCGGCGGTCGAGTCGATGAAACCGCGGCGGCGTATCTCGAGCGTCTGGCGGTCGTTCGCCCGCACGATCCTGCACCGAGGCGCGAACTGGTCCGGTTTTATCTGCGGAGCGAAACACCACAACGGGCTGTGGACCACCTCGAATGGCTCGATGAACGCGAGCAGCATACACCGGCCTTCGCGGCTGAACTTGCGCGCCAGTATGCGGCGATCGACGATTGGGGTCGGGCGCACGCCAAGGCCGAGCGGGCGACGCGCATCGCGCCTTTTGACGCCAACGAGCGGGAAACCGCGGCAGCGATGGCGATCAAGGCCGAGCGGTTTGCGGACGCTCGGCGGCATATCGAAGCGTTGATCGTGATCGAGCCTGATCGCGTGCGGCACCGCCAGCGGCTGGAGGCGCTTGATCGGTTGATCGCGGGTCGATCATCCTCGCCTGATGCAGGCGCACGCTGAGGGCGCGCCGACCGCCGCGACCCTGCGATC
The DNA here is from genome assembly GCA_019636695.1 of Phycisphaeraceae bacterium. GTDB lineage: Bacteria > Planctomycetota > Phycisphaerae > Phycisphaerales > UBA1924 > JADLCM01. The sequence continues at coordinate 56,105 of JAHBXD010000003.1, forward strand.
ACGCGGCAGACTCCGCGGGCAGGCCGCGCGATCAGCGAGGCTGCGGGGCGGCGGCCTGCTGGCTGAGCGGGGCCGGACCGGTGCCGTAGGGCGGCGCTTCGACGACTTTCATGCTGAGGATTCGCGGTGGTTCGATCGGGCGATCCTGCGGTCCCGTGGGCACCGCGCCGAGCGCGCGAATGACCTCGGCTCCGCTGACGGCTTCGCCGAACGACGTGTAGCGCTCATCGAGAAAATGCGTACCTTCACGGCTGAGGCAGATGAAAAACTGGCTGCCTGCCGAATCGAGATCCTGCGAGCGGGCCATGGAGAGCACACCGAAATCGTGCGGCAGGCGGCTTGGTTCGAGGTCGATCTGGAAACCGGGGCCGCCTGAGCCGGCGCCGGTGGGGTCTCCGCCTTGGATGACGAACCCAGGTCGGCCGCCGCGAGGGCCGATGATTCGGTGGAAGATGATGTCGTCATAGAAGCCGCCGTCGGCGAGATGGATGAAGCTCCACGTCGTGTTTGGCGCCTGATCCGGGCGCATGCGGAAGACGATTTCTCCCGCGGTGGTCGTCATGACGATGTGAACATCAACCGAGGCGCGGATGCCTGAGAAGACAGGGACACCAGGGCGAGCGACGGGTGGGCTATCGGGGGAAGGCCCTGTGGTCATGCGCGCGGGTGTGATCATTGGGGTGAGGACCACGGCAGGCCCGATCCGGGTGTCGTTGACGACGAGTTGGGCATAAACCACGCCCGGGCCCTGCCCCTGCCAGAGTTGGGGAAAGAGGCTCGCAAGGTCTACGCGGCCGGCTTCGACAGGGGCCTTGCTGACCACTTCGGCGGTGACACTGCGGAGGAGGTGAATCTCGGCGTTGCCCGTGACACCTTCGGGAATTGTGACCGTCATCGGCATCTGGCGGTTTTTGCCGTAGTAGGTCTTTTCGGGTTTGACCTGGGCGTCGGCTGTGGCAACGGCAAGGCCGAGGGCGGTCATCATGGCGCCGGCGAAGCGACGGGCGCTTCCGGTGTCTGCAGGGGTATGTCGATTGGTCATGGGGGACTGTACGTGCGAGAACTGACCCGGGCGAGCAGTGGCCGGCTTGTGCATGGCTGATATGTGTGCACACCACCCGCAGCACGCGAGGCGGCTGGATGGCTGGGACATCGCACACCCCACCGGGGAGGGGCGTTGTCGTTCCTTTGTAAAGGTGCGCAGCGTGCGGGGGGTCAGTTGCCGGGGTCGCCGCTGCTTGCGGCGCTGCCGCCATCGAGGATTTCCCAGGCATCGTATACAGCGTTCGAGCGTTCATCGCCTGAGGAGGCGGCGCCCATGCGCTCGAAGTTGGCGGTCATCAGGCCGCCGGTATCGGAATACCAGAAGAGCGAGAGGTCAGCCCGCAGGACGTTGGCGCCTGTGCGGTGGCTGAAATCGTCTACAGAGCGAAGGCCATCGGTCGCGAGGGCGGAGAATGACGGCTCAATGCGCCAGAGGCGGTTTGAGCCGTTGGGGCCTACGCCGCGGTACTGGTAGTTCCCGACGATGTCGGCATTCAGGGGGTTTGCGTTGCGGTTGAGGACCGAGGTGTAGCGTTCATACGGGTGTTCGCCCTTGTGGGAGGGGCAATAAAAAATTCGCGGGGCGTTGAGATAATCGTGCCAGAAGAGCATGCCCAGGCCATCCCAGTAGGCTGAGTTGGTCTGGTAGGTCGGCCCTTCCAACGGGGTCATCCGTAGGACCATCATCTGTTCCCACTTCGGGCCGGTCGCGACGTGCAGATAGGCCGTTGGGGGCAGGAATTCGCGGAAATCGTCCCCATACATGGCCAAACCGAGACCGATCTGGCGGACGTTGGAGGCGCAGACCACGCGGCGAGCGGTTTCGCGGACGATGGCGAGGCTCGGCAGGAGCAGCCCCATCAGGAGGGCGATGACCGCCATCGACACCAACACATCGATCATGGAGAAGCCGCGGCGTGCGCGGCGATGCACAAGGCGACTCAAGCCCTGGAGGCGATGAGTCATCGCACGCGCTCGACTTGGTTGTCGCGCTATGACCCTATGCACTGGCCCCTCCACGAAACCCAGACCAAGGGTTCGGCCTAGGTACAGCCTATCGGGAAGCACCCCTCAATGCAACCCCTAATCTGGAATGATTCTTCCCGGGTAACCCCTTTGGAGCGAGAGCGTGTAGGGAAACCCCTAGGCATGGTATCGGATTCGGGGTACGAATCGCCGCAACATCTTGTCAGGAAAGGCGTATAGAGATCTGTTCGCACGCGTGGAAGGGCGACCTGGGGAGGTCCTGGGCGAGTCTTCCGAGATGTGTGGGTGTCATGGCTGGCGCGCCGAGCCGATTTGACGCCGATCTTGACCTGATGCGCCGGGTCGCGGCTCAGGAGGAGCAGGCGATCGGCGAGTTGTATGACCGTTTCGGCTCGCTGGTGTATCGGCTGGCGTATCAGGCGATGCCGACGAGGGCGGATGCCGACGACGCGGTGCAGGAGATTTTCGTCCGCCTGTGGAAGACCTCGGACCGGTATGACCCGAAGCGGGCGGCATTGGTGACTTGGGTGATGCTGATCGCCCGCAGGCACCTGGTGGACAAACTGCGTCGGAGCCGCGCGCGGGTGCGTGCGGCCGCGTTGGATGACGCCCCGCCCTTGGGTGTTGAGCCGCTAGAGGCGATGGCGGCGGGGCTTGAGCAGCAGGAGCGTTTCGGGGCGTTGATGAAACGAGTCAACCAGTTGCCCGAATTACAAAGAACCGTGATTGTGCGGGCGTATCTGGGCGGGCAGACGCTTCGCCAGATCGGGCAGGAACTGGATACCCCGCTAGGGACGATCAAATCAGCGTTGAGCCGGGCCTTGGTTCGGCTGCGCGAGAGGGTGAGCGAGGAGCCGGTATCATGACGACGCAAGAACTGATTGAAATGGCAGTGCTGGATGCCGTTGGCCTCCTTGACGAGGGGGAGCGCAAGGCATTCGACGCGGCATTGGCGGTGGCTCCTCGTGAGTTGCAGGCGCACGTGCGGCGCGAGCAGCTTCGTCTGAGCGATCTCGACCTGCTGCTGCCTGATGTGCGTCCGCCGGCGGGTCTGCGGACAGCGGTGATCGAGGCGGTGCGCGAGGCGATTGCTCGCGAGTTGATCGAATCGGCCGGGAGGGCCGAGCGTTCGATCCTGCGTCTGGAACCGAGCAAGCGCGTCTCGCCGATGTGGCGTGCGACGGCGATCGGTTCGATGGCGGCGGCGATTGTGCTGGGCATCTCGACGTTCAAGATGAGCGATCAGTATCGTCAGGTGCAGCAGGACATGAACAAGAACGCGCTGTTGGATCAGATCACGGCGGCGTATGGGGCATCATTTGTCGAGAAGACGTTGTTTGACGCGCGGACGCATCGCGTGGTGTTCGCACCCGAGAGTGAGAGTTTCCGCGGGCAGGCTTCGATCTGGTCGAACCCCGACTGGGCGGCAGCGCGGCTGTTCTGCCTGAACCTGACCGAGCAGGAAGGGGAGGAGTTCAAGCTCGCGGTGATCGACTCCGAAGGCCGGGTGGTGCGCGAACTGCTGACGTTCTCGCCGCGAGGCGGGCTGGACACGCTCGAAGTGCCCTCGGGTCAGATCGACAGCCTGGGCTCGGCGCGGCTGGCGGTGTTTTCGACGCAGCGGGGTGAGGCGGCGGTGCTTTCGGCCAAGCCGCTGGAGATGTGAACCCCGATTCGACCGCGGGGTAGAGGTGCGAGCGATCGTGCAGGCTCGCGCGGGCCAGGGTTTATCAACGGCATGTGATTCCACGGACCTGCTCGCCGGGGCTTGTAGGTCAGTGGTGCTTGGTTTTGGCATGTGCCTTGATGCCACACACGGTATGCTCGACTCCCTCAAACGCACCAAAATCAAGGATGCGACCAGACTCTTGCTTCCCCACATCGACACTGGTAGTCTCTGGCAGGCTCACGCACATCACCTGTTCATAACCTGCCAGAGGATGGTCGATATGGCGAAAGCGATCAAATGCAAGATATGCGATGAGGGTCAGCTTGTGCGCCGTCGGAAGCATCGACTGAGCGGCCCTGCTGTTCTCGTCGGATATATTCTGGTAATTCCGTCTGTGATCGGCATCGCCATTGGTGTTCTGTTGATGCTCTTAGGCGGCGTTTCGTCTGTTTCATCTGCGAATGTTGATAACCTGCGGCGGGAGCTACGAAGCGCGAACATTCCCATCAACATCGTAGATAAAATTGCAGCAGGCACAGATCTCACTCGCGCTGAAAAGAGATCGTTATCAGCACAACAAATACGAGTCATAGATGATGCGATTGCAAAACATAATACGACAATATTAGCCGCCGGCATCGCTCCCCCATTGGGGTTAGGTATTGCAATCAGCTCATTGGTCGGCGGCACGTTAGGCTACCTGCTCATCATGAAGAAGCACGTATTGCGATGTGCGTACTGCAGCGCGGAGTTTGCCGCAAAATAGTGCCGAAGCAGAACTACTCTCCCGTATCCAGGACGGCCATGAAGGCTTCCTGGGGGATTTCGACTGAGCCGACGCTCTTCATGCGCTTCTTGCCTTCGCGCTGCTTTTCGAGGAGTTTGCGCTTGCGGCTGACGTCGCCGCCGTAGCACTTTGCGGTGACGTCTTTGCGGAAGCCCTTGATGGTTTCGCGGGCGATGATTTTGCCGCCGATGGCCGCCTGAAGGGGGATTTCGAACTGGTGGCGGGGGATTTCTTCGCGCAGGCGGACGAGGAGCTGACGGCCGCGGTGTTCGGCGCGGTCGCGGTGGGCGATGAAGGAAAGGGCCTCGACGGGTTCGGCGTTAATGAGAATATCGACCTTGACGAGACGATCGTTGCGATAGCCGATGACTTCGTAATCCATCGTGGCGTAGCCGCTGGTCATGCCTTTGAGCTTGTCGTAGAAATCGTAGATGATTTCGGCGAGCGGGATTTCGAAAGTGATCATCTCGCGCGTTTCGGAGACGAACATCTGGCTCTTATATTCGCCGCGGCGATCCATGCAGAGTTTCATGATGTCGCCGATGTATTGCTTGGGGAGCATGATTTCGACGCGGCAGATCGGCTCCATGATGTCGATGATGGAGCTGGGATCGGGAAGGTCGGCGGGATTGTGGACCTCGATTTCTTCGGTGGCGCCGCCCTTGGTGCGCTGGTGAACCTTGTAACTGACGGTGGGCGCGGTCTGGACGATTTCGACGCCGCCTTCGCGCTCGAGACGTTCCTGGATGATGTCCATATGGAGCAGGCCGAGGAAGCCGCAGCGGAAGCCGAAGCCGAGGGCCTCGGAATGGACGGCTTGATAAGTGAAACTGGCATCGTTGAGCGAGAGTTTTTCGATCGCCTCGCGCAATTGCTCGAAGTCGTTGCCCTTTTTCTCGGTGGTGGCGGGATAAAAATCGCAGAAGACCATCTGGCGGGGAGGGAGGTAGCCTTCGAGGGGCGCGGCGGCGGGGTCGAGTTCGAGGGTGATGGTGTCGCCGACGCGGACATCAGCGAGGTTTTTGATCGCCGCGACGAGGTAGCCGGTTTCGCCCGGGCCGAGTTCCTTGACCTTGACGGGCTTGGGGGTGTATTTGCCGAGTTCGGTGATGGTGTAGGTGCGCTGGAGGCCCATCATGCGGATTTTGTCGCCGACGCGGAGTCGGCCGTCGAACACGCGGACGTAGATGATGACGCCGCGGTAGTCGTCGTACGTGGCATCGAAGATGAGGGCACGAGACTGGGGGATCGTGCTGGGTCGCGGGCCGGGAAGGCGCTCGCAGATGGCGGCGAGGAGGTCGGGGATGCCGATGCCGCTTTTGGCACTGACACGGATTGCGGAGAAGGGGTCGATGCCGAGCACCTGCTCGATTTCCTCGGCGATATCGTCGGGACGCGCGGAGGGGAGGTCAATTTTGTTGAGGACGGGGATGATTTCGAGGTCCTGGCTGATGGCGAGGTAGGCGTTGACGACGGTCTGGGCTTCGACGCCCTGGGTGGCATCGACGACGAGAAGGGCGCCTTCGCAGGCTTTGAGGGCACGGGAGACTTCGTAGCCGAAATCGACGTGGCCTGGTGTGTCGATGAAGTTGAGCATGTAGTCCTGGCCGTCGTGGGTGTGGTAGACGGAGACAGCGGAGGCCTTGATGGTGATGCCGCGTTCGCGCTCGATATCCATCGAGTCGAGGATCTGCTCGCGGGCCTCGCGGTCAGAGACGGCCTTGGTGGCCTGGAGAAGCCGATCGGCCAGGGTGCTTTTGCCGTGGTCGATGTGGGCGATGATGGAGAAATTACGGATCTGAACGGGTGTTTCAGCCATGGGCGGGCGATTGTAGGGGGCGCAAGCACCCGGCCCCGGGAAAGAACGCTCAGGTACCGGCGACGCGATCAACTTCATCGAGGCTGGTCAGGCCGTCGGCGGCGAGGCGCCAGCCCGACTGGACCAGGGTGGTGAAGAGGCCCTGCTCGATCACCCGTTTCATCGCCTGGATGCCAGGCTCTTTGAGGATGACATCTCGGAGTTCGTCGTTGACATCGAGAAGCTCGAAGATGGCGCGCCTGCCGCGGAAACCGGTGGCTAGGCACTTGGCGCAACCCACGGGGTGGTAGAGGCTGGCACGCGACTGGAGGAAGCGGCCCATGCGGGTGGATTCGGTCGGGGTGACCGCGACCGCGCGTTTGCAGTTATCGCACAGGACGCGGACGAGGCGCTGCGCGAGGACGAGGTCGAGCGAACTGGCGACGAGGTAGGGTTCGACCTTGAGATCGAGGAGGCGGAAGACGGCGGCGATCGAGTCTTTGGCGTGGACCGTGGAGAAAACGAGGTGGCCGGTCATGGCGGCCTGCATAGCAGTGCGGGCGGTTTCTTCGTCGCGGATCTCGCCGACGAGGATGACGTCGGGATCCTGACGCAGAACGCTGCGCAGGAGTTCACCGAAACTCTTGCCTCGGGCTTCGTCTACGGGGAGCTGGGTAGTGCCGTCGAGGGTGTATTCGACGGGGTCTTCGATAGTGACGACGTTTTTGGAGTGTCGGTCGATCTCGCGGAGGGCGTTGTAGAGGGTCGTGGTTTTGCCGGAGCCGGTCGGCCCGCAAACGAGGAGGAGGCCCTGGTCTTGGCGGCAGGTGCGCCGGATGCGATCGAGCATGTAGGGAGCGAGGCCGAGATCGTCGAGCGCGTGGGGAATGTCGCGGCTGTCGAGGATGCGGATGACGCTCTTCTGACCGTGGACGCTGGGGGTGAGGCTGACGCGGAATTCGACGCGACGGTCGTCGAGCGAGCAGGAGAAGTGGCCGTCTTGCACGGCGTCGCGTGCGGCGGGCTTCATGTGGCAGGCGGTGCGGATGAGGCCGACGGCGAGTTCACCGACGCGGGGAGGAAGCTCGGCGATCCAGACCATTTGCCCGTCGACGCGCATGCGGACGTGGACGGCCTGGGCCTTCGGCTCGACGTGGATGTCGGTCGCTCGGGCCTTGCTGGCGATGCGCATGAGGGCTTTGACGGCGGATGGGCCTTCGCCCGGGGCATCGAGCACTTGGGAGGTTTTGCCGTCGGCGGCGATGAGGACGACGCGTTCGGCGTAGTCGCGTTTGGGGGGAAGGTCTTTGAGGATGCGCATCAGCTCTTTGAGCCAGGCCGGGGCAGCCTCGGCGGAGGGGAGGCGGTCGAGATCGAGATCGGGGGCGGGTTCGGCGGTCAGGCCGTTGTCTACGGCTTCGACGATGAACTCGGTGGCGCCGACACGCAGGACATCGCCGGATCGGAGGGGGGCGTGAAGGACAGGCTCGCCGTTGAGGCGGATGCCGTTGCGTGAATCGAGATCGCGGATGCGGAAACCGCCGGCGTCGTCGGGTTCGATGACGCAGTGATGGCGGCTGACGCGGTCGTCCTGAAGGCAGAGCGCATTACCGGGATGGCGGCCGATGGAAATCGGCGCATCGAGAAGATCGACGGGTCGCAGGCGTCCGTGCATGGCACGGAGGCGGAGTTTCACGGGTCAATCCCCCCCCCTGGAGTGCGTTATTGAGAACGTTCGATCCATCGTTCGACGCGGCGTTCGAGGACATCGAGCGGTACGGCGCCGGCCCCGAGCACGACGTCGTGAAAATCTCGAATGTCGAAGCGTTCGCCGAGGATATTCTCTGCCCGTCGGCGAAGCATCTGGATGGTGATTTCGCCGATTTTGTATCCGCAGGCCTGGCCGGGCCAGCCGATGTAACGATCGATTTCGCGCTCGATGTTGTGCATGCTCAGCGCGCTGTTGGCGGCCATGAAGTCGATCGCCCGCTGCCTTGTCCAGCCCTTTGCGTGCATGCCGGTATCGACGACGAGTCGGCAGGCGCGCCACATTTCGTAGGTAAGGCGACCGAAGTCGTCGTAGGGGTCTTCATACAGGCCGCGCCCGCCCTGCGATCGAGGCGTATCGCCCATGTCAAGCCCGAGGCTTTCGGCATAGAGCGCCCAACCCTCGACAAAGGCCGTGAAACTCGTCATCGTGCGGAGGCGATGCACGCCCTCAAGTTCGTTGGCAAGCGCGATCTGGTGGTGATGACCGGGGACGGCCTCGTGCAGGGTGAGCGCGAGCATCTCATACTTCGGGCGCTGATCAAGCCGGTAGGTATTGGCGAGGAATGTTCCTGCGATGCCGGCCTCGATCGAGCCGGGGTTGTAATAGGCCGTGGGCGAAGCGGGGGCCATGAAGGCGGGCATCTCGCGCACGGTGTAAGGAAGGCGGGGCATCATGCGGAACAACCGCGGCATTTCGCCGTCGATCACCTTGGAAAGCGCGAGGTAGCCGTCGAGCAGCGATCGGGCCGACTCGTGATAGAAGCGCGGGTCGGTGCGGAGATAGTTGATGAACGCCGCGAGCTGGGCATCGCGCGTGGCGAACTGCTCGACGGCCCCCGGCCCCTGGGTGAACCAATCGCTGCGCAGCATGACTTCGACCATCTCGGCCCTGATGCGGGCGACCTCGTCAAGCCCGATCTGGTGGATTTGATCCGCGGTGAGCGTGGTCGTGGTGTGCTGACGCAGCGTGAACTCGTAGAAGGGCAGGCCGTCGATGCCGTCGGAAGCGCCGATGCTCTCGCGGCAGGCGGGGATGTATTCCTCTTCAAGGAAGGCCGCGAGCCTGCGCATGGCGGGGGCGATGCCCCCGGCGATCGCCTTGCGGGCGCGCACGGCGGCGGGGTGGTCGTTGTCGAGCGAGGTGAAGGGGGCATACATGGGGTGCGCGGCGGGGTCGGCATCGAAGCGGCTGTCGCCGGCGGCCATGCATTGGGCGACGGTGCCGAGCATGGCGACGCGCGGAGGCATGCGCCCGGCCTGCATGCCCTTTCGCATGTTGTCGATGGTCTGATCGACGAGCGTCGGCCAACGTTCCAGCCGGGTTGCGTAGTCGTCGTAATGCCTGGGACGGAGAAAGGGGAACGCGCGCCAGGCCTGCGGCATTTCGACCTGAATGCCCCACATCGCGTTGAGGGGCACCTGCTCGGGCGAGAAGGCCGACCACGCAAGGGTGATGCTGAGTTCGCGATCCAAGAGATCCGCATCGACGTGGTCGTCCTCGACAAAATCACTGCGATCGAGCGCCCGAAGGCGTTCGAGGCGGTCGGCGAGCACGACCCGCGAGTCTTCGGTCTGCTCAGGGCCGAGGTTGCTCAGACGATCGTTGTAACGATCATCGCCCAAGCGGCTGGCCCAGGTGGGGTAGGTGACCAGCAGCCACTCGACATGCTCATCGAGCAAGGCGATCAGGGCAGGCGACCGGCCAGCGGCAACAGTATCGTGCAAAACCGGTGCAGCCGGCTCGGCAAGTGCGGACATCGGGGAAGCCACACACGCTGCGGCGATTGCCAGCATGGAGATCGCGCTTCGTGGAAACCGGGTGGAAACGCACCGGCGTGGAAGTGGACCCAAGTATTGACCGAACATATCAAGCCCTTGTGCAAAGTCGTTGACCAGAATGACAAGACTACCGGCTGAACCGACCCGCGTGGCGGCATGGGGTGGTCTTGCGACGGATGGATCGGGAAAGGGTGCCTTGTCCGGAGGCTCCCGGCCGATAAACTTGGGTCGTCAGTGCGCTTCAAGGCGCGATCGAGCGATGGGGATTGGTGTAACGGTAGCACGACTGACTCTGGATCAGTTAGTCAAGGTTCGAATCCTTGATCCCCAGTTTGCGAGTTTCCCCCCGGACAGAAAGGGGGGTTTTTCATGCGCTTCACGTTTGGTTCAAAAAAACCGTCCACCCCATTCCAGAGGTGGACGGCGAAGGAGCGTATGGTCATCGCGACGAACGCAGCGGCGATCGACGCGACGATTGGATCGAATCGCTACGCGAAGTCATCTCAGCGACGACGACGAGCGGCGAGCAGACCACCGAGGCCGAGGAGCGCAACCGACGAAGGCGCGGGGATGATCTCGTAGTGCCACTGGAGTTCCATGCCGCTCAGGTTGAACCCGGCGATGTTGGCGCCACCAAGACCCACGACACCGACCCCGCCGAGGGTGGTACCCGTCGAGGCGTTTACCGTCAACCCGAATGTCCCGAGGACCGCTCCAGTAGTATTGAATACAGTGAAGCTTGCGCTGTGCACGACAATCGATTGCCCTGCACCGAGTTGAATGTCGATCGGATCAGTCGCCGCCGCGAGAGCGCCGACATCGCCTCGCCAGGAAACGAACGGAGCGCCGTTGGGGCCGGTGACGCCTTGCGCCACCCAGATGGCCAAACCGCCGGTGGCGGCATCGGCGTGGTAGATGGCCACGGCTGCGAGGAATTGATTGCCGCCGAGCGGAGTGACGGAGGACTCGGTCACCGAGACGGTGCCGGCATTCGCAAGGTTATTGCCACCGGGCGCGGTGGTGCCGAATGTGAAGAGGGAAGCGTTGGAATCGTCTGTGTAAAACGCGGTGGTGGTGGTCTGGACCAGGGGTTCGGCCGTGAAGGTATCGCCCGGAATGACGTTGTTGGCGATGGGCGACAGGGTGTTGTAGATCACGCCACCCGGCTGCGCATTCAAAAGATTGGCGGGCACTTGTGCCGAGAAATCCGCACCGGCCGAAGCGGCCAGACCCGCCATGGCGACAAACACAACGTTTTTCATGGTTTTCCCTCTTCTCCTTTGGGTCGGCCATATCCCGGAAACCGAACAGCGCACTTTGCGCTGAACATCACCAGCCCCCACGATCTGGCCCGACGCCGTGCTCTCTGCAAAGGCTTTCGCCCTTGCGTCTTGTCTCAGGGGGGGATACCCCCAGAACGTGGAGCATGTCAGAATTTTTCCCACCCGTCAAGAGAAAACCCAGGAAATCCCATTGCGCGAAGGACGCCGCATGGATTCCTTACAAAAAGAAGACGCTCGCCCAAGATGGGCGAGCGTCCGGGAGAGGCCCACTCGAGGCCATGAGGGTCAAACCGGGATCGGCTTAGCGACGACGACGGATGGCCGCGAGGCCACCGAGGCCGAGAAGAGCCAGCGAGCCGGGGGCGGGCACCTGAACCTGAATGGTGGCCACTGCCCGGGCGATGTCGAACGTGCCGAGGTTGGTGCCACCGGCACTGACGAAGACAATGCCCGAGAACCCGTTGCCGGCGCCCTGATCAAGGACGAAGAAAGTGCCAGCGCCGCCGAAGAGGTCGGTGCCGCCGGTGTTGAAGAGTTGGAACTGGGCGCGATAGCGACCACTGTCAAACACGTGGAGGGGGAACTGGTATTCGGGGTCGTTGACGAAATCGGTGCCGGCGTTGTTTTCACCGATTTCGAAGCCCATCTGGGTGACGGGGGTGCCGCCGACGGTGGTGCCGGCCGTGATGAACGTGCCGCCGGTAACGTGCGACCACTCGATGGTGTAGGTGCGGATGTTGCCGACGGTGGTTTCCGTCGAGTTCATGTGAATGACGCTGCCGTTGAGCGTGCTGAGTGAGCCGAACGTGGCGCTGCCGGAGTCGAGGTATGCGCCGCCGGTGCCGAAGATGGTGAGGGCAGCGTCGTAGCTGTCACCGATCGCCGATTCGGGGTGCGACGGGCGATCGAGCGTCGCCGGAGACTGCCAAGTGGCGGAAAACTGCTGCGCCGAGGCGATGCCGGCCAGGGCGGCCACGAGACCAACTGAAACAATCTTCTTCATCACGAACTCCTCTCTCTCGCGGTCGCGTTAACGACCCGCGCGTACACCAACGGCCGTAACGTCGGGACAATCCCGACGGACAAGCCGAAACGCCGCACCAGTACACCGGAGGAGAGTCTTGCGTGAAGTCTCTCTCTCTCCTCCTGTGTCCTGTGTTATGCGTGTGTAGTCTCACCCGGGTTGCACCTCAGATCAATTGAGTTGTGGGATCTTCGCTCCTTTGGGGAGTGAAACCAGTGGAAACCCCGGCCGGTCAGTGCGATTGTGGAGCTATCGGGCGTTGAAAACCCGTGCGCGGTGCGGCGCGACGTCGTGCCGCCAGTTGCAAAAAACCGGGGTGCCTGGTGTTCAGCGGCGTCGGCGCAACGCTGCGATTCCTGAGGCCCACACGCACACGAGTGTTGTTCCGGGGGCTGGAATCTGCGCGCGGATCGTCACGCGCGCGCTGCGCCAATCGAGATTGCCGATCGGCTCGCCCCCGGCGTTGACCGCGACGACCCCTGAGACACCGACGCCGGGGCCGTGGTCATCCATATAGAAAGACCCACCGCCCCCGAAAATGTCGTCCCCATCGCCGGTAAAGATGGCCAGGTGCGCACGCTGTCGTCCGGTGCTCATATCGAACTGGTGAAGCATGAAGAGGTAGTCAGGGTCGCGGAGCAGGTTGCTCCCGGCGCTCCCCTCGCCCACTTCCAGCCCGATCGCGAGGATCGGCGCACCGCCGATCGTTGCGCCGGGTTCGATCAGCGCGCTGCCGTCGATGCGCGACCAAATGAGGGTGTACGTGCGTACCAGCCCCTCGGTGTGCTCGGCCGTCGCGACTTGCATCACCCCGTGATTGAGGGGCATCGTCTGGCCGAAGGTCACCGTGCCTCGGTCGATCACAAACCCGGCCGTTGCCGTGTAGGCGATGAACGAAAAATCCACGCTGCCGCCGAGGGCCGACTCGGCCGTGGGAATGTCGCCGGCCACGGGCAACGCGCCAGGCGCTTCAGAAACAACCCCAGCCTGAGCACATGCGGCCAGGCCGATCAATCCTGCACAAACCAGACGAATAGACATGCTTCACCCTCCGTCTTGAGCCATGTCGCGACACCCTGCCCGGAACGAACCGGGAAGCCGCCGCGAACCGTTGACGGCCGGAGGTCTTTCTCCCCTCCCGCACGTCGAGCGAGCGCCATCGTCATCTATTCGGATAGGCGCTGCAATGGGGATGCAGAAAAAAAACCAGGGATGGCCCCTGGGTGGTCAAAAACGTTGGATGCGCGGATCTTGGGCAGAAGGCCGAGTGATCAGGCTGCTGCCTTTTTGCGCTTGAGGGCAGCGACGAGGCGGCTTTTGCGGCGATCGCGCTGATTGGGGTGAATGACGCCCTTCTGGGCTGAGCGATCGATGATCTTCTGGCAGGAGGCGTAGGCATCGGTGGCCTCGGCGACCGTGCCGTGGGCGAGCTTGGTGTGGAAGTCGCGGATGGCCTGGCGCAAGGTGCGGAGGCGCCAGCGATTGCGCGCACGACGCTTGGCGTTCTGACGGATGCGCTTGCGGGCTGAACTGGAATGAGCCATGGCGATTCCTGGAAACGGCCCGTGAGGGCCAGCCCCGATGTTCGGGGGGGACATGCGATCTGCCCCGGCCGCCCGGGGTGGACCAGTATCTTTACTTCCCGGCGGGGCGAATCAAGCCCAGGGAGGGAAACGAGGCGGTTGCGGGGGTTCGGCCCCTCGCGGTGGCAAGTGGGGGCACACCATCGCTTGCCGAGCGGGTTCGGGCGACTTATCGTTGGCCACGCGTGCGCGCGTAGCTCAATTGGATAGAGCACCTGACTACGGATCAGGAGGTTGGGGGTTCGAGTCCCTCCGCGCGTGCTTTCGAGGTTGCGAATTCATGAACGGCCGCACGCTTCCGGATGGGGGCGTGGGGCCGTATGTGTTTCCGGAGCGACCTCAAATGCCTCCGTGGGCGGCAGGGGCAGCGGTCGCGGGGGACTACACTCGCCCATGCATCGCACGCTCCCTGCCGGGCTGGGTCTGGAAACCCACCCGCGAGTCGTCTTTCCGGTTCCCAGCGCTGTTTCTGGAAACGGTGCCTTCGCCTATTCGACGAACCCGGCGACCGGGGAAGTCTTGGCTGGTATTCGCCTGGATGACGAGCGGTCGTATGAAACGGTGCTCGGCCGAGCCTCGGAGGGGTTTCTTCGCTGGAGGTCGATTCCGGCGCCGGTGCGGGGGCAGGTCGTCCGGGCTATCGGCGAAGAGCTGCGGGCGCACAAAGAGGCCCTGGGTGAACTGATTGCCCTGGAGGTCGGGAAGATTCGGGCAGAAGGCCTTGGTGAAGTGCAAGAGACGATCGACATCGCAGATTTCGCGGTCGGGCTATCCCGCCAGTTGTACGGCAAGACCATGCCAAGCGAGCGGGCTGACCACGTCATTCGCGAGCATTGGCACCCGCTGGGCCCGATCGGCGTAATTACCGCTTTTAACTTTCCGCATGCCGTCTGGGGCTGGAACGCCATGATCGGGGCGGTCTGCGGCGACACGATGGTCTGGAAACCGAGCCTGCTGGCGCCGTTGACCGCGCTGGCCACGAACACTATTGCCCAGCGCGTGGCCGAAGGTCTCGGACATAGCGGAGTTTTCGAACTGGTCATCGGGACCGACGCCGTGATCGGCGAACGGTTGATTGCCGATCGGCGGCTGCCCTTGGTGAGCGCGACCGGCTCGTGCCGCATGGGCCGCCACGTCGGATCGGTGGTTGCAGGAAGGCTGGGGCGAACCCTGCTTGAGCTGGGCGGCAACAACGCGGTGATCGTGGAGCCGGATGCGGACCTTGACCTTGCGCTGCGTGCGATCGTGTTTTCGGCGGTGGGAACGGCTGGCCAGCGGTGCACGACGACACGGCGGCTCATCGCGCATGCCTCGATCGTGGATCCATTGACGGATCGACTGGCGACGGCGTATCGGTCTATCCGGATCGGCGACCCCCTGGCCGAGGGCACGCTGGTCGGCCCGTTGATCAGCGCCAGTGCTGTGGAGGCCTTCGAGCGGGCGATTGCGCGGGCCGTGGCAGAGGGCGGGAAGGTTGTCGTGGGGGGCAAGCGTTTCGGGAGCGGGAACGGGCATTTCGTCGAACCGACGATCATCCGGGCGCCGGCGTCAGGGTTGCCGATCGCCCACGAGGAAACGTTCGCACCGATTCTCTACGTGTTTTCCTATCGAACACTTGACGAAGCCCTTGCGCTGAACAACGGGGTTTCGCAGGGGCTGAGCAGCGCGATCCTGACCGGCTCGAACCGGACGGCCGAGCGGTTCCTCGGGCCGGCGGGTACGGATTGCGGCCTGGCGTACGTGAATCTCGGAACTTCGGGCGCGGAGATTGGCGGAGCGTTCGGAGGTGAGAAAGATACAGGCGGCGGACGCGAGAGCGGATCGGACGCGTGGAAGGCGTATATGCGCCGGCAGACGAGTACGATCAACTACGGGTCGGCCTTTACCCTGGCACAGGGGATTCGCTTTGAATGAGCCATACGTCGCCGATGCATTGGGAATGGCCGCGGTCGCCGAGATTCGCTCGGGCATGATCGTGGGTCTTGGTACAGGTCGCACCGCGAACCGAGGGATTCGGGCGCTCGCCGAGCGGGTGCGCGAGGATGGGCTGCAGATCAAGTGCGTTGCGACAAGCGAGGTGTCGGATGCGCTTGCTCGCGACCTCGGGCTTGAGGTGGTTGAGTTTGCGCTGCTGGAGCGGGTGGATTATCTGTTCGACGGCGCGGATGAAGTCGACAGTGAACTGCGCGCACTCAAAGGAAGCGGGGGCGCGATGACGCGTGAGCGTCTGGTCGCGTGGGCGGCCGATCGCGTGGTCTACATGGTCGCCGAGAACAAGATGGTCGAGAGCCTGGGATCGAGCAACACGCTGGCGATCGCCGTGCTTCCGTTCGGCCTCGGGCCGATTCGGGCGGAACTTCGGAGCATGGGGTTGATCGGCGTCTGCCGAAGGAAGATCAACGGCGAGTTGTTCATCACCGACAACGGGAACCTGATTCTGGATGTCACGATTGACGACGGGGAAGACCTTGAGCAGCTCGCGGCGACGCTGAACGACATGCCCGGGGTGATCGATCACGGGCTGTTTCTGGATGAAGCCGACGAGATTCTCGTCGAGCGCGCCGACGGCAAGATCGACCGGATGGTGCGCCAGCGGACCTGAGCCTCGCGTCGCGCGATTCAGAACCGCCACGAGCCTTCGAGGTAGATGAAATCGATATCTCGCCCCGCGCCCGCCTGTTCGACAAAATCACCGGCGAAAAATCTTGCAGCGCCGAGGTTGAAGGTCAGTTGCTCGGTTGCGCGGTAGGTTACGCGAAGTAGAATCTCCTGGCCCAGTTCGCGAGCGCTGCCGGCACTGCCGGGAAAGAGCACGCGCCCGCCGGAGTCATACATCGCGTCGGCGGTCTGCTCACGAAAGAACCAGTGCGCTTCGGCGGTGATGCGCCAGCGCCGATCAGGATTCAGCGTCAGACCCATGCCCACATCCATGATGTTCTGTCGCCCGATGACGTCGGTGATGCCCATGGGCGAGTGCATAGCGCTCAACCCCTGGCTCCAGGTTCTTACGTCGCCGTCACCCGCACGATCGTCGCCTGAAGCGACATCGAACAACCCGTAGACACGCGGCTTGCCCCACATTCCGGCGAAGGTATACCCCACTTCAGCCGCGAGCATGTAGCCCGTGGCATCGGCTGAACCCACCGAACCGAATTGCACGGCGGCCTCGAAGTCGTAATCGAGCGGAATATTTCCGAACTTGCCGGATAGCCGCGTGCCGACGGTGTGGCGGCGTTCATCGCCTGCGTCACCGTTGAAACGCACCTCTGGGCGATCAAGGCCGATCCAGTAGAGATCGACAGTGCCGGAGGCGCACTCGATGGCATAATCGCGTACGGCGTATATCCCGTAGACGGTGCGCCCACCGTTGCCATCGTCGAATCGGTACTTGAGCGTCCGCGGCTGCCTCGCCCAGAACCCCGTGAACACCCATGGACCTTCCTCGACCGTTGCCGTCAGGCCGTCGAGGGTTCGGCTCGAGTTGCTGAAAGCCGAAGTGCCGACGATCCTGCCGCGGCCCAGCGACATTTCTCTCCGCCCGGCCGTGATCGAAAACCGCGTCTCGTGCGTGGACTCTGCGGCCAACTCGACAAACGCATTCTGAAGGTCGAGCGCGTTGATATCGCTCGTACGGCGGCCGCCGGGCAGATCGCGATCGCTCGCAAGCGCGCTCTTGCCCTCGACAAAAACGCGGAAGTGCTCTCCCAGATGCAGATCGACATGGGCCATCAGCCTGGAAAGCAGATAGGCATCTTCACCCGCGCTCCCGCCGACGAAGTTGAAATTGCGCCAATACTCGCCGCGGATGCGGGCATCCCCGCCGAATCGCACCCAGACATCGCCGGATTCATCGAGCGGGACATGTTTGAGCCCATCAAGCGGCCGGCCCGGCTCGACCGGTCGAAAGAGCGACCAGTCTTCAAGGTAGCGGATGGATTCGAACCGCGGTCGCACAGGCTCATCACCTGCCGCCAGGGCCGCGCCCCCACCAGCGCACAGCAGGCCGACCACGACAAAGCCGACCTGGCGAGATCGATGCAATCTGAACAACGTCACCCCCCCGACCTTCGTCGGGATGCTGCCGACCGGCGACACCCGTGTCGCATGCCCTGCGGCGGGCCAGAGTGTACCCTCCCCCCGCCACGGGTACGCTCTGGCGTGCCTCCACTCCCGCGTCTTCGCGTTGCCGCCTTGGCCGACCTGCTCGGCCAGTTGCGCTTTGCATCGCGCGATGCCCTGATGCGCGACCTGGACAGGGCCGAGTCGCTGGCACGCGACATCGACCCTGACACGTTGTATGACGAAGCATGGCTCGTCGAGCAGATTACAGGGTTCTCCCCCCGACTCGAAGAACCCGCGACGCTGGTCGGGATGGCGGTGCTGGCCGATCTTTCGGCGCTGGTCGAGAACCTCTGCGACCTTGCCTCGCTCCACCCCGACGACGCTCCCGCCGGATCTATCGACGCCGCCGCACTGGCTGATCGCTGGCAAGTCAGCCGCAAGACCATCGACCGTTATCGACGCCAAGGGCTGATCGCCAGGCGCGTTTCTGACCGACCGGGCCGGGCGTGGTTAGTCTTTACGCCCGTTGCTGTTGAAGCGTTTGAGCGCCGCCATGCTGAGGAACTCGCACGAGCATCGGGGTTTACCCGGATCGATGCGGCGACGCGCGCGCGCATGATTCGACGCGCAACACGCTATCGCCGCCGCTTCAGGGCATCACTCAACGAGGCAGCGCTGCGCCTCGCGGAACGTTTCGGTCGCTCGCACGAGGCCGTGCGGCAGGTGCTGCTTCGCCATGACCGGACATCGGACCAACCCATTTTCGCCGAGACCGGCCCGATCGACGCGCGGGAGATGCGTCTTTGCCTGCGGGCCGCGGATCGCGCGATCGAACCTTCGCTGGTCGCGCGAAGGCTGCGGCGGTCGGCGCCGGTTATTCGCCGCGCGGTCAATATCGGCCGGTTGCAGCGCCTGCGAGTGTGGCTGCCAGCGCACCATGGCGAGACAGACGAACACGCTGGTGTTCTTTCGCACCCGAGCGTGATATCCGGCCTCGGAGCACCCGGGCCGACCGACCTGCTCGACCTGCTCGAGGAAGCGCGGCAGACACCGCCGCCGGTACTCGAAGTCGAGCGAGTTCGTGCTGCCGCCGCACGGGCGTTGCGTGTTCGCGCTGCCGCAACAGTCGCATCGATCAACCCGGGATCGCCCCAGTCAACGTTGTTGGATCGCGCCGAGACCGACTTGCGCTGGTCGGCCCGCCTGATGGCCGAACTCTTGCGCGCGCAATTGCCGACGATCATCCGCACGCTCACGACGCGCCTGGGACGTCCGCCGGAAGAGATTCGCGCGGCGTCGCTTCGGCGCCTGCTTGATCGAGCGTTCGACGAAGCCACCCAGGCGATTGTGGATCACGACCCCGGCGCGGGCGGGCGCCTCGCGGCACGCATCAGCCTCTCGGTGGATCGAATCGCGGAGCGTTGGCTGCGTGAGCATCCTCAGCCGACAGAGAGCGGGCCGGGCCGCGCAGCCGGGCGGCTGCCTCGCGGGGCGCCGTGTACGGATTTCACGCGGCGGGTTGCACCCTGGCAGGCGACGATCGATCTGGAATCGAGGCATGTTCGTGCGCTCTCGGCCGCGCCCGAGGAGGTTCGCCGGACGATCGAACTTCGATTCGGTCTCGGAACGCGGCCGCTGACCCTGGATGAACTTGCGACATCACTCGGCGTGTCGCGCATCGGGGTCGCCCGGTTCGAGCGAAGGATGATTCGCGATCTTCGTGCGCTGGCGCGTGTTGATGCGCATGCAGCGGCACGCTGACCGCCCGGCATTGCCTGCCGAGGGAAGCGAGTGCTCAGCGGTCGAGTTCGGCGGCCACAACATTGAGTGAACCGAGAATCGCCACGATATCGGCGAGTTGGTGGCCCTCGGTCAGCATGGCCATGATCTGATAGTTGATGAAACTCGGCGGGCGCACGCTGACGCGCCACGCCCGTGGTGAACCATCGCTGACGAGGTAATACCCCAGTTCGCCGTTGGCCGTTTCCTGGGCGCTGTAGACCTCGGCGACCGGGGGGGTCCATCCGCGGTTGCTCATGATGATCTCAAAGTGCTGAATCAGGCCCTCGATACTGCCGTAGACATCCTCTTTGCGCGGCTTGACCATTTTGCCGTCGGCGAAGGTATCGACCGGTCCCGCGGGAATGTTGTCGATCAGTTGATCGATGATCCTGATCGACTGCTTGACTTCCTCGCAGCGCACCAGAAAGCGGGCGAGCACGTCGCCGTCTTCACAGACCGGCACACCGAACTGCACGGCCTGAGCGCCCTGGCCGTCCCAGTTGTCGGCATAGCAGAGATAAGGCGCATCTTTGCGCAGATCGCGCTTCACACCGCTTGCCCGCGCCAGCGGCCCGCTGATGCTCCAGGCGATCGCGTCGTCTCGAGTCAGCACGCCGATGCCCTGCGTGCGATCAATGAAGATCTTGTTCCGGCAAAGCAGCCCCTCGATATCCTTGATTGCCTGGGGAAGATCGCGATGGATGAAGTCTTTGACCATCCGCTTAAAGATTTCTTCGTCGGGAAGATCCTTCATCAAGCCGCCGACGCGCGTCCAGTCGGGGTGAAACCGCTGCCCCGAGATGTAATCGCAGAGGTCGTAGATCTTCTCACGCGGATTGAACCCGTACAGAAAGCCCGTGAAAGCGCCGAGGTCAAGCCCCGCCGCACCGATGTTCAACAGGTGATCCTGAATGCGGCCGAGTTCGGCCATAATCGTGCGGAGCACCTTGCACCGCGGGGTGATGTCGATCCCGAAAAGCGTTTCGACGGCGCCGTGCCACGCGATGTCGTTGCTCACCGGGCTGAGGTAGTTCATCCGGCTTACGATCGTGACATACTGGTTGTAATCGAGGTGCTCGCCCAGCTTTTCAAAACCCGAATGCAGATAGCCGATGTGCGGTGTGCACCGGGCCACCCGTTCGCCGTCAAGCTCAAGCACCAGGCGCAGGGTCGTGTGCGTCGCCGGGTGCTGCGGCCCGAAGTTCAAAATCCAACGATCGCCGGTGTCCACGTGTCCGGCGACGTACGAAGGATTGTCAGCGTCGACCTCGAATCGTTCGGCAGGCTTGATCGTGTAGGGCACGCCCGCGTCCTTTCCTCTGGCTTGTCATGCAGACCGGTCAGAACCTTCGGCCCACTATAGGATCTGGTCGTATCGCCCTCACGATGTACCGCCCAACCAAGGAACTTTCCCCGGCATGCGCATCGGCCTGGCCTGCACCGAACTCGCCCCCGCCACCGGCGCCGGCGGCGGCATGGGCACCCTCCAGATGGCCTTGGCCCTTGCCGATGCCGGGCACGATGTGCACGTGGTCACGCTCGCCCCTGATGCGCCCCTCACCCCCAGCGCCCCCCCACCCTCGCCGATCGCACGCTCGGCTTCCACTGCTTTCAAAGTGCATTACGCCGACCCGCACGCCCCACCCGCGAATCTGCTGCATGATTGCTCCCCCGCGATCAGGCAGGCCTTCGCCCTCTACCAGGCACTCCGCGACCTGCACCGCACCACCCCGTTGGATGTCATCGAGCTGGCTGACTTCAACGGACAGGCCTACTTCCCCCTTGTCGCCAGGGAAACCCTTGGTGAGTTTGGCGGGACTCCGATAGCGGTGCGGCTCCACACCCCGAACATCGTGGGTCGGGCGGAGAATCAGATCGATTGGGTCAATCGTGCAGACGCATTGATCGAATACATGGAAACTACGGCGCTCAGGCTAGCCGACTTGCTCTCAGCACCCACACAGGCTGTGCTTGACAAAATATCTCGACGTCTACCGGGTGTACCTCGTGATCGTTCAACCGCGGCGGTCATCGCCAACCCCTGGCGGATTTCGGCGGAGCCGCTTTGCCGCAACCCTGACCCCGACAATCCCCTTGTGCTCTGTTTTGGCCGCTTCGAATGGCGGAAGGGGCAGGACCTGCTCGTGGACGCTGCGGTGCGCCTTTTGGAGCAGGGAACCCGTTTCCGGCTGATGCTTGTCGGGTCGGGCACGTGGACCGGCCCGTTGGGCGCGCGGATGGATGAGTACGTGCTTTCGCGTATTCCGGCATCATGGCATAACCAGATCGTGGTGCACGAATGGATGACGAGGGAACAGCTTGCGGACTTGATCGACCGCGCGACGGTCGTGGTCAGCCCTTCGCGATGGGATAATTTTCCTTACGCGCTCGTGGAAACCATGGCGCGAGGGTGCCCGGTGCTCGTCGGAACCGGAGGCGGCCCATCGGAGTTGATTGTCCACAATGAATCGGGGTTCCTGTTCCGATCCGGTGATGTTGAAGAACTTGCGCGCGTGCTCGCCGAAGTTCTCGCGCAGCCGTCGGCGACCGAGCAGGTCGGCTCGCGGGGGCGCGAGCGGGTGCAGGCACTGTGTGACCCCGTACGGATCGCCGCGGAGGTTGGGCGGGCCGTGCACACTGCGCGACAGGGGATCAACGTCGTGGGAACCTCGGCGGAGTCAGATTTCCGCAATGCTCAGTACGGTGTCGTAGTGCGTTGCGCGGGGGGAGTCGAAGGGTTCGGTGAGTCGCTCGCGTCGGTGATGGGGCTTTCCCCTGCCCCGGCTGAGGTGGTGGTAGCGGGAACCCCCGAGATGACGCACGGGTTGCACCCGCCGACTGGTGTGCGGGTCATGGAGGTCGCTGGAGGTTCCGCCGCGGGGGAGCGGAACGCAGCGCTCGCGCTCATCAATAGTCCGTTTGTGTTGTTTCTCGACGCCGGAGACACGATTGACCCGACATTTGCGGGCAAGGCACTGGATGTTTTGTTCCGCAGGCGCGGCATGTCATGGGTTGCCTCGCTTGTTGAGGTGTTGTCCTCGTCCGGCGATGAGGTGATCGGGGGCTGGGTTCGGATGCCCATGGACCGTGACATGCTCTGCGCGATGAACCCCTGTTTCGGGGTATCCGGAGTGATGTTTGATCGCAAAGAGCTTGGGGAAGGATTTGATGCTGCGCTTCCGGGTTATCCGGAATGGGATTTGTATTGCCGCCTTGCAGCGCGGGGAGGCCAGAGCGCCGTATTGCCGGAGTTTCTGACGCGGCATCGGTTGCAGGCTGGGGAGCGTCCTGACGGCACCGCGACGGATCATCACTACCGGCTGACGGCGATGATGATGGCTCGACACCCCGGGCTGGCGGTTCGACCGTGGTGGGTATCGCAACTGGTGCTGGCGGAGACGCTGGACCGGGTCGGGGCGCGTCGGCGACGAAGAGGGAAGGAAGCCTGAAGCACACCGTGCCCAGGCGGTGTATTCGGATACGATTGTGCGGATTGAATCAACCCCGGGGGTTTCATGCTGGCTTTCAAGTCGATCGTGGTCGGAGTGGACTTTACACCATGTTCCGCGGTGGCCTTGCGTCAGGGCCTGCGGATGGCGAAGTGGTCGGGCGCGGATGTGCATCCGGTGCATGTGCTTGACACATTGGTTGTGACGCAATTGGAAGAGGCGGTCAGCCCGTTTCAAAAGGGGCTTCGAGAACAGTTGAGCCAGGAGGTACGAGCGCGGTATACGGAGTTTGCGAAGCACATCGAGGGCGCATCGGAGCTCTCGGTCAGCGTTGCGATCGACTCGCTTCTTGTCGGGCTGCTTCGACTGATTGCAGGACACAAGGCTGACCTGGTGGTGATCGGCGCGTGGGGCACGCGAACCCCCGATGTCGGCATGGGCACGGTGGCGACGGCGTGCGTGCGTAAGGCTGAATCGCCGGTGCTCGTGGTGAGGGACACGCAACATGGGCCGTTTCGCACGGTTGTCGCGTGCGTCGATTTTTCGGATGCCTCGAAGGTGGCCCTGCAGCATGCCGCGGCGATCGCCCATCGCGACGGCGCACGTCTGCACGTGCTGCACCTGTTCAGCGCGCCATGGCAGACGTTGCACTATCGCGCACCGACACCAGAAGCCAACCCGAGATTTCGCGAGCAGTACAAGGGGACGTTTGAAGCCCATCTCAAAAGTTTTGCCGACGAGGCGACGGCGGCGCATCCCGGGCTGTCGGTCACGCATGCGTTGGTCGAGGATCCGAGCCACCGGATCGGGATTCTCGACTATGTGCAGCAGGTCGGGGGGGATCTGATCTGCCTGGGTACACGCGGAAAGACCAATCTTCGCGATGTGCTACTGGGGAGCACGGCCGAGAAAATTCTGTCAAAGACACCATGTTCGGTGCTGGCGGTCAAACCGCCCGCCACCAGCGCGTGAGGTCGATGGTGTTCGGGGCATTCACGAGGCGCCAGCCAATGCGCTGTGGTCGCGGCGATTGTCCATCGTGCAGCATGTCGTTTTGCACCAGTCGCGCCGCGATGCCGGCAGACCGGCGTCGCCCATGAACCATGAACGGGCAAAGAGTGCCCTTCGGAAGGAGCGTGTTTTTCGCGCGCGAATCACTTCTCGCTCGGCCGGGCCTCGAAAGCGATGTGTGCAATTACGGGGAAGTGGTCGGAAGGGTATCGACCATCGACCTTGCGACGATCTATTGCGGCATCAAGCACTTTGAGACCCGGGCCGACGAAGATGTAGTCGATTTTTGCGTCGCCGCCGTCATTCTCAGGATTGAAAGCGTTGAATGTGCCCGCGCGGCCGTGAGGATGAACGACCCGGTACGAATCATAAAAGGCCCAGCCGGTATCGCCTGGTGCGATCAGCCGCTCGACGGCTGGGTTGGTCTCGGCAGCGTTGAGATCACCCATGAAGACGACGGGATCCCCGCGATGCTCGCGCGCTGAGAGGCGGCGAGCCTCTTGAAGGACGAGTTCGGCGCTACGCACCCGGGATTGCTGCCCGCGATGATCGAAGTGGGCATTGAAGATATAGATGCCGTGTCCGGTGCGGTTGTCCAAGAGCCTGACCCAGACGCATTGACGAGTGAGCGAAGCGTCCCACGATTTGGAACCGGGGACATCAGGCGTCATGCTGAGCCAGAACACGCCCGACTCTGCGACCGCGAAGCGAGTTCGATCGTACAAGATCATGCACGCTTCGCCCCGAGCGCGGCCATCATCGCGGTGGACGCCGACCGCTGCGTATGCAGGAATATCTTCAAGCAACTCCCGTACCTGGAATGACAGGGCTTCCTGCAGGCCGACGACATCCGCGCGAAGATCGGCCAACGTCGCGGCGACACGCTCTCGACGCACGGACCAGTGATCAGGGCCGTCTGGCGCTGTGCCGTAGCGGATGTTGAATGACACGAGCGTGAGTTCAGGACCGTGAGCCGCCGCCGGAGACCGGGTGGTGTCTGGAGCGCCGCTCGCGGGCGGTTGTGCGTGAGCGAAGATCGCAAGCACCCCCACAAGCACGAACACCAAGCCTGAAAACACACGACAGGCCCGCCCAGGAAACGATGGTGCAGGCGGCGGGGTGATGGTGACGTTCGAAGGCATGCGATGCGCTCACTCCGTCACGATGCGGCATTGCCAGCCGTCGTACTCGCCGCCGGCCTCGGCTGCTGCATCGGCGAGTGATTGCGTGATTTCGGCGATGATTTCGATCTGCGGAACAGCGTCGTTGTGGAACGTGATGATCCACTCGTCATCGTCGTCATCGGTGATGTCGTCGAGCGTGTAGCCGTTTGCGTTGATCCACCCGGCGAACGTGTCAGCCTCGGCCCGGCTCTTGAAAATCGCCATGTGCTCGATCGGCCTCGACTGCGTGCACGGATCGCCCGCGGCTTCGAGCTGGGCCAAGACTTCGATGTCGCCGTTGAAGCGAACCTCTTCATCGGTGGGCAATAGTTCGTCATACCCAAGCCAGTCGGGGTCGCTTCGCGTCGTGACCCCCAGCGGGTGCGCGGGGTGGGTTGCCGCGAGCACGCGGCAGATATCAGCGATGCCGCGATCGTGCTTGGCGTAGAGGTACCAATGTTTACGGCCTTCGATGGTCAGGACGGCCGTCAACGACGCATCTTGAAGGTCTTCCAGCGCTTCGAGCAGATCGGTTTCGAGCGCGTCGATGACTTCGTCTTCTTCTTCCCCCGGCATGCCGTGCTCATCAGGGGCGGTAAGACTGCACGAGAGCTTGATCAGGAGCGGCCGGCTGCTATCCGGGCCGCGCTCGGCCCATGATGTGTCAATGAAACAGGAACCGATTGAGCCGTCGATCTTGCGGAAGAAATGCTGCCAAGTCTCGTCATGGTCCATGCCGCAAGCGTAGGCCGACGACGTTCAGCGCTGCCGAGGGGCCATGTCGTGCGGATTCGGTTCAGCAAAAACAAAACACCCCGCCGTGGGCGGGGTGCCGCAATGCATGGGCAAGGCGCCTCAGTGCTGCTGAGCCTTCTGCTGGGCGGTATAGCCGTACCGGCGCTTGAGCGGCTTTTCAATCAGGCCGCGGCGCATGGCATTGGTTGAAACAAGGATGCGCTTCCGCACTTTGAGCGGACGACCATGGGCATCTTGCGCGGGTGAGCCATCGGCCTTGGTCACAGGGACCATTGCGTCCACCTTCTGAAGGTTCGGCTTGAAGGTGCGCCGGCTGATGCCCGTGGGCTTGAGGCCGAAGCCGCCCTTCTGAATCGCCTGACCGGCCCAGGCACGCTTCTTGCCGAAGCTGGTCTTCTTCCCGGTGAAATAGCAGACGCGAGGCATGGGGATACTCCAATCGACAGGCCTTGTACGGGCGACCAACAGGGCGGGAAGTCTAGGCCGCACCTCGGCCGCGGCAAGCCTTTCGCAGGAGGCAGGCCAGGCGTGTTCGCATTACGTTAGATTGCTTTGCCTTTTGCCGACTGCGCGATGCGGAGTTTGGTCCGTGCGGCGTGGCGCTCGTGGGCGATGCGATTGGCCCAGCGGGCGCGGTCTTTGGCATCGGTGGGGATTTTGAGATTTTCAGCGGCCTTCAGCTCGGTTTCGGCATCGGTGACGGTGAGTTGTTCTGCCGGGGCGGCCCTGTCGGCAAGAATGGTCAGTTCGCCGCTGGACATCCGGACAAACCCGCCGTCGATGAAATAGGTGCGTCGCCCGCCGCCGCCGGCGGCAGAATCGGGGAACTCGACAGTGAGGGCGCCGACGCCGAGTTTGGCGACGATCGGGGAGCGCCCGGGCAGCACGCCGAACAGGCCGTCCCACGCGGGAATGGAGGCGTAGGTCGCCTGGTCATCGAGCAGTTTGGCGGTGGGCGTGACCACGCGGCAGCGGAACGTCTTTTTCGCCAATGGGAATCTCCGAAAAGCAGTGGGGCCAATGGTACGCGCCCAGGGTCCGCCGGGTCGATCCCCTCCGGAGTACGCTGGGCGTGTGTCTTCGCGAGCGTGGTGGACCATCCTGATCCTGTGCGTTCTGATGGTGGGGGCAGTCGCCCTCCGGATGCTGATCGGCGGGGGTGGGTTGGCGTGGCCCGATGACCCCACCATCAAGGCCCTGCGACTGGATCGGACCTTGGCGGGCCTGATCGTCGGAGCGGGGGTGGGCCTCTCTGGCGTGCTGTTACAGGCCCTGCTGCGAAACCCGCTGGCGTCGCCAGACATCCTCGGGCTGGCCAGCGGGGCCGGGCTGGGTGTGATGCTGAGTTTTTATCTCGGGTTCGCGGCGGGGTACGGCGCGATGCCGCTGCTCGGTCGAATCGGCCCGGCGATCGTGGGTTCGACGGCGACGCTCGGGCTGGTGTATCTGTTGAGCCGCCGCCGCGGGATTGTCGAACCGGTCGCGATGGTGCTGGTAGGAGTGATTGTGGCGATTTTGGCCGGTGCGGGCACGCAGTTGCTGCGACACCTGATGCCTGACCGCGGGCTTGAAGCCTCGAGATGGCTGGTCGGCGCGTTGCCGGACGACCTTCCCGCATGGCAGTTGTGGACCGGCGCGGGGGTGACGGCCGCGTGCCTGGTGGTTGCGGTGATGCTGGGCCGCCAGATGGACGCCGCATCGTTGAGCGACGATGAGGCGTTGAGCCTGGGTGTGCATGTGCGGCGTCTGCGAACACTGCTCTTTGTGATGTCGGGCGTCCTTGCGGCGATTACTGTGGTGATTGCGGGGCCGATCGGGTTTGTCGGGCTGGTGTGTCCGCATGTGGTGCGTCTGGCGGCGGGGCCGGCGCATCGGCCGCTGGTGGTCGGTTCTGCGCTCGCGGGGGGGACGCTGGTGGTGCTGGCCGATGTGCTGATACGGGCGATCCCTACCACTGCGGGGCGAATACCGCTCGGCGTGCTGACGACGATCATCGGCGGGCCGGTGTTTATCGTGCTGCTGCGGAGGGAGCTGGCCGATGCATCACGCCGATCGGGATGATGCGCACACCGACGGCGGTCGTTGGGGCAGAGGCGCGACGTGAGGATCAGGTGCGCGTGATGGGGAAGACCGGCGCTTGGGAAACGCGTTCTACGAGTTGATCAAACCGCCGGCGAACTGGCAGCAATGTGGCCAGCAGCAATGCAGCGACGCCTACGGCGGATAAGAACAGCAGATTCCCGGTCAGCAAGAGGCCGACGCAGGCGAACATGCCCGCGCCTTCGGCGATCGCCGCGCGAAGGAATGTGAAATGGACGAACAACTGCGCAAGGCTGGTGCGGCCGTCGCCATCGTTTGTCCGGGCCGCCCACTGCGCGGCGGCCTTGCGTGCGCCGACCGCGCCGAGCACGGCATAGCCCGCCATCGCGCTCAGCATGAGCGCCCCAGCGAGCATGAGCAATAGGCGCTCCGTATCCGCGCTGAACGCTGGAGAGGGCGGCGGCGTTGCAGGAGTCGGCGTCGATGGGGGCTGCACTGGTGTCGACGTGATGGCCCCAGAGACAAACAGCCCGACCACCGCGAACATGACCATGCCCATCAGAAGGGCGATAAGCATGAGCGGCAAGGTTTTATACATGTTTTCGGGTGATATTTCTCGAATGTTCATGCCGCGAGCCTTTCTTGTGTTGCTGACTGGTGGATCACCCTTCTTGAATCAATCGCGACCAATCGGGGGAGAGGCTTGCAAAGCCTCCGGCGACTCTATCGCCTGGGGAGCGTGTAACCTTGATACGGACACCGGCCCGTGGCCGCGGATCGACGCATGGCCGTGCACCTGTTCGCCCGATGTTCCCAAATCGACTGCGACGAGCCGGTCAGAGAACCCGATGGCGGCCAACCGCCCACCAGCATTGAGCACGATCGTGAGGGGGATGACCTCGTCGTCGATATGCAGCGTGGCCTTGTCGGCATTGAGATGCAGTTCGACCGGCGGATTCTGTGCGCCAGAGAGCACAAGCCGCCAGCCGCCCGTGAAATCGAATATGTCCGCCGGGACTTCGGGCAGATTGTCGAGGTGACGCCCGGTGAAGACATCGATGAGAAAACCGACTTCGTGATCGTTGAAAGGTGCGCGGTCGATGTTGGCCAGCATGGCCGCCGCAGCATGTCGATCAACATCGATGAGCAATCGTGAAGTTGCGCCAGGCTGGCTGCCGCTGTGCCCCAGGCGAACGCTTCCGGAGGGTCTGCGGCCGACCTGAATGCCCAGGCCGTAGGACGTCCGGCCACCTTCGGTAAGCGGCACGATCTCGGTCATGAGGCGCAGGGCCTCGGCATAGCGCCCGCCCGGTGCAGCCAGCACGGCGCCGAATCGGACGAGGTCACGGGCGGTCGAGACCATGCCGCCGCCGGGAATTTTGTAGGTGTGATCGGTGGGCGCAGCGCGGACGGGATTCCCGCGTCGATCGTATGAGAACGCCGGAACCAGCCGCGCGGTGCGGGCATTCGGACCTTCGACATCGGTCGATGTAAGCCCCAATGGGATGAACAGGCGCGAGTTGAGCAGTTCGTGAAAGGGCATGCCCGCGGCACGCTCCATCACTACGCCCAACAACGTGTAGCCGTAGGTGGAATAGGTGTAGCGTGCGCCGGGTGTGTGCACCAGAGGGTCGTTGACAAAAATCGCCAAGGCCGAGTTCAGATCGACGAACCGGTGATTCAATCGCGATTCACTTCCTCGATAATGCCGTATGCCGGAAGTGTGCGAGGCCAACTGACGAGGAGTGATCGCGCGAACGTGCTCGGGCAATTCGTCGCAAAGTTCGCCGATCGGTGCATCAAGACTCAGCACCCCTTCGGCTGCAAGCATGGCGAGCACCATCCCAGTCAGCGATTTGGAAATGCTCGCGATGCGGTATGACGTGGGTGTATCCTGCGGATCATGCAACTCGGCCGCATCGGCGAAGTATGCCCAGACCACTTCACCCCCCACCGCCACCGCCGCCTGAAGGCCGGGCATGCGGCCTTGCACGCGTAGATGCTCCATGGCGGCGTCGGCGATCAGGCGAGCCTCTGCATGCTTCTTCGGATCAGATTTCCCGGAGACACCCCAGGCCGGGATGCTGGGCGTCGCCACGAAGATGCAGACCAGCCACAGACGCAGAGCGATCCATCCTCGCGACATGACCGAGGCTCCTGATGTTCCCGCGCGATGCACGCGCGGTTCATCGCAGAATACTCGCCCGGGGTCGAGTGTGCGACAGGCCGATCACGCCCATGTGACAACCCGGGAACGCTGGTCCCGGGCTGAGTGATGCGTTCGCGAGGTAGCGTGTGCGGAAAGGGCGAGCGCCTCACGCGCCGGCTGCGGCCTTTTGTGCCTTGGCGCGAGCGTCGTCGAGTGTGCCGACGTACATGAACGCGTTTTCAGGGAGATCATCGCCCTCGCCATTGCAGAGCCGCTCGAAACTGTCAAGCGTCTGCTCAAGCGAGGTATAGACGCCGCTGAAACCCGTGAACTGCTCGGCCACGAAGAACGGCTGGCTGAGGAACCGCTCGATCTTGCGGGCACGACTGACCGTGAGCTTGTCATCTTCGCTCAGTTCATCGACACCGAGAATGGCGATGATGTCCTGCAAGTCCTTGTAGCGCTGCAGGATCTGCTGCACGCGCCGCGAAACGCGGTAGTGCCGCTCACCGAGTATCTGCGGATCGAGAATTCGGCTCGTCGAGGCCAGCGGATCGACGGCAGGGTAAATGCCCTTCTCGGCGATACCGCGGGCAAGCACAACGAAGGCGTCAAGGTGTGCGAAGGCTGTTGCGGGTGCCGGGTCGGTCAGGTCGTCTGCGGGTACGTAAATCGCCTGCACGCTGGTGATGGCGCCCTTGGCGGTGGAGGTGATCCGCTCCTGCAATTCACCCATTTCGGTCGAGAGGGTCGGCTGATATCCCACGGCGCTGGGCATGCGGCCGAGAAGAGCCGAAACTTCCGACCCAGCCTGCGTGAAGCGGAAGATATTGTCAACGAAGATCATGGTCTCTTTGCCTGATGCATCGCGGAACTCTTCGGCCATGGTCAGGCCCGAGAGCGCCACGCGGAGTCGCGCGCCCGGGGGCTCATTCATCTGGCCGAAAACCATCGCCACCTTGTCGAGCACGTGCGCCTTCTGGCCTTTTTCGTCGGTGTACTCGGCTTCCTTCATTTCGCGCCAGAGGTCGTTGCCCTCGCGGGTGCGCTCGCCCACGCCGCAAAAGACGCTGTAGCCGCCGAACTCGCGGGCGACACGTGCGATCATTTCCTGGATGATGACGGTCTTGCCCACGCCCGCACCGCCGAACAGACCGATCTTGCCGCCGCGCACAAAGGGGCACAGCAGGTCGATGACCTTGATGCCCGTCACCAGCACTTCGGTGTTGGGGTTCAGTTGGCTGAACTCCGGAGGCTCACGGTGAATCGGCCGCGTCGGCGCGCCAACCGGGGCGGGCAGCTTGTCGATCGGCTCGCCGAGCAGATTGAACACCCGACCCAAGACCTTCTCACCTACGGGCACCGAGACAGGGCCGCCTGCATCCGTGCATTTGACGCCGCGGCGGAGACCGTCGGTCGAACCCAAGGCGACCGCCCGGACGCGACCGCCTCCGAGATGCTGCTGCACCTCGCCTGTCAGCCGCAGATGCCCAGCAGGGGTTTGCTCATCGACGATGATCGCATTGTAAATCGCGGGCAGTGCGTCTTCGGCAAACTGCGCATCAAAAGTCGAACCGATCACCTGGGTGACGACACCTGTGCTGGCCATGCGTGGTCCTCAGAACTCATCGTCAAGACGCGACAACCGCCCTCCCCCGCCCGGATACGGCCCGGCGGGAATCGCCTCGCGGCGACTGGGGTCCAAGGGTAGGGCGGGCATCCGGTTCCGGCCAGTCTCAACCGCCCAGGGCCGCTCCAGACAACCTGATTTCCCGATCCGCCCCCGGTCGCTTCGGCTGGAGCCGGAGACCTCGACTCCTATAGTCGCCCAGCAGGCCCAATCCTCGTTTCGGAGCGCCCACTATGCCCAAGAAAACCATTGCCGCTGTTGATGTTTCCGGCAAACGCGTTCTCCTGCGGGTTGATTTCAACGTACCTCTTGACGGCGACCGCATCACCGATGACCGCCGCATTCAGGCCGCCATCCCCACGATTCGAAACGTGATTGATCGCGGCGGCAAGGCGATCCTGATTTCGCACCTCGGAAGGCCCGAGGGAAACGGATACGAGACGACAAGCTCGCTCAAGCCGTGCGCCGAGCGGTTGTCCGCCCTGCTGGCAAAGCCCGTGGGTTTCCCCAGCACCAACTGCATTGACGAACACGCCGCCGCTGCCGTCGCATCGATGCAGAATGGGGAGGTCATTCTGCTGGAGAACCTTCGCCACCATAAGGGCGAGAAAAAGGGTGATCCGGCCTTTGCGGCGAAGTTGGCGGAATACGCGGATGTGTATGTGAACGACGCTTTCGGGGCCTGTCACCGCCCCGATGCGAGCATGGTGGCGTTGCCCCAAGCGATGGCGGGCCGCCCGCGCGTGAGCGGGCTGCTGTTGGAAAAGGAGATCCGGTTCCTTTCCGAAGCGCTCAGCGCTCCGAAAAAGCCGTTCGTGGTGGTGCTCGGAGGCGCAAAGGTCTCGGACAAAATGGCCGCGATCGAGAATCTTCTGCCCAAGGCCGATGCGATTCTCGTCGGTGGAGCAATGGCCTACACGTTTTTGAAGGCGATGGGCAAGAATGTCGGGACGAGCAAGACCGAAGATGACCGACTTGCCGATGCCCGCCGCATGATCGAGGCCGCCGCCAAAGCCAAGTGCGATATGCACCTGCCCTCCGACCATGTGTGCTCAACGGCGTTCAGCCAATCCGCAGGCAATATCGAAGTCTTTGAAGAGCACATCAAGCCCGGTTTCATGGGCCTTGACATCGGCCCCAAGACGCAGATGGCATTCACGCAGGTGCTTTTGGGCGCGCGCACCATCGTCTGGAACGGACCGATGGGCGTCTTTGAGTGGATGCCCTTCTCCATCGGCACCAAGAGCGTGGCCAAGGCTATTGCCGAAGCGACTGCCTCGGGCGCTGTTTCCATCGTCGGCGGAGGCGATTCAGCCGCGGCAGTCGAAAAATTCGGCCTTGCCGACAAAATGACCCATGTTTCGACCGGCGGAGGAGCTTCGATCGAGATGCTCGAAGGCAAGGCATTTGAGAGCATGAACCTCCTCGATAATGCCTGAGTCGGGATATCTGGAGCGCGCTGCATGCTGGCATGGGCGGTGGAGATTCTGCCGGCGCTGCTGCTCGCAGGGGTGTTTGCAGCGCTCGGCGCATCGCAAAGGTCGGACGTTGCACGCCATGTCTGTTTCCTCTCATCGCTCAGCATGCTGTTATTCCTGATCGCACCGACGGCCATCGGGCTGATGAGCACGCAGGAATCGCTTCGCGTGCTTTCGGCCCGCGACATGTGGGACCGGGGCGACTGGCTGACGCCGACCATCCACGGCCAGCCATATCTCGACAAACCGCCGCTTCTGAATTGGTTGCAACTGCTCGCGGGAGCGATGCTCGGAACCGGTCCGACTGATTTCACGGGACGCCTGATCGCTGGTCTTGCCGCGTGGGCGGGCGTGTTGGCGACATATTTCGCCGGGACAGAACTGCTTCGCGACGGTCCGCAGGCGCGGCGCTGGGCGTTCTGGGGCGCGTTGATGCTGGCGACCGGCCTGCTTTTCGTGCGATCGAGCCGCGCGGTGGTGATTGACAATTTACTTCCACCGCTCACCATCGGTGCGATCGGTTTTATGCACTGCGCGTGGCGGCAGAGCGATGCGGGCAAAAGCTCGGCATGGTTGCCGATGCTGGCGGCGGCGACCTGTGCGCTTGCCGCGATGCTGGCCAAAGGCCCTCCGGGAGCGATGGTGGTATTTCTTGCGGCGGTCTTTGCTCCATTCGTGCTCGCAGGAGGAACATCGCCCAGAACCGGTGTACGTTCAGCGGCCGGAGTGGCCGCTGCGATGATCGCGGTCTTGGGCACGTTTCTGCATCCACAGGATCAGTGGGCAGCGGTTGCTCCCTCGGCGATCATCGGGTTCGGCGTCGGATGGGTGCTCGCCGGCCCGTTCTGGCGGGGCGGGCCGGCGATGGTGCTGCGCGGCTGGCGCGGCACGCAGCCGCTGGTCTTGATCGCCATCGGCTTTGGAGGGCTGGCGCTCTGGATGTACCTGGCCAGCCGTGCCGTCGACATGCCGCTGTTTCGCGCTGCGGAGGAGCAGGCCAGTGAAAACCTGACGGCGTTCCGCCCAGGCTCCATCGCCGAGACTTTCACAGCGCTCTTGTATGGCGCTGGGCTGGGTTCGATCGGCGCGATCGCCACGCTCGGGTGGATTGCGTGGCGACGGGAACCGCTGTCTCGCGGGTTGGCACTCATCTTTGCAGCGCTCTTCCTGGGCGCCGCTGCATACGCGTTCATCGGCCGCGGCTCGCCCCGATACCTGACGCCCCTTTGGCCTGTGCTGGCGGTGCTTGCGGCATGGGGGCTTCGTCGGCGAATTCTGGCCCTCGGGCCATGCGGACCGCGACACCTCGCGGGAGTGGGCGTGACGCTGACGATCCTTGCGATTGTCGAGATCGTCTGGTACGGGGGAATGCGTTCAAGGGTTGCCGACAAACTCTCGCCCCGGACGTTGGTTCGAGCGCTGCTCGCAGACCCGGAAGTTGCTGATCTCTCTATGGCAATGCTCGATGTCTGGATGCCCGCGGTCGACATTTATGCCCAACGGCATGTGATGGTCGTGACCGAACACATGCGCCCGATGGACTACCCCGCGGAACCTCAGAATTCCGAATCACTCTTTGTACGCCTGCAGCGTGAAGGCCGCATGATCGTGTTCGGATGTGAAAGACATACCCGAAATCGGCCTCGGGCTATTGCACCGAAGTTCCTCGAAGCACACGGATTCCGTGTGACGCGATTGGCAGTCGGGCATTCGTTCTATGTTCAAGACGGCGACGTGCCGATCGTCGCGTGGCTTGTCGAAGCCCCGTGAGAAATCAGGTCAACCGGCTCAGGATCTCCAGCACGCCCATGGCCTCGGGTTCACTCGCCAGAAAGTGCGCGCGGGCCTTCAGGCGCGGATCGGCATTGGCCGGGCACGCGAACCAGGCGACGCGATCGGCGATGGCTTCATCCGAGAGGGTGTCGCCGATGCCCACGAGCCGGTCTCGCTGCAGCCCGGCGGCGGCGCACAGGCGGTCGATCCCTGAGCCTTTGGACACGTGCGCCAAATCGCAGTTAATGTACAACCACGTCATCGAGACACGAAGCGGCCAGCCGCAGACTCGAAACGCCGTCTCGACGATCGGGCGAATGGTCGATCGCAGATACTCGGGATCTGGGTGATACAACGAGACCGATGCGCTCTTGCCGGGCTGCATCACGACGCCGCGGGGGCTGAGTTCCTGCTCAACCCAGCGAGCAACCTCGTGCACGGCCTGCAAGTGCTCTGGTGTTATGGCCGGGTCGCGCTCATATCGATTCGTCTTCGGGTCATACAGCCAGACGCCGTTTTCCGCGATGCAGGGCAAGCGGTCGTTCCCGAGGAGCCTGCACATGGCCTCGGCAAACGGCTGCGGCCGCCCCGAGCACACCGTCAGGATCGGCCCGCCGCGCTCAATGGAAGCCCGGTTCCACCGCGCGATGCGCGCAAGCGCCTCGGCATGCATCGGCCCCGAAGATTCGGGTGCAAGGCACCCATCAATATCGCAAATCACCGCCTCACACCCGCCCAGATCGCTCATGGGCCGACTGTACGCGCATCTCCTGCGACGCACCTATCCTCAACACACCCGGATCACGTCATGACCACACTCTTTGTCGGCGCTGTCTTTCTTGCCGCCACGCTCCTCTTTCTCGTGCAGCCGATGACGGCCAAAGCCATCCTGCCCATGCTCGGGGGAAGCCCCGCGGTATGGAACACGAGCATGGTCTTTTTTCAGGCCGCACTTCTCGCCGGGTATGCCTATTCCCACGGCCTGGCACGACGACTCTCACTCCGACGACAGGTCGTGCTGCATACTGGCGTCCTTCTTGCCGCGAGCATCACATTGCCAGCCGTCGTACCCACGGGCTGGGCCCCGCCCCCCGAAGCGGCGCCCGCCCCGTGGGTGCTGGCCGTCCTTGCCGTCATGGTGGGTTCTGCCTTCATCGTTGTCGCCACTTCCGGACCGCTGCTCCAGGGCTGGTTTTCTCGCACCACCCATAAAGCAGCGGGCGATCCGTATTTTCTCTATGCCGCCAGCAATGTCGGCAGCTTCGCGGGGCTTTTGGCCTATCCCCTGATCGTCGAGCGCGCCTTTGACCTTCGAACACAAGCATGGGTCTGGACGGGCGGATATGCCCTTCTGGGGTGCCTGATTCTTGCCTGCGGGCTGACGGCCCTTCGCCGCGCAGCCCCCGATCTCTCCACGCAGATACGCTGGCAGCAGACCGTGCCTGCCCCCAGACCCTCGCAACGCCTGCGTTGGGTTGCGTTTGCCTTCATCCCTGCCGCGCTCATGCTCGCCGTTACGCAGCACCTGAGCACCGATGTCGCCTCCATGCCCCTTTTGTGGGTCATTCCGCTTTCGATATACCTCTTGACTTTCGTCATCGCCTTCTCTTCTCGGTCGGCTCGCCTGCTCACTGCATGGTCGTGGGGCACGCCCGTGATGGCCGTCACGCTCGGCATGGTCATCCTTGAAGCCCGAACAAGCCCGATCCTCGTGCAGATGCTCGTGCACCTCTCCGCGCAGTTCATCCTCTCGATGCTGTGCCACCAGCGACTCGCGGCGGAGCGCCCCCACCCTTCGCGCCTCACCGAGTTTTACCTTTTGCTCGCCGTCGGTGGTGTGCTCGGCGGGATTTTTTGCGCCTTACTTGCCCCGGTTATCTTCCACTCCATCCTCGAATACCCGATTGTCGTTGTCCTTGCGTGCCTGGTCCGCCCGCGACGGCCCGCCCGCCGAGGGTGGAAGCCAACCCTGATCGGGCTTGCGCTGATCGTCATCCCTACGTTTCTATTCTTCGCGTGCAAGCTCCTGGTCGCCTCGATCGATGCATTGGGCGGGGTTTCGGCAGCGCTGGTTGTGGTCGTTCCCGCGGCGGCCTGTTTTCTTTCGATCCATCGTCCGATGGCATTCGCCCTTGCGCTTCTTCTCTTGATGGCCGCGCAATGGAACGACTGGCAGTCAAGCCGCGATTTACTCGCCCGTCAACGCACGTTCTTCGGGGTGCTTGAAGCGACAAGGCAGGAAATCGGCGGTTTCACCGTGCATGAGCTGACCCACGGCACGACCTCTCACGGCGCACAGGTATACGACGAATCCACCCGACACATCGCCACGGCCTACTACGGCGAACTCGGCCCAGTCGGCGACCTCTTCGTCAGGATGCACCACAGCCCCCGACGGATCGGCATCGTCGGCCTCGGGGCGGGCACGATTGCTGCATACGCCCGTGCGGCAGACCGTTTCACGTTTTTCGAGATTGATCCCGGCGTTGTCGCCATCGCCGAGAATCCGGACATCTTCACCTTCTTATCCGATGCACGCCGGCGAGGGGCTTACATCGACACCATTCTCGGTGATGGCCGCCGCACACTGCGCCTTCAGCCGGACAAAACCTTTGAGTTGCTGATCGTCGATGCCTTCAGTTCCGATGCCATTCCCATGCACCTGCTGACCCGCGAAGCCATTGCCGAGATGGTCGACAAACTTGCCGAAGGTGGTGTTCTGGCCATCCATATTTCCAATCGGCATCTCGATCTTGCCCCGGTTGTCAGTGCA
Source organism: Phycisphaeraceae bacterium (assembly GCA_019636695.1). GTDB lineage: Bacteria > Planctomycetota > Phycisphaerae > Phycisphaerales > UBA1924 > JADLCM01. The sequence goes on from JAHBXD010000003.1 coordinate 93,895, forward strand.
ATTGCCGACAATCTCGGCCTGGTCTTTCTGCAGCGATGGGATCCCGGCGCGCCCGACTACAAAACCAACCCCCTTGGCCGGTACGCCTCGGACTGGATCGCCCTTGCACGCTCGCCTGAGGATCTCGCCGACCTTTTGGATTCGGGCCTGTGGAGCCCAGCCCGGGCGATCGACCCCAAAGCCCTGTGGACCGACCGGCGCTCCAACATCCTTCGTGTGATGCGAACGCCGATACGGTGATACCGTCTCTCCATGCTCACCTATGCCACCGCCGGAGAAAGCCACGGTCCCGCATGCGTCGCCCTCGTCTCGGGTTTGCCCGCCGGTGTGCCCCTTGATCTCGACTTCATCAACGCCGAACTCGCGCGGCGGCAGGGCGGCTACGGCCGCGGTGCACGCCAGCGGATCGAAACAGACCGCATCGAGTTTCTCTCCGGCGTGCGCCTCGGCAATACCACCGGCGGCCCACTTACGGCTGTCGTCCGGAATAAAGACTCACGGCTGGATGACTTGGAGGCCACACCTCCCGTCCATCGACCCCGCCCCGGCCACGCCGACCTTGCCGGAAGCCTCAAGTGGCTCACCAACGATTGCCGCGAAACCCTCGAACGTGCCAGCGCACGCGAAACCGCCGCAAGAACCGCGGCGGGAGTGGTCGCCCGATGCCTGCTGCGGACATTGGGGATCGAGGTCTTCGCGTTCGTGCGACAGATCGGGCACGCGGCGACGGATGCTCACGTGACTGCCCAGAACTGGGGGCAGATGAAAGCCCTGCGCGATGCCAGCGAAACCTATTGCCCAGACTCCGCGGCGACGGAAGCGCAATGCGAAATCATTCGTGCGGCGAAGGTGAATAAAGACACGGCAGGCGGGCTGGTCGAGGCGCATGTGTTCGGTGTGCCGCCCGGCCTTGGGAGTTGCGTCGGCTGGGATACGCGCCTTGATGCGCGTCTGGCCTATGCGGTGATGAGTATCCAGGCTTTCAAGTGCGTAGAAATCGGCCTGGGCAAGGCATGCGCCGCTTTGCCTGGGTCGCACGTGCACGACCCGATCGAGTTCGACGCGGGGCAGCGACAGGCGCGGAACCTGGGGTTCGTGCGACCGACGAACCATGCCGGCGGAATTGAAGGGGGCATGACCAACGGCATGCCGATCGTGGTTCGCGGCACAATGAAGCCGATCGCAACACTGCTGCAAGGCATGCCGAGCGTCGACCTGCGGACGAAACAGCCGGAACGCAGCCAATACGAGCGAAGCGATGTTTGCGCGGTGCCCGCGGCGAGCGTGGTGTTGGAGAGCGTGGTGGGTTTCGAAGTCGCGCGGGCGGTGCTCGAAAAGTTCGGCGGCGACACGCTGGAAGAGGTGCGTGGGGGAATGGAGCGGTTTTTGGAGATGGCGCGGGAGGTATAGAAGCAGTGCTTTGAGGAAAATTGCAGCACAATCTACTGACGCAAACGAAACCAAGCTTGCCGACCACCGTTTCACTCCGACGCGTGTGAATGTCGATTTCGATCTCGCCAGTGGATGGTATCGAGAATCAGCACACGGCCATCTACCGTTCCAGCGGCGAGGCGCGTCCCGTCGGAGCTGAAGGCAACGCAGTTGAAACCAATACTTGGTACACCCACACCGCCTTCGTCGAGTACAACCGGCGCATGCTCCCGATATACCATCAGTAGGTCACCCGTGACACTGTCACAGAACCGCAGCGACTGGTCGTGACTTGCAGTGACGACTCGTGAGCCATCCGGTGAGAACGCTGCGTCCGTGATGGTGTCGATGTGCCCGGAGAGATCGGCGATGATCTGCCAATCGCGAACATCTACTAGGAGCACGGTGCCCCCCATGACCATGAGCGCACTAGTGGCGTCAGGAGAGAATCGCACGAAACTCGCATCAGACTCATAACGTGTGCTCTCGAACACAGCAACCTGCTCAGCGGTGTCGGTATCCCACACGCTGACTGCGCCCGCATGCACGATCAGGAGCCGTGAGCCGTCGGGAGAGAACTCGCACGACGCATTGTGCGGAAGGAAGTCCGCAACAATGGAACGCTCGGCTCCTGTGGATACATCAATAACGCGGCAGACGTTCAGGCCTTCGTGTTGCTCCAGCACGGCAACTCGTGAACCATCACTATTCAAACCTGGAAGGTAAAGAGCAAACCCGGACTGTACTTGTCGTTCAAGCAGAATTTCGCCCGTGGCTGCATCGCAAAGCAGCATCGTGGTCCCAGGGCGGTACTTGCCGCGTCCTGATGTCGACCGGGGCCAGACTGCGCCATGATCCAGAAGCATCAGCATGCGCTGCCCGTCTCGGCTCACTTCGACATGACGCTGCTGGGGTATTCTTTCTTCTTCCTGTGCGGCCGGGTCGAAGCCGCCGATCGCGGGGTGAACAAGACGCCACGCCGGCCGAGCATCGCCCGGAAGCCAACGCTGCACGCTTTGTCGCCACGACCAGAATGCTCCAGCGGCATCCAAGCCGAGCAGATCGACACCCGTCCAGACATACCCCCCGTACTCATCCAGGTGGCAGCGTTCAAGGGCAATTTCTCGTGTCCGGAGGTCAAACTCAAAGATGCTCGCATGTGATGTAAACAGCAGCTTGCCGCCATCAGGCGTGAAGGCGAGACTTCGGCATTCCGAACGCTCTATGCCGACCCGCGGGAGGCCAGCCAGACTGTACCAGGCAGCCTCATCAGGGAACCCGGGAACGGGCCGAACCTCAAGACAGTGGGGTCGGACCAGGATGGCGGAATCGAACCCGTCTGCCGCGACGGTGTCTTTCACGTACTGAGGCACGCGAAGTACAATTGGATTGGGTGGGGTATCGGTACGCCACGCCCGCAATGCACCGTCGTAGGCGGTCGCCACGACCCACTCACCATCAGGTGAGATCCGAGCCTCTCGTACAACACGAGCATGCCCGACAAATGAAGACAAGTATCGACCCGTTGCAACATCCCAAAGGTGCGGCGTGGTGCCTCCGGTGGTCAGAAGCTTCGTTCCGTCGGGCGACAACTCGGCATCAAACCAGACTTCCTCGGGCTGACACGGAATACTCACCAAATGTGCTCCGGTGTTCGCATCGAATACCGGAGCAACGCGTCCCCACCCAGATAACGCCACCTTGGATCCGTCACTGGAGAACGACCAAAGACGAGTCCCTGGGTCAAAGTAGCGGAGTGATCCGATTGACGTTGAGAAGAGCCGCTCGCCGGTCGTGATCTTCCAGGCGTGCAAGGCTCCGTCAGCAAGAGCAAGCACCTTGCTGCCATCCGGCGACAGACTCACGCTCAGTACGGTATTTGCATCAATATCAAGCACGCCTGCTCGTGCTCCACTCATCGCATCCCACACCTCAAGCCCTTCGCCCGAGCGGGTAACGACGTAATGGCCATGCAGGGTTGCTGCGCCCCACGCATATCCCCCTACGCGTCGATTAATTGTTGCTCGAAGCTCACCCGTGAGCGTATCCCAGATCCGAACAGGCTCTGAGTCGTCATGATAGAATCTCCTGACTGTGACGAATTGGGCGCCTCCGTTGACGAAACTGACCCACGCATCGTCATCGAATGAAGGCAGGCGCGTGAGAATGCCCGTTCGGACATCAAGCACAGCGGGGCGCCAACCTCCATGCAAAGGGTCGATGCCTGTCAGGCATATGCGTTGTCCATCGAGCGAAAATTGAGCATTGTTGACGCCCCACCCCTCAAGTCCCGCGAACAAAACTTCACCGGTCTTCGTGTCGCGGATCTGGAGACCGCCTCGACCGGGGACATTAGTCAGAAATCGAGAACCTTCTAAAGCAAATCCAAACAACCAACCCCAACGCCCTTGATGATCAGACCACGTACTTGTGTCTACTCCTGCATTTAAGTACTGCCATTCCCACCCTCGCAGTTCTTCGGGGCAGGCTTCCAATCGATCTCGTGCACCTGCCGGATCGCTCGCCGCAGCGAATACATTCGCGACGTAGGCCTTCTGTTCGGCCTTCTTCACCTGGGCTTTCAACAATTGCTGGGCTTCCAACACTTTGCGCGCTGTGTCCAGCGCCACCGCCGAAAATGCCTTCAAGTCCGTGCCTATGCCCCGTGCGGCGAAATCTGGGTCATACGGCCCGGTCGGGGCATCCAGCTCCGAGTTGATCGAACGAACGAACTCGACATCAGGGTGTTCCCCGTTGCCATCCAGCAAGGCCAGCAACGCGCGGCCGGAGCGCGAGGCGAACTCCAGTTGCACACGTGTGCGCTCCAGAGCCAACTCCGCCCGCGCAGCGTTCCTTCCCGCCAGTTCCGCCTGTGCATCCGCCTCTCGATAAAACCGGCTCGCCCGCTGCCACTGCCACGTCGTCCCCGCAATCCCCACCAGGAGCGCCGCCGCCACCGCCGTACCCGCCAGCACCGGGCCCTTGTTCCTTCTCACGAACTTCCGCAGGCGGTATGCCGCGCTCGGCGGCGCGGCGACGACGGCCTCACCCGCCAAGTGACGCTGGACGTCCGCGGCGAGTTGATTGGGCGTCTCGTACCGGCGGGCGCGGTCTTTGTCGAGTGCCTTCATCACGATCCAATCAAGTTCGCCCTGTATCAGCAACCCCAGTTTCGCCGGCTCAACGCGGCGGCTCGAAGCCGTTGCAGCCAACGCGTGTACCTCGCGAGAAAGCCGAACGCTGGGTGCCGGTGGATCCTCTTCCTTGATGATTCGCTGGATCTCCGCGTACGCCGCGGAACGCAGCCGCATCGAGTCGAACGGCGTCAGGCCGGTCAACAACTGATACAACAGCACCCCGAGGGCGTAGACATCCGTACGCGTGTCAATGTCGGGGGAGCCTTCGGCCTGCTCGGGGCTCATGTACTCGGGTGTGCCGATGAGTTGTCGGTGCTCAGTAAAGAGCGTCTTGTCCGTCAGGGGCGAGGCGAGGCTCTTGGCGATGCCGAAGTCGATCACTTTGGCGAAAGGACGGCCATCGACCATGCTCACAAGCACGTTTCCGGGCTTGAGATCTCGGTGGATGATGCCCTTGGTGTGGGCGTGCTGTACCGCAGCGCATACCTGCGCAAAAAGCTCGAGACGTTCCTGCACGTTCAGTTTGTGGGCGTCGGCAAAGAGGGTGATCGGATCGCCGACAACGTACTCCATCACGAAATACGGCCGCCCCCCGCCCGCAGGTGAAGCATCGGTCAGCCCGCCATCGAGTACGCGGGCGATGTGGGGGTGGTCCATGATCGCGAGGGCCTGCCGCTCGGCCTCGAAGCGAGCCACCACCGCCCGAGAGTCCATCCCCGCCTTGATGATCTTCAGGGCCACCTTACGGCGAACGGGTTGCTCCTGCTCGGCCAGAAAGACGGTGCCGAAGCCGCCCTCGCCGATGCGCTGGAGTAACTTGTACTTGCCGATGCGCATCCCGGCCGTCTCACGCGCCGCCTCCTCTCGCGTCTCTCCAAACCCCAGCGACACATCACGGTCCCGCGTCAGGTCGGACAGGAAACCGCCCTCGCTTTCCGCCGCGACGAGCATCCCCTCCACCCGTTTGCGAAGAACGGCATTCCCTTCACACAGCCGCTCGAGCAACGCGGGGCGGTCTCCCGGGTTCGCTGCGATGGCCTCATCAAACACTGCACGAAGACGGGCGATTTCGGGTTCCACGATCGGCTCCCTTTCAGGCTTGGCGTGCGATCCAGTCCTTCAGCCATGCACGGGCGAAGGTCCAGTGCCGCTTGACCGTCGCCGGGGAGACATCCAAAACCCGGGCGCATTCCTCGATGCTCAAACCCGCGAAGTATCGCAGGCGGACCACGGCGACGGCTTCAGCGGCCACACCCTCAAGGCGGGAAATCGCCTCGTCAAGGATCAGGAATCCGGCAAATTCTTCCGGAGAACTGGTGTCTGGCAGGCCGGAAAGGTCCAGCGCGGCCTTCCGTGCCTCCGCTCCGCCCCGCTTCGCAGCCCCCTTCGCTCGAGCATGATCGAGCAGGATCCGACGCATTGCCTCCGCTGCCGCGGCGTAGAAATGCGCCCGTCCCCTCCACGGAACTTCTCGCGGCCCGGCAAGGCGGATATACGCCTCATGCACAAGGGCCGTCGCGCTCAAGGTGTGCCCGGGTCGCTCGGCCAGAATCTGATGCTGAGCCGCGCGACGCAGTTGGTCGTACACCGCCTGGAACAGGGCGTCGAAGGCGCCGGGTTGCCCGGCGTCGGCCGCGGAAAGCAGGGCTGAGGTATCCGGGGGCATTGGCGGGTTCGACGACATGGCGGCAATCTACCCGGGCAGTCAACGCGATGTCGGTACAGTTTCCCTACCCTATACGGATATGCCCCTTCAATACCGCAAACGCCTGATCGCCCATCTCGCCCACGATGCCTACGAACCGCGGCACATCCTCCAACTCGCCCAGGATCTGCGCATCGACGACCCTGAAGACTTCGCCAAGGCTGTCAAGGCCCTGGAAGAAGAAGGTGTCGTCAGCATCGACCCCCAGGGGCGTGTGACCTTGCCCAGCCTTCCTGACCGAGGGGAACTCATCGGTGTGCTTCGCAAACACATCAAGGGCTTCGGATTCGTCGAACCGACCGATGCCGTGCGCGAAGGATCGATCTTCATTCCGCACGAGGGCATCGGCGATGCCATGACCGGCGACACCGTCAGGGTCGAGTTCGTCCGCGACCGCCGGCGCGAAAAGCAGGGCTTCGCCGGAAAACAGTTCCAGGGAGAAATCGTCGAAATCGTCAAGCGCAAGCGCACCACCTTCGCCGGCGAGGTGTATACCCAGGGCGGACAGTGGCTCGTACACCCCGACGGCAAATCACTCACCACGCCGATCGTCGTCCGCGACGCCGAAAGCAAGCATGTCAAGCCCGGCGACAAAGTTGTCGTAGACATCACCCTTTTCCCCGAGGGCGGCATGCTCCCCGAGGGCGTCATCAGCAAAGTGCTCGGCGAAGCGGGCCTTCCTGATGTTGAAACCCAATCCGTCATTCTCGCGCACAATCTTCCGGGAGAGTTCCCGGACGAAGTTCTTGATGATGCCCGTGAGGCCGCCCGACGTTTCGAAGTTGAAATCGAAGACTTCACACAACGCGGCAGCCTGCCCGGTCGGCTCGACCTCACCGGCGACTTCATCATCACCATCGACCCCCCAGACGCCAAGGACTACGACGACGCAATCTCCATCCAGGCCATGCCCGGCGGCGGATGGAAGCTCGGCGTGCACATCGCTGATGTCGCGCATTTCATCACGCCTGATTCCCCGCTCGACCGCGAAGCCCGCGAACGCGGCAACAGTGTCTACCTTCCTCGCCTGGTCATCCCCATGATTCCCGAGATGCTGAGCAACGGCATCTGCTCGCTTCAGGAAGGCGTGCACCGCTTCTGCAAATCGGCCTTTGCGACATATGACCGCAACGGACACATCGTCTCCGAAGGCGTCGCCGCGACCATCATCCGAAGCGCGAAGCGCTTGACATACCTTGAAGCCCAGGCGCTGATCGACGGCAACCCCGACGAAGCCCGAAAGCATGCACGAACACCGCCGAACTACACCGACGAACTCATCACCGCACTTCGTGAGATGGACAAACTCGCCAAGACCATCCGGTCGCGCCGAGAGCGCCAGGGCATGATCTCCCTCGAACTTCCCGATGTCGAACTGATCTTCGATGAAAACGGCCGCGTCATCGACGCCCAGAAGGAAGACGACGCCTTCACGCACACGCTGATCGAAATGTTCATGGTCGAGGCCAACGAGATTCTCGCTCGCCTCTTTGAAGACCTCGAAGTGCCCCTGCTGCGCCGCACCCACCCTGAGCCGACGCCCGGCGATTCCGACGCCCTTCGCAAAGCCGCCATGGTCGCGGGGTTCAGAATTCCCGCCAACCCCACGCGTGAAGAACTCCAGACGCTGCTCAATGCCACCCGCGGCACACCCGCCGCACGCGCCGTCCACATGGCCGTGCTTCGCACGCTGACCAAGGCCGAATACTCCCCCGCCTTGATCGGTCACTTCGCCTTGGCGAGCAGGGCCTACGCCCATTTCACCAGCCCGATCCGCCGCTACCCAGACTTGACCGTGCACTGGGCGCTTCGCGCTTACCTCGAAGCCACCGACAATGGCCAGCAGCGCCCCGTGACCGAAGGCGAAAAGAAGCGCCTCGGCGCATTGCTCAGCGAATCCGACCTCTGCCCGAGCCAGGAAGAACTCGTCGTCCTCGGCCGACACTGCACCGACACCGAAGAACGCGCTGAGGAAGCCGAACGCGAACTACGACAGTTCCTGGTCCTCCAACTGCTCTCAGAAAAAATCGGCGAAGAATATGACGGCGTCGTCACCGGCGTTCGCGGCAACGGCGTCTTCGTACAGCTCGACAAATTCCTCGCCGACGGCATGATCAAAACCGCTGACCTCCCAGGCGACACTACACGCGACAACCGCCCCCCCTCCTGGAAGATCGACAGCCGCACAGGCGCGCTCGTCGATATCCACTCAGGGCGATCCTTCAATATGGGCGACAGCATCCGCATCCGAATCGCCGCCGTGGATCTTGCACGTCGGCAACTCGAACTCGTCCTTGCCGACCCTGAAAGCCGCGCCGCAGGAAAAGCAAAACTCATTCCCACCAAACTCGGCGGCGGGACCGACTTCGGGGGGCTTGCTTCGGCCAAGGGCGCCGGCTTCGATCGCTCAGGCGCGCAGAAACGATCCATGCGTTCCAAAAGCCGCGACAAACGCAAAGGCGACTTCCGAAAAGACCGCAAAGATAAAGGCAAACGATGATCTTACCCTCTCGCCCTTCAGGCGCCTTCGAGCGGTGACGATTCGGCTTCGCGCGTGATGCTACGGCACGACGAGTGAATGACCGAGGCCCGGCATGCGGTTCCCCGGTTGTACGCCGATACAGTTCGACAACCGACGCGAAGCAGCCGCCGGTTCTAACCGCGACGACTGGACGGATACCACCCTACGCTCGACAATGGCCCACTCGCCGATCATCGCCGAAACAGGCCCCGGGTTTCGCACCGCGGTCACCGTTCGAAACCATGCACTGACCATCGATGAGCCGGTCGAACTCGGCGGCGGCGACGCCGGAGCGACGCCCGTCGAACTCCTCCTCGCCTCCCTCGCCTCGTGCACAACCATCACCGTCCGGATGTACGCCGACCGCAAGGGCTACCCCCTGCGCTCCGTCCGCGTGACCGCGACACGGCCCGAAGCCCCACCGGGGCCGATCCCCGAACTCTCCCTGCAACTCACCCTCGAAGGCGAACTCGACGACGAACAACGCCGACGCCTCATCGAAATCGCCCACCGTTGCCCGGTGCATCGCACGCTCGCAGCCGGCTGCCGCATCACCATGACCGCTTGAATCACCTGAGAAACGACTGCCCGCCCTGTTGCGGCACAGCGCACCCATTCTCTCGACACCACCCCGACCACCGCAGCCGCCGCTTCGCAAATGCTCGATAAGCGGCATCCGCCACCCTGCGAACCCCCGGCCAGGCCGTCGGCGCGAGCAGCCACCCAAGCCCAACGGCACCATACGCCCGCCGAAAAACCTCCATCCCTTCAATCACCCGGCCGTCCGCCAGCACTCCGTGGATCGATGCCATCAACCCCGCTTGTGTGCATCCATAGTCCGATGCATCAAACCCGGTCGCGGCGATATCCACCAGGGCAATCCGCCCGCGCCCGCGATCAAGCCGACGCCACAACGCGGCCTCTCGCCGACACATCGGGCACGAAAGATCCACCAATACCTTGATCGCAGGCTCTGCCATACACGGCATTTCGCCGCACGGAGCCTGCGGATTCGCAGGTTTCAGGCCCCGACGCGTGCGGTCAAAGCCTTTGCCGTTCGGCATCCGCAACCGTCAGCCCCGCCCGACGCGCCACTTCCGCCAGCGCCAGCCGATCGTTCATCCCGAGTTTTCGGCCGATCGCCTCTCGGTGCTTTTCGATGGTCTTCGGACTGCGGCCGAGCATCGATGCGATATCCGGCAGGCTCAACCCCTGCCCGATAAGCGCCAGAATCTCAAGTTCCCGGTGCGTCAGCACATTCAACGAACCGAGTTCAACCACCGCGGCGAATTTCACCTTCACCCCAGGGTGCGCTTCATACCGCTTCAAGTCGTCCGAATTCGCCGGACGGGTCATCAGCAACACGCGGGCATCGACCATCCCGCCCGGCTCTTCCCCAGGCTGGATCTCATAAATCCAAGTCAGATACTGCACCCCTCTCCATACAGACCGAAGCAGCACCGCCTCCCCGGAGGAAAGCACCTCGTCGATCACACCGCGCAAAATCTGCGCAAACGCGCCCGGAAACGTCTCTTCCAGGCTCCTGCCCATGAAATCCGAGGCCCGCCCCTGCGGCCCCTTGATGATCTGGACGCACTGATCATTCACCCACAGCCTGCGCCCATCGCGATCCAAGACCGCCACGGCCGTCAAAGGTTCATGAATCAGAATTCCCCACACCTGCGAAACTGCGGGACCGGGTTGCACCACGCTTGTCCTCCATCCGGCAAAACAGAAGCCGGAGACACGCGACAGACCCCCCCGCAGGTCCTCTCTATCGCACGGTTCTCATGCGCTCATACCTTAGTTTGGGATCGTCCGGAACCCCGAGTGATGCCGGACACCCACCACGAGACTGGCAGTGTAACACACCCCGATGAAAGCGTTTCAATCCCCCCCCGCGCTCAGCACTTGCCCCCACCTATTCTGAAAAGTTCTCCACATGTCGTCCCACGCTCTTCCAATGGGGTGTTCCACCCCGACCTGCCCAGAACCCCATCATGCCCGTTGATCGCTGCATCTGCCACGATGTCCCATTTGACCACCTCCTTCGACTCAGTCGCGAGGTGGGGGATAACTTCCAGACCCTCTCCTCCCTCACCGGGTGCTCGACGGGTTGCGGCATGTGCAAGCCCTACATCCTCGAAATGCTCCGCACCGGCCAAACCCGCCTGCCCGTCCTCTCTCCCGCGCAGGTCGATGCCATCCTTGCACGCTACGCCGAGAACCAACCCGAGCGTTGAAACTGACGGCCGCATACACGCTCCCCACGGGCTTCCAAGGCCCGGTGAATTGCACGCCCGCCCATCCCCCCTCCTTCTTTCCATTGACGACAGCGTCTTACTACCCTCCCCAAGTTCTTTCGACCTCTCCCGAGGCGGCCCGGAGTGCACCATGATCCAACTCGGCGTCAATATCGATCATGTCGCCACGGTCCGGCAAGCACGCAGGGGCGATGAGCCAGACCCCGTCCGTGCGGCCCACGAGGCCGAACTCGGCGGTGCCGACGGCATCACCGTCCATCTCCGCGAAGATCGGCGCCACATCCAAGACCGCGATATCGATCTCCTCCGCGCTCTCGTCAAGGTCAAACTCAACCTCGAAATGGCCGCCACAGACGAAATGGTCCGCATCGCCTGCCGCCTCAGGCCCCATACGGCGATGCTCGTACCCGAAGGCCGCCAGGAAGTCACCACCGAAGGCGGCCTTGATGTCATCACCCACACCCATGATCTCAAGAAAGTCGTCGCCCGACTCCGGAAAGCCGGCCTGATCGTCTCAGCCTTCATCGACCCCGAACCCGAACAGGCACGCGCCGCCGCTGCGTGTCGTTTCGATGTCTGCGAAGTCCACACCGGCCCATACGCCCACGCCTTTGCCCGTTGCGGCGGCGACTTTCGCCGAAGCGACCTCGCCGACGAACTCGCCCGTGTCGCCGACACGGGCGCGGTCATCCGCTCGCTGGGCATGCGTTTCAACGCGGGCCACGCGCTCAATTACCACAACGTGCAACCCGTCGCCGCACTCCACGGAATCGAAGAACTCCACATCGGCCACGCGATCGTCAGCAGGGCCATCTACACAGGCCTGCGCGAGGCCGTCCGCCAGATGAAGCACCTGATGACCGAAGCCGCAGCGCCGACATCCTGAACCCGCCGCCCATCTTTCCTTGACGGGCCTTTCCCGCGTCCCCGCTCGATACACTCCGCCGTCAAGACTGCTTGCACCTCTCGCGTGAAAGTCCATCCGCCATGTTCGAGCGTTTCCAGAAACTGTTTCGCTACGAAGCCGAAGCCAACGCCAAGGTCATCGCCTCGCTCCGTTCGGTCCCCGGCGCCAACCACCGGCAGCCTGAATACCGCCGAGCCATGGGCATTTTCGGCCACATCCTCGCCGCACGACAGATCTGGCTCTTTCGGCTCGGCGGCAACGTCACCTCGACGACCGACCTGCATCCCGAACTTCGCGATGCCGAACATGCCGCCGACCTTGCCCTCGGCCTCGACGCCGCCTGGACCGACTACACCCTCCACCTGACCGATGCACGCCTGCGCCAGGTCATCGACTACACCAGCACCGAAGGCCGCCGCTTCCGCACCCGGGTTGAAGACATTCTCGGCCATGTGCTGATGCACTCGGCCTACCACCGCGGCCAGATCGCCATGCTTGTCCGCCAAGCCGGGGGCGAACCTGCCGTCACCGACTACATCTTCGCCGTGCGCGAAACCCTCGATTGACCCTGCGCAATCCTGCTGCTCGCGCCATGGGCGGAGGGAAACCCAACACACCGAGGCGCGTCGTGGTGTTCCGCGCATCATTTGCGATAGGCCATCGCGCTCTGCACATCCGTCATCCGTGAGGGTCGCCGACCCACCGGTTTTGACTCACGACCGGCCCGGACCACATTCCACACCAATCACTCATCCCCTCGTGGCCTACACAACCACGCGCTCGCCCTCGGTCCTGGTCAACTCCACGAATAAACCCATCAGACGCTGCGTCATCGGCCCGCATTCGCCGCGGCCGATCTTTCGCCCGTCGATCGATCCCACCCACGCCAGTTCGCCCATCGTCCCCGTACAGAAAACTTCATCCGCGCGATACAACTCCATCAGGCTGATGTCCCGCTCGCGGCACGCAATGCCCTCTCGCCGGCAGATCCCGAGCACCGTCGCCCTGGTGATCCCTTCCGGGCACGCCGCGCACGTCGGGGTCTCCACCGCGTCACCCTCCGGCCCGTGCCGCACCAGAAACACATGCGTGGCGTTCGTCTCGGCGACAAAACCGCGAAGATCGAGCATCAGCGCATCGTCGGCTCCCGCCGCGTTGGCTTCGATTTTCGCCAGAATCGACTGAATCAGGTTGCAGTGATGGATCTTGGGGTCAAGGCAATCCGGCGGGAACCTACGCACGCTCGATGTCACCAGCGTCAACCCGCCCTTCTTCATGCTGGCGGCATACACAGGGGCCTTGTGCTCGGCCAGCACGATCAACGTCGGCCCGTGCGTGTTCAGGCGAGGGTCCATCCCGCTGGTCAGTTTCACTCCGCGCGTCAAGGTCAGGCGAATATGCACCCCATCGCGCATGCGATTGGCTTCAAGCGTTCGGGTGATCTCGCGGATCATCGCCTCCTGCGTAGGAATCTCCGCGAACGCCAGCGCCTTGGCGCTGTGCACGAGCCGATCGAGGTGCTCCCGCAGTTTGAAGATCCGGCCGTCATAGACGCGCAGCCCCTCCCACACCGCGTCGCCTCCCTGCACCGCCGAATCAAACGGACTGATGCCCGCCTGGTCGCGATGCACTAGCGACCCGTTGATGTTGACCATCAGATCCTTGTTGCGCACGTCGAACTGCTGCAGCATTCGCCTGTCCTTCCCGCCGCGCGCCCGCCGTCAAGCGCCGAACTTCTCCAACTCCCGCTCGACCCGATCGACAATCGGCCCGAGCGTCTCAGGCCCGAAATCAAACCGCAGGCCGCACGCCTTGAACAACTCCGGCAAAGGACGCGACCCGCCCAGCCGCAGCGCATGCATATAGGCATCGATCGCCGAGGAAGCCCCCTCGTCCAGACTCTTGATCCACAACTGCAGCGCCCCGATCTGCGCGATGCCGTATTCGATGTAATAAAACGGCGCCATGAACAAGTGACCCTGCCGCTGCCAATACGTGCTTCGATACGCCTCGTCCAACCCTGACCAGTCGAGACGATACCGCCCCATCGAACCGAAACGCCTGTCCAATGTCAACCAGTGGTCGCCGCGCTCCGCCCGCGTGTGCTCCGGATGCGCGTACATCCAGTGCTGAAACGCATCGATCGTCGCAATCCACGCCAGGGTGCCCACCGAACCCTCGACCTGCTGCCGCTGCGCCCGCGCAAGATCATCCCCATCCGGATAGAACCCCCCCGCGTCTCCCCAGTGCGGCATTGTCAGCAGTTCCATCGACATCGACGCCACTTCGCAGAACTCCAGCGGCGCATTGCGATAATGCAGCAACGGCTCGTGCGCGCTCAGCATCGAATGAAACGCATGCCCCGCTTCGTGCACCATCGTCTCAAGATCACGATGCACCCCCGCCGCGTTCATGAATATAAACGGCTCGCGCGAGCGATCCCGCATGTACTGATATCCCCCCGGCGCCTTCCCCTTCCGCGTATCCAGATCCAGCATCCGCGTTCGAACGTGCGGGCTGTCCGGCGCCATCCCCTCACCCAATCGACGGAACATCCCCCCCAGCCGTGGCTCAAGTCTGTCGAATGCCAGCGCCGAACGCTCATACAACTGACGCCCGCCCTCAAACGGCCTGAGCGCCGGCCGACCCAGCGGATCCACCGAAACATCCCACGGCCGCAGCGACGACAAACCCATATCCCGCTCGCGTCGCGCCTGCACCCGCTCGTTGAAAGGAACGACGATCTTCTCCACCGCATCGTGGAATCGCCGGCAATCCTCGGGCGTGTAGTCAAAACGCAACTTGCTCTTGAAGATATACCCCACGAAATCCGCGAACCCCGCGTTCTTCGCCACCTGGTGACGTTGGGCGATCATCCGATCAAGCAGTTCATCCAGCGTGTCACGCACACCCAGCCGGCACGCCGCCACCGCCCGCCACGCCGATTCGCGCTCGGCCCGATCCGGCGACTCGAGATAACGCGCCATCTCCGGAAGCGTTCGCTCCGCCCCCGCGAACTCGACCGTCAACCCGCCGATCACCTGCCCGAACCGTTGCGCCAGCAACTCCAGTTCCGTCTCCAGCGGCACGTTCTCCTGGCGAAACAACTCGACCCCTGCCTTCGTGTCGCGCAGCAGCACCTCGTAACGCGCACCGTTCAACCCGACCTTCGGCGCCATCTCCGCCAGTCGCCGATCCAACTCGAATAACCGTGGCTTCAGCCGCGGCGGTATCTCCTCCACAAACCGCGTATACGCCGCCTGCACCGCCTGATCCTCCGTGTGGCAGGTCATCGCGATATACAGGTCTGCCTGGGCTTCCGAGCATGCCGCTTCCAACTCGCTCCGGTCGATCAGCCACTGCTCAAGGTCCGATAGGCTTTCGATCGCCCGATGCTGAAGATCATCCAGGAGAGGCGAAACCTGCCCCCAATCGCGGGCATCGAGGTCGCGCGGCACAAATGACTCAAGTCGACTCGTCACGAGAAATTCTCCTCTTGGTCCGGCGGCACAGTCCACCGCGCCCGGCCATGGTATGGAACTGACCTCCCCTCGGGGTCCGCCTATACTCCCCGCCCCCGGCAATTCGCCGGAACGTTGGGGCGGCGTCGCCGCTCCTCAACGGTTGGCCCAGCGCCCTGTCGGCGCTCGCGCCCGCCGGACAGCGAGGTGCTCCATGAAGAAGAACGTTCGCCTGCTTTTGGTCGAAAATGTCGACAACCTCGGCATCATCGGCGATGTCGTCACCGTTCGCACCGGCTACGCCCGCAACTTCCTCCTCCCGCGCGGGTTCGCCACCTCCCCTTCTGAAGAACTTCTCGCCGGGCTGGCCGCCCGCCGCGCCGAGGCCCAGCGCGAACTTGCCGCGCTCCGCAAGCAGCGTGAAGACCTCGTCAAGCGCCTCGTCGGCCTTGAAATGACCGTCGAGCGCTCGTGCAACGATCAGGGCATCCTCTACGGCTCGGTCTCTCAGCACGATCTCGCCCAGGCCCTGACTTCGCAGGGGTATGCCGTCAAAGCCCGCGAAATCCGCCTGCCTCAGGTCATCAAGCGCACCGGCGACTATGACCTGCACGTCAAGCTCGACAACGACCTGCACGCCGACATCCGCCTCCACGTCAAGGCCGATCGCGTCATCCACACCGACGCCCGCGATGAAATGGAGTTCGATAACGAGGGCAACCTCATCGAACGCAAGCCCAAGGCCGAAAAGCCCGCCGCCGAAGCCAAGCCCGACGAGAAGGCGCCCGAAACCGCCGACGCAGCGGCCAAGACCGACAAGCCTCGCGCCGATCGTCCCAAGACCGATCGACCGCGCCCCGACAAGGCCGACCGCCCCGCCAAGAAAGACAAGCCCACCCGCGCTTCCGCCTTCGAGGCCCTCGCCGTCGAAACCACCAAGGGCTGGGGCTTCGCCGGAAAGAGCGACAACCCCGCTCCCGATGCCGCCCCCACCAAAGGCGGCAAGAAGGGCAAGAAGGGCTAAGCACAACCCGCCCCGTGCTTCAGGAAATCACCGATACCTTACGTGGTCCCGGTGCGCCCTGATTTCGCCGACCGCCATCTTCGTGAAAACACTGAGTCCCCCGGGGTTTCATTGCGCCCAGAGTTCGCCGACTGCCTGCTTCGTCATACGACCGACTGCCTTGTTTCGCCCCCCTCCCCCTACTGCCCACTGCCCACTGCCTATTGCCTCCTCCCTACTACCGCCCACTGCCTTTTGCCTCCTCCCCATGCCCACTGCCCACTGCCCATTGCCCACTGCCTATTGCCTCTTCCCCCAAATGACAACGCGGCCCCGGAGGGATCCGGGGCCGCGGTGATTGTCAACTCCGGAGGGGTCGTCCCATCCCGGCCGAAGGCTGTTCTCAGCGACGACGACGCCCGACCGCCGCCAAGCCCAGAAGCGCCAGAGCGCTTGGCGCCGGGGTGATCGTCCACACGCTGAACTCGCCGATCGAGATCACGTGCTGGGCGATGCGGAAGCTGCCGCTGTTGAGGGCATCGAGGACATCGGCCACGGTGGCGCCGGTGAGATCGAAGCTGATCGTCATCGTTTCGCCCGGGCTAAGGCCGTTCATGGACGGGGGAGGCGTCGCGCCAGCGCTGAAGATGTTGCCGGCCCAAGCGCCGCCCCACATCATGCCGGGCGGCGCGGGATTACCCGGGGAACCACCCGGAGCAAAGTTCACGCCCGCACTCTGGAAGGTGATCGCGCCGTTGCTCATGAACGCGCTGGAGAACGCCGTGTTCTCAAAATAGACGTTCGCGGCGACGCCGTCGGTTCCATCGTTATGGAAGACGAAATCGACACCGCCGGCGGACGGCAGCACGTCGACCCACAGATCCAACACCGACGTGTCGGCGTTGTCCGCGTTCTCATAGACGAGAAGGTCGACCCTCGTACCCATTGCGGGCATCGCGCACATCGCCGCGACGGTTCCCGCCCCGATCAGCGCACGGATGCGCATCTTCGACGACAACATGTCCTGCTCCTCTCTCTCATCGCGTCGCGTCAGGAACACACCTGCCGCGAAGCGAGACTCTCTCTGATGAATGATACGAGTTTCTCCCCCCTTGTAGACTCTTTATGTACAGTTTTTTTGGAATTTTCCTTGCAGAACTCCGATTCTGCGGTTTATCCCGGTCCGCTAAATAGGCATAGAGTCCGATAACTCGATAATCCGGCCGTGAAAACCCTCAGCACAACCATAGAAACGACAAGCACTTACGAAAATACCGGGCGCGGCGACCCCCAAACGGCGTCGCCGCGGCACCGAGTCGCTGCAATCCGGACATCATTTTTAGGGATGAGTGGCAGAATCCCCCAAACAAGGGGGTTTGCCGACTTCTAGCGGCTTGCCCCGAGCGGATCAGGGAAAACCCGGTACTCACCCGCGGGACCGAGATACTCAATCCGCGCGTTCCGCAAACGTGTGCGAGGGTCGATCAGCAGCGGCTCGGTCATCCCTTCTTCAAACGTCATCCCCGTCATGTATAGGCCCTGGGGATTCCCCTGAATCAGCACTCCGCGCTGCTGCTTTCCCTGGCGCCCGCCTTGAAACACCACCGCGCCGATCGAAATCTGTCGGCCCCCGTCGATCACCAGCGCGGGGTGATCGCCCTGCGTGTGCCCGAGCGCGTTCTGGTTGTTCCACGTAAACACGCACCCGCTGACGGTCGCCGCCGCAACATCGGTCAGCCGCAGCGCCGAAGCGTTGTTCCCGTCGAACGTCACGCCTGTAATCGTCAGTTGCGTGCACTGCGTGAACTCGGCCGCGGCTTGGTCGGGGAATCGCCGCGATCGGGTGTTTGCCGTAATCGAAGAGGCGCTGATGTTCAGGTTGCCCGCCAGACGCGCGCTGATCGCCCCCGCCCCGTTGTAATCAAACTGGCACGCGGCGATGTGTACATCTCTGGGCAGCCAGTCGGCCCCGTTGTCGAACGTCGTGTACTTGCGCACCCGCAGCCCGAACTCGCCGTTATAGGCAAAGCCGCTCGCGGTGATGTTCATCGTGCCGCCCCAGTACGGGCGATAGGAAAACGCGCGAATGCCGTCGCGCCCGTTGTTCTGGAAGAACGACCCGAGCACGACAACCGAGCCGAAATCCTGCAGAAACATGCCGTCGGCCTGGTTCGACGAAATCTCGCACGCCTGAATCGTCAGGTGCGTCGCCCGTGCAGCGCGCTTCGCGCTCCGACGGAATGACCGCACCCCGTTGAAGTGGTTCTCTATGCGGCAATTGCTGATGATCGTGCGATAGATGAACGCCTCGACCTGGTTCACCACGTCAAACACGATGCCGTTGGCCGTGACCGCCAGCGTGACGGCCTCGTCGCTCGCGGCCGGCTCCGGATCGCGCGTCAGGTGCAGATTTTCAAACGTCGTGCCGTTGGCCGAGACCGCCCGATTCAGCAGCGGATCACGCGGTGTGAACCCGACCTTGAAGAGCGCAAGATCGCTCGTCACCGACGTGATCACCGAACCATACTCAGGTCCGGCCGGGCCGCCGCCGCGGGCATCGCCCATGACCCGAATCGCCGGATGGCGGATGAACACGTGCGCTTCGCCCTGCGTGTCCGCCGGATCGATCGACTCAAACCGCAGCGTCACCCCCGCGGGGACATAAATCGTCCCCCCGCCCGCTCGTGCCGCGTGGGCATAGGCGATGCGGAACCGCCGCGCATCATCAAAAGCGCGATCGTGCGGGTCGATGTTCGCCCGGGCATAGGGATCAAAGTGCGAATCCATCACGTTCCAGATATCCGCACGACCGGGCGCTGCCGCAAGGCACACCAGCAGCAACCCCGCACACAGCACAGCGCGGACGAGACGTACGGGATGGCATGTCATGACCGGCGAATCCCTTGGGTATCGGGGGCTGGGCGGGGGCCGCTGCGCGGCCGCACTCCGCACGTTCGTGCGCGCGAGAATACCGGGTGGTCGCGCTCAAGGCAACTGTTTGTGCCGGATCAGGGCGTGCCGCCTCAGGCGGGCCTGGGGGCCACACCGGGAGGCAGATCGGACTCAGGATCGGTTGATGCGGCGGGCCGTGCCTCGGCAGCCACCTTCCGCGCCTCGGCCGCGAGAATATCGCTGACGGTGGGCTTACTCAGGGCTTCACCCCGCAACAGTTTCTCGACCTCTTCGCGGGAAAGTGTCTCGTGACGCAGGAGCGCCTCGGCCACGGTCACCACCTTCTCCCAGTTCTCGGTCAAGAGGCGCTCGGCTTCGGTATACGCCTCATCAACGATTCGGCGCACTTCTTGGTCGATCAGCCGGGCCGTGTCCTCCGAATACTCGCGATCCGGCACGTACATCTCGCGTGTATCGCTCCCGGCGTAGCGCACGAACCCGAGTTTGTCGCTCATCCCCCACTCGAGCACCATCATCCGCGCGATGTTCGTCACCTGCGCGATATCCCCCACCGCGCCGCTTGAAACATCGCCCATCGCGCGCTCTTCCGCGATCCGTCCGCCGCACATCGAGATCATCGTCGCCCGGAGCCACTTGAGGCTGTATCCCAGCCGGTCTTTCTCGGGCAGGCTGAAGGTCGCCCCGCCGGCATCGCCACGCGGAATCACCGTCACCTTGTGCAGCGGGTCGCCGTCTGGCAGCATGGCCTGAAGCACCGCGTGCCCCGCCTCGTGAAAGGCCACGAGCCGGTTGTCTTCTTTCTCGCGCACCCGGCTTTTCTTCGCACGGCCGAAGCGCACCTTGTCACGGGCCTCTTCAAGGTCGACCTGCTCGATGTAATCCTTATTCAACATCGTCGCCGCGATCGCGGCTTCGTTGATGATGGCGGCAAGGTCGGCCCCGCTGAACATCGGCGTCAACTTCGCGAGGCGTTCAAGGTCAACGTCCGACCCGAGCTTCACCTTCTTGGCGTGAACGCGCAGAATCTCCAGCCGTCCCTTCACGTCGGGCAGCGGCACGTTGATCTGCCGATCAAATCGCCCGGGGCGAATGAGCGCGGGATCGAGCACATCGGGCCGGTTCGTCGCCGCGATGACGATCACACCGTCGGTTGCGTTGAAGCCGTCCATCTCGACCAGGATCGCGTTGAGCGTCTGCTCACGCTCGTCGTGGCCGCCGGTGTTGAAGCCCCCGCCGCGCTTGCGCCCGACCGCATCGATCTCATCCAGGAAGATGATGCAGGGCGACGATTCCTTGGCCTGCTTGAAAAGATCGCGCACGCGGCTTGCGCCGACACCAACGAACATTTCCACGAAATCCGACCCGGAGATCGAGAAAAACGGCACATCCGCCTCGCCCGCGATCGCCTTGGCGAGCAGCGTTTTCCCGCACCCCGGCGGGCCTGTCAGCAGCACCCCCCGCGGAATGCGCCCGCCCAGCCGCGTAAACCGCTTGGGTGAACGCAGAAACTCGATGATCTCCGCCACTTCGTCCTTGGCCTCGTCGATGCCCGCGACATCCTTGAAGGTGATGCCCGTCATCTCCTTGGTCAACGTCCGGTGACGGCTCTTGCCGAAGTTGCCCAGCATCCCACCGCCTGCGCCGGCGCTGCGAATCCCGCGGATGACGAAAAACCAGATCAGCAGAATCAACAGCAGCAGCGGCCCGAACGACCAGAGAAACGGCAGAAACGCGCTCGGACGCTTGCTCTGCACCTTGCCCCCGGTGATGCGATACACCTCGCGCGCCACATGCTCGCGATCGGCCGCGTTCACCGGAATCACGATCGTTGTCGGTCGCTTGCCGTCAACGCCTTCCTTCTGCCGAGCCGTGATCCCGCTCTCACGCGAAACCACGCTGTCTTCCTCGATCTGCTGGTTTTCCCACAGCACCTCGAAGTCGCGCAGCGTCTTGGTTTCTCCAGACCCCGTCGTCTGGAAAAGCATGAACATCATCAACGCCAGCAGAATCAGCAGCAGCATCCCGAGCATACCCCGGCTCGGAGGCTGCCCACCCTGTCCCGGACCACCCGGGCGCTGCCCCGGCGGCGGCGGCTTCGGTTCAGGATTGCTCTGGTTCTGAGGTGTCATCGCGTGGGGTGGTGTTCACCTGATTGTTCGGAACTCTCGCCGTGAGGCTGTACCACCCCCGGCACGGTCAGGCACGCCTTCTCCCGACGTCCGGGCAAGGTTAGGCGCGTACCACTCAGGGCAGTTCGCACCCCGGCCGCGCCGGATGCCCCCGATCGCTCACATTCACCACGGCGCGCGCATCTCTTGAACAATCGCCCGGGCCAGTTCCTGCGCGGCGTTCAACTCGCCGACCGCCAGCCCCTCGCCCACATCGCGGACGGGCACATACGACCGCGACACCCGAAAACTCCGCCGTGTCGCCAACACGCGCCCCGTGCGATTGTCCGACCACGTGAAATCCACCGTCACTTCTCGAAGCGCCTCTTCACTCAGGCCGGTCCCGCGCCGGCGTGACAGCCGTCCGTGATCAGAGGCGACGATCATGCCGCTCAGCGTGGTGTCTCCCCCCTGCTGCACCACCACCCAGGGCGTCGAGTACTGGATTTCCTTGATGATCGCCTCGGTCAGCAGGCGCTCGATGCCGGGATCGAACGTCTGGTTCTCGAATATCGGGACGGAAATGCTGACCACCGACGCCTCGTACGGCGACGCCAGCGTGTACCCGCGCGTCGGGTCTGAAGCGCATCCCAGGATGAGCACGCTCGCCCCCACGACTGCACTCACACTTCGCAGGTACGCGCTCACGGTGTGGCCTCCGCCGAGTCGTCGCCGTCGGGCTCTGCTTCTGCCGGCGCGGTCGGAACCTCTGCCGCGGGAGGCTCAACCGGCGCGGGGCGCGAGGGGTCTTCCCACCCGCGCAACGCCAGCAATTCGCGCCCACGGGCCGCCGCGACCGTCCGCGGATGCTTTACCACGAGGCGCTGCAACTGAAATCTCGCGGCGACCAGATCGCCCCGGCGCTGATACCAATCGGCCGCTTCGAGCATCTGGGCACCCAGTGATTCGTCGATGCGGGCCTGCAGGGCATCACTCAGGCCGGCCTCCTGTGCCTGGAGCGGATAATCGCGCCGGAAGCGATCGATCAGGCCCGACGCCTCGACCAGCACCGAAGCATCGTGGCGCGGGCCTTTGAAACGCCCGAGATTCGCGAGAATCTGTCGCTGAAGGGCGTAGGCCCGGTGCCGGCTCTGGGGGAAGTTTGTCACGAACAACTCATACGCCTCGGCGGCGAAGGTCAGGTCGCGCGTGCGATAGTAATAATCGGCAAGTTCTAGATGGGCGCGCTCGGCGACGTCGCTCCCCGGGGCGCGCATGGCCACGCGCGTGAGAAGTTCCTCGACCAGTTCGCGCGTAGCGCCCATGTTCAAAATGCCGAGAAACCGTCGGGTAAACGTGCCCCCGGCATAGGCCTTTCCGATCTCCAACTCGCGCTCGAGCGCGTCGAAAAACTCGGGCGATTCGGCATAAAAAGTCAGCAGATCCTCATAGTCGAACAACGCCTGATACGGGTTCCCCGCCATAAGTTTCGCATCGCCCAGCGCAAGCAGCGCCTGAGGCATCAGCGGATGCCCGCGCTTGCGATGCCGCTTGACCCACGGACGGAGCAGGCTTCTTGCGGCCCCGGGTTTCCCCTCGGCGAGCAACCTCATACTTTCCGCAATCATGGCCTCGTCCGACCCCGGCTCAGGCTCGCGTGCCGCAATCCACCCCGAACCGTCCAGCTCATACACCGTCGGCTGACCGCCCGCGACACAGACCCATCCAGCCAACAGCATCATCAGGGCCGCTCGTTTCATCCTGACAGGATATCGGCCCTCTCCGCATGACGCCTCTGGACCCCGGCGGGCCTTGGGAGCGAACCTTCTCGCGGGCTTCCGGGTCTTAGGGGGGCATGACGACTTGCCGGGCATTGCCTCTCCGCTTGGCAAACCTCTTATGCCTGCTCCGCGGCGACGAGTAGAAAACGCGCAACCGGTGTTTCAAACATCGACCCATCCGCACGCTGGAACGTGAATGCCCCCTCCATCGAGCCTTGCGGCGTCTCCAGCGGACAGGCGCTCTGATACTCAAATCGCTCGCCCGGCGCGATCTTCGGTTGCCTGCCCACCACCCCTGCGCCGGTCACTTCGCGCTGCAGGCCGGTCGCATCCTCGATCAGCCATCGCCTCCAGAGCAGTTGCACCTCTTCCGGGCCTTCGTTCACAATCGTGATTTCGTAGGCAAACAGATACGCGCACCCGTATTGGACTGCCCCGCCGGGAACAAAGAACGGCCGGGTCAGCACCCGGATGCCATGCGCGCACGATTCTGATCCGACACACTCGTTCATGCATTTTCCCGTCCGCGTTCCGGCCTACCCTCGATTGTTGCCCCTTCCGATTGCCGTGTCGGGCCTACGGCGGCGGGCATCTGCGATCGCCGGGCATCTCGGCGCACCGCGGGCGTGGCGGAACTGGCAGACGCGCGGGATTTAGGTTCCCGTGGCCGAAAGGCTGTGCAGGTTCGATTCCTGTCGCCCGCATTGCTTACCGCTCACGATGAATCCTGAACCACCTGTATGGTGGTTATCGCCCCCTTGGCATCACTTTTTCAAGGATGCGACCTCTCTGCGTGAGATGCCGACTCATGCGCCATCAGAGTGTCAGCAGCATGTGCCACTCAGACGGGCCTGGCTGCCCCCCTTCCTCAAAGCGAATGCAGTCTGGCTCGATGCCCCACACCGTAAAACCGATCCGCTCGTAGAGCGCCCGCGCCGCCGTCGATCGATCGCTCACGCTCAGCCGCACAGAGACGACCCCAGGCCACGACCTCGCGCACGCGATGACCGCCTGCATCAGTTGTTGAGCGACGCCCTGTCCGCGCGCTTGCGGCGTGACATAGACCCCCCACACCTCGACCACATGCCGCCGCTTTGGTTCGGTCGGCCGGATGATCCCGCTGCACCCGACAAGGTTCGGACCCTCCCACGCCGCGAAAATGACATACCCCGGCCGAGCGATCGACTCGCGCAACGCGGTCGCATCGCTTCCCCGATCGTGCCCCGGGCTGCTTCCGAATGCCCAAGGCGAATCCGACAGCGCCTCGCGCCGAAGCAGAATGTATTGGTCAACCTCGTCAGCAACCAGCGGTCGAATCTCGCATGCCATTGCCAAGCGTAGCGGTCGCCGGACGCACATCCCGATCGCGCACATGCGCCCTCGCCGCACTCCCCGGTTACCGCGCTTCCGGATGGCAATAGCACGAAGCCGTCGGCTTCACGTCCGCACGCGCCCACGCCCGCGCGAGCGCATCGTCCAACGCGGCGGCGTACCCGTCCTCGCCTTGCGCAAGCAGACACTTCCGCAGCCCGAGCAATGCCCAGCCGTTGTTCGGATGCCGCTCCAGATCCTCACGGAAGACCTTCTCGGCTTCGGCAAAGCGCCCCTCGGCCTCAAGGAGCGCACCCAAGGCGTGGCGTGTCGGCTGCATCCAACCCGGCGGCTCGTCGTACGCCAGCATGTCTTCAAGCTCGACCGCCTCACGCAGCATTCCGAACGCTTCGTCAGGGCGCCCCTCGGCATAGGCGAGCTCGCCGGCCGCAACAAGCCGCGCGATACGCAGCACAAACGGGCCTGGGTTGTTGCCCATGTACCACGAATCATCGACCTGAGCCGCGACCGCATCGAAACGGGCCAGTTCGCGCCGCGCCTCGGCCGTGCGCCGAAGCGCCGCGAGCGCCACCGTCCGGGCATAGTGACGCTCGGCCCGGCTGAACAGCCGCCACGACGGCGGCTCTGGTTCGCGGAGAATCTCTTCCCACTTGCCGAAGCGGATCAGCACGTGCAGCGCCGTCGGCATGAACCCGTCGGCGATCGTCACATATTCACGCAAAAACGCCGCGGGAATCTGCTTTTCAATCTTGCGGGCCGCGGCCAGCGCCGTCTCGTACCGGCCTTCCATCATCGCGGCATATGCCAAGAAGTGAATATTGTGCATGAAGTAAAGGCTGTAGAACCGCGCCGGAGGCGCCACAGCAAAATACGCCTCGTCGGCGGCGATCGCCCGTTCGTTGGCGTCCGCAGCCTCGGCGTAGCGGCCCGTGCGGATGAAAATGTGTGACGGCATGTGCACCAGATGCCCCGAACCCGGCACCAGGTCGGTCAGACGCTCCGCCGCGGCGGTGGCGCGTTCAGGAGTCTTCGACGCCTCGACCGCGTGAATGTAAAAGTGGTTCGCGCCCGGATGCATCGGCGCGATTCTGAGCACATGCTCAAGCGTTTCGACGATCTCGAGGGTGCGCCCCTTCGGTTCGCCCTCGTGCGTCCACAAATCCCACGGTTGCAGGTTCATCAGCGATTCGGCATAGAGCGCCCCGACATCAGGATCTTGCGGATAGCGCTGGAACGCCATTTCCATGTGGCGGGCGTATGCCTCGTCAAGTGGACGACGGTCGCTCGGCGGAGGCCATTCGTACCGCGCGATCAGGGCCGAGATCAACGCCTGCTCAACAGGGGCGGCGTGATCGATCAGGCCGAGCGCAGTTTGTGAAGCTTCATACGCCATCCGCGACTGGCTCTCCCCCATCTGCGGGTTGTTGATATGCAGGCCATGCGCATACCCCACCCCCCACCACGCCATGGCGCAGGTCGGGTCCATCTCCGCCGCCCGCCGAAACGCCCGAATCGCTTCGTCGTGGTTGAAGCCGTAGAGCAACTGGATGCCGATATCAAACCACCGCTGCGCCTCGGGCGACGACGTCGTCACCGTGCGCGCATACCCATCAAACCCCGCCAGCACCGCGGGGGGCAGGTTGAGCACCTCATCACTCATCGATGCGCTGCTGCGTGAGGCCTGGCAGCCCGCAAGCAGAACCGACGCGGCGGCGATTGACGCAAACGCGTAACGGGCAATATTCCAACGTGGCATGGATCGTCTCTCCTGAACCTTCCGTCAGGCGTCCGGAGTGTTCCGGCCGCCGAGCGCGTATTGATATCTCCCAATACGCCCCGAATCTTGCCGAGCGGCCTGCTATGTCGCGTTTTTTCACGTATGTACGCACAATTGCGCCCCAAATGCGAACATGCAACCCCACAACGGGTGGCTGCGCATCACCCTTCTCGCGCCTGGTCAGCCCGACGTGTTGAGACTCGGTCGCAAGACGACCGCTTTCAAGATCAGCATGCGCACTCGCAGCCCCCACTCATCCGCGCAACGCAAACGACCCCGGGATGCTCCCGGGGTCGTCGTGCATATCTCGAAGAGGACAGGATTTTCAGCGACGCCGACGCAGACCGGCGACAAGGCCGAGGCCGAGCACCGCCGCGGCGGAAGGCGCGGGAATCGCCGTGAACTGGAAGATGGAGAAGTTGCCCTGCGAACCGCTCGTGCCGAGGTAATTGCCCGTCCAGGCTGCGCTGAACTGGGTGCCGTAGCCCGGGGTCGAGGTGGAGAGGGCATCGACGCTCCGCGATGTGCCGGAGAAGCCGGTATGACGAATCTCGACGAGCAGGTGGCCGCCGGAATAGAGCCAGTTCTGGTCGAACTCGATGGTCGGCCCGAAGAGGTTGGGGGAAGAGCCGAACGGATAGGTATCGGCCGAGATCGACAGGCCGCCCGAGCGAACCTGCGTCTGCGTTCCCACGATGTTGTCGGCGAATGTAAAGCTGCGATCTGCCGGAGCGACGCTGCCGCTGAGATAAATGTCGTAATCGCCGTAAATCGCATCGACGGTGGGCCATGGCGCAATCGCCGAGGCAGGAAGGCGCCACGCCAAGCCCGTCAGGCTGAGGCCGACCAGATCGGTCAACTGGTCTTCATGGACGAGCAGTTGATAGGTACGCTGCGCGTTGGAAAGCGGCCCCAGAAACGTGCTGGTGCCGGCGGTGTTGCCGTAGGCGGTCGGCACAACGTGTTGAGACTCGGTCGCCAGCACGGGCAACGCCCCGGCAAGCACGATTCCTGCGACAATGACTTCACGTCTCATAGCAGTCTCCTCATTTTCCAAACCTGTTTGCGGCGAAACTCCCCACGCACGCGGTACGAAGCCGCCGGCGATCACCCGCTTCCCAAATATGGGCCCCGGGATGGGGTCTCTCACCCTCGTTCAAGAACGGAAGTTCCGTCCGAACCTCACGAGGGTATCGGCGCAATGCCGCATATCCAAGGAAATCCGTAGGGGAGTCGGCACATTTGGTGTCATCTGGCTGCAGGCCATGTATTATCGGACGATACACCGATCCGCGGCCAAGGCCACCGGGCAGAGCCGGGACGCACCGGAACCCAGGGACTGCAGTCGGTGGGTTCGAACCGATCAAGCGTCAACATTCAGTGGCTACTCTACCCATCCTGCCGATTCTGTCTGTTCAAAGGCAATCAACGCCCCGGGGGTGTGCACTCCCCCGGGGCAGTCAATCAGTCAGTGCGATCAGCGCTTCTGCATCCAATAGGCCGCCTTGCCATTGACTGCGGGAAGCGTCTGACCGGCCTTGAGTGCGACGAAGCGGTCCTGCCCCGCGGGTGACGGCGAGATGATGTTGCCAACGTAACTGTCGAAGGCGAACTGGCCGTCTTGCGGAACTTTGTCGCCCGTCTTGAACTTCTGTCCTTCTGCCATGGTGGAAACTCCCTGCTGTGGACTCATCGGTGCGAGAGTGTGGCCCACGATGAACCCCCTTGCTCACGCACTCTGCCGCGGCAGACTCCTCCCGGGTGGATGGTGCCGCGGTGATCAGAGACCACACCAAAGCGAGGCGTTGTGACAGTCCGGAGGCGCGAGGGTTTGTTGTTACACGGGGATGACGGGGCCGGGGGGCCAGTTTTGCCACGATGATTGGGGCTTTGGCGGATTGTCGTGTGGAGGGGAAGGGGGTTCAGGAAACGTCGGGCCACCTGCCCCCGGGGCCACCCGTCTAGTCTGTAGTTCGCACAGAGCTACGGGTGACGTTCTCGCCCACACCATCGCGATCCACGAAGGTCTCACGAAATGCATCGAGCGCTGCCGTGCCCTTCGGACCCAGTCGAACGGCGGGAAGATCAATGGCACCTGATACGGTCACGATGACCTCTTCAAAGTCAGCAATGCGTCGGATCTGATCCGGAGTGATCGCGAATACGCCGAGTGTGTTGTAGAACACGCCGTGAGATCTCGCTTTGACGTCGATGAGCGTCGATGAACCCGTCAACACCACCTTCTCGGAACCACCGTCAAACGCAATCGTTCGAACGGGAAAGTTGTCTGGAAAGACAATGGATGCATGAACGTAGTAGCCGCGCACGCTGTCGCTCTGCTTTTCCCTCACGAGCTTGAGGCCACGAAGCGTCCCGCCACCAAGTATGATGGGAACATCATCGACTTGCGTTCCGTGGTACGCGTCGAGTCGTGTGAATGTTGTTCCGATTACGGGTGCGTAAGGGTTGCATCCTGTCATGCCCCAGATGGATATCGCACCGAGCAGTGCCAACCGAGCATGGATTCGGCTTCTCGTCATCAGTCCCACTCCTCAACAAGTTCGAGACAGTCAATCGGACCCCAGTGGCCCCGACCCAAGCGAAACGGGTATGACAGACATTGGAGTCTACCGCAGCGCATCGAACGCTACAATCACGAAGACCCGCCTCAGTCGCGCGGCAGGGCCCGCGGGCTGCGGGCGTTCGGAGGGGAAGGAAGTCGGATCACCCGCCATAGACCTGCAATCAATGCGTGGGCGGAGAAGTCACTTCTTTAGAAACTGTTGGCCTGTCCTTAACAAAGTCATCCGCCGCGGAGTTCAGGAAAAGTGTAAGAAGATGAATGCCTTTGAGTTTCGTGTGATGCATTCCGCAGTCCTTTCTCATTGCCAATAGCAAATGTGAGATGTAGATTGCAGTAGTTTGCGTGTCGCGTCCCTCGGTGCCGGTTCGAAAGCGGTTCCATGCAACTATTACTTCATCTGATGCAAACAAAGCCAATCCCATGCTCCACGATCTGAATTCCAATACTCTGTCAGAAGAAAGGCCTGCGGAACCGTGCGAAATAGTTTCATTCACAAAATCAAGAAACTCTTGATACTCAGCGAGTTTGCGTTCTGCGTTTCTACGTCGTCGCTCTTGAGAGGATTCATACGACGACTTAATGAGCCATCCAACTCCGCCAACAGCTATGACCGCAAGAGCGGAGTCCTGAAGTGGAACATCAGCTAACTTCATTGCGAGTGCAAAGATGCCCCAGAAGAAGAATACCAAGAACGACATGCCGATGACGCCTTGCAAGAAGCGGCGAAATGTCAAAGTCTGATTCATTTCATGTTCTCATTGTTCAGTGCAATCGTTAGAAAGTGTGCACGAGCTAGACATCAAGGAAACATAAGGGTCACGGCAAGGCCAATGCGGTCGAGAAGTGGGAAGAGAGCGACCGGCAGCGGCACCGGTCAACATGCCAATCAACCTTCACATTTCCACTTGTACCACACATCTTCAACCAGTTCCTGCGTGAGCTTGCCGCATTGGTGTACGTTCACATCGACTTCAAATGGAAGCGAAATTGGTCTTGGTAAGTTTGCGGCCGTGACAACTGCAGTTATCGTTTGGCGCCCTGAAGTCTGCCAGCCAACGTAAAATGCTCTCTGTGACCAGCATGAAGATCCGGGATGAACGTCACCCATGCGAACGATGGCGGTCCATCGATGACCGTGGGAGTCGACGAGTACTCGACGCTCGCGCTGCGCAGAGGGAGCGATATGTGACATCACACTTGCAAGGTGGTCTTCACTAGGCTCATCAGGAAGATCATCCAATGCTTCACAGCCAAGACTTGTACTACCCGTCACTGTTATTGCTACGTCGCGAGCAACAACTGTTCCCGAATTATGCACTTCCCACAGTATGGGGACCGCTAGCGCATGCGACCTTATGTAATTAGCAAGGTCTCGCCAGTAGTTCTTGTTTTCGTGAGTGCCTGGAAGACGAAGTGACCATCCGGTCTGCTCTGGAGTCGATCGGTCCTCAAAATCTTCTTCCGCAAACGCATCGTACCATTCCCGGGAGAACGCTGGTATTACTTCGATTCTCTCGCGAGTCTTGGAATCACACAGAAAGGCGCTGAGTTCAGGTGAAGTCGCCGCGGTGCTTAGTTCAACATCTGGCTTACCCATAAGTGCGATGACGTCTGGCTCAGCTATGGCATTGGCGCTACCTTGCCTATAGTAAACGACCTTGGCTGCAACATCGCCATATGGCTTGAGCGCATAGAGCGGGCGAGGTTGAACAGATATTCGAAGAATACCTACGGTAGCTCCATCAATCTGCAAGCTTTCGTAAGAGAACTCAACTGCCCGATTTGTCTTCGAGTTCACAAACTGCTGCAATGCAGCATCGTCAATATGATCAGTAATTCCCACGACAGTATTTGGTGAGCCAGGTCGACTGTCTATTCCGATTGCTCAGTCCAGAAGCCCCCGATCGACGGGTGAAGGGCTACACCTTGATGGCGTAGGCGGCGACCTTCAACGCGGCCTCGGCGAAGAGGGTGTTCTCCTTCCGGCTCCGAAGGGCGTTTCCGCTGGTCCGTTTGATCCCGCTGTTGACGCTCTCGCACGTCCAGCGCCGTCCGTACTCCCTGACAGCGATCTGGAACGTGTTGCGGTACAGGCCGTTCACGCGGCCGTCGGCGCTCTTGACCGTCGTCGGGGCGTAGCTGGGCACGCCCCAGCCCTCCCAGTTGGCCTTGTGCCACGCCTCGCAGTCGAAGGCCCCGTCGCCCCAGAGCACCGTGGGCGTGCAGGTGTTCATCATCTTCCGACGCAGCGTCCAGGCCTGCTTCATGTCGTGCGACGGGCCCCAGTCGATCACCAGCGACACCGGGATCACCGTGGCGCAGAGCACCCCCAGCATCACCTTCACGAACCTGGTGCGTTTGCGTCCGGCCCTGGAAACAAAGTGCGCTGACGCGCTGGTGACCTCCAGCCCCGTGCCGTCGAGCGCCGCGTCCTGCGGGCGAGCCTTGCACACCGCACGCCCGATGCTCGCCAGCACGCCGTCGATCAGCGCGAGAATCTCGGGACGATCCGCGAACGCCTGGAGCGTGGTGAACCGCGGGACCTCCTCCAGCCCGATCGCCTCTCGCACCGATGGCATGAGGATCAGCAGCTCCTCGCACCGGCGGTACGTGCAGCCCATGTGGGCCTTGAGGATCAGGCAGGCGAACAACTGCGGCTGGGTGAACTTCTTGGGTGCGAACTTGTGCGCATGGTCGGCCATGTGCCGGCGTGCCAGACGCAGCGCCAGCTTGACCACCTTGACGATCTCCTGGTCGCCCGCCTCGCTGATCGGCTGCCCGAACAGCCCAAGTTCACGCCGCCGCTTCGCCATGACGTACTGTTCGCACGCTTACACCCGTCGGTTGCGCTGGGTTCTGGACAAAGCATATTCCGATCACAATAAATGCTTCTGTGCGGCGAAATGAATTTGCAAACGCAAGGACGTCCTTTAGGATCTTCGATTTAGTCTTGTCGTCAGCGCCGACGAATCGGTATTGATCTCGCTTAAAGTCCAGCGAAGTGCCTTCCGATTCTTGCAGTAGTCGTCGAAGTGCGTCTTCAGTCATAAGTGTCCGTTCGGAATAGACGATGAACGGGTGGCGGATCTAGCATGTAGTATTGGGGCGATTGGATATGTCAGGGTGAGTACCTGAGCGAAGCGTGAAAGTCGACGAGAAGCCTGTCGGCTTGTCGTCGAGGCAACTCAATAATCCATATCATCCATCCCCGCACCCGCGGGAACGGCCTTCTTGTCCTTCTTCTCCACGATCGCTGCCTCGGTGGTGAGGAGAAGGCCCGCGATGCTCGCGGCGTTCTGCAGCGCCACACGCTCGACCTTGGTGGGGACGATGACGCCCATGTCCATCAGGTCGCCGTATTCGTGCGTCATGGCGTTGTAGCCGAAGTTGGTCTCTGTGCTTTCCTCAACCTTGTTGGCGATGACCGAGCCGTCGAGGCCGCAGTTGGCCGCGATCTGCTTCACCGGTGCGGCGACGGCGCGATAGATGATGTCCATGCCGATGCGCTCATCGCCGGAAGCCTTCTTGCGGAGGCCGTCGATCGCTTTGCGGGCACGCAGGACGGCGACGCCGCCGCCGGGAAGGATGCCCTCTTCGACTGCCGCGCGGCAGGCGTGCAGGGCGTCTTCGACGCGGGCTTTCTTTTCCTTCATTTCGACCTCGGTGGCGGCCCCGACGTTGATCTGGGCGACGCCGCCGGCGAGTTTGGCGAGGCGCTCTTCGAGCTTCTCGCGGTCGTAGTCGCTTGAGGTCTGCTCGATCTGGGCGCGGATCATCTCGATGCGGCCCTTGATCGCGTCGGAGGTGCCGGCGCCCTCGACGATGGTGCAGTTGTCCTTGTCGATCGTCACCTTCTTGGCGCGGCCGAGGTCAGACAGGCCGACCTTCTCGAGGTCGATGCCCAGTTCCTCCATGATCGCCTGGCCGCCTGTGAGCACGGCGATGTCTTCGAGCATGGCCTTGCGGCGGTCGCCGAAGCCGGGGGCCTTGACGGCCGCGATCTTGAGCACGCCGCGGAGCTTGTTGACCACGAGTGTGGCGAGGGCTTCGGAGTCGATGTCCTCGGCGATGATGAGGAGTGAGGAGCCGGACTCAGCGATCTTGCCGAGGAGGGGGAGGATGTCCTTGGCGGAGGAGAGTTTCTTCTCGTAGATGAGGACGTAGGGCTTGTCGAGGACGGCCTCCATGGTGGCGGGGTTGGTGACGAAGTGGGGGGAGAGGTAGCCCTTGTCGAACTGCATGCCTTCGACGAGTTCGACCTCGGTGTCGAGGCTCTTGCCTTCTTCGACGGTGATGACGCCGTCCTTGCCGACCTTCTCCATCGCCTGGGCGATGATCTTGCCGATGGCTTCGTCCTGGTTGGCGCTGCACGTGCCGACCTGGGCGATTTCCTTGTGGCTCTTGGTGGGGCGGGACATCTTCTTGAGTTCGGCGACGAGGGCGGAGACCGCGGCGTCGATGCCTCGCTTGACCTCGTTGGGGTTGGCGCCGGCGGTGATGTTCTTCAGGCCTTCGGCGTAGATGGCTTCGGCGTAGATGGTGGCGGTGGTGGTGCCGTCGCCGGCGTCCTTGGAGCACTTGGAGGCGACTTCCTTGACCATCTGGGCGCCGAGGTTCTCGTAGGAGTCTTCGAGGGTGATTTCCTTGGCGACGGTGACGCCGTCCTTGGTGACGGTGGGGGCGCCGAAGGATTTCTGGAGGACGACCACGCGGCCGGAGGGGCCGAGGGTGACCTTGACGGCGTGGGCGAGTTTCTGGACGCCCTTGAGGATGCGCTCGCGCGCGTCGGAGGAGAAAGCGATGTCTTTGGCTGCCATGGGGTACTTCCTTTTCGTTCACAGGAGGCATGGAGGCGAGGAGGGGAAAAGGGAGAGGCAACAGGCAGGAGGCAATGGGCAATAGGCGGGAGGAAGGGGATGAACTCGTGGGGTGTGCCTTGCCCGGTTCCGGACTCCGTGTCTCCATGTCTCCTGTGAAATCGTGTGTTAGTTGACAGTTTTAAGGCCGATGCGCACCCAGGCGACTCTCTCGGCCTCGATGATGAAAACACTCTTGCCGTCGGTGACTTTGATCAGGTGGTCGGGTTCGTCGGGAATGAGCATGGCGCGATGCACATGGATGTGGGCGTAGTGGTCGGGCATGTGCGCAAAGGCGAAGAAGGCGTCACGCTCGCCGTTGAGTTCGGAAAGGGCTTTACGAAGTTGGTCTGGGGTCATGGCACAGCACGAGTTGCCGACGACGAATGGAAAGAACGAAGCGAAGGCCGGAGATGCCGCTTGCGATTCGCGCTCACGGGGCCTCAGTCGATCACCGCAAGAATCTCATCCTCGGACATGATGAGCAATTCCTCGTCGTTCAACTTCAGTTCCGTGCCGGCGTAGGAGGTGAAGATCACCTTGTCGCCCGCCTTGATGGTGAGAGGAATGCGCTCGCCCGTGTCGTGGTTCAGCGCACCGTCGCCCACGGACAGCACCGTGCCCTGCTTGGGCTTGTCCTTGCTGCTCTCGGGCAGGTAAATGCCCGTGGATGTGCGGCTCTCAGGCTCATCACGACGCACGATGATCTTGTCGTGCAGCGGGCGAACATTCAGCTTGCTGGCTTTCGAGGCCGACTTGGGCGGATTCTTGGTTGCGGTCGTCATGGTCGATCAGACTCCTCTTTGTACGCCGGCGGTCAAGACCGGCGGCAATGCCGGAAACACTTCAGGCGAGGCCCCCTGGCCAACGCCCGCGATAAAAACGAATCAGCGCCCGACGCAGCACGTCGAGCATCGTCTCCAAACCGTGGAGATCACGCGGCCGCTCCACCACGGCAAAGGCCCCAGAACGTAACGCCGCGGCAAGCTCGCGCGACTCATCCCGGTGCGTCACGGCCCGCTTGACGACCACGGTCGGCGGCGGGCTGGCCAAGCGAGCCAGGATTTCCAGAAGGCGGAAGCCGCCTTCTTCTGAAACGCCACCGGGCGTCGGGTCAAGGGGAAGTGCCAGGTCAACCACGGCGATGTGGATCGGATAGGACTGAAGGACATCCGTCGCCTGCTTGCCCGAATCGGCACGCAACGCCCGGACGCCCATCGGCTCGAGCAGCAACGGAAGCCGGTCGGCCCACGAATCGCGCTGCCAACCGGCATAGGACAAAAGCAGGTTGAGCCGCGGAGACGCTCCCGCCTGCCGATACTCCCCAGGAAAAACCCCGGCGCAACCGTCGCGCTGGGTGCTTTCAGCACTGTCCTCGGGTTGGGGATGGAAGCGCACCGTCTCCATATCGGCCGTTAGGCAACCTGCGTGCCGGACGCCGCGGTCGCTTCAAGCCTGAAGCGGCGGGAAAAGGCATTCACTGCTCTGCCAGTCGCCCCGTTTGATTCGGGTCAGGATGCCATTTCGGCAGACGACTGCACCCGCGTGCCGGGGGTGGGCAACGCGGGTGCAGCGGACGGGCGGGTCGATGGCATCAGGCGCGCCGGCGGCGGGCGGCGATCAGGGCGCCCCCGGCCAGGAGGGTGAGTACCCCCGGCGTGGGTGTGATGTGGACGTATTCCTGATCGCCGGAGGTCAGCATGACCGCCGCGAGGAGCTCGTGGGCCTTGAAATGGTCCGAGTAGAGAACGGACGTGCTGAGGTTATGGATCGAGAGTTCAAAGATGTCGCTGGGGTCGCCCTGAAGGAAGCCGTCATCGTCACCGCAAGGCATGAGCCGGAAGATGTAGTTGTAAATGTCGGTGCCGGGGGTGATGGATGAATCCCAGAGCATGGATGTGACATCCGCAGCGCCATCGGACAGCACAAGGGCAGTCGCGGCGTCGAACGACATGGTTCGGGCGCCATTGGTGACGGTGAACATCACCGGCCCTCCGTTTTCGCCCATGGTCCTGAAATCGAACACAGACGAAACCTGCACCTGGACACCTCGGTCGGAAGCATCGAGCACGCTGTCGATCATGGTGTTGCCCCAATCGATCCCCTTAGCCGAGTTGAATGAGCCGGTGAGGTCGAACTTGGTCCAGACCTTGGAGCCGTCCTTTTCGACCTTCTGTTTCCAGCGGCCGTGACCGCCGTGCCCCGTGGTGTAGAGAAACAGCTCGGCATCCGCACCGGGGACAGCGCCCGTAAAGAGTTCGCCGTTCAGGGCTTTACGAAACGCTTCGTACGTATTGGGCCCATCGATAAAGATCGACCCGATACTTTGAGTCTCCAGCGGCCCGATCTTGCCTTTTTCCCAGCCGCCGAAACGGTCGCCGTGAGTGTGCGCGCCGTGGAGTACGACGATGTTCTCCGCAGGAACACCGTAGGAATCTCGCAGCGTGCGATAGATCCGCATCATGTTGACTTCGTGGCGCGGCTCAATATTGTCGGAGAACGCCGCCAGCACGGCATAGCGTTTGTTCGGATCTGTTCCGCCGAGGGTGCGTCCGCCGTCGCCCGCCCACCAATTGTCTCCTTTGCCGAAATACTGGGGGCTTTCGTGCATAAGCCCAGCCGGCGCTACGGCGAATGGATCCTTCGGCACGACAAGCCGACCGAGCCAATCCTTTCGACCATACGTCGCATAATTATAGTTGTCGTACATGTTGGCCTTGGTGTCATACCGCGCGGACTGCACCCAGGCACGAGTGAAATTGTCGACATCGCCGGTCACTTTGTTCAAGGCGTTGAGGGCTGATTCATCATGCGCCGCGGCCGAAGCAAATGTCACTTTCGGCAGTTCCTTTGAGGGGTTCAGAAAACCTCCTCCGTGGCATTGCTGCATCACGATATCAAACCCGTTGGTCCAATTTCCTGAAGGCAGATTCGTGACGGTCTCCACCCAGGTATCACTGCGGGTAACCACTTTTTTGGCATGATCGCGCACATAGGAAAAATCATTCGCGCCAGGCTCGCCTCGGTTGTTGAAGTTGCGCCTGGTGTCGGCCGCGGCGGTCCCGGCGAGCACGGCGAGGGCGATCGTGACAGTCAGACGACGGGTTGGGTGCATGTGTGCCATGGTCGATTCTCCTGTATGAGACCGATGCGGGTCTCCTCAGTTCCAAACGAAGGCAGCCGGCTTCGCTCACGCCCGGCGGAAAAAACAATGCCGAGACTTCGGCCGCCCCGGGTGAGCGCAGTACCAGGCTCCAGGTGCTCCGCCTTCGCAAGGGATGCCCGGGAAGCAGGGGCCGATATGATCGGACCATGGACGTGTGGCACATCGTGCTCGGAGCGGCTGCGATCGGGCTTGGCGTGGCGGCGGCGTGGCTTTTTCTGCAGCGTCAGCGCCTGACAACCGACCTGGCGCACGCACAGAACACCCTGGAAGCAGCGGCGGGCGCTGCGCGGGCAGAAGCGCAGGCCGACCTTGCCCGAGCCGAAGAGGCGCTCGCGAGCGCCAGGCGCGAGACCGAGGCCATGCTCGGGCAGATGCGCGAACGCCTGGATGATGCCCAGCGCGAGCGCGCTGACGCGCAGAGTCGATTCGAAGAATCATCTTTGCGCGTGCGACAACTGGCCGAGCAACTCGCGCAGATGAGAGAGCGCATCGAGAGCGCTGAGCTGCTCCGCCAGGAGATGATCCGCAACGAGCAGCGCCTCAAAGAGACCTTCGACGCGCTATCCAAGGCCGCGCTGAAATCCAACAGCGACGAGTTCCTGAAACTGGCTGAGACGAAGATCAAAACGCAGAACGAACTCGGCCAGGCCGAACTCGACAAGCGCAAGGCCGCCGTCGAGCAACTGGTCAAACCGATCAGCGAAACCCTTGCACGCACCGACCAGAAAATCGTCGAGTTCGAGAAGAAAATGCTGGCCGACCAATCACGCCTCGGCGAGCACCTGCGCCAGGTCGTTGAATCGAGCGCAGCGCTGCGCGATGAAACCGGAAGACTGACTCGCGCGCTCAGCCGCCCCGAGATACGCGGCCGATACGGCGAAATCCAGCTCAAGCGCGTCGCCGAGCTGGCCGGCATGACCTCATACTGCGATTTCACAGAGCAGACCAGCGTTCGCGACGCTTCAGGAGACCTGCTGCGCCCTGACATGGTGGTGCGCCTGCCCAACGAGCGCGTCATCGCCGTGGACGCCAAGACCAACACCTATGCCTATGTCGAGGCCGTCAACGCCCAGACCGAGGAAGAACGCGAGCGGCATCTCGAACGCTTCGTCGGCCACATCGCCGACCAGGTGGGCAAACTCGCCCGCAAGGGATATTGGAAGGAATTCGACGGCTCGCCCGAGTTCGTCGTGATGTTCGTGCCGGGGGATGTCTTTATCGACGCCGCGTTGTCGCGCCGGCCCGAGCTGCTCGACGACGCTGCCCAGAAAGGCGTCATTCTCGCCAGCCCCGCGACGCTCATCGGCCTGCTGCGGGCCGTCGCCGTCGGTTGGCGCGAAAGCCGGATTCAAGAGCAGGCCCGCGAACTCTTCCGGCTCGGAAAGGAACTGCACGAACGCGCCACCAACGCCCTGGGGCACGCCGCGAAACTCGGTGAGACCATCGGCCGCGCGGTCACGCAATACAACCAGTTTGTCGGCTCGGTCGAAACACGCCTGATGCCCACCATCCGCAAGTTTGAAGATGTCGGCGCCTCGGGCGGACAGCCCGTCAAAGAACTGGAGAGCGTCTCGATCATGCCCCGCCAGGTCTCGTCGCTTCCGCCCGGCTCAAGCCCGGAAAACAACGCCCCGCCCGATCCCCATCGCGGTTGAGTGCCCGCGGCGTGTTGCAGGCAATGCCAGTCGGCCAATGACCAAGCAGAGGGACAGGTGCCGCCTCAAACGGTCTTCAGCGAGCAAAGACCACCGGCCTGCGTTTCCGCAGGCCGGTGACCGTGGGTCAGAAATGAGAGAGAGAGGAGAGACAGTTTTCTAAGCGTGAAAAACCCGCGCACACTCACGCGCAGCGATGATTTTTTTCTCTGAGCCTTCGGCAGCCCGAAGAGCGCCCGCCCCGGCCCATTCCCGAAATGACAACCGACCCTCTGTAAAGAGGGTCGGTTGCCGGGATCAGGAGAGAGGAGGAGAGAGGAGAGACAGTCGCATGCGGCGGTCAGCTCTTGCGCCGGCGGCCGACGGCCACCAGGCCGCCGAGGGCGAGCAGGCTCGCCGTGCCGGGCGAAGGAACGATCTCGGTGAGAATGCGGATCTGGTCGAAGCCGAAGACGCCCGCGGGGTTGAAGAAACTGAAGTGGAAGGCGTTGTTGTTGATCGAGAACATGCCGCCCGGAGCCAACGGCGACCAGCCACGGTTGTTGAAACCTGTCGGATACAGCGTCGTGTTGTTGCCCAACATGATGTCGGTGCTGTCCAGCTCATTATCCCGGTAGATCACCCCGAGAATTCTGCCGCTGAAGAAGACCGTGCCGCTGCCCGTGAAGCCGCTCTGCGTGTCGATGTGGAAGAAGTGGCTGTCTACCGGTGCGGTGAGAAGCCCCGGGAAAGACGTGCCGGGAGTCACTGAGGGGTTGTTGATCACGTTCACGAAGAGATTGTTCACGAAGACGTTCTGCTGTTCATCGAAGACGAACGGCAGCGATCCGACCAGCGCCCCGGGCGCCACCGATGCCGGCGGCGAGTTCAGCCAGGTCACATCGAGGTTGCTGCTGATGCCGGTGATGGCGGCGGAGGCGTTACCGGCGAGTGCGGCGAGCAGGACGACAGGGACAGCGCGGAGAAACATGGGAAAACTCCTTCCAGGTGGGGTGCGTTTCTTTTCGTTTTGTCGGGCAACTCGCCCTGACAACAAGCCAAGCGGCGCACCCGCGTATCTGCTCACGCGATCAACGAAAACTCTTTTCATGGCGCAATCGCATGCAATCGGGGTGACCAGCCGTGTGTGCCCTCGGCCACGCCGACAGGGGTGTTGGCTCTATCTGCTGGTGGCGATGGAGCCGCCGCACCTGCACTGGCAAGGGAATCCCCTCGGTTGCCCTAGTGCATTGCTCAGGGCCATTGCGAATGACTAGGGTTTGTCCTAGTTTTACCGATCAGAACTCGAACTGCTTGCCCCCAGCCGCGGGTACCCCGCCTGAAGGCCGCACCCGGCTCGGGCGCGAGTTGACCCCCCCGAGGCCGGGAGTATCATGGTCGGCCCCTGAAGAACCGATCGGGGGGATGATGAACGCCGCTGTAGCTCAGTGGTAGAGCGCACCCTTGGTAAGGGTGAGGTCGTGGGTTCAATCCCCACTAGCGGCTTTACGGGTCTGGCGTCCGTGTCCTTCCTTATTAGGGCGCGGGTGAACTTGACGGATCGAGGCTCGACCCGGCGGATTTCGCGGCAACATTTCCGGTTGCCGGTTGATCGGACAGCGCGGGCGGGCAATGCTTCCCCCCTGACGCTGGTCGTCGGGCATCGCCGATGCGTCCTCGGCGGGCAGTTCCATTTCACGGCACTCCCCCTGACGTGTTTCGGGGGACGAACAAGAGTCGGAGGTAGGTGTTCCATGGCCAAGGGCGTGTTCGAGCGCAAAAAACCCCACGTGAACGTCGGCACGATCGGTCACATTGACCACGGCAAGTCCACGCTCACGGCCGCGCTGTCGGCCCGGTGCGCGGCCAAGCACGGCGGTGAGATCAAGAGCTATGCCGATATCACCAAGGGCGGTACCGTCCGCGACGCGAGCAAGACGGTGACGATCCATTCTTCGCATACGGAGTATGAGACTTCCAACCGTCACTACGCCCACGTCGACTGCCCGGGCCACGCCGACTATGTGAAGAACATGATTACCGGCGCGGCCCAGATGGACGGCGCCATCCTCGTCGTGTCGGCCGCAGACGGCCCCATGCCCCAGACCCGCGAGCACGTGCTGCTTGCCCGCCAGGTCGGTGTGCCCTACATCGTCGTCTTCCTGAACAAGGTTGACCTCGTGGACGATCCCGAGCTGCTCGACCTCGTCGAGATGGAAGTCCGCGACCTGCTCAACAAGTACAACTTCCCCGGCGACGACACCCCGGTGATTCGCGGGCAGGCCAAGGCCGCCGTCGAGAACCCCAAGGACGACGCCGCCTGCAAGGGCATCGACGAGCTGCTCGAGGCGCTCGACAGCTACATCCCCGAGCCGACCCGCGAGCAGGACAAGCCCTTCCTCATGGCCGTCGAAGACGTCTTCAGCATCAAGGGCCGCGGCACCGTGGCCACGGGCCGTATCGAGCGCGGCACGATCAAGGTCGGCGATGCCGCCGAGATCGTCGGCTTCACTGAGAAGCCCCAGACCACCACGATCACCGGCGTCGAGATGTTCCAGAAGACGCTCGATCAGGGCATCGCGGGCGACAACGTCGGCCTGCTCCTCCGCGGCATCGAAAAGACCGATGTCGAGCGCGGCCAGGTCATCTGCAAGCCCGGGTCGATCAAGCCCCACACCAAGTTCAAGGGCGAGGTCTACGTGCTCACTAAGGAAGAGGGCGGACGAACCACGCCGTTCTTCTCCAACTATCGCCCGCAGTTCTACATGCGGACGACCGACGTCACCGGCAAGGTCAGCCTCATCGGGGCCGAGATGTGCATGCCCGGCGACAACGTCCAGATGGAAATCGACCTGATGGGCAAGCCCGTCGCCATGGAAAAGGGCCTTCGCTTCGCCGTCCGCGAGGGCGGGCGCACGATCGGCTCGGGCGTCGTCACTGAGATCATCGAGTAATCGACCTTCCGTCTCATCCCCGGCGGGGCAGGTGGCCGCCGCCTAGGATTGTTCAGCCTTCCCCGGCCTGTCGGCGACCAGCCGACAGGCCGCTTTTACGATCAGGCGCCCGAAACGGGCATTTCCACGCGTTGGGCCGCCCGAGGCCGCGCAGGAAGAAGGTGGAGCGATGGCGAAGAAGAAATCCGCAGGCCGCGAATACATGTGGCTGCAGTGCACCCAGTCGGGTGATCTCAACTACCGTACCTCGATCAATGCCAAAGGCGGCATTCCGGAGAAACTCAAGGCGGGTCTGATGAAATATTGCCCGCGCCTGCGCACGCACACCCTGCACAAGATCAAGAAGAAGTGACACGCCATCAAGGTTTCCATCGGCCCGGCGTGCAGGCGGCCCGATGGAAACCCCTGGCACTGCACGGTGCAGCATTGCGAAGGCGCCCTGCATCGGACATTCTCGACTTCAAGGCATTCTGATACGCCGGTAGCTCAATTGGCAGAGCAGCGGATTCCAAATCCGCAGGTTGGGGGTTCGATTCCTCCCCGGCGTGTTCTCCGGACGGGGCCGTCTCGTGCGGCCGGGCGAAGGAGGATCGGAACCACTCATGGCATTCGGAATCTACAAAGTCGGTCAGGGCTATTGGGTGCGCGTGCTCACAGCCGCATTGGCCGGTGCGCTGGTGCTTGCCGCAGGCGCGTGGGGCTGGTCGCAGGCTCGCGTCATAAAGACGCCGACCAAGGCCTGGGATGCCAGCGTCACGCGGGTGCAGGGCACGATCTCTCCCGGAGCGACGGTGCAGTTTCTTGACCGAAACGACCCCGGGCGTTCGCTCGCCATGGCCGATGTCGAGTCGGTGCGTCCTGATCAGCTCCGGCTTCGCGCGATGACCATCACGGCCGATCGCAAGCCCGGGCAGGAAGACATTATCCGGGTTCCCGGCGGACCGGGGCAGCCCCCGATCTACAACGCGGTGATGAGCGCCCAGTTCCGAGAGGTACCGGTCATCAACCCGCTCTACATCCAGGCTGGTGTGTTGTCGGTCGTGGTGGCCACGGGCGGCCTGTTGATCTTCTGGTTCGTGGGAGTCAACAAGAGATCGTCAGAGTTTCTCATCGCCACCGACGGAGAGATGAAGAAAGTCAACTGGTCCACCCGGAAGGAAGTGATCGGCTCGACGTGGGTGGTGATCATCGCCTGCCTGCTGATGGCCTCCGTGTTGTTTGTGTATGACACCGTTCTTTCATCCTTCTTCAAGTTTGTCGGCGTGCTTGAGCGCCCCCCTGAGAACTGATCGTCCTCATGACCTCACTCGGAGGCATCGACCGGATGGAGACCCCCATGTCCAGCGTCGTCGAGAATCCAGGCATTCCCCAAGAAGAGCCCCTTCGCCAGCCGGGTATGGATTGGTTCGCCCTCCGTGTTGCCAGCAACAAGGAGAACTCCGTCCGCGATACCCTTCTGCGCAAGGTGCAGATCGAGGCCATGACGCACCTTGTCGGCCGGATTCTCGTGCCCACCGAGAAAACCAAGACCATCAAGGCGGGCAAGGCCAAGATCACCGAAACCAAGCTTTATCCCGGGTATGTCTTCGTCGAAATGAAACTCGACGACAACGGGCGCATCCCGCAGGATGTCTTCTTCCTGATCAAGGAAACCACCGGCGTGGGCGACTTCATCGGCGCTGCCGGCCGGCCCACTCCGCTGGCCGAGCACGAGGTCGAAAAGGTTCAGCGCCTCAGCCGCAAGCCCGAAGAAGAGCCGATGGTCAAGCTCACCTTCCAGAAAGGCGAGCACGTCACCATCAAAGAAGGCCCGTTCCAGGGATACGAAGGCACGGTCGATGAGGTCATGCCCGACAAGGGCACCGTGCGGGTGCTTGTCACGATCTTCGGTCGTCAGGCCCCCATCGACCTCGAAGAATGGCAGATCGGCAAGTCCGAAACCGTCTGAGCGGACCCCCGACCCCGTTCAACCCGGGTGGATCAGGCGTCTACCGACCCTTCCCCCGATTTGACGATCCTGATCCGCCGTATGCTGCGGCGGGCGAGGGCGATTCAAGCCCCGTGCACTGACAGACCGACGTTTCCGGCACGATGCCGGTGTTTCCTCTCGCTCGGGAAGCCCGATTCGTGCCTCTTCAGGCGTTGCGCTTCACGCAATGGTTGCCGAAGCGCCCCGTGAGTCGCCCGACCGGCGACGCCGCGGACCGAGAGCAGACATGCGAACCGTGACCGGCATTCTTGAATCTCCGGCGCGCGCCGAAGGCCGCATACGCCAACTCACCGACTCCCTGCTCGCCCAGCACGTGGATGACCCTTTCGTCCCCATTCCCATGGTCGAACAGTTCCGTCTTCGCTCCGGGGCTGAACTCACTGTCGAAGTCGCCGATAGACTCCCCAGACGCCGGCGAGGCAGGTCAGGGCCGCGCACCCCGCGGCGGGTTGTTGATCGCATCTTGGCGATCGAGGGCCTCACACCCGATGAATACTCCGGCCGCTTCAAGCCGTTTGAAGAACTGACCAGCATCGACCCCCAGCCTCGGCTGACACTCGAGCACCGAGGTTGCCCGGCGAGCTGCCGTCTGGTCGATCTGTTCTGCCCGATCGGCCGCGGCCAGCGTGGCCTGATCGTCAGCCCCCCCAAGGCGGGCAAAACCACTCTGCTCAAAGACATCACGGCGGGCATTCTGATCAACCATCTCGACGTGATGGTGTTCGTCCTGCTTGTTGACGAGCGCCCTGAAGAGGTCACCGACTTCCGTCGCGCCTTCTGCCGCGAGGGCCTGCCGTGGGATCCCGGCCGAGTCCGCGTGATCGCCAGCAGCAACGACCACGATACCGAACGGCATATCTCGGTCAGCACGATGTGCATCGAGCGTGCAAAGCGCATGGTCGAGGCCGGCAAACATGTCGTAGTGATTCTCGATTCGCTGACACGGCTCGGCCGCGCCTTCAACCGGTCAAACAGGCATGCCAGTTCGGGGCGGACCATGTCCGGCGGCATCGATTCCAAGGCGCTCGAAGTGCCCAAGCAGCTCTTCGGCGCCGCCCGCAACACTGAAGAAGCCGGAAGCCTGACCGTCATCGCCTCGTGCCTCGTCGATACCGGCTCGGTCGGCGATCAACTGATCTTCGAAGAGTTCAAAGGCACCGGCAATATGGAGCTCATTCTCGATCGCAAGATCGCCGAGCGCCGGCTCTTCCCTGCGATCAATCTCGCCGCCAGCGGCACCCGCAAAGACGAACTCCTCCAGCCGCCTCACGAGCATAAAACCGTCACTGCCCTGC
The DNA here is from genome assembly GCA_019636695.1 of Phycisphaeraceae bacterium. Taxonomy (GTDB): domain Bacteria; phylum Planctomycetota; class Phycisphaerae; order Phycisphaerales; family UBA1924; genus JADLCM01. The sequence goes on from JAHBXD010000003.1 coordinate 138,714, forward strand.
GCAGGCGCATGCTTGCCATGCCCCCGCCGCAGCAGGTCGAGCAGCTCCTCGCGGCCTTGGCCCGCTTCGACACCAACGAGCGCCTGGTGGGCACGGCCGGTTCAGCCGCATAAGGGATTTCCCTATCCGGATGGGCGAATCCGTACCCCGGCTCTGGGTTCTCTTGACTGAGTATCCTAGAATGGAATGATTCTAAGTCTCTATTCCGGACTTAGATGGCCGATTTGACACTGCGCACACCATTCGGGCTGACCGCCCGGGAGCCTCCACATGTCCGTCAAGCTTCCGATCTACCTCGATCACGCTGCCACCACCCCGTGCGACCCTCGCGTGGTCGAAGCGATGCTCCCGTATTTCACCGAGATCTTCGGCAATCCTGGAAGCCGAAACCACCAGTTCGGCTGGCGCGCTGAAGAAGGCGTGGATGCCGCTCGCCGGCAGGTTGCCGACCTGATCGGCGCCGACCACAAGGAGATCATCTTCACCAGCGGCGCAACCGAGGCGAACAACATCGCCATTCGGGGTGCGGCGAACATGTATGCCAAGAGCGGCCCGGGCACCACGGGCCGCGGGCACATCATCACGAGCACCATCGAGCACAAGGCCGTGCTCGATCCGTGCAAGCGGCTTCAGAAGGAAGGCTTCGATGTGACCTTCATCGAGCCTCCGAAGGACGGCATCGTGACTCGCGCGATGATCGAGGGTGCGATGCGCCCCGACACGATTCTCGTTTCGATCATGTGGGCCAACAACGAGATGGGCACCATCAACGAGGTGCCGCAGATCGGCGCGCTTTGCCATGAGAAGGGCGTGCTCTTCCATACTGATGCCACCCAGTGGGTCGGCAAGATGCCGACCGACGTCGAGAAGGACAACATTGACCTGCTGAGCTTCAGCGGGCACAAGATTTACGGCCCCAAGGGCGTCGGCGTGCTGTATGTCCGCCGGCGCAAGCCGCGTGTTCGCCTTCAGGCGCTGGTCGACGGCGGCGGGCAGGAACGCGGCTTCCGCTCCGGCACGCTGAATGTCACGGGGATTGTCGGGCTTGGCAAGGCGTGCGAGATCGCCCGAGCAGAGATGGACAAGGACGGCGAGCGCCTGCTGGCGCTGCGCAAGCAGCTCGAGCAGGCGATTACCTCGCAGCTCGATGTCGTGCAGATCAACGGCCATGCCGAGAAGCGTTTGCCCCACATGACCAACATCTCGTTCGGGTTCGTCGAGGGCGAGAGCCTGATGATGGCGACCAAGGAGATCGCCATGAGCTCCGGTTCGGCCTGCACCAGCGCGAGCCTGGAGCCGAGTTATGTGCTCAAGGGCATCGGTGTCGGCGATGACCTCGCCCACTCGTCGCTGCGCATCAGCCTCGGCCGCTGGACGACCTCGGAAGACGTCGAGTACGCCGCACAAGCGATCGTCAGAGCCGTGAAGAAGCTCCGGGAGCTCAGCCCGCTCTACGACATGCACCAGGAGGGCATCGACATCAGCAAGATCGAGTGGCAGGCGCACTGAGGAAAATGGCTCTAGGGCTATATCGCTCAATGAGGCAGGATTCAGGAAGCGTGAAAGGTGTCGGGCAAATGGAACGGGGCTGGCTCAGACCAGAGTTGCTTGCGCGAACGGAGGCGTTCTGTAATCGCTGTCTGGTTGCCGCCGAGCAACTGCTGGCGGATGGGCGATCCCCTCGCATTTGTGATCAGTTGGCCGAAGCGGGTACATCCGTCGGTGCGAATATCGCGGAGGCTCACGAGGCCATGAGTCTCAAGGACTTCCGCAAGTGTCTAGCGATTTCGGTGAAGGCGTTGGCGGAAACGAGATTCTGGATCCGGCAGTGCGATCGTCGAGGCTGGTTCACCCAGGCAAAGGTGCAGGATCGCTTCAGGAACTCGAGGAGATCAAACGTGTTCTTGGCTCGATCCTGTAGCGCACTCGCCCGAACAAGCATGATGTTGTGTCAACGTTTCGAGCTCGGATCGAGGCCGAGATTCCTGCCCAAGAACTTCGAACGAACGGCCTTCCCATTTTGCCCTTTAGCAATTTAGCAATTTTGGAGACACCCATGGCATACGGCCCCAAAATCATCGACCACTACGAGAACCCGCGCAACGTGGGTTCGTTCGGAACCCAGAAGGAAATCAAGGAACGCAAGGATGTCGGCGTCGGCCTTGTCGGTGCGCCCGAATGCGGCGACGTCATGCAACTTCAGATCAAGGTCGACAAGACCGGCAAGATCGAGGACGCCCGGTTCAAGTGCTTCGGCTGCGGTTCGGCCATCGCCAGCAGCAGTCTCGCCACCGAATGGCTCAAGGGACGCAGCCTTGATGAAGGGCTGGAGATCAAGAACACCCAGATCGTCGAGGAGCTCCAGCTCCCTCCGGTCAAGATCCACTGCTCCGTGCTCGCCGAAGACGCCATTCGGGCCGCCATTGCCGACTACAAGAAAAAGAACGGCCTGCCCGTTGATGAACACGCCCCCGCCGACGCCCACTGACCCCCCCGGGAAGCATTCGCTCGCCGCGAAGGTTGAGACCTAGGATCAATCACCTTTCCCGTCGCATGGAGCCTGTCATGTCTGCCGCAACCCCAGCCGCACCCGAAACCGCCTCTGACGCCGTCGTCCACATCTCTCCGCTGGCCGCGAAAGAGATTCACCGGATTATCGACGAGCAGGAACTCGATAAGGAGAAGGTCTGCCTCCGCGTGGGGGTCAAGGGTGGCGGGTGCTCGGGTTTTTCCTACGTGCTCGACCTGACTGAAACCGTCAAAGCCACGGATGAGCAGTTCATCCAGCACGGCATCCGCGTGATCTGTGACCCCAAGAGCCTGCTGTACCTCAATGGGACCACGGTCGATTTCAAGGATGAAATCATGGGCCGCGGTTTCGTCTTCCAGAACCCGAACGCGACAAGCTCATGCGGTTGCGGCGCAAGCTTCTCCGCCTGATCTCAACTCCTCTTGCGTCGACCTTTCCCCGGTGATACTCTGGGTATAGGCTCGGGGTGGGCATCGTGGAGTGCGCTTGAGGGGTCATCACTGGGGGTTTCAAAGCCCTGAACCCCTCGCCCGATGCGCCTGCGGCGCAACAGCCAAGGAAGGGTGCGGCGTATGTCCGCGGCGGGAATTCCCTCAGGCACGGCGCAAGGTTATGCGCCTCCGACTGTCACACAGTTCAGCGTTTTTCTTGCCAACAAGGTCGGCAAGCTCTATGACCTCGTTGATCTCTTCGACCACTCACCCTGCCATGTGTGTGCCCTCTCTGTTCACGAGGCGACCGATCACGCCGTCGTGCGACTCATCACCAATCGCGCCAGCGTCGCGCGAAGCCTGCTTCGCGAACAGCGACTCGCCTTCGGCGAGATGGATGTCCTGGTCATAGAGCTTTCGCACGGGCACACCCTCAGCAGCCTCTGTCTCTCACTGCTCGGCGCTGAGCTCAACATCCACTTTGCTTACCCGCTGATGCTTCGCCCCAACGGCACCCCCACCATCGCCCTTGCTGTCGATGATCCGACCCTCGCCGGCCAGATTCTCCGACGCAAAGAATTCCGCCTCTTCGGTGAGGCCGACCTCGGCGGCGACTGAGTTTTCGCGTGCCTTTCCCTCTCGCCTGATGCTGTATAGAGCGCAAGGCCGCACCTGCGTCCATCCCGAGACATCCATGCACTACCTCGTGATCGATAACTTCCGTGACGGCGACCCCGTCCCGGTGTATCGACGCTTTCGTGACCGAGGCCGTCTCGCCCCCGAGGGGCTGCGCTATGTGGGCAGTTGGGTGACCGCCGATCTCACGCGTTGCTATCAGGTCATGGAATGCGACGACGAGGCCCTGCTCGAGCAATGGCTTGCCCAGTGGCGCGATCTGGTCGATTTTGAGGTTTTGCCCGTGCTCTCTTCAGCCCAAGCGCTGGCGCAAGTGGCCGAGCGCCTCTGACCGTACGCAGTGAGGCGTGAGCCGTGCCCCCCGCCGGTGTGGCCCCGATCGCGCGGCAATCCCAGCCGGAGAGCTTGTTGCCCATTCGCGTTGCGCTGGCGCGCCCAGGAACCACGCTTGCGCACGATGCTCTTGCGAATCAACTTCAGGCGGCCGCGTCCATGGGCGCTTTCACGATGTTGTGCATCGCGTCGCGGATGGACTTGAGACGATCAGAAGTGATCTTGAGTTGATCGAGGACGCCGGCGTCGATGTCGAGGGAATGGAGATCAGCGCGGAAGGGCGTCGGGAATTCGGCGGCGAGACGATCCGCAAGGTAGACGACGCACGTGAGGGTGCGATTCTCGAAGGCGAGATCGAGCGGGCGGTGGTGGAAGCCGGTGACGTAACTGAAGTTCTTGGGGAACTTCCACTTCTCGCAGAGGGCCATGCCGAAGTCCTGATGGTTGGCGCCGAAGACAGCGTCTTCGATGGTCAGCAGGTCGTTGGCGGGTGCTCCGGCGGAATCGCAACTGGTTTTCTGGAGGGCCTCGATCAGCTTGTTGCGATCGAACTGCATCTCGACGACGATGCCGATGTCGTGCACGAGGCCGGCAAGATAGGCTTCGTCATTGAGGCCGAGCTTGAGCTGATCGCTGATGAGCTTGCAGCAGCCTGCGGTCAGCGAACTGTGATCCCAGATCTGCTTGGCGCTGAAGCCTTTGCCGAGGTCGCCGCCGCGGAAGAGTTTGACAAGGCTTGCGGCGATGGCGATGTTCTTGACGGCATTCAACCCGAGCATGACGATGGCGCGATTGATCGAGCCGATCTGTCCCGGGAGGCCGTAGAACGAGCTGTTGACGACCTTGAGGATTCGGCTGCAAAGGGCCGGATCCTGGGAAATCACCTTGTGGAGATCCTGGGCGGTGGACTTCGGGTTCTCGACCAACTCGACGATCTTGACGGTGATTTCCGGCAAGGTTGCGATGTGGCTGATTTCGCGAATCGCGTTGTCGACGGTCTGCAAACGCTGTTCTGGGGTAGGCATAGCGCCCTCCGTGCCGGTTTTTCGGTCTGTCCGGCGGGAGGTATCGGCGCGTCGGCGGGGAGACTTTGCGTCGGGACCAAGATTCTCGGCACTGGCGGTATTTCCTGAGCACAGAGGGGGTTCCCAAGTCGGTCGCCCCCCCCCCGGAACTGGTGGGCAATGAGCGTGTCTCCAGGAATGTCGTTCGGCGCTGACCTCGCCGATGAGCTGCTGCATGGCAGCACGACGGAGCACGCAGGGGAGAAGTGCTCTAGCGAGGGGGGATGGTGCTGAGGGCTTCGGTGAGACCGGGGATCTCGGTTGCGCCCTCGGGCACCGTGATCGTGGAATCGACAAAATCATCAGAGAACGGCTCGGTTCGGCCACCGAGATGTTCGCCGAGGAAGAGTTCGGTCACGGCGAAGAAAGCGCGACGATTTTCGGGACGGGCAAAGCCGTGGCCCTCATCGGGGAAGAGGACATAGGTGACGGGGATGCCGCGCTCCATCATGCGCTGGACTATCTGGTCGCTTTCGCTCTGCTTGACGCGCGGGTCGTTTGCGCCTTGGCCGATGAGCAGCGGGCGAACGATGGCCTCGACACGATTGAGGGGTGAGCGTTCTTCGAGCATGGCGCGGCCCTCTTCGGTGCGCGGGTCGCCCACACGCTTAGCCCAATAGTCCATCAGCGGCTTCCAATGGGGAGGGATGGTTGCCAGCAGGGTGTTGAGGTTGGAAGGGCCGACAATATCGACGCCGCAGGCGAAGACCTCGGGCGTAAAGGTGAGGCCGACAAGGGTGGCATATCCGCCGTAACTTCCGCCCATGATGCCGATCCGCGCGGAATCGGCGATGCCTTCTTTGACGGCCCAGTTGACGGCGTCGATGAGGTCATCGTGCATTTTGCCGGCCCACTCGTGATCGCCGGCGTTGATGAAATTTTTGCCGAAGCCGACGGATCCGCGGAAGTTGACGCTGAGGACGGCGTATCCGCGATTGGCAAGCCATTGGTGGATGGGGTTGTAGCCCCATGTGTCGCGTGCCCAGGGCCCGCCGTGCACAAGGAGCACCATGGGAAGAGGATCGGCCGGGCGTGCCGCTGCGCGCGTGGAGATGCCGGGGGGGAGGGTGAGGTAACTCACGAGTCGAAGGCCGTCGCGGCTGGTGATGACGACGCCGTGCATCTGCGCGAGGGGAAGGTCTTCGATGGCGGAGCGATTGGTGAAGAGGAAACGCGCGCTGCCCTTGTCACGGTCGTAGAGGTAATAGCGGACAGGACCATCATCACGCGAGACGGCAGCGACCCAAAGGCGATCATCGGCAGAGCGGCTTGTGACGGAAGCATCACCGGCAGAGAGGGACTTGACGGCTTTGAAGTCGCTTTCGATGGTGAGGTCGATCACCTGCCACTCAGCCCGCATGGGATTGCTGACCACGGCCTGGGGATAGAACTTCGTCGGATGGAACATGGCGCCGGTGATGTCGGCGCGGATGTCGTGAGCAAGGAGTTGCAGGCGTCCGGAATGGACATCCATGACGCTGAATCCGGCGGTGTCGCGACCGCGACTGTCGGTGAGGTAGAGCAGTTTCCCCGCCTCGTCGAAACCGAGGATGTTGGTGGTGTTGATGTCGTCGCCGGGGATGGTGAAGCCATCGACCCAGCCGCCATGCTCATCGGCCTTGAGGACGATTGAGCCGCCGTCGGGAGCAAGCTGCATGGCGAAGCGGACCTTGAGATCTCGATCGGCAACGTAGTTGATGAACTGGTGGTTGAGTTGGATCAGTTCGAGGTCGCCGGTGCGCAGGTCGATTTTGTAGAGATCGTGGTGACGTGGATCGCGATTGTTCAGCCCGATGAGCGCGTGGTGTGGATGACGCGGGCTGGTGGCTTCGATACGGACGGTGGGGCGCAGCGGCTTGCCGCTGGGGAGCATGATGGGATTGCCGTCGTCGTCGAGAATCTCTTCAAAGGGCGTGAGATTGCGGTCGGCGCCGTCTTCGATGGAGACGGCATGCAGTTTCCAGTTCTCGTCGCCGCCGAGATCCTGGAGGTAGAGCACGTGCTTGCTGGTCCAAGCCCACTGATAGTTCTGAATACCGCGCCCGGTGTCGCGGGTGATGGGGCGTGCGGCTTCCGGGCGATCAACTGGGGCGATCCAGATATTGAGGACGCCGCCGTGCGGAGCGAGCCAACTGAGCGTCGAGCCGTCGGGGCTGATCTGGACGGAAGCCCGATCGGGGTTCGAGAAAAACACTTCGCGAGGGATGAGGGGGGCCTGCACAGCCTGCTGCGCAGCGCAGGTGACCGATGTGAGCATGAGGCCGACGATGCACGAGCGAAGCATGAGCAACTCTCCAATCGAAGCGTGATGCGCCCGTTGCCCGCACGAGGCTGCTTCGGGTCGCTCAAGACATTCACAGCGAGCCGGGCGGGCGGTCGAGCGGCGTGGGCGTGGGGCCGTTGACGAGTTTTATACGCCTGACCGGCGCGTGGGCTGCGGAAAGGAGGAGACCGCGGCCCTCGGTACGCAGCCAACGATCGACCTCGAAGTGTGCGGCGGAATCGCGGCAGCGCAGCGTGAGCACGCCGCGGACGAGGCCGACGACGTCGGCCATGGCCTTTAGGTCGTCGGGCGCGACCGATGCCCACGCATCGCCCGCCTTGCCCGAGGCCTTGCGCTCTGCGTCGAGGCGTGAACGAAGTTCCGCGAGGTGATCGCTGATGGGGGTCTGGAGTTCAGGTACCGGGCGTATGGACCGACGTTGGGTCAGGATCTGCCGGGTCCGATCGGTCATGCAGGCATGGTATCCCATTTCGCATGGAATGCCGATCGCCGCAGGCGGGGGGTTCCTAGGCTTTGGGCATGTTTGTCGATCGGGCGCTGATAACAGTTCGGGCGGGAGACGGGGGCGACGGGTGCGTCTCGTTCTATCGCGGTAAGGCGATGCCCAAGGGTGGCCCTGACGGCGGCAACGGCGGCAAGGGCGGGGACGTGGTGTTTTTTGCCGATACGGGGCTGAACACCCTGTATGACTTTCGAGGGTTGCGCGACTGGAAGGCACAGTCGGGCGAGCCGGGGCGGGGCAAGCAGCAGTACGGCGCTGCCGCGGCGGATCTGGTCATCAAGGTTCCGCCGGGCACGATGGTATTTGATGATGCAACGGGCGAACTGATCCACGACATGAAGCCCGGCGAACGAACGGTGATCGCGCGTGGCGGGCGAGGCGGCTACGGGAACGAGCATTTCAAATCATCGACGCACCAGACGCCGCGAGAATTCACCCCGGGAGAAAAAGGTGAGTTTTTCCGGCTGCGGCTCGAACTGAAACTGATCGCGGATGTGGGCCTGGTGGGGAAACCCAATGCGGGAAAAAGCACGCTGCTGAAAAGCCTGACGAGGGCGGACCCGAAGATCGGGAACTATCCGTTCACGACTCTCGGACCGCAACTGGGGATCGCCGAGGTCGATGCTTCGCGTCGGCTTGTGCTGGCGGACTTGCCGGGGCTGATCGAGGGAGCGGCGACGGGCGCGGGACTTGGGCTTGAGTTTCTGCGGCACATCGAGCGGACGCGCGTGATTGTGCATCTGCTCGACGCCGTACCCGACGGCGAGACGACGCCGGCGGAGAATTATCGCATGATTCGCCGTGAGCTGGAAGCGCATTCGGCCGCGCTCGCGGCCAAGCCCGAACTTGTGGTGCTGAACAAATTAGATCTGCTTGACGAGCAGGAGCAGGCCGACGCGATCGCGGCACTCAAGCGCGAGCTGCCACCGGATGTCGATGTCATGGGAATCAGCGGCGCGGCACGCGTGGGGCTTGGGGAACTGCTTGCGCGGTTATGGAAACTGGCGTACGGCGATGAAACACCCTCGGGATGGCCGGAGGCGAACGCCGCAACGGGTTTGCGCCGGTGACCGACGCGCGGGCAGGCAGAAGGCGGTGGCGGAGAAGGGATCGGATCAGTCGTCATTTCCGCCGGCGAGAGGGACGACCCGTTCCATCGCTTGTTCCGGAGTCGGCGGATCGGCCAAGTCGATGGGGAGATAGACGCCGCGATCGTGGTCGCTGTTGAGCACGATGGCGTTGGGGGGTACGAACTTTGCGCCGAACTCGGCTTTTTCATGGCCGAGAATGAAGAGGTTGACGCCCCATCGCTCGACGAGATCTTCAAGTTGTTCCGCGTCATATCCGCGTCCCCAGACCATCTGGTGGGCCGAGCCTGATCGCGGCACGTAGTCATCATCGGTCAGATCGCGATCAAGGATGGTGGGATCAAATCGCGTCATCATGCCCAGCCCGGGCAGACTGTGGGCGCACAAAATGTCGCCCCGCGGCGTGCGGGCGCGAAGGGCGATGGGCATAGACCGGATGAAGACCTCGATCGCCGCACGCACACGGTCGGCTTCGTCTGCGAAGACGTAATCGAGCGCTTCATCGAAAACCTGAACAACCTTGATGCCGTCTTTGATGATGCCTGCGCCGATGATCTGGCTGAGTTCGTGGTTGGCCAGCAGGGTGTGGACATATTCCGGATGGGCCTGCTTGAGCAGCGCAACACGGGCGAGAGCGCGATAACTGAAATCCATGCCGTTGATGAGTCGGTCGGAATGGATCAGTTCGTGGAGCGTCAGATGGCAAGGCCGGAGGGGCGCCTCAGGCTGCTCGTCGGAAGGCAGGAGACCCGCGGCACGGATCAGCCTGGCGAGGTGTGCGGGGTTGTCGTGGATATCGCCGGTGGCGATCAGGCGGCCGGGGGCGTTGATAAGATCTATGGACCCACGGCGACATGACGCGGTGCGATTGGCCTTGGCTCCGTCGAGGAAGGCGCGGCAGACGGCATCGGGGTTGGCCAGGTCGATCGAAAACACGAGAAGGGCACTCGGACCCGGGGGATCGGGCGAGAGCGGGAGCACCCCCCGCGCTGCGGCCGATTGCCCGTCGGGCGGCATCAGGCGAGGGTTTCTTCGTCGGGAACGGGGGTACGAGTCTGCATCTTGCTTGAGGAGGCGAGCAGGATGCCGTGGATCAGATTGAGCCGGTCGGCAACCATGCGCATATCGGCGGGTCGTTTTTCCGGATCGACCTCGACGCAGTGCATGATCAGTTCGTTGAGCTTGGGATGAATCTTGGGGTTGAGATCGATCGCCGGGGTCGGTTTTTCGATCAGGTTGTCATCGAGCGAACCGACGAGCGAATCACCCTTGGCCAACGCGGTGGGAATGTGCTGGCGCGTCAGCACCCAGTACATGGATGCACCGAGGTTGTAGATGTCGGTTCTCGCGGTGATGGCCCTTCGGTGCACCTGCTCCGGGGCGATGTAATCGGGAGTGCCCTGGATGCGCTCTTTCACCGTACCGATGCGGCAGGATTGTCCGAGGTCGATGATCTTGGCGTTGGCCTGATCGTCGACGATGATGTTGTTGGGCTTCATGTCGGCATGCACCCAGCCGCGTTCGTGCATGTGGTGCATCGCATCGGCGACCTGCTGGAAGATGTGGACGGCATGCTCGAAGGTGCGCGGCGGCGAACGCTCCATGCTGACGCCGTCGACGAGTTCCATCACGAGGATCAGTTCGCGGGTGGCGAGGAACGACCCGCGCTTGATGACCCTTTCAATCTTGCGGACGCCGGGATGATCGAGGGCTTGGGCGACCTTGGCCTCCTGCTCGGCCTGGTCGAGGAATCGCTGATCTTTCGGCTCGTGCTTGATGACGTGCTTGAGTGCCCAGATCTGCTTGGTCTTCTGGTCCTGGGCAAGATATATGGACGAAGCGGCCCCCTGGCCGAGATCCGCCAGAATGCGGTAGCCCTCAACCAGTTCGCCTTTCTTGAACTGCACCTGCTCCCCGTCCATGCGTGTGGAATTACCCAAGTTCTCGGGACACGTGTGCTCCGGCCCGCTCGACACACCGTGTCGGGGGGGTGGTGGCCCCACGCCGCCGAGGGAGAAGAACGGCCCTCGACGTCGGATGTTCGCCTCGCAGTATGGCGAGTCAAGCCCGGCGAGGCAACGTCCGCATTTCGTGATCGGCGTTTTGAAGGCCCTACCGCAGTCCGGCGAGCATTTCCCGGAAGACCCCTTCAGGAAAATGGAAGCCCGGATCGGTAACAGGGGCCAATTCCTTCTGGAGATAGATCCGGTCCGGGGGAATGTCCAGCTCCCGCGCCAGGGTCATCACCAGTTGTGAGGTCCGCAGAATCTGCGCTCGGGTAAACTGGCGGCGGTCGCCATCGCCGACGAGGCAGATGCTCAGGGAATGGCGATCGAACCACTCGGCCTGTTCGCCCAAGGCGTGGGCGCCCGGGAGTTGATCGAGCCAGCGGTAGCCCGCGTGGATCTCACCATCGCCGAGGCCTGAGCCGTTGCCGATGACAAAGTGGTGCCCAAGCCCGCGCAGCCCGAGTTCGCGATGGGCGGCGTCGATGGATTCCGGCGTTCCGAAGGGGGCACCCGTGTGATGAATGACGATGGCCTTCCAGCGGGCTCGGTCAAGGTCCGTCCGTGTGCGGAAGATCCCCTCGACCGAAGCCGGCCCGCTGGTCGCCGCGAGTGCGGGAAGGGCCATCCCATCAAGGCGGGGCATGCCGGCGCCTTCGAGCATGAAGAGCATTCCCGCGCCGCCGGTCATGGCGGCAAGCAGTGAGCCCCAGACGACCTTGGTTCGCGCGGAGACGCCTTTCTGTCGTGCGGTCCTGCGACGCGAGGAGGGCTTGCGGCGAGCAGCCTTCGGGGATGATCTGGTCATGCGTCAGCGTTCCTTGCTGTCGGCCGGCACACGCGGGATGCATGCCGATGGACCTGGGATCGGAAAGCCCTCATGGGCGACGGGCAAACCACCGAAGCGGTATTTCGGCGGATCGTGGCCGAGAGCCTGCCTTGGCGCCCGGCGAAGCAGATTCCTCATGTTGAGCAACGCGACGTGATGCCATCGGGCATCGGCCGCACTGCGCTTTGAAATCGATGCATCGAATCGTCACCGTAGTAGTGTAGTGCGTTCATTCGAACGTCGCCGAGATGTGCAGGGGTTGTCATCTGCGCTTCAGCGCGCAGCGCGAGCGGCCCGTTCCAGCCCGAAATCAGCGCGGCTGTGAGAGCCTGGCGCGAAGGTTGGGCCTCCGGTCACCCCACGCGTCGTAGGTGTATGGATCCTGGTAATCGTCGCGCCAGCGGTCGTAGCGTTCGAACTGGCTCATGGCCGGCGCATCGAACAACTGGCGCTGACAAGAAGGCAGCATGGTGAGGCAGACAAGGGCGAAGCCGGCAGACGCGAGGCGCGTGCGGCGGACACCACTACGGGTTGTGATCGTGGTCTTGGTCACTCGACAAAAAGTGTACCGCCCCTCGGTGAGGGGCGGCACACTGGAGGAGAGAGAGATCTGTGTGGGTCGAATCCAACGTGTCGTCGCCTATCCATACGCACAATCCGGGGAACGAGTTCGCCCGTGTTTGTCAAGTGCCAAGCGGCAAATTAGGACCCAACTCACGGAAGATTCAGAGAAAACCCTGCGTCAATTCCTACTATTTTGCGAACAAGCAGCTGCCGAACGCCCTCGTACGCGACGGTGCAGGCCACGGTCGCGAGATTGAGGGAACGTTCTCCCGGGAGCATGGGCAGTCGCACGGTTGCCGGTTCTTGCCCGGTAAGAATTTGCTCGGGCAGGCCGGAGGTCTCCGGCCCGAAAATGAAGTGGTCGCCTGGGGCGAGTTCGGCATCGAAGAGGCAGACGCGCCCTCGGGTGGAAAGAAACCATCGGCGCGCACCCGCAGTCGCGGCGACATAGGTGGACCAGTCTGCGTGCTCGAACAGCGTCAGCCGAGGCCAGTAGTCAAGCCCGGCGCGGCGGCAGGCTTTTTCTGAAATCTCGAATCCCAGTGGGTGGATGAGGTGCAGGGCGCAGCCGAGTGCCACGCACGTACGACCGATGTTCCCCGTGTTGTTGGGAATCTCGGGCCGGTAGAGCACGATGTGGAAGAGCGGTTGCGCCACGGGCGCGCGACCCCGTTAACGCGGATTGGTCCGGATGTACTCATCCTCAGCGGCCCGGCGAGCCCTGATGCCCGGATCAACCCGAAGTACCTGATCGACCGCGGCATCAAAGGACGACGTAAGCGGGTTGCCGTGCCAGCGAAGGATGCCGTCAGAACTGATTACCGCGGCGTAGGCCTCGGGGGATTGCGACTGATAGGACATCTGCCCGCCTCGAACCGCCGAGAGCATGGTGTTGGCAAGGTCGGCCGTGAGCCAGTGTTGAAGTCGACGAGTCTGGATCATGCCCATGAGCGTTTGGCCCAGGCGGAGCGTCTCGGCGGATGTGTCGGTTTCGCCGAACCCCGACTGTGCGGAGAAGCTGGAGACCACCCCGATCACGATGAGGTCTCGTCCGCGGGCGCGGTAGAGGCGGTCCATGTTGGACATCACCCGCTCGTAGGTCCGGGGGTGATCCGGGTGCCAGAAATACACGACGGTCGCCCGTCCGGCCCGCGATGGCTGCACCGGCGGGAACATGCCCGCGGCCGGAGGGATCGGCACGGCGATGGGCGAAGCCTGTTGTGAAACGACGGGGTTGTTGGGATCGACCGGGAGCCTAGGCCAGGTGATGTTGAGCCAGTCTTCGGCCGCAGGGGGAATGAACGGAAGGTCAGGAAGTATGCGGAAGTCGACTTCGGGATTGATGGCATCCGTCGCACGGAAGGCCTCGTCACGCTGCCGGCGTTCGGCTTCGAGGCGATCGGTGAGCCGCTCGGCCTGAGCACGAGTCTCGCCGATCAGTTCTTGAACAGCAGGGGCCACCGCGGCGTTGGTGATATCGGCGTAGCGCAACTGGCCCGCGCGATCGAAGACGTAGAAATCGGGGTCTTGATCGACGTGGAGCATTTCGCGGAAAGCGCCGGTATGGTCGAACGCAACGAGGGAGCGAAGTTCAGCGGCGCGGCGAGCCGCCTCTTCGGCGTTAAAGCCGCGCGGGTTATGGACGGCGATCGTGACCAGACCGCGTTCGCCGTACTGGTCCTGCAGATCCTTGAGAATGGACAGCGCGCGCACGGATGGTTGGTACCACCTTGCCCACGTGCAGACCACGACGACTTTGCCGGCGAAATCGGCCTCGGTGAACGGTTTTTCAAGGCCGTGCCAGTCGGTGAGATGGCTCCAAAGCCCCTCGGGGGCGGGCTTGCGCTCCATGGCATCAAGGGTCGCGCGACGCTCGCCGGCGCCCTCGCGTTCGATGTCGGCTTGGGCAATCCCGACCATGCACCCCGCCAACATCAACACTGCCCAACGGCGAATCGACATCGCAACCTCCTGTGAGTCCGGAACCGCCGCACGAGCAGTCGCATCGAGCGGGCCATCTCGAACGGACCGTCAAATGGAGATTCGCACTGACGGGCGCACGGGATCGCTTGTATTGTAACGGAGCCGACACTACGAAGTTCGAGCAGAACCCATGCATCCTGCTGCGGTCATGCGTTCAGTCTCGAACCGAGGACGTAAAGTGCGATTGATGCCGCAACGGTGACATTGAGGGAATCGACCCCCGGGGCCATGGGGATTCTCACCCGTCTGTCGGCAATCTGAAGCCAGTCGTGGCTCAGGCCCGGGCCTTCAGGTCCGAGAAGCAGAGCCGTCTTGTGGGTGGAATTGCCTAGGCATGGCGAGAGGTTCTCCAACGCATCAGGAGACATCGCAATAGTGGTGAACCCCGCTTCGAGGAGTTGCTGTCGCAGCGCGTTCGACGAGGGTTTTCCCCAGTTCCAGGGAACGTGAAAAACCTGTCCCATGGAGACCCGGATGGCCTTGCGGTAGAGCGGATCGCAGCATCCAGGAGTCAAGAGCACCGCAGCACGGGGCCCTCCGAGGGCCGCAACCGAGCGGAAGATGCCACCGACATTGTCATGGTTGGCAAGATCGACAAGGACAACGACAAGATCCGCTCGGGCAAGCAGGTCCGTTGCATTGGTTGCGGGCGGACGCTTGCCGCAGGCCAGCATGCCCCGATGGACATGGAAGCCGGTGATGGTGTCCATGAGTTCCTGGGCGACGACCATGAGAGGCGGCGTATGCAGTGCGGGTTTGACGAGCTGCTCGATGCGGCGAAGTCGGGCGGGCGTGGTGAGAACGGACTCAACCTGGAATGTGGACCGCAAAAGTTGCGCGATGACGAGTTCGCCCTCGGCGATGAAGCGCCCTTTGTCGTCATTTGGTGCGCCGGGAGTGCGATCGGGGTTATGGGATGCTCGGAGCCAGGCGTCCTTCTGGTTGAGGTAGGGCGTCAGGCGTGGATCGGCCGGATCTTCGATGAAGATGGCGTGCAGAGGGGTATCGGTCATCGCCGACACTCTACAGTCGGCGGGAATACGAACGAAGACTACGGAGGAGGCACCGGCCGTGGAATGGTGGCAAGCGATCATCCTCGGCCTGGTGGAAGGGATCACCGAGTATCTTCCGGTCAGTTCGACGGGACATCTGATCATTGCGTCGTCGCTGATGGGCCTGGATGACCCGGCGGAACGGCACGCGATCAATGCCTTCAACATTGTGATTCAAGGCGGGGCGATTCTCGCTGTGATCGGGTTGTATTGGCCGAGTATCTGGCGGATGCTCCGCGGCCTGGCCGGGAAGGACCAAGGGGGGCTGCGGCTGGCGTTGGCCATCTTGGTTGCCTTTGCGCCGGCCGCAGTACTGGGTGTGTTGCTTGAGCCGGTGATCGAGCGGCACCTCTTCAGTCTCGGCCCGGTGGTCTTGGCGCTGGCGCTCGGCGGTGTGCTGATGATCGGCCTGGATCGGCGCATCATCGCCCCGGGAAGACTGAGTGAACGCCCCGGCCCCATGCGTGGGACAACCGACGTGACTTTGAAACAGGCGTTGGTGATCGGTGTGATTCAGTGCTTTGCGATGTGGCCCGGCATGAGCCGATCGATGATGACGATCTGCGGCGGGGTGCTGGTGGGGCTGCGGCCGCGCCAGGCTGCGGAGTTCAGCTTTCTTCTCGGGCTGCCGACGCTCGGCGGAGCGACGGTCTACAAACTGTACAAGAACCTGCACGAATCGAAGCAACATGGTGTGCCCAATCTTTTTGAGACCCTGGGTTGGAGCAACGTGATGCTGGGCATGCTGGTTGCGATGATCGCGGCGGCCATCGCGGTGAAGTGGCTCGTGCGATTCCTGAATCGCCACGGGCTTGAGCCGTTCGGGTGGTATCGGCTCTGCGTCGCCGCGGTGTTGCTGGCGCTGGGCGTAGCTGGAGTGGTGCGCGTCGTCGCGTGATCTTCGGTAGATACCTGCCGATGCGGGATCAGGCGGGGTACACTCGTCCCGCGGCGGCGGGCGACAGCCCGCGAAGCGTTGAACGCCTTCTAAGGCTGGAGCCACGCCATGAACACGCCATCGGCCCTTTCATCGAGTTTTGACGCCAGAACTGATGCAACGCTGCGCATGCTGCGCGAGAGCGGGCAATACAAGCACCTGCAGGTGCTCGATTCGCCGATGGACGCTGTTGTAAGGATGCGCGGGGCCGATGGTCGGCATTTTGAGGCCCTGTGCTTCTGCTCGAACAACTATCTCGGGCTGGCCAACCACCCTGAAGTGGTCGAGGCCGGCATCGAAGCCCTTCGTGCCTACGGCGCGGGAACGGCGAGCGTGCGGTTCATCTGCGGCACGTTTGAACCGCACGAGCGGCTGGAAGCCACGATCGCGCGGTATATGGGCACGGAATCGTCGTACACGTTCGTTTCGTGCTGGACGGCGACGGAAGCACTTTTCCCGACGTTCTGCGAGCCGGGCGATGTGATCATTTCAGACGAACTGAACCACGCGTGCATCATCGATGCGATGCGGCTGACGCCGGTGATCAAGAAGGGTGTGCTGAAGGCGGTGTATCGGCACAGCGACCTTGACGACCTTGAGCGCCGGTTGCGCGAGGCTCAGGACAACGAAGAATGCACGGGCCAGGCGTGGGTGGTGACCGACGGCGTGTTCAGCATGGAGGGAGACATTGCCGATCTGCCCGGCATTCGCGCGCTCTGCGACAAATATGACGCGAAGCTCATCGTAGATGATTCGCACGGGCACGGCGTGATGGGGCGCACCGGCCGCGGAACGCACGAGCACTGGGGCATGCTTCCCGGCGGAGATTCTTCGGTCGACAACGCGCAGGCCGATGACATCGACCCGCTGCGCGCGGTCGACTATTTCACGGGAACATTGGGCAAAGCCCTGGGAGGCGGGGCGGGTGGGTTCGTTGCCGGCCCGAAGCGAGGTATCGAACTCCTGGTGCAGCGCGGTCGTCCGACGCTTTTTTCCAACGCGCTGCCGGTGACGGTGGCGTGCAGCGCCAATGCGGCGATCGAGATTCTCATGCGCGAACCGCAACGGGTGCAGCGCCTGAAGGACAATGTCGCCTATGCTCGGGCGAGAATTCGCGAGGCAGGACTGGAAGTGCTGGAATCGCCCACAGCGATCTGCCCGATCATCGTCCACGATACGGCCCGCGCAATCGCGATGAGCAAGCGCCTGCTGGAGAAAGGCGTTTTCGTCATCGGCTTCGGCTATCCGGTGGTGCCCGAAGGGCACGCCCGGCTGCGCGTGCAGATCTCGGCGGCGCACACCACCGAGCACATTGATGCGCTGGTCTCGGCTTTGCGTTCGCTGTGAACAGCGCGCGGGCCGCCGAACCGCCGGCTCGAAGCAAAGGCATCACACGGTGCAGATGCGCACGGCCTGGCGAAGGCTCTCGATCGGGTCGCGGGAGGGGATGAACTCCTGCCCGAAGTAGCCTTCAAAGCCCGTGTCGGCAATCGCCCGACAAATGGCGGGATAGTGCAGTTCCTGGGTGTCGTCGATCTCGCGCCGCCCGGGCACGCCGCCGGTGTGATAGTGGCCGATGAATGCGGCATTGTCGCGGATCGTGCGAATGACATCGCCCTCCATGATCTGCATGTGGTAGATGTCATAGAGCAGTTTGCACCGCTCCGAGCCGACGCCCTTGACAACCTCGACCCCCCACCATGTTCGGTCGGCGTGATAGTCCTTGTGATCGACCCGGCTGTTGAGCAATTCCATGATGATCGTCACGCCGTGACGCTCGGCCAGCGGCTTGATGCGGTTCAATCCGAGGATGCAGTTCCGAATGCCTTCGTCATCGCTCATGCCGCGACGGTTGCCGCTGAAGACGATCATGTTCGGAATTCCCGCGGCTGCAATCAGCGGGAGCAGTCGCTCGCTCTCGGCGACGAAACGATCGTGCAGTTCGGCGCGATTGAGCCCATCGGCGATGGATGTCGGCCCGTTGGCCACCGCGCACACGAGGCCGTATCGGGCGGGAACGAGCCATTCGGCTTCCCCGAGCAACTCGACGCTGCGCAGCCCTAAGTCACGCGCGGCGGCACA
Source organism: Phycisphaeraceae bacterium (assembly GCA_019636695.1). Lineage (GTDB taxonomy): Bacteria > Planctomycetota > Phycisphaerae > Phycisphaerales > UBA1924 > JADLCM01. Next base: position 157,035 of record JAHBXD010000003.1, read on the forward strand.
GAGTTCGTTCAAGTCCATCCGGCCGTAGCACCATCGGCAGACCGACTGTTTGAGGCGCCCCTGTGCAACCGGTTGATGAGACGGAGGGATCGTCGGCTCCGGTACCGCCGACGCCGCGGCCGTGGCCGCGGCCGTTACCACGCCCACCGTCGTCGCGCCGATGAACTCGCGTCGGTGCATCGTGGCCTCCTTGGTCTTTCATCGACGCGAAGCGCCGGGATTGTCCGGAACGACGAACCGAATGCGGTTGCGTTCGAGCAGCAGGCCCATCGCCGAATGCAGTTCTGCGATGGAGACGTTGTAATCGACCATCGCCTGTACTTCCGCGCGCTCGGCGTTGGCCAGGCCCTCCTGGCGGTTCAACTCGACCTCGAGGCGCTCGATGGTGAATCCGCCGGTTGTGCGTTTCTGTGTGAGCAAGACTCGAAGCGTCTCGGCGGCGGCAAGTCTCGCGATCTTGCGCTGTTCGATGAGCTGGTAACTGGTGACGGCGTTGTCGAGCGCGTTCTTGACCTCAAGCGTGACCTGCTGCACCGTGTTTTTGAATGACAACACGGCCTGCTCGCGTTCGAGTGATCGCTGCCGAAAGAGGGCCTCCGCCGAACGGTTGCCGATAGGCTGCTCAAAAAACAAGCCCACGAGAAAGTCGATGAACTGGGCATCGACCGATTCTTCATATGCTCCGCCGAGTCGGCGGTCGAGCGCGTTGATCCGCGTCTGCAGGCGCAGGTCGAGTTGCGGCAGGCGGCGATTGTCGGCCACGAGACGCCGGACTGTCGCATCGTCGATCGATAGGATCGCCTGATCGATCTCAGGGCGGTGCTCGATCGCCGAAGCGATGGCATCGGCGATGCTGTAGACGATCGGCGCATCAGGCGCATCGTTCAAGGGCAACAGCAAAACCTGCCCGCTGACCGGAAGATGCGGATCGTTGATCAACACCTTAAGGCGATCACTCGATCGGCGCAGCAGGTTCTGCGCGCTGATCAGGTTCGCCCGGCGCTCTTCCACGCGGGCCGAAGCACTGGCCACCTGGGCCGGATCGGCATCCAGACCGCTGCGCGCCCGAACCTGGCCGAAAACCTCCACGCCGCGATCGAGCAGGCTCTTGAGGATGAGCACATCGCGATGGGCCTGAAGCAGCCGCCAATATTCTCGCTCGGTCTCGAGCGCGATCCGGATGACGTCGCGTTTGAGGAGCGCAATCGCCTCGCGCTCAGCATTCTTGGCAAGGCGCACCTCGGCCAGGGTCACGTCCGATCCGAACCCCCGCAACAGGGGGAGGTCGAACTGAAGCGAGGTATCCATGTCGTGCGATGGATTGGGCTTGCTGAAAAAGCCTGATTCCTCAAGCTCCGAATACCGGAAGCGATGTTGCACGCTGAACTGGCCACCCGTCACCAGTTGCCGCCGGAACCCCGAATTGAAGGTAATGCTGTCTTCTTTACGGGTGCGTTCCTGCAGGAACAGCGGCGAAGTGCCTCGGTCGGCCGTGGGTCGGCGCGTACGTTCGGCTTCGAGACTTGCTGAAAATACCCAGTCGAAGGCGGCTTCGGCCTGTTGCACCTGGGCTTCGTTGACGGCCGGCGCCAGTCGGGCAAACTGAACCTGCAGGTTGTTCTGAACGGCCAGCCGGATCGCGTCTTCGAGGGTGATGCCGACCGTCCGCACCACCTGCCCCTGAAGGTCTTCGCCCATCGGCAGATGCTCGGCGTCGAAATTCCACGACTGCGGCCCTGCCAAGGCGTCGAGCTCACGTACCCGTGTCTGCAAGTTCATGTCACGGATGAAAGCTTCGAGCGAACTCTCCCGCTGGGTGAGTGTTCGGTCGGGTGCGCGTGCGGGGGCCGCCAGTTCACGACGGACTGTTTCCACCAAGCTGCGGCGGAGCGTTTCCTCCGTCCGAACGTCGCGGAACGGCGTTGCACACCCCGCACTGAGCACTAGCACGCCGGCGAGCACTCCCGCCGACAAACTCTTCATGGTGCATCTGGTCATAGGGTCATAAGGAGGATCTTCCGGGCGATCCGGACCCGCCGCGACACGACCCGGGAAAAGCCCGGAGCCTTGCGCAACTCGCGGCGGTTCGCCCGACACACGCCCGGCGCCGACCGCTACACTTCGGGCGATCATATGACGCACACGGCTTCCCGTCCCGACCTCAGGAAGTTCCCGGGGTTGGTTCAAGGAACAATCGTCAGCCACGGAGGCGCCCATGACCACACGCTCGACCCCCCCCAACGGCCCTTCCCGTCGCATGCTTGCCCCGGCCGGGCGCCGGCTGGTCGCCGTCGTCGCCGGGTTGACAATCGCATCGTTCTCGGCGCTTGCCGACGTCACGACCGTGCCCGCGCGGTATGTCGTCGTGCTCGCCAATGACGTCCCACTGCGATGCGGCGATCTCGACCGCTTCTATCGGGTGGGGCATTTGCGTCAGGGAACGGTGCTTCGCGTTGATGGTGAGGGCGCGGGATGGCTGCGCGTGGAGTATCCGGCGGGTTCGAGCGCATTTGTTCCGCTTTCAGAAGCCGCAGCAACGGCTGACGGCAAGAGCGTTCGTCTGACGTCACCGAGCCGGCTGCGGGCGGCAAATGTCGTTGGCGGTCTGAGCAAGAGTTGGAAGTCGCTTCTGGATGAGCCGCTTCCTGCGGGTACTGAACTTCGGCTGATGGAACACGTCAAGGACGATTCCGGGACGCTTGTGGGGTATCGCGTGGCTACGCCACGCCCCGCCCGCGCCTACTTGCATTCTCAGTTCGTACGGGCGGCGACGCAGGCCGAAGCCCAGACGTATGTCTCTACCCCTGCGGGGAGCGACATCTTGGCGACCCCTGAACCGGTACGCCGTACCAGTGAAACCCCTGAGCCACAACCCGGCTCGAACAACGTCCCAGGCACAACGCCGCCCGCATCGAGCGGGGATCAGACCCCGGCAGTCGATACGTCACTGCTCACACCTGAGCCTGTTCGGCCCGTTGAACGACCGGCAAGCGATCCTATCGCCGATCAACCGAGCACACCCCCTGCCGCGACGATCGATCAGGCAACCGGCGAAGGCATCGCGCAGGCGCCAGCAGCTCGAGATGTGCGATTGACTTTGGTTGAGCTTGAGAGGGCCTATCAGGCGCTGATTCAGCAGCCCCCGGAAACTGCCGAGTTCGAGGAACTGCACGAACAGTTCAGGCACGCGCTCGGCGATCTTGAACCCGGGCCGTTGAATGACAATCTGCGCAGACGTGTCGAGGCCCGGATCCAGTGGATCGAGTTTCGAATCCAGACACGCGATGATGTCCGACGCGTGACGGAACGAAGCGATGAAGGCAAGGCCCAGATCGAGGCGATGCGTCGTCGGATTGAACAAGCCGAAGCCGCGGGTGGGTACACGATCGTCGGTCGGCTGGCATCGAGCGCAATTTATGACGGCGCGCGATTGCCGCTCCTGCTTGCACTGCGCTCGGTGGAGGGGCAGCCGCGAACCTTGGCATACATCCGTATCACGGATGCCAATCGGCACATCCTGACGCACCTCGGGCAGGTTGTCGGAGTCGTGGGCGATCTCCGCCAGGCGCCTGATTACCCAACGCTACGGGAAGTCGTGGTACGTCGTATCGACACGATTACGCAGCCCACCCCATCGGATCGCTGACGCCTGCCGTCGGACGATTGCTGCTTGACCTTCAGGAGCGCCTTCGTTGCCACCCGTCGATGCGACCGAGTCGCCATCTGCCTGCGCATCCATGAGTAGCGCCGCCGATGGCGTGGTTGCAGCTGAGCATGCCGCCTCGGCCATCAAGGAGTCAGGGGTTCGACCAGACCTGCTGCTGGCTTTTGTTTCAGGGGCGCACGTGCCTTCGGCGGCGGCGATTTCTACTGTGCTTCGTCGGCAACTGGACCCGGGGTGCCTGCTGGGCGTTTCGGCCAGCGGGGTAATCAGCGGGGGAATCGAGGTCGAGCACGGGCCGGCGATTGCTCTTCTCGGGCTACGGCTTCCTGGGACGAACCTTCGTGTGTTCGGGAGCGATGATCTCGCGGCGATTCCGGGGCACGATGCCCCGACTGAAAAATTGGCGAGAGTGATGGGCGCGGGTCCGGATCTTCGCACGACGATCCTGCTGGCCGACCCTTTCTCAGTGCCGATCCAGGCGTTGCTGCCCGAGTTCGACCTTGCGCTTCGCCATGCCCAGGCAACAGCCCCGGTGATCGGGGGGTTAGCCTCCGGCGCGCATGTTCCGGGGGGAAACGCCCTCTTCCTGAATGACAGGACACTCCATCGCGGATTCGTCGCCGTGTCAATTGCAGGCCGGGTCTCGGTCGATACCGTCGTCAGTCAGGGGGCCAGGCCTATCGGCCCGAACCTGATCATTACGAAGGCTCGCAAAAACCTCATCATGCAAATCGGGCAGCGCCCGGCCATTGCCGTCATTGAAGAAGTCGTCAACGCCATGCCGGGCCGCGAAAGACAACTTCTTGCCGGCGGGTTGATGATCGGCCGCGTAATTGATGAGAGTAAACGCCGGTTCGGTCGAGGCGATTATCTTGTTCGACGCATTACGGGCATGGATGCCGCCAGCGGCTCGATCGCAGTTGACGGCCTCTTTCGCGCGGGGCAGACCATCTGCCTGCATGCGCGGCACCCCGAAACCGCATCGAGCGACCTTTCCCTCCTGCTCGATGCGCAGGCGCTCCACGAAGCGCCCGCAGCTGCACTGCTGATCTCATGCAATGCAAGGGGTTCGCGGCTTTTTGATCGCCCGCATCATGATGCTTCGGCCGTGGTCAGAGCCTTTTCTCCCACGATGCCCGGTGAGCAACTCGCGGCGGGCGGTAAGCCCATCCGCGCAGGAGGAAGCAGAATCCCGATGTCCGGCTTCTTCGCCTCGGGCGAAATCGGCCCCATCGCCGGTCGCACCTTTGTTCACGGATATACCGCATGCCTGGCGCTCTTCCGACGCGCCACTTCCGAGCACCCCTGATTCCGTGATGCAGCGAATATTCCGTGATGCAGCGAACACCAATATCGCGGCATGCTGGTATGCGTGTCCGGAGGATTGCTGTTCGAGTCGACTCCTGACACGAAAGAACACCATTTGTGCGACGATCGGCAAACACACTTGACGCGCTTTGCGCACAGGAGATCGAAATTACTCTTCCGATGGCTGGGGCAACCCCCGCCAACGGAAGACCTGCGCAACGCGCCCTTGCGTGCTCAATCGGCTGTCTCGCATCTCGACGAGCGAGCCATCCACAAAATACAACCAGCGCTCAAACGAGTTGCGCCAATCGCTCCGGATCGCCATGACCTGCCACTCTTCGACCACCGCTCCTTCGATTGAAGCCGAGGACTTGAGCGAAAGCAGGTCTGCAGGGTACAGCGCCAGCACTTCATCGCGATGCATCCCGAGGCGCACTCGATGGTTCTGACGCATGACTTCTTCGAACTGGGCCGCATTGACCGAACGACTTCCGGCGTACGGCGTCGAGGGGCGTGAATGCGAGCGAACAGAAATGCATCCGCTGAGCATGGAAGTCAGGGCCAAAGCCCCGACAACGGCAATGGTGGGTGTTTTCATCATGGCCAGTGATTATTCGGAGGATCAAGGCACAGATTTCTACCCCCGTGCCGCCGCAATTGTAACAACCGGCCGCGGCTCAATCCCGGGCAGGGAGCACCAGCCCGCGGCATTCCCCGAGGCCGATGCGCCGGAAACCCTCCCGATGGGCATACCCCCGAAGAATCACTTCGTCACCATCGGCAAGGAAAGTCCGCTGCTCACCCGTCGGGAGCGTAATCGGGGAACGCGCTGGATCGGCCCCGGGACCATTCCAGGTCAGTTCGAGCATGCATCCGCGTGAACCCCGATCCGTTCCGCTCACGGTGCCGCTGGCGATCAGGTCGCCCGGTTCAAGATTGCACCCGCCGCTGGTGTGATGGGTGACCATCTGCGCAAGCGTCCAATACATGCGGTCAAAATTCACGCTGCTCAGCTTCACGGGCGGTGTGCCCGCCTCGCGCATCGCGGCCGACTGCATCCATACTTCGAGCATGAGGTCGATTCCGCCTCGCGCCTGATCATCCTCATCAAGCAGGTAGGAAAGTGGCTGCGGGTCGCTGCTGGGTCGGGCGCGTGCGGCGGTGCGAAAAGGCGCAATCGCCTCCATCGTCACGACGAACGGAGAAACCGACGTGGCGAAGTTCTTGGCCAGAAACGGGCCGAGCGGCTGGTACTCCCACTTCTGCATGTCTCGGGCCGACCAGTCGTTCACAAGGCAGATGCCGAAGAGCCGATCTTCTGCTCGGCCGATCGAAACATGCTCCCCCATCGCGTTCGATCCGGCGATGAAAGCGCCCAGTTCGAGTTCATAGTCGAGCATGGCACAAGGGCCGAAGACCGGCGGCTGATCTTCCCGCGGACGCGTCTGCCCGCGCGGACGGCGGATCGGGGTTCCTCCGGCCACGATGCTCGAAGCACGCCCGTGATAGCCGATGGGAATCCACTTGTAGTTCGGAAGCAACGGGGCATCGGGCCGAAACATCGCCCCCACGTTCGAAGCATGATCGATCGACGCGTAGAAATCGGTGTAATCCCCGATTCGTGCGGGCAGAAGCCACTTGGCGCCCGCCGCAGGCATCATGGCGCTCTCGCGGAGGTCTCGACGATCGCGGAGTTCGGGGCTGTCGTGACGAAGGATCGAAACCAAGCGGCGACGGAGTGTCGAGACGGCTTCATTGCCCTGCGCCATCAGCAGGTTGAGGTGGTCAACCTGGAGCGAGAGCACCAGATCACTCTCCGGATCGCCTAGAAGCCCCGCATCTCCGAGTTCCAGAAGGTCGAGCAGTTGATCGCCGATCGCCACGCAAATCCGCGGATCTTCAGGCGCCGCGGCCGAGCCACCCCCGCGCTCGACAACGCAGAAAGGCAGATTCTGGATCGGGAAATCGCTCGCCGGGTCATTCGCGGATTCGACCCACGACTGTAATGACGCATCGTGCGTGGAATTGACACGCGCTGCCAATGGAGACCTCCTTGGTCCGCCCGCCGCGAACCTCGGGGGCCCCGCGGGCACCTACGCATCGATCTGTGTACGTGGTCCGGACCGTGCAGCGCCCGGTTCAGACCGCCCAAGCCTGTCTCATCCGCCCGACTTCCCGCCGGTGACGTGCTTGAGACCGCGACGACGATCACGCAGACGCCGGCTCTTGCCCTGACGTTCACGCAAGTAATACAGCTTGGCGCGCCGAGCGTCGCCCCGCCGCACAATCTCGATCTTGGCGATCATCGGCGAGTTGATCGGCCAGACTCGCTCGATCCCGACCTCATCGACCAGGCGGCGGACCGTGATCATGTCGCTGATCCCGCGTCCGCGACGAGCAATCAACACTCCCTGAAAGACCTGGATGCGCTCCTTGTCGCCTTCGACAATGCGCGTGTGAACATTGATCGTGTCGCCGATGCTCAGCATCGGGAGATCCGTCTTTATGGCGGAGGCGTTGATGCTCTCGATCAGACGTTGGGTGTCCATGGTCGGCTCGCTGGATCAGGGGGCCATACGGCCCCGGGTCTATTCCGCCCGTGGCCGAAGGCCATCCCGGGCAGGCCCGAACACTAGGCGGGCATGCGGGGGGGGTCCAACCGCTGTCCCCGGGCGCAGGGGCCGCTAGGCCTCAGCAAAATCATTCCACGATGTGTACACCCCGGTCTTCTCTTTGACCAACTGCCGGAGCACGTCGTTCAGGAGCGTGCTTGCCCCGAATCGGAAAAGTTCGGGCGTCAGCCATCTGCCACCAAGGGTTTCCCTAACAAGCACGAGATACTGCAATGCCGACTTGGCTGTGCGGATCCCCCCGGCCGGCTTCATGCCATAGACGGGGCCACTCGGGGCGAATGGGGATTTCGCCGTATTTTCACCCACAAGCGCCCGGTCACGAATGGCCTCGAGCATGACCAAGGTGACAGGCATGGTCGCCGCGGGCGAGACTTTGCCTGTGCTGGTCTTGATGAAATCGCCTGGGCGGATGTGGTCGAGCGCGAGATCGCTGGCGCGTCGAACGTTGTCGAGGGTTTCCAGTTCACCGGTTTCGAGGATGACCTTGAGGTGGGCCGGCCCGCAGGCGGCGACGACTTCGGCGATTTCTTTCCCGACTTCCTTATACCTTCCCGCGAGAAACGCGCCGCGGTTGATGACCATGTCGATTTCATCCGCCCCATCGCGCACCGCGAGTTGAACATCACGGATGCGCACCGCGAGGGGGTATTGCCCGCTGGGGAACCCTGTCGCAACACTCGCGATTTTGACTGGACCGCCCGCGAGATGCGAACGGGCGACTTTGACGAGGCTGGGATAGACGCACACCGCCGCGACGGAAGGCAATCGCTCGCCCAGAACTTCCTCATCTCGTTCAAAGGGCCGCAAGGCCTTGCGGCAGAGGCTCTTGACTTTCTCGGGCGAATCCTTGCCTTCGAGGGTGGTCAGGTCGATCATGGCAAGGGCGAGTTTGAGGCCCGCGACTTTGGCTTCTTTTTTGATGGAGCGTGTGGCAAGGATCGCGCAACGGCGCTCAACCATGACGCGATCGACCGTGGGGCTGGCGAGCATGCTCGGAGTATAGAAACACACCGACGGGCGTCGCGAAGGCAACCCGGCGAGCAACGTGCCGCGGGGAGATCCCCGGACAAATCAGATGCCTAGGGACGATGCGGCCCGGGGCGAGTGATCGCCCTCGATCTGCATGCGAAGAAAATCCGCATAACGCCCGCTGCGTTCGAGCAGTTCTTCGTGTGTTCCCTGCTCGATGATTCGCCCGTGTTCGAGCACCACGATCAGGTCGGCGTGCCTGACCGTGCTCAAACGATGGGCGATGACAAAGCACGTGCGATCGCGCATCAGGCTTCGCAGACCGCGCTGAATCAGCGCTTCGCTCTCGCTGTCGAGGTTGCTCGTCGCCTCGTCCAGAATCAGGATGCGAGGATCAGCCAGCACCGCCCGGGCGATGGCGATCCGCTGGCGTTGCCCGCCGCTGAGCCGTACACCTCTCTCGCCGATGATGGTGTCATACCCGTGTTCGAGCGCCTCGATGAAACCATCGGCATTCGCCGCACGCGCGGCGGCCTGAATGCGAGGCAGATCAACTCCGCGCGCGGCATAGGCGATGTTCTCTCGCACGGTTCCGTCGAACAGAAAAACATCTTGTTCTACGATGCCCAGGATCGCCCGGTACGAGCGGACATCGATCTCGCGAAGATCACGCCCATCGAGCAGCACACGCCCCATGGTCGGGTCATAAAATCTCGCCACAAGATTGCACAGGGTGGTCTTGCCGCTGCCGCTCGGCCCGACCAGCGCGACCGTGGTGCCGGCCGGGGCAACCAGGTCGATCTCGGAAAGCACCGGCGACTCGCCCGTCGGATAGCGAAACTGCACGCCCTCGAACCGCACTTCCCCCCGCACGGCCGCGCGATCGAGCACGACGCCTGATCGGCCGACGCTCTCAAACTCGCGCGGTTCATCCAAGAGGTCGAGCACGCGGTCAAACCCGGCGAGTTGATCCTGCACGCCCGCGGCACTGACCACCAGCGTCTCGATCGGCCCGAGCATCATCAGCAGATACGCCGTGAACATCATGAGATCGCCGACCGTCAAGGCCCCTCGCGTCACCTGCCACCCGCCGTAGAGCAACACCGCACCGCTCGCCACGGGAACAAGCAACTGCCACACGATCTCGATGCCTCGACTCCACCACCAGTTCAAAATCTGCTGCCGCACGAAGAGGCCATTCCCCACGGTGAACCGCGCGGCTTCACCGGCCTCGCGGCTGAAGCCGCGGACGATGCGCATCCCGGAAAAAGTTTCCGTCGCCTGGGCATCGACCACCTGCCGCGTCTGACGGACATCGCGCCACAACGGACGCAAGCGGCCGATCCAGGTTCGATGGGTCATCCACACCGTGGGAATCAGCAGCAACGACCCCAGCAACAGCCGCCAATCGACGACTGCGAGAATGATGAGCGTTCCCGCAAGCTGAATCATCGCTTTCCAAGGGTTGTAAATCAGCGAGAACACAAGGTCTCCGGCCGACCCCGCGTCATCGCGGAGTATGCTCGCCACACCCCCGCTCTTGATCTGGTGAATGCGATGCAGCGGAAGCCGCACGGCATGGGCAAAGGCCATCCGCCGGATCCGCAGCTGAAGAATCTTGGATGTCTTGGTCGCGTGCCAACGACCCCACATGCCGATCGCGATGCTCGCTACCGCCAGCCCGAGCATGGCGCCGCTCAAGATCCAGAGCAGCGTCATCCGATCACGCGAAACCGCCAGCCACGCCGGAAGCCCCTCTGGGCCGGGCGTGTCGAGCAGAATGTAATCAAGCGCGACCTTCGTCGAGGCCGGCATCGCCAGCCCCAGTAATGTCGAGAGCGTAAGGGTCACCAATGCCGCGCCAAGCACCGCGCGACGGCCGCGGAGAAGCCCCACAAGCGCACCGACAAGTTCAAAGAACGAGCGCTGCCGCTTGCACGCCTTCGTCGGCGTACCCCCATCTTCAACTGTCTTGGTGCTGGTCCGACGGTTCCGTAGGTAGTCTCGAAACCGGTTTCTGCTGCTGCGACGCCCAAACGACATGCCGCATCGTAGGGGTTTGTCCCCCTGTTCCGGGGGCGGCGGTCACGAATCGGCCGTTGCGGCGGTATGATTGCACCTGCCTCCGGATGAAGCGCCCGGGATCTCCCCGGGGCTGGAGGCCGATGGAGAAGATCTCATGAGGCAACGTCGGATCGCAGCCTGTGTAGCGATCGGGTGCGCATTGGTCGGCGCTGCGGCGCTCGCCGGATGGGGCATGGTGCACACAAAGCAGGCCCAGCCCGTGGCCGTAGCGCTGGTTGACCTTGATCGACTGTTCAACCAGCTCGACGAGTTTCGGAAGATCCAGTCGAACATGAGCGCCCAGCGCGACTCAGCCCGCGCCAGCATTGACCGCCTGACTCGCGACATCGAGCGCATCGACGACGAACTCAAGACCGCCAATCGCTCGGCCGACGAGCAGCGCCAACTCCGGGCCGAACGCTTCGTCAAAACTCGGACGCGCGAGATCGAGGTCGAAGTTCGTCAGGCGCAGATTGAATATGACTTCGGCACGGCGCTGACTGAGGTCTATGAGCGAGCCAATCGTGCGATCGCCGAAATTGCCCGCGAGCAGGGGTATGCACTCGTCATGCTCGACGATCGTGAAACCAAAATCCCCCCTCCCACCAACACGGCCGCGGTTATGGCCGCCATCACGTCACGAAAGGTGCTCTTCGCCGTCGACTCTGTCGACATCACCGGCTTGGTCGCCACCCGCATGAATAACAACTACGCGGCGGGCAAATGAGCCATGACACCCACGGCTGCACCGGCGCCTGATGCTGTGCGTCAGGCGCCGCCCGAACCTGAGCAGGGCATGAACGTCACGACGGGCGACCTGGCCCGTTTGCTGGATGCCGAACTTCTCGGCCCCGCCGAACTGGCGATCCGTACGTTCTGCCCTATCCACGAGGCCGAACCCGGCTCTCTGACGTTCATCCGTGATGTGCAATTCGCCTCGGCGTGGGCGACCAGCCGGGCATCCTGTGCCTTGGTCACGCGCGGGGTCGATGTGCCCGGACATGATCCTTCGGCACGCGCCTTGTTGATCGTTCCCAACGCCGACCTGGCCCTTGCTCGATTGATGGGCATGTTCAAGAAAACAGGTCCGACCCCGTTCGTCGGCATCCACCCTTCCGCTGTGGTTGCCCCTTCGGCCCGCATCGGGGCCGGCGCGGGCATCGGCCCCAACTGCACGATCGGCGAGCGTGCTGTCATCGGGCCTGGAGCACAGCTCCTTGCAAACGTCTTCATCGGCGAAAACGTCCGCATCGGCGATGACTCTGTGCTCCATCCCGGCGTGGTCGTGCTCGAAAACTGCTCGATCGGCAATCGCTGCCAACTCGCTCCCGGAGTCGTCGTCGGCGCAGACGGCTTCGGATATGCCCATAGCCCCGAAGGCCCGGTCAAAATTCCGCATATCGGCGGCGTCCGCATTGAAGACGACGTCGAAATCGGCGCAAACACCTGCGTCGATCGTGCAAAAACCGGGGATACGACCATCGGCGCGCAGACAAAAATCGACAACCTTGTCCAGATTGCCCACAACTGCCGCATCGGGCGCGCTGTCATCATCTGTGGCAACTCGGCCCTTGCGGGGTCTGTCCGTGTCGGCGACGGGGCCATGATCGGCGGCAGCGTCAAGATCAACGACGGCGTCAGTATCGGCGCCGGCGCCCGCATTGGCGCCAACTCCGGCGTCATGAATGACATCCCCGCGGGTGAGAACTGGCTCGGGATTCCCGCTTCGCCCTCTCGCGAAGCGCTCGCCCAATGGGCCGCCATTCGCCGCCTTCCGCGGCTGCTTCAGCGGCTGCGCCGCCGTTCGAAGCTCGACGGAGCCGCCGATTGAACGCCCGCTGCACGCTTGCAGGCCCGGTCGCCGCGCGTGGGGAGGCGCTCTTCTCTGGCCGCCCCGCCATGTTTGCGATTCGCCCTGCCGAGAACGGCGGCATCCGCTTCCGGAGGGTTGACCTGCCCGGGCGGCCCGAGATCCCGGCCTTGATCGACCATCTCGACCCGACACCCGTGCATGCTGCCTTCCGCAATATGCCCGCGCGTTGCACGACGCTCGGCACCGCCGATGCCCGCATCGCCCTGACCGAGCACATTCTCGGCGCGCTCCACGGCCTCGGCATCACCGATGCCGTGATCGAAGTCGACGGCCCGGAGATGCCGATCTTCGACGGTTCGGCGGGCATGTTCACCATTCAGATCCGCGCCATCGGGGTAACCGCCCTTCCCGACTGCATCGCCCCGGTGCCAGTAACAACGCCGATCACCATCAACGACGGCAAGGGCGGCATCATCACCGCATCGCCGCGAACTTCGCCGGGCTGTTCATACACATACCACCTCGATTACGGCCCCAACCCCGCGCTCGCCCCGCAAAGCGCAACATGGACCCGAGACGATGATCGATCAGGCGAGATCTTCGCCCGTCAGGTCGCTCCCGCACGCACATTCTGCCTTGAAGAAGAAGCCCGCGCGATGCACAAAGCAGGACTCTTCACCCATCTCGATTTCAGCGACATGCTGGTGCTCGGCCCCTACGGGCCGATCGACAACGAACTGCGCTACATCGATGAACCTTCGCGTCACAAATTGCTCGATCTGATCGGCGATCTCGCCCTTGTCGGTCGGCCGATCCAGGCCGATATCGTCGCGACCCGCTCCGGCCACGCCCTCAACCACGAACTCGCTCGTGCCATCGCCCGCCTCTGATGCACTCCGTCCGCATCGCGTACGGGTGGAGCGCCCGAACCTTCCATTGCGCACGACTCGCCCCGCCGCACGCCCCTAGACTTCCTCCCCCATCTTCAGGAGGAATGTATGGCCGAATCCGCTGCCTTTGCCAAGGGTCTTGAGGGCGTCATCGCCGGTGAAACCGCCATCTGCGCCGTCAATCAGACGCAGTTGATCTATCGCGGCTACGAAATCGCCGACCTCGCCGAACATGCCACCTTTGAAGAGGTCGCCTTCCTTCTGCTCGTCGGGCACAAACCAAGCGCCGAGGAACTCCGTTTCTTCAAAGACGAACTGATCGCCAACCGTGCCCTTCCCGGCCCCGTCATCGACTTCCTGCTCACGGCGCGGCCGATGCTCCTTGACAAATCGGCTGTACCCATGGACGTGCTGCGCACCGCGGTTTCGATCCTGGGCAATCTCGACAAAGACAGTCAGGACAACTCACCCGAGGCCAATCTCCGTAAGGCCAAGCGCATTCTCGCCAAAGTGCCCACCATCATCGGCCACATGCAGAACGTGATCGACGGACGTGACTTGGTCGCCCACGAGACCGGGGGTGATGCCAAACTGTCGCACGCGGCGAACCTGCTCTATCTGATGAGCGGCAGCCGACCGAGCGATCAGTTCGCCCGAGTGGTCGATGTATCGCTGATCCTCTACGCCGAGCATGATTTCAACGCCAGCACCTTTACCAGCCGCGTGATTGCCGGCACCCTCAGCGACATGCACGGCGCGATGACCGGCGCAATCGCCGCCCTCAAAGGCCCCTTGCACGGCGGCGCCAACGAAATGGCGATGGAGATGCTCAAAGACATCATGGCCGATGTCGGCGAAGCGGGCATCGGCACGCCGAAGGTCGATGCCTGGATGGAGAGAGCCTTCGCCGAGAAGCGCAAACTTATGGGCTTCGGCCACCGCGTTTATAAGAACGGCGATCACCGGGCGCCGATCCTGCATGCCCTCGGACGCTCCCTGGCCGCGAAGGATACGACCAACCCGGGCGGACACGCCGCGCTCAAGTGGTTCCAACTCGGCGAGCAGGTTCAGAAGATCATGCTCGACAAGAAGAACATCCACCCGAATGTCGACTTCCCCTGCGGGCTGACCTATTTCACCATGGGCATCCCTGTGCCGCAATACACCCCGATCTTCGTCGCCTCGCGCGTCACCGGGTGGGCCGCGCACATCGCCGAGCAGCACGCCAATAACCGACTCATTCGTCCGTTGACCGCCTACACCGGACCAGCCCTTCGCACCTGGAAAGAAGCCTGATCTTCACCGCATACGCCCGCGGCGGTCGCGCCGACGTCAACGCACCCCTGCGCTATCGGTGCCGGGTGCCTCACATCGAGCGCACTGTGCACATAGGTATGCCGTAGGTACCGCAGGTGAGCCGGATCTGCGGCGAGACAAGTGCGCAACGACTTTCCTCAATATGCGAGATCTATTCGTGGCGATGCACCCGCTCCGGCAGAAAGTACAGCATCCGGTCACTCTGCCGAGGCAAGTTCAGATACCGCGCGCGGGCTAGGTCGGGCCGCGACTGGGGCCACTCATCGCGCGCGGTCGCCAATCGATCATCCCGAACACCAAGCCTCGCGTCGTTGCGTGAAGTCTCCGGACGCCACGCCTCGGGCCACATCGCAACCTCAGCCAACACCGGCCCGGGCAGCACCACCTCCCAGGAAATCCCCTGGTTCGCCGGTCGATGCACCGCCCCTGCCGA
Organism: Phycisphaeraceae bacterium; assembly: GCA_019636695.1. Classification (GTDB taxonomy): domain Bacteria; phylum Planctomycetota; class Phycisphaerae; order Phycisphaerales; family UBA1924; genus JADLCM01. The sequence goes on from JAHBXD010000003.1 coordinate 172,126, forward strand.
ACGCGGCTCAGGCTGAGGCACCCCCGCGCAGCCCGCCAGCAGCGCCAGAAAAAGCGCACAGACGATTCTCGGACCTTTCTGCCCTTGTCGTGCCATGCTTCCTATTCTGGTCTACAACCGGCATGCCTCAAGGGGTTTTTCCCCTTGGATCCACGGGATCGCACCCTACCCCTTGCCGATGTTGCCCCAACGCCACACTCATCGATGCTGACGTTGAGGCTCGGCACCGACCGGGGAAAACACCAGATGCCCGCCGCCCCCGTGACCATTCCCGTGACAACACGCTCAGGCGCGTACGACGCGGTCGTCGGACTCGGCGTGCTCGATGACCTGGGGAAACACCTGCAATCGCTCCCGGGCCGCGCACCCGGTCGCGTGATGATCGTTGCTGACCAAGGAATCCCCCAGGCAATGATCGACCGCGCTCGCGCGTCCATCGCGGAGGCTGGGTTTCAAGTCGGGTTGATTGTGCTCACGCCCACAGAAGCGGACAAATCGCCCACAACCTTGAACGCCATCTGGTCGGCCCTGCTCGCGTTCGGCGCAACGCGCGATGACATGCTGGTGGCCTTAGGTGGGGGCATTGTCGGCGATATCGCAGGGTTCGCCGCCGCGACCTACTTGCGTGGTATCCGCGTTGTGCAGTGCCCCAGCACGCTTCTGGCGATGGTGGATGCATCAGTCGGCGGGAAGACCGGGATCAACCTGGCCTTGGGTGCCGATCTGCTGAAAAACATGGCGGGCTGCTTTCATCAGCCGTCGTTGGTACTGGCTGATGTGGGACTGTTGAAATCGCTTGCCGATCGGCAGTTCCGCTCCGGGCTGGCCGAATGCCTCAAGCACGGCCTACTGGCCGGAGATTTCGACGATCCGGCGCTCTGGACGTGGACCATCACGTCGCTCGGACCCCTTCTTTCGCTGGATCCCGATGCCCTGACTCAGCTTGTCGCGCGAAATGTCGCCGTCAAAGCACGGGTTGTCGGTGTTGACGAACGCGAGACCGCCGAGAACCACGGCCGAGCCTTGCTCAACCTCGGCCACACTTTCGGTCACGCCATCGAAACGCTTCCGAACGTCCGGCCCGAAGGCGCCGCACCTGGAGCCTCGCTTCTTCATGGCGAAGCCGTGGGGCTGGGGCTTCTCGCTGCCGCACGATGTGCCGGCTTGGCCGGTCTAGCCGACCGAGCGCTGCCCGATGCGATCGCCGAAGCGCTGCAAGCCTGCTCGCTTCCAATACACGCCGTCGGTTTGCCCGACTCGGGCCTTGTGCTCGCGCGCATGCACCACGATAAAAAAGCCCGCTCAGGCAGAATTCGATTGATACTTCCCACGGATCGCGCCCGCTGCGTCATTCGCGACGATCTCGCCGAGTCCGTGATCGTTGAGGCGATCGATTCGCTGCGAGCGTGAGCATGCCGCAACTGCGGGTGAACCCGTAGCTCACGCACAAAACTTGAATCTCCCATGCAGAATTCGTCAGGGAGCATGGATGCGCAGTTCCTGCCGCAAAACGTGCAGGCGGGGTGCGTTCGTATCCGATAACGCGCCGGGCGTTGTCATCTCGCCCGAGCCGAATCCCCTATTCCGGGGAATAGGCATTGCGCGGTGAAAGGGCTCTTCAGTGCGCACGATCGCGATCATCAACCAGAAAGGCGGATGCGGCAAGACCACTACCGCGATCAACCTTGCCGGGGTGTTCGCACGTCGCGGCGGTCGCACGCTTCTGGTCGATATGGACCCGCAATCACACTGCGCCGCGGGCCTGGCCATTCCCGAGCAACGCATCGACCTGGACATCGGCGATGCCATGGTTCTGGCGAATCCGGATCGGCTCGACCCGGCGCGGCTGCTTTGGCGCATCAGTCGCAACCTTGACCTTGCACCCAGCCGCATGAAACTTGCAGGTTTGGAAGCCGCTCGCGGCGGCTTGGCCGACCGACAGGATCGTGACCAACGCCTTGCGCAGGTGCTCAAGCGGCTCGCGCCTTCGTACGATGTCTGCCTGATCGATTGTGCCCCCTCGATCGGACTACTGACATACAACGCGATCGTGGCCTCTGATGCTGTCCTCATTCCCGTGGAGACCAGCTTCTTTTCGCTTCAGGGGGCCACCAAGCAGGTCGGCACGGTCCGGTCGATCTCCCGGCGTTTCGGGCTGCGGATTCCGCATTGGCTGGTGCCCACACTGCACGAGCCGGCAAGCCCGCTTTCAAAAGACCTGCTCGATGAACTTCGCCGCCGATTCGGACGCAAGGTCGTCCCCCTGGCGATCCGCCGCGATGCCGCGCTCAAGGAGGCTTCGAGTTTCGGGCAGCCGGTTTTCGATTATGCCCCGACATCACCCGGCGCCGCCGATTACACCCGGTTGGCCGACTGGCTTGCCGGTGCACTTCGCCTCAATCTTCCCGAAGGGCCGAGTACGGTCTTTGAGAACGAACTCCATCATGAGTCTTCGCTCGACAACGATCCGCTGCATGATGACGCCGACGATGAACCACCGACGGTCGAAGTCGTCGCCCCCTCTGTCGCCGAACATGCCCTGGCACAGCGCATCGGGTCGCGACAAACGAGCATCGCCCCGGACCTTGCACCGCCCGCGACTGCACCTCGCACACCCGAACCGTCGGCGATGACATCAGATGTTGCAACCGAGACCCCGCCGCTGAGCCGAGCGGAAGACATGGCGCGCCGGGCACTCGCCCTGCATCGCCGCATCCAGGGTGCCGCGGCACCGGTGGTGCTTGATACACCCAGCGAAGATCTCTCGAACCGGCTCGAACGCTCGGGCGGCGTGGATTCCGTACGTCACCTTTTCGGAGCTCGTCAGACCTCGCAAGGGATGCTTTTTGTGCAACCAGTGGCGATCGGTCAGCGGGTGGCCATTGCCGGCGAGTTCAACCAGTGGTCGCCGACATCACACATCATGCGCAGAAACGACGACCTGAGCGTGTTTGAACTCACGATTCCCTTGGCGCCAGGTCGCTATGCCTATCGCCTGGTTGTGGACGGCATGTGGACGCATGACCAATACAACCCCCAGATCGAGCCGAACCCATTTGGGGAACGCAATAGTTTCGTCATCGTTCGTTGAACAAGTGACAGTTCAGAGCGTGCTTCGTCGGATTGCGTGACTATGGTCAGGGGAGAGGGATCCCCCATGACGCGACGACATGCGTCGTGGGTGAAGCATGGTTGCGAGCGATCCGGAGAAGGAGAAAGAACATGGCTGAGCAGGTGCAGGCTTCGCCAAGCGCAGCACCGCCCCAAGGATCGGGGCAGGCTCGATTCAGAACACCGGCTGAACCCAGTCCACGCGAGTTTGATGCGCTCGCGGATCTGTTTCTCGGCCCAGATGGACTTACGGAAGATCAACACCGGCCGCAACGCCGCCGGCAACCGCCGACGGGAGGCACGCTCCCGATCGAAGCGCTGGTGCTCGGTCACCTGCCGGTGCTCGCCCCGGCATGGGTCAAGCAGTTTGCAGCCCATCGCGCCGGCGAGCTGGGCGGGCCGGTCGGTCTGGTGCGTGTTTCGGGCGGTACCTTGTCGGTCGAGTTGATCGGTGAAACCGCTTCCGGAGTTGCCAGCACCGACCTCGGGGAAGCCCTTGGTCGATGTGCCGAGGCAGCCACCGCTTGGCTTGTCCGCGTCGATGAACCCCTCGAACCGTTGCTTGCCGGGGAAGTTTCGGATGCCATCGCATCGATGACCCTCTTGAGCGGGACGGACGAAACCGCGATCGTTGCCTGCTATCGAGCCATCAAGGGGCTAGCCTCCGACCCGGCCGATTCCAGCCCGGCGCTTCGCGTGGCCTGGATGGGCAGCACGCGGGAGAAAGCGGCCGAGGCGATGGCGAAAGTCCAGCGCGCCTGCGCTGCCTTCCTGAGCCGACCCGTCGAGGACGCCGGTTGCGTCGAGAAGATCGATGTCACACGCTCGACGATGCTCTATCGCGGGGAAACCCCAGGCAACCTGGCAATGCTCCTGAGCCTCCTTCGCAGCACTGAACCCCGTTCACCCGAGCCTCCGCCGCGAGATCAGGGGGTTCTCAGGCTGACGACGGCAAACGATCTTGACGACCAGAGCCTGCTTGACGACCCCTTAGATCTGGACTCTGCCAACGCTGAGCTTGGTCACGGAGAAGCCCTGCGCCCTCTGGATGCACACGTTCCGAACACCCACCGGCAAGTACGTTCTGGCGAGCATGTTCCCGGCATGCCCCCTGTATCGGGGGTGCGTCCGGTGATCGTGGAGTACGTTTCGGGCTTGAAGCCTCTGCCTGTCACCTGTCCCGATGCTCCGGCCGCGACGCTCGCGATGGATGCTGAAGGGCGGCTGCACGTTCTGCGTGAAGCACTCGGCGAGATGGCCGTTGAAGAAGCCCTGGCACATTTGACAACCGCGCAGGCCTGGGCCGGCAAGAACGCCGAGATCCTGAAAATGGCAATTCCGGGTCTGCGAAACACCGCTGCGGTCTGTCACCTACTGACGGATCGGCCCCGGGAAGCCAGAAAGCTGCTGGACGCGCCGGTTACAATCCACGCGTTGCTGGCAGTGAGTTTGGGTGGTTCCGTTGGGTGGGCCAGCGCACCGATCAATGGCTGAGTGTTGCATCGGGAGCAGGCATCCTCGCGGCCGCCCGTGGATTTCCCTTGGCGAAAGTCGGAAAGTCGCCTTTACGGGACGACGCTGCCAGTAGTGTCCGCTAACATCAGGCCCTGTGGCGTGGCCTTTCTGGATCATTCTGGCGGTGGTGACGGTATGTGCATGGGCGTTTGTCGCCCGTCGCATTTTTCATAATCCATGGGGGGACGTCGAGGGGGGGCTGCTGTGGGTCTTCGGGCTGCTGTACGTGCGCGCGGTGCACCGGCTGGCGGTGCATGGAGAGGAAAACGTGCCGCATGCGAAAACCCCCGGCCCGCTGATCATCATTGCGAATCACACGGCGGGGATTGATCCGTTGTTGATTCAGTCGGCGTGTCCGTTTCCGGTGCGTTGGATGATGGCGATTGACATGCGTCTGCCCGCACTGGAGTGGTTCTGGAAGTGGATCGGCATCATCGATGTGGACCGCGAGGGGGGGGCGAGCGTGACCGCGGTGCGCGACTCGATGCGTCATCTTCGCGGCCACGGTGTGCTGGGCATTTTCCCGGAAGGCCAGCTTGAAAGACCCGCAAGGCACCTTCTGCCGTTTCAACCGGGGGTGGGCACGCTGGTGCAGAAAACGGGCGCACTTGTGCTCCCGGTGATTATTGACGGAACGCCCCAGGTTGATCCAGCGTGGGCGAGCCTGTGGCGGCGGAGTCGTTCGTCGATCCGATTCATGCCGATGATCGACTATCGCGGCACATCGCTGACTGGGGAGCAGATTGCGCAGGACCTTCGCGACCGCTTTCTCGCGTGGACCGGCTGGCCCGCCGCGGAGGGATCACCGCCCTCGGCGCGAGCGACGAACGGTCAACAGGTACAGGCTGGGTAAACGGCGATCCCCGACGGGAATTGTGCATACGGGCGAGACGCCCGACCTGCAGATACTTCGGCGCCCTTCGGAGATTTCGATCGAGTTTGACCGCTTTGTCACAACCGGAATGCGCGAGAGTCGATTTCCCATAGACTTTCGTGATGCGAAATCTTCTCAACAGAATCGGCGTCACGCTCAGTGTCATCGCCATTCCGCTGGGCATGGCCGGGTGCCCGAAGGGATCGACACCGACTCGGTCGCGAACGATCGTAATAGCCGACGCCACAGATCAGTTGAAGAGAACGATCGTCGTACCCACGGCGGATTATCCGATCGACGCCGAGACAAGCATGATCTGGTGCGCCACGATGCAGATTGCCTGGCGCGAACTGGTCGAAGCGATGGGCGGCGACGTGCGCGCGGTGCAAACCAACCCCGTGATCAGCGCCCTGCATGTCGCGCCCGATGCCCGCGACGATCTGGATGATGCTTCATACGTCGCGATGGCGGGCATGGGGCACGACGGCATTTCGGAACGCATCCACGCCGAGATGGCGCGCAAGTTCCCATCCGAACGCGTGACGCTGCCTCCCGATGACATCCAGAATCATCAGATTCTGGCGTTCTGCTACCTTGCTAAAAACCTAAGGTTCGCGCTGCCGCTGATGCAGCGGAAGACGCCGTTGCCCTTCAACGGCGCTGGGGAACACGCGGCTTTCGGGCTATGGCGTGAATCGGACAGGACCGACCCCGACTCATCCGCCCGATGGAACCAGGTCACTGTGCTGCATTATCACGACCGCGGAGACTGGTCGATCGAGATCGCGCACAACAGCCCCGGCGATCGATTGATCATCGGCAGATCACCGCTAGAGCCTCAACTGGGCCAAACCTTGCAGCGGATCATCAACCAGCCGCTGAACGATAATGCCCAACGACTTGCCCGAGACGAGCGGCTGATCGTTCCGATGATCGACTTTGACATCACGCGGCAGTTTGTTGAACTGGAAGGTGAACTGATCACGGGCGCTCCGGCGCTCCCGATCGAAATCCTGCAGGCGATACAGCAGATTCGATTCCGTCTTGATGAACGCGGGGCGGAACTTCGTTCACAGGCCCGAATCAAGGGCGAAGTGGCTTCGGAGCCGGTCAGACGCGAGCCGCGCATGTTCGTCTGCGATGGTCCGTTCTTCGTCATTTTGATGCGAAACGACGGAGCGCGACCGTACTTTGCGGCTTATATCGCCAACGATGAACTGCTGCTGCCGTTCTAAAGCGTCTTGCGGCATGTCGTTCCGCACCCGTCGCGCCGCAATGCCGGGGGTGGCGGCACTTTCGAAACACGATTGTGCAACGCGACTGATGCGCTTGGGTTGAGTTCCCGCGGCGGGCAAAGACGGCATCGTTGCGAACAGTGGGCACGCCCCGCAATCGCTCGGCGGTGTGCGATTCATCCGCGATCGGCATTCGACGATTGATCCAGCTCAGCCAGCCAGCACGCACGAAGGCAGCGCGTCCATTCCCCGGGGGTACCTGCGCCGATCGACCTTCCCTCCACACGCGTCACCGGCAGCACACCCCATGATGAGTTGGTCAGAAAGACCTCGTCCGCATCGAGCACGTCGTCGATCGTCATCATCTTACGAACAACCTCGATGCCGCACGAAGCAGCATGCTCGATGACCGCGAGGCGCGTGACGCCCGGCAGAACTGGGCTTGGCAGTGTCGCGGAGCGGGCCACTGCTGTCTCTTCACCGCGGGCGATCGGTGTCTGAAGCGTCCCCTTCCGGACGGCGAAAATGTTGCTGACCGCGCCCCCGGCAACGTGATTGGAAACCTGAAAAACGATCGCTTCGCCCGCGCCCTTGGCGGCGGCATCACGCAAGGCATTGAGCCGCCTCCAGTAACTGAGGGTCTTATGGCTTTCGAACGGATCGAGCGGATTGACACGGAGATCGGCAATCACGGCGCTGACGCCGAGTTCAAACATTTCCTGCGGATACTCGGTCGGCTCCTGACAGACAATCAGGATCGTCGGCCGAAGCGCGCTGCCGGACCCAGGGCGCAGCAGATTCAGGTCTCCTCCCGTCACGGTCAGACGCATGCGCGCACGACGCCCCTCGGTGCATCCATAACGTCGCGCGGTTTCAACCAGCAGATCACCCATGGCCTCAGGCCGGAAGGTCTGCGTCAAACCGAGCGCGGCGATGCTCGTTTCAAGCCGACTCAGATGCTCGCCGAGACGATGGATTCGCGGTGCACCGTCAGATTCTCGCGGCGGCAGAGCGAGCATGGTTTCAAATAACCCCACAGCATGCTGAACCCCCGCATCGAAGGCCGACAGGGTCGCTTTGGCCGGATCGTCGACAAACTCACCGTTGATGCAGACGAGCGTCATGCGCGATCCCTTTTCGCCGCGCCGGGAAGTCGTGAAAGCACCCGGTCGCCCGGGCAGTCTAGACTTGGGCGAGCGTGAACGGAGGTATCGGCATGCGACGGAACGTGTGGTCGGTGCGACTGATCGGCGCAGGTGGTGTGCTGGCCGCGGGCCTGACCGGGTGCGTCGGGTACGGCACGTACGAACCAACCAGGCATCAGGCCCGGGACATCGTCGAGTGGCCGTACGACCCCGCATCTGACGACGTCATGGTTGCCGCACTCGCATACACGATCCGGAATTTCCCCCCAGGCACCCCCGAGGAAGCACCGGGCGTTGGTGCATTCGCTTTTGATCGAGGTGAAGAACCGGCCGCCATCAGCCTCCCACCCGGAATTCGAGGCGACAACTACCGTCGCCTCGTCGCGCGTGCGGACGCTTTTTCGATGCCGTACAGCCCATCTACGGTGCACCTGCCACGATATATCGTGGGCCGGATCGAGATGCGTGGCCTTGACGCCTTCGCGGATATCCATCGGTCACTCCCCAGAACAGGGGATGATCTTCCGGCATATCAATGTCTCACCATCCAGCTGAAATGGGATAGTGGTCGCTGGCGTGTCCGGAACTATCAGGTCTGGGCACGCGGGGTTGTCGCTCTGCCGCGGCCGGTGTATCTGCCGGACGATGCTCAGGTGGCCACCGTACACACCCCACCTGCTGAAGACATGGGCGCAGAGCAGCCCTGAACGATCGCTTTTTCGGGAAGCGAATAGGCACTAAGGCATTCGCCTTATGGCGATGGGCAAGCATGAGAGCATGCCCTGCTCACATCCGGGATGTAGACTACACCTTCTCTCTATGAGTTCACGGGTGCTTATTACGGGTGTCGGTGCCGCCAGCGCGTACGGCGTCGGGCGGGACGCTCTATGGAGCGGCCTGTGTTCAGGAGCGACCGGGCTTCGCCGGGCGAAGCGGTTCGATCCGGTGGGCTTCTCAACGCGGTTGCTCGGCGAAATCGAAGGCTTATCGGCGAAGGATGCGGTGCCTAAGGGGTATCGCAAGGCCGTGAAAGTCATGGCTCGCGATACGGAAATGGCGGTCGTCGCCGCTCAGGAGGCAGTGCAGGACGCGGGATTGGTGACGAGGTATCACGAAGGGGGCACGCCGAGTTACCCTTCGGGGCGTGTAGGGTGTCATATCGGGGCGGGGTTGATCGCGGCGGAGACCGATGAACTGACGAGCGCGCTGGCGACGTCGACGGACGAATCGGGGCGGTTCGATCTCGGACGCTGGGGTGCGGGCGGCATTGAGAACCTGCAGCCGCTCTGGATGCTGAAGTATCTGCCCAACATGCTTGCGTGCCACGTGACGATCGTGCACGGGTGCGAAGGGCCGAGCAACACGATCACCTGCGCGGAAGCGAGCGGCCTGTTGAGCCTTGGTGAAAGCCTGCGGGTGATCCAGCGAGGCGCGGCCGATGCGTGCATTTCGGGGAGTGCAGAGAGCAAACTGAACTTCATGGGCCTGCTTCGGATGGCGAACGCGGGGCGGCTTGCCGACACGGGAGACCGGGAAGACGCGCTGGCGTTCGTGAAGCCGTATGACCCCAAGTCGGCAGGACAGCTCGCCGGCGAAGGAGGAGGGATTCTCATCCTCGAACGGAGTGAAACGGCGGCATCACGAAATGCGCAGCCCTATGCCTCGGTGCTGGGATTCGGCGCGGCGATGTCTCCTGCGGCCGTCGACACCCTGATGCTTGCTCCGGGGGCCGAGCTCGACCCATCGGGGGTAGTGTGGTCGGTGCAAAGCGCCCTGGCGGATGCAGGCATCATGGCGGAGGACATTGATGCGATAGTCCCGCACGCGGCGGGGCAGACTTCGATGGATGCATGCGAGGCCGAAGGGCTTCGGCGTGTCTTCGGCGATCGGCTTTCGTCGATTCCACTGGTCACATTGACGCCCGCGATCGGCGAGTGCATGGCCGGGCGGGCGGGGCTTCAGGCGGCGGTGGCCGCGGTGTGTCTGCGTGAGCAGCGACTGCCGGCGCGACTGCATGCGGGCGCGCCCGAGGGCGTGCTGGCCGGGTCGGCGCCGTCGCAGGCCGCGCGGCTGCGTCGGGTTCTGGTGTGTTGTTCATCACTGGGTGGTTGTCATGCGGCGCTCGTGTTGGGCGCGGCGTAAGGTGGTCTTCCGCATCAACGGAGAACTCAACTATGGATTCGCATCATCGTCGGTACGACTCGGATCGCGGGCATCACGGCAGAGGAGGAGAGGGGCATCGTCGTCGCGGCGTGCCGCTTTCGGACCTTGATCCCGCATTGACGGAGATCAGCCGCCGGGTGATCGGATGCGCCATCGAGGTGCATAAGGAACTCGGGCCGGGCTACAGCGAAGAGGTGTACACCAACGCCCTGAAGCACGAACTTGACCGCGAGCAGATCAAATACAGCCAGAACCATGTCTTTGATGTCTACTACGACGAGGCCAAGGTGGGCACTGCGACGGCGGATTTGTACATCAACGAACGATTCATCGTGGACGTGATGGCGTTTCACGGTGAGATCGGCTCGGAACCGCGCGCGATCGTGCGGGCGCAGCTTCGCGCGGCTGATCAGGAGTTGGCATTGATCATCAACTTCGGCGAGCGCCGGCTGAAGGACGGGCTTGTCCGCGTGCTCAACCCCGACAAAATCGCCAGCCTGCAGCACGGCGACGACGAGGAAGGTGAAGAAGAAGGCGAGGAATAACGCCGCGGCGGGCCTGCCCGTCCTGATCCGCCGCAGGAAACCGTGTGCCCGGGTCGGCCCGACCGGAGAGAACGACTCTGGCCGACCCGGCAGACGCCCCGAAGGAACCCCACATGCCGCGACGAGTCGTGATCACGGGAATGGGCTGGGTGACGCCTCTGGGCGACGACCTGGAGACCGTGTGGCGACGGCTCTTGGCGGGTGAGAGCGCCATCGGCCCGGTCACGCGGTTCAACGGGGCAACGTTTGCAACGAATTTTGCGGCCGAAGTGCGCGACTTCTCGCTTGATCGCCATTTTGACGCCTCGATGCTGGCGCGGCATGCCTCGACAGGTCTGCAAACGCAGTACGCCCTCGCCGCGGCACAAAGGGCCTGGGTTCAGGCCGGCCTCGCGCGCGACCAAATTCCAGCGCACCGATTCGGGATCTATCTCGGCGGCGGCGAAGGGCCGCCGGATTTTGTCCATTTCGTCGCGACCAATCTCGCGGGGTGGAACCCTGAACTGCGGCGAACCGACGCCGCGGCGTGGTTTCGAGCAGCCCGCGAGATGCTCGATCCGCGGATCGATGTGGAGCAGGAGCCGCACGCCGCGGTCACGCATGTGGCCGACGCGTTCGGGTGCGGCGGCCCAGGATTGAACTGCATGACCGCATGCGCTGCGGGAACGCAGGCCGTGGGCGAGGCATTTGAGATCATCCGTCGCGGCGATGCCGATGCGATGCTGGCCGGCGGCACGCACAGCATGATTCATCCGCTGGGGATGACCGGTTTCATCCGGTTGACCGCCATGTCGCGGCGGCGAGAAACCCCGCAGACGGCTTCGCGGCCGTTTGATCGAACACGTGACGGATTTGTGATGGGCGAAGGCGCTGGGGTGCTGGTGCTCGAATCGCTTGAGCACGCGCTGGATCGAGGCGCGACCCCGCTGGCGGAACTAGCCGGCTATGGCTCGACGGCCGATGCGTTTCGGATCACCGACATTCAGCCCGAAGGTTTCGGAGCGCAGGCGGCAATGGCCCAGGCGCTGCGTCAGGCGGGGATCAACCCGCGCGAGCCGGGGGCTGACGGACGCCCGCCCGTGCACTACATCTCGGCACACGGCACGGGCACACCCGAAAATGACGGCATCGAGACCGCGGCGGTCAAGGGGGTCTTCGGGCCACTGGCGCCGCAGATTCCCTTCAGCAGCGTCAAGAGCATGCTCGGGCACTTGATTCAGGCGGCAGGCGCGGTTGAACTGATGACGTGCGTGCTGGCGATCAAAACCGGGTGCGTTCCCCCGACGATCAATTTGCACGAGGCGGATCCGAGGTGCGATCTTGATTATGTGCCCGGCCGGGCGCGCGATCTGAATCCATCGGGTGGGGTGCAGGTGTGCATCTCAAACGGTTTCGGCTTCGGCGGGCAGAACGACTGTGTTTGCGTCAAGCGGTTCGAATGACCCATCGCCGTCGGCTCTGCGGGTATGCTGGGACAGCGCGGAACACCCCGCGCACGATTGGAGGCATGATGAAGGTATGGATTCAGGCGGCAGTGGCGCTTTGTGTATCGTGCCTATTCTGCCCGGCAAACGCCGATGTCTATCGACCGGACGGAGCACGCTGGTCGGTGCAGATCCCGGCGGGGTGGGAAGTCGCCGAAGATCAGATTCGTGAAGAGTTTCAGGCGTTCTTTGACGCGAACCCCGCGATCGGGGCTTTCACCGTCAAGCAGGTGTTCATTCCGCCGCGGACCGACGACGATGAGTTCCGCATGCTGCTGATCTGCACCGTTGCGCAATCATTCAGAGGAGCGACGTGGGATCAAGTCGAGAGGGCATTGGGCATCAGCACGCCGGAGGAAGCCGAACGATCGCTGAAGCAACGCGGCGTCGATACAACGAATATGACTTTTGACGGATTCAATCTGAACCGAGAGACCGCACGACTCGACTATGACTTTCGAACACAGACTGACGATCATGGTGAACTGGTCGGCGTCACAGCAACCTACCTCGGCAATGATTATTCCGTGCGGTTCTGCGGATATACCTCACCGGAGCGTCTCGACGCTGATCGGGCGATTTTCGAATCGGTCTTCGCGACCTTTCAATTTGATGCTGGAGAAGCGTTTGTGCCGCGCTCGCCGAGCCGGCCGATCAGCCCGGCGGTCGTCGGGGGGGTCGTCGGCGCTCTGGTCGCCATGGTCATCATCGCCCGAAATCGCAAGAAGCGCGCCGAGGAGCGGAACAACGACGAATCAACGTTTCCGACTCCGGGTCGCTGACCGGCAAGGAGCATTCGATGCGCACGCAACCGATCGCCGCGTCACCGATGGAATTCGGGATGAGCTTCGGCCGCTCCGGAGGGCCGCGCCCTGAAGCACGCCCGTTCCGCATGCTCGTCATGGGCGATTTTTCCGGGCGCAGCGCCCGAAGCGTTGACGAATCGGCCCGGCTTGCCGAACGCACGGTCCACGGCATCGATATCGAGACGATGGATGACGTGATGAAGCGGATGAACGTGCACATCTCGATCGCCGGGCAGAATCTGCCCTTGCGCTCCCTCGATGACCTGCACCCTGATGCTCTGTACCAATCGCTGCATCTCTTCGCCGAGGGCCGGGTGCTCCGCGCAAAACTTCGAGTCGCCGCAACGGCTGCACAGGCTGAGCGCGAGCTGGATGAGTGGCTCGGCGCACCGACGAAAATTCCTGAAACGCCAGCCCCTCAGGCCCAACCCCCCTCAACGGACCTCATGTCGCAGCTTCTCGGCGGCCCGGCGCGAGTGAACGCGCCTTCGCTCGCTTCGAATGCTGATGCTTTCATTCGCTCCATCATGGGCAACACCGGTACGGTGATGCCCGCCTCCGCGGGCGCGCTGCCACGGCTTGATGACCGCCTGAGCCTCTTCATGCGCGGTGTGCTCCGAGACCCCGCTTTTCGCGAAATCGAGTCCTCCTGGCGCGGCGCCCACTGGCTCATCAACCGCCTCGAACTGAGCGATGATCTCTCGCTCCATCTTCTCGATGTCTCTGCGGCCGAACTTGCCGCCGACATGGCGGCACATCCTGATCCTCGAAGCGGCGGTCTGGCCAAGGCGGTCGCCTCGGGAGGTGTCGGGCATGAAGCGTTTCACGTGATCCTCTCGCTGCACACCTGCCCTCCGGATGCCGCGAGCGTGCGCCTGGCCGGCTGGCTGGCGCGTGCGCTGCCGGGTGCACTCTTCTGCGGATGCGCGCACCCGGGGCTGACGGGGTGCCCTTCGTTCGGCACGCACCCCGATGCCGATCAGTGGACGCAACCCATCTCTGCTGATGCCCGGGAAGCATGGCAAACTCTCTGCGCTGACGCAGGTGCCAACGCCTTGGTGCTGGCTGCGCCTCGCATCATCCTTCGTCAGCCGTATGGCGCTTCGAGCGACGAGATCGACTCCTTCCGCTTCGAGGAGTTTGTACCTGAAGAACTCGGAAGCGCTGCCGCCCACGAACATTATCTCTGGGGCGGCGGCTCGTTGGCGGTCGGTGCGCTCCTCGGAAACCGGTTCACCGATTCAGGGTGGGATATTGACCCCGAGGCGGGCGGCAGCGTCGGAGATCTGCCGGTGCATACCTGGAACCTCGGCGGTCAGGCGCAGGTCAAACCATGCGCTGAAGCCTGGTTGAGCGATCGCAGCACTACGCGGCTCGTCGCGTCGGGCCTTGTCCCCGTCGCGAGCATCCGCGGGCGTGATGCCGTGCTCATCGGCACATTGCAGACACCGGGCGGAAAGCCGCCCAAGCCGGCATGGGTGTGATTCGATTCCACCATCAGCGAACAAACTTGGCAACCACGGTCTGCCCGCGCAGCAACTCCAGTTTGACATCAGAAACGCGAAACCGATCGACCTCACCCAATGCCTGCAAATAACGCTGCTCAAGATCCATCAATTCGGGCGGCCCGCCGCGGCGCGTACTGGCAAGATCGCCGAAGACCATCTCTCCCGGCCCATTGCTTCGTACCACACCGTGAAAGTGATTCACGCCGCCGTATCCCCTGACTCGCCCACCGGCATACAATTCGAGCGTGACGCCCGGACCGAGAGAAACCGTGTCGCCGCGCAACTCCATCAGCCTCCAGGGCGCCCCATAGGTCATGTCGATCGGGGCAAGATGTGTCGGCCCCGTCTGGCAACCCGGAAGCACAAGAAGCCAGACGCCGACAAGCCCCATGACGATCGTTCGAGCATGCATCATGCCATCTCCTTCACGCGATGCTGATCCATCGGTTCGCTCCCCATCTGTCGAAAACCATCACCATCTCCATCTCAATCACCAGTCGAGCGGTCGTCGCCAGGTTTGGGCGAGGGCTTCGACATCAAGATCAACATCCGCCGCGCGCAGACGCCCCGAGGCATCTAACCGGCCGATCACCGCCAGCGGTACACCCTGAAGCCGCTCCCGAACTGACTCAAGATCGCCCTCCGAGATTTCAAGCAGGTAGCGGCCGGGGGTCTCGGCAAACGCCGCGACAAACGGATCGGCATGCACCGCCGCCAGTTCGATCTTCGCGCCGATCCGAGCCTTTGGCGCTGAGCCGCCGATCAGCATCTCGGCCACGGCGATCAGCACGCCACCATCTGAAACATCGTGTGCGGCGACCACCAGCCCTGCCTGCATGCACGCATGCACCGCACGTGCTGCGACCGGCCCGGCGTTGAGATCGACGCGCGGGATCGAACGATCCGCTTCGGCGGTCAGTCCGATGGCCCGCTGAAGGTGCGAGCCGCCGAGGGCGACCTCGGTCTTCCCCACCAGTACCAGGATATTGCCTGGGGTCTTGGCGTCACTGGTCGGGCAGCCGGTTACGTCGGGCACGATGCCTATGCCGGTAATCAGCAGTGTCGGCGGGATTTCGATGGTACGTCCATCTTCGGTGGTGAACTGGTTGTTCAGCGAATCCTTCCCGCTGACAAAGGGTGTGCGGTAGGCCTTGGCGCCGTCGTAGCAGCCCTCCGCCGCACGCACGAGCGATCCGAGGTTCTCCGGCTTGCGGCAGCTCGGCCAGCAGAAATTGTCCAGGATGGCGACCCGAGCGGGATCGGCCCCGACGCACACGAGATTGCGAACGCACTCGTCAATCGAAGCGAGCGCCATGAGATAAGAATCTCCGCCGATGGAGGGGTCTCCGAACCACGTGGCCAATCCGCACGCCACGGCAAGCCCGCGACCAGACCCCGGCACGGGTTCGATCACCGCGCCGTCACCCGGACCTCGCCCCTCCGGCCCGACCAGCGGCTTGATAACCGTGTTCCCCTGCACCTCATGGTCATACTGCCGCACAAGCCAATGCTTGCTGGAGATGTTCGGATGCGCAAGAAGCGACAACACCATGTCGCCGATAGAGGCACGCGGCATCGTCACGGGAGTGGGTACTGTGATTCTCGGCGCTTTCCAGACTGCTTCCCGCACGGGTGTTGGAATGCCCTCGTGCAGAAAATCCATGCTCAACCGCCCGACTTCGTGCCCGGCATAGCGAAGAACCAGTTCACGCTCCGGTGTGCCGAACCGGCCGAGCACCGCCATTTCGACACCCTCTTCGCTGCATATACGATGCATCGCATCAAGATTCTCTGAAGGCACGGCCAGCACCATGCGCTCCTGAGCCTCGCTGATCCAGATTTCGGTATAGGTCAGCCCATCGTATTTGAGTGGAGCCTGCTCGAGGTTGACCTCGGCGCCGACGGCATGACCCATTTCGCCTACTGCCGACGAAAACCCCCCCGCGCCGCAATCGGTAATAGCGCGATACAAGGGAGAGCCCGTTTCATCTCGCGCGCGCAAAATGGCATCAAGGACGCGCTTCTCTTCAATGGCGTTGCCGATCTGCACCGCGTGAGCAAACTCATCGGCGTGCGAATCGGTCAACTCAGCGCTGCTGAACGTCGCGCCGTGAATGCCGTCGCGACCGGTTCGGCCCCCGACGGCGACGATCAGATCGCCCGCCTCGGCCGCCCCGTGCGTCAGAGACCTGGGCATCACGCCGATGCATCCGCAATACACAAGCGGGTTGCCGACATAGCGATCGTCAAAAAAGACCGCGCCGTTCACCGTCGGAATGCCCATCCGGTTGCCGTAGTCGCGAACCCCGGCCGTCACCTCGCGCAGCACCCTCGCCGGAGCAATGCACCCGCCGGGTACATCGGCGGATTCGGGCAAAGCGACGCAAAAGACATTGGTGTTGGCGATCGGCCGCGCCCCAAGCCCCGTGCCGATCACATCGCGTATGCACCCCCCCACCCCCGTCGCCGCGCCACCGTACGGTTCGAGGGCGGATGGGTGATTGTGCGTCTCGACCTTGATGCAAACGGCCGTCTCATCATCGAAAGCAATAATGCCGGCATTGTCCTTAAAGACGCTCAGCGTCCAATCCACGCCTTCGGCGATCAGTTCATGCGTCGCCGCCGCGACGGTGCTCTTGAGCAGATTCTCGATCGTGATCGAGCCGTCAGGCTTCACCGTATGACCGGGGCGCCCTTGCCAACGGATCACGTCTTCGCCTTCGCCGCGATACGTGACCCGGCTCTTGAGCGTCTTGTGCACGCAATGTTCAGACCAGGTTTGCGCGAGCGTCTCAAGCTCGATGTCCGTCGGGTCGCGCCCTCGGCGCGCAAACTCGGCCTGAATCGACCGCATCTCTTCATCACTCAGAAAGAGGTGGCCTTCACGGCTGAGCCGGTTCAGCCCTTCGTTATCAAGTTCCAGAATCGGCACTGACCGCGGCCGAAACTCCGCCGGCGCGCCCTGCGGCAGTCGTTCCGGCAGAAATGGCCGCGTATGAATGCCGTGCACCACAGGGTTGGCAAGCACCCGTCGCGCAAGCCTTTCGGCCTCCTGCATCCCAAGTCCCCGCAAGTCATACCGCCACCCCGTGGAAACCTCGACCCGCACGCCGACCAGCGCAAAGACTGCCTCGCGCACGCTCTGGGCCGCGGGGTCCATCACCCCGGGCAGCGGATGCACCTCGACCACTGTCGTCTCGGGCGCTGCAGAATCCGAGCCGACAAGCGAACGCTCGGACACCGGATCCGTCAAGAGCGCCTGCCGCACTCGATCGAGATCCTCCTCATCAAGCGGTCCCTGAATCAGATATACCCGCGCTGTGCTGCACCCGGCCAGTGCAAACCCGATCGCCCGAGCATCGTGCTCGACCCGCCGTGCCCGCGGATCCTGCTGCCCTGGCGCAGGCGAGACCTCGATGCGATGTACCCGTATGGCCGGAAGGGTGGCGCTCATGGTCGATGGTAGATCCGTATAGCGCCTCCGAGTGCGAGATGCCGTAGATCAAAACAACGCCGCCCCGGTTGGTCCCGGGGCGGCGAAAGAAAATCGACATGACACGCACGATCAAGCCCGACCGGCCTGCTGCGGCTCTTCCTTGTGCTTGTCGCCCGGGAACTGCTTGATGCCGCCCTGCTTGGGCTTGCGACCTGTTCCCATGGCGTTGGGCGAACGCTCGGGAATGATGAAAAGATCGTTCGGCAGGGTCTCGGTGTACTTGAGCGCCGCATCGGCCGCGGCAAGCATGCTGTCATCGGCGTTCTGATACAACTCGGCCAGGCGCTGGGCAATCTCCAGTTCGGCGATGGCGAAGAAGTGCTCCGCCGCGGTGCGATCTCGCTCGAACTCGGCGGCATCCTGGCCGTTGAGCCGCAGTTGCCGATCGAGCTTGCTCAACGTGCAGGCATAAGCGTGAATGTAGAGCGCGATGTCGCCGATCCGCGCCTGCACACACTGACGATCAAGGATTTTTTCCTCGAAACGCTTGGACTGAATCTTGAACTGGTGACTCAGCTCTCGCACCAGCCGGGCAAGACGATCCGCGTGCGGGCGTAAACGGGCATCGACTTTGGTGATGCGGGGCATGCGCCTGCGCACATGGAAATAGACTTCAAGGCCGAGCGGCATCGCCGCACGCATCATCCGCAGGTTGAGCATGTTCCTGACGATGCGGCCGATGTTGCCGAAGGCGCTCTGCTCCTTATCCCAGCCGACGGCCTCCTTGATCGGCAGCATGTATTCCGCCAACTGCTTCCCGCCGTAACCGAAAATGAAGCGCTGCATGACCTCGTTTGCGCCTTCGACAATGAGATTGATGCGCGAATCGCGGAAGATCCGCTCGATCTCATTCTCGGACATATAGCTTTCGCCGCCCATGATCTGTACGGCGTCATTGACGGCCTGCCACCCCATCTCTGAGCAGAAAACCTTGCAGATCGCCGTTTCGACCATGATGTCCTCGTCCTTACGGTCAAGGAACCCGGTCGTGGCATAGAGCACCGCATCCATCGCATAAACAAGGGCGCTCATATGGGCGATGCGCTTGCGCATCAGTTCAAACTCGGCCAGGGGCCGCTGAAACTGGTAGCGCGTCTGACTCCACTTGATCGCCTGGTCCATGGCCCGCCGCGCGCCGCCCAGCATGCCGGCGCTCAGCGTGCACCGACCGTAATTCAGGCACGACAGCGCGACATTCAGCCCTTTCCCTTCTTTATGCAGCACGTTGGCCTTGGGCACACGAACGTTGTTGAAGCGAATGCGCGCCTGCCACGTCCCGCGAATGCCGCACTTGGACCGATTCTTCTGGTAAATGTCCACGCCTTCCATGTCGGGCGTGCAGACCAGCGCCGTCACACGCTCATCGCCGTCAGACATTTTCTGCTTGGCCATCACCGTAAAAATCGCGCTGATCGCCCCGCTCGTGGCCCACTTCTTTTCCCCATTGAGAATGAAGAACTCACCGTCCTCACTCTTCTCGCAACGCGTCTCCTGGCCGCCCGCATCGCACCCGACGTTCGGCTCTGAAAGACAAAAAGCACTCAGCCAGTCTGTCGCCAAGTGCGGCAGCCACCGCTGCTTCTGTTCGTCCGTCCCGAAAAGCAAGATCGCCTTGCACCCGATCGACTGGTGGGCCGACACCAGCACCGCCGTGCTGCCGCAATACCGACCGATCATCTCGAGCACGCGGTTGTAACTGGTGATCCCCATCCCCAGCCCGCCGTGCTCCTTCGAAATGGTCATTCCAAGAACCCCGAGCTTGAACAGCCGGTCCACGACCCACCTAGGAATTTCCTGGTTCTGGTCGATCTCCGTCGCGGGGTGCTCATTACGGAGGTAGTCCTCCACTTCTGCCAGCAACTGGTCGCAGCGAGCCGTTTCCTCCGCACTGACCGCTTCGGGATAGGGAAACAGCAGGTCTTCACGCACCCGCCCCCAGAAGTAATTTTTCACGATCCCCATGGAGTTCGGCTCAGGCCCGAGCAATTTCTCGGCTTCGGCCAACTCGGCCCGGTCGCGCTCCGAAATCCCCTTCATCGTTTTCAGGTCGGCCATGGGCGAACACTCCAAACGGCCCCGGAGGGCATGCTCAAGACGCATCCATCACGACATCACCGAAGTGTATTGGGGGGAACTCTCAAAACCGAATTTGAACCACAAGGGAAACCCCTGGTTCCGCCCGCCCCTCGACATCCGGCGTACTTCGCTTCGGCCACGCTATCGGCTTCACCGCGCCGCCGATTTGCTCAGGAACGCCTCGATCGCCGCCTTGCCCGCCGGTGCGTTCCGTAGGCGCACCAAGCTGTCCCGCTCCGCCTGCAATGCGGCCTTCCACCCACGCGTCAACCCCACCTCGATCGCACCCAACACGCTCTCGGCAGGCTCTGATCCACCAAGTTCACGCCTGACTTCATCCAGCGCCCAGAGCGTGCGGCTGGCGACCGCGGCGCGCCCAATCCAGCGAGAAGGCGCCCCATCGCGCCGAGCTGACCCCGTTCCCGCCTTGACGATCCACTGCTTGGCCGTCGGCAGCAACGCCTCAGCCGTAGGGGCAACTTCGTCAAACATCCCCGCCGAGCATGCCTCATCAAACGTCATCGGGGTTCCCCGAACCGTGCGGCGGATCGCCTCGGCCGCATCCATCCGCGCGGGGAGGAGATTGGTCCCCCCCCATCCCGGACATATCGACAGCCCGGCCTCGGGCAGTCCGACCGGATAGGGTTTTCCCGAGGCCGAGGGTGCCGCGACCAGACCATCGCAATGCATGGCGATCTCGAGCCCCCCCCCGAGGGCCGCACCGTTGATCGCGGCAACCGTGGGAAAGGGCAACGCAGCGAACAGCCCGAAGACATTCGAACCGAACTCAAGGTACCGATGCAGGGAAGCATCATCGAATCCGGCGATCGCCTTGAGATCAGCGCCGGCGACAAAGACGCGTGCGTTTGCCGAAGCAAGCACGAGGCCGCGAAGGTCTCGGGGCAAAGCACGCACCGTTCGGTCAATTTGCAACATCAGCGGATGATCGAGCACGACCACCGGCCGGCCGGGTTGATCAAGCCAGAGCACGCCGACGCCGGCAAATGCGCCTGATGCGTCTTGTTCAAATCGAAGCGGAACATCGGCCATTGTCAAGCTCCTGCGTGCGGAGCGAGTATACCCGGCGCGCCGTCATCATGCGATCATCCCGCCTCGGACGATGCGCCCTCGGGGGCATCAATGCGCACTCTCGGCAGCGAGCCGGGAAACTGCCGGCTCAGGAATCCGATCATGTGTTCACGCACAGCGCATCGCAGGTCAAAGGCTTTGCCCGCATCGGCCGCGCTGACCAACGCCCGAAGCTCGACCGTGCGTTCACGAAGATCGGTCACCTGCAATCCGCAGACTCGCCTGTCCCACTTTTCATGCTGTGCAACAAACGCCAGCAACTCCTGACGCACTGCTTCGACCGGAACAGTGTAATCCACATATATGAATGCCGTACCAAGAATTTGCGAATTTCGTCGCGTCCAGTTGGTGAACGGCCGCTCGATAATCGTGCTGAACGGCACGATCAGACGACGATCATCCCATATTTTCACTACCACATAGGTGCTCGTGATCTCTTCCACTCGCCCCCACTCCCCTTCGATCACGACCACGTCATCAAGGCAGATCGGCTGGGTCAGGGCGATCTGAAGCCCGGCAAGAAAATTCCCGATCGTCCGCTGCGCCGCCAGACCGACAATCAATCCGGCAAGGCCCGCCGAGGCGAGAATACTCGTGCCCAGGTGCCGAATCGATTCAAACGTCATCAGCCCGATCGATACCCCGATGATCCAGATCACCGCGTTCACGATCCGCGTGATCACACCGATCTGCGTGTGCACGCGACGCGCCTGAAGGTTGTCAGACACGCTCACGTCATACCGACGGAGCATCACTCCGACCCCGAAGCGCACCAGGCGCGTAAGCGTCCAGGTCAGCGTCGCAATCACTCCCAACACCGCCGTATGCACAAGACCCACCTGCACGTTCTCAAGCCCGCGTAAGCCATCGCTGAAGTGCTGCGCCCGCAGCACACCCAGCGCTGCGACAATCGGCAGCAGCCACTGCATCGGCCGGCCGAGCGCCGTCACCAGCGATTCATCCAACTCGTTCGTCGTCCGCCTGGCGACCCTGCGCAGCACCGCGAACAGAACATGATGTACCGCCAGCGCGATCATCACCGCCAACGCCACCGATACCGAGGCGATCACCACCTGCGGCCATCCCTCGACAAGATCGCTCCACCTCATCGGCCCCGCCGATTCGTCTGCGCCTGAAGTCGCCGTGCGCACACCTTCAGCCCCTGACTCGAACAACACCGCCTGCTCATGCTCAGCTTGCATATGGCATGCTAGAGCCGTCGTGCGGCCCGTCCACCGGTTTGGGGCCTAAAGTGTGCGTGCTTTCAACCCGTCCGATCCGTTCCACGGAGGCCCGTGCCATGACCGCCACGCCCGTCATCGTCGCCGCAAAACGCACCCCCATCGGCAAGTTCTTCGGCTCGCTCGCCGCGACGCCCTCTCCCGTTCTCGGCGCATACGCCATCAAGGCCGTTTTTGACTCCGCTCCCGCGGTCAAAGATCACGTCGATGAATGCATCATGGGCTGCGTGCTCCAGGCCGGGCTTGGGCAAAACCCCGCCCGTCAGGCCGGTCTCAAAGCCGGCCTCCCCTCCACGCTCTCCGCCAAGACCATCAACAAAGTCTGCGGTAGCGGCCTCGAAGCCGTCATGCTCGCCGCACAGGCCATCAAAGCAGGCGATGCCCACTGCGTCATCGCCGGCGGCTTTGAGAACATGACCGCCGCACCCCACTTTGCATCCCTCCGCAATGGCATCAAGTTCGGTGATGCCGCATTCAAAGACCACATGCAGTTTGACGGCCTGACTTGCGCCTTTGAAGGCTGCGGCATGACCAACAGCGCTGACTACATTGCCAAGAAGTTCGACATCAGCCGCACCGAACAAGACCGATTCAGCGCGCAAAGCCACCAGCGCGCGGCCGAAGCCGCCAAGCAGGGTTTCTTCAAGAATGAAATCGTCGCCCTCACGGGCGAGCAACTCGGCAACCGCAAAAACCCCGGTCCCGAGGGTGGGCTGTCAACTGACGAAGGCATTCGCGCCGAAAGCACCGCCGAGGGCCTGGCCAAACTCCGCCCCGTTCCCGGGCACGAGTTCATCACCGCCGGCAACGCAAGCCAGATCTCCGACGGCGCTGCCGCTCTGGCCGTGCTCAGCAACACCAAGGCCGAGCAACTCGGCATCAAGCCGCTCGCCCGCATCGTGGCCTATCACACCTACGGCGTAGACCCCAAAGACATCTTCGCCGCGCCCATCGGCGGCGTCGCCGGCGTCCTCAAAAAAGCCAATCTTGCCGTCAAAGACATCGACCTCTTCGAAATCAACGAGGCATTCGCCGCACAAGTCCTCTGCAACATCAAAGAACTCGGCATCGATGAAAAGCGGCTGAACATCTGCGGCGGCGGTATCGCCCTCGGCCATCCGATCGGGGCCAGCGGCGCCCGTGTGCTGACCACCCTCATTCACCAGTTGCATCGCACAGGCGCCAAACGCGGCCTCGCGACCCTATGCCTCGGCGGCGGCAATGCCGTGGCGATGGTGGTCGAGGTGTGAAGACCGAGTGAACCCAGGGACTGCACGCCCATGGGTTAGGCGGCAAGACATTGGTGCACAACCATGTGCCACTGACCTGCGAGGCCCGGCGAACAGGTCAGTGGAATCACATACCGTTGAAAACCCTGGCTCGCCGCGAGCATCACGATCACTTGGACCTCTACACCGCGGCCGAATCGGGGATCACATCTCAGGCGGCTTGGCCCGCCGCATCACCCTCGCATCGCCGAAAACACCACCCGCCCCGCCAATCCCTACTCTGACCCGATCGCACTTCGAGCGTGTCCAGCCCACCTCCCGGGCCGAATGGACGGGTGCTGACGTCGGATGAGTTGGCATCGTTCACGGGGGTGTTGGGCCACTTTCACGTTCAGACGAAAAAGATAGACCCCGGCCCGGCGCTTGATTGGGAATGGGTGCTCGGAGAATATCGCCGACTGGCGGGAAGAAAGAGATAGCGTTGCGACAGTGCCCGAGGGCGGGCAGCGGTAGGTCAATCAAAAATCGGGGAGGTTGAAATCGGGTGCGTCGTTGCGGCGGCGGGATCGACGTGCCGCGGACGTAGGCTGGGCGTCGGTTTCACCTTCGGGTGCCTCGATGGAAGGGTTGCGAAGGACCGCCGGATCGCGCCTGCCGCGGCGCCTGATAATACCGACGACCTTGCGGCGCTCTTCGGCGGTGAGCACGAAGAACCAGCTTCCGGCGGCGTAGCCGGTGCAGTACATGCCCACGGTAACACCCAGCACAGCAAGCCCGGCGGCGCCGGTGCGAAGTTCATCGGGAAGGAACCAATAGGCGACGAGGGGAAGAGCCGCGGCGACGCTGACGAGGATGGGTCGGGACATGGGCCAGACGAACTCGCCAAGGCCGGCACCCATGGCCGATGCGCCCTTGACCGGCAGAATGATCATGTAGGAAGCGACAAAGAGCACCGTGTACACGATCGCGGGGATGTAGACCGAGACGGGGTGGTTTCCGCCCAGTGCGGCGATGATCGCCCAGGTGAGTAGGGGCGTTGCGATCGAGGAATAGACCACGGTTCCAGCATAGTTTTTGACGAACCCGGCGCCGTAGAGAAGCCGCATCCACCCTTCGCTGATGCCGCGGGCGACCATGGAGACAGCGAGGATCTGAACGATGATCGCCCCGAGGGGGATGATGTGCCTGCGGTCTTCGGGCATCTGGGCGCCGGCCCAGTAATGGAGCACCGGTTCGGCGAGCACGGCGATGGCGATGCCCGCGGGCATGGCGACGAATGTGTGCAGGCGCGTGGAGTGCTTGAGGAGACTCTTGAGTTTTTCTCCGGCGTTGTCCTTGGCGGTCGCGACCCGCGTGGAAACGGCTTCGAGCCCGAATGTGGCGCCGACGGTAATCATGCGGGCGTAGGCGGCCAGACGCTTGGCAAGGGCATATGCAGCGTTGGCATCGAGGCCGATGAAGAGGTTGACGATCAACTGTGGGAGTTTGTCGGCGACGTTGAGCGCGAAGGTGACGAGGCTGTTCCAGCCGAACGTGCCGCGGATCTCGCGAAGGGTCGCGCGATCGGCCTTCCATGGTCGAGGAATGGTTCGACGGTCTGACTTCCACATGAGGGCGACGCTGAGAAGAAGCAGCACGATGACAAGCGCCGAGGAAAGAATGCCGAATGCACGAATGGAGGCCGGCACGTCGCTGCGGCCCATGAGCAGGAGCAGGGCAATCGCGCTGACGAAGAAGCAGAGGCGGCGACCCACGATCCATGTGTTCTGGAGCACGAATCGCTCGGACACCATGTACATGTTGGCCGTCGGGGTGAAGATGATGAGGCAGCAACTCATGATGCCGCCGCAAGCGGTATACCACTGTGCCGGGCCGATGAGTTCGGGGGGCATGCTGAGCGCGGGAACAACCAGGAAGGTGAGTGCAGCGAAAAGGCCCGCACTGATCGCGGCGGCGACAAGGGCGATCACCCAGCAGGCATTGGTAACCGCCCGGAACTTGGCGTCATCACCGGCGTGGTAGGCGACACCGAGTTCGCGCACCATGGATCGCGTGACCATGTCCTGCAGGATGGCGGTAAGACCGATAGTGGGCCCGAGCAGACCGATGAGGCCGAACCCCTCGGTGCCGAGCCAGTAGATCTGCAAGGGCACTTCGAGCAGGCCGATGAGCAGCGTGGAGAAGAGCCGGCCGTAATTGGTGGCCAGCCGCACCGCTCCGCGATTTGCTTCACTGGCCATGGACGGTCCTCAAGACAACGGGATCGCGGAGACACCTGAAAGAACAGGGCTTACCCGTGACCGGCGTGAGATGCCCGGTGATACCAGGCTCCGGCCACGGCGAGAGGCACGCCGGGAACTGTGAGACGCGGTTGATGTACGGAGAAGGGATTTGGAATGTGCCAGGCACTTTGCGACGGGACGGGCGTCGGCGCGATGTATGGCTGGCGTTGAACTGGCTGGCGGCATTGCGCATCGCTTTCTCGGAAACCCGCGACTCACCCGCCGCAGGCCTGCACCCACGATTCGTCGGGTTCGTATCCCAGCGTGATAAGCGTCTTGCCCGCGAGACGATTGAAGACTTCGGCCGCCTCGCGGGTGAAGTGGTTCTTCCAGTCGCCCGCGACACCCTTGCGGATGAAGTGACCGCGGTTTTCCTCGCCTGCCTTGCGTCCGGTCTGTCGCTCCATGGAGAACTTGTCGACCGCGATCCGGATTTTCCAGTCTTCGACGGATTGCCCGCTGACGTGCTCGATGATGCGTTTCAGGTGTGCGGCACAATCGGATCGCAACTGTTCGTAACTGACGTACGCGATGTCTGGCCGTCGGTCGGGTCGATACCACATGTCGATGTGCTGCGTCCACGTCCAATCGGTCCCCCACGGGTGCTTGTAGAGATCGTCCATGAATTTGGGAAGGTGGGTTCGCGCATCGTCCATGTCAAAGCCCGGTCCGAGCAGTTTCTCATAATGGGCCTTGACCTGCCTGTGTTGCGGATAATCGCCGAGCTTGATGTTTCGCATGCGATGGAAGAACGCCGAGACCATGATGTCTCGCCCGTCGCGATAGAGGTATATCACCCGCTTGAGTTTGGGCATATACGGCCAGTGGCTGTGCAGCACGCTTGAGCAGCCGACTGGGAAGATGGATTTTTGCGGAAACGGCAACTGGAGCACATCGGAAACCATGCGCCCGAGCCAGGTGCCCCCGCTCTTGGGATATTCGATGACGTAATAGAACGGGAATCGCTCGCCATGGCGCGAGCTGACGTACCGGTTCATCCGGTTCGAAACCCTCTGCATCAACTGTCGAACCGGCGGCATGCTCGACCCCTTTTCACAGGAGGCATGAAGGATTGGAGAGAAGCGTACTCCCACGGGGCGTATGCATCGCTCTTGACGCCTTGACCGTCAATACCAAGGGCATGACGGCGCGCCGACCCGGATTGCCGACCGTGCATAGCCATCGTCCGCAGAGCCGCCTTGGAAGAGCCATTGGGAGCCGAGGCATGTTCAGCAAGCCCCCTGCTTTTGCCCTGATCGGGCGTAACACTCGATGCTCGCCGCGGCGACGCGTTGCCACGTGAAGCGGTCTTCAACCAGTCGGCGACCGCAGGCGCCCATCGCGGCGGCACGCTCAGGGTCGGCGAGGATCCATTCGATGGCATCGCGCACTGCGGAAGGTTCGCGCTTAAAGACACGCCCGACACCGAGCGATTCAAGTTCGGATTTCGGGAGCAGGTGGCACTGTTCGCTGATCGCCACCGGCGCGCGGCAGGCCATGGCTTCAGCGATCGCGATGCCGAATGATTCGTGCTCGCTCGGTAGACAGAAGCAGGCGCAATCGACCAGCGGCTTGAAGCGTTCTCGCCCCCAAAGCGGCCCGATCATGTGTACCCTGTCAGCGATGCCGAATTCATGCACGAGTGCTTCAAACCCGGCCTTCGCGCCGAAATCGGGACCGACGACGACGAGATCAACATCGGGGTATCGGGGCGCCAGTTCGGCGAAGGCCCTTCCGAGAATGTCCAGTCCTTTGACCGGATGCAGCCTGCTGAGAAACGTGATCCACCGTTTCCCCGCAAACTCAGGGCGCTCCTTCGCCCAGGTTCCCGGCGGGGGGAGCGGGTCGATCTCTTCCATGTACACGCCGTTGGGAATTACGCCGATCGGCCCTCTGAAACCGAACCGGCGGAGACACTCTTCTTCATATGGGCTGATCGCATGGAGCATGGCCGCCTTGAGAACCATGGTGCGGTAGCCCAGTGCCAGTGCGATCCGCTTCTTCCACTTTTTGCCGGCGAGCGCCCATTCGTCGAGCATGCCGTGAGGCGCGACGACATAGGGCACACCAAGTTTGCGACAGATCGACGCCCCCGCCTTGATGACCGGCTCCCAAATGCCGTGCAGGTGGACGATGTCGGTGTTGCCCGCGATGCTGCGGATTGCGGTTCGAGCCGCCCGAGCGGAGATCCATTCCCCCCGATCAGGGGGGGCAAGACGATGACAAGTGACCGTGGAGCCCGAGGGCAGCTTGGTGATGTCCATCTCGACGGAAGCACCGGGCGTTCCAGGTTGGTCCGCGACGCCGTAGTAAAGAAGATGCACTTCATGCCCTAGGCCGGCTTGCGCAGACGCTAAGCGGCTGACCACCATGGGGGGACCACCTGAGCGGCTGTCGAGTCCGGATATGACGTGAAGGATCCGCATCGTGGGAGAATCACTATCGGTCCTCGGCGGCAGAAAGTTCGCAAGCGGCCGGCACGTGGTGCGGTTTGTCGCGCAGGATTCCCTGCTCAGGTTTCGGACGGAAGGGTCGCGAGACGACAAAACGCACAGGTCAGGTCGAAGGGGGTTACGGACCGAGGGAAAACCCTAGTTAGCCTGCATTGTGCAATGTAGGAGCGGAGCTGGGCAAGGAGAGCGTCGCTAGGGGGTTGATGGGGGGAATACCGACGTGAAAGGCGATGGGAAGGCGGGGTTCGGTAGATTCTGGAAGATTTCGTGCGTGTCACAGGCGCGCCACTGAAAGCATTTTCATTGGACCGGGTGTCGGAAACGGGTACATAATGTTTCTGCGGAATCCCCCTTGTGGGTGAAGGAGGCGGTATGAAGGCTTTCTGGGCTTGCGCAGCAGGCTTGGTGATGGCAGCCGGTGCGGCGAATGGACAGATGGTGACTCCGCCGCCTCAGTATCCCCGCCCGCTGGGACCGGTGATGTACATTCCGCCTCGGCCTCCGGAGTCGATGGTTCGCGACATGGCGATCCGGAATGCCGAGCGTCAGCGCCAGCGTCAGATGCAGGAGGAAGCCAGGCAGAACGAACACACGCGGCTTCCAGAGTTGGCGTATGAGTCGTTGGTCGAGTTGGATGACGGTGGAAGAATCGTGGAGTTGACGGAATGGCCCGATCTGGCCGCCATTCGTCGGAACCCGATGCTCGACCGCCGCACACTTGCCCTCGCGCTTGAGGTGGCTTCGGAGCGCCAGGCCAGGATGCAGGAGATTGTGCTCGATCACCTTGATGTTCTGGCGGAAATTGACGCGGGGAAGATTGAGAACACCGGATTGCTGGATCGGGATGGGATGCGTGAGATTCGGGATGCGATTCGGCCGTTTCAGTCGCAGGGGCGTCTGACGAACGAACTGCAGACTCGTGGGATTCTGACGCCGGTGCAGGCCAGGTTCAACCTGACGATCGCGCGTGAGTATGAAGAGGCGGTGCGGAGGGAGAAGTTGGGTGACCCGCCTCCGATGGATCAGATGGTGTATTTCACGATGCGTCAAGGGATATCCGAGGCGCTCCTGACGTATGAAGCCTTGTTGTGGACGGCCGCCAGGCACGGGGAGTTGATCTCGCGTGAAGCGGGGCTTGGGCCGAAGGCTGCCCAGCAGCTTGCGTCGGTGCTGGGCAAGGCGGACGGGAGCAGTCGCGCAGTTGCGGTGCAGCTGGCGCGTACAGCGATGGAGGATTTTTCGACGCACGAGCGCCGCTTGGTGCTCGAGTTTGCGCGAGATATTCTGGTGTCGGAGCAGAGAGCCGAAGGGCGGTGAGGTCGCTTTCCGTGGGCGACGCCTCGCAGGCGGGAACTCCCACAACACCTTGAATGCACCTAGAGGGATGTTTCGGCGAGTGTGAAAAGAAGCAACGGGCGGAACCCGAAGGTTCCGCCCGCTGTTGTTCTTGCCGAGGCCTGAAGGTGCTCAGCCGCCCTTGTTGGAGACAAGGTCCCAGTTGGTGGAGACGTTGCCCTTGGGCTTGCCGGTCTTGTGATCGGTTTCGGTGTAGGTCCAGGTGATCTTGCCGTAGGTGAAGGAGACCTCTTCGAGGGGGAGGGTCTCGCCGCCTGCGCTGGAGCCGCCGGGGCGGACGCTGGTGACGATGCAGTCGGAGAGCTTGTACTCCATGTAGGGCTGCTTGTCGCCGGTGGCGCGGCAGAGTTCGAGCTTGATTTCGTTGATGTGCTCGCCGTTGCAGCAGGCAAGGTTGAGTTTGGGGCTGGTCTTGTCGAGTGCTTTGACGATGGAGAAGTTGGAGTGGTCGCAGCGTTGAGCGCTGACAGCGCCGCCGCTGGAGCGAGAGCCGGTGGCGAGCTGCATCACGCCGTGGCTGTAGCTGAGAATTTCGATCCAGTCCTTGTGCTTGTCATCCTGGCACTCACCGGGGATCGTCGCGATCTTGAGAAATGCATCAAACGCCATGGCCGTGCTCCCTTTTCATCTTGGCCCCGGATGGGGGCCGTGTTGTGTTTCCCGCGTACCAGCGGTGTGCTCGTGGTTTTCCCGGACACCCGTCCGGTCCGCTCAAGATAGCGTCGAAGGGCAGCTTTCGGCGCGCCTTGAACGCTGAGGAGATCACTTCTTCTGCGAAGGCAGCTTGGAGACGAGGCGCAAGGAGGCTGTCAGGCCCTCAAGCTGGTAATGTGGGCGGAGGTAGAACTTGGCGGAGTAGTAGCCTGGATTTCCTTCGACGTCTTCGACCTTGACCTCGGCAGCACCAAGGGGGTATCGAGCCTTGGTTTCTTGCCCGGCGTTGGGATCGGTGACGACGTATTGCGTGACCCACTTGGTGAGCCAGGTTTCCATGTCGGCACGCTCTTTGAATGAACCGATCTTATCCCGAACAATGCACTTAAGGAAGTGCGCAAACCTGCACGTAGCAAAGAGATACGGCAAGCGGGCCCCGAGGTTGGCGTTGGCGGTGGCATCGGGATCGTCGTATTCGGCGGGCTTATGGAGACTCTGTGCGCCGACGAAAACGGCGTAGTCGGTGTTCTTCCAGTGCGAGAGGGGCATGAATCCGTTTTTCGCAAGTTCGGCCTCGCGACGGTCGGTGATGGCAATTTCGGTGGGGCACTTCATGTCCACGCCGCCATCGTCTGTGGGGAAGGTGTGGACAGGGAGGCCTTCGACCATGCCTCCGGACTCTACGCCGCGGATGCACGAACACCATCCGTACATCTTGAAGGATCGGTTGATATTGACGCCCATAGCCCACGCCGCACCCATCCAGGTGTACTTGGAGTGGTCGGCCGCACCCGTGTCTTCTTCGAAGGCGAAGTCTTCGACGGGATTGGTTTTTGCGCCGTAGGGCAGGCGGCTGAGCACGCGCGGTACGGCAAGGCCCACGTACTTGCTGTCCTCACTTTCGCGAAGTGAGCGCCACGCGGCATAATCGGCGGACTGGAAGATCTTGGTAAGGTCGCGCGGGTTGGCGAGGTCTTGCCAACTGTCGAGATTGAGGGCAGTGGGAGAACCGTTGCTGATGAAGGGAGCATGGGCTGCCGCGGCGATCTGCGCCATGCTGGAGAGAAGTTTGACGTCGGGTGCGGTGTGGTCGAAGAAGTAGTCTCCGACGATCGCGCCGTAGGGCTGGCCGCCGGGTGTGCCGAATTCATCTTCGTAGAGACGCTTGAAAATGGGGCTTTGATCCCAGCTTGTGCCATCGAACTTCTTGCAGGTCTTGGCGAGTTCTTTCTTGGAAATATTGAGGACACGGATTTTGAGCATCTCGTCGGTTTCGGTGTTGCTGACGAGATGATGCAACCCACGCCAAGTGCCTTCGATCGCCTGGAAGTCGGCATGATGCAGGATTTGATTAATCTGCTCGGTGAGCTTGTTGTCGATGGCGGCGATGATGCCTTCGATGGTTTTGACGACATCACCGGAGACGACGGCCGCGCCGCGGAGTGCTTCGGAAGCAAGGGTCTGGACGGCGGCGGCGATGGTCTCGGACTGGGTGTCGGTCTTTGGCTTGAATTCCTTGGTGAGGAGGTCGCTGAGCGGCGAACCACCGAACTCCACCGAGGCGAGTTGGGCCAATCCCTGGGTCTGGGCTTCAGCCATTGGCGGCGTCTCCTTCCTTCTTCAAAGAACCCAGCGCCTGGAGGAGCGTGGGGTCTTCGAGCACTTTACTGAGCAGGTTTTCCGCACCGCTCTTGCCATCCATGAACGCGAGCAGGTTGGAAAGCTGCGTCCGGGCTTCGAGCAGTTTGTTCAGCCCCTCGACCTTGCGGGCGATGGCGGCGGGTGAGAAATCGTCCATGCTTTCAAAGGTAAGATCTACGGCCAAGTTGCCTTCGCCCGTGATCGTATTGGGCACTTGGAAGGCGACTCGAGGCTTTGAGGCCTTGAGGCGGTCGTCGAAGTTGTCGGCATCGATTTCGAGGAACTTGCGATCAGGAACGCCGGGCAGTTCGTCCGCCCCTTTGCCTGAAAGGTCGGCCATCACGCCCATGACAAAGGGGAGGCTGATCTTCTTTTCGGCGCCGTAAAGCTCCAGGTCATATTCGATCTGCACACGCGGCGCGCGATTGCGCTGAATGAATTTCTGACTACTCGCCTTGGCCATGGTGACTCCTTCCGGCCGGACGCGCCGGCGACGACCTGTAATGCACCCCCGTACGCGCGGGCGGCCGAAACGGGCCGGCTGATGCCGCACGCTCAGGAAGCGTCCTCCTGACTCAGATCCACGCCACTGAGCACGCTGAGTTGGTTGATTGCATCGGGCGACAGATCCTTGACAACATCGACAAACGACTTGCCCACCAACCTGCGAGCACGCCTGAGCAGCATGGGCAGCGGGCTGGAAGGCTCTCGGGTGTCATAGTACCGGATGATCTTGTCCAACGCCAAGAGGACATCGTCAGGACGGGTGATCTCTCCGGCGATCCTGGGCCCGCCCGTGGTCCCACCCTCTGAAGCGCCGGGGGCAAGATCGCCGCCGTCGTCGGGTGCGCCGGTCCGTCGATCGATACGAACTTTTACCGACTTGTGCATGGCCCCGAGCATGCGCTTAAGCGCAGAAAGGTCGGCAGCAGCACCAGAACCGACGCGGGCGCTGAAGTCGCGGTCAATGGCTTCGAGGTTCTCGGAAGCGACACGCAGGCATTCGGCGGTTTCTTGAAGCTCTTCGAGGGGGGTGTCGTCGAAGGCGGCCTCGATCGCGGCGGCGTCAGGAACATCGACGCCCTCGCCGGGAGCGATTTCTCCCGTGGCGAGCATGATGTGACGCTGACTGAACCGGCCGATCTGGCGTGAACTTGCAAGAGGGGCTTCGAGCAGTCTCGACTGGAACCGCCAGGTATCGCCGTAGGTGTTGGGGGGCTTGTTGAGCGCATCGAGCCGATTGACGCGCATGGTCGGGTCGTTGTCATCGTCAGGATCGAGCTTGGGATAGAAAGTGTCCCAGAAGCGTTCGATCAGGCCGCGGATGTACCCGAGGCCCGCGGCGACGCCGGGAAGCCCCTCGGTCTTGAGCCACCCGAGGGTGAGGAGCGCACCGACGGAGAGGTCACGGCTTTTACGACAGAAATCGAGACAACCCTCAACAACGCCCTTCCAATCCGGCTCTTCAGCGGCGATGACTGTGGAGCCGATTTCGACCTCGCCCTTGCCCTTGACCATATCGAAGAGCTGGATGTAGGCCATCGCCGTTTCGTTGGCGTTCTCGAGGTCGATGCCCGCGGGGTCGCCCTCGGGCGCGGGCTGGAGGAGTTGCTCGACAAGATCCTGCAGTTCTTGGAACGTCACGGGTGCACCTGTCTCAAACATAAGCGGGGCCGGCTCTCGGCGAACCGGCCCCGCTGGGGAGTCCTTCCGCGGGGGCCGGAAGGGACCACTGCGTGGAGCATATCAGGGCGCTTGGGCCGGTGAAACGGGGTTCCGTCCCGGTCCGAGGATGAGGGCCTGGAAGGTATCGGCGGTAATGGAGGTATTGGACGTCGGCATCGCCATGCCGAGGATGCGGTTCTTGGCCACTTCGTACTCGCCCGACGTCAGACCGAGGAGTTTCACGAGATCGAGGAGATCGCGAAGTTGCTCGATTTCGATAGCGACATCGGCGACTGTGCGCGAGCCGACATCGTCGATGACCTCATGGCCGTGGGTTGAAAGGAAGATGCTGAAGGCGACCGGATCGAAATCGTCGCTTCCGGAGATATCGAGCCAGAGCAGTTCGGCGAGATTGATGCCGCGACGGACTTCATCGACACGCGGGCGACCCTCGCGATCGAGGAAGAGGGTGCGGTAAGCGTCGATGACGCGGTTGACGAGGGTGAGTTCGACGCGCGGGTTGGAGATCTTGGCGACGCTCGGATCTTGAGTGGAGCCGATGTCGTTGTAGAGCGCCCAACCGACGAGCGCTTCGATGAGCTGATCCGGGGGAACCTCGATCAGCTGGATGCCGAGGATTTCGAGCACTTCGTTGGCATCAATGGGAGAACTGCTCGGCTCGGGCAACTGGCCGAGCTGATTGGCGGCGGCGATGGCGCCGGCGATTGCACGGGCCGGGTTCTCGCCCTGGCCTGAGCCCTCGATATCGAGGCTGAGCAGGGCCGTCGGCCCCTCGGCCAGCGGGTTGGGGAAGGCAAGGTTCGCGCGGGTGAAGGTGCCGCCGATGGGGCTGAAGACGGTGACGCCCTCGAGCGAGTTGCCGCCGAGGCTGCCGCGACCGCCAGGCAGTGAGATGGAGAATCGCGAGTCGGACGTAGGCCGGTCGACGTCGAAGCCACCGATGTTGAGCAGGAGCGTGTCGGAGAACTGCACGTTGTTGTTGGCACCGAGGATGCCGAGGATGACCCAGTCCGAGCCGACATCGTTGCGGCCCTTGCTGTCAGGCTCTGTGACGAGCACGAGTCGGCCCTGCTGGTTAATGACGGCGGTCAATGCCCGCGGACGGGCAAGGAAGTGCAGGCTGTCGGCATCAACACGCATAGTGCCGAGAACATTGAGGTCGCCTGCGGCGAAGTTGCGACCGCCTTCGGCGTTGGGGTTGCCGCCGCCGAGGAGGTCGATGACAAGGTTGCCGTGGACGGTGGTGCGCTCGTATCGGCCGAGTTCGAATGAAGAGCCGGTGACGGTGAAGGTGGGCGGAGTGTCGGAGGCATCGGGCGCCTGCGGGTTGCCGAAGATCACAGTCGGGCCGATCGGGAAGCGGAGGAGATTTGAAAGAGCGGGGTCGGTGCTGACGCGGCCAGTGTCGCCGTCGACGACGCCGATGCGGATGTCGCCGCCGGCGAAGATGTTCTGCCCGAGGAAATGGACGGTGGGGAGGAAGTTATCGAGGTAGTCGGCGATGATCAGCTCGGTAACCGAGATACTGGGGAATGGCACGATGCCGCTGGTGAGGCCGATGTCGAC
This sequence comes from Phycisphaeraceae bacterium, assembly GCA_019636695.1. Taxonomy (GTDB): domain Bacteria; phylum Planctomycetota; class Phycisphaerae; order Phycisphaerales; family UBA1924; genus JADLCM01. The sequence goes on from JAHBXD010000003.1 coordinate 207,281, forward strand.
GTCGCCGCCGACGGAGACGTTGCCGCTGATGGCAATGCCGCCGCGAGCGCCGACGTTGAGGTTGCCACCAACGGTAACGTCGCTCTGGAATCGGGCGATGCGCGTCGAATCGACATCGGGGTCGTAGGCGGTGTCGATGTCATCGGCACCCGCAGAGACGTTGAGGTGTGCGCCTGAGCCGGTAGTGGCCACGTCGGCAGCGAAGGTGACGGCCTGATCGGCGGCGACGGAAAGCACTGACTGCGAAGAGACGATGCCGTTGAAGACGGCGGAGGCATCGGTCATGATGTTTGTGGGCGAGTTGGCATCGATGAGGAGCTGGTTGCTGAAGGTCACATCGCCGCCTGCGGTCAGCGAAGCCGGACCGAAGACCTGCGTACGGGTAAGGAACGACTGACCCATCAGGGTGGTGATGCCTGCGCCGATGCGGGTGAGAGGATCAGCGTCATCGTTGCGGCGATCAACCGTCAGACTTGCAAGCTGACCGCCGGCGAGGTTCCCCAAGGCGCCTTGGAGGATGATCGTGCCTTCACCGATGAGGTTGAGCACCCGAGCCGCACCGGAAGAGTTGATCGTGCCGAAGAAGGTGAGGTTGTCACCCTCAAAGCGGGCGTTGTTGAGAAGGCTGAGGGCGCCGAGGAAGCTGATGTCGCCTTCGGCTTCGATGGCCGAAGCGGCGAAGCGTGTTGAACCAGCGCCGCTCTGGATGAAATCACCGCCGAGGAGCATGTTGGCTCCGACGAGGATGTCCAGGAGCGAGCCGACATTGAACGAGGCGTTGGCATTCTCCGGGGTCGTGACGACACCCGTCAGGGTGACGTTGTTGCCGATGACGTTGAGTTGCGCACCTGTTCCCGGCTTGATGGTTACAGAGCCTCCGAAGCTGATATCGCCTCCGGAACCGCCGTTAATCTGGACGTTGACTCCGAAGAAGTCGTCGCCGAATGAAACATCGTCACCGGAGAACGTGAAATCGTTGACATTGGTTTCGCCGGTAATGGTGAGGTCGGCCGAGCCGAGACTGAAGGTCGCGTTGAAATCGCCCATGAGGGTTCCGAAGATGCGGACGTGATCGTTGTTGGCGCCAGCGGTCGTTACGGCCAGGTCATCAAGCAAGGTGACATCACCGAAGAAGTCGATGCGGCCGCTATCAAGCGAAGTGAGCGACCCGCCGCCGATGCTGGTATGACCGGTGTAGGTTTGGCTGAGGGCTGTCGTCACGGACCCATCGAGCCGGATGGACTGCCCCAGAATTTCGAGCATGCCGATAGCAAACTGTGCGCCGATGGGGCCGAATATCTCGACATCGCCGCCGATATCACCGGAGAACATGGCATCGATAACCACGTCTCCTGCGCCTGGGGCGTCGGAACTGGAGCTGATGCCATCCTGAATGTTGATCGTGCCGCCGTGCGACGCGATACGGACATCGTTGCCGCCCTGGAGGCGGATGATGCCGTCGTTGAAAGCAATCGGACCGCCGCTGGAGCGAATGAGCGTATCGCGGCGAGCGATGCGGTTTTCATCACCCGCGGCGAAGACCAGCTGGCCTGCGTGATAGCCGAAACCATTGAGGATATTGTCATCGAAAGCGACAAGCGTAAGGGTTTCGAGCACGCCGGGGGTGTCGTCAGTGCCGACACGGAAGAGCGCGTTGTCGAACCCGTTGAGCGTCAGGTTCCGCAACGGTGCTGACAACCCGATCGGCGCTTCAATATTCACGTTGCCGCGATCAATACCGTTAAACGCGTTGAGCGTGAAATCGAAACCGGAACCAAAGCCGTTGAGTGTGCCGACGAAGTGAATGTTGCCGCCTTGGGTGGTGACAACGCTATCGGCCCGGACAACGGCGTTGCCGCGGACCGTCACGTCGTTGGCCGTGGTAAGGATGTCGGCGTCGAAGAAGACCGAACCTCCCGTGGCATCCAGCGAGAGCGAAGCGTTGTCATCACCGATGATGTTGCCCGCAACCGTGATGGATCCGCCCCCACCATTCGCGCGGAACGTCACCGGATCGAAGAACGTAATTGCTTCGATGGTGATGTCGTGCTCGCCACCGGAGCGACCAATGGTGATGGAGCCGAGGCCTAGGCCCGGCTGATTGGGAGCAAGCAGTGCGATTTCTGCCGCGGTCAGGTCGAGAGCGGGCGTGGAGTTGTCGCTGCCACCGACGTTGATGGCAAGATCGTTGGTGAAGGGCTGGAGCACGATGGAAGCGCCGTAGACCGCACCGTTGAGGTCAATCTCGTCACCCGTGAGGGTGATGATGCCGAGGAGAGGAGAAACCGGGTCGGAACCGTCGGCTTCGGTGCCGAGTTCGGCGACAGTGATGGTGGCCGTGCCCGAGTTGATGGTCAGATTATGGATGCCGCCATGACTGAGCACCGGGCTGATGAAGGTGATGTTGTCGTTGGTGGAACGAACGATGGTGTTCTGATCGATGAAAATGCCGCCCCCGCCGGCGTAGGTTTGCACGTTGGCGGTGTATGTTCCGCCGCGGAGCGAGAGGGTGTCGTTCGCCGCGATGGTGGTCAGCCCTGTGACACCGACGCCGCCGACGGTGCCGATGCCGTTCAACTCGATGGTGTTGCCGATGATATTGGCCGAAGCCAGTGCGGTAGTGCCGCCGATGACATCGGAGATTGTGATCGCGCCCCCGCCGGAGTTCGCTTGGAATGCGAAGCCTCCGTTGAGGGTGCCGTCAATCAGAATGCTGTCAAGGGCGCCGCCGGCCGAATTGACGCTCGTCGCCCCGCCCAGAATGACATTGCCGTTGAAAGTAAGGCTCCCTGACCCGACAACGGCGGTCGAGTACTCGCCATTGAGCGTGATGCCACCGCCGGCGGTGTAATCCTGGGCGCGGTTGGTGCGCACGGTATTGGAAGAGATGGTGTTCCCGACGAAGCTGACGCTCCCGATTCGATTGGTTGCACCGATCGCACGGTCAACCCAGATGCCGCCGCCGCCGGCATTAAAGACAAGGTTGCTGAGACCGACGCCGCCGGGTGTCGCGTCGATGCCGCCCTGAACGCGAATATCGCCGCCGCCGGTCTCGATTGAAAGGCTCGGGCGGCTGGTGAGCATGATGCCCTGGAAGCCATCCGTATCGCCGATCATGCCGGTGGAAACGATGCCGAACTGGATATCAGAGCCGTTGGTCTGGAAGAGGGTATCGACGACATCGATGCGGAGTTCGTCGCCAGCGCGATAGGTCTGGGCATTTGCGTTGTATGTTCCGCCCTGGAAGATGACATCATCTTGGGCGGTGACCGTGGTGTTGCCGCTGACGCCGGTAAAGAGCGCTGTGCCGATGCCGCTGAGGAGCACATCCCATCCGGCAACGGTGAGCGAAGTCAGCGCGGTGATCCCACCGATCACGTCGCGGAAGTTGACGTTGCCGCGGTTGCCGGCGATGGCGATGACGTCAAAGCCGAAGGGGCCGTCAATCGTGCCGTGGAAATTGACCGTGCCCCCGAGGGTGTTGACGCCCGAGTCGCCGATCAGGGTGATCGGCCCGGTGATCGAGACCGGGCCGTTGTTGGTGAAGATGCCGGCACCGAAGTGGATATTCGTCCCGATGATTTCGATGCCTGCATCGGAGGTCGCGTTGGTGAGGCTGGTGAGCAGGTCGATACGACCGCCGGAGGGCGAACGCAGCAGAACATCGGTGAAGAACGTGGCGTCTTCAACCTGGAAGACATCGTGTGCACCGCTTGCCCGGCCGATGACGAGTGAATCCACGCCCGCCAGTGCGGCCAGATCCTGATTGGTCACGGTGAAAGCGCCGGGCTGCGCCGAGGTGACATCGCCGACATCGATGGCGTCGGAATCGTTGAGCGGAGCGAGAACGAACTGGCCGCCGCCGATCACGGCGCCGAAGAAGTGAACGCTCGCGGCGAAGACTGAGAAATCAAACCCGGCGGTGTCGAGCACGACATTGAAGATGTTGAACGGCGCGATACCAAACGAGACAGCGCCACCTGAAGTGATTGACAGCATGTCGGCCAGCAGCGTGACAAGGCTTTCGAAGCTGACATTGCCCGAGGCCGCCGTGATGTTGCCGCCGAGTTCGACGGACGAACCTGCACCACCCGAAATCTGCGTCAATCCGCCGTCGAGATCGACATCGCCGCCAAAATGCAACGTGCCGGCATTTTCTACCGTGAGCGATGCGCCTCCGGAACCGTTGAGGGTATCCTGGAACCGGACATTGCCACCCGAGTTGATGACGGGTGAACCGCCCGAGACGACGGTGACCGGCCCATCGAAGACCACATCGCCCGAATTCGGGTTGGGGCCGGCCGCGCCTGCAGTCTGCACGTTTGCCGCCACACCGAGCATGATCTGCCCTGCCGGGGCGAGGAAGTGCAGGGAGCCGTCCAACACGGCGTTGAGGTTGCGCAGGATCGAAATGCTGCCGCCGTCGGCATGGAAGAACGTGGCGTCCTTGAAGGAGCTCGCGCCAGTGACATCGCCGATCTGCATCTGGTGTGTGCCTGTTCCGACATAGCCGAAGTTAACGCTCGAGAACCCGTCTGCCAGTGCCGCGAGATCGCCGACGCCGAAACGAAGACCCGAACCAAGCACGCCGCCCGCCGCCAGCACATTGCCGATGTCGATATCGGTCGAGCTGGTCGCGGGACGAATGAAGACATTGCCCGAACCGGTGACACTGCCGGCGCCGCCGTCAAAGCTGACGAGGTTCCCGGTGAACGTCACGTCGTGGGTATCCAGAAGCACCGCGCCGTTGTATTGCTGCAACCCCGTTCCGGTGAAGATTTCGAGCGAATTCGAGGCCGCGGCAATGCCGTTCACGGTAAGGTTGAAGCCGTTATTGCGGAAGGTGTTGAGGAACGTCACCGCTCCGCCGAGAGGCGAATCAAAGATGATGTGGTTGCCGGTCTGGTTGTTCACACCGGCGACTTGGATCGCATGATTGCCGGTTCCGGCATAGCCGAACCGCACGGCGGTGAAGCCGTCGGCAATCGCCATCAGGTCTCCCAAGCCGAACCGCAGACCGGTGCCGGGCGTTCCGCCGGCGCCGATGATGTTCCCGACGTCAATATCCGTCGTGGTCAGTGCAGGACGAATGGTGATTGTGCCGCTGCCTGATACGGAATCAGCGCCGCCTTCGAAGTCGATGCGGTTACCTGTGAATGAGGTGTTGAATGTCTGCGTATCGATGGCTCCGTTCCACGTCTGGCCGCCGGTGCCCGTGGAGACATCGAGGTTTGCGTGGAAGATGCTGTCACCGAAGACGGTCAACGAACGATTGGCGACCACAAGATTATTGAGCACGTTGAGGGTGCCATCGTTCGCGTGGATCACCGTGTCATTGATCATGGAGTTGATGCCGCTGACACCGGCGATCTGGATGTTGCCGTTACCCTTGGCCCCCGCCCATCCGAACTCAACACGGCTGAAACCCGCCGCAATAGCTCGCAGATCGCCCAGACCGAATCGCAGCCCGGAGCCTGGCGTTCCGCCTGCCCCGACGATGTTGCCGATGTCAAGATCGGTCGTATCATCGGCCTGACGGATCGTCAGCACACCCGAGCCCGTGACTGAACCGACCCCTCCGTTGAGATCGACACGGTTGCCCGTGAAGGTCATGTCGAAAGTATCGGCGTTGAACGTTGAGAGGATGTCGATGCCGGCCTCTCCGGCGTCGATCGAGCGGTCGCCGCCGACAACCGTTACGCCCGAGGTGAAACGGACATCGCCCGGAGCGAGGTGCGTGGAGATGTCTCCGCCGAGTTCGACCGACCCGGTGCCGAGAATATCGTTCTGGAGGAATCCGCCGCCGACATTGCTGACCAGACCACCCAGGCGGAGCAGCCCGCTGTTGTCGATCACAAAATCTCCGCCCTTGGCACCGATGGCATCGAAGTCGGCGTTGTGCACGACAAGATCGGCAATGCCGACATCAATCGCCTGGCCGTTTGTGGTGAACAAACCGCCGATGCGGCTGGTACCCCCGGCGAGGAGTGCATCGTCGATATTGACGGACTGAATCGAAACGCCGCCGCCTGCCGAGGCGAAGTCGACAATGGTCAGGCCTGTGTCATCGGCGAAGCCGGAAGAACCGCTGATGGCGCCGCCGACTTCGATCGCGCCAGTGCCCGCCTCGAAATTGAGACGTTCGGCGGCGCCGCCGTTGGTGCCTTCGATCGAACCGGTGATCTGGATGAACCCGCCGCCCGAATCAAGGGTGATGTTCGCGGCCTCGGCGATAACAACGCTGTCATCGATGATGATGTCGCCGCCGGCCGTCACAATGTTGTTTGCAAGCGTTGTGGTCGCGCCTGAGCCATCGATGAAAACGGCGCGGTCGTTGTCGGCTTGGTCGTCGGTGCTGGTCAACAGCCCCAGCACTGTCACGCCGCCCGCTACGGGAGCATGGAACTCGACCGCATCGGCGAAGGTCGCCGTGCCGATCTGGATTGAGTGCTCGCCAGAACCGGCAAAGCCGATCTGGATGGCGAAGAAGCCTTCGTCGAGCGCTGAGATTTCCTGTGTGCGAATATGCAGGCCGCCCTGGAGCACGCCGCCGGCCCCGACGACATCGCCGACATCGATCGTGCCATTCACATCGGCGGGGAGCAAGCGAACGATGTTCTGTCCATCGCCTCCGAAAATCGATCCCGAGCCGCCATTGAAGGCCATGCTTAGGGCCGAGATGGTCAGGTCGAACCCGTTCGTATCGACAGCGCCGTCGATCACCACGGCATTGTTGCCGACGATGAATGCGTTCATATTCCGATCGTTGAACGTATCGTCGGAATCCCCCAGCGCATCGTTGATGTCACCCAGCAGTGTGAGCGGACTGCCTATGGCGATGGAGCCGGAGCCGGCAGTTTCGATATCACCGCCGAGAATGAACGTGCCTGTACCCAGCCCGTTGGTCTGCACAAAGAAGCCGTCGGCGTGGACATCGCCGCCCCGGAGGCCTGCCCCGATGGAAAGCACGCCGCTGTTGTTGAGGAAAACATCGGAGAGCGCGTTGATGTTCGCGAACGTCATGTGCGTGCCGACGAGATTGAGCGAGCCGGCATTCACATCGCGGCCGTTCGTGGTGAACTCGCCGGTCATTCGCGAAGTGCTTTCAAGCAGACCGAAAATATCGATCGCTGCGATGGCATCGTTCGGCGAGCCGCTGCCGATGCTCACGTCACGGGCGGAGTTGATCACGACATCAACCAGACCGGTCGCCAGCGAGCCAAGCCCATCGCCGTTCAACGTGCCGGTAATCTCCAGATCGCCAGTGCCGAGCGTGAAGGTGATGTTCTCGGCCGAGCCGCCGGAGGTGCCGAAAACGTCGCCGCTGATGAAGACCGAGCCCCCTCCCGTAGTGAATACGAACTGAGCGCCCTGCCCGAGGAAGAGGCCGCCGTTGAGTTCAACATCGCCCCCGTTGGTCTGGATCGACGAACCTGAAGCAGCGCGAATCTCCGTGCTGGAGTTGAGCTGGAACGTGCCGCCAGCACTGGTATTGACCAGATCGTCGAGCAGGAAAATGGTGCCCGTGCCCGCACCGATCGTGGTATCGGCTTCAAAGGTCGCCTGACCGACCTCGATCGAGTGGGTCGCCGCGCCGCCATAGCCGACGCTCACGGCAGACCACCCGGAAAGTTGGCCAATCCCGGTGTTGTCGATCAACACGTTGTTTCCGGTGGTGGAATCACCGATCTCAAAACTCGTGGATGAGGAAGCGGAACGCAAGGCCACCGTGCCCGAACCGCTGACGGCACCGCCGAAGGTGAGCCCCGCGTTCACGCCGTCACCGTTGGCGATGAACGTCAGCGCGCCAGCAGAAGTGATGGTGGAGCCGTAGACCTGCCGACCGGTTCCTGAGGAAAGTGTCTGCCCCGCGACGATACTGACGGCATCGTCAATCAGAATGTCACCGCCATCGGTGGAGACGCTTCCGCCGAAGCTGATGCCGCCGCCGCCGGTCTGTTCAAAGTTGCCGCCGTCGAGCGTAACCGTGGATGCGAAATCGAGCGCACCGGTGTTCGTGGCCGAGAGACTTGCGCCTTCAACCGTGCCGCCGAAATCGATCGCAGCGCCGTCGACCGTGATGGCGCCCGAAGCATCAACGCTACCGCCGAACGTGATATCAAACCCTGTCGCCAGAACCGTGAGGCCGCCCGTGGTGACATTGCCTGTTGCGGCGAAGGCGCCTGTAAGCGGATTGGTGGTACTCAAGTTTCCCGTGATGGCGACGCCTGCAAGGCTCACCGCGGATGCATCGACAATCGTGAGGGTCGTCAGACCGGTCGCATCGACATCGCCCGAAGAACCACTGATATCGCCGCCGATCGTGACAGTGCCGGTTGCCGCATCGAGCGTGAGTGCCTCGGCCGCTCCGCCGGTGGTGCCTTCGACCGTGCCGGTAATCTCAATGAAACCGCCGCCTGAATCGAGGAGGATGGAAAGCCCCTCGTCGATGACGACGCTGTCATCGATGAAGATATCCGCACCGCCGGTGATAATGTCAGCGCTGAGTATGGTTGTTGAACCCGAGCCGGTGATTGAAAGCGTACCTGTGGTGAGAGCGCTGGCGTCGAGGGTTCCGCGGATCCTGATCTCTCCGCCCGCGGGAGCAAGGAACGAGATCAGCGTGTTGAGCGTGATGTCGGTGATGTCGAAATCATGCTCACCGATCGAGGGAGTGCCGATCCGCACCTGGCTGAAACCATCCTGAATATTGGCAATGGACGTTGCGTCGATCGTCAGATCACCGACTGCGCCGTTGCCCAAACCGATGCTCTGCGTCGGCGAAGGCCGAATATCGAGCGAGCCAGTGCCGCTGACCGCGTCACCGAATTGCAGCGCTCCGGCGACCAAGAGCGTCAGTGCGCTGTCTGCCGCGTCAAGCGTCGATCCGAAGGAAAGCCCGTCGGAGGCCGTCATGACGAGTGTACTGCCGCCGTCAAGCGTGACCGCACCGGAAAAACCGATGGACGTGGCGGACAGGTCCGCGAGGTCGGCGATGGTGACGTCGCCCGCACCGGTCTGGGAGATCGCTCCGCCGGTGGAGATGAACTTGTTGATATCGAGCGTGCCGCTATTGGCAAGAATGATGTCGCCGTCGTCCGATGCCTGTATCGAACCCTCGAAGGTGATCGCTCCGCCGGTCAGGTTCACCCCGCCCGCGCCAACCTGAATGTCACCCGCAAACGTGGTGCTCGTTGCGGCGGACTGGCTGATGCCTGCGGCGCTGACTGCCTGGAACCCGATTTCATCGCCACTGACACTGATCTGACCGAGTGCTGCAGAGGTGCCGACATCTCCAGAAACCGTGATGTCGCCGTCTCCCGCCGCGGCAAGCGTGAGATCCCACGGACCGTCGCCATCGCCGTTGATCGAGAACATGAAGAGAATGTCGTCGGCATTGGTCCCGCCGAGGGTCGAGACCTCGACATCGCCGCGAAGTTCAACAACACCGTCGAAAACGATGCCGTTGGTTACCGTGCCCGTGCCGGTCGAGGTAAACGTGGCCGTGCCCGAAGTATCGCCCAATGCGATGATATTCGAACCCGTGTAGGTCTGGTCGCCCTCGGTGACGACGCCGGACCTGACACTTACTGTGGCCCCAGTCAACGAGAACGTGTCGAGGGTATCCGAATTGCCCACCGGCCCGACGACAGTGACGTCTCCCGTTCCGGCATTCGCGGACAGGTTCCACGGCCCGAGCGTGTCGCCGTCGATCGCGCCTCCGAACAGTATGTTGCTGTCGACGGATGTGACATTGACGTTGGCCGCCAGCGTCACATCACCGGTCATAGTGATCAGGCCGGCGCTGTTGGCAATCACGTTACCGCCGAGCATGATGGTGCCCGCGTCGATCACCAGATCCCCGACGCCCGAGAGACCGACTTCGATGCCGAGGCCGGCGTCAAAGTTGACCGCGGAGGCCGTGACGCTCAGGCCGCGGCGGAAGTCGCTCTGGCTCGTGACGAAGTTGATCGTGCCGGACGAATTGAGCACGACATCGCCGGTGATGCCGGTTGCACCGTCAAAGTTCTGAACCGACATGCCCGTCGGCGCCACGCCTGAAGCACCGACGCTGAACGTGCCACTTGTCGTGAAGCGAGCAAGCTCGGCAGCAGTGAGATTGACGCCTGTCGACGCATTGCCGAGGGCGACAGGGACGCTTCGCGAGACAATGATGTCGACATTCCCCGACCCGGCATTGATGTTGGCTGAGTTGCCGATCGTCCAGTTCGCGCCCGAGTAGATGAAGTTGCCGCCCCCGGTATTGATCGAGACCCCGTTAGTAATCGAGTAGTTGCCGGTGGTGTTGTTGTCGGTGTTTGCGTTGCCGGAGAAGAACCCGCCGCCCGTCGTCATGGTGAACGGATCGGTTCCGTTGCCGAGCGTAATGCCGTTGCCTGCGCCGATCGTGACGTTGCCGCCGGCAGTTGCGATATTCCCGATGAAGGTGACGGCGTTGTTGCCGATGCCCGCGGTCACTTGAATGTTGCCGCCGGAGGTCGAATAACTGCCGTTGACGGTGACCGCCGTCGTCGAGACAACCTCGATATTGCCCCCGTTGGTGGTGAGGCCGCCGGTCGTGATGCCCGCGCCGCGAATGATGATGCCCGCGCCCTGGGTTTCGATGGTGTCGCTGGCGTCCATCAGGAACGCGCCGCCGCCGACACCATCTGCATTGGCGATGATCTCGATCAACCCGCTGGTGGCCTGCAGACTCAGCACATCGTCAGAGAGGTTCTGGATGGTGATGTTGTTGGTCGCCTGAAGCACGATGGAGCCGGTGAAGCTCTCGAGGAACTGCTCGGAAATGAACGCATCTTCGCCGAATTTTTCATCGAAGAGAATAATGCCGTCAGAGAAATCGGGGAATGTGTCGTCAGCGGCGCCCGAGCCGTCTTGGATCACGATGTTGACCGGGTCGAAGAGAATCGTGCCCGCCTGCCCCTGCTCAGCACCAAGGTCGGCCTGACCGAGGAACATGAGCGATTCCTTACCGGAAACCTCGGCAAACCCGCCGTTGCCGCCCTCACCTTTGCCGCGAGCGCTCAGGGTTCCGTAAAAACTGGTGCCCTTATCCGCCCAAGTTATGATCGTGCCGCCATCGCCCTGCACGGTGGCATCGGCGATCAGGGTCGTATCGCGGCTCACATGGGTGCCCACTGCCGTACGGACATCGCCCTGCCCCTGGTAGTCTCCACCGATCAGGATGGTGCCGCCCCCCGTCGCACCCGAGACATCAACCGTTGCGCCGTATAGGCCGACACGATCGCCAAGCAGGTGCACGGTGCCGCCGACGCCCTGATCATTCGTTGCATCGATTGTGCCTCGAACGACCGTGGTTGTGCCGCGACCGCCCTCGACGGTGATACGCTGCGCGGTGAGGTAGGACTGATCAAACAGCACTGCGGCGAACATGTCGCCGGCGCCGATGATCAACTCGCTCGCGCTCAACTCGCCGGCATTTGCAACCTGCCCGCCCTCGGTTCGCACCTTTGAAGAGACATCAAGCAAAACGCTAGACCCGCGCTGGCCGAGGTACACACGATCGCCCACGGCCATGGTGATCGTTCCATCGGGGACGGAGATCACACCGAAGTTCGAGACATTCCGACCCAGCAGGGCCACGTGCTCGCGAGCATTGATCTTGCCGTGATTCTCGACCTCCCCCGTAAGGGTGAATCGATCGACGCCGTTGAGGAAGTCGCGGTTGGTGATATTTCCCGCCGCGGCGTAAAACTGCCCGACATCGACCAAGGCGCCCTGGCCGAAATAAACCCCGGCCTGATTGACGATATAGACATGCCCGTTGGCAAGCAGTGTGCCGTCGATCCGCGTCGGGTCAGGCCCCTTGATGCGGTTAAGCACCCGACTGTCGGCGCTTGGTTGGATGAACTGCACGGTTTCACCGGCGCCGATGTTGAAACTCTGGTAGTTGATGATCGCCTTCTGTGACGTAGTGATCCGCGTCACTTCGCCCGCGCGATCGAAGGTTGCTGATCCGTGCACGACCTTCTCGCCCTTTGGCCCTGCCAGCGCAGGCACGCACATGAGCGTCACCAGCCCGCCGGCCAGTCCACCCGAGATCGATCGCAGGTGCTTGCGGTTCGAGCGCCGAGTTCCGTGCAACATCGCAACCTCCTGAAAACCGCGTGAACGCTTCTGCGTCCGCGGATGTCACAGTTCTGTTTTCTGCCCGAGGCATCGCCCGGACGTCACTATCGCCCCATCAATACATCACGGTCAGCACGAAATGCAGGCGATTGTCGCCCGATTCGTTCTCTCCTGCATCCTTGAGCACATGCCCGAAATCCAGACGCGCGATGATGTTCCGGCGGAACTGCGCCTCCAGACCGATGCCGATGCTCCACAACTCTTCATTGCTCTCGAAAGCTTCGCGATCGCTCACCCTCGCGAAAGCGAAGTCAGTGAAGACCGACGGCACGAGATCCCAGTCAGGGCGGCCGTAGATCTGCTGCGGAGCCACCTTGAACGGCGTGCCGAAGAGATCCCGCGGCGGCGCAGGCCTGAAAAGACGAGGCACGTGCAGCCGGTATTCGGCACTGAAGATGTAGACACTGTCGCTCGCTACGACCGATTCGTCATACCCGCGAACGCTGTAGGCGCCGCCGACAACGGCCTGAAGATTCGGTATCAGGCGATGGCCGAGGGCATATTGCCCGCGAGCCGAAAGCACGACTTCGTGCGCCAGCGTTGAGTCTCGCCACGTATCCGGGTCACGCGTAGTGTCGGCGTCGGCCCAGCCTTCGAAGTTGAGCAGCGGCTCAAGGTAAAAGCTGTACCGCATGCGATACCCGAGAAACACCCACGAATCATCCGGATTCGTGCGGCCGAGGAACTCGAGTTCGTCTTCATCGCCGCCGAAACCGCCTGTGAGGGAGATCTCGGCATCGAAGGCATCGGTCTCGCGGATGCGCTCGATACGAGCACCGATATAGGGGGCGAAGAAATCTTCTTCGCCCTTGATGCCGGTAAAGTCGTTCTCGACCTCAACGTGCTGCCACCGAAGGCCGCCGAACAAATCGACAAAAAACTCGCGATCCTGATAGACGTTCCAGATCAGTTCACCGGCGAACGAATACCCCTCGCCGTTGAACCCCTCGTCTGTCAAGCCGACATCCGTAGCCTCATACTCGTTCCATGCGCCTTCGATCCTCCATCGCAGTCGGTCCGCGTTGAAGAAAGGCGCCTCATACGAAGCCAGCACCGCGTGCGAAGCGTCAAACCCCGCCGTGATGTAGTCGATCGTCAGTATGTCGTCGTTGCTCGTCAACTGGTTGTGGATGAATCCGAAGCGATAACGCCAGTCGTCGGTGCTGTCGGTGCCGGTATTTGACATCTGGGCATACAGCGTCCACGGCTTCGACTCATACACGAGAAAATCGAGCACCGCCTCGCCCTGGCCGATGCCCGTCGGCCCGATCGAGGCATTCACGCGCCTCCCGGGATGCCGATTCAGGCGGGCGGCATAATCATCCAGCAGATCGCGACGCAACAGACTGCGACCGACGCCTTCCTCTTCAGAGATCGGCTGCACCGGCGACCTCGCCTTGATGCGGCGATGCGACGGGTGATCAATGCGATTATCCTCCTGAATCCGCGGGCCTGATGCCTGCGTTCGCACATTGGCCACCCGGGCAATGGAAATCCGCAGGGTCATCGTCTGGTCGGGCCGCTGATCTCCCCCATCGGGAATAAAAACATCATCCGGCGCTACAAACACCCCGTAGAGGCTGTAGCGGCGATTCAACTCGTCGACGATCGCACGGTTGATCTCCAGGAGCGCACTCCCGTAGAACTTTCGCGGCGGGCCGGCATTGACGTCGGCTATGCGCATCGTCACCACAGGCAAACCAGGCCGAGGCGCAACGAACCCCTCTGAAGTCTGGAGAAGGCTGAACTCAACGTTCTCCAACTCCGAAAGGCTCGGCAGGCCGAGTTCCTGAGCGAGCGAACCGTCGTCGGCATACGCGATCACAAACCGGCTGACGACGTGCACACCAAGATCCTGCGGCTCCGGCGCAGCCCTCCGATAGAGTTCGACATCAATCGGCTGGTCTACGCCTGTCGGTTGCGCACTGGCGACACCACCAGCCAGGCCGCAGGCTCCGACGACAAGCGCGGCAAACACACCCACCCGACATGGGCGATGTGCGCCACGCATCCGCCGAAACACTCGGACCGAGCCCGTACGACTCGTCGATGCACTCATGCACTGGTTCCTCTTCCGATCTCAAGAACCGCTGCCCCTACGAAGGCCTGCCCTCCCGGGTCGTCGGCAAGGTAGCACCCATAAAGTCCCTACGCAACTTTACCCGGTAAACAGACTCCCACTTTGCGCGCGGATACCGCGCGCATGCTCCTTGACTCTCATCGTCGACACCGCACAACACCCTGCACATTTGGTGCACACACGCCCAACGTCGCCACTACCCCCTATTTAGGTGGATCAGGGCGCCGCAAACGGCGCACCATCGAGCAACCGTCTCACACCAGAGCGGAACGGTCGGCCGACTTCCAGCCCGCCGAGGTCAAATGCGAGTCGCATGCCGATATCCGCTGCCGATGTTCGCTCCCTTCGAAGGTCGTATGCCTGTAACGGCGGCACCTCGGGAGCGGAGAGTGCTGATCCGCCAATGACTTTAAACTGGGGCTCACCGGGCGAGCCGTCGTCGAGCAACTCCCAGACGTTCCCCAACCCGTGTCGCAGGGGACCGCCGCACGAGTCGATCGGCGCAAACCACAGCACACCGTCATTGGTTGCCGATCCTGCGGTGGCGTTCCGCCCGGTCGGGACACTCGCTCGCATTTCGGATGGGATGAACATCGCCTCATCGGGATACTCGATTGCGTCACGCGCGAGTACATGGTCCAACTGCTTGCTCCATGTCACGTCGCGAACATTCGCCGGGCCGGAAGCTCCCCATTGCTCCCATGCGGCAAGCCATTCCATCGAGGTGGGCAGTCGGCACCCGATCTCCGACGCCAGCAATGCCGCAGCCTGCCCATTGAGATCATTCAACGGGGCCTTGCCGGTCGGCGCGGCGACCACGATCTCGGGATGATAAAAAGTGCCAGGCTGACTCGGGCGAGTCCTGGAACGAGGAAGCAGTTCGGCCCCAACCCAGCGATCACTCGGCTCGATTGCCGTGCGCGTGGATTGCCACCGCCAGGAGTAGGGAGCTCCTTGGGGCCGGGCACGACCTTGCATGGAGTCGTGCAGGGGCTGCCAGACACCGGCAAGCGCCTCCCATCGCGACAGATTCTGCATCACGGCGTTGGCGACATCGATGCTCAACTCTTCCGCGGCGATGTATACAACCCCGGAAGAGACTTCAACACGCAGAAACTCGATCTGCTCGCCGCGTCCGGGAGACATATAAACAACCCGACGACCGTCATCGAACTCCTGTGCCGACCACCCTTTGGCTCCTGGGCCGAATTCGCTGAGATCGGCCGCGGGTGCTTCGTCAAGATCAAGCTCCGCCAGAAAACGCAAGTCGTCGATCCACTGCTGCGCCTGGCCTGCATCAGGCGCTGCGCCGATACCTGCGATCGCTTCAGTCATCTCGCGCAAGAACACCTGCACCGCTCGCTCGTCTGAGCCTTCCCGGGCGCGCAGCCCTTCGATTGTGTGCAAAACCACGATGTTCAGCCGCACCCGCGGCGAGAATGTTGGTTCAAAGCCGTTCGGTCTGACACTGATCAACTCGGCAAAATTGTGACGATCTCGTTCCCGCTCCACCGCGCGAGCCCACCGTTGCCCCGTGCCGGAAACCAGCTCATTCTGTAGCTCGCTGCGTATTGAAGGATCCTCAATCTGTCGAATGAGCAACTGCACGCGCTGCATGAGTGCGTCATCCTGCCTGAACTCACGCAGACCATCAGGCCATCGGCTCATTGCCCCTAATCGTCGCCAGCACGCCAGGGCGATGGCGCGATCGGTCGTTCCGCGACCTTCGGCCAGAAGTCGGTCGCTGTCGTCGGACTCGGCGATCCCTCGAACGGCGAGCACTCGATCCCATGCTTCATCGATTGCGGTTCGCACTTCGCGAAAATGCTCGGAACGTTCAATCGACGCAGCGACTTCACGAACACCCCTTCCGCCGATCTCTGCATCCAGCGAATGCCCTTGGTCTAACGCCCGATTGACGAATGCCACATCTGTAAGCAGCGAACCGACGCCCTCGCGCCACCGTGCAAACTCGTCTCTCGCCTGAACCCGTGCCTGCACGGCATCGGCTGACTCCGTTTGATAGAGACCGTTGACCCACGGCGTCGCGGCAATCGCGCTGCGCACCGCGGCATCACGCCGCGCGGCATAGAGCATCGCCGCCGCCACAGGGAGTGCTTCGGGCATGTCCTCGGCGCCTATATCCTGAGCGATGCGCCGAAGATCGGTTTCGAGCCTGCGTGTTCGGTCAGAAAGCGCCCCATACGCGGCTTCTGAAGGAAACATGGTCTTGAGTTCCGCCCAGCGAGCCCGCCAGGCTTCGTCTACTGCGTCGCTGGCGCCGCCAGTGATGCCCGATCGCTCGTCATTTCTGGCAATGAACTCGGCGTAGGAGGCTGCGGCCATCGCGATCATCGTCTGCAGACCGGCTTCAATCGACGCAGCCTCACGTCGAACCTGCTGGGTCTCTGCCATTACCTGGTCGCGTTCGGCCACCACCCAGGCCCGATCGCTGATGGCGGCCTGCCTGTGACGAAGGTCTTGAACCCGACCCATCCAGGAGCGGAGTTCCTCCTCCATACCTTCAACACCGGTCGCGCGAACGCTTTGTATCATCCGCTCAAGCCCAGCAATGACGCCTTCCAGTGCTGCACGCGGATCGGATTGGGGGTCGAGTCGCTGAAACTCCTGACGGCTTGCCTGGGCTACCCAGTTTTCAACCACCATTCGATCAATCGCTTCATCAGGCGACCACCCGAGTCGAGCATGCCGCGCGAAGTAGACTTTGTCTACGCCGGGCCACGTCAGCTCAAGACATTCGCGAACCCGCCCGGCCGTGGCCTCGATCTCGCGCAGCGCCAGCGACACCCCGCGTAATGCCGCAGCGCCGGATGCCGCGGGCGGCGCAAGCGGCCCTCGAAGTAGTTCCGGAAACCGCTGAAGCACCGGCACCTGTGTTGACGCAAAAACCTCCTGCTGCGCTTCGATCTCTCGAAGCGAACCGGTGATGGCGGCCAACGGCTCGGCGATACGAATTAACTCCCTGATGCCATCGGCGACTTCAGAAGGTCTTGCCGAACTCAGCGAGCTATCAAGGCCTCCGAGATACGCTTCGATTCCCGACCAAGCATGCCGTTCGGAGGCCTGATGCACGGCGACCAACGCCCCGCGCAAGGGCCAGCGACCAGCGCTCAACCCACCGCGCATCGCGCTGACTTTCGCCGCGGCCTCTCTGGCTTCGGACAACCCTCGAGGAGTGCCCAGCGCATCGGGCGGATCAGACCGCAATGCGGCAAACGAGGCGCCTGGCCTCCCTGCGAATCGACGCGGATCGGTAGCGGGGTCATCAACACCTGAAAGCACTGCACGCAAGTCATTGCGCTCAGTAGCCGAACTCCCCAGCGCAAGGGAAACTTCGCGCAACCAGTGATGATCGTCGCACCATCGCTCCCAGATCGCGATCGCCTCGGGTGACAACGGCCCGACAACCTCTTCGGGCCTTGGCGATGGATCTGCCTTTGTCGAAGGGCCTCCCGATCCTGTAGTACTTGAGCATGCTCGAGGCAGCAGCACCGCCGCGATCACAAGCACCGCGACGCCCGCAACGCTCGTTGCAATCGCCTTGACCGGCAGCCGTTTTCCTACGGCCCCGCGTGCAATGACGTCAGAAAGCGCACCTCGAGCCGACTCCGCCGCTTCGCGCAAACCGCGAGCAGGGCGCTGCGAGGCAAGATCCGCCGGCGTGCGAGCGATCAGCGCATCGGCTTTGGCAATAAACTCATCATCAAGTGTGTATGGCACCTCGGTCGTGGGCGGCACCACACCCGGCCCGGTTTTGATGCACGCAAGAAGCTTCTGTGTCGGTTCACCGATGATGACATCGACCCAGTCAAACCGCTCGGGAGCAAAAACCCATACCGGCACAGACTCCGCCACGTGCTCATCACAAAATCGAAGCCAAAGCGCCATGGAGTCTTCGACCGACCCGGAGACCCGGGGCACCCGCGCCAGTTGCGCACGCGGCGAAGTGCCTGCCATGCGCGTCGCCGTCGAGCCTGAGGCCGGCCGAAAAGCAGCCATATCGCGGTCGAACTGATACAGCAGGCGATGCATCCCGAGGCGATTCGGCCCGAGCGCCGGCTCATCCGCGAGCTGGCTCGTCACGGTCCGGGACAACGGCCGCACACTCGTCGCCTCTCCGGATTCTCGCCTCAATGCGCTTCGAGACCGATCGATGGCGGCGATGACCTCCTCCTGGGTGGTCGCCGCGCGACAGGCAGCCTCGAGCCTGAACAACTCAGACATGCCTTCGCGGCACGCCCACGCGAGATCCGCGCCCATGATCTGGGCACAAACGACCATCGGATATTTGGTACGTCCCTTGCCGTCGCTGCTCGCCCAAAAGCGGCCGACGATCACCCCGCCTCGAATCTTGCGTACAAATTGGTGCTGGAACTCTTCAATCCGGTCGGCGCTCGCGAGCGCTTCCCACGTGCCCGCGTCGATATTCCCGCTCATGCCCTCGACATAGAGCACGCGCTTGGTGTCCGCGAGCTCAGGGGTGGAAAGCCCCTGATCATCAATGTGATCATTCCACGCCGGGTGCTTGCCGAACGCGCCGAGGTGAATCCGAGGCGCATCACCCTCGACCCTCCCCCGCGACTGTGCCGACCGTTCATCGCCCACGCCCGGAGTCCTCCCTACACGATCCACGCCGCTGGACCGAGAGCTTACCGCCGACCTCCTCCCCACCCCGCCGACCTCGGCCACGATTCCAATCGTCTCGGTGAGAAATCGCGATCGCGAGGTTCAAACTGTACAATCAGTGACATCTTCGTGCCGCCGATCGTGTAATCGATCGCCCACGCTTGCTCACCGTGAAAAACCATCTGAGCGCCCTGTCCTCGAAGAATCGCGTTCAACACCGTCCAACCTGAAAGACGAAGCCGTTCAACCCGCAGATCACCGGCGTCCCGCCCCTCTCTCGGACTGGCAAACCCGGTCAGGCTGTGGAACTCGACCTGCAACGGCGCTGATTGTTCAAGCCAGATCGGGAAGACCAACGGCTCGCCCTCCCACTTGCCGAATGACACAAGCCGCGTAGTCTGCCTGATCCCCGGCCCGGTGAGCACCGCCTCAGGCCAAGGCGATAACGGGACGTTCGGATCGGAAGGCTGGAAACCGATCAACCGCCAGCGGAGCAGTTCCGGCGTTGCAAGGTCAGACCCCAGTAACACGGAGAGCGCTGGAAGCAGTTCATTGCTCATCCAGTCGCGCTCAGGACGAGTGAGGTCTCCCCCCGCCCGCAGACGATCAATCAGCACGCGCAAGTCGGCGGCGCTGACATTTTCCCCTCCGCCGATCGTGTCCGGCCCCCATTCCCGCGATGTCCCTATGCGCGTGACGCGAGCAAGCTGCTGGGCCGCGCTGCGTACCTGCTCAAGCGATAGATCACCACCGCCGTCGGCACACAACGGAAACTGCCTGTACCCCTGAACGATCTGACGGAAGGATTCTCGACCATCACTTTCACACCGTTCTACGAGCGATTCCAAGACCCACTTGATGATCCCGGCGTAATACGGCACCCCATCCTCAGAACCGGCAATCAGGGTGCCTTCTCCCAAGAAATCCCGTTGGAATGACCGCTGCGACAGGCCGAGAATCAGCCCCCGAGTCAGTCCGGGATCACTGGCTTGTGTCCACTTGTCAATTGCGGACTGCACGATACCGCGATACTCACGCCCCTTTCGAGAATCAAAATCCACGAGATCCTTCTTGTCCCGAAGCCTTGCGCGCTCTCGTTCAAACGCCCCGGGCTGTACAGCCTGGGCAAACCCGAGTGCTTCGTCGGCGAGCGTGTACAGCTCAAACAGGGTGGTATTGATCTGTCGCACGGAAAAGCGACTTCCGTCAATCAGCCCGTTGCGCGCGCTATCCCAATCCGCTTTGACGTTGACCGCAAGCAGCGCCTCGATCTCATCCGACCAATACCTTGCATAACTATCGGCGTAGCGCCGCACGGCCGTCTGGCTCACCTTCGCTCGCTCACCCAGCGATCCGCGATCAAGCGGCGATTCGAAGGCGCTGGCGCCCGGGCGTTCCTGTCCGACCAGCGCCTCGACCGCCGCGAAGGCCTTGAACAGCTCCTCCGCCGCGGCGGGGTGATACCGCGCATCCAGCGGGTCGCCTTCCGAAAGTCGAGTAAACGGCACTCGCGGCCTCATCAGCGATTCGGGCACAACCCTGTCACGGACAAGCTCCACAACGCGCTGTTCATCGGCCACTCCATCGAGTGACGCCCGGACAAAATCATGCAACAGTTTGCGATTCGCTGCATCGATCGCGGAAACGCTCAGGTCGTAGGCATCCTTGACTTCGCTCCTTCGGCTCTCGCTCGGCTCAAGCGCGATGCCCGCCAGTGCCGCCTCCCGTTCTCGCCGCGCCTGATCCATCCGCTCGCGAAGCGTGAAAACCCCGGCTTGCGCAGCCCCGGCGCGGGCGGCTTCAAGCCGAGCCTTCGCCGCGGCGTACGACCGCATCCGCGATTGATAGCTGAAGCGATCCGATGTTGATCGCCCGACGAGTCGCTCACCCAACTCACCCGTAACCTTCTTAAAATCGTCCACCCGCTGCTCGTTGCTCGCCTCGAGTTGACGACGGCCCTCCTGAAGAATCGCACGAACCGGCTCGATCGATGGGCTCTTGCTCTCGCCCAAGGCGTTCAGCAACACGTCATAATCGTCCATCACCGGCCTTGCGGAACGCTGCACTTCTGACAGCGCCAATTCAACCAGCCGCTTGGCAGGGTCGCTTCCAAGATCCCCGACCGCCGACAACGCACGATCAAGCCGCTCGTTCGCCTTTTCCAGTTCCGCATATACGCGCAGATACTCTTCAGAAGCCGTCGAAAACGCGGCAACCGTCTCCACGTCAGAAAAACGGACTCGATCTCGAAGATTTTGCTCTCGCTCGGCAAACGTGCGCATCGCGCTTCCGACCTCATCAAACGCCGACATTCGGTCCCCCGGCCCAGAACCGCCGGAAGCCGCACCCCCGCCGCGAATCGCGACAAACCGCTTCGCGACCACCTCGAGCGGCGCCTGAACGCCCGGTTTCCATTCGCCGTGCATTTTGCCCGTTCGAGGTGGCCACGCCGCAAGACCGTCCTCGCCATACGTGCCGTCAATCACCGCCTGAAGTCGTGATGACGGATCGCCCTCCGGTATCTGCTCGTGCAAAAAACCCAGAAGCGGCGCAATCTTGATCGGCTCAAGCCCCGTATCCCCCTCGGTCGCGCGATGCACGAGAATCATCTCTCGAAACGCCTCGGTCTCATTGAACAGCCAGGAACGCGTAAACGATTCCTGACGCAGCAGCTTCTCTCGCACTGCCTGCACCGCCGGATCAATAACCAGCATCCGAAGCACCTGAGCGTGCGCATCCTTCTCCTTCGCGAACACATCGCCGACAATCCCCCCCGCCGGGCGAAACATCAGCGGCGTCGGATCCGGCTCGCGAGCCCTTCGATACGTCTCGTCGACGACATCCAAAACCGTTGCGCGCTGCCCGCCGATCTCGATCGGCCGATCCCCCGCCCGGAAGAACTGATCACCGCTGAACTTCCCGTCATAGATCACTGTCGTCGCAGGTTCACCCTCATCCCCGATTCCCTTCGCCACCTGCTGCCAGAACTCCGTAGGGTCGCCGATGTGCGCCTTGTGCGACCTACCCGCAAAAAAAGTCGCGCCCATCATGCTCATCGTCGCCAGAATCCCCGCCCCCATCACCATCGTGCGCCGTCGCTTCTGCTGCTTGCGCGCGTTGGTTGCATTGGTCACAAGGCCCTTCTCGCGAAACACCTTGGAAATGAACAGATCGCGTAAGAAGTACGCCACATTCCGCCTGAACCCCTCGCCCTCGGGAAGCGCCTTGACATCCAGCCCGAGTGCGCCCGCAAGCTCGGCGTCAAGCTCGGCCCCTTCCTGCATCGAGCTTGTAAAGTAAATCCCGCGCAGAAACAGCGGCTTGGCCGACCATTCCCCCGCCACGAACACCATTTCCAGGTACATCTTCAGCCGCGTAGACAGCTTCAGCAGCGCATCCGGGAATGCATACAACGCGTCCACCTCATCGATCCGCCGCCCGCTGTGCGGATCTTCCCGATGCACCGGGTCGATCATCAGCCCAAGGCGCCGGCGACGAAGCCGCTCAGCCACATCCTTGAGATGCTGTTCCACACGCTCGGGCTTGAAAGGCTGGTCAAGATCATCCGGATTGCTCCATCCCATGATCTGGTGCTGCAACTGCGGATCATTCAGCTCACGGAAGAACTCGCGGAAACCGTTGATCAGATCGCACTTGGTGATCACCACGAAGACCGGGAAACGCACGCCGAGCTGGCGCTGAATCGCATCGAGCTGCTCGGCGATCCGCCCCCCTTTCTTCTGAATCGAATCAGCCGTATCGGCAATCAGGCTGTCCGCCGGAATCACCAGCAACATCCCGTTCACCGGGCAGTTGGGCCGAGCCATCCGCAGCAGCTTGAGAAACTCCCGCCATTCGCTCGTCTTCCCCGGCTCGACTTCCTCGAACATCAACTTTCCGGCAGTGTCCAGAATCACCGCGTGATTCGTAAACCACCAGTTCATGTTCAACGTGCCGCCGGCGCCCTGCAACTGGTCCTGAAGCCCCGGAGGGAACCCGACGTTGCAATGCCGAATCGCCTCCGTCTTGCCCGAACCCGGCTCACCGACCAGCAGATACCACGGGAGCGAATACATGTCCTTCCCGTGTTCGCGAAACGTCGACACGCCCTGCTCGAACTTGCGGCGGAGATCGTCCAGCCTGGCCCGCTGCGCCGCCCCGCCTGCCCCGGTCGGGGCCGCTCCGGCGTTCTCGGCCAGCCTGCGCTCAAAAGGCTTGCTGCGGCGCTTGTCAACCCCCTTGAGCACCATCTTGTAAATCGCAAACGCCAGCCCCGCCAACAGCAGCGCAACAAACGCCACCGGCCAGAACTTGGGCGCGACGATCCAGACCAGCGCAAGGATCACTGCGCCGCCCGCGAGCACACCACCCAGCCGGAACGGACCGGGAAGCGACGTCAGTTTCATCAGAATCTGCATCATCTGCGACATACCGCTGTGCTCCCGCCCGGAACCGCCCCGGGACTATCCGCCTTACTTCTGTTGATCAGCAATCTGCTTAAGATTGTCGCTCAAACCCTTGCTCTGACTGATGTACAGGTAGATATTGCCGACCACCAGCGCTGCCACCAGCGCCAACAGCACGATCGCAATCCCCAGAAGGCTCCGCCCCGGAGGCTGGATGAGATCGCTCGTATCCACATGCTCATACGCCTCAGGACAAATCTTCGCTGACTCGTTGGATTCCATCATGCCCCGGATGCGGGAAGAGATTTCCAGCATCTTCTTGCGCAGCACTTCGGGCATCCCGATGAACATCCCGCTGAACCCGAGCCCGATGCACGAATACAGCACCCCGAGGCGCTCAACCGCCGCGCTCGAGGTATCCCGCAGCGTCTCATCGACGATATCAAAGAAATGTTCATCACCCGCGAACATGTTCTCATCATGGGCCATCTCGCGCCAATCACGCGCGAAATCAAGCCGGCTTTCCTTCACCATGAAGTCGACGAAATACACCAGCGGCAGGCGCACTTTCTCATATTGTTCTGCCAGGCCCGCGCGATCTGCTCGAACACGCAACTCATCAAACAGCCCCACGATGTCCTGGCGTACCTGCGAAATCTCCATCCCCACGCCCTTGCGCGCTGAGCGGTTGAGACGGCAGATGTATTGAAAGAGAGGCTCGCAGACCTCAAGCAGAGTCATGAACGCTCCTTACTTCCCTTCACCGACTGCTCCGCCATTCCGCCAGCCAGACAACCCGCCTCAATCAACCCGAACTCTCCATCCTGTTGAGGCTCGTGGTCAACCAGCCTGTTCACGATGAATGTCACCCCGGGATCGTCATGTACAACGCCACTTCCTCAAAGCGACCCTGATCTACCCCATCAAACTTGATGGCGACCGAACGCTCCTGGTTGATCCGCTCCCATGTCCGCGCGCTCTCCGCCCGAAGCAGCCGGAAGTAACTCAACCCCACCTGCGCAGGCAACACCAGCGGCGGATGCCGCTCTTCCTTCAAAGCTACACCACGCACGCGCGCCTGGATCAGGCTCTTGTTCATCAGCTTGAACTCGTCCGGATGCTCGACAAGTCTCGCCACGCTCCGTGGGTCTTCCCCTGTCTTCACGCCCAGGAAATACTCGTTCGGCCCTGTCAGGTGCTTGTCCTCCAGCTCCGCCACAAGCACCCCGCCCTCCAGGCGGAACGCAACCTTCAACCACAGACCCTTGTCCACAACCTTCAGGTGCGAGCGGATCTTGGTCGAAAGCTCCGTAAACGCCACTGCAGGATTGTCGTGGTCGTATCGCGGAGCCTCAAACGGGTCCGTATCCGGATGCAGCGCTGCCAACCCCCCCAGACAATCGCGAAGCTCAAGGTACATGTCAAAAGGGCTGATCGCCCCGCCCGCGGCAACAAGTGAAGGCAAACGCCCCGAAAACCGATTCAGCACCTGCAACTTGAGCATCTGCTGAAAACCCGCCCCCTTGAGCATGTCGATGCTGAACCCCGCCCGCGTCATCTGAACAACCAGCTCTTTTCGACTGGCTTCGATCTGGTTCGACAAGTCGCGCAGCATATCCCGAAGGGTCGGGTTGCCGTCGATCACCAGGCACGAAGGAATAAACCCCGGATCGGCCCGCGGCAATCCCGACTCCTGCCCAGTCCCTCGAGTGATCCGAAGCAACGGAAGCACTTCCATGTCCGTTCGGTCGTCGGTGTCGAGCATCAGCCTCGCGTTCACCTTGCGGATCTGCATCGGCTGCGGGTTCTCGCCCGTATTTTCATCCGCCTGCTCGATCTCGGCGACTCGATACATCCGCTTGGCTCGCCAATCCGCATTCGAACCGGCCTCGATCGTATTTGCCCGGCTGACATAGAACAGCGGCACGCCCAGGCTCACCGTGAATCCGCGGGCGCTCGAGTTGAAAGTCTGTTCGATTTCCAACGCCGGCAGGTCAGCGCTCTCAGGGACATCCACCAGCAACCCGCTCGGCATCACCGCGCGCAGCCTGTCGAACCGCACACGCATGTTCTCCAGTTCGTCGCGGTTGAGTCGAGTCTCCACTACCCCGTAGGCATACGGCCGGCCGAGCCGACGTTCCGCCGTCAGGCGCTCCAGCAGCGAACGCTGCATCACCTGAAGGTGATGGGGCTGAAGAAAAAGCCCTTCGTGCCAGTGCACCTGCGCTGTCATCCGGTCCTCCTGTCGACTCGCGCTCGATGCGCTCACATCTTCCCGTGGCGAAGCAGCTGCTCGGCATGCTCCGCGATGGCCTGCATCACCTGAACCTCGATCGTCGCCGGGTCAATATTCGAAGCAAGCTGCTCGTACTTCGTCCAGAACTTCTCCGGCCAGCTCTTCCCGAAACTCTTCCCCTCCATGCGCGCATACTCCTCGACACGCGATGGAGAAATGTTCTCAAACCATTTGTACGCCGCCTGACCGGCCTTGCTCATCGCCATGATCACCGCCGCCGTAAGGCTCCGAAGCTTCTCAAGTTCCTGCTGAAGCTGCGTCCGTGATACTTCGTCATCGCCGCTCACAAAATGCGCGGCCGAACGCTGAAGCTGCCCACGCCGCTTCACCGCCGAGTTCGGGGCAAGCTGTGCCCACGTACGCCATGTGACCCGCTCCAGGTTCACCGTCAACTCAAGCAGAAGCGTCAGCATGTCCAGCACCCGGCCAGGCTCTGGCCCCCCCTGCGGCCCACCCGCCAGCAACCCGCGAAGTCGACCAAGCGGCTCTTCCGGCCAACTCCCCACTCCGCTCCCGGCAAGCCCTGCCCGCTCAAGCTCACGTCGAATCGCTATCCGCTTCTCTTCAGGCAACTTCGAAGCCAGCTTGATCAACTGCTCCAGTACCTTCGTGTGATCGCGCCACTCCCGCATGTCGTCGCCAGATCCACCCGCCGCCGCGGCGACAGGCGCCGACGAACCAACCCCCGAAATGTCGCTATCCCAACTCGGGAAACGCGCTGCCAGTTGCGCCAGAAACTCACGCCGCTCCGGACCCACGATCCCCGAAACCGCACGCTCAAGTTCCTCCTCCAGATGCTCGCGGCGTGTCTGTTCGTCCATGTCCGCCAAGTCGGCCTGGATCGCCCTGAGCCGGTTGGCCGTCCCCTCAACCTGCGACATCAAGTCCTGACTCAGCACGAAACGCCCTCTCGATCAAAACCCGTTCCGGGAAATCGCCTAGGGGCATGATAAGTCACAATCGCCGAGTCCGAAAGCCCACCGGCCTACGGCGATCGCTGCGTCCTATCACATGGCTCGCCCGCAACGCCCCTGACGCCTCTGACGGCTGTGACGCCCAATCCCCCACCTTCCTACCCGCAGACACTCCCTCGCGACCAGTGGCCCACTGCACGCGCCGATACCCCTTCGGACCCATTCGCAACAGGATGACCACCGGAGAGTGAACATGAAGCGCACCCGTCTCGTCTGCCTCGCCCTCGGTGCCGCGGCCCTTACCGGGTGCGGCGTCTCACCCAGTCTCGACCGCACCTACGGCCAGAACACGTTCTCTCGCGATGCCTACCTCAACGAGTCGGGACGCGCAAATGTCGGCTACGGCGATGCCCTCGGCATGGCCGTATTCGGCAAGTCCATTACCCTCGCCAAAGCTCGCCAGCACGGTGACGCTGCCTACGCCGGGTTCATCGAGTCGCACCTCGACTGACCCCCGGTTTAGGGAACGCTGACCATCATTTTCATAGAAATCGCACTCCAGCGATCACCACCGATCCCAACGGCGGTGATCGCTTGACATTGGCCACATACACAAAGTCTATTACCCAGACCAGAGAAAACCCTTGTTTTGCTCAACCTCACGCGACCAAGCCGTCCTCGGGGAGCGGCGGGGAATCGACATCAGCCAGCGCACCCGCAACAACCAATCTCAAAAAGCCGGCTGAATGCCCAGGGCTCCACACCGAGATCGCCGCGCCGCCAACCGCGCGGGGGTTGAGCATCTGGAAACCGCCCGCTCGCTGGGGGAACTCCTCATGATCCTCAGGGAGCAGCACCACGAGCCGGGCAGGGATGAAAACCCAGACTCGCATTCGCCGAAGATCGAAAGTCTCGACCTGGCCGCGTCCGCGCCCGAGGAAACCAAACTGCAGCCTGTCCAGACGGCCCGGGGCAACCCTCAGGTACGTCGGCCAGCACGCATCGGCAGCAAATGCGCCGGCGGCGAACGCCCCGAAAAATTGGAACGGGTTTAGCGCCGGCAATATGTTCCGCGGCATCGACGAGCCGAGGACATACAAACCTGTGAAAACCCCCAGGCCGACTATGCCAAACACAACCCACTGCAGGCGCGTGAAGCCCTTGCTGAACCATGCCCGCACGACCTCGACTTCAAACCCCGTGGAACGCATTTCGTGGATCGCATCGCGCAACGTCGTGGCCTGATCAGGTCGCACCACAACCCGAACCCGGGATCTCAAATTGGGCACCATAGGGAAACCCCTTGCAGGGATTTGCCTTTGCCTGGCACGCCAAGCGCTCCAAAGCCCGATTCCCATACCCGCGATCGCTGCCGCTGTGAAAAACACCAAGTAATACCGCTGGGGCAACCCAAATGCCTGTCCGAGGCTGACTACAAAGACAAGCCCGAGAAAGGCGACCCCGAGCCAGGCAAAAACCCCGGCCTGATGCCCAAAGCCGCCGCGCATTCGGATAGTTACCCCAAAGGAACCCGTGCCGATGTCCACTTCGGGAACCGGAACAGCCGCACGCGCGTCTGCATCGCCCTCGATGACCGTGCTCACAATCGGCCCAGCCCCCCCTGAAATGGGGTAATCCAATGGTGGAGTCTCTTCGCCCGCGCGATCCTGACCGAGGAGATCACGAGGCATAATTGGTCCGCTCTGGCTCCCTGGTGCAGCCTCTGGGAACATGGCAATTGCATCCCTTGGAATCCGCTTCGGCCGCTTGCATCCCTACAATCCCGCCAGACGGTTCGGGTCGTGTGTTCAGTGGTTATTCGGTTTCGGCTACGATGGCCGACACACGCCTTGAACGGTTCTCCGCATTGCGCGATATGCCTCAAGAACCCACTATGTCCACAGCCACCTCCCCGCCGAATGACGCCGAGAAGGCCCCCAAAGGCCCCTCGAGCACCAACAACTACAACGCGGATGCCATCAAGGTGCTGGAAGGCCTTGAAGCGGTGCGAAAGCGCCCGGGGATGTACATCGGCGGCACGGGCTTGAATGCGCTGCATCACCTTGTGTACGAAGTTGTGGATAACTCGATCGATGAAGCGATGGCCGGGCATGCTTCGACGGTTTCCGTCTCGATTCAGGCCGATGGTTCGTGCCGCGTGATCGACGACGGTCGCGGCATTCCCGTGGAGCCGATCAAGCATGAAGACCCCGTGCTGAACGGTCGCCCTGCGATCGAAGTGGTGATGACCAAACTTCACGCGGGCGGCAAGTTCGGCCAGGAGGGGTCGGCGTACAAGGTTTCGGGAGGTTTGCACGGGGTGGGGGTGTCGTGCGTCAACGCCCTCTCTGACTGGCTTGAGGCTGAGGTGTATCGAGACGGCAAAGTATGGCGCATTGCGTTTGAGCGCGGTCGCGTGAGCGAGCCTCTCTCCCTGGTCGGCCCATTGCCGAAAGACGCCTCGCGTAAGACGGGAACGATGGTTTCGTTTCGCCCGGATGCCTCGATCTTTCCCGATGTCACCTTCAACTATCAGACGCTGGCGAACAGGCTGCGTGAGCTTGCCTACCTCAACCCCGGAGTCACGATCCGCCTCTCCGATGAGCGCGTCGGGCCTGACGGCAAGCCCAAGTCCGATGTATTCAAGGCGGAGAACGGGCTTCTGGAATATGTCACGTTTCTGATGTCCGGCAAGACTGCCGTCTCGTCGCCCGTATACATCCGGCGCGAAGACCGCGAACGCTCGCTGACTTGCGAAGTCGCGTTTCAATATCACGACGGCTACAACGAAGCCCTGCTCACCTTCGCCAACAACATCAACAACGTCGACGGAGGCACGCACGCGCAAGGCTTCAAGCTTGCCTTGACGCGCACGCTGAACGCTTATGCCCGCAAGAGCAAGATTCTGAAAGACAACGACCCCGCGCCCACCGGTGAGGATCTGCGCGAAGGCATCATCGCCATCGTCAGCATCAAACTTCCCGACCCGGCGTTCAATAACCAGCCGAAAGAGAAACTTCTCAATCCTGAGATCGAGCAGTATGTCTCGCAGGCTGTCGGCGAGGCGCTTGACTCCTGGCTTGAAGAACACCCCGCCGAATCGCGCCGACTTGTCCAGAAGGGCATCGTCGCGGCCCAGGCTCGCGAGGCGGCCCGCAAGGCACGTGAACTCACCCGACGCAAGAGCGCGCTCGACTCGGGTTCGATGCCCCACAAGCTCCGCGACTGCAAGAGCCGCGATGTCGAAAGCTCGGAGATCTTCATCGTCGAAGGTGATTCGGCAGGCGGCAGCGCAACCCAGGGACGCAACGTCGAAACGCAGGCAATCCTGCCGTTGAAGGGCAAAATTCTCAACGTGGAGAAAGCCCGCATCGACCGCATTCTCGCGTTTGAGGAAATCCGCACGCTCATCAGCGCTTTGCGTGTCGGCATCGGGCCGGAGTTCGACATCTCACGTTTGCGCTACGGCAAAATCATCATCATGACCGACGCCGATGTCGACGGCAGCCACATCCGTACGCTGCTGCTCACTTTCTTCTTCCGCCAGATGCCCGAACTGCTCCGCAAGGGGCATATTTACATCGCCCAGCCCCCGCTATATCAGCTCGCCAAGGGCAAGAAGGTCACGTACGTCCTGAATGACAAGGCGATGAACGACACCCTGTCGTCACTCGCGCTCGACGGCGCCGCCCTTGTCGTTCGCGATCTCTCGAATGTGACCGATCGCGGCGGGGAAGCCGGAGAATCTCACCGCATTGAAGGTGACGCCCTGCGTCGCGCGGTGCACCTGTTGCGTCGGCTGAGCGAACTCGTCGAAATCTCTGAACGCCGGGGCGTGCGCTTCATCGATCTGCTCGCGTCCCGCGCTCACGATCCCGCCGGTCAGCGCCGCCTGCCGACGCATCGCGTTTCCTGTCGACACGGTGAAACCAACACCGATATCGATGCTTGGAGCGAGCACGAAGCGCACGAGATCGTCACCGCCAAGGCGCTGACCCTGGCCGACGATGCCGCAAACGGGGCAACGAACGTCGCCGTCGTTCGCGAACTGCACGAGAACCGCGAGCTTGAGCGCCTGTTCGCCGAGTTGTCGGCCGTCGGTCTGGATATCGACGATTACGGGCTTCGCCGGGAAGAGTCGGTGACCGGCGAGAAGCTCCCGGCGAGGTTCTGCTGGATCACCACCTCCGCACAAAAAACCGCCGAACCGGAAGAACACCCCGATGGCGACGCCGGCGTTCAGCCGACCTCGGCGCGTTCTGGCGCTCGTTATGTCGAGGCCGCGAATCTGCCCGAGATCCTCTCGTCGCTGCTCGATATCGGCCGGCGCGGTCTTGAAGTCAAACGCTTCAAGGGTCTCGGCGAGATGGACGCCGAGCAGCTCTGGGAGACGACGATGGATCCTTCCCGGCGCGTCTTGATGCGCGTGACGTGGGACATGGGCCAGGAGGCGGAGTATCTCTTCACTACGCTCATGGGTGAACATGTCGAGCCGCGCCGAAAATTCATCGAAGATCATGCCCTTGAAGTGAAAAACCTGGATGTCTGATCCCTCTTCTGACCGGACGCCCGCCCGCGAGCAGCGAGCGAGCCGGAACTCCTCGGACGGGGCAGCGCACCAGTTCACTCAGGCGGCACTCTCGGCCTAATCTTGCGTGTCCCTTTCGACCCTCGGGCCTTGAGGGACGCGGTATTGATCCAAGGCGACCTGCCTATTCGAGAAGCACGTCGCCTGGATATGTCGGGGCGGTAGCTCAATTGGTAGAGCACTAGCTTTGCAAGCTAGGGGTTCGGGGTTCGAGTCCCCGTCGCTCCATTCCCTTCCTGCCGACGACGCCGGACCCGGGCGCGCCAATCCCGCGCCTGGACAGCCGATTCAGGAGCGCACCATGACCCTCGCCGATGATGCCAAGCCCACTGCCGCACGTACCGAGGTCAGCCCTTCCGAGGTCCGCACGTGGGTGCAAGAAGGCCGCGCCGTGCTGGTCGATGTGCGCGAGCCTGACGAGCATGCCCGCGAGCGCATCGACGGCGCCCGGCTGATGCCCTTGTCAGCGTTTGACCCCCAAGAGGCCGCCGCGCTGGCAGGCCATGGGCAGATCGTGGTTTTCCACTGCAAGAGCGGTCGACGTTCCGCCGACGCCTTCGCCCGGGCCACGTCGTGCGGCGTTCCGGCGGCCAACATGACTGGGGGCATCGACGGCTGGAAGCAGGCCGGGCTTCCTGTCGAAGTCAACACGCGAGTTTCGCGCATCAGCATCATGCGTCAGGTGCAACTGGTGGTCGGCCTGGGCGTGCTGACGGGTTCGGCACTCGGGGCGTTTGTACACGTCGGGTTCATCGGCCTCGCGGCGTTCTTCGGAGCCGGCTTGACCTTTGCCGGCGCAACCGGCACTTGCATGCTGGCGAGCCTGCTGGCCAAGATGCCGTGGAACCGTGCGGCTTGAGGCCAGGTACACCTCGTTCGGACGGTGCGTTTCGCCACCCGACTATCATGCCCGGATGAGCCTCTCTGACGCACCCGCTGTGTATGAGCGCGACGGCGACATCGGCACGCTGACGCTGAATCGCCCCAAGGTGCATAATGCGCTGTCGATCGAGCTGTTGGCCGATCTGCGCCTGCGGCTGGCCGAGGTCGCCTCAGAACCGCCGAAGGTGCTGATCGTGACGGGCGCCGGTCGCAGCTTCTGCGCGGGGATGGATCTCAAGCAGGTGCTGGCTCGGCCGGAAGCCCCGCTCGAACTTCTGTCGTCGCTTTCCCGGTGTCTGCTCGCCCTTCGGGCGCTTCCGAGCGTGGTGATCGCCAAGGTAAACGGTGCCGCGATCGGCGGCGGATGCGGGCTGACGTGCGCCTGCGATTTCGCCGTGACCTTTGAGAGCAATGTCATGGGCTTCCCCGAGGTTGATCTCGGAGTCTGCCCGGCAGTGGTCGCCCCGTGGCTGGCACGCAAAATCGGGCACGGCCGCGCGAGAGAGGTGCTGTTGTTGGGCGGCACCTTCGACGGCCGGCGCGCGAAGGAACTCGGGTTGGTCCGTGAAGCCGCGGCAGACCGCACGATGCTTGATGCGGCGGTCGATTCGCTTGCCAAGACCATTGCCACGGGCGGAGCCATGGCCCTGCGAGAGACCAAGGCACTCTTGAACACACTCGACGGGTCGTTGGATGCCGACCTTGCCCAACGTGCCGCCGAGCGATCCGCCGCCGTGCTTGCGACCGAAGAGGCCCGTGTCTCGCTGCAACGACGGTTGGAAAGCCGCTGAGCTGACAACACGCCCATACAGGACCACGCGCATGCCCGCTCACATCATCGACGGCAAGACCCTGGCCGAACAGCTTCGCGCACATGTGGCCGGTCGCGTCGGCGCAGTGGTTTCCCGCGGTGGTGCGGTGCGCCTTGACGCAGTGCTGGTCGATTCAGGCGACTCGGCCGCCAGGGTCTATGCCCAGAATCAGGCTCGCGGATGCGAAGAACTGGGAATCGCGTATCGCCTGCACGAACTCAAAGCCGGGAGCGGCCATGATGACATCGCCGGACGCATTCTGCTGCTCAACGCCGCAGACGATGTTTCGGCGATGATGCTTCATCTGCCTCTGCCCGAAGGCATCGATCCCTATCAGGTTCAGCGGCTGATCGATCATGAAAAAGATGTCGAGGGCGTGAACCCGGCGAACATCGGCAACATCGTGTACGGTCGTTCGAGCCTTGCGCCATGCACTGCCCTAGCGACGATCGCGATGATTCAATCGACCGGTGTCAACCTGCGGGGCAAACGTGCTGTCGTCGTCGGCGCGAGCAACCACGTCGGCAAGCCGATTGCCGTTCTGCTGATGCGTCAGGATGCGACCGTGATCTCGTGCAATAAGTGGACATGGGGGCTTGAAGACCTGTGCGCCTCGGCCGATGTGCTGGTTGCCGCGGCAGGGTCTCCGGAACTTGTTCGCGGCTCGATGGTCAAGCCCGGGGCGATTGTGATTGATGTGGGCGTGAACCGGGTCTCGGGTCCGGATGGACGGACGCGCACCGTGGGTGATGTCGCGTTCGCCGAAGTCGCCGAACGTGCAGGGTGGATCAGCCCGGTGCCGGGCGGAGTAGGCCCGGTCACCGTGGCCATGCTGCTGCGCAACGTTGTCGAGGCGGTTGAGCGGCGTTATGGCCTGCAGCCGGTCACGTCATAGGCGCTCAACCCCCGTCGCCGGCGGGCGCCTGCGCATCGCCGGAGCCTTCAGGACGATCACGCCGCGCGGCACGGTCGCGCAGCCGCTGCTGGCGCTCCTGCTCGCGGACGGCGGCAGCGGCGCGGGCTTCCTCTCGCTCGCGGGCGCGTTGTTCACGCCGGTATTTGTCGTAGGCAAAGAACGAGATCATGGCTGTCGGCATGACATATTCGACGATCTTGCCCGACGCATCGTCCAACGAGCGCACCCGCCCCTTCTCAATCTCCACCCGGAGATCGACAAGCGAATTCTCTAGCGAGCCGAGCACTCCCAGCCACAGATCAAGTTCTTCGTCGGACTTGGGAACGAAATTCCTGATCCCCGGCAGCCCGAGCGGAAGTTCGATGAACCACTTGTCATCATGCTGACGCATGATGACCCCGAACGGCGGCAGGATCGGCATGCCTTTCCACGTCAGCGAGACCGCACCATCTGAGAGCGGCATCACTTGAAGATTGTCGGCGTTGGCCTTGATCCACCCGAATGGATCCGCCATCAACGACATCATGGCGTCAGCCATCGGGTCGTCGCTGCGCGAAAACCTGCTCTCCGGACGCGACGGCCCACGGGCCGAAGTCAACCGCGACATCAGCGAAGAAGAACGCCCCTCGGCGGCGGCACGCTCGGCCTCGCCACGCATACGACTCACTTCCGCCGGATAACGCTTGGCCACGGTGTAGCCGAGATCCTCCAAGGCCCCCAACACCCCCCCCAGCCCGCGCAACATCCGGCGCATGCGGTCATCCTGGGCATAGATCAGTTCAGGGAGTAACTCAGCCCGACCCTCCATCACCATCCGCTTGGCCGACTCGATCACGGCCTCCGGCGTGTGCTGCTCGATCTCGAAGTTGTCGCCGCGGCAACCGCCCAGGCCGAACGCCAGCGCGACCAGCATCGCCAACACCCAGGGAAACCCCTGAACTCGGGTACCCGCCATGACCGCCTCCTTCCGCGGGGGGGTTTGCGCGCACCGACCCCCGAGGAGTGGATTCGGTTTTCGGTCCAATCCGTTTCACTTGGGCGGAAATCTCTTCCAAGCTGCCTCGTGGGGGTGGTTGTCTTGGCCCGATTCCTGTACAACAAGATCCCCCCGTCATCGCCGGATTGGGGCAAAGTCCGTAGGAGCCGATCGCTGGTCGATGCGGCATGACCGCTTCAGGAGACACCGCATGTCGTGGATAAGTCGCGTGAGCATGATTGTCGCCGCGGCAGGCCTGGCCTCCTCCGCATTGGGGAATTGCTCGTCAGAAGGTGGCGGACGGGCGCCATTGGCGGCTGATGACTTGTGGATCGACCTGAGCGACGGCAGTTCGCTGCAACTCACGTTCGGCAGCGATGCGTACCGCGTGCATCGCGATGGAGGGGTCATCGCCTCCGGAGACTCGCCCCGTGCGATCATGCTCTCTGAAGGCGCATTCGACCCGCTGCACGATCCTGTGCGTCGCTTGTCTCACGGACTGCTGCTGGCAAGCCTGGCCGAGCGACACGAGCATGAACTCTGGCTCGTGCAGCTTCGTGCACCAACGCTCCAGCCCATGCTCGAAGCGATCGAGGCCGGTGGCGGGCGAGTCGCCTCATTCTTCCCGGATGGGGCCTTCGTTGTTCGAATGGATGAGCCATCCCGC
The DNA here is from genome assembly GCA_019636695.1 of Phycisphaeraceae bacterium. Taxonomy (GTDB): domain Bacteria; phylum Planctomycetota; class Phycisphaerae; order Phycisphaerales; family UBA1924; genus JADLCM01. The sequence goes on from JAHBXD010000003.1 coordinate 242,636, forward strand.
GAAAGAGTGTCGGCTTTACCGTTTGTCCGTTGGGTCGGTGAATACGCCCCCGATTACCGCACCGTGCCCGAGATTCGGCAGGCGATCGCCGACGCCGCGTTCGGTCAGGGCGAGTCTCCTCAAGGTTCGCGGCGATACTCCATCCAGACCGCGTTCACAGGCATGGACGAAACCCAATCGCTGGTGGGGGCGATTGCCGCGGTCGGTGGGCTGGCGACCCTGGTCCAACCTCAGACGATCCGCATGGAGGCGGAACTGACACCGCTGCAGCTTGCGCGGTTGCTGCGTCATCCCGGACTGCTGTTTGTCGATGAGGCGAGCGAGCCGCAGAACGACATGAGCATCGTGCGCGATTCAACCGGCGCAAATTATCTTGAGACGGTCGCGGGTTTTACGGGGCAGGGTGTTCGGGGCGAGGTCATGGATTCGGGCCTGCTGACCACACACCAGGAGTTCACACCGAACCCGGCGATCATTCACGCCGGGAACAGCGGCGATCCGTACCACGGCACGCAGTGCTATTCGATCGTCTTTGCCCGGGGCGTGAACACCGGCGCCAGGGGCATGCTTCCTGATGCGCAAGGCATCTTCGCAAGTTACAGCAATGTCGGTAATCGCTTTGTGCATACGCAGCAGTTGACGCAGGCTCCGTACCACGCGGTCTTTCAAAGCAACAGTTGGGGGTTCAATCGGACTCGCCAATACACCACGGCCTCGGCCGAGATGGACAACATCATCTTCGTTCTCGATTTCCTCATTTGTCAATCACAGAGCAACGCCGGCAATCAGGATTCGCGCCCCCAGGCATGGGCCAAGAACATCGTTTCGGTCGGCGGTTACAGGCACTACAACACCCTTTCCGAAGCCGACGATATGTGGACTTTTTCGGCAAGCACCGGGCCTGCGCTCGATGGCCGCATCAAACCCGATCTTTCACACTTCTATGACTTCACACTCGCGGCTTCAAACACCGGCATCGCCAACTATGAGAACTTCGGAGGCACCAGCGGCGCAACGCCCATCACTGCCGGGCACTTCGGCCTGCTGTTTCAGATGTGGTCGCAGGGCATTTTCGGCAATCCTGTCTCCGGCGGCAGTGTATTCGAAGAACGACCGCGCGCCATCACCGCCAAGGCCTTGATGATCAACGCTGCGCGGCCATTCGCCGTCAACAACCAGGCAGACGACAAGTCGCGCATCCGTCAGGGTTGGGGCCGACCCGATGTCCAGCGGCTGTATGACAAGCGGAACGAAACGTTCGTGATCAACGGCTCAGTCCCGATTCTTCCGCTTTCCACACACGCCTACATCGCCAATGTCGCCTCGACCGATCAGCTCCGCGTGACGCTTGCCTACGCCGACCCCGCGGGGAACCCCTCGGCCGTGCTTGCCCGTGTCAACGATCTTGATCTGCGCGTGACCAGCCCGGATGGCCGCATGTACTGGGGCAATTTCGGCCTTCTCGGCTCGAATTTCTCCGCCGAAGGTGGACAACCCAGTCGCGTCGATACCGTCGAAAACGTCATCATCGCATCGCCGATTCCCGGCGATTGGCTTCTCGAGGTGTATGCACGCGAGATTAATCAGGACGGCCGAACCTCGACACCGGCCTTGGACGCCGACTATGCCCTTGTCGTCACCGGAGCGCAGACTGCCCCGGCACCGCTTGCCATTGTGTTGCACGATGATTTTCCCGAAGTCGTTTCGCCGGATGCGCCAACCCCGCTCACCGTGCGTTTCCTTCCCGCGGCGGGAATTCAACAGGCCACGCTCCATGTCCGTACTTCCGGCGGCAGTTTTTCCCCGATCCCCATGACCCCGATGGGCGCCGGTGTCTTTGCGGCTGACCTTCCGCCGCAATCGTGCAGCGGCCCTGCCTTGTTCTATTTCAGCGGCTCTTCGAACTCAGGTTCGACGACGCTGCCTTCACTGGGCGCGGCTGCACCATTCATGCTGCCGGTTGCGCAGCGAACACTGCTCGTCAATCACCACTTCAACGCCGGCCCGAGCGGGTGGACCGTAACCAACTTCTCGCTGGCTGACGGCGCGTGGGAATGGGGCGTCCCGGTCGGAGGCGGCACGAGGCACGATCCACCGACGGCCCCGGAAGGGTTCGGGGCCTGCTGGCTGACCCGCAACGCGGCAGGGAACACCGATGTAGACGGCGGCCCGACGATCTGCACTTCGCCCGCTTTCGACCTTTCCGGTGCGGTCGATCCGGTCCTTGAAATCGACGTCTGGCTCAGTTGTGACGATGCCTCGAACAACGAGGAAGATCGCATGACGATCCAGTTTTCTTCCGACAACGGTCAGACGTGGGTAAACGCCCAGGTCATTCGAAGCACCTGGGTCTGGTCTAAGCGCCGCTACCGCATTCTCGATCGTGTACCGCTCACTTCCACCTTCCGCGTTCGTCTGAGCGTTGAAGACGTGCCCAACAACTCGACGACAGAAGCTGCGTTCGACAACGTGCGCATCTACGACTATGCCTGCGTCTCATCGTGTTCAGGCGACTTGAGCGGCAGTGCTGACCCGAGCCATCCGGGATACGGCGTCCCCGACGGCACGGTCGATGCCTCGGACTTCTTCTACTATCTCGACCAGTTCACAACGGGCAATCTCGCCGTGGCCGATCTGACCGGCTCCAGCAACCCCAACGACCCTTCGTACGGCATCCCCGATGGCAACCTCGATGCCGCGGACTTCTTTTATTACCTCGATCTGTTCGTCGCGGGGTGCCCGTAAGCCGGTCGACGCCCCTTCAAGAGAACCACGGTCAGCGGTCGCCTTCAGGTTGGGCGGCCCCTGGCCCATTTTCCTGAATGCCGAGCGCATCGATCACCGCCTGCGTCAAATCATCTTCGGCCGGTGCTTTGAAGAAAAGCCGGCCGAATACGTCTTCGGCTTTCGCGGCGAGGTTGTCCGTGTCAACCGGCGCGGCCGTGGGGGCCGAGATGACGTGTGAATACCCGTGCGATGCGACCAGGGTGTCAACCACCGCCGCGATCCGTGCGTGCGCGTCGAGAGCGATTCGGGCCTGCATCTGCCTGAAATCGGCCTGCCTTGCTTCCTGGATCTCCTGGAAGCGTGTCACGAGGCTGGTTGTCTGACTCTGGTACAGACCGGCGTTGGCAGGGTCGGCCGCGCTCTGGGCCTGAAGATCGGCATATTGCTTGCGCAACGGTTCAAGCAGTTCTTCCGTTGCATCGTTGTGCGCTTTGATGATTTCCGCGGACTCGGGCGTGTCGATCAGTAGCCGCATCAACCGGAAGGTGTCGAGCGTAGCGATCCGCTGCACGCTGGTGCGGCTGATCGCAGGGCTTTCGGCAACAGCAGGTTGCACAGCGAGACCCGCAACGACACCGACGCCCACAGCGCCCGAGAGAGCCAACACGACCATAAGCTTGCGCGACATGTCTGCATTCTCCACGGCAGGATGAATCAGGAAATTGACGGCGGGATTCTATGGCTCGCCGGACGACCACCCGCGCTGCCGATCGGTTCGACACACTACCCCACGCGGACGACCAGCACACGCACATCGCCTTGCCAGGCACACCCGCATGCAGCCGGAACAATGACCGTGTCGCCTCGTTTGAGCGCCATTGAGGGGTTTCCCGCAAGTGCTCCATGCCCGTCGATGACCATCAGGACCGCCGCGGCGTCACGTCCGCCACTCAGGCTCGCGGCACCGATGCGTTCATCGATGGCGAAATATGGGGTTTCCGCGAGCCTGCAGGAGGCACCACCCGGCGGACAGACGGTCGCCTCGGGGGGCTGGTCATAGCAGATACAGGCGAGCGATTCTTCGATGTGCAGGCTCCGGCCTGTCCGCCCGTATTCGCGAGCCCAGTCATACACCCGAAAAGTTGTATCGCTCGGTGTCTGCACCTCGGCAACCAATACGCCCGCCCCGAGGGCATGTATGGTGCCGCTCGGCAGCGTGTGACACGACCCCGGCACGGCCGGAACCGCCCGAAGCACCTGCGGCACGGTGCCTTGCTCGATGTGCCTACGTAAGTCTGCCTCACCTACGCCCGGCAGCAGCCCCTTGAAGATCACCGGAGACGTTCCATCAATCTCCTCGGCATCGAGCACGTACCACGTCTCCGTTTTGAGGTGCGCTTCGGGGTGCGCGCGAGCGTATTCAGGTGAAGGATGCACCTGCACGCTGAGGTGTTCGCGTGCATCGAGATACTTCACGAGCAAGGGGAACGCCCCGCCCGGTCCGGGAGGGGTGGTGCCGAGGAGACGAGCACCCCACACAGCCACGGCGTCGTGAAGGGTCGCCCCGTGGAGCGGGCCAGAGCCAATCGTTGAATGCACCCCCTGACCACCCCCCCCCGTGGGTGACGTGGAGGTGAGATCGGCGACTTCCCAACTCTCTCCGACCTGAACGCCCTCGGGGAGCGTCTTCCCCCAACGGGCTAAGCGGCGACCACCCCACACTTTGGGCATCAGGATCGGGGAGCAGAAGAATGGGGCGGGATCGGGCTGCACGTGTTCAGGCATCGACCGGCGAGCCTTGGAACATTTGGGTGGACGTCAGATCCTCAGGCGTCAGCAATGACCTGGGGGCCTTCACCCATGGCCATGCCAGAGATCTGCGCTTCAAACGCAATCCGGTCCCGCACCACGCCCTGCACGTCGCACACAAACCTTCTGCGGCTTCGCTTGATGTCGCGGCAGAGGATATAGAGATCGTCCCCTGGGACGACCATGGACCTGAATGCCGCGTGCTCGATCCGGAGGAACGCGGCGAGTGTGGGTTCGCCCTTTTTGACGTTGAAGAGGTAGCAGGCAAGCTGTGCGCCACATTCGACCTGCAGCACGCCGGGCATCATGGGCTGGCCCGGGAAATGCCCGGCGACCCAGAATTCGTCTTCTCGGACGTGCTTGACGCCGACACCGAGGCTGTGATCGTCACTTTCCCAGATCAAGGCATCAAGCAGGGCCATGTGGCCTCGATGCGGGTTCCAGCGCGCAAGGCCGTCTTTATCCAGCCGGATGGCGTTGAGGTCGATATTGGCCAGCTCGAAAAGAAGCTTGTCGCGCTGGATCGACGGCGATGTTTGTTCCGCAAACGAAGTCATGGATTACCCGGCAGCATCGGACTGTTCGTTTTTACGCGAATCGAGCACGGCTTGGCGAATTTCCTGGGCGATGTTCTTGACGTCCTGCATCGCCTGACGCACTCGAGTGCCCGCAGCCTTGTTGCCGCCGGCCGCCTTGTGAATGTCGTCCTCAATCTGGGCTACCACCCGCTTCAGGTTCTCGTAGTGGTCGAGCACGCGCGCTCCCTTTCTTCATTCCAGGCCGAATGCTGCAGATCCGGCTCCCCGACTCGCGCCAGGGGCGACGCGGCTCGTCGCGTCCGAATCCCTCGACGGCTCGCTATTCTACCCCAGCCTATCGCAAAACCTGAGGCAAGAGCCTTTCCAGAGTCTCCAACGCTCCACGAACATACTTGATATTGCCCTCACGACCGAGTTGCAGGGGCACACAGGCGGCCATAAGCACCCGCCGCGTGTTCGCAAGTTCGGGGTAGTCGTCGCATACGTACAAGCCCCTATCTCTCCGGCGCTTCGCAAGGCAAGATACTGGTTTTACCCCACAAAGCATCTCCGAATGTCCCCAATATTGGCGCTCGAGGTAGACGCCGTCTTCGATCCAGTGCCCTGGGTGGACGAGTCCAAGATCGATCAAGACGCAGGTTCTCTCTCCCCCAGGGGAAACCCGGTACATGGCATTCCCTGGGTGCAGATCGCCGTGGCACCATGTGGACGTTGCGCGTCGCTCCCACTGACTGACGATGGGCGCCAAGCCTTTTTCGAGTTTTCGCAGCACGTCTTTCCAACGCTGGGGATCGGGGAGACCGCAGTCGGGCGCAAGTTCCCGGGATTTGTGGATCGCCTTCGCCCAATCGGTCGTTGGAGCAGGTCGATCGACGGGCTGCTGGCGCTCGGCTCGCGCGTGGAAATCGACCGCGGCATCGAGAAGATCATCCAAGGCTTTCTGATTCAATTGGGCGCCGAGCGTCGGGCCATCGAGACGTTCGAGGACAAGCCACGCGATGTCGTGTCCGCCAAGGGTTTCCCCGGCAGCGATGACACGGGGTGTGCTGAGCGTTCTGGAGGTGGGAAGATCCCACTCATCGGCATCGACAGCGCCGAGGCGGACAGTCCACGAGTATTCCACAGCACCGACCGGGATTTTCACCAGCACGGGAATTGCCATGCCGTCGGAGCGTGTCCACGTTGCAAAGCCGGTGGAAGCTCCGCCTCTCTGCCAAGTCGAGCGGAACCACTCGATCTCGCCCAAGCGCCCATCGCAGAGTTCTCGAAGTTGGGGACCTAGTGCGGCCCCGAGGCCGAACCCGTCATGACCACCCGAACCGGGGCTGCCTGCGTGCCTCGACGGCATCGAGCCGGCAGTCGCCGGCGTCGGATGCTGCGGCATATCGGTCTCCATGCCGGGCAGCCCTCCTTGATCTTGAAACGATACCGAAAGGCGGAAGCCGAAACAACCCCTGGCGCGACCGTAGCGGGGCGTGTCATGCTACATTCCACCAGATATCCGGCGGGACAGCTCATGTTCGCACGGCCGGGATGATGTCGCGTGTGAACGAACCAACGGCGACTTGAGGAGGTTGACATGCCGACGCTGCGTCTCTTTCACGTTGACGCTTTCACGGAGCGGACGTTCTGCGGAAATCCGGCGGCCGTTGTGCCGTTGGAAGCGTGGCCTGAAGACGACCTGATGCAGCATATTGCTCACGAAAACAACCTTGCGGAAACCGCTTTCTTCGTGCCGCGTGAGACAGGCGCGTACGACATCCGGTGGTTTACGCCGACGACGGAGGTCGACTTGTGCGGGCATGCCACCCTGGCAAGCGCGCATGTGTTATGGAAACACCTGGGAGTCGCCGGAGACAACCTGGTATTCCATTCACGATCCGGGGCGCTGCCGGTGGCACGAGACCGGGACATGCTGGTGCTTGATTTCCCAGCGCGTCCGGCGGCCTCGGTGCCCGTGACGCCGGAGATCGCCGCGGCACTCGGACGGATGCCCGCCGAGTTGTATCAGGCGCGGGACTACATGGCCGTGTTCGAGAACAAACGCGACGTGCATGAGCTTGTACCGGACATGGCTGCGCTCGCGGCGATAGCTTCACACGGATTCATCGTGACCGCTCCCGCGACCCGACATGATTTCGTCTGCCGTTTCTTCGCCCCTGCGGTCGGGGTGCCAGAAGATTCCGTCACTGGATCGGCACATTGCACGCTAGTTCCGTTCTGGGCAAAGAGGCTCGGCAAGTCGAGCCTGACCTCACATCAGGTTTCCCGACGCGGAGGTGAGCTTTTCTGCCAGGATCGGGGCGACCGCATTCTGATCGGCGGGCGGTGCGCCGACTACCTGACCGGACAGATTTCGGTCTGATGAGGGACGCTCAGGTGCATGCCGCAAAAACAGAAGATGCGAGGCGGATTGCCGAACTGCGTACGCTGCTCGATCAAGCCAACAGGGCCTATTACATCGACGCCAGTCCGATCATGTCGGACGGCGAGTTTGATCGTCTTCTGAAAGAGCTTGAGAGGCTTGAAAGTCTCCACCCGGACTTGTTCGACCCTACCAGCCCGACGCAGCGCGTCGGCGGTGCGCCGATCGACGGGTTCACCTCGCGCCGACATCGCGTGCCGATGTTGTCAATTGACAACACTTACAACGAATCGGACCTGGCAGCCTGGCATGAACGACAGTGCAGCGCGCTTCGCGGCGGAGGCTCCCTGTTCGATCACGACCTGACGTTCGTCGCCGATCCGAAAATTGACGGTGTCGCCCTCAGTGTGCGATATGAACGCGGCCAACTGGTATACGCCCTGACGCGCGGCGACGGGGTGACCGGCGACGATGTCACACATGCGGCACGCACGATTCGCTCGCTGCCGCTTCGACTCGGCCCTGAGGCACCCGAAGTCCTGGAAGTTCGCGGTGAAGTGTTCATCCCGCTCGGCGAGTTTGATCGAATCAACGCCGAACGCGAGGCTGAAGGCGAAGAACTGCTGGCGAACCCTCGCAACGCCTGTGCGGGAACGCTGAAGAACCTGAATCCGAAGGTCGCCGCTTCTCGCAAGCTGGGGTTTGTCGCTCATGGCCGGGGGGAAGTGAGTGACCCTTCGTTCGCCAAGGGGCACTGGGCGTTTCTACAGAGGCTGCGAGAATTGGGAGTGCCGACCAGTCCGAACTCAGTCCTGTGCCGCACGCTTGACGAGATTCTCGACGCGGTGCGTGCTTTCAATATTGCACGTCGTACGCTCGATTGTGCGACCGACGGCATGGTGATCCGCGTGAATGATTTCGGCCATCAGGAATTTCTGGGCACCACAAACAAAAGTCCGCGTTGGATTGTCGCCTACAAATATCCCGCGGAACGCACGACCACCACGCTGCTGCAGGTTGAGCATCAAGTCGGCAAGACCGGCAAAATCACGCCTCGGGCTACGCTCTCGCCCGTGCAGTTGGCCGGAACGATCGTGCAGCACGCCACGTTGCACAACTACGGGCGTATTCGCGACGCCGCCACGGAAATCGAGGGCACGCGAACGGATCTTCGCATCGGCGATACGGTGCTGGTGGAGAAAGCCGGCGAGATCATTCCGCAGGTCGTGCAGGTGGTGCTGGCGAAGCGCCCGAGCCATGCACAACCGATCGTGGCGCCGACGAGTTGCCCGACGTGCGAAGGTCCGGTCGAGGTTGAGCCTGCCGAAGCCGCGGAGTTCCCGTCGCTTGAGACCGCTCGCCGATGCATCAACCCTGAATGCCCAGCGCAGGTGCGAGAAAAACTGATCTGGTTCGCCGGGCGCAAGCAGATGGATATTGAAGGCCTAGGCGAGCAGACGATCGATCAGATTCGCGCTTCAGGGGTGATTCCCCTCGATCATTTCGCGGATATTTTTCATCTGCACTCGCACCGCGAAGCCCTGCTGGCGCTGGACAGAATGGGCGAGAAAAAAGTGGACAAGCTGCTCGCCGGCATTGAAGCGGCCAAATCTCGCGGCCTTGCCAAGGTTCTCGCCGGGATGGGGATTCGATACGTCGGTGATTCCACGGCGAAGATGCTCGCGAAGCGATTCAGGGATCTTGATGCCCTGCTCGCGGCGGAAGAATGGCAACTGCGCCCCAAGACGCTTTCGCCGACGGAGGCCGAGGCCCGCGGCCTGCCGCGAGACCCTAAAGACCGTGAAGAGACGGGGCTTGGGCAACTGACGGCCCCGGCCGTGCATGCCTATCTGCACTCAGAAGCCGCGCAAAAGACGTTTCGGGCTTTACGCGATGTCGGGGTTGATCTCTCGAGCAAGGATTTTGACGAAGGAGCGGCGGCATCATCAGGGCCGTTCGCAGGAAAAACGATCGTGCTGACCGGCACGCTGGATACGTTTGAACGCGAAACCCTGAAGGCGATTCTGGAGCGCCTGGGAGCCAAGGTCTCGGGGTCGGTCTCGGGGAAAACCTCGCTGGTGATTGCCGGGGCTTCGGCAGGCAGCAAGCTCGACAAGGCCCGAGAACTCGGCATCGAAATATGGGATGAAGCACGGTTGCTCAAAGAACTGCCGCCGGACGAACGATCCTGAGAAGACGGCGGCATGGTTGCGGCCGGGGCGGAAGCACATAGCCCGAGGGCCGCCTGCGGCGAACTGATGCACAACGTCGAGATCAAACTCGAACTTTGCGACCTGCCGCTGGCGCGCACGCTCGCTGTTGCGCTTGGGGCGACCCCGATCATCAAGCTGCAGCAGACTGACACCTACTTTCGCGTGCACAACGGTCGTCTGAAGCGACGGGAAAGCCCCGGCGAACCGATCGAGTATGTTTTTTATGACCGGCCGGATCGAGCGGACGCCAAGGTCAGCCATTTCCAAATCTACTCGGAACCGGAGTATCACGCGAAGTTCGGATTGACGCCTCTCCCGATCTGGGTGGTCGTGCGCAAGTGTCGCGAGGTGCTCCTGCTCGGGAATGTGCGCATTCACCTTGACCGCGTCGCGCACCTGGGCGATTTTCTCGAGTTCGAGGCGATGGTTACCCCGAGCTGCAACATCGCCCGATGCCACGAAACAGTCGCCGACCTTCGACGCGCGCTTGCGCCTGCGTGCGGCGGCCTCATCGCGGTTTCATACGCCGACCTGATCGCGAGCGATCTGGAGCATGACGCCGAGCAGTGGGATCGGGAAGCCCGTTAGCGCGGTCAGACTTTCGGGCGGCTGTCTCGTTTGGCTTGGTTGCGCCGGCCACTCGCCTTGATATGGCCGCCGATGCGGGGTGTGCCGCTTGCCTGCACCCTGTCGGCCTTGCGCTTGCCGACCGATGCCTTGTCGCGAACCTGCAGGCTGGTTTTTTCGGCCGCGAGCCGTGGTGTCACGGCATTGCGATGCAGGGCGGTCGGGGGGGTCTTTCCCGGTGTCAGCTCGGCGACAGAGCGGCGACGTGACGGCTTCTTCGTCGCAGGTGAAGACGTCACGGCTGAATCATCCGTTGCCGCGGCCCGGGCGTGACCCGACTTTGCCTTGCGAGAGAGCGCGCCCTTTCCGGCACGACGACGGCCGGAAACCGGGGTTTTCGAAGCGTCGATGGATTCGACGATGGCCTTGGTTTCGGCACGGGCGGAGCGCCGCTTGGCTCGCTTCTTCGACGCTTTCGGCTTGGCCGGGGTTGTTGCTTTGGCATTTGGGGATGCCGAAGCACCTTCAAGCCGAGTCAGGGCCGTTTGAAACCGTTCCATGGCTTCGGCGAAGATCTGCTGCTTGGTCTGGGTGGCCTCGTTGGATTGTGAAGGCCGCTTGCCGCGAGGGGACTGCTTGCCGCGAGACTCACGGCGCTGGCGTTCGGCAAGATCGCGATATTTGTCGCGCAATTTGCGGGCGCGGGCGATTTTATCGCGGAGACGGTCGGCGCTCATGGCCTTGACAGCCGTTGCGCTGCTTGCGGAAACCAGAGCAAACTCCGGTGCGGTGCAGAGGGTTTTAGCCCGAGAGATGGAAACAGCCATTGTGCGCTCCGTGCAAAATACGAGGGATTCCGTCTGGGTATTGCGGCATGCAGCGCCACGGGCAACCCGACGCGGCACGCCCACTGCGGTCGCGCCATGCTGCATGATATCGCCCGTTGATGCGTGGGGTGAAGCGAGCTGAATTCTCTACATCACGAATCGAACGAAGATCCACGCCCAGATGGCCGCACGCACCAGGAACACCAAGAGCGCCACGATGACGGCCTCTTCAAGATCGAGATCGACCAGGCTCATCAGCAGCCCGATCAGAATCACCACCGAGATCAGCCAAGGGAGAAAGGGAACCGGAATCAGCCCGAGAAGCATCGACGCGACGGCCGCAAGGCTGTAGGCCGCGGCTACCTGAAGCATGGTGGTGGAAACATGCGAGGCCCAGCCGATCCAGACCATCGCGCACCCGAAGTAGACAAGGCACGCGATCAGAAGCATCGCGGCCTGGATGCCAACCGCCAGCCCTACGGTGAGCAGGGAGACATCGGAGACCTCACTCGTCAGAATAAAAATCAGGACGGATGCCAGAAACCCCCCCGCCAAGAGAAGCCCGGCGTAGAGATTCGGCCTGTCGGCCAGGCTCGTCGGCGGCGGCGGCGCGGTGCGGAGCGCCCGACCGGGCTGCACTTTCCCGCCGCATTCGGGGCATTGCGGAACGAATAGACCTTGAAGGTCATAGCCGCAATGCGGGCAGGGAATGGGGGCGGTTTCGGACCGTGCGGGCGGGGGGCGATGGGTGGGCTTTGGAAGCTCGAGTTCAGGCTCGAGGCCGTAGATTTCGGGTTCTTCGGGAGGGGGGCCTGCGGTCATGCCCGCAGTTTACCAAAGCCCTGTTCGCCGGCTGCAGCCACAGCTGCCGCCGGGACGCATGGAGCCGTGCCAAACGGACAAGTCGCACACGTTATCGCTGACGACCTTCGATCGCACAGATCAGGCACCCCGCCGCCAGGATGGCAAGGTCGTCGATGTGTTCGTCGTGCTTGAGAATTGAGACGCCGAGGCGATACACAAACCAGTTGAAGTGCTGGCGGTACATGGCGATCGGTGTGCCGTCATTCAGGTGCATATCAAACTTTTGCGGAGCGAGCAGTGAGCCGTAGTCGGTGTACCGCCGCATGAAAGAGAGAAACCGGCCTCGTTCGCGTAGAACGGCCACCTGCCGACCTTCGTGATCGAAGACGAGCCATTCGTCCTTGAGAAACGTACTTTTCAGGCCCTTTCGCCGTAACGAAGCGAGCACCTCGCCGGTCGGCAGGGTGATGTCGTAGGTTGCCCCGAAGTCAATGATTGACCGGGCCTTCATGACCAGCAGTTCCTCGGAGCAGGCCTCGCTGGTGTAGAGGCGGATGTCTTCCTTGAGTTTGAAGGCCTTCTGCTTGCAGTAGGCGACGAGGCCGCCATTCGGGTCGTAGACGTGGAATGCCGCGCCGAAGATCTTGAGGATCTTGCGTCGGATGGTGTATTGCTCTCCTGGACGCGCCTTGACGGCCATATACGGGTCTCCGAAAGTCGGCAGTACACCAACCCGGGTTCATCCATGCAACAGCAGCGCGACGCCGGAGATTGTCGGCGTCGCGGTGATGTTTACATCAGGAATGGCGCCAAAGGAAGTCGACTCAGGCGTCGGTTTCGCCGAGCTGCCAGCGAACGAACGCCACGAGCCGCCCTTTGCCCCCGACCACTTCTTTGATGGGCTTGGTGGGGTCCATCACGAAGGGCTGCTCGACCAACGCCATGTCGGAGTAGAACTTTTTGATCGCCCCCTCGACCATCTTTTCGGCGATCTGCTGAGGTTTGCCGCTTTCCATGGCCTGTTCGATGCGGAACTTTCGCTCCTTCTCGACCAGATCCGCCGGGATGTCTTCGGCAGTCACACCCAGAGGACGCGGGTTCGCCGCGGCGATGTGCATGCCGATCTGCTTGAGCAGTTCATCTGAGACATCGCCCTCGGCCTGCACCAGAACGCCGGTCTTGCCGTCGTGGTGAACATAGGAACCGAAACGGGTTGCGCCGGCTGCACCCTTGAGCACCTTGCCGCGGGAGAATCGGCAATTCTCACCCGTGGAGATTCGCAGGTCATCGACCGGCTTGAGCATGTCGGCGGTCGCCTGGAAATCGCCTGCGGGCATGGCAAGCCCCTGGTTCGCGATGGTGGCGACCGCAGCCTGGAATTTCTCGTTCTTGGCGGTGAAATCCGTCTCAGCACGGATTTCCACGATCGCAGCCGCGGAGTTGTCCGGTGCGATGGCAATGCCGACACGCCCTTCGCCGGCTGCTCGCTCGGTGCGGCCTTCCATCTTGCCCTTGAGTTTCTTACGAAGGTACTCTTGAGCCATCTCAAAGTCGCCGTTGTTCTTCTCAAGGGCGTCTTTGCAATCCATCATGGGCAAGCCGGTCTGATTCCGGAGCTTCATTACGTCCTTGGCGCTGATCTCGGCCATCGGGCAGTCTCCCGCGTGTGGTTCAGAGTGTCTGAGGCAACGGCCCGCGGCGGTATCGCCTGGGTCCGGAGGAACAATCATGGTGAAAGCCCGGGGTTGAACCCCCAAGCCGAAAACAAGGGCTTACTCAGCCTGGACGCGCTCGGCCGATGCGGCGGGGCGAGCTTCGTCGCCCTCGGAGGGCGTGCCCGCATCATCGGCCCGGAACTGGGCCCGGCGAGAACGACGGGGGCCTTCAGCCGAGGGCTGCCCGGCAGAGTCGGCGTGTTCTTTCAATTCCCGGTTCTGCTTGCCGTCGGCCACGGCCTTGCAAAGCTCACGGATGATGACGTCGATAGAGCGCATCGAGTCGTCGTTGCCGGGGATGGCGATGTCCGCAAGGTCCGGGTCGCCGTCGGTGTCGAGCAGGCAGATCGTGGGAATTCCGAGTTTCCGAGCTTCGGCAACCGCTGTGTGCTCCTTACGCACATCAATGATGACCATCGCGCCAGGGAGTTTGTCCATCGCCCGGATGCCGTCGAGGTTGCGCTTGATCTTCTTCAGTTCACGCCGAAGCTGGCTCTCCATTTTCTTGGAGTACCCGGCGAAGTTGGTCTCGGCTTCAATTTTCTCGAGTTCCTCAAGCCGCTTGAGGCGCTGACGGATCGTGCGGAAATTCGTCAATGTGCCGCCCAGCCAACGCTCGGTCACCCTGTGCATGCCGACCTGAGGAACTCGCTCGTCGAGCACACTCTTCGCCTGGCGCTTGGTGCCGATGAAGCAAACATCCTTCCCGTCGCTGACAACGCGAGTGATGTATCGCTTCGCAAGAAGTAGGCCTTTGACCGTCTCTTTGATGTCGATGATGTGGATGCCGTTCCGCTTGCCGTAAATGAACGGCGACATCTTCGGGTTCCAGTTGCTGGAACGCTGGCCGTAATGAATTCCGGCGTCGATCAGATCTTGGACAAGGGACGTTGCTTCAGCCATGGGGAACTCTCTTCGGCAGCGACACCGGCGGCGGGAACATCGGCGCCCGGCCGGAAGCATCGTGCTCCTGCCGGGTTTCGCGACGCACAAGGGCGCTTCTGTGGGCGTGAGAGTCAGCCGCTCGCAAAAGCGCTCCCACGCGCAAACTTGAAAACCCGCCCCCGCACCACGCGAGACCCGGGCAGACCGGCCGATCACAGGTCTTCCTGACTATAGGAATGGTCTCAGCCCGGACAAGGCCACCGGCCCGGTGGGTTGCCGAAATCCCCCCTGTTCTGGGGGTCGATGCCCCCGTGTCCACCCGATGGTCTGCTTTGCTCACAGCCCCTTTCTCTTGCCACTGAAGGGGGCGGGCGGATGGACCGAAAACCCGGCTTGACGGCTTGCCGCGAGGGCGTGGCGTCATCGGAGTGCAGCACCATGCCTGAGCAGCCGGGCCTGAGCGTCCGCAGATCGGTTCGATTTGAGCTGGTTCTGCCGGTACGAATGTGCATTGCCCCGGAGCACCGGGGGCATGTTCGGTGGAATACGGGGCTGGGTGGACCAGAGGGGTGGATCGATGCGGACCTGATCGACTTCTCGGCCGGGGGCATCGGTGTGATGAGCCTGGTCTTTGTACCAAGGAAAACCCTGGTGCGATTCAAGGTTCTCGGGATCGACGGCGGACCCGGAGAGCCGTTGCTGGATGCGGTGGCAAGGGTGCAGCGTGTGACGATGACCGACCGCCGCCCGGCCTATCTGCTCGGCACGTCGTTCGAGCGAACCAACGAGGTGGTGACGAGACAGATCGCGGAGTTGATCGGTCGGCTCGACCCAGCGCTCGCGCGTGCCGCACGGTGCGATGGAGAGGGGCCCGGCCATGCTTGATTCGAGTGATTTTCTTCTTCGGACGTTGCTCGAGGACGGCGAGATCACGCAAGCCGACGTGAAGCGAGCGCGTGAGCATGCGCTGGCGGCTTCGATCGATGTGTCGCAGGCACTGATCAACCTGAATGTCGTGACGAGCCGACAACTGGCCATCGCGAGGGCGCGGCTGTGCGAGTATCCGTATGTTGATCTCGCGAATTTCGACATTGATCTGCAGAACGCACGGCTGCTTTCTCGCAACATTGCCGAGCGATTTGTCGCATTCCCGCTCTTCTGCGTCGAGCAGACCGCCACGGTGGCGATGCTCGATCCGCTGAACCTGACGGCGATTGATCAGCTCCGGCAAGTCCTGAAAATGGATGTTGATCCGGTGCTGTGCGATCCGGAACAACTGCGCTCGTTAATTGCGCGCGCATATACGATGATCCGCGCTGACGCGCCGATCGCCGCGGAGACAGGCGGGAAGTCCGCGGCGGATGATCTCGGGCTGACCACCGGCGACGAGCCGATTGTTGCGGCGGTGAACCAGCTTCTGGCCGGCGCCGTGGAGAGCGGCGCCAGCGACATTCACATCAACCCCGATGAGCACGACCTGCATGTGCGCTATCGGATTGACGGTGTGCTTCATCCGCAGCAGGGTCCGGGCAAGGGGGCACATGCCGGCTTGGTGCAACGCCTGAAGGTGCTCGCCCAACTTGATTTGACCCAGTCCCGCCGGCCGCAGGACGGCAAGTTCCGATTTCAGCACGCGGGCAGTTATGTTGATGTCCGCCTGAGCCTGCTTCCGACGATTCACGGCGAAAATGCCGTGATGAGGCTGCTGCGACCTGCGTCGCGCATAGGCACGATCGCGGAACTCGGGATGCCGCAGGATATGCGCGAGTGGTTCGAGCAGGCGGTCGTGCGTCCTCACGGGATGATTCTCGTCACAGGACCGACGGGCAGCGGCAAGACCACGACGTTGTACACAGCCCTGGCCCACATCAACCGAGCAGACGTCAACATCATGACGATCGAAGACCCGGTTGAACTACGTCTGCCGCTGGTCCGCCAGATCCAAGTCAACACCGAGATCGGGTTGACGTTCGCGAGCGCGCTTCGGTCGATTCTTCGACAGGATCCGGATGTTGTGCTCGTGGGTGAGATTCGAGATGCCGAAACGGCACGAATCGCCGCGCAGGCCGCGATGACCGGCCACCTGGTGCTCTCGACGCTTCATACCAACGATTCCGTAGGATCGATCGCGAGGCTGCGCGACCTCGATGTGCCGAACTTCGCCATCAGCAACGCCCTGCTGCTTGTGATCGCCCAGCGACTGGCCAGGAAGGTCTGCACCGGGTGTGCCACGCCTGATGCACACGATCCGGCGGTGCTCGCTCAATTCGGGCTTGACTCTTCGGCTCGTTTCACGCGCGGCGCGGGATGCCCCAAGTGCCACTCGCTCGGGTATCGCGGTCGGCTGGGAGTCTATGAATTGCTCCGCGCGACCGGACGCATCCGGACGATGATTGACCAGAATGCCCCGACGAGTGCACTGGAGCAGGCCGCATTGAGCGAGGGCATGCGACCCCTCTGGAGACACGCGCTCGAGCGCGCGCTCATGGGCGACACCACGGTTGAAGAGTTGATGAGGTTACGTGCCACGATCGACCATGTCGAATCGGCTCCGGATGTATTGGAAAGGGCCGCGGCATGACGGCACTCTGCTATGAATTCAAAGGCGTGGAACGCAACGGCCGACGGCGGCGCGGGGTAATTCGTGCGGCGGATGAGAGCGACGCGTATCGCAAGCTTTCAGCCAGCGGCGTGACGCCACTTCAACTCAAGCCGGCAACCGAACGTTCGAGCCTGTTTTCGCGCGGAAGAATCACGAAGGCCGACATCGCGGCGTTGACCCGTGAACTGAGCGTTCTGGTGCAGGCCAGGATCCCGATCGCCCAAGGGCTTCTGAGCATCGCCGAGCATGAACGGAATATTGAGCTGCGCAAGATGGTGCACGTGCTTGCCGGCGCGATC
Organism: Phycisphaeraceae bacterium; assembly: GCA_019636695.1. Lineage (GTDB taxonomy): Bacteria > Planctomycetota > Phycisphaerae > Phycisphaerales > UBA1924 > JADLCM01. Next base: position 259,988 of record JAHBXD010000003.1, read on the forward strand.
GAATCGGGTCAGACGATCAGTGAGGCGCTCACCAAGTATGAGCGGGTCTTCGGGCGGGTCTATATCGAGACAATGAAGGCCGCCGAAGCATCAGGGAATCTGGCCAGCGTCACAGAGCACCTCGCCGACATGCTTGATCGGCAGATGGAATCGGCGCAACAACTGCGAAGGGCAATGACGTATCCCGCGATCGTGATCGCTACGGTCGTCGCCGCGCTCGGGGTCATTCTGACTTTCGTCGTCCCCAAGTTCGAGCAGATGTTCGCCAGTAATCAGATTACGCTGCCTCTGGCGACACGAGTAGTGCAGGCAGCCGGTCATTTCTTCAATGCCCATTGGCCGTTTGTGCTCGGAGGACTCGCGGCACTGATCGTTGCGCTCCGATACTGGATCCGCACGGTGACCGGGCGCAAGGCCGCGGAAGAGGTGATGCTTCGCGTGCCGTACGTACGCAAAGTGATTGTGGCCGTCGCCGTCGGGCGATTCGCCCGAGTGCTGGGGATTGCCCTCGGCTCGGGCCTGAGCATCATCGATGCCATTTTGCTCGCCGGGCGCGCCACCGGACGACCTCTCTTTGTCAACGAGTGCGAAGAGATCGCCGATCGCCTGCGTCAGGGAGACCGGCTGATCGACGCCATGCTGGAGAGTCGCTATCTCCCACCGTTTGCGCAGCGCATGCTGGGCGCCGGGCGTGATGCGACCGAGCTTGCTGGGGCGGGTCGATTGGTCGCTGCACACTACGAACGGGAAGCCTCGCACCTGACCAAGAACGTCAGCTCGGTGATCGAGCCGCTGCTGACCGTGCTGCTGGCGGTTGTGGTGCTGGTTGTGGCGCTCGCGGTCTTTCTGCCGATGTGGGAAATGGTCAAAGTCAACCGGTAAGCGAACGTATTGCCGTGGAGCCTCAGATGCACCAAGTACGTCCACTCTTCCGAGATCGCGCGGGATTCACCTTGCTTGAAATCCTGGTTGTGGTGATAGTGCTGGGCATCCTTGCCGCGGTCGTCACCCCTCGATTCACCAATGCCCAGTCGGAAGCGCGCGGTTCGGCCCTGCAGGCGGCCGTGGGCGGAGTGCGCTCGGGCCTGGCAGCCTACCGGACAAGGGCGACGATCGCGGGTATCGAACCATTTCCCACGTTGGAAGAACTCGTATCTCCGGGTGTGGTGACGCAGAGCGAGTTGCCGGTGAATCCGTACAACGGATTGCGCACCGTGCAATCGGTCACACTCTCCCAAGCGCTCGCGCGCAGTGTGAGCGGAGAAGAATCGTTCGGATGGAACTATTTCGTTGACAATGCAACAGACCCGCCGGTGGCGATTTTCTACGCCAACAGCAGCGCCAAGACCGGGATTATCGCCTCGGACGGCGTTGAACGTACCGCCAATGAGTTGTGATTCATGCGGAACATGCATGCACATCGGATCCATCGCACGACTGGCTTCACACTGCTGGAGCTGGCGGTGGTGATCGTTCTGACGGGGATCGTGGCGGCAAGCGTGATTCCCGCGGTCTCATCGATGACGCAGACACGCGGCCCCGCTGCGGCCGAAGCCATTGCCCGCGAGCTGGGCGTCGCCCGACAGCACGCCCTGAACACCGGTCGCCCGAGTGCGGCACATGTCGATATCGCGATGAGTCAGATTGGCTTGCATGAACTGTCGCCGAATGGAGGCAACATTCAGACGATGCTTGACGCTTTCGGCCAGGCACGCCCGCTCTTGGTGCTCGGCGACCTGTTCCCGGGGATCAGTCTTTCGAACTTCGAAGGATTTGACGGAGCGTTCGGAGCCTTGATGTGGTTCGGTTCGGACGGTGCTCCGGAACTGCGCAGCACCGAGGGCACACTTCTCGGCCTTGCCACGCACGATGCGCGGCTTGAACTGGCCGGTGGAGAAACCATTGTCGTGCGACGAATCTCGGGGTTGATCGAATGACCAGGCACATCGACCGAACCAGAGCCGGCCAGCGCTCGCTTCGTCGCGGTTTCTCGTTGCTCGAGGCCGTTGTCGTGGTGGTGGTGCTTGGGCTTGTTGTACCGTCATCGGTTTCGATGATGCAGCGAACCTCGGAGGCCAGGATCGATGCCGTCGGCATCATGCGCGCGACGTTTCTTGCTGAAAGCGTGCTGGAAACCATTGTCGCCGACATGGCAAGCCCGCATCCGGGGCTTGGTTTTGATGCGCTTGACGACATCGTAAGCTATCTCGAAGCACCTGAAATCGGGCTTCGCACCCGACTGGCTGATTTTGTCGCACCCTATGCCGGCGCGGGATTGAGTTATGAAGTAAGTGTTTCGCCACGAACAGACTGGGATGGAGATATCTCGCCGGATATCGCGCGCAATCAGTTCCGCACAATAACTGTGACCGTGCGTTTTCCGCTTGCAATGCAATCATCTCAGACACTCACCATGTCGACTGTAGTGAGCGCTTTGCCATGATCAGACCCCGAGCCGGCATGTCACTCGTCGAGACGGTCGTGGCGATTGCGGTGCTCGGCATCATCGGGGCGGTCTCGCTTCCGCTTCTCTATGCCTCGGGCGAAACGTATGCCGCCGCACGTACTGCACGGATCGCAACCGACCATGCCGCCTTTGCACTCGATCGGGCATTGCGGTTGCTGCGAGATGTTCCTGGCGACACCGAAGCAGGGACTGTCGAGCTTGCTCTCGCCGAATCTGACCGTGTGCACTTTCTTGACGGCCGCGGACTGGAATTCCATCAGGAGACGCTCTGGCTTCGCACAACTGACGAAACCCTTGCGCCACTCCTTCGAAACGTCACCAACGTCGCTTTCCGATATCTCGATCACGACGGTGTGACCTTGATGCATGCCGAACTATCAAAAACGCATCGCTTTGAGATCAGGCTGACGTGTTCAGGCCTGACCCTGCACGGGACAGCCTTTGCTCGGGTGCGCATGCTCACTCCGGAGGCGCCATGAACGACCATGCCCCCCCCACTACACACCGTCAAACTCGACGCGGAGCCGCCGTGGCGGCCGTGGTCGTCCTGCTCGGTATACTCAATCTTGTCATCATTGGGGGGGCTGACCCCGCTCGCGACGATTCGGTGATGGTGCTCGAGCGCCTTCAGGCGGCACGCTCGCTGCACGCGGCGGAATCGGGCATTCGCATTGTGCTCAGGCTCACACTCTCCGGTCAGCCTTTACCCGCGGAGGGGTCGACGCTCGCACTTCCGGGTGCGACGGTCGAATTCATCCAGGTGCCGAGTGGCGGCACGGGTGAAATCGTCGTGCAGGGTCGAAGCGGCCCATGCCGGCGCACGCTCAGCGCCATCGTGCATTGAAGGCGTGGTTCTCGGACGCATGCCCGGACAAGCCTCTCATCCCTACGAAAGTAGCCCTTCGCCAGGGTCGATAAGCACCTGGGGCTTGAAAGGGAACGCGAAAGGAGATCTTGGTCGTGTTGACCGATCGCTTCCTCTGTATATCACTCTCACCGTGCCGCCTCGAGTGCGCGATGATGTCACGTCGCCGCGTTCAAGCATCCGACGCTGTCGAGCTCACGCCGACAGACTGGCCCCACATCTGGAGCGAAGGGCTTGCCCCGCTGGACGAGTTGCTCGTGAACGTGATGACAAGACTGCGGGTGCCCCGAGGAACTCCCGTCAGGCTGATGTACTCAAGCCCTGAGGCCGCTGCGGAAATCCTGGGGCTTCCCGTGGGCAGAAGTACGGCCGCGAGCGCCTCGCGTCTTGCGATGGCTGATCTTGTTCGATATGACCTTAAATCGCACCCGCACAGAGCATTGGTGATCGGCAGCGAGTTACGCCCGACTCGCACCCACGTGCTGTCGATCGCCGATCAGGAATCGGCGGTCAGGAACGTATGGAGCTGGCTGACGCGAGCAGGGCTTCGCCCCGCGCAACTGTGCCCTTCTAGGGCCGCTACTTTGTGGTGGGCAGCCCGCGAAGCCCAAAGGCTGAGCGAGCCTGACATCAGCGTGCATCTGCACCTCGGCGAGTTCACCACGGTGATCCTCGGAACACAGGATACTCGGCTGCTCTTTATTCGCTGCATCGATTTCGGCTACAACCTTCTTGCCGATGCGCTCTCGAAGGCGGGTGGATCTGATTCAGCCCGCCTGCCGTCAGATCAGGCAAGCACAATGCTGTTTGAGTCAGGCATTCCGCTGACAGGCAACAGCAAAGGTGTTCCGCTGGCTCGTCAGGCACTGCCGATGATGCAGCCTGTGCTTCAGCGATATCTCGTAGAAGCCAAGCAGACCCTGCGCTTCGGCTTACCCAGTTCATCGGGTGAACCTGCTCGGCTGCTGCTGCAAGGCCCCGGCGCCGCCATCGCGGGGTTCAGCGATCTCTTTGTCGATCAACTCCAGTTCGATGTCGCGCTTTCGCCCGAAGACGCCGCATACGCACCATGCGGGCCGTGCGCTCCTCGCGGAGAACTGCACTCGTTCGCGACTCAGGCCAGTCCGGGCCTATCCCTCTGGCCGGCCGAGATACAGCAGCAGCGCGATTATCGTCTGATACGGCGGTCATTGATCGCCGGCACCACTGCAGCGGCCTTCCTGATCGCCGCCGATGCTGTCACGACTCGTATTACGGCCGATCGTTCCATCGCCCAAGTCGAATCGTTGCGCCCTCAGATCAGCCGCATTGAGCAGATCGATACGCTCGAAAAAGGCGCTTCCGCCGCCACCCAGCGTCTCAATCAGGCCACGACCGTATTAAGAACCGCGGCGGGCGATCGAATCAGCGCATCAGGCGTGCTGGCCGAACTCGGACGCGTTCAGACCGAGGATGTCCGACTCGTCAACGTTCGTCTGTCAAGCACTTCAGCGCGTCCTGGGGCAACCTTGGAAGGGGTTGCGTTTCTGGACGGCGCAGACCGTACAACTGATCCGCTCGAAGCCTATCTCGAAACACTTCGAGATTCTCCGCTCATTGAATCGGTCATGCTGAGTTCCGCGAGGCTCGCTCGCGTCGAGGGACGACCCGCCAAGCGCTTCTCGTTGCAACTCGTCGTGGTTCCCACGCCGCTGCTCGTGCTGGCGAAGGAGGAACTCCCGTGAATCCCACTCTCAAACGGCGCCTTGGTCTGCAGACGCTGATCGCTGTCGGCGTGTGCGCCGGGGGTTGGGCGATTGCTGTGCGACCTGCGCAAACCGATCTTCAAGAATCTTCTGCAGCCTATCGCACCCAGCAGCGAACACTGCAGAGCTCCCAAGCCTCGGCAGATGCGGCCCAAGTCGAAATGCGACTTGCGAACCTGCTCGAAGAGGCCCGCGCGATCGATTCTGCAAGCCTCTCGGCCTCAAGTGCTTCGGCCCTCTACTCCCGCTTCAATCAACTCGCTGCCGAGCACGGCGTCCGTATCGAGAACATCCAACCAGGTAAGAGCGGAAGATCGGCACTAAAGCCTGTCACCGGGCTACAGACTTCAAGCGTGAGCTTCGAGATCAGCGCTTCAGCCCATTTCAATGACCTCGTGCGATTTATTCGCTCGATCGAGAACTCCACCGGGCTTGGTGGCATCGTCGCCGTGCATCTCGCGCGGGCCCCTTCCGCCGGTGATGAACCGGAACGCATCACCGCAACCATACAGACTCAGCATGTCTCGCTTGAACAATCGCTCGTGCGTCAAATCGCTGCATTCCAGGACGCTGCACCATGAATCTTGACCCCGCCATTGTCAGGCGCCTTGCCGTCATCGCCGCGATTGCACCTTGCCTTGCCGTAGGCATGGCGCGGCTGATTTCCTCGGCGCCCGCACCTGCTGCGGCACGCGCTGCGGCTCCTCAGCAGCGTGCTGCCGAAAAAGTCCCTCCCCCCAAACCTCTTTCCGCGGCCCAGAAAGCCGCCCTCGCGTACGCAAGTGCCATTGAACTGCCGGTGACCGAACCCTCGCCCTTCCACGAGCCTCTTCGTGAGCTGAAGTCCCAGGCTCCCGAAATCGAGGAACTGGATATTCTCCCCACCCCGCCCCACTGGTGGCGGGTCACCTCAATCATCAGCGGCCGCAAGCCCATTGCTGTGATCAACGGCCGCCCGATGGCCATCGGTGATGTGGTCGACGACGGGTGGACGGTTCTGCGAATCGACCCCCACGGACGACTCGTGACGATCGCCAAGGATGGCATTGTCGTGATCCTCGAACAGACCGCCGGCCGATAGTCTGTGTCCCCCGGCTTGCCGGATGCCCGCGCACTTGCCGCCGATCCTGCCACCCTCAGGCACGTTGCCCGCCCGAACTCCGTCGGGTAGATGGACGACCTATGCTTTCCTTGCCGCGTCGGCGCGAGAGGCAGTCCATGAGCATGTTCGCTTTCATCCAGAACATCGGCCCGACCCAGTGGATCATTATCCTCGTGCTCGCCTTGCTGCTGTTTGGGAAGCGCCTTCCCGAAGTCGGCCGAAGCCTCGGGCGCGGCATCGTCGAGTTTAAAAAGGGCATCAAGGGCATCGATGATGAGATCGAGTCCGAAGCCGCCCAATCAAAGTCCAAGCACTCCCCCAAGCCTCCCTTGACTGCTGAAGGCGAAGATGCCCGCGTCAGCCGATCGACGAAGGTGGAAGAGCAAGCTTCGAATGGTCCTGCCGGGGCGTGAGCGAGACCGACCCCCACCCCGTTTCACCTGCCCGTCCGTCCGGACATCCGCGGTCTGCCGCCGAGCGCTTCGTGCTCCCCGAGGCCTCCCCGATCGCCCCTACTCCGCAATTTCTGGAAGCTGCGGAGTCCTTCGGACTCTCCTTCGAACCGGGTGAAATTGACCGACTCGGCCTCTTTCTCGCGCTTCTGCTCGCATCGAATCAGTTGATCAATCTCACAGCGATTCGCGATCCGGCCGAAGCCTGGATGCGACATATCTTCGATGCCCTCACGCTCCTTCCGCTGCTCGCGGAACTTCCCCCCGATGCCCTTGTGGCCGACGTCGGCTCCGGTGGCGGACTGCCCGGCATTCCCCTGGCGATCGTGCTGCCGCAATTGCGTTTCGTCTTGATTGAGAGCACAGGCAAAAAGGCTGAGTATCTCAGGCAGATTGTGCATCGGCTCGGACTCGCCAACGTCCGGGTTTCGGAAACTCGCTCCGAGGTTCTCGCCCGACGCCGATCGACGCGGCCGGATGACTTTGCGAGGGCGTCGTTTGATGTGGTTATGGCACGCGCTGTCGGTCGTCTCGGCGCCCTTGCGACGCTCACGATCCCCCTGGCCCGAACCGGAGGCTGCGTGTTGCTGATCAAAGGACAAAAAGCCGAAGAAGAACTTGCCGAGGCAGCCCCGATACTCCGAGCATTGCGCTCTGTGCACACGGGTACGGTCCCGACGCCGACGGGACGTATCGTTGTGCTCGAAAAGATCGGCCCGACTCCCGACGAGTTTCCCTGATTCGTCATTCCGTGCTCTTGCCGATCTCCGATCGGTCTGAGTCTCATTCTTCCTTCTGGTTATCACGCCTCCCTACTACGCTTGCGCCGTGGCTCCCTTTGACGCCAGCATCCTGTCTGCGGATGGACCGGTCGCCGAAGCGATCGGGCCGGCGTTTGAATCTCGTCCCGAGCAGATTCGCATGGCCGAAACCGTTGCGCGCACGATGGACGCTCATTCCCATCTGCTCGTCGAAGCAGGCACGGGTGTAGGCAAGAGTTTCGCATATCTCGTTCCGGCGATCCAACGCATACTCGCCCATGACGAAGTCGTTGTGGTCACGACGAATACCATCGCGCTCCAGGAGCAACTGGTCACGCGGGATATTCCCCTCCTGCTCTCCACCCTCACCCCGAACATCGCGCGATGGCACGGCGATATTCGACCCGTGCTGGTCAAAGGCAGGGGCAATTATGTCAGCCTGCGCAGGCTCGAAATGGCCTCGCGCCGGGCCGATGCCCTGCTCCGTGATGAAGCATCCCGCATCAGCTTGCAGCAGATTGAATCCTGGGCTTACGACACCGAAGACGGCACGCGCTCGACCTTGCCCATGCTCTCGCGTCAGGAAGTGTGGGATCTGGCCCGATCAGACGCTGACAACTGCATGGGCCGGAAGTGCGCTCGATATCACGAATGCTTTTATCAGTCAGCGCGTCGCGAGGCGGAACGCGCCAATCTTCTGATCTGCAACCACGCCCTCTTCTTCAGCGACCTTGCCTTGCGGCAGGATGGCGCGGCAATCCTTCCCGAATATCACCATGTGATCATCGACGAAGCACACACGATCGAAGATGTCGCCAGCGAGCACTTCGGCATCACTCTCTCGGAAGGCCGCGTGGGCTTCCTGCTTCGAACGCTGTACGACTCGCGTCGGCGCAAAGGCTATCTCGCCAACCTCCACACGATGCTTTCCGCCGCCGACGCACATGATCTTGTCGTGCAAGCCGTCGAATCCACTCTGCATGCACACGCCGTTACTGCTGCGTTCTTCGAAAGCTGGGCTCAGGCGAAATCGCAACGCCGACTCGCGGGAAGCCGGATTCGCGAGCCGAACTTCCTTCCCAACACGCTCACACCAGTCATGCGCGACCTCTCGCTCCAACTCAGCGCGCTTCGCGAGCGAGTACGGAATGAGGAAGACAAGTACGAACTGAACAGTTATGCCCGTCGGGCGGCGGATATTGCCGAAGCCGCGGCCGTGATCGTCGATCAATCACTCAATGACCATGTCTATTGGGCCGAGTTTCAGCAAGACGCTCGCGGCGTGAGGGTCGAACTTTGCTGCGCCCCGATCGACATCGCTCCGGTGCTCCGGAAACACCTCTTTAACAGAACACAATCCGTCATCCTGACCAGCGCCACGCTCTCGACCCGTGCTGTCGATCGCGATGAATCACCAGAACATGCTGAAACGGCATTCGCCCACATCATCTCGCGCCTCGGGTGTGAAGGAGCCTCCGCACTCCAGCTCGGAAGTCCCTTCGACTACGCTCGCCAGATGGCCCTCTACGTCGATGCGCGACTTCCCGCGCCCGGTGCGGCGAATAACCAAGATCATCTGCAAGCCCTGACCGCGGCCATAGTCCGCCAGATTGATGTCACCGGCGGCGGTGCGTTCGTGCTCTTCACTAGTTTTGCAACACTGGCCGCCGTCGCCCGCTTACTGCGCGAGCCGCTTCGTGAAAGAAACCTTCCCTTGCTTGTCCACGGCGAAGATGCTCCGCGCACGCAACTGCTCGAATCCTTTCGTCAGAGCACAAACGCCGTCCTTCTCGGGGCCGATTCATTCTGGCAAGGCGTTGATATTCGAGGACACGCCCTCCGGAACGTCATCATTACACGACTCCCCTTCGATCCCCCCGATCGCCCGCTCACCGAAGCTCGCGCTGAACGCCTCAAGCACGCCGGTCGCGACCCCTTTCGGGAAGATGCGCTCCCCCGCGCGATCATTCGGTTCAAACAAGGATTCGGCCGACTCATCCGCTCGGCCGAAGACTCCGGACGCGTGGTTGTGCTCGATTCACGTCTCGTGAACGCACGCTATGGACGATCATTTCTTCGCGCGCTCCCCCCTGGCGTGCGCTGCCTGCCCGTCGATCCAGATTAGCCACACGCGCTGATCACTCTTCGGCTACATCTGGCCATGCGGACTTTGCCTTATCCGGACGAAGAATCTCGATCTCCGCTGGACAACCCACCCATCCTGTGTTATAGGAATCAGACGCGGCATGACGATGGCATAGCCTCGTTCCCCCAGCCGCGCTCAGAGAGAGAACCCATTTCCATCGATCCGTTGATGCGTGAATCGGATTTCACCGTGCGTGCTTCCTCTCGTGGATAGCAAGCACCCAGGGAAAACCATGACACCACCCGCTTCTCGGTTCGTTCGGATTTCCGCCGCCGCTTCTGGCGCACTCCTGCTCGCCGCCTCGACGCCCCAGGCGCTCGGGCAACTTGTTATCGGAACTGACGATCCGAATTTTGGTTTATGGCTCTATTCAATACCACGCGGCGAATGGCGACAGATTGCGACCGGCCCAGGAACGGGAGCGTGGGGGCTAGCAGCCGATGACGACGGGGGAATGCTCTATGTCTCCAGCGGCATTTCCCTCTATCGCATCAGTTATCAGACGTTACAACCTGAGTTGGTCGGGTTGGTCATCCCGGGCGGTGCCATGGTGGGGCTTGCTTGGGGTCACGGTGTGCTCTTCGGGGTGAAATCGACCTCGCCGCGAGGGATTTACGCGATCGACACGACTACGGCCGTTTCCTACTTGGTATTTCCGGTAGATGATGCGCTCGATCTGGGGGGTCTGGATTTCAACGTCCAAGATGGCCTGCTGTACGCAACGAACGATGGGCCCGGGTTGATGGGCCCCGGGCTTTACCGTATTGATCCGGCCACAGGCACGGTCACCTTTGTCACGTCGTATCCCGGCACGGAAGATGAGCCGGATATCGATGGCCTGGCGATAACCCGCAACGGACGGGCTTACCTCATCACCGACAAGCCGGGAGTCATAGCGTCCTATAACATCAGCCTCGACCGCTACCAAGTCGCCATCCCCTCGCCTGTCATGCAGGACCAGATCTTTGCCGCGGGAGCATGGGCCCCACGGCTGGTTTCGCGTGTCTGGTGCACGGCGGACATGTCGGGCTCGGTTGATCCGGATGCGAACGAGTACGGTGTTCCTGACGGCGTTGTCGACGCCTCAGATTTCTTTTATTTCCTTGATCAGTTCGCCGCGGGGAACCTGAGCCGCGCCGACCTGACCGGAACGGTTGATCCCGGCGACCCCGGATACGGCCAACCGGACGGCGTGCTTGACGCCGCGGATTTCTTCTATTTCCTCGACCGGTTCGTCGAGGGATGCGACTAACTTCTTCGTACGAACTGCGAACGCCACAGATGATCTTGACAATTGCATGTCGATAAGCGCGCTGGTGTTGCGTTCACGCGGGCATCTTGGTATTTGTTGAGATGCAAGCGAGGAGCGTCGACACTCCTCGCTCGTGGGTTGTGTCGTGAGAAGCCGTTCGGAAACTGGCCCCCCCGAACACTGTGTTCGGGGTTCTACTCGTGGGGAGTATGAAGTGGCGATTCATCGTTCATCGCGTCCAATCTTGGAGCGTTGCCACTCACTCGGATGCACATTGCCTTGAAACACGCGCGTGCTTGAAAGCACGCGGAGAAATCTCTTGGGAGGATTGCATGAGAAAGCTGAAACATGTTGCACTGGCGGCGGCTGCGGGTCTTGCGACCGCGGCCGATGCCCAAGTCATCGCCGGCGCGGACAACGCCACGGCCGCAGGCATTTGGGGTTATGACCTTTCGACGGGAACCTGGACGCAACTTGCGCTCAATCAAGGGGCTGCCACGGCGCCATGGGGGCTGGCCGCGGACGACGTTAACCGCCGCCTGTATTCGTTGAGCGGCTCGACCTTGGCGTATTTCCCATACGGTGCTGCACCGGGGACGCTCGACCCCGCGGTAACGCTCGGCACGATCACCAACGGCCCGGGAGGCCCGGCACTCAACGGCACCGGGCTTGCGTATAACCCGACGACGGGGCTGCTCTACATGATCCGAAACATCGCCACGGAAGCGGTGTACTCGATCGATCCGGCGACTCTCGTGGCGACCACGGAGTACGTCTATGACAGCGCGTTTGACCTCGGTGGGTTTGATTACAATCCCGATGACGGCATGTTCTACGGAACCAACGACGCCACCGGCCCGGCAGGGCGCGGGCTGTACCGCATCAACATCGGCGCGGGAACGGTGACATTCATCACGCCGTACCAGGGTCTGCCGGGTGAAAACAACGACATTGACGGCCTGGGCGTCGGCGGGGGCAAGGCGTATTACATCATCGATCAACCCGGCGAGAACTCGGTGTGGAACTTCGCCACAAACGCGTATGAAACACCGATCACCAGCCCATTTGTCGGCAGTTACACCTTTTCGGGGGGCGCGTACGCGGCAGGTCTTTACGGCCCGCCGCCGCAGTTCGACGCTTCGATTTCGCTTGTCGCATCACCCACCGTGCTGTACAGCCTCGGCGCCAACATTGTCTATACGCTCAACATCTTCAACAACGGCAGCGACCCCGTGACAGGAACGACGGTCACAGTCAACCTTGCGCCCGAAGTGGATTATGTGAGCGACACCGGCGGTGGCTCGCACGCGGGGGGTGTTGTCACCGTTCCCCTGGGTATTCTCGGGGGAGGGTCGGGAACATCGTTTACCATAACCACGGTCGCCTCGAGCACCGGGCTTGCGCTCACCTCGGCGGCTGTGACCATCAATGAGCCTGACGCTCTTCCCGGCAATAACGCCTCCTCCGCGACGGTTGAAATCGTGGATGCTTCTGGCCTGCCGCCCCTGGATGTGATTTACTCGGAAGTCCCGACGTCACCGACCAGCGACGTTCCGGGTCGTCCCGGCCAGAAATTCACTCTCTTTGAGCGCCCGTACCGCAGCCCAGACGGCACACGCTGGGTGATTACGGGCCTGACGAACGCGGGCACACTTGCTGACGAGTTCATCATCGTCGGCTCCGGCACGAGCGGACAGACGCTGCTGATGGAAAATGACCCAGCGCCGTGGCTGCCCGGGGTATTGGTAGACGAGTTCGATCGCGAAATCGCCATCTCAAACAACGGCGCGGTGATCTTTAACGGCGACACCGATGAGAACACTTCGCTTGATGAGTACGTGATTCGCTATGACGGCAGCAGCTTTGCCGTGCTTGCGCAGGAAAGCGTCACGCTTGTGCCGGGGTTCTTCGACGAGTTCTATGGGTTGATGACCGTCGCCTCTTCAAACGGCGATATGCCCGCGATCCTCACCACGGCCACGATCGGGGCCTTGCCCGCGACGCAGGACGACTTCCTGATCATCAACGGCGTTGTTGTGGCACAAGTGGGCGTCACGATCCCCGGCAATCAGTTCGACGGCGGGTCGGCGACATGGCAGTTCTTTGATGCGGGTGACTTCCGTGTGAACGCCGACGGCACCCGCTGGCTAGCGCAAGGCGACACCGATGCCAACACGTTGCTCGACGACATCCTTGTTGTCAACGGGAACGTCGTCATCCAGGAAGGTTTCCCTGTTGATCCGGATCTTTTCATCGAGCCGGTCACCAACATCGTTGAACCCTACATGGCTTCGAACGGCGATTGGATGGCCCGCGGCACCAACGCCGGGACCGGGACCGACTGGGTCGTCTTGAACGGCACGGTCATCGCCGTGACCGGCGATGACATCGGCATCGGAACCGGCGAAACCTGGGGCAACTCGACCTTCGCCGATACGTTCTTCTTCATGTGCGCTGACAACAACGGCAATGTGGTGATCGGCGGCGTGACCAGCAATACTGATGTCCGGCGAGACGCCATCCTGCTGCTCATCTGCGCGGATGGCACCAAGACGGAGCTCGCCCGCCAGGGCAACCCGGTCGACCTTGACGGCAACGGCTTCTTTGACGACGGCTTCTTCATCAATATCTTCAATAACGACGATGGGTTCCTGACCGATGACGGCTGGCTCTATTTCACCGCCGACATGAGTTCACAGCCCGGCGGCGGCACCGATCTCGGCCAGGCATTCATGCGTATTCGTACGCCAGGTTGCGGCGGCGGCTGCCCCGCCGATCTTTCCGGCGCGAGCGACCCGAACGACCCGGCGTACGGCATCCCCGACGGCGTGGTCGATGCCAGCGATTTCTTCTACTATCTCGACCAGTTCGTCGCGGGCAACCTTGCCGTGGCTGATCTCACCGGCTCAAGCGACCCGAATGACCCCGCTTACGGCGTACCGGATGGACAGATCGACGCCAGCGACTTCTTCTACTTCCTCGATATCTTTGTGGCCGGCTGTCCATAACCACTCCCCTTACACATCATCTCGCCGTGCATATCGAACGCCGCGGTTCTTTCCGCGGCGTTCTTTTTTCATCTGCACATTCCACCACATGCGATACGCTCTACACCGTTTTCGGATTGCCTTGGAATCCCAGGGCATACGTGGACGAATGTGAGGCACTGAGCAAAGCTGATTTCCGGATGACGCACGGTTTCATGCCCGATCAGCTTCCCATCGCGCATGCGCCTGGCCGCTTGCCATCACCTTAGGCAACGGCGCAGCGCATTCCGGGCAGACTCGCTGACTGGTGGTCATGCCCGTCAGGTCATAACCGCACCGCTGGCATGCGCTGCGCGGCCTACGCCGCGGCATGCACGCAATGAACACCCCTAGGAACGCGACCAACCCGGTATACACCACCAGCAAATGCTGCAAGACGGGCACAAATATACGACCTTCTGTCACTTCGCCCATGTGTGCATGAAACCGGATCATCGCAATAAGGCCCAGCGTGCCGAGTGCAACCGCGGCGAACCCTCCCCATCGGCGACGCCAGATCGCCGCGAGCGCCCACACGAGCATCGCGTAACCAGTAAACAGGGGAATCACGGCCGGGGCCTCAACATCACCGAGCGATTCGTACCATCCTACTGCCGAAGTTGCAATGGTCGATTCGAAAGATCACCCCGGACAGACTCACCCCTACCTGCCTTGTTTGAAGAACGTCCGGAGCGAATCGTGAATATCGCCTCGATCATTGACCTTGGAGAGAATGAGTCTCGGACCGAACTCGTCGGCTGCTCCTCCCGGAAAGGCCTCCCGCAGCACGTTGATGAAATTCCCGCTTCCGTAGGCGCTGGCAACCTGGCAATATCCGAACATATTGCAGGCTTTCAGGAGTTCCAGATCCAGAATCTTCACGCATTCCCGATTGTCCGCCTCCGAGGAATTGTCACCATCAGAAAAATGGAACAGATAGGTGTTCCACTCGTTCGGGTCGTAATGCTGATGAACGAGTTCCCGACAGAGGTGAAAGGCCGAACTGATTCGGGTGCCGCCGTCTTCGCGAATTGAAAAAAACGTCTTCTTATCCACTTCGGCCGCGCGCACGTCATGCACGATGTACCGACTCTCGATCCCTTCGTAGTTTCGCCGAAGCCAGGTATCGATCCAGAACGCCTCGAGCCGGACGATCTCCTTCTGCTCGTCGCCCATTGATCCCGAAACATCCATCATGTAGATGATCGCGGCATTGCTCTGAGGCTTCTTGACCTCATTCCAAGACCGGTAGCGCAGGTCGCGTTTGATCGGCACGATCACCGGATCATCCGGATCGTAACTGCCGCTCATCAACTGCCGTTTGAGGGCCTCTCGATACGTGCGCTTGAAATGGCGCAGGCTCGCGGGCCCTTCCGGACGAATACCGGTGTACTTATCACGGATCGTCGTGATGCGATGGGCGCCGCGAGGTTCAATCCGCGGAAGTTGCAGTTCTTCAGCAAGAATGTCCGCAAGCTCTTCGAGTGTGACATCGACTTCGAGAATATGCCTGCCTTCTTCCTCGCCCCCTTGCTCGGTTCCCTTGCCGACGACATCGCCCTCGTCACCCTCGCCCATGCCGACCCCGCCCGAGTTGTCGCCGTAACGGAACGTCGGAATGTCGATATCGTGAATCGGTATCGAGACCAGCCTGCGCCCTTCGCGACCGATGATGTCCCCGCGCGAGAGGAATCGACGAAGATCCTTGCGAATCTTCCCTCGCACGATCTGCCGGAATCGCTGATGATCCTGTTCGATCTTGCTGACCATCGGGTATCCTCGGGCCGATAACTCGGCACATCCCTCTGTACGCACAGAGGTATCGGCCGGATCGCCCCTTTGCCCCAGCCCGATCGTCTCCCAGCGCCCTCGAACCCTGCCGCGGCGGCCCCTCGCAGCATGCCCCGCCTGATCTATCATGTTCCATGAGCGACCTCTGGGCCGATGGCCGGGCCGAGGCTGTCCGTCTTGCAGCCCCATTGGCAGTGCGGATGCGTCCGCGGACCATCGACGAGATCGCCGGTCAGCAGCACATTCTCGGCCCGGGGAAGCTGCTTCGCCGCATGCTCGATGCCGACGCGATCACGAGCATCATCCTGCACGGCCCCCCGGGCACGGGCAAGACCAGCCTTGCTGAAGTGATCGCGGGCGTTACGCGGCGGCATTTCGAAAGAGAACACGCCGCCAGTGTCGGGGTCAAGCGCATTCGGGAGATCATTGATGAGGCGGCCGAGCGGCTGCGGTCTTCGCGACGCCGCACGATGCTGTTTCTGGATGAGATCCACCGCTTCACGAAGGCGCAGCAGGACGTTCTGTTGCATGATGTCGAGCGTGGGGTCATCACGCTTATCGGCGCGACGACGGAGAATCCACTTTTCGCATGCAACTCGGCGCTCGTGAGCCGGAGCACCCTGTTCCGCCTCGAAGCCGTGAGTGCAGACGACGTCATCGCCGTGCTCAAACGGGCGGTGACCGATCGCGAACGCGGCTATGGGGCTCTGCCGCTGTCCGTGAGTGATGAGGCCTTCCGCGTGTGGGCGATCAAGTGCGACGGCGATGTCCGTCGTGCGCTGACTGCCTTGGAGGTCGCCGTGCTGAGCGGCGGAAGCGCGGCTCGCAACCCCTCGGGCGGTGAACTCGCGGAAACAATCGTGATCGATCGCCAGACTGCTGAAGACAGCATCCAGCAGAAGGCGGCGGTATACGACATTACCGGCGACCAGCATTACGACGCGGCAAGCGCACTTATCAAGAGTCTGCGAGGCAGTGACCCCGATGCCGCCGTGTATTGGATAGCCTATATGCTCGAAGGCGGTGAAGATCCTCGCTTCATCGCTCGTCGTCTGGCGATCCTCGCCAGCGAAGACATCGGCAACGCAGACCCTCGGGCGATCATGCTCGCTCAGGCCGCCTGGGATCTTGTCGAGCGCATCGGCATGCCTGAGGCTCGCATCACCCTGGCCCATCTGGCGACCTACCTCGCGCTTGCGCCGAAGAGCAACGCGGCGTACATTGCGGTTGAAGAAGCGTTGCATGATGTTCGCGAGGGGCGGACACAGCCCGTCCCGATCCAGATTCGCGACCCGAATTCTTCCCCGGATGGAATTGCACACCCCGGGCAGCGCATCGCACGCAAGAAGCTCGGTTATGAGTACAGCCACGACTCGGCAGTCCGGTCCACCATTGGCGGCATCACTGCTCAAGACTATCTCGGCATCAACCGGTCGTATTACCGGCCCGGCGACAGCGGCTATGAGCAAACCCTCCAGGCACGCATGGTCGAGCTTGCCGCTATTCGGGAACAACTGCGCAAAGCCGCCCGTGCCGGTCGTGATGCTGACCCACCGCAAACCCGTTGATTACCCTCTTTGATCCTGCAGCCTGATAATTCTTTCTTGTGCATAAAATCGAGGAACAACCGGCAGGTGATCGCAACGCGAACAGAACTCGACATCCGCCTCAAGACCGATCTGCAGCAGGTTTCGCCCTCCACGACTTGAAAGCATCGATTGGAACAATCCTTCGGCTTGGGCCATCGAAGCGAGATATGCAGACCGGCAAAGCAGAGCTGAGTCGTCCGCAACAAACTGCCTACCCCGCCTGATCAGCGCATCGGCAAATGCGCCCGCGGCAAGACAGTCATCCAGTGTCACCGCATCGCGCGTGCCGGCACACAAGAGATACACCGGACGAGGATCTTCGGCGACCGCATCTGTGACCGCAGCGACATTCGCAAGTGAGCCGACAAGAACGACACCTGACCCGGCCGCATGCAAAAGCGCAGCCGTGCCGTTGGTTGTGGTGAAGACGAGGGTCCGACCGGCTACACGCTCAGTGGTGTATTTTGCAGGTGAATTATCTAGGTCGAAGCCGTCGATCAGCCTGCCGCCGCGTTCGCCCCCGAGGAGGATGTTGGAGCGTGGCATGCCCTGAGATTGGAGGAGAGCGGATTGTGCCCGGGCGTCCTCGACGGTGAGGCAGGGGTGGACGGCGACCGCGCCGGCGTGAAGCGCCGCGGCGATGGTGACGCTGGCGCGAAGGTTGTCAATGACAATGGTGATGGAACCGGCGAGCGCAGCAGGATCGACCATGCGCGGGTGGAGGATGACACCGACGGTGCGGTCGGCGGGTTCAATGGAAGGCAGAGGCGGAAGATCGGGGGCGGGCATTGAAGATTATTGGAACATCAGCAGACTTGCGGCGACGACGCTGAATCGTTAATGGTCCACACTGGATCGAGAATTCATGATGCTGGGTGGAACGACTCGACACGCAAGGAAAGACCAGATGAGGTTGATCCCCGAGTTCCTTGGCAGCCGCTGAGCATGCTTCGGCTGAATCCCATGCTTGTCGACGGAACAGCAGATGAACACCATCAAAGGGTTGAATGAAAAGAACCCTGAGCCACCAGAGTCATCGCCGTTGCCCCCCGGCATGTGCCTGAAGAGAAACGCCCCGGCATACCGCCGGGGCCTTCGATCATTGCCGTCCGCAGTCGGCCCTGGAAGCCGAGTTGCCTCAGTCTTTGACCTTGTACTCCGCGTCGATGACGTCGTCCTTGGCGCCGGAAGGCTCACCGCCTGAAGCATCGCCCACCGCGCCGGGACCGGCCTTGGCCGCCTGCTCATAAACAACCTTGCCCAGCTCCATCGACACGTTCTCCAACTCTCGGATCGCGGCGTCGATCGCATCCTTGTCATCCTGCTTGATCTTGGATTCCAGGTTCGACAAGGCGCTTTCAACCTTGGACCGGACGTCAGGCCCGATCTTGTCGCCGTGTTCCTCAAGGGCTTTGCGGGTCTGGTGCACCATGCCGTCGGCACGGTTCTTGGTGTCCACCAACTCGCGCCGTTTCTTGTCCTCCGCGGCGTGCATCTCCGCGTCTCGCTTCATGCGCTCGATCTCGTTCTTATCGAGACCGCCGGCATTGGTGATCTTGATATCGGCCTTCTTGCCCGTCTTTTGCTCAGTCGCCGTCACGGTCAGAATGCCGTTGGCGTCGATCGAGAATTCCACTTCGATCTGCGGCGTTCCCTTGGGCGCCGGCGGAATGCCGGTCAGATCAAACTTGCCGAGCGTGCGGTTGTCGGCCGCGAACTCGCGCTCGCCCTGAAGCACGTGGATCGTCACGCTGGTCTGACTGTCCGCCGCGGTCGAGAAAATCTCCTTGCGGCTGGTCGGAATTGTCGTGTTGCGCTCGATCAGCCTTGTGCTCACGCCGCCGAGCGTCTCAACGCCCAGAGAAAGCGGTGTGACATCGAGCAAAAGCACATCCTTGACGTTTCCGGTCAGCACGCCGCCCTGAATGGCCGCGCCGATGGCCACGACCTCATCCGGATTGACGCTCTTGTTCGGCTCCTTGCCGAAAATCTCCTTGGCGAGTTGCTGAGCCTTGGGCATTCGGGTTGAGCCGCCGACGAGAATGACCTCGTCAATCTTGTCGGCGGTGAGCTTGGCATCCTTCAGGGCCTGCTGGCAGGGGGCCTTCAGTCGCTCGAATAGATCGTTCGTCAGGCTCTCAAACTTCGAGCGTGTGATCGACATCATCAAGTGCTTCGGGCCGTTCTGGTCCGCCGTGATGAACGGCAGATTGATCGACGTCTCCTGCATGCTCGACAGTTCGATCTTCGCCTTCTCCGCGGCTTCCTTCAACCGCTGCATCGCCATCGGGTCTTTGCGGAGATCGATGCCCTCCTTCTTGCGGAACTCTTCGGCGATGTGGTCGATCAGGCGCTGATCCCAGTCGTCGCCGCCGAGATGCGTGTCACCGTTGGTGCTCAGCACTTCGAAGACGCCGTCGCCGATATCCAGGATCGACACGTCAAACGTACCGCCACCCAAGTCGAACACGGCGATCTTTTCGTTCTTTTTCTTGTCAAGCCCGTAGGCGAGAGCTGCCGCGGTCGGCTCATTGATGATCCGTTCGACCTTAAGCCCGGCGATCTCACCGGCGTCCTTGGTCGCCTGGCGCTGCGAGTCGTTGAAATAGGCCGGCACGGTAATGACCGCCCGTTCGACCTTCTCGCCGAGGTAGTCCTCAGCGACTCGCTTCAACTCCTGCAAGATAAAGGCCGAGACCTGCTGAGGGGTGAACTCGCCTTGGTTCACCTTGACCTTGACAAACTCATCTCCAGAACCGACTACGGTATACGGCACGGTGCCGGCTTCGTCGCCGCCCTTGCCATACCCCGTCTCACCCCCGGTCACTTCGGCGGCCCGCCGACCCATGAACCGTTTGATCGAATAAATCGTGTTTTTGGGATTGGTGACCTGCTGGTGCTTGGCCGGCTGCCCGACCAGCCGCTCACCTTTATCTGTAAACGCGACGACGGAGGGGGTTGTGCGATTGCCTTGGCTGTTGATCAGCACCTTGGGCTGGTCGCCTTCCATGACGGCGACAACCGAGTTTGTGGTGCCGAGGTCGATTCCGATGATCTTGGACATTGGTGACTCCCTAATGGACGATTTCCACCCTGCAAGGCGGATGCCAACCATTCAGCGGATGTGCGCCCGCCCGCCGACCCCTCTCGGGAGCACTCTTCCGCCGTCGTCGTAGCCAGCACCAGCCAAGGCTGCCGATTTGGCAGGCACGGAACCCACGACTACCGTGTGGAGACAACCCCCTGCTCCTCAGGTGCCTCTACGCCATATCCAGCCATACGTGATTCCCCCCGCCTCAGTATGCCTTACCGACACTCATGCACGGCAACGCTCACATCATGCTGGCCTTTGACATCGCTATGGGGGTCGATATTGATCGTGCCGCTGAGCTTGCCCGTGCGGCGACGACCCGAGGCCGATTCGCTCACGATCGCCGAGCGCCTGCCTCCATGAACTTCCAGCCCCCGCCGCTCTGCATCCGGACCGATGCTCCGGCCATCTCCTTGGCACGCTGGTCGACTGATGCGGCGATGGATGTGACGATTTTTGACTTCGGGGCTGTTTCCGTCACCCGGAGTATTCCATTCGAAGGCGACCTCGCAACGTTGTTGGAACTCGCCATCGCCGTTGAAGAGCAGAAAACTCTGGTCGAATCGGCCCGAACTCGGGCCGAAGAGCTGCTTCGTGAACTCTGGCCGGCGCTGCAGCGACCGTCCCTTTCTGACAAAATGGAGGATTATGTCGTCTTTGAGTGCCGCCTCGATCCGAGCGAGAACATTGCACGCTCGCTCAACGATCAGGCGCAGGGATGGGCGCAAGTTCTGCGCGGCGAACGAAACCGGCTTTCAGATCAGGAAGTGCGCGAAGTCATGTCTGCGCGACTCAGTTATGGCGAGCACGATGCCGTCATCATCGACTGGGGATCGGCCGTACTGATCGACCCGCACCCTCAGGACACGCTCCGCGTGCTGGAATTCGCCAATGTCGAGTTGCTTGAAATGCGCCACCTCGATGATCGACTCGACGAAGCGCTTGAAGGCACGTTCAAGGCCCTGACGAGTGCCGGTTGGTTGACACACTGGCGGCCCGGCCGGGGAAGACGCCGCCTCGAACATGTCGCCGGCCTGCGCACAGACGGTGTACAGATGTTTGAGAGTGTAAACAATGCCCTGAAGCTTCTGGGCGATCAGTTTCTTGCGCGCATGTACCGCACCGCGACTCAACGCATGGGTATTCCTGCGTGGGAAGCAAGTGTCCTGCGCAAACTCGAGAACCTGGAAAGCGTCTACGACAAAATCGCCGACCGCGAAGGCAACCTGCGCATGGAATTCCTGGAGTGGATCATCATTCTGTTGATCGCATTCGAGGTCGTCATGTCGTTCCTTCGATGAACAGGCCGTTACTTTCCGGCGGACTGCGCATCTCCACCGCCGGGAGGCCGAATCGGCGACGTCTGAGCATTCTCTGTCCGGCGGACAACCGTGTACCACGCAAACAGGCCTGCTTCAAGGTCCATGGGGCGCGGGCCTTGGTCCCACCCCAGGGCCTTGCCCATGGCGCGGGCCGGGCCGTGGTCATCAACATCAAACGAGAGCACCTCAAACCCCGCCGCAATCCATTCCGCCTCTGTCCAAGGGCTTCGGCCATCGGCCATGGGGCTATACCCTCCGGCAGGATGCGCCGGGCAGAGGTTGTAGATCACGACCAACCCGCCCGGCCGAACGACGCTTCTCAGTGCGGCAAGATAGGCCTCGGGCGTCACACCCAGATCGATCAGCATTCGAGGGTCAATCTGCTCTCGAGGCAGATCAGGTGTCACGTAGCCCTTCTTCAATGTGTTCTTAGAGAGAAAGATGTCGACAGGGCCTTTGTGTTCTATCGCGGCAATTACAGATGCTTCCGCCGGCCATCGACCATGCAACAGGGTGATTGCGCCATCGCGGCCATCGAGGCGCTTGACGGCGCCCTGATCCTCCGGGCTGCTGTAGAGGGCAGCGAGGAACGGATCGACATCTACCCCTACGGCATGAGCACCCAGAAGAGCCAGAAGTCGCAGGTGCCCGACGCTGCCGTATCCATAATCGAGCACCGTTCGACCTTCGAGCGACATCATTCCGTGCGACGCCAGGACATCAACGGTTCGAACGTACGCAAGCGGCGAACCGTACTTGGTGTTGTAATAAATGCTGTCATTGATGGTCAGTTCTTCGTATGCCGACCGGTCGTGCTCCGACATCGCTTCCGCAGCAGAAGACGACATCCATTCACGCCTGGTTGCCGTATCACGCCACATGGTTCGCGAGGGAACTGCCGGCAACCTTGTTACTTCTCGAAGAAACGCGCGACCAAGCTCCGTCGAAGAGACCTCGTGCAGTTTCTTCGCGTGGTCAACCATGACCTCGACGGCGTTCGGCGACGCGGCCTGTGGCTGACGCTCGACTGCGCCGTCGAGACCATGGGCAATCGAGACACCCGTCAGCATCATCGCGGAAGCCAGAATGTGTTGGACCATCATGTACATGCTCTTCCTACCCGCCGACTGATGCCCGGTTGCAGGCCGTCGGCGTGCACTCCAACCCAAGTTTCGCGATCACAAGTTCAGATCAACCATTTTTTCAGGTGCTCCGACGGCCGGTGTTTGCATTTCGGCCGAGATCAGACCTACTCGATCCGAGATCCTGGTTCGCGCACAAAGGTCGCCAGAGCATGCCCCGAAAGGCGACAGATGCGCCATTCCTCCAGAACAGTTGCTCCAAGGCGCTTATAAAATCCGATCGCCGGTTCATTCCAATCCAGTACAGCCCATTCCAATCTCTGACATCCACGCTCGACACCAATTTCTGCAAGTCGCTTCAGAAGCGCCTTGCCGACGCCGTATCCCCGCGCTTCAGGGCGTACGAAGAGATCTTCAAGCCAGATACCCGGTTTGCCCAAGAACGTCGAAAAATTGTGAAAATAGAGCGCAAACCCCTGCGGCAGTCCATCCAGAGACGCCACAAGGGCTTCGGCGAACCCGCGGCCATCTGACTCGCCGAAAAGTCCGCGCTCAATATCTTTCGGCGTCGCACATACCTGATCCGCCATGCGCTCGTACACCGCGAGTTCACCGATCAACTGATGGATCAACTCGCAATCTTCGCGGATTGCCTGCCGAATCTCGATATTCGATGCCATGTTCGGATCCTTCGGCGTTCATTGGCGAGGAACGAGCGCACGTTGCATCACACCATGCGGATCGATCACCCGTGGAATCAGTTCCAATGCATCTGAATCATCATTGATGGTCCAAATCAACGCCCCCGTGCCAGGATAACGACGAATCAGTTCCTCGGCGCTGTCGGGATCGAGAACACACAGCGCCGACGCCAGGGCATCGGCGAGTTCTCCTCGAGTTGCCATCACCGCGGCAGCCACCCGGGTTGTCGAGCCGAGCCCGGTTCTCGGATCCAGCACATGACTGAATCGCACGCCGCCGATCTCGGCATATTGCGCATGGTCGCCGCTTGTTGAAACTGCCCCGCGACGAAGCCGCAACGCACCGACCGAGTGGCCCGCCGGCGCCGCGCCGATCACCCACCCTCTGCTCCCGGGAGGGGCCTCGCCGACGACTATGTCCCCTGAAATCGCCACCAGACACCGATTGATCCCCAGCGAAGCCAGCCGTTCGACAGCCTGCTGCGCGGCATCGCCCTTGCCGATGCCTCCGAGATCAAGACGCATGCCCTCGACGAGCAATGTCAGCGTCACCGCCTCCGACGATTGCTCCAGCAGCAGATGCCGCCAACCGCTCCGCGCGCTTGCCGCTGCTAGCACTGCAGGATCGGGCAACGTCCTCTCACGAATCGCTGCCCGCCACACCTGCACCAACGGACCGACGGTCACGTCGAATGCCCCCTTCGAATCCTGCCCGATCCGGGCTGCCAGGGGTAGCAACCGGGCGAGATCCGGCCCGAGGGACTGCGGCAAGCCGACTGGGCCGGCACAGAGCCGCATCAGCTCGCTGGTGGCCCGATAGTCGCTGTACGCCTGCTCAAGCTCCTCAATCCGGGCATACGCTGCCCGGGCGGCGTTTTCAGCGGTGGTCTGGTCGGGCGCATAGAGCACGATACGTGCCTCGACGCCCATGGCGATCCTCATAAACTCATATCGCTCGAGTCGCGCAGCGCACCCAGCGCCCAGAAGCATGAAGGAGCAGACGATGCACCGAATCCACCCTGCGCGCCAATGTGCCGCACTCGTTCTCTGCATCGGCATGAGCGTAGCCCCCGGCATCGGCGCCGAGCCGCCACCAGCCAAGGCGCCACACGTGGTGTTCTGGCAAGACATCCCTTCCGCCGCGTTTCGATTTGAGATGCTCCCCATTCCCGGTGATCCTGATCAGAACATCAAACCATTTTGGATGTCTCGCTTTGAGATCACCTGGGAAGCCTTTGACGTCTTTCTGTACGAACTCGACGCCCAACTTCCGTTGCCTGAGGGTGTCGACGCCATTACACGGCCGAGTAAGCCCTACCTCCCCCCCGATCGAGGGTTCGGTCACGAGGGATACGCCGCGATTTCGATGAGTTATCAAAACGCCCAGGCCTTCTGTCGGTGGTTGAGCGTGCGCTCCGGGCGAACGTATCGACTGCCGACTGTCGCGGAATGGCGTCATGCGGCGATGGCCGGTCAACCTATCACACTTGCAAACGACCCCGCTCGGCTGGCGGAACATGCCTGGTTCGCCGACAACGCCGAAGGAAAGACGCACCCCGTCGGGCGAAAAAAACCCAACGCGTGGGGCCTGCACGACATGCTCGGCAACGTGATGGAATGGTGCACCGATGCCGACGGCAAGGGCGTCGCGATGGGTGGAAGCTATCGTGATCCCGCCGAGCGACTCGATCCCGCGGTCGTGACCCCGGCCGATCGAGCATGGAACGCCAGCGATCCGCAAGTGC
This sequence comes from Phycisphaeraceae bacterium, assembly GCA_019636695.1. Lineage (GTDB taxonomy): Bacteria > Planctomycetota > Phycisphaerae > Phycisphaerales > UBA1924 > JADLCM01. Next base: position 285,125 of record JAHBXD010000003.1, read on the forward strand.
CCAAGAGCGCCTGGTGGCTCGCCGATGCGCCGTTCATCGGGTTTCGCGTGGTGTGCGAGAACCCCTAGCCGACGTGCCGTCAGCCCACCCTGCCAGTTCACCGACCTCGCCGGCTGAGATACTCGATCAGGTCGATCTGCGCGATGATGCCGACGAGTTTCGATGCGTCAACGACAACCGCGACCTTATCCTGATTGAAAATGGGGTATAACTCTTCCACGCGCGCCTTGGGATAGACCAGTCCGCCGATCGGGTTTGCCACCGCGCGGATTGGCGATTGCGACGAGATTTTGCCTGACTGAAGGCCGCGGAGTACATCGATCTCGTGGACGATCAACCGCGGCACGCTGGCCCCGTCGAGCACGGGCACCTGCGAAACCCCGGCTGATCGCATGCGATCGACCACGGCGCCGACAGGCTCATCTTCTCGCGCCGAAACCACTTCTCGCGACATGCCTTTGAGCACATCCTCGACAAGGCCGAGCCCGCGCTCGGGTTCGAGGAAGCCGTGGTCTCGCATCCACGAATCTGCAAGAAACTTCGTGATGTATCGCGTACCGCTGTCCGGAAGAATGACGACGATTGTCTTTCCCGGCCCCATCTCGGCTGCCAGTTCCACGGCGACATGCGCGGCGGAACCACTCGAGCCGCCGCAGAAAAGGCCCTCTTCGCGAACCAGCCGCCGCGCCATGTGAAAACTCTGATAATCATCGACCTGGCGCATTTCGTCGATGGCCTTTGGGTCAAACGCATCGCACTTGATATCTTCACCGATGCCTTCAACCTTATAGACATATGCGGTCGGCAGCGTGCCGGTGTAGAAATAGTGGTAATGCACACTGCCGAGAATATCCACGCCGACCACACGTGTGTGCGCGTTGATGCTCTTGAGATAGCGGCCGATCCCGCTGATGGTGCCGCCCGTGCCCGCCCCCGCGACGACCGCATCCACTTTACCTTCCGTCTGCCTCCAGATTTCCGGACCGGTCAGTCGCTCGTGAGCTTCGATGTTCAGGGCGTTGTGATACTGGTTGAGATAAAAGGCGTTTCGCTCCTGTGCGACGCGCTTGGCGACATTGACATAGTGGTCCGGAGAATCACCGGGAACATCCGTCGGTGTGATGATGACTTCTGCCCCGAAACTCTTGAGCATGTTGATTTTTTCAAGGCTCATCTTGTCGGGCATCGTAAAGACCGCCTTGTAGCCCTTGACCGCCGCGGCCATCGCCACGCCCAGGCCCGTATTGCCGCTCGTGTTCTCAACGATCGTTCCCCCCGGGCGGAGTTCCCCTCGCTTCTCCGCCTCCTGGATGATGTACATCGCCATGCGGTCTTTGACCGACCCGGCAGGGTTCATGAACTCGCACTTGGCAAGCACTGTGGCGCCACCGGCAGGAACGACCTTGTTCAGCCGCACCAGGGGGGTGTTGCCGACGGCATCGAGAATCGTGTTCTTATATTCCATTGGGCGTCTCCGCGAACGGAGACAGGATAGCGTCGCCGCGGAGCACCCCCACTTCGCCCCGAGGCAACCCTCCGTGCATTCGCGGAATCGCACCTCCCGGCATCTAACGCCGGCGACGCCCCGCCATCAGGCCGCCCAGCACCACCACCCCCGCGACCCCCGGAGCAGGCACCAGCGTGCCCGTTGCGCTCAGCGTCAACTCACCTGCGATACTCGATTCGATGCGGTCCAGCATCAGATCAAACAGCAGGTTCGCCGTGCCTCCAGGGGGGAGCACAGTCGGTAATTCCAGTGGGAACTGAGGCAGCGCAATGCCCGGCTCAACCGCGTCACCCAGATCAAGCACACGAACACTCAACAGGTCGATGTCGTCGCCCACCATCATGAGGGTGCCACCAAAGGGAATCACCCCGGGCAACGATTCGATCGGCAGATCATTCCCGAGAAAAGTCATCATCAGGTCGATCTGCACCGGAACCAGGGCACTGAACTCCCACACCCCGCCGCCCAGATCGCTCAGCACGCCCGGCACGGACTGCCCTATCTGCGTGAAGGTCAACTGGCTCACTGTCACCTCTCCGAATGGAAGGGTGATCGGCAGCCCGATGTAGGTCGAAGTCGGGTTCCGCGTCCTGAAGCTGTCAGGACTCAGCGAAATCGTCAAAGGCAAGTTCAGGGTCGAACCCATGAGCGCATCGATGGCATACCCCGAGATCTCGACGCGTCCCTGCGAAGGCTGAATCGCCATCCGGAACCCGCCGCCGGCTGAAGTCTGCACTTCATCGCCCAAATTCAAACCGAGATCGACATCCACAGGCACGTTCTCGTTCGCGTCAAACGAGCCGAACAATCCCGGCTTGGTCCGTGTCCCATCGGGGTTATCCACCGGATCCCAGTTCCCGATCAGCGTCCCGGATGTCTCTACAGAAGTTTCGATCGTCGCCTGAAGTCCGCTCGCATGGCTGTTGACCACGAAGTCATACACACCGCCGATGCCCGACCCTGCGGCCAAGCCGGTGACCGCCCCAAAAAACAAGACCCCCACGCGCGACGTGTGCATATCGAGACCTCCTTGGTCCCGAATATGCCGTCACGATCGGCAAATTCCATCCAAATCGAAACTCGACTCGCCTGTATGAGTTCTCGGACTTTGAGTCGCGCTTCGCCGGCGTCGCCCTGTCAACACCCCGGCAAGCCCCAGCGCTGCAAGGCCGCCCGGCGTCGGCACCGGAGCCGTCAGAATCCGGATTTCCGAGTAGTCATAAAACTGCCCATGCCAGCGTTCCAGCTCGAATGTCAGCGTCGATCCGTTCACCTGAAGAAAACTCCCGCCCGAGGCAAAAAATCCGCGCAGCGGAACCTGCTGGTAGGTCGTGCCGGGTGGGCCGCACAACGCATCAGAAGCATTCAGCGACCGGAAATCGTAAATGACCGCGACGATAGGGTTGTCGAATGTCACCCACCCCTTCAGGGGGGTGAAATCCACCCACGACCCTGTGTGCGTCAGCATGTGCGAATCTACCCGGCCGCTGACCGTTCCCGGTGTCGGTCGCCATGAGATCGCCGGGTTGGTAGTCAGTTCAGCCTGAAGCGCGGAGATCGTGATCCCCTGGCGCTCATCCCAGATCGTCGCGACTTGGCTGCTCATCCCGTTCCTCGGAGCGGACGGAGGTGACACGAATCGGGACGTTCCGCTCCATGCCACAATCGCTCCTGTCGCGCTACCCGCCAGAGATGAAATCAACGCCGCGGACGCCAGAAGTGTCATACCTCGCATGGCTAGCTCCTTGATATGCGGACAGGATGCCCGCTCATGCTGGAAGCGACGCCCATGCAGGCCGATCACGCTCGGGAGTGTCTCAACTGGCGTTTCCACCCGACGACCTATCATGCCCCCGGTTTTCCACACACTCCGTAGCACGAGACCCCGGCATGAAAATTCACGAGTACCAGGCACGCGACCTTCTCGCCTCCGCCGGCATCCCCGTCCCCCCCGGACAGGTCATCTCGTCGATTGACGAGGCCGCCGCGGCGTATAAACACGTCACTGGCGCCTCGGGAAACCCCTTGGCTGTGGTCAAAGCCCAGGTGCATGCGGGCGGCCGGGGCAAGGCAGGATTCGTGAAACTCGTTCGCTCTGCTGAGGAAGCCACCGAAGCCGCCCGGTTCATGCTCAGCAACCGCATGCATTCGCCCCAGACCCCGCCCGAGGGGCTGGAGGTCGGCAAACTGCTGGTCGCCGCTGGGGTGGATATCGCTGACCGCCCGGGTGGGGGGTCTGAAGAGTTCTACCTGGCGATCACCATGGACCGGGCTTCGCGGCGGAACGTGCTGATCGCGTCCCGCGAAGGTGGGGTCGAAATCGAAAAAATTGCCCACGAGCGCCCTGAAGCGATCATCCGCGAACACCTGCACCCTGTGGCGGGGCTGGAGCCCCACCAAGCCCGGAGCGTCGCCCAGCGCCTGGGATTCACGGGCAAGCAGATTCTTCAGGCCGCCAGCCTGATGGTGAACCTCGCGAAGTTGTACGTCGAAAAGGACTGCACGCTCGCTGAGATCAACCCGCTGGTGATCACCGCTACCCCCTCCTCCGACGGTCAGGTCATCGCCATCGACGCCAAGTTCAACTTCGACGACAACGCCCTCTTCCGGCACAAAGACCTTCAGGCCATGTTCGACCCGGCGGAAGAGAACCCCGCCGAATTGCGTGCCCAGAAATTCGGTCTTTCCTACATCGCCCTCGACGGCAACATCGGCTGCCTGGTCAACGGCGCGGGGCTGGCCATGAGCACCATGGACATCATCAAACTGCACGGGGGTGAACCGGCCAACTTCCTTGATGTCGGCGGCAGCGCCAGCGAAGAAGCCGTGACCGAAGCCTTCCAGATCATCCTCGGTGACGAACGGGTCAAAGGCGTGCTCGTCAACATCTTCGGCGGCATCATGCGATGCGATGTGATCGCCCAGGGGATCATCAACGCCGCGAGAGGCTTCAAGAACAAGGACGGGTCCACCGGTTTCAAGGTGCCCCTCGTCGTCCGCCTTGAAGGCACCAACGTCGAGGCGGGGCGGAACCTCCTGAAGGCCGCCGCGGCGGACCTGCCGACCCTTCAGGCGGCGACGGACATCTCGGACGGGGCGAAGAAGGTCTGTGCGGCGGTGGGGTAAGGGAGATCAGACGTTTGGTAAGGTGGCCCGACGTTCTCCACGGCGCCCCCTCCCATTCCACGACTGATGCCGCTTTCGACATCGTCGTGTCTATCTCAACGCCCACTGGGCACGACCCACCGGGGTGCCCGGACGCTCCACCCCGTGCTCGCGCTATGCACCATGACCACAGGCGCTGTGTGAGGGGGGTCATGCTCGGCGCGCAGGCCGCCGGCCCCGTGCTGCGGCCCCGACAGCCAGGAGCGCCAAGACTCCCGGAGTGGGTATCGCCCCCGCTCGGATGGGGACGCCGAACTCGGTCTCATACGCGAAACCGAACACCGTGAATGAGGAATACGTCGGCGCCAAGACACTGGCGACGTGGGCCCACCCATAGCGATCACCTTCCGCGGAAGTGAGTTGCATACCGATATAGGCGCCGTCATCCGGCCAAGGAATCTTGATGAAGTCCTCCAGGTAGACCTCGTTCGGGTTGTACTCCCATTCTTGCGGATCGGGGGATGGCCCGATAAGTTCGCCCGCGGCGTGCGGAATCACGAACCAGTCGTCATATACCCCGTCGAGGATTCCGGGGGCTTTGAGCTCTACGCCGCCAAGGCCCTGGACCCGCAACGCCCCAGTATTCCGCACGGAAAATACGATGTCCGGAGCGCCGTCACCCGTGAAATCGAACGCGGCGTGCCCGGTCTCACCTCGGGCTACGACGAGCGTGAAGTCCGGAATATCGACATGGATGATGCCGGCCATCGACCAGGAGGTCGCCCCGATAACGACGCCAGGGGAAAGCCCTCGAATCACGAATCGAGACATGAAACACCTCCGGGAGTTGGCTCGGGGCCGCGATGGCGCACCCGCTCATGCGGTAGTATCCCGGCAGGAACTTCTGACACATCAGTGACAAAATTCGCGATTGAGAGCGCCGTTGAAGTCCCCTCACGATGTCACAAATGCCTGAGAGCCGATGGCCGGTTCATCGCGGCACACTTGAGGGTGTGACATCAGGCCAAGGCAGAACCCTGCACCATTGTGCTGCTGCGCCGGTGTCCGCCGGCCAGCGCGGGTATTCCGCCTCACAGGCATCGCGCCGGGTTGACCAGCCCGGGTGGCACGTCGCCCCCGGTCACTTCTGCTTGGTGTCACCCCGGGCGAAAATGCTCGCGACATAGTTCAGCACGTCGGTGGCGCTTGCCTCGTTATAGCCGAACTGCTTGATGAGCCGCTGCTTGACGACATCGATCTTCTGCTGCGTTTCGTCATCAACCACGCTGCTGACAAGATTCTTCAGTTTGATCGTATCGCGGCTGTCTTCAAAGAGCTTGAGTTCGAGGGCCCGATACAGCCTCGCGTTGGTGTTGTAATCAAACTTCTTGCCGTCGAGCGCAAGCGCACCGATGTAGTTCATGATCTCCTGGCGGAAATCATCTTTCCGGCTTTCCGGAATCTCGATTTTTTCCTCGATCGCACGCATCAGGCGCTCATCGGGCTCTTCATAACGCCCGGTATACTTGTTCTGCACCTTCTCGCGCTGCGTATACGCCTTGACGTTCTCGATGTAGTTGGTGCACAGACGCTTGATCGCCTCTTCGTCGGCGCTGATCGCCCGCTGCACCTCGCCCTTGATGATGTCTTCGTATTCTTCCTTCACAACGCTCAGCAGTTCGCGATAACGCTTTCTGGTCTCTTCGTCGGTAATGAGCGAGTGGTGGCTCATGCCGCCTTCAAGCTCATTGATCACCATGAACGGATTGACCGTCTTCTCCTCGATCGCCTGGCGGCTGACCAACGCGTTCGAGAGCTTGTCCTGCACATAGCGCGGGCTGATGCCGTTCATGCCCTCGCGCGGAGCCTCTTCCTTCAGTTCCTTCACGCTGTCCTCGGTGAAGCCGGGGATATTTTTGCCGTTGTACAGCTTCATCTTCTGCAGCAGGCTCAGGCCGGCTTTCTTCGGCTCTTCAAGCCTGGTCAGCACGGCCCACATCGCCGCCACTTCGAGCGTGTGCGGCGCAATGTGAATATTGCGAATCCGCTCGGGCCCGAAATCTTTCTGATAAATCTTGATCTCGTCATCAAGCCGGATGTTGTAGGGAATGTCGATCTTGATCGTGCGGTCGCGGAAGGCCTCCATCATTTCGTTGTTCTGAAGGCGCTTATATTCCGGCTCGTTCGTGTGCCCGACGATGACTTCGTCGATGTACGTCTGCGCGAATTTCTTCGGCTTGATCGTGTGCTCCTGGCTTGCCCCGAGCAGGTCATACAAGAACGCCACATCGAGCTTGAGCACTTCGATGAACTCGCAGATGCCGCGATTGGCGATGTTCAGTTCACCGTCGAAGTTGAATGCCCTGGGGTCGGAATCGCTGCCGTACTGTGCGATCTTGCGATAGTTGATGTCGCCGGTCAGTTCGGTCGAGTCCTGGTTCTTCTCGTCCTTCGGCTGGAACGTGCCGATGCCCACGCGGTCCTTCTCGCTCAGCACGATCCGGCGCACCTTCACGTGCTCCATCACTTTCTTCCAGTCGCCGTCATAGAAGGCCATCAGATCTTCAAAGATCTTGCGGCTGAAGGGGTCAGGCTCGCCGTAAACGCGAACCTTGCCGTTATGAAACTCGGGCTTATACGAAGCATTCAACTGCTCCAGAATTGCCTCGCGCGCTGCCCGGGGCACCAGGATCAGCGGCTCCTCGTGCATCGGGCTGGGGTATTCGTGCGTCCTGGCCGCGGCGCCTTCGGCGCCGGCGCTCACTTCACAGCGGTCATCCAGAAGCCAACTAAATGAGTACAGCGCGCCTCCCGGTGTGCGGCTGTAATGCTCAATGCCCTTCTTCAGCAACCGCGCGATCGTGCTCTTGCTGCTCCCGACCGGGCCGTGAAGCAGGAGAATTCGCTTGTCGGTGCCGTACCCCTCGGCGGCCGACCGAAGAAACCCGACCAACTGCATCAACGCAAAATCAAGCCCGTAAATGCCGTCAGCGCCCTTGTCGAACGGATCACTGAAAAAGTGATACCGAACGCACTCTTTCTTGAAAACGCGATAGCGCTCCCACCCGTGCGACATGATCGCGTCGTACAACCGCTGATAGGCGTTTCGAAGCACCTCGGGCTGCTTTGAGGCAAGTTCCAGATAATCCCAGAAACTGCCCGTCCAGTGCTGGTCCTGAAACCCGCGACGATCAAGCCGCGACTCGATCAGGTTCACAAGGTCGCCGGTGTTCATGGGCGTCGACGCCATCGCAAACCCTCCTTGGTGCCGCACCAGCAGCATGCGGCGCAGCCCGACGGACAAATCTCACGATCCAAGGCACGTCCGAGACGGCAACGCCTCGACGGCTCCGCCCCCCTTCCTCCACCGCACGGCCCGATCCCACGCTGACCGCGGAACCCTCAAACCGGTATCGGCCCGCGGCGGGCCGCCTTCCAAAGAATGCGCGCTGGTCGCCAAAATCATCTACGAACAAACCCTGCCTCAGGATCGCACTTCGCTTAGTGCTTCGCCTTCGAAGGCGTTGAAACCCCCATTCCAGATACCCAGGGGCTTCACCCTCTATCCGGATGATTCGCTCATCGACCTCTGAAGAATTTCCGATGCAAACCCAGGTTCCTGCACAGAGTTCCCATAGGGTGCCGTCCACCCACCGGAATCGGGGGTTGCCATGATCCGAACCGATTGCCCGTTCCAGACGTTCATGTTCGAACCAAAGCAGGGCTGGTCATGCCCATTCCCCGCACTCGACTCGCCCCAGACGCTGGTGGTTGCCTTCGGCGCATCCTCCTTAATCGATGATCCTGCCCCGATGACCGAGCTGCGCCGGGCCTTCCCGTCGTCGCACCTCATCGGATGCTCCACCAGTGGACAGTTTGTGGGTGACCGTCTGTTCGACGGCGGGATCGCCGTCAGCCTCTTCCGGTTCCGCCGCACGCGACTCGCAACCGCGTATGCCCCGATCCGCTCCGCGGAAGACTCATTCCGCGCTGGTGACACCCTCGCCCGGCAACTCGCAGGACCGGACCTGCGTGCGGTCTTCGTCCTTTCTGACGGCTTGAACATCAACGGCAGTGAACTCATCCGGGGCCTGTCGGCATCTTTGCCGCAATCGGTGGTCATCACCGGCGGCCTTGCCGGAGACGGCGACCGCTTCAAGCGCACATGGGTGCTCCGGAACGGATGCCCCGAATCCGGATTTGTCACCGCCGTTGGTTTCCACGGAAGGCACATTCGCATCGGGCACGGTTCACAAGGCGGGTGGGATGTGTTCGGGCCCGAGCGCATCGTCACACGCGCCAAAGGGAACGTGCTCTATGAGCTCGATAACGAACCAGCGCTTCCCTTGTACAAGCGTTACCTGGGCGAACTTGCTTCGGGCCTTCCCTCCACGGCGCTGCTCTTTCCGCTGGCAGTTCGCCCAGCGCGGCAGAGCGACCATCCGATCGTTCGAACCGTGCTGGGCGTCAACGAACAGGACGGTTCGATGACCTTCGCCGGTGACATCACCGAAGGGCATCTGGCCCAGTTGATGCGCGCGAACTTCGACCGACTCATCTCCGCATCCGCCGAATCTGCCAAGACAGCCTCAGAAGCATCGCCCTGCCTGGCAATCGCCGTCAGTTGCGTCGGTCGCCGTTTGATTCTCGGAGAGCGGACCGAGGAAGAACTCAATGCTGTTCTCGAATCCCTGCCCGCAGGATCACAGGTCGCCGGGTACTACTCCTACGGCGAGATATCCCCGAGTGGAATCGGCGATTGCGGCCTGCATAACCAGACCATGACCTTGACGACGTTCTCCGAGACCTGAGCGCATGCATCCGATTCTGGTACGCCAACTCAAGCGTGCTGGCCTCGACCCGGACACCCCTCCGGGTGGTGAGGATACGGAATCGTGGCACACGTTCCTCGAGAGCGTCTCTCGTGCCTACCAGCACGCTGATGACGACCGAGCACTGCTTGAGCGCTCCATCCAGGTTTCTTCTCAGGAGATGCGAACCTTGCACGCACAACTCCAATCCCATAACGTCTCGCTTGCAGAAGCACGTGACGCCGCCGAGGCCGCCAGCCGCGCAAAAAGCGAATTTCTCGCGAACGTCAGCCACGAAATCCGCACGCCGATGACCGCGATTCTCGGCTTTACTGAACTGCTTGTGGATGAATCGGCCACGGACTTGGAACGCGCTGAATGCGCTGCCACTGTTCGGCGCAACGCGGAACATCTCATGTCCTTGATCGATGACATTCTCGATCTCTCGAAGATTGAGGCCGGGCGGATGCACATCGAGCGCGTTGATACCGACGTTATCCAGCTCGCGCAAGACGTCCACGCGCTGATGCGCCCGCGCGCTGAAAGCAAAAACGTGCGACTGGATCTGCACATCGACCCGACCATGCCCAGACGCTTTCTGATCGATCCGATCCGTTTCCGCCAGATTCTCGTCAACCTCGTCGGCAATGCGATCAAATTCACCGACTCCGGGTTCGTCCGCGTCGCCATGCGTCGGCAGAATGACACCCTGCACGTGCAGGTCGTCGATTCCGGCATCGGCATCTCTGCCGATGCCCTCTCCGGCCTGTTTCAACCCTTTGTTCAGGCTGACAAGTCCACCACGCGTCGATACGGCGGCACGGGCCTTGGCCTCTACATTTCGCGCACCTTTGCACAAATGCTCGGCGGTGATCTCACGGCCCAGAGCGTCCCCGGCCAAGGTTCAACCTTCACGCTGACCATCGCCGCGGCCGAATCACTCTCTACGCCGGGTGCGCATGCCGAACAATCGAACCTGGCAAAATCCACTCGCACAAAGCCCGCTGTCTTGAATGGCCGAAAAATCCTCCTCGCCGAAGACGGCCCGGACAACCAGCGACTCATTGCGCTGCATCTGCGGAATGCAGGCGCCGAAGTTGAGGTCGTCGGCAACGGTCGGCTGGCCGTCGCCGCAGCGCTCTCGGCATTGACCGCCGGACGCCCGTTCGACCTGATCCTGATGGATATGCAGATGCCGGAAATGGACGGCTACACAGCAACCTGCCAGCTTCGAAGCAACGCATATACCGGTCCGATTGCCGCCCTCACCGCGCACGCCATGGCCGGCGACCGCGAAAGCTGCTTCGCCGCAGGGTGCGATGCCTATCTCACCAAGCCCATAGAACGAGCCAGTCTCATCGAGAATTGTCGCAAACTGATCGAAAACCCGCGATCCATCCAGGCAGCCTGAGCCTTAGCCGATGCCCAACGGCACCGGCTGCGGGCGAATGCGAACATTCGGAGCAACCGTCAGCCCTAGCGGAACGCGCTTCCCGTCTGGCCCCTTCGGCGGAATGCCCTCGTTGTCGATGTGCCGCTGAATCGCCATCACGCCCTCGATCAGCATTTCCGGGCGCGGCGGACACCCCGGCACGTACACATCCACCGGGATGAACTGATCGCACCCCTGCACGGTGGCATAAGTATCAAACACACCGCCCGTGCTGGCGCAGGCGCCCATCGAAATCACCCACTTCGGCTCGGTCATCTGCTCATAAATCCGCTGGAGCACGGGCAGCATCTTGATCCCCACCCGCCCGGCCACCACCATCAGATCGGCCTGACGCGGACTGAATCGAGCCACCTCCGCCCCGAACCTCGCCAAGTCATACCGCGAGCACGCAGTCGCCATGAACTCAATCCCGCAGCATGCCGTCGCAAACGGCATCGGCCACAAGCTGCTCCGGCGAGCCCAGTTGATCACGCGGCGGAGCTGCGTCGTCAGAAATGCATCGGTCGGAAGTGCCGCTTCAATGCCCATGCCCGCCTCCAACGCCGAACATCCGGCCCCACTTCAGCATACGCGCCTTCAACGCACCCTGATGCCGATACCGCCCGGCGCACCCCACGCACGGCCACACACGCCCGCTTCGCCCCTTAGGCAATCCCCTCAATCGCCTGCCTTGCCTGCTCGGCATTGCTTACCCGAAGCACGTATCGGCTTGGTGACCCGTTGACCGCCGGGGCACAATACGCATATTGCACATTGATTCGGGAAATCCCTAGTCGGGCGGCGATCTCACGAATCAACCCTGGACGATCCCCAATCGGCACCACCAATACCGGGGTTTCAACCACCGGACCGGCCCCCGTCTCCACCATGGCCTCAAAGACATGCCGCAAGGCATCTTCCGGATCGCCCAGTACGCGCACGAGTCCTCGGTGGGCGCTCTCGGTCACCACGAGGCCCCAGACCTCAACCCCTGCCGCGGCGGCCGCTTCAAGCACCCCCGCCAACTCGCCAGGTCGGTCAGCCAGGTAAATCGAAAACTCGGTCTTGACCTGAGCATCCATGAACGTCGGCCCGAAGTCGCACGCCGGAAACCCCGACCCGCGTGGTGAACGTGTGCCCGGTCAGTTTGCCGGGCGGGATGTTAGGACATCTCCCGGATCCGCGACGATCCCTTACGCTGCCTTCATCGTGCGACCCCGCCGAGACCACTTCTCACAGGCAAGGATCAAGTTGTCCCTCTGAATCGGCTTCGTGAAGTAATCGTCGCACCCGGCCTCCAGGCATCGCTCCCGATCCCCGGTCATCGCGTGGGCTGTCAGGGCCAGGATCGGCCCCGAATACCCGGCCGCACGCAAGGCGCGCGTCGCAGCATACCCATCCATTTCAGGCATCTGCATATCCATCAGGATGACGGCATAAGGCTCTCCTCGCTCCGACGCAGCCAATGCCTTCTCGACGGCGATGCGGCCGTTCTCGGCAATATCTACGGTCGCCCCGGCCCGCTTCAGGTGGAACGAGAGCAATCGCTGGTTATCCGGACCATCCTCCGCCAACAGCACACGACCGTTCAACGTGGGTTCGCCGACCGAGACCTCCGTTTCATCCTGGCGTGGAGCATGCTGCGCCAGATGGTCTGAACAGACGGCCGCGTCTTCGGCCCGTACCGGCAACCGGACTGTAAAGACCGTCCCCTCCCCCGCAGTGGAGCGGCAGACCACATCCCCTCCAAGCAGATCCACAAGCCTCCGGGTGATCGCAAGCCCTAGGCCCGTGCCGCCGAACCGGCGTGTCGTCGATTCATCCGCCTGCATAAACGGATCAAACACCCTTTCGACCTGATCCGGTGTCATGCCGACGCCCGTGTCGGCGACCTCAACCTCCAGAACCGACTTATCCCCTTCGCGCCGAAGATGCACATCAACGCGGACCCAACCCTCGGAAGTGAACTTCACGGCATTGCCGACAAGGTTCAGGAAAATCTGCCGCAGCCTCATCGGATCGGAACGAACGTGAACCGGGAGCGCCCCATCGAGATGCAGTGAACATGTCAACCCCTTGCTCTCGGCGCTCACGCGTAACAGCGAAACCACCTCCTCAATGATCTGCACCGGCGAGCAAGAGATCTCCTCGACACTCATCTGATCCGCCTGGATCTTGGAGAGGTCCAGCACGTCATTGACTATCGAGAGCAGATGCTCACCGTTGCGACGAATCGTCTTGATCCACTCCGTTCGTTCTGCCTCATCGCGCGAAGGGTCGAGCAGCAGATCCGCGAATCCGAGAATCGCCGTCATCGGCGTGCGGATCTCGTGGCTCATGTTGGCGAGAAACGCGCTCTTAGCCCTGTCGGCGGCTTCCGCGGCATCCTTTGCACTGCGGAGCGCTTCACGCGCCTCGTGTTCCGCGGTCACGTCTTCGACAATGCCCAGTACGGCGACAATGTCTTCCCCTTCTTCCCGTAATGGCACCTTGGTGGTGCGCACCCAGCGGAACGAATCCTCCCCGATGTCTGACAACTCCTCTCTCGCAAGGATCGGTTCGCCCGTGCGCATCACCATCAGGTCGTCGGTGCGATATTTCTCCGCCGCAAGGCCCCAGGCATAATCCTCGTCGCGCGTCCCGATGACCTCTTCAAGGCTCTCGCGCCCGGTGTATCGCAGAAACGCGCGGTTACACCCGAGATAGCGACCATACACATCTTTCCAGAAGATCATCTGGGACATCGCATCGATCGCCGCTTGCAGAACCTGCTGAAGATGCCTCCGCTCCTTATCCGCGCGCTTGGCCGGAGTGATGTCCTGCATCGCACCGCGCAAACGCACGCATTGCCCACCCTCCATCTCCGCAGTGCAGATCCAGCGAACCCACGAGTGCCTTCCACCCGCGGAAATGAACCGAAGTTCCAGATCGCTGCCTGTGCCGTGCGTGATCGCCGTGCGCACGGCTTCCTGCAATCTTGCACGCGATTCCGCCGGGAAAAAATGAAACGCGGTAGCGATTTCAGGAACGTAATCGTCATCGACCTCATGAATCCTACGGACTTCTCTGCTCCAACTCAGCGTCATGCTCCTGCAGTCAAACTCCCATCCGCCGATTCTTGCCAGTTCACCGACCTGCTGCAGCAACGCTTCACTTCGTTCAAGAGCCTCCATCACCTGCACACGGTCGGTCACGTCGATGTTCGCGCCCACCGCACGACATGTTCCGTCGGGCTGCGCGAAGATCCTGGCTCGCGAGAGCACATGAATGATCGATCCATCCGGACGAAACATCCGAAACTGCGCCTGATACTCTCCGCCGTCTTTCGCGGCCTGATATAGCCCTGCCTCTGCTCGCTCAAGATCATCCGGATGCACCAGACCGCGCCATGATTCGTGCGTGAGTTCAAACGTCGCCGGATCACGCCGCAGCAGCTCATACATCGACGGCTCCCAATGCACACTCCTGCCTGGAACCGTGAACTCCCACACGCCGACGTTCGCTCCGCGCGCGGCAAAATCAAGCCGCTCACTCGTTTCGAGCAATCGCTGTTCGAGCACTTTCCGGGTTGTCACGTCGTGCTCGATCGACACGATGCTCGCCACCCGGCCCGATTCGTTGCGGATCGGTTGCATGCTCACGTGAACCCACACGCGCTCGCCGTCACGCTTGCGGCGGACCAGTTCAGTCTCCAGCCCTTCGCCGCGCGCCATGCTCATTTCCATGCGCTCTTGCCCGACTTCACCCGAAGCGCTCTCAGAGAGTAACTCTGCAACCGTCCGGCCGACCGCTTCGTCAAGGCGATAGCCGTATACGTTCGTGAACCCCTCGTTCACCCATTCGATCCGCATGGAAGAATCGCAGATCAACACGGCACTGTCCGTTCGGCTCACGACCATCGCCTGCCGACGCAGTTCCGCTCGTTGGGCCTCTAGCTGCTCGATGCTCCGCCGAACCCTACGTACCGATGGCTCAAAAATCAGAAGAATCTCGAGCGCAAGCACGACCAAGGTCAGTGACACCAGCGCTACCCCGCGACGCTCCATCCGGGCGACCGCCGTCCCCGTGACCTGCTCCATAACTCCCTTCATCGCCGTCAAAGACGCCGTCAATGGTGCGGAAACGGCACGCACCTCGTCCGCGAACATCGCTGCTCGCGCCTCGTCACCTTCTCTCACCGCCGCGATCCACGCGTCAACATGCGCTTCAAACCTGTGCATCCACGGTTGAAGCACGTCCACGAACATCTCCACGGCGCCTTGGTGCACTACGGTGGATATGCATTGCGATTCCAGTTGTCTGTGCAACAGGCCGAGTTCCGCCAGGTTCCTGACAACCACATCAACCTGCCGCACTTGCTCAGTCGGTGCCGCTGACCGTTGGGCCTCGACGATCGCGAGCACGGTCTGAAGATTCGTTCGCCGATACTCCCCGGCCGTCATCATGAACCGCGATTCGGCCTGCGAAGCTCGCAGCGCGCTCCGAATCACCGCGTCGTCACCAATAAACAAAATCGCCAGCAACACCAAGCCGCTTAAGTATGCCCACCGCATGCGGCGGACCGTGCGACGGATGCCCTTGGCCCCTTCCTGCCGCACTGATCGCCGCGCCCCGGGGAGTACCGACCACAGCCCGATGGCAAGCCCGAGGCACAGCAGGTGCATCGCCACTTTGAACACCGTAAGACCAGCATCGCCCATGCCGATGACGCGCCACAACGCTACCGCCAGCGCCTGCGAGGCACCGATCGCAACCCCTGCGAACACCACCCGCGTGATGCTCACCCCCTGCCCGTTATCTGCACGATTGCCCACGGCCATACAACCCTTTATCCCATTGGGTGTATGCACCTATCGACCGATTTCAGCCCCCCCTTGCTCGCCGCGCTGACATTCCATCCGGACAAAAAACATCCGAAATTACGTTGCCGGTCCACGTTCCAGACCCAGTGGTTTCACCAGTGTCGTGGCATGAAACGGGCGCCCTTCACGTGCATACTTCCGCTCGAAGTTTGTACCCACGAGCTCGCCCACGCCCGCCCCGACAGGAGGCGCAAACGCCACACGTGCAAACAGCGGGTGATCCTCCCCTGTTCCGGGGGAGCACCACCGTGCGAAGTGCTCCTCCATCCAAGCCCAGTACCCGTCATGATCCGTGACGATCCGTAATTCGCCCCCCGGAATGAGGGTGCGATGCGCATCAGCAAGAAATCGATCCTGCACCACTCGATTCTTGTGGTGACGGGTCTTCGGCCATGGATCACTGAAATACAGGTGGATCACCGAGACGGAAGCATCCGGAACCCGCCACCTCAGAAACTCCACCGCGTCGGCGTGCAGCAGTCGAACATTGCCGACCTGCTGACGCCGGATCCGATCCGCCGCGTAGGCAAAAAACTCTTTTGCCCATTCAATGCCGAGAAAATTCGTTGTTGGCCGCGCTCGTGCTTCCTGAACCAGAAAGGTGCCCTTCCCCGATCCGATCTCGATTTCGAGCGGGAACTCAGGAGTGCGAAATAACCCCGACAGGTTCAGCCACCCCGCCTCCGGGTTGGTAAGCACATCGTCGGGAAGCGGTGGAATTTCTATCGCGTCAAGAGCCACCACGCCCGGGGCGACATCAAGCGAACGACCTCTTGAGAGTCCGAACGACATATCCCGGACGATAGGTTCTGATTCAACCGCCTACGTCAGCAATCGCTGCCGTAAGGCTCACAAATTGCCCGACCGAAAGTTGCTCTGCTCGCATGGTCGGTTCGATCCCCTCAGGCCAGCGCACACCCTTTCCCAGTACTGACCCCAGTTGCTTGCGCCGTTGGCCGAACGCTCGCTGCACAATTACACCCAGCCCCGCTGCATCCGTGGTCAGCGGCTCGCCCCTGCGCCGCACTTCGACCATCGCGCTCGTCACGTCCGGTCGGGGCCAGAAGCACTCCGGCGGCAGGCTCGCCAAGAGACGCACCTCGCCCAGCGCCTGTGCCACCACGCTGATCGGCCCGTATGCCTTGCTGCCCGGCCCCGCCGCCAGCCGCTCGGCGACCTCGCGCTGAATCGTGACCCACATCCCCCGGCAAGCCGGGTGATCGAGCAGCAGCGCCATCATCAGGGGGGTCGCCGCCCCGTAGGGCAGGTTCGCGACCATTGAGAACGTACGGCCCCCCAGCACTTCGATCAGAGCCGGCGCGAGCGCTCCCTTCCCCTCCAGACAATCTCCCTCGATCAACCGAAAATTCGGATTCGCTCCGAACCGGTCGCTGAGCAACTGGCTAAGCCCCCGATCAATCTCCGCCGCGATCACCTCCGCCCCGGCGTGCAAGAGCGCTTCGGTCAGTGCCCCGGTACCCGGCCCGACCTCCAACACCAGATCCCCCGCCCTGACGC
Organism: Phycisphaeraceae bacterium; assembly: GCA_019636695.1. GTDB lineage: Bacteria > Planctomycetota > Phycisphaerae > Phycisphaerales > UBA1924 > JADLCM01. The sequence goes on from JAHBXD010000003.1 coordinate 302,360, forward strand.
CCGAGGCATCCACCAGCCGTCGGATCAGATTGTGATCGATCAGAAAATTCTGTCCGAACCGCTTCTGCGGGGCCAGCCCCCTCGCCGCGAGCATCTCCTTGATCTGCGTCAGCGTCTGCATGGAGAAAAACTACCTGAGTCATCCTGCGCGGCACATGGCCAGTCGCCCAGACGACGCTATCCCCGTGAGGCATCCGAGTCTCGGCGAGCCGAAGGCGTCCCGATCGTGCCACCTCTTCACCGTTGTGCATCTGAAGCATCGAGAAGGGTCAAGCCGGTATGCATCTATCGGCGCATTATCTGCCGGCGAGATCGCCCGCACGTCATGCGAGAGCGGCCAAACTTCATGCCAGAACCCCCCTACGCCTACGCCGCGGACCACTATGGGCACGGCCGATCGATGGGTAGGGTGATGGCAGACTTTCGAGTTGTCTATTCGGCGACTCGGCAGGAGCGACACACCGGCTAACGGCCGCGCCGAACACCCGCCTTGCGCGCGACCTTCTTCGTGCTCTTCTTCACTGTCTTTTTCTTGGCCGCCTTCTTCTTCCCCGCCGCACGAATCTTGCCCTGCTTCAACTCGACCACCCCAGCCCGCTCGATCACATATCCACAGGCGTTGCACGTCCGTCGGTCCGCCGGCCCACCCCAGAAATCCTCCATGATGACCTTCAGATCCTCATCGATCTTCCGCAGCCTCCACCGAGCATCATGCACCAGCGCATCGCACTTCGGGCAATACCACTGCAGACCGTCGTTCTCACCCTCGGGACGCGGAAACTCCACGATCAGCCCCACCGTACCCGGCGGCCGTTGCGGCCGGTGCGGCACCCAACGCGGGCAAAGAAACATCTCGCCTTCCTTGATGATCACGTCACGCGGCGGACTGCCATCCAGCGGTCGCACCCGCACCGCGATATCTCCCTTGAGCTGATAAAAAAGCTCCTCAGTCGGGTTCACGTGATAATCGTTCCGCGTATTCGGTCCCCCCGAGACAAACACGATCACATCCTTCGCCTCGGTATAAAACTGCTTGTTCGCCACCGGAGGCTTCAAGGCGTCTTTGTTCTGCCTGATCCACTTCTGCAGGTTGAAGGGGGGCATGATCTGCGACATGGCTTCCTCTCCTGGGAAACAGGCGACACGCCTGCGTGGTTTGTCGGCGGGGCAGGCACTACTCCCCCCGTTCCGGGGAGTAGGGTTTCCGTGCGTCTCGACGCCTCAGGCTGTATTCATAACAGACTTCTACGTCCGCTTTCAAGTTGCTTCCGCAAGATCCTCCGCCTCGTGCCCTACCCCACGCAGGCCACCCGCCAGGAATTCCGCGAGGGCGGCTTCTACTGCAACAGGATCAGCCGCCAGCCGCACTACTTCCTTAAAGGGCTTGATGCTGGCCGTCCCGGGTCTCTGCAGGGGCCGGGCCATCCAACTGATTCGCGACCGGATCATGTGCATCGCGTAGTGCTCGCCGCGATAGTCCAGCATCAACGCAAAATACCGTCGAATCAGCGCGATGATCTGCTCATCCGTCGGCTCCGGGGGCATTTGCAATTCTGGAGCATCGGCGCCCGCCCCAAGATCCATCCCCTCGACCAGTTGTGCAGCCCAGCAGTCTCGAAACACCCAAGGATGACTGAGCGCACCCCTTCCGATCATCACGCCATCACACCCCGTCTCCCGCAGCATCGCGAGGCAGCTCGTCGGATCCGTCACGTCTCCGTTCCCGATCACCGGGATCGGCCCGCTCGGCCACCGGCCCGTTTTCGCCCGCACGGCTTCTACCACCTGTCGAATCTTCGCGCGGTCGGCAGTTCCCTTGAATCGCTGATCTGTCGTCCGCCCGTGGACCGTTATCGCCTCGACGCCGACATCCACCAGCCGGCACGCCAGTGCCGGCGCATCGTCCGGACAACTCCACCCCAGCCGCATCTTGCATGTCAACGGCACGTGCTTCGGCAACGCACGACGGCAGGCCGCGGCGATCCGCACGGCCTTCTCCATGTCGCACATGAGTTTTGAGCCGCCGTCTTTCTTGGTCACCTTATCGACCGGGCAACCCATGTTGATATCGACGACGGTCGCCCCGTGCTCGGCCGCCCACACCGCTCCCTGCGCCATGACCTCCGGGACGGCCCCGTAAAGCTGCATCCCGATCGGTTTATCGAGATCATTCGTCCGAGCCAGATCAAGGCTGTGCTGGGTGCCCCGGAGCAGACCCGCCGGACTCAGCAGGTCCGTACATGCCAAGCCAACCCCTCCCCGATCCCAATCCAGCGTGCTCGCCTCGCGGCAGACGACCCGAAACGCCAGATCGCAGTACCTCGCAATCGGCGCAAGAAGCAGATTGGTCGCCAGTCGAACCGAACCGATCTGCAGGGGCTTTCCGACCACGCCGGATCATATTGAGGCGGCCGGCCATCGTTCCGTAGTCTTCAGCGGGCAATTCGCTCGGCACTGCCCGTCGGCTTCAACGGATACGCTGACCGCTCCCTCCCGCGCCCATACACTGCCCACCCGTGTATCAGACCCTCCTGTCAAGGCGATATCTCACCGGCAAAGTCATGCCGCTGATGGCCGCCCTCGCCGTGGCCCTCTGTTCGGCCATGGTGCTGATCACCTGGTCGGTCATGGGCGGCTTCCTCAAGATGATGCTCGAAGCCGGGCGCATGCAGATCGGCGATGTCGTCATCTCCTGGCCGAGCCGAGGCTTCGCCCACTACGACGAACTCGTCCGCCGACTTGAAGCCGACCAAGACCACCCCACCGATCCACTCATCGTCGCGGCGTCCCCGATGATCGAGACCGCGGCGATGATCACCCTTCCAGGCGGCGCCATCAAGCCCATTCGCCTCCGCGGGGTCGACCCCGAGTCTTACCAGCGCGTCACCCGCTACGCACAGACGCTTCATTGGCGCCCGATCGAACAACCCACCCGGTATGACCGCTTCGGAGAGGACTATCGCCTTCAACCCTCTACGACATATCCGCTTCCTGTTCCTTCCCCTGCCGCGGACGAAACCAACGCCCAACAAGTCGCGCGCGTCCTGCGTCTGCGAAACGATGAAATCCTCCGCATTCTCGATCGCCACGGCTTGTCATGGGGCTTGATCTATGACAACGGCCTCAGCATGACTCGTCGTAACGATGACACGGGCGAGCGCCGCCCGGCAATTGTGCTTGGCATCGAACTGAGCAGGCAGAACGAACGTAAACGCAGTTTTTATTTTTCAAGACGACCGTTTGTCCTTAACGAACACGGCAACGCCACCCTTCAGGATGTCTTCCTTCCCGCCAACGGCACGGTCTCTGTCACGTTCTTCCCCACATCCGAAAAAGGCACCCTGGTAGACAGCGTCACCCGTGTCCTGCCAGTCGCCAACGAGTTCAAAACCGGCATCTACGAAATTGACGACAACACCGCCCTCACGCGGCTCGACGTCGTGCAGGCCGTGCTGTACATGAACGAAGCCCGACGAACCGTCGGAGGCGGAATCGGTGTCCGCCCCGACGGCACACCCTACGTCCTTCCCTCGACCGAAATCGTCGATCCGGCGCGCGTGACAAGCGTTCTGGTGCTGGGCGTTAGCGCAGATCGTCTGGCCGACATTTATGAACGATGCCGCGCCATTTACGCCGATTTCGCCGCCGACCATCCCGACGTTCCTCGCCCCGAAGTGATGATGATTCAGACCTGGGAAGACCTCAACCGCACCTTCATCGACGCCGTACGAAATGAAATGGGCCTCGTGCTCATCGTCTTCACGTTCATCTCCCTTACCGCCGTCTTCCTCGTGTGGGCGATCTTCTGGTCGATGGTCAGTGAGAAAACCAAGGACATCGGCATCCTTCGCGCGCTCGGCGCTTCCCGCCGCGGAATCGCGGGACTCTGGCTCAGCTACGCCGCCGCCATCGGTCTCACCGGAATCTGTGTCGGCCTCCTTCTTGCGCACGTCATCGTCTGGAACATCAACGCGATTCAGGACACGCTCGGCCGGACGTTCAACATTCAGATATGGAACCCGGAGGTCTACTACTTCATCGACATTCCCAGTTCCGTCGATCCCCGTAGCGCCGTGTTCGTCGCCGCCGGCGGCATCCTGGCATGCCTCCTCGGCGCCCTCGTACCCGCCATTCGCGCATCGCGCATGGACCCCGTCCGCGCTCTGAGGTTCGAATGAGCACCCCCCAACCCATCCTGAGCGGAAGCAACCTGCACAAGACGTATCGCCTCGGTCGCGCCAAGGTCCCTGTGCTCCGCGGCGCAAGCATCGCGATCGCCCAGGGCGAAACCGTCGCCATTCTCGGTGCATCCGGCTCGGGCAAGAGCACCATGCTCCACCTTCTCGGCGGCCTCGACCGCCCCGACCAGGGCGCATCGTCCGCCGTCACCTTCCGCGGACGGAATATCGCCGAGTTCTCCGAATCCGAACGCAACGCCTACCGCGCCCGAGACATCGGCTTCGTCTTCCAGTTCTACCACCTTCTCCCCGAACTCAACGTCATCGAAAACGTCCTCATCGCCGCCATGGTCCGCCACCGCCACGTACGCTACCTCGCCGAGCGCCGCGAACTTCGCTCCGCCGCCGAACACATCCTTGGCGCCCTCGGCCTCTCCTCTCGCCTGCGGCATCGACCTGTCGAACTCTCCGGAGGGGAGCGGCAGCGCGTCGCCATCGCCCGCGCGCTCATCAACCGACCGACCGTCCTGCTCGCCGACGAGCCAACCGGAAACCTCGACCGTGCCACCGGCGGCGAAGTCCTCGATGCCCTCACCGCGATCCAGCGAGAGCGTGCCCTCACCCTGCTGATCGTCACCCACGACTCCGCCGTGGCCTCCCGGGCCGACCGCGTCATCCGCCTCCGCGACGGCCAGGTCACCGAATCGACGACGGCATAGCCGACCCCGCCCTCAGGAACCGGCCACCCCCCCTAGAAGGCCCCCCGGGGCAATTCCGGCCCGAAACGACGGAATCGGGTCCGATCCCTCCCACGCATGCCCGACAACGGGTTACTATTCAGGGATTCACGGAGGTTTGTTTGTCCGCTGCACCTATCAGTTCCCACGGCGCTCCCTTTGCAGAGCTGTCGACCCGGCAGGTCGCGCTGGTTGGTTCGCGCCAGGCAAGCGTGATGGCCGAGGTGCTTCACGCCGGCTCGGGCCGTCCTCTCATTTTCCTCAGCGGGTTGGTAGGCACAAACTTCCATTGGGCTGAGGTCGTCGTCCGCATTCGCCATCGCGTCGAGTGCCGCGCCGTACAGGTGCCGCTGCTCGAACTTGAAGGCGATGATTGCGGCGTCCCCGGCGTCAAAGAGATGATGGCCCGCTACATCCGCGAGCACATCGGCCGTCCGGCGGTGCTTGTCGGCAGCAGTTTCGGTGGGCATGTCGCCCTTCGCCTGGCGATCGAAGACCCCGCACTCGTCGGCGGTCTCGTCCTTGCCGGCTCCTCGGGCTTGGCTGAAAAACCCATCCTCGGCGCTGAACTTCCCTCCAAGGCCCGTGAATACATCGAAGAGCGTGTCGCCGAACTCTTTTACGATAAATCGAAGATGTCGCAAGACGATGTCACCCGCGCGCACGCCGAACTCAACGACCGCGCAAAAGCCAGGGCGATGATCAAACTCAGTCGCTCTTGCCGGCGCGACCATCTCGGCAAACTCATCCATCGCATCCAAGCCCCCACACTCGTGCTCTGGGGCCGCAATGACATCGTCACCCCGCCCGAAGCCGCGATCGAGTTCGCCGAGCACATCCCCGATGCGCGCCTCGTCTGGATCGAACAGTGCGGACATGCCCCTATGGTCGAAAAACCCGATGAGTTCTCCGAGTCGCTTCTGAACTTCTGCGACGAACTCGATGCCATCGATAACCGCCGTAACTCGGCGCTCTGACCGCCCTGGAGCGCCTACCCCATGCCACGCAGGGCCGCACCCGCCGCCGACCCCCCCGCACGCTGGACTGCCGCGATCGGCGCAGGCCTTGAAATGCGCGTCGGTCTCCGCGCGGCCCGACTCGACGACACCGAATACTGGAGACTCCACGCCGCACGCCTCCAGGTGCGCCAACTGCGCCGATTGATCCGACGCGCACGCCACACCGAATTCGGCCGTATCCACGGCTTCCACCGGCTCGAGCATGTGCCCGATGCCGAACTGGTCCGGGCATACCGCTCGCAGACACCCGTCCGCGACTGGTACGCCTTCAAAGACCAGATCATCCGCATGCGCGAACATGCCGAGCCTGATGTCCTCTGGCCCGGCCTCGTCAAAGACTTTGCCCAGACCAGCGGCACCACAGCCGGTGACAAGTTCATTCCCGTCAGCGCTGACATGCTTCGGTCCAATTTCCTCGCCAGCCTCGACATCTTCGCCAATCTCACGCGGTTCGGCCTCCCGCTGACGCGTCTGCTCAGCGGCAAGTGCCTCTTTCTCGGCGGCTCAAGCGATGTGCAGGCCAATGAGCACGGCATCCGCACCGGCGATCTCTCCGGCCTGGTCACCCCGCTCATTCGCTGGCCGTTGACCGAGGTCTACCTCCCCGGGCACGACATCGCCCTGATGGACCACTGGCCCAGCAAGATCGACGCCATGGCGCGCACCAGCATCGACCAAGACGTCCGCATGATCAGCGGCATGTCGTCGTGGGGGCTGGTGCTCTTCGAAGCCGTCCTCAAACTCGCGCGAGATCAGGGCCGCGATGTCGCATGCGTTCGCGATATCTGGCCCAACCTCGACCTCTTCATCCACGGAGGCGTCAAATACACCCCCTTCATCCCGCGTGTCAATCAGGTCGTCTTCGGCACACCCAAAATCGACTTCCCCTTCCGGATCGAGCTGTACCCCGCCAGCGAAGGGTTCATCGCGATCCAAGATACCCCCCTCGACCCCGGCCTTCGCCTCATCACAGACGGCGGCATCTTCTTCGAGTTCATCCCCCTTGATGCCATCGATACCCCGACCCCCCCGGCCTTCACCTGCGACACCGTCGAAAAAGGCTGCCGATACGTCGTCGTCATGTCCACGTGCGCCGGCCTCTGGCGATACATCATCGGCGATGTCGTCGAGTTCGACACCATCCCCGCAACGCTCGACCACCGCGCCTCGGGCGACGGCCCGCCGAGGTTGCGCATCGTCGGGCGACACCGCCACTTCATCAACGCCTTCGGCGAAAATCTCATCGTCGAGCATATTGAAAACGCCGTCGCCGAAGCCGCGCGCATCACCGGCCTCGTCGTCGGCGAGTTCACCGCCGCTCCGGTCTATCCCGGCCAGGGACGACGCGCGGGCCTCGAACTCGCCTGCGAGTTTGAAGCACCGCCGCCCGGAGACCTTCTCGTCCGATTCCAGGCCGCCTTCGATGCCGCCCTCAAGCACCAGAACGTCGATTACACTACCAAGCGAACCGACAGCCTCGGCATGGCCCCGCCGACCATCTCGCCCCTCCCCATCGGCGCATTCCATCGATGGCTCGAAAGTCGCGGCAAGCTCGGCGGCCAACACAAGTGCCCGCGCGCTGCCAACCATCGCGAGATCATCGAACCCCTCTGCTCCCAAGCCTTGCCTGTCGCATAACCGCTCGCAGCGCGAACACCGACATCGGTCCGTGAACCGCTTCCTACACTCCCCACGTGCCCTTTCCCGTCCATGACTGGCAGTTCTGGGTGGCGACCCTGGCAGCCGTCGGTGCGCTCTGGTTCCTCATTCGCCGCCTGATGCCCCACCGCGCCCGCCGCCGCAAAGGCCGCCGTGCCCTGCTCACCGTCGAAGGCAAACCCCTCGATCACTCCCGCTCAGAAGATCGCTCAAACGCTCCTGCATCTCGATAAAACCACACTCCCGATCAGGCTCCCGCAAGAACCTCCGGCTCTTCGAGCGCACCCACCAGTTCTCCCAGACCGCGCTTCCCTTGCCTGCCGATCCATTTCCGCAATCCCGCACCGACCTTGACCGGCGACCGCGGATCCGCGAACAACCCCGTGCCCATCCCCACTGCGCTCGCCCCGGCGAGCACATACGCCGCGGCATCCTCCCACCGCAATACTCCGCCGATCCCCACGATCGCTGTTCCCGTGGACTTCGCCACACCGCGCCAGACATCGTGGACGATCTTCAGCGTCACCGGATGCACCGCCGGCCCTGACAACCCCCCCGTACGGTTTGAAAGCTTCGGCCTGCGACGTTCAACATCAATCGCCATCGCCGGCATCGTGTTGCAGAGGCACAGCACATCTGCCCCCGGCCTGCTGTTCGGCCCACCGCACGGCCCCCCTGGCTCAATCGCCGCCCTCGCCAGGGCCACGATCCCCGGCTGCCCCACCGCCACCGGGCTGAGCTTCACAAACAGCCGCTTGCTCTTCACGACCGCGCGAACCTCGCGAACCACTTCTGAAAGTGCGGCAACATCTACCCCGAACTCCACCCCCCCATGCACATTCGGGCACGAGACGTTCAACTCGACCCCCGCCAAGGCCGTCACGCCCTCCATCGCCGCGGCGACTTCCACATACTCCGCGACACTGAACCCCGCGACCGACCCGACCACTGCACACGGCATCGTCGCCACACGAGGCCCCACCTCCCGCACGAAGGCGTCAATCCCCATGTTCGCCAGCCCGATGGCGTTCAGCATCCCGGACCGCTCCGGCAGGATGCGCCACGTCGCGTTCCCGCTCCGCGGCTCGCGCGTCATGCTCTTGGTCACCACGCCACCCACGCGCGAGAGATCTAGCACATCCGACAACTCATCCAGCGTGCCGGCCGTGCCCGCAGCAAGCAACACCGGATGGCGCAGCCCGATCCCTGCAAGATCCACCGCCAAGGCCGGATCATCCATGCCGCTCAGCATAGATCATCCGCACCCACTTCGCGGCTACAGCCGAAGCATCGACGACACATCCGGCGCTTCCCGAGTCAGGCCGAGCGCTTTCAGCCACCCGCCGAACCCTGCGGCATCGTCCGGTCCGAACGCACCTGTCGCGTAACTGTCGACGTCCAAAACGCCCCAGCACGTCCCGTCCGGCTCAAAAAGAGGGATCACCAACTCGGAAAGGTCACGCGGATCACACGCGATATATCCCTCACCCAAGGTGCGCACATCATCGACGATCACCACCCGCCGCGAAAGCCACGAACGACCGCACATCCCGTGCAACCCGATCGGTGAGCACGCGGGCTTATCCCGGCGCTCCAGCAGAATCAGGTCTTCACCCGGCCCTTTGCCGTAGAACCCGATCCACGACACCCCACGGCCGGAACCTTCGCCCCCAAACTCCTCCCACGCCACATCCACAAAGCGACGCATCGCCGCCTCACGACCCGAGCATTCCCAACCCACAACGGGGTTGCGCACGAAATCGCGGCGGTAACGCGACACCGATACGGTCATCGTGGCCGATCCGGAACGATCAGAGGGTCGCCGAGGTATACGGCAACAACCCCATGAAACGTGCGCGCTTGATCGCCTGCGCAAGCATCCGCTGCTCCCGGGCCGATGTGCCCAGCCGCTTGCGACCATAAATCTTGCCGTTGGGGCTCATCAGGCGGCGGAGGGACTCAATGTCCTTCCAATCCACATAGGGTATTCCCTGGGGGCCTTTCATGACGATCTTCGGCTTCGTCGGAGGGCCGAACCGCCCCCCACCTTGACCCCCGAAACCACCACTCATACCGCCGCTGGAACGACTCATCATGTTCTCCCGTCGTGGGCATTGGCCCGACCCCAAGCCCACTCAGGCGGTCGGTCGGGCGACGGATTCGGCCGGATGATAGGCCGATGTGCCCCGTAGGCCAACGGTCGCTCCCGTACACTCCTCCATGCCTGTAACGTTCAAGCACGCCACCCTTCCCAACGGCCTCACCATCGTCGCCGAGGTCGATCCCGACGCCCACTCCGCCGCCGCGGGGTTCTTTGTCCGCACCGGCGCTCGCGACGAACCTTCGCCAGTGATGGGGGTCAGCCATTTCCTTGAGCACATGATGTTCAAGGGCACGCATGACCTCACCGCCGAAGAAATCAACCGCGGCTTCGACGAACTCGGCGCGCGGAACAACGCCTACACCAGTCACGAAATGACGGTCTTCTACGCGCACACCCTGCCGGAAAAACTCACCCCTGGGGTCGATCTGCTGGCCCGAATGATGCGCCCCGCGCTCCGCCAGGAAGACTTCGATACCGAGAAGGGCGTCATTCTCGAAGAAATAGCCATGTATAAAGATGAGCCTTTCTGGGTGCTCTACGAAGCCGCCTCCGAACGCCACTTCACGCCTCACCCGCTGGGCCATCGCGTCCTGGGCACCGAAGAAACCATCCGCGACCTGACCAGCTCGCAGATGCGGGCATACTTCGAATCGCGCTACTCGGCCGACAACACCACCCTCGCCCTCGCGGGCAATCTCGACTTTGACCGCATCGTCGATCAGGTCGGTGAACTCTGCCGAGCTTGGCAGACCACCCGCCCGATCCGCGATGCCGCTCGCCCAGCCACCAACGCCCAACGCTTCGTCATGCGCGATGCCAAAGTCAGCCGCGCCTACATCCTCGCCCTCGCCGACGCCCCCAGCGTGCAAGATCAACGCCGATACGCCGCCAGCCTGCTGATGCAGATCCTCGGCGGAGCCGACAACAGCCGCCTCCACTGGGCGCTCATCGAAACCGGCATCGCCGAACAAGCCCAGGCGAGTTTCGACCCGCGCGACGGTTGCGGCGAGTATTTCATCTTCGCCGCGGGCGACCCCGCCCGACACGAAGAAATCTGGGACATCGTCGAAAGGCAGGTCGCCGACCTGAAAGACTCGCTGACCGAGTGGGATCTTGAGCGCCTGCGCGCAAAATACGCCACCTCGCTCACTGTCGGCTCCGAACGCCCCGCCGACCGCATGCAGCGACTCGGCAGAATCTGGACCTCTCTCCATGAATACCGCACGCTTGAATCCGAACTCGAACGCATCAACGCCGTCACGCTCGATGACCTTCGCACCCTGCTTGACGCCTTCCCGCTTTCCCGGCGCACCGTCGGCATCCTGCTTCCGCAGGACTAACCGCGCCCGCACGCGCGCCCTGCCGCTCACCTTGGCGATCGCGGCCCTCGCCGCCCACGCCGAGCCTCCGGTCATCACCGTCACCCATGACGACACACGTATCGATCGCTCCTGCCGGGTCATCATCCCCCCGAACGTGGTCATCCACGACGAAAACGGCGACGGCGTCATTCACATTGTCGCAGACGACATCACCGTCGAATTCGTTCAAGGGCAGGCCGATCTCTTCGGCGCTCCCGCCGATCTCGCCTACGAACTCATGACCGGTGTCGGCATCCGCATCGACGGCCGACGCAATGTCACCCTCATCAACCCCTCACCAAGACGCTTCAAGGTCGGCCTCTGGGCCACAAACGCCGACGGCCTGACCATCTCCGGCGGCAATTTTTCCGATGGCTTTGCCATGCGCCTCGGCTCAACACCCCAGCGCGAAGACGCCGCCGACTGGCTCTGGCCCCACGCCAATGACAACGGCGAATGGCGCACTCGCTACGGCGCCGCTGTCTACGTCGAGCAATCCCGCGATGTCACCATCACCGGCATCACCACCCGCCGTCGCCAGAACGCCGTCATCCTCGATCGTGTCACCTACTCCCGCATCTACGACAACGACTGCTCGTTCCTCTCCGGGTGGGGCCTGGCCATGTGGCGATCCTCTCACAACACCATCGCCCGAAACGCCTTCGATTTCTGCATCCGCGGCTACAGCCACGACGTCTACAACCGAGGCCAGGACTCCGCCGGCATCCTCATCTTCGAACAGTGCTCAGACAACGTCTTCGCCGAAAATTCCGCGACCCACGGCGGCGACGGCGTCTTCGGCTTCGGAGGCAAAGAAGCCCTCGGCGACGGCCCCGTTCCCCAAGGCTTCGACCACACACGCAAAGGCTGCAACGACAATCTCTTCGTACGCAACGACCTCTCTTACGCCGCCGCGCACGGCCTCGAACTCACCTTCAGTTTCGGAAACCGAATCTGGCACAACACCTTCGTTGAGAACGCCATCTGCGGCATCTGGGCCGGATACTCCCAGAACACCGAAATCTCCTCCAACGATTTCCGCGCAAACGGCGACGCCGGTTACGGCCTCGAACGAGGCGGCATCAACATCGAACACGGCGCCGGGAACCGCATCACCGCAAATACCTTCGAACTCGACGCCGTCGCCCTGCACCTCTGGACCGATCCCGACGAAGCCATCCGCCGCCTTCCATGGGCATTGGCAAACTACCGAGGCAGCACCGACAACCTCTTTGCCCACAACGCGATCTCCAGCGTTCCCATCGCCGTCCGCCTCCGGGGTGAAAACACCGATCTGCGCATGGGCCTCAACCTCTTCACCGATGTCGGCGTCGAAGTCGAAGGAGAGTGGCACAAAGACCCCGCCGCTCGACTCGATTTCCCCCGCCCTCTGGTCTTCAACTCCATGGCGCTCCCGGGCGTCACCTCACCCATCGGCCAGCGAAGGGCATATGCCGGGCGGCGGCACATCATCATGGGCGAGTACTTCCCGTGGGATTTTCAGGCGCCTCTCCTGCGTTTCGCACGCGCCCAAGGTGCTTTACATACCTACGAACTCTTCGGCGTCAACCACCATCCAGACATCGCCGTCACCGTCCAGGGTCTCGGGATCCGCGAGCACACCCTCGAACGCCCGCCCGCCGGCGCTCCCGTGCACGTTCCCGCCCTGCTCACCATCCGCGCCAATCCCGGTCTGTGCACCTACGACTTCGACCTGCACCTGACCAATCCTGACGAATCCACCACCATCCTCTCCAGACAGGGGTCCATTCTCGCCGTCGAATGGCAGGTCAAGGTTTTTGCGTGGAATACTGACCCGCGCCACGACCCCGCCGCTTGGCGTCGCGAAGGCCTTGAGGCCCCCACCCCTTGGCAAACTGTCCCTGCGCTCAACTTTGAATACGCCCACCGCGGCCCTGCACACTTCGGCCTCACCCCCGATGTCGGCGTCGACCGCTTCGGCACCCTTGCCCGCGCTCGAATTCCTTTCCCCGCCGGCTCCTGGCTCTTCCGCGTCCGGAGCGACGACGGCGTACGCGTCACCGTCGATGATCGCGTCGTCGTCGAAAACTGGACCTGGCACGCCCCGCGCGAAGACCACGGCGAACTGCACCTCGATACCGCCCGCGAAGTCGAAGTCTTTGTCGAGCACTTCGAACTCGACGGCTATTCGGCTCTTCGCGTCGATATCGAACCGCTGCGCCGCTGACATGCGCCGCAGAGCGCTCCCGGGCTACCAACGCATGTGCACCCGCGTGTGATACAACCCCCCACTCGGGCCATCCTCACCCAGTGTCGCCAGGTACACGCTCGTCCATGCCCCCTCGACCGCCGACAGCGGCGCCGCGGGGCCGCCCATGTCCGTCTGCACCCACCCTGGATGTGCGGCATTGACCTTGATCCCCGTCCCTCGGAGTTCGTGCGCCAGGTTCTGCGTGAACATGTTCACCGCGGCCTTCGAAGCGTTGTACGACATGCACAGCATCCCGTAAATCGTCGAGTTCGGGTCGGCATGCTCTCCCAGCGACCCGAGAACACTGCTCAGATTCACAATCCGACCCGCCGCGCTCTTGCGAATCAGCGGCAGCATCGCTTGCGTCACCGCCACCAAGCCGAAAAAATTGGTCTCAAAGGTCTCTCGAAGCGCCGCAATCGCCACCGTGCTCGGCCTTTCCTCAAACCCTCCCGCCGCGATGCCCGCGTTGTTCACCAGCACGTCCAGCACGCCGAATCGCTGCTCGATCTCCTTCGCCGCCGCGCCGATCGACCCGGCATCCGTCACATCCAGCCCCAGCACACGCACGTCGAGCCGAGCCTCGCGCAGCATCGCCGCCGCCTGCTCGCCCCGTGCTCGATCACGCGAACCCATCAACACCGTCATCCCGCGCTCCGCGAGCTGCCGTGCCGTCTCGAAACCTATCCCCTTGTTCGCCCCGGTAACCAGCGCGATCGTCATGCTTTCGCTCCTGCGGCCGCCCCATCCGGCCGCAACAACATAGCGCTCGTGAGGCAGCCGTGTCCCTGAAAACAAAACCACCCCGGACGACAACGGTCGTCCGGGGTGCATATCGCCGGGTGGGTCATACCGGCGGGGCGGGTAACCCTGAATCAGTCATACAGCGCCGTAGTGGTCGGCACGCTCACCGTCCGCAACGCCAGGTTCGTCGTGATCCTGAAGTTCGACTGCGTCGTGTGCCGCTCCGCGAAGAAGAACTTGAGTTGATACGTCTTGCCGTCCTGCAGCCATGCCAGCCGGTCAAGATCGATCGTCTGCTCGACGGCCGCGTGCACGCCGCCGATGTCGATCACGCACTTCCCGTCGATGAACACCCACACGTCGTCATCGCCGCGGAACGTGAACACCTGCCCCGAGTTCGCCTTGTACACAAACTCGGTCGAAAGCTCGAAGGTGAAGTGGAAGTTCTTGCCCGTAGTCGAATAGTTGCCGTAAATCGCGCCGTTGATCGGGAAGAACCCTCCGAGGCCGCTGTACGCCGGGTCCGTCCGGTCATCAAACACATACACGTTCGAGTTCGCCTGCCGCACAAGCGTCAACGCCAGCGGCTGCGAAGCATTCACGCCCGGCACATCGCGGAACCACTGCGCAAAGGCGCTCTCCGTCGTCAACGCGCCGCCCTGCACCGATTCGACCGAACCCGATACGTCTCCAGGCTTCGACGAAATGTGCGAACGGGGCTTCATGATGTTCCGGCCCTGCGCGTCACGCCAGTTCGCGGTCGTTTTGTACCCCGTCGAAGCCATCACCGGCTTGCCGTCCGCGTCAAGCTGGTCGGCAACCATGCCCTGGTAGTGCGCAAAGCCACGCGTCGGCTGACGCTGAAAATCCGGGTGGCCTCCCGATTCCGAGGCCGATTTGAAATCCCGAATCGTCCCTGTCAACGTCAGCGTCGCCGGAAGCGATGCATACGCATCGCCCGACTCCTGCACAAGAGCCTCTGCGGCAAGCCCCGGCGCCACTCCCGCCAGAAGCACCATGCTCGCCAGGCTGATTCCAATGCGCGTGTTCATCTCGATCCTCCCATTCCGGGTGCATCGGCCCGGCCCGACTCGATTGCGTCACCATCGAAAGTGCGATTCGTCGCCCTTCGATGCCAACCGGCAAACACGCTTTCCGCGGCTGACCTTGACGATCATGACGCCTCGACCGGACGTGAGGCCACGCCGGCCGCTTGCACGATCGCCTGCTCTGCAAGAAACGAACCCTCACCCGCCGGGAAGAGCGCCTTACTCCTCTTCCTGCGATTCCAGTATCTCGCGGATCTCGTCATAATGCTCGCGCACAACCCGCGCTGCCGATAACCTATGCGGCTGGATCGACCCCGCCGGCGTCAACATCATCCAGTCGCTCAGAATCTCCAGCGGCCACCGGCCTTGCTGCCCGCGTTCCACCCCTTCGACATCATGAAGGTCGTTCTCGCAGGTTCCTTCTATCGCGTCATCCGTCAGCCGTGAGACCGCAAACCATGCGTGCTCGCGCGAATCGTTCCGCGTCGCAAGTCCGAGTTTGGCAAGAACCGGAAACTGCAACTCCGCGAACTCTTCCATCAGGCCGCGAAGCACGCCCACCGTCGCACGGGCGCGCTGCTCCATTAGGCCCGTCGCCGTATCGCTGAAACAAAGAACAATCCCCTCATACGACTCCCGCTGAAAAAAACGACTCGGCCGAGGACGCTTGAGTCCGCCCAGCCCCCCGATGCGCTTCTTCAGCGGCTCGCAGATGACCGAACGATTGCTGTTGTGCTCCTCGTCATGCTCCCGCAGCGATGTGTATTCCTCCGCCGCGAGTCGATGAAACTCACCGACTTCGACAAACCGCATCGGCGCCTCGTACACCAACTCAATCTTCTCGGAATCAGGCTTCACTGCACCCTCAAGCACGGCATACGCCAGACACCTGATGATGTCGTCGGCGCCGCTATCCACCATCTCGGCACTGGGCGCAAGAATGTCAAAATCAAAACCGCCGATCTGCGCCAGCCCGTGCGTATGCAACCAGGAAACGACCTCGCTCTCCTCTTCTTCGTCGCCATCCATCACCGCATGCACCGAAAAAATCTGCGAGACATCCAAATCGGCATCATGCGCCAGTTCGTCGTCGAGTTTCTCGCGAGACCACACAATCTGCGAAAGGTGATCCACCACGCCCACCCCGCGATCACCCATCACCGCACGTCCGAAATACAGCATCGCCTTGCGGTCACGAAGCACGCTCGAAAAACGCCCTTCCGTCGTGAGCGCAAGCGGCTGCGTCCCTGACTCCACAACTTCTCGCTCACCTTGAGACAACGCCGAGGCGATCTCCACAAACTCCGGCGGCGGCGGCGGCAAATCATCTAACGCCATCAGCGTCGCCTCCCCCCACTTCGGGTGGCGCAACCGCAGCGACCACAACGCGTCCGGTTGCTTCCCCGGAAACACCGTCACCTCGACGCCAGGCAACGCTGCAAACTCCCTCGCATCAGGCAGCGTGCTCCCTCGAAAAAGCACACTGGCCGCATGCAGCATTTTCTGCTCGTACCACTCCCCCATGGCCCGTCCCCTTTCAGAACAACCCGCGCACACCCTTCACCCACCCAGAATACCCGCCGTCGCCGCATGTTCGCAACCCGTTCGCGACGCGCCCTCCTCCCTACAATCTCGTCCCATGTCATACACCGTCCTTGCCCGCCGCTACCGCTCCCAGGACTTCGACGCCGTCGTCGGCCAGGAGCCTATCGCCAGAACACTCAAAAACGCCATCGCCGAGAACCGCGTCGCCCACGCCTACCTCTTTACCGGCACTCGCGGCGTCGGCAAAACCTCCATGGCGCGCATCTTCGCCAAGGCCCTCAACGGCGGCACACCCGAGATCGACCGGGCCATCATGACCGGTCAGGATACCGACGTCATCGAAATCGACGCCGCCAGTAACCGCTCCGTCGAGGAAGCACGCGAACTCATCGCCAACAGCATCTACAGACCCATGCGCGGCAAGTACAAAATCTACATCATCGACGAAGTCCACATGCTCACACGCGAGGCCTTCAATGCCCTGCTCAAAACCATGGAAGAGCCTCCCGAGCACGTCAAGTTCATCCTCTGCACCACCGAAACCCAGAAAGTACCCGCCACCATCCAGAGCCGGTGCCAGCGCTTCGACTTCCGCACCATCTCGCCGGCGCTCATCGCCAAACACCTCGACCAGGTCGTCCGAACCGAAGGGCTGAAGGCCGATGCCGACCTTCTGCACGCAGTCGCACGACTTGCCAACGGCTCCATGCGCGATGCCCTCAGCCTGCTCGATCGCGTCATCGCCGCTGGGAAAAAAACCCTCACCGTCGAACTCCTCGAAGAACTTCTCGGCCTTCCCGACCGCCAGCTCATCAGCACCCTCATCGATGCCATCGCCCAAGCCGACCTCCCCGCCGCCATCCGCGCTGCGCAGACGCTTCTCGAACGTGGCATCTCCCCCGATCAGCTCATCGAGTCGCTCGTAGAACGCTTCCGCGACCTCATGATCCTCGCTGCATGCGGCAGCGACACCGACCTTGTCGCCCTCGCCGAAGAAGCCCGCGCCGAAGAAGCCGCCCGCGCGGCCCGCTTCGATCCACCGGCCTGCGCGCACCTCATTGCCCTGGCCGAAGGCGTCCAACGCGCCATGCGCACCAGCGCCTCCCCGCGCGCACTCCTCGACGCCCTCATCGTCAGGCTCGCCCTCGCCGAAAAATTCGCCGACATCGCCGCGATCGTCACAGGCAACCTCCCGCCCGCTCCGGAGAAATCCGTAAAAAAATCCTGACGGCGCCGCCCGGCCCTTCCTCGGCCGTCGCGACGCCGACACGACCGCCCGAAAACGCCGGCACATCATCCCACCCGCGCATTCCACCCCCCAGTGAGCCGGGCGATCCATCGCCCGCCGACACACACCTTTCCGGGCCGACGACCCTCCCTGAAATTCTCAACGAGGCCCGAAGGCTCGCCGGCAACCGTCGCCTCGCCACCCTGCTCGACAGCATCGAACTCACCTCCGTTGAGCCGGGCATCCTCCGGGCACGCCTGCTCGGACGTGCCGACGGCCTGGTCCGCACCGGAAAACCGGATCTGGAAGACCTCTTTTCCCGCGTGCTCGCCGATCGCATCTCTCTCGAACTCCTCGCCCCAGACCCCGACCTCCCGACCGAATCGCCCGAGAGCACCACCCAGGCGCAGGTTGATACCGACCATCCCCTCATTCAAGAGGCGGCACGCCTCTTTGAAGCCCGGATTGTCCACGTCCGCCCGAAGCCCTCCTCCCGCGCCTGACCTCCATAGTCCACGCTGCTACAAACCACAGGGTGATTGCCCGTGGGTATAAGTACGTATTCGCCCACCCGCAAGCCCTCCGTCGAGGGAAAGTGTATCCAGCAGATCAATCATTACCAATAAAAATCCAAAAATAGTATTGACAGAATACAAACAATATCTAGACTCTGGGCATGGCGACCAGTGCTCTCCGTATTTGTCATGTCCGCGAACGCGCAGCAAGCACACCAGCCCCACCCAACGGGCCTGCGCACATCAATTCCATGGTGTTTAGGCAGGGCCTCCATGCCGCGATACTTCCGAGCGCACCTCGCCAGCCTGTCGCGGCAGCGCGTGCGGGCACCCCTCACCCGCGACAAGGGCCTCGAATCGCTAACGCTCCCGATTGGACTCGAACCAACGACCTGCGGTTTAGGAAACCGCCGCTCTATCCAGCTGAGCTACGGGAGCACGGCCGAAGGATATGGGGCCAAACTGCCCGTTGTTCTCTGGTTTCAGTCAGGGATCAACCACGAATGGCCTCGTGCTCGAGGGTCTCCCCTGATCGGGGTGCTCGTCCGCGTCCGGGAAAACGCCTGATCTCACGTACCCCGGCACGATCTGTGTTCGATGTGGCAAATCTGGGTGATTGTGCCGACGAGTGGGTTGTTTTCCGCATTTTGCCATCGCATCGCGACCGCGCACACCGCACCAGCCGCACACACGAACTTTGTTCTACGGCAATCCCTTCGGTTAGTAAGTCGGTGTTCGGCATAGAGGCCGGCATGATTTGGGCAATTTGCCCAATTTCGATTCCGGTTGACCGTGTGCAGATAAGCGATTCTCAGGAACTCGCACAAGTTTCATCCTCACGACGGCATCCCAGCCTGACGATGATCCCATCACCGGCGCATGCTCAGGGACTTCCTTGGGCTGGGTTGATTGGCGTCCTTCCGCACAAGGAAGCCCTGAGCGTGCGCCGGGAGACGAGGAGCCAGGCACCGTCGAAGGAACGATCTCTTACAGACATCTTCGCACGAGGGGGGGAAGGGGAACATGATGGGCACGATTCTCGTCGTCAGCCACGATGGACACAATCGGGAGTTGATCTCGAATGCCGCGGCCGACGGCGGGCATCGTGTCTACAAGCTCAGCGGGGTCGAATCGCTCGTCCCAACCGTTGAGAAGATCGAGCCTTCACTGGTGATTATCGACCTTGTTTCGTTTGATCCGAAAGTGATCCCCCTTCTTCGGGGGATGCTGGCCGACTCGACGATGGCGAACACGACGGTCGTCGGGATTCTGTCGATGCCGACTCGGCGCACCGTGCTTGATCTCGCCCAGCTCGGGTTCCAGGGTCTGCTGGTGCACGGCCCTCGCCTTGCCGAATCGCTGCAAGTGCGCCTCAGGCACTGGATGAACGGAACCCAGGCGAACGAGACCGAGGCAGTGGTCAAGCCGCACGCCGCACGTTCGGTCGGCGCCGCACCACAGCAGAAGGTCGTGCCTGACGCGGCGATGTCGCCGGGGGAGACGGCCGCGATCGCGGGTGAGGCCGTTTCGCGAGAGATTCGCACGCTCGAACAGTCGATGCAGGAACTCAAGCGGATCAAGCCGCTGATCGGTCGCGCGGAACTGATCAAGATTGTGGATGACGGGGCAGACCTCCGGGCGATGCGTCCGGTGGTGCAGCGGGTGCTTTCCGCGATGTCAAGTCCGTCGTGCTCGGCGGAGGACGTCGCAAGGGCGATCAAGCAGGATCACGCGCTGTCGCTGAAGGTCATGCGCCTGGCCAACTCGGCGCTCTACAGCCGGGGCGACAAGGTCGAGACGATCGGTGACGCCGTGAAGCGCATCGGCTTATCGCAGTTGCGACAGGCGATCATGGGCATGAGCGTCGTCGAACAGTTCAGCCGGTCGTACCTGGACGGCCGCGTCGACAGCGGCATGTGCTGGGAGCACGCCATCGGGGTGGGTTTGATCGCTTCGCGCATCGGGCAGGCTCGGGGGCTGAATTCGGACGCGACCGATGCGTTGTTCACCGCGGGCCTGTTGCACGACGTGGGGCGAATGATTCTGTTCGAGCAGTCGCCGCAACTGATGCGCCAGGTGGTGGAGACCTCGGATGCGCTCGGGCTTCCTTGGGAGGTCGTGGAATCGAGGCTTCTTCTTTTGAACCATGCCGAGGTGACCGACCGGGTGCTTCGTGGGTGGAAGTTCCCGCCTTACCTGACGAACCTGATCGCCAACCACCATCTGGAGGTTCGCGAGATCCGCGATCGTTGCCCGGCGGAGGCGCTGGATGCGATCACCTTGGCGCTTGCCGACCGTCTGGCGCACATCGTGCGACTCGGCGGGAGCGGCAACGACACGCTGTACCCGATTGAGGAGTTCTGCTCGGCGCTTCACCTCGGTGATGCGGCGTTGCACCAGGCGTTGGAAGGCATCGAATCACAGTCGGAAGAACTGAAACTGTGCATGCTTGCGGCCTCGACCGGTGTTGCGGCCGAACCGCCCCCGGCGCCGCTGGCGGATGTTGCGCCTCGGGCGCATCTCTTTGAAGACGCCTCGGAAGTGCAATGGCTTCGGATGGCATGGGAGCGCATGGGCGGGCTTTCGGCAACGCCGGAAGACACGCTGGTTGTGGCGCGGTTGACGCGGAAGTTTTCGGCGGGCGATGTGGCGGCCAAGTTGACGGAGCAGTTTCCGCCGCACGCTGGAACACCGTGGCAGGTTGTGTTGCTTACTCCGCCCGGGGTGAAGGTTGATCGCGAGGCGTTTGGCCAAGGATCAGAGATCGCCGTGATCGAAGAGCCGATCCCGGTACGCGAGTTGGCCCAGGCGGTGCAGCAATTTGCGCAGCGAGCTTCTTCGAGCGCCATGGCGGCGTGACCGACAGGCCAGCGGCAGAGCATGCATGCGGCAGGGGAGAGGCTCGTATGCTCCTTGCATGCCGCGGTATGCGTTGATGATCGCGTATGACGGAACGAACTTCTGCGGTTGGCAGAAGCAGGAGCCTCCTGGGGACGCCGCGGGTAGCCCGGCCGTGCCTGAGTCGAAGGTGCTCGATCGCCGTGAGGGTGATGGGCGGATTGTGCTGCGGACGGTGCAG
Organism: Phycisphaeraceae bacterium; assembly: GCA_019636695.1. Taxonomy (GTDB): domain Bacteria; phylum Planctomycetota; class Phycisphaerae; order Phycisphaerales; family UBA1924; genus JADLCM01. The sequence continues at coordinate 323,811 of JAHBXD010000003.1, forward strand.
GAAGTGGTGGAACGAGCGGTTCGTGAGGTGGTGCGTGAGCCGGTTGTACTGCTGGGCGCGAGCCGGACGGACAGCGGGGTGCATGCCCGCGGACAGGTGGCGGCGTTTACCACGACACCGGAGGGGAAGGGCCGGGGGTGGCCGTCGGAACGGGGGACAGAGCCGCTGGTGCGAGCGATCAACAGTCGCCTGCCGCCGGACGTGATGGTGCTCGAAGCGCATGCAGCCCCGGAGGGGTTTGACCCGATCGGCGACTGCACGGGGAAGGCGTATACGTACACGGTGCTGCTGTCGGAGCAGCGTCCGTTGTGGTCGCGGCGGTGGGTTGCGCACCAGCGCGGTGTGCTGGATGTCGCGGCGATGGCACGGGGAGCAAAAGACCTGGTGGGCGAGCATGATTTTGCGGCCTTTGCGGCGGCGGGTCACGGGAGGCAGACGACTGTTCGACGGATTGTTTCGGTGACGGTGGAAGAAGGGCCAAGCCTTCTGGATGCCGGGCGCGAAGTGCGCATGCGCTTCCACGGGACGGGCTTTCTGTACAACCAGGTCCGCATCATGGCGGGAACACTTGTCGAGATCGGTCGGGGGAAGGTTGAAGAGGGGGCGATTGCGGAGATCCTGGCATCATGTGACCGGTCGAAGGCGGGGCCGACCATGCCGCCGGAAGGGTTGTGCCTTGAGCGCATCTGGTATGCGGACGAACACGGGCGGCCGCTGTTTGTGAAGGAATAGCGACGGCAGAACGGAGGTTCTTTCCGTACGTTTCCGGCGAGTGCTGATATCGATCGCGAGAGCATCCTGCACGGAAGCCGTGCGGTGTTGAAACAGCGGGGGAAATTGGTTTTCTTCCTCGGTGCATGCGATTTTTTTGCGATCGGTTCGGATTGCCGGGCGCGTAGGAGTATCGCTTATGAGAACGCTTCGACCATCGTCATCGCGAGGTCGGGTCAGGCTCGGTTGGCTTGACAGCCGGCATTCGTTCAGTTTCGGGGAGTATCACGACGAGCGTTGGATGGGTTTTCGCTCGCTTCGGGTGATCAATGACGACATCATCGCGCCGGGGGGCGGGTTTCCGACGCATCCGCATCGGGATATGGAGATCATTTCGATCGTGCTTGACGGCGCGTTAGAGCACAAGGACAGCCTGGGAACGGGATCGGTGATTCGCCCGGGGGATGTGCAGCGCATGACGGCGGGGCGCGGGGTTGCGCACAGTGAGTTCAACCCCTCGTCTTCTGAGCCGACGCGGCTGCTGCAGATCTGGATTCGTCCGCGGGAGCGGAGCCTGACGCCGAGTTATGACCAGAAGCGCTTCCCGCGTGAGGAGCGCCTCGGCGCATGGCGGACGCTTGCTTCCGGAGACGGCGAGGACGGCTCGATCGTGATTCAGCAGGATGCGCGGTTGCTTGCGGCGGTGATCGGCCGCGGGAAGTCGCTGACGCATGCGCTTGGCGACGGTCGCGGCGCGTGGGTGCACGTGATCAGCGGCAAGGTTCGACTCGGAGAAGACGTGCTCGGCCCGGGTGACGCGGTTGCGATTGAAGATGAGCCGGTGATCTCGATGGAGGCCGAGACCGAGGCCGAGGTGCTGCTGTTTGACCTGGTGTGATGCTGAACGAGTGTGCATCGAAAGCCGTGTTCGAGGCCCTCACAGCATGAGGATATTGAAGGGGTAGAGACGGGCGGGACGCCCATCCCACCAAGGTGGAAGTCAAGTTGTGAGGGGCTTTTAGGGCATCTCGTTCGGACGCAAAAGAAGACCGGCCGATGCACCTGGTGCATCGGCCGGCTTGTCAGTACGCGATCGAGGCGGGTTCAGGGGCAACCAGCAACGAAGATATCGAGGAAGTAGAAGAAGTCGGCGGCGTCGATCTGGCCGTCGGGCACGCCGTAGCCGGGATCGTTGGGGTCGCTTGAGCCGCTGAGGTCGGCGACAGCGAGGTTGCCGGCGACGAACTGGTCGAGGTAGTAGAAGAAGTCGGCGGCATCGACGTTGCCATCGGGCACGCCGTAATCCGGATCGTTGGGGTCGCTTGAGCCGCTGAGATCAGCGCGGCAGACGGGCGCTCCGGCGAGGGAGATGTAGCGACCGCTGATGCCCGTGACGATGGGTGTGGCGAGGCCGGTTGCGCGGGAAAGGGAGAAGAGGCCCTGACCACTGGTGAAGATGATGTCGCCGTTGCCGAGTTCGGCGACGCCGCGGTTGCCGTTGCCTACGGGCCAGTAGTTGATTTGGTTGCCGTTTGCGTCGTATTCAAAGATGCCGATGGGTGGGCTGAAGCCCGCGCAGAGGATGGTGTTGGCGGAAGTGACGACCATCTGCTCGGGGAAGTCAACGCCGCTAACGCCGTCGGAGTTGTGGAGGGTGCGGATCCAGTTGCCGCTGAGATCATGCACTTCGATGTTGTTGCCGGTAATGTCGTTGACGAGCAGGTTGCCTTGCCAGAGGAGCACGTCGAACGGGTTGCCGTTGAGCGCGGGGCCGACACGCCAGAAGCCGGTCACGGATGCAGAAGGCACATCGACGGTGACGACGGCGAGGCCCGGGGCGCCGTTCTGGGTGCCCGCGTTCGAGACATAAGCGGTGTTGCCGACGACCTCAAAGCCGCGGATGTTGTCCATGGCTCCGGTGATGGAGGCGATGTATGTGCGCGTGGCGAGGTCGTAGCGCTGGATGGCGTCGGTGGTCTGGTTGGTGACCCAGACTTCGTCGCCGACGACAAGCGCGTGAATGGGCGTGCCGGCCTGGACGCTCATGTCGATAAAGACAGGATCGATGACGGAGCCGTCGAAACCGCTGACAAGCATGACATGGCGGTTGGTGGACTGCACGACCATCAGGTCGGGCTGAGCGAGCGCCGACGGTGCGGCGACCGCTGCGGACATGAGTGCGAGCACAGCCTTGCATCCGAATCGCATGGTTATCCCTTTCCTCGAAAAACAGCGCGAAATCAACGCGCCGACGGGAGACACAACGTTCCCGACGAACCGATCTGCTTGCGGCGGACCCCACGAACCCCCTGTGATCCACCTGCCTTCAGGCAATCTAGGGGATTTGCCCGTGATGTTCAAGGCTTTCTGCGATGTGACGGCGATCTCGCGTGTTGCCCCACACGCGGAAGCGAGATGGTGGGGGTGAGGTCCGGATATGCTGGGGATTCGATCGGGGCGCAACGGAAGGAAATGGTTATGGGGCTTATCGATCTACGCGGACAGGCGGTCGTTCGGGATCTCGATGGCCTGATCGAACACATGGGCCGGTTTGAAATCGTGCCGCGATTCAGCGCGGGGATCTGGTATTTCTCGCCCGCGGCGAGCCGCTTTCACGCGCGATACGGGCGTGAACTTGGGATTGAGGAGCGGCTGGAAACCGCGGGTCGGCTGGCGGCGTTCGGGTTGAGCGGAATCGAGGCGCATTATCCGAACGAGATCAACGAAGAGAATGTGGGACTGTGGCGTTCGTTCTGCTCGGCGACTGGGATACGGCTGATCACGGTGATTCCGCTGCTGTTCTGGGATGCCGCGTTTGAGTTTGGGAGCCTGAGCAACCCGGATGAAGGGGTTCGGAGGATGGCGATTGATCGAACGATCGCCGCGTTGCGGTTGAATCGTGAGTTGGCAACGGATTTTGCAGTGGTGTGGCCCGGGATCGACGGATATGAGCATGGTTTCGGGATGGATTTCGCGGGAGCGCGGAGGCGATTTGCCGAAGGGCTAGCGGAGGCGATGGATGCCGTGCCCGGGGTGCGGATTGCGTTTGAACCCAAGCCGTATGAGCCGCGGGGGCGGATTCTCTACGGCACGACGCCCGAGGGCGTGCTGCTGGGCCGCGATGTGGAGGCGATGCTGCGCGCGGAGGAACATCGGCGGGCACTCGCGGAGGGGCATGCGATGTGCTGCATGAACCCGGAAGTCGGGCACGTGCTGATGGGGTTTGAGGAGCTGGCGTATGCGTTCAGTTGGCCGCTGAGCGAAGGGCGGCTTGCGCACACGCATTGGAACAGCCAGCCGCTCGGGAACTATGACCAGGACTTGGGCGTGGGCGTGATGGGGACCGAACAGACTGAGGCGCTGGTGTACACCCTGAAGATGCATGGATATTCGGGATATTTCGGAATTGACATCAACCCTGAGCGCGTGCCGGTGGACATCGCCGTTCGGAACTCGATGGATGCGATTCGCGCGGCGTGCGAGCGTGTGCAGAATCTGGATCATGAGGCGGTGTTGCGTTCGCACATGCAACCGGGAGCATGGCGCGGCTGGCTCGAGGGGTATCTGGTGCGGGTGCGGGCGGGGTGGCCGGCGAGCCTTGGGGAATGGAAGAAACCGGGAGCGGCCAGGACGTAGGCCGACGCGGAGTTCTGACGGAGATTGCGATGGTGCGTACGGGCGAAGGTTGAAGCGGCGGCTTGATCGGGGAGGAGCAGGCTCATGGCGGAACGAGTGTTGAAGATGGGGATGGTCGGCGGCGGGCGCGGCGCTTTCATCGGCGCGGTGCACCGGACGGCGGCGATGCTGGATGGTGGTGTGATTTTTGCGGCCGGATGCCTCTCGAGCACGCCCGAGCGGGCGATAGCCTCGGGCGAGGAACTCGGGCTTGCCCGGTCGCGCAATTACCCGACATGGAGGGCGATGCTGGAGGGGGAATTATCGCTGCCGCGTGAGGATCGGATTGATTTTGTGAGCATCGTCACCCCGAACCACGTGCACTATGAGGTAGCGCGAGCATTTGCGGAGGCAGGCATCGCGGTCGTGTGTGATAAGCCGATGACGACGACCAGCGCGGAGGCCGAATCGCTGGTGGAGGTTGTGCGCCGGAGCGGAGTGGTATTCGGCGTGACGTACAACTATTCGGGCTATCCGCTGGTGAAGCAGATGCGCGAGATGGTGGGCGCGGGAGAACTGGGGACGATTCGGAAGGTTGTTGTGGAATACAACCAAGGGTGGCTTGCCGGCAAGCTTGAGGGGACGGGCCAGAAACAGGCGGCATGGCGAACGGACCCTGCACAATCCGGCGCGGGGGGGGCGATCGGCGATATCGGCTCGCACGCGGAGAACCTGGCAACATATGTGACGGGCTTGCCGATCGAGGCGATCTGCGCTGACCTGACGAGTTTTGTGCCGGGGCGACGCCTGGATGATGATGCGAACCTGCTGCTGCGATTCGAAGAACGGGGTGGCGTGCAGGCGCGCGGGGTGCTGATTGCAAGCCAAGTTGAGATCGGCCATGAAAATGATCTGCGGATCCGGGTGTACGGCGAGCGGGGAAGCCTGCGCTGGAGTCAGGAAGACCCGAATTATCTTGTGTATTGCGCGGATGGGCAGCCGGAACGCATCTATCGGCGCGGGAATGGATATCTCGGCGCATCGGCCGTGAGCGTCACCCGGCTGCCGCCGGGGCATCCGGAGGCGTTTTTCGAGGCGTTTGCGAATATCTACAACGCGGTCGGGAGAGCGATTCGGGAGCACGCTGGGGGGTTGGAAGCCCCGGCGATGTTTGATTTTCCGGGCGTAGAGGAAGGGGCGCGGGGCGTTCGATTTATCGAGCAGACGGTCGAAAGCGCGCGAGGAACCTTGAAATGGACGTCGATGGCCGCCGCGTCGCGCGGGGATGACCGGCGATAAACGGCGGAAAGGGGATGCGCTGCGAGAGAGTCGCCCTTTTTTGGGGGCGTATCGCGGGATGTGCTCGGGTTTACTCGATCCGCGGGTCGATCCACCGGTAGAGCAGATCGACGACGAGGTTGAACAGGATGAGCATGGTCGAGAAGACCAGGACGACACCGATGATGAGGGTGAAGTCTTTATTCTGCACGGCGTTGACGAAATTGCGCCCAAGCCCAGGGATGCTGAAGACCCGCTCGACGACGAAGGAGCCGGTCATCGCGAGCGCGGTAGCAGGGCCGAGGTAGCTGAGGACGGGCAAAAAGGCATTTTTGAGGGCGTGCCGCAGCAGGATGTTGCGCTCGGAGACGCCTTTTGCGCGGGCGGTGCGAACGTAGTCGGTGGCCAGGGCGTCGATCATGCCCATGCGGGTGAGTCGGGCGATGTAGGCCGCGAAGGGAAGGCTGAGTGTGACTGCGGGAAGCAGAAGCGCCCAGGGAGAGTGCAGACCCTGAACCGGGGAGACGCCGAGCCAGACGCCGAAGACCAGGAGCAGCGCCGTGCCGATGACGAAACTGGGAAGACTTATGCCGATGAGGGCGATGATGAGCGTGGTGACATCGAGCATCGAGTTGGGCCGCGTGGCGCCGAGAATTCCCGCGGTCAGACCAAGTGCGATCGCCAACAGGATGGCCAAGCCGCCGAGGGTCATGGAGACGGGAAGGGACTCGGCGATGATGGTGTTGACAGACCAATCGCGCTGTCGGAGTGATGGGCCGAGGTCGAAGATGGGGCGACGCGGAGGCTCGATGCCGCTTTCGATCGCGCGGCGGCGGCGTTCGGCGATATCGCCCCCAGCGCGCTCTTTGATGTAGCGGGCGCCCGTGGCGTTGTAAAGGTAGTGGCCGTAGAACGACCAGAAACTGTCGAGGTGATATTGCTGCTTGAGGGCATATTCGATATCGGGGGGGACGGGCCGATCAGGATTTTCAAGCGGGTTGCCGGGAAGCGCCCAAGCGAGGGCAAGGGTGATCGTGAAGATCACCAGAAGGATGATCGGCAACTGCAGCAGACGACGGACGATGAGGCCGATCATGGGCGGCCCGCCTTGGCGTCGCTGAAGGGGTTGTCGTCTGGGCTGTGGCGCATGACGCGCGGCCGGTCAGGGCCGATGCCGTCACCGAGAATATCGACAAGGTGCATGAGTTGTTCGCTGCGTGGGTGAGGATTGATGCCGCTGACAAGATCAGGATTGAACAGGTAGACATTGACGTAGACATAGATCGGCACGAGGGGGAGATCTTCCTCGACGAGGATGCGCTCGGCCTCGGCCAGAATTTCGAAGCGACGGACCGGGTCGGTCTCGCGCCGGGCTTGGAGGAGCAGATCATCGAACACGGGATTGGAGTATTTGCGGTCGTTGTTTCCGTCGCCGGTACGGTTGACGTCGAGGAAGGTCGTCGGGTCGCCGTAGTCGCCGTACCATCCGGCGCGGCTGACCATGTAGTTGGCGTTTTTGAGGTCATCTCGGAAAACACCAACCTCTTTCTGGACCAGGCTGACGCGGACGCCGAGATATTCCTGCCAGTTGCGCTGCACGACCTGAGCGAGAAGATCGTGCCCGGCGTCTTTATTGAAAAGAATCTGGATCTCGGGAAGTTGGCGCGGGTCGGGGTAGCCCGCCTCGGCGAGCAGCGCGCGGGCGCGGTCGATCATGGCCTGTCGTTCGGCGGGCGTTGTCGCGTCTGAGATGCAGTCAAGCCCGCGTGGGGAAGCGTATCCGCCGATGGCGCCCGCGGGAATCATGGTGCGTGCGATCGGGTTGCCGATGCGCTGCACATCTTCGCAGATGGCGCGTTTGTCGATCATCATGGCGAACGCACGGCGGACGCGGGCATCGTGGAATGGGTTGGGTCGCCCGTCGGGGAGGCGAGGAAGGCAGTTGAAGTTGTACCAGTATGTGCCGAACGCGGGCACGGCGTGGATGTTTTTGCGAGGATCGGGGGGAAGGCGACGGTCGATCTCGAACTGATCGAGGCCGAGCGCCTTGAGACGTGTGTACTCGTCTTTGTGCTCGTCGTAGAAATCGCGTTTCTTGCGGAGCATCTCGACGCGATAGCCGACGGTGACATCGCTGACCCAGCCGACTTCGCCCCGCTCGAAGGCGAGCACCTGCGCGTTCGGATCGGCGACACTGGGGATGCTGATGGAGTTGACGCCGAGCACGTCGGGATTCCAGTAATAGGGATTGCGTTCGAATCGCATCTCGCGGAGGTAGCGCCAGCGCGTCAGCATCATCGGGCCGTTGCAGACGATATGCGGCGGTTTGGTCCACCCTTCCCGGGGTTGAATGCGCCCGGTGAGAGGATCCAGTTCGTCGTACTGGCGGACCAGCGGTTCGTAGACGGGAAAGAGGGGCGGGAAGGCGCAGAGATCGAGGAAATAGGGCACGGGTTCGGCGAGTTCGACGACGAACGTGCGGCTGTCGGGGGTCTTGATGCCGACGGTGGTCCGGAAGCGCTCCTGCGTCTGGTCCCAGAGTTCGCGTGCGGCCCTGGCCTTTTCTTCGTCGGTCATGCCCCGGGTGCGCGTTGTGAACTGCCGTGTCTGCTCGCTTCGCCACTGCTTGAAGTCATCGACACCACGGATGAAGGTGAACATCTTGGCGTAGTCTGAGGCAATGTCGGGGAGGATTCCGCGCATCCAGGCGTAGGCGAAGTCGGAAGCCTGTACAGGACTTCCGTTCGACCAACGAGCATCTTCGCGCAGATGGAAGGTGTAACGTTCGCGCGGGATGGGCATGCCGCCCACGTCTTCGGTATAGCGCTCGATCTCCCAGCTCTCGGCCACGGCGGGGACGGGCTCGAAGCCGTAGGTGAAAACATCGTTGGCGACGAGGCCCTCGAAGATCATGCGGGCGACGCGGAGGTCCTGCATCCAGCTCATGCGCTGAAGGTCAAGCGTGTTGACATCGCCCCGGTTGATGTAGGCGAAGTCGGCCGGAGGCGGGGGCGGGTCGATCACGACAAGGCCGACGACCAGCGCCACGAGGACAAGCACGGGGGCGAGAAGCTTCGACATGGCGCACGTGAGCCTATCAGAGCGCGGGGACGGCGCCCATGCCGCCGTGGGAGCATTCAGCGGAAGCGTTCAATGCGAAGGCTGTAGGGTTCGCGGATGAGCACGCCGTCAGCACCGATGAGACGATCGACACGACGGCGAAAATCCTGCTGATTGCCGTCGGTGAGCGCCTTGGTGATCTCAAAATTCTCGGGGTTGCGGCCGTCGATCTGGCCGCGCACAAACTGCACGGTGTTCTCGCCTGCGCTGGTCAGGCGAAGGAGCAGCTCGCGCCGAGGATCATCGGCCGGAATGGTGCGGCTGACCGCGGCGACATAACGCAGGGCGTCGGCACCCAACGCGATAATCAACTGAAGGGTCTGGCGGTCGTGCGTCGCAGTCAGGAACGAACGCTCGATCGTCTGCACGCCGCGGAGGAGGACTTCGAGCACCATGGCGTCTGCCGCGGCGGCCTGCTCGGTCCGCATGCGGGCAATGGTTTTGGAGCAGAGGACACGAGTGGCCTTGCGTCGAACGGGTTCGAAGGTGGCGGAATCGCCCTCCATCGCGGCGGCGAGCGAGCGCATGATCCGATCGAGCACCCAGGGGTCGGTTTCCTCACGTTGAGGATCGACGGCGACAGGCTGAGGCGAGCCTGATGGGAAGGGGTCGGCCTCGTCGGCGCCGGCATCAGGATTGGGGAGGAATTTGATGCGCTGGCCGAGTGCGGTGACGAGGGCCATGCACTGGTCGGCGGTCATGGCGGGCGACCGGCGCGCAGCGGTGTTGAGGGTAAGGCCTATGGCGTAGGCCGCCTGATAGCGGATGATCGGGTCGGTATTGGAAAGCTCAGAGACTGCAAGCTGTGCGGCCTCGAAAGTGGCCAGCTCGCCCGCGAGCAAAATGGCAGCGACGGAGGACTCGCGATTCTGACGACGAATGAGTTCGCGAAGGCGTGGGGTGAGGTCGGCGCTGTAATCGATGCGAAAGGAGACGGAGACCTCGCTATCCATGAGGGGGCGGCGAAGGTTGACGCGCGCTGCGGAGCGTTCGGCGGGTTTGTCGCTGCCGAGCAGGGGCGCGTGCGCGTTGATATACGCCTGGATCTGCGCGCGTTGTTGGGGGTTGAGGGCCGCCCGTTCGCGGATGATGCCGGCGGGGATGTCGTCGAACTGGGCCGTAACCGGCGAGACCCAGAGCGCTGTGACGATCGCCGTCAGCCCGAGAGTTCGTCCCACACCGTGTGCGCGCAAGCGATCGCCCTTCTTCTCAAGAGCCATGGTCCGGACTGCATGGGCGGGCCGGTCGTCCGACCCATCACCCAGACCCTCCGTCGCGGGGAGGGAGAAAGTTACCAACGCCCCGTTGGAAGATCAACCAAACAGAACCCCCAAAACCTATTCCACAGGTTGTGCTCAGTAGACCTCGAGAAAGACCCTGCGTGTGGGCCGGACTTGTTTGTGAATCATCCAACGGTCCCACGTCGCGGTGTTTTGAGCAACCTCGGGGTCGATCTCGAGGAAACCTTGCCGTGCTTCGGTATCCAGTACGTCAGTCAGGCGCTGGAAGATCCCCAGCTCCATGCCTGCGACGCCACAGATATAGATCAGGGATCGATCCGAGGCCAGGATTTCCCCTAGGCGGTCAATTTCGCGACCGAGACGGTCCTGGACGTACATCGGGGGGGCGCCATCGGGCTGGCGTTCGCGGCTGATTGCGGTGAGATAGGTGAAATTCGGATGTTTCAGGGCATGGGAGACGAGTTCGTCGTGGTAGAGCAGGTCGGAGGCGTAGGCGACGCCCGTGATGAGGGTAATTCGGGAGGGCACTTCGGCCGCAAGAAGATCAAGCAGCATCCCCCTGAACGGGGCGATGCCGGTGCCGGTGGCGATGAAGAAATAGTCGTGTGCGCCAGGATCGGCAGGAAGGACGAACCGCTTGCCATTTGGACCGGTGAGCCGGACTTCATCGCCAGGCTGGGAATCGCAAAGGAAGTTGGAAGCGACACCAAGGTGGAGCTTGTTAGAGACAGGATCTTCGACGATGTTGCGTTTCACGGTGGTGGCGACGATGCGGCCTTGCCCATCTTCGCCGACAGTCGGGCTGGCCAAGGAGTAGAGACGGAGTTTGTGGGGTTTTCCCTTATCATCGAGGCCTGGAGGGAGCACTCCGAAGGATTGTCCCGCGACGAACTGGCCTTCGAGCACCGTTCCGGAGAGATCGAAGGTGATGTGTCGGACGAATGCCGCGGCCTTTGCGGAGGCGGTGCAACGGCGATTTTCGACGACCCGGGCGACGACCGGGCGGTCGGGCCGTGCCAAGTGCATACGGACATCAACCAAGGCGGGGCCAGCACGCTCGGAGCGCTCGATCATGGTGGGATTGTTGGCGGCCGCCGCGGCGAGTGCCGGTGATTCCGGTACGATCGTTCGGGGAGCCCCAAGCAGGAAGGATCGAGCGCATGCCTGAAGACATGACCGTCGGGGGTGAGAGCGCAGACGCCACACGGAGGCTGGAGGAAGTCCGGACGGCGTATACCCGGCTCAAGGATGAGATCCAGCGGGTGATTGTCGGGCAGGATGCCGTCGTTGAGCAGATGTTGATGGCGATTTTCTGCCGCGGACATGCGGTGGTGGTGGGCGTGCCGGGTCTGGCCAAGACGCTGTTAATTTCGACGATTGCGCAGACGCTGGGTTTGGCGTTCAGCCGTGTGCAGTTCACTCCTGACCTGATGCCGAGTGATATCACCGGGACGGAAGTAATTCAGGAGGACAAGGCCACTGGCACGCGCAATTTGGCGTTTGTGCCGGGGCCGATTTTCGCGAATGTGATTCTGGCGGACGAGATCAACCGGACGCCGCCGAAGACCCAGGCAGCCCTTCTTGAGGCCATGCAGGAGCGGCAGGTGACGGCGGGCGGAAAGCGGCACGATCTGCCCGAGCCGTTCTTTGTCCTGGCTACGCAGAACCCGATCGAGCAGGAAGGGACGTATCCGCTGCCGGAGGCGCAACTGGATCGATTCATGTTTCAGATCATGATCGAGTATCCCTCGGCGGACGAGGAACTGGAGATTGTGCGTCGGGCGACAGGCGGGGTTCGGGCGACAGCGTCGCGGGTGCTTTCGGGGGATGACATTCGCCGCGTGCAGGAGTTGGTGAGGCAGATTCCGGCGGCGGAGCATGTGATCCGGTATGCGTTGCGGCTGGTGCGTGCGACGCGCGTGACTGAGCCGATGGAGGGCGGGCTTTCGCGGCCTCGTTTGGTTGAGCAGTATGTCGGGTGGGGGGCAGGGCCTCGAGCGAGCGAGAACCTGATTTTGGCGGCAAAGGCCAAGGCGGTGCTCAGCGGCTCCATGCATGTGACGCATGAGCACATTCGGCAAATTGCACACCCGGTGCTTCGGCATCGTCTGCTGACGAATTTCTCGGCGGAAGCAGACCGGGTGAGCGTGGATGCGATCATCGAGGATCTGCTGAGTTCGATCCCTGTTGATGGCCTGAATTCGCAAGAACGTCGCCAGCTTGATGGCGTGACTCGCTGAATCAGGGGTTTCGGGTATGCTGGCCATGCCAGCGACCCGGTGTTTTCCTTGGGTTGGGCCGGAGAATCGGATGTTCTCGCACACGATGGAATATGCCCTGCGCGCGATGGCCCTGCTTGCATATGCCCAGGATGCCGAGCAGCTGACTTCGACGATTGAACTTGCCGAGAAAGCCAAGGTTCCGAACAACTATTTGGCCAAAGTGCTGCAGCAGTTGTCATCGAGCAAGCTCATTACGGGCCGGCGCGGTGTGGGCGGGGGGTATCGGCTTGCGCGGCCGGCAGCGGAGATCAAGTTGCTGGAGATCGTTCGGAGCGTGGGCACGCTGGAACGAATCACGACATGCCCGCTGGGCCTGGCGAATCACGGGAGCACCCTATGCCCGCTGCATCGGACGGTAGACCTTGCGGCCAAGGCGGCGATGGACATACTGGATGATGCGACGCTGGCGGATCTGATCAGCGGGGGAGTCAAGCCGTTGTGCGATGAGGCGATGACGTTGACCGTTTCGGCGAGGGGATCGCGATAAACTGGGGTTTGCGGCTCGGCCCCCATAGCATCCGGGCATGAGTGTTCCGCCAGTATCAACAGAAGCGTCTTCAGGTGAGCCGAACCTGCATGAGCAGGAGCGGCAGCGGCGCGCGAATCGGGAGGCCGTCCGATCGCTTGGGCTTGACCCCTACGGCGAGCGGACGGAGGGTCTGGTGACGCTGGCGGAAGCGAAGGGGGCATGGGACGAAGCCGCGGATAAAGAGGTCGCGGCCCGCGGAAAGGAGCCGGGATTTCAAGATCCGCGGCCGGTGCGTCGGGTGGCCGGAAGGGCGATGCTGATCCGGGACACGGGGAAACTCGTATGGATGAACCTGCGCGACGCCACCGGCGATCTTCAGATCGCGGTGAGCCAGCGGGACGTGGACGCAGCCGGTTTCGAGTTGGCGAAACTGACCGACCTCGGCGACGTGCTGGTGGCGGAAGGGCGCATCATGAAGACGCGCACGGGGGAGGTGACGCTGTGGTGCTCGTCGATCCACCCCGCGAGCAAGAGCCTGGTTCCTCCTCCGGCAAAGCACGAAGGACTGCAGGACATCGAGCTTCGGTATCGGCGTCGATATGTGGATTTGTGGGCCAACCCGCAGACGCTGGATGTCTTTTTGCTGCGGGCGAGGCTGATCTCGCAGATGCGGCGTTTTCTCGATGATCGCGGATTCGTGGAGGTGGATACGCCGGTGCTCCAGACGCTGGCGGGCGGGGCGGCGGCCCGGCCGTTTGTGACGCACATGAATGCGCTTGACATCGACTTGTATCTGCGAGTTGCTCCGGAACTGTTTCTCAAGCGGCTGCTGGTCGGGGGGATGCCTCGCGTCTATGAAGTGGCAAGGAACTTCCGCAACGAGGGCGTTGATCGTTCGCACAATCCAGAGTTCAGCATGGTCGAGGTATATGAGGCCTTCGGGAGTTACCTGACCATGATGGAACTGACGGAGAGCCTGATTCGATCGCTGGCGACCACCGCATCGAGCGCGGATTCGGGTAACGAGATCGTGATTGCATACGGTGAGTGTGCGATCGATTATGCGCAGCCATTTGATCGTGTAACGTATGCCGACTTGTTCGAGCGTGCCTTCGGGTTTCCGCTGAGTGACGACGCCAAGGTGCGTGCGGCGGCGGCCGAGCGCGGCCTGAAGACGGACGGCGTAGATCGCCTGCTGCTCGTGCAAGAGTTATTTGACGAAGCCGAGCGGGCGATTGACCCGACACTGCCAACTTTTGTGATGGATTATCCAGCGCCGCTGTGCCCGCTGACGCGCTCGAAGAAGGGCCATCCGGATATCGCTGAGCGGTTTGAACTATTTGTCGCCGGGATGGAAATCGCCAATGCGTACACGGAATTGAATGATCCTGATGTGCAGGAAGCCAAGTTCCGTGAGCAGCTCGCGGGGATCAAGGATGAAGAGCGCACGTTCCGAACGATCGATGAGGATTTTCTGCATGCCCTCAAGGTCGGCATGCCCCCCGCAGGCGGGCTGGGGATCGGGGTTGATCGGTTGGTGATGCTGCTTACCGGCCAGACATCGATCAGGGATGTCCTGCTCTTTCCCTTGATGCGGCCGCAGCATCGATCGGAAGGCGGAGGGGCATCGACGTGACCGTATGCCGCCTGCATGCGCTTGCTCGCTCGGGTTCGAGCGTGACGGCGTATGCCGCGGCGTCTCCGTGGGGATATCCGGTCGGTGACGAGGTGCTTGGGCCTTGGCCGCGGACAGGCCCTCTGTACCCGCATCCACCCGAGCAGGCGGAACTGGTCGACCTGTTCAAGGCTGAGGGGCATCGGCTGACCCCGCCGGTTGTTGCGCTGACACGTCTGGTGATGGCCAAGATCAAGGGGAATGCCCCGTTCGTGGTCAGCAAGTGGCCGCATCTACGGCCATCTCCTGAGGAATGGCGCGAAGCGTTCCCAGAGGATCGTGCCGTTTATCTGATACGCAATCCGCTGCACCGACTGAACAGCCTGTATTGCCGCGGGCAGTTGCATTCGTTCGGACCGAACCAGGATCTCTATCGATACAAGCAGTACATGGCCTGGTGGCGGGTGCAGCCGCATCGGGTGAGTTTTGACCAGTTCAAACAAGACCCGGGCGGTTTTTTCCGAACGATCTGGAATGGCTGGGAATGGCCGTTTGACGAAAGCCACGTCGCGCATGCCGTGGCGTATGCCCGCGAGCATTATCATTCGGACAGCAAACGCGAGAGCGATCGACCGGAAGGGGGCGTGCTGAGCGAGACTCGCTTCGCGCTGCCGGAATCGGCGATCGAACGGTATCTCAGTGACGACGAGATTCGCGAGTTCATGGTGTCGATGGGTTGGAGCGTGCGCCAAGAGGATTATCTTGATCGCGCATGACTCGTGTGTTCGCGTGTTGAAGAATGAAGCGTGGGCAATATATGCCCGCAGCCCGAGCCGCGTGGCATGCGCAGATGCAGCATGAGGATTGCTTCAACCGCAAGCCAACTCGATGAAAACCTCTCGCAATCGGGCATATACCCCGGCATACACCGCGCGGACGTTTGCGTAGGCCTCGGGAGACTGAGGGTCGCGCATCTCAGTCATACGGACAGATTCGGCAGCGGCCGCTGCAAGGGATGGCCATCGAGCGATGCCGACGCCGGCAAGCAGGGCCGCCCCCAATGCGCTGCCTGATTCGTCACCCTCGGTCGAACAGACGGGAACACCATAGACATCGGCCTGAATCTGCCTCCACAGTGCTGAGCGGTTGCCGCCGCCGCTGAGGCCGATGCGCTCGACTCGAACACCTGCGGTGCGCATGAGGTCGAGCATCTGCCCCATGCCGAACGTCACCCCCTCAAGCACGGCCCGCACAAGATGGGCACGGGTGTGGCGCGCTGTAAGACCGATCCAGCCGCCGCGTGCGGCTGGATCGGGGTGGGGGCACCGTTCACCGGTGAGGTATGGCAGAAAGAGCAGGCCGTCGCACCCAGGCGGAGCGCTTTCGGCCTCGTGCATCAACACATCGAATGGAACTTCAGGCGCAATGACCGAGCGGCACCATGCCAGTGCGCCTGCGGCAGAGAGCATGCAACCGGTGGAACACCATTGGCCGGGCGCCGCTGCGTTGCCATCTGGGGCACAGAACGTCTGGAGGCGACCCGGGGGTTCACCGAGGTCGGGAGTTGGTATCTCGCAATGCGCGTACATGACGCCGCTTGTCCCCAAGACCGCAAGCACCTGGCCGGGTGACACGATGCCCGACCCCGCCGCAGCGCACTGGTTATCGCCCGACCCCGCGACCACGGGTGTTCCGGGTGCAAGCCCTGTTTCGGCCGCCGCGTGCGGCGTGATTTGCCCGGTCACCGCGCAGCTTTCGTAGACCGCAGGCAACACCGCGGGATCAATCCCGAGTTTCTCCGCGACCTGCGTGTTCCAACTGCGTTGATGCAGATCGAAGAGGAGCACACCGCCTGCATCGCCGACATCGGTCGCCAGTTCGCCGGTCAACCGAAATCGGATGAAGTCTTTCGGTAGAAGCAGGTGACGGACGCGGCGCCACGTATCCGGCTCGTGCTCACGAACCCACATGAGTTTCGGCAAAGTGAACCCGGGGAGCGGGGCGTTGCCTAACTGCTCGACGCATGCTCGCCGACCTCCGAGGATTGACTGGATGGCTTCACACTGCGGTCCGGTGCGCTGGTCGTTCCAGAGGATGGCTGGGCGGAGGGGGGAAGCGCGGCCCCCGGATGCAGGAGCGTGGGCATCGAGAAAGACTGAGCCATGCATCTGGCCTGAGAGGCCGACTGCGTGAATGGATGCCGCGATATCAGCCTGCGGGACGGATAAGACTGTCGCGGCAGAGGCAAGCGTGCGCCGGATGGCGTTTGCGGATGCGTTCCACCAATCGTCGGGGTGCTGCTCGCTCCACCCCGGGTGGGGTTGGTGGAGGGGGTATTCAGCGGTGGCGGAAGAGAGGATCTGGCCCTGGTCGTTGCAGAGGACGACTTTGACGCTGGATGTGCCGAGGTCGAGGGCGAGGAAGGGCATAGGGGGAGGGTAGATGCGGAATATGACTCAGACTACAGATCAAATACATTTGGCCATCATATCCACTGTCAGGTTAATTGCAGAATAGTTATTTGTAAACGACAATTAATAATGGGCCATGACCATCGCATAATGTCGAGCTAGTTTTTCTTGTTCCAGTGTATTTCAACATCGCCCCTAGGTAATTTAAAGGTTCCGGATTCCTTCCCAATCGAGAACCCAGGCCCGGACATTGTTGATGGATCGATTCCACCCCCGACTGAACCGCCAAATACATGCCAGTCCGCCTGCATACTCCCGGCAGAAAACGAAGGCCCTGACGTAATCGAGATTTCCGCGCCCTTCCAGCCGTCTACTCCTTCAGCCCCAGCTTTAATAGTGCTTCCAGATGTCCAACCAATTTTGTCGCCAAGTTGATTATTGAACCCACTATGATTTTGCGTAGTCTCTTCGCGATAAATTGGAGTCCCATCCGGAGCATATATTGTCGTAACTTTGTGATCTGTCTTGCTGCCAACTTTTATACCTAACCCAATGTCAACTCTGTTGTCGTGTAGAGTACTCGTATCTTCCCGAGTCACGGTTCCATCAGGATTACGCGTTATTGTAGTTGTCGTGCCGTCAGGATTTTTGATAGTCTTTGATTCTTGTACTGTATGATTGTCAATCCGGCCATCATTTGATCGATCGAAAGAATCAATCTCTTGATTGTTTAATTGTTTGTCAAACGGCTTATTTATATATCCGTCTGAATCAACGCCTTCCGGTACATCGTATTTGCTTAGTGTGTCATTATATTGTTGGTGCAGTTGTTCCGAGTCTTGCTGAAGTTTGTCCATAATCTGACCAAATTCTTCCTCTGATATCCGACCGCTATTCGCGTCGTCAAGTGCCTTGCGCTCTTGCTGGCTAATCGCATCCAGTTCATCCTCTATCTCGTGTAGTCGTTGCCTTTCTTCATCGGGGAGTGTTGGTTTTGTATTATTATTCGCTGAGTCCGCGTCTTCTGATGGAGTATTTCCACCATTCAATTGTTCGTCTGATGCTTTGCCGTTGGCTGAATCATGTCCGTCTGCGTTGTTGCTTTTGCTTGTATCTGCATTACTCGCGTCTGCGCAATCGCCAGTCATTTCCTGTTCTTCCGGCGCTGGCAGATCCCCCGCCAACGGCCCTCCGACATAGACTGTCGCGGCGAAGGTCGAAAATACGCCATCCTCGGTTCTGCTTTCCTGCTGTGCTGTGCGACTGGTGTTGGTCAGCACGGTGCCCGACCCCTGGTAGACCTTCACGCCCCCCGGCGATGTCGGGTCGGCCTCGCGCGCGAGTGCGACGCCTTCAACAAATACATTTCCCGACGCGGCGGCGACCGCGTTCGCTTTGATATCCGTGTGCCCAAGCCCCACGGCGAGTGCATCTGCATTGCTTGTCGGGCCGCTGAAGAACTCCTTGACCTTCTCTTCGAGGCTTCGGATTTCGGCTGAGTCCGTAAGGCCGATCCGTGAGGCCATCATCCCCTGTACATGCCCCTGCAACGGGCCGAGCGCCTGCCCCACGGCGTGCTTGGCGAGTTGCTCGCCCATGCTGGCGGCGTCATCCACACCCCATGCGCCCATCAGTGCGCCCGTTGCCGCACTCAGCGCTCCGCCCAGCGCCATGTTGCCCGCCATCGTTCCCAGCGCTGCGGGATTGGTCAGCGAATCCAACAGGCTCTTCATGCTTTCGTTGTTCGAATCCAGGAGCGATGCGAGCATCTGGCCGAGAATCTGCTGCCCTGCCCCCATTCCCATCTGTTGAAGCATGGCGGTCAGTTCCTGTCCGCGACTTGGACGACTGAGACCATCCCTCTCATCATCTGGCGACTGCTCGGTTTCAGCCAAGGCTTGCGCAGCAATCGCCTGCATGATCTGCTGCTGGTGAGGTTGCCCACGCCCCGGGCGGGGGATCTTGGAAGCAGGCAAGTAGCCGCCGGTCGAGAGCGGGTCGTGAGGATCCGCCATCACGCCCGGCTTGAAGGGCACGGCCACCGAGCCGTCATCGCCTGACAACACGATGTAAAGTCGGCCCTTGTCATCTTTGAGGACGAGTGCATACATGGATCGTGGAGCTGGGGCCGGGTGTTTCGTTCCATCACGAAGCGCCCGACGGAGTTCTCGTTTGTCATGCACAGCAATTCGGCGCTGTTCGCGAGGCGTCGGAAAGGCCAGGCCCGCGAATGACAGGCGAGTCTTTGAGCGAGAAGAACTCTTCGCCGGTGTTGGCTCAGCAGACGGTCGAACATTCTCCGTTGCCGAGCCCTCGATCGCGGCGTGCAGGAATGACCCCGTACGGTCGCGGCCTGAATCTTCGAATTGGGCATGAATCACGCGTGTCATGTGCTGTCCCCAGAGATCGCTCGGGATTGCCGGCCAGACCTGCCCGCGCCGATATATGTTGTCATATCGAAACGCACCCAGCGGGCATGGCTTGAGTCCTTCTTATGCCGTGGTCGAGATCAGTTCAGTTTCACCGTTGCCCCTTGCACCATCGCATCACCCGCGGCCTTTACCGATGCCTTTCCACCCGAGTTGACTGTTGTCAGCGCCGCGCCGTTGACCATGTTGATTGCACCGTTGGTCATCATCAGCAGCCCACCGGTGACGCTGGTCACGGGTGCGGCCATGTTGCAGTTCGCCGCGCCGGCGACGTTGATGACCGTGCCGCTGATGGTGATGAAACCCGCCTGATTCATGTGGATCATCGACGCACCGCATTTGAGCGTGATCGACGTGCCTGCCTGAATTACGAGGGTATTGCCGACATCGACAATCTTGTCCGTGCCGACCTTCTCCATGGCATTGACGCCGATTTCGACCACTTCGTTATTGCCGACCTTGCGGGCGCGGTCGTTGCCGACTTCCCGAGCTTCGTTGTTGCCGACCATATCCAGCCGGTCGTTTCCTACGATGTGAACCTCATCCATCTGTGCTTTGATGAACAGCCCCTCTGCTCCTGCCGTGTCGTTCATGGTGATTTCGTTGTGGCCGCCGCTGCCGCCAAGGCTTTGGGAGCGGATGCTGGTCATCATGGCTGCTTCTTTGACGCTCTGCGGCGAGGGGTAGGGCTTCTCGCCGGGCTTGGCCTGCTTGTCGCGTCCGGCGTTGCTGACGGGCGGCATGCTGGCGGCGTTGTAGACACGACCGGTGACGATCGGGCGATCGGGATCGGCCTCCAGAAACTCGACAATCACTTCCTGCCCGATACGGGGTATGGCCAGCCCACCATACCCTTTGCCGGCCCACGGCTGGCTGACTCGAATCCAGCAACTGCTGGATTCATCTGCCCGACCGTAACGATCCCAGTGGAACTGGACTTTGATCCGGGCGTGCTCGTCGACATAGATCTCCTGCCCGGTTGGACCCACGACGATCGCCGTCTGCGGCCCGCGGATTTCGGGTCTGGGCGTCGTCTGTGGCACGCGATAGGGCACCCCCAGGGGGAGCGCCTCGAAAGCGCACTGGAAGACAGGCTCGCCGGGCGACTGAGTATGCGCATCAAAGGCATCGTTGCGCAGGCGATAGGTCGCTGCGGTAATCAGCAGCGGCTCATCGACCGCAGCGCTGCGCGAGCGGCGAAGGCGGATGAGTTTGCCCGTGGAAACATGCCGGGCGTCGGTCTCGGCTGTAGTGATGCGATGCGCAGCCTGAATGGACTCGAGCCGGACCCGTGCGAGCCGGTCGCCGATATCTTGGTCGTCGTACCGGGTTGAATAGTCAAAGACTTCGTATTCGTCGTGAGCGTGATCACGTTCGAAGCGGTCGCGAACGCGCAGCGGCTTGGAAGGATCTTTGAAATCAAAGGCTTCAAGGCTGAGCGCACCGGGCAACACCTGATGGTCGCAGGCCCAGTTCCAGACACTGTCGATGGCTCCGGCGCCTCGGGCCTGGTCGCGAAGAGGGAGTTTCCCGCACCCGCGAGCGAGCGTGTGCCCGATGGATGAATCGTGTAGCACGAGAACGTGCCGGTCATCTGTGTGCTCGAACTGGTAGTATATGCCTTCTTCTTCCATCAGACGACTGACGAAATCGAAGGCGCTTTCACGATACTGCACACAGTATTCCCGCTGTGCGTAGTCATGGGTGAGGTGGTGCCGCACGTCTGCGAATCCGAACGTGCGGAAGACCTCGGTCAGGATCTGCGGAACGGTCATATCCTGAAAGATCCTGCAGTCGGTCGTACGCGTAAGCATCCAGAGCCATGGACGCAGCGTAGCCCGGTAGGTATGCAGGTGCGAATCGCTGCGTGCCACAACGAACCGGGTCACGATGCCGTGAAACCAGCGATCTCCGTGTGGTGTATCGACTCGAACGCAGGCCGGTTGTCCCAGAAGCTTGTTCGGGTCGATGCGCGTGTGCTCACTGAGAAGCTCGAGGTCGTACTGAAAAAGCCTGCCGAGCCTTTCGACACCATGAAAGGCGTGCAGGAGCAGCACGTCATCGCCGAGCGCACAACGAAAGGCCAGATCACGATAACGTTGCGTTCTGTGCATGGTTCGGTACTCCGTCAGACATTCCAGAGAGCACGAAGTGGGCTGTCAGTGCGCGCATGAAACGCGAACCGGCGCCTTTCTTGTTGAGCAGGGCGCACTACGGGTGATGCTGCGCCCGCGCACCCAACTGGTAACACGTGTGTACCATCCGGCCGTACAAACGCCGCCTCAAGACGGACCTGCCGACGTGCGGGAGGGTCGTCTGGGCGTAGGCATGCGCGGATATGCCCCTGGCTGCAACGCAACTTC
This sequence comes from Phycisphaeraceae bacterium, assembly GCA_019636695.1. Classification (GTDB taxonomy): domain Bacteria; phylum Planctomycetota; class Phycisphaerae; order Phycisphaerales; family UBA1924; genus JADLCM01. The sequence continues at coordinate 345,345 of JAHBXD010000003.1, forward strand.
TCGACGATCTGTCTCGATCGATGCACATCGATCCACTTGTGCGCGCACTGGATGAGGGCGGGCATTGCGCGGCAGGCGGTGTGTGCGGATCGGCTGCGACCTTTCTTGCAGCAAGCATTTCAAAGGCCTTGGGCCGCGGCGTGCTGCTGGTGACTGCACACACCGACGACGCTGAAGAAGCGTGGAATGAGTTGACAGGTCTGGGCTGCGATGCGCTGCATCTACCCGCGCTCGAGATGATGCCCGGGACATCGGGTGTGATTCACGAGTTGCTTGCTGAGCGAATGCTGACACTGCGAGCGCTCGGCGAGCCTGCACGCCATACCCCGTCGATCGTCGTGGCGCCGATTCACAGCCTTATGCAACCGGCCCCGCCGCGAGATGCGATGGGCCGATTACTTCTTGACATTCGCAGGGGATGCACGATCGCACCCGGGTATCTGCTCGATTGGCTGGATCGGGCAGGTTATGTCCGGCGCGATGTGATCGAAGATCCGGGTGATGTCGCGGTCCGCGGCGGGATCATCGACATTTTTCCTGTCGGCGGCGAAGGACCGGTACGGCTCGATTTCTTCGGTGATGACATCGAACAACTCCACGAGATCGACCTCGATACCATGGGATCGGATGCCGCCATCGAGCAGACCCTGCTCATAGCCGCACGCATCGATCCGATCGAGCTTGCCCAAGGGGAACACCCCACTGCACTCCTGCCGCCATCAATGGCTGTGCTGCTTCTTGAACCACAGGAGATGGCCGAACAGGCTCGCGGGTATTTCGAACGCGTATATGACGGCGAGAGGGGGGTATTGCCGCCGCGAGAGGTATTGCGTGAGCTTGAGTCACGCGCCTTCGGCATTGCGGAACTGAGCCTGGCTGTTCCCAAGCCATCACGCAGCAGGCTTTGTGTTCCACTGGCCCTGCAGCCGCTCCCGACCTTCTCGCGGGAGATCGGCGATGCGATGCAGGAGCTGGCGGCTCTCGGTGAGCACCCTACCCCGAGAAAAGTGGTTGTGACATGCGCCAATGAAGGGGAATATCAGCGGTTTGAAGAGCTTCGGAGCCAGTTTGCGCCGGGTGCGAACATCGTATCCGCACGGGTGTATGTGCATAGGGGTTTCTTGGCCACGGACATGGGTGGTTTGGATGCCCAGATCATCGCACCGTATCACGAGCTGCTGCATCGCTTTCAGACTAGACGGCGCACGAGTCGGTTGCGTGCATCCAAGACCATCGATGCCTTTCTGGAGTTTGCACCAGGCGACTATGTTGTGCATACGGATCACGGCATCGCACGCTTTGTCGGGCTGGGCATGATTGCGCCGAAGCGACTGCCCGGCCGTACGGGTGCCGGTGATGCGCAGGAATATCTGACCCTGGAGTTCGCAGATCGCGCGCGGCTGCATGTCCCGGTGACGCAGATCGACCTTGTGCAGCGATATGTCGGCGGGTTCAAAGGAAAGCCTCCGCTCAGCACGCTCGGCGGCACGAGATGGAAGCACCAGAAAGAGCGTGTGCGCGAGAGCGTGCGGGACCTCGCTGCGGAGCTGCTGCGTGTGAGGGCCGCGCGCGAATCACTGCCCGGGATCAGATATCCCGCGGACACGCCTTGGATGCTGGAATTTGAGGCGGAGTTTCCGTACCAGGAGACGGAAGATCAACTCGCGGCGATCGCCGCAATCAAGCGAGATATGGAATCGCCCAGGCCGATGGATCGACTGGTCTGCGGCGATGTGGGCTTCGGTAAGACCGAGCTGGCGATTCGTGCGGCCTTCAAGGCGGTGGAATTCGGGAAGCAGGTCGCCGTGCTTGTGCCGACGACGCTGCTGAGTGAGCAGCACGAGCGAACATTTCGCGAGCGTTTCGCAGGATATCCGTTCTCTGTAGAGAGCCTTTCGCGGTTCCGTACCGGAAGGGAGACTGCCGATCTGCTTCGGCGACTTCGATCGGGGCAGCTTGACGTGGTGGTCGGCACGCACAGACTGCTGAGTGCAGATGTGGAGTTCGCTGATCTGGGCTTGGTGATCATCGACGAAGAGCAACGATTCGGCGTTGAGCACAAAGAACGTCTACTTCAACTTCGATTAACCGTGGACGTTCTCACGCTCAGCGCCACGCCGATTCCACGCACGCTTCACATGGCGATGCTTGGAATCCGGGACATTTCGAGCCTGACGACCCCTCCCGCCGATCGTCGCGCCATAGTCACCGAGGTCATGCCGTACTCCGAGCGGCGGATTTCCGACGCGATCAGTCGTGAACTTGCCCGCGAAGGGCAAGTGTATTATGTGCACAATCGCGTCCATGATATCCGTTCGGCGACCGACCGAGTGCAGAGGCTTGCGCCATCCGCCAGAATTGTGACTGCGCACGGACAAATGGCCGACGGTGAGCTTGAAGAGATCATGCTGGCGTTTATTCGTCGTGAGGCTGATATCCTGGTCTGCACGACGATCATCGAGAGCGGCATTGACATTCCTACTGCCAACACGATGATCATCGATGACGCCCACCGCTTCGGACTTGCCGAACTGCACCAGTTGCGAGGGCGCGTCGGACGACATAAACACCGAGCCTACTGCTATCTGCTGCTCCCTCAAGACCGAGGGTTGAGCGACGTGGCCAAGAGACGTCTGGCCGCGATCGAAGAGTACAGCATGCTCGGTGCAGGATTCAAGATCGCCATGCGCGATCTTGAGATACGCGGCGCAGGCAACCTGCTCGGGTCGGAACAGAGTGGGCACATCGCGGCTGTTGGTTATGACATGTATTGCCGTCTGCTCGAGCAAAGCGTTCGGTCACTCAGGAATGAGGTTGTTGATGCGCCGCCAAGCACGACCACGGTAGACTTGGGAATCACCGGAGTGATTCCACGAACGTATATCGCAAGTGATATCCGGCGAATGGAGGCCTACCGCCGGATCGCCGTCGCGACCAGCTCCGGCGATTTGGACAAAGTCGAGACTGATCTGGTTACCGCCTACGGCTCGCTGCCCAGGCCGGTTTCTCGATTACTCATGCTGGCGCGCATCCGGGCAGGCGCTGCGGCCATCGGAGTTCGAAGCGTGACACTGCGCGATACTGACATCGTATTCAGAACTGCGAAGCCGGAGAACGTGGAATCCATGATGCGAAATGCCCCGGGCACGGTACGCACACTGCCGCCCGCGCAGAATGACACGCTGAACGAGGTCTACTACCGACCGCCGCCGCGAGTGCTTGAGGGAGACACGATTCTGACAATCCTCGGATCGCGGCTCAGCCCCGTTCAGTCCTTGCGAGAATCATCCTGATGCGGCCATCGATGCGCGCGGATGGAAACCGCCTTGTCTAATCGACCACGATCTGCGTGAATTTGCAGGTATGGGTTGAACCGCAGGACGATTCATTGCGACACTTCAGCGTCGTACAGGAAAGATCGATCCTGTCTGAGCAGTCGCATGTTTTGCCTTCGATCACAATCGGAACATCGTTGACTTGCACGACGGCCAACAGCATCGGAAGAACACCCGGGCGAGTAATTTCCACCGCGTACTCCGTCGAGATTGCCCCAGGAATGACCGCGCCGTATACCTGTGGCTCACCGTTCGAGTACATGCCCGCGAACGATGGCCACCCGTTTCCATCGACGTAAGTATCTACGGAGACGGGCGTACCGTTGATCGCCAGCGCAAACGTTTGGCTTTCATCGCACCAAGTCAGCATGACCGTGTCATAATCAAGCACATATTGCGGAAGGGTGCTCTCGAATGATACAGAAGCGAGATCCGCTCGCAGGTTCAGGCTCGGATCTTTCTCTCCGTTGACACAGGGCAACATGGCGAGCACGCACGCAGAGATGAGCGAAAACATGTACCCCCCAATCTGTTCTATTCTCGGCGAACGATCGGCTTGACCGACGCCTGGTTGTCCGCATGCGGAAGTCGACGTACACCCTCGACAATCCGAATAAACTCTTGCAAGGTTATATGAAGCTCATTCGGCACGGCGCTCTGAAAGTCATAGGCAAACGTGTTGGAAGCGATGATTTCCTGAGGCTGACGGCCGTCCGCATATCGATCGAGCACAACATGCGTGCGCCATACACGAACAATCGGACCATGCTCCTCGTCGCGAGCAAGAAGCATGAAATCCTGCCTGCGGTACATCTCCGGTCCTGGGTCTTCGTCGCGAGGTACAGAAGCTTTAAATACATCGAGCCAAACACCATGCATGCGAGGATCAGGCGAGACCATCGCAATGTTCGGCTCTCGCATCAATGCGATTGAATGCACGATTTCTGATCGATCCTGAAGCGACCGACCCCCTGCAAGCCACGATTGCACAACCACGCCGTGAAGACACCCCTTTGCATCGAATTGAATTTCTTCCGGCCCGAGAGGATCATGACATACGTAGCTTCGGGTGACAAACTGCTGTCGATCCGCAATCCACCTTCGCTCCCACACTCGACCCTCGGATTTCATCCACAGGTGCTGCAGCAGCGGAACGCTCAGAGCAGGCCGATTGTCGACATAGGGGTAGATCACCAGCCAGTTTATCTCCGAAGTCATCCAACTGTGGATCTGATAACGCTCGCGATGCACCACCACCGGCTCGCCGCGTTCATCAAGCTCATACAGCGTTCGCCAGATCTGTTCGGCATCACATGTTATCCGAAGACATGTCGCTTCGGTCAGCCGATTCCGCCAAGCCAGAATATCCTGTTGCAACACATCGGGAAGATGCGCAACACTGTGCTCATTCGCACGATCATCCTGCACGTGCGCGATCATAACTCCAGCGACAGCGACAATGATGGCGATCAGTTGCACGTGCCTTCCCCACCTTGCATACCCACCCGAAGCCGCACTTGCGCAACCCCCGGCACTTACACCTTACCTCTATCGACGATATCGTGTCAAACCGTTTGGGGATAATGTGTGCGTGAATCTTAAACCTATGCTTTGTCGCCCATTCGTTCGTGTGCAATCAAATTGCGAACACAAACTCATGCCATGACGGATGCTGCATTACCAGATCTCCAGCAACGCTCTTCCGTCTCATGTTTTGCAGTTCTCGAGACCAGCTCCCGCTCACTCAACGAGATGTGCGTATCTCGTCCCATCGAGTACCAGGTCTACCGCGACACGTGAGGTCCGAGAACCCTGAACAGGGGGGGCAAGTCTACCCTCCGGCCGCGCTAAGATGTATCCAAGGCAGTTTCCCGGGTCCGCGACCCGAAGCCGTCCGCTCGCTGGCCGATACAGCGGCGGGGTTCCCGCAAGGATGCCGGGGACGCCCCAGGAGGCACGCGCCGCCCAGCGGCGTACACCGTGAACAGCGCCCGAGACTCCTTCGAACGTCGTCTGCTGCAACTCAAGCGTCGCCTGATGCGCGAAGCTGCTGTGGCGGTCGCCATGCTGGAAGCATCGCTTCATGCGCTTTGGAAGCTTGATGTCGATGCGGCTAAACGTGTCCGCCGCTCGGACGACCGGGTCGATCAGGAAGAAGTTCAGATTGAGCTTCAGGCATATCAACTGATGACCCTTGAGCAGCCTGTCGCTCGCGATTTTCGAATTCTCGCCTTCATTCTCAAGGCCAACAGTGATATCGAGCGCGTGGCCGACCATGCCACCAGCGTTGCCAAACTCATTCCTCGCTTTCAGAAGCCGATCGGTGCGGTACGCTGGCCGACGGCATTGGTCGAGCTTGGCGAGCGTGTTCCGATGTGCTGCCACCAGCTTATGCGCGCGGTGCTCGAAGAAGATGCCGGTGCTGCTCGCACAGTCGTGGCCGCAGATGAAACGATTGATCGCCTTGATCAGCAACTCTTTCGCGAGGTCGTTGACCTTATCGGCGCCGACCCTGGTGCTGTCAACAACGGACTTCTGATGTATCGCATCAGCCGTGAACTGGAGCGGGTCGGCGACCTGATGGCATCGATCGCCGAGGAAGTTGTCTACCTTGTGACCGGAGAGATCATCCGACACGCCGGTAAGAACAAGCACAAAGCGACCGGGTCGTGATTTCAGCAGTCGCCTGACCCACGGATCGGCCGCTTTCTCCTTCCCGCATCGCCCGATAGTCCCCACGATCGTCGCCGGGCATCCTTCACTAAACGCACGGGCAGTCTGATTAGCACCTCGACTTGTTCTCGATACCCGCGGGCGACGCCTGCCCTTTGTTTCACGGCGGCACGACGAGATCGACAACTTGCACCGCGTGCGTGCCGCCGGCAGGGATGACGATCCGGCTGCGATCAATATCGATGCCTTCACGCACAAAGGTCAGGTCAATCGCCCAAAGCGGGAAACGTCGAGGCCAACTCGCTCCGGTGCCGAACCCTGCCGTCGCATGCGATTCGCGAAGATTCCCGATGATAAAACTGAGCGAGTCGCTTCCACGAGGCGTGTTGAAGTCACCGACAATCACGTCAGGATCAGGAAATGCATGCTCTCGGAGGACTCTTGCGGCATCCGCAAGCATGGCCATCCGACGGCGTGTGGGGTCGTTGGGGAGATCGATCACCCAGAACGTCAGCGGCTCGGGAGCATGATGCAACGATGCCACGAACCATGCCGCCCACCCGTGATCGATGGCCCCGGGGCCATCGCGCGCAGGGTCCATGCCCGCGCGATGTGCATTCAAGCCGAGCGACACAAATCGACGCTCAATCACCTCGCCCTTAATGAGAATCAGGAGGTGGCCGATGCTTGCGGCACGAGCATCGAACCCGAGTGCCGATTCGAGCTTTTCATCCCTTCGCATCGGCGGATTGCAAAGCACGGCGATATCCGGATGAAATCGGGATATAAACCCTGCAATCCCGTCGATTGTGTCCGCCGCAAGGTTCCAGTGCATCACGCGGACAGGCAACCCCTGCAGCGGTGCGCCGCGAAGCCTGAACACCCGCCATTCGACCACCAGTGCCCAGGCCGTTGCGGCAATCAGGGACGTCGCGAGTACGAACCGCCGCCCCCATGCGTGCCTGCCGCGGCAGCCGAACGTCGCCGCAAGCAGCAGCAGCGACGCCGACGCCATCGCGACCGAGGTCGGAATCCAGTACAGCGGTTGCGACCAGGAGAACCGATCCGTGCAGACCCTGCCGGCCAGCCACGCGGCCAATGTGACGATGCCGATGCTCGCCAGCCACCCCCCGATCCTGCTGCGGCCTGGGATGCGCCTGCTCATGGGGTCAGTCGTTCCGTCAAGCGTTTCATCGCGCGGATGGTCGCCTGCGAGACATGATGCTCGATGCCCTCGGCATCGATCTCTGCCTGAGGAGCGGGAACGCCGATCGCTCGGAGAAAGGCCAAAACGATCTCATGGCGCCGCCGCGACTCATCGGCGAGCTTGCGGCCGGCCGTGGTGAGCGTGATCGGCCGGTAGGGCGCCGTTTGAATAAGGCCTGACTTGACCAGCCGTGTCACGATGCGCGTAACGGTCACATGGCTAACACCCATCATCGCAGCCAGATCGCGCACGCGTGCTTCGCCGCGACCGTCGATCAGCTCGGCGATGGCCTCGACATAATCTTCGGCCGTTTCGTCCGCGTGGGCGGCGCGTGTGGTGCGAAACCGTTGGGCCCTGTCTTGTGGCGCTTGATGTGTCAACGGATGATCGTAGTCCCGCGTCCGCTCCGGACGCCGTACAGGAAATCCGCTCGACTATCGCTGCTCACGCTCAAGTTCTCGACGGAGCACTTCGGCAAGATAACGATACTCGTCGAGTGTGTTGTAGATCTGGGAACTGATCCGCAAGAACCTCAGCCCGAAAAGGTCGCTGGTCCACACTGGAACCTGGATTCGATGTTCGTTGACCAGTCGATCCTGCAACGGATCGCCGTACACGGTTGGCGCGTTGCGATACCGTTCGGGCAGCGGGGGGAGCGGGATGGTGGCCATGGTGGGGAGCATGCTGTCCGGACAGGCAGGAACCTGCCCGAGCACGCTGCAAAGAAGGCCGCGGGCTTCGACGGCCATCTCATGGTTTCGGCGCATGACCTCGGCAAGCCCGCCGGGAACAACGTTGGACCAGAACTCGATCGCATCGGGCACACACGCGATCGGAGAATAGTCGTCCGTACCCAGATAATCGAAATCTCGCAAATACAGCGGACGGGTAGGATGCGGCTGATGGCCGCGGCTGGAAAGCGCCAAGGGTCGCAATGCCCCGTGGGTGCTCGGGTGGGCGTACATAAACCCCGCCCCCTTCGGCGTGCAGAGCCATTTGTGCAGCGTGGCGACGTAATACGTGCACCCGATGGCCTGGATATCGACCGGGATACACCCTGGGGCATGCGCGCCATCGACCAAGGTCATGATCCCCCGCTGCCGCAACGCGCTGACAATCTGTTCTACGGGCAGAACCATGGCCGTTGGGCTGGTGATGTGACTGATGATGACCAAGCGTGTCCGCGGCGTCACCCCGCTCAGAATCGCACCGAGTATCTGATCAGATGATCGTACGGGGAACGGAAGAGCGGGCATCACCGCTCGCACGCCTCGACGGTGCCCGAGCCGGTTCAACTCGTTGATCACCGACATGTACTCGTGATCGTTCACCAGGATTTCGTCACCCGGACGCCAGTCGATCGAGTGGAGAATGGTGGAAATGGCCACCGTGGCATTCGGGAGAAACCCGATGCACTCGGGTGGGCACCGCAGAAGTTCACTCAGACGGGCACGGCTGATGTCCATGTGGCGCTCAAGCAGCGACATGAACCACCGAACCGGCTCCTGCTCCATGAGCGCCCGGTATCGATCCTGTGCTTCGCGGACCGGCAGGGGGCAGACGCCGTAGGACCCGTGATTCAGAAAAGTCATGTCCGGATCGAGCGCCCAATACTTCCCGAATGGGGACCGGACGGAACGAGCGGCTGGAGAGCCGGCTTGCGGCGCTGTCTGGGTGGTCGCGGGCATCGATGAACCTTCCTTGGGCATGTGCTGCATCCGTGGTCACAGGGTACAGCAGTTGTCCATCGACATCGACCCCGTTGCTCCTCCAATCACCTCTGACGATGTTCACACGAATCGATCGGTGACCCCGAATGCACACGTCGCCCGAGCATCGTGATCGGTCGGTGGCCCTCCAGGCACGCTCGACCCATACCACGACCAGAAAGGTGAACGGGCGTGCCGGACCACCCGGTACGCCCGCTCGCGGAGCTTCTGTGTCAGCTTGATGGGAATTACCCCCGGTTGGTTTCCCTGTCCCGGGGGGAAGAGGGGGTCAGTGCTTCAACGAGATTTCTCAAGACGCTCGAGCAGCTTCTCCAAACGATCAAGCTTGGCCTCGAGCCGCTCCATCCGCTGGGTGAGTGCATCATCTGAAGACCGCGGAGTCATGAGCCGAGGCGTTTCGGGTGGGCTGGGAACACGCGGCGCCATGCCCCCCCGCGGTACCGGGGCGAGGTACAACTCTCGCTGTTCAACCCCGGGAAAACGGAAGACCGTCATATCGCCCGTATAAGGCACACTCCCACCCATCCCGCCCGAACGCGGGGCCACGAAACGCCCCTCCAGGTCATACATCTGCCTGGCAAGCTCGCGGAGCCTTTCAACCTGCTCCTTATGCAGCGTCACCGTGCCGTCGCGCTGCATCTGAAGCTCGGTCAATAACTGCTGGAACTCTTCCGTCCGCGGTACACGCGGTGTGACGTACGCACGATCCGTCATCCACGCACCCGTGGAAGGTGCGCCGAAAACCGACTGCGGCGTAACACCAAGCAGCTTGGCGTCGTAAGGAGCAAGCGTTACGTTCACATCGATGCGCTTGCCCTTGCGAATGACGCCCAGTCGAAGAACATCGCCCGGAGACCGATCGGCGATCTGCGAGCGAAAAGAATCGACTGTGACACCCTCAACGCCGTTCACGGTCACGATGATGTCGCCTGCCGCAAGCCCGCCCGATGCCGCCGGGGCGCCCTCAATCACCTTCTCGATCTGGACACCGGTACCTTCAGAAAAACCAAGGTGCGCGAGCAGTTTGTCGTCCGGCTCAGACATGTGAATGCCCAACATGACCTTGGGAGGAGTGACGGGGGGGCTGCCTCCGGTGGCCTGGACCGACCCGATACCGATCCACGGATCGCCCGAAGCATTTTGGAACACACGGAAGCGGTACATCTCGCCATCATCGTTCCGGAGCAGCACGACCGATTCGCCATCCCGCCGGATTCGATCTTCAGGCAGCCTGACGCCGTTTACCCATGCGGTCAGCGCATCGCCCACGACCTCGACCTTGATGACCTGGTCATTCTGCGTGACCATCAACATGGCCTTGCTCTTTGCGCCGTCTTTCGAGACCGATGCGGCCTGTGCCGCGTTCAGCGGCTGGTAATATGACGTGAACATACCTGATGACTCGTGCGGATCGGCCACTCGAATCACCGCAGACGCGACATTGTCAACGCCGGAATTACGCGCCCCAGCCTCACACTCGATCTTCGGGTAGGCGGCGGCCGAACCGACGATTCCCAGAATCATCGCCGCAGTGAACGTGCTTGCTTGTTTCATGGTCATTCTCCTGACTTGCTGACCTATCAGCAGCCGAAGGCGCCCGCTCCTCGGAACCTTCAACCACCCAGATGCGCTTGAGGAAATATCCCGTCGCCGCCGTTCACATCCTGCCGGATCGCTGTGATGGAAGGGGAGCCTTGGTCGGCACCAACTCGCCGCTTTCCGTCTGCGTCAACCGATAGAGATCGGGAACGACCACACGCTCGACAATCTGTCGGATGTAATAAATCTCGTACCCGCTTCCATCTTCCAACGCCCACGAATCCTGCACGAGCAACTCGGGCACCACGCCGACGACGCGACCGGACTGTGCGCCGCGCTGTATGTACGCCTCAAGAGCCTCTTCCGGTGTTGTCCCGATGTGCGGAAACAGCGCAGCCCCATGCGAAACGGGTGCTGGTCTTCCCGTATGAGGCCCGAGCACCCACGCCAGAGCCAGGGCCGCAGCGATCAGCCACCCCCCGCCCGACCCCGCGAGCCGTAGCCTTCGACGTAAGGTCTGTGAGGCGACCTCTTCAATCGGCGCTTCGATCTGTTCGGCAATATCCACGCGCATCGCCACGGCAGCGCACAGTTCGGTGTGATCCTGCTGCGCTGCGGCCAGCTCCGACCAGAGCGTGGGATCGCGCTCAGCCATCGCACGGACGAGTGACCAATCCTCGGCCGAGGCTTCGCCGTCGATGATCCGTGAAATCAGGACATCCCGATCCGTTGCGTTCATGACTCAATCTCCATGGAAGGGGTCTGTTTCAGGACGCCATCTCGGGTGGCACGGCCGGCCAGCAACTCGCGCAACATCCGTCGCCCTCGGGCGATGCGCGTTTCGATCGTCGTTTCGGGAAGATCGAGCACCCGCCCGATTTCGCGATAACTCATCCCTTGAATGCACCGCATCAGCAGCGGCTCGCGATATCCCTCGGGCAGCTGTTCAGCAATCTCCAGCAACTGCCTTCCCTCTTCACGCGTTCGGACCATCGCTTCCGGCCCCGGATCGGGGGAAGCCGCCCCCTCGCCCGGAGCGTCGGCCGTGTACCTCAGGCGGCGCAGTGATGTGCTTCGGCCCAAGGCCTTGGCCGCGTTCACAGCAACCATGCGGAGCCAAGGCTTGAACGCCGCCGGATCTCGAAGCTCGTGCATGCTCCTCACCATGACCATGGCAACTTCCTGAAGAAGATCCTCCAGATCTGCTTCGCGGGGTTTGTGGGCAAGCAGGATGGCTGCAACCCAGCGGCGATGCTGCTGCCAGAGCGTGCGCAGCGCATCCGGATCACCGCGCATGGCGGCGAGGACTTCCCTGCGTACTTGCGGACCCTCCAGCACGCTCATGAATGCTCCGTCGGCACTTTTCCAAGATGCGCCATTGCCGCGCTTCCGTCATCCAATCTCACTCGACCCATTCCGTGAACCTCTTTCCGCCCTTCCTCCGCCTGTTTGCGGACCACCTGCCAACAATCGGCATTGCTTTCGGAAGAACCCTCCGCATGTCATCGTCCAAAGGCCCCGAACACAGACTTTCCAAACCAGACCCGAACTCCATGACGTTCGGTGAACACTTGGAAGATCTGCGCCGGCACATCATGCTGGCCCTCGTGGGGCTTGTGCCGCTGTTCGTGCTTGCGCTGATCTTCGGTAAGCCGCTACTGGCGTTTCTGATCACCCCGGTCCTTGAAGCACTCCGCAATGCAGACTTGCCGCCTGTGATGCAGGCGACCAGCCCGGTCGAAACCTTCGGCGCCTACGTCCGCGTCGCATTCATCATCACGCTGGTCATCGGCGCCCCTTGGGCGACTTATCAACTCTGGCGTTTTGTCGCCCCTGGGCTGTATGTGCACGAAAAGCGCGTTGCGAGAATCCTGATCCCCATGAGCGGCGTGCTCGGAGCGGTCGGTGTCGCTTTTTTGTACTTCGTGATCCTGCCCGTTGTTCTCGCGTTCTTCATCCATTTCGGAACGGGGGTCGTCAAAATCCAGACACCGACTGCCCCTCTTCCGGCAGGAATCACGCTCGGCCACATCCCCGTGCTCGATGCCGACCCCGAGCAACCCGAAGTCGGTGATGCCTGGATCAACCGCGAACGTCGCGAGCTGCGATTCTGTGTCGAGCACCAGAACGGCAGACCTCACATTCTTTCCACCGAACTCGGTGCGGGTGCAGGTGTCATTCAGCAATATCGCATCAGCGAGTATGTCAAGCTCTTCTTCAGCATGGCGGTGGCCTTCGCCCTGGGATTCCAGACTCCGGTCGTCGTCTTGCTGCTGGGATGGGCCGGTTTGGTGACCCCGCAGTACCTCGCGCGCTATCGGAAGCATGCCATTCTGCTTATCGTGGTGATGTGCGCGCTGCTGACGCCTCCTGACCCTCTTTCGCTTGTGCTCCTCTCCGGACCGCTGTACATGCTCTATGAAGGGGGATGCCTCATCCTTAAACTGTTCCCTCCGAAACGAGAAGAGGACGGCGAACCGACGGATGACCAAGCCGATGAACCACCTCCCGATCATCGTGAAGTTCAGGACAAGCCATGAGCCTTCTCGATTGGTTCCGTCGTCACCCACATGTCGCACCCGGCGGCTCAATCGCGGGTGAGCGCGACAAGCAGATGATGGTGCGGGCGCTCGACCTGGCCCGGCAGGCCGCCGCACTCGGCGAAGTGCCCGTGGGGGCTGTGGTCTATCGCAACGGCGAGATCCTGGGCGAAGGCTTCAATCGACGCGAGATGGACCACAACCCCGCCGCGCACGCCGAGTTTCTGGCAATCGTCGAAGCCGCTCGGCGCTTGGGTGACTGGCGTCTCAATGACTGTTCGCTGGCCGTGACACTCGAACCCTGCATCATGTGCGCTGGCTTAATCGTGAACGCCCGGGTTGGCCGCGTGCTCTATGGTGCGGTTGATCCGAAAGCCGGCGCGTGCGCTTCGCTCTATACGATCACATCTGACCGTCGGCTCAATCATCGCCCGGAGGTCATCGCCGGGCTTGAGGCCGAGGCCTCCGGAGCGATGCTCAAAACCTTCTTCCGGGGTTTACGCACGCGCGGCGACCGATGACTACCTTCCCATCCCTGAGACGGCGGATCAACTCCACATCCTCTCGCCGCGTCGTTTGGGCTACCCACTGCGGTCAGGCTCTCGGGCACCTCGGCAAAGATGTACTCGTGTCACCCCGAAACACGGTCATCACCATAAAACTCCTCCACAACCCGACGCCAATCCTCGATCCCTTTGACCAGAATCATCCTCTTGCGCACATGTTCGCCAGACGGATGATGCTCCGCAAAGCGAATGCCGAACTTCCGCATCGTGCGTCCAGTGAACTCCTGCGGTTGGCGCGCACCGGCATTGACCGCCAGTGCCAGTTCAAAATGCTCCATAAGCACATGGCGCTGCTCGGCGATCGTGGGCGGCCGCGCCGGCTTGCCGGCCATCAGGTCTCGCGCTTGCCGGAAAATCCACGGATTGCCGATGCATCCGCGCGCCACGCTCACCGCATGCACGCCCGTATACGCCACCATCCGGAAAATATCCCCGGCTTCCCAGATATCCCCAGAGCCGAAAATAAGCCTGTTGGGATGCCGCCGCACAATATCACGCACAATGTCCCACCGACTCGGGCCGATATATCTCTGCTGCACCGTTCTCCCATGCACGGTTACCCATGCATATCCCATCGAATACGCCGCGTCAAAGATCCGCTCGAAGTTCTCGGCCATTTCAGGCGTGTCATCAAAACTTCGTCGCATCTTCACCGTCGTCAGCATCTCGCGAGGCACCGCCTCGCGCACAGCTTCCAGAATCGCGATCGCCCCTTCAGGCTCGGCCAGCCAGTGCCCGCCTCGCGCCCGGGCCTGGATCTTCTTGACAGGGCATGCCAGATTCACATCAATGGTTTGAAAAGAACGGGGCATCGACGGAACGCTGCCCTGCGACCTCGAACTCGCTTCCCAACTCGCCTGCCCACCCCACATACCGCCACGCCGCTCTTTCGAGCCAGGCGTCGCATTGCGTTCTCCCCCCCCCGAAGCAACAGCATGACCATTGCCGCCCGCCCGCGGGTCGAATCGCCCCTGCTCTGCATATGCCAGCAGTCGGTAGGCCTTGTCGCTCCGAAGCCGCTGCTCGGCCATCTTCAACGCCGCAGCGGCCATCTCTGTTGGCTCAGATCCCATGATCTGCCCAGACAGCGGATGATCCTCCGTCCCTCCCGGAACGTTGTCATGCAGCTCTCCGAGGTCGGCCTTGGCAAACCCCCTCCCCCCCGCCAGAATCGACCTGTCGAGCAACGCCTCCGTCACGCAGAAAGGACACCCGTTCCGACGGGCAATGATTCGCATCGCGGCATCGCTGTAGCCACACAACCCCGCCTGATAAAACGGCGCATCGAACTCCGGAACCAACTCCCGCAGCCTCGGATCCACCCCTCGCTCACCCAAAGATTCGGCAATCCGCCGAACATCGAGCATCTCGGCCCCGGGTGCAATCGCAGGGCCAGGTGGCGTAGCGTTGTTGCCGTCACACGACATTCCGGGGAGGATAGGGGCATGAAGCAGTTGACTAGGCACTTGGTATCACTCGTGGCCGCGGCCGGCACGGTCACGCTCGTCATGGCCGGATGCTCCACCGGAGCAACCCGAATCTCAGAAGAAGGCGTGAATTACCCCAGCAACCTTGCCCAAGGGGAAACCCTGGACGTACAGGTCATCCGTCGTGAAACGGTCATCGAGATCTCGAACACCTCTGCTCTCGATCTTCCCCCAGGTAAACTCTGGCTCAATGCCTGGTTCGCGTCGGATTTCCCTGGCTTGGCGGTAGGGCAAACCCGCACATTCCGGCTCGCAGATTTCAAAGATCGGCATGGGGAGCGATTCGCGGCGGGGGGATTCTGGGCCACTCGACCGCCCGATCAGGTGGTGCTCGCCCAGATTGAAACCACGGATGCTCAAGGCGCACCGAAATTGCTCGGCTTGGTCGTGATCGGTACCACAAATCCGCCGCGATGAACCACCCTCAGCATCGATCAGGAATCTACTCGCTCGGTTCATAGCCGAGTGCGGCGATCAGGGGGGCAAGGCGCGGCAGATACGGCGCAAACTGTTTCTGATACCGCCTCCAACGCTGGACGCTGCGCGTGTGCACTCCCCCGGCGATGCCTGCGTAACTGGGCGTCCGCACTTCTCGCTTGCGCTCGGCATAGCGAAGAACGGCATCATCCCACGGAAGCCCGAGAAAATCGAGAATGGCCCGCACCCGTGACGCCGGGTCAGCAACAAGGTCTTCGTATCGACTTTCAAACCAGGCCAGTCCGAGTTCGTGCTTGTAGCGTTGCCACAACCCCATGACCTGGGTGTAGAGAGCCGTTGTGGAATCAAGCCGCGCGAGGTGAATCATTGCGTCATTCGGCCCGAACGGCTGGAAGAGGCAAGACAGACAGACATCGCGGGGATCGCGCAGAGCGACGATGACCTTGGCATCCGGCCAGATTCGCCTTACAACCGGCAAAAAGCAGATATTGAGTGGCAGTTTATCCAGCAACCTGCGCTCGCCCAGTGCTTCACAGCCGAGATCGCGAGCCACAAACTGCCAATAGGCCTCCTCCAGAGCCTCCATTTCAGCGTCATCAAGCGAGGCAAAAAATGCCGGAAACTCAGCCCCCGGGGGCATGCGACGACGCACGGTGTTGATGACCTCAGTCAGAAACGGCTGCTCATCGCTGGCCATGATGCCGGGGTGTGCACTGAGCATCGTTTCCAGCAAGGTTGTACCGGAGCGCGGAAAGCCGACGAAGAAGATCGGCGGTGGCCGTTTCGCCCGTTGCCCAGCGCGCGCGGTCGGCCATGTGCGCGAGACTTGCCGCCAATCAACGCTGTCATACGCACGCAGCCGTTGCGGAAACGTCTCTATCGAAAACCGGGCGGTTCGAGGCAGACGCAGCCATGCTTCCTGCCCTTTCACGATGGCGTCAAACGCAGCGTCATACATCCCAAGGGCATCCAGGCTTACGCCGAGATGGTTGTACAGCGACGCCAACGCTTCATCGGGAAGATTCGGAACGGCCAACGCCTGATGCAGGCGATCCCGAGCCTCCTCGTGGCGATTGACTCGCTGGAACACCCGGGCGAGCTCGAGCGTAATGCTCGGTGCACCAGGCGCAAGTTCAACCGCTCGCTGGCCTGCGAGCAGAGCTTCATCAACGCGGTTGGTCCGCTCAAGTACGCGACACAAGAGCGCATGCGCCTCGGCCATATTCGGAGCACACGCCACCGCCTTGCGCGCGGCTTCCTCACAGGCGGCCCAGTCTCGCTGTTGAAACAGCATGACTCCAAGCTCAATCCACAATGAAGCATCGCCGGGATGCATGAACGTCAATCGCCGCAAGGCCATAATCGCGCCTTCAAGGCAGCCTTGGGATCGCAGAGAACCCGCCAGCGAGACCAGGCCTTGTCGCGTGGCCGGGGCGGCATCCACACCCGCCTGCAGCGTGGGCCTGCCTTCAGGATCCTTCAAATGCAGCAAGACATCCCCGAGCGCCACGCGCGCCTGCCAGAGCGCATCATCTATTACCAGCGCCCGCTCAAGCGAAGCCCGCGCCCCTGCAAAATCACCCAGCAGGCCCTGTGTCCTTCCCAGAAACATCAGGTGCACGGCGTTGGCCGGTTCATTCTCCGCGGCAGCCTGAAAATGCACGGCTGCGGCGCGGGCATCTCCCTTTCGAATCAGCACCTGCCCGAGCGCATTGTGCGCTGGTGCAAGCCGCGGGTGGCTCGCCAGCAACGATCGGCACGCGGCCTCGGCCTGGTGCACCTGTCCGCCGCGAAGCATCTGGGCAATCTGACCAAGCGTGGATTCCAGCGTGCTCATGCCCGAAGCATTGCCTGCCCGAAGCACTCGGGCCACTCTTCGGTCAGGGAACGCAGATGGATCAAACACATCCGGCAGTGAAAAGATCAAGATAATAGAAGAAATCGGCCGCGTCGATCATCCCATCAGGCACCCCGTACGCCGGATCAGTCGGCTCCGCCGAACCCGTCAGGTCGGCGCCGGCGAGGTCACCCGCGACAAACCGATCGAGAAAGTAGAAGAAATCCGATCCGTCGAGCACGCCGTCCGGCACTCCATAACTCGGCGCTGTCGGATCGGTCGATCCGGTCATATCTGCTGCACACGGTCCAGGTGTTCCGCGGATGACCAACCGAAAATTGGTCCATGTGCTCACGTCCTGCGGCGCCCGATCCGAAACATGCACAGACCACACGCCGCCGGAATCCTCACCGAAATGACGGCGCGAGGTAAAGACCTGATTGGTATATCCCTGCCCGGGATCAGGTCTCGCCGTCGCGACAAGACTCGATGTCCCCCGGGGACCGCGAACGTCGATATGGAGATCGCCGATGAACGTGCTTGTCGCGTTCATCACAAGCTCAACCGTCTCGATACGAATACCACCGGGAATCGTCACCGATCGGGTGACCCCGACAGGGTCGTTGTCCGCAATCAT
Organism: Phycisphaeraceae bacterium; assembly: GCA_019636695.1. Lineage (GTDB taxonomy): Bacteria > Planctomycetota > Phycisphaerae > Phycisphaerales > UBA1924 > JADLCM01. Next base: position 363,334 of record JAHBXD010000003.1, read on the forward strand.
CGCACCGACGGCGACCACCCCGCTGTCATACTCGATCTGCGCTGGAAGACCCGGCCACTCCAGCGCTGTCACGACCGCGGCCCCGGCATCCACCGCGCCGAAGCCGTAGGCGTAGCTCACCGGATAGCCCGCGCTGTTGACCGTCCACGTCGGGTGTGTTGGATCGCAGATCCGAGTCGAATGAATCAACACGTGCTGGATGTCTCGCCAAGTCAGATCAGGGTTGGCCTCGAGCATCAGAGCCACCACCCCGCTGACAATTGGAGCTGCCGCGCTCGTGCCTCCGAAACTCGACGTGAAATCGCCCGGAGCGTACCCCGAAGCGCCCAGCAAGTCAGTCGTGAAAATCCCGCGATTCGCCGGCCCGCCATCCGAAGGCGCAACCAGCATCAACGATGACCCGAACTCACTGTACCCGGCGACATCGTCGTCGTCGTCGATGGCGCCGACGGCGATCACATAGCGCGACGAGGCATACGGATCATAATCGACCCGATCGATCGCGCCGCCGTTGCCCCCGGCCCACACAAACGACACCCCCTTGCCGTCACGACCATTCAGCACGGCCGTTTCCAGTGCAGTCGCCACGGCGCTGGGCATTTGCGTCGCGGTGCCGTTGTCTATCGGTCCCCACGAGTTGTTCTTGATGTGAATCAGGTCATTCCTATGCCCGAACGCAGCTACGATCTGCGATGTCGAGCCTTGCGGCATCGTGCCGTAGCGCGCTCGGTACGCAACACCCGCACCGCCGTACCCATTGTCTGCTGTGGCCACCGCAACACCCGCAACCGCAGTTGCATGCGCTCCGATGAATGCCGCCGTGATCGACGCCTGCGGCAGATATCGACCCGAAAGATCACCATGCACGTTCTGCACGTTCCCGATATCGATGACGCCGATCACGACCCCTTCACCGGTATACCCAAGCCCCCACGCCGGAACCACATTTGCGTCACGCCCGGGATCCTGAGCGTTCTGCAGATGCCACTGAAGCGGAAAACTCGGATCTGTCGGCACCGAACGCGTCGTGGTCGGAAATGACGTATCCACATACGCCTCGATGCCGCCGGGCCTCATCGAAAGCGCGTGCGCCAGCTCGACCGCCTCACCAACGCTTGCGGTTTCGATCCACAAAAAACCCGGTGCGCCCGGCAGCGGATGACCGACCACATCCCTCTTGGCAACCAGCCAGTCCGTCAGCGCTGCGCTCTCGCGAGCGATCACCCGATTCAACAAGGTGTACCCCGGAGTCGGCTCTCGCACACCTCCCGCCTTCGGGCGGATGTCCGTGTGCACGCGGCGGGCAGCCGAAACCGGCGCTTCTGGAGATGCAATCACAAGCGGTTCAATGCCCGCTCCGGTCCGAACAGCAACTGGTGTCAACGATCCGTCGGCAAGTGCCATGACGGCCGAGCCACAGACGACCGCAAGAGCGGCGGCACGCCTGAGTCCGATAGTCCTCGATCGTCGCCAGGTATCCATTGCTCTCCCACATCACGAACCGAGCGGCCCACAAGCCAAACATGAAGCCGATTCTCCCTCCGTCAAGCCGCTTGGCACCCGGCCGCAAAATGCCGGTCAGGTGGTGCCGAGTAGACCGCCAGAGACTCAGTTCAGCCAACTTTCCGTTCGCCGTTGAGGGCGAACGGTTCCCTATCCGCCCGGATGAATCGCCTCCTGCCGTTCCGCCTCCCTTGTTGCCTGCCGCATGCTGCAAACCCGAACATATGCTGTGCCGCTATGAATCGCATCGCCCTCACTGTCATGCTGTTAATCGCCTCAAACGTCTTCATGACATTCGCCTGGTACTTCCACCTCAAGATGAAGGGATGGACCATCGCAGTCGCCATCCTGATCTCGTGGCTGATCGCCCTTCCTGAATACATCCTTCAGGTCCCCGCGAATCGTGTCGGCCATTTCGCACACGGAGGTCCGCTGACCGCCGCCCAACTCAAGATCATCCAGGAAGCCATCACGCTCACCATTTTCGGGTTGTTTTCGATTTATGTGCTTCGAGAAAAGCTCCGTGTGAATGAGATCATCGCCTTCGGATTGATCATGGCGGGCGTCGTGGTCGGCATGATGGGCCGCGGCCAGACGACGCCGGTCGCTCCATGAGAGCCGGAGATCCGTCGGTCATCGATGGATCTACTATCGTTTATGATCTGCCGCAAACTCATCGCAGCAGCCGCCATGTGCGGCCTCTCCACCGTCGCGTACGCCATTGACGAAGCCCGGCGGGCAACCGCGTTGGCCATGATCGAAAAATCGATCTCATACTTGCGCTCCGAGCAGGACAACGCAACCGGCGGCTGGAGCCACAACCCTCGCGGACCGAACCTTCCGGCCATCACCGGGCTTGTGCTGACGAGCATGCTGCTTGATCCCGATTTTGATCGAAACGACCCGGTCGTTCGACGCGGCGTCGAATACCTTCTGACGTTCCGGCAACCCGATGGCGGCATCTACGACCGCATTCTCCCCAGCTACAACACGGCGATCAGTGTCTCCGCACTCGCCTTGCTCGATGACGACGGCGACGCAACCCGCAGCGACACAGTCCAAGCCGTGATCCCCCCAGCCGTTCGATTCCTCAAAAGCCTGCAATTTCACGAAGAAGCGATGCCTCTCGGTGAAGCCGGGGCGCAGAGCATGCGCGTCGATCCGTCACATCCCTTCTATGGCGGCGTGGGCTACGGCGCTTCCGGCCGTCCCGACAATTCCAATCTCCATTTCTTCCTTCAAGCGCTTCAAGATGCCGGCGTCCCTCACGACGATCCCGCTGTGCAACGCGCCATCATCTTCCTGTCTCGCACGCAGATGCTGGACGATACCAACGACATGCCCTTTGCCGAAGGCTCTTCACAGGGGGGGTTCATCTATTCCACCAGCCCCGACGGCGAACAACTCGGCCTCGGCGAAAGTAAAGCCGGCGAGATCAAAGAGACTCTCGACGACGGTACGGTCATCAGCCGCCTTCGCGCCTACGGCAGCATGACCTACGCCGGGTTCAAAAGTTTCGCCTACGCCAGACTCAGCCACGATGACCCTCGCGTCATCGCCGCGTTCGACTGGATCTGCCGCAACTACACCCTCACCGAAAACCCCGGCATCGGCTCCGACGGCCAATATTACTACTACATGCTTTTCGGCAGTGCCATGAATGCCCGCGGCTGGTCATTCGATCGATCATTTCGAGATGACGGCATCCCTGTAATCCTTCCCGATGACGATATCGAAGAACGCGACTGGGCCAACGACCTGATCGACCAGCTCGCCACCCTCCAGAATGACGATGGCTCGTTCCGTTCTGTCGACGATCGCTGGATGGAAAACAACCCGGTCCTCATCACCGCCTACGCCACCATCGCCATGCAACATGCCGTCCGGGGTCGCCCGGCCCGTTCCGATCGCCCGACCGACCCCGCCCTCCATCATCCCGACGCCGCAAGCAAGTAGTGCGCCTGCACGCATGGCAAACCTTGCTCCCGGCACCCCCCGAACCCCCGTCTGCTCCCCCCTACAATCGCCCCTTGTCCCCACGCTCCCCCTTCGGAGACGACGCAGATGGCCCGTTCGTACACGGAAAACATGGGTGGCCGAGGCATCCTGACCCAGCGCATTCCCACCCCCCCATTCGGCGATTTCAAAGATCGCCACATCGTCCATTACGACGAATACATCAAAACGGGCGGCTACGTCGGCCTCCGCAAAGCACTCGGCATGAAGCCCGAGGCCGTCACTGAAGAAGTCAAAAAATCCGTACTCCGCGGCCGCGGCGGGGCCGGCTTCCCCACCGGCCTGAAATGGACCTTCCTCCCCAAGATCGAAGCCGGGAAAGACCCCGGGGATCGATACCTCGCCATCAACGCTGATGAGTCCGAACCGGGCACATTCAAAGACCGGCTCCTGATGGACTTCGACCCCCACCTGATGCTCGAGGGCATCGCCATCGCGTGCTACGCCTGCCGCCTGAACAAAGCCTACATCTTCATCCGGGGGGAATATCACCACCAAGCCCACGTCGTCGAGGAGGCGATCAAGGAGGCCTACGCCAACGGCATCTTCGGCCCCAAGGGGCTGACCAACACCGACGCCAACACCGGTGGCGAACGCTTCCAGGTCGATTGCTACCTCCACCGCGGGGCCGGGGCCTACATCTGCGGCGAAGAAACTGCCCTCCTCGAAGCCCTTGAAGGAAAACGCGGCTGGCCCCGCATCAAGCCCCCTTTCCCGGCCATCAAGGGCCTCTTCGGCAAGCCGACCATCATCAACAACGTAGAAACACTCGCCCACCTGCCCAGCATCATCGAACACGGCGCCGACTGGTTCATGAAGCAGGGCGTCGTCAGCACCGTCGGCGGCCCCCCCAGCCACGGCACAAAACTCATGGGCATGAGCGGCCACGTCAACCGCCCCGGTGTCTACGAGTTTGAACTCGGCATCCCCCTCCGAACATTCGTCGAGGACTATTGCGGCGGAATCCGCGGCGGCAAGAAATACAAGGCCGCCATCCCGGGCGGCGTCTCCATGGGCATCTTGGGGACTGATCAGTACGACGCCGAACTCGATTTTGACATCGGCCGCAAATACAACGTCCTCGGCTTGGGCACCGCCTGCCCCACGGTTTTCGACGAAGACACCGACATGGTGGCCGTCGCCCGCAACATCGCCCGGTTCTTCAAACACGAAAGTTGCGGCCAGTGCACCCCCTGCCGCGAGGGCAGCGGCTGGCTGTTTCAATTGCTGACACGCATCGAAAGCGGCGGCGCCAAAACCAAGGATCTCGACCTCGCGCTCGAGATCGCTACGAGCATGGGCAGCATGCCCGGCACGACAATCTGCGGTCTGGCCGACGGCAACAACTGGGCCGTGCGGACGATCATGAACAAGTTCCGCGATGAGTTCGAAGCACGCGTGACGAGGACATACGTACCGGTAACGGTGAGTGTGGGGTAAACGACCGACCGCTCACGGCGCTTCGAGGAGTCCGGCGAGCTTGAACCCAAGGACTTGAACCCAGGGACTACAGTCCATGGGTTTCCCCATGACGGCGATCCGCTCGCCATCACCGGCCTCTCCCCCACCCGTACAATCTCTTATGGACCCGGACGATCAGGTCTGTCTCTGCTTCCGCGTTTCCCTGCGCAAAATCTGCACATATCTCAAAGTCGAGAATCCGCCCGTCGCCAGCCTCATCAGCGAGTGCCTTTCCGCCGGCACGGGGTGCCGCTGGTGTGTGCCCTTCCTCAAACACCTGCACGCCCAGCACCAGCTCGGACACGAACCCGACCTGAATGTCTCACCCGAAAAATACGCCGCGGCGAGGCTGACCTATCACAAAACCGATGAACGCGACGCAGAAGTAGTGCGCAAAGCCACAGGAGAATAACCCATGGACTGCAGTCCATGGGTTCCATCCAGAGTGCCCCCGCCACACACATCACCCATCTACAGAGTTCCCGCCGCCATGCCCCTCATCCCACCGCGCGCTTCACCTCAGGCGCATCCAGCGTCTCGACCACGAACTCAGAACGCGTAAGGCTGTGCGCCACGCGCTCGGGCATGGCCAGATGAATCTTGGCCGGGTTTTTCAGTTCGATCTCACCGCCGAGTTCATGACGGCTCTGCCGATACGCCTTCTCCCAATCCACATGAAATGTCCCACACGGCTCCCCTCTGCGCGAACGCAGCACTGAGCCGTGCGTCTTCGGATAGCGCACCGCAGCCCCCACGAGCACCTCGACCCCTTCGCCTTCAAATTCGGCAGGCACGGCCACCGGCTGATGCACCACGCCGAACTCCCCGCCAAGGCATCGGAATGCAAAATGCACATCCCGCGCCCCCTTGTGGCTGTAAAACGCCTGCTGCACCGGACGAAGATGAATCACCGCTTCACATTCATTGCTGTATCGATTTTGGTAATACAGGCTGATCTCCGCCAGCAGGTGCCCCTGACCGTCCTCACGCACGCGCACCAGCGGCATGAAACACAGCCCGTCCTGCTCAAGATAATGCCCCGCCGTCAGCGGCCCGAGTCGATCCGGAAGCTTGTCCTGAATCTTCAGGTAATACACCAGCGCTGCGAGCAGCACCAGCGATACCCCCAGCGAGAGCGACTGGTGCACCCCCACCGACGGATAAAGATGTTTGTAATAGTCTGGAGCAATCAGCCAGGCGAAAAACGCCCAGGCCAACGCCACGCAGAAACAGACAATCACCAACGTGTCGCGACGCTCGTGCATGCGATCCTCCCGCCCACCGGGCGTTGGAACCACGCACCCTCTCTCCGACGTCGGTCGCAGCAGCGCTGCGCCGAGAGCTCTCGATGCCCAGCATACAGGAAACCCCCTGGCGCGCCAAGGGGTTTCCCGGGTTTTCGAACGATCTTCCTGTTGCCGCCGCTCAGCCTTGCACGGGTGCTGACGCGGTCGCCGGCGCGGGAGTGTCCAGCGTCCGAAGTTCAAGACCATACTCGGTCAGCTTCTGCCGCACTTCCGTCAGCGAGGTCGCCCCGAAATTCTTGACTCCCATCAGTTCCGCCTCGGTGTGGCTCGCAAGATCACCCAGCGTCATGATGTTCAGCATCTGCAGCGCCTTGCGGGCACGCACCGAGAGCTGAAGGTCATTCACGCTCTTGGCGAGCACCTGCTCACGCCCCGACCCCTTAAGCTGATCCATGATCTGCCGACGCGCTGTGCGGTGCACGTCCTCACGACGCTGCCCAAGCCGCAGGTTCTTGCTGGCCAGCATTTTCTTGATCTCAATCAGCGAGCTTTCCCCGAAATTCTTGTAGCTCATCAGCTCCGCCTCCGTGATCTTCAGCAGATCACCCAGCGTGCGGATGTTCATCTTCTTCAGGCACGTTCTCGCACGCACCGAAAGCTCAAAGTCGGTCACCGGCGTATCCAGCAGCGCGTTCCGCTTCGACATGTCGCGGTCAGGCTCCTCCTCGACCACCATCTCCCGACTCGCCTTGATGTCCTTCATGTACAACTGCGCACGGACATGATTCGGGCTTGTCTCCAGCACCTGGCGCACGCAGCGCTCGGCGCGGGCATAATCGCCGCGATCCTCGTACAACACCGCGAGGTTCAACAACGCGTTGATCGGCGCGGGCTGGTTCTCGCACGCCCGCTCATACAACGCCAGCGCTTCATCCTCCTCCCCGCTGATATCCAGCAGGTACGCAAGGTGAAAAATGGCGCTGCTGTTCCGGCCGTCGGCCGACACAGCACGACGAAGTTCGCTGATCGCCCCGAGGCGGTCACCCGCACGCTCGAACGCAAGACCGGCCTCCAGGTGCTTCGCCGAGGCCGCTGCATCGCGAGCCACGCTCTCCGCACCAATCACCATGTCCAATCCGTCCTGAACCATCGATGTCTCCTCGACCGATATCCCGCCACGCCGAAAATCGACTGGCGACGACGCGCTGCCCCATATACAACCGGCCTGAACCCTAGGTCCGTCCGCCCCCGTGCTCAACCCCCGGGAACCTCCGAAAGTGCGGCAGATGTCCGGGTTTCTGCCCCAGGCCCTTCCGCATCTGCTGCCTCGCCCGCCGCAACCTCACTCCGACCGACCAAGTCAATCCCTCTCCACGGCCCCCGGGCATACCGCCACAACAACGCCACCCCGAGCAGCATGATATATGCCGACGCCGCGATCCACGGTCCCATCTCTCCCAGCCCGGGAAACAGCGCAATCATCAGATGTCCGCCACCGACGATGCACACCCACGATAGCACTACCGTCGCCACACCGGGCCAGATCGTGTCACCTGCACCCCGCAGCGCTCCCGAAATCGTGATCGCGATGGCATCAAACAACTGAAACACCGCCGCCGCAATCATGATCTTCGCGCCCACGGCGATGAGTTGATTCCGCGTGGGTTCATCCATGTTCCCCGGCGCAAAAACCGCGATCAGCTCAGCGCGAAACACTAGAAAAATCACCGCGCACAAGCCCATATACCACATTGCAATCTTCAGTCCCAATCGCGCCCGCGCTGCCGCGAGGTCCGGGCGCTTCATCCCCATGCTCCTGCCGACCAGCGCGGTGACCGCAATGCTCACCCCGACCGCGGGCATGAAACTCATGTGCATATAGCGCAGTGCGGCCCACCCGGCCGAGTTCGCAATCTCGCCCGCACGCGCAATGTCCTCCGGGCCGAGCCCTCGCGCTGCCGCAGCCGCACGGCCACCCGCCGGACCGAGAAACGTCATCAGGTACGTCCAGCAGATCATCTCGTTGGCGAACATCGCCGCGCCCGGCCAACCCAGACGCACGATGTCCTTGACCGGGCGCCACGAAGGCCGCCAGAAATGACGCGTCTGATACGCCCGATGCATCCCCGGCCCCAGAAACATCACCATGGGAATCAGCAACTCCACCGTCACACCCGCAACAGTTCCCCACGCAGCCCCGGCCAGGCCGAGCTCAGGCGCCCCGAGGTTGCCGAAAATGAGCACCCAGTTCACGAAAACGTTGCACACATTGCCCGCAAACGCCGCGACCATCACGATCTGCGGCCGATGCATCCCGTAAAAATAATGCTGAAGCCCGCGCGAGGCCGTCAGCATGAAAGCCCCCAACGCCATGATCCGCGCGTACTCCGTCTCAAGCTCCAGAAGCGCCCCCGCATGATCCTGCGCGCGAAACACTGCGGGAAGCACCCCCGCATACGGAATGATCAGCAACGCGAAAACCAGCGACATCCAGATCGCCGCCCACGCATACGCACTCCCACGCTCCGGACGACCCGCCCCCAGATGCTGCGCAACGTACGTATTGATAACCGTCAGCATCCCCATCACCGTCGCAACCACCAGCCAGATCGCTATCCCACCATTCCCCTGCGCCGCGACATACACCGGGTCCGCCGGTTGAATCCTTGATACCATCAATGCATCAATGAACTGCATGACCGTGTAACTGGTCATGGTCAGCACGCTCGGCAACGCGATCTTCAGCATCTCCCTGACTGGACTGGTGCCGAAATCGCCGCCGTCTCGCGGCGGTCTTTCCATAGTCGCCATCGTTGTTCCTTATGTAGCCGGGGTCGGCCTTTTCTCGTTCACTCCGCCGTCGAACCTTCGCCCCACCCCGCCATCCGTACCGCCAGGTCAATCGCCCGTTTCATGCTGCCCGGATTTGCTCGGTTCTTTCCAGCAATATCGAATGCCGTGCCGTGGTCCGGGCTTGTCCTGATCACCGGAAGCCCGACCGTCGCATTTACCGCCTCATCAAACGCCAGCAATTTCACCGGGATCAACCCCTGATCGTGGTACATCGCGACCACAAGGTCAAACTCACCCTTCAACGCCCTGTGAAAAATCGTGTCCCCCGGAAACGGCCCTCGCACATCCATCGCGTGCTCGTGCGCAACCTTGATCGCTGGCTCGATCAGGCGCTCCTCCTCATCCCCCAGAAGTCCACCCTCCCCCGCGTGCGGATTCAGCCCGCAGACCGCAATCCGCGGCCGGGAAACCCCCAGTCTCTTGCACGCCTCGTGCCCGAGATCGATCGCGTCGAAAACCCGACCGATCGTCAACCGATTTCGGATCTCCATAAGCGGAATATGCACGGTTGCAAGTACCACCCTGAATTGGGGGGTATCAAAGAACATCGCCACCCGTTTGGCCTGAAATCTCGTCCCCAGTAGTTCCGTGTGGCCTGGGTATTTCCCCTTCCCTGCAATTGACCATGCTTCCTTACATATAGGCGCTGTCACGATCGCGTTCGCCCTGAGCGGATCATCCTCCGCCCGCAGCGCATCTCGGATGCTCCACTCGACGAATTGAAACGACGCCTCCCCCCCCTTCCGGGTGGGTGAGGCGGCCCAACGGTCTTGGTCCATCCCCTGCGCGTCCGCCACCACTACATCATGCGACAGCGTGGTCTCGAGCAACTGGGAATCATGCTCGACCCGCCACCAAAATGGGGTAATACCCGCATGCTCCGCCGCGAGTCTCAGGGCAGATTCAACGCCGTAGATCCGATAATGCGCCAGTTTGCGCCGATCTGGATCGGCCAGAGCCTTGACGATGACTTCAGGACCGATCCCCCCCGGATCGCCCATGGAAATCACAACCCGCGGTCGCCCGCCATGTCGCGCGCGCTCGTGCACCGAGGATCGTAGCAAACTGGGCACACGACACCCCGTCTACGCTCGCGGCGAAGCCCGCATCGCAGGAACAACCCGCGCTCGCTTCCAATCGCCCGCACGGACATCCGCCGCTCACCCTCGCGCGGAAGCAACACCAAAACAAGCCCATGCCTCGGCCGAAGAAATGGCCTGTTCCGGCGCGATCCGCATCCCACCCCCCGAACGACCGCGCAACGTCGCCGCGAGAATGCTGTCACCCGGATCAGCCCGAACGATCGGCGCATCTGATCCGAAAATCAGGCCCTCCCCCGGCGCGCATCCGGAATCCACCAACTCCCTGAGCGGAAGCACCCGGTCAAGCCGATGCGGCAGCGATCGCTCGAGCGCCTCGATGTCGGCCAGCAGATGGCAGGGCTGCACGCTGCAGATCACGCCGAGCCTGGCAAATCGGGGAACATCCGCTTCATCGATCACCTCGGCGTGCTCGATACGGAATCCCTGCGTCGATGGTCGCACCTGCTCAATCGCATCCAGCACGGCGCGCACTGCCGCATCGCCGATCGCATGCGTTGCCAGCGGCAGGCTCAGGGCATCCGCCCGCGAGACCGCCTCGACAAGTTGCGATGCCGACAGCATCGGCGTACCCCTTGGGTGTTCGGGCATCGCATCGGCGAAGGGAGCAAGCATCCACGCTGTGCGACTGTTGAGTGTCCCATCCGCGAAAATCTTGACCCCGCCCAACTGCACGCGCTCTCGCTCCCATGCCGTTCGACCCTTCACGATCGACTCGGCATCCTCTATCCGCGGAAAAAGCCTGACATCCAGCGGCAGCGTCCCGGCATCGTCAAGTTCGGCGAGTACGCAACCAAGCCAGGGTTCCGAAAGCAGGTCGTGCGCCTCTACGTACCCCAGTCGTCGCAACAACTCGAGCGCCTGCAAGACCATGCCCGACCGCTCCGTCACGGTCGGCTCGGGTACCGCGCTCCACGCCAGATATGCGGCACGCTCTAAAAGCACTCCGCGAAGTTTGCCCCCTCGATCTCGAACAATCACCCCTCCGGGTGGATCGGCACTTTCAGGAGTAATTCCCGCCGCCGCCATCGCCGCGCTGCCTGCCATCAAGGCGTGATAATCGAAACACCACGCGACCGCCGGGCGCCCACCCATCGCCTCGTCAAATCGTGTCAGCGTCGGCCATTCGGGTTCACGCCACGCCGCGGGCCTTGCTCCCGTGCCCACGACCCACCCCGATGCGGTTGGTCGCGCCCGAGCCATGGCGTCGAGCATCTCTTCTCCGCTCGTACACCTGGATAGATCAACAAACGTCTGCGAAAGCCCCAACGCGAGCAGGTGGACGTGTGCTTCACGCAAATTTCCTTTCGCCGGCGTCGTCCCGGCTGCCTGGTGCGTCATGTGCCCGACTCCTGAAGCCATGCTTCGATCGTCGCCAGCGCTGTCGAGTCATCCAGCACGCGATCGGCAAAGGCCAGCCGCACCACGCCTCCTCGACAGCGCACATGCACGCCCCCCGGATCCGCGCCCACGGCGGTAGGCTCGGCCACCGTACGCCCGAGAACTCGCCGACAGAGGCTCACGAGTCGAGACTGATCCGCATTCAACCGACGCAACAGAGACGATTCCCCCCGCGGCCAAGGATGGTGCAGGGCAATTCCCCCTTCATCTACCACCCAGCCCTCCCACTTGCCGGCTCCGAGCAGCATCGACCAATACGCCAGCCCACCCTCTTTCCCGAAATAGGCCTGGTGCCGATCGCACGCGGCATCACTTGCCGGGTCCATGGGATCGACACGGACGAGGATCTCTGCCGCGTCGAATCGCAGATCCGGAAAGAAGGCAAGGGCATCGAACGCAACGCGATCGAGCATCGGCCCGGAGAAGATCAATGATCCCGTGTGCGGATCGATGACATATCGGGCGTTGAGATGGATCGCCTCATGGTCCGTCCGCTCGACGCGCAGCGTCACCGATGTTCCATGACGGAGCATCATCACCAGGCGTTCGAGCCTGTTCGGGTCAGTATCGCGAGCGTTCATGGCAAGATCATCGCATGTTCACCGCAACTCGGCGAGAGCGGTGGAAAAACGCCACGGGACCGAGCAAAGCTCGGTCCCGCGGGTACGTAGCGCTCCGATTCAAACACATCATGGGCCGAAACGGCCCGAAACATTCCGGAAGGAATTGGTTACATACTGGCCGGGGCAGCCTTCTTGGCGGCCTTGCGGCGAGTGGCCTTCTTCTTGGCCTTCTTCTTAGCGGCCTTCTTCTTGCCAGCCTTCTTCTTTGCTTTCTTCTTGGCTTTCTTCTTTGCTTTCTTTGCCATGTCGGATCTCCTCGATCGCTTGGTCTTCGTTGACCCTGTGATTCGGCGGGGAGCGCCACGCTCGATCACGCGATGCCGTGTACCTATCGGATGCACCCAAGGACTCTCTTGAGCAAACACGGCCCGACGTCTTCGCATACTTGAACATGAGAGTGCGGTTCGTGCAACCCGGTTTCAAGTTCTCCACATCGATCAGCGCACTCATGCATCGCGAATTGCTCGCGCGATTTCCCGGTTATGCATTCACAATCACCACGCTCATCACCCATCTCAACGCTCATGCACACTTCGACGCTCATCGCCATGAACCCCCACGTCGCGACAACTTCGCGTTCGTACTCCGCATGATCGCCGCACGTTCGCGCAAGTTCTTCCGCCCACGTCCGTATACAACCCGCGCGCTTCACACCGCCGACGAACATAAACTCGCTGTTCACTCCCCCCTCGCGGAGCCGCCTCACCATGAAGCGCATCATTCAGAAAAATCTCTCCTGCGGCATGCCGTTGATAATCGAACCCAATCTCGGCGTTCGCTCCGTCGGTGTCAGCCTCCTTCTGCCCGCAGGCCACGTCCGAGAGCCTGACGCCCTCGAAGGTCTCGGTGCGCTCTGGTCAGAACTGCTGCTTCGCGGCGCCGGAACGCTCGACTCCAGAGCGCAGGCCGATGCCTTCGATCGGCTCGGCGCCTCACGTGCCGCAAGCGCCGGCACCTATCACATGCACCTCTCGATGACGATCCTCGGCGAAAACCTGCACGATGCCCTCGGCCTGCTCGCCGATATGGTGCTCGCCCCGCGAATGGATGATCCCAGCATCGAGGCCGCCCGCGATCTCGCCCTGCAAGCCCTTGCTTCTCTTGACGACGATCCGCAGCAGAAGGCCTTTCTCGGTGCACGCGCACGACATCGACCCTCGCCGCTCAACCGCTCCGGCCTCGGCACCGAACAGACGCTCAAGGCCATGACATCAAAGGACTTGCACGAACAATGGCGGCGCTTCGCCGTGCCCGGCGGCGCCGTGATCGCCCTCGCAGGCGCCGTCGACCCCGATGCCGTCGAAACGCGCCTGAACGCGCTCTTTGACAACTGGTCCGGCACGGTCGATGACCTGCCTCTCGAACTCATCGGCCCGCGGGGTTATGCCCATGAAACCGATGACACCAACCAGGTGCAGGTCGTCGTCGTCCACGATGCCCCCGCAGAGGCCGACGATAACGCCTGGCTTGAAAGGGTCGTCATCAGCATCCTCTCCGGTGGAATGTCGAGCCGGCTCTTTACCGAGGTCAGGGAAAAACGGGGGCTTTGCTATTCCGTCAACGCCTCGTACAAAACTTCCCGCGAATCCGGCGCGGTAACGGCCTATGTCGGCACGACTCCTGAACGCGCCCAGCAGTCTCTCGACGTGCTCATGGCCGAACTCCACCGCATCAGCCAGGGCGTCGATGCCGGGGAATTCGCTCGCGCTGTCACCGGCCTCAAATCCCAGCTTGTCTTCAGCGGCGAGTCCACCTCCGCACGCGCCGCCGCACTCGCCTCCGACATGGCCCGCATCGGCCGCCCCCGCGCGCTCGACGAACTCGCCGACCGCATTGACCGCATCACCCTCGACGAGGTCAATCACTACCTCGCCCGACGTCGAATCGGCCGCGTCACCATCCAGACCCTCGGCCCCGCGCCGCTTGTGCCCCCCCTCGACTGACCTTCGCCTCAACGGCAAGAATCCACCCCATGCAGGCCTTCTGGCACTTCGCATCCCGACTGCTTCGATTCCGCTCGCGCCTTGTCATCGCGTTTGCATGCGCGCTCTTCGGCGCGGGCGGGCTTGGCGCGGGCATCCTCGCCGCCAAACCCGCCATCGAGAACGTCCTCGGCGAGCGCCGCGGCCTGGACCAGATCGTTCTCAATCTCCCCTTCGCCCTGCCCGCCGATCTCGTCGCGATGCTGCCGACCGACCCCTTCCTCACCGTCCTCTGGATCGTGATCTTCCTTGCCATCCTCACCGTGCTCGCAGGCACGGCCAACTTCCTTCATGCAGCACTCTCGCTCGGGGTCGTCTATGCCGCCGTCACCGACATCCGCCGCGAAGCCTTTCACCGCGTCATGCGCTTCCCGCTCAAGCGCGTCATCGTCGACGGCACCGCCGACACCGTCAGCCGGCTGATCAACGACACCACCCAGCTCGCCGGTGGTTTCACTTCTCTGCTCTCCAAGGCCGTCACCCAGACCGGCAAAGGCGTCGCCGCGCTCATCGCTGCCTTCATCCTCGACTGGCGGCTCACCCTGATTTCTCTCATCGTGGCTCCCGTCATTGCCATCACCATCCGCAAACTCTCTAAACGCATTCGCCGGGCAAGTAAACGCGCCCTCCAGCATCAGGCCGATCTGCTCGGCGCTGCCACCGAAGCCCTTCAAGGCCTTCGCGTAGTCAAAACCAGCACCGCTGAACGCTACGAAATGGGTAGGTTCCAGCGCATCAACCGCCAGGTCATGCGCCAGATGCTCGCTGCACGCACCGCGCGCGCCCTCTCCAGTCCGCTCAACGAAGTCCTCGGCCTGCTCACGCTCTTCGCGTTGCTGTTATTGAGCGCCAAGTTCATCCTCGATGGCAAACTCGACCCCACGACCTTCATGATGACCCTCGGCGCGCTGTTCATCTCCGCCGCCAGCCTCAAGCCCCTCACCGGCATCATCACCGAGATCCAGACCTCCGGCGCCGCCGCCCAGCGCATCGCCGAACTCATGTCCGGGCCACCCGAAGAAGGTCATGATCGCCGGCTCCCCAAACTTCCTCCCCATCACCAGGTCATCGAATTCCGCGATGTCACCTTCACCTACCCCAACGCCGCGGCCCCCTCGCTCCGAAATGTCAGCCTCACCATTCCGCACGGGCAGACCATCGCCGTCGTCGGTCCGAATGGCAGCGGCAAAACCACCCTCCTATCCCTTCTCCCCAGGCTCTTTGACCCCGACGCCGGACAGGTTCTCATCGACGGCCACGACATCCGCACCGTCGCCCTCCGGTCGCTCCGGCGTCAGATCGGCGTCGTCACCCAAGAGACCGTGATCTTCCAATCCACCGTCGCCGACAACATCGCCTACGGCGCATCAGGTGCCACCCGCGAACGCATCGAAGACGCTGCCAAACGCGCTCGGGCCGACGAATTCATCCAGCGCCTGCCGAACACCTACGATGCGCTCATCAGCGAACGCGGCGGCTCACTCTCGGGCGGGCAACGCCAACGGCTGGCCATCGCCCGGGCGATCCTCCGCGACCCAGCCATCCTGATCCTCGATGAAGCCACAAGCATGATCGACGCCGACAGCGAAGCCAAGATCGCCGATGCCCTTGCCGAGTTCACCCGCGGCCGGACCTGTTTCATCGTCGCCCACCGCCTGAGCACCGTACGCAGCGCCGACCGCATCATCGTCATGGACCAGGGCGCGGTTGTCGACCAGGGCGGACACGACGAACTCCTCGCCCGCTGCCCGACCTATCGCCTGATTGCCCAGCGACAACTCTTCGCGCCCGTCTGATCCTCATCCCCAGGACATCACACAACCTGCCGGCGATCCGCCCCCGGTTCTGCGGCCGGAGGGGGTGACGCCGCACACCCCGGCACCTCGAACCAGACCGTCGTGCCCTGTTGCCACACGCTGCGCACCCCGACAGAACCGCCGAGCAACCGCACCGCGTGCTTCACGATGGCAAGCCCAAGCCCTGTGCCCCGGCGCCTTGGGTCGCCCGAACGGGATGGATCAACCTGGTAAAACCGCTCGAAGATGCGTTGTTGATGTTGCAGCGGAATGCCGATGCCCTGGTCCGTCACTTCGAACCGTGCCCCGTGCGCCCGCCCTGGGCCGGTAGGCTCCTGCAGCGAAACCCGCACCCGGACCACGGTCCCTTCACGCGCAAACTTGCAGGCATTGTCAACCAGGTTCTTGAGCGCCAGTTCGATCAGATGCCGATCCGTCTCCAGAAACCGCGCGCCCTCGGCGATGTCGAAGTCCAGCTCGAGCCGTCTCTCGCCGAGCACCGATTCGAAAACCCCTCGCAACCCCTGCGCCAACTCCCCCAGATCGAAATGATGAATCTTGACCGCGGTCTCCGGAGACTCCAGCCGCGAGAGATCCATCAGGTCATTCAGCAGATCCTCCAGGCGCATCGAGTTCTGCGCGATCATCTCCGTCAGTCGCTGTCGAATCGCACTCGAGGTGTCCCCTACCTCCGCCAGCGTCTCCACAGCCCCGCGAATTGCCGCCAACGGCGTCCGAAGTTCATGCGAGGCATTGGCCACAAAATCCGTCTTCAACTGCATCGCCTGTGCCAGTTCCGTGACATCGCGGAAGGTCAATACCACTTCATGTCGGCCCGCCGGAAGCGAAGGGTCTCGAGGCAGCGCTGCCGCCGTCACATCAAACACGCGCACCGATCCGTCCCCCACCATCCGAAGTCGCCTGAACTGCGAACGACCGTTCATCGCCGCCTCGTGCATCGTCAACAGGTCTGCATGCGAAACAAGTTCATCCAGCGTCCGGCCCACCACGCGACCGCCCCCGGACACTAGAAGATCCGACGCCGCACTGTTGCACACCGTCACCACGCCCGAACCATCGGTCGCAAACACCGGAGCATCAACCCCGTCAATGACCCCTCGAAAAAGCCGCTCGTGCGCCGCCGCCGCTTCTCGATGCAGCCGACGACGCCCCCGGCTCGACATCACCCGCCTTCGCCGGCGTTCCGCGGCACGCGCCCAAGCTGCCGCCGTTCCAGCCGTGGCCCCCGCGCTCACCAGCACTGCGAACGCCAGCCCCACCCACCCAGGCGCCTGGGCCAGCGTGAATATCCACGCCGCGGCCACCAGCGCCCAAAGCGCTCCAAGCGCAATCGCCGCCGGTGATCGGCTCCACGGCATCGGCATCAGGCAATCTCCCGGGTCGAGGCGGCAGACGCACAGGTTCTAGGCTGAAAGCCCCACCGTGTCACTCTGGGGCTGCAATGTCGCCCGATAACCCACGCCCCGAACCGTCTGCAACAGGAAGGCCGCTGCGCCCAGTTTGCGCCGAATCGCCGTCACATGCACATCGATCGTGCGCTCGGTGACCGTGATCCCAGGCCCGATCGCTTTCTTGATCAGCGCCTGCCGCGAAAGCACCCTTCCATCGGCCTCGATCAACGACGCCAGCACTCGGAACTCGGTCAGCGTGAGTTTCATCTCTTCACCATGCACTCGCGCTTCGTGCGTCGCCATGTCAATCCGCACCGGTCCGAGTTCCAGAATCGCTGGCTCTAGCTGCTCGCCACCGCCCGATCGACGTAAGAGAGCCTGCACTCGGGCCAGCAACACCTTCATCGAAAACGGCTTAGAGAGATAGTCATCCGCGCCGATCGACAACCCGACGACTTCATCAACTTCCTCACCCTTTGCCGTGAGCATGATGATCGGCGTTCTCGCGGTCTCCGGGTTCGCTCGCAAGCGGCTGGCCACGTCGATGCCGTTCATTTCCGGCATCATGATGTCCAGAATTATCAGGTCAGGCTTATCCTTTTGAATTACCGCCAAAGCCTCTCGCCCGTTCGAGGCTGTCGAGGTCCGGTAACCCGCCCGTTGAATGTTCATCGAAACAAGTTCTACCAGATCCCGCTCGTCGTCAACGACCAGCACGTGCTTTTCGATGGGCATCGTCTTATCCCATAAGCACTTATACCGATGTGCCCTTCCCGGCTCACGCCGGCTTCCGGCCTCGGCATCCGGTGCCCTCTAGGGTAACGATCAGCCCGGTTCCGATCGAGAAGATCACCCGTGTTGTTTGTGTTAAGGCCACCAAACCCCCCTGTTTTGGTGGCCCAAAGGTCACGTCCGGAAAGAAAAGGTGGCGAACAGAGGCGTTTGCGGCCGAAGGAATCCCGGAGCAGATTTGCTCTTGGTAGTTAGCGGGGGGTATACTCCTGCCCCTCGACCCATCAGGATTCTTCTTGACGGGACGGGGGCAGGACGCTGGGTCGACGGTCGACCCCTCCGCGTCTGCTGCACAACGGGTCCGGGCAGTTGCTTGGTGCTCAGATCCGATTCGTGGGAGTTCTTGCCGGGTGTATCCGGCATAGATCAGACAAACGTTGCGACCGCAATCGGGCTTGGGGCCCGGCGGCACAAACGAGTCAGTGGAAGCAAGGGACGCGGCGTTCGCCGCGCATCCCGCTCAAGCAAGGAGTCTCCTGAAATGAGTCGAAACAAGAGCCTCGTGTTGCTCGCGGGTGCGGCGCTCGGCATGGCGTCCAGCGCGAGCCTGGCCCAGAGCACCCAGGATGCATATCGCGCTGAACTCATCAGCGATGCATCCAGCCGTTCAAGCCTGCTCGCCTCCGGCGGCAGCGTCGTTCATGAGAACGGCAGCTTCGGTTTCACCGATGCGACCGGCAACAACAGCATGTACTTCTCGATCTACGGCACCTACCGCCACTTCTTCAACTTCGGCGATGACGACCGCGGCGAAGACAACGACTTCGCACACGGCGGGCAGCTCGCCCTCGTCCAGGCGGCCGTCTTCGGCACCGTCGCCGCCCCCAACATGCACTACTTCCTCCAGGTCGGCGCCAGCGGCACCGAGGGCCTGGATGATGGCTTCGACTACGAGTTCGACGGCCTCGCCTCCAGCGGCGGCAGCTCGGGCGTCTCCCTCCTCGATTACTTCTTCGTGTATGACTTCGAGGGCGGCATGTACTTCATCGCCGGCCAGGGCAAGCCTCTCCAGGGCTTCGAGCAGAACGCCCACGAGAACCAGCAGCAGCGCCTGAACCGCTCGCTCCCGGCCGAGGTCTTCGGCTCCGGTCGCCAGCAGTTCTTCGGCATCGGCGGCAACAACGACAGCATGGAATGGCAGGTCTTCTTCTCCGACGGCGCCAACACCCCCAACACCGACTTCTTCAACTCCAGCGAAGCTGACATCGCCATCGGCGGTGCGCTGAACTTCTATATCACCGGCGGCCGCGAAGCCTGGCATCCCTCCGGTGAATACGGCCGCTTCTTCGGCAACCACCAGAGCGCCTTCCAGGGTTCACCCGAAGCCCTCCGCGCCGGCGTGGCCATGCAGTATGAGTCCCACGGCGACACCGGTTTCGGCACCTCCGACTTCAACCTCTGGCTCGCCACCGTCGGCGGCGAATACCGCAACAACGGCTTCAGCGCCCGCCTCTACGGCTACCTCTCCCACCTTGATCCCAAGGGCGGCGACTCCTCCACCAACATCGCCTTCTCGGCCACCGTCGGCTACTTCGTCGATCCCAACATCGAGCTTTATCTCGGCTGGGACGGCTTCTTCTGGGATGAGCAGCTCCCCGGCACCGAAGACAACAACCACTTCATCGTCGCCGGTGTCAACTTCTTCCCCTTCAACAACAGCGCCGCCGTCCGCTTCACGGTCGAGGCCATCTACTCCGTCGATAAGTCCAGCGACTTCTTCGACAACGCCAGCTTCTACGGCATCAACAACACCGGCACCGCCAGCCCCTTCAACCTGCTCGGCAACGCAGGCAAGGATGGCGAGTTCGGCATCGGCATCGGTGCGACCATCCGCAACTGATCGCTGATCATGCCTGTTCACACCACCGGCCGGGCCTTGTGCCCGGCCGGTGTTCTTTTTGTTCATCCCGCCGCAGACTCAAACAACCCGGGGCCGCCTTCTGAAGGGCGCCGAAACAACGCCGAGTTCAGCGCTGTCCACCCCTGCGCATACCCAAGTCGCCTCGAAAACACCCGGAATGTGTGCGCAATGTGTTCCGCGATCGGCCCTTCGCCTCGCATGCGCTTCCCATGACGCGGATCACTCAACTCGCCCGATCGCACCTGCCGGATCAGGCTCTCGATATGTCGTGCCCGATCCGGAAACTCCCGCTCTAGCCAATCAAGAAACAACGCCTTCAACTGGTACGGCAGACGCAGCATCACCCAACCCGCCGTGCGTGCCCCCGCCTCATGCGCCGCCTTCAATAACGACGGAATCTCCCGATCATTCAACCCGGGAATGATCGGCGCGGTCATCACCGCCACCGGCACCCCGGCGCTCGCCAGCCGCTCGATCGCCGCCAACCTCTGCCTCGGGCTAGACGCCCGAGGCTCCATCGTGCTCGCCAGACGATGGTCGAGCGTCGTCAGCGAAACCGCGACATGCACGCCCTGCCACGCGGCGAACTGCGCCAGCACGTCGATGTCGCGCGTCACCATGTGGTTCTTGGTCACGAGCGTCACCGGTTGGTATGCCTCAAGACAAACCTCAAGGCATCGCCTTGTGATGCACAACGTCCTCTCAATCGGCTGATAGCAATCCGTCACGCCCGAGAATGCGATCGGCTCGCCCTGCCATGTCGGCTTCGCCAGCGCGCAACGCAGCAGTTGCGGGGCATCGTGCTTGGCGAAGATCACCGTTTCAAAGTCAAGCCCGCTCGAAAGCCCGAAATATTCGTGCCCCGGCCGCGCATAGCAATAGATGCACCCGTGCTCGCACCCGCGATACGGGTTGACCGTCCACGAGAGGGGCACATCCGGCGAGTCCACCCGGTTGAGAATCTCCCGCGTGTGATCCGGCACGATCCGGGTCACCACCTGACGTCCATCCGGATACTCCGACGCAACCTCCTCCAGGTGCGTCCCTAAGACATGCAGCCGGACATCATCAAAGCGGCTTGCAGGGTTCAGCCCCGCCCCGCGTCCACGAACCCTCCCCTGGATCAGCCCGTCGGGCACCTCACCTTCATCCGGGGCCTCCAATGCATAGGTCTTGTCAGCCGCTTCAGAAGCCGGAGCATCTCGCCTGTTTCTGGCCCGGTCTCTCCTACTCATAACCAATCAAAATACGTATATATTTTGGCCTGTCAAGATAAAATCTGGTATAAGTACGTTTTTTATTCGACTGAACATACGTGATTATACGTATCTTGATGCCTCGCCCAAAATGAAATTTCTTTACCATCCCCGTGAGCACTTCCGCCCTCTTCCGCTCTTGATCTAGACACAGCCCGTCCGGCTGGGGAGAACGGCCGCCCGGGGCGAGGGTGCGGCCGCAGCAGGGGAAACCCGCCGCGGCCCGCTTTTTGACTATGCTCGTCTGAAAATCGTCGGCTCCGGATACCAAGACCCTACTCGTACCATGACCATCCCCCAGAGCGGCACGATCCACTTCTTCGAGCGTCAGAACTTCTGGCGCAACACCTTCGTGCTCGTGCTTATGGCAATTACCTGCCTGGTCACGCTCGCGATCTGCCTGCCGATCGCCGCGCTCCAGCCTTCTACTCGCTCAACCATGGGCCTGGTCATCGCCATTTCGGTGGTTATCGTCCCAGTCGTCATTCTGTCCTGGCGCATGACGACGCGAATTGACAACGAGCATCTATGCGTGCGGTTCTTTCCGTTCTCCAAGCGCTATCCGCTCGCCGACATCGCCACGGTCGAGGTCGGCGCTTTCCACCCTTTGGCCCAATGCGGCGGCTGGGGCGCCCGGTGGACGCGTAAGTACGGCTGGTGCTACGTGATGGCCGGTGATCGGGCGGTCTTCGTCACCACGCACTCAGGCAAGAAGCTGGTCATCGGTTCGCTTCGCGCCGACGAACTCGCCCAGGTGCTCTCGGCCGCAGCGGGGCTGCCCGATCCTCTTGCAGAACCGACCGATGGCTGAGATCGGACGTCGGAGGCCGATCCTGCACCTTCGGCCCCTACCCTCTGGCATGTCTCTTCCGACATTGACGCTCGAAGCAGCCCAGGCCCTTGATCGGGCCGATCCATTCGCACGCTTCCGGGAAGAATTCCATTTCCCCGTGTCCGCGAAGGGCGAACGGGCACTCTATTTCACAGGCAACTCTCTGGGACTTCAACCCAAGAGCACCCGTGACGCACTGCTTCGCGAGCTTGAAGACTGGGCGCGGCTCGGTGTCGAAGGCCATCTTCACGCCCGGCGTCCGTGGTACCCCTATCACGAGCTGGTGCGCGAGCCCCTGGCCCGAGTCGTCGGCGCGCTTCCGCGTGAGGTCGTCGCCATGAACACGCTGACCACCAACCTGCACCTGCTGATGGTCAGTTTCTACCTGCCGACACGCGAGCGCTCTTGCATCGTCATCGAAGATTCGGCCTTTCCATCCGATTCCTACGCCGTCCAGAGCCAGGTCGATTTCCATGCGCCCGCCGCGGGGTTTGACCCTCGACGCGGGGTACTCAGGCTTCGTCCACGTGAGGGCGAGCACACCCTTCGCACCGATGACATTCTCGATCTCATCGACCAGCACGCTTCGAGCATCGCCCTGCTGCTGCTCGGAGGTGTCAACTATCTCACCGGGCAGTATTTTGACATACCCGCCATTACGGGCTGCGCCCGAGAGCGCGGCATCACGGTCGGGTGGGATCTCGCCCACGCCGCGGGCAATATGCCCTTGCGTCTGCACGACTGGGGAGTCGATTTCGCCGCGTGGTGTTCGTACAAATATCTCAATGCCGGGCCGGGGGCCATCGCCGGCGCTTTTGTGCACGAGCGTCACCTCGATCGCACCGATCTCCCTCGGTTTGCCGGGTGGTGGGGCAATGACCCGGCGACCCGCTTTGACATGACGCCCGATTTTGCACCGGTCGCTTCCGCCGATGCCTGGAGCCTCAGTAACCCCCCCATCTTCTCGACCACCCCCCTTGTCGAAAGCCTGGCGATCTTCGATCGTGCCGGGGGCGTGGATGCGCTTCGAGCCAAATCCGTGCAACTTACCCGCGCGCTCACAGAGACTGTGCGGGCGATTCCAGGCGTGCGGGTCATCACACCCGATGACCCGGCCGCCCGCGGGTGCCAGCTTTCGCTGCTTCTTCCCGGTGACGCCCGCGAGGCCCATCGCCGATTGACCGCCGCGGGCGTCATGGCCGATTTCCGCGAGCCTGACGTCGTTCGCGTCGCCCCGACACCCCTCTACAACTCGTTCGAGGAGATCTGGCATTTCGGAGAGATCCTGCGCCGCGTGACGGCACATTGAAGGCCCCGCTTGCCCGGCGCACACCATCGGTTCGTCTCGATCCCCCCCGGGCCCATCAGCCCGAGGCCACCCCGACCTACGATCGACCATGCTTCCCAGGCGCCAGACACGCCAGGTCGTCATCGGGGATGAACGCGTCGGCTTTGTTCGCATCGGCGGCGGACTTCCCGATGCGCAAGGCAACCCCACCACGCCCGCCCCCGTCTCAGTCCAGACCATGACGGCGGGCTACACGCATGATGTCGCCGCATGCATGGCCGAGATTCAACGCCTCGCCGCGGCGGGCGCTGATGTTGTTCGTGTCGCCGTGCCCGAGCGCAAGGACACCGAGGCCCTGCGCCACATCCTGGCCGAGTCGCCGGTGCCGATCGTCGCAGATGTGCATTTTCATTTCCAGCGCGCCCTCGAAGCGATCGAAGCCGGCGTGCACAAGATCCGCCTGAATCCGGGCAACATCAGCGATCGCGAGCAGGTGCGCGAGGTCATCCGTGCCTGCCGGCAGGCGCAGGGCGGGCGGGGCATCCCGATTCGCATCGGCGTCAACGAAGGCTCGATCATCGAGCGCCGCGACAAGCAGAAACGGATGAAAGAACTCGGCGCTGTTTTCAGCGAACACAAACACGGATATCTGCTGGCGATCATGATTGCCAAGCTCGAAGAATATCTGGAGGTCTTCGCCGAAGAGGATTTTCATGACATCGTCATCAGCGCCAAGAGCATGGATGCCTCGCTGGTGGTTGACGCCTATACCGAAATCGCCAACCGCTTCCCGCACCCCCTGCACCTCGGCGTCACCCATGCCGGCCCTCGAGAGACCGGATGCATTAGGTCAATCGCGGCCCTTTCGGGCCTGCTGGTCAACGGCATCGGCGACACGCTTCGGATCAGTTACGCCAGCGATCACATTGATGAAGTGCGCGACGGGCTGGAACTGCTCTATGCGCTTGGCCTGCGTCCGCGCAAGGGTGCGGAATTGATCGCGTGTCCGACGTGCGGACGCATCCAGGTTGATCTGTTTACGCTCGTGCAGGATGTCCGGGCGAAGTTGGAAGCCGAAATCGAACTGCCGATCAAGGTCGCCGTGATGGGGTGCGTCGTCAACGGGCCTGGTGAGGCCGAAGGGGCCGATGTTGCCGTCTTCGCCGGCGACCGACGGGGCATCATCTATGTGCAAGGCGAACGCGTCGCCAACGTCACGGAAGAAGAGATTCTTGACCGGCTGCTCGCCGAATGCCGCAAGTTTCAAGAGCGTGTTCGCCGGGGCGATGCCCGGTTGGGCGAGAAGAAGGTCGAGATCGTCCCCCCCGACCCGATCGGCGAACTCGGGAGCGGCTGGGAAAAACTCGCGGCGACGCGCCTGACCGTCAAAGGCTCCTGACCTTGCTCACGCATCACCCGTGTGCCCGCGGCAGATGATCATGCTGCGCGGTGCAGGTTCTGCCGCACAGAAAATTCCTGCACAGGCATGAAGCCCGCCGTGCCTCTGAAAGAGCGCATGAAGAAAGGCCCCCGATGCAATCGGGAGCCTTTGGATGATGGTCAGACGATGGGAGCTCGATCAACGGGGAGGCGGAGGCCAGTTGACCTGACCGGTGCGGATTTCGCTCTGATCCACGTCGGCGCCCTTCAGGCCGCCGCGGGTCTCGGCAAAATGCGCCCAGACCAGATCGCCGGTCGAGCTGTAGGTGCCGTTGCGAAGCGGCGGCTCCCACGGATCAGGCATGAAGAAGAACTGGTGACCGCGACCGGCCCGCTGAGCGAAAGGACGCCAGCCTTCGTTGGTGTCACGCGTCTGATAGCTTTGCACGCGGCCATCGAAGAAGAGCAGCGGTTGCGACGAGTCGGGATACGCGAAGTAGAGACCGAACTTGCCCTTGTGGCGGCCGAACTCATCATAGAAAAGCACCTTGTTCGTCGCGAACGACATGTCGGCGAAGAACAGGCCGCCCAGACGGCTGTTGCCGGGCACCCAGTATGAGCCGCTGTCGTTGATGTAGATACGACGCGCCTCTTCGGGACCGGGAACCTTCACGCCGCGGCTGGCATACCAGTCGTACGACGCGATGTTGGTCTGGTAGGACGACGAGTAGGGCCAGCGACGATTGACGCTGCCTGGCCCGCTGACGGGCTGAAGCGGCGCGAACTCGTTGCGGTCGAACCGAGCGCCGTTCTCTTCCTGCCACTCGATGCGGACACGATCTTCAGGGCATACCACGAGCTTCTCCGGGAGACGGGAAGCGAGGTAGTCCTGAAGGACAAGGTGAGAGTAGAAGACGTGCGGAATCCAGCCGGTGATGCTGCCGGGGGCGATGTCTTCACGACCGGCGCGCCGGCGGAAGATATCGACCGCTTGGTTGGCGGCAGGCTGCGTGCCGAAGCCCGGCCAAGTGAATGAAAAGATGCGATCCTGGAACTCAACCGAATAGCTGATGGTCGCACGACCAAGCTGGCCGAGGTTGTTGCCGCAGATCGACTCGCGGGCAAGCTTGCGGGCGGTGCCAAGCGCCGGGAGCAGAATGCCCAGCAGCAAGGCCACGATGGCGATCACGACAAGCAACTCAATGAGCGTGAATGCTCTTCGATTGCCCGAACCTTTCTGGATCATCTTTGTACACCTCCAGAGGGCTGCGCCCTCCCATCGTGTCTTGCATGTCGAAACCCACCGTACCGACATGCCCCCACTTCAGTCTGTCGTGACTGCGTCACGCTCCTGAACACGACACCCGCCCCGCGAACAGCCTTAGGCGAATGTTCTGAACTCCTGCTTTCCCTGCCGCACGCCAGAAGAGCGCGGGCTATGCATACCTTAGGCCGGCCTTCCCACCTGCAGCGTGCCCATCAACGTCGACCATCCTACGGCAGAAAGTCCAACTCCTGCAACTGAATTCGACGCTCCAGCGTAGAGATCGAGGCTTCCAAGGCCGGGACGGACACTCCGCCCCGCTGCGCTTCCATTCGCAAATAGTCTAGAACGGTTCCAAGACTCTGTTCAGAATCCACAAACAACTCACGTTTCCAGGCAATAGTCGGCGGTTTTTGCGCCTCGGCCACGCCCGCCATCGGGCCGTGTGGCTCAGGAGGGTCGTGCTTTTCCCCGCGCTGAAGACCCGCATCATCCTTGGAGCCAGTAACGGACTGTTCAGCCAATGTACGGTTTTTCGCCCGCTTGTCAACCCCATTTGGGCTGCGAGCCATGTATCCCGCTGCTGCGGCGGCTAAGACAAGTCCGATAATACATGGCACGAGCAAGATTGATCTCGATTTGGCGGCTGATGGCCGCTCGAACGAGGCCGGCTCGCGATTCGACTGCAAGGGCGCGCTCGCACCAGAAGCGCCTCCCAGTAGCGGGTACTCCGCGTCCCCTGCGAGGGGTAGGCTGGCCGCGGCGATCTTGGATGCTGACGCTCGTCCAGGTAGCAACGCGACCGGGAGAAGCCCCAGGTGCTGACGATCGCCCGGGACAGTAAATGAGGCCCCGCAGGTCGAGCACAGCACTTCTTCCGCGTGCGCCTCGGCGCGACAGTTATGACAATGGCCAAGGTAATGGGCCAGCCCGGGTGTACGCTTGGCGAGATTCCAGAATTGGTTCGTCGCAGGGCCTCGCACGATCGTTTCGCCGTTGATTTTCCCTCGAGCGATCAGGTCGCGCATGGTTTCCAGGGAACACCCCGGACGGAACGGGCGACCGGCATCGCGGATGAACCACGGACCCATGGCGTTTTGCGTGGCCTGGCGCGACAGCGCGTCGAACGCCCCGCCGCACGCCTCACATCGGGCCAGGTCGCGCGATGAGCCGCCGCAGAATGGGCATAGCACGGCGCGAGGCGCGGGACTAGGAGGTGGCGTGGGCATTTCCGATTGTTTCCAGCTCGCGCCCGGCTTGTCGGGCGGTGGGTGCCGGCCTTGGATCAGGCAAGGCTTGGGGTGGCAGAGAGGAGTTCTCGTGATGCGGATGCTCGGGATTCTGTTCGCCGCGGGGCTGGCCGGGTGCGCAACAGGGCCTTCTCCGACTTCCGGCCTGGACAACTCTGCGCGGTATGTGCAGGCCCGAACGAACGATGCGGGGCGTCCTGCGGCGATGATCGACGGCGAGCCGATAGGCATGGATGCGCTGCTGGGGGCGATGTCGGAGGCGGTGGGGTCGGTGGTGCTTGAAGAACTGGCCCTGACGCGCGCGCTTGAGCGTGAAATGGCTATGCGTGGCCTTCGCATCGATGCCGAAGCGCTGGCGGCCGAGCGACGCTTCCTGCTGGAACAGTTGGCGACCGAAGGCCTGCGCACGCCCGAGGCACAGGCCGGCGCCCTCAACCGAGTGCTCGCCTCACGCGGCATCGGTGACACGCGCCTCCAAGGCCTTCTTGAGCGCAACGCCATGCTCCGGGCGATCGCCTCGCGAACCGTCACAGTCACGCCCGCCGAAATCGACGAAGCCTTCATCGTGATGCACGGTGAAAGGCACCGCGTCAGGCTGATTGTCTGCGATCAGCAGCAGGAGGCCCAGGAAGCCGCCATCCGTGTTCTCGGCGAGCCGGATGTCGAGGCGGCGTTCTCACGTGAAGCACGCCGAATGAGCGTTGACCCCTCCGCAATTCGCGGCGGCCAGATCGAACCCTTCAGCGTCGAAGACCTGCGCTATCCCGCGGTGCTTCGCCAGGCGGCGGCCCGGCTGACTCCCGGCGAGGTCAGCCCGGTTTTCGCGCTGCCCGGGGGGTTCGGGGTGATTTACCTGATCGGCGTGACCCCGCCCGACAACGTGACGCGCGAACAGGTTCGCGCTCAGTTGGAGGAAATCGTGCGGCGTAGAAAAGAGCGCCTCGCGATGGAGGAACTGGCGACCTCGCTACTGCGTCGCACGCGGGTCGAGCCGATTGATCCGCGCCTGCGATGGAGTTGGGAGACGCGCGGAGACAGTGAGCCGCGATGACCGGGCGCCGTCAGACCGGGTGCCCGCGTTTGCGCGCGATGCGTCTGAGCACGCGATCGGTCGTTTCAGGGCAGATCACGGCGACGCCGAGGATGAACCGCAGGAGCGGGCTGGTCCAGACTTCACCCCGCGGGCGCCGCAGGCACCGCACAACCGCCCGCCCGACCTTCTCCGGAGGGTGCATGAACGCGGTGCGTCCGGAAAGATCGAACTTGATGTCGCGGCTGCGTGTCCGGGCAAGGTCGAAGAATTCGGTTCGCGTGCTTGTGGGATGCACGCTCGAAACACGGATGCCCTCTGCGCGCAGTTCGTGCCGCAGCGCCCTTGCGGCATAGTCCTGCGCAGCCTTGCTGATGCAATAGGCGCTGTAGAACGGCAAGCCGATCTTGGAAAGGCAGCTCGAGCAGAAGAGCACATGTCCGCTTCGCGCAGCCCGCATCGGCTCAAGGGCATAGCGCACCACATGCATCGAACCGTGGTAATTCACCTTCATCATGTCATCAAAGATCGCCCCGTCGCTTTCGAGCACCGGGGCCTCAACGCCGAACCCCGCGTTGGCGAATACCGCGTAAATAGAACCGAAGACCTCAACGCAGCGTTCGACCGCGCGCCGGCACTGCGCCTCATCGGAAACATCGCATCCGACCGCCTCGGCGCGGCCGCCCGCTTTGATGATGCTCCCCGCGACCTCGGCGAGACGATCAGTCCGGCGCGCGGCCAGAAGCACAGGCATACCCGCCTTCGCGCATAATCGCGCTGTGGCCTCGCCGATGCCCGAACTGGCCCCGGTGATCAGAATCGGCCGATCGTGGAGTGGTACACGCGCCATGGTGCATGACCGCGCATCGCGGCCGACAAATCGTTTACCCCGAAATCGCGCGCTCGGTGGCTTCGCTGGCTTCCTGAAGATCCTTGCCTACGCCCTTGACGGTGTTGCACGAAGCCAGAACGCACGCCGCCGCGGCGACAGTGAGTACGAGCACGCTCCGAGCGATTGTTCGGGTTCGCGGCATCGGTCAGCCTCCCAGGACATCGGACAATGAACGGTCATCACAGCGCAGACAGGATGCGCTCGAACAACACCATGATGATACGCCCTGCCCCGGCGCGCTATCGTGCATGATGCCCGAGCCCACATCAACCGACCGTGTTCTCGGCTCACGCATTGTGCGATCACGGTCTTTGGGCGGCGGCGGCTGGACGAGCGTGCACCTCGTTGAACTTGACGATGGTCGCCGCGTCGTCGTCAAACGCTCGAACAGCCTTGACCTGCGCATCGAGGCCGCGATGCTCGACGTACTGGCCGATCGCTCGAACCTGCCGACGCCACGCGTCGAGCACGTTTCCGCGGGCATCCTCGTCATGGCCTATGTCGCGGCCGACAGCCCCATCGATGCGCGGGCCGAGCGGCACGCGGCAGACCTGCTCGCCGACCTGCACACCCGCATCAGCCCGGATGGAACATACGGCCTGCATTTTGATGGCCTGATCGGCGCATTGCCGCAGCGCAACACACCGTGTGTCTCGTGGGTTGAGTTTTATCGCGAGCACCGCCTGCTGGCCATGATGCACCACGCCGGGCCGAATCTGCGGTCGGGCACGGTCGCCCGCCTCGAGCGCCTTGCCTCACGCTTGGGCGAAATGGCCCCTGACCGCCCGCGGCCATCGCTGCTGCACGGCGATGTCTGGAGCGGGAACGTGCTGGTGGACCATGGGCGTATCGCCGCGCTGATCGACCCTGCCGCATACTACGGCCATGCCGAAGTTGAACTCGCTTTCATCGAACTGTTCTCAACCTTCGGCGATGCGTTCTTCGAGCAATACGCGTCGGCCGCGGGGTGGAGCGCAGCCGACCGCCGTGAATATGCCCGGCATCGGCGTGATCTCTACACGGTCTACCCGTTGTTGGTGCATGTCGCGCTTTTCGGCGCGGGATATCTCGGACAGCTTGAGCAATGCCTGTCGCGGCTGGGGTGTTAGACCGTCATGCCCGGCAGGCGAATGGGCTTGAGACCGAACGAGCGTTGCAGTATGTACCTGCCGAGATAGATCCCCGGTGTCATCGCGACTGCGATCAGGAATTTCAGCACATACCCCGTGAACGCGATATTGATCGCATCGCGGAGATTCGGATTGTTGCCCTCGAGCAGTTGGAAGACATAGAAGAACAGAAGCGAAATGATCAGGCTGTCGAAGAGCTGCGAAATCACCGTGCTTCCCGTGGCGCGCAGCCAGACGAATCGCCCACGAGTCAGCCGCTTAAAAACGCCGAACAGCACGATGTCGATCAGCGTGCCGCAGAGAAAAGCGACGATACTCGCCAAATACATCAGGCTCGCGCCGCCGAAGATGATCTCGAAGGCATCCTTGGTCGCCGTGCCCGGAATGCCCTCGTGTGTGGGCAACGCACGCGAAACCCAGATGAGCACCCACGCCAGCGCCGCCATCGAAAAGGCAATGTACGCTACGCGCCGCGCGGCCTTCTTGCCGTAATACTCGTTGAGCAGGTCGGTCAGCAGGAACGTGATCGGAAAGGGCAACATGCCCATGGTGTGCATCAGCAGGCCGTCCTCAAGCGGCCACCATGTTGTCTGAAACGCGAACATCTTCACCCCGACGATGTTCGCCAGAAGCAGCGAAGTGATGTACACCCCCGCAAGCCACACATACACCAGTTGCTGCCGCGAAAAGGCATGCGGGTTGATCTCAAGGTTCGGAGAAGTCTGCGTCTGGATGGTCGCCATGGGTTTCGCTCGCAAGGGCCGAAGCACGCCTCATCGCGAGCTGCACAGCCCGGCCGAGTGTACCGGGCGCCCGGGATCGGGCCGACGCCCTAAGCCCCCGCCTTGCGGGCCGACTCGACCACGGCGCGAGCAAGTTCGGCGATGCTGCGATGCGGCACCGTGATGACCGTGTCGCCTCGGTAGTTCTCCGAAACACGGTGATCCAACTGCGTGCCGCCCCAAAGCACCGTGCGGTCGGCCCACTTCACATCGGCCGAGGCATTTGCCAACGAGCGCGCTAACGTGCCGTCGACCAACCGAAGATCGATCCGCCCGCTGACAAGCGTTCGCAGTTCTTCTCGGTAGGTCGGCGATCCGCCGACCACGCACAGACGCCGCCACGAGCACACGCGGCAGGCCTGCACCATTTCGTCGATCGCGGTCTGGTTCGGGCTGCCGCCGCACAACTCGCACCACTGCTGCTCGTGGGCGCGCACCACCTCGCGTCCCTGGCTGTGTTCGCGTGCTTTGGCCTGGCAATCGCCCCGGGCGCACACCCGCATGAACCGGCTCGCAAACAACGAAGCTACCCGGTCGCGCTTGTCAAGGCTGATTCGAGGCTTTGCGGGGCGGCTGAGTCCGGCTTCTTGCAGCGCCCGTTCATAGGGTGCGGCATCGCCCCCGTAGCCGAGTTGTGCGAAGAGGAGGCTTTTCTCGATGTCGGGCATGGTTCGTCCGGGTGGGCGATCGAACTATGCATAACTATGCATGCGGTGATTATTCGGTAGTCGTCCCAAGGTATCTCAGGACGGGATCGTAGGGCAATTTGCCCATTCTGGGCAAAACTCGGCAGATCAGACGAGCCTTGGGGAGGGAATGACCGTATGAATATGCTGTAAAGGACGCCGCCGCGTTGTGATTGTCGCGCGGAAAGGCAAGGTGATCGCGCGAAATCTTCAGGAAGGAACCTCATGATGAGTTCCATAGCTGTGGGTGTGCCTCTGCACAACGGAATGAGCCTCGAACGCAATCCCAAAACCTCGTTGATGCATCCCGGCGTCGGATATGCCGTCTTTGATGCCCAAGGGTCGATCGTTCGTCTGAATGATCGGGCCGCCAGGATCCTTTTCGGCGAGGGCGCAACACACGAGCAGTTTATCGGCCTTGCCTTGGCCGACCTCTTCCCCGATGACTGGGTTCGCGACCGGACCGACGCGATTCGTCGCGTGCAGACCTCGGGCAAGCCGTTGCTCTTCCGCTCGATCTGCAGCGGGGTGCAGTACATCACCTGGCTGATTCCTGGCGCGGCCGAGGACGGCCCGGACGGAAGCGTCGTCGCGATCATGCAGCAGGTCGCCGGCAGCGACCCTATTCGCGACCTTGGGCTTCAGGATGTTCCGCTGGTCGAGGGCGAAGTGGTCGATCTCGGCCCGCTTCACACCCTGACCCCGCGCGAAGTCGAGGTGCTCGCCCTCCTCGGCGAAGGCATGTCGATGAAAGAGATCAGCCAGGAACTCGGCTGCTCACTCAAGACCGCCGAAAAGCACCGCGGAGCTCTGGGCGCCAAACTCGGACTTGACGACCGTGTCAAACTCGCCCGAATGGCCACGTTCGCCGGCCTGACCAGGCGCGATGCACGCCGCAGACGCGTCGTCGTCACTCCGCCCGAGATCGTCGTCAAGCGCTCAACGGTCAACGTCGGCAACAACTGATGCCGCTCGCCGCCGCAAATTCGGCCGCGGCGATCCCAAGAAAGCAGTGAGCCTGACAGGGGGCCGCCCGATATGATGTTCGGACGGCCCCTTTTCTCGTACCAGTGCCCGTCGCGGTACGTTGTCCCGGTTGCCCGTCACGGTGCGGAGACGCCCTCATGGCCTTTCGTCAGAAACTCGCCTGCAACGTTTCTCCGATACTTCTGAGACTGCTGCTCGCGCTGGTGTTCCTGTGGGCAGGGCTGGGCAAGGTCGTTGAAAAAGACTTCGAGGTCACATCCGAGAACGCCCGGACGCTTGTCGATTGGGGCGTCGTGAGCGAAGACGATGTGCGCCATCTTCTTCCCCCGAGTGCCATGGGGGCCGGCCCGTCGATCATCCTGGCGCAAGACACCGATGCGCCGCCGGCGACTGGCAAACCGGTCAAAGTGCAACGTCTCTATTCGATGTCCGTCATGTTGCGCACCGTATCCTCACCCGGCAAGTTCCCCGACGATCACGACCGCGCCGGGCAGGACAAAATGCCCCTCGCCCCGGCGTTTGCCGGCAAAGACAAGACCCCGATCTATCTCGCCTGGGCCGTCGCCCTTACTGAGATCTTCGCCGGGGGGTTCATGCTCCTGGGCTTCCTCACGCGCATCAGCGCCCTCGGCCTCGTGGGCGTCATGCTCGGAGCCGTCTGGCTGACGGAGATCGGGCCTGCGATCCAGAGCGGCAGCACCATGCTCGGGTTCCTCCCCAAGCGCGACATGTTCAGCGGAGTCTGGATGCAACTGTTCTTCCAGCTCTCGATGCTCTTGGGCGCGTTAGCCGTCTTCTTTTCCGGCCCCGGGGCCTTGTCGCTCGATCGCCTGCTCTTTGGTGGGGGGCGCCCCGTGACATCCGGCGATGCCAAGGGCGAGTGACAGCGCGCGGCCATCATCGCGCTCGCGAACAAACACGCACGCCCACCGGATGATCCGTGGCCGAATTACTTCTGGTAGTACGCCAGGTTGATCTGGATGTACTGGTTCCACTCTTCCGGAAGATCATCTTCCTGGAAAATCGCCTTCACCGGACACTCATCCACGCACAACCCGCAATCGATGCACGTATCCGGATCGATGTACAACTGCTCGGTCTTCTCGAAGTCCGGATCGTTCTTCGTCGGGTGAATGCAATCCACCGGGCACACTTCAACGCACGAAGTGTCCTTGGTGCCGATGCAGGGTTGAGCAATTATGTGCGGCATAGCGTGCGTTCCCTCGACGCGTGGTCGAACCCAAGCGTAGGACTCCGACCAACGACGTTACATCCCCGAACCCAGCCCCAGCCCGAATTCGCCCGGCTCCAGGCCCTGATCCAGAAACGCCTCCCCCTCGCCACCCGGTTCCACGCCCCTCAGGTGATCCGACTGCACCTCGCTCCGGGCGACGTCAAACCTCCATCCGTGCGTGCCCGCTCCTGCCGCGACACCATTGATGCGCACCGTCGCCCGCTTGTTGAGCGGGTTGATCGGGATCGTCCTCAGGTATGGCCCGTATAACCCTGCGGCGGTCACCAGCCCGTCGGCGTTGGTGTTCTGTGTCAAGCGCTGCCCGAATCGATCGCCGGAAGAATCGATCGCGCCGTCGGCCCCATGCGCCGGGGTCCGCCCCTCGTGCTCCGCCCGATAACGCTCTACCGATTCCTGCATCACCCGAAGGCTTGCAACAAGCGCGGCCGCCCGCGCCCTCTGTGCCCGCCCTTCCATTCGAGGTACGGCGATCGCGGCGATGATCCCCAGGATCGCCAGCACCATTACCAGTTCGATCAGTGAAAACCCGCATCTGCGGGCTCTCCCTGACCAACGAACTGCCCAGGCTCCGGTTGCCATGCTGGAGATGTCATCGACGCTTTCGCCCCGGGGCTTTTCTGGGGGGTTGACCCGCCCCTCGCCACGCAGTGGCTCCGAATCCGGTGCGTGAAGATCCTCGAAGCCCGACGAGTGTCTATCCGCTTTGACATTGATCGATCGCCACGCCTCGTGATCTCGTCATGCAAGCCGACTCGAAGGCTGATGACGCAACTTTGGCTGCCGCACCCCCCTGAACAGGTATTCCCATTTTTCGCTGACGCGGCCAATCTTCAGGCGATCACCCCACCTTGGCTCAATTTTCAGATCCTCTCGCCCATGCCGATCACAATGGCCGAGGGCACGCTGATTGATTACCGCCTGCGCCTTCGGGGAATCCCTATTCGTTGGAGAACCCGCATCGCCGCGTGGGAACCTCCGTGCCGCTTTGTGGACATGCAAGTCCGCGGCCCATATCGGCTCTGGCACCACGAGCACACTTTTACCCCCCTTGATGGGGGAGTCTTATGCCGCGATGTGGTCCATTACCGGCATGCCGGTGGGCGACTGCTCGAATCGCGGTTCATTCGCCCGGACCTGACGCGCATCTTTACCTACCGGCAGAGTCGGCTTGCCGACATCTTCCGAGGCGAAGCGATCGGGTATGCTGGCACCCATGCGCCTGATCCGACCCTTCCGAGATAGCGTCACCCGAGGGCGACTCGCTGCGTGCGTGTTCGTCGCAGGGTCAGTCTTGCTCTTGACCGCATGCGGAGGCGGGGTCACCCCTGAGAACTTCGAGCGTCTGGAGGTCGGCATGACGCTTCAGGACGTTGAAGCGATTCTGGGTAAGGGCGAGCAGGACATTGTCTCCGGCAAGAGCATTGACTCGAGCGGCCTGGTTGACGACACGAGCAGCGCGCGGGCGGACCAGCAGACTTGGGTCTGGCGTGATGGCCAGAAGAGCATCGTCGTGACGATCGTCAACGGCAAAGTGCATTCCAAATCCAAACGCGGCATGTAGGTCCGAGAAAAAAGCCCCGACGTTCGACCGTCGAACGTCGGAGCCTGGGGGACGTGCAGGCGCCGCTTTCGCGACGCCACGACTGCAAAACACCAGGCTCGGCCGGGCTATTCCCGAAATCATGCTCTCGATTTGCCGGTTCGGGACGAGTGCCGGCGCCCTCACCATCCGTGCCGGCGCGCCAACCGTGCAAGCGGCGCCCCGGCGATGGCGGCCAAGCCGCACTTGATGAACGTACCGGGAACAAACACCCACAAGGCGTTGGTCAAGGTCACTTCCCAACTCAGCCCGGTGACCACCTTGTACCAAGGAACCCCGAAAGCGAAGATCACAGCATGCCCGACAAGTCCGAGCATGAACACGTTGGCCCAACCCAGACGCCGGCAGCGACGAACAAGACCGCCCACCAGCCACGCCGCGACCACAAAGCCGATCAGGAACCCCCCGGTCTGACCGTAGACGTGCGCCCATCCGCCTGACTGTGCGGAGAACACAGGAAACCCGACCACCCCCAGAGCAAGGTAAAGCCCCAGACTGGCGATCCCTAAACGGGGGCCGAGCGTCGTGGCAACGAGCACGACCGCGAGGGTCTGAAGCGTCATCGGCACCCCCCCAGGCAGGGGGATGCTGATCTGTGCTGCGAGCGCCACGGCCAGTGCGCCGCTCACGACGGCAAGGGCTTTGAGCGAGCGGGTGATTTCCATCGGCCTTACGGCGGTTGTGGCGGGAAGCAGCATGCGGCACTCTCCGGAAAAGCCGGTGTCAGGATAGAGAGCACCGGCGTTTGATGCCAACCCGGGCGCGAGATTCGCGTGTGACCTCATCCAAAAAGGTGAATCCGAACATGCCGGATGACCGAAGCGCGATGAGTGGGCAGGGAAGTGCCGGAAGGAACGTCCGTGGTCAAGCATCCAACGAGTGCGTTTGCGGCGGAGTTCATTCGCGCGAGCGCGAAGGCCATGGCAATCGCGACGTATGACGGCATGACGCAGACAGATCAAAGCCTGCAATCGCGGTGGGGGCAGGGGGCGAATCTCTGGTGGCGGGTGCACATCGAGTCGATTCTGGAACACCTGGCCGCAGCGGTCTCATCGGACGAGCCTGGAATCATGCTCGCGCACCTCACGTGGACTCGAGATGTGATGGAAGCGCGCGGCCTTGGTCAGAAGGATCAGGAACTCTGCCTGAACACACTTGCACGGGTGCTGGCCGACACCATGCGTGATATCGCCGGGGGTGCGGCAACTCGCATGTTTGATGAGGCTCGATCCGCGTGCTCCGCGGCGACCGCATCGGATTTGCACACCCCTCGCATAGACCCGCAGACACCGCTCGGACGCATCGCCGGCGAGTACTTGATCGCGGTGCTCGAGGGGCGACCTGATGACGCTGCGGATCTGATTCTCTCGCAAGTGCAACGCGGCGTCTCGCCTGCCGACCTTTATCTGCGTGTGCTGACGCCGGCGCAAGAAGAAGTCGGGCGCATGTGGGCCGTTGGTGATCTGCACGTCGGCGAAGAGCACGTGATCAGCAATGTCACCAGCCAGGTGCTTGCACGGCTTTCCGCGCTCATCAGCCGCCAGGGACGACGCACAGGGAGGCGGGTGCTGGCTTCGGCAGTGCAGGGCAACACCCACGAGATCGGCATCCGGATAGTCGCGGACTTCTTTGAGATGGCAGGGTGGACGTGTGTATATCTCGGGGCGGATACCCCGATTGATGACCTGGTCCGTTCGGCTCAGGATTTTCAAGTCGATCTGGTTGCGCTTTCGGTGGGCATGGCGCCGCAGATCGAAGCCTGCCGCGAGTCCATCGCCCACCTGCGGCACACCCCGGATACTTCGACCCTGCCTGTGATCGTGGGCGGTCGCCCGTTTGCAAGCTCGGGCGACCTATGGAAAAAAATCGGGGCTGATGCCTATGCGCGAAGCCCCGACGAGGCGGTCACCCTCGGAGAGAGACTGCTTTCCAATCACCGTGTGAATGGCACTTCGCACCCATCATAAACTTTGGTGATGGAACTGACCCCGCTTCGCTACTTCGTCATCATCGCCGAGACCGGTCACATGACCCGTGCCGCACGAACGATCGGCGTGACGCAGCCGGCCCTCTCGGCCATGCTGAAGAAACTCGAAGCCGAGGTCAAGAGCGACTTGTTTCACCGCACGGGCAAGGGAGTCGAACTGACCGAAGCCGGGCGCGTGTTTCTGGAATATGCCCGCGACACCATTCGGCGTGCCGAGGCGGGACTGGCGGCGGTTCGCGAGTTGATGGGCCTGGAGCGCGGATCGATCCGGATCGGTGCAGGGGCGACGGCGACGGGTTTCATTCTTCCCCGGGTGGTCTCGGTCGTTCGCAGGCAGTTTCCGGGGTTGCGGTTTTTCATCCGCGAGGCCGGATCTCGGGCGGTCGCGGCGGCGGTGTTGAGCGGCGAGCTTGATCTTGGGCTGGTGACGCTGCCTGTCGAGCACCCCGGAGGCGATGACCTGACGGCTGTGCAGACGATCGAGGATGAATTGCGACTGATCGTGCCCCCAGGAGAAGGCCTGCGATCTGATGCGGTTGCCGGCACATTTGCATGGCATGATCTGGCAGGCGTTTCGATGGTGGGGTTCGAAGCCGGGAGCGCCGTTCGAGAAGTCATCGACCGCGCCGCGGCAGGAGCGGGCGTGAGCCTGGATTATGTCATGGAGTTGCGCTCGATCGAGGCGATCAAGCACATGGTCGAAGCAGGGATCGGCGCGGGATTTGTGAGCCGCTTTGCGCTTGAGGAAGATGAAGGGCTGACATGTTCGGACGGGCGCATCACCAGGCGGCTGGCGGTCATTCGGCGGCGGGACCGGGTGCCGAGTGCCGCGGCTGCGGCGTTTGAACGCGAGTTGCTGACGCGGGTGGGGTGAGGAAGATTCAGCCCTCGGCCAATCGCGGTGAGACTGTGTACGTCGTAGTGGTGTGTCTCGAGAACCGACGCCTGTTCATCGAATGCCGCGCCCAGCGAAAACGCCGGCGAGCAGTCGCGGGCGGCAGTGTGCCCCTTTCATCCACCGAGGCTCCCGAAGGCTTAGCGCAGGGTCAATGGGAATATTATAAATGTTATTGATCTAATCCC
This sequence comes from Phycisphaeraceae bacterium, assembly GCA_019636695.1. Lineage (GTDB taxonomy): Bacteria > Planctomycetota > Phycisphaerae > Phycisphaerales > UBA1924 > JADLCM01. The sequence continues at coordinate 402,083 of JAHBXD010000003.1, forward strand.
TAAGAATCATTGACTTGATTCATGGGTATAGCGGGCCGATGCTTCCGGAAGACTCGCAAGGAGATTCGCCATGGCCGCCAGACCCGACCCGTTTTCCGCCCGCGCCACGCTCGATGTCGGCGGGGTGAAGTACACCTATTTCCGACTCAGCGCACTTAAGGACAAAGGCATCGGCCGCGTCGACCGCTTGCCGTATTCGATTAAGGTGCTGCTGGAGAGCATGCTGCGTCATCTCGACGGGTTTGTGGTGACGGCCGACGATGTCGCCGGGCTGGCCAACTGGAACGCGAAAAGTCCGGTTAAGGATGAGATCCCGTTCATGCCCGGGCGGGTGGTGCTTCAGGATTTCACCGGTGTGCCGTGCGTGGTTGACCTTGCCGCGATGCGTGATGCCATGCGTTCGCTGGGGGGCGACCCGGGCGCGATCAACCCGCTTGTGAAGTGCGATCTGGTGATCGACCACAGCGTGCAGGTCGACGCTTTCGGCAGCCGCACCGCGTTGACCATCAACGCGCAGAAGGAGTTTGAGCGGAACAACGAGCGGTACGAGTTTCTCAAGTGGGGCCAGCAGAGCCTGAGCAACTTCACGTGTGTGCCGCCGGCGACAGGCATTGTGCACCAGGTGAATCTTGAATATCTGGCCAAGGGTGTGCTGACGCGCGAGCACGACGCGGAGACGGTGGCCTATCCCGACAGTTGCGTGGGCACCGACAGCCACACGACGATGATCAACGGGCTGGGTGTCGCGGGGTGGGGTGTCGGGGGCATCGAGGCCGAGGCGGTGATGCTGGGTCAGCCGATCTACATGCTGACGCCCGAGGTTGTGGGTTTCCGCCTGAAAGGCAAACTGCCCGAAGGCACGACCGCGACCGACCTCGTGCTCACCGTGACGCAGATGCTCCGAAAGAAGGGCGTGGTCGACAAGTTCGTCGAATTTTTCGGTGAGGGGCTCTCGGCGCTGTCGGTGCCCGACCGGGCGACGATCGCGAACATGGCCCCTGAGTATGGCGCGACGATGGGCTTCTTTCCGATCGACCAGACTACGCTCGATTACATGCGCTTCACGGGGCGCGATGAAGACACCATCGCACTCGTCGAAGCTTACTGCCGGGCCAACGGCTTCTTCTGGACCAAGGACGCACCGGAGCCTGAGTTCACCGAGGTCCTCGAACTCGACCTGGCCACTGTTCAGCCTTCGCTCGCAGGCCCCAAGCGCCCGCAGGATCGTGTCGAACTTCGTCAGGCCAAGGCCGAGTTTCTTCGCAGCCTGGGCGCGCCGGCCGGCAACTCGGGTTTCGGCCTTCCGGCCGAGAAAATTCTCGGCGCCCGTGGGGTTGTGCGACATGCCGACGGTTCACCCTCGAGTGAGATCACACATGGTGCTGTGGTCATCGCCGCGATCACCAGTTGCACCAACACCAGCAACCCCGATGTGCTGATCGCCGCGGGCCTGGTGGCCCGCAAGGCTCGCGCATTCGGCCTGACGCGCAAGCCATGGGTCAAAACCAGCCTCGCACCCGGTTCCAAGGTCGTGACCGAGTATCTTGACAAGGCCGGCCTGACGGAAGATCTCGAGTCGATCGGCTTCCACACCGTGGGCTACGGGTGCACGACCTGCATCGGCAATTCCGGACCTCTGCCCGATGAAGTCGAAGCCGCAATTCGCGAAGGCGACCTTATCGTGGCGAGCGTGCTCAGCGGCAACCGCAACTTCGAGGGGCGGGTGCATCCGAGCGTCAAGGCCAATTATCTCGCCAGCCCGCCGCTGTGCGTCGCCTATACCCTCGCCGGGAGCATCGCGGTTGATCCGGCGAACGAGCCTCTGGGCACGAGCCGAGACGGTAAACCCGTTTATCTTCGCGACCTCTGGCCCACGTGGCAGGAAGTGCAGGAAGTCAAGGCCCGGTGCATTATGCCCGAGCAGTTCAAGCGGCAGTATGCCAATGTCTTCACGGGAAACGAGACCTGGAACAAAGTGCCGGTGAGTAAGAGTGAGCTGTATCGCTGGAACCCCGACAGCACGTACATCCAGGATCCGCCGTATTTCATCGGCATGAGCGAGAACCCCCCGCCCGCGCGCCCCATCACGGGCGCACGCTGCCTGGTGTATGTCGGCGACAGTGTCACCACCGATCACATCTCTCCCGCGGGAGACATCGCCGAGAACAGCCCCGCCGGGGAGTATCTCAAGAGCCTCGGAGTCAAGAAAGTCGCTTTCAACAGTTACGGTTCTCGCCGCGGCAACGACCGCGTGATGACGCGCGGCACGTTCGCCAACGTCCGCGTGAAGAACCGCCTGGCGACGGAGCCTGACGGGAAGATCCGCGAAGGCGGCTGGACACGCGACATGTCGAACGCGGGCGGCGGTGCGCTGGCATGGATCTTCGACGCCGCGATGAACTACAAAGCCGAAGGGACGCCGCTTGTGGTGCTCGCAGGCAAGGATTACGGCATGGGTTCGAGCCGCGACTGGGCGGCCAAGGGCACGCTGCTGCTCGGTGTGCGCGCGGTGATCGCCGAGAGTTTCGAGCGCATCCACCGGTCAAACCTGGTGGGCATGGGCGTTTTGCCGCTGTGCTTCCTTGAGGGCCAGAGCGCGGCTTCGCTCGGTCTTTCCGGGGAAGAGACTTTCGATATCGATCTGCCCGTTTCGGCCGAGGGGTTGATTGAACCTCGATGCGAGATTGTCGTAGTCGCCCGGAAACGCGACGGCGGAGAAATCCGCTTCACCACGCGCTGCCGCATAGACACGCCCGTTGAAGCCGAGTATTACCGTAACGGGGGCGTGCTGCACACCGTACTGCGCAAACTGTTGAATACTTCGCGCAGCGCCGTGGGGGCATGACTGACCAGGGAGGCGACCGTGACGGATGCCCCTTTCGACGCCCCCGGCTGGCCGGTGGTGACGCCTATCGCCGTTGCCTGGGGCGACATGGACGCCTTCGGCCATGTCAACAACGCCGTCTACTTCCGCTGGTTCGAGACTTCGCGCATTGCGTGGCTGCACTACATCGGCTGGAACGATCTGAAAGACACCCACGGCGCCGGAGTGATTCTGCATTCGGTGCAGGCCCGCTTCCGGCGTCCTGTGCGGTTTCCATCGACGCTCGCGGTCGGGACGCGTCTGGCATCTGTCGAGGACGACCGTTTCACGCTGGCTCACGCCGCGTGGTGTCTGCATGATCGCGCACTGGTCGCGGAAGGATCAGGTATCATCGTGAGCTACGACTATCTCCGGGGCCGAAAGACCCCGATTCCCGCGTTTCTCCGCGCGGCGATGCTTCGTACCGCCGAGTTCCCCTCCACCGGCGGCCCGCACGCTGCGATATCTTGAACCTGACGCCCCCTTGGAGACTCACGATGCCGAATTACACATACACCAAGATCGCTCGCAAAACCCACCCCCCCTACGACATACAGATGGTCGAATCGGCCGCGGCTTACAACCTCGTGACCTACCGCGATGACATCGAGGAGATCCACGTCACCATCCCCCCCGCTGATGACATTCGCCCCAACCAGGCGTGGAGCTACCCGCACATCACGTTCGTGCGCTCCGATGGTGTCCGCGATCATGTCTACATCGGCTGGGGAAAGAACAAGTCGCAGGTTCCGGTCGATTCCAAGGGCGGGCGCATGATTCTCAGCGCTTCCGAATTCACGCTCTTCAACAATATCGTTGACGACATGAACGCGAAGTATTCTTACCTCTGAAACGCCGCACTCTCCGAGGGCCGGCGCTGCCCGGCCCGCCCGGCCTCGAGACGCCGCAACTCCGTCAGGAGCGCCGCGACTTCGCGCTCCAGCCGTTCGACTGCCGCGCGCGGCCCGTGCGCCATCAACTCATCATGCGCAATCGGGCGCCCGTAGATCACCCCCACGCGATTGCCCGTCAGCCGCGGCAGCCTGCCCCGAGGCCAAGCCTCATAGGCCCCGGTGATCGCACACGGCAGCACCGGGCAGCTTGATCGCTGCACGAGCAACGCCACCCCGCGCTTGAAGTCGTGCATGGCGCCATCGGGTGATCGAGAACCTTCAGGAAAGATCAGCACTGCGGCGCCTTGCTCCAACCGGCGCAGCGTCTCTTTCATCGCGACCGAATCGGGTTGGTCCTGCCGGATCGGCAACGAGTGCAACATGCGCAGCACCATGCCCAGCAACCGCGACCGGAACAACCCCACCCGCGCCAGAAAATCGAGGTGCCTGTGCGGCACACAGACGCCGACCAGCGGCGGATCAAGAAAAGACTGGTGATTGCACACCAGCAACAGCCCGCCCCGGCGGGGCACCCGCCCCGCGTGATAGGCGCGATACCGAAAGACCGCGATGCCGATCACCAGCACCACGGCCCGGCCCAGTTCATAGAAGAACACCGACCGGAGCGAACCCAGATAGTGTTTCTCGCGCAGCGCCATGATCACGAGGCCGTTCGATCACCGACCACCGCGCGCACATGCGCTTCCAGTCGATCCACAACCTCGTCGAACGTCATGTTCGTGGTGTCCAGTTCGATCGCCCCCTCAGGCTTGACCAGGGGGCCATCGGCCCGTGTCGAGTCGAGCTGATCGCGGGCGATCAACTTCGTCTCCATCTCCTCCGGATCGACGATGACGCCCTGCTCGCGCAATTGATCAACCCGTCGCCGCGCCCGCTCACGCGGATCGGCCGTCAGGAAGAACTTGACATCCGCATCAGGAAAAACAACGCTCCCCTGATCGCGCCCTTCACTCACAAGATGTGGATACTGCTTCCCGATCAGACGCTGCTTGCGGACCATGTGCTCGCGCAAGGGGCTCATCGCCGCGACAAGCGAAACCAACTCGTTGACATCCGCCTCGCGGATGCGTTCGTTCATCGGTTTCAGCCACGCCAAGATCACCGGCGGATCGGCCTTCCAGTCAAAATGCAGGTCGGCGTCGCGCACGCGCGCAAGAATCTGTTCGACATCGTCACGCGGCAGATCGTGGTCGATCACGATCGCCGCCGCCGCACGATACATCGCCCCCGTGTCCAGCACGCGCAGCCCCAGCCGCTTGGCCAGCGCATGGGCGACCGAGGACTTTCCCGTCCCGGCAGGCCCGTCGATGGTGACGATCAGCGCCATCTGCGGTGCCAGAACCTCGATGGGGCCGGAACTGCGATCGGCCAGAAGCGCACCCGCGCGGGCGTCAGACATGCTCCACCTCCGCCATCGGCCCCGGAATCATTCTTCTTCTGACAGGTCTTCATCCTCATCATCATCTACCGCTGCCGCAGGCTCGTCATACAACGCCGCCTCCAGCACGGCCCGGGTCTTGAGCAACCCCAGTGTAACGTCGCCCCGGCCCCGATACTCGATCGCCAACGCACCGTCGAACCCTACGCTCTGCACCGCGTCGATCAGGGGCGCAACCGGATACGCCTCATGCTCGAACGACCGATCTGTCAAGGCCGACCAGTCCGGCTCATCCTCGCCCACCGCCGTCGTGAACTTCACCGTCGAGGCGCACACCGCCCCGGCATAGGGCGTAAGCCGACGTAGATACGCCACCGGATTATCCGTTTTTGCCGCCCGCTCAAAGTCCGGAAACGTCATCATCCGGAATCGACCGACCGCCTTGATCAACTCCGTCACGCGCTCCGCACGGTTGGTCAGCCCGTCCGTCGGGCTGATAAGCAGGTTCAACTCCAGCCGCTCGGCACGCTCCAAGGCCACTTTCAATCGGTCTGTGGCGTTCTCGAACGATGTGGCGTCATCCGCCCCAGCCACCTGCACGGCTGCTGCGTTGCATCCCAGAATATGCGCAGCCTGGATCACCCGTTCCGTCCGCTCCACAGCCCCGTCGCCCAGATTCGGATCCTCACTCCCAAAAGGCTGCGGCTCACTCTCGATCAGCACCAGACACGCACACGCCGCCTTGTCTGCACGCTCGCGAAGGGCCTCAAGCGTGCGGCGGCTTGCACCGGCGAGCAGGTCGGTCGAGAGCGTCAGCCCGTGCAAACCCAACTGGTCGCGCGCAAACCGGGGCACGTCCATCAGGTCGAGCTTGGGTTTGCGTGTGCCTGTGCCAAGCAACAGCGGACGAAGACAACTTGTGGAGAGCGTGAACAGCATGGATGTTGGCAGACTGTATCGGCGACCGGATAGCCCCGACCACACACCCGACTCTCGACCCGAAGACATTCCCGGGTTCTCCCGACATGCCGACCGTATAAATAAGGAGACGGTCGGGCCCAGTGGGCACCGACCGTCCGGAGGGGAGAAAGCATACCCAAACCATGGCCCGCCTAGGGAAACCATGGTTGCACGACTAGCCTATACGAAAGGCTATTCCGGTGTCAACAACCATCGATTTTCTTGGAACACCCGGGCAAAGCCCGTATATTACTCCCATCAATCCACACGCCCCTGACAGATCCTGAGGCTAGGATCGCCATTCCCGCGCGGAATGTTCCGCGTCATCGTCTCTCTTGGCTTTGAAGGATCTGCGCATGGCCTCGCCGACTGACAGGTCGTACACCAAAACGCACGAATGGATCAAGGTCGAGGGAGACATCGCCACGCTCGGCCTAACTCGTCACGCGGTCGATCAGCTCACCGATGTCACGTTCGTCGAAATGAAAAAACCCGGCACCGTCTTCGCCGCGGGCAGCGCCATAGGCGAAGTCGAAAGCGTCAAGACCACCAGTGACGTCTATGCCCCCGTCGCCGGAGCCATCCTCGAAATCAACTCCTCCGCCGTGAGCGACCCAAGCCTCCTCAACAGCGACCCCTTCGGTGCGGGTTGGCTGCTCAAGATCAAGATCTCCGACCCTGCCGGGCTGTCCGCCTGCGTGGACGGCCCTACCTACGACGCCGAGTTCGCCCACTGATTTCTCTCGCCCGCGGGCAAGGCCCAGCCTTCGTCCTTCCGAACTGTCGCGCCCGGAAGCCGCATGATTCTCTGTGATGACGTGTACAAAGACTACCGCATCGCCGAACGCCGCGTACCGGCGCTGCGCGGGCTGAGCCTTGCCATCCCTGCGCCCGGGTTCTATGCCGTCATGGGGCAATCCGGCTCGGGTAAATCCACGCTGCTCCACCTGCTTGCGGCACTCGACAAGCCCGATCGCGGACGCCTGAGCGTCGCCGGAATCGACCTGCACACGCTCGACGAACGCAGTGCAACCGAGTTCCGTCGTCGTCAGATCGGCATCGTCTTTCAGCAGTTCAACCTCATTCCCACCCTCTCCGCCTCTGACAATGTCGAACTGCCCGGCATGCTCGCCGGTGAACCCCGGGCCGCCCTGCGGCAGCGTGCCCGCGCACTCCTTGACGAGCTCGGCCTCGGCGACCGCGCCGACCATCGCCCAGATGCCCTCTCCGGAGGCGAACAACAGCGCGTCGCGATCGCCCGAGCCATGCTCTTTGAACCCCCGGTCATCCTTGCCGACGAACCCACCGGCAACCTCGACTCTGAAAACGCCGAAAAACTCTGGAAACTGCTCGCCGCCGTGGCCCGGCAAAAGCAGCTCACCGTCGTGATGGTCACGCACGAACCCGCCGCGGCAGTGCATTGCGAGCGCGTCTTCGTCCTTCAGGACGGACGCATGACCGCGGAAATCAGCACGGAGGGACTCGATGCGTCCGGCGTGGCGGCTCGCTATCAGCAGTGCATCCGCGCGGCGTAGCCGCACGGCGCTGCTCGTCAGCGCTGTGGCCCTCTCCGCCGCGCTGATCGCCGCCGTCTCCACGGCGCTCTATTCGCTCAACGCATCGGTCCGCTTGCGCACACAAGTCACCCTCGGCCTCTCCGACGTCCGTATCGAGCATTCCGGCTCAGGAAGAAACCTCCCCGAGCACCTGCTCGACGACGCCCGTCAGTGGCCCGGCGTGCGCATCGCGGCGGGGCGGCTTGAATCCTCCGTCGGAACGCTTGCCGTCAAGGCCGCCGTCTATGCCCGCGATGCCGCCGGCCAGATGCAACTGCGCGAACGCCTCTTCGTCTCGACCGGCGCGCAGGCCCTGGGCATCGATCCGCAGATTGAACCCCAGGTACGCCCGCTCCCCCTCATCGCGGGCCGAATGCCGCAACGCGAGGGTGAAATCGTCATTGATGCGCTCCTGGCCTATCGCCTCGGCTTCGAATATGCCACCTCGCGGCTCCAGCGCCGCGGCGTCGAAATCATCGACCCTTCACGCCTCAAACTTCGCCTCCAGGCGCCGCCCGCCCCCTTGCCTCGCCCCGACCAGCAACAGGCCGACCGCTTCAACAGCGCGCAGGGCGTGCGCATCGGCGACCACATCATCATCATGCCCCCCGTCAGCAGTGCTGCGAGGGCGCTGGCCGCCGCTCCATCGCTCCTTGTCGGCCCCAACACGCTGATCTCAAGCGCGCACCACATCCCCGGCATGGCCTCGACCCTACCCCGACTGCTCTCATCGCTCCGCAGCCCAGGCGGATGGCGCGACCAGTTCGATCTCATCCGCCAGCCGACCCGCCTTCGCGTTGTCGGCATCGCCGAGCAACCTCCACTCGGCGCCCGCCCGCAGTTCTACATGCTCCTCTCCGAACTGCAGCGCCTGACGCGCCGGCCCGGCAACATTTCCACCATCGACATCATCCTCGGCGATGGCGTCAACCCCGAACGCTTCGCCGATGAATGCCGCGAGTTCCTTCCCGCCGAATACGTCATCAAGAGCACCGAGCGACACACCTCGCGCCTCGAAAAGAACCTCCAGTCAAGCCAACTCGCCCTTCTGCTGGCCAGCGTGCTGGCGTTCATGTCCGCCGCGTTCATCATCATGACGGGCCTGACCACCGACATGGCCCAGCGACAGCGCGAACTCGCCGTCGTACGGTGCATCGGCGGCCGACGTCGACAACTCGCCGAAACGCAGATCTTCACCGGATTGCTCGTCGGAGGCCTCGGTGCGCTGATCGGTGTCCCCCTCGGCATCGCCGCGGCGTGGATCATCGTGCAGGCCCTCCCGATGAGCGTCCCCTCCGGCCTGATCATCCCCCCCGCCGGCATCGCCCTCGCCTTCTTCGGTTCATGCGCTTCGGGCGTCATCGGCGCCGCTTTCCCTGCGTGGCGTGCGGCAAACGTCGCACCGCTCGCGGCCCTCAAGCCCCACGCCGTTCCCGCTACGGCTCGCGGAATCGGGACGATCGGCATGTTGGGCCTGCTGGGTGCAGCGCTGCACATTCTCTGGATCACCCTGCCCAAAGACGGTCAGGTCGTCGCATGGGGATATGTCTTCTTCGCGCTCCCGGCGATGTTCATCGGCTATTTCCTTCTCGGTGTGCCTGCGGTCTTTCTTGTCGCGCGCGTGCTCACCGCACCCCTTGCCTGGATGTTGCGCCTGCCGAGGCCTCTCTTGGTCAGGGGTGTTCGGGCCACCCCCTATCGCTACGGTTTCACCGCCGGCGCGATGATGACGGGCCTGGCCCTCATGGTCGCCATCTGGACCAACGGTCGCGCCGTCCTCCGCGACTGGATCGGCGCGATGGAGTTTCCCGATGCCTTTGTCAGCGGCCTGCCCCTTGCGCCAGGCGCGCTCGATATCGTCCGATCGCTCCCCTTCGTCGAGGATGCCTGCCCGATCACGCGCGAGTTTGTTGAAGTCGATGAATCGGCCAAACTCGGCCTGCGCTCGCTCCAGGAATATGCCACGACCTTCATCGGGTTTGAACCTCGCCCCTTCTTCGCCATGACCAACCTCACATGGGTGCAGGGCACGCTCGAAGAGGCCCTTCCCAGGCTCGAACAGGGCGGCGCCGTCCTGATCGCCCGAGAGTTTCACGTCGCCCGTGGCCTCGGCGTCGGCGATACGTTCGCCTGCATCCGCAATGGCGCGCGCTTCGAGTTTGAAATCGTCGGGGTCGTCACCAGCCCGGGCCTTGATATCGCCAGCCGATTCTTTAACATCGGAGAGGAATACACCCATCAGGCCGTGCACTCGGTATTCGGCTCACTCGCCGACATGAAATCCAAGTTCGGCTCCGACCAGGTGCACATCATCCAGATCAACCTCACCCCTGATGTTGACGAAGCCGCCGCACTTGCCACCTTCTGGGAGTTGCTTGGTCCCTTCGGCCTGCTCGACGCCGGCAGTGCGCGCGAACTCAAGGCCCGCATCCACGAACTGGCCTTCGGAACACTGCTGGTTTTTTCGTCTGTGGCCGTCGTCGCCATGCTCGTCGCATGCTTCGGCGTTGCCAACCTCATCGCAGCATCCATCGACCTCCGCCGTTTCGAGTTCGGTGTCCTCCGAGCGGTCGGCGCCCATCGCGGGCTGATCACGCGCATGGTGGTCGGCGAAGCCCTCATGATCGCCGTCGCCGCCGCCGTGCTCGGCACGTGCATGGGCGTGCAGGGTGCTTTCGGGGGCCGACGGCTCTACGAAGCGCTTCTCGGCATCCAGTTCTCCGTCCGCCCGCCCGTCATGCCCATCGCCGCCGGATGGGCCTTTGTCATCCTGCTCACCCTCGCCGCCGCGGCGCCCGCCGCCGTTCGCCTCAACCGTCGCCGACCGCGAGAACTGCTCGCGGCCGGCAAAGGGTGATTGGCCCTCCCCTTCGCCGAGCCGTATGCTCGCCCACTCTGTATGGGCATGAAGACCCTGCCATCCTGGGCACAATGGGGCGCCTATTTCGCCTTGCGTGGAATCGCCGCCATCCCGCAGATCGCGGGTGTGCAAAGCTCGCTCCGAGCCGTCGCCGCCGTCGGCAAGGCCCATGCCACATCGCGCATCAACCAGAAACGCCTCGCCCGCGCCGAAAGCCATCTCGAACTCGCCTACCCCGAATGGACGACCGACCAGCGCCGTCAGTGCGCCATCTCCGCCTTTCAGCATGCGTTTATGCTCGCCGTCGAGGCCGCCTTCTCCCCGAGACTGATCACGCCGTACACCTGGCATCGGCATGTCGAATACCTCGACGCCGGGCCGGTTCTCCGCGTCATGCTCGAACGACGCCCCGTCATGCTCCTCACCGGGCACTGCGGCAACTGGGAGATCCTCGGGGCCGCCCTCTGCATGCTCGGCTATCCCATCAGCGCCCTTTATCGCCCGCTTGATCTTCAACCCCTCGACAACTGGGTGCGCCGGTCACGCGCGCGATCGGGCATGCGCCTCATAGATAAATTCGGTGCGCTCCGATCGCTCCCCGGCATCCTCGAACGCGGCGAGCCTACCGCGTTCGTCGCCGATCAGAACGGCGGCGACCGAGGCATCTTTGTGCCATTCTTCGGACGACTCGTCAGCAGTTACAAATCGATCTCGCTTATGGCCATCCGCTACCAGGCGGTCATCGTCGTCGGCCAGGCACGGCGGCTCGGTTGGCGCGGTGGCGACACAGCCCCCGATCTCTCGCCCGCCGAGATCGAGCGCCAGCGCCTCGCCGAAGGCTTCCGCTTTCGTGTCGAGGTCGGCGACATCTTCGGTCCTGAAGACTACATGAATCAGCCTGATCCCGCCTATTACCTCACCGCGCGATATCGCCTCGCCATTGAAAAGATGATCCGCTCAAGCCCGTGGGATTACTTCTGGATGCACCGCACCTGGCGCAGCCGCCCCGTGCACGAACGACTCAATAAACCCTTTCCCGATTCGCTCCGGCGCAGGCTCGAAAGCCTCCCGTGGCTCAACGATGCCGATGTCGCCGCCCTGATCGATCGCTCAGACCGGGATCGCCGGATCCTCGCGCACCACGGTGTCACGCGCCTGCCCTGATCCCTGTTCACGGCTGATGCGCGTCCTTCCGGCGGCTGCGCGTCACGGCTTTCGCGGCAGGCCCATCAAAACCTCGGCGAAACTAGCACGCTCGTTCCGGGTCACAGCGCGCGGAGCGTCAACGCCTTTCGTACCTCGTCAAGCATCCGCTCGATCTGGAACGGCTTGAACAGCACCGCCTGCAAACCCTCTTCACTCGCCCGAACGATCGAGTGATGCGGGTCATACCCGAAGCCCGTCATCAGGATCACCGGCACGTCCGAACTGCTCCGGCGCACCGCGCTGAAGACCTCATACCCGTTACGATCGGGCATCTTGATGTCGCTGATGATCAGGTCGAATGACTCGTCGCCGCCGGTCGCCCGCTCGATCGCGTCGATCGCCTCTTGCCCGTTCTCGCAGACCATCACGATGCACCCGCGATGCCGCAGCACGTCGCCCAACACCCGGCGAATCCGCGATTCGTCGTCGGCGATCAACACGCGACGGCCCGTCAGAACCGGATCCAGCTCACGAACCTCCATCGCCCTGTCCACGCCGAGAATCGTCTGGGCGCCGCTGGCGACGTTCGTCAAACGCGTGCGAATGGCTTCAACGTCCGACTTGATCCGCTCCACGTGACCGCGCGTCGGCGCATCCATATTCGGCGACTCGCTCAGCAGCCGCTCGGCCTCGCTCAGAATGTCATCCAGCGGCTCGCGAATCTCGCCCTGCACCCGTCCGCATGTCGAAATATTCGTTGATGAACGCTCGACCACAAGCAGGTTCAGCATGTTCAGCGCGAGCGCCATCGACGAAGCAAACCGCTCCGCGTACAGACGATCTTCCTCACTGAATGCGTGCGAGCGCGTGCTCTCGGCATCAACCACGCCGATCACACGATCCGCCAGTTTCAGCGGCACCGTCAACGAACATCGCGCCCCCGTCGCCCCGGGCATGAACAACGGGTCACTGTCGGCGTCTTCGCAGACATAACTCTCCCCCGTCGCCGCCACGTGCCCGATGATGCCGTTCCCCTCAAGCCCCGCATACAACTCAAAATCGGCCACTTCCGCCGGCACCCGATGACGAATCACGCACTCAAGCCGACCCGTCTTCTCCGCCAGCACCCAGACCGAAAAACTCTCAAAGTGCAGCACATCCTGCGCAAGCCGCGTAAAGCGCTCCGCCAGCAGCGTCAATCGCTCCGAAGCGTTCATCTGCTGAATCTGCTGCGCATCAAACTTCAGTAACTCGCCCCCGACGCGATCAATCTTCGACAACGTCGCCCGGCGACGATGCTGCGCAGTCACATCTCGAACCACAACGGCCACCTGGCTCGTCGCCCCGGATGCAACCGGCGCAAGCCACACCTCGTGCCACGCCTCGCCGGGATGCTCCACCTCCACCTGCGCTGCCGCCGGCGCTGCGTGCCGGCGCTCAGGCGCACGTCCCACCGCCGCCCTTGCGTGCGCTGCCACCGACTCTCGAACCGTCGCCGGAAGCCCCATGTACCGCTCGTTCGCGTACAACACCTCTCCGGTGCACGACAACAGCGCCGCCCCCTCCTGCATCGCGGACAACAGCACCAGCGCCGGCTGGTCCGGCGGAACGCTCGGCTGAATGCCCGGTCCCTTGCCCATGCTCGCTGGAGCGCTCACCTTGACGCACCCCTTCTCAGAACGCCCCGCGGAGAACGCTCCGCACATCGCGTTCCGACCCTTCGAAGACTCCCTCAACCACCTACGGTTCCTCAAAACCCGGCCCCGCGGCGGCCGCCCCCCCCATATCCAAACACTCGAACTCTGCATTCCTCATGAGAAACCCCCGCCGGACCCTCAAGATTCCTGACAATAGTCTTCACCCAAACTGGGTGTCGGCCAGCCGCATTGGCCGATCACTTGAAGGAAGATCGGCACAACACCGCCCCGGCGCTCCGAGACGATCATGATTTCCGTCCGAGATCTCCATAAGTCCTACGCCGCGTTCCATGCCGTCCGAGGCATCACCTTCGACGCCCCCAAGGGCCAGGTCGTCGGACTTCTCGGACCAAATGGAGCAGGGAAAACCACGACCATACGAATCATTACCGGATACCTCCCCGCCGATCGTGGCTCCGTATCCGTGCTCGGCGCCGATACCCTCGAAGATTCCGCTCGCGCTCGCAGCCAGATCGGCTACCTCCCCGAATCCTCACCTCTCTATCCGGAAATGCGCACCATCGACTACCTCCGATTCCGCGCGCGACTCTTTAAGGTTCCAAGCAGCCGCGTCCGAGCCGCCGTCGAACAAGCCATCGATCGATGCTGGCTCGCCGAGGTCCGCCGCAAACGCATCGGCCACCTCAGTAAGGGCTACAAACAGCGCGTCGGCCTGGCCGCCGCGATCCTGCACGACCCCGCCGTCATCATCCTCGATGAGCCGACCAACGGCCTCGATCCTTCCCAGATCGTCGAAATGCGCCGGCTCATCCGCGAACTCGGCCGCGATCGCACCCTCCTCGTCAGCTCGCACATCCTCAGCGAGGTCGAAAAAACCTGCGATCGCGTAGTCGTCATCGCCCGAGGACGAGTCCGTGCCGATGGCCCACCCGGCGATCTTCTCCGCCAGGCTTCACGCAACGCCCCCTGCCGAATCGAGTTCCTCCCCCCCGACGACAACGCCCGCCAGGCCATCCTCGCGGCACTCGGCGCCCTGCCGAACGTGCGCGAAGTCACGCTCGACACGCCCTCCACCTCTGACGAACCGCTCCGCACGCGTTGCCTGCTCGTCCCCGTTGACGACGCAGACCCCCGCGAAGATGCCGCGGCCCTCATCACCCGCGCCGGAGGTCGACTTCGCGAAATCACCCGCGAGACCGCCACACTTGAAAAAGTCTTCATGCGCGCCATCGAAGGAGACGACGCATGAAAGGACTTTGGATCATCGCCCACCGCGAATGGCTCTCGTTCTTTCTCCTTCCCGTCGGCTGGGTTGTCATCGCCCTCTACATGCTCGTAACCGGCGTGGTCTTCGCTGAGGCCACCCTCCGCCCCGGCGAACCCGCATCCATGCGCGACTTCTTCGGCGCCGCCGCAGCCCTCATGATCGTCGTCTGCCCTGCCATCTCCATGCGGCTCATCAGCGAAGAACTGCGCACCGGCACGCTCGAATGCCTGATGACCAGCCCGCTGGGCGATCTCAGCCTCACGGCAGGGAAATACCTCGGCGCCTGCCTCTTTCTCTTCTCGATGCTCGCGCCCTCGTTGGCCTACGTCATCACCCTCTGGACCATCGCCGATCCCGCGCCCGATCCCGGCCCCATCCTCGCCGGATACCTCAGCCTCGCCCTCGTCGGCATGACCTACCTCGCCATCGGCATCCTCGTCTCCGCACTCACGGCAAGCCAGACCCTCGCCTTCCTCGGCGCGTTCCTCATCCTTCTGCTCGTGCTCATCGGCCCCGAACTCCTCCTTCCCCGCGCGCCCGCCTGGGCAACCTCGACCTTGCGAACACTCTCCATCAACCAGCGCGTCCAAGACTTTGCCAAGGGCGTCATCGATGTCGCCCACGTCGCCTTCTTCCTCTCCGTCTCCGCGTGGCTGGTCCTCCTCGCGTCGCTCCTGCTTACTTCGCGGAGGTGGCGATGACCCGCCGCATTACGTCTCGAACCTCGCGCCGCGCCCGTTTTGCCGCGCGCTCGCTTGCCGTGCTCCTCGCCGCGACGGCGATCCTCGCGGCGGTCAACCTTGTCGCGCCCGGTCTCACCATGCGGTACGACGTCACCGCCCTGGGCGAACAGCGGCTTGCCCCGCGCACGCGCGCCCTGCTCGACCGCCTCAATGCCGAGTTCGAAATCGTCCTCGCGGGCAACTGGTCGGCCCCCGAAGGCCAGGGCGAAGTTCCCAGCCGGCGCGCACGAAGGCAGGTTTTCGACCTGCTGACCGAAATGACCCGCGCGCAGCCGCGCCTTCGCGTCACGCGCATCGACACCCTCAGCGAATCCGGCCGCGCCGATTACGCCGACCTCCTCAAGCGGCTCGTCCAGCGCGACCAGGCCGTTCTCGATGCCTCGCTCGCCGCCATCCGCGCGGCCGCCGCCGCCGTCGATGAAATCGCCGCCCACTTCGACGCCGTCGCCCCCGCCATCGACCAGTCCGCGCAGGCCATCGCCGCGGGCGACTCCGTCGCCGATGACGTTCGCAGACGCCTTGCCGACCTCGCCGCCACCCTGCGCATTCGCGCCGGAGAATCCCGCCGCCGCAGCCTCGCCGCTGTCGAAGCCGCCACGCGCCCCGCCGGGCCTGTGCCCGTCGGTCAGGTCGATGACGCCGTCACCGAACTTCGCGCAATCCTCAGCGCGCTCGATACCGAACTCGGCCTGCTCGCGACCGGCCTTGCGCAGCAGCGCGATCGAACCACCATCCCCGCTGCCGTCAGTGACCGCCTCGCCACCATCGCCCAAGGCGCCGATGCCGCACGCCCGCGCCTGCGAATGCACACCGACACCCTCGCCCGCCTCGCCCGCCCCGATGTCCTTCGCATCGCACGATTTCTTACCACCAGCCCCGCCGCCCTCATCATCGGCCCGCGCGACGTCGGCCTCACCGCCATCGGCTTTGATGCCCTTTTCCCCACCACGCACGATCAGCAGCCCGGCGTCGAAGCCGACATCCGCGCGCACGTCGAAGACCTGCTCACCACCGCCCTTACCAACCTCACCAACCCCGATACACCCATCGTCATCTTCGCCCACGCCGAAGGCAGCGCCTCCCTCCTCGAAGGTCGCCTAATCGAAGACATCCGCCGGCGTCTCGAACTCCGGCGCGCTTCCGTACTCGAATGGCCCGTCCTCCGCCAGACCGACCCCCCCGGCACCGCCACCCTCGACCCAGCCCGCCGTCGCCCCGTGGTCTACGTCTTCCTCCCTACCGATGCCACCGCCACCGTCCCCCCCGGCCCCACAGGCATCCCCCCCCAGGCCCGACTCAACGCCCTCGGGCACGCCCTAAGACGCATCATCGACACCGGCGCACCCGCCTTGGTCACCGTCGCACCCTCCCCCACCGCGGGCCTCGGCATTGCCGATGAAATCGCCGACATCCTTGCCGAATTCGGCCTCCGGGCCGACGCCGCCAGAACACTCCTCGCCGGTGCCCAAGGACAGCAAGGGTGGGAAGTTGCGGCAGACCTTCGCGCACGCCTCGCCTCGGGCGAACACCCTTTCCAGAAAGCCGTCGGAGGCCTCCCGATCCAACTCCTTTGGCCCGTCGCGATTGAGGCCCTCCCCGATCGTCCCGAAGTCGTCCGCGTCCCCGTGATCGAAGTCGCTGACCCCGCGGTCTGGAATGAAGCCGAGTGGGAAGCCATGTGGCGCACCGTCACCCCCAACCAGCGCTCACGCGTTCGCGGCCCGGGCGCGCCCGTTCCCAACCCCGGCATCGACGGCACCCGCGGTCCTTGGCACCTCGGCTTCCTCGCGGAACGACGCGCTGCCGACGCACGCCGACAACGACTCATCGCCGTCGGTGCGTACCAATGGTTCTACGACTTCCAGACTCGCCCGACACAGAACGTCAGCGGCCAGATCGTCCTGCAGAACCCCGGCAATCCGGAGTTCTTCGAAGCCGCCGTCGCCTGGCTCGCGGGGCAGGATGACCTGCTCGCCCCAGGCCCCACCGCACGCGCTGTCGCACGCATTCGACAACTCGCCCCCAAGCACGTCGCGGCACTGCAGTGGGGGCTCATCGCCGGGCTACCCCTCTGCGTACTCGCCTTGGGGATGCTCCTTCGTGTTCTGCGCGGTTGACGTAGTGGCCGGCCCCGATACTTGCGTGCTTCTCACTCGCCAATCTACGCGCCGTGCCCCCCTTCACCCGATACTCTCCCCCGCCGGATGGAGCCGGGAGCCGCATCATGAGGCTTGCAGCATTGATCGATGGGTGCAATTGCCGACCGCTCGGCAAACTCGACCCTGTCATCACCGACATCACCGATGACAGCCGCCAGGTGCGCCCGGGGGCGCTCTACATCGCGCGCCGAGGAAAAACCGCCGACGGCCGCGCCTTCATCCCCCAGGCCGTCGCCGCAGGCGCGCTGGCCGTGCTCACCGACGATGCCGCCCTCGCACAAAACCACCCCTCCCTCGCATTCATCCAGACTGATGATGTGCAACGCACCAGCGCACTCCTTGCTGAACGCTTCTTCGCAAACCCCTCACGGGCGCTCACCCTCATCGCCGTGACCGGCACCAACGGCAAAACCACCGTCGCCACGGCCGTCGCCCAGGCGCTCTACGCCGCCGGAACGCCCTGCGGCCTCATCGGCACCGTCGAAATCCACGATGGCCGCGCCGCAACCCCCGCGCGCCTCACCACCCCGTCCGCCGTCGAACTCAGTCGAGCGCTTGCCGCCATGGTCGCCAACGGCTGCACTGCCGCGGCGATCGAAGCCTCAAGCCACGCCCTCGATCAGGACCGCGTCGCCGCACTCGACATCAACATCGGCGTCTTCACCAACCTCACCGGCGACCACCTCGACTACCACGGCACCATGGACAACTACGCAAAAGCCAAGTCGCGCCTTTTCGACTTGCTCCCCGCATCCGGCGTAGCCATCGCCAACTTCGACGATCCTGCCGCCGAGAGCATGGTCCGCCGCACCCGCGCGCGCATCCTCCGATGCTCGGCCCGCGGGCACCACACCTGCCGCGTAGAGATCCTCCGCTCCTCCATCGAAGGCATGCACCTGCGATGCACGGGCCCTTGGGGCGCCTTCGACACCCACACCACCCTTATCGGCGCCCACAACGCGATGAACCTCCTCCAGGTCGCCGCGGCCTGCCACGCCGCCGGCCTCGACCGTGTGGCCCTCCAGCACGCACTCGCCGCTGTGCGCCCCCCTCGCGGCCGCCTCGAACGCATCAACCTCGACGCCGCACCCGCCGTCTTCGTCGACTACGCCCATACCGATGACGCCCTCGAACGCGCCATCGAGGCCCTCCGACCCCTACGCGGACTCGGAAAACTCTGGGTGGTCTTCGGTTGCGGCGGCGACCGCGACCGCACCAAGCGACCGCGCATGGGCCGCGTCGCCTCGCGTCTTGCCGATGTCGCCGTCATCACCAGCGACAACCCTCGAACTGAAGACCCCATGCGGATCATCCGCGAGATCCAGGGCGGCATCGATCACGAAGCCCGTGCCATCGTTCACGTCGATCGGGCCGAGGCCATCCGCGCCGCGATCGCTCAGGCCGAACCCGCCGACATCATCCTCATCGCCGGCAAAGGGCACGAACGCGAACAACTCCTCCCCGATGGTCAAGGCGGCATCGTTCGGCGCGATTTCGATGACGCCGACCACGCTCGAGCCGCCCTCGCCCGCCGCGCGCACGCGCTCCACGCAGGAGCCGCCCGCGCATGAACTCCAGCCCGCAGGATTTCTGGCTGCTCGAGCGCCTCCGCCTCGCCATCGGCGCTGGGGCACAGTGGCTCTTGCGCCCGCAGAGCCACGACATCCGCGCCTCGGGCGCATCCATCGACACACGAACCCTTCGCCCCGGCCAGATTTTCTTCGCCCTCAAAGGTGCGCAGGCCGACGGCCATCGCTTCCTGCCCCACGCCGCCCGCGCCGGCGCCGCTTTCGCCGTCATCGACAACCCCGAAGCCGTCGCGCCCGATCTCTCGATCCCCGTCCTCGCCGTGCCCGACACCCAGGCCGCGATGGTCAAACTCGCCCGTGCTTATCGCCGCGCCGCCGACGCCGTCCGCGTCGTCGGCGTCACCGGTTCAGCAGGCAAAACCACCACCACCAGACTCATCGACGCCGCATTACGCACACGACTTCGTGGCAGCGCCTCCATCAAGAGCTTCAACAATCGCCTCGGCGTCTCGCTCACCATGCTCAACGCCAACCCCGCCGATCAATATCTCGTCAGCGAAGTCGGCACGAGCGCCCCGGGTGAAATCGCCGAACTCGCCGCCCTGCTCGAACCTTCCATCGCCGTCATCACCCTCATCGGGCGCGCCCACCTCGAAGGCCTCGGCTCACTCCAGGGCGTCGCGGCAGAGAAAATCGCCCTCGCCCAGGCACTCCGCCCCGGAGGCCTTGCCGTCATCCCCGCACCTTGCCCGTCGCTCGAACCGCACCTGCGCTCCCTGACGAGCGTGCTCCGTGTCGGCCTCGATCTCGAAGCCGACATCCGCATCACCGACATCACCAGCGATCACACCGGCGTCGCCTTCACCCTCAACGACCGCACCACCTACCGCGTCCCCCTCCTCGGCCGACACAACGCCGTCAACGCCGCCATGGCCGTCGCCGTCGCCCGACGCTTCGGCATCCCCCCGGAAGACATCGCCCGAGGCCTCCTCGAAGTCCAACCCCCCGAAGGCCGTCTCGCACGTGTCTCCATCGCCGGCATCGACATCATCCACGACGCCTACAACGCCAACCCCGAATCCATGCTCGCCGCCATCGCCGTCCTCGCCGATTGCCCCGCCCGCCGCCGCGTCCTCATCCTCGGCGACATGCTCGAACTCGGCCCCCACGCGCCCGATGCCCACCGCGAAGTCCTCCGCGCCGCCAAAGACCACCCTGCCGTCGATCTCATCCTCGCCGTCGGGCCGAACATGACCGCCGCTTCCCTCCCGAGAACCCTCGGCGCACCCGTCGAAACCTTCCCAGACCTGGGCGACGACGACATCCCGCGCATCGCCGCACATCTTCGCCCTGATGATCTCGTCCTCATCAAGGCCTCACGCGCCATGCGCCTCGAGCGCCTCCTCGACGCACTCCGCGCCCCGCTCCGAGCCGACGACGCCCCCGCGGCATAACCACACCATGCTCTATCTGCTCCTCGACAAGTTGCGCCCATGGCTCGTAGAGGTCGGCCTTTACCGATACCTCCAGATCCTCGATCAAGTCGAGTTCCGCGCACTAAGCGCCGCCGTCATCGCCTTCGTTCTCGTCCTCGCCTTCGGAAGACGCACCATCCGCTTCCTCGTCGGCCTCAAAATCGGCGATGCCGGCGTCTCAGACGCCGAAGCCCTCCGCTCCGTCACCGCAGGCAAAAAAAACACCCCCACCATGGGTGGCATCCTCATCGCCGGAGCCATCCTCGTCGCCGTCCTCCTCCTCGCCGACCTCACCGCCTTCAGCGTCAAACTCGGCATCCTCGTACTTGTGTGGATGGCCGCCATCGGTGGCGCAGACGACTGGCTCAAACTCACCGCCGCACGCCGAGGCACCGGCCGTCAGGGCCTCTACGGCTGGGAAAAACTCGTCTTCCAGATCGGCATCGGCCTCCTCGTCGGGTGGTTCCTCTGGGGCCAACCCGGAGACATGGGCAACGTCGTCAACCTCCCCTTCCAGAAAACCTACGAAGCCGGCGAACCCGCCCCCGACCTCTTCTACTTCACGCGAATCGAATTCCTACTCGTCGCCGTCCTCATGCTCGCCGGAATGTCCAACGCCGTGAACATCACCGACGGCATGGACGGCCTCGCCGCCGGAAACACCGCCATTGTCGCCTTCGGTGTCGTCGTCCTCGGACTCATCGCCGGAAGCTCCTCCACCGCCAAACTCCTCCTCGTTCCATGGGTGCCCGGCGGCGATGAAATGGCCGTCCTCGCCGGCGCCATGGCCGGCGCTTGCCTCGGCTTTCTCTGGTGGAACTGCGCCCCGGCACACGTCTTCATGGGGGATACCGGCTCACTCTGCCTCGGCGGCCTCCTCGGATACTTCGCCATCGTCCTCCGCCAGGAAGCCGTCATCCTCATCATGTGCGGCGTCTTCCTGATCGAAATCACCTCGGTCGTACTCCAGGTCGCCTATTTCAAACGCACCGGAGGCAAACGCATCTTCAAATGCGCACCCATCCACCACCACTTCCACCTCAGCGGATGGACTGAAAACCAGGTCGTCGTCCGCGCCTACATCGTCACCATCTTCCTGGTCATCGCCTCCCTCGCCTCCATCAAGGTCCGATAGAACCCCTCCCCCGCCCTTCCCCCGACTCCCGGCTCAGCCGCCTACACCGACGGCCGATAGCCACTGCATGCCCGCTGAACGCCGCCGCTCGCCCCGAGTCCCCTCCGACCGCGCCTGCAAACTCTTCCACGCACCTTCCCTCCGCTTCCTCCCGGGACGCACCCGAAACCAATCCGCCGACGGCTTCCTCATCGACATCCCCCCCACCAACACCCTCCACCCGGGAGACCCCCTCCGCTTCGCCCTCGACGACCACCCCCTCCTCGCCCACGATGCCCTCGCGCCGGCGCGCATCGTCCGCTGCGAATACACACCTCACCGGCTCACCCTCGCCATCACCCTCGAACCCATCGCCTGAGCACCCCCCACCTACCATCACGGAACATGCTCTGGCAGCCCTCACTCCCCCCCCGATACCTCAACCTCGGCCCCGATCAACTCGCCGAATGCATCACCCTCCGCCGAAACACACTCGGCGACGCCCTCGTCATCCTCGGCCACCACTACCAGGTTGATGACGTCATCCGCCACGCCGACCACACCGGCGACAGCCTCAAACTCAGCCAGATCGCCGCACGCGTCGCCACCGAACGACCCGTCAGATATGTCATCTTCTGCGGCGTCCACTTCATGGCCGAAACCGCCGACATGCTCACCCCCGACGATGTGAGCGTCATCCTCCCCGACCTCTCCGCCGGGTGCTCCATGGCCGACATGGCCCAGTACGACGACACCGAGCACGCCTGGGAACTCATCCACGAAACCCTCCGTCGCCAGGGCCGAAACCCGCGCATCATCCCCATCACCTACGTCAACTCCTCCGCCGCCATCAAGGCCTTTGTCGGCGCTCGCGGCGGGGCCTGCTGCACCAGTTCCAACGCCGACCGCGTCTTCGCCTGGGCCATGAACGGGGGCGACCACCCCGATCCCCACGACGACGTTCGAATCCTCTTCCTGCCCGATCAGCACCTCGGCCGCAACACCGCCGCACGCTTCGGCCTCGATGTCACCCGCGAAACCTGCCTCTACGACCCCCGCCGCACCCGCGCGGGCGATGCCCTCGGCGGCGCCACCCCCGAACAACTCCGCGATGCTCGTGTCATACTCTGGGCCGGCCATTGCTCCGTGCACAAACTCTTCCGCCCCGAACACTGCGACCAGGTCCGCGCCGCCGACACCGCCGATCCCTCGCGCCCCCCCACCACCATCCTCGTTCACCCTGAATGCGCCAAAGAAGTCGTCGACAAGGCCGACCTGGCCGGCAGCACCGAATACATCCTCGATACCCTCCGCAAGGCCCCGACCGGCAGCCGGTGGGCCGTCGGAACCGAGATCCACCTCGTCAACCGCATCGCCCGCGAATGTGCCGGTCGCAACGTCCACGTCCGCATCCTCAGCGATTGCCAGTGCCTCTGCACAACCATGTACCGCATCGACGAACCCCACCTCCTCTGGACACTCGATCACCTCTGCGCGCTCGACCCGCGTACCGGCGAACCGACAGGCAAACCGCCCAAACCCGTCAACGTCATCCGCGTCCATCCCGAAGTCCGCAAAGACGCCCTCCTCGCCCTTGACCGCATGCTCCGCCTCGCCCCGCGCGCTCAACCCATCGATTGACCCCCACCTACCCTCATGCATGCACACACGGTTGCAGCGAGTTCTCCGGCAACACGCCCTCGCCTCCGCCGCCTGGGGCGTCGAATCGCTCCCGATCCGTCCGCGCCCAGCGCAACTTCCTGCCGTCGAGCCACCCGTGCCCACACCAACCCCCGCCAGGCAACCTCGCCCGAAGCGCGCTGGTGCGCCCCAATCCCTCCTCGATGCGATCCGCGAACGCTACGAGCGCGATGCCCCGCACGCCCACTTCCCTACCGATCACACCACGATCGTCTTCGGTGAAGGCGCTCCCGACGCCCGCCTCATGTTCATCGGTGAAGCCCCAGGCGCCGACGAAGATCGCCTCGGTCGCCCCTTCGTCGGCCGAGCCGGACAACTCCTCGACAAAATGATCACCGCCATGGGCCTCAAACGCGAAGAGGTCTACATCGCCAACGTCCTCAAAACACGCCCACCCAACAACGACACCCCGACCCCCGAACAAGCCCGACGCTGCGCTCCCTACCTCTTCGCCCAGATCGCCGCCGTCCAACCCGAGGCCATCGTCACCCTCGGCCTACCCGCCACACGACTCCTCCTCGAAACCGATGCCGCTATGGCTCGCCTTCGCGGCACATGGGCCTCTTTCACCATCCCCGAACCCGATCCGCTCGATCTCCTGCCGCCTGATCTGCTCGGGCAAACCTTCGCGGTCATGCCCACCTACCACCCCGCCTACCTGCTGCGTTCCTACACGCAGGAAAATCGACAGAAGGTCTGGTCAGACCTGCGTTTGGTGATGGACAGGCTCGGCATCGCCTGAAGTCCGTTGTTTTCCCTAGTTTCGATCCGCACATCTCCCTGTTTTTTTCTGCGCATCGGAACCAACTCAACCTTCAGACGTATAGATCATCAAGACGGCTGGGGGAGGACGAACACCAGTTCACATTCGGCTCGAACAAACCCACACGCATCGTTCCACCCGCGTCGATGCGCATCCGTCTGACATCCCAGACCCCCACGAGACCCGGTGCTTGGCGTTCCGCTGAGTGCCGGGAACTTTTTTGCCCCATGCCCATGCCCATGCCCATGCCCTTCGCCCTCTCGTGTTCCGTGGGCGCTGCCGGCCCTGCGCCACCGCAGCGCGACCGGGGCCGAACAACCAGCACAAGACTTGAAGTGACTGCATCATCTTCTGACGCGGCGGCATCGAGCCGGACACATCGCACGACTCGACCAGTGGCGCAGGTTCGGTGGATGAACACGGGTACGCGCTTACGCCTCGGACTTCGGATCATTCGGAGTGAAGCCCGTGATTCGGGAGAGATAGGCGAGTCCCTCGCGCAGCGTGCCTCCGTGGCCGCGTAGCCAACCGTGAACCGCCTTCGGATTCACCGTCAACCACGCGGTATCCGAACCCGACGCTCCACCATGCTGTGTAGTTAAATTGCTGGTCTCCCGCCAGTAATGGTGAATGTCGCGCTTCTCGATCACCCAGCAATGGGCATCGAATGGGCTTATCCCCAGACAGATAACCAAGTCGTATTGCTGGTCGCGTAGTTGCTGGAAGGTGTAGGAGCCGTTCTCCCAGAGAGTGGAGAACTTGATCTCGACGGCATTGTTCTCAATCACCCTGTCCGCTTCTGAGTTCATCGCGCGGGTGACGTTGAAACCGCGAGCGGCAAGCCAGCCGGCAACGAGTTTCTCTCCAATCGCGCCCTTCTGGCGGGAGGGACGAGTACGAATCCACGCGAACGGCGAACCTCTCCACGCTGCATCGTCTTCGGTGTAGTCGGCTTCAAGAGTGGCTGAGATTCCGGCGAGAATCTTTACCTCCGGGTCCATCCGTTCGATCATGCGCGCTCTCCGATGGCGTCTAGGAGTGTCGGTTCCGGTAGATCGGCTGGCGACGGTTCCCAACCGTGAAACTTCGGTTGGGCAAACGCCAGCCGCTTCGCCATGACGCGGAGCGCTTCTTCGTTGTGGTCCACCAGAACCGCGCTGCGCCCGAGTCGAATCGCGGACTCGCCGATCGTCCCGCTCCCCGCGAAGAAGTCCAGGACACGATCACCGGGGTTTGTATGCACCTTGATAATGCGATCAATGATGGCAAGCGGCTTCTGTGTTGGGTAGCCCGTCTTCTCTTTCCCGTTCGGACTTACGATGGTGTTCCACCAAGTATCCGTGGGTGTCTTCCCACGTTCCGCCTTCTCCGGGCCGACAAGTCCGGGGGCCATGTAGGGGATGCGGTCAATATCTTCATAGCGATAGGTGTAGTTCTCGGGGTCTTTGGCATACCAGAGAATGTTGTCATGCTTCGGGGACCATCGGCCCTTTGCGCGTGCGCCGTAGTCATACGCCCAGATGATTTCGTTGATGAACGATTCGCGCCCGAAGATTGAATCGAGCAGAACCTTCGCGTAGTGCACCTCGCGATAGTCAAGGTGAAGGAAGAAACTGCCGTTGGGTTTGAGGAGTCGGCGCGCCTCCTCGAGCCGTGGTTCGAGAAAGGCGAGATAGTCCGTGAAGGTATCCGCGTATGCCTTCGTGCCGATGCGCACCGTGCGGTAGCGCTGCCCCTTGAAGCCCGTTCGGTCGCCCTCATCGTCCCGCACGGTCTGAATTTGCGTTCGGGCTTGGGTCTTCCCCGTGTTAAAGGGCGGGTCGATGTAGATCAAGTCGAAGCAAGCAGATGGCCACTCCCGGAGGATCGAAAGATTGTCCCCAAAGTGGATATCAAGCGTCGGAGCGTCGCTGTGCATCACGGCAGTCTATCCCATGGACATGTCGCTCGCCCGAGCATCGCGCCAGGCGCCCGCAATACAACCCACCCTCTCCCCCCTACCTCCCCGCCGGCTTCCCGCCCTTGCGCGGGTCGCTTGCTGCGTGCCACCCATCACGCCCTCGCGTGATCGCCTGCGCAGTGCCGAGCGCCGCGGCCTCGCGCACCGTGTGCCCGCGTGCGGCGAGTGCATCTCCCGCCAAGTGATTCTCAACATACACAATATCGGGCGACCACTGGTGATGCAGCCGCGTCGCCCCCACCGCTTCCCCGGCGTTCGCCCCGCCCAGAGCACGCGCAACCACCTGCACCGTCGCAGAAATGATCCGCGGCCCCCCCGATGCCCCCGCCACCACCAACACCCGGCCCTCCTCATCCAGCACGATCGTCGGCGTCATGCTGCTCAGCGGGCGCTTCCCCGCCTCGGGTGCGTTCGCAGCGCTCTGCGTCAGCCCGAATGCGTTGGCGCTCCCCGGCCGTGTCGTAAAATCATCCATCTGGTTGTTCAGTACGATGCCGAATGACTCTGCCGCGAGCTTCGCGCCGAACGCCAGGTTGATCGTCTCCGTGCAACTCACCGCCCCGCCCCAGCGATCAACCACGCAGAAATGACTGGTCCCGCCGCCCGCTCCCGCCTCCGCCGCGGGCGCTCCCGCGCGCCCGTACGTCTCAATCGCCTGCGTTCCCGCATCGTCATACCGCAATGCGCGACCCGCCAGTTCCCCTTCCGCAAGCAACGCTTCCACCGGCACCGGCACGAACTCCGGATCGGCCATGTACCGCGCTCGATCCGCGAATGCGTGCTTCATCCCCTCGGCAAGGCGATGCGCCCACGTCGCATCCTCCGACCATCCTCCCGTGCGATGCATGAAATCGAGCACCTGCACCAGCGCAACCCCACCGCTGCTCGGCGGCGGCATCGACAACACCGCCCGCCCCCCCACTTCATGCCGCAGCGGCGCAGTTTCACGCACACGAAACGCTGCAAGATCAGCCGCCGTCATCACCCCCCCGTCACGCGCGATCCGCTCGACAATCGCCTCGCCGATCACCCCGCCGTACATCGCGCCCGCGCCATCGCGTGCGATCAGCCGAAGCGCATCGGCCTGCGCGGGCGTCCGCACCTTCGATCCCTGGGCGACGTGCCCTTCATGCAGATATATGCGCCAGACATAATCAAATCGCGAACGCCACGATGCATCGTCACGAAAACGTGGAATCAGGCTTCGAACTTCCTGCATATAGTGCGCATCAACCGCAAACCCCTCCTCGGCATACCGGATCGCCGGCGCCAACACCACCTCTCGCGGCAGCGTGCCATATCGCTCCAGCGCATACAGCAGCCCAGCCACCGTCCCCGGCACGGCCGACGCCATCCCCCCCACCCGGCTTGCCTCCTCCTCCAGCCCCTCGTAACTCGTCGGCCGAATCGCTCCCGGGCACGTCTCCCGATAGTTGATCGCCGTCTCAACCCGACCGTGCCTCGGGTCGGCGGGCAGATAAATCACCATGAACCCCCCGCCCCCGATCCCGCACGAATACGGACGAACCACCGACAACGCAAAACTCGTCGCGACCGCCGCATCCACGGCGTTCCCGCCCAGCGCCAGCATCTCCGCGCCCGCCCGCGAGGCAAGCGCATGGTCCGCCGCCACCGCCTCGCGCGCATAGACCGCCGACCACGGCTCCGGCTCATCCGCCGACGCCGCCACCGCACAACACACCCAAACGATCAAGAGCAGTCGAAGCATCCATGCAGCCTACCGCACGGCGCTACATCCTCCCAAGTACGGCCGTCAACGCCCCGAGCACCAGCAGCACGATCAAGACCGCCGCGGTCACGACTGCCCACTTCGGCGTCCCCCCACCGCCGCCGCAGACCGGCGCGCCGCAGTGCGGACATTCCTCCAACTCGTCATACACCTCGCGCCCGCATCCGCGGCACGTCACCCCGGCATCTCCATAACGCTCGAGGTCCGCCGCCTGGGGGCCGTCGTGGTCATCGCGCATTTGAAATTGTACATCCTCTACGCCGCGCGATGGACCTGCTCAACCAGCACGGGGAATCGCAGCGACACGGTCGTCGCGCCGCGACGATCAACCTGGGCATCCATACAAATGCCGTACTTTGCTGCAATTTCGAGTGACGTCCGTAGCCCGATCCCGGAACCGTTGCTCCGAAATGCCAAGCCCTCAGGCGGCAATCGGCCATCCTTGATCGCGTGCACCAAAATCTCCGGCATCG
Source organism: Phycisphaeraceae bacterium (assembly GCA_019636695.1). Classification (GTDB taxonomy): domain Bacteria; phylum Planctomycetota; class Phycisphaerae; order Phycisphaerales; family UBA1924; genus JADLCM01. The sequence goes on from JAHBXD010000003.1 coordinate 430,352, forward strand.
CTTGGCCGTCATTCCGGATAGATACCAATGCCCCACCATTCTCACTACTCAGGGTGACTTCAATCCGACTCCCCGAGTCCGCCGCCGCCAAGGCATTGAGGATCAGGTTTGTCAGCAACTGATGGACTTGAATCGATGGAACCGCGACCGTCGCCCCGGCCCACTCATGCACACGTCGAACGGCAATGCACTTCGATGGATCGACCACCGACATCAGCCCGACAACCTCACGCACTACTTCCTCGACGCGGCAAGCCCCGCCCGCTTCAACCCGCCCCAACACGCCTTCGATGAGTTCGACAAGGCGAGACAGAGAACTCTGCACATGCGAGAGCAGGTGCTTGGTCCGATCGTCAAGGCGATCCTGGTCGAGTGCACGCTCAAGATACGCCTTCGCAGGCGTCAGCACATTGCCGACCTCATGGGCCAGGCGGCGCGCATCATGGAGGCATAACTGGGCTTCGGTTCGCTTCACACCCTCCCTATCGGACACTCGATTGGCCGGGTTGCATCTGAGTTGCCTTTCAGCGCGAAGGGATCCATGTGACCCCAGGTCTCAGGTCTCCGCCAGCGGCGAGCCAATCTCGTACCTGGACAGGGCGAAGATCGACCGACGCAATCGCATCGCGCTGTACCCATGCGAATTCGATCTCAGCTTCCAGCGACGGCACCACTACAGGGGCCGCTAGGGGGTGTTCCACGTGGAACACTAGGGATACCTCTTGCCTCAATCGCCCTTTCTGTTCGAAAATAAGCTCTTGTACGAGCAGTAGGGGGCCAGGAATCACTTCGGTCCCGAACTCCTCGGCGCACTCGCGGGCGAGGGCATCGGATGCGGATTCGCCGAACTCGACATGCCCGCCTGGGAGGTAGCCGTAGCCGGAATGGCGATTGATGCAGAGCAGGATGGCGTTTTCGGAGCGTAGAACTCCGCGGGCGATGAACTCGATGGACTGTGTTCGCACGTAGCCGCCCTCCTGGTTACACTCTGGCCGATCTGGGCAGGAGTGTGACATGTCACAACCGAAATCGTCAAGTTCGCCGCGGAAACTGGGACGAGGGCTGAGCGGGATGCTGGGTACACCGGTCGCGGTGCAGGCCATGGCGGAAACACCACAGGCTGAGGCTCGCGAGGCCGTGACCCAAGTCGATGTCGGCACGATCCGGCCGAATCCGTTTCAGCCGCGGCAGGATATTTCCTCAGAGGGGTTGGCCCCGCTGATTGACTCAATTAAGCAGTCCGGGGTATTGCAGCCAATCATAATACGTACGAAACAAGATCCAGATGGGCAAACGTTTTACGAACTGATCGCGGGTGAGCGGCGTTGGCGAGCGGCGAAGGCCGCCGGGTTGACGCATGTGCCGGCGATTGTGCGCGAAGTCACGGATGAGCAGTCGGCAGAGATTGCGCTCATTGAGAACGTGCAGCGGGAGGACTTGAACACGATGGATCGCGCGTGGGCGATCCGGAATTTGCAGGATCGGTTCGGACTGACGGCGGGACAAGTGGGGGAGCGGGTGGGGCTTGATCGTTCGAGCGTGGCGAATTTTCTGCGGCTGACGGAATTGGAGCCGGAGATTCAATTGTTGGTGCGCGAGGGGCGGTTGTCGGCAGGGCACGGCAAGGCGCTTTTAGCGGTGACGTCGGCCCCGGTGCGGGTGGCGTTGGCCAAGTCTGCCGCATCGGGGGAGTGGTCGGTTCGTCGAACAGAGGGCGCGTGTAAGCAGGCGGAGCAGTTGGCGCCGGAGGAAGTGCTTGGGCCGACGACGATGAAGCCGCCGGCGGTGATCGACCTGGAGCGCCAGCTCGGGGCGTATCTGGGGACGAAGGTGGAGATCACGACGCGGCGCGCGGGAGCCGCGGGGACGATCGGCATCGAGTTTTACAGCCTGGATCATTTTGACGGGCTGATGGGGCGCATCGGGTTTCACTCTCGATAGCAGGCCGATGAAGAACCTTGCACTGATCTGCTCGCAGAGCCTTGCAGGATCTGTGGCACGTGGTTCGGGTCAACGGCAACGACGATTCGGGCTTTGGCGGATTGTCGTGCGAGAAGGGAGTGAAGAAGCACGACGATGTCGAAACGTCATCGATCGTGGCACGGATTCGTGTGTGTTCGAGAATGTCGGGTCACCCGTCCTCTCACACAACCTGGTACATGAATCTCAGGCAGGTCATGACCATTCGTCCCACATGATTCAGCAAGGCCTATGCCCAAGCGCAAATGCTTCGAAGTCGAAGCGCCGAGCCGGGATATCGTATCAGCACGAGAGCACGCATCTCCTCTCGGGTGCCGCACGATAGCAAAACGATATGTGCAGCCGAATCGACTACAAAGAAGCCAGGGCGCTCTATGTCGGACAATTCTGACATGGGAGATGACTCAATATATCCAATAATCAATGTGCCAACAACTTGCATCCGAGTGATCTTGGCCCCAATAACACAATCGTTCTGGAGCAAGGTTCCTATTCGGACGGGTCCAAATAAGCAAGTTGTGTACGAATTTGTAGTCCAAATTGAATACCCAGATGGCAGTCGTCCACTACTCACGCATGAAAATATATGAAACAATATGAATAGAAACACTGTGACTGCTGTGAGCACAGTTGCGACCACAACCTTTACTTTTCGAGAATGCATAACAAAGTCCGTTATGGAGGCAGGAAGTATCGAGGCCGCTTTCGCAAGTATGGCTCAGGAGGTGCAATAGGCAACATATGTACTGGAATTGATACACCATTGATGCTTAGGCATTGTGTTTGACCCACATATTGATCAGCCAATACCTGGAAGACTGCGTAAGTTATCCCGACTTCAGCACGTATCTCGAGCGGCCTCTTAAAATAATCAATGTGTTCAAAGCTCAACTTACACGTAATATCTGCCGGATAAGATTGGTTTGCAGAGATTCGTGAACAGTCAGTGCTTGCAGTGCATACATACTGTAGAGTGAGTAGCCCCCGACCCAGTGAATAAAGTGGATAGGTCGGATCGCTGGTCGCTCTAGTTAGCCATGAGTCTCGAATCGAAGAGTGTTTACTTGTTGTATCAATC
>JAHBXD010000004.1 GCA_019636695.1 Phycisphaeraceae bacterium
ACTCTCGGTGCTGAACTGCACGTTGGTGATGTGGTAATAGCCGCGGTCCCAGCCCTCTTCCCAGTCGGAAGTGACGCGGCGGGCGACCGCGTCGTCGATGTAGCGCAACCCCCAGAACTGCTGGGCGAACTGGTCGATCTCGAAGGTTGAGTCGGCGTCCTCGTCGACGCGTTCTTCGAGCAGTTGCCAGACGCCGACAATAAGTTCAGGTTGATGACGAGCCGCCCATCGCATGGTGTGAGTTTACCTATAATAAGCGGATCGAAAGATCCATCTGAGGTAGGGGCTGATTCAGAGAAAGCCTATGGCCCTTGCTTTGCATCTTTGGGACCAAGAACGGTAAATGTTCGAACTAAAGGCGCGAGGGCTTCCTGGATTGTAGAAGGCGGGTTGCCCGAAACATCGAGGCCATAATCCTGGTAGACAGGTTCAAGGGTACCCCATATATCTTGGACTACACGCTGATAATCATTACTTTCTTCTTTGGTATTCGACGACCTGTTAGCAAGCAATACATACAATGCAATACCAGTCGCAACAACGCTCAATATTAATGCAAGGAGAGACACGGCACCATTGGACTTGGATTTGTCGTCTGCCACCGTCATTACTCCTTACAACAGGGGTCTTTCTTCGGATCACCTGGCCAAGTAATAGGCATGTCTTTGTAGACATTTCGCCACGGGATACCACTCCCCGTTTTCTGCTCGTCAAGCGTTGAGAAATCTGAGTGGGCGCCGCCGTAAGAACCAGCTCCACAGTCTCCGCAATGTCCCTTTGCGGCTCCCATAGTGCCCAAGAGGTTTGCAGGATCGACTTGATCAAACACCTTGCGATATTCCTCATTGAATACAGTTCGTGCTTCGTTGAATTCTGCTGTGTAGTTGCCTTTGAGTAGTTGGCAGATCGATGCAGGGTCCATGTTTCCAAGATCACCGTACATCCCAAGCATAATTCCACCGAACGCGCTAGCTAAATCTTCGGGGGAGTTGATGCCGCCTGGGCGACCTGCCCGGAGAACGTCGGCCAACCCGCCCATATTGCCTACAATGGTCTCAACTCTCATCGTATCTCTAGCGGAAGGATCACGTATGGTTGTTCTAGCGGAGATTGGCGACAAAATGCCTACCTTCTTTTCGACACTAATGGATAGCATCATCGTTGCTACAATCGCTGTAGGCATCGCTCATATTCGGTGGTGGCTCGCGTTACTGGCAATTCCGGTATTCACACTCTGGAATCTAGCTCACTACATGGAACTGCAAGAGCCGGGCTTTGGCGAGCAGATTGTGAACGAACTTGGCTACCAATACATTACGAACCAATTCATTGCCATAAACTCACCGGCGCTGCTCGGGGCAGTTTGCGTGATTTGGATTCGACGCTCACGCAGCCGATTGAAAGATAGCGCGCTCAGGGAGGACTTGGACTCGGCGTGAGCGTGGTGGTAGTCTTCGTTGTGAATCTTCTGGGGTAACTCACTGAAACTTTAATATAACAACACGCTGCATTGGCGGATCGCACACTGTCCATAAAATCATGGAACGTTGCATCTCCGTCGGTTAGATCAATACACCCTGCAGAACCCCATTCGTCTCCTCCGTGAATCATAAAGCCAGACCTCGGGTTCCCATTTTCGTCGTCTACGTTGGTATTTGGGAACGGCGTAATGGGCCAACTATAGTGGCCCCATTGTGCTTGTCCGCCATTGTGAAACCACGAATATGGACCACGAGAATACCACCTGTGTCGCCAAGCATTGGCCGCGCTATTCTCAGAACAGGTATCAATCCAATAGTCTCCAGATGGTATTGTCCCAGCGCCGCGCTGTCGTTGTCGCTGCGCACTATTGTCAAAAGTATATTTGGTTGTCACGCGATCCGTGTAAGCATCAACTCGATCCCGAGTAGTATCTTTGTCAATGGGCTTGCCCGATGCTGCGGGGCAACTACATTGGGCACCGTCGCCTCCGCCGGAAAGTTTGTCACCGTCGAATGTAAGTTCGATCGGTTTGCCCGACTTGTCAACGCACTGTGGAAGGCTTGACCCGCCAGCTCCTGGCAATGGTTGTCCGGGAGTCGGGGAAGGATTCGGTTGCCCGGCTTGCCATCCATTGCGATCAACGTACTTGAGCGGGTTGGCGACAACATACTGATACAAGTTCATCCCATCCACATACCCCGCCGGATCCCGGCTCACCCACCTCCCCAACTTCGCGTCGTACCACCGGAACCTGACGGCGGACATGTCCGCCGCATCGTCGTAGACGTAGCCGTCGTAGCCGATGGGATTCCACGGGCCTGAGGCGAAGTCGGCATCGCTCATGCGGCCCGCGGGCAGGGCTGCGCGATCCGGATTGTTCTGGATCGCGTCGTACTCGTCCTGCTCGATCGTGCCGCTGAAGTCGAAGTCCATCAGCACGTTGTAGCGTTTGGCGGGCCACGACCCGTTGTCGCCGATCGATGAACCCGCGATGTGGTCGAGCGCGATGTTGCGGTCGATGAACCAGAACGTCCCGTCTTCGTCAAGGTCTTCGGGCCACGAGTGCCTCGCACGGCCGTATGCCTCGTACCTGATCCGCTCGACGAGTTTGCAGACGTCGCTGATCAGGCTTTCGGTGCTGAATTGCACGTTGGTGATGTGAGGGTAGCGGTCGCCGCGGCGGGCGGGCCAGGGTGCCGCGGCGGGTTGGGGGGTGGCCCAAAGCACGGGGTCAGGATATCAGAGGAAGGGGGAGGGGTGTGCGTGGAAATTCGGGACACGACGATGCCGAAACGGCATCGATCGTGGCACGATAATGGGTGACTTCGAGAACGTCGGGCCACCCGACCGTATTCAGCGATCGCCGTTCTCGTCGTCGGTGGGGTCGGCGGCATCTTCGTCGGTGGGCGATTCGGGCCTGGGGTCGACGGGGATGCCATCGCGCTCGGCGTTGCGCTGCGCGCCGGTGGGATGGCGCGCTTCCCCGACGGGGCCGGGTCGTTGCGAGAGCATTGTGGGCAGGGTGGCGCCGGCGACCGCACCGATGACGACACCGAGGACCAGCCCGGGCAGGAAGGCCTTGATGAAACTGTCGGGCTTTGCGCCTGAGTTTTGCTGATCTGCCATGGTCCAGCTCCGGGCGGCGGGGAAGAGCCGCGGATAGATAGGATCGTCATGGTAGGGGCGGGAGTTGCAGTTCTTCGGTCCGGCGCGAGGAATTCACGGGATCTGGAAGGGTTCCGGGTGAGAATTAGCGCATCCGTCGGACGCGATGGACCCAGCGGGCGTATTCGAGGAGGTCGTGGAGGCGCCTGCGTCGGGAGGCGGGCAGGCCGCGCCCGTAGGCGGTCTGGATGCGCCATTGCCAGTAGGGGCCACGGAAGCGGCCCTTGGAGAGGAACGCCAGGCGCGTGAGTTGGAAGAGGCCGCCGCAGGTGTCGAGGAACTTCCGCACGGGGTGATTGTTGGCGGGTGTGGGGATGCGAGGGGAGAAATGAGACTGTGCGGGGTGGCGCTGACCGATGGGTAGGGATGGAGGTTGCCGATGGCGCGGAAGACGCGGAACAGGTCGTGGTTGTCGGGTGTGTCGCTTGCGGTGCTGGCGTTTGTGGCGGCGGTGGGGGGGTATCGGCTTGCGCGGACGAGCGTGGCGCGCGATGTGTATCGGGAGCGGCTGGTGGAGGTGGCGCGGGCGTATCACGCCTTGCGGGAGGAGTACAACGCGGCGGTTCGCAAGACGGCGGTGACGGAGTTGATTGTTCGTGACGGGACGTTGTTTGTGCGTGTGCGAAACGCGGGGGGTGAGATCAGGGAGATGCCGACACCGTTTGATCCGCGGGAAGAGATTTTCGTGGATTACGCACTCCTGGATAACCGGCTGTATATCCGGCGGGTGTTTGATGCGCGGACGCCGCCGATGCTGGCGATGGTGGTTGATGCGGGGTTGGGATCGATCGACTGGAACGCGCCCGGCGCCGCACACGGGAAGGTGGTGTATCGGAGCCTGGGTGAGGGTCGGTGGGTGATCACGGCGACGGGGAACGGGGCGATCGGTCTGGCTCGCGCGGAAGGCGAGGCAGACCTGGCGCACGCGCCGCAGGTTCGCGACTATTCGACGATCACCGAGGAGACGGCGGCGAAGGTGGGGGAGATCAGTTTCGGTGAAGTGATGGGGCGGATGCTGGGGCTGGATTGAGCTGACCGGGCTTAGAGACTGTGATCGATGAAGCCTTCCGGGATAGATGGTGGCGAGAGTTATGGATGCGAGGGGAACAACGGGAAAGCAGGGGCGTGTCGGCATTGAGAATAGAGGCGCGGCCACCCGCGTATCCATTGCCTTACTTCACTCGGCCGAGTGCGTTACACTTCGACCACTATGCCGAGCAAACGGAAGGATAACGGCACCACAGCTCACCTGGTTGACGTCGAGGGCGACCCAGAGTCTCTTCTGCTGGACGCAAAGCCTCCGAAGCGTGGAGCGCCACCCCCGCTTTCCAGGTTGACAACTCGGCGAAAATTGATCGCCTTCGGCTGGTATGGTGGGAAATATTCACACCTCGAATGGTTGTTGCCGTTGTTGCCGAAATGTCACCACTACTGCGAGCCGTTCGCGGGCTCCGCTGCGGTGCTGTTGAATCGAGAGCCATCACCGATTGAGACGTACAACGATCTCTATGGTGAAGTGTGCAACTTTTTTCGCGTGTTGCGAAACGAGCGGGACAAACTTACTGAAGCCATTGCGCTTACTCCTTTCTCACGCGAAGAGTTCTCTGTTGCGTGCGACCTCGATCCCGATCAGAGCGCGTTTGAGCGTGCGCGTCGGTTCTATGTTCGCGCGAGGCAGGTTCGTACGGGACTTGCACAGACCGCGAGCGTCGGCAGGTGGGCGAACTGTAAGGATACGAGCCGCGGCGGGATGAGCGGCGTTGTGAGTCGGTGGCTCGGTGGCGTAGAAGCGTTGCCCGAGATCGGGGGACGACTCCTGCGCGTCCAGATTGAGAATCGCCCTGCGGTAGACGTGATTCGGTTGTACGACTCTGAAGATACTCTTTTTTATTGCGATCCACCATACGTTCATGACACACGGGGCGACTCGAAGGCTTATGTCCACGAAATGACGGATGAACAGCACAGAGAACTCGCCGACTGCCTCAACGCAGCGAAGGGAATGGTCGCGTTTTCCAACTATGATTGCGACCTGCTTAATACGCTCTATCCTGCAAAACGCTGGCGAAAGATCGTGGGGCCGGAACGGACGATTCACTCGACGAAAGATGTGCGGTCTGAAGTGCTCTGGGTGAACTACGACCCTGAGAAAACTCAGCCCAGCGAAGTGCTTTGGGAGACGCGTTGATGGCTTCGCCCCGCGAACTGCTCGATGCTGCATTGTCAAGGGCAGTGAATCTCGGCAATACGTCTGAAATCATCGATCAAGACGTGCTTAGGCGGATCGACTATGTGTGCCGGTGCATCAGCAACCGTGCGGGCGTTCGACTCTTGATGTCCTGCATGTTGGCCAAGATGCACAAACCGGAAGTCGACCCACGAAAGCCCTATACCGAGATCGGTGGGACCGATTCATTCTCTGGACGGACTTATGACGAGCAGCACCTGGCCGAGTTCATTTCAGCGAATCGTCTTCCGTGCAACAGCACAACCGCTTTCCTTACCCCAGCCTTGCGAAATCGAGATGCAGTACTCACAACGAATACAATCCTTGTCGGGCGACCTCGACAGGTATACTCCGACACGCTGCTCATTCTCGACGACGTCGTGAGCGAGAGGGTCACGGCGGAACAGGTGCTGGTAGAAACCCTCCGAATACTGGTGCTGGTGCGTGATGAGAAGCAGGAACGAATGAAGACGTTGGTGGCAGCGCTCCATCATGGCGCAGACGCGCTTCCTCTGGCATCCGAGCATATTGTGACCTTACTACGCCAACACTTGGCGTGCAGGCGCAGCAGCCGCCTACCTGTGCTGATCGTGACGGCGGCGTATCAGGCGGCAGCCAAACATCTGGGCGAAAAACCTATGCCTCTTCGTGGTCATCTTGCCGCGGATGAACAGACCGGTGCCAGCGGCGATGTTGAAATTTGCCTGACGAACGATGAACGCGTCTGCACCATCTACGAAATGAAATCGAAGCGCGTCACACACGACGATATCGACCGCGCGATTCAGAAAATCATGAAAAGAACCACGCGCATCGACAATTATGTCTTTATCACGACAGATATGATCGATGACGATGCAGCTGAATACGCCGCTGCCATGTACCAAGAAACGAGCGGTACGGAAATTGCCATACTCGATTGCATAGGTTTCGTGCGACACTTTCTCCACATGTTCCACCGACTTCGAATCCAGTTTCTGGATGCTTATCAATCTCTGGTGCTAGCCGAGCCGGACAGCGCCGTGAACCAGCCTTTGAAGGAGGCGTTCCTGTCATTACGCCACGCGGCAGAGTCGGACGAGTAAGCATGCTTCGTGATTGTTCAACTCACGAAAAGTATCTTCTGGCAATTAAGGGCGTCGGCACGCCCTGCACATACAGCGCAGATGATCTATATGCCGATGACCCCATTTGGAACCCATGTGAATCAACTTTCGCTCCGCACTGACGTGTCGGGTCAATGCCCTCAACGTCAGATGTGTGAGGCGATCCCACAAGCGGGTGCCGGACCGCTTGAATCATCAGGCTTTTTCGTAGACGATGAGGATCAGGATGTCGGAGGGGCTGAAGTGCCTTCCGGAGGTCGATGTGTTGCGGGCGAGGTCTTTGGCGAGCGTCTGCGGGGCGATGTTGCCTGAGATCGACGTGACACGGATGGCGCCTGCCTGCTCGTTGAGCCAGGTGTTGACATCGTTTTCAAGGCCTGTCTTGTCGGATTCGATGCCGACGAAGATTTTGATCTGAGGCATGAGGGTGCTCCGGAGGGGTGGGGCGTCGTGCTCGGGTGCATGATGCGCTCGCGGGGGCGTGGAGGCAAGGGGGGGTAGACTCCTTCCGGGTGGAATGTGCCGCAACGAGCGAGGAGGCGTGTCTGATGCGAAGGGCCAAGTGTCGGGGTTTTCCCTGGTTGATTGCGGCGGTTGCCGCGACGGCGGGGTGCGGGGCGAAGCAGCCGACCTCTCCTGAGTTGGTTGTGCGTGAGGGGTATCGGGTGACGGTGGCGGTGGAGGATCTGCCGGGCGCGCGGTTTCTGGAGATGGATGCCTCGGGGACGTTGTATGTTTCGCGGCCTCAGCGGGGGGACATCGTGTCGTTGCGTGACGAGGACGGGGACGGAGTTTTTGAGCTTCGGAGGACGTTTGTAAGCGGGTATGCGTCGGCGCACGGGATGCACCTGCACGACGGGTGGTTGTGGTTCAGCACGTCGACGGGGGTGCACAAGGCGCGGGACACAACGGGCGACGGGATCGCGGACGAGGTGGTGGATATTTTTCCGAGGGGGTCGCTGACCGGGCGCGGGGGGCATTGGTGGCGAAGCCTGCTGGTGACGGATGAGTATTTTTTCACCTCGGTGGGAGACACGGGGAACATCAGCGACGAGCGCGGGAGTGATCGTCAGAAGATTTTCCGGTATCGGCACGACGGGAGCGACAAGACGCTGTGGTCATCGGGGATCCGCAATACGGAGAAGCTGCGGATGCGCCCGGGGACGGAGGAGATCTGGGGGTTTGACCACGGATCGGACTGGTTCGGGCAGCGCCACGGCGACAAACAGGGGAACCAGCCGATCACGGATCTGTGGCCTCCGGAAGAGTTGAACAAGTATGTGCGAGGAGGTTTTTACGGTCACCCGTTCATCACTGGCCCGCGGATTCCGCGTCCGGAGTATCACGACCATCCGGAGTTGCACGAACTTGCGGCAAAGACGATTCCGCCGGAGATGAACCTGCCCGCACACTGGGCGATCAACGGGTGGGCGTTCATCGAGCCTTCGCGGAACAAGGGGGCGTTGCCCCGCGAGCACGAGGGGGATGTGTATTTCGCGGCGCATGGATCGTGGAACAGCACCGAGCCGGTGGGGTATTGCATCGGGCGGGTGCTGTTTGACGAGGGGAAGCCGTACGGGATGCTGCAGATCGTGAAGGGGTTTGACTCGCGCGGCCGCGTGACCGCGCGGCCGGTGGACGTGGTGCAGGCGCCCGACGGGCGGTTGTTTTTCAGCACCGATGCGCCGCGGGGGATGGTCTTCCGGCTGGAGTGGGTGGGGCCGTGATCGGTGCGAGCGGGGAGTCAGAGGATGAGCATGGCATCGCCGTAGCTGTAGAAGCGATAGCCGCGGGCGATCGCTTCGGCGTAGAGGGCCTTGAGGTGTTCGACGCCTCCGGGAAGCATGGCGGCGACCATGGCCATGAGGGTTGATCTGGGCAGGTGGAAGTTGGTGAGCAGGCCGTCGAGCGCGCGCCAGGTGTAACCGGGGGTGATGAGCAGGCGCGTGGAGAGGTGCTCGGGCCAGGGAAGCGCAGGATCGAGGGCGAAATAGCTTTCGACGGTGCGGGCGCTGGTGGTGCCGACGCTGATGACGCGGCCGGTTCGGGCGCGGATGCGCTCGGCGAGCGCTTCGGGCATTGAGCACCATTCGGCGTGCATGGGGTGGGCTTCGATCGTCTCGGTTTCGACGGGTCGAAAGGTGCCGGTGCCGACGTGCAGAAGCACGTGGGCATGCTCGACGGCGCGGGCGCTGAGCCTTGCGAGCAGTTCGTGGGTGAAGTGGAGGCCGGCGGTGGGCGCGGCAACGGAGCCGGCGTCGGCGGCGAAGGCGGTCTGATACCAGCGGCGGTCATCGGCATCGGCGATGTCGAGGTGGGCGCGGCGGCGTGCGGCGAGGATGTAGGGCGGGAGGGGGGTGAGGCCCACGCGTTCGAGGGCGTCGGGCGGACCTTCGACGCGGACAAGCCACGAGCCGGGTTCGTCGCCCGCGGCTTGATGGAGAAGGACGAAGCGGACACCGGAGGGCGCTCCGGCGGAGTCGTCGAGTTCGATGAGGGCATTCTCGCGGAGGCGACGGGCCTTGAGCATGACTTCCCAGGTGTCAGAAGAAGGCGCGCGAAGGTAGAGGCCCTCGACGGCGCCTCCGGTGCGGAGGTTTCGGCCCTTGAAGCGGGCGGGGAGGACGCGGGAGGCGTTGAAGATGAGGAGGTCGTGCGGGCGGAGGAAGTCGGGGAGGTCGGCGATGCGGGCGTGGATGGGCTGGACGGATGCGTCGGACCTTGAGACGACCATGAGGCGGGCGTGCTCACGCGGGGATGCGGGGGTGGTGGCGACGGCGTCGAGGGGAAGGGGGTAGTCGAGTTCGTCGGTGCGCAACGGCGTGGTCTTTCGACAGCGTGGGGCGTGGCGGGAAGGCAACAGGCCGCAAGAGCGACGGAAGGAGGGTGGCGGGCAGGGGTTGCGGTGGAGCGTGGGCAGGGATTTTATCGGCGGGAGCGCGGGGCGAGTCGTTCGGCATGGTGTTCGTCGCCAGTCGTGGTGATGGGTTCGATTGTCGCATGGCATGAGTCGTCTTGGCCGAGCGTGGCGCATCGGGCGTGGGTGGATGCCCGGACGGTTGCGCCGGTTGAGGCAGGGGGTGCGCGAGCCTCCTGCCGCGATGCGGCGGATGCGTGCGGGAACATGGACCTGCTGGGGGTGTTGGCGGGGAAGATTCCGTATTGGGCGCATCTGGCGCGGGAGGGAGCGCTGCGCCAGTTGGTGGAGCGGGCGGCGTGGGAGGGAGCAATGGAGCGGCCGACGGTGCTGCGGCGCGGCGAGGTGGTTGAGCCGAGCGTGCAGTTGCCGATTCGAGCGGCGCGCGTGGCGTGCACGCCGGCGAGGGTCGAGCGGGTGTACACCGTGCTCGAGCGGCCTCGAGCGTCACGGATAGACATTTTCGGGTGAGGTTTTCAGCACCAGCCGAGCCAATGCAGGACGGCGAGGGTGGGGGGGATGGTTTCTGCGGCATGGGCGCGGAGCCAGGCGGGGGCATCCTGTCGGGAGAGCCAGAAGAGGTCGTCATATTCCCACTGGCGTACAACGCGATTGATCGCGGTGATGTGCTCATCGCAGAGTGCGACGCGGAGCACGATGTCATCGCTGAAGGTGGCTTGGTCGCGCGCGATGGCCAGCGCCTCGGCGGGGGGGAGTGGGGGCGCGGTGTCGTCGAGGCCGAACTCTTCGCGGAACTCGGCCTGTAATTGGCGGCAGAGGAGATCGAGCGACAGGCTCGCGCCGGGGGGAGGGGGTTCGACGCCTCCGGCGGGGGCGAGTTCCCAACAACCGGGGTAGGTGTGGACATCGCGCGAGCGTCGAGCGAGGAGGACGCGCGGAGATGCCGCACGCTCGTCGATCAGGAGGCCGGTGACGGCGAGCAGGCGTACCCCGGTGGCATACTCGGGCTGGACGGCGAAGCGGTCGTAGGTGTCGGGACGGCAGCGCAGGGTGATGTGCGAGGGGCCGGCGCGCGCGAGATCGACCACGGTGAGGATGGGGCCGGGGAAGAGTCGAGGGTTCGCCTGCATGCGCTGCGCCCAGGCGCTGTCGAGGGCTGGATCGGGCGTAGCCGGGGAAGGCGGCTCGAGGGTGAACGCCAGGCGGAGGGGAGCGATCTCGGGTGTCAGCAGGTGGACGCCGGGGTAGCGGGTGTCGGTGGGCACGGGGGAGGGTAGTAGGATTGAGGTATGATGAGGGGGTTGGGATGTGCGAAGGATGTGTGTGAGCGGGCGTTTGAAGCGTATCTCAGGGCGCGGAAGTTGCCGTACATTCGCGTGGATGAGGCGAAACGGACCCTGCCGGCGCAGGGGACGGGCGGGTTGAAGAGCTTTGATTTTCTGGTGGCGACGACGCCGCGGCTGATCGTCGAGGTGAAGGGGCGTGCAGCGGGGGCGCGTGCGCGCGGTGGTCATCGGTCGCCCCGGCTCGAGAGCTGGGTGACGGACGATGATGTGGAGGGCCTGCGCGCGTGGGAAGGGGCGCTTGGGGAGGGGTTTGAGGGGGCATTCGCGTTTGTGTACCGGTTGACGACGCAGCCTCCGGATGGGGTGTATCAGGAGGTGTTTGCGTGGGGCGGGGCGTGGTATGGCCTGCACATGGTGACGGTGCGGGCCTATGCCGAGCGGATGCGAAGGCGGAGCGCGGCGTGGCGAACGGTGGACCTTGCGCCTGGGGTGCTGCCCGCGTGCAGCTGCGGGCTGAAGGGCTGGGGGGAGGGTTCGCCTCGACGGGACGGAGGGGGTAGTCTTGGCGTGTCGGGAGGTTTTTCACGAAGCGGAGCATGGCATGCCCCAGGGTTCCCCGCGGTCTGAGAGCAGTGAACGCCCGCACGGGGCGACATGGGTCAAGGAGCTGCTGACGAGCGTGGTCATCGCGTTTGCGATGGCGTTCGTGAGCATGGCGTTTGTGATTCGCGGGTTCGTGATTCCCACGAGTTCGATGGCGCCGACGCTGCTGGGGGCGCACGTGCGGATCACCAGCCCGGTCTCGGGCCTGGACTGGGCGCAGACGCCGTCGTTTTATGCGGATCAGTTTCGGCGGGCGCCGTTATCGCAGCAAGGCACGCCGAGTGATCCGATCGTGGCGCACGATCCGCTGGCGGGGCCGTTCGGGTCCGGGCGCGGCGAGGTGCGGGTGTCGGGGCTGGGGGTGCGGTCGGGAGACCGGGTCTTCGCGTTGCGGTATCTGCCGCTGATCAGCGAGCCGGAGCGGTTTGATCCGGTGGTGTTCATGAGCCCGACGAACCCGGCGGAGAACGTGATCAAGCGCCTGGTGGGGCTGCCGGGCGAGCAGGTGGCGCTGGCCGACGGAGATTGCTTTGTACGGCCGGGGCACACTGGCGAAGCGCCGTGGACGAACAACGACTGGCAGATCGCGCGCAAGCCTGAACGTCTGCAGCGAACGCTTTGGCAGCCGGTGTATGACCATTCGCGGCGGGGAGGGGATTATCTGCTGCCGTGGACGGGCGCGCCCGAGGCGTGGAAGCTTGACGGCAAGACGGTGCGGGCGGCAGGGGTCGACGGGGCTCGCTTGCGCTGGGATTCGGAGCTTTGGCCGATCGACGACGGGCTGGCGCAGAATGACATTGAACTGCGGATGGCGGGCGCTTCGCGGGTGTTCCAGGGCCAGACGTATCAGCGATGGCAGCAGATGCTGCGCACCTCGCCCAGATATGCGGTGTCGGATCTGCGGGTGAGCGCGGGGATCGCGGGCGATGCGCAGTCGGTGCGATTCGGGGTGAGCGCTCGCGGACACGAATTTGCGGGTGAACTCGACGCGACGGGGGCGAGGGTGTGGATGCGCCCGGCATCGGGCGGGGCGCGTCAGGTGCTTGATGAGGTTCGGGGGAACTGGCTGAGTGATCGCCGGGTTCGCAACGTCGAGTTCTGGCACGTAGACCAGGCCCTCTGGCTGTTTGTCGACGGGCGACTGGTGGCGGGCGGGCCTGAAAAAGGTGGGTATTCGTGGCATCCGGCGCGGCGGCTGGAAGAGGCGACCGGGCTGTCGTTTCCGAATCTGGCGCGGGTGGACAACGGGTTGATCGAACCCTCGGCGACCGATGGTAGATCACCGCTGCGTCGTGGTACGCGGGTGTTCACACTGGCCGAGCCTTGGGTCGAGGTCGGCGGGGGCGAACTGGATCTGTATCGATTTCGTGTGGATCGAGATATTTACTGGCGTCCGGTGATGGAGGGGCGCGGGCGGCCGGGTCGGTTGACGCCGGGTCGAGCGACGCATCCGACGCGCTCGCCGGCGCTCGGGCCGGATCAGTATTTTCTGCTGGGCGACAACAGCACGGATTCGGAGGATGGTCGTTCGTGGGGGGCCGCGCATCCGCTGGTGCGTGACCAGTTGCCTCATGCGGGCGAGGGGGTCGTGCCGCGGGAACTGGTGATCGGCCGGGCGTTTGTGGTGTATCTGCCGGGGTGGGTGAAGCGCGGTCCGGCGCCGGTGCCCCTGGCCGGTCGTGTTCGGCTGATGCCGTAGGCTGATGCCGCGTGCGTGGAACGCATGCACACACCCATGGGTGTGCGTGTCGGTTGCGGCACGAGCATGCTTTAGTCTTCGTGAAGGGCGTCGCGGTAGGCCTTGAGGATATCGGCGCGGGTGATCATGCCGATGGGGATGTCCGGGCGTGCAGGATCGACGACGGCGAGGCTCGCGACATCGTGCCGAGCGAACTTATCCATGGCGGTATCAAGCATTTCGTCGAGGTGGAGGACGGGGTAGTCGGTGTGCAGGAGTTCGGCGACGAGGAGGAGGGGCACGGCTTCGCGGTCGATGAGGGCGGTGCGCATGTCGTAGCCGGTGACGAGGCCGAGGTAGCGTCCTGAAGCCTGATCGACGACCGGGAAATCGGGAATGTCGTGGACGGCGTGAAGGGCAATGAGTTTGCTGAGCGGATCGGCGGGGTAGATCGGCTCGGGTGGGAGGGGACTCTGGCGGCAGCGAGCCAAGGGTGTTTTGCGGAGGGTCGCCAGATCGCCCGTCCACCCGAGCAGCACGCCGGACTGGCGGAGGCGGTGGGTGTAGATCGAATCGCGCATCAGGATGCGCGAGGCGACGGTGGCGATGACGGCGGCGAGCATAATGGGCAGGAGGACGCGCGGCTCGCGGGTGAGTTCAAAGAGGAGGAGGATGGCGGTGAGCGGGGCGAAGGTGGTGCCCGCAACGACCGCGCCCATGCCGATGAGGGCGTAGGCGGCCGGAGAGCTGCCGACGGGCATGAGGCCGAGACGTTCGAGGGCGACGCCGAACGCGCCGCCAGCGGTCGCTCCCAGGAAGAGGCTGGGAGCGAAAACGCCGCCTGAGCCGCCGCTGGCGAGGGTGAAGGTTGTGCCGACGGCCTTGGCAAAGACGAGGATGATGAGCAGAAGGATTCCGGCGTGTGCGCCGGGGATGGCGCTGGTGGGAGCCTGCGACGCGAGGGTCTGATCGGTGTAGGTCTCGGGGGCGATGGTCCACTGGATGACGTCGTAGCCGTTGCCGAAGAAGGCGGGAACGCGCGTTCCGGCATGGGCCCCCTGGAGGATGGCGAGGTAGGCGATGCCGAGCAGGCCGAGGAGGAACGCGCCGGTGACAGGCTTGATGATGGGGTGAAGGCGCAGACGCTCGTAGGCGTCTTCGCCGAGATGGAGCAACCGAGTGAAACCCGCGGCGACGGCCGCACAGATCAGCCCAAGGAAGATGTAACTCGGCAACTCGGCGAGCGTGAAGCCGTAGACGGCGAGCGAAGCGGTAAAGATGGCTTCGTCGGCGCCGAGGATCGCCTGGGTGGTGGCGGCGGAGAAGACGCTGGCGACGACAACCGGCGTGAACGTCCGCAGGCTGAAATCGCGGAGGATGACTTCGAGCACGAAGAAAACGCCGGCGATGGGGGCGTTGAAGACGCTGGCGATGCCGGCAGCGGCGCCGCAGCCGACGAAGGTGTTCTGGTGTTCACGAACGACGCGCAGGAAGCGCCCGATGACGCTTCCGAATGTCGCCCCGATCTGGACGATGGGGCCTTCGGCCCCGCCAGACCCGCCCGTGCCGACGGTGGAGATCGACGCGATGACCTTGACAAGGCCGACGCGGATGGGAATGACGCCCTTGCGTTTGACGACGGCGTTGATGACCTGGGGAACGCCGTGACCCCGCGCGTCGGAGGCGAAGAAGTGGACCAGCAGCCCCGTTGCGAGTGCGCCGGCCATGGGGACGACCGGGAGGAGCCAGATCGACCAATCGGCGTGCGCCTGGCGCGAGAGATGCTCCATCGACTCCAGCGCGCGAACAAAGAGGATCGCACCGAGGGCCGTGGCCACGCCGATGAACGCGCCGATGGCGATCAGCACCCAGTCTTGGCCGGATCGGAATCGAGGGGCGTCGGTGAGTCGTTCTCGGAGCGATCGCATGGGTGGAGGCGGCATCGGCTGGTGCCGCCGCGTCACTGTACATGGAAGCGAGGAGTGCGGTGTTCAGGCGAGGCCGGTTGAGCCGAAGCCGCCTTCGCCGCGGAGGGTCTGGTCGAGGGCCTCGACCTCGGTGAGGGCGGCCCGGGCGACGGGAGCAATGACCAGTTGGGCGATGCGGGCGCCGTGTTCGATGGTGAAGGGTTCGCGCCCGAGGTTGATGAGGGCGACCTTCATTTCGCCGCGGTAGTCACAATCGACGGTGCCGGGTGCGTTGGGCACGGTGACGCCGTGCCTGGTGGCGAGGCCGGATCGTGGGCGAACCTGCCCCTCGTAGCCCTGAGGGATGGCGACGGCGAATCCGAGGGGAAGGAGGCGGATATCGCCCGGGGCGAGGGTGACGGTTTCGCCCTGGGGGAGGCATGCGGCCAGATCGAGGCCCGCAGCGCCGTCACTCTGGTAGGCGGGGAGGATCGCGCGTGGGTTGAGTCGTTTGACGCGAATGGGGATGGTCATGGGGTGAGCCGAAGGAGCGAGGCCAGCGCGGGTTCAGCGGCCGAGGATTTCAAAGTCTTCGTCGGTGAGATTGCGCTTGAGCTGGGCCAGGGCGCGGTTGAGTGAATCGATCATGCGCTGGGTGCTGGCGATGGCGTTGTCCATCGCGCTTCGGCCTGTCACCTTTTTGAGGGGGTCGGTCTGTCCGGATTCGGCGAGGTGCTTCTCGGACCTTGCCTTGGCGTCAAGAAGGCCCCTCAGGAGCGCCTCGGCCTTGTCGCGGGCGGCGGTGGTTTCCAAGAGAATGCGTTGGCGCTCGGTCATGACCATGGTGGCCATTGCGTGTCTCCGACACTTTTTCGGTCTGTGCGGCGGGCAAGAAGAGCCTGCCGCCCCAAGAGCACTGGACTCACATTCTCTCCCTGAACATGACCTTGATCAACTCGGCATTTGTCTGGGATAGTTGTGATAGGTATATGATTGGTTTTTTTGCGCTTATCCGGCAAGTTTCTGCGCGAGGCCCCCCCTGATTTCGGGGAGATATTTGCGAATGAAGCGGTGTACTGCGGTGTGGTCGGCGGCGGAGGTGATTCCGGCGAGGTCGCGAGCCATGGCGTGGATATCGACCGGATGCCCCTCGCCGGTCCAGGCGTTGATGCCGGGGTATGGCGTAGGGAGGAGAAGTTCGGAGTCGTAGGCGAGTTGCTCGAAGAGTTTTTCACCGGGGCGAATGCCGGTGAAGACGATGTCCATCGGGGGGCGGCCCGGGGCGAGGGCAAGGGGGAAGGGCCAGTCGAAGTCATCGGCATGCTCGGTGGTGATGACCCGCGGGGTGAAACCGTGGGCGGCAATGAAGCGGGCGGCCAGATCGAGGATGCGGACCGGCTCACCCATGTCGAGGACGTAGACGGGGGCCTCGCCGGGGGGGGATGGAAGCGTCGCCGCGAGGATGACCAGCGAAGCGGCTTCGGGGATGGTCATGAAGTAGCGGGTCATGCGGGGGTCGGTGATGGTGACGGGGCCACCTTCGCTGAGTTGGGCGCTCCAGATCGGGATGACGCTTCCCGCGGAGCCGAGGACGTTGCCGAACCGGACCATGCTGAAGCGTGTGCCGGTGGGACCGTGTTTCTGCAGGCCTTGGATGAAGAGTTCGGCGAGTCGTTTGGAAGCCCCCATGACGGAGGTGGGGTTGACGGCCTTGTCGCTGGAGATGAGCACGAAGTGGGCAGCGCCGGCTTCAAGGGCGGCCTCGGCGACGTTTCGTGTGCCGGTGACGTTGTTGGTCATGGCGTCGGAGGGGTGTTCTTCCATCAGGGGGACGTGTTTGTGCGCCGCTGCGTGGAAGATCGCGTGGGGGGCGCATTCGAGGATTCGCCGCCGCGTGGATTGGACATCGACGACATCGTGGAGGAGCGCTTTGCGGGGAACGGAGGGGAAGCGGGCGGCGATCTGGCGGTTGATTTCGAAGAGGGCGTTCTCGGATCGCTCCATCAGGACAAGGAGCGAGGGGCGAAAGCCGGCGACGATGCGGGCGATTTCTGAACCGATCGAGCCGCCGGCGCCGGTGATCAGGACGCACTGGTTTTCGAGAAGCCTGCTGATGGCCGCGCGGTCGATGTCGTAGGGCGTGCGGTTGATCAGTTCTTCCCAGCGGATGGTGGGCTGGAGGGGCGCGGGCCCTCGGGATTGCACCGAGCCGGAGGTGAGCTGGTCAGCGAGCGGGGGGATCTCGATGGGGTGAATGCCCAGTTCGTGAAGTATCGCAAGTGCGGCTTGGCGTTCATGGCGCATGGCTTCTGGAAGGCAGACGACCGCGGCTGCCGGGCGGTGGTGGGCCGCGATGTGGGGGAGATCGGGCAGGTGGCCCAGGATGTCGAGGTCGCGTGGGCGGCCAGGCCCGACGAGCAGGCCGCCGAGGGGCTGGGGAAGTTCCGGGGAAAGCCGGAAGAGGGCTGCAAGCTGGGAAAGGGTATCGGCGGTACCGACGAGCATGAGCGGAGTGGGAAGGCGTGACATGAAGACTCCTGGCGAGCGAGGGGGCGGGCATGGGTGCGCGCGCCGGAAGGTGTCATCGGCCGGTTGGGCGTGCGGGCGTGAAGCGCACGGGGGGGTGATGTGCGCGGGGGGAAATGCACGCCGCGGAGGGCGAGGGAAGTTCGGTACGCTCAGGAGATGATTACGCGTATGACAGGTGTGCTGGAGCGGGTAGAGGGGACGGCGGCGGTTATCGAGACCGGCGGGGGGTTGGCGTATGAAGTTCTGGTGCCGGTGCATCTTGCGGAGGGGCTGAGCGGGCGTGTCGGCGAGCGGGTGACGCTGCACACGCTGGAGTATCTGGAAGGGCAGGGGCAGGGGACGAGCTTTGTGCCGCGGCTGATCGGTTTTGCGCGGCGGGAAGATCGGTCGTTTTTTGAGTTGTTTACGACGGTAAAGGGATTGGGGAATAAGCGGGCGCTTCGGGCGATGGCGATGCCGCCGTCTCGGATTGCTCGGGCGATCGTGGAGAAAGACGCGCGGGCACTGCAATCGCTGCCGGAGATCGGCAAGCGTCTGGCGGAGACGGTGATCGCGGAACTGCACGGGAAGGTCGAGGGGTATCTGAGCGAGGCGGAGGAGCGGGGCCTGGAGGCGGCGTCGCGTTGGGAGGCCAAGGGGGCGCTTGCGTCGGAAGCCCGGGAAGCGATGGCCACGCTGGTGGCGCTGGGAGAGCGCGAACAGGACGCGGAGCAGATGGTGCGGAAGGCGCTTGCGCGTGCGGGAGATTCGGCGACGAGCGAATCGCTGGTGACGGCGGCGCTTGCGGGGCGGGGGTGAGCAAGCGTCGCGAGCCTGTTTGGGCAGTTGACTTCATCGTTCGTGCGCGATGAAGACGGCCTGCATCACGGTGGTGTTCAATGATTCTCTGCTCATGATGCGCTGATGTGCATGCGCTATTGCGACTGCGGCAGCGCAGGCACATTCCTATTTATTTAGCCCACGCACACGGAAGTGTCTAGAGTATCGGCGCAGACTTGTCGGAGGCCGACATGATTATCAAAGAGCGAGAGAGCGCATACGCCGGCAGTGATCCGCGGAAGATAGCGGGCGACAACGCCGAGTCGCAGATGGCGTTTTATCTTCAGCGTGCGTTCGGACAGTCTGAAGACGTTTATGTGCTCAACAATCTTCGACTGGTTGATCCGGATCGTCGCACGTTCGAAGGCGATGAAGATCGGTGCCAGATTGATCATCTGGTGATTCATCAGTGGGGCATGTTTATTATCGAGAGCAAATCTATTTCAACCGCCGTGCGTGTAGGCGATCATGGCGCGGGCGATGAATGGTCGATTTTCTGGAATAACACATATACCGGAATGGCTTCGCCTATACAGCAAGCCGCGCGGCAAGGGGATTACCTGCGTCAGCTTCTGCAGGCGCATAAATCAGAATTGCTCGACAAGGTGGCAGTGGGCTTTCGCACCCTCTCGAGGATGTTCAACGGGACCGACCAACGTGGTTTCAAGTTTCTTCCAATGCAGATTATTGTGGCGATTTCAGATCACGGGACCATCGATCGAGTACACAACTGGAAACCGCCGAGTAAGCCGTTTCGGTCGGTGGTTTGCAAGGCCGATCAAGTGACTTCGTTCATCGAAAACGAGATCCGCACACATCGCGTATCGAAAGGTACCCGCCGCGGCGACTATGGCTTATGGAAAATGCGACGAGAGGAATTGGATGTCGTTGCTCGGTTTCTTGTCAGCCGTCATGTACCACAGGCTCACATGAATCGCAGGGTCGGCATCTCTGCAAGCCGGCCGCCGCACGGCAAGCTGATGCCCGAGAGTGATCCCACTCAGTCGCATTCCGCCGCCACTAACGCAAGCGGCCGCGTGCCACCCCAGTCAGATGCGACGTTTGCGCTGCCTCCGAGGTGCAAGGAATGCGGGAGCGCACGGCTGCAAGGATCGAGCGGCAGATTTGGTCCGTACTGGTTGTGCGAGGACTGCCGCACGAATACCGCAATGCCTGTTGTTTGCTCGACCTGCCATGCACGCGGATCCAAAGGCAAGGGTGTACGCATTCGTCGGCGTGTAAGTTCCTTCATCCGCGAATGCGATCATTGCGGATCGCAAGAGATCATCTGGACCAATGCATAGGCAACTGTGCCCACGACACCGATCATGCGGATTCGCCTCACGATTGCCGCCATGCGCAGCGTTGACATGTTCTTTATACTAATGTGAGGTCGTGGCTCATACGCGCGACTTTTCGTGCGCGTGATATCGCAGCTATGCGTCGGTTTCTCACTCAGGTGCATATCGGATACGCATTGAACATGTTGCGTGAGTGCCATTCTGCACACATTGTGCCGCATAACCGGCTGACTGAAGACTTCAACGGAACATGAATGTGTATGGCGCTCGAAGTTCAGACTGACGAGATTCGGAGAGATGCACCCAAGCATTTGGTTTATTTATATAATAGAGGGCGAGTACCACTTCAATCATGGCACCCAGGATCTCTACCTTGCGGCCCACACGTTCTGCAGAAGTATCCTGTTCAATCTGCCTTACCCCCAAAAGAACGGACCCGGGTTTTAACGCCCGGGTCCGCAATGCAACATGATTTCGCATGGTTCAGCGACGACGGCGGGCAGCAGCCAGACCCGCGAGGCCGAGCACGGCGACAGATGCCGGCGTTGGAGTAACAAAGACGTTCATGCTGACGACAGCCGAAACAATTCCAGCGCCAGCAGATCCCGCACCGAAGGAAACCCCGAAATTGCCGAGCCAGTCACCCAGGGGGCCTGCTGTGAATGTACCAAAAGCAGTGATGTCGAAAGGCCCACCGGCAACACCGCCAGCCGCATTGAACAGTGTGATAATGGCTGAATTCACAAAGACAGGGCCGGGGAAGCTCAGATTCAGCCCTCCGCCGTTGCTCCCCATGAAGAGTCCGCCTGCCGTTGCGGGTTGTCCACCAACAACAAAACCACCCGGCCAGAGTTCTCCGCTACTGCTCAGGGTCATCGTGAGGTCATAGATGCCAAACTGGCCAGAGTTTGGCGATACACTCTGACTTGAAGTGATGTCGGAACCAGCCACATCTGTTCCAATCACTTGGGGATTCCCATCGAAGACAGAGTCGACATACGCCCCGGAAGCAGCAAAACCGCCCGCACCACCAATGCCCGGGATAAACCAGTAGCTGTTCCCAGAGGGGTTCTCGGGCGATGAGCCAGACCCGAATTCGAATGACGGAACCTCGTATACTTCAACCGGGTAGATATCAGCTGAAGCAGCGAATGCCATTCCAGCTATGGCAGCAACACATGCGATCTTCATAATTGTCTCCTCAACTCCTATGCCCAGACGGACCCCACGGTTGATGCACACTGCATGCAACGCATTGATATTGTGTTGCCGTCCGGATCCTCTCCTCAACTCACGTATGGTTATGAGCCATTCGTGCAGAACACTGCCAAGGGGTTTTCACCTCTTGACCTGACGATTCAGAGTACCGAGGCCTTCCAAGGGCATCAACGTGAATCCTCGAAATATCAATGCGTGGTAACGCAAGCACTTACATATCGCATTATGTTTGGTGCCTGA
Organism: Phycisphaeraceae bacterium; assembly: GCA_019636695.1. Lineage (GTDB taxonomy): Bacteria > Planctomycetota > Phycisphaerae > Phycisphaerales > UBA1924 > JADLCM01. The sequence goes on from JAHBXD010000004.1 coordinate 20,940, forward strand.
TTGGGCATTATCTCAAATTGAGGACGATGTCGAAGCGAATTGAGTTCACGGATGGGCAGCCAGGCGTGCTCGATTGTGTTTCGATTCGATGCGTTTCCTTGCCACGATGATGTGCACAATGCATCGTCATGCATATCAATCGTTCCGCACCGCATCGCACGACGATCCTGCTGCTGCCGGATCGTCGTGGCGCAATGGAGGTGGCTCAGCGAACAATTATCCGGCGATCACATGCACTGATTGAGTATCCTGTAAGCGTGCTCGAAGCAACAGATCATGGTGTGCGCATTCGGCTGAAGGCTGTCCCGGGGGCATCGCGTGATGCGATTGCGGGTGTGCTGGGTGACCGGCTGAAAGTGCGGGTGGCCGCGCCGCCCGAAGGCGGGCGGGCAAACGAAGCGATCGTGCGATTACTGGCGTCGGCGTTGGGAGTAAGAATGAGTGACGTGGCGATTGTGAGCGGTCACACGCGGGCCGAAAAGGTCGCGTTTGCCGCGGGGGTGGATGAAGCCACGGCCCGGCGCGCGCTGACGGGTCAGATGCACGGATAGTGGTCGATCTGACGCGGCGGGTGTATGGGGCTGGTGTTTCCACGGGCCGCGACAAGCGTCGTGACGCGCCGTATGACGGCAGCGACGGCTGCCGCGGCGGGCGGGCGGTCCCACAGGGTGCGAAGGGCATAGGCGGCGACATCGTCAAGCCAGTGGTCTGGGTGGGTGATGCCCAGCCCTGAGGGTTCGAGCGAGAGATCTCGAAGCATGCGTACAAGGGCGCGGCCTCTGCCGAAGGGCCTGATGGTTCGGAGGGGAGCATCGACGAGCATCGGCCGCGAGCCGGCGAGGACCATGTTTGAGGGCTTCAGATCGGCGTGGAGGCGGTTGGCCAGCAGCAGGCGGCCGATGCAGACGCCGAGCGGTTCGCGGATGGCCTGGGCCGCGGGGATGTCAGCCTGAAGCGCAGTGAGGAGCGTGTTACCACGAATCGCCTGCACAAAGAGGGTCTGCACGTGCAGGCCGTCGGCAATGCCGGAGAGATGCACATACCAGCGCGGCGCTGGAAAGTCGTTGGCGAGCAGCCATGTCGCGGCGGAGCGCTGGCGGTCGAGCGAGGACGATCGCACGAACGCCTTGACCGCATCGGGAAATGACGCCACCAGGCGCGATTTGGCGATGACCGGCAGGGCCTGATCGCCGACGGTGATGAGCGCGCCGAGCACGGAGGAAGTGTCGGTTTGCTTGATGACCGCCGCCTCTCTCCAGTTGCGTGCGGTCAGGGCGGCGGCGAGGGCTTTGCCGCGGGCCGGGTCTGCGGCAGCGCGAAGGCGGATGCGTGAGGAAGGCGGGAGGATCACAGGTGAGATTATCCCCCCGTGCCAGTCAGTGGCCGGAGCACAGCCCGAACCGGCGAAGCGTCGAACCCGCGCAGGCGCAGGGGGAGGGAGATGAGTTCGTATTCTCCGGGATCGATGTGCGTGAGCACGAGGCCCTCGAGAATGGCGATACCCGCGCGGGCACAAGCGGCGTGCGCGGGAAGGGTCTTGGATTCGGCGGGGTCGACGCTGGGAGTGTCTACGCCGATGGTGCAGACGCCTCGAGCAGCAAGCATCTCGATCAATTCCGGGTCGAGGGCAACAAAGTCGGGGTTGAAATGCGAGGGGTCGGGGGCGCTGTCGGTGCGCAAAAGGATGCGCGGTCGCGTGATGGGTACGGACATGTCGGACGGAAGGACGAGCGTGCCTGGCGAGCGAGTAACGCGAATGACTTGGCAGGGGCCGAGATAGCGCGAAAGGGGCATCTGGTCGATGGAAGGCGCCGGGTGGGCATAGTGGTTGGCCCCGTCGGCGTGCGATCCGAGATGCACGGTGGAGCGAAGCGTGCTGACGGTGATGTGCGCCCCCTCGGCCATGTCGCACAGCACCTCGCGGGTCAAGGGGGTGTCACCAGGAAAAACCGCCGTGGGCGGAGGATCAACCGAGCCGGCGTTCCGTGGAACCAGCAGCGGCGAGCAATCGACGGCGAGTGGGCCGTCGTCGGTATCGCCGGCGAGCAGAGTTTCCATGCGGACACGTAGGGCGGCTTTCCATGCGGGTTCGTCCATGGTCGCCGCGAGTTCGCGGGGAACGCGCGCGATCACGCGATCGAGCAGGCGATCAAACTCGATGCCGAGTCGCCGCGCCTGGGCATAGGGCACGGTCGAGAAACTGACGAGGTTGTACTGCGGCGTGAACCGGTCTTCAAACATCGCGTGGACGGCCTGCTCGACGCGCTTTTTGTAGCGAAAATCTTCGTGGCCGACCTTGTCGCGCATCTCGACGAAATTTTCGATCGCCATTTCGGCGATGGCGTCGGCGTGGGGCTTGCGGCGACGCTGAAACTCGTCGAGCGCGGCCTTGCGATCGCGCGACGCATGGGCGAGGCACTCGGCCAATACGCGGACATCTTCAAACGCCGCGTTCATGCCCTGTCCGTAAAAGGGAACGATGGCGTGGGCGGCATCGCCGAGAATAGCCAGGTTGCCTTTCCAGACCCAGGGCCAGCATCGCACGGTAACGAGTGAACTCGTGGGATTGGCAAAGAAATCATCGGCCAGCGAGGGCATGAGGGGGAAGGCATCGGGATAGTTGGCCCGGAAAAACTCGTTCACGCACCGGCGATCGGCAGGCTCCGGCCGCGTGCTGCGGGCGTGCAAGGGGCCTTCGAGCAGTTCGAACGAGTGCGCACCTTCAAACGGCCAGAAGAGCGTGCACGTAAAACTGCCGTCACGGTTGGGCAGAGCGATCATCATCGAACTGCCGCGGGGCCAGATGTGCAACGCGGCCATGTCCATGGCGAACGCATCGGGCGTCGGGGCCTGCCCTGGGGGCACAACTGCCGCGGGGGGGATATGCAGTTCTTTATACCCGTGCTCGAGGTAGGTCTGGCTGAACTCGAAGCGGTCGGTCTTCTGAAGGCGAGCGCGAACGGGCGAGAACGCCCCGTCGGCTCCGAGGATCAGATCGGCCTCCACGGTGCGAATCGCGCCATCGGGCGTCTGCACGATCGCGGCAGGCGCCTCGGGATCGACATCCACGCAGGCATGGTCGAAGTGGAAGTGGACGTTGGGCAGGGCGGCGGCCTGATGAATGAGCGAGAGATTGAGGCCGCCGCGAGAGACGGAGTTGATGGCGTCGGCTGGGTTTTTGCTGTAGGGCTGAAGGACGGGCGTTCCCGCAGGAGGGTGAATCATGCGGCCGCGCATGGGGAGCGCATCTTGGCGCATGACGTGCGTATCGAGTCCGACACCGGCAAGACCCCAGAGGCCGCGGACCGAGAGCGCGAGGTTGATCGAGCGCCCGCCGACGTAGCCCTTTGCACGCGGATCGGGGCGGCGTTCGTAGATGTGGACTTCGTGCCCCGCGCGGGCGAGATAGACGGCCAGAAGCGAACCGGCGAGGCCGGCGCCGACAATGAGGATGCGGTCGGGCATAGCCGATTGTTCGCCGCCGAAAGGTCGGCGCGGGGCGCGGGTGGGTCAGAAGCCGCCCTTGAGCTGCTGTCTGCCGGCCTTTGCCTTGAGTCGCCGGAAGGCAGGATCCTGCTTGAGGATGTCTTCGGGGCTGCGGCGGTCGCCCTTGTCTTTGCCTTTGCCGCCGGATGGGCCGGAGGCGGGGCGCTCAGGCGGGGCCTTGGTCTGCTTGAGGCTCAGGCTGATTTTGCGTGTTCCCGACTCAATCTTGAGCACCTTGACCTTGATGATTTCGTCAGCGCGAACGACATCTTCAACGCGGTTGACGCGCTTCCAGTCAAGCTCGCTGATGTGCACAAGCCCTTCGATGCCGGGCGCGACCTCGACGAAGCACCCGAACTCGGTAATGCTCTTGACGCGGCCGGAGACTTCTTCACCCTCCTTGACCTCGTTCATCGCGGTCAGGAAGGGGTCTTCCTGAAGCTGCTTCATGCCGAGTGAGATGCGGTTGGCGTCCCAATCGAGCTTGAGGATGACCACGCGCACGGCCTGGCCTTCTTTGACGTATTTGGCGACGTTCTTCTCCGTCGGGGGGACGCGATCGTGCGTCATGTCTGAGATGTGCACGAGACCATCGACCCCGCCGAGATCGACAAAAGCCCCGAAGGACATGATTTTGCGGACTGTGCCGTCAACGGTCGCGCCTTCGCGAAGCGTGGACTGGAGGGCCTGCTTGCGCTGCTCGCGCTCCTGGGCGAGCAGGTTGCGGCGAGAGAGGATGATGTTGCCCTTGCCGCGTTTATCGACGCGCTCGACCTGGCAGGTCAGTTTTTCGCCGATGAGGGCGGAGAGGTCGGGAATGCGATCGAGGCCGACCTGGCTGGCGGGCAAAAAGGCGTGATGGCCCCCGGCAATCTCCATATCGAGGCCGCCCTTGTTGACGCCCACGACCTTGGCTTCGATGGTCTGCCCGGCTTCGAGGGTTTCCCAGTGGGCTTTCTGGACGGCGCCTGGGCGGGCGCAGATGAACAAACCGTCGTCATCGCGCTTTGTGACGACGAGTTCAATCGTTTCGCCGGGTTTGGGGAGCTCGGTCCCTTCGGGATACTGGGTGCGTTCGACGACGCCGAGTTCCTTCGGGCCGAACTCGATGAAGATGTCGCTCGGACCGACCGAGACGACCTTGCCCGTGCGATGCTCGCGACCGGCCTGGACCACGCGAGGGCCTCGAATGGCGGGTTTGGCGGCAGACGCGGCGGGCGGAGCGGCGTTGAGCTGCTTTTCCATCGCCGCGTTGATTTCTGCGGCCAGCTCACGGCTGAGGGAAGGCGCTTCGCCTGCGGAAGGGTTGACGCTGGGGTGGTCCTGTGTCGGAGGCATGAGGTGGTCTCGAACTGGCGGCGATTCGGGCGCCGGCTCCCGGTGTGCAGCGGCTAGTGTACGCCCCCGCGGGTGAGGGCCGAAGGGTTTTTGCGCGGGCGGAAGCGTGGACGGTTTGTGAGCATATCGAAGCGGAGAGTATCGGGGGTTCGGGAGAACGCCGAGCGGGTGCTGTGCAGCCGAGCCGGGGGAAGCCTTACATGAACTCCTGGATGGCGCGGACGATGCGCTCAGCGACGCGGACATTGACCAGCCCGGCCTCGGCGTCGATGGGAGGGGGGTTGCCGCTCCGGACGGCTTCGAGAAAGGCCTCGATTTCGGCGACGATCGGTTCCGTATCGTCGATGGCGAGTTCTTCATAATTCACGAGGTCAGCCCATTTCAGGTCGGTCAGATCGACGCCTCGGCGAAGCTGCTCGGCGACCTCGCGAAGTTGGATTTCATTGGCGATGCGCCGGATGATGATGCCTTTTTTCGCGCCGTAATCGATCTTGATATAGGCGTTTTCCCCGGTGATCCGCGTCACCCGCTCGGTTTTGAGCGCCAGGCGGCTGGCGGTGATGTTTGCGACGCACCGGCCGTGAGGAAGATCCCATTGCAGGCGGGCGTTGCAAAGGTCTTCGTGCTGGGTCACGACCTTTACGCCCGCCGCACGGATGTCGCTCGGTTCGCGTCCGCCCATGAGCCAGAGCACGACGTCGAGGTCGTGGATCATCATGTCCATGACGACGCCGATATCGACGCTGCGGAAGGTCATGGGGCTGACGCGGTGGACCTCGATAAATCGGGGAACGACCTGTCGGCCGTCCTGGGTCGCCCGCTGCATCGCCCGCATGACGGGGTTGAACCGCTCGATATGGCCGACCATGAGGATGGCGCCATGCTCCTCGGCGATGCGCTTCATCACTTCGGCCTGTTCGCCGTTTTCAGCGAGGGGCTTCTCGACCAGGCACGCCACGCCCGCGCGGAGAAAAGGCTCGGCAACGCGGCGGTGGAGTGTGGTGGGCACGGCGATGCTGACCGCCTGCACACCGGCATCGATGAGTTCGGCTTCGCTTTGAAAAACCGGAACGCCGTGGCGCTCGCCCACTTCGGCTGCCCGTTCCGGGCTGGAATCCATGACACCGACAAGTTCACAGGCCTGGTGCCCGGCGTAGACCCGCGCGTGATGCCGACCCATGCGGCCGACGCCTACGGCGGCACACCGAACGCGGCGGGTTTCGCTGGCGTCTGCAGTCAATCGCGGTGCTCCGGAGGGGGGGACGACGCGGGTTACTGCCCGACGGCCTCGTTCAGGACGGCGGTCAGCTCCTCCTCGCTCTTCAACCCGAGCATTTTCTTCACGGCCTTGCCGTCTTTGAAGATGATGATGGTCGGGATGCTGGCGATGCCGAAGCTCGCGGCGATCTGGCGGTTTGAGTCAATGTCGATTTTGCCGACCTTGACCTTGCCGGCGAAACGGTCGGCCAGAGCATCAATGGTGGGACCGAGCATGCGGCAGGGCATGCACCACTCCGCCCAGAAATCGACAAGGACGGGCACGGACGAACCAAGCACTTCTTTCTGGAAGTTCGCGTCCGTGAAGTGCTCCACATTGGCGCTGGCCATCGGCATCGTCTCCTACGAGCGCGGTCGATTCCGACCGCCCCCCTGATCGTCTAGTCTAGCGCCCGACCCGTCGGCGGGGGGGCGTTCAGCCCGGAGAGACCCGCGAGCATGGCCAAGGCCTGCACGTGGGGGGCTACATCGTGAACCCGCACCAGGCGAGCTCCATTCCTGACATGTTCAATCGAAGCGGCCAGGGTTCCCGCCAGGCGCTCGTCAGGGGTTGAATCGCGCCCGAGGGCCACGCGCCCTATGAAACTTTTTCGACTCAGGGCGGAGAGCACCGCATACCCCTCAGAAGCCAGCTCGCCCGTACGTTTGATGAGTTCGAGGTTCTGCTCGACGCTTTTGCCGAACCCGAGGCCGGGGTCGATCACGATCGCTTCCTTCGAAATGCCTGCGGCCAACGCGGCGCGTGCCTGTGAAACAAGGAAGGCTCGGACCTCGGCAACGACATCGACGTAGGTGGGGGAGCGCGCGTATTGGTCGGAATAGCGATCGGTTTCCGGCGGAACGAGGCGATGCATAAGGATGATGCCCGCCTGGTGACGAGCAACGACGTCGAGCATTTCGGGGTCTTCGGTGGCACCGGAAACGTCGTTGACCGCGTCTGCGCCGGCGTCGAGGGCGGCGTCGGCCACCGCGGCGCAGGTGGTATCGACACTGATGGGCAGTTCGCGGATCTCTGGCGGACCCTGACGAATCGCACGAATCGCGGGGATCAGACGCTCGGCCTGCTCGCGTGCCGGAACGCGCGAAGCTCCCGGTCGGGTCGACTCGGCCCCGAGATCGAGCATCGCGGCCCCCTCGGCGGCGAACTGCCGGGCGGATTCGAGAAGCCCACCGAGTTCGCCCACCCGACTTCCGGCGTAAAAACTGTCGGTGGTGAGATTCAGGATCGCGATGACCGGAATCGGCCGAAGCGCGAGCGAGCGAGCGTGGCCGAGCCTCCACATGGCCGATGCTAGGGAGTCAGCGGCGAACGACTGCGATCGGCTCGGAGTCGTAGAAACGGATCACATGGACGCCGCGATGCCGCAACGGCGCTGATCGCGCCCAAACCTGCTCTTCGAAGCGGTCGGTAGAGATGAGCGCGACATCGCCAGGCTGGAGTTGGTCGGGTGCTCGAACAGTGTGATCGAGAACATCGCGTCCGGCCAAGTTGTCATCGACCAGACCGTGGACATGCAACCCGGCCTTCCTGGCATGCTCGAGCACCCATCGCGAGTGATTGCCCGCGCCCCAGAGCCAGACGCCGTCTATCCCCTCAACGCGCAATTCTTGCACTATTTCGCGAAGTCTGGCTTTGCGACAGGCCTCGTGCGCCTTGCGTTCGCCAAGAGGTTGCAACCATTGGTTCCAGAGCCAGAGCGCAAGACCCGTACGCGATGGGCCGGCGACATCGAGCGCGTGCTCGATCTCAGTCGTCGCCTGGGAGTTTCCTTGAAAGACATGGTTGACCACCCCCCAGAACAGGCGGGAATCGCCTTCGGGCAACGCATTCCAAGCGGAGAGGAAGATGGTTGATGATGCCGCAGCCTGGGCTTGGGAAGTGCAGAATGGGGCTTGGGTGCGAAGTTGATGGCGGTAGATGGTCTGGGGTACGGCGCCGATGCGTGCGCCTGCGCGGAGCAAACGGAGCCAAAGTTCCCAGTCTTGGGCCTTGTCGAGCCTGGGGTCGTAGCCACCGACCGACAGGAGCACACTGCGTCGGAGCATGACCGATCCGTGCGCGAGGCAATTGGCGAGATGGAGTTGCCAGGCAAGACGACTGGGGTCGGTTGGGGGGCGGATGGTGACTCGGGTTTGTCCGGAAGGTTCGAGGACATCCCATGCGCCGCCGACGGCGGCGAGGTGGGGGTGGCGCTGCAGAAGTTGTGTCTGGAGCCTGAAGCGTTCAGGTGCGGAGGTGTCGTCGTCGTCCATTCGTGCGAGGAGTTCGTAGCGGGCGTGGAGTGCCCCGAGGTTGAGTGCCGCGGCGAGGTTGGGATAGGGGGTTTCCAGGGCGCGGAATCGGGGGTCTTCGGCGACGAGCGCGGTGATTCTCGGACGATCGGCGGCAGGAAGGCCGTTGAGGATCAAAAGGACTTCGAAGTCCTGAATTGTTTGGGTCGTGATGGAGGCAAGGGCGCGGGCGAGTCCTGGGCCGGCTCGGGATATGGGTAGGAGGACGGAGATTGTCATAGGGATGAGATCGACCCATGATGGGGTGAAAGACCGAAATTTGCGTGACGGGCCGGTTCCTGCTGGCCGATGTAGCGCGGATGCCTTCCGTCACCTGGGAAAATCCCCGGAAGAACAGAATGGGATGCCTGGGGTTCCGGAAGGTACTGGAAGCCGAGCATGCTGGAGGGGCGGTCGGATCATGACGCATGAACTCGCGGATGCTTTGGTCCTGGTGCTCCCGCGCGGGGAGTCTTTGGCTTCATGGGCTCATCGCGGACTATTGGAGCGAGAGTGGGCGATCGTGGCCGGGGTCTCGCCTCGGTACGGGCGCGTGGTGGTGGTTTCTGAAGGTGGCGAGGTTGAGCGTGCGATCGGGAGGACACTGCGCCCGGCCGCGGATGTGGTGTGCAATGAGGAGGCGAGTGCGCGAGAGAGTTTTCTGGCCTCGGCGCCCTCGCGCGTGGTGGGTGTGCTGGGGCGGGTGAAGAGTGTTCTGATCAAGACGGTCCAGATGCAAGGGTCGGAAGTTGCGGTCAGGATTGCGCGCGCGCTTCGGGACGAAGGCATCCGAACTGGATTGGTGGTGCGGGGAGAGTATTTGTGTTCGCGGTTTCTGGCGTACGAACAGGGCCAGTCGTCAGAGGCGGTGCTGGCCGCGGCGGCAGAAGAGGGGGAAGCCTGCCGCGCGGCGGACGTGGTGGTGGGGACGAGCCGAGCGATGGTGGGGGATTTGTCATGGCGGAGCGGGCTGACGGCTGACCGAACGGCGTTGATCCCGAACCATGTGCTTGAAGTGGAGTTGCCGGCGTTGGCGGAGGATCGGCTTGAGGATGAGGTGTTGTATGCCGGGCCGCTGGTGCGTCGGAAGCGCGTGGATATCTTGATCGAAGCGATGTCGCTTCTGCCGGATGAGGTGCGCGAGCGGGTGCATTTGACCTTGATCGGAGATGGTCCGGAGCGGAGCGTGCTGGCCGGGCAGGCACGGGCACTCGGTGTGGATGTGCGATTCGAGGGGTGGGTGGCGCATCCGGTGGTGCTTGAGCGTTTGCGCCGGTGCACGGTGTATGCGCAGGCTTCGGAGCTTGAGGGGCACCCCAAGTCGGTGATTGAAGCCATGGCGGCAGGTGCGGCGGTGGTGGTTGCCGAATCGCCCGGGCTCGGCTCGACGATCGAGCACGGGTTGTCGGGGCTTCGTTTGCCGCTCTCTGCCGAGGCGTTCGGTCGGACGATCGAAATGCTTTTGATGGATGCGGAGTTGCGATCGAGCCTGGGTATGGCGGCATCGCGGCTTGTGCGTGATCGGATGAGCGTGCAGCGCGTGGTAGAACTCGAGCTTGAGGTGCATGCGCGGGCGATGGCGCGTGCAGGCGCCGGGGTGATGCTGCCTTCGGCGGGGGTTCGTTTTGATCCGGAACTTCTCCGGGGGACGGCTACGGAACAAGCCTCGGCATGGCGCAGGGCGATTGAGGGGTTTGCGCTCGGGCTTGGACCTGCCGCGCGGACATCATTCGTGCTGGCACTGCAACGGCAGATGGGGTCGCTCGGAGCGCCGGAGGATTCCTCGCGCGAGTGTCGACCGGACGCGGCGTAGGGGTCGGGAAAAGCCCGAAGGGGGGGTCTTGTCGGTCGGGGGGGTATGCTGTCGCGGCGGCGAAGGACCGCCGCCTTCGGAGGACTCCAGACTTGGCCACGGAAGACCCAGTGCAGACACGACCGTCGCGCAAGACCGATGCGGAGGACGTGAAGCATTTCGTACTGGACACGAACGTGCTGCTGCACAACCCGGATGCACTGTTCGTGTTCAAAGAGCACCATGTGATCATTCCGTTCCCGGTGATCGAGGAACTGGATTCGATGAAGCGTCGTGAGGACGACATCGGCCGGAGCGCGCGGCAGGCGATTCGTCACCTGGACCGACTTCGGCTTGCGGGGCGGTTGATTGAGGGTGTTTCCTGGTCGGTGCTCGGGGTGAAGTTCGCAACGGGACCGGAGGGGCGAACGGGGACGATCCGGATTGATGTGGCGGAATATGACCGTCCGAGCGTGATCGAGGCGGCATCGCCTGATAACCGGATTATCGCGGTGGCGTATGACCTGCATCGTCAGGGGCACCAAGCGGTTTTCGTGAGCAAGGATCTTTCAGCGCGCATCAAGAGCGATTCGCTGGGGATCAAGACGGAGGATTTCGAGAATCAGAAAGTTGATGCCGACCGGCTGTATATCGGGTATGTCACGCTCGACATCGAGGGGGAGCTGATCGACGAGTTGTACAAGGAGCGGATGCTGAGCATCGAGCGTCTGCGCGAAGCGTTGACGAGCGTGGATGAGGATGGGCAGGAATCGGTGCGGGAACTGAACGCGAACGAGTTCGCCGTTCTGAAGAACCGCGACAAGCCGACGCACACGGCGATCGGTCGGCGCCTGGCGGACACCGCGCACCTTATCCCCGTGGCGGACAAGCGCAAGCCGGTGTTCGGGCTGGCCGCGCGTAACGTGCAGCAGACGATGGCGCTGGACCTGCTGATGGACGACAGCGTGCAACTCGTGACACTGTTGGGATCGGCGGGAACGGGCAAGACGCTGCTGGCGATCGCGGCGGGCATGGCCAAGGTGTTCAGTGAAGAGCGGTATGACAAGCTTCTGGTGGCGCGGCCGATCATGCCGCTGGGGCGGGATATCGGGTATCTGCCCGGGAGTAAGGACGAGAAGCTCGAAGCGTGGATGCAGCCGATTTTTGACAATCTGAGTTACCTGATGAGCACACGCGGGGCGCATCTTCAGGCGCCGGAGAGCCACACGCCCGAGCAACGCATCGACAAACTCATGGCCGACGGGCGGCTGGTGCTGGAGCCGCTGACGTACATTCGCGGCCGGAGTATTCCACACCAGTTCATGGTGGTGGATGAGGCGCAGAACCTGACGCCGCACGAGGTGAAGACGATTATCAGCCGGGTGGGGGAGGGGACGAAACTGGTGCTGACGGGCGACATCGGCCAGATTGACAACCCGTATCTTGATTCGTCAAGCAACGGTCTTTCGTACGCCGTGGAGAAAATGAAGGGGCTTGGGATCGTGGGGCATATCACCCTTGCGCGGAGCGAGCGGAGCGAACTGGCGAGTTTGGCGACAAGCAGGTTGTAGGTGAAGCGGGAAGCGCCGCTATGCTCTTTCAATGCTTCTGGCCGTCGTCATCCCTGCCTATAACGAGCGCGAGCTGCTGCCGCGGCTGATCGAGCGATTGGATGCGACGCCGCCGCCGATGGGGCCTGGTGGGCCGGTGGAGCGGCGGATTGTGCTGGTTGATGACGGGTCGAAGGACGGCACAGGGGACATTGTGCGGGAGCTTGGGAAACGGGAAGATGTGACGGCGATCGTGCACGAGCGGAACACGGGTAAGGGCGGCGCCTTGCGAACGGGGTTTAAGGCGGCGATGGCGTTCGGCGCGGATGTGGTGATCGTGCAGGATGCGGACCTCGAGTATGACCCGTCCGACCATGCGCTCGTGCTTGCCCCGATCCTTGATGGACGAGCCGATGCGGTGATCGGCTCGCGTTTCATCGGGCATACGCACCGAGTGCTGTATTACCGGCACTACCAGGCAAACCGGTTTCTGACGATGGTCAGCAACATGCTGACCAACCTGAACCTGAGCGACATCGAGTGCTGCTTCAAGGCGTTTTCCAGGCCGGTGCTCGAACGGCTGGAGATCCGCGAGAAGCGGTTCGGCGTTGAACCTGAGACTGTGGCGAAGCTCGCGAAGATGCGCCTGCCGCGAGAGGGGGGCGTGCGGGCGCTCCGGATTTATGAAGTCGCGGTGAGTTATGCGGGTCGGACGTATGCCGAGGGGAAGAAGATAACCTGGCGTGACGGGGTGAGCGCGCTGCGGTGCATCGTGCGATACAACCTGTTTCGGTGACGGAGCGGGATCCGGATTTCTGATCCAGTGATCGTGCCTTCCGCTCGCTGAGTGCGCGCCTTGGTGATAACGCGGGGTGATGTACGCAACAGGGGGCGCGGGATTGATGCGCGGCCGGTGTCAGTGTGCGGCGGCGTGGTCGGTCGCCGCGGTACGCGAGGTGATCGTGTGCTCGGGCGCCGCAGGGCGAGGCGAAGTTCCGGCTGTGATGCCCATGGAAGCCAAGTGCCGAGCGCGAACGGCATCGTGGAGTTTCCAGAAGTGCTCAAATGAATGGGCGAAGGAGCGCGACTGCATCAGGTCGAAGGCCGCGTGGGACATCTCTGCGCGGCGGGTGGAATCGGCGGCGAGATGGACGATCGCCTCGACCCAGGCCTGAGGGCCGTGACCGGGCAGGACCAGACCCGTGCGACCGTTTTGAATGACTTCGCGCGGGCCGCCGCAATCGCTTACCAGGGCGGGCAGGCCGCTGGCCTGCGCTTCCATCACGGCCTGACCGAGGGTATCGGTGAGGCTGGGAAACACGAAGAGGTCGGCGGAGGCGTAGAGGGTGGAAAGTTCGTGCCCGAAGCGATAGCCCAGGAAGCAGGCGCCGTGATTCTTGAGTTGCTTCTGCATCTCCTCGCGGTATGGGCCGTCGCCGATGATCACAAGGTCGGCGTGAATGTTCTGTTCGTAAAGCGCCTCTCGCACGCGGGGCCAGATCGCGGTGAGCAAAGGAAGGTTCTTTTCGACGGAAACCCTGCCGCAATAAAGGATTTTAAGTGTTTCAGGAAGGAGGGCGTGGGTGCGCCACATGGCGCGATCGGCGTGCTTGCGATGGAACGCGATGGTGTCACATCCGGGGGTCAGCGGCGTGATGCGATCGGGGTCGATGCCCAAGGCGCTGACCCTGGGAACATATTCGCGCGATCGGGTGAGCACACCGGCAAATCGCTTGTAGAAACCAGTCATGCATTTTTCGGTGATGCGGGTCATCACATGGTCATTCAATAGATCTTCGACGAAAGCCGGAAAGTCGGTGTGATAGGTGCCCACAAGGGGGCACTTGAGCATGCGCGCAGCGAGGATGCCGACAAGGCCGACCGGGCCGGGAGTCGAGACGTGAATCACGTCTGGGCGTACCTGGTCGGCCCAACGGAGCATGTCGAGCAGTGGGGGAAGGGCCACTTCGAGGTGGCTGTAGCCGGGCATGCGCATGCTGAAGAGTGGTCGAAAATTGTGGATATACGGAGCGTCAGGGCAGCGCACGGCCGTGCTGGTAGCGATGTGAAGGCATTTCCCCGCGGCGAAGGCATGTTCGCCCATGGTGCGGATGAATCGGCTGACGCCGTTGACATCGCCGAGTGTGTCGGTGAAAAGCGCGAGGCGCGTGGGGCGCTCGGTGATGCTTATGCCGGAACCGGAACGAGCGTATTGGTGGTCGAGCTTGTCCAAGAAAGGGCGCTCCTTATTCTGCTGAAAGAGGCTGAAGAGGTAAGGAGCCTGGGCAGCGGTGAGGCAGGCGTAGGAGAGAACATGGTCGAGCACGCCGCGACGGTCTTTCGCACGAACGGCCTTGAGCGTTCCGTCTTGCAGAAGTTCGGCGACGGCGTGAGTGAGGTCGATGAAGAACTGCTCCATCGTGTCGTGTTGGGCCAGGGGCGGACCGTCAACCCAGGAATCGGGGTGGAGCCGTTCGCGGAGGGAGGGGTAGCGGTCGAGGACGGAATCAAGCGAACGGCGGAGGTTGGTCCAGAGGGGCAGGCGGGAGCGCGGACGGATGGTGCGTCGGAGTGTGTCCCACGCGAGCGCGAAAGGACCGGGTGGCGTCTCGCGGACACCTGCGAACCGGAGCAGACGTGCGCGAGCGAAGCGACGTCGGGCAGAGCGGGGCTTGCGGCTGGTGCGGGCATACCACGCCGCACCGACACTCGTGAGCTGGTGGGCGAGCAGGGCCGGGTGGCCGCCGACCCCCCCGACGGTGGAGCGGCCTTTCATCACTTGGCGGAAGAAGTCGCGTGGATCGGTGGTGGAGTGCTCGGCGTCGAGAGCGGTCCAGGTTCGTCCGACGTTGAGAAGGGCGTGGTCGTCGCTTCCGGCGGTACGGGCTTTTTGCCAGGCGCGTTCCCACAGAGGTTCGAGGGCGTGCTTTTTGGCGATATCGAGGAGCCGGCCGGGAGTCAGTGCCGCAAAGAAGCGTTCGAGGGTGGTTTGCTGCAGGCCCGAATGCGCGCCGTTGAGGGTTTCAAAGCCTTTGAAAAGCAGAGCGCAGCGTTCGAGATGCCAGGTATCGAAGCGTGCATTTTGGATGTAGAGGGGGTGTGCCAGTGCGTGGGGAAGTTGTTGTTCGCGAAGCCAGTAGGCGAACGCGTAGACATCGTCTCGGAGGCGGAGTTCGGCGATCTGCTCGTGCTGGTCGGGGGTAAGGCCCCACACGAGCACGTGGAGTTTGCAACGGTCTTCAGGGAAGTACACGGTCACTTCTTCGCCGAGAATGAAGTTCTGGAATCCGCGGTGCAGAAGTTCAAGGCCGCCCTGGATGGTGTCGTGGTCGGTGAGGGTGACAAAATCCATGCCTCGAGCGAGCGCCTGGTCGTATACCTTTTCCGGGGGGGAATAGCTTTCCGGACAACCAACGAACCCGAGGGCGGCGAGTGCCGGGCCGTCCGAAGCGCGGGAGTGGCAATGGGCGTCGATGCGGAGAAGGCGCGACGGCTGGGGGGGGGCTCCAGGGATCATGGATGGCTCCTTGACCGCGGGGAGTGGAGCGGCACGGCGGTGGATGTTATTCCGGAGCATCGGCCTTTTGAGGACGATTCCTGCGGCATCAACAGAGATCGAACGCGGTCTGAGCGTGGTCTTTGCGCTTCCGCGTGGCCGAGAGATCAGGAATAGGCTCCTTCAGGGCGAGGTTGACTCCCGTGCTGAGTCGATAAGCCCATTTGAGGAAGGAGCTGTACGCATGTCGAGGTTGCCACTGGTTGATCCCGCGGCGGCGAGCGGACGAGTCAAAGTACTTTTTGATGGTCCGCTGAAGGGGAAGCACCTGAACATTTTCAAAGCGATGGCGAACTCTCCCGCGGCGTTGGAGGCGTACTTGGGAATGGCCGGGGCGCTGGCCAAGGCAAGCCTGAGCGCGAAAGAGCAGGAGGTCATTCACCTGTTTCTTTCGCAGGCAAACGGATGCGGGTATTGCCTTGCTGCGCACACGGTCATCGGCAAGGGCGCGGGGCTGAGTGAAGAGCAGACGGTCGGCGCACGACTTGGGCATCTTGCTGACCCGAAGCTCTCCGCACTTGTGCGGTTTGTTGCCGCGGTGCACGAGAAACACGGCGCGGTCAGCGATGCGGACCTCGAGGTGTTCAAGAGCGCCGGGTATACGGATGGACATGTGGCGGAGGTAGCGGCGGTGTATGCGCTGGGGACATACACCAATATGTTCAACATCATTGCCAAAACACCTGTGGATTTTCCCCCGCCGCCGAAGGCTTGAACACTCCGGAATGCAGGATGCGATTGACACGGGCGCAGGCCCGTGTTTTTTTTGCGATTATTCAAAAGGATGAAGCCGGGCAGTTTGCGTGAGGACGTGCATCCGGGTGACCGCAACGGACGAAACCGACGGCACAGCCGGAAAAATTCGCCGCGTTGAAGCCGGTTGTGAAGCCGGACTTCGCGTCGAAAAATCGTCCGGCCATCGAAAAGGAGTATTCATGCTGAAGAACATGATCAGCGGTGTCGGTGCGCTTGCAACGGTCAGCGGCATGGCGTTGGCCAATCCGGCCGGGTGCGTCGCCGCGGCGAGCGAGGCAGAAACCGCGAGAGTGATCCCCGTGTCGCTGCTTGCGGATGACATCGTGGATACTGCGGTGGCGGCGGGACAATTCAAGACGCTTGCGGCGGCGCTTCAGGCGGCGGGGCTGGTGCAGGCGCTCAAGGGGCCGGGGCCGTTTACGGTCTTTGCGCCAACGGACGAGGCCTTCGCCAAGCTCCCGGCCGGGACGGTGGAGAACCTGCTCAAGCCTGAAAACCGCGCACTCCTGGTCAGCGTGCTGACGTATCACGTCACGCCGGGTGAACTGACCGCATCGGAAGTAACGGGTCGCCTCGGCGCATCGACACTGAACGGCCAACGGGTGGATTTCGCTGTGCGCGGCGGCTCGGCGATGGTGAACGGGGCGAAGGTGGTGAAGGCTGACATTCGCGCCAGCAACGGCGTAATTCACGTGATTGATACGGTGATCCTGCCTTCGACGGATGACGTTGTCACGATTGCGCAGAACGCAGGCACATTCAAGACACTGCTTGCGGCGGCGCAGGCGGCAGGGCTGGTCGATGCGCTCAAGGGGCCTGGGCCGATCACGGTCTTTGCGCCAACCGACGAGGCGTTCGCCAAGCTCCCGGCCGGGACGGTAGAAAGCCTTCTCAAGCCTGAAAATAAGCAGAAACTCGCGGATATTCTGAAGTATCACGTCGTCAGCGGACGGGTGTATGCTCGCGACGCGGTGATGGCCGAGCGCGCGCCGACCCTGCTGGGTGCTAAGGTGACGGCCCGGGTGATGGACGGACGCCTGAAGATCAACGGGGCCTCGGTCGTCAAGAGTGATATTCAAGCAAGTAACGGCGTGATTCATGTGATCGATGCCGTGCTGTTGCCCGAGTAAGTTTGTCAGATCCTGAGATATGCAGCGCCGACACAGGTCGGCGCTGTCTCATGCGCCTCGGGGTTTCTTTGATTGCGGCCGCCATGCCCACAACGAACCAACTCGTGCGGGAAGTCCGTATTGCCACAGTGCCCCGTTCGCCGTCGGGTGACGTACGCTACCATCACTGCATGGCGGAGGTTGGGGGGTTGGAATCGAACCCGGGCCAGCTTGGTGCGGATGCTTCTCGCGAAGTCGAGACCGTGTTGCCCCGCGTGGTGCGGGGTGACCCGGAAGCGATGGACGCCTGCCTTGACCGGTTCGGCGGGCTGGTATGGTCGCTCGCGCGGAAGTTGAGCCGATCCATGGCAGATGCCGAGGATGCGGTGCAGGAGATTTTTCTGGATGTGTGGAAGAGTGCTCCGCGATACGACCCGACGATCGCCTCGGAGACCGCGTTTGTCGCGATGATCGCCCGGCGAAGGCTGATCGACCGACAGCGTCGCCAGGGTCGTCGGCCGCAGGAAGAAATGCTGGTCGAGGATGCACGGACATCCGGGCCGCCTGAGTCGGGGGAGGATTCGAGCCGCGCGGAGGATGTCCTGCGTGCCGACGCGGCTTTTCAACGACTGAGCGTTGAACAGCAGAAGGTACTGCGGCTGGCGATTCACCAAGGACTCTCGCACGACAAGATCGCCAAGGCGACCGGGCTTCCATTGGGAACTGTGAAGACACATGCTCGCCGAGGGCTGATCAAACTGCGCGAGTTGATGGGCGTGGCGCCAGCGTCAAGAGAGGAGGTGCGGGAATGAACTCGCCTGCACTCCAGGAACGACGGCTTGAGCTTCAAGTCGACCGGGCTGTATTCGGTCTCAGCGGAGCCGAGGATCGCGAACTCCGTCAGGTTCTGAACGGCCTCGGAGATGCCGTCGACGCGGACGATGGAATTGCGTTTGAACTGGCCGCGGCAACCCTCGCCGCGGCGTGGGCAGAGCACGAGCCGATGCCCTCGGATGTGCGTGATCGGGTGCGAGCGCGGCTGGCTGTCGAACCCGTTCTCACGATCTCGCAGCGGACCCCTGATGCGCTGACCAGGCACGAAGGCGCACGTCGCGGCAACCTGCGGCTGATCGGGACGTGGGGCGGCTGGGCTGCAGCGGCGGTGCTGGCGGTCGCCGCGGGCGTGCAGTGGTGGGGCGGCAGCCAGAACAGCGCTGCCGGCGATGCGGCTGCAGGTGTGGTGGCTGTGGCCAAGCGGCAGGCACTTGTGGCAGGGGGCGCTACTCCGCTGTCGTGGGCCGCGTGGGAATCGCAGACAGGGCAGAGCGGCCCGTCGGAGATCGCCGGGGTTACGGGTGACGTGGTTTGGTCGCCGTCGAACGGTGAGGGGTATATGCGGTTTGTCGGCCTGCCTCCGAACGACCCCGCGAAGGAGCAGTATCAGCTTTGGATCGTGGATGCCGAACTCGGGCTGTCCCAGCGCATCAGCGGAGGCGTATTCGACGTGCCGACATCAGATGAGGTTGTCGTGCCGATTCGTCCGGCGCTCGGATTTACGCAGCCGGTGGCGTTCGCGGTGACGATCGAACGACCGGGCGGCGTGTGGGTGAGTGATATGTCACGTCGGGTGGTGATTGCCTTTGCCCAGTGAACGACCATTACGGTGATTTCAGGTTCGTTTCGAAAAGTTTCAGGATGCGGCGGTACTGATCGAGCCAGCTTGAAGGCTCTATGAACCCGTGAGGTTCGAGCGGGTAGATGGCGACTTCCCAGTCGGTTTTCTCGAGTTCGATCAGTCGCTGAGCAAGGCGGACGGTGTCTTGAAAAAACACGTTGTCGTCCTGCATACCGTGACAAATGAGCAGAGGACGCTGAAGCCCTTCGGCCCATTCGATGGGTGAGGAGCGCTGATACGCCTCGGGGTCGAGCTGCGGAACATTCAAGATGTTTCCTGTGTAGCCGTGGCTGTAATGCGCCCAATCGGTGACCGGTCGAAGTGCCGCACCGCAGGCAAACGTCTCGGGTCGCGTAAAGAGGGCCATCAGCGTCAGGAAGCCGCCGTACGAGCCGCCGTAGAGACCGATGCGATCGGGTGCGACACCCTCACGATCGACCAGCCACGCCGCCGCGGCGACAAGGTCTTCGACTTCAGGCTCGCCCATGCGCCGGTAGATGGCCGTCCGCCAGTCGCGTCCGTATCCGGCGCTTGCGCGATAGTCGAGATCGAGCACGACATAGCCCGCGTGCGAGAGAAGAGTGTGGAACATGAACTCGCGGAAGTACGTCGACCAGCCCTTGTGGGCATTCTGCAAGTATCCCGCGCCGTGGATAAAGATCACGGCGGGACGATCGGGATGTGGGTTGAGCGTGGGATACAACCTCGCGGGAATCGGCTCGCTGTGGGGGGAAGGAATCTCGACGAACTCGGGCTCTCGCCAAGCGATGGCTTCGAACTCAGGTTCAATGAAGAATGTCAACCTTCGCGGATGATCGAGCGGAACGGCCCGCTGGACGTACAGCTCGGGCGGCCGCAGTGGCTTGGAGTGCCGCAGCAGCAGGTATGATCCGTCGGGAGAGAGAACGTACTCGGTCAGTCCTCGCAGATCGGTCAGTTGTTCGATGCGAGAATCTTCCAGGCGGAGGCGATGCACCTCGTACTCTCCATGGTGCCTTGCATTGGCCCGGAAATAGAGCCACCGGCCGTCAGGAGAGGACGAAACATCGTGGATTTCGTACGTGCCCGTGGTGAGGGCGCGAGCTTCGCTCGCATCGGGTTCGCGAAGATAGAGATGCGACCAACCTGATCGCTCGGAGAGAAACCAGATCGCCGTACCATCGGCAAGCCATTCGAACGCCGTAAAGCGGGTGTTGATCCACGCCTCGTCATGATCGTGTTCGAGCGGAATCAACTCGCCATTCTCTGGCACAATGAGAGCGAGCCAACGATCTTTGTTATCATGACTGAACGCCTGCAAGCAGAGCCTGTCATCAACAGGATTCCATAGAAGTGCACCGAAACGAACGGGCCTCGGCTGCGCCGGGCGAGGCGAATCCGCGACAGCATCGGGGTTAGATTGCAGGAACGCCAACGGATCGTCGCTGATGCCCGGCAACAGGGCATGATCGATCGGGTGCGAGGCTCGTTCCAGAAGATCAAGGAGCACGAGACGCTCGGCCCGAGGACGACCGTCGCCGACTTTTGTACGGACGGATCTCGATTCAACATAGCCGCTTTCCGTGACATAACTGGGCATCGCATCGCGCCTGCCGGAATGCTCTGAAGCATCTGTGAGCACCACCGCGACATAACGCCCGCTTGGTGAAAGCGAGGATCGGATGATCCGAACGTCTTTCCCGAGATACCACGGGAGCGGCGCCCGGGATGGATCGTCTACCCGAATCTGGCGCTCATGGGCACGGGCTTGGCGCTGTTCCTCCCGCCGCCGATTGAGCACCTCAAAGAGCCTTCGCTGCTGTTCAGCGAGAAAACCGGAAGCGGGTGTTTCCGTGTCAGGATCATCGGCGGCCAGAAGGTGTACGACTTCGTCCTCAAGGCCGGTGTCGAGCCAGCGGACCAGGATCGCCCCGTCTCGGACATAGGTAATCGCTCGCGGATCGCGCATGAATCGCGGCGAGGACTCGACAGCATGAGTTCGGGTAAGTTGATCGATGCGATTGCTGTCAAGATCTCGCAGAAAAATGTCGCCATGGCGGGCGAACAGCTTGCGCCGGCGATCGGAAGACCACACCCCGGCGGGCGTCGATGCCTCGGCAGCCAAGGCCCCCCTGACGAGCGTTTCGGCCGGCTCAGTCAACGCACGTCTATACAAATCTGTCTGCGCTACACCGGGACGCTTGCGCTGAAAATAGATCGCTTTCCCGTCGTCCGACCAGTACGGCTGCTCGGCGAAACGACCGATCCAATCCGGATGGGCCATGATGCGCTCGAGCGTCACTTCCTGCTCGTGAAGGACCTCCGCGACCTCGGGACGAACCGGCGACTCGACCAGGGGTTGTGCAATCAACAAGGAAAGGAACAACAGCATGCATGCCTCCGGATGTCCCAAGAGCCTACCGCCTGGAGGGCACATGGTTGAAGCCGAATGCTGCAGTAGTGAACCCACCTCCCGCGACCAACGCGAAGACCCTAGTCCTGGCGGGCTCGACCCGGTCGGGCAACGACCAGATCTGCCCCCGGGTAATACCGCTCCAGAATCTGCGGCCAGTGAAGCCCCTGACGGGCATACTCGCGCGCACCAAATTGGCAAAGCCCGACGCCGTGACCAAATCCTCGACCGCGGATGATGACAACATCATCGAGTATCTCACAGTCGAGGTCGGTGCTGAACGCCAGGGCGCCGTGCAGCGGGGCGTCGCCCGAGAGGTTCGGAAGCCGCATGTTGCTGGCCAATCGCAACTCTTCGGCAGTCAACTCATACACCCCCGTGACATCATGCACGGCATAGCGGGTCGGCCGGCCCCAGGGGTTGGCCGCTGTCATCTCGATGGCACGCAGTTCGGTCAGCTCGGCAATCGGACGCCCATGCCGCTTGCCCCAGGCGCTCAGCCGCGCGGTCAGAATATCCGGCGTCGTTCGGCGTTCCCAGCGATATCGCGGTGATGCTCGGCACGGACATTCGTCGGGCGCGCCTTGCAGCGCCGGCGCTGCATTAAACTCGCGCCCGCTGCCGGTGTTCCAGTTATCACGGGCTGATGCGGAACGTCCGCCACAGGTGCTGCTGTAATAGGCTCGCAGGGTCTGGCCGTGCTGGGTCAGCATCAGAGAACGGGTCGCCCTGGCCGCATTCCATGCCACAGGATCATCGTGCAGCCCACGAAAGGCCTGGCGCGTCGTGTCGGCGTCGATATCCCATCCGCGGCGGGCCAGCCGCGCCAAGGCTCGCTCGTGGGCGGCGTAGGACCGAGCGGCGACAGCCTGCGCAAGATAGGTCTCTGCGGGCCAGCCGCGGTACAATTCGGCCATCAACACGCCTGCGATATACGTATCGATCGGCAATGGCGCGACAACGTCGAACCCACCCGTCTCTCGATCAGACAACATTGCCGATGCGCCGATGCGCATGCCATCGAGCACGAGATGAGATGTTGATACGAATCGGATGACCCCCGTGCGTGCTTTGCCGAGGTCGATCTCAACTCCGGCAGCGTCCGCGATGATCCGGCCGTCTGCGTTACGGATGGTGACATGATCGCCAAGGTCTACTGCACGCCATGCTCCGATCGCGCGGATCGCCTGGCCGCGAATCTCTACGCCCGTTCCGCCGCGGATTACACGGACCCGGATAATGTCAAGCGAGGCCGGAGGGCGTGGCACCACGGCAAGCCACGCCGGGTTTTCCATCGACGTCGGTGTTCCGGCCTTGCGCGCGGCCGACATCGCCAGCAGGCTGACAGCGGCAACAACGAATACAAGCGCAGGGTGTGTTGCGCGGCATCGGAGCATGATGCAATCGTACAACTCGGCAAGGCCGAGTACCGGCGGCGGTCAACGCGTGGGCCAGGGGTGTATAACGCGAGCGCGCGGGAGAGCCGTGCGGCAGAACATCCCGGAGGAATAGCATTGCACCCCGCGCCCCGCCGGGCACAAGGGGCAGGAGGTTGCGGCATGCGTACCCGTCGTCGGTTGGTTTGTGCAAGTGTGGGACTGATTCTTGCGGTGGTTGCCGGGTGCGCCTCCGGGCCGAAAATCAACCCCGGGGGGGTCTACGCCGGGCCGAGCGTCTCGATCGACGGATCCCGGCGTGTGCACCACCTGATCATGCAGGCGCCCACGCCCGGATGGCAGATTGCAATCGATCGGACGGTAGAGCACGAAGGCAGGCAGCGCGTTTTCGCGACGATTCGACGTCCGAACCCCATGAATGTCTACGCACAGGTTGTCGTGCCGCAGCAGGTAGCGACCTCGATTCCATCAACTCAACCGCTCGAGGCGTTTGTGCGCGTCCTTGATTTTGATGCTCGCGACGGTGAATATGTGCCGTTGTCGGGCACGAGTGATCGCTGAACCATGGTGTTTGAAATGCGCGAGCACTCAATTGCGCGACCCGACGCAGACGCTGCTATCGCGTGCCGGCGAGGCGACGTGTAGTGACATCGAACGATCGAACCATGCTCATGTGAATGGCATAGACCGCGGCGAGATAGATCGCCGCGCCGATGACCGCACCGATCATCAAACCTGCGCGCGCTCCGGACGAGGTTCCCCCGTCAAGGCTCTTGCGGAGAGCCCCTGCCGGGTCGATCAGGGCGTAGACCAACGATGCCGGATTCATGCCCGCTAAAGCCGGGCCGACGAGTTCGATTTCTGCGCCGGCTTTCCACCCGCACAAGCCGAACGTGCCCGCGATGACCCCGACGACACCGAATGTAGCCAACACCGCGTTGAGCGTTCCTTTGCTTTTGAGGCTCCAGGCGAGGCCGACCATCCCGCAGAACGCAATAAAGGGAATGCAGAGTAACGGCATCGCCAGTGCCGCTTCGGGAAGGACCACGGGCAGGTCCATTGTCTGGTTAAGGCTGATTGTTGATGAAACAATCACCCCATCCGGACGACCAAGACCCCCGAATGCAACATACCCACCGGCAAGCATCATGGTGCCTGTCGGCACGGCAAGCATGGGCAGCAGATACGCCACCATGCCCCTGAGTTTGCCCGACAGATACATCGACGGTGTTATCGGCGTCGTGAGAAGAAGATCGAGCGTGCCGTCTTCGCGCTCGCGCGTGACCGCCGTTGCCGCCATGTTGACCGCCACGAGTGCAATGACGGCCACCTCGCCCCAGACTGTCGCCATCAGCACGAATCGGAACGATTCGCTATTGAGCGCCTGAGTGTGATACAGAACCACCAGGCCAGCGCCGAACGCCCCGCCCACGGCGATAAATGCCCACCGCGCCAGGATGCGCCCCAGCGTCGCATTTCGCGCTGCCGCCTCACGCCACGCTATGGGGTTGTGCCAGACTGTTCGCGGCGGTCGATGCTCCGCTCCGGCCGCGCCGAGACCGAAGAGCCGCCGATACCACGGGATGCCCCCCTCCCCCCCGGCGAGCAACCCCTGCACCCCGCCGACCCGTACCGTGAGCGATGACGCGACGATCAGGAAGCCGCTGAGACCGAGTGACAACCCACACCACGCCGAAACCGGATGGCGAAGCATCCAGGCAGCCCCATCCGCAGCACGCGGATAGTTCGCAGGATGCAGGAGCGACTTGAGCGCCAGGAACGGATTGACCGACGTGAGAAAGGTCACCCCGCGCTCCGAACGCTGCAGCCACGCATCTACTGACCATGTAATGGCCAGGTATGTCACCACGCCGATGTAAAAAGTAAAAACCGCCCGTTTCCCGACAACACGACTTACCGAAAGCGCGATGGCAATCGCGCCGACGAGAACCGCCGCACATGCGGCGATCGCGTAACTTGCCAGAATCGAACTCCCCGGTACTCCGCCGAAATATTGGGTCAGGGCGAAGAGCGGCAGACTGGCTACGAGCAGCGCAAGGACAAAGAACAATCTCCCCAGGAGATTCCCCAGCACGACGTGGGCCGGGGTCAACGGAGTGGTCAGCAGGATGTCCCACGTCTTTGGGTTCGCCTCCTGGGCGATGGCCCCGGCCATGAATACCGGCGCAAGAAGACAGATCAGCAATATCTGCAGATTGGCGATCCATGTGAAGCTCTTTGCGCCCGCCTGGGCAAGTAACCGGTAATCAAGGTCACCCGCGCCGGTTTCGGCCACCAGCGCCCAGAGCAGCACCACGATCAGCACCGCCAGATACACCGTTCGGATGTAGAAATGCCTTGCCCGGCGCGAACCGTTCTGCACCAGCCGAACCGTGATCGGGTTCGTTGGACCGAGATACAGAAGCCATCGCAGCATCGCAGGCATGCGGCGGGAGTGTACGTCAGAACACACTCGCGACTTGCCGCCCCTGCCGGGCGGTCATTGACGCTTCCTTTCGCCCCTTACGTGCGTTTGCCTGGGCTGCGTGCACAATCTGCACCCACGCGCGTGCCGAATGCCTTGGCACGGCTATCCTCGGCCCACGGCGAATGCGATCAGCGTCAGCAGCGCGAAGATCACCGAAGCCACCTGAAATTGTCGGTCGCCGGTGGCCAGTTCCGTCGGGTCGTCATACTCGCCCTTCTCAACCAGCACGATGCACCGAAGGAGCGCAAAGAGCGCTGGGAGCATCGTGAACCACAGGATGTTCAGCCCGCTGAAGAACTCCGCCCGGCCCTGGACATACCCGGCGTAGGTGATCAGTGTCGCCACGGCGGTCATGACCACCATCATCCGCAGCAGGTGATCGGTGTATACCGCCTGCACTCTCCTTGCTTCATCGGCCTGCTGGCCGAGGGTGCGCCGTTCACCGAGGCGCTTGCCGAAAGCGAGGAACATCGCAAGAAAAAGCGTGCAGTTCAGCAGCCATGTACTCGGCGCGATCGCAATGCAGGCACATCCACCCAGCACGCGCAGCACAAACCCCATGGACAGACTCATAACGTCCAGGATCACAACATGCTTGATCGCCAGGCTGTAGGCCGTCACATTCACGACATACACTGCCAACACCAGCCCAAGCCAGCCTGCCGCAGCACCCCCGGCCATCATCCCCACAGGGAAGAGAAACAACGCGGCGAGAACGAACAGGCCCATCGCAAACCGCATGGCTACGGGCACGCTGATCCGTCCCGAGGCGACCGGCCGCTTGCACTTCCGCGGGTGACGCCGATCGGCCTCGCGGTCGCGGATGTCGTTGATGACATAACTGCCGCTCGAAGCAAGCCCGAAGGCCAGAAACGCACTCACCACGGCCAGCCACGGAACCACATGCCCGTCAACAAGGGCGTACAGCGGCCCTATCAGCACAAAGACACCCTTCGCCCACTGCTTCGGCCGCGCGAGCCGGAGGAACTCTCTGAACGAGGCATGATCGTTCGTCTGGGCTTGTCCCTCACTTACTGGCAAACCCGTATTCTCTGTGCGCCCCCCTTGTTCAGGGGGTGTGATTACTGTCGGCGGCGTCCCGTCATGTCCTGCAGTTCCTTCCATCGCACCGCCTGTTCCAGAACTTCTTTATCGTGATCATCGATGACGCCGTCGCCCGTGAGATCGACCGGGTTCCGATGCCAACTGTACAGGTCTTCGATATCGACCAACCCATCTCCATTGAGGTCATACCCCTGACCAATCGGGATGGCAGGAGCAAGAACGTCAATCGCACTCGCCGTTACAAACCTCCCAGACCCACCAGGCAGGCCAGTCAGGCGTACGCTGCGGCAGATCACGGGATCGTCGAGCACCCAGTCAATGGTCTGAAATGGTCGATCAGGACGAAAGCCGTCGCTCGGGGAAACCCCGGATATCATCGTCCAAACACCATCGATGAGTAGTTCGATGTCTAGCGTCTCAAACCAACCACCCGAAACCGGGGGGTCGAAGTGGTCGCCTTCGATCAGTCGGATGCACCCTGCAACGACATCGCGGTCGAAGGTCACCGTCAGCGAAATCGGAATGCCCGGCGCAAGCGTTGCGCCTTCCGTTGAGTAATACCGTCGATCGCCATCAACGAGCACATCGGTTCCTGAAAAATTCAGGTGAAACCCTGAGGCGAAATACGAGGGCTGGCGCACACCGCGCCCTGAAGGAGCAAGCGAGGTCACAGAACTCGCGGCGGTCACCATGCCGCCTGCCCGCAGCACGGCCAAGGTCTGACTTCGCGCGTCGAGTCGGGCAAGGGGGTTGCGCGCGAGCGAATCGTGGGGCAGGGGCGGCACCAGCCACCCATCGCTGGCGACATCGACTACGCCACCGCCCCGACGTACGGCATCGTCGATAAGAGGGAGTGTGCGATCGGCCATGAGCGAAAAGGTGTCTTCGGCGGAAAGATCATCGGGAAGGTAATCAGGGAGGGCATCGCGTGTGCGTGAGATCCAGTAGCGCTCTGAGAGCGATGCATCGGGAAAGGCGCTCTGCACAGCGTCGGTTCCGAGCATGAGACCAAGCAGCCCGCCCATCGTGGCCGTGGGGTTGTCGGCATCCCAGCCGCAGAGCGTTCCGATACGGATTGTGCGGGCTAGGTCACCCTGGCCGTAGAGCAGGCAGAGAACCCCGGAAGCAAGATTGATGCTCGATTCCGTCCACCCGCGATACCGGAATCCGTTGGCGGCGGCGTGAAGTTGATAACGCTCATACGCGAGGTCGCGCGTACGTTCCCAGTCGTCAAGGTCGGGATTCGCGCGATAGTCGGCCAGGATGAAGTCGATGATGTCCGCGGCTTTGGATGTATCGGGAATGAAGCGGCGGGCCTGGACAACCAGCCATTCGACCTGCTCGGGGCGCGACAGGTTCTCGGGAATCACGGGCGCGAGGGCATACAGCACAACAAAGAACTGCGATGCATGGGCCGCGTGCCCGGCGGCCGTGTTTCGAATGGGCAGGTCCGCGAGCAACAACGCCGTGCCCGGCATTCCCGGCGCGATCGACCCGAAAATCTCCGTCGTCAATTGGGCATCGATGTGCAGCCAGAAGTTGTTTGCAGCGGCTAGGCCCGTTCCGGGCGGCACGACACCCCGGTCCATGAGCGCGCGAGCGTTGGCATTTGATACCCAGATGAACCTGTTGACGTGTTCGATCCAGCCATTGCTGATCTGTTCCGGTGTCAGCAGCGATGTGCCATGGTGGTGCATGAGGTGCAGCCAGACATATTCAATATCCGTATCGTCGTCGGCGCCCCACGGATCCTGAAAGACATATTCGAGCACGCCTCGACCGAGATTCGTTCCCCAATCGGCATCGGTCGGGAACGGCGGTTGGTTCCGCTGCCCCTCGCCGCGAAGCCCGGTCCAGTTGGCGATGCACTGGGCAAGCCACATTGCCTCCAGCCGGTCGGCATAGGTTGCCCGGTCGATGAAAGTCTGGCCGAAAGCCGCCCCGGAGCAGCCGACGATCGCCGCAGCACACACGATCGGGAATTGGAGATATCGTGCTGTCATCCGGGCGCCCCTTGATCGACGATACAGGATAAAGGACGCTCGACCAAGCCCTGGATGCGAATTTCTGATGCTACCGGAAAGACCACCATCGTGCTTCGATTCATCGGTACGGAAGCAAATCCTTGTCGTTCTGGTGTTCTTTATCGCCTCGGCATGGATGGCCATTTTCAGCGGACTGCTTCCCGGGCGTATGGCCAGCGATCAGTTGCTCTTCCATGAAGTCACGGTTCGCGTCTTTGCCGAGCAGTTTCCCAAGCCCAATCTTGCCGACTATCGCTCGGCCACCAGCCCCGGATATCACCTCGTGCTTGCTGCGGTCGATGCCGCGCTCGGGCTTGGCCGATCTGGGCTGCAACTGGCGGCATCGGGGTTCACAGCCGGATTCCTGGGGTTGCTGGTCTGGGTTTCGTACCGTGCCGGAGCCGGACGCCGGGCTGCCCTGCTGTGCGCCCCGCTCCTGGCGTCGCTGTATGTCTGGCCCGCGGGCGTCTGGTTGCTGCCGGATAACGCAGGGTGGCTGGGGGTCGTCGGTGTGCTGGCGCTGGCGTTTCACGGTCGAACTGTTGTGCATCTGGTCGCGGCTGGGGTCGTGCTCGCGGCGTTGGTCTGGATGCGCCAGATTCACCTATGGGCGGCTGCTGTGATCTGGATGGCCGGATGGCTTGGACCGGATCGAGATGCATCGTCGCTTTCGGAGTCGAATCGGTTGTCCAACGGCTGGTTTGCGGGCGTTCGGGGTGAGTTCCTCTGGCTGCTTTCAGCATTCGGTCAGCGCATGAGGCGGGCGGCCATCGCCGGCGTCTGCACGCTGCCGGCATTCGGTTTTGTCGCATGGTTCGCGTGGAAGTGGGGTGGGTTGACCCCGCCGCTGTTTGCTGAGGGCGGCGACCTCGCGGGTGGACACCAAGGCATGAACCCGGCTGCTCCGGCATTTGTGTTGGCGCTTCTGGGGTTGTTCACGCCGTTTTTTGCGGGTGTTCTGCATACGAGCGGGCAGCGCCTGGTCCGTGAGGCCAAGGTCGGGCTGGTCGCCGCAGCACTGGCAGGAGCGGCCATTGCCGCGGCGACGCCCACCAGTTATGACAAAGAGGCCGGACGGTGGACCGGCCTCTGGAACATTGTTCAGAAGATCCCTGCGCCGATGGAACGCTCACCGGTGATCATCGCGCTGGCAGCCGCGGGTGCGGTCGCCCTGGTGCTCTGGTGCGCAGCGCTCTCGCGGCGTGACCGCTGGCTGCTGTTGACCACTGTCGCGGGATTTTCCGCGGCGATGACGGCAACGCATGAACTCTGGCAGCGCTATGTTGAGCCGTTAGTGCTGATTGTGCTGGTGCTGGCTTCGAGTCGGGCGATCGGTCGACCCGGCAATCACATCGCGGGAGACACGCTGCGTGATCGGGCGGCCAAGGCGTGGTGCAGCCTCGGACCGATCGTGCTCGCGGGGGCATTCGCCGTACTGACGACACTGACGATTTTGAAAAGTGACCCGATCGACCCCGCGCGGTATGACGAAGCGCTTGATGCCGAACGAACCCGGCAAGGGATGCCGTGACCTCGCCACGGTGTTACCATCGGCACATGCCCACCACGGCACCCTGTCAGCGTCAGAATCAAGAACGGGTCATTACGGACGACACGCTTCCTCGGCCCGGGCTCAAAGACCGTTCGGAGACGGCAATTGCTGTTCGCATGGTTCGTCCGATGCTGCTCGTATTGCTGATCTGGCCCGCGGCTCCGGCGGCGGCGGCTGACGGCGGTGCGCTGCGTTCGGGCCTTTGGCCGTTGTTTCGCCAGTCATTTGATATTTTCACGATCGTGCTGATGATCGGTTCGCTTTTCGCAGTGGGACTGATCGTGCGATGCGCACTCGACCTGCGGCGACGAGTGCTACTTCCCAGCGGCTCGGTGCAACGGATCGAGGAGTTGAGCGCGGCCCGCAAAACCGACGAACTTCGTCAAGTGCTCAAGAGCGATGAATCCATACTCGGAGAAATCGTGCGGGCCTCCGTGAACCACCCGACGGGCACGCGCTCAGGAATGCGAGAGGCGGCCGAGATCGCATCGACCGAGGTTTATGCGCGGCTGGCCCGCCGGATTGATCTGTTGAACGTCATCGGGAATCTCGGACCGCTTGTCGGCCTTGCGGGCACGGTGTGGGGCATGATCCTGGCATTTACAAGCCTCGGCGAGGCAGGGGGGCAGGCCAACCCGGGGCAATTGTCGGTGGGCATCGCCAAGGCGCTCTTCCACACGCTGCTCGGGCTGCTGCTCGCGATTCCGTGCCTGCTGGCTTATGGCGTGTTTCGCGGACGAGCCGAGGCCATCAGCACCGAGGTCATGACGATGGGGTCTCGCGTCATCGAGCGGCTTCCCGCGAACGATGAATCGGCGAAGTCAACATGAAGCTGCGAACCAGACAGCGCGCGTCGACGAGCGTGAAGATCAACGTCACACCGATGATCGACGTCGTGATGTGCCTGATCATTTTTTTCTTGATCGTCGGCACCCTGGCCTCGGATCGTGCCGCGGCGCTTGATCTGCCGCTTGCTCGCTCGGGTCTTGATCCGGCGGGCGACCCGCTGGTCATCAACGTCATGGGCAGCACCGAACGGGTTGAGATCGTGATTGACGGCGTAGAAGTCGGGCTTTCCGGGGCGCATGCGGCCGTACGTATGGCGCTCGCGCGTGATCATGCAGCGCCGATCATCGTGCGCGCGGATCGTTCCTTGAATATGGCGGTCGTGCGCCCTGTGCTCACTGCCTGCCGCGATGCGGGCGCCTCCCGGATTCGCCTGGCGACGGAGGCACGATAATGGCCAGCCGACTCCGACGTCGAGGCCTCCACGCCGATATGCACTTCGGCCCGAGCATGACGCCGATGGTGGATGTGGTGCTCGTGATTCTGATATTTTTCATGGGTGCGGCCGTGCTGCTCGGACCGGAGCGCCTACTCGCAATCGTGCTGCCTGAACAGGCGCAGCCGGAGGCGGGCGATCCTTTCGCTGTCGGCCCGGCGCACCTCACTATTCGACTCAGCACGAGCACGGATGGTGTCCGCATCCATGGCGCAGGACTCCGCGAAGCCCCGCCGCAGGCATTGCTCGCGCACGCTCGCGACCTTGCCGACAGGCTCGGCAGTGAGAACGTGTCGATCATCATCGAAGCCGATGATGATGTGGCGTATCAGGATGTCGTGGCGGCGTGTGATGCCTATGCCGAGGCGGGGATCGCACGTGTCGGTGTGCGATAGCCCGGTTGAAACCCCACCCGATCGCTCGCTCGGCAATCGGCTGCATGCACCGCGTGTTCCACTCGGGTGATACACTTCGGGCATGCCCATGAGCTTTGCCGCGGTGGCCCTCGCGAGCGTAGCGATGCTGGGTCGCTGGGAAGCACAGACCCAGCCGCAGCCCGCCGACTGGCAGCGAGTGCCCGTGCAATTGGATGCGCTCAGCCCGCCGCAACGATTGGGTGTGCGTGCGGAATTGCTTCGCCAGAATATCCCGGTGATTCCGCAGGTCGTGGTGGTCAGCGATTGGGGGTCGTATCTTCGGGCAATCGCACACTGGAGCCCGGCCGGCCGCTTTCCGGTGCTGTTTGACGCAGGCACCGCCGAATCACGGCACGATATCGCCCGATTTGTTCGGGCATTCGAGCCGGCGCGTGTCGTGCGATGGAACGCGCCGGACGCGGTTGATCTGCCTCGCCCGCGCGAGGCACGGCAGGCGGTCATCGATAAAACCATCCGAAGCGCCTGGGATCTGGACACAATCGACAATGCTCCGGACCTGCTCGAACTCTGGGCCGCCTCTCCGGCGTTTGCACCGGGCATCATCGCGGCGGATGCAGCCGATCCGGCATGGCCCGCGGCGGTCGCGCTGGCTGCAGGGCGGGCGCAGCCGATTGTGTGGGTGCAGACCAAAGGCAACCCCAACGGAGCATTCGATCCTGATGAGGTGGAGCTTCTGGCCTCGGCCATTGAGCTGGGTGCGCAATCGACCGGCATGCCTTGGAGAGCGCTGGGTGACCGCGTCGATGCACTGACGATCTGCCTCAATTGCCCGGTCAAGATCCGGCATGGGGGCGACGAGTTTCTCGCGACGACGGATCGCCTCGGCCGACTGGCGGACGGTACGCGATGGGCCTGGGCATCGCAGATTTTCGGGACGCAGGAAGACGCCGCGTATCAGGCGATGTGTGCATTGTTCCTGATGCCGAAAAGAGCGCTGGCTTTCGACGGCTATCCGGATGAAGGCGCATGGCGCACCTATGGCATGCACGGCGCGGTGGATTCGTTGCGCCGCTTCGGGCTTGATGTGCTTGCGCCTGCTGCGGCGGGTGGAAGAGGGCTGGTCGATTGGCGCATGCTCGGGGCGACACCTCTTGCCTGCGACCTGATCATGGTGAACACCAAGGGCATGCGCAATTGGTTTGATCTATCACCCGGGCGGGCCTATTCAGGGGATGTCCCACTGCTTGATCGACCGGCGATCATCGCTTTTATTCACTCGTTCTCGGCGATTCAGCCAGGCCTGCCGGCCACGATCGCTGGGCGGTGGTTCCAGCGCGGCGCGTATGCCTATTCCGGCGCGGTCCACGAGCCGTATCTCCAAGCGTTTGTGCCTCCGGCGATCCTCGCCGAACGCCTGACGCATGCCTTCCCGTGGGCGGCCGCGGTGCGTCACGACGACGGCCCGGTGTGGAAAGTCGCGGTCTTCGGTGATCCGTTGATCACACTCGGTCCGCCGGCACAGCGGATGGACGCCCCTTTTTCGCTCCCCGGCGCACACGATGTCGAGCAGCGAGCGCAGGAGCACCTTGCCTCTGGCCGGTCGGCCGATGCGCTTTGGGAGTTGATCATCGCCGGCGCTGATGCACGTGCCGCGGAACTTGCACGTGCGTGGTGGAAGGACGACCCCACGCGAATCACGACGCAAGTAGCCGATGCAGCCCTGCTGCCGGCGTTTCATCAAGGCGACGCCCTGCTGTTGATGCGGCTGTTCATGCGATTGCGCGATGCCGAAGCCATTGAGCCTTGGCATCTTGATGTGCTTTGGCACGGAGCGCGCTTCGGCGCTGGAGCACTCGCGCAGCATGACGCGGAAACCTTGCTGACTGTACTTCGGCAGCAGCTTCGGCCTGAGCAACTCGGCGCCGATGCCGTCGAGGCGGCCGAAATGATGCAACGGATCGGGAGTGTGCACGATCCCGTGGCATTTTTACGTTCAGTACGCACCGATCGACCGCAAGACCAGCGCCTGATCGACGCAGCCGTTCGCGGCATGACCGGCCGCCGCTGAATCGCGCTTATGCCTCGTCGCCGATGGCGTCGGAACGAAGTTCGAGAATCTGCCGCAGATCGTCGGTCGAGAGTTCGGTCAGCCAGCGTTCGCCCGAACCGATGATGTTTTCGGCGAGCGCGGTCTTTTGTTCGATCATCTGGTCGATGCGCTCTTCGAGCGTGCCCCGAACAAGGTATTTATGCACGACGACTTTGCGCATCTGACCGATGCGATAAGCCCGATCCGTAGCCTGATTTTCAACCGCGGGGTTCCACCAGCGATCGTAATGAAACACATGCGTCGCCGCGGTCAGGTTCAACCCCACCCCGCCCGCCTTGAGGCTAAGAATGAGAATCGGGCTAGATCCGTCCCCCTTCTGGAAGGCCTTGATGATGCTTTCCCGCTGTTTCTGCGGCGTTCCGCCATGCAGGAAGAGCACATCACGGCCGAATTTGTGCCTGAGCATCAACTGCAGCAGATGACCCATCTGCCGAAACTGCGTGAAAATAATCGCCTGCTCATCTTCGGCGAGCACTTCGTCGATCTGCTCGACAAGCCGGATGCTCTTGCCCGAACGATTGATCTCGGGCGGGCGGGCGCTCGAAGCGTCGTGGTCTTTAAGCAACTGCGAAGGGTGATTACAGATCTGCTTCAGCCGGATCAACGCGCTCAGCACAAGCCCGCGCCGCTGAATACCCTCGGCCCGCTCAACTTCGCCGAGCATGCGCTTGACGCAACTTTCGTAAAGGCTCGCCTGCTCGCCAGTAAGATGGCAGAACTCGCGCATTTCGAGTTTGTCGGGCAGGTCGCTCACCACGCCGGGGTCTGTCTTGAGACGGCGAAGAATGAACGGGCGGACCATGCCCTTGAGCTGGTCGGCGCGAACCGGGTCGCGCAATCGCTCGATCGGTACGCTGAAACGCTTGCGGAACGATGCCGCATCGCCCAGAAATCCGGGGTTGAGAAACTCCATGATCGACCAGAGTTCGCTCAGGCGATTCTCAACCGGTGTGCCCGTCAGGGCGACACGACGCTCGGCCGCAAGAGATCTCGCTGCCTGGCTCTGCTTGGCCCCTGGGTTCTTGATGTACTGGGCTTCGTCGAGCACCACCCGGCCCCATCGCACGCGCTCCAGCAACTCGCGATCTCGATGCGCCAGGGCATAGGTCGTCACAATCAGGTCGCTCGCCGCGGCGGCCTCGACGAATGGGTCACCCAGGCGGCGCTCCAGCCCGTGATGCACCAACAGTCGCAGCGAGGGTCCGAATCGGTGCGTTTCGTGCATCCAGTTCCCAAGCACGCTCGTTGGCGCAACCAGCAGCGTCGGCAGCACCGGAGAAGGAGATTGCCCGGCCTCGATCGCGGCTCGATACTCTTCCCGCTCGATGAGCATGAGCGCAAGCAGCTGGATGGTCTTGCCCAGGCCCATGTCATCCGCCAGGCAGACACCAAGCCCGAACCGTTCGAGAAACCGCATCCACGAGACGCCCCGAACCTGATACGGGCGAAGTGTCCCCTTGAAGGTTTCAGGTGGATGGACAATCGGCAGACTGCAGCGCTGTTCATCAAGTCCCAGAAGCCCCGCCAGCCAACCGCCCGCTTCGATCCCCACGATCGGGATGCCGATCTCGCGCATTTCGACGCCGAAAGCCAGGCGCACCGCATCGCCCACACCCATCCGCCCACCGGGGTTCTCGCGGATGAATCGCACAGCATTGCGAACATCCTCAGGCCGAATTTCAACCCAGCGCCCCGCGATCCTGACTAGGGGTGTCCGCGCTGTGGCGAGTTTCTCAAACTCAGCCAACGTCAGCGTCGCATCCCCGACGGCAATCTCCCAGCGGTAGTCGACCAGCGTCGCCAGACCCAGCTGGGGCGAACCGTTCGATACGGGCGATTCCGTGCCATCACCCGCCGGAGCTGTCGAACCCGAATCCAGCCTCAGGCGCGCTCCCAGTCGCGATGTCGGCGCATCCCACCACGCTGGAGCACCGACACCGAAACCCTGCTCAAGCAGCACGGGCCGAATCTCGCGAAGGAACTCGTATGCCTGCTTTGTAGAGAGCGCCATGTCCGCCGGCGTGCCCTCCGAAAGTGCCTTCTCAAGTCGAGGATAGATCCTGGCCGCTCGCGCCAATTCGGCCAGCAGCAACTCCTGCGGCTTGTCAAGACGCCGCCCTTCGATGATGACCGCGTCTCCGGCGATCAGCCAGATGTCCTGCGCATCGATCACCACCCCGGGTGCTTCCACCGCCTGCAGCCCGATCACGAGTGACCATTCGGCCTCACTCGCGTCGTCTGCCGACTCCGCCGGCTCTTCCAGCCGCAGCATCAGCCGCCACTGACTGCTCGCGCCCCGTTCCTCCAGGCCGCCGATCCATCGCCGCACCCGTCGGATCATTTCCTGTCGTGCGGCCGGCGTCGCCGGTACGTCGTCGGCGCCATCGAGCAGGCCGTGCATCCACGCGACATGCACATCCGAATGATCGCGCCCTGCCACCGTCTCCGCCATCGACTCGCGCTCAAGCGCTGCGCGGCAGTGCGCATCGGTGATGCGCCAGAGCATGTCTTCAAGAATCACCCACGGCTGATGCCGTGCCTCATCCACAACCGCGCGCACGATGCCCGGCATCCCGGCCGTCAGCACCGCCAGCCGCTCGACAGTCGCCTCATCGCTCAGCCAAGGACGCCAAGATGCACGCAGCACGCCCGATGATTCCTGAGCAAGCATCGGCACGAATCGCTGCTGTGCAAGCAGATGCCTGCACAGCCCGACCACATGACACAGATATTCCGCGCCGGCTCCGGATTCAAACCGCGGCTCATCGCCCCCGCGCTCCTCGACCAGCGCATCGAGCACCGCCGGTGCGGACGACGGTGCGAACATGGCCGCGGCGACACGCCGCCTTGTCAACCCTTCCGGCTCATCCGCCAGCGTTCCGGTTAAGGTG
Organism: Phycisphaeraceae bacterium; assembly: GCA_019636695.1. Lineage (GTDB taxonomy): Bacteria > Planctomycetota > Phycisphaerae > Phycisphaerales > UBA1924 > JADLCM01. The sequence goes on from JAHBXD010000004.1 coordinate 57,329, forward strand.
GCAAGCGTCTCACTCGGCAGCACCCGCCCTGCCGCCGTCACGGGCAGCACGAGCACCAGTTCGGCAAGCCGATCGTGGGCTGGAAAACCGTATTCGACCAGTCGTCGCCCAAGTTCCTCGGCTCCTAGAGCCAAGGGATGCGCTTCGGCCCCCCCCGGTGCACCCAGGTGATCGACCCCCTCGGCCCAGACTGCGAGCGAACCCTCCGACCACTGAGCGTGAAACACACACGTCGGCCTGTCCGTGGCGACTTCCATGGGATGCAATGCAACCTCTGTTCCCGCCGCATCGGTCGCCCGAGCGGGGTTCTCCCCGATCTCGACACCCTGCCGATCCGCGCAGGATGCCCTTACCGATAATGAGGGCGCAGGGACTCGAACCCTGGACCCGCGGATTAAAAGTCCGCTGCTCTACCAACTGAGCTACGCCCTCGGCGCCAGAGCGGATAATAGGAGCCGGCCGAAGCGCCTGTCACCCCCCGGGCATATCGCGGTGCTCATCGCACTCTTCCGCCACCGGCACGGGGTCATACCCCCCCTTACAAAACGGTTGGCACCGCCCGAGCCGCCTGATGGTCAGCCACCCTCCACGAAATGCCCCATGCGTCCGAAACGCGTCTAACGCATACCAGGAGCAGGTCGGCACGAAACGACATTGACGCCCCAGGATCGGTGAAAGCGTGTACTGGTAGACCTTGATCAGCCCGATGCATGGAACTGCCAACCAACGCGAAACCACAGAACAACGCTTCATGATGCCGACCCACCCGCACGTCGATCTCGCCGGGCATACGCCTTGTCCAGCCGAATCACAGCCTCCCGCACGAGCGCGCGATAGGTTTCGAGATCCTGTGGCGTGTGCCGACGTGCGACGATGACCAGGTCATACCCCACCCCGGCTGTGTCGCCCAACCCATGCTGCTCAAGCCGAAAGCTTTCCCGAAGCATGCGCTTAAGCCGGTTCCGAACGACCGCCGGACCGACCCGCCGCGAAATCGAAAGGCCCAGGCGACAGCGCCCGAGCGTGTTGGGAAGGGCGATCACTGTCAGCGGACCTTGACTTTGTCGATAGCCGCGACGCTGCACCGACCTGAACTCCTCGGCCAGTGTCAGCCTACGAGAACGGCCGAACTTGAATCTTTGTGCGTTGCTGGGCACGCCGAATCGTACGAGGCCCGCACAAGGGAAACCCGGCACGCACAAAGGCCCGCACCTGGTCGGCACGGGCCTTTGAGAGATTTCCGCGAGCCGCCGACCGTTCCGGCCGGAAGGTTGCCCGCTGGGTTGATTGGACCGGCGCCGGGAACGAACGTGCTCCCGGCGCCGGTTTGTGGGGGGGCAAGCGCATCGATCACCCGCCGCTCGGGGCGGGCGAACACATGGTGGGCTTACGGGCAGCCGGCCACGAACCTGTCGAGGTAGTAGAAGAAATCGCTGGCGTCGATCTGGCCGTCAGGGACGCCGTACGCGGGATCGTTCGGATCGCTCGAACCCGACAGGTCGGCTACGCGATCGTTGCCGGCAACAAACTGGTCTAGGAAGTAGAAGAAGTCGCTGGCATCGACCTGGCCGTCAGGAACGCCGTACGCCGGATCATTCGGGTCGCTCGAGCCAGATAGGTCAGCTACGCAGACCGAGACATCGAGCCGGATGATGATGCCGGTCATGTTGCCGTGCGGATCGAGGCCGTGACCCACGATCGTCTTGCCATCCTCGCTCATGCCGTGGGCCGCGAGCAACTGCCATCCGGTCAGATCGACGCCGTAGTCATCTGTGAGAATATTTTTCAGAAGGCGTACGCCCTCTCCCTGGCGCCACACGAAAATCTCGCCTTCCGGATTGTCGAAGAAGAAGAAGCGGTTGTATGTGCCGACGATCATCTGCCCATCATCGGAAATCGCCGCCGGAATCGCGCTGTAGAAACCCGGGGGCGTCTGCCCGAGGACCGTCGGCGCGCCCGTCGCGACATCCCACATGACCAGGTCTTCGCGATACCCGAAGATATCCATCGCCATGAGCGAGAAGCCCGCCGCGTATGCGCCGTTATCTGAAACGACCAGGGCGAGCGACGATCCAAGCTCCTCTTCCGTGACGAACAACTGGCGAATGGCGTTGCCGTTGGCGGCTTCCCACACCACCGGGAAACGCTCTTCCTCCATGTTCTGCTCATAGCCGACGATCACCGAGCCGTTCGCCGAGACACCGAACGCCTCGGCCCGGAACATGTCAAAGAGGTGGGGCAGCTTGACCACGCCCGTCGATTCGCGCCAGACGTAGGCATCGGAAAACTCGAACCCTGCCCCGAAGTTGATGAAAAAGTCGGTCATCCCCACGACCGCCGAGCCGTCGCGCGACACTGCGTTCGCCGTACTGCCCCAATTCAGAATCGGGCTCCATAGATCAACCACGCCGCCGTCAGCGGTCCAGTACCAGCCCGTCAGGTCGTACTCACCGGGATCGTTCGGACGCTCCTTGAACGCAATACCTGCCAACACGCCGGCATCCCCAGAGACGCCGCGGATGTCGCGGCTCACGATCGAAGGAATCAACTCCACCGTTCCGTCGATCGAGGCCCTGAACCCGTAATAGTCCACGATGCCGTTGAGGTCGCCGTTCGTGATGCCGATCACCGTCGAGCCGTCGCGGCTGACGCCCCATGCCTGCGAGAAATCAAACCCGCCCGGCACGCTTCCGATCGCGATCACCTGGGCCGTCTGGCCGTGGGCAAGCCCCGCGAGCGCACACAGACACGCGGCGGCAACTCCGTTCTTCAATACCCGTTTCATACTGACTCCTTAGAGGATTTGCGCGACCCGACAGTTCCGGGTACGCCCGCGCTTGTGCGCGCTGCTCTGTCGGCGCCCATGGTGGACGGCCTGGAAACCCGACGCCTCGGCTTCCCGCGGCGTCGAGGATGCATGGGGCCTCTCGTGGTTGGCGCAAGAGGCCGGAAGAGGTTTGGATACTCAGCGACGACGACGCAACGCGGCCACACCCGCAAGGCCCAGAACCGCCGCAGCGGACGGCGTCGGCACGATGCGAAGCACGGCGCCCACGCCCGCGCCGTCGAACTGGAAGAACGCCGACACGGTGCCCGTGTCGCTGTCATAGATGTAGACATTGCTATCGCTGCCGCCTCGCGTGTAGTCGTTGTACAACCCCACACCGAGGTTCAGGAAGCCGAAGGCATCCGGCTGGTAGGCATTGGAAAGCCAGACCGTTGCGCCATCGGGGATCATGATCCCTGACGGGAAGGCGATGGTCGTCTGATGAATCTGGCCCTGCACGGCCACCAGATCAGAGACAAGACCAGAGAACAATGGTGCATCGACCGTCGGGTCATACGCGCCATCGCCGTCGTCAAGGTAGAGCGCCACAGCGATGTCGAGCATGATCGCCCCCGGGCCGCCGAATCCGCCCGAATAGCCGTAGGTGAAGGTAAGCGAAGCAAGTTCGCCACCGAAATCCGGACGAAGGTCATCAACCATCGAGAGGTTGGGGTCGAAGTTGGTGATGCCCTGGAAGGCGCTGGTCTGGTTGCTGATATTGCTGTGCACCACGTGGGCGCCGGCCGAGGCCGCCAGCCCCGCGATTGTGACTGCAAGTACTCCGTGATTCATCTCATCTCTCCTTTTGGATGACTCGGCAGCGGGGCACACCACTCGCCCCGTGAAAGTGACAGATTATACGGAAGATCTTGGAACTGGTTTCATGTTTCGGTAGAATATTCTGATATCTGATTTCAGAACAGTTTTCCCTAGAGTCGCCGTCAAGTCAAGAAAACTCGCTCAAGGATTGACAACAATGCGATCCAGAACGAATCTGGGACATCGGACCCCCCCTGTGGAGGTGGTGTGGCCCGTGACGCAGCTTGCCCGAACTTCTGAAGAACGCCCACTCTCTGAAGAGGAATTGGCTCGTCTCGACGGCGTGCTTCGACGCCTCCATTCTGAACTTCGGAATCTGTTAGCGTGCGTTCCCGGTTCCCCGCATGGCGCGAGTGAACTTTCCCGCGATCTCGGCATCGATCGTTCCATCTGCCAGCGCATTGTCTCTGCCGCCAGCGGCCCATATTCCGGAGGTGATCTGGTCTCCCGTCTTCCGGGCACAAAGGGGCTGACGCTCTTTGTCGAGTCCGTGCGGCAGACACCGACTGATCCCTCTGTGCTTGATTCGGCTGAGGCCGCGATCCTGGCTTTTGCATCCGTAGTGCAGGATTTGGGGCCGAGCCAGAGCCGGCTTGTGCGTCGAATCGAGGCCGGGGGAGCAGGGACAGGGTCCGAGAACCCACTCGACGTGGACGAGCGCGAAGAGAATGTCCGGAGAAGGATGTTTGAGTGCGGCTGCCAACTGACAGGACAATTTTCCGAAGTCAGCATCGCCACTTTCATTTTCAGGCCGACCCCGGGAACCCCGGATCGAATTGACATGGCGCTGCTTCGGGGCTTCATCGGACACCGGATGCGCCCCGAGGCGATGCCCTTCAGCCTGCTCTGGTGGGTTGCCCCCCCTGAAAACCCGAAGCCCGATGACCACGCCGAGTACGAAACGCTCGATCACGCCCCTGTGCAGGGTCGCAGCCAGGGCGTTCTCCTCGAGGATTACAGCACAAAGCCGTTCCCCGTGGTCACATCGCGCGGACCGCGCGATCGACGGGTCGTGCTGATCGACCCGGCAAGTCTTCCGAAGGGCGAGGGGTTCGACGTGGTTACGGCCAACCGCGTCGATGGCGCGCAGATGCACCCCGCACACGATTCACCTCCTGTGCACGAAGTCTGGATGTTCGGCCGCTTTCCCGCCAAACTGCTCATTTTCGATGTCTTCCTGCATCGATCGATGGCACGCACATGCATCCCGAGCATCGGAGCGTTCATGATGTCGCCGAACCTGACCGAGACCATGGATCGGCGCTGGCTCGATCGCTTTCCTGTCGGCCCGCGGCTGGCGCTACTCGAGCCCGGCGACCGCACAGTCTCCCACCCTGCTTATCCGCGGTATCCCGAATTGCTCGGGCACATGTTCCACCGCCTCACGTGGCCTGCGGGCGACTATGTCGGCTATCGGTGCGAAGTCATGTATCCGCAGTGGGGAGCGGGGTATTGCATGCTCTTTGACTACACCCCTGCCGAAACCGATCGTCCCTCGGCTTGACCGGCCCACGCCTCTCCTTGCCCGTTTGATTCGGTCACTTCAGGCCGTTGGGCAGCAGTTTGTGCAGATCCTTGAGATCCTGAGCCTTCTCCGACGGCATGATAAGCGTTGCATCGGGCGTGTGTACGATCGTCAACCCTTCGCACCCGAGCAAGGCGATGGTGTGCTCGCCCGACTCGCCGCTTACGACGAGATTCTGCTTTCCGTTGACGATGAACGTGCGAGCGCGACCAGACACACGATTGCCGTCATCATCAGGGCGCAGGGTTTCGGCATAACTCGGCCAACTGCCGACATCAAGCCACCGGACATTCATGTCGACCGCGCAGATCATGAGATCGTCCTGCATCGAGGCCGGCTCCATCACGGCATAATCGATGCTGATTCTCGGGAGTGTCGGATAGACTTCGTTGAGCACCTTCGTGTATGTCGGTGTTCCCCACGCACGTTGAATCAAGCCGAGACCGGCGGCACTCTCCGGCTTGAACCGTGACAGGCACTTCATCAGCGTGCCTGCATGGAACACGAACATGCCGCTGTTCCATCCGAATCGCCCGCTCGCCACATACTCCGCCGCGCGCCGGGCATCGGGTTTTTCCACAAACTTCTTGACCCGCCACGCCGAATCCGCCTCTTCGATCCGTTCTCCCCGTTCGACATACCCGAATCCTGTTGCCGGGTACGTCGGCGTGATGCTGAAGGTCACCAGCCGGCTCGGGTCGTTCTCCACCAAGCGAAACCCGATGTCCATAACCCGACGAAAAACGTCATCCGGCTCGATGATGTGATCCGCCGTTAACACCGCAAACACAGCATCAGGATCGATTCGCTCAAATACCGCGGCCGCAAAACCCACCGCGTTGACCGTGTCACGCCCCTCAGGCTCACCCAGAATGTGTGCATCATCGAACTGGGGCAAACCCCGGCGAATCAACTCGCGATATCGCTCCCCCGTGCAGATGTACTGCCGATCCTGAGGCAACAGGCTCGTCAGACGATCCGCGGCGAGTTCCAGGAGCGAACGCAACGGTGCTCCCGGTGGGTCGTGTGGCCGCTGAATGAACGGCAGAAGTTGTTTCGGCAGGTGCTGCCGGCTCATCGGCCATAGGCGTGTGCCTTGACCGCCGGCCATGATCATCGCAAAGCGGTGTGTCGGTTCTGGGGTGCTCATCTCTAACTCTGCTATCGGCTTGGAGGGGGGGTGGTTCGTCTGTGGAACCCGAACCCCATGCCCAATGAACACGCAGACCCCACCCTCGCCCGAACACCAGCCAACTTCGGTAGGCTGCCCGCGTGGAAGACACACGCACTCGTGCAATCCCACGACGAGGCTTATGGGCCTTGGCATCGGTGGGCGTCGGCATCGTTGCCGCCACCGCTGTACCCAGCGTTGCCTCGCTGCACTGGCTGCTGATCGCCGCGGCAGGCATCGTGTGCGTCGCGTCGTGCCGCGGCAGGTTTTGCGCCCTGGCGATGCTGATCTCACTCGGAGCATCGGCCGCCTCGTGGTGTTCGCTGCGAACGCACGAGCGGCTCCCCTTCGCAATTGAGCGCATCCTCGCATCCCCGGGCGTCACATTCGATCCGGTCGCATCGCATGACACCAACCCCGTCGCTTCCGAAGAATTACCACGGACGCTCGTCCGCGTGCGTGCCGAGGTCATCCGCCCGCCGCAGCCTGCCCACCCGCCCCGCGGCGCACTCGCCGGTTTCGCTGTTCGCCCTCACTCCTCTGTGATGGATGTCCGTCTTCGCGCCATTCTTTCCCCCGGCGGCGAGATCCCCGCGGACGGAAGACTCTGGGTTCGCGTGACCGGCCAGACACCGCCGACCGTTCGCGCGGGCGATCAGGTCACGCTGACCGGAACGTGGTCTCCTGTGCGCCCGGCGCTCAACCCCGGCGGTCGCGACAGGCGGCTGCTTGCCGCACACGACCATCGCGTCGGGTGGCTTGCCCTCCCCGGCTGGTCACTTGTCCAACCCATTCCGCACGATTCGCCGCAGGCCGAATTGAGAGCCTGGACCATGCGCGTAATCGATGGTCTGCGGCAGCGAGCACGGCGCGTGCTCAGCGGCGAAGGTCGCGGGGCTTCACTCTGCCGCGCCATGCTTCTGGGCGAAGCCGACGCCGATCTTCGCGACACGCAAGACGCATTCATGCGACTCGGGCTTGCCCATCTCCTCGCGATCAGCGGGTTTCATCTGACGGTCATGGCCGGCGCAGCGCTCATGGCCATCCGCCTTACGGGCGACCGCGGCCGGTTCGAATCGCTTGCGGTCGCGGCGATCGTGGGCATCTATCTTCTGGTCGTTCCCGCCGAAACCCCTGTCGTTCGCGCCGGGGTCATGGTGCTCGTGCTCCTGCTCTCGCGCGCTGCCGGGCGACGCTACGACGACCTGAACATCCTCGCCTGGGTCGCGGTCGGCCTTCTGGTCTGGAGGCCGCTCGATCTGTTTTCCCTCGGGTTTCAACTGAGCGTCGGGCTGACTGCAACACTGATCTGGCTCGCCCCGCGTGTTGAAATGGCGCTCCTCGGTCCTCCTGAACACCGGATTGCCCCCCCGACCCACGTAAAGCGATTCGCCCGGTGGCTAGCTCGCCCTGTCATCGCCGCCACCATCTGCTGGCTCGTCGCGCTCCCCGCTATTGTGTATTTCACGGGGCGCATTAGTCTTCTCGGCATCGCGGCGACCGTGCTCGTCGGACCGGCTGCAGTGCTGGTGCTTGCCGGCGGATACGCCTCGCTCATGCTCGGCATGCTTGTCCCGGGCCTGGAGGGCGCTATGCAGTACACGCTCGCCTTGCTCGGCGGGTGGCTTGCTGCATTTGTGCATCTGCTTGATGGCATCCCCGGCACGGTTGTGCACGTGCCGCGCGTTTCGACATGGTGGGGCCTTGGCGCAACAGTCGCATTAGTCTTCTGGCTCGCCTCTGGCCGAATCCGAAACCCGCGCTGGGCGGTCCTGCCCGCCCTCGTCGCCGTGTGGGCCACATTTGATATCAGCCGATGCAGCCTGGCGCGAGGCGTCGAACTCCGCCTTGATGCGCTTGCCGTCGGCGAAGGTACGTGCATGCTCATCCGAAGCGGAAACGACGCGATGCTGTGGGATTGCGGCGGGGGATGGCCTGGCGCGGGCGTCGTCGAGATTCCGCGCGCAATCCGCGCTTTGGGCGCGTCCCGCGTGCGCACCGTCATCATCACCCATCCGCATTTCGACCACTACTGCTCGCTGCTTGATGTTGTAGAACCCCTGGGCGTTCGACGGGTACTCGTGAGCGAGTGGTTTCTCGAAGCCGCCGACGCCCGAGCCAACGGACCTGAAGCCGCGCTTCGGCAAGGTCTGGAATCCCGTGGCGTCCGCCTCGAACTCATTGCCGCCGGCTCGAAGCTCTCGCTCGGAGTAGCCACGCTCGATGTGCTTGCACCAGAGCGAGGCTGGCGGGCGCGGCACGTGAACGATCGATCGCTGATGGCGCGCCTGCACGCACCGTCCGGCCTGTCTGTGCTGCTCACCGGCGATGCGCAGGCCGAGGCATTCGGCCGCCTTGAAGGTCTTGACCTGAGGGCCGACGTGCTCGAATTGCCTCATCACGGCGCGGCCGTTGAAGCCTCGCGCGATCTGGTCGCCCAGGTCAATCCGCGCGTCGTGGTGCAATCGGCTGGTGACCGCCGCACTCCAGATGCCTACTGGCTCGACCTTGCCCGAGACCGAATCTGGTCTGTCACCGCGCGAGACGGCGCCTGCTGGGTCGAACTGCTGGCCGATGGTCGCCTTCGCGCCGGCTCGGTTCGCGCCTCGTCGAAGCGCTGACACCCAGCACACCCTGCACGCGGGCGTACCCTTTCCGCATGAGTGCCACCCCCTCGCGTTACGAGCAGTTTCACGACTTCCGCACGCGCATGAATGAGCGCATTCTGGGCGACGATGCCTCCCGGGGTATGCATCCGGACGGCTCGGCCCGTGTCGGCGGCACACTCGTCACCAAGCGCTTCTTTTCGCTCGACGCACAGGCATATCGAGACGGCGCCCTGCCCGCTCGCACGAAAGAGCTTCTCGGGCTGGCCGCATCGATGGTACTGCGTTGCGATGACTGCATTGCCTATCACATCGACCAGTGCATCCGTCTGGGTGTCCGCGATGAGGAACTCTGGGAGACCTTTGATATCGCCCTGATCGTGGGGGGCTCGATCGTCATTCCGCACTTACGACGAGCAGCCGAGTTTGTCGATGCCTGCCGCGCGAACTCGAACGTTTCGCCCGACCACGGCGCATGAAAAGGGCCGCCCGATCGGGCGGCCCTCGCTGCATGTGTTCATCTCAAGACTGCTCCACGAAGCCGTGATTTCGCCTCGGGTTGAGCGGTCAGCGTCCGCCGGGCGTCTCATGTCCGTCGCGGCCGTAGATATTGATGATGGTCGTGCCGCCGCCCGCGCCTCCGGTGTTGTAGACGTATTGGGCCTCGAGCGCCTTGGAAATGCGGATCTTGGCTTCCGAGAGGTGAGCGCGCGAGTAGGTATCCAGGCGCGACCCGTTCTTGAGCAGCTCATCCAGGCGACCGTGCAACTCGCGCAGTTGCGAAGTTGCCAGGTTCGCCGCCGCCATGCCCGCAGGGCCGGTGGCCACGCCGAACGACAGATCAATCAGGCGGTTGACGTGCTCACGCTGCAGGCTGCGGCGAAGGCTCGAAATCATCGGCATTCTGTCCGAATAGCGCCGCTGCGCGGGGTTCTCCAGCTCCGACCAGACTTCCCGCAGCACGCCGTCGAAGAGTTCGGGCAGCGTGAAGGCGTCTTCCCCGCGATCAACCCGCGCTTCATTGTCGAAGACGCGCTGAAGCGTCGTCGGGTTCATCAGCATCGTCAGCGCCGAGGCCTGGATGCCCATGATCCGCGCGTGAATCGCGTATGCAGGATCCTGGAAGAGCGTCGCCATGCCGCCGTCATCCCACCAGCGGTCGGTGGTCATGTGCTGCAGCAGTTCGGGCGTCAACCCGTAGGCCTGGTCGCGCAGAATATTCGCGAAGATCCACGCCATCGCCTGACGCTGCTTATCCGGCTCGACGGGCACAATCGGCGGACGAGCATTGGGGTCGCCCTTCTTGTCGCGGTTGACGTACGACCCACCCACCCAGCGGGCAATGTTGCCCATCTGGCTCGTGTGCAGCCACAGGCTGATGTCATACCCGCGACGCGCACGCGACCAACTCTGGCCTTCCTTCACCCACTTCTCGAGCAGGTTGTTCCGCAACTTGCCCGCCATCATCACCATCTGGTCGGCGTATGTGATCGGGTCTGAACCCAGATCCCATCGCGTGATCAGCGGGTCAGGGCCCCAGGTGTCCTCATCCGTGCCGTACACCAACTCAGGCTCAGCGACGCGAGCGGCCACTTTCGCCGGATCACCCGACGTATAGCCGTATTCGATCGCCCACAGGTCATACGGCCCGATGTCGATCATCGCGAAATCACCCTGCACTTCGCCGACATCCACGCGGAAATTCATGCCGTTGTAGTCCATCACCGAGCCGCCCCAGGGCTTGCGCCCTTTGAACTCGCTGCTGTTGAACTGCTCAAGCGTGTGGATGCTCGACGCCTTGAAATTGTGACGAAGCCCGAGGGTGTGCCCGACTTCGTGCGCGACGAGATCTGCCAGCAGACGACCGACGAACTCCTCCGGAAGCCCGTCAAGCAGGCTCTCCGCCTCGCTCTTGGGTTTGCGCGCAGGCTCCTTCGCCGGCTCGGCCTTCGCCTCGTCCTCAGGTTCTTCGCCTTCCGGCTCACCATACCCCAGCTTCGCCCGGATCTCCGGCGGCAACTGGCTGATCAACTGCGGGTTCTCCGCAAGCTGCTTCTTGATCAGTTCCAGAACCTCCGGCGGAATCTCATCGCCCAACTCGGGCAACGAAGGCGCGAGCAGTTCTTCCAGCCCGATCTCCATCACCATGCGCATCGCGGCGACCTGCGCCAGTTTGCCTTGCCCGGCCATGCACAGGCCGTTCATCTGCACGTTCCGCCCGATCAGGCCGTCAAACTCATTCTCGCCGAGCAGGGCCGACACTTCCGCCGCGGCAGGGTGCCCGCCGTAGCGCACGACGCCCCGGGCTGCGCGCTGGGCCAGAATCATGTCGCGCTCGGCGGGCGATGCCAGGCGCAGGCGCGGATCCCAATCAGGGTTCTTCTCAAGCCAGGCCAGCGTCTCCGGCCCGAAGGTCTCCATCGCCGTATCAGTGATGATCTGGTGCTCCATCACGAACCCGCGGATAAACCCGTCGGTGATCACGATGTCTGCGTCGAGAATCTGCCCTGTCTCGGGGTGAATGCGGCTCGGGCCGATTGCCGTACCTTGGTCGTTGCTCAGCCAGCGGATGAAGTTGTACCGGACGTCCTCAGGATCCTTCTCCATGTGCGCGCCGGTCTGGGCATCCTGATAGCGCACTTCGATCGCCCCGAGAATGCCGACCTGCTCGAACGCCTTGTTCCAGTACTCAATGCCCTCTTTCACCCAGCGCCGATACCGCACGGGCGTCGCCGCATCGACATAAAAGACGATCGGCTCCTTCGGCGGGCTGAGCCGCAGCTTCGGATCGCGCTTCTCCAGATGCCAGCGCGTGATATAGCGCACCCACACCTTGTCGCGGTCGAACTGGCCGAGATCCTTATACCACGTCGTGAAATATCCGACGCGCTCATCGGCCCGCCGCGGCTGATAACTGCCCCGCGCAGGAATGTTGCTGATCGAATAGTGCAGAATCCGGAAACGCCCGTCGCGCCCCGGAAGCTTGTAGGCAATTTCCACGTTCTCCGGAAAAGCCTTGACCTTGTCCACCTGCACCAGCGGCGTCCGAAGCCCGAACGCGCTGCTCCCGAAAAACTGCGCGGCGTTGCCGAGGAGCAGGTCGTTCATGTCGATCACTGGCTGCCCCGATGGCCCCATGCACAAAATCGGCACATCAAGAATCACCCGGTCGGTGAACAACCGCTCCACGCTCGCACGGCTTTCAGCGTCCCCGTCCGACTTCACCGAAATCTGAGGGGCAATCAGGGCAAGCCGACGGTCAAACCGCTTCCAGTAGCAATACAAATCGCCCACCTGAAGGCCCGCATACAGGTCGCCGCCGCCGACCGTCGTCGCGAAAAACTGCTTGCGGCTCTCAAACCCACGCGGCAGCTCCGCGATGATGTGCCCGTCGCGATCGCGCACCCACAGGTTGTAGAAACTCGTTTCGTCCGTGGTCGAGATGACCTTGCGGTACCCGCGGCTCACATCCTCGAACCGGGGGAACTCACGCTCGCCCGACGAACTCCCCCGAGCTTGCGACATCGCCATCATGCGGGCCAGATCCGCCATCTCTGATGCCGTCGCCTCACCTGCCGGCGCCTCGACGATACCTTCCGGCTCCGCAAGAGCCGCGAGGGCAAGGCTCGCACCTGCCGCCGCCGCTAGAACACTCGCCCTCCGACTGATGCTTCGCACCTTCATCGCACACTCCTTTATTGCGCGCACGCTCCATCTTCCCGCGCCCGCCGGCGACCAAAACCGATGCGGATCTCTCTTCTCGGGCCGACAAGCCCCACCCCGTGAACCCAAGGGGGGCCGCACCGAACCGCATCACGTTCTCGGACGAACGGCGTCGTTTGCGCAGTGTACCACCTGTTTAGGTGGCAATCCCATTCCATTTCACGCCGCCCTCAGCCATTCCTGCGCCTTCAATTACCGACGTCAGCCTCGCCCGATGCGTCGACCCGCCGGCTCAGGACATGCTGCCCGGAAAACCACCGGTACAAGTCTGCCCAACGGGCACGCTCATCTGCAAATGGCCAATGAGGGTTTTCGCCGGAAACGGGTACTCCCGTTACCGGGCAAATCGTGTCCCCCCGAATCAGCGCCCCACACCCCTCCCGAGAATCCCACGACTCGGGGAGGTCAAACCTGACCCGCCTCGAAGTCTCGCCGGTCGGCTCGATCCACACCCGGGCCGATTCTGCGGGCAATACCTCTTCCACCCGCGCTGCCCACTCGATAACCACCACTTCCTCACCGCGGCGGTCATCCCACCCGGTACCCTCAAGTTCGGCCCCCGACCCCAACCGATAGGCATCAATATGGATCGCGACCCCCCCCAAATAGGGGTACTCTGCCGCGACGACAAATGTTGGGCTTGAAACGGCCCCAGCCTCGACCCCGAGGGATTCCATCATCATGCGCACGAACGTCGTCTTTCCTGCTCCCATGGGTCCGTCCAAACCCAGGACATCCCCCGGGCGCAAAACCCGCGCGATGCGCTGGGCCAGCGTCTTCATTGCTTCGAGATCGGGCACGTCATGCTCGAACCGCATGCCGACGACATCGTACGCGGTGTTCCGCTGCCCCTGATCCACCTGCCAGTTGACGATTGATCTTCGACTCGTCGATCGAGGCGGCCGATGAACCCCCACGGCACCGAAGCCAGAGATCCCAACGCCTTGATCGCGAAGAATGGAAGGTGGACATGACGCTCGAAGGTCGTTCCTTCCCTGAACTCTCGGGACGCACCGCCCTTGTCACTGGCGGCGCTGGTTTCATCGGTAGTCACCTCGCCCACGCGCTCGCAGCACGAGGCTGCCGCGTTCGCGTCCTCGACGACCTTTCCGGCGGCTATATCGAGAACCTCCCCCCCGGTGTCACGTTCTTCCAAGCCTCGATTCTCGACGATGGCACGCTCAAACGCGCTGTCGCCGGATGCGACTGGGTTTTTCACCAGGCGGCGATGGTCAGTGTCCCCGAGAGCGTCGAGAAACCGGAGGAATGTATCCGAATCAATGTCCTCGGCACCGAGCGCGTCCTCACCCACGCCCGCGATGCCGGGGTGCGTCGGGTCATGTTCGCTGCGTCGGCCGCGGCCTACGGCAACTCCCCCAAACTGCCCAGTACTGAGGCAGACCTCCCCGACTCGTGGTCGCCCTATGCCATGAGCAAAGTCGCCGGCGAACTCCTGCTCCAAACCTACGTCCGCTGCTATGGCTTGAGCACGGTCAGCCTGCGCTACTTCAACATCTTCGGACCACGCCAGGATCCGAACTCGCCTTACGCCGCGGTCATCAGCACATTTGCACGCAAACTGCTCGCGGGCGCCATGCCCACCATCATGGGCGACGGCCAGCAGACCCGCGACTTCACGTACATCGACAACGTGGTGCTCGCCAACCTGCTCGCGGCAACCTGTCCCCGGCCGCTCGCGGGCGAGGTTCTGAACATAGGCACGGGCCGCCGGAGCAGCCTGCTCGATGTCCTCGCGGGCATGGGCAAGGCGCTCGGGGTCGAGGTTTCCCCGTCATTCGGGCCGCCCCGCGCCGGCGACGTGCGTCACAGTTGCGCCGACATCGCCCGGGCGCGTGAGGTGCTGGGGTATGAGCCGATCGTCGGCCTGGACGAGGGGTTGGGCCGGCTGCTGGCCTGGGCCAAGTCGGCATGGACCCCTTCGGCCCGCGCGGCCGGTTAGGATGCTTCCGGAACGACCCGATTCGCCATGGACAACGGGTTTCACCTGACCGACAGACAAGAGCACGGCAAGGCCGCACAGACAACCACGATGATGCGCCGATCAAAGGGGCAGGCATTCCTGAGTGGGTGAATCGACGCATGAGCACGCTTTCTACGACAACCTCTCTACCCCGTGTCGGGTGCTCGGTGCTGATCCTCACCAAGGACGAGGAAATCAATATCGCCCGATGCCTCAAGACGCTGAGTTGGTCGGATGACATCGTTGTGCTCGACAGTTTCTCAACCGACCGGACGTGCGACATCGCCGCCCAGTTTCCCAACGTACGAATCGTCCGGCGGAAGTTCGACACCTGGAGCCGTCACAGCAACTGGGCGCTCGAGCACATCGATTTCAAGCACCCATGGGTCTACTACTCCGACGCCGACGAGCGCGTCACCCCCGCCCTGCGAGATGAAATTCTCGCCGTCATCAACGACCCCGCTCGAGAAGAGGTCGCCTATCGCCTGCGCTATAAAAACATGTTCATGGGGCGCTGGGTGCATCGCGGCGGCCTTTACCCGGTCTGGATCATCCGCCTCTTCCGGCCCGACAAAATCCGCTACGAAGATCGCGACGTCAACGCCCACCCGGTTGTTCAGGGCGCGCTTGGCGAACTTCGAGAACACTTCATTCACTGGTCATTCAACAAGGGCATGTATCCCTGGTTCGTCAAGCACAACTCCTACTCAAGCATGGAGGCGGGCGAGGCCGTTCGGGTGCTTCAGGGCAGCCTGTTCAAAGAACTCGCCACCATCGTCCGTGCGAAGGAGCCGCTCGTCCGCCGCCGGGCGTTCAAGAATCTCAGCTTCTTCCTTCCTTTACGCATGGTCGCCCGCTTCGGATACATGTACATCCTTCGCATGGGCTTTCTCGACGGACGCGCCGGCCTCAATTACGCCGCGATGATCTCGATGTACGAATACTGGATCGAACTCAAGGTGCGCGAACTGCAGCGGCGCTGGCACGATCGCACCACGCGACTTGCTTCACGCCTGCTCAACGAGCCGGACATGCTCGCACCCCTCACCCCCCCGGGTGAAGGCCTGCCTGCCGCGGAGGCCGCCTCATGAGCACCCCTCCCGAGGCAGCGCTGGGCATCCTGATTCTCGCCGACGATCGCGCCGACGAGCTTGCCGAGGCCGTGCGTCACGCGCAGCGCCTCGGAAGGGTCTTCGTGCTCGACACCGCCGATCACGCCCCATCGCGTGACGCCGCGACTTCCCTCGGCGCCGTCGTGTTGCCCGACGAAACCCGCGGGCACTGGGCCAAGCGAAACCAGGCCGTCGCGGCACTGCCCGACGACCTGACGTGGGTGCTCGTGCTTGCGCCCGATGAGCGCATCACCCCTCGCCTTGCCGATGAACTCCGCTGCCTGCACGACAACGGCGTAGCCGGCTACCAAGTCAGAACCACGACGCTGTTCATGGGCCGCCGCATGCGCACGGCCGGTTTCGGCCCGCGTGCATCGCTTCGCCTCGTCAAGCGCAACGTGTTGGCCTTTGATGAGGAATCCGCACGGCCGACGCTCCGTGTCGATGGGGCCGGCGCGGTCCTTCGCGGCTCGATCCTTCGACTCCAGCGCGAGCCGATTCGTGCCCAGATCGCCCGCGCAACGCGCCAGGCCGCCGACGAAGCCGAGAGCCACGCCCTTCGCCTGGCTCGCGGGCGCGCCCCGCGCATGCCCGTGGGCCGCCGGTTCGGCGCAACACGTCATTTTCTGCGCCGCTTCATCCTGCAAGGGGGGTTTCTGCAGGGGCGCGCGGGGTTTCACCTGTCGATGCTCGAAGCCAACAGCCGCTATATGGCGCGCGTGCTCATCGATGAAAAAATCGGCCGCATCGAGCACGAACCGGGCACCAGCCGCTCGGCGCCCGCGCACTCGGGCGTGCGCGTGTCAGGGTCGAACACCGGGAAAAAACTCTTTCCCATCAGTTGCCTCATTCTTACACGCGACGAAGAAGTCAACATCGCCGACTGCCTCGGCTGTCTCGAGTTCAGCGACGACATCATCGTGTTCGACAGCCTGAGCACCGACCGCACGCTCGACATCGCCCGCAACGCCCCGAATGTCACGGTCGTGCAACGGGCGTTTGACAACTGGTCAAGCCACCAGAACTGGGGCGTGCAGAATATCCGCTTCAAGCATCCGTGGGTGCTCTACGTCGACGCCGACGAGCGCGTCGACGACAACCTCGCCGAAGAACTGCAAAGTCTCGCCGACCCCGATGCACCCTACGCCGCCGTCCGCATGCGCCGGAAAGACATGTTCATGGGCCGGTGGATCAAGCACGCCACGCTCTATCCCACGTGGCTGGTACGCATGTTCCGCCCCGAAAAAATCCGCTACGAACGGCTTGTCAACCCCGTCGCGATCGTCGACGGCGACACCGCCCGCGCCGAAGGCCACCTCATCCACTACCCGTTCAGCAAGGGCACCGTGCAGTGGTTCGAGCGGCACAACAGTTACTCTTCCTTCGAAGCGCAGGAAATGCTCAAGGTGCTCGCGGGCGATCGGCGCAAGATCCGCGGTCTGTTCAGCACCGATCCCAACGAGCGTCGCGCCGTCGCCAAAGATATGTTCTATCGCCTGCCGCTGCGCCCCCAGGTCAAGTGGCTCTATTACATGTTCTGGAAGCAGGCCTGGCTCGACGGCTGGCCGGGCATCACCTATGCGCGCATGCAATATCTCTATGAATACATGATCTCGATCAAGGCTCGCGAACTCAAACGCATGCGCGACGGCGGCATCGTCTGATGGGTCAATGCGTCACGGCTTCTCCGTGTGCTCGACCATGTAATTCGGCGATTCTTTCGTGATGCGAATATCGTGCGGGTGGCTCTCCACCACGCCGGCGTGCGTCACGCGGCAGAAGACCGCATCCCGGCGCATCTGCTCGATGGTCGCACAGCCCAGATACCCCATCGCCGAACGCAACCCCCCCACGAGTTGATAGACATATTCGGCAAGCGAGCCGCGATACGGCACCAGACCCTCCACGCCCTCGGGTACGAATTTCATCGTCGGCCGGCCGTCAGCGCCCACTTTGTCGCTCTGGCGATAGCGATCAGCGCTCCCCGCGTTCATCGCCCCTTCCGATCCCATTCCCCGATAACTCTTGTATCGCCGCCCGTGCGAGATCACCAGTTCCCCCGGGCTTTCATCCAGCCCCGCCATCAATGACCCCAACATCACGCAGTGCGCGCCCGCGGCGATCGCCTTGGCTATGTCGCCGGACTGACGAATGCCCCCGTCGGCAATGATCGGCACGTCCTGCCCGCTCGCGCGAACGCCCTCGGCGACAAGCATCACCGCCGTGATCTGGGGCACACCCACCCCCGTCACCACGCGCGTCGTGCAGATCGACCCCGGACCGATGCCCACCTTCACCCCGTCGGCGCCCGCCTCGATCAGGTCCTTCGCCGCTTCCGCCGTCGCGATGTTGCCGGCGATCACGTCGATATCGAATCGCGATTTGACCTCGCGCACCGTCCGAAGCACGTTCTCGCTGTGACCGTGAGCGGTATCCACGACGATCACGTCAACGCCCGAGGCGATCAGCGCTTCGATGCGGTCATACTGCTCGACGCCGACCGCCGCCCCGCAGATCAACCGCCCCCGGGCATCGATGTTGGCGCTCGGATACCGCGCTGCACGCTCGATGTCGCGCATCGTAATCATGCCCGCCAGGTTTCCCGCATCGTCGATCAACAACAGTTTTTCGACCTTGTGCCGGTTGAGCACGCTCTCGGCCTGCTCAAGCGTCGTACCCACCGAGGCCGTGACGAGATTCTCGCTCGTCATCACCTGCTGCACCTGCACCGCTTCATCTTCGACGAACTTCAAATCCCGCCGCGTCAGAATTCCCAGTAACCTGCCCTTTGAACGCAGTGTTTGCGAGCCGTCTGATGTCACCGGAAACCCGCTGACATTGTGCTGACGCATCAACTCACGCGCCCGGCGAACCGTGTCCGTCGGCCCCAGCGTCACCGGATCGGCAATCACCCCGTTTGCCGATCGCTTCACCTTCGCCACTTCGCGAGCCTGCGTCTCGACCGAGAGGTTCTTGTGGATGATCCCCACGCCCCCCTCCTGCGCCAACGCGATCGCCAGCGACGACTCGGTCACCGTGTCCATCGGCGCGGAAACCAGCGGCACATTCAGCGGCACCCGACGCGACAACCGCGTGCGCGTCTCCGCTTGCGAGGGCATCACCGCGCTGCGCCGAGGAAGCAGCAGCACATCGTCGAAGGTAATGGCGTCGAGCACGAGTTTCTCCAGCGGCGATCCTGAAGAGCCGACGCGGGACAACGCAGATCGCCCCGCCGCCGGAAGCGGCAGGTCGGCCGTATGCTCGCGAGAAGTCAGGGTCGCCATGGATGAGTTTCCCGGGGCGCGGCCGTCAGTCAAGATCACTTTGCGCGGCATTTGCGCCCCGCCGACCGCCCCGCCGTGCCCGAGACCGTACACTCCTCGCCCATGTCACCCCGTGCCGTCAGAACCGCCTGGCACTACGGCCTGCTCATCGGGCTGCTGCTGCTTTTGTCGGCGGTACTGCTCTACCCCATTTGGCTCACGATCCGCGGCGGCTTTGCCGCCGACCCGGTCACGGGCCGCGGGTTCACCCTCGACCACGTTCTGCTTCTTTTCCGTGATACGAGGACGATGGAAGCCTTGGGCAACTCGTTCAAAGTTGCCGCCACGACCACGACGCTCGCCATCCTTATCGCCCTGCCGCTTGCCGTGCTGGGTGCCCGGTGCGTTTTCCCGTTCAAAAAGGTTTTCTCGGCACTGATTCTGGTTCCGCTGATCCTTCCCCCGTTTGTCGGGGCGATCGGTGTTCGCGCAATTCTCGGTCGCGCCGGGGCGCTCAACGCGCTGCTTGATACCGATTTCGACGTGCTCGGTTCAGCCAAGTTCTGGGGCGTCGTTGCGCTGCAGGCGCTCAGCCTCTATCCGATCATCTATCTCAACGCCACCGCCGCACTCGCCAACCTCGACCCCGCCCTCGACGAGGCCGGCGAAAGCCTCGGCGCCGGATGGTGGCGACGCTTCCGCACCATCACCCTGCCGCTCATCCGTCCCGGCCTCTTCGCCGGGGCCACCATCGTCTTCATCTGGAGTTTCACCGAACTCGGCACGCCCCTGATGTTCGACTACTACCAGGTCACCCCGGTCCAGATCTTCCGCAAGATCAAGGAAGTCGAATCCTCTGCCGAACCCTACGCCCTCGTGGCCATCCTGCTCGCATGCGCCGTCGGCGCATATGTCCTCGGCAAAGCCGTCTTCGGCGGCAAAGCCTTCGCGATGTATTCCAAGGCCTCCCGTGCCGGCGGCGAAGTCCGCCTCAAAGGCCCCGCCGCATGGGCCGCGACGGGCGCCTTCGCGCTGGTCACCTTCCTGGCGCTGACCCCGCATTGCGGCGTCATTTTGATGAGCCTGACCCCCGAAGGGCAGTGGTATCGATCCGTCCTGCCCGAGAGCCTGACGCTCTCTCACTTCCAGCAGGCGCTCTCGGCGGGTGAATCGTTCCAGGCCATCAAGAACAGCCTGAAACTGGCAAGCATGGCCGTAGTCGTGGACCTTCTGCTCGGACTCCTGATCGCCTACATGCTCGTCCGCACCAAGGTCCGCGGGCGGTCGCTGCTTGATGCCCTCTGCATGCTTCCCCTGGCGGTGCCCGGGCTGGTGCTCGCGTTCGGATACGTCGCGGTCAGCCTCAACTGGCCCTTCGGCAAGGGTGATCCGCTCGAAGGCCTTTTCAGCGTCGTTGCGGCCGACCCGAACCCCATCCCCCTTCTGGTCATTGCGTACGCCATCAGGCGACTCCCGTATATCGTGCGCTCGACCGTCGCCGGGCTGGAACAAACCTCCGGCGAGCTAGAGGAAGCCGCGATGAACCTCGGGGCGTCGCGAATGACCGCCGTGCGCAAGGTGATCGTGCCCCTGATCGCCGCGAATCTCATCGCCGGAGCCTTGCTGGTATTCAGTTTCTCGATGCTTGAAGTCAGCGACTCGCTGATCCTGGCGCAACAGGCCCAGCATTACCCCGTAACCAAGGCCATCCTTGCATTTGCCGGCAGGCTGGCCGATGGCCCGTATATCGCCAGCGCGATGGGGGTCTGGGGCATGGCCCTGCTTACGGTGACCCTGGTCGGCGCGAGCGTGCTGCTTGGGAAGAAACTTGGGTCGATCTTCCGGGTCTAGGGCAATTTCCTTAGCGGCTGCTCTTGAACGGTGGCCTAGGCGTCCAGCCAAGACTCTCCCGTTTCTCCACCTTCTTAGAGCGCGTCCGCGCGCCAGGGGTTCCGGCCTGTGCGTGTCCGCCCTAGACTGATCGGATGCCCCTGCTCGATGTGCAGGAACTTGTGAAGGTCTACGCCGGACGCACGGTGGTCGACGGCGTGTCGTTCCACGTGGAACACGCGGAGATCGTCGGCCTGCTCGGACGCAACGGCGCCGGGAAAACCACTAGTTTTCGTATGGCGATCGGCATGATCGACGCCGATGCCGGAACCGTGACTTTCGACGGGCACGATGTGAGCACACTCCCGATGTATCGCCGGGCACGGCTGGGGATGGGGTACCTCAGCCAAGAGCCGAGCGTATTTCAACGCCTCACCTGCGAACAAAACCTGCTGGCGATCCTCGAAACCATCGGGATCTCGCGTCGAGAGCGCAAGGCCCGCGCCTCGGAGCTTCTGGCCCAGTTCAACCTGACGCACAAAGCCAGGCACGCAGCACGGACCTGTTCGGGCGGTGAGCGTCGAAAACTCGAAATTGCGCGCGCGCTGGTGACCAGGCCCCGGCTGATTCTCATGGATGAACCCTTTAGCGGCGTGGACCCGATCGCGGTCGAGGACCTGCAGAAGGAAATCCGGCAACTGGCTTCAACCGGCATTGCCTTCCTGATTACGGACCACAACGTGCAACAGACGCTACGTGTCTGCGATCGGGCGTACATCATCGATTCGGGTAAGAAGTTCGCCGAGGGAACCCCACGGGAACTCATCAACGACGAGATGGTGCGCCGCGTGTATCTCGGTTCGCTCTTCCGGGGCGACGAGTTTGACGACTTGCCGACCGGAGCATCTCCAGGTCCGAACGGCACCAGAGCGCCTACAGCGTCGCGCACGACTTCTACGCGGAAGTGAGCGGCTCAGCACGTCAGTCGGCAGGCCCAGAGCATGTCGTACATCGAGCGGCAGGTTTTTTCGACCTCGACGAGGCCGCCCGGCACGGGGCGGTTGCGCGGCTGGTAGGGTTCAAACCCACGGCTCTCCCAGACGGCCTGATACCACGCCGGCGCCCAAGCGCCATCGGTTTCACGCGGACCTGGCGCCCAGCGAAGCATCGACTCGAAGAAAGGCAAGCCCAGGCGCTCACAGAGCACGTTCAGCATGCCCCGGGGGTTGGTCAACACATCACGTGCGTCGATCACGGGGGGGGTGCGGCCCGTGCGGCGGCGCTCGCGGTCAAATAGCGCGATCTGCTGGGGCAGCCCGAGGTCTTCAGGACGAGGCTCGGGCACAACCCGTATATACGAGGTGATCATCTCCGCAGGGTCGCGGATGAAAAAGACGTTGGTGAGCGATTCGGTCCACCCCAGGTCGTCACCCGGAAGCAGATGGTGGCTCATGTGCTTCTGATAGAAGATCGACTTCCCGGGGGGAAGTGGGCCGGTAAGCCATTGGATGATGGATTCAAGATCACTTTCATGCCGGGCGATGGTTTCTTCGCGGCAGGGGTGATCTACGCCCGTCGCCAGAAGGTAGCGGGCATACAGCGGCTCATCGCAGACGATAGTGTCCGGGCGGCTTTCCCACGAACGCATCATCGCTGTTGAGATATTCCGCGGTCCTGACCACATGGCCACACGCACGGGCGGCGACATGTTTCAGCCTTCCACCAGCTTCACGGCCGGCGCGGCCCGCTCGCCGCCTGCTTCGGCCGTGGCCAAGCGCATCGGCTTGGATTCAGCGAGCACGGCGTGATCCGCGCCTCTGCGGCGGGCGTCTCCGGCCGAGGAAACGTGGCCAAGTGCGCGGGCGACCAACTCGCCTCGGCTGGAAGCGTTCAACTTGCGGTGCAGGCTTTTGACATGATCGTGCACCGTGTGGGGGCTTCGCCCGAGTGCATCGGCGATCTCGCGCACGCTCTCTCCGAGAATGAGGCGATCAAGGACGACCTGCTCGCGCTCTGTCAACCAGTCATCGGTGCTGGTTGCGTGCTGGCCGATGGCAACGAGCGCCTTTCGCACGAGTACGGGCATGACCGCGCGAAGTTTGGACGCCGCGGCGTCGCGGGCGTTGGTCACCGGGCCGATCAACACGATCAGGGATCTCCCGGGTTCGGAGGTTCCGAGCGCTCCGACGCCGAGAAGGATGCCGCTTCCGGGGGGGAGACCCAGAATTTTGCCGAGCGGGCCGGCCCGCCAGTCCCGTCCGGCGGCGAGGGTGTCAAACCATCCGACGAGGGGGCGTGCCTGCAGGAGGGTGAGATCAACGGGAACGCCGAGCGAGGTGAGGCGATGGACGCGGCTTCGGACATCATCGAGCAACGGGGCATCATCGGCGACGCCATCGCCGGCGACACCAAGGGTTTCGAGCGCGAGCAGACCGCCGTGGTCATCGATGCGGCTGACGAGGACGCAGACCATCGCGCCGGAGGCGATTTTGATGAGGGCACGAGCAGCGCGATCGGTCCAGTCGAGGGTGGCGACGGAAGGAAGATGCATCAGCCCCTCGGTCAGCAAGGCAACCCTCGCTGCCAGGCGATCCATCTCTGTCGATTGGTGGTCTGACATTGATCGTCTCCGTGACCGGCATCGGCCGTGTGCCAAGCTTTTCGCCACGCGAACAACCGACGATCCCCGCGGAAGGTCGGTCGACGGGCGCGGCGTCGTCATCTGGTATCGATCGAAGGTCCGGGAACACTTGACGGATCGTGCAGAGAAGCCAGTAGATTCCTTGGTTGACGCTTTGTCCGGGTTGGTGTTTCTCGGACCGGTGCCCGCCCAGCCTGCTGATGGGGTTGATACCCCTGTTTCAGGGATCATCATACCACCCCCTGCTCCGGGGGCCGTGTGAAAATCGGCCGTGGATATCCACGGCATACACTGGATCGGCGGCCTGCCGCACGGGGAGCGCGGGCGGGCGGCACCACTCGGGAGTTTGGGATGGATCAGAACCGACTCGGCCGGCTGACGCCGGCGCATCGTGTGTTGATCGTCGGGGCGGGTCCGACGGGCCTTGGGGCCGCGTACCGGCTGAAGGAACTGGGTCATCGCCGGGTCGTGGTGGTCGATCAGCACGAGCGGGTGGGGGGGCTTGCGCGGAGTTTTACCGACAGCGCCGGATTCACGTGGGACATCGGGGGCCACGTGATGTTCAGTCACTATGATTATTACGATCGGCTCTTCGACAAGATGTTGGGCGACGAGCATTGCCTGAACGATCGCGAGAGCTGGGTGCGGATGTTCGATCGCTGGATCCCGTATCCGTTTCAGAACAACATTCGCTATCTGCCGCCGGAGGCGGCGTATGAGTGCCTTCAGGGATTGATCGACGCGCAGGTTCGGCACAAAGGCGCACACACGCCCCAGTCGGCGACGAACTTCGGCGAGTTCATCGACGCGGTGTTCGGCGAGGGGATCGCCCGGCATTTCATGCGTCCGTACAACTTCAAGGTGTGGGCATATCCGCCGGAGGTCATGAACAAGCAGTGGATCGGCGAGCGTGTGGCGGTGATCGACGTTGATCGAGCACTGCGGAACGTAGTGCTTCAACAGGACGATTTCGGCTGGGGTCCGAACAATCGCTTCAAGTATCCGTTGCGGGGCGGAACCGGCGCTTTTTATGATCGCATCGGCGAAGAAGTGCGCGAGTTTCTATCGCTCGGACGACAACTGGTGCGCGTGGATACGGATGCGAGGATCGCGTATTTCGCTGACGGCTCGACCGAGGCGTATGACGTGCTGATCAGCGCGATGCCGGTCGATGTGCTCTGCCGGGATGTGCTGTCGGGCGAGGTGCCGCAGACGATTCGGGATCGTGCCGCGGGGCTGCGGCATTCGAGCGGGCACATGGTGGGCATCGGCCTGAAGCGCCCGTGCCCGAGCACGAAGAGCTGGATGTATTTTCCTGAAGACAACTGCCCGTTTTATCGGGTGACGTATCTCTCGAACTACTCGCCGTTCATGACGCCAGAGCCGTATGCCACTGATGCGTACGGAAGGCGCAATGGCCGGTATTACTCTCTTCTGTGTGAGACGAGCGAATCTCCGGCTAAGCCGGTGGACGGGTCTCGCATCGTCGAGGAGACTGTTCGCGGGCTTGAGCACGCCGGTCTTCTGGAGCCGGGCGAGCGCGACGATATCGTGACAACATGGCATTATCGCGCGGAATACAGCTATCCGACTCCGTGCGTCGATCGCGACGGCATCCTGGCTGACGTGATTCCGTGGCTGGAGACCCGCGACATCTACAGCCGAGGGCGCTTCGGATTGTGGAAATATGAAGTGGCGAACACCGATCACACGCTGATGCAAGGCGTAGAACTGGTTAATCGCCTGATGCTGGGTGAACGCGAGCACACGATCGGCATTGTGTACAAGGTGACGCATGACGGACGCGAGGCCGCCGAACACGAACGGCCGCCCGTGGCCGGTTCGGGCGAGAAGCGCCTGGCGGCGGCAAAGTCCCGCTGATATCCGCGGCTCAGATCGCGTTCCCGGAGGCGGCCGGGGCGCCGGGCTTACCGAGGATCAGGTATCATTTCTTGCGATGCCTGAGCGTTTTTCGATATGCCGCGCCGCGCCCGTCGCACCGCGAAGCATGCGTGCCGGCGTCGCCCACGCAACACGATGGACAATGTGCTCTACAGCAGTTCGACGATGAGGAATCGCTTGACCCCTCGTGGCGCTCGCACGGCGATGGTTTCGCCGACGCTGGCCTTCATGAGCGCTTCGCCCATGGGGCTGCTGACGGTGACTTCGATGTATTCGCTGTCCATGTCGCCGCTGGCCTCGCCGACAAGTCGGTAGAGTTCGTCTTCGTCGGACCCCTCTTCACGGAGTTTGACGATTGAACCGAGAAAGACCACCCCGGCCTCTTTGCTTGCGCCGCCCCCTTCGACCACCTGCACCTTGGCCAGGCGGTCTTCGAGGCGGCGAATTTCGGCTTCTTCCTGGCCTTGGAGTTCTCTGGCGGCGTGGTATTCGGCGTTCTCCTTGAGGTCGCCGAGCTCGCGGGCCTCTTGGATGCGCGTCGTCAGCACCTGCCGATTCTCATAGAGCGCACGAAGCCGGGCTTCCAGAGTTTCGCGTTCCTGCTTCGTGATGATTTCCATGGCGAGATTCCTTCTAGACGTCAAACCGGAAACTCCGCGATGCCGGTGAGCGTCGCGGGAGGAAGTTCGAGGCAACATCCCTTACCGTTTGAAACGGCACCCCGGAAGCATTGCCGCAACAGCCCACCCCCCGACCGAGAGCGCGCCGATGACGACCAAGGCGCGCAGGTGGCCTGGGCCGATGTCGGCGCTGCGCCCGCTCCACGGGCGATCTCGCGTCAGTTCAAAGATGGACGTGAGGGGTGTGTACATCCAAGGCAACTGGGCAAGCGGGGGCGTTCGGCCCGCCGCGAGGCTGGCATCGACCAGGGCGACAACCGCCCCGGACACCACCAAGATTACGCACGCCGCCATCGCGAGGATTCGACAGGTGTTGCCCACCCCGAAGAACCCCCAGGCGATGGCGAGTATGGCCCCGATGGCGACGGCCCAGATCGCGACGGCAGCGGCGGCGGCGGCGACGACCTCTACCGGCCACCGACAGAGCCAGATATGAGGCCAGATCAGGGCTTGCGCGGGGAGGGCGATGATGAGCAGATCTTTGAGGGTGCTCGGCAGAGGCCGTTGGGGGGCGGCCTGCGAGAGGCGGGTCATGGGCCAGAGCAGGGTGATGCCGACCAGCAAGAGCACCATGGTCAGGCGTGCGCTGACGCGGAAACTCTCTGGGGACATGATGCCACGTCCGCCGGCCCAGGCGAACATGAGGGTCGTGAGCATCATGAGGTAGACAGTCCACCCGAGGGCGAAGACGCGCGGTTCGCCTCGCCGGTGCGACCAGTCGGGATGGTGGCGGGGGGGGCGCCCGAAGAGATCACGATCGATGCTGTCGTCCCCGGTGTCGGGGTTCAGCGTCGCGGGGGGTGAAGGCTCGATGCCGGTACTTCCACTTGTCTGGTCAGATCCCACAGGCTGTAACTCGCGAGTCCTTGGTCGATGTGTCCGATGCCGCGGGCGTTATAAAAACTGCGGAGCCACTGGAGGCGACGTTCCGGATCGATCTGCCCTGGGGCGAACTCGCCGACGGGAGCGCCCCATTCGATGCGCGACCCTCGATCAGTGACGATGACAAGGATACGTTCGCGATCGAAGCGAGAGAGATCGACGCCGACGATCTGAGTCCAGAACGGCTCGTTGCGCAGGACCGCCAGAAGCGCGAGGCCGGCCTTGACGTCATCACCTTCCCACGGGCGGCGGTAGTCGAGTTTCCCGGTGCTGGTGCGAGGCGGATCAAATCGGGGATTCATGACCACGCGGAGGGTGGGCTGGCGCTCTTCGGGTGCGTAACTGACGGGCATCATGCGTGCGTCGGCGGTCACGAGGTAGTCTCGCGAGCGGAACCGGACGCCGGCCACGTGCGTTCGCCACGTACCCGCTATACGGAAGACGCCGTCCGGTCCACGGCGGATTGTGGGTGAGCCTTCGAACCAGCCCGAGTCGTCGAGCATGCGGCCGAGGCGTTCGAGCGGAGCGGGATCGAAGGCGCCGGGCCTCGGGCCGATGGCCGCGTGCGCGCTGCCGACGATCTCGGCTCGTAGATTCTCGGGGATGAGATGGACACGCTCGCCGGTCGAGGGATCGACGGCAGTCGGCCAGGCGAAATCAAATCGCGGGGTCAGGTCGGTGCGGTAGGACGCCGCACGCTCTTCAAGAACACCGATGCCGCCGACCATCCCGGCGAGCAGCCCCATGGCCAAGGCCGTCAGCAGGAGTGGACGACCTGGGCGAAACCTCGGAGGCGTTGCAGCACTTGCCGAGGAACGTGCCGGGCGAGCCTTGGGGACGGGTTTGTCGGGGGCGAGTTTGTACGGCTTGGTTTTTTTCGCGGGCATCGGATGTTTCGCCGTAGGGGAAGGTTATTTCATCGGCGCGGAGCATCGCGGAGGGCCAGCTCGATCAGGCGGGTGCAGAGATCGGGCATGGTAAGCCCCACTGCGCGGGCAGCCTGCGGCAGCAACGAGTGGCTGGTGAAGCCGGGGAGCGTGTTGATTTCGAGCATCCAGGCGACGCCGGCGCCATCGAGCAGGTAATCGACGCGGGCGAGATGTCGAACTCCCAGGCCCCTCGCGAGCAGGGTCGAGTGGCGCGCGATGCGCTCGGCGACACCGGAAGGGAGTTCGGGGTTGATGACATAGCGCGTGTCTTCGCGGGTGTATTTGGCCTCGTAGTCGTATACCCCTTGGGCGGGCTGAATTTCGATGATGGGCAGGGGGGAACCGTCGAGCATGCCGACCGTCAGTTCTCGGCCGCGGATGTGGCGTTCGACCATGAGCACGCGATTGGGAACGCGAGCGTGATTCTCGCGGGACGAGGCGATGGCAAGTGCCCACGAGGTGTGATCAAGGCATATGTGCAACCCGACACTCGAACCCTCGTGCACGGGCTTGATGACCGCAGGCAGGCCGATCGGGCAGACATCGTCGGCAAGGTTCAGAACGGCCGAAGGCGCCGTGGGAATCCCTAGGCCAGCGGCCAGGATTTTTGTCGCGATCTTGTCCATGGCCATGCGTGCGGCGACGGGTCCGCTGCTGACATACGGACGCCCATCCGCTTCCAGAAGGTCTTGAAGAGGGCCACCCTCGCCCCAAGGACCATGCAGGATGGGAAAGATCACCTCTCCCGGGAGTGCGGCGAGTTGATCGCCGGAGAGATGCTGTTCGATCGTGTGCTCAATGACCTGCCACCGGCCTGACGATCGGAGCGCCGCGGCGACACTTTGGGCAGAGTTGAGGCTGACCTGTCGTTCGGCGTCTGGTCCGCCGCCGAGCAGGAGCACGCGGGTCATGGCGAACGACTCCAGACGACCACTTCGCGGTCGAGCATGATCCCGAAGGCGTCGGCCACGCGGTGTTGCACGAGGGACATCAGGTCGATGACGTGCCGCGCCTTGGCGTCGGAGGAGGTTGTGAAGAAGTTGGCGTGACGCGGGCTGACGGTCGCCCCGCCGACAGAAAGCCCTTTACACCCCGCGCGATCGATCAACAGGCCCGCGCTGATGCGCGTGCCGGCGGCTCCGATGTCGGGGATATCGCGTGGCAGAACCGGGTTCTTGAAGCAGCACCCGGCAGAGTTTGCGCCCATCGGCTGGCTGTCGCGCTTGTAGGCCATGCAATCTATGAGGCGGGCGCGGACGGCGGCGGGATCGTCGGGGGTCAGGTGAAATTCGACAGCCGTGACCACAATGCCGTTCAACCCGCAAGAGCGATAGGTGTAGGGAATGTCGGCACGCTCGAATGTGCGGGAACGACCGGCGTGATCGATCCCGTGGACCCGCGCGATGCACGAGGCAATTTCTCCGAATCTGCCTCCGGCGTTCATCACGGTCGCGCCGCCGATCGTCGCGGGAATGCCTGTCAGGCCTTCAAGGCCGGCCAGTCCTTTGCGAACGGCCCCGGTGATCACCTTCGCGAAATCAGCCCCTGCGCCCGCTCGGACAACCCCCGACCGTGAGTCGAACTCCATGGACTTCCAGTCCGCGTGATCGAGGCGTACCACGAGTCGGTCGATACCGTCATCATCGACGAGCAAGTTCGCGCCGTCTCCCAAAATACGCAGGTCGGGATCGATTTCAAGGCACGATCGGAGTTCATCGATCGACCGCGGACGGGCCAGACGATCGGCCCTGCCGCCGATGCGGAACCATGTCGGAATCGGCACGTTGTGCTCGATCGGGAGTTGGCCGACTGCGGTAGCCATCCGCGTGCTTCGCCTCCGAAAATTGCTGCCCCGGGACACTTTGGGAGGCGCCCGGGTTGCGGCTCAACCGGCCAGGCTGATCTTGGCGCGGCTCTTGAAGTCGTGGGCAATCTTGTTGACCGGGCCGGCGCCCATGACCACCAGCAGGTCTCCCGGACGACAGATCGTGTCGAGGTGTTCGACGATCGCCTCAAAAGGATAAAGGTGCAGGGCGTTGACGCCTCGGCTGCGAAGGCGATCGATCAGTTCGGCTTCGGTGACCTTGGTGCGTTCGGCGTCGGAATCGCGGACAAAGTAAATATGCGGCACGATCACAAGATCGGCCTGGCTGAATGCCTGGGCGAACTCATCGAGCAGGAACCGCGTCCGCGAGTGTTGGTGCGGCTGGAAGACACAAATCAGACGACCACCTCGGTCAGCGGGCCGCTCATCATCTCGTAATGCGCGGAGTGTGCAATCGACTTCCGTCGGGTGATGTCCGTAGTCGTCATAGATCCTGACCACCCCCCCCGGTACAGGGCGCTCGCCGAGGAACTGCGTGCGCCGATCGACACCGCGGAATGACCCGAGCGATCGGGCGGCGAGGGCCGGGTCGGCCCCGAGGCTGATCGCCAGCGCGAGTGCAGTGGCCGCGTTGAAGGCGTTGTGATCTCCGGGAATGCGCATGCCCCATTCGGCGAGGCATGCTCCATTGCGCGAGAGGCCGGCGATTCTGTCGCGAGGTGAAAAATGCACCACCCAATCGGCGCCTGGACTAAAGCCGATCGTCTCGACGCGACACTTCAGGCCAGCGGTAACCGTGCGTCGCTCGGCATTCTCGTGGCCGATGATCAGCAGGCCACCTTCCTCCGCGGGCGGAACCAAATGGGCGAACTCGGCAAAAGCGCGCACAACCTCATCTTTCGAGCCGTAGTAATCCAGATGGTCGGCTTCGACATTGGTAATCGCCGCGAGCATCGGTCGCAGGTTATGAAAGCTCCGGTTGAACTCACACGCTTCGGCCACGAGAAGCCCCGGGCGATCTTTAAAGACGCCCCGCGGACAAACAGGCGCACCCACGCGATACCCCACCGGCGCAGCAAAGACCGGAGAGCCTAAAGCGCCCTCGGCGAGTGTTGAGCACATGGCCCCGACGATTACCGACGGATCCAATCCGCAGTCGGTCAGGATCGAACCGAGCATGGCGGTCGTCGTGCTTTTGCCGTGCGTGCCGGCGATGGCAATTCCGGTGGATGCTCCGAGGAGTTTCCCCAGCATCTGCGCATAGGTCAGACACGGAATATTTCGTTCGAGCGCCTGGCGGACAAGGTGGTGGTCATGCCGCACGGCCGCGGACATGACCACAAGCTCGCAGGCTTCCGGAAGCGACGTGAGCATCGCTTCGGCGGCGACCGGTATGCCGTCTTGCTCCAATCCTCGGGTGACGTCGGTCGACTGTGCATCGACTCCCGTAATCTCGCCCCCGTAACGGCGCAGAATGCGGGCAAGCCCCGACATGCCGCAGCCTCCGATACCGATCATCAACACCATTCGGCCCTGCAACCCCGGGTCGGCAGAAGAAACGCCCGCGAGCAGTGGCTTGAGTTCGACCTGCGGTCCCGAAGGTTTAATCATGGCGGGACAGAGTATCGGCTCGGACAGGCACACGGGTGCAACGACCAGCCCCGCGCTGATGCTCCAGCACCCCGGATTCGATCCGCTTCCTGCCTCCGGAGCGAACAATCCAGGTACATCGGTGGTTTTGTTGTCGAATGTGCGGCTGAACTGCCGCTGAACCGAGTTCTTCGACTGACGGGTGGGGTTCCGCTCGTCATCCGGTGTTCTTAGGCTGGCGGCCCAACGACCTCTCAGCGCGTAGAACTGTGCGGCGTCCTGACGCCCGAATCAGGAGAAACCTGTATGAAGCATGCTCACTACGCCGCGACGCTCTTCGCGGTGTTCTGCGGGATCGGTTTGGCCCGTACCGCGTTGAGACAGGAACCGCCCGTCGAGCAGAGACATGCTCCTCCGGTCCCTGTCGAGACAATCCAATTCGCCGACCAACTCTCGAAGGCGTTTCGGGCCGCGGCCGCCCGCATCGAACCCTCGGTCGTCCACATTACAGCGGCGACGGATCGGCAAGTCGTTCGACGTGACATATTCGGTCGGCCATATCAAGATCGCGAGCGCCGAACGGGCCTCGGGACAGGCGTTGTTGTTCGATCCGACGGCTTTATTCTCACCAATAACCATGTGGTGCAGGGGTTTGAAAAACTCACGGTTCGCCTGATGGACGGACGCGAGTTCGATGCTCAGATCGTCGGCGCCGACCCGCCGACTGATCTTGCGGTGCTCAAGATCAGCGCACGAGGATTGATTGCCGCGGAATTCGGTGATTCCGACTCTCTGTACGTCGGTGAGTGGGTCATCGCCGTGGGCAGCCCCTTCGGCTTCAGCAGCACCGTCACGGCGGGCATTGTGAGCGCGCTCGGTCGAACCGGTCTCTCCCGGGGCGATCAGGATCGATACGAAGACTTCATCCAGACCGACGCCGCCATCAACCCCGGCAACAGCGGCGGCCCGATGGTCGATCTGCACGGCCGGATCGTGGGCATCAACACCGCTATTTTCTCGCGCACAGGGACGAATGCCGGCATCGGTTTCGCGATACCGGGTGGAATGGCCCGAAGCGTCCTCGATTCGATCATCGACACCGGGCGCGTGGTTCGCGGGTGGCTCGGCGTCGACATGGCCGACCTTGCACCGGATGACCTCAGACGACTCGGACTCACCGAAAGCGGCGGGGTGCTTGTTGCTGCCGTGGTGTCTGGTGGGCCTGCCGCGGGTGCCGGGCTGCGCCCCAACGACATCATCACGCACGCGGCAGGGCGCCCCGTCCGCGACGCCAACCGGTTGCGGAACGCGATCGCCATGACTCGCCCAGGGCAGGACCTGGCGCTCAGGGTCGTCCGCGGCACTCGAACGCTCGACCTGACCGCCCGAATTATCGATCAGGCGACCGGTCTTGCGACGGCTACCGGCGGCACAGCATTACCGGACCTTGGCTTGGTTGTGCAGACCGTCACCCCAGCTCTGCTCAGGCGACTGGGTTATTCGGACGTTGAGAGTGTTCAGGGTGCCATCGTGGATCGGGTGCTGAGTGCTTCGCCCGCGGACTCGGCCGACCTTCGCCCGGGTGATGTCATCGTGGGGATTCGCATCAACGATCGAGAGTTTCGCGTGGAAAGCGCCGAAGCATTGGCTCGAATCGCAAAAGAGGCCCAGGTCGCCGCGACAGGCGCGCGTCTCTTGGTGCGTCGAGGACGATTGCAGGGCTATGTCGACCTTCAACCATGAGGGGGCCTTGACCCAGGGCCACGCGGGGGCTTTGCTGAGACATGCGGATCATCGGTGGCGAACTTCGCCGTCGTCAATTGCTGTCACCCCCTGAGGGCACGATCACGCGTCCCATGCCCGACATGGTGCGCGAGGCGCTTTTCAACCTGCTGCGTGGACACTGCGAAAAGGCAGCGGTGTTCGACGGGTTCTCAGGCACTGGCGCGCTGGGGCTTGAAGCTGTCAGCCGCGGGGCCTCGCGCTGCGTCTGCGTGGAGCGTGATCGCCGCATGGCGGAAGTGCTCTCGGCCAATGTTCGCGCGCTCGGCGTGGAAGATCGTGTTGAAGTCGTGATCGGTGATGTGCTCGGGCCTGGCGCTTTGGCACGATGCCCCCGCCCGGTGCACCTGGTGTTCTTCGATCCGCCGTATCCCATGGTGCGATCGGAGGCGGGGTGGCATCGCATCCGCTTGCAGTTTGCCCGATTTGTCTCGCTGCTTGACGACACGGGCTATGCGATTTTGCGCACACCCTGGCCTTTTGTGCACGATCTTGACGATGAGCCCGCTCCCGCTCAGGCGAAACGCCCCTCACGTACCCGCGGCAAGCGGTGGAAGTATGATCCGGTTCGGGATCCTCAATCGCCTCACGAAGAGTGGTTTGAAGGCGAAGCGCTCGAATCGCTTCTTGCCGATCCTGAATGCGCAGCGGAATCTGCTGACTCCGCGCTTCCAGAGAGTGGTTCTGACACGACTCCTCCGCCGATACCCGGCGACCTTCGCGTGGAAGGGGCGGTCGGACCTGAAACGCACGTCTACGGACATACGGCTGTGCATTTGTACATGCGGCAGAGGAATGCATGATTCGGAGAACCTTGCGGATGCACCGGGGTGCGGCGGCGGCAGCATTGGCGCTGGTCACCGGCGCTGCGTGGGCACAGCGCACTGCTGAAGAAGCCCGCTTGCGTCAGGAAGGGCTGCGCCACGATAAGACGATGGTTGAAATGATGCGCCAGGGCGGCCCCATCGAGTTTGCGCCGCCACTGCTGGGTTTGGAACTGACGCCCGCAGATGTGATTGACATCGAGCATTTTGCAGACGCGGGCGTCTGGTCGGCGTGGCTGAGTAATGGTGTCCGGGTGCTCGTGCGGCCGATGCCGGAGCGCCCGAATGCCGTCGAGGCGACCGTGCTGCTGGCAGGAGGAGAACTGCTTGAACCGGCGACGCAGCGCGGCCTCTCTCAGGGCGCGGCCCGCCTGATGCAACGTCCTGAAACGATGACGATCGACCACGCCGAACTGCTTCGCGTGTTGACGCCGCGCCTTGTGCGATTGTCGTTCGGCGCTCGGCGAGACGCGATATCAATACGTCTTCGCGGCGAAGTGCGCGAGCTGGTGACAGGGCTGGAACTGATCCATGCACTTCTGACCGAACCTGGGTTCGCGCCTGATGCGCTTGATGAATGGCGCCAGGTCGAGTCTGCTCGCCTGCGCCGACAGCGCAGTGTTCCCGGCAACCTGCTGACAACCTTGACCTGGGAGGTGATTGCCGGCTCGAACCGCTCACCGCTCTGGCCTGCGCGGGCCGAGGATATCGAGGCGATCGAGGCAACAACCGCCCGGGAATGGGTGCTTGCCCATGGGTGCCATGCGCCGATGTGCATCGCCATCACCGGGGACATCGACGCTGCGACCGCTTTCTCGCTGGCCTCGGACTATCTGGGTGCCCTGCCTGCGCGACCTCGCATCGGCCCGGAGAGCCTGCGCGATTACCGCGGCCACGTTGCCCCGGAAGCCGCGTTGCACCACGAGATGGATATGGCTTCACAAGAAGAGACCCTCGCGGCGGCGGTAGGCTGGTTCGGAGCCGACGGCGATTGCCCCGACACGGCGCGTCGGTTGCAGGTGATCACGATGGCGCTGCGGCTTCAGCTTGATGCCGCGTTCCCGCGTGAGCGCGCCTTTGCCACGGCCGCACAGTTCTTCCCGAGCGCAGAACTGGAACGAGCCGGACTGGTGCTCGCCGCCGGGTTATTTGCGCGTGAATCGGGCGAACAGTTGATGACGGAGTTCCTCGGTGCCATTGAAGGCATGATCGACGATGGGGTCGACCGTGCCGCATTCGACCGCGCGCGGTTGACAATGGCCGAATCGGCGGCGAGGTCGTCGCTGGAGATGTCTCACTGGTGCGAGCGAATGGCTGAAGCGGCATACCGCGGTCTCAGCATCAACGAAATTGTGTCCGCGAGCGATCTGTTTGATGCGTTGACCTTCGAAGAGTGTCAGGAGGCGCTTCGCCGGCTTCGAGCACATGGGCGGCCCGTGCGGGTGGTTATCCGCGGTCATCGCGAGTAGGTTCCGGACCATTTGACCGCCCCGACACGCCCTCGCGGCGACGGCGTGCAAGCACCGTGCCGAAGCACGCCACGGCGGCGAGCGTTCCCGGCGCAGGGGTAACGACAAACGCCATGTCAAACCTCGGCATGCCGTCCGGGTCGGGAAGCGTTGTCCACCCCGTGACGGGCGGAGCCGTCGGCGGGAGCATCAGCGATGTTCCCGGGGCGTGTACGGCGTCTGCGCCGAAGTGAAGCCCGGTGTTGCGCCACCCGAAAAATTGGGAAGCCATGATGTCGGACATGTCGATCATGCCATCGCCGTTGACATCGACGGTGTTGTTGACGGCCAGCCAGTACATCTGCCCCTGCTGCTGCACAAACGCGCTCGACGCGGCAATCGAGAAGTTGATCTGATACGTCTCACCCGCGAAGTTGCTCGGAATGGGCCACCCAGGATCAAGCCATTGTGTAGCAGCGCTATTCGGGGCCAGTCGCGTCTTATATGACCCCGCCGTGAAATCCTGCGTCCAGAGCAGAGCGCCTGGCCCGCCCGTGGGCGCTGTGTCATAGATCGAGAGTTGGAACGTACCGTGATCGGTGTATCCGGCGCCGGGCCGCCGATGGTTGTCATACCACCCGCCCCAGATATGAATACCCGTGACGGCGGTCGTCTTCGATGCCTGCCAGTCGTCGGCGACCCAGCCGTGGCGAAGCCCCGGTGCAAGCGACACGTTCACGTCGTAAGCGAGTTGCCCGCTGGCGTTCTTGTCCACCTGCGGGAAGTGCATGACGTGCGGATCACCGACATTCCAGTCGGCCAGTGCCGTGGTGCATGCTGTTGCTGCCAGAAGGACACCAAGAACTCGTGGGTATCGCATGGTTCGCCTCGCATTCCGGGGACAATCCCCCGACGCCAAGCGATGTCCGGCCTTGTTTCTCACTCGAGCACGGTTTTTCGACCTTCCCAGAGCCGATCGAGCCGCTCACGGAAGACGCCGGACCCGGGCAATCGCTCGCCGCACGCCACGAGCAGATCGATCATACCGTCAAAATCCGCGATGGCGATGTATTCTCTGGCCACATGCGCCGGTGCAGTATTCGTGCCCGCCTGCACGGCGTCGAGGTCAGCCATGTTGTGATAGTTCCCGAGCGGGAGGCAAACACACGTCGCCTCATACCCGTACGCGCAAAAGACGCTTGCCTCGCAAGCGCCACCGCTCATCAGTTTGCGCTGCCATTTCCACGCCGGGCCTTCGGTGAGCTTCTGCGATGCGGTCGGCTGCGGCCGACCGGCAAACTCCTCGGCCCGCCGGGCCACGGCATCGGTGAGCCCGGGATGAAACACGCTGACCCGGTCGCCCACTCGGACGATCGGCCCGCCGCCGATGGGCGCCTCGGCCGAAGCGCGGCTGTTCTCCAGCGCGATCAGACGCGAACCCGGCTCGATCGTGCCGTCGCGGCAGGCCCCGATCGCCCCGACAAACCCGATTTCCTCGGCACGGGTAAAAAGCAGGCGGATATCGCCAACGACTTCACCCGATCGCCTTCGTGCACACAGCGCATCCATCGCGGCAAGGGCCGCCACCAAGGCGGCGAGGTCATCGCAGCAGGGTGTATGCAAAACTCCGCCCGGCATTTCCGGTGTGATCTCGGCGTGGGGCAGATCCCACGTCACGATGTCGCCGACGGCGGCGTGGGCCAGGGGGTGTTCAAACTCGGCGAGAAACCGTTTGAAGGGTTCCTGTGCTCCGAAAGGTTCAAGTATCCGCCCGGCATGACCATCCGGCGGCAAGGCTTGCGGGGCGGCATCGGCAGACTTCGACTCGCGATCGTGCATCACATCAGAGGCACGGAGTCTCGCATCAGGCCCGACCGACCGTTCGCGAACTTCCCGCGGCAGAGCGCCGTGCCATCGCACGGGAGCGTTTTTGAAATAGTCGTCACCGACGCCGCCCCGAAAGACCAACTCCAGCACGGACGGGCTGACGATCCGCTCAACGACAAAGGCCGGATGATCCATGTGTGCGGTGAAATAGAGCGGCCGCTCACGATGACGTCCGCCTTTGCCCGCGCTCGCATCGTCACGGCTCGCATCAAATCCGATGACCAGGTTGCCGTGGACATCCGCTTTCAGATGCAGCTCGGGGCGCTCGGCGACCCACCGCTCGATCCAACGAATGACGTTGTGCTCACGCCCGGCGGCGGTAGGCAGCGGCGTGAGATCGAGCAGCCACCGATGTGCCTGGGCATACTTTCCGGGCGCGTGAGTCATGGGCGATGGTATGGAGACGCCCCGCGATGACGCGACTCGGAAGCACTAACCCATTACAACTTGTTCGACCTACTCGTCCGCACCTTCCCGAACATCTTCTTCGGCGGCGCCTTCGTCGGAATCACCCCGCCCGGGAACTTTTGCGCAAGCTTGGCCTGGTCGGTCTGCGACAACTGCTCGACCTTCTGGTTGACATCACGCTCGGCATAGCGTGATTCCACCGGCTTTGCCGGGGCGCTCGGCGGCGTCGGCCCGCTTCCCGGCGGCCCGCGCCACCCTTCCGGACGCGGCGAAGGCACGAAATCCGGATAGTCCATCTTGGCAATTTCAATGTTGATCAACTTCTCGATCTGCGTCAGCAGCTTGCCCTGCTCCTGCGTCACAAAACTCCACGCCACGCCGTCGCGCCCGGCGCGAGCCGTACGCCCGATGCGATGCACATACACCTCCGGGTCCTCCGGCAGGTCGTAGTTGATCACATGCGTAATGCCGTCCACATCCAACCCGCGACTGGCAAGATCGCTGGCGATCACCACGCCGAGTTTGCCTTCGCGCAATTTCCGCATCACGTTCTCGCGGGCGCTCTGGCGCATATCACCGTGCATCGCATACACATCAATCTGCTTGCGTTCAAGATATTCCGCAAGTTCGTCCACCGTGCGCTTCAGCCTGCAGAACACCAGCGTCAACGCCGGTTCCTCGTGCGTCAGCAGATGCAGCAGCAGCTTTTTCTTGTCCCAGGGTTCGACCGAGAGATAGTGCTGCTCCACCATCTTCACCGTCAGCGAACCGCTCGAAGTCACGATCTTTTCGGCGTTGCGCATATGCCGCCGCGCAAGCTCTTCAATTTCCGGCGAAATCGTCGCAGACACCATCATCGTCTGCCGATCCGGGGGGCATTGCTTCAAAATCCGGCGAATATCATCCCTAAAACCGATATCCAGCATCCGATCGACTTCATCAAGCACGACATACCGAAACGCGCCGAACGAATACAACCCGCGCTCGGCCATGTCCATCACCCGGCCCGGCGTCCCCACGATGATCTCGGGGTTCTGACGCAACCGATCAATCTGCGTGCTCATCCGCTTGCCGCCGAACACCGGGCAGACCTTCAGCCCCGTGAACTTCCCGAGCACCCGCAGGCTGTCCGAAATCTGGCTCGCCAACTCGCGCGTCGGGCACAGCACCAGGGCCTGAAACCCCTCACCGGGCTTCACTCGGTCAAGCAGCGGCAGGCCGAACGCCGCCGTCTTGCCCGTGCCCGTCTTGGCCTGCCCCAGCACATCCCGCCCCGCCGCCGCCGGTGGAATTAACTGCGCTTGAATCTGCGTCGCATATTTGAACCCAGCCGCTGCAAGCCCCTTGCGAACCTTCTCGCCGAGACCCAACGCCTCCCACGTCCGCTCAAGATCAAACAAATCCGGATCACGCTCTCCATACGCGATGATCTCGCGCGGCGAGGCATCGTCCGAGCCGTCGTCATCGCCCTCGATCACCGGCGTCGCCTCCGCTCGTGCCCCGGCGGGCTTACGCCGACGACGACGCTTCGGCCGCGCCGCGCCGTCAGGTGCCGGCCCCTTGGGTTCCGATGTCGGCAACGCGGTCGAAGATCCACCCTGCGGCTTGCGCCGACGCTTCTTCTTCCTTGCCGGCGATGGCGCGCCTTCACCCCCACCCTCCGGAGAGGTCGGGCGTTGCGGCGGGTTCTCAGAGTGGTGCGAATCGGATGAAACGAACGAGGGCGTATCTGGCATGGTCTATCGATCTGGTACGCGCAGCGCTCCCCGCCTGCCCCGCACAAACACTCGTGCATGGAGGGTCGGCTATGCGCCTGCTCAACGAACGCCCCGAACGCCCGAAACTTCCTGCCGGGCCTTCAAGAGCAGTAATGACCCGGAAGTCTAGGCGCTCCCCCCACCCTCCCTCGGCCCGCTTTCCCGGCTCAGGTCCAGGAGGATCGCATGCTTCACCAACGTCGCTGCGGTCGTCGCTGCCGCGGCACACCACCCGCGCCACCCGTCTCGCCAGGCCTGCTTGAGCACCATTTGCTTCAAAAACGCCCCGGGAGGCGAAGTCAGCAGCTTCCAATAACTCCCCCTTGCCCCCCCCGCATGAAGCGAACGTGCCGCGGCCGACGCCCACCGCACCTGCTGGGCCATGAACGAAGCCATGTCCGTGATTGTGTCATGACGCAGGATGCCCGAGAGCCGCTCGAATCGCCCCACGCCGCGCCCGAGCAATGCGATGGAGCCGTGCGGGTCCAACCCCTGATACCGGATGGAATCCGGCACCAGCCGCCGGCGCACGATTCGCACCCGCCACTCCGGTTGCCAGGCGTGGTTCAGAAACCGACCTCGGTACCACACCCGGCGATTGACCGCGAATCCGCAGATCGAATCGTCAACGGCACTGAGCGCCGAACGCATCGACGCCGCAAGTTCCGGCTCGATCGATTCATCGCTGTCCAGAATCATCGCCCACGGCTGCGTGCACATTTCCAGCGCGCGTTGCGCTGCGTCGTTATACCCGGCCCACGTGATGCGCTCGACCCGAGCCCCCACCTCTTCGAGCAGCCGAATCGTGCCGTCCTCAGAGCCGGAATCCACACCGATAATTTCCGACGCCAGCCCCCGAAGGCTCTCCAGCGTGCGCCCGATGGTCCGCTCGCTGTTCTTGCACGGAATCGCCACCGAAAGCGGAAGGGCCGAGGTCATGCGTCCGATTTCCAGCCGTGAGGCGGGGTGCCCGCTTCAGCACATGGTCATTCCGCCGTCAACACAGATCGTCTGCCCAGTCAGATACCCCGCGTCATCCGCCGTGACATAGGCCACCGCCGCGGCAATGTCCTCCGGCTTGCCGCCGCGCTTCACCGGCAG
Source organism: Phycisphaeraceae bacterium (assembly GCA_019636695.1). GTDB lineage: Bacteria > Planctomycetota > Phycisphaerae > Phycisphaerales > UBA1924 > JADLCM01. Next base: position 97,842 of record JAHBXD010000004.1, read on the forward strand.
CGAATCGAGAAACGCCTGCCTCGCTGCCTCAGGCAGTTTGTCGGTCATGTCGGTCTCGACAAACCCCGGAGCAATCACGTTCGCCGTGATCCCCTTGCTCCCCAACTCCCGCGCGATGCTCTTGGTCAGGCCGATCAGGCCGCTCTTGGCCGCGGCATAGTTCGCCTGCCCCGCGTTCCCGACGACCCCGCTGGTCGAGCTGATATTCACGATTCGACCGAACTTGCCGCGCATCATGTGACGCGCTGCCGCGCGAATCGCCACGAACGCACTGGTCAGGTTGACACGAATTACTTCATCCCACTGCTCGTCGCTCATCCGAAGCACAAGCCCGTCTCGAGTAATCCCCGCGTTATTCACGAGAATGTCAACTCGGCCCAACTCCGAAGCCGTCTCGTCGATCACGCGGGCCAGTGCGGCGCCGTCGCCCACGTCAACCGCCTTGACGCTCGCCGATCCGCCGGCCTCCACGATCGCCGACCGAACATCGCCAAGCGGCCCTTCACTCCGGCTCACCAAGACCACGTGCCGACCATCGCGAGCCAGCCGCATGGCGATCGCCCGGCCGATGCCGCGGCTCGCCCCCGTCACAAATGCCACTCGTTGCTCCATCACGACCCCCTAGTAAGAGATCATCCGCCCGCGGGACCACCAGGCGACGAAGGCCCCTCATCCGGTCGCGGCGTTCGAGGCCGCGGCTGACCACCCGAAGGCGCATCCTGCATCGGCGGCACAAACGGCATCGACAACAGTGCTTCAAGCTCCGGAGGCAGCCCGAACTCCGTTCCCGCATACTCGCCCATCGTCCGCCCGTCCCAGTCCGTCGCGAGCGTCCGCACCTGCGAAGAACTCACCCGAGGACCGAACACCCACGAGTCGCCGAGCTTCTCAGCATTCCACACGAGCACAATCGCCCCGGATACCGGGTTCGGGTCGGCATGGTTTGTGCTCTTGACCGCAAGCACAACGGTCGAGGTTGAGATGTCGGCGCTCGTCCGGGCCGCCTCATCAACATACACCACGCGAACCGCCTCGATCTCCAGTTCGTCCCACGCGCTGCGCACCTGCACCAGCACGTCCTTGCCCGCGCGATTCAGTATCGCGTTCAACCGCTGTGCGTCCTTCTTCGCCAACGAATCCGCCAGCGTGAAAATCCCACGCGCGAGCGCCCCGTCGACCGGCGCGTGCGCCTGCTCGAAACTCACCCGCGCATCAAGCCCCGCAGGACGCACGCTCGTAAGCGATACCGGCGGCGGCGGCGGCGGCGGGCCGGTCGGGCGAGGCGGGGGTGGGGGCGGCGGCTCCGCTTTCTTCTCGCACCCTGCCAACGACACCGACAGCGCAGCCAGGCCGAGCATGCCGACGCGAACGAACTGTCTCGAACCTTTGCCCATCGCCTTCAACCCTCCGGGGTGTCGTGAGAAACCACCTTCGCCGCGCGATCAATCCGACGCATCAGGCCCGCAAGTGTCTTGCCCGGGGCCAACTCGTGCCATTCGCCCTGCACGTGGGAAAGGATCCATCGGCAATTCGCTTCCCAACGCACCGGCGAACACACTTGCTCCACAAGAAGGCGACGAATCCCCGAGGCTTCTTCCCCATGAGGCTCGCCCGTCACATTCGATAGCACCGGGCAGCGAGGCCGGCGAATCTCTACGCCCGCAAGCGCTCCGGCAAGCCGCTCGGCCGCCGGCGCCATGATCGGTGAATGAAACGCCCCCGCAACCGGCAGCGGTTGCGCGCGCAGTCCCATCTCCGAAGCCTTGCCGACCGCACGCTCGCAAGCCCCCTTTGAACCGCTGATCACCACCTGCCCGGGTGCGTTGAAATTCGCACTCACCAAGACTTCGCCCTGGCGCGAAGCCTCGCACAACGCCATGGCCTGCGCCTCATCAGCGCCGATCAACGCCACCATGCCCGAGGGGGTTGATATCGCGGCATCCTGCATCGCGCGCCCGCGCAAAGTCACTACGCGAAGGGCATCCTCAAAGCCGATTGCGCCGGCAAGATGCAGGGCCGTATATTCCCCTAGACTCAACCCCGCCACACACACCGGCGTCAGGTCATTCGCCCCCAAACCCTTCAACGCAAGCACCGCGCGCCACGAGGCGACTGAACTGACGAAGATCGCCGGCTGGCTGACATCCGTCTGGTTCAGTCGGTCGGCCGGCCCTTCAAAACAAAGCCGAGAGAGCGGCGCACCCAACTCATCGCCGAGAATCCGATCGGCTTCCTCAAAGACCTGTCTTGCTTCGGCAGATCGCTCCAACCACGCCCGGCCCATCCCCACGGCCTGAGCGCCCTGACCAGGGCACAGCAGCACGACACGCTCACTCATACCGGAGTCTAGGGACCAACGCCGCCCCCGGCATCAGTCCGTGAGCAGGCGAAACCTGGCCCCAAGGCCCGGACGAAGCACCACGATCCGCCTGGCACCTCCCGACCCCTCCGACCGCCGCCCGCCCAGCATCAACTCACCCAGCGTCAACGCCTGCGGGGCCGGGGGGCCGACCTCCGACGATCCGCTCTCCACCACGGGGGCATTCCTACCGGCATACGCCTCCGCACGTTCCGCCCAGGAAACCGAAGGCTCCTCCGGCACCAGCACGATCGCCGTCGCCTGTTCCAGCACGATCTCAAAACTCAACCGCTCAAATGCAAACCGCTCCGGCTGCCGCAGTGTCGGCGTGGGGTCAAAACTGCCCCGACGCGGCACACCCGCGTGCTCCACCAGCAGGTCAACCCATTGGCCCGAGTGCGGTCCGCCCGCTCGCCCGAATTGGGGGGTCGCCCACGACCGCACCAGAAGGCGCAGCCGTCCCGGCCCAAGTTCCATATAGCCGGTATCGAGCGCAGCGCCCACGGGTATGCGCCAGGATGGGCCTTCGACCGCAACCGCCCAATCCGTGGTTTCCACCAACCGACGTTGCTCGCTCGGCCCAGCCGTCGGAAGCGCCAGCCGTAGCGCGTCAACCTCGGCATTCGGGATCGCGAGCACCCGAAAACCGTTCGCCCGAAATCGCTCTCGAAGCGCATCCGGGATCGGCGTCGGAGACGCCTCATATTTTTCAAGCGCCCGTGCGATCGCTTCACTTCGATTCCCGACGGTCCAAATCTGGATATCCAGATGACCAACGCCGGAAACCGCGCTCATTGACGACAATGAACTCCTTGGGTTCCCGCCCGAGCACCCTGCTGCCATCGCGGCAACCAACAGCCCCGTCAAACCGCGCCAGAGCGCGCGCACTGCCCCACGCGCTACGGCGCTCCCCTCAATCGTCAATTTGCGAGTATTCTGCTTGGTCACACCTGGGCACCCGGGCGGGAGAACATCATGTCTCGATCGCTCTTCGTTCGACTCGCCGAACGGTTCGGACCTCGCGAACGCATTCTCGCTCGTCGAGAATTTCTGCGGGGCGCAGCGATCGCCGCGGCGGGGTTGGCCGCGGGTTGTACATCGTCTTCCCCCCGCAAGCCGCTGCCTCCGATGTCGCCACTCGTCCCCGAAACGACACTCGGTCGGGTGCTCATCGTCGGGGGGGGGTTTGCCGGCCTCGCGTGCGCTTTCGAGCTTCTGCGTGCTGGGGCTGACCCGATCGTTCTCGAACCCCGGAACAGGGTGGGCGGCCGGGTGCTTTCTCTGAATGATCGCATCCCAGGGAAAACCATAGAGGCTGGTGGTGAATTCATTGGAGCGAACCATCCGACATGGCTTGGATACGCGCAGCGCTTCGGCCTTGCGCTCCGCGAAGCTACGGAAGAAGACCTCGACCTCCCGTTTGTGCTTGGCGGAGAATCGCTGACCGCCTCCGAGTCTGAGGAACTGTACGAGTTACTTGACATGGCCGTGTCGCCGCTCACGGCGCTCGCCCAGCCGATCGACCCCACGCGCCCCTGGGAAAGCCCTGGCGCTCGTGAACTGGATGCCCGCTCGGTGGGCGACTGGCTGACACGCTCGAACATGCCGAACCGCGTGCGGCACGCGCTCGGCGCGATGTTCGCTGCCGACAACGGCGTCGCCATCGAACGCCAGAACCTTCTGGCCCTCCTCAGCATGATCAAGGGGGGTGGGCTGGAAGACTACTGGACGCAATCAGAGGTGTACCGGTGCGAGGGGGGCAACCAGTTGATGGCCGAGAGGCTCGCCGAAGCACTCGGTCCCACGCGTGTTCGGCTGGGGGTCCGCGTGGTGATGATCGATGCTACACACCCCCAGCCCACGATCCGCACCGAACGGGGCGACTTGCTCCAAGCCGATGCCGTCGTTCTCGCGGTGCCGCCGTCGGCCTGGCCCGGCATCGAACTTCGATTGCCCCTGCCTGCGGGTTTCTCTCCCCAGATGGGCCTTGCGATCAAGCACATCAGCCTGCTCGACAAGCCCCATTGGCGCACGCTCGGGTATTCGCCTGATGCTTTTACGGATAGTGATGTCAGTTTGACGTGGCATGCCACCGACGGCCAACCCGGAGAGCATGGGTACGCCATGACTGCGTTCAGCGGCGGCCCCGCCGCTGAACGTGTGCTCGCCAGGCCAGAAGGGATCCGCCGAGAGCGCCAACGCGATGACCTTGAGGCGCTCTACCCGGGGATCGGCAAAGCGACTACAAGTGAGATGTTCATCGATTGGCCGGGGGATCCCCTTGTGCGGGCAGGCTACTCGTTTCCCGGTCTCGGCGAGATCTTCAAGTACGGCCCGACTCTTGTGAACGGGCTTGGTCGAGTGCAGTTTGCCGGCGAACATTGCTCGTACGGATTCGTCGGGTATATGGAGGGTGCGTTGGGCAGCGGGGTGCGCGTCGCCCACCGGCTTGTGGGGGTTTCCTAGCGTGATATTCTCAGAAAACCCCTCTCCGAATGCGATAGCGTACAAAAACTATGTAATTCGCTGGCATTCGGTCCCGAATAGGCTATTTCCCTAGAAGATGACGGGACGGAGCTTCGTCTGTCTCTCCTACATGGGGTAACCCCGGGCGATCGGGGTTTGCCTGCGTCCCATGTATGCTTCACTTGCTCACTGTTCTCAGGCCGCCGGAGGGTTTCCTTTCGGCGGCCTGTTTTTTTTTTGCTTGCGTCAGGCAGATGCAGGCATCTCTTTGATGATCTGTGTGATCTCGCCGGCGAAGTGCGCTGCCGCGTCACGAATATCCTGTTGCCACCCTTCTTTTGAAGGGGGGTAAATCACGGATCGGCTTGCTGTGACAAGGATGCCCGCGTCGCCGGGCGAGGACATCCCCGGCCGGATGAGGCTTCGGACCCCGGCGGCGCCTCCTCCTTGGGCGCCATACCCAGGGATGAGGACGGGCTGATCGGGCATGGCAGCGCGAAGTTCAGCACCTTCATCGGCTTTCGTTGCGCCGACGACCGCGCCGAGGTTGCTCAGGCCGCGCTCGCCTCGAGAGTCGGCACCGATGCGCGCGGCCTCGGCCGCGATGAACTGGGCGATTGTGCGGCCGTCTTGCAGGCGGGCTGACTGGATGGCGTCGCCCTCGGGGTTGCTGGTGCGGACCAGGGTAAAGACGCCCAACCCCTGTGCCAAGAAGGACTTGAGCGTCTCGACGCCGAGATAGGGGCTGGTGGTGACCGCATGGGCGCCTGTGAGCGCGACCGCCGCGGCGTAGTGGTCGTTACTGATGCCGATATCGCCTCGCTTGGCATCGAGAATGACGAGTAGGCCGAGGTTGCGTGCGTGATCGATGGCTTCTTCGAGGACGGCCATGCCGGGAGAGCCGAAGCGCTCGTAGCAGGCGGATTGAAACTTGACGACCGGCGCGACGCCTCGGACGGCATCGAGCACCCCCCGAGAGAATTTTTCGAGGGCCGTGGCGGCATCGGCATGCCGGGAGCGAATTTCTACGGGCAGCCGTTCGAGGACCGGGTCAAGCCCGATGCAGATCGGCGCAGAGGCATCGAGGGCGGCGGCGAGACGGTCTGCGAACGGGGTCGGCATGGGAACACAAGCGTAGGAATGTGCCGGGGAGTCACGAAGAGGGAAGTGGAGTTTCCTATGGTTCGAGCGGGAAAGGAACCGCATGACGGGGCCGACACCGGTACAGATTGACCTGAAGCGAGACCGGGGCTTGACGATCGAATGGGCGGATGGCACCACGTCGTATTACTCGGTGGCGTATCTGCGCCGGATGAGCCCTTCGGCGGACATGCGCACGCTGCGTGATGAGATGGCACGCAACCCGCTGGCCGTGGTGCCCCCCGGTGGGAGTGGTGCGCTGACAGCGCTCGATGCTGAGTTGGTGGGCAATTACGCGATTCGCATTCGGTTCAGCGATGGGCATGAGTCGGGCATTTATACCTGGGCGTATCTTCGTGCGATTGACCAGGGCCAGTGCGCGTAGCGTGCGATTTTCTGCGCATGGCACCCGCGCGGAGGCCATCGCTTAGGCACAGAACATCACCTTTGATTCGTCGGTCGATGTGAATGTGGCATGCACGCTTGCGCAAGGAACCACGTTGTGCAACAGCCTCTAAGGTGCAGTTTTATCACACCGCGGGTCTTGCGGGATACGGGTCAAGCTCGTACATTGACAGCGTGATCCTGCGGGATGACCATGACGAGGTCTGGACGGACGAAGCCGACGCGACGCTCGACCGCCGCGTGTATTACGTGCAGAACTGGCGAGCGGATGTCGTGGCGTTGCTTGCGCACAACGGCAGGGTGCTCGAACGCGCCTGGTACGAGCCGTACGGCACGCCGCACGGGAGTTCCCACGGCGACTTCAGCGGCAGCAGCGACGACATGGACGATCACTACCTCGTGCCCAACGGGATCGTGGACATTGACGATCAGTTCACCTATTTAGACTTGTCATCGGCTCCTGACGACCTCGCCGATATGACCGGGAGCACCGATCCCGGTGATCCGGACTACGGTCGTCCAGACGGCACCATCGACGCCTCGGACTTCTTCTTCTGGCTCGACTGCAACACGTACGCCGACGACCTCGGCCGCAACGTCCTGAGCGAAGGCCACACCGGCGCGAGCCTGGGCACGTTCAGCGTCCGCAACCGCAAGGGCCTCGCCGGCTACGAGTGGGACCCGGCAATCAACAAGTACCATGTCCGCAATCGTGTCCTCGATCCGGACACCGGACGGTGGACACGCAGAGATCCGCTGGGATACGTCGATGGGATGGGGTTGTATGAGAGCCACAAATCGCGGCCAGTTACCGATAGAGATGCTATGGCACTCGCCTGCGGATCAGTTACAACTAACAATCACAATCCAACTACTCAAACGATGGGCGAATATCCCACACAAGGGGGCGGTCAGCCGACAGTTCAATGTCGTTCATGGCCACATAACGACTCAGACACTTGGACCTGCCCTCAGCGCATTGCGCCAGGCAATGATTTGATTATCCCCTTGATAAATCGATTTTGCTCATCATATGTGTACCCATGCAATGGAGTAAGTAGCTATCAGGATTGTGAGTGCTGGGAACTGGCTCGAATTCGCAAAGAATATGGACGTGGTGCACAACAGCACGTCGTTGATTGTGCTTTGATAGCAAGGAACTCGGCCGAAATACATACTAAGGGAACGCCTGGAACTCCATGCTATAAATTTGCGAGAAACGCGCTGCAGCACTGTCTGTATTCTGCATGCCTACGCAAGTACATTAGGGACGACCGCGCAGACGATATCTTAATGGCACATGAATGTTGTTCAGTGAACTGGTCGCAGAATAGCGCAAATGACGTACTTGAGGATCTTAATGCAAATCGAATGGGACAGGGATGCTCCAAAATGAAAATGTACCTGTCATGTTGCTTGGATGGCGTTCGTACATCCCTGAAGCGTGTTCGTTGCGACACTAGAGTTGTTGTTGAGTAGTTTGATTAACAGGAGGCCGTCAATGTTCCGACTCTCAAATGCAGATTTTGCATTGGCAGTCCTTGTAAGTATTCTGTGCGTGTCATGTAGAAAGCATAACAATTATGTACAAGATTGGAAGTATCCTGAGATTTCATTGTCAATAGATCGAGGTAATGAGATCGTGTTAGCCGCTGAAACATACAAGAGCATCAAAGGCAAATATCCAAGCAGTCTTGTTGATCTTGTTCCTGTGCATTTGAAGCAAATTGCTTCACCGCTGGCTGGGGAACCGCGATGGTTTTATGAGACTAGCTCTTCATGCGATTCATACAGTCTGGCTTTTGGGTGTGTAGCGCAAGATCCATTGCGTTCTGGTAGTCCAACAATTGCTTCATTGTATCCTGTCGCTGCATTTTCTTCGCTGCCCGATGGGCGTAAGTGGATAATTGATAATTAGCAATCTTATCGCACTATGCTTATCTTGAGACGGCGACAGACATATTACTGCAGTCTCCCGCGAACTTCCGCTCCGCGAACGAACTCCTGGCACGGGACACGGACACCGGCACGAGTTCGGCCGACAATTACACCTTGGCCTATGACGAGGTCGGGAACCTGACCGACGACGGCAAGGACTACGAGTACGTCTACGACCCCTTCGGGCGGCTGCGGCAGGTGCTCAAGACCAGCAACCAGGATCTGGTCGCCGAGTACTGGTACAACCCCCTGGGGCACCGGATCACGTGGCACTTCGACAGCACGCAGGACGGGGGTGGGGCACCCGACGGTGTGGTCGATGCCGACGATCCCAAGTTCCACTTCGTCTACAACGAGCGCTGGCAGCATGTCGCCACGTTCCGCCAGGCCGACGGCGATCCGATCGACTCGGACCCGAAGGAAATCTTCCTCTACCACACCGCGGGTCTTGCGGGATACGGGTCAAGCTCGTACATTGACAGCGTGATCCTGCGGGATGACCATGACGAGGTCTGGACGGACGAAGCCGACGCGACATCCATCCCACCGGAGGGGGGAAAGAGAAGTCGCCGAGCGTTTGCGCAGAAGCTCGCGCCTGGGGCACTGACCTGCTCGCCGAGCCACGCAGGTCAGTGGCACATGGTCGTGGCATGACGCTGTGGCGTCTCTGAAATCTCCGGGTCGGGACACTTGAGCCTGAATCAGGCTGGTTGCGGCGGAGTACGAAACTGCATCTGCCGGTAGTAGTCGGGATCGGTAGACCACCCGTGGTCGCGCATAAACCCGCTGATGAAGTCGTCGGCGAGGTACTCGGTCAGGGCTTGATCCGGAACGGCCCACCGCTCTTCGCTGAGCACTTTGTCGGTCGAACGCTCGCCGAGCGCGCGCGATGATGCGTGGTAGTTGTTTTTCTGGTAGGTGAGCGCCGCTTCGAGATCGGCCTGCGTATACGGCCACTCCCACGCTTCCCAAAGGGTTCGGAAGAAGGCCGCGGGGTTTCTGCGAAGGTCTTCGTACATCAGCCGGTGGGATGCGTGGAGACTGCGACGCGCGACGAGTTTGTAGCGGTCGAGGTCGTGGTTAGGACCGATCGCCTTGATCCATTGTCGGGCATAGAGGCTGTTGAGTCTCAACAGCGGGTTGCGTAGGAGAAAGACGCTCTTGTGATGCGGAAACTCGCGGGCGAACTCGGCAGGCCTGATCATGTCGTGCGGGTGCTTGCTGATGACTGTCGGCATTCCCGCGGCGATCTTCCGGAAGACCACATCGGCGAGATGGACAACGGCAGGTGTGAGGTGTTCGCCGACCGCCCAGTAGAGTTCTTTGAGTGTCTTCTGCTCGGGCGGATAGTGGTAGGGGGGGCCGGTGCGATCCCAGGGGCCGAAGGGTTCATCGGCTACGGGGATGCCCCAAGGCGCGGCGGCAGCATACGCGGCGATGCTGCTGCCGCACCTGGCGAGAGAGAATATCCAGCAGACCTTTGGTGAGGGGTGGTCCGTGGTGGGCATGGGTCAATCTTTGGCCGATTCGCAATCAGGGACACCCGACGACGAAGATATCGAGGAAGTAGAAGAAGTCGGTCGCGTCGATCTGGCCGTCAGGCACTCCGTAGGCCGGATCGTTGGGATCGCTGCTTCCGGTGAGGTCGGCGACGGCAAGATTGCCCGCGACGAACTGATCGAGGTAGTAGAAGAAGTCGGCTGCGTCGATGATGCCGTCGGGCTGGCCATACCCGATGATGTTGGGATCGGAGCTGCCGGAGAGGTCGGCGGGGCAATGGAAGACGACCATGAAGGCTTCGATTTCACCGTAGCGGTCACCGTCTGGATGTCCCCAGCCGACGATCACGCGGCCATCGGGAGTGATGCCTGTCGCGGCCGCGAGAATCCATGTTCCGAGATCGACGCCGAAGTCATTGCGCAAGACGTCTTCGAGCAGTTCGATGCCGTCGCCGCGATCGATAAATGCGCTTACCCACTCTTCGTCAAAATCGATCGTGGCCTCGCCAACGACGATGTTGCCGTTTTCGCTCACGCCGTACGCCTCGGTCGCCAGGGCGAAGAACGGGATGCCCAGGCCGAAGATCCCGGTGTCCACTCGCCACTTGAATGCCTCTGCCTGACCGAACTCGCCAATGCCGAGGCCCACGATGGTCGAGTTGTCGGCCGAGATGGCCGCGGCACTGCTTGAGCCGGCATCCGGCGCCCACGGCGGACCGGGCAGCCTGCCGATGCCGACGATGCCGGTGTCTTCGGTCCAACGCCAGGCTTCGGCGCGACCGCCGGCAGCCGTGCCCACACCGACGATCACGGTTCCATCGGCCGAGATGTTGCGGGCATTGGTGCCGCCGCCACCGGGAATCGGCCCAAGCCCGACCATGCCGGTGTCTGCTGTCCAGCGGTAGGCTTCGTTGCCGATTGCAGCAGAAACGCTTCTGCCCACGACGACGGAGCCATCGGCCGAGATGCCCGTGGCAGACGTGGAGGGGGTCGTTCCGAGATGTCCGAGGCCGACCATGCCGTCAGCCTCGGTCCACCGGAAGCCCATGAAGCCAAACGGGAGGACGCCGCTCTGACCGACGATCACTGAACCATCGGCGGAGGCTGCGAAGGCATCACTCGGCAGGCTTTGGCCGTCAAGCGCTCCGAGTGACACCATGCCGGTGGTGCGTGTCCAGCGGAAGGCGCGGCTGCCGCCTTCCGGAATGGATGTGACGCCGACAACGGTGTTGCCATCGGCCGATACGCCTCGGGCGCGGCTGAAGGGATTGCTGCCGAGATAGCCGAGGCCTTCGAATGTTGCCGTCTGCGCGAACGAGGCGGGGTTTGCAACCGCCAAGCCCACAGCGCCGATCATAATCGCACGACCCGATGACAATGCCAGAGCGCGATTCATCTCGATCCTCCTTGTCTTGGTGCGGGCAGAGCGGGGTCATGCGCGCGGTGTGCATCCAGCCCGTTGCACCACGATTGGCACATCTTGCAACGAGCATACTCTCAGAATACTTCCAGAATAATTGTTCGAGGTGTAGAAGCAAGGTAGAATCGGTGAAAATGGTCAAAATCACCCCTTGAATAGGATTGTGTTCGGATGTATGAGGGTTCTACCCGTGCCAGAACGCTCCCGGTGGCCGTCCCGCTGACGAATATGCCGCTGACGCCGATTGAGCGGGCTGAGGCGGAAACCGTCGCACATCGACTGGCCGAGGAGTTTGGGTATCTGATTGCCTCGCTGCCGCACGGCGGCAGGAATCTCCGGGCGATGTCTGAGTACCTGGACGTCAACTGGAATACGTGTCAACGGCTGATGGCGGCGATCAAGGTACGGCAGACTCCGCTCGCGGTGCTGACGCGCGTGCCTGGGGTGCAGGGGTTGCAGGCGGTGATTGACGGATCGAGAGCGCGAGGGTGCGCCGAGGAAGCGGTGTCGGCGGCGGAGGCGGCAACGAAGCATTTTTCGTCGTTGGTCACGCGTCTGGCGGGAAGTCACGCGCGGTTACGGGCGCGGATTTCGCGAACGATGACTGGTCCGCTTCAGGGGGGGTCAGTCGCGGGAGCGGAGCAGGATCTTCGGCTTCGCAGGCGCTTGTTCGCCGATGCGGTGGATCTGATGGGTAAGCAGATGGACCTTCTGCTGAGCATTTCGGTGGTGCGTCCGCTTCCGGATGATGCAACACGGATCGAGCGCGGGGGCGTTACCGGGTTTATCGGTCAGCAGACACGGCCGGGCGCGACACCGATCGCGGCGACTATTGCCCACTCCTCGGACAGCGGCGAAGGCGGCTCGACTCGCTATGCCGGGCTTCGCGGGCCGAACCCAGGAGCGCTGCTGGAGGGTTTCAGCACCATGCCGCTGCCGACGGTCATGAGTCGCGGCCCGCAGGGGGGGTTGGTGCACATCATCGATCCTGCGGCGACACAGGGCGAGAACTCGGTTGACGTGGTGCTGGGGCATCGAATGGCGCCGGTTTCGCACCCTGCGACCCACGACACCCCGGTGCTGAACTTGGTCACGCGTATCCGGACTCCGACGCGGCGGTTGTTGTTTGACGTGTATCTTCACCGCTCGCTGGCGCTCTCGAGCGTGCCGCTGCTTGCGGCATATATGTCGCTTCCGTCGCCCGGGGTTGACACGACGCCCCGGTGGCATGAGCGCCTGCCGGTTTCGGTGGATCTGCGTGTCCTCGGCCCAGGCATGGATGCCTCGGATAGCGATGCCTGGCCGCGTCATCGCGAGTTGACGCAGCATCTGTTCCAATCGCTCGAGTGGCCGTTCGATGCCTTTATCGGCTATCGATGCGACGTGACGTTTCCAGTGAGCAGCGCAACGTACATGATGACGTTTGACTTTTCACCGGCAGATGATCGCGATCCACGATCAGACTACACGCAGGCGCAGGCATAGTCAGTGCATTCGCAGACCATGCCTGCGCTCCATAGCGAGAAGGTGCGTTGGAGCATTCATGATGCCGGGTCAGGGACACCCGACGACGAAGATATCGAGGAAGTAGAAGAAGTCGGTCGCGTCGATCTGGCCGTCAGGCACGCCGTAGGCCGGATCGTTGGGATCGCTGCTTCCGGTGAGATCGGCGACGGCAAGATTGCCCGCGGCGAACTGATCGAGGTAATAGAAGAAGTCGGAAGCATCGACCTGACCATCGGGGATGCCGTAGTCCGGATCATTGGGATCGCTCGCACCGGAAAAATCGGCAGGACAGCCGCCCGAGAGATCGGCCGTTGCGAGAAAGAGGTCAGCGACGACCGTTCCGCCGCGGCTTGCGCCCGTTGTGAGCGAGATGGCGAGCAGGCCGGAAGAGTTGATGCCGATCGAGGCCGAGAGGAAGCTGAGCGGCGCATCGACATCAAGCCGTTGGGGTGTCGTAAAGCCGTTCTCTGTTTCAACGATGAGGTAAATGCCGCGAGTGTTGATATTGCTGGCGAAGGCGAAATATCGACGCCCGTCAGGTCCGTAGGCGAACTTGTCATAGAAGGCGGGGCGATACTGACCGAGCGGGGTAATCATGGCTTCGGGGGTGAACCCGCTGCCGTCGTTTTCAATCACATTGAAGGAATCGCCGCGTTCGAAGGTGATCGTCACGATGTTGTCGGGGGAAACGCCGACCTGGGTGTCAGCGATTGTGCCTGAAACCCCGGTCGGAACGAACGCGAAAGAACCTCCGGCGTTGTTGAGATAGCGCAACGGGCCTCCGAGCACCCATCCGGCCTGATACACGACATGCACGACGCCATCGGGGCCGACGGCGATTGACGGCTCGGTATCATCGCCCGATGGGTTGTTGCCGATGGAGAGATTGACGAGCGGCGAAACACCGTTCGTCGCCGACCATGAGGTATAGAAGATGTCGTCCGGCCCGTCACCCTGGTTATAGAACACGAAGTGCGTGGTGCCGGTGGCATCGGCCGCACCCTTGACCTTGATGAAACCGGGCGGAGTGATGTCGATGATGTCCGCCTCGCCTGCGTGCAGCAGATCGGCCATGGCGCTGTTGACGTATCGGATCTTGTTTGTCGTGGCCGTGCCGGTGTGGAAAGCAAGGTGCACGACGCCGTCCGGGCCGAGAAAGAGATACGGAAACTCTTCGCGAACGGTGTTATTCGTGACCTGGTTGAACTGGAACGCTCCCGAGGCATTGTTGGCGTACCACACTTCCTTTCCGGTGCTGTCTGTGCCGAACTGGCTGGTGTAGGCCAGGTGAATTACGCCGTTGTCATCCACCACCAGGCTGGACGGGCTGTTGAACACGGTGCCCATCAGCAGCGTCTGGATCGAAAAATCGATCTGGGCCGCGGCAACCCCGCAAGTCGAAACGATCGCTGCGATATATGTGCTTCGCATGGAAGGTACTCCTTTGTGCGGATCCTGAAGTTCAAGGGCACCCCTGGACGAAAAGATCGAGGTAGTAGAAGAAATCGGCGATGTCGATCTGCCCGTCGGGCACGCCGTAGGCCGGATCATTCGGATCGCTGCTTCCGGTAAGGTCGGCGACGGCAAGATTGCCCGCGACGAACTGATCGAGGTAATAAAAGAAGTCCGCGATGTCGATCTGCCCGTCGGGCACGCCATAGGCCGGGTCGTTCGGGTCGCTCGACCCGGTCAGGTCTGCGCGACAGACACGCGGAATGCCGAAGAATATCCGCACGCTGATGTTGCCCGAATACCCCACGATCAGGTCGGGCGCCCCGTCGCCGTTGACATCGGCGATTTCGATGGCGTTGCCGACCTCGGGCGCATCGAATGTCCAGTCGGGCGCGGTCGAGAGCACGCCGCTGGTATTGAGATAAACATGCGTGCGACCGTCGCTGAAGTGCACTTCTACAAGATCAAGGTCGCCATCGTTATCAATGTCGACCAGGGCGATCTCTTGCGCGCCGCGGAACGGCGGGTTCGAGGTATAGACCGGAGTGAGAACGCCCCCGTCGTTGTCATACAGGCGCGTGCCCGTCGACCCGATGTAGAACGCCAGGTCGGTATCTCCGTCGCCGTCGACATCGCCCGCCGCCACGCCGCGATCCGTACCGGTTGTGCCCACACCCCACACCATCGTGGTTTCAAGGTTCCCGCCGATGTTCCGGTAGATGCCGCTCTCAAAGTTCACCCATTTGCTGACGGCGACATCAAGAAACCCGTCGCCGTCGTAGTCGATCGCCGCGGCGGTGTTCTGAATCGATACCTCTTCTGACTGCCAGCTCGGCGATGTTTCGAGCACGCCATCGTGATTACGATGCAGATACATCGCGCGCCAGGCATCGCTCGGCACCGCGCCCGAAACGCCCTGGTTGGTCGTGAACAAGTCGAGATCGCCGTCGTTGTCCACGTCGAACAACAGACCGCCGGTCGCCCACCCCGCGCGGGGAGGTGTGCTCAGCCAACCCGGGCTGGTGCTCGGCCCGCCCGCTGCGCCGAAGTAGATTCGCGGCGGACTGAAACTGAATCCACCCGAGATTGCCACTACGTCAAGAAACCCATCGCCGTTGATGTCGCCGAGTTGGGCGTCGCCGGTGTGGATCTGGTCCGAAGCAATCCAGGAAGGCGCTGCCCCGAACGGCGCAGCCGGATTGCCCGTGTTGTAAAAGATCATGTCGTACCAGTCGGTGTAGGGGGGCGAAGCACTGCTCTGGTAACACCCGACAAACAGATCCGGAAGTCCGTTGCCGTTCAGGTCGGCCACACGCACAACCCCCACTTGGCGACGCAAATTCAGCGTCCACCCCGCCGTCGTCTCGAGGGAAACGCCGGTCTCTGTCGTCCAGCCGCAGTTATCGGTCTCTGAGGGCAACACCTGCACGACGGTTCTACCGTCCTTAGAGATCGCAATCACAGGCTCTGCCGCGGCGGCGCCCGTCAGGCCCGCCGAAACGATCAAAAATGCGCAACGTGTGTTCGCCGCCATTCAAACTCCTCTCACCCCCCGAACTCGTACACGTCCTCTCCCAGGCATCGAAGTGTGCCCTCAGGCGTGCCATCAGCAGTCTATAAGCGCGCACCGCCGCCGCGAAGCCGCATGAGAGGATTTTGCGTCTGGCCGTGTGTGCGCACACGATATCGCGACGCGTGAAATCAGGGCAATCCCCGGGGCGACCCGTGCGTGTTTTTCTCTCCGGTCGATGCGTCGTGCGCTGTCGGGCGCCGTTCTCGGCCGTGAACACGGGGGGGACCGGACCGGCCGGCTCAGCCCTGGGCGGAGACCGACCCGAAACACCGTAATCCCCGCGCAAGCTCGGCGGATTGGTTGATTTTTTCTTCGGTGATCGGCCCGCTGAGTGTCGGTGTGATGTTCACATCCAGGAGCACGGGCACGCCGTCGTGCATCACATAATCAAGCTTGCCGTAGTCAACACCGAGTTCGATGCGCTGCGCGGCGACCTCCGCGGGCACCTCGTGCAGATCAAGCAACCGACTGTTGCGATCTTTCACAAACGGGTCAGCGCCCACGAGCATGCGCCCCGACCACTGATCACCGAAGACGATCAGCATCCGCATGACATATTCCGCCCCATGGCGCTCGGGTACAAATCGCTCGACGAACAACGCCGGATTGTCAAATACCTTTCGCGGCACGTGATCAAGCGACCGGAAGATGTAATACCGGCGCAGGCTCGCCGCATGCCCCAGGCGTCGGCGTTCGACCCAGGGCGATTCCAGCAGTCGGCGCTTCATGCGTCGCCATCGGGTGGGTCGCGCGGGAGGTCGGGCGAGGGCGGCATCCCACCCGCCGCCGCTGTTGAAGACGGTTTTGACGATCACTGGGCCTTTCCAGTCGCTCGAAGGTATGAGCACACCTTTGCTGTAGACCGTCTTGCGGATATCGCGAACACGCCGGTTGACCACGCGCGGATGCCGCTGCATGGCTTCCCAATAGCGATCGGGAATCACCGAGACATCGACATGCGGAATCAGCAGGTCGGCGTCGATCTCTCGCGCTGGGCCCCAGATCAACTCGACCTTCAAACCCCAGCGCTTCCAGTTTTCGGCCAAAGCCCAGATGCGATAGTTGGTCGCCGGGGCGCGGCGTTGGCGCTTGTGCAGCATGATCGCAATCGTGCGAATGGCATCCATTGTTGCGCGCCGTGGAGCATAGTTGGCCGAGTGCTCCACCCTCCGCTCGCCATCCCTTGGCAGCGACGATGCCGCCTCGGCATCATCGAGTTCATCACCATGTCACACATGAATATCGTCAAACTCAGACCGTTCAACCCCTCCGCACCATTGCACCTGAGCATACCCCGATCTGCCGCCCACAGCACCGAGCCTGGACTGGTGCTCACTCTCTTGATGTATTCGAGACGGCGCTGTTTGCACACTACCCGACGACGACATCGACTTCGGTTCGAACTGGGATCACTGGGCATTCTCGGGCACGGACGATGTTTGTTTTCTACTTATGCAAAGCAGAAACGCCTGCCCGGGAGATGGGCAGGCGTTCGGATATATCTTACTGTGCTGTCGCCTTACTTCGCCTTGAAGTCGGCTTTGATCGTCGTGATGGCGTCAGTCAGTTTCTTCTCAAGGTCGGCGCTCAGTGCGCGTGTCTTGTTCAGTTCATCCCAGATCGGCTTGTTGCGGCCCTGGAAACTGGCAAGCATTTCGGTTTCGAACTGGCGCACCGCCGAGACCGGCACGTCGTCGAGGAAACCCTTGGTGCCCGCGAAAATCGAGATCACCTGATCCACCACGTTGAAGGGCGTGTACTGGCCTTGCTTGAGCAGTTCGACCATGCGCCGACCACGATCGAGCTGGCGCTGCGTCGCCTTGTCGAGTTCGGTGCCGAGCTGGGCGAAGGCTTCGAGTTCGCGTGCCGCGGCGAGGTCGAGTCGCAGCGAACCGGCGATCTTCTTCATTGCCTTGACCTGGGCGTTGCCGCCGACTCGACTTACCGAGATGCCCACGTTGATGGCGGGGCGCACACCCGAGAAGAAGAGTTCCGGTTCGAGATAGATCTGCCCGTCGGTGATCGAAATCACGTTCGTGGGGATGTAGGCCGACACGTCGCCCTCCTGCGTCTCGATCACGGGAAGGGCCGTCAGCGAACCGCCGCCGTTCTCATCGCTGAGCTTGGTGGCGCGCTCGAGCAGGCGGCTATGCAGATAGAACACGTCGCCGGGATACGCCTCGCGGCCCGGCGGGCGACGGAGCAATAGCGAGAGCTGGCGATACGCGACCGCCTGCTTGGAAAGGTCGTCATAGATGCAGAGCGCGTGCTTGGGGGTCTTGCCGTTCTTGCCCTGCCACATGAAATACTCGCCCATCGTGCACCCGGTGTACGGGGCGATGTACTGCATCGGAGCAGGGTCGGAACTGGCGGCGTTGACGACAATGGTGTAATCCATCGCGCCGTGCTTCCGCAGCGTTTCGACGACGCCGGCGACGGTTGATTCCTTCTGACCGACGGCTACGTAGATGCAGACGACCGCGTCGGGTGTGCCCCAATACTGCTTCTGATTGATGATCGTGTCGAGGGCGACGGCCGTTTTGCCGGTCTTACGGTCGCCGATGATCAGCTCTCGCTGCCCCTTGCCGATCGGGATCATCGCGTCGATCGCTTTGACGCCGGTCTGGAGCGGCTCAGTCACCGGCTGGCGCTCAGCGATGCCCGGCGCGATAATGTCCACTTTCCGGAACTCGGAGGCGTTGATCGGCCCCTTGTCGTCCAGCGGCTGCCCCAGCGGGTTCACCACGCGCCCGAGCAATGCATCACCCACTGGCACTTCGAGCAGGCGGCCCGTGCTCTTGACCAGATCGCCCTCGCGCACCGACAGGTAGTCGCCGTAAATCACCGCGCCGACGGTGTCCAACTCAAGGTTGAACACCTGACCCATCACGGTGCCTTCCGAGGTCTGAAACTCGAGCAGCTCGCCGGCCATCGCCTTCGACAGGCCGTAGATCCGGGCGATGCCGTCACCCAGCTCCATCACGCGGCCGACTTCGGAGACTTCCAGGTCCGCCGAATACTGCTCGATCTCCTGCTTGATCACGCTCGCGATTTCGTCAGTCTTGATCTTCACGGCGAGGTTCCTGAAATTGGCCGCGGCACGCTGGCCGCCGAAACGCGATGACGACACCACCGGCACGCCCACGCACGGCGGCCGACCGAAGGGGAGCAAGCGTAGCGCCGCCCCAAGGCCGTTTCCTGATTCTGAGGCTCACTCGCCGCCAGGCGGGGTCGTCAGTTCGCCCGAGCCGACCCTGCGGCGAACACGGATCGTGATGAGCCGATCGTCAGCATCCCAGTCATCCCCCAAACCGGGGGGGAGGCGGATGAGCGCCGGGAGTCGCTCGATCGTCGCCCAGACGCTCCCGGATCGAAGGGCCTGGTCAATCGCCCCGTCAAGTTCACTCGGAGAAAGTTCGACGACCGCGAGGGGCTGATACTGCCCGCCCGGGCCGACCTGGGCTAGGAGATCTACCGGGCCGCTGATGACCACGTTGTCCAGGGTTTCATCACTCGGATCGACCTCGATCTCGTACTTGCCGTACGAAACAGCCGGAATGCGTAGATGCACCGCGACGACCGGGAGAGTCTTACGACCACGAAGTTCGACCCGGGTCACGTAGACTGCTATTGACGATGGATTGATCCGGAATCCATCGAGCGATTTCAGTGATTCCGGAGGATCGAGCGGGATGTCGCGCAGCTCGGCGGCTCCATCTGTACCAAGTTCTGACAGCCTCTCCGGCGTGAGATCCACAGGAATCTCCAGGCGCTGGGGCAATTCCTGGGCTACAGACCGCGGCAGGGTGACGGAAACCGTCGATGGTCGCGCCTCGGCTTGAACATGATCTCGCGAACTGATTCCCGGAAAAATGACCCGGGCCTGCACTGTCTGAAGCTCTGTCACGCGAACGCGGACCAATTCCGGTTCGACCTCTCGGATTGTTACGCCGCGATCAGACAACGCGGGGTGACGTTTCAGGGCTTCGCGAAGTTCGATGGTGTATTCCCCAGGTGTTCCCGGGAAATCCCTGCCGCGTTCGAGCACGATCTCCTGCCCGATGGCCCTCAAGACTTCGCCGACGGCATTGGTCGCGCCGTCGATGCGGATGCGCCGTATGACTGCATTGCCGGACATGTCGATCGGCCTGACGAACATTTCCTGGTTTGACGAGAACCGGAGTCGAACATCCTGGCGCTCGCCGGAACGCAGGCTTTCGCCCTCGGCGAAGACCCAGACGAGCGCCGCCACGACCGTCACAAGGATGAAGGTTCGCGCGCGATCGAGCCATGGTGCGTTGCGAGACGTCACGCGGCTTCCTCCTTATCCGCCTCGCTTGAGGCCTCGCGGCGCTGGGTCTGGCGTGCGCCGGCGCTGGTTGCCTCGGTCACTGTTTCGCGCTCGTCCATGAGACGATTCTGAAGGAGCGTCCGCAGTTCGTTGATCGCAAGCGGTTCGCTCAACCTCCCGCGTTCGGCGGTTCGAATGCGCCCGGTTTCCTCGCTGACGACCACTACCACAGCGTCTGATTCCTTGGTCACCCCTACGGCCGCACGGTGCCGGGCGCCAAGAGAATCATCGGGAAGATCGCCCGGCTCGGCGAGCGGAAGCTGCACCGCCGCGGCCCAGACGACATTCCCCCGGATGATGACAGCCAGATCGTGAAGGGCGGATCCGGGATAAAAAATCGTCTCGAGAAGCGGCGCCGAAACCTTGGCTTCAAGCCGAGTGCCTTCTTCCGCAAGACCACCTAGGCCGACACTTCGTTCGATGACGATCAATCCGCCGAACTTGGCACGGCTGAGATAATTGGCCGATTCCACGATCGCATCGATGGTCTGGGCAATCTCGCCCGGGGTAGACCTGAAAAACGTTCCTTCACCCAGCCGAATGAGCGCCCGGCGCAACTCGGGCTGAAACACAACGATCAGGGCGATCGCCACAATCGCCAGGAAGCGGTCGGAAAGGAAGGTCAGACGCTGATAGGCCTCGCCCCCGCCGAGAATACGCAGGACGATCGTCGCGACCACCAGAAACATGAGCAGCACGAAGACCCCGCGAAGCGCCCCGGCCGCCCTCGTGCCCTTCACAAAGCGCACGATCCCCCAGATCACGAACCAGATGAGCACCAGTTCGACCGCGACCTCAAGCGGCGAGTAGGTCAGTACTCGACCGAACAGGGCTTGGATGCGATCAAGAAAACTCACGCGGGAACTCGCTCTTGCGCCGGAGACTGCGGCACGGACCCAATGCGGAGTGTACACCCTGGCGCACGCCCCTCCCAGAGCACTATCATCGGCCAGGTGCACGACATGGCATTCAAGGTCATTGCTTTCGAATCCACACCCAACCCCAATGCGCTGAAGGTCGTGCTCGACCGTTCGCCCGGCCCCGAACCTCGCAGTTACCGCTTGCCGCCGGACTCGACTGACGATCCGCTCGGCTCGGCCCTGATGGCGATTCCCGGCGTCCACAACATCCTGATCCACGACGGCTGGATTGCCGTAGGCAAGACCCCCGATGCGACCTGGCCGCCCATCAAAGCCGAAATCCGGCGGGTGCTCCGCGATGCCGCTGAACCCTGAGCGTGCTTCCTGTCATCCCGCCTCAGCCGACCGGGCACTCGTGCGTGGCCTTCTACGTTGGCTCGCCAATAACGCCCGCCCCTTTCCTTGGAGAACCGCACCCCCGGGCCGCCGCGACCCGTATGTCGTCCTCGTCAGCGAAGTCATGCTTCAGCAGACCCAGGCCTCGCGGGTTGCCGTGCTCCTTCCCCGGTTCCTCGACCGTTTTCCGAGCATTGAGGCACTTGCGGCAGCATCCGAAGACGAGGTTCTGGCGCTCTGGTCGGGCTTGGGCTACTACCGCCGGGCCAGGATGCTCCATGCCGCTGCCCGTGCTTGCCTTGTTCAATATGAAGGCCGAATTCCCACGGACCCCGAAGCGCTGCAGGGTCTCCCCGGCATTGGGCGATATACCGGCGGCGCGATCGCGTCACTGGCCTTCGGCCTTCCCGAGCCTCTGGTTGACGGCAATGTGGCCCGCGTGTTGCTTCGCCTCGAAGGCCGGCCTGGTGTCGCGGGCAGCCCAGAGGTCACTCGATGGTCGTGGAAGCGGGCCGCAGAGCTTGTTCAAGCAGCGCCGAATTCGGCGCCGGCATTCAACGAAGCGCTGATGGAACTCGGCGCAACGATCTGCACCCCTGCCCCCCGCGCCCCACAATGCGATGTATGCCCGCTCCGTGCCGGGTGCAAGGCCCGCCAGACCGGACAATCGGTTTCCATCCCCGCTCCACAACCGTCGAAAAGCCTCCGCCGCATATATGCCACGACGATCGTACTGGTGTTGTCCGGAAACCGGACTGTGATCGAGCAGCGCCCGGCAAGGGGGTTGTGGGCTTCGCTCTGGCAAGCGCCGACGCTGGAACATGAACGGCGGCACTGCACAAAGCAGGAAGCCGCCGCGGCACTGCACCTCGAAGCAGGCTCCCTGCACCCGGGGCCAGCCTACACCCATCGAACCACGCATCGAGAGATTTGTTTTCAAGTATGGAAAGCCCGTGTGCGCCCCGGCCACCTGGCGGCATGCCTTCGTACGGTGGTGCGGGCGGATCAACTCGGCGATTTCGGGCTTTCTTCAGCGCAGCGCCGGATTCTCGATTCGGTGCTGGGCTGAGACGAGTTCGCCTCGCAGACGCTTGCATCCACCCGTGCTTCACGCTTCCCGGTCGCGTGATGGTCACTCGCGGTGGCGGATCTCGTCGGCAACGTTCAGAATCATCTCGTTGGGCACGGGCATCGTGAGGTTGTACTGCGCGATCTTCCACCCCTTCGGGGTGCGCACCAGGACACCGGTTCCGCGGCATTCGCCGAGCTTTTCGTTGTGCAAGGCCTCGTCGAACCACGCCGTAGCGCCATCGGCAGAAAAGGTGATGTACCGTCGCGTATCGATCAGGGTGTATGTCCATCCCACGGCCGCACGGAAGTGCGGCATCGCATATTTCTTGAACTCTTCAAGTGACCAGCGCTCGGTTGCATCCGTGCCGAGGAAGACCGCACCGGGAGCAAAAAGATCGAAATACGCATCGAAATCTGCACGGGATGCCTGCTCATGCAGCGAGTGAAGCACCCGCCAGACGTCGTCGCGCGCATCGGCTTCAGTCGGCATCGCCGCGTGCGCGGCCTGGGTCGATTCCGGTCCGCTGCGGCACCCGACGAGAATCAGGAAGAGAAGGGTACAGGCGATCGTTCGAAGCATCGTCCCCTCCGTTCACCGGGCAGTATCGTCCCGGCGAATCTCGACCTCTTCTATCGTGGTCCGCCGCAGGGTGACAACGCCCTCAGATGTCTCTTGCTGCTGCTCGACCGATTCGCTTCGCACGGTGTGCTTTTCTCGCGAAGGGTCTGATCGCACCGCGCGCGTGATATGCCCGACAAACTCGCCGAGTGACCGCATCAATGATTTGTTCCGGCTGCCCATGTCGCGTGCCTTTCGTTCAGTCGTGCCGAAGCGCGACGATCGGATCCTGCGCGGCCGCACGCATCGCTGGATAAATCCCGAAAACCAGCCCTGTCAACACCGCCACGGTGAAACTCGTCGTGATCGACCACGCCGTGAGCTGCGTAGGCAGATCGACCTTGTCGGTCAGGTATTTCTCAAGGAATGTGTGCGTCTGTGCCCATGATACCGCAGGCTCTAGAACAAGGCTCACGGTTATTCCCAACACCACCCCGACAAGCCCGCCCAAGGCGCTCAACACACCGGTTTCCACAAGAAACTGCCAGACGACGTGCTTTCGCGTGGCCCCGATGGCGCGACGAATACCGATCTCCCGCGTGCGCTCCGTCACGCTCGCGAGCATGATGTTCATGATGCCGATGCCGCCGACAAGCAGCGCAATCCCGGCGATGAACGCCGTGACAAGCGTCATGGTCAGCGCCTCGCGCTTCGCGGTTTCCAGCAACTCATAGGGCACGATGATCCCGACGTCGGTCAGGCCGGGATGGCGCTGCTCCATCACGCGCCTGATGCGCGCGGCGTCGGGCAGCACACGATCGCGACTGGGCGAAGCAATGTACAGTTCGCTCACCTGCACCTCGCGTGCCTGAATCGAACCACTCTCCCGCCGCACGACAAGATCGCCGTAGATCACCCGAGCCGTGGTGATCGGCACGTGCACGTCCAGATTCAGGTCGCGCCCGATCAGCGCACCCCCGGCGCCACCGCTCAAACCCACGGGCATCAGAATGCCGACAACGGTGAATGCCTTGTCGTCCACCCGGATTTCCGCGCCCAGCGGGTCATCCTGCGCAAAGAGTTGCCGGGCCACCTCGCTCCCCAGCACCGCGACCTGCGCACGCTCCTCCAGGTCGGCGTGCGTGAGATATCGCCCGCGGCTGATGCGAAGTTTGGCGAGTTCCTGCAGTTCGGGCGTCGTGCCGAACGCCTGACTCGTCTGGCGTCGATCAGCCCGAAGCACCTGGTTGCCCATTTCCTTCACGGGCACGATCGCTTCGGCATCAGGCAGGTTTTCACGAATGACCTCGACATCCTCGCGCGTCAGCCCGTACTTCACGACGAACGAACTGCCCTGGCCGCCCTGCTGCTGGGTCGTCTCCGGCGGGCGCTGCGACCGCAGAATGATGTTCCGTGCCCCAAGGCGCTCGATCTGACTCAAGGCGGCCTGTTTCTTCCCCTCGCCGATCGACACCATCGCGATCACCGCGGCGACGCCAAGGATGATCCCCAGTGCCGTCAGCACCGACCGCAACCCGTTCAATGCCAGGTTCTTCAGGCCGAGTCGGATCGTTTCGAAGAGAATCGTCAAAGCCGGTGCTCGCTTCCTGCATTCACGCTGGGCTTCTGGCCCCGGTGCGCCGATAGGCAATCCTACCGCCCGGCTCACCCCTCGTGGCAGAATCGGAGCCTCTGATGACAAGTCATGTCGCCAAAGCCACTGTCTTGACCGAAGAAGAGATCCGCGCTGGGTGGAGCTATGTCGTCTCGCTGCGCAGAGGCGAGAAAACCACCCGGCACCGCGTCCGCCTGGCCTGGGTCGATCACGACCATTGGTCCGGCGGGCGGTTTCCCCCATCCCTGGTCATTGAGCGCCTGATCGAACTGCTGGCCGAGATGGAGGCTGACATCCCCGAGCATTTTGACGCCTCGACCGCCCGTCGGTGGAGGCCCGGCCTCGATGACCACCTCACCGCCCGGCTCTGAGGACCCCGCAGGGACGTATCATTCCCTCGCATGACGACCCAGCAGGCCATCGCACCCGGGCGACGAGTTCGCGTCACCACCCACATTCCAAAGGGTGATGGTTTTCTCACCACCACGTACGAGGGCGTCGTGGTCGAGACGGGTCAGCAGAAGACCGGCTCGTG
This sequence comes from Phycisphaeraceae bacterium, assembly GCA_019636695.1. Taxonomy (GTDB): domain Bacteria; phylum Planctomycetota; class Phycisphaerae; order Phycisphaerales; family UBA1924; genus JADLCM01. Next base: position 122,987 of record JAHBXD010000004.1, read on the forward strand.
GTTCGCCCACAGCAAAGACAAGAAACTCTGGCTCGAGCGGATCGAACTTCGCATGGACGACGGCGAGCGCAGGATCTGCAATCTCGATCAATACACCAAGATCGAAGTCATCGGCTGAGCAAGGCCCACGCATTCGCGGTCGCTCGGCACACAACTCTCCGATGGCGCAACTCGCGCGATCACATCGGCTTGCGACCGATCGTCACGTCATACATGTGCAGCAGCTTGTTCTTGTCGAAGATCATTTCCTGCCGACTCTTGCCCACGATGTCATATTCCGTCGTCAGCTCGATGGCGTCGACCGGGCACGCCTCTTCGCACATGCCGCAGAAAATGCACCGCAGTTCGTCGATCTCGAACTTCGCCGGATATTTCTCACGGTCCGGCCAGGGGCTTTCCTCGGCCTCGATATGAATGCAATTGGCGGGGCAGATCGTGGGGCACATCATGCACGCCACGCACTTGACGCGCCCTTGCTCGTCCCGATTGAGCCTATGAAACCCTCGGAAGTTGCTGATCTCCTGCCCACCCTCCTCGGGCGGGTAGTGCTCGCGACGCTCTTCGGGATACTGGATCGTGCGGCTGGTCTTGCCCTGCCCCCATGACGTGAACATGTGCCGCAACGTCGTACCAAACCCCTTGAAAATCTCGGGGAGGTAGATGCTCTCGGCGCGGTTCAGCGCGCGCGTCCGGATGACGATCACATCTTCATCGCGAATGGCCATGCCGGGGACTATATACGCCGACCGCGCCTGCACGGGGCTGCCGCATCTTGACCATCCTCCGCCGATAGAATCCTCCCGTGGCCGGCCGGCGTTCCCATCCCCCCCTCTTCGAGTTCCTCCGGAAGGACAGCGCGCAACCCCCGCCCTCCGTGAGGATCGAACCCGCACGAACCCGACCCGAGCCGCCCCCCCCGCGCAAAACGCCCGAAACCCCCGGATCCGGGGTAATCCGCATCCCTGTCTATGCCTTCTATCTCGGCGTCACCGCCGTCCTCGGATTCTGCGTCCTCGTCTGGGCATTGGGCTTCCAGGCCGGACGCGGTCGCGGCGAAGAGCAGGCCATGCGTCAACTCGGGCTGACTTCGCGAACCCCCCCCAGGAACCCTGATCCGCTTGCCATAGACACCCCCCCCGTGGTTTCGCCTAATGGAACGCCCCCATTCAGGCAAACACCGGTGGAACGTGACCTAACCCCGCCGACCCCACAGCAGACACCGGCACCGGTCGCAAGTGCCTTTCTGGGTTCTGCGGGCGCCATGGCGTCTGATCCGCGGCAGCCTGGGGTCAATTACCTGAAAATTGCGTCACGGGTGTCGTTCGACGAAACCCGCGGCATTCTCCTCTACCTGAAAGCCAACGGGGTAGAGGCCCTCGGGCTACGGATAGACGCCGCCACTTCCGGCGACAACAATGGGGTCTACGACATTTTCACGCTGATGGGTGTTCCATCAGAGCGCTACACCGCGATGGCCCAGGAACGTGAGCGTCACTGGAATACCATCCGTCGCTTGGGGCAGGTCTGGCGTTCCGAACACAAGGGCACTGTGGACTTCGCCCAGCCCCTTTGGCAGTTGTTCCGATAACCGGTGGGAGTTTCCATGAGCCTTGATCGTTCACTCAAGACCAAAAACACGCTGGCGGGCAAGCGATCCGTGCTCAGTCGCAACGAGCGCATTGCCAAGCTGACCGCGGACAAGAAGTTCGATCCCTCGAAGGACAAAGCCCTCGGTCTGGCCAAGACCAAGGCCTGAACCCACGTTCGCACGGTCGCCGCTCACTCGTGGAGCATCTGATGGACCTCTCCCGTCTCGTCTCGGCACGGGCCAGGGCGGTAGATGCCTCGCGCATCCGTCGCGTCTTCGAACTTGCCCGAACGCTCAAAGACCCGATCAATCTCTCCATCGGACAACCCGACTTCCCGGTGCCCGAGCCTATTCGCCGTGCCGCGATCGCTGCCATCGAACGGGGAGACAACGGCTACACCGTTACGCAGGGCATCGAGCCGCTGCGCCAGGCCATCACCCGACGTCTGGGCGATGAACTCGGGTGGTCGATCGGGTCAGAGACCGGCCTGCTGGTAACCACGGGCACATCGGGTGCGCTGATGCTCGCGGCGTTGGTTTTGCTTGATCCTGGTGATGACATCATCATCCCCGACCCTTACTTTGTGATGTACCCGCAACTGGCCACCCTGACGGGGGGCAAGGCGGTGTATTGCCCCACCGGCCCCGATTTCCGGCTGACCGCATCACGAGTCGAGCCGTTGATCACGGCGAGGACGAAGGCCGTGGTACTGTGCTCTCCGGGCAACCCGACCGGGGTCGTCTGTACACAGGCCGAGTGCCGCGACTTGCTCGAACTCTGCCGCAGCCGCGGCATCATGCTCATCAGCGACGAGATCTACGACGAGTTCGTGTTTTCCGATGCGCGGACTGAGCCTTGGGCCACACGATCCGAGGCCCGAGCCTGCCCAAGCCCTGCGCGTGAACCCGGCGCATCAGCCAATGTGCTTCTGGTGCGCGGCTTCGGCAAGACCTATGGCCTGACCGGCTGGCGGATGGGCTATGCCGCCGGTCCGCATTGGCTGATCGAACCCATGACGCGGTTGCAACAGTTCAGTTATGTGAATGCCCCTTCGATCGCACAGTGGGGGTGTGTCGAAGCCTTCGGGTGCGACCTCTCGCCGATCGTGGCGGAGTATGAGCGCAGGCGCGACCTGGTAACGCGGCTGTTGTCGCCGGTGACAGATGTCGCCGTTCCAGGCGGCGCGTTTTACGCCTACCCGCGGGTACCACCGGCGCTGGGGTTGACCGGTCAGCAGTTCATCGAGCGGTGTTTGCAGCACAATGTGCTGGTGATTCCGGGCAACGCATTCTCGCGTGAAGACACGCACATCCGCATCAGTTTCGCGACCGACCCGACCAGGCTTGAGCAGGGCGTGCGCATCATCGCCGACCTCATGCGCGGCTGATTACGAATCAACCGCGCCGGGTTCGGGCAGCGCGGGGTCGGCCCGCATGAAGAGCGGATCACCCTTGATGATCTTGGTCCCCGGCCTCATGCCCCCCCAGGTGCAAAGATCAGCGAGCGTTTCCCCCGACTTCGGGGCACAGTTCCAGTTCCGCCAGAGTTCGGCCATTTTCGTGGGCATTGCCGGGGCCATCAGCACGCTGGCGATGCGGAGCGCCTCGGCACAATCGGTGAGAATCGCGGCGAGTTGCTCGCGCACACCCGGCTCACCAATCCGCTTGGCGAGACGAAACGGCTCGGTCTGGTTGATATACCCATCGACAGCCGTCACCATGCGAATGCCGCCTCGGCAGGCTTCGTCGATCTCAAAACGATCGAGCGATGCCATCGAGGCGGTCACGGCCTGGGCGCATGCGCCAGCGAGCGGCCGGTCTGGGCCTGACGATGCGCACTCGGGAAGTACCCCGTCAAAATACTTCGCGATCATGTTCCCGACGCGACTGGTCGAGTTGCCGATGCCGTTGGCCAGATCGGCGTTGTAAACCTCGACAAACTTGGAGTAGCTCCATTCGCTGTCGGTGGCTCCCAGCGGCCCCTGCGTCGCGAGAAACCAGCGGACCGCATCGACTCCGTAACGCTCCGCATAGGCGGCCAGATCCTCGATTGAAACAAAATTGCCGAGGCTCTTACTCATCTTCCGCTCGCCCATCACCCACCACGAATGGGCGTAGAGCACCCGGGGCAGCGCCTCACCGAGAGCCATCAGCATCGCCGGCCAGATGACGGCATGGAACCAGAGAATATCCTTGGCGATCAGGTGCACCTGCGCGGGCCAGAACGCACGGCGCTCAGGAGTATCCATCGCCGAGAGATAGTTGAAGAGCGCATCAATCCACACATAAATCCGATGCCCCGGATCATCGGGCATCAGGATGCCCCACCGGCTCGCCGGGTCGTCGCCGACCGCTCGGCTCACGGGAATGTCCTGCAAGGGCTGTCGCAACCGGCCCAGCACCTCGTTGCGTCGAGCCTCCGGAAGGACGCTCTCCGGATTCCGCTGCATGTGCTCGATCAGACGATCCTGATAGGCGCTCAGGCGAAAGAAATAGTTGCGTTCCGTACGCTTGACCAAAGGCTGTCCCGAGACCGGCGACAGGTAATTGTGCTCCTTCGCGGCGGTCTCCGTGACATACTCCTCCTGCCCGGGATCATACCACCCCGTATAATCGCCTAGGTATATATCCCTAGATTGCTGCAGGCGCCGGATGTACTCTGCCACACGGGATTTGTGTCTGTCCTGCGTGGTACGAATGAAGTCGTCGTGCGAGCAATCGAGTGCCGCGAAGGCTTTCTCAAACTCCGCTGCGTGTATGTCGCACCAAGCCTGGGGGGTAACCCCCTTGGCCGCCCCGGCGGTCACCACTTTGTCGGCGTGCTCATCCGTTCCGGTGAGGAAAAAGACACTACCGTGGCCACCCTTGGCCATCGAACCTCCTCGAAGAAGTCTCTGGAAGCGTGCTGCGACGTCGGCAATGACCGTCGTGTAGCAGTGGCCGAGGTGCGGCTTGGCGTTGACGTAGTAGATCGGTGTGGAGATATAAAAGTGCTCGGTTTTGGCCATGGCGGCGATTGTAGCCGGGGGCCTCTACAGCGCATGAGGTACGCTCAGGTCCGAAAAATCGGTGGGGAGCCACCGAAAACTCGCTGAATATGCTCGCCAACCCTGTGGCCTGCTGATACGTTGAACCTGCCTGACCGACTTGTGAGCATGAACGGTCGCACCGGGAACCCCGGTGCGCACCGGGCCGTATGAGTTGTCGGGCCTTACCCCTGGTTTGGGGGCTGTTTCGTGGTCGTGGGTGCTCCTGGTTGGCCCGGGGGTTGGTGTGTCGCGACCGTGCAGAGCGTGGAGGGGGCTTCTTCGCCGCAGCTCCGCGGCGGGCAAGAGGCCCGGAAGAAGGAGCTGTCATGAAGAAGAGAATTGCGTTCGCCTTGGCGGGCTTGGCATTGCTGACTGCGATGCCTGCCGCATCGCAGCAGGATCCGTTGCTCGATCAGCAGATCCGGACTTCGCTTGATGTCGTTCGATATGACCTGGTCGATTTCGATCTGCCCGGGTCGCCGGCCGAGCCGTTCACCGTTCCTGTAACGCTGGGCGACCGCGCCGTGACGCTGACAATGGCGCCGTGGTCGTTGCGTTCTTCGAACTTCCGCGTGCTGGTTGATGACGGCTCAGGCGAACTTCGCGAGTTTCCCGCTCCGGCGCCACGCACCGTGCGCGGGCAGGCGGCAGAAGTCGTCGGTTCGTCGGTCGCCGGTTCGCTTCTTGAGGACGGCCTGAAGATCAAAATCGTCCTGCCCACCAAGAACGGCGCGGAAGTGTGGGGCATTCAGCCGTTGTCGCAGGTCGTTGACGGCCAGCCTCTGACGCGGCACGTGGTCTATCGCGCCGAAGACACGGTCGCGCCGATGGAGTATCACTGCGGCGTGACCGAGCACGTCCCCGATCCGGGTGACGTGATGACCCCCCGTGTGGATATCTTCAAAGAGTGTGAAATCGCCATCGATGCCGATTTTCAGCTCTACCAACTCAACGGGAACAGCGAGGCCAACACCATCGCCGACGTTGAGAATGTCATGGCCGGTGTGACCAACACCTATCAGCTTGATGTTGATATTACCTACCGCATCACGCTCCTGATCGTGCGGACCAGTTCGGCCAGCAACCCATACACCACCAACAACGCCAGTTCGCTGCTCCAGCAGTTCCAGAACTGGTGGAACGCCAACCAGGCGTCACAGCAGCGTGATGTTGCCCACCTGTTCACCGGGCGCACCATCAGCGGCAGCACGATCGGCATCGCCTATCTCGGCGTCATCTGCAATCGTCCTTCCGCCTACGGCCTCTCGCAGACTCGATTCAGCGGCTCATACGTACTCCGCGTCACGCTGACGGCCCACGAACTCGGCCACAACTGGAACGCCGGACATTGCGACAGCACAAGCAATTGCAAAATCATGTGCTCGGCGATCAACGCATGCACATCGGTCGGCAATCCGCCTCGGTTCGGCCCCACGGCCATCAACCAGATCGTCGCCCACCGCAACACCCGCAACTGCCTGACCGATGTGGTCGTCGGCCTGATCGATCTTCCCTTCAGCGATACCTTCCCGTCGGGCACCTTCAACTCCATTCACTGGCCCGTCGTCGGCGGCGCGACCATTACACAAGGCATCGATCCGCCCAGCCCCAACCTCGTCGCCCAGTTTGACAACATGGATTTCCTCGAATCCGGAGAGATTCGTCTGGGCAATGCCGGCGGCCCGGTGCGCGTCTCGTTCTTCGCCTCACGCATCGGCGTGCCCCAGGGCAAGTCGTTCATCGTCGAGTTCACCGACGCCCAGAACAACTGGATCGAGGTCGGCCGCCTGACCTCTGACGGCGAGACGGATCTCAACTACATCCAGCACACCTTTTTCCTGCCATCGAACGTGCTGTTTGACGGCTCCCGCGCCCGCATGCGGACGGACAACGGCTCGGGCACCGCCTTCTGGCTCATCGACAATTTCCTGGTCGATGTCGCCCCGGGATACCCCATCCCCTTCACCGAGACCTTCCCCAATAGCACCCTCGATACCGGCTTCTGGCCCATCGCGACCGGAACGGTCTTCGTCACCACCAATGCCACCAACGAACCCAGCCCGCCCTACAGCCTCTCCATGAATCGCGTCTCGCGGCTCGAATCCGCGGCTCTGTTGGCCGCGGGCAAAGCCGGAATGGGGTATGAACTCAGTTTCTATATGCAGGAGCGCGACCTCGAACCCGGCGACAACCTTGTCATCCTCTTCCGCGATTCCGGCGGCACCTATCAGCCCCTCGGCGCCATCATCTCGCAAGGCGGCACGCAAACAACGTTCACCCGCCATGCCTACCCGTTGCCCGCCGCGGCGTTCCACGATGGTCTCCGCATCGCCTTCCAGGGCGGCGCTGATGCCCTGAACGATGTCTGGTTCCTGGACGACATCTCGATTTCGATTGCCCCCCCTCCGGCCTGCCCTGCCGACCTCTCGGGCAGCGCCGATCCCAGCGACCCCGCCTACGGCGTTCCCGACGGCAACGTCGACGCCGCCGACTTCTTCTTCTTCCTTGACCAGTTCATCTCGGGGAACCTCGCCGTTGCTGACCTGACCGGCAGTGCCGATCCCAGCGACCCGTCCTACGGCATCCCCGACGGCAATGTCGATGCCGCCGACTTCTTCTACTACCTCGACATCTTCGTCGCCGGTTGCCCGTAACCAAGGCGACCAAGCTGGCAACCCTCGAGGGGCGGGCAACACCCGCCCCTCGTTGTTTTTCATTTAGGGCATCGCCATCCGACGCCCCATATACACTCGGGATGATGGCCGATTCCACTTCCCAGGAACCCTCGCACCCGCCCGCCCTCCAGGCGCCGTGGCGGCTCCCGTATCTCGAAAATATGCCTCAGAGCACTCCGACTCATTCCTCTGCCGGGTCGTTTCTGCGGGCCTACTGGCTATCTCCAGATGACGACCGCACGAACCACGTCATCCTCAGGACAGCGGAGGGCCTGATACTTCTCAACGCCTATCCCTATGCCAACGGCCATCTGCTGGTCGCCCTCGGCGAGGCCAGGCCCACGCTTCACGAATACACCGCGATCGAGCGGGCAGCCCTCTGGAGGCTCGTGGACCTCGCCGCGGCGATCATGGAACGTGCGCTTTCTCCACAGGGCATCAACATCGGCATCAACCAAGGCCGTGCCGCGGGGGCGGGCGTTCCTGAACACCTTCATGCCCACCTCGTGCCCAGGTGGTCGGGCGACGTGAATTTCATGTCCGTCGTCGGACATATCCGAGTGATCCCCGCGCCGCTGGAGGCCATGGCCGCCCGCTACGCACGCACGATCGAGGCGATGAGGCAGAACTGGCCGAGCGAACTCCCTCCCATCACAGGCCCGGCATCGGCAGCACCCGGGGCAGAATGATCTGCGTGAAGAGATAAAACGCAAAACCAAGCGCCACCATCCCGATAACGATCTGAAGGCTCATGATGCCGACCTGGCGCCAATAGCGGTCGAGCACCGGAACTCGAACCGCCTTATAGGCCATCGCCGTAAAAAGTGCCAAAGGCAGCAGCAACGCCCACCAGAACCGGTGCGCATCGAGCGGGTCAAGAAACGGCCGATACGCCAGCACCGCCCATACCGTCAACATGCTCATGCCGTGCCCCCTCCGCTCCCGGTGCGGAGTACGGCGTCAATCGCGCCGGTGCCCTTGGGTGCGGCAGCGGCAGCAGCCCTCATCGACGGGAACAGCGCATCAAGGAACGCAATGAAGTTCAGCATGCCCGCCAGCAGGCAATACAGCACCCCGATTTCGTTGACTTTCCCGAGCGAAGGCCGCATGGGGGGTGATTCCCCCTGCATAGCCGGCTGAATCCGCCCCCCTCGAATCGTCTCGCCTGGGAGAGGATGCCTCGGCCGCGCCTCGCCTTCGGCCACGCCCTTGAAACGCGACTGGTGAATCGCATCAACCACAAACACCGTCGGCCCGACAAACGCCTGCCCGATGAACGACAACCGGGTCTCGTGCCGCTCCGACCGGCGATCGACCACGCTGACCCCCCCGATCAGCAACCCACCGAAGAACAGCCCCAGGATGCCGATCGCGATGAAAACGCCGCGGCGTCGATCACCCCGGTAAAAATGCCCCGCGCCTGGCAGCACCAGCGCCAACCCACCCGCAATCGCGTCGAAACCAACCGGCTCGGGTTGCGCGTGGGCGGCGGTCATGGGGCCAATGGTAGCGGCATACCGTCGGCCTGCCCTGCCTTCGGGGTCTTCCCCGGGTGGGAAAGATGCTGTGCCGTGTTGACAACCCGGCCGACGGTTGTACCGTACCGCCGATTTGCCCGCCCTCTCCGGATTGCCCGCAGGGCGCGCACAGGGGAACAGTGGAATCGATCTTGAGCAAGCAGGTGGGGCCGCAACGCGGACCAGGATCAGGAAGGTGGCGACCATGACATGGGCGACGCTGGTGGGTGAAGAGCGACAGAACTTTGAAGAGATGTTCGGGGCGGCGACCGTGCTCGACGCCAAGGACGACGACGACTTCGACGACGACGACTTCTCGGACGATGACGAAGACGGCGACGACGAGTTCGACGATGACGAGTTTGAGGAGGATTATGACGACGACGTCGTCGAGGAAGACGACGAAGACGTCGAGGACTCCGACGAATTCGACGATGAAGAGGAGCTTTAAGGCTCCGGGCGTCAACTCCCCCGGAGCACCGAGGGGAGCACGCCCATGTCTGAACGCCCGACCGATGCGCGCAAAGCCGACCGGCCCGCCCGGCTGATCTCAGTCGTCGATCGCCGCTCAGGTGTGGATCGCCGTGCAACTTCGGATCAGGCCTCGGGCTTGGAGCGACGCCGCGGCCCCGGTCGCAGGTTGAGTGACTTCACGCGTGCCGCCGAAGAAGGCGAGATGACCCGCGAGCAGTTTCTCTTTCTTGTGGCCATCGACGAGTTCAAAAAGGCCAACAACAAGGCGTTTCCCTCGTGGACCGACGTGCTCGAGGTCGTCCGGCTGCTCGGATATCGAAAGACCATGCCGTCTGAGCTGGCGCTCAATGCCGCCGAAGATTGGCGCGAACCGCCCGACTCGCCGGCGCAGGTTCGGCCCGATCGGTGGGAGGAACGGGTGAGCGCTGATCGGTCTCGCCACGCCGCGTGAAACCCTTCGCCCCGTCGAGCATCACACCGCGTGGCGTTCGCCGCCGCTGGCCCGCGGCCCGGTCAGCACACGACTGATCAGTTCCTGCACATGGCCGCCGTCGGGCGAAGAGCCGTGCCCTCGCACGCCGAGCGCGCTCAGCACGCCGTAGCCAAGCCCGATGTCGATCAGAAGCCAAGCGATCAGATCAGCCGAAAAGCGCCTCGTCAATTTGTGCTCTTCTTGCGCCCGCTGCACCTCCGCCGTCAGAAATCGGTGAAGGGACTGCATGTGCTTATCGATCGCCTTCTGAACATCAGGCTCGCGATGGACCTCGGTGATCGCCTGGAGCAGCACCCGATAGGCGTCGCGACCTTCCGGGCTGACCATCGGGTTTTCGCCCAGAAGCAGGCGAAGCCTCTCGGCCGGGTCGTCCGATCCCTGGAGGTGCGCTGTCCATTGCGCGATCGTCTCGCGCCCGGCGCGCTCGATCAGCGCGATGAATAGATCCAGCTTGTTATTGAAATGGCGATAGATGATCGGCTCCGTCACGCCGGCTCGCTTGGCCAGTTCGGCCGTGGTCGCCCGGGCATAGCCGCGCTCGGCGAACAACTTGGCCGCGCATGCAAGCAGTTGCTCTCGACGTTTGGCCGCCGGCAGACGAGTCACGCCCGATTCTCCTTGCCGACGAACATGCCGAACCCTCCGGCGGGCCTGGCGTTGCACCCGGGCCGGCCCGACCACACCGAGCTTTCACGTCTTGCGCGCTCGCCATCAGCGGGCGCGCGCTTTGTCCAGACGCGAAAGATACTCATTCGGCCGGGCCATCAGCGAGGTCTCGCAGTTCTCGCAACACAGAAGCACCAGGCGGTTGCCCAATACCACCTTGAAAGGGTCGCCGTCTTCGTCGATCGGGTCGCCGGGCACAACGAGGCAGTGTTCCAACGGATAGGTCTTCAACTGGTCATCCATGATGGCTTTGTCAAGCCGGGGGAGGTACTTCTCCGGATGCGCCGCAAGCTCCTTCATGCACCCTTCATGACACAGTCGTACATGCCGATTGCGATAGACAAGATCTACTCCGTAGCCCGGCACATGGGCCAGCCGCGTCCCCGATACCAGGCAGACGCTCAGCGGATAGAGCGGCGCCTGATCCTTGATGATCTCTGCATCGACTTTGGAGATGATCGGCGCTGGATCCTCCTGAAACTTTTCCAGGCATCCCGCGTGGCAGAAGGTGAACTGCCGACCCTCATGAATATGTTTCACCGGCACACTCGCCTGCGAAAGCGGCGACCCCGAAACCGGGCAGTTTGCCAGCGTGTACGGATCGCCCCACTCCGCCCCATCGCGAATCCTCTTGGCATACGACCGCTTTCGTGCCTCTTTCCAGGTGTTGAACTCACGCCTGGCCCCGATCGTCTTGAAACCGATCGGCGTGTCGTCAATCACCATCGGCGCAACACCCGGATCGATCGGCTCGCGATACACCGGACACATCATGTTCGCGGGCTTGAGCACCGGTTGTGCTACCGCCGGCGGCTCAGATCGAAGCCCACCAACCGCACTCCCAGCAACCACAAGTACCGCCGCAACCGCACCTGCCAGGATCCGACGCATTGGTTCAGCCTCCTCTGCTCGTCCCCGAACTCCAGATTCATACGCCTGAAAGAACCGAAATGACAATCCACACCGTATCCACACGGCCTACACGCGTGGAACCCTAGTCTGGCCAGGTAGAGCCAGTTCTCTCCCGCACGGACCGCCGCGCGCTGCAAGACTCGCACGACTTGACGGCCTCCCCGGTTTCTTCGATGCTCTTCAGGGTATCCCCTAAGTCGATGGGCTGGTGTTGCAAGATGTCCAGCCTGCGGCAACGTGTGTGGGTGATTCCCTACCCTTGCCATGCTCGCATTGAGAGAGACACGTCGTACCCATGAACTTTGAACCACCAGTTGAGTTTCTCCTGAAAGCGCTTGCCGAAGACTCTGCCGCGCGAGTGCTCCTGATCGATGCCGGGTCAGGCTCCATTCGCTGGGCAAATGCCATAGCCCTTGACGCATACACCCCGGAAGAGGGGGTGTTGATCGGCGCTCCGCCAACGAGCTTTCTGCCGGACGGCATTTCTGCCGACTGGATGGCCGCGGCTGACGAGTCCCGCGTTGTCAACGGTCCAGTGATTCTGGACATGATTGTCCGCGGAGTGGCCGTCCGGACGACCTTTCGGCCATTCCCCGGAACCAATCCGCCCCTGGTGCTTGCCGTGGGAACAACAGCCTATCACCGCGCGATGGATGATGACGTCCCCGTCCGCGCAGCGTCGACCGCCGATCTCGGCGCACTGGCCAGCCTCACCCCGCGAGAACGACAGATCATCGGCCTCATCGGCGATGGCCTGACCTCCGCCGCCATCGCTGAACGCCTTGAGCGATCCATCAAGACCATCGAATGGCACCGTGTCTCGATCGGCCAGAAACTCGGCGTGAAGTCACGTGTAGAACTTGCCGGCCTGGCCCGACGAGCCGGTTTATGCTCCACGCCAGCCCTGTGATCTCCTGCACTCCTCGGTTCATCCTCGCTACGCTCGACCCATGCGCGCGGCTGTGTTTCTTGATCGCGATGACACACTGATCGCCTCGCGCGCGATCGACTGGCTTCCGGACGAACGACCAGGCGATTTGGCCGATCCGTCCCGCGTGCAACTCCTCCCCGGCGTGCTCGATGGCTGCCGCATGCTTGCCGAAGCCGGGCTTCCCTTGGTCGTTGTGAGCAACCAAGGCGCCGTTGCCCGCGGCGGGGCCACGCTCGAACAGGTTGAGGCCGTCAACGATCGCATGCGTGACCTGCTTATTGACGAACTCGGGCGATCCCTTCTGGCGGGCGTCTATTACTGTCCATTCCACCCCCAGGGAGACCTGACCCGCTTCACGCGCGAACACCCCTGGCGCAAACCCCATCCGGGGATGATCCTCGCGGCGTGCATGGAACTTGCCATCGACCCTTCGCAGTCCTTCCTGATCGGCGATGCTCCACGGGACATCGACTCGGGCCGCGCTGCAGGCCTTTCGCCCGAGCAGTGTCTCTTGCTCGGACACGATGCGCCGGATTTCTTCGCTGCTGCGCTCTCGATCCTCGGCCGACGCGCTGCAGGCGTAGGTCGGCCGTCAAATGTCGCCACCGCACGGCTTCTGGCTCTTCGCGGCGAACCGCTGGCCGACCAGCGGACGCGGGAAACCGTGCTTGCTTCGGCCCGCGCTCTGGCCGAGCGCACCGGCGTTTGCCTCCTGGGGCTTCGTGCTGAACCCAGCGCGATCGAGGTCACGCTTCGAGCATCGCCGGTCGCCGCACTGGGTTTTGTCGCCGAACTCCGCCGCATCACGAATCGGTGGCACGAAGCAAGACACGGCGGCGCGCTCTGGCCGGAGGATGGCGCGTGGTAACCCACCGCGAACGTCCTTTGCGCCTGTTGGTGGTTTGCCCGTCTTGGGTAGGCGACGCGGTCATGGCGACACCGACGCTCAAACTCCTTCGAACGTCGCTTCCCGGCGCCTTTCTCGGTGGGTTGGTTCGCCCGGGCATTGATGATGTGCTCGATGGGCTGGGTGTCTTCGACGAAGTGCATGTCGAACGCGCCAGCGGGATCTTCGGTCCCAAACACGTTGCTGCGAAAGTTCGACCCAGGCGGTACGACACCGCGCTACTGCTGACAAACTCGTTTTCGACGGCACTCGTCGCCCGAATCGCCGGCATCCCCCGCCGGGTCGGTTATGACCGCGACGGCAGGGGGTTCCTCCTCACCGATCGCATCAAGCCGCCGCGACGTTCTGACGGACGGTGGGCAATTGTCGCGGCTGTCGAATATTACTGGCGGCTCGGAACCACCCTCCTCGGGCCAGAGGGCCATGAGGTGGTCTTTCCTGAGGATGCCCACCTCTGGCTTCAGGTCACCCAAGAGCAGGATCGAAAGGCACAAACGATGCTCGCCGCGGCTGGGATCGCCGAGGGAGAGCGGTTGGCCATTCTCAACCCTGGGGGCAACGACCCATCCAAGCGCTGGCCTCCCGACCGATTCGCAGCTCTCGGGCGACTGCTCACCGAGAAGCACGGCTACAAGGTGCTTGTCAATGGCGCGCCCTCAGAGCAAGAACTCAGCAGCGAGATTGCCGCGGCGATCCCGGGCGGCATCGACCTTGCCGCGCTGGGGGGCACCCTGGGATCACTCAAGGGAGTGATCGCCCGCACAAGCCTCATGGTGACGAACGACACCGGCCCGCGCCATATCGCCGCCGCACTAGGGGTTCCCCTCGTCACCCTTTTCGGCCCGACCGATCATCGATGGACCTCGATCCCTGTGCGACCCGGCGCACCAGAAGCCCTTGTGCTTGCAGATCCGACGTTGCCGATAGATTTGTCCGCAAATGACCACCCAGAACGCTGCCGCATCGAGCGTATCGATCTCGCGCGGGTTGTCGAAGCCGTCGAGCGGGTCAGCCCGGCCCTGAGGGGGTGATGTTCTTGACCGGGACGACCGATGCACTACCATCGCAGGAATGTCGAGGCGGCTGCCCCGACGTTGATCCGGGGGCATAGCTCAGTTTTGGTAGAGCGCATCCATGGCATGGATGAGGTCAGGGGTTCGAGTCCCCTTGCCTCCACTCGGACGACGCCCAGGGAAATCCCTGGGCGTTGTGCTTGGTTGGCATGAAAAGGAAATCGCCCTTGGGCGCCGCCGATGTTGTCCGAACCCCACTTCAGGGGGGTGCTTCGGTCCTGATCCCGGCCTTCCACTCGCAGGAGGCTTGACCTTCGTCCGGACGGGTAAGCTCCCAGGGGTTCGTAGCGGTTCGGACACCACTGCTCGGCGACGCCCGAGGGCGACCATACGATGCTACCCGATGCCTGCACACATGCACGGCATTTGCGGTGGAATGTAGACACCGATGCCCGATCCAAGGGAACCCCGGGATCCCCGTTCGCGTCGAACCGAGTCAGGCCCGGGACCGAAAACGCTTGACGGGCGTAGTCGGATCATGTACAAGTCCCTGCCTTCGGCAGATTCAGGAGTCGGAAGATGCTCAAAACTCATGCTCGGCGTGCGGCGTGTCTGGTGCTCGGGGTAGGTGCTGCCGCACTGGTCGGGTGTTCAGGAAGTTCGGTGAGCGCTTCGGCGATCCGTGCGAACCCGACACCGGAGCTTGTCACACTGCATCAGCGCCAGGCAGACGTAGACAACCAGTACGCCTTCATGCGGAATGCAAACCACCGCATGATTCTCTCTGACCTTTCAAGGTTCTGGTACACCGACCGACCGAGCCGGTTGACGCCCGAGCCGATGTCGCGCTGAGACGCGAATCACCGCGGCACGATAGGCGTTTGAGCAATCGTCCGCATAATGACCATGAACACGAACACGCGTGCCGGGCATTCCCCGGCACGCGTGCGTTGTACATCAGTGCATGATGGCCTCAGGCCGCGGTGTAACTGCCGCGGGCGACTTTCTTGATGCGTTCGCTGCGGAGGAGTGTCTGGTTGACGATGGTGCGGAAGTTGGCGGCGGAGCTGTGATATCCGGCCTGCCGGACCGCATCGGCGGCCTCGGACACGCCCATGGTTCTTCCGGAGAGCACCTTGACGAGCGTGTCTTCAAGGGTCATTCCGTTGGAAGCACGGCCCCGGCGCGAACGAACAACCGAGCCGGATCCGGCAAGCTGGGCGTCGATTTCGGCTAGTTGGCTGATGAGTTTCTCGCGCTTCTTCTGAAGTTTGGATTGGTTCTGCTCTCTCCGGCGGACTTCGGCGAGAAGTTCGCCGATGCTCATTTTGGAAAGGTCGGTTGATTGGGGCTTGGAAGCACGCTTTGCACGTCGTTTGGCCATCTGGAACCTTTCATTCGGCGCTGAACGCTCGCGATCATTCGCAAAGACCTTAGTTCCGCGCACGTCTTAGGTTGCTATGTTAGACATCGATATCGCGGATGTCCGTCATGCCTTCGAATTGAGCACACGTGCCGCACGAACACATACGCCGGGGTTTTGCATGGTTCGGTCCGGTAATGGCACGTGGGGTGAATCTCGGAGGACAACGATCAGAAATCATCGCTGGTTCGGTGAATAGGTCGTACACCGTGGCGATCTTTGCACGCTGGTGACCGACTGAAAAAGTCGCTCGAAGGGCTTGTTTCGTGGCTGGATCGGCCAGAGAATGCCGCAAGGGAGTTGCGGAGCCCGATCAGAATCGACGTGGGGGGCCGGGAGAAAGTCATGCCCATGGTGATGCGTTGTGTTGTGTTGTCGTGTGCGGCTGTTGTAGCGCCGTGCTTTGCTCAGGCAGACGGGCGGTATGTTTTCGCTGCCAATAACGGCAACCTCGAAGGTTCTGTCTCGTCGATGCGCGTGATGCCCGACGGCTCGCTGCAGGTGGTCGAGAAATATGTCACGGGCACGCGCGGATCCCAAGATCCGGCCGTACCCGGCACAAATGCCTATGCAATCGACATCACGCCGGACGGACGATTTCTGGCCAATACGCACGCAACAGCCATTTCGACCTTCGAGCAGATCACGCTCTGGCGTGTGCATGCTGACGGAACGCTGACGCAGATCGGCACCGCACTGACGCCGGACAGCCCGCTTGATCTGGTCTGGGTTACCAACGACCTGCTTGCCGTGACACGGACACAGTTCGGCGGGCAGAACTTTGTCATCATGTACCGCTTCGATGAGAACAACGTCACGCTCACGGAGATTGATCGCAAACAGACACCCGGGTTCACGGCCTATGTCGAAGCACACCCGACCGGAAGATGGGTGTATGCCGGCGAATCGACTTCCAATTCCGTAAGCGTCTATGAAGTCGGTGACGATGGAAGGCTCACGCTCATCCAGACGGCATTCCCGGGCAATTATGCGATCGACCCGACCGTTTCGCACGACGGCACCAAGCTGTATGTGGCGGGTGGCATCAGCGCGGGGGGTCGAAGCATCGCCGGGTTCCATATCGGCAGTGACGGCATCCTGATCCCGATGGACAACTCGCCGTGGATCAGCCCCGGCGATTCACCGAAAGAGTTTGCCTTCAGCACAGATGATCGGCTGCTCTACGTCTCACACGGTCGAGATGCCACGGTCTGGTCGTTCTATATCGATCCGTTCACCGGCGACCTTCAGCCGACGGGCAACATGTTCGACGTCGGGCTGCAAGGATCGCACGGCGACACGGTCACGCTTGAGGGCCTGGTCTTCTTCTCCGACGACACCACCGCCGTCGACGGGATCATGGGAATCTATTCGTTTGACGTGACCCCGGACGGCAACTTCCTCAACCAGAACGGGCCGGTCGCCTCGACGCTGGGTATCGCTCCTGAACATCTGGTGGCCTGGGAGCCTGCTCGTTGCCGTGCGGATCTCAGCGGTTCGAGCGACCCGAATCACCCGATGTATGGTGTGCCCGACGGAGACGTCGACGGCTCGGATTTCTTCTACTTCCTTGATCAGTTCGTCGCCGGTAACCTGGCGGTCGCCGATCTTTCCGGTTCTACGGACCCCAACGACCCCGGATACGGATTCCCCGACGGCCAGCTCGATGGTTCGGACTTCTTCTATTTCCTGGATATCTTCGTCGCAGGGTGCCCGTAACAAGAATGGCATCACTGACGCAGCCGCTCAAGCGCGAGCAAGGCCGCGGCGTGTGACGCCGTTGCCTCGATCGCCAGGCGTATGTCTTCAACGTCGGCCAGCGGCGGGGGGTTGAGCGCAGCGACTACCGTTACCGGCGTACCGGCGACAGAGGCGGCCGCGATGCCCTTTGCCGCAAACGGGCGGAGTTCGTGTGCGCCGGGATAGGCCGCTCCGGTGACCGCGCACCACCCGTGTTGCACCGCCCGTCCGAGGGGGCACGAGCCGAATGAAAGCGTTTCCGGCAGAACGAGCCCGGGTTGGCCCCACGACGCCCTGATGCGTACTCGACCTGAAAATTCAACCTCTCCGATGAAAGCGCCCGTCGCGGCAAGGCCCTCTCCAAGCCTTGCGATTAGGTGCTCAATCGGCTGGGGTTTTTCTTGGGTACAGAACCCACGCAGAATGTGGAAGGGGTTGATCGTGCGTTGATCTTGGTTTGCGGGTTCGCGGGACGGTGGGGGAACGTCGACCATGCCTTCGGCAATGGCGATGCGTGTGAGATCTACTCGCGATCGGACACCGAGTTTTTTGCCCAACTGCTGGCGGTGCGACTTGATGGTCGGAATGCTCCGGTGCAGTTGGCGAGCGATCTCTTCCGTTCGAAGGCCCGAAGCGATCATGACGAGAACTTCGCGCTCACGAGGACTGAGAGTCTCGATGCCTGTGCGCTGGACCGGTTGTGCTTGCGGGGCGAAGGCTTCCATGGCTAGGGGTTCGCTTGATGAGTCGGGGTTGGATTCGCGCAGATTCCGACATTCGGATGAAGAACTCCTGAAAGGGCTGTGTTTGGGGTGGGCCTGTCATGCCGTGGTTCGCTAGGCTTGAAGCCATGCCGACGGCGATATCCATCCGGGAGATTCTCAAGGTCTTCAGCTCTGCCAGGGGCAAAGCCACGGCCGTCGACAGGGTCAGTCTGGATGTTGCGCCGGGAGAGCTTTTCTTTCTGCTGGGGCCTTCGGGGTGCGGCAAGACCACCCTTCTCCGCATGATCGCCGGTTTCATCGACCCCACTGGTGGGCGAATCGCTTTCAACGACAAGGACGTCACGCACGTCCCTCCGAACAAGCGCAACACGGGGATGGTGTTTCAGAGCTACGCCCTCTGGCCTCACATGACCGTCGAGCAGAATGTCGCGTTCGGGTTGAAGGTTCGGCGCATCGGGAAGCCCGAGAGAGATCGCCGCGTGGCAGAGGCATTGGCGGCGGTTCGTTTGGGGGAGTATGCCAAGCGGCGTCCGAATGAGTTGTCGGGTGGACAGCAGCAGCGTGTTGCCTTGGCACGGGCGCTTGTCATTCGGCCGGATGTGCTGCTGCTGGATGAGCCGCTGAGCAACCTGGATGCGAAACTGCGGATCGAGCTTCGAGCGGAGATTCGAAGGATCTGCAAGGAATCGGGAATCACGAGCCTGTATGTCACGCACGACCAGAAGGAAGCGCTGAGCATGGCGGATCGAATCGCCATCATGAGCGCGGGGAAGGTTGTGCAGGTCGGCACGCCTGAAGAGTTGTATCGCCGTCCGGCCACGCGATTCGTGGCGGAGTTTCTGGGTGAAACGAACATCATCCCGGCCGAGGTTGCTTCGGCGGAGGGTGGGGTTGTCGAACTCAAGACGGGTGCGGGGGTTGTGCGATCAAGCGCGGGTGGGGGGGCGACAGTCGGCGAGCGGGTGATGCTCTCGATCAGGCCGGAGTCGTGGCGAATCGGTCCAGGGCCGAACACCCTCTCTGGCAAACGCGTCGGGAGCACGTATCTCGGCGAGATGCTTCAGGAAATCGTTGAGCTTCCGGGACTTCCGAAGGAACACGCACGGGTCTTTGCGTATCAGGTCAACCCTGCGGTGGGAGCTGCCGAGGCCGGCGTTGCATCACGCGAACTGAGCGTCGACCCAGCGGATGTCGTCGTGCTGCGTGGGTAAGCGCGCTGCCCTGTCTCCTTTGATGAGGGATATCAGGAGCATGGACCGGTGAATAGGTCGAGGTAATAAAAGAAATCCTGGGCATCGATCACGCCGTCTGGCACGCCGTATGCCGGGTGGTCAGGTGCGGCAGAACCGGTCAGGTCGGCGACGGCGAGATCGCCCGCGGCGAAATGGTCAAGGAAAAAGAAAAAATCGCCGGCATCGGTCAGGCCGTCGGCGATTCCGTACCGCGGATCGTCAGGGTCGGCCGAGCCGGTGAGATCGGCACGACAGAGCGGTACGAGCACGCCATAGCGAGGCTGCTGGGTCGGGCCGACGCCACCTGAAACAAGGATCCATCCATGCCGATTGATCGACAGGGCGAAGTGAAACGCACTCCAACCTGAACCCTCGAAGTTCTCCGCCAGGTCAGCGAGGCGGTGAACGCTTCCATCCGGCGTCCAGAGCACGGCTTGAATGGAGAACCCGCTGCCGAAGCACGCACCGATCGCGATTCCGGAATCGTGGATGCCGTCGCACTGACCTTCGGGCGCATCGGGCAGCAGGGGAAGCACAACACCCTGATTGTCCGCATTCCAGCGCACCGGACGCTGCAATCCCCCTGATGTGCCGGTGCGCATGGTGCCGGCGACCAACCCGGAATCGCTGATGAAGGTGGCCGTGCCGCGTTCGATGTTGACACCCGCGATCGTCAACAGGGTCAGCGCTCCGCCTCGTACAACGGCTGGATATGCCGCCGAGCTTCCGGGAAATGTGACCGATCCGCTGAGATCGGCCGCGCTGTTCATGCTGCGGAGCGTGACGTGGTTGCCGAAGTTTCCGAGCAGCTCGACATCAGCAAGCGGATCGGCGTAGAGCGCGAACTGCCGAGCCGAGAATGGAGGGCGCAACTCAGGAGGGTTGATCATCAGAATCTCAGCACCGATCTGCCTCGCGTTGTTTACGGCCTTGGGCTGCGGCGGGTTGAGGGGAACGGCATCAGGATGCACTGCCAGCCAGTCGAGCAGCCATTGGCCGTCGCGATACAGGTAATAGCGGATTGGTCCGAACCCCTCAAGCGCCCTGCTGAGCACGACATCGCCGCTGGTATTCGCGGAAGCCACGCGCATGAGGACGACATCGGGATCGGGTCGCCCGCGATCGTGCACGACGTAGCCCGCATCCTGGCGCTCATATCGGACCAAGTGATCGAAACTTGCATCCGGGAAAAAGAACTGTACCGAACCGTAGACATCGCCGTGGTCGGTGATCACGCCGTCGGGGTTTGCGTATTGGTGCGTCGCACCGGGCAGTGTCGGCGCCTCGGGAAGGGTGACAAGCCGATACCGCGGCGGGGCCGAGAACGCCGCAAAACCAGCCCCCAGGACAGCAAGAACCGCCGCAACGCGCGCGGCGACAGCCGATCGAGACGAGCGAACCATGCGCGCTCCGATCATGTGTTGATATGACCTGGCGGGGGGAGCCGGTACGCACCGACGCCCGCGATAACCCGCGGTACAGCGTCAGATGCGCCCGGCTGGTGATCGTTCCATCGAATTCAGAAAATCATGTGTGCCGGCGGGGGGGTCTCTTCAGAGATTTTCTCCCGCGAAAGCTCAGCACCGCCGTCGCGGCAGGAAAGCAGCCACATCTCATCATTGATGCGTGTCTGCAGGTGCACCGGGCGTGACCAGATCACATTCAGGGCCTTGAGCACCTCGACGGCCTTTGAGGCGTCGATCTCCAACCCGCTGAACTGGTGCGAGAGATAAAGATCGCCGCGGTTGAGATAGTTTGCATCGACGACATAGATGAACGGCTGGCCCATGTTGGTGATCTGGTAAAGCAGGCCTTGACGGATGCGGGCATGATCGCGGCTGACGATGCGCAGCTCTCCGGTATTCGGATCGCGGCGATATTGATACATCTTCAACCGGTCCATGAGTTCGGGCGTCAGAAACTCATCAATGAAATTGACATCGTTGTAGATGCGCCGGACTTCGAACATCTTTTCGCGGCCCTTCATCGACCCGTCGTCATATCGCTCGCGGGCGCCGATCGTGTCGAGTCGCTCCCACTCGTGGCCGTGCTGGCCCATGTTCCAGCGGCGTTCGATGTCCTTCCAGATCTCCACGCCGATCTTGTAGGGGTTGAACCCGCCTGCGGGCATGTGCACAACGCCCGAATGCTGATCGGCGTAATGCACGATCTCGCTGGCTTCGAGAAAGTGCTCGGTCATCAGTTTGCTGTGCCAATAGGTCGCCCAGCCTTCGTTCATGACCTTGGTCATGGCCTGGGGAGCGTAGTAATACGCCTCGCTTCGAATGATTGAAAGCACGTCCTGCTGCCAGTCCTCCAGCGGCGCGTTGCGCATGAGGAAGAGCAGCACATCGCGCGTGGGCTGTGCCGGAAAGGAACTCTTGCGCGCCTTCTGCTGCTCTTCAAACAACTCGCGCTGACGCTCGATCTCCTGCTGAGGATTGATGAAAGGATCCATGTAGTCCTTGGCCGGAAACCGCTCGGGAACGAAACCCTCGGCGTCTTCCCTCGCGATTCTTCTGCGCTCGCGCTGCTGGAACATGGAGTGCGGGTCGATCAGGTGCTCGATCGACAGGCACGCATCGATGAACCGTTCGACGGCCTCCTGGCCCTGGCGTTCGATGTGCCGTCGCACACGCGTGGCGTGGTTGGCCATTTCATCCATCATCTTGCGGTTGGTGCGGCCGAACCACAGATTGTGCTTGAAGAAGTCGGCGTGGCCGTAGACGTGCGCCATCACGAGTTTCTGATCCGTGACCGAGTTCGATTCCTGCAGATAGGCATAGCAAGGATCGTTGTTGATCACCATCTCGTAGATGCGGCCCAATCCGTAGGCGTCGCGTTTGCTCAGGCGCTCGTACTCCATGCCCCACTTCCAGTGCGGATACCGGATCGGGAACCCGCCAAACGCGGCGATCTGGTTCATGGTCTCAAAGTCGAGCACCTCGAAGACGACTTCGAAAAAATCGAGGCCGTAGTCGATTGCCTTCGCCTTGATCCGCTGCATGTGGGTCAAGAGCTCGTGGGGCAGGTCGGTGCTGGAGGCGCGATGGGGCATGGGTGCATTATCGGTCGGTTCCAAGGCATCCTACGGTCGAATCCTGAAGGAAGATCGACGCGGAACACGACCGACACACGCCAGGGGCCGCCCGAGCGGCTTCCGTCGCATGGGTTCCCTCTTCCTGGAATAAAAGCGGCCCATCACCGGTAGGCGAACTGGGCCGCTGCGCAGAGATCGGCGCCCCTGGAGGGGGGTGGCGGGAACGCCGATTCCCCTGGTGGGGGTTCAACACAAGACGGCACGGCTCGCTCGATCCGTCGCGCACTCGTGCATTTTTTCTTCGCCACCGATCCACACTCCCGCGGTATACCTCGGCCGTACGGTCTCGTTGCGACCGGCGATATCCATCGCGCGCGGTACACCATGAAGCGTCTCGTTCATCGGATGTGTAGCGTTGCCCGCGATTCGTGTCACGTCGCCCGTGCCGCAGACGCGGTCACTTTGTCGATCGCACGCTTCGCGACAGCACCGATGATCACAAGAACCACAACGCTCACGCCGATCGCGGCGTAGACCATCCAGTCCGGGCGGCTCTGCGACACGGCCTGCTTGTTGATCTCACCTTGGATCGTTGACGCCGCCCACACCGCGATTCCCGTCCGCGGCGCCATGCCGATCAGGGTTCCGAGCGCGAAGGGAATCCGCGGCACCTTCACCGCCGCCATAACCATGTTGGTCAAGGCGAAGGGGCTGTTTGGAGGCAATCGCAGTAACGTCACGATCCCCAGCGTCCTGAAAAACCCGGCCCCTTGTTCCCCGCCCACAAGGGCGTCGCGAACAGCGATCCATTTCGGATGCTCGCGCAACAGCACCATGGCCCGGTCGCGACTGGCCCCGCGACCGATGGCATATCCCAGCAACGCCCCTCCGAAGAACCCGGCCATCGCCGCGGGATACCCCGTGGCAAACCCGAAGGCCCACCCCCCCAAGATTGCCTGGGCATACGTCGGCAGCAGCGCCAAGCCTGCAAGAACGGCAAAGGCCGAGGCATAGATGACCACACCCATGTCGCCTTGGTCACGAAGCCAAGGCCCCACGATGTTCAGCGTTCCTAGAAGCGCAAACCCCCCGACGATGGGCATCACCGCCGCAAGAATCGCCAGCGGACCCATCGGCCCCAATCGCTTGTACGTTTCCGCGGCGGACGGGCGCTTCTCCGGGTTTTCGGGTGCGTTGCTCACTGCTGGAGCATAGCCGCAACCCTGTCTGCCGCGCATCCGAATGGACCACCGAAAGGCGGGTTCATGCGGCGGGGATTCACCTTGATCGAGTTGCTCGTGGTGATCGCGGTGGTGGCCGTGCTCATGGGACTGCTGCTGCCGGCGCTTGCTGGTGCGCGCCGAGCCGGAAGGGCGGCGATCTGCCTCGCGAACCTGCATTCACTCGGCATGGGTGCCATCCAATACGCGGACGATCACCGCGATCTGATCGTGCCTTCCTACACCATCCCGGGCGGAGACTCGGGCGCGCCTCTGGATGGCTGGGGGCCGATTCTCGACCGCGATGGGTATCTGCCCGGACAATCGGGCGATACCCGGAGCGTCTTCTACTGCCCGGAAACGGTCGATATCGAAGGCATGGCGCTGGGACAAACCGGCACAGACCCCGATCGCCCGAAGGGATGGATGGACTGGCCCAACGTGCGCTCCGGTGCGAGCAACATTCCGACCTTAATTCCAGAGCGCGGGTTTCATCGCGTCCTGCGCATCGCCTACTGGATGAACGCCGACAACCCGATCGGCCGCGCCGAAGATGTCGTGCCTGATTTGTACTTCTCCGCCAGCCCGGGATATGTCGGGCTGAACGGGCGCGTGCTGAAACAGACGAGCATGAGCAGTTTTCGTAGCCCCGCCAACCTTGTGGCGCTGGCCGATGGTGTCTATGCCGGACGCCAACGGGATAACCGTCTCGGCACTCCGAACTCTCGCATCGGATATCGCCACCCCGGCGCTCGCGGCACGGCCAATGTCGCCTTCGCCGATGGACGCGTGGAACCGATCGAGGGTCACCTCTTCCCGCGTGCGCTCGGACCCGACAACGACCCGATCGAAGTTCGCACTGAAAATCTACGCGACGGCCCGTCGGTCTACGCCGACCCTACACGAGTTTTTCGAACACCCTGAGACGACACGCGCGGTGTTCTTCTCTCGTTCGCCGGCACGATGTATTCAATACAGGTAATATTCCACATCAAACGTGACTGTCACGGTCTTGCCCGGCTCGATCACCAACGACCACTTCACGTCGCTGTGGTTATTCACCTGCATCCAGGTGTTTTCGTCCCAATCATCACGATGAGTATCGGTCACGAGGATCTTGCCGCCATCCGAAGCGGAAATGGCCTTGCCGCCGATAGCCACGCTCACGCGCACATCCCCGCGCTCCTGGCGATAACTCGTCAACGTCACGGTGCACCGCTTCACCACCCGACTGAATTGGTGGTTTCCCCAGCGTAAGACGTTCGGCTCGCGGCTCAGTTCCTCTTCGTCGTACTTCCTGCGGATGTCCGTCGCGACGGTCAACGGAAGAAGCGTGTTTCCGCCGGCCGATGTGTAGGTCAACAAATCCTGCGCAATAGGAATGCCCGCATCAAATGCGATCGCCGGACCTGTCGTCCATGGGTGCTTCGTGGTATTTTTCAGGTCGAGCTGATGCCACACGCGCGTTGCCGCAAGCCCGAGCGGCGATGATCCATGGGCTGCCGAAGCAATCGCCCGAAGGTCGTTCTTGTCCGTCACGGTGCACGACCCCGAATGCGACCGCTTGATCGCGAGGTCGAACGTGTAGATGTGGGCAGCCGGTGCCGCTGCACTCCAGATCGGCACAGCCACGCGATCGCCGCGACGAAGGGTCATCGGTCCGATGTCGTAGACATACAGATCGTGCTCGCCCGCGGCAAGACCCTCTTCGCCCGGGTCGGGAAGGCCCGCAACGGCCGCACCGCGACGCTCTCCAGCGCGAAGGGCATAGTCATTGCTGAACTGCGTCTGGTACGCTTGCTGACCCATCACCCCGGGGGCCGCGCTGACCAGGGCATTGAACAAGGCCGGCTCGAGAGACAGCGGGCTGACGACATCCTGAAAGCGAAAACTCGGCACACCGACAACCAGACTCATCGACACGCCGTTGAGGTCTTCGAGTTCGTTGAGAATCTCCCCCTGCAGGCGAATGTTGACTTCAGACTGTGAGATGTCATCGAGCCGATACGTCGGAATCCAACGGATATTCGGCGTGAAATAGACGATTTGCATCGATACCTGCTGGTTCGGGGCAACACCGATCACCAGGCGTTTTTCCATCCGCGGCTCCGAACGCTCAAAATCATACGACCACTGCAGATTCGCGCCGTCAAGACGCGTCACCGCCGATGTCGGCATGATGACCATGCCGCCCTGGTCGCTGTTCAGCACGACCTGCGCGTGCGTATTCGGTGTTGAAGATTCGGCCCATCCGTGCAGCACTTGCACGATCGTGCCGGTAAGCGGCTGCTGCGGATGATGCAGATGAAGCGTCACGTGTTGCCCGATATTCGCCGCCAGCAACTGCGTAATGTTGGCGACTTCTCCAGCATGGCGGCGGGGTTCCCTCACCGACTCCGTCGTAGCGCGGACAAATCGAACGGGCTTGTCGTCCTCCGGGATCACCCAGAACGACCCGAGCACAGCCGATGACGGTACTTCCTGAGTCGCTACATGCCCGAACTGGTCGGCGATCCCCGTGGCGTTTTTTACCACAAGTCCGTATCCGTTCTTGAAAATGATGACTCGCTCCGTGCGCATCACAAGTTGCCCGGGCTGTGCCTGTGCTGCGGCAACGGCAAGAAGCAAGATAAGGCCGATGAGTGCATTTCGCATGATGCCATCTCCGTGGTTCAACCTATGTGATTCCGCCTCTGTGGTTCAGCCGCGAATCTAAACGATCATCGACCGATCGTGCGTCACAGCCGTGCAACACGCATCCGTGAGATGCCGGTCCCACCGCTGATCGACTTTCCGAGCCGTCCGCGATGCAACCACTCCTCGCTCCATCGCCCGGTCATGGCGACCCGTGCTGGGCACAACGCGTGCGCGGTATCCCATTCCCTGTACAACCTGGCAAGGGAAACAATCCGCGCACCGACCGATCCCCAACACGCCGACGCACGAGACTCTAAACTCCTGGGTGACAATCCCGCGATGGGGGTGCAACCCGTTCGGCCGCGCGTGGATACACTGGAGTTGAGTCGTGAGCTTCATCGGCGCGGAAGCGCCGGTATGGAGGTTTCCAATGCTTCCCAAGCCGCCGCCCCGTGAGGGGAACCTGGGCTTTCTCTATCTCCCGCCGTACCGCATCCAGGGCATCAGCGTGGCAGGAGAGGTCGTCTGTCTCCATATTCCGGAGTTGGATGTCTGTTTTGACATGGGGTGCTGCCCCCGGGCCGCCCTGAGCGCTCGCTTCGCGGCGATCAGCCACGGCCATATGGATCATGTCGGCGGCCTCGCCTATTACTGCTCGCAGCGCAAGTTTCAGGGCATGGGCGTCGCCACAATCGTCTGCGACAAGCGCATCGAATCGGACATCCGGGGCATGTTGTCCGGTTTTGAGGCTTTGGAACGCCAAAAGACACCGTACAACCTCATCGCCCTCGAACCCGAACAGTGCATCGAAGTCAAGAACAACATCGTTCTCAAGGGGTTTCTGACCGAACACACGGCTCCATCAATGGGATACGTGCTGATCGAACGCCGCAGCAAACTCAAAGAAGAGTTCGTCGGCCTGCCGCAGGAAAAACTGCGGGAGTTGAAAGATCGCGGCACCGAAATCACGCGAATGCTGGAAATCCCGCTCGTGGCCTACCTGGGTGACACCTCGCCCGGGCCGGTACTGCTCCGCGATGATGTTCGCAAGGCCCAGATCATTTTGAGCGAGTGCACTTTCGTCGAGCCAGAGCACAAGGAACGGGCCAAGATCGGCATGCATATGCACCTGGACGACATTCTCGAATGGGTGGGCGTGGTTGAATGTCAGGCGATGGTGCTGCATCACATTTCCCGCCGCACGAACCTTCAGATCGCTCGAAAAATTGTGCAGGACCGCCTCGGTCGCGAACAGGCCGAACGAATCCTGTTCCTCATGGACCATCGCGGCAACAAGGAGCGATACGAACGCCAGCTTGACGAAGCCGAACGAGCGGCACGCGCCGCCGGCCGGCCCGTGCCCGATGTGCGCGTGCGTCCCGCACGTCCACCGGAAAATCGGCCTGCCCGACCGTTTTCCGGGCCGAGGAGCGGTTCTGATCGATCGTCGCATCGAAATGGTTGACACTTCCCGACGCGCCGGTTACGTTTGACCACAATCGGCCGGTGGCCCCGGCCGTTCGGGTACAGGCGTGGTGGTCTGTCCGTACAAGGTGTTTCGGTCCTGTTGAAGGCCGCTGTTGATGTCCGACCCTGATCGCAAGCTCTGGGAAGGGATGCTCGCGTACCTTCGCGCGAATCATCCGACAATTTGCCGGCAATGGTTCGAAGAAATCGAACCGCTCGGCGTTTCGGGGGGGGCGCTCAACCTCCGCGCACATTCCAACGTGCACCGTGATTACCTGCGCCGCCAATGCCTCGAACCTTTCAGCGAGGCCGTGCAGCAGGTCGCCGACCGTCTCATCTCCGTGCGTTTCCTCGGACCTGAAGACGAAATCGCTTCCGACGGAAAACCCCAATCCCGTACACGCACCGCCAGGCCCGGCGAGGCGGCCGCACCCATCCCCGAATCCCTCACCATCAATCCGGATTATGACTTCTCGTCATTTGTTGTCGGCCCCGGCAATCGCTATGCCCACGCAGCGGCGATCGCCGTCGCCAACAAACCCGGTCACGCCTACAACCCCCTGTTTATCCACGGCAAGGTCGGTCTCGGCAAGACGCACCTGCTTCAGGCTGTCTGTCTCAAGATCAAGGAATCGCACCCTGAAACGGTCATCCAATACCTCTCGTGCGAATCCTTTGTCAGCCATTTCACCGAGTCCATTCGTGAAGGCTGGATGACCGAGTTCCGCCATGCCTTCCGCGATGTCGATGTGCTTGTCATCGACGACATCCATTTCCTCGGCGCCCGCGTCCGCTCACAGGAAGAGTTCTTCCATACCTTCAATACTCTTTATCAGGCCAACAAGCAGATCGTGCTCTCCAGCGACGCCCCCCCCGAGCACATCCCCGACCTCGAAGAGCGCCTGGTCAGCCGTTTCAAATGGGGGCTTGTCAGTGAAGTCGAGCCGCCAGACTATGAAACCCGGGTCGCCATCCTCAAGACCAAGGCCAAAATGCGCGGGCTTGACCTGCCCGAAGACGTCGCCTGTCACATCGCCGCCCGAGTAGATACCAACATCCGCGAACTCGAAGGGGCTGTCACAAAACTCCAGCTCCGCTCCGTCGTCGAAGGCCGCCCCATCGACCTCGAGATCGCCCGCGCCGCTCTCGGCGAAAACACCGCCCCGACCACCAGCGGCCCCACGATCCAGGCCATCATCGATGCCGTCACCGAGTTCTACTCTGTTCGTCTCACCGACCTCCAATCCAAACGGCGCCAGCGGTCCATCGCCCTACCCCGACAGGTCTGCATGTATCTCGCCCGGCGGCACACACGCCATTCACTCGAGGAAATCGGTGGCTACTTCGGCGGGCGCGACCACACCACGGTCATGCACGCCGTCCGCACGGTCGACGAGAAACGCGGCGTCGATCAAGACTTTGAACACGTGCTCCAAGCCCTCGAAGGGCGCCTCCGCGACCGCCGCTGATCACCCCGTGAAACCCCTCAACCAGCAACCATTCCCAACGTCTACCCCAAAGGGGTAGGGGGCAATCGTTACGCGATTTTCGAACCGACACCCCGTGTGGAAAGGCTGTGGGAAGGCGCTCGGCTTCGATAGGGCCAATGTCGGCAAACTGCCGAGCCGACACGCAGATCCTTCGTGCGCGACGTGTGCCGCACACGCACCAAGCCTAAGGCACAGATAACCGACAGATCATTCGATCCAGAAGCTGCCGTAAGTCCATGGTGATACGTATGTTGCATGCAGGGGACGAACTTATCCACATCACGACAGGGCATACCACGAAGAGTGAATTGATATTTTCATACTCCTCGTAGAAATGCTCGGCCTTCTCCATCGAACGCTCTCTAGGGATTTCCCGGGCCGCTGAGTCACCCGTAATGTGGACAACGGAGTTTGCCGCCCCGCGTCTGGCTTCAACCTAGTGCGGCGGCGTCTCCGGCTGACACGCAGGGCACCACACCGTCTGCCGCTGGCCGATCACCGCGTGCTGCAAGGGTCGGCGGCACCCAAAGCAGGCTTGTCCCGCCCTTCCGTAGACCATGTGGTACGCCTGCGCTGTCCCAGGATTTCCTTGGGCGTCAACGTAATCCCGGAAGGTCGAGCCACCTCGTGTAATCGCGTGCCCAAGCACGCTCCTGATCGCGTCTGCAAGGCGACCGCATTCAGCGTGTGTCAGTTTGCCGGCCATCCGTCGCGGGTGAATTCCTGCCGCGTGCAGCGATTCGTCCGCGTAGATGTTTCCCACGCCCGCGATGACCCCCTGGTCAAGAAGTGCGGCCTTGATTGCTCGTGCAGATCCTTTGAGGCGGGCATAGAGATCGTCGCAGCCGACCGCGAGGGCATCAGGGCCGAGGGCATGCCATCGTTCAGCGAGAGCCTCAGGCGACGGATAAGTCCAGAGGCCTCCGAACCGTCGTGGGTCGCGAAAATACATCACCGAGGTGTTATCGAGTCGCCAGCAAGCATGCACGTGGCGGTCGTCGGGCGAGAAATCCCCTATCCGCAGCGTTCCTGTCATGCCTAAGTGCACGCATAGGCATACGCCCGAGTCACCTCGGATTGCCAGTTGCTTGCCGCGGCGGGCGACGCCCCAAACTCGGGCACCAACCAGCAGGTGAGCACGGTCAACCGGATCTTCCCTGGCGCGCGTTCTCCCGCGCGTCCATCCACCTGGGGGATCTCCAGGAAGGGTGAGTATGTCGCGGCGGCGAAGTTCTGCATCTACGACCACCCGGCCCACAAGGTGGGTTTCAAGGGAACGTCGGAGTGTTTCGACCTCGGGAAGTTCCGGCATGGCAGAACCCATGTCTTGTCGTTTGCACGCCTTCTGAACTGGGCATGCAGTGGTTTCTTGTCACACCCAGGCATGGATCGCGCGACAAGACCATCATCACGCTTTCTGATGCCGGCGCAAACGAGTCAGTGCGGCATACTCGCCCTGGAGCAGCAAGTTGTCACCAGTGCAGAGCCGAGTATCCGGGGGTGGGAAAAACACGGACGATCCGTTCTCCGCCGACCGTTGCACGATGCCCACGCCGATCTGCGTCATGACTTCGGCGATGGTTCTGTCGCAAAGCGCATCGCCCGTCTGTACGTGCCATCGGATCGTCACGAGCAAGCGTTCGTCAACCACAACGCTGCCGATGATCGCCTCGTCCACGGCGGCCATGGCGAACGACGGGGCGGAAAGGGCCGACTGGCTCATGGCAAGATGAATATTGAACCCGCCGCGGAGTTTATCTGCCATGTTCTGGTCAAACATCCGGATGACGACGCGAATATTCGGATTGTATTTCTTCGCGTCGAGGGCGACTTCAAGGTTGGCCAGATCGTCAGTTGTGGCGCATATCACGGCGCGAGCCTGCTTGATATTGGCTTCGTGCAAGAGCACATCGCGTCTTCCGTCACCGATGAACACCGGTGAACCTTCCCGGCGAACCTCTTCAAGAAACTGGTTCGCCGGGTCGCGCTCGATGACGACGATGCGCTCACCGAGGCGCCGAAGCAGCAGAAACGCCCGGTATCCCAGTCGTCCCATGCCCACGAGCACAATGTGATCGGACATGTTCGAGGCCATCACGCGGCTCCACTCTCGTTCATTGCGCTGTCGGTCGCGCACCAGCACGGCCACATCCACCAAAGTCTGAATCACGACGGTCAACCCGACGATCGGCAAAAGAAAAAACAACACCTTGGCCACCGGGTGCGGCGGCAGGTCATCCGGCGCTTCGCCGAGCACAAGCACGAAGGTGTGATAAATGCCGTCAAGGGTTGATGGGTTCTCTTCCGGGTGATAGTGCAGAAACAGCCGCCCTCCGCCCACCAGCACCAACATCACCAGCAGCATGCGGAACCAGAGCTTTCGGAGGATGACCTGCCAGAAACACCATTCACGCCACAGCGTCCAACGCAACCGGCGGTTACGCGGAACTTCGGCAAAATGCGTCTGAGACGGCACCCGCGGCTCCTCCGAACGATGCCCCGGCCCAGCCGAGGATGCGGCACCATACCGCGCAGCGCGTACAGTCGGCGATGCACCGACCTGGCGCCGATATGGAAAACGCCCGCCCGGAGGATTTTCTCTGTGATTTCTGCCAAAACCACTGGGCGGATGATCGGCCCATGGTCGAGGGCCATCGCGGCAGCCTGATCTGCGGCAAATGCCTTGCCGTGGCCTATCGAGAAGTCGTCCTGGCGGAAGGGGGGGTCGGGCCTGAGTCCGCCGTGGCTTGCACCCTCTGCCTGCAGACCAATCCCACGCGACACTGGCCCGCACCGCTTGACGATCGCGTTGTCGCGTGCCTCGAGTGTCTCCAGCGTTCGGCGCGCCTTTTGGCAAAAGACCCGGAGAGCGGGTGGGCGCTGCCGCGGATCACCACCCAAGACTGACGGCTCGGGGCCGCCAAGACACTATCGCCGATGCATCTGCATGTCGCGCGCTTCGCCGCATCGAAGAATCGCTTCGAGCCACTGCCGATCAAGGTGATCGATCGAACCATCAAGGTTGATATCCGCAGGTTCCTGGTGCAACACATAGAGGTCTTCCATGTCGATCGCGCCGTCACCATTGCGATCGAGCACATATCCCCCGAACACGATGGTGACTTCGGCCGTTTGCGATGCGCCGCTCGGCCCTTCGACCCTGAAGCGGAATCGGTCACGTCCCGAGGCCGAAGGCAAGGGCGTATACACCCGCCAGCCACCGCTCCCGCCGAGAGTTCCCTGCACCGGCGGATCGACAATGGTGAAGGTCAATGCATCGAGGTTGTCAGGCGAAGTAAAAGGCAACTCAATCAGCATCGGCGAGAGTGTTGTCAGCATCGTGGTAAAGCCGTAGGCCGTCGGCGGCGCTGCGGTCGGTGTGCCTTCAACCGGGTCGACGACAAGATCGATCGGCGCCGAGCGCACGCGTCGGCCGTCGCCGAGCAGCGCCTCGGCAAATACGCGGGTTGGTCCGGCGCCCAACACCCGCCCATGCACTTCGACACGGCCATCGCAGAAAGGTGCTGCTGCCACCACTCGCCCGTTCTGCACCAGTCGGGTTTCGATGACCCCGGAACCGAAGCTCGAAAGGTCAAACCCAAATACCGTCGAAAGGTCTCCCTGCGTACGCTCGGGATGGATGCCCGCAAGGTGGCCGGTCCGCTGCACGAAGATCGGGCGAATGTGCGTGCCCCCGGTCTCGCTCACCGTGCTGTCAAGCCCGAGAAGGCGAAGTTCGTGCCAGCCGTCGCTGAGTGATGCGACATTGAGCGGCAACGGGAAGCCGGTCAACCCCGAGGCGACGCGAGCGCCATCTATGAACAACTGGTAACCCGCGACGCTCGCACCAGGCTTGGTGGTCGTGCCCGAAGGTGTCAAGAGCAGAAGGTCGTTGGTGATTGGTCCCGCGGGAAGCCCCGCGATGCTGACCTGGGGCACATGCGCCCACGGGCGCGTCAGAGGATCGCCGTACATCAGGCCCTGAAACGGCACAAACCCGATCGCCCGTAAACAGGCCTCGCCGAGCGTCAGCCCTTGAAAATACAGCACATGCATATTCGCGATGGGAAACTTCCCCGCGTAGTTGCACGGTTCTTCCACCGCGCCCCACGATCCGCTCGCACCCTTGGCGATCCACGCCGAAACTTTCACCTGCGCTGATTGGTCGAATGTCGCGGCCCAACTCGTCAGGTGATCGCAGAAAGCACCGGGCAGAATCGTCATGTTCGTGCCCGAGATATTCGGCGAGGCCAGCCCCGTCATAATGCCCAGAATGTCATGCGAACCGCCGGGAAGCGACTGCGCCATTCGGTGCTCGGCCATCCCCCCGCGATCAATGATCGCCTGCACCGCCGCGGGATAACTGTTGTGCCTGGGCGACGAGCGAGCGTTGTCGTTCGTTTGCATGTAGTAGAACGTGCCGCCCGGAAACGTGCCGTCGGCCAGAACCGAGCGGTCAATGTTGTCGAGAATCTCTTCGATCGTGTTGCCCCGTTCGCCGGTATAGCCGAGCATCGCCGAGATGAACAAGCGCTCACCCGCCTGATCCGGTCGCCCGTTCAGCCACCGCGTGCTCCCGTCAAAGCCGCGCGGCTGCGGCGCGTCGCGCCCATATCCGTTGAGGGCCTGCACCGTCCACCCGCCTTGCGCAACCTGGTCGGCGAAGAAAATCATGGTGTATGCGCCGGTGACACTGAAACGGCGCACCGGTGAACACGGATCCTGCACCAGCCCGTTGGGCACGCTCATGAAAAACGAACCCCCCGGCGCGATGATCACGTAGTCCGTGTTGTCCTCCAACCCCCGGTGCTCCAGTGTGCCCAGCAGCGCCGGCCGTTGCACCGCCAGAAAGTCGGCAAAGGTCGCCGGCGCGGGGGTCATATACACCACGCGATCATCCGGAAAATTGCGAGCCGCTTTGTACACATTCCCGACGTACAACGAGGTCGGGTTGGTCGGGTCGATCAGCAGGATGGCCCGCTCACTCGTGCCCCCCGTACCGTGTGCCCATCCGCAGAGCGTGGCAAGAATCGCCGCGGCGAGTCGGATCGGCGGGTTGGACATGGCGACCTCCTGCAAGTGCTTGTCCAGTCTATGGATGCGACTCCGGACGGCCAAGCGTTTCTCAACGGAAGACTGGTTCGGCCGGGATGCGGCCTAAAGTTCGCGCGGAAGCTCGGAAAGGACGAATTCTCGGTCCCTGACCGTGCGCATGGGTGATCTGAGGAGGTTTCGGCGATGTCGATCAACGTCCGCGAAGTGCTGGGCAAAGAGGCTGATGCGCTTCTGAACCACGAGTCCAGAACGGTGCCCCGCGGATCCTTGGCCCTCCCCGGGCCGGACTTTGTCGATCGCGTGGTCACCTGGAGTGATCGCAGTCCGGTCGTCCTCCGAAATTTTCAGCACATGCTCAACACGGGCCGCTTGGCCGGAACGGGCTATGTCAGCATTCTCCCCGTCGATCAGGGTATTGAACACTCGGCCGGCGCGAGTTTCGCCCCCAATCCCGAATACTTCGATCCCGAGAACATCGTCAAACTTGCCATCGAGGGCGGGTGCAACGCCGTGGCCAGCACCTTCGGCGTGCTCGGCATGGTCGCGCGCAGATACGCCCACAAAATTCCCTTCCTGGTGAAGTTCAACCACAACGAACTGCTGACCTATCCGAACACGCACGACCAGACGCTCTACGGAACGATCACGCAGGCGTATGAAATGGGCGCGATTGCCGTTGGCGCGACGATCTACTTCGGCAGCGATGAAAGCCGCCGCCAGATTCAGGAAGTCTCCGAGATGTTCGCCCATGCCCACAGCCTCGGCATGGTCACCGTGCTCTGGTGCTATCTGCGCAACAACGCCTTCAAGGTCAACGGCGTCGATTACCACGCCAGCGCCGATCTCAGCGGTCAGGCCAACCACCTCGGCGCGACCATCCAGGCCGACATCCTCAAGCAGAAACTCCCCACCAACAACGGGGGATATGCCGCGCTCAACTCCGGTTCATCGAGCTACGGCAAGTTCGATAAGCGCGTCTACACCAACCTCTCCGGGGGTGATGAAAAAGGCAACGGCGGTCACCCCATCGACCTGTGCCGCTACCAGGTGATCAACGGCTACATGGGGCGCGTGCCGCTCATCAACTCCGGCGGCGAGAGCAAGGGCGCCGGCGACCTGTTCGATGCCGTCAAAACCGCGGTCATCAACAAGCGAGCCGGCGGCATGGGTCTGATCAGCGGGCGCAAGGCCTTCCAGCGGCCTATGAAAGAAGGCGCAGCACTGCTTCACGCGATTCAGGATGTGTATCTCGATCCTTCGGTGACCGTGGCGTAACACCGATCGCACTCGAACAGAAACGTCACCGGGGTTTCGCCGAGAGGGCCGATCATCCGTGCTATTCATCGGCCTTCGGAATGCGGTTCGGCCCCCATCGGCCCGCCACGCGGTCATACGACCCGTCTTTCTGACGCTCGAACTTCGTGAAACCGAGTTTGCCCAGTCGTTCGTTGCTCAGTTTGCTCTTAGCCTTCAGGTCGCTCATTTCGCCGGCGATGTTCGGGGCCACCGGCACGCGCTGCACAGGCTCACCCGTTTCCGGGTGCTTCGTCAGCGCATCGTCAGACATGGGCTGCACGCATTCAAAATAGCGCCCGGTCCCGCGTCCCGATCGGTCAAGAATCTCGTACACATACGTCGGCATGATGCATTCTTCGCACGCAACCGGCGACGCGACGCTCATCCGAACGTCTGTCCCGTGTTCGGATCCATCATCCTCCAACCGTGCTTGCGACTCAGCCGCCACAGCACGCTCCACGCCAGGTCTTCATCCTTCACCGTCACAAGCACCTGCATCACCTTGCCGTCAAGCTCCGGAATCTCCACCACGATCCCCGGCCCGTGCAGAATCGTCATCCCGCCGGACTTGCGGCCGGATCCGTCCTCAGCCGTGTTGAAAGACGCAAAGGCCTCCATCACCTCTCGTAGACTGCCCATCGGCAGCATGTCGGTTACGGGGGCTCCACCCTCGGGCGGTGCCTTCAGCATCACGATCTGCCGGTCTCGAGCCAACGGCCTGGTCCCTTCATAGCAACGCGGGTGAACCGCGCCCCACCCACGAATCGTCCTTGCACCTAGTTCGAACCCGCATCGCGGTCGGCAAGCAGTTCCGCCGCGGCGTCCAGCAGCGTTTCCAGGGGCACGGGCTTGAAAAGGTACCGGTCTACCCCCAGACTCTCCGCATACGCCTTATGACGCTTGCCCTCGTTGGCCGTGACCATGATGACAAACGGGCTGTCTTCGCGACCCTTGATCTTCTCCAACGCCAGAAACCCGCTCCGGCCCGGCAGCATCACATCCAGAACCACCAGATCAGGCTTGTGCTCGGCGCATACGCGCACCGCGTCGTTCCCGTCCGCAACCGTCATCGTCTTGGCGCCCTCCGCCCGGAAGGCCACGTTCATCGACTCCAGCACATCCTGATCGTCATCGACGATCAGAATACGGGCGTCTTTCAGACAATCGGCGCGTCGTTGCATGGGCAGGCTCCCGCGGGCCACGACCCCGCAACCCTATTCAACCGCCCCTTACCCCCCCGGGCAAGCCCCCGCCTGCAAGATCCCACCCCAAAACAAACCGTGCCGCCGCACCCCTAAGGGTGCCGCGGCACAGCCTTCACCGTCCTCAATCAACCGGCTCACGCGGCGTGCGGCCGGTCGTCATTCCCCGAGTCGAACTGGAATGTGGGCAAAAGACCCGAGAGGTCATCCAATTGCCGCTGCGCACGATCCAACGCGGCCTCGGCCATCGTCCGAGGATCATCAATGTCGTCAAACCCGACAAGCCGGCCCATTCGCGGTGCATCCGATCGCCGACTGAGCGGAAACGGAATGCTGTCCGCCGAAACGTCCAGATCAGGTTGTACAAGGCGAAGCATCGGCATGGTGTTCTCTCCTCGACCGATCAAAGTCAACAACTTTCATCGGCACCCAGAGATCACACCTGCGGTCATCCGGAGCGCAACTTTTGACCGCATTCCCCCTGCCGCGGCCCAACTCCTACCCCTTCACCAGTTTCCCGACCCAAACCCCCGATTCCGCGCAAAACCCGCGCTGCTCAGGTCCGAGAACACGAATCATTCACCCCCCGTCCCTTCCGCGATCACGCCGGAATCGCGGCTCCGTCCCTTCCATCAACCGCTTCAGATTGCTCCTGTGCTTGAAAATCACCAGTGCGGCAATTCCCCCCCCACAAATCAGAAACGGCCACCCCGAAGAAAGCTCATCCGCCAGAGCAAACAACGCAACCGTGCAGACGGGCAGCGCCGCCGCCGCCAAGCACGAACTCAAGCTCACAATCCGCCAGAGGCGAAACGTCACCAGCCACAACGCAAAAGCGGCAAGTCCAGGCGCTGCCAATGCCGGGAAAACCCCCAAAAGGGCACCCAATCCTGTCGCAACTCCTTTCCCGCCGCGAAACCCAACCCACGGGCTGAACATGTGCCCCATAATCGCCGCAGCCATGACGCCCAGCCACCACCACGCCTCCTCACTCGGAAGCGCGATCCTTCCGACAAGCCCGGCGGCAAACCCCGCCACCAGCGTCGGCAACAGCCCCTTGAGCACATCCAGACCGAAACACAGCAGCCCCAGGCGCAGACCCAGCACACGGGCCACGTTGGTTGCCCCGATGTTCTTCGACCCATGCCGGCGGATATCGATGCCGCGTGTCCTGGCCAGAATAAGCCCGACCGGGATCGAACCGGCAAGAAACGCCACCGCAATCGCGATAGGCCAGAACATGCC
Source organism: Phycisphaeraceae bacterium (assembly GCA_019636695.1). Lineage (GTDB taxonomy): Bacteria > Planctomycetota > Phycisphaerae > Phycisphaerales > UBA1924 > JADLCM01. The sequence goes on from JAHBXD010000004.1 coordinate 160,964, forward strand.
TGTTCCTCACGCGAGGCGCTCACGAACGTGCGAACCGCGCCCGCAGCCCCTTCACCAGCGCCTCCCACACATCATCTTCGGGTGCTGTGCCGTCGATCAAGAGATACCTGTCGGGGTCCGCAGCGGCCTGCTCCAGAAACCCCTGCCGCACCTTGGCCTGATATGCGTCACCACGTTGTTCGATGCGATCATCAAAAAGCGATGAACCCGCCGGACGAACGCCGCGCCCCTTGCCCCGCTCGACCCCCTTGGTCCGGCGCGAGGCCGATGCGGGGTCTACGTCGAAAATCACCACAAGATCGGGCCATGTCGGACCGATGGCCACCCGCGCCACCGCGAGAATATCGTCTCGCGAGATCCCGCCCGCCGATCCCTGATATGCAAGCGTCGAAGAAACAAATCGATCCGCCAGCACCAGTTCGCGCCGGTCAAGCGCGGGTCGTATCTTCTCTTCGACGAGCTGCACGCGGCTGGCCATGTACAACAGCATCTCACACCGAAGCGTCATCCCTTCCTGCGTTCGATCAAGCAGAATCTCACGGATGCGCTCTCCGACCGTTGTGCCCCCAGGCTCGCGCACCTGGCACACACGCACCCCGTCCTCGGTGCACGCGGATACCAGGCGGCGAAGCTGCGTGCTCTTGCCCGAGCCGTCAATTCCGTCAAACACGATGAATCGCCCGGCAAGCCCGGACACCCAACTTGACATATCGGCCGAGTGTAGCGACCCCCCGACCACTGCAGCCCGGCCCGCCGATCGACCGATACCATCTCCCCGCCATGGCCAATATCCTCGTCTTGCAGCATTCAGAAAAAGGTCGCCCCGGACGCATCGGTCGCGCGCTCCGCGACCACGGCTTCCGCCTCGACATTCGACGCCCCGACCGCGCCGACCCGCTCCCCCCCGATCTCGACGACATCCACGGGCTTCTCGTCCTTGGTGGGCCGCAGAATGTTGACGAAGGCCACGACTGGATGCGCACAGAGAAATCCCTCATCGCGCAGGCCCACGCCGCAGAGCTTCCCGTCGTCGGCATCTGCCTCGGGTGCCAGCTCATCGCCGAAGCCCTCGGAGGCGAGGTTGCCCGCATGCCTCAGCCCGAGCAGGGGTTCGCCCCAGTCACATTAACCATCGCCGGCCAGACCGAGCCGCTTCTCGCCGGCGTCCCGTGGACCCATCACCAATTCCAGAGCCACGCCTACGGCGTCACACGACTTCCCGCCGAAGCCGTTTTGCTGATGTCGTCCTCCGCATCTCCCGTGCAGGCATTCCGCGTGGGGCTTCGCACCTGTGCGTTTCAGTTTCACTTCGAAGTCGATCGCGCAATGGTCGAGGCGTTCAGTGCCGATGATGACTTCAACGCACGGGCGGGCGTTGATCGCGCTGCGCTTGCGCGTCAGGCCGAAGAGCACTACGACCGCTTCGCCGTGATTGCCGATCGCATCGTTGAGAATCTGCTTACCTACACATTCCCGGCGACAACACTCCTCCGCGTGTAACACGAGTGTGACAGGAAATTCATGCCGCCTTCGCGCCTGTGCCGGCGGTTCCTGCCTTTTTGACATGGAGCACGTGTTTTCCCCCGGAAGAAGCGCGAATCCATGTCACGCCCGGTGCGAAATCACGGTAGAAATATGGAACCGTTCGGCGTCGAATCCGAAAGGTAATCTTCGGGAACAGTGTGAGCGGGAGCGTGGTTTTCCCGCTTGTAATCATGGCAGGCCGGAGGCGAAATCAATCGCATCGGCTTCGAAAGGAGGGAGGCCCGCCATGGATCGATCTCGTGAAAAACTCAGTCCTGAACGTCTCTTTGAAGCTTCTGAAGCCGTGCTCCAGGCCGTCGCCGAGGTGGTCCAGATTCGCGGCGCGTGTCCCTACCCGCCCGAGTTGCTCGGCGAAGCCGACCAGCCCGAGTGCCTGACCAACCTCACCCGCTTCGAAGTCGAAGAGGCCACCGCTTTCCTCGTTCGCCTCGGCATCCTTCAGGCGCGTCGCGCCAACGCATAACCCCCACGCGCGCCTCCTCCAAGGCGCACAAGCACCAAGCGGCCGGGTCGGGTTTCCCGATCCGGCCGCGTGCGTTTGTATCGTTGGTATCAAAATGGGAATGTACGCCCGTCGCCGCACTGCGCAAGTGCGCACGCGCGGCACTTTCCGCCGGTCCGATATGCTCGGCCCGCATTGGCCGCGCATTCGTCACGTTGCCGCTCAGTGTCCACCGGCGTGCTTGCCTGCATAGATATCGTCAATCGTCCGCACAAGCCGCTCGGGCGTTGCCTGTTCCATCAGCGACTCGTTGACCAACAGCGCCGGCGCCGTTCCGCATGACCCCAGGCACTCAAGCTCAACAAGCGTGAACATGCCGTCGTCGGTCGTTTCTCCCACGTCGATCCCCAGGCGATCTTTCACCGCCTGCGTGATCTTCTCGTGCCCGCAAAACTCGCACGCGATCGACCGACAAATCGAAATCAGGTACTTCCCCTTCGGCTTCAGCCAATACTCCTCGTAGAAACTCGCCGTATCCAGCACCTCCGCCGGCGCAAGCCCGAGAAACGAGGCGATCTCCAGCATCGCCTGCTCCGGAACCCATCCGTACTCGTGCTGAATCATGTGCAGCGCCGGCAGCAACGCCGCATGACGACGTTCATACCGCGGCAGCACCTCGCTCGACAGCGTCGCGCGCATCGCGTCGGTCAGGTACGGCTCGGCCCGCCGCTCTACATTCATCGTCGCCGAGGGTTTGACGATCCACGCCATGCACAACTCCAGCCCGCGTCACTTTGAACCCGCCCCGGGCGCTGCGCCCTCCTCGGGCGGCCACGGAAATCGACCCGGGCTGAACGGTAGGCTCAACGCCCCCTGAGCAAGATCGCGATGCGCCTGAAAACGCCCCGTCGTGCGGCTGCGCTGCACGCTCCCGTTCCGCGGAATCTCTACCCGCACCACGCACGCCGCCGGAACTTCGGGCATCACCTTGACATCACCCCACACCACGCAAGAGATCGCCTCGCCGGTTGGCGCCCACAGCACCACACAATCTCCACTGTTCGACAACCCGACCATCTCCGACTCGTTCCGCATCGTGAATACCCACGCCCCGTGAAACAACTCATTCGGACCGGGCGGCGCCAGGGTGCTGTCGCCGACCGGCCCTTTCCAGGTCTGGTTGCGACCGTTGAATACCACCGCGACTCCCCACGGCGGCAACTCGAATGCCGGAAAAACAAACTTCATCTGCCCGCGCCCGCTCGTGTGCCGATCAGTCAGCGTGTACCCAGACATCTGGAGCGGATGCGGACTCCAGTTCACCAACTCGATGAATTCATCGCCCGTCGCGTCACGAACCCCGTCGCCGTTGGCATCGCCACCCTCGGTGGGTACCGCAAACAGAATCTCCGTAATGATCGGGTGCAGCACCTCAGAAGGCGGTCCTCCGATCAATTGGGCTGCCACAACGATCGCACCAATTCCCATCCCCGGCCCTTTCCTCTGGGCCGCCAGTCTCGGGGATCAGCCCCGGCGGGTCAATCCCCACCAGTAATTTCCTTGGGCGTCTTGCCCTCACTTGAGGGGGGCAAACTCGCGCCCATACAGCGACTGCAACCGATCGGCAAAGGCTCGGATAAGCCGCTGCTCGCGTGCGGCGTCACCAAACCTCCCTATGGAAACGTGAACCACGACCTGATCCTCACCCCTCCGCTCGACCACCACGTGCCCAGGCTCGTCCCGAATCGTCAGGAGAGCAAACGTCCACGACTGGGCATCACTCCGCGACTCGACGACCGTGGCCTCAATCGCCAGCACCGCGATTTCCATCGAGACCCCGACATCCTCCCAGTCACCTCGGATCAATCCCGGTGCGGCCAACCCTCCATGCGCCCCCCCAGTTTGGGGGGCCGAGGAACATCCGCTCACGATCGTTACAGCCCACGCAATCCCGAGGAGTGAAAGCGCCAACCAGAGAAAACCCTGAATGCGCGGTCGTGATCTCAAGCAATCGCCATGCACCCAATGAGAAAAAGAACCGAATCGATGGGGAGGACTTGACAGCCTCTCGTTGAATATGATAGGATTCTGTTCTACTCCAGGCCGTGCCGGTGTCTCGGGCGTATGGAGAAGCAGGAGCAGCGATCGCGTGGAAGTCACTATTCGAATCCCATCCGGCGACGGGCGGCTGGCCGTCCTCGGGGCTGCGGATCGTAATCTCAAAATCATCCGCGAAGTGCTCGGTGTCAACATCACCTCCCGCGATGGCAACGTACGTCTGAACGGCGACCGCGATGCCGTGCACATCGCCAAGGGCGTACTCGATCGGCTCGCCTCGCGGTCCGGCGACTGGTCGCGCCAGCAGGTTCTCGAACTGATCTCTGATGAGTCATCGCGGCATACGTCCGGCGCTTCCATCACCTCTGGGCCTGGGGGGTTCCTCGGGTGGGAGGGCGATCTGAGCGTCTACGCCGGGGGGCGCCGCATCGCCGCAAAGACCATCAACCAGCAGGCCTATCTCGACGCCATCCGCGACCACGATCTGGTCTTCGGCATCGGCCCTGCCGGCACCGGCAAGACCTATCTCGCGGTCGCCGCGGCAGTCCACCTGCTCAAGCAAGACAGTGTGAAAAAGGTCATGCTCGTGAGACCGGCGGTGGAGGCCGGCGAGAAACTCGGGTTTCTCCCGGGTGACATGGAGGCCAAGGTAAACCCCTATCTCCGTCCGCTGCTCGACGCGCTGCACGACATGGTTGATTTTCAGACCATCCGCCGCTTCATCGACAGCGACGTCGTCGAGATCGTTCCGCTGGCATACATGCGCGGGCGGACACTCAACAACGCCGTCATCATCCTGGATGAGGCCCAGAACACCACCAGCGGGCAGATGAAGATGTTTCTGACCCGTATGGGGCACGGGTCGAAAATGATCGTCACGGGGGATGTCACCCAGATTGACCTGCCCGACCCGACCGTCAGCGGGCTGATCGACGCGGCCCGTCGCCTGCGCCGGGTGTCCGGGGTGGCGATGGTGTATCTTGACCGGACCGACGTGGTTCGACATCCGCTCGTGCAGCGGGTGATCGACGCCTACGGGGAGGATCGCGACGGGGCGGCCGGGGAGCCGCCGGCGTCGTCCTGAACGCCATGCCATCCCCATCCCCCAAGACCTCGTATCGCAAGACCTCGCGCCGGCGGGCCGATGTCGCCCGGCGGCGCGGGTCGTTGTGGTCGAAACTGGTCCGGGCAGCCCGCACGCGGGCATTCGGCTGGGCGGTGCTGATTTCCCTGGCGTACTTCGCGATCGGCGTCGGCCTATGGCTGTGGGCCAGAGAGCACAAGGAGCCGGCGGTCGGGCGGGTGATGACACAGTCGCACGTGTCGCGGGTGCGAGTGTCGCTCCCCGACCTTGTCGCGACCGAGTCGGCGCGGCAGGAGGCGCGGTTGAACGCCCCCCGGGTCTACATCGCCGAGTCGGCGGTTTTCGAGTCGCTGCGCAACACGTTGCTCAGCCTGCCGGGGGTGTTGGCGGACAAACAATCCCTCGACGAGGTTTCGCCGCTGATCGTGTCGCAGTTCAATCTGACGCCGATCACCTTTGATGCCTTGCGCCGGCAGTTTGTCGACGGCCGCCCGACGGATGACTGGACGGAATCGGTCGCGATTTTCATCGACCAGTTGATGAGCGTACCCATTCTGGACGACGCCACCTGGCAGATCGAAAAGCTCGAGGGCGACACGGGCACGCTGCGCCTTGATATCGAGGGGCGCGATTCAAGGGTGATTCCTGACGGCACGGCGGTCAACATCGCCTCGACCGAGGCTGTGCGTGAACTCGGGTCGCGTTTGTCGCGGGTCGCCCGTTTCCGGGGGGCGCTCAGGGATATTGCGGTCGCCGCACTCGTGCATGAGAACCGGCCGACCTATCGGTTTGACGAGGCCGCGACGCGCCGGGGTGAAGAGCAGGCCGAGGCCGCTGTCGGCGTGCGGATGCGAGAGATTCCTGAAGGGTTTGTCATTTATCGGCGCGGCGACGTCCTGACGCGGACGCAGGCTGATCTGGTCGCGGCCGAGCGTCGGGTGTATTACGACAGCGTGGCATCGTGGCGGTTTGCGTTGCGCCAACTTGCGCCAGTGGGTGCGGCGGGTGTGTTGACGCTGGGGTTGGTGGCCTATCTGGCGTTGTTCTGCCCGACGGTTCGGCGCAGCCCAGCGCGGATGCTGGGCATCGGGGTGCTGCTCGGGTCGGCGCTGGCGGCGGCGACGCTGGCATCGATTCTGGCGCCGGGGTGGGTGCACATCGCGGCGGTCGGGCCGGTGCTGCTGGCTGCGGTTGTGCTGGTGATCGTGTATGACCAGCGGGTGGCGCTCGCGATTTCGGCGCTGCTTGCGCTGCAAGTGGGGCTGACGTGCGGGCTGGACCTCGGGATGTTCGCGCTGACGATCTGCGGATCGGCGGTGGCGATCACTGAACTCCGGGAGATCCGCGACCGGCGCGTGTTTGTGCGTCTCGGGTGCGTGCTTGGGGTAGTGTTGGCGCTGGCCTCGGCGCTGGTGCAGATTCTCGAAGGGCCGGTCACCGGCGTGCTGCTGCACCAGATCTGGCAAGACAGCCTGCTGGCCGGGTTCGGCGGGCTGGTCGTGGCCGGCACGATGATGTTCATGCTTCCTTCGCTTGAGCGTTGGTTCGACATCGTGACCGGCATGACGCTGATCGAGCTGCGTGATCCGAAGAACCCGCTGCTGCGCGAGTTGCAGCAGCGCGCGCCGGGCACATACAACCACTCGCTGACGGTCGCGGCGATAGCCGAGGCCGCGGCGGATGCCGTGGGGGCCGACGGTCTGTTGACGTATGTCGGGTCGTTGTATCACGACATCGGGAAGATGAATAAGCCCGAGTATTTCGTTGAGAACCAGGGCGGCGGTCCGAACAAGCACGATCGGCTGAGTCCGGCGATGAGCCTCCTGGTGATTGTCGGCCATGTGAAGGACGGTATCGAAATGGCGCGGGAGTACGGGCTTCCCCGGCCGTTGATTCACTTCATCGAGGCCCATCACGGCACGACGCTGGTGGAGTTTTTCTTCAGGCGCGCCAAGGACCAGGCCGAGCAGGCCGCACGCGATCGGGGCGAAGGGACGGACGGCGGCGACGGCGCCGGTCCGGCGGAGTTTGATTATCGCTATCCCGGCCCGAAGCCCCAGACGCGCGAGGTGGCGATCATCATGCTTGCCGACTCGGTCGAGAGTGCGACGCGCACGCTGAGCGAACCGACCCCAGCGCGGATTGATGCGCTGGTGCGATCACTTGCGAACAAACGGTTGCTCGACGGCCAGTTCGACGAGTGCAACCTCACATTCAAGGATCTGACGATCATCGTCGAGTCGATTTCCAAGACGCTCGCGGCGATTTATCACGGGCGCATCGCCTATCCGAGTGAATCGCGAGCCCCTGAAACCAAGACGCGTCAACTCAACCCGCCGACCACGCCGCCTGAGCAGCGCCTGGCCTGAAGCGAACAGATCTCTGTGTCTGAGTTTTTCAGCGCCTGTCAAACAGTCGCTGGACCACAACGCCCCCCGACTCAAGAGCACGGCCCCCCGGGGGGAACGTACCATCAGTAAGAGACGAGAGAGGTTGAGGCGCGGGTGTTGTTTCCGCCGCGTGGAGAAAATTTGTTGCCATTCTTCCGGGGAAATCCCGGTAGGATGTGTGGGGTTGTTTCTTTGTACCGGTGGAGGGGGCCATGCGCGGGATCATCGTTTTGGCGGTGGTTGGTTGCGGGATGGCGGCTTCGTCGGTCGTGATGTTTCGCAAGTGTTCTTCATCGTCTTCGTCCGTGCCGGTGGAGATGACGGGGACGGAGCCGGCGCAGGCTGTGGTTCCAGAGCCGACGGCGCCCGGGGTGCAGCCGATGCCCCAGCCGCGCCCAGCGCAGCCGCCGCGTTTTCCGAGGATTGAGCAGGCGGAAGAGGTTGACCCAGCGCGGGGGGCGCCGGAGCGTCGGCCCGAGCCGCCGAGGACACAACCCGCACCACAACCCGCGCCTCAACCAGCGCCGCAGCCCGCGCCTACGCCCCAGGCGGACGGAGCAGTCTTCAGTTCGAGCTTGCTGAAAGTCGGATTTGTGTATCCTCGTTCGTGGCAGGGGGAGTTTGCGGCGCTCGGTGGGGCGATGGTGCCTTCGGATGCCGCGCGGGTTCGCGGCGAGGCGGCTGAGTTTTTCATGGTGTATGCGGACCCGGACCGCCGGATATCCCGTCCGGATGATGCCGCGTTGCTGGGCGAGATCGAGCAGATGTTCACGACGTGGCTGACGAATCTGCGCAGGCTTGGTTCGGTTCGTGCGATTCGGGCGGGTCGATGGGCGGCGGTGCATGGGCAGTATGAGGGGGTTTCGGGCCTGACCGGCGTCTCGATGCGAATTGAGATGTATGTCGTGAATCTGGATGGGACGCCGCTGATGGCGATCGGCCTCGGCCCATCGAGCGCGATGGCCGCACGAGCGCCGCAATATGCGTCGATCGTGGGATCGCTGCATGATGTTGACGCAGCGCGGCTGCGTGCGGGGCTTGGGTCGCCCGATCGTGCGCTCGTCGGCGTGTTTCGCACGTCGCGGGGCGGCACGAGCGATTTGGTGAGTTACCTGGTCGAAACGGATTACGATTTTCGTGCGGACGGCGTGGTGCTGCTCATTACGTCGTCGTTCCAGGGGACGTATGACACCGATGCGCAGCGAGATCGGCAGATTCGCGCGGGGCAGTGGGGCACACGGGGCGATCAGGTGACGATTCGGTGGGATGGGGGCGAAATGCTGACGATGCGGTATGTGCTCAGTGAGAGCGCGCTGGGGTTGTATGTCGGGCAGAATCGGACGGTGTATTCACGAGTGCGGTGAACCCTGCCGCACGGCCGGCTATTGCCTGCGCAGAAAATACCCCGCCTTGCGGCGGGGGATGCGAAGCGTACTTTCAAGGGGGCGCCGCTGGTGGTTGCCTGTTGCAGAGGAAAACGAGCGAAACAGGTGGGGCAAGGCGCCTGTGGCCGGGGAGGGGCAGAGTCAACCGCGATCGGAATCAGCTCGCGGTCGGCGCGGGCATGAACGGCAGGAATTCTTCCTGCACGATCTTGCCTCCTTTGACGGTGTAGAAGGCGAGTTCTTCCATCGTGGCGCGGTGGCCGGACCCCTTGGCCTCGATATCGGCGGTGAACTTGACGGCAAAGCCGGTGGCGCCGATGTACGGGCCGTCGCAGCGGCACGAGTGCACGGTGTTGTTGTCGAGGAACCAGGCGCTCTTGGCCTTCAGGGCCTTCATGCCTTCCCACATCTGGTTCATGCCGCCTTCGATCGAGACAATTTTCTTACTGAAGTGCTTCTTCCAGATGTCATCGTCGGGTGTGCGGGCGTTGAACATGGCCACGAAATCGTTGGCGATGTCGAAAGCGCTCGCGCCCTTGCCGGTCTTCACGGGCTTCGGGCCGAGGTCGGCTTTCTTGGTTTTCTTTCCGGATTTGGCTTTGGCGCCTTTGGTCTTGCCGCTTTTGCCTGATGCTTTTTTCCTGGCTTTCTTGGCCATAGATCCTCCGTGTGAAATGGGGGTGCGCCATTATCCCACATCGCGGCGGGTTTGGAAGGGGAGATCGGCGGGATAGGCGTTTCTTGACATCGTGCGCGATGCGGACGGATCGGCCCGCGATGGGGGTGGTGTGCATGGGGACGCCGCAGGTTCGGGCGGCTTGCACGGCGGGCCGGAACAGGAAGTAACCTGTTGAATGACAAGCACTTGCGGCGTGTGAGCGGCAGTGCGTGGCCCTGTCGGCAGGCGAGATCAGCACCGCGATGAGGGGGCCGTATGCGAGCGCACGTTGAGGGATGTCATTTCGCAGGCATCGCGCGCGGTTCCGGCGACTGGTGGCACCCCCAGAGCACGATGGTGCACGGTGCTCTAGGAGATTGTCAGCGAGGGTTTGCGGTTTCCGCTACGCATGGCGGCAAGGGTGGTCTGGTGCTCGACCTGGGTGATGACGCCTTCGAGTGCCCGCGCGAGGTCGGTATTGCCTTCGAAGTTCGCGGTGGGGCTGCCGGCGTCGCCGTTTTCTCGAAGAGACATGGTGATGGGCACGGCGCCGAGGAAGGGGACGCCGAGGCGCTGGGCCATCTGCTCGGCGCCGCCGCGACCGAAGATGTCGTAGGTCTTACCGTCGTCACCGATGAAGTAGCTCATGTTCTCCACGACGCCGAGGATTTCGATGCCGAGTTGCTGGAACATGCGTGTTGCTCGGATGGCGTCATCCTGGGCGACGCGCTGTGGGGTGCAGACGACGACCGCGCCGGAAAGCTGGAGCATTTGGGCCATGGTGAGGGGAACATCCCCTGTTCCGGGGGGAAGGTCGATGATCAGGTAATCGAGATTGCCCCATTCGGTTTGTTCGGTAAGTTGTTTGAAAGCGCCGTGGGCCATCGGGCCGCGCCAGATGAGGGGGCGGTCGGCTTCGACGAGTTTGCCGAGCGTGATGGCCTTGACACCGTGGACGAGAAAAGGTTGGAGCCTTCCGGCGTGCACCACCTGTTCGAGGGGGCCGAGTCGAAGGAGGGTCGGGAGGCTGGGGCCATAGATATCCCCGTCGAGGATGCCCACGGCGAAGCCGCGCCGGGCAAGTCCGACGGCGAGATTGACGGCGATGGTGCTTTTGCCGACGCCGCCTTTCCCTGCGCCGACCGCGATGACATGGCGGATGTTGCGTAGGGGGGGGGAATCGGGTTTCGGGTGTTCAAGCCCGGAGATGGGGCGGTGGCCTGCCGGAGGGGGTGGTGTAGGTTTGGGCGTGGCGGGTGGTGTGGGTTGGTCTTGAAATCGGACGGTTTGGATCACCGTGCCGAGGTGATCGACGAATTCGACGATGAGGGACTGGATGGGAGCGCCGACTTCGGTCGAGAGGGAATCGAGCGCGCGGCGGCAGGCAGCGGCGGCGAGGCCTCGCTCGTGGGGTTGCGTGAACTGCGGGGTGTGAAGTTTGAGGCTGAGGTAGTTTTCGCAGACGGCGGCCCATTCGACGGCGTTGTGGAGGGTCGAGCCATCTGGCAGAGTGACGCGGGAAACAGTCTGGGTGATCAGTTCTTTGGTCCAGGGCACGGGTTGCTCCACGGTCATCGGATTGTCACGGGATGGTACGAGTGGCAGAAGGCGGGGGGCAGAGCGGCAATGTTGTCGGGGGGGCGTGCGTTGAGCCGCTGGAACCTTCAAGGAGTTTGCACGATGAGAGCACATCGATATAGTCGGGTTTTGGGCGTTGGAGCAGTCGCGGCGCTGCTGTTCAGCGCGGGGGCTGTGCAGCCGGAAGAGCCGCCGCTGCGTGGCCCTCGGGTCGAGCGTGGGGCTGAGGAGGGGACGGGTCGGTTTGTGCGAGGGCAACGCCCTGATCAGCCTGCCGAGGCCGGTGTTCTTGGTGGGCCTGCGATTGTGAGGCTGGTACGGGTGCTGGGTTCGGAGCAGGTGGATGCGTCGCTCAGGCTTACGGAAGAGCAACGGGACCGGATTCAGGAAGTGATGCGGTCGCATGCCGCGGCGGGCGCGGCGTATGTGGGCGAACGGCGCGGGGAGATCGTGAAACTGCTGCGTGACGCGGGGCACGAGGTTCTGGCGAGCCGTGTTGAGCGGGCCGAGGGGATTGATTTGCAGGTGCTTGACCGGCTTTCAGAGGAGTTGCGCGGGCGGGCGCGCGGGCCGCAATTGCGGCTTCGTGGTGAAGAAGGCATGGGCGAGGGGCGCATGGCGGAAATGAGCGAAGCCCAGCGCCAGGCGATTCGCGGCCTGATGCGAATTCGTCGTGAAGGCCCGGCGGCGGACCTGCAGCGTGATGTGGCGGACATTCTGACGCAAGCGCAGCGTGATTGGATGCGAGATCGATTGGCTGAAGCCTCTGGTGGGGGAGGGTTGATGCCTCGCCCGGCGCCGCCGCCAGCGGATATGCGTGAGCCGATGCCTGGGCAATCCGGGGCGCCGAGAGTGGGGGGCGGGCGACCGGGGCCGGCGCCTCGGGATGCGGCGCCGGTAGTGCGTTCGGAGCGGCTGTCGAGGCTACTCGAAGGGATGACGGTGGAAGAACAGGAGCGGCTCGCGGATGTGATCGAGCGCATGCGTTCGCGTCCGAATGCTCCGGCGGGTCGGGGCGGCGAGCGCCCGCGGCCCTCAATGGAGGATGTGAACGTGCCGCGGCCGGGCGGCTCTCAATGACGACAGCGGAACCGCGGAGTGAAAACGTCGTTTTGGTCGTGAAATCAGCGTGTTCGCTCTCATGTCGCGGACGTGCGAAGCATCAGGAAGAAAGTTAGGGATGACGCAGCACGGCGGCCGAAGTCCGGCCGTCGTGTTGTATTTTTGCCGCGATCAGGGGTGTGGAGCCGGCGGTGTGGCAGGGCGGCTATTCCGGGAATGTCAGGTTGTCCACAGGGGGTGGGCAGAATTCATCAAGGGTTGAATAACCTGGGAATCTGGATAAGATTGTTCAGTGGGCGGACGGGTTCGGGTTGGGTTCGTACCCCACGAAAGGTGTTGTACGGGTCATCTGGGTGGTCGAAGGAATCGAATGGGAACTTGGGAAGTTTCAAGATTAGACGGAATGAGTATCCGATAAGACCTGTACCCTCAATTTGATCTCTCTCTCCTCCAGCGGGGCGCTGTCTAACGATAGCGCCCTGCTTCTTTATTGATATTTGGGTTCGGGGCGGGTCGGTCATGCATGAGGTGTTGATGTGAAAAGTGTGATGGTGACGGGTGCGGCGGGGTTCATCGGCTCGCACGTCGTTGAGGCGTTGCTGGAGCGCGGTGCGCGGGTGGTGGGTGTCGACAACTTTGACACCATGTACGAACGAGCGTTGAAAGAGCGGAACATCGCCCAGGCGGTGTCGCGCGGGGCGACGCTGGTCGAGGCGGACATTACGGATGCGGGGACGATGCGTGAGTTGATGCAGCGGCATGCGCCGGAGACGGTGGTGCATCTTGCGGCGAAGGCCGGTGTCAGGCCGAGCCAGCGTGACCCCGCGGGGTATGCGCATACGAACGTGACAGGAACGGCCGTCGTGCTTGCCGAGGGTGCGAAGGCAGGGGTGAAACGGTGCGTAGTTGCATCGAGCAGTTCGGTCTATGGGAACAACGAGACGCTGCCGTTCTCGGAGACCGATCGCATCGATCGGCCGATCAGTCCGTATGCGGCGACAAAAGTCGCGACGGAGGCGTTGTGTTTCACCCATTGGCATGCCCACCAGACACCGACGGCGTGCCTGCGGTTCTTTACGGTGTATGGGCCGCGGCAGCGGCCTGACCTTGCGATCAGGAAGTTCATGCGGTGGATTTCGGCCGGGGAGCCGATTGAGTTTTATGGGGATGGCAGCGCGAGCCGTGATTACACTTTCATTGATGACATCGTGGCTGGAGTGCTCGCCGCGATCGAGCGAATCGATGACCATGGGTATCGGGTTTGGAATCTCGGGAGCGATGCGCCGGTGACATTGCGTGAGCTCGTGCGCGCGATTGAACGCACGGTCGGCCGAGAAGCCCAACTTGATCGCAAGCCTGCGCAGGTCGGGGATGTCGAGCGGACATGGGCAGACCTGAAGCGCGCCAGGGAGGAACTTGCGTACGCGCCGACGACGGATCTCTTGACCGGGCTTGCGAAGCAGTGGGCGTGGATGCGTGCGGAGGATTGACCCGGGATCGCGTGGTGTTGCAGCGCTGTGCGTGGGCGGGAAGTGGACCGGCAAGAAGACGAGGGTGCTGGAAGCTCGCTCCCAGGGCGTGCTCACAGAGTCAGGCGAACGTGTTCGAGGAGAAAAACCAAGGCCCCGGAGCGGGTACTCCGGGGCCTTGAATAGATGGAACATTGTTGGCGGTTTCAGCGGTCGATGGTTGTGCCGCCGACAGTCTGCCCGCTGGTGGTGGGCGTTCCGACGATTCGACCACCCGGGCCGGGACCGACGACGACCTTGGGTGCGGTGGGAGCCTGTGCCGCGGGCGGGGAGCTTCCACCAGAGCTGCGGATCACGTCCTGAATCCGGGGGCGTTGCGGTTGAGAGGCCCGATCGCGACCAAGGCGAGGGACGTTGCCGACGAAGCCGGAGTTGGCTGCCTCCTGTCGGAGGTCTTCGGGGACGGTGAAGAGCCAGCTTTCCGCGGCGATGGTGCGATTGGGATCGAACTCAAAGATGTTGCTGATGAGGGGGATGTACCCGAGTTCGGCGGCCTCATAGACATCGCGTTGCATTTCTTCGACGGTGGCGGGGCTGCCGAAGAGCGAGGTGTACATTTCCCAGCGCATGTTGGCCCAGGTTTCGTGCCCAGGGACGAGGAAGTCGGCCAGATAGTGCGGGCTGTCAAGTGCGTGGACATCGCTGCGGCTGGTGGCGACGCCGCTGGCCGGGAGTTCATAGCCGCGGAAGTATCCGGCGGCGATGGTGTGCATGATGTCGATGGCTTTCGGCTCCATCACGAACTTGACGTCGGGATAGCGGGCGCGCATGCGCTGGAGCCAGGGGTAGGCATCCCAGGTGGGGATGGATCGGTGACCGAAGGTATCGAGGCCGATGACGCGTGCGCCGGAGCCGACGGCGAGGTCGACTTCGTGGAAAGCGCGCTCGACATGGAGCGAGTTGCGCGGGTTGAAACCTTCAAGGTGGGTGGGGTTCCACGTGGCGGCGAACTTGCCGGCGTTGCCCCACCAGAGTCCGACGTTGCGGCCCTCAGAACTCAGCCGCGGGAGGCCGTTGCGGGTATCAAAGATGGTCATGAGGTTGGGGTCTTCGGTCCAGCGCGAAGTGAACTGGAAGGGGTAGTTGTGTTCATTGTTGTAGACGCCGGTCGGACTCCAGATCATGAAGCGGCCGAAGTTCTGGAGGTTGAGCAGGTCGGTGACCATGCGGGAGAAGCCGTTGCGGTCGGGGCGACGGAAATCAAAACCGAATGGGTTTTCGGAGGAGATGTTGTGCGTCGCGGCGACGACGTGGACGCGGACGGCATCGCGCTGCCTTGGGTATTGCACGCGGCCGTAGAGATTCTGGAAGTAGGTGCGGTAGGGGACGAGCGTGCGGATCCACTCGTGGGTTGTGCGCGTCATCCGGACGCTGACGATGTAGCGACGGCTTTCGCCGGGCTGGAGGAGCGCGGGATAGAGCAGGCCGGCGCCGCCGTCAGTCGCGCTCGAAAGGTTGAATCGCACCTGGAAGCCGGGTCCGCCTTCTCCTTGCGAGGGCGGGCCTGAGGTGCGAGCGCGAAGCGCGATCGAGATGTCATGCTTGTACTCAAGGATGGGGTAGTGAAGGCTTACACCGATCGCATGCCGATCGTTGTGCATGACAAAGGCCGGAGAGTAGAGCAGCCCGGGATAGTTGTGCGTCCAGGCGGGGGGGTTGTCAAGCGTGATCTCGCGATCCTGACCGGAGAAGCGGAAGTCGGGGGCGTTGACCACCGGCCCGAGCGTGACAGTGTTGATGCTGATGACGCCGAGCGGTCGCGGATCGGTGAAGTTGTTGCGGAAGTCGAAGACCATGTCGTAGCCGGTCGGCTGCTCGACGAAAGAAATCGTCGGCATGAGGCCGTTCGGTACCGGTGCATACATCGGCATGTTGGGGCGAGGCATGACCAGAGGAGTCTGGTCGAGGATGTCCCGCATGGTGATCTGACCGTTCTGGTACGTGACCGTGACGGTGGGTTCACCAGGTTCTCGCGCGGGAAGATCCGCCTGTGCTGCACCGGCGAATATCGCAAGTGCCGTGGTTACGCTGAGGTTTCGAGTGCGTCGTTTGATCATGATTCCCTCACTGCGCTTGCAAGTGTCCTGGCAAATGGTTTCGCACGTCGGCGTCACCCCAAAGTCTGCAAATCAGGAATGACCCCTGCAAGCACACTCGATTTCTTCCGCACCCGCACAGACGGTGCGACTGATCCAGACGGAGCCTGCCGCGAAGGTCGCGGCGGCTCACACTCTCTCCGACCCTGTCGGTTGAAGGGGCGGGGATGGTTGACTCGCCGGGATGTCCGGGTGACACCCTGCGTTTCCGCGAGCAGAGGCCCTGTCGAGAACGCACCATCGACATAACGGCCTCGGCGAACGGAATTCTGGTGCGCAGAGTGTCACTCAAGGTCCGAGATCTGTCCAGTGAAATTCCCGGGAAGGATGCCCGAGTTCAAGCGAACCTCCGCGAGTTCCGTATTCTGGAGCCGTGAAGAAGGGTCGCTCCAGAAAAACCCCCTGGGCATGGGTGATTCCCGCAGGTGTGCTGCTCGCCGCCTGCTCGGCGTGGTTATGGGGTCATGGGTGGTGGATCACCGATCTCGCGGCGAACCTTGCCTCATTGTTTGCCGTGGCGGCGGGCGCTTTCAGCGTGTGCGCGTGTGTTCGCCGCAGATTCCTCTTGGCATTGACTGGTGTTTGCGCGGGGGGGGTAGGAGTCCTCGGACTCATGGCTACACCCCGGCTGGCGTCGGCGGGTGAGGTTCATGCGTCTGAGCAGGTGCGGGTGGTGGTGTTCAATGGTTCGAGCGGGCGGCTGCGTCATCCGGAAGCGGCTTATGACATGTTGCTGGCCTCGAATGCGGACGTAGTGGTGTTGATTGAGCCATCCACGGAGCTGTTAGACCTGATTCGCGGATCGGCGTCATGGACTGAGCGGTACCCGTATCGCCGACTTCCTGAGAGCGCCCGGGCGGGGTGGCGAGTGGTGCTCACGCGGTGGCCGCAACGCGGCGGGGAAGATTTTGCAGGGGGTGCGGAATCGGCGGCGTCTCGAGGGATGCACGTGATGGTGATCGAGCGCCCTGGCGGGGTGTTCGGGTTTGTGCAGTTCAACCCCGAGTCGCCGCGTTCGGTGTCGCGATGGCGGCGCGGGAATATGCGTGTTGAGGAAGCGATCGACGCGATCACAGAGCGGCTGCTGCCGCTGGAGATTCCGGTGATCGCCGCGGGCGACATGAACGCCACGGGGAGCGGGGGGAGATCGGTGCGATTTGCGCGGATGACGGGGTTGAAGCGGGCGAAGCCGTGGTGGCTTCCGGCGGCGACTTTTCCGGTGTGGCCGGGGGGCGTAGTGGGGGTCGCGATTGATGATGTGTGGGCGTCAGGGGATGTACGTCTGGTGTCGTGGGAGCGCCTTGACGCCTGCGGATCGGATCACAGGCCGGTGCTCGTGACGCTGGCGATGCCGGGGCGGGTCGGCGGGTAAACAGCCTCAGGCGTTGGCGAGGGCGTGTTCGTCTTCCCACTCTGGTTGTTCGTAGGCAAAGTCGTCTTCGGCGGCGGGAGCATCGGCAAAGGCCGGCACCGGGGGAACGACGGGCGGGAAGCTTGCGGCGATCGGGCCGACGAAGGTTCGAATGAGGAAGAGCAATAAGAAGACGGCGAACCAACCCGCGAGCACCTGAACAAGGAAGAGGGGGGTATCGCCGCGGCACATGGCGATCATGTTGCCGATCGCGGCGGAGATGGCCGCAAGAAAGAACGGGTTGTGCGCGCGCTCGTGCAGACAGATATCGAGTAAGGCGATAAAGACACCGAAGAAGAGCGCGTAGTAGATGACGCCGATGATGCCCGCTTCGGCCCAACCGTGGCCGATGATGCCCGGGGCCAGGGTGGCATTGGCGTTCATCTGCTCCATGATTTCGATGCCGAGGCCCTGGGGTTTGCCTTGCCAGAGCGCGCGGGGAATGGGCGTGCCGACGACATAGAGCAAGCCGACGAGCGGTTTGCGGGGGTACATCTCGGGATATTGCTCGATGATGAAGACGGTGTTCTGCGGCGTGTCCTGCATGAAGACGATTTCGGCCGCGCGATCGGTAATTTCTACGTTCGTGGCGATGCCTTTGAGCTGCTGGATGCGTTCTTGGGTTCCGGCACGCTGACCCAACTGGTGGCGCACACCGGTATATGCAAGCAGGAAGACGAAGCCGACGGCGACAGGGATCGCCATTTTGCCGATGGCTTTGGTAATCGGGGCGTATCGCAGAGATGCCCAGTACCACACAAACGGAATGGCAAGCATCACGGTGAGCCAGTTGCGGCGACCCGCGCCGCCGGCCGTGGTGATGACCGTGGTGGTGATCAGGATTCCGAAAAAGAGCACCCAGGAGATCGGGTTCAACCGACGGCAGATGAGGTAGTAGGTTGCCAGAGCCATGGCTGCTGCGGCGAAGGCGTTGCGAAACTGCAACGCGAGCACCTGGGTGTAGTTGAAGTTGCGTCCTTCGGCGCGGACATTGCCGCCGATGGCCAGCGCAACCAGGCCGAGGAGGCAGAACACACCGATGGCCGTCCAGATGGCGGGCGTGGTGGAGGGAAGCGGAGCTTTGGGCATGAGCCGAGAGAAGTAGGCCAGGCGCCGGCCGGCCCCTTCCGCGGCGTAATAGACCAGCAGGAACACCGGCATCAGGAAGGCGAGAATGAGCGGCCCGTTACCTTGGGCGACATAGAGCTTGGGGTTCCCGCCGTGGAACGAATAGAGCATGCTCGCGATGGCGTAAAAGAAGACAAAGCCGAGAAGAAACAGGTTGCGGACGGAGAGCAGCCCTCGCTGACGGTTGATGATGTCGCGGATTGGTCCTATGGCGACAGCCAGCAAACAGACCAGCCCCGAGATGAAAAGCAACATGTTCATATCTTGTCAGGGCAGTGTGGTCCTGAGACTGTATCGGCGCGCATGGCGGGGGAGGTCAAGGTGCGCGAGAGAGGGGATCAGGAAATGGTGCCTACGTCGGGGCCGAAGGGCGAGTTCCCGGGAAGAAAGTCGCGCAACAATCGACCATGGCCGACCTGAGACTGCCGGAGTATGGAAACGACGGGTCCGGCGAGGGTTCTCCTGAGTCGGACAACCCCCAAACCGGGGGGATGGTGCGCATCGCCGAGACCTTTGCGAGCATTCAGGGAGAGGGCAAACTGTCGGGGGTGCCTTCGTTCTTCGTACGGATCAGCGGGTGCAATCTGCGGTGTTCGTGGTGCGATACGCCGCACGCGAGTTGGTCGCCCGAGGGTCCGGTGCGTTCGGTGGAAGAAGTGTTCGGTGAAGTGGTGGCAAGCGGGTTGCGGCACGTGGTGCTGACGGGCGGAGAGCCGATGCTGTTTGCGGGGGCGGGAGAGTTGTGCCGCCGCCTGCGTGCCCTCGGGCGGCATGTGACGTTTGAAACGGCGGGGACGGTGTATCTGGATGCTCCCTGCGATCTGTTGAGTGTTTCCCCGAAGCTGTCGAACTCGACGCCTTGGGGGGATGCGCGGGACCAGGCCGGATCGTGGGCGGCGAGGCACGAGTCGCGCAGGCTTGATGTTTCGGTGTTGGGGCGTCTTTTGGAGTTGAACCCGGAGCACCAGTTGAAGTTTGTTGTGCGTGCGCCCGAGGATCTGGAGGAGATCGAGTCGCTGCTGGGCCGGCTGCCTCGGGTGCGGCCGGCAGATGTGCTCTTGATGCCCGAGGGGGTTCGATTGCCTGAACCGGAGTCGGTGGCGTGGGTAGTTCGGGCGTGCATCGAGCGGGGGTGGCGGTATTGTCATCGCTTGCACATTGAGCTGTTCGGCCATGTCCGCGGGACGTAGTCGCGGGATTTTGTCACCCGGGTGGCGTGCGGGCATCGGGGGTGCAACCCTTGTCCATGCTCAATGTCACGCCGCAAGTGCAGGAAGCCGCCCGCCTGGCCCGTTCGGGAAATGTCGTTCAGGCGGAAGCGATTTGTCGTCAGGAACTTGCGGCTGATGCGCGGTCTCCTGCGGCGCACATGGTGTTAGGAGAGATTCGAGTCGCCCAGAAGAATCTTCCGGAGGCGGCCGAGTGCATGCGCATCGCGGCGGAGGGAGCGCCGGCGTATGCACCGTTTCTGTTCAACTACGGCAGTGTGCTGATGGCGCTGGGTGATCTGCCGCGTGCGCTCGAGCAGTTTGAGCGTGCCGCGAAGTTGAATCCGAGTTTTTTCCAGTATCACGTGCACGAGGGGCTTGCGCGGATGCGCCTGGGTCAGGCAGACGCGGGGCGAGCGTCGTTGCGTCGGGCGGTTGACACGCTTCCCAACGATCCGCGGGCGTGCAGGCAACTCGGCGAGATGCTGCGGGATTCGGGTGCTCCGGATCTTGCGGCGCGATGTTTTGAGCGATGGGCCGCGATGGACATGCGTGACCCGATGGCGCCGTTTTCGGTGGGCGGGGCGTATTACCGCGCGAGGAAGTGGAGCAAGGCGGCGGAGGCGTACAAGCGTTCGATCGCGCGAGATCCTCGGTTCGCACACGGCCACGCGCTGCTCGGCGAGACGATGGAGAGACTTGGAGATGACGATGCGGCGTTTGACGCCGCGGGCAAGGCCCTTGCGATTGATCCGAAGCATCCGACGGGCACGCTGGTGATGGCACGGCTCGAGCGGAAGCGTCGCCAGCCGGCCCCAGCGCGCGAGCGACTGGAGCGCCTGGTGCATCAGGCGGACGTTGCGCCGCGGACGCGGGCTTCAGCGTATCTGGAACTCGGTCATGCACTTGAGGCGCTCGGGGAGTATGCGTCCGCGTTCGAGTGCTTTGCGCAGGGGCAACGGATCTGGTCGGAACAGCCTTTTGCGCAGACATACTCGCCGGAGATGTATTTGTCGGTGCTGGCGGGGTATCAGCGAATCGTGGAAGCGGCCCCGGCGACGCTGTGGCGCGGAGAAGGGCGGTTGAGCACGCGGGAAGAGCCGGTTTTCTTCGTCGGTTTTCCGCGATCGGGAACGACGCTGACCGAGCAGATTCTCGGGGCGCATCCGCGGCTTGCACCGAGCGACGAACCCCCGATGATCGGCCACCTCAGCGAGCAGGTGTATCGGTGGTTCGGGTCATATCCCGACGGGCTGGAACGGCTGGATGAAGCCCAGCTCGCGGAACTGGAAGCGCAGTATTGGCGAGAGGCCGAGCAGGTGCTGGGCGCCGATCAGCTCAAGGGCAAGCGCCTGGTTGACAAATTGCCGTTGAACATCTGCCATCTGCCGCTGATTGCGCGGGTGTTTCCTCGGGCGAAGGTGATCGTGGCGCTCCGAGACCCTCGGGATTGCTGCCTATCGGCGTTTGTGCAGGAGTTTCAACCGAACCCGGCGATGATTCACTTCTTCCGTCTGGAGACGACGGCGGTGCTGTATGACCGTGTCATGACGCTCTGGTCGCTGTATAAAGAGAAGCTCGGGCTGGAATGGATGGAGACCAAGTATGAAGACCTGGTCGACGATCACGAGGCGGCCGCGAGGAGGATGATTTCGTTCATCGGGGAAGAGTGGTCAGACGAAGTGCTTCGTTTCCGCGAAACGCATACGCGGGTGGTCAAGACGCCCAGTTATCAGTCGATTGCGGAGCCGATCAACCGGCGGGCGGTGGCGCGCTGGAAGAAGTTCGAAGCGCAGATGGCTCCTGTGCTGCCCGTGTTGGAGAAGTGGGTGAAGGCGTTCGGGTATGCCGAATGAGATCGCGCGCGTCGCGGTTTCGCGATCACGGGTTATCGGCGTCTTTCCGCGACGAGTCGAGCGGCCTAGACTCGCGCCCCCGGCGAATCTCCGGCAGGTGGGCCGGCAACTCGCCCAGCACGTATCATCCGGGCCAGCGCCCGAGAGTCGCGGAGGAACCATGGCCGAAGTCAAGAGCACGAACATTCACTGGCACGACGGCGACATTTCGCGTGACGAGCGCTGGAACGCTCTGAAGTCGAAGGGAGCCACGGTCTGGTTTACGGGTCTCTCCGGTTCGGGCAAGAGCACGGTTGCCAGCGCGGTCGAGCAGGCCTTGTGCAACCAGGGCATTTTCTGCTATCGCCTTGACGGTGACAACGTCCGCTTCGGCCTCAACAAGAACCTCGGCTTCTCGGCCGAGGATCGCGCCGAGAACATTCGGCGAATCGGCGAGGTCGCCAAATTGTTCTCTGATGCCGGCGTGATCGCTCTGACAAGCTTCATCAGCCCGTATGTCAAGGACCGTGATCTCTGCCGCCAGATTCATGCCGAGGCCAAGCCTTCGGCGCTGCCTTTCATCGAGATCTACGTGGATACTCCTTTGGAAGTCTGTGAACAACGCGACCCCAAGGGTCTGTATAAAAAGGCCCGCGCGGGGCAGATCAAGGGGTTTACGGGCATCGACGATCCGTATGAGGCACCGGTCAACCCTGAACTGGTGCTCAAGACCGCTGAGCTCACCGTGCAGCAGAGCGTGGGCAAAGTGCTTGACCTGCTGGCCCAAAAAGGCATCATCACAACGAGGTGAGG
Organism: Phycisphaeraceae bacterium; assembly: GCA_019636695.1. GTDB lineage: Bacteria > Planctomycetota > Phycisphaerae > Phycisphaerales > UBA1924 > JADLCM01. The sequence goes on from JAHBXD010000004.1 coordinate 183,186, forward strand.
TCGCTGCGTCCCGTCCTCCGGAGCGGGTGGCCGATCCACGGAGGCGAACCATGCGATGGGCTCTGCTCGTGTGTACGGCGCTGACCTTCGGCGCGACGTCCACGCCTGAACTTCCCGGGCCGCATGCGCCGGGGAGAAGCGTGGTCACGGTGACGCGCTTGGATGGTTCGACCTTCCAGGCGAACGTGCATTACCCGGCGATAATGCCCGGTCAGGATGCGCCGCTCGATCCATCGGGCGGGCCGTATCCGGTGGTCAGTTTCGGGCACGGGTTTCTGACGGATCCCGGGATGTATTTCGGTACGTTCGACCACCTCGCGTCGCACGGGTTCCTGGTCATCGCCTCTCGGTCGGAGCTTGGCCTGCTTCCGAACCACGGCAATTTCGCGAATGATCTGCGCCGTTGCTTTGATTTTTTCGCGGATGAACATGTCCGCGACGGATCGAGGTTCTTCGGTTCGGTGATGACCGATGGGTACAGCCTGAGCGGACATTCGATGGGCGGCGGGGCCGCCGTGCTGGCCGCGGCCGCCGATGTACGTGTGCGGGCCCTCATTCCCCTTGCCCCGGCCGAAACCAATCCTTCAGCCGTCGCCGCAGCGGCGGCGGTGTCAGCGCCTTTCAGTGTGCTTGCGGGCACACAAGATACGATCACGCCCTTCGGTCAGCATGCGGGGCCGATTCATCAGGCGGCCAGGGCGCCGCGACAACTGCGGCTGATGACCGGCGGTTCACACTGCGGGTTTCTTGATTCGAGCATGATCTTCTGTGACACAGGGTCGATGAGCCGCGCAGATCAGTTGCGGAACACGCGAGGGCTTCTGACGGCGTTTCTGACGACGCACCTCAAGGGTGACGATCGTTTCTGGCGGTCTGCCTGGGGGCCGGAGTCTTTTGATACGCGCGTCTCGACATCGTTCGATCCTGGGTTCCAGGTGCTGTTGACCGATCAGTTGTTCACAGGTCCGGCGGGCGGGCGCGCGCTGTGCGATGTGCCGATGGTCAACGAATCGCGCCCGGAGCAATCGTTCCAGATTTTCGCCGATGATGCCCCGTTTCCGCTCGCCGCACCGATCGAGCCGACTCCGCCGATTCCGCCCGGTGGTTTCTTTGATGCGGTCTTTGAAATCGACCTTTCGGGCGCATTGCCCGGCGAGACCGGGACGGTGATGGTCTCCGGGCGCGATGGGGTCGGAGTACGTGCCTTTACGTACAACGGCATTCTTGTCGGTGAGGCGTGCCGTGCGGATCTGACTGGGTCGAGCGATCCGAACGACCCCGCATATGGCCTGCCGGACGGGGTCGTAGATAGCGCCGACTTTTTCTACTTTCTCGATCAATTTGCCGCAGGGAACGTAACCGTTGCCGATTTTACCGGATCTTCAGACCCGGCGGACCCGTCGTACGGTGTTCCTGACGGTGTGCTGGACAGTGCCGACTTTTTCTTCTTTCTCGACCTGTTTGTTGCGGGTTGCCATTGAGTCGCCGCACCCGCGCGAGATTTGCGCTTAGGGCTTCAATTCGGCGCGGGCACCCCTTATCATGGGGGCTGAGAGAGCGTCTATGGATGGAGGAGTTGAGACATGCCCCGCCTTGCCCGCTGTGCGCCGATTGTGTTCTCCGCCGTTTTCGGGAGTGTCGCGCTCGGCGCACCCGATCCGGTGGGTATTCCCCTCGACACCACGACATCGCTGGTGACGGTGGAAGTCTGCATTCCGGGCGGGTGTGACAGCGATACTTCGCGTGTGTCGGGGTTCCTGATCTTTCAACTGGACGACATTGATGCACCCGGGCAAGCGACGCTGCGCGAGTTTCGGCTGTTTCTGATGGATCAGATCGACATCGACATCAATCTCGGTTTCATCGGCCGGTTGCGCGCGACGGGCAACAGCATTGATATTCAGCACGCCCTGCCGCTGACACCCGTGGGGCCGGTGCCGATTGAGAACGACGAGTTCCTTTTTGAGGATGTTCCCTCGCGAACCGCGGGGCTGGTTGCATACAACGCCACGGGTGCTCCATGCCTGGCGTTTCAGTCGGCGGGCCGTCCGTGTGTGAGCACGATTGACCTGGCGACGCTCGGCCCGACGACAATCGAACAGTTTTCGGGAACCCTAGTGAGCGCCAATCGCATCATCGATGTCGAATCGGACATCGACCTGACGATCCCCCTCGATGCGAACAACCCGAGTCTCGGGACGCTTCGGGTCGTCGGCACCGTTCGCGGCTCGGCGTTTGTGCCGCGGAACTGCCCGGCCGATTTTTCCGGAAGTTCAGATCCGACGAGTCCGGACTACGGGTTTCCTGACGGACAGGTCGACGGCTCGGACTTTTTCTATTTCCTCGACCAGTTCGTACTGGGGAACCTGCTTGAAGCCGACCTGACGGGTTCGAGCGATCCGACGGATCCGAACTACGGCGTCCCGGATGGTCAGATCGACGGTTCAGACTTCTTCTATTTCCTCGATCTGTTTGTACAAGGGTGCTCCTGAAGCGGGCCTGGGATCATCCGGTTCTTACCGACCCCGCTACGACCAGGGTTTTCCTTGGTCTCTGCGGTCTTGCGGCGTAACGGTTCTGTAGCCGGTCGATCTTCCCGATGGTGCAGGCGTAGGAGTGGGTGGAGGAATCCCTCCGATAGAATGTGCCTGTCCCGGGAGGATCGCCATGCGCGGAAACCGATTCATCGTGCTCGCGGCCGGTCTGGCGGCGGCCTTGCCTGCGGCAGCGCAGAATCGCTTGGGAGACGGCCGCGGGCTTGAGCGGCAACTGGAAATTACCGCGCCTACCCAGCGCTATAACCCGGCGGAGGCGTGGAGGCAGGAACTTCAATTCCGCGATGCCATCGTGACCGGCAATGCCCCAGGGGGGCTTTCGTTTCGGGGCGACACGGCCTATCGCTCAAGTCGCGAGTTCGCGGGCGAGCTCGGGTCGAACGATCTCTTTTCGTTCCGGCGTGATTCGCTGTATTCGGGGCTTTCCGGGCACGGCCTGCGGGCGACCGATGCTCTGCAATACCAGATGGCGCTGACAACCGGCAGCAGGGCCCCGGCGGGGATTATCGGTTCGCCTCTGGTTTATCAGGGGCAGGTGGCCTCTGGAGCGGATGTCCGCAGGCGCAACGAGCTTTTCGTGCCCGGGGGGGATATGCCGCGGCGTGATCCGGATTTTCCGGTGAACGATCCATATGCCGGGGGGGGGTCGCTGCTGGGGGCGCTGCGTTCACCGTCGGCGTATGTCACCTCGCGGTCGTCGCAACCGATGATCATGTCCACGCAGCGCGACCTTGCGGACAACCCGCTCGGCATGACGGCTTCGGCGCTCGGCGGAATCAAGCTCGTTCCACTGGTTGTTCCGGAACGTCTGGCGATGACGGACATCGGTTCTTCGCTCGCGTCGCCGGATGTGCGTTCTGCCCAGCGGTCGGCCTATGACATCGTGCGAGAGCGTCTGGCTGAAGCCGCGGCAAGCCCGGAGGGTGCGACGGAACTGCCGGAGTGGGAACGTCGACTGGCGGAACTGCGTGCAGAGCTGGATGCAATCCAGATGCCGGTGACCACGCTGCCGCTGGATCGTGAGGGGGCGATGGAACCTGTGCCGGCCGAACCGGGCGAGGAATCTCCGGCGGGGTATGAAGGGCTTGAGCCGGCGACGATCGAGTTCATTCGCCGCGGGCGCATCGAGATCGAATCGTTCGTCGGGCCGCTTCCGGAGGGGGTGTCGTATGACGCCTACGGCGAGCACATGCGCATCGGCGAGCACCTGATGCAGAACGAGCGGTATTTTGACGCGGAGGAGCGGTTTATTCGAGCGCTCGCCGCACGTTCCGGCGATCCGACGGCGATGGTGGCTCGGGTGCACGCCCAGTTGGGCGCGGGGCTGTACCGCTCGGCGGCGACGAATCTGCGCGAGGCGATGATGCGCCATCCTGAACTTGCGCCCGTTCGTTATCGTGGGGGCACGATGCCTTCGGCCGCGCGGACGGCGACCCTGATGCACGAACTCAAGGCCAACATCGGGTTCGGTGACGGGGAAAGCATGCGGCAACTGGAGCGTGAATCGGCGCTGCTGCTGGCCTACCTCGCGTTTCAGACGGGTGACACCGCACTGTGCGCCAGGTCGCTCGATGTACTGAGCGATTCGCGTGTGGCGGCCGATGCCGCTTTGATTGCGCTGCTTCGCGGTGTCTGGCTTGAAGCGCCCGCTCGATCGGGCGAAGGCGGGGGCTCCGGTGGTTGATGATCGAACCCCGCCCCCCGCACCAGGGCTGTTTGCTTCGGGTCGTCCTGAGGCGCATCGGGCGGGGGGTTCCATCAAGGATTTTCTGACTGACGGCTCACTTCCGGCGCTCTGCCGGGAGGTATCGCGCATGCTGGGGGTGCGCGTGGAGCTGCGGGAAGAAAAGAACGCGCTGGTTGTTTTTAACGAGGAAGATTTCAGCCACCCATGGCGGATAGAGAGTGCGGCACCTCCCCCGGAAGGATCGACCCGGATTCCGCTGGTCATCGCTGGTGACCCGATCGGCTGGATCGTGGTGCATCCGGGTGAACCGGGGGGGCCGGGGTCGGCGTTGACGCGCGAGCACATGGAGCAAGCGCTTCGGTATCTCGCTCGGGCAGCGAGCGAGTTGTGTGCCCAGGAGCTGACGCTCTGGCATCGGGTGCAGGAAGTCGAGATGATGTACCGCCTGAGCGCGCTGCTCGTTCGCGTAGGCGGGGCCGAGCGCGTGTTGAACGAAGCGCTCGCCAGCGCGCTGCAGGTGCTTGAACTTGATGCCGGGAGCCTTGTTCTTCTGCCCGAAGATGCTCAAGGGCAGGTGGTTTCTGGAGATGAGAAGGACCTGGTGATCAAGGCATCACGAGGGCTGAGTCGCGAATGGCTCGAATCGCCGCTGCCGCTCTCTCGCGATCGGCTTTTTGACCGCCTGGCGCTCGGGGGCGAGATTGTGACGAGTTTCGATCTGGCCAGCGATCCGCGCGTGCTGCACCCGCAGCGCACGGTTGCCGAGGGCCTTCGGAGCTTCATCGGGGCCGGGTTGGTGTTCCAGGGGCGGCCCATCGGTGTGATGCGGCTGTATTCGCGCTCGCCGCGGCAGTTCAGTGACGCCGATAAACGGCTGCTCCGTTCTGTGGCCGAACAGTCCGCCGTTGCCGTCGAGCAGTCAAGGCTTCTCAGGGTTCTTGAACACGAGAGGCAGATGCAGCGCCAGTTGCAGCTTGCTGCCGATGTGCAGCGGCGCATGTTGCCCGCGACGAACCTGCGTTTCGAAGGGTTTGATGCCGCGGCGAGGTATATCCCCAGCCATCGCGTCGGCGGCGATTTCTACGACGCCTTTACGCAGGGCGAATCGGTCGCCATCGTCGTGGGTGATGTCGTGGGCAACGGCATCGCGGCGGCGCTGTTGATGGCGAGCGTCAGGGCGACGCTTCGGGCCCATGCCGGTCAGGGGCTTGCGGTGCACGAGGTCGTTGAGCGTGTCAATCGTGCGCTCTGCAAGGACACGCTCGAGAGCGAGTTCGCCACGTTGTGGTTCGGCATGATCGACCGGGTGTCGCGAAGCCTGAGTTATTGCTCGGCCGGGCACGAGCCGCCGTTTGTGGTGCGGCAGGCCGGTGATGATCTTGAGATCATCCGGCTGGCGCACGGCGGGCTGGTTGTCGGCATCAGCCCGGAAGAAACGTACGAGTTCGGCAGCATCGATCTGCGGGCGGGCGATGTGTTGGTGGCATATACCGATGGGCTGCCGGAAACATCGAGTTTTTCGGGTGAGCGATTCGGTGTATCGAGGATTCAGCGGGCAGCACTCGACGCGTTGCGCGAGAATCGGGAGGCCAACGCGCAGGCGATCATCGAGCGCGTTTTCTGGGAGTTGCGCCAGTTTGCCGGCATCAATGCCAAGCATGATGACCAGACCATCATGGTCATCCGGGTGATGTGATCGGCGCTGTTTCGGCCGTCAGGGGCGGTCGTTTCTTCCCTGCGCAGGGCGCCGTGGGGTTGGTCGATTCACACGCCAGTTCGGGCGCGATTCCGCCGGTGCGGCCTCTGGCGCGGGCTTGGTTTCAGGCGCTGGGTTGGCCTTGGGCGCAGGAGGCGGCGATTCGGTGGTCGTCTGCGGCGTGCCTTTCGGATCAGCATCGTCGCCGAGGCCCTCGTTCGGCGGCGGGGGGCACCCTTGCACCATGCGATCGAGGAAATAGAAGAAGTCTTCCATGTCGATCCGTCCGTCGGGAGCACCGTATGCCGGATCGTTGACATCGCTCGAACCCGTCAGATCGGCGACAGCGCCATTCTGCGCCTCGAAGTGATGAAGGAAATAGATGAAGTCGTCGAAATCCGTCTTCCCGTCGGGGATGCCGTAGGCAGGGTGCAGCGGGTTGCTCGAACCGGTCAGGTCGCCCGGCACACCGACAGTCAGGCGAGCCGGATCGGCGAACATCGTGCCGCAAATGTTCGAGATCATGCACTCGTAAAGACCCTCGTCGGCATCGGAAGCGTTTTCGATGACCAACCTTGATGTAGCGACCCCTCTGACCCGCTCGGTGGCGACAAGGGGTTGTCCGTCTTTGTACCACTGGTAGGTCAGCGGGAACGGGCTGAAGGCTCGCGCGGTAAAGACCGCACGCTGGCCTGGGCAGAGGCGCTTGCTCGTGGGTTGAAGCAGCATGCGTGGACACGGAACCGAGTCGTACTCGACGACATAGGCGGTGTCACGATTGTTGTCGTTGGCGGCCCGATCGTTCCATGTGCCGTCGAGCACCGGACCGAGGTTTGAAAAATGCAGGAAGCACTCTCCTAGATCGTCGTTGTCGGGTTGGCCCGGCGCCCAATTGGTGAATTCGAACGGCTCACCGGTGACCCATACCCAGCCTTCATCGGGGGCTTTGGAGCCGGGGGTCTGATATCCACCAAGCCAAGGACCGATGCTCCGGCGGTCGTCGAAGTAATACCACGAATTCGGGGTATTCATCACCAGCTGGAATACGAAATCATTTTCCTCTTGGCTGGTGATTGTGGCAAGGTATCCACCCCTGAGCACCGCGGCGTCTCGCGCGGTTCCCCAATTCACATCGGGAACGACGATTACCTCATACCAATGGCCGTTGCCCTGCCATTGCACCGGCTCAGCGCCTGCCAGGCCGGCCATACCCATGGCTGAAACAAGGGCCGCCGCCCCCCTAAACAGGGGGTATTTTGGCCACGCGCTGCCGGTGAGCGGCTTCGAGATGCGATGCATTTGGCGGAATCTCAGGCGTATTTCTTGCAGCACTCCTCCGCTCCTTGTTACGGGATGCGTGCGCCGTTCTCACTCCGGCGGACAAACTAGCAAGTGCGCAAGATTAGACAAGAAATTTTCAAGTTGTGGGTAATCGTGCGTAGCCTTGCACGCGACCGAGCGCTGTCGGTTGTGTGCTCATGCCGGTGGCCCCAGGTGCTCGCCGCGGAACTCATCACACGCGGAGGTTCACGGGCACCCGGCGAGGAAGATGTCCAGAAAATAGAAGAAGTCGGCGGCGTCGAGCGAACCGTCGGGCACGCCGTAGTTCGGGTCGTTCGGATCGCTGGAACCCGAGAGATCGGCGATGGCGAGGTTGCCCGCGGTGAACTGGTCGAGGAAGTAGAAGAAGTCGGCGGCGTCGAGCGAGCCATCGGGCACGCCGTAGCTCGGATCATTCGGATCACTTGAGCCGGATAGATCGGCTCGGCAGGCGATGTCCGGCGTCGCGACGAATATCCCGATCGTGCCGTTCTGCATAAACGCGGCGAAAGCGATTTGTCCGGCATCATTGATCGCGACCCGGCTGGAGAGCGCCTGCCGCCCGGTGGGGGGGCCGAAGTCAAAGCCCATGACGAGGTCGCCGAGGTCGGTGGCCAGGAGGTCACCGTCGCCCGCGATGCGGACCAGCGATTGTCCGTCGCCCACGAAGACGGCATGGCCGGTGGTGGTGCGTGCTCGAAAGGCGACCCAGCCCGAAGCGTTGATATCGGGTCCGAAATTTCCGAAATCGGTTGACACAATACCCAGGTCGCCCGGACGAGCAATGGTTACGGTCTCAATGCCGTCGGAGCGGATCAGGCGCCATTCGTTTGCGGCACGTGTGCGCACAAAACAGGAGACATCACCCGAGGAGCCGAGGGCGACGCCGTTCAGAATGCTGTTGTACGGGCCGGAGGTTCTTGCATCGGCGATCAAGGTGCGCGAGCCGTCCGGTTCGAATCGGTAGACCAGACTGTTGCTGGAGGCATCAAAGACTTTGGCGGCAAGTTGTCTGGAGTCGTTGATAGAGGAAGTGAACAAAAAGGCGTATTGACCCGTGCCGCTTTGGGCAATGAGCGTCTGGGTGCGCACTCCACCGATGAATTCATCGAAAACGTACTTCTGATTTGAGCCGAAGGCCCCGCGGAAACCAATAGCGCCGTCGCCGGTCAGGCGCACACCCCCGAAGTTGCTGACCCCTTGCGGGCCGCCCGCGGGAAAACTTTCCACGAGCGTACCAGCCGTGTTGATGACGATCGCACCGGTGCCCGTGGTCAGGTAGCTGAGAGCGATCCGTCCGAGATGGAGGTCAAGGTCGCTGCTGAAAACCGGGTCCGCAGGATTGTTGATTGTGAATATGGATGACCCAATGCCGGCCCGCCCATAGAAGACCCCCTCGGTGGCGATGCCCGCCGTGACATAGCGCACAGCGACAGCGCCGTCTTCGTCGATGGCCACGCCCTGACTTGACAGCGATGATGGGAAGGGCAGATTGAAGGTCGGGATGTTCGGGTCGAGCGACGAACGGCACTGCAGCTCGAACGACCACTGCGTCGGGATGTCTGCCGCAACCGATGCGGCAGACAGCGTGAGAATGGCGCAAGGCAGGTGAAGATTCATGAGAGCTGTCTCCCGGCGGAAGTGACGTGCCTAGGCGGGGCGTGTTGATTGCGGCGGGCATCGTCGTCACGAGGCATTGCCTCGACCATAGCGAAATTGTTTCGATGGGTCGAGCGCGAAGCGGAAAATGAGCGCGGCCCCGGTCGAATGACAACCAAGGCCGCGAGGAGCGTTGAGAGATGGTGTTACGGGCAGCCGGCGACGAAAATATCGAGGAAGTAGAAGAAGTCTGCGGCGTCGATCTGGCCGTCGGGCACGCCGTAGTTCGGGTCATTGGGATCGCTGGAGCCGGAGATGTCGGCGACGCCGACGTTTCCGGCGACGAACTGGTCGAGGAAGTAGAAGAAGTCGGCAGCGTCGACGCTTCCGTCGGGGACACCGTAGAGGGGGTCGTTGGGATCGCTGGAGCCGGAAAGATCGGCGGCACACGACGAGCCGGCGACCATGTACGTCTCAAATCCGATGCGCCAGTTGCCGTCGCCCTGCGGAGTGCCGTTCAGATACAGCGGCTCGGGATACATCGGCGTTCCCGGGGGCTGCACGTAGGTGCCGCGCATCCACAGCCCGTTGCCGTGACCCTGAAGTTCGATAAGAAACGTATCGCCCGTGTTCAAGAAGATGCCCGCCGACATGAGGTCGACAAAGACCAGTTCAAGGGCCGGGATCGAGTGCACGACGGTATCGGTACTCAGCACCGGCCCGGGTGAAAACACGTCGCCGGAGCGGATCCGCACGGTCGCAGACCCCCCGACAGCCTGCTCGAGGCCGAGCAAGACGCCCTCGAGCTGGCCGTCCATTCCCGCTCGAACCTGGGCGTGCCAGATCAGAAAAGTTGCATCAACGTTGAAAATCGATGTCTGGCTTCCTGGTGGTGCAAAAAACGGACTGACCTGGTCAAGCACCCCGACTTGTGCCCCGGCGTGCCCCGCCGCGACGAGCAAGCATCCTACACCCACGCACATGGATTTCATCATCATCTTCTCCTTGTTGTGTCGAGATGCCCCCTTGGCATTTCACTCAATGCGCGTAAGTAGGCTACCAGAGAGCGCGCGTAGCCGGAAGGCTTCCAGGCATGTTTTCGTTGCCGAACGCTACTCCATCGAGTGTGCGCGTACGGACCAACGAGCGAAACCCGCGTTCCTGCAAGCTCTTGTGATGCACACAATGAGCGAAGGAGGACGTGTGTACTTATAGGACGTGACTCTGCGGCTGCGTGGTTGACCCCATGCTGTCTGTGGCTGCGTGTTGAGCGTTCGGAAGTTCCCGGGGTGCGGGTGGATCGACCCTTCGCATGTGCCGATATCCATCGCAGTCGGTTTTCATCCACCTGTGTTTACGCATGACCAAGAGCCAGACATCGCGCCATCGGAGACGCTTCCTGTTGCGTGGCGAGTCCGCCATCGCGGGGATTGGCTTGGTGATCTGCGTGGTTCTGGTGGCAGCGATGGCAGGGGCCTCGTGGTGGGCGACCACAATGCACACGCGAGAACTTTCGGCTGAGCGTCAACGTCAGGCCGTGAAGACGGCAGATGTGCTGGCGACAGCCACGCGCTCGGCGATGATCGCGGGTGACCTTGAACCGCTGAAGCGCACGATCGGGGTGCTTTCGGTTGGAAGGGGCGCGCCGGTGGTCCGTGTCTCTCTCGGGGATGGAAAGCCGCTGATTGCCGGCGACGGGGCGGCGACGGCAAGCGAGGTGCCCCATGTGTTTCCCCGCGTGGTGGAGGGAGCGCCTGAAGGGGCCGTCCAGCGGATTGTGGACATACCCGGCCGCGGACAACTGGTATTGAGCGTCATGCCCTCGACCGAGGCGGTCGGGAATGCGGCGTGGAGTCTTCAGTTGGGACTCGGTGCCGCTGGGGTGGCGGGGTTGGCTGCACTGTTGCTCGTCTATCGCCGCCTGCGGGCGAGGGTGGGCGCCATGGGAGCGATTCAGGAAGCGTTGCTTGAGGCTGCCGCGGGCGAAGACCATCCTGAGAATCTGCGCGTGAACGAGCGGCTCGGAGACGCAGCACGGGCATGGAACAGCCTTGTCAGCGATCGGGAGCAGCTTCGGGAGAGAATTCTCGGTGAGCGTGCTTCCGAAGCGCTGGGTTCTCGGACCGGCCGTCGCGGCGGGCTTCAGGATGCCTGCGACGCTATGTGGCAGGGTTTCGTGGTGATCGATGAACAAATGCGCGTCAAGTATGCCAACGGCGCAGCCGCGGTTTTTCTTCAGACACCTCGGGACAAACTGCACGGCGCCGATTTCGGAGCACTGGTGCGGAACGACCAGTTGTCGGAAGTGCTGGCGGGCGTGGCCGATGGCAGCGTCAAGCAGCGTCGCACCGTTGAAGTCGAGCGCGAGGGCGACGGCGTGCTCAGGATCAGCGTTCGGCCGGTGCGTCGCGATGATGCGGGCGTCGCGCTGGTCATGATCGAAGACGTGACCCAGCAGCGCGTGGCTGAACAGGCGCGCCATGCATTCGTCGCCCAGGCGACGCATGAGCTGCGCACCCCGTTGACGAATATCCGCCTCTACGTCGAACAGGCGCAGGATCTGACCGAAGAACAGGCAGCCGAGCGTGCAAAATGTCTGAATGTCATCAACCAGGAGGCGCGTCGGCTCGAGCGAGTCGTGAGCGATATGCTGAGCGTCTCTGAAATCGAAGCCGGCTCACTCAAACTCCAGATCGGCGAAGTCAGGCTTGATGCGCTCTTCCCGGAATTGGAGGATGATTATCGCGCCCAGGCCCAAGCAAAGGACGTGACGCTGAGATTTGAGCTGCCTCCGAAACTTCCTGTGATTCGCGGCGATCGCGACAAGCTTGCGGTCGTGCTGCACAACCTCATCGGCAATGCGCTCAAATACACCCCCGCAGGCGGAGAGGTAACGGTGCGCGTTGAAGCCGATGAGCGCCGGCTGTGCGTTCACGTGCAGGATAACGGGATCGGCATCTCCGATGGCGATGCCGAACGGATTTTCGATCGCTTCTACAGGGCGCGCGACAAACGGATCAGTCACATCACAGGCTCTGGCCTTGGGCTGGCGATCGCCAAGGAGATCGCCGTGCTGCACGGCGGCGACATCAGCGTGCAGAGCGTACTCAACCAGGGGAGCACGTTTACCGTCACGGTGCCCAGCGTCGCCGATGGCGCCGTGCGTCTTGCAGCCTAGAGCGCGGAGATGGCGGCATGCAGATCGACCAGACCAGACACGGCGCTGTTACGGTCATCAGGCCGCAGGGGCCGCTGATCGACCAGGACGCCCGCGTCCTGATGACGCGCCTTCGTGAAGTGCTGGCCGAGAGCCTCGGGCGGTTCGTGCTCGATCTTTCCGCGGTGCCGTTTCTCGATTCAGTCGGGCTTGAGACATTGGTCGATGCCGGTGACGAACTGGCACACAGCGGCCTGGCATTCAAGCTGTGCGCCGTGAACGAAACGATCTCTCAGGTGTTCAATCTTACCGGGTGCTTCGGACAGTTTGAGCAGTACGAAGATGTCAACAGTGCTGTACGGAGCTTCCTGTGACCGATGCCGCCCGGAAACCAGGCGACGACGCATCGCCGCGTTCACGCGTTCGCGTGGGCGACATACTGCTGCGCGAAGGTGTGGTCAACAAAGAGCAGCTCGATGCGGCCCTTGCCGCACAGCGTGACAGCGGCATTCGTCTCGGTGAGGCGCTGATCGGCCAGGGGAGCATTTCGCGCATCGCGCTCGTGCAGGCGCTGGGCAAGTGGCTCAATGTGCCGGCGTGCGAACTGCGGCACGGGTTGATCGACCCTGCGCTCCTCAAGCTTGTCGGCGCGGAAGAAGCCGAGCGATTGAAGGTCATTCCGATGTTCCGCGTGCGCAACACGCTGACCGTCGCCATGGCCGAGCCGCAGAGCCTGCCCGCCATAGACCGCCTGGCGCAGCTCACAGGATGCCAGATCAGGCCCGTGCTGGCGCTCGAAGCCAACATCATCGAGTTTATCCGCAAATATGCCAGCGGCGAGGTGGATGTCGATGCGTTTCTCACCAGCCTCGGATCGAGCGACATCGAAGTCGTCGAGAAGGAAAACATCGACGAGGGGCCGACCACCGACCTTGACCGCATGGTCGCGGGCAGCCCGATCATCAACCTTGTCAACGTGGCGCTTCTGACAGCTGTCAAGGCACACGCCAGCGACATTCACATAGAACCGGACAAAAAAGGCACGCGCATCCGTTACCGGGTTGACGGGGTTCTTCGTGATCTCATGCGCCCGCCGCCGGGCATGCACGCGGCGATCGTGTCGCGCATCAAGGTCATCGGCAAGATGGACATCGCCGAAAAGCGGCTCCCGCAAGAGGGCCGTGTCCGCATCGTGGCCGAGGGGCGCGACATCGACCTGCGCGTCAGCTCCATGCCCACCCTCCTGGGTGAAAAGCTCGTCGTACGCATTCTCGATAAACAGAATCTCAAGGTGCGTCTTGAAGATCTCGGCTTTCGTCCGCAGGCGATGGATATCTTCAAGACCATTCTCAAGCAACCCCACGGTCTCGTGCTCGTCACCGGGCCGACGGGCAGCGGCAAAACCACGACGCTCTACTCCGCGCTCGACCTGCTTCGCTCGCCGGAGGTCAACATCCTCACCGTCGAAGATCCCGTCGAGTACCAGCTTGACCTGATCAACCAGATCCAGGTCAACGAAAGCATCGGCTTCAGTTTCGCGCGCGCGCTTCGGTCGATACTCCGGCAGGATCCGGACATCATCATGGTCGGCGAGATCCGCGACGAACCGACCGCCCGCGTCGCCGTGCAGGCCGCGCTTACCGGGCACCTTGTGCTTGCCACGCTGCACACCAACGATGCCCCGGGCGCCGTCGCCCGCCTGCGCGACATGGGGCTGGAGAGTTACCTGCTCAGCAGCGCCCTCAACGGCGTCGTCGCCCAGAGGCTTGCTCGCACCATCTGCTCGGCATGCGCGACCAAGTACTACCCGACAGAAGAAGTTCTGGCTGATGCGGGGCTATCCGACATGGTCGGCAAGGCCTTCCGAAAGGGCTTGGGCTGCCAGCAGTGCCACGACAGCGGTTTTGCCGGTCGCCTCGGCGTCTATGAAGTGCTGTCGGTGTCGCCGCAGTTGCGAAGAATGATCCACGCCGGTGCTCCCACGCATGAAATCCGCGAGCAGTTCCGACGCGAAGGCGGCCTCAGCCTTCGCGACGAGGGCGTGGTGCTCGCCGTCGATGGCCGCACCAGCCTCGAAGAAATACTGCGCGTGACGCATTGCGACGATCCTGATGAACCCGTGCAGCCGTCCAGAGAGGCAAGGAAGGCCGCATGAAATACAAATATCGCGCATTTGATGCTCGCGGCACGGCCTCCGTGGGCACGATCGAAGCAGCCGATGAGCGCGAGGCGAGCGATCGCCTTCGCGAGAAGGGGCTGTTTGTCTCCGAATTACACGTCGCCGAAGTCGCCAAGGCCGCCGCGGCGGCATCCCGCGGCCTTCATCCGGGCAAGGGCAGGCTGAAGAACCTCGCCATTTTCACACGCCAACTCTCCGTACTCGTCGGGGCGGGCACTCCGGTCATTGATGCGTTGTCGGCTCTCGAAAAGCAGGCGCCCGAGGGGGCCTGGCGAAAGGTGATCGCCGATGTGCGCCGTCGCGTTGAAGAAGGCGAAAGTTTCGCCGAGGCTGCCTCGGCCCATCCCCGCGCTTTTGATGCCGTGGCACAGAGCCTGATCGCCGCGGGGGAAGCCTCGGGCGCTATGGATGTCATGCTCAAGCGATTGGCGGCACTGGCGCGGCGACGCCAGCACGTGCGCAGCTCGGTCATCGGCGCGCTGGTCTATCCCGTGCTGCTCATCACGGTCTCATTGTGCGTGATCATTGTGCTGCTGACCAGCGTGCTGCCCCGCTTCAGCGAGATGTTCGATTCGCTCGATGCTCCGCTGCCCGCATCGACCGAAGTGCTGATGACACTTGGAGAATGGCTGCGTGCACACTGGTATGTGCCGCTCGGGTTCGCAGCAGGCGGTGTGGCTCTGGGCGTGGCGGTTGTGCGAACACCCTCGGGGCGGCGAAAGCTCGATGCAGTGCTGCTGCATGTGCCGCTGATCGGGCCGATTGCACGCTCGTTTTCCACCGCGCAGATCGCGCGCATGCTCGGAACACTGCTCGAGAGCAAGGTGCCTCTGCTCGAAGCACTCGCCCTGACGCGCCAGGCCGCCGGCAACAGCCTCTATCGTGATCTGCTCGAGCACACCGAAGACCGCGTGACCCAGGGCGATGCTGTCAGCCGAACACTGGCGACATCATCATTGATCACGCCCAGTGTCTGTGAAGCAATCCGTTCCGGCGAGGCTTCGGGCAACATCGGCCCGGTGCTTACCCATGTCGCCGAGTTCATTGACGAAGACAACGACGTCGTGATCCGGTCGCTTTCCAGTCTTGTCGAGCCGGTGATCCTCATCGGCCTCGGGGCGGTGGTCGCCGTGGTGGCCATCAGCATGTTTCTGCCGATGTTTGACCTGGCCGCCAGCGCCCCTGGAGCACACTGACATGCGCCTCCTTCGCCACCTTAGCCCGATCGGCTTGCACATCGGCGGAAGGTTCGTCGGCGCCGTGCAGCTTGCCCGCAGAAACGGCCGTTGCGAGATCGCCAACGCCGCGTTTACGCCGCGGCAGCACCCCGGCGAACCGATCGACGCCGAAGAAGTGCATCGCATATCGACAATTCTCACGCGCCGCGGGTTTACCGGGCACAGCATCGCACTTGCCGCGCCCGATGACATGCTCATCGGCGCGGTGCTCGATCTGCCACCCAGAACCAGCGGCGCCCCGATCGATCGCATCGCAGCCGCCGAACTCGGGCGGGTGCATAAAACCGACGCCTCATCGCTGACCGTCGGTCTGTGGGAGCTTCCCGCCCCAGCGCGCCGCCGCGACGGTCTCCCGACCTATGCCGTGGCCTGCCCGGCACGCCAGGCGACCTCCTTGGCGGAACTGTTCGAGGCCGAGGGCCTCGATCTCGTCGCCCTCGATGCCCGCGCCTGCGCGCTCGTGCGAGCTTGTGCTCCTCTGGTTGCGCCCGCACCACGGGTCAGTTCAATCGTTGATCTTTCGTTCGATGCCGCTCGCGTCGCCATTGCCGTCGGTCCGACGGTCGCCTACGAGCGCGTGATCTCGGCGTCGTCCATCGCAAGGCTCATCGAGCAGATCGCAGCCTCGCTCGATGTCGAAGTCGATTTGGCGCAATACATCGCTTTCGAACTTGGGTTGACCCCCCGCTTCGACGACGAGCGCGATTCCTGGGAGTTGCTCGCCGATGCGCGAAAACCCCTGCGATCATGGTTCGATGCCCTTGCCCGCGAACTGACTCTTGCAACTGCCTATGTGCTCGAGCGATACGGGCAGGAAGCCCCCGCATCCGTCCTGCTGACCGGCATCGGGGCGGCGATTCCCGCGATTGATACCGAACTTGCACGAAGGTTGTCCGCGCCCTGTCGCACGGTTCGCGCCGCCGATCTTGCGGCATGTCCTGACCACAAGGCTGATGTCGCCGCGCATACCGCGCTGACGACGGCTATCGGGCTTGCAATGCGATTTGACCGGTGAACATCATGCATTCGATCAACCTGCTCCCACAACCCGTGCTCGTGCGACGCCGCGTCCGACGCAGCCTTCGCGCCTGGATGACCTTCCACGGCGTCTATGCAAGTGCGGCGATCTCTCTGGCATTCTTCCTCATCAATCCCTTTGCCGCCGCCGACCGCCGGTATGCACTCCCGGCCGCTGCTGCCGGTCGACTCGACGGTGTGCTCTCGCAGATTGACGCGATCCAGATTCGTCTCGGGGAGGCGCTGAAGCAACTTCGCATGGTGCATGCAGTGGTCGATCCTCGTGATTGGAGCCTTTTGCTCGAAGCCTTCACCAGTGCTGTCGCCGAGGACGTCATCATCGAAAGACTGCTGATCACTCCTGCCGGTCCGGGCAACACCCGCCTCGTGCTTGATCTCGACGCCGTCAGCCCCGACCAGGCCGGCGTCTCGCGCCTGGCTCTGCAACTCGAGGATCTCGGCATCTTCGAGCGCGTGGAACTCCTCGAATCTCGTCGACGCAAGGTCGGCGCCCTCGATGCCGTGGGGTGCCGCCTCCGCTGCCCCTTCAAGGAGGGTCTCTGATGCTGCTTGCAAAGCCACGCATCATCAATGCGGCGGGGTTCACCCTCGCCGCGCTCATCGCAGCGGGTGTCGCGCTCCTCGTCTGGCGCGAACAAGTCCAGGAAAACCGGCATCGCGAGAGCCGCCTCAATGCGGCGATGTCCTTTGAAAGCGATCTGGCCAAGGCTGAAGACAGGCTTCAGCGACACTCCGCCCTCCTTCAACTTGCCGAGTCGAAACTCAGCATCGAACAAAGTGTTCTTCGCCCGCTCACAATCAGGAACGAGATTATCGGACAGATCACGCGCCTCGCCGGCGACTGTGGTCTGGCTGTCGATGCGCTTACCCCGCGCCCACCCCGTACCCAACCCCCCATCCAGGTCGTCGATATGAGCCTGACCGGCCGCGGCGAGTTTCCGGACCTCGTCCGCTTCATCCGGCGCTCTCGCCAGCTCATGCCCGATGTGCGCGTCCAAGCTCTTTTAGTCAATGGCGACGCCTCACGCGCAACACCCGACCTCGCGTTCAAAATCGACCTTGCGTGGCATGCGGCTGATGCCGGTTCCAACGGCACTGCAACGCCAAAATCGCAGCCATAGCACCAGGTCAGTGGCCCCGATTCCTCCTGATTCGCCTATTCGGGTCATGAGGCAGCGTCGCAGAACGTATCTCTCCATCCTGGGGCTGGGGGTTGTCGGACTGATCGTGGATAAGACAATCCTCGGGTCAGCAGGGCCTACCGCGGCCTTGGCCGCGACCGTGCAGAGTGTCCGGGCGGCCAACGATACGTCCTATAACGAACTGCGCGCACTCCTGGCAACCCCGGAAGGGCGTAACGCGCTGACCGTGCTCGACAGGCATTCCGGCGGCCTCGCCCGCGATGTCTTTACTCCCGGCACGCAGTGGATGGCGACCCAGGTTCCCACCGATGAGGCACAGGTCGTTGAGAACCCGACCGGTGGAGCCGATTTCCGCGTGACCAGTGTTGTGCTCGGGAGAACCCCGGTGGCCATGATCAATGGCCGAACCTGCCGCGTCGGCGATGTGCTCGAAAAAGGCGTTTCGGTCGTCGCGATCGATGCCGGCGGCGTGCTGATTGCCAGAGACGACATCAGGGTGCGATTACCCCTGAGTGCGGTCGAAGGCACGCAGTCACCCTCATCGCGCTAAGGGACGATATACGGACACATTGGTCCAGATTGTCCCAACACAGGTTGCTGGCCAAGGGTTATCCACGCAGAAAAATGGCGCGTGAGCACAGGTTCCGGAGTACGTTCAATACGAGCGTACTTCGGAACCAGGCGCCGTGACCCAGACACCCCCTCCAGATCAGCCGGGATCGAATGAACGCGACCTGATCGCGGCGGCGTTTGACCAATTCGACGCTACGCCCGATCCGCAGACGTTCCCGGGCGAAACGTTGCCGCCACCTGGCACCTTCCCCGGGTATGACTTGATCAAAGAAATCCACCGAGGCGGCCAGGGCACGGTCTTCATGGCGGTGCAGCGGGCGACAAAGCGCCGGGTGGCCCTCAAGGTGATGCACGGCGGCGCGCTGCTCGGCTCGGCCGGCAAGGCGCGATTCGAGCGTGAAGTGCAGGTGCTCGGTCAGTTGAACCATCCGAATATTGTCAAGATCCATGATTCGGGCATCACCGCGTCGGGTGATTGCTACTACATCATGGATTACATCAGCGGGCGATCACTCGACGAGATCATCCGGGGCGACGAACAGCCGATCGACGAAACGCTTCGGCTGTTTCTCAAGATCTGCGACGGCGTCAACGCAGCACACCTCAAAGGTGTCATTCATCGCGATCTCAAGCCGTCGAATATTCGCATTGACCTCTCGGGCGAGCCGATCATCGTCGACTTCGGGTTGGCGAAGATCGCCGCACCCGATGTCGTCGACGAAGGCTCGACCGCCGGGCCGATGACGATCACGGGCCAGTTCGTCGGCTCATTACCGTGGGCAAGCCCCGAGCAGGCGCGCGGCTCGCCCGAGGGCATTGATATCCGCTCGGATGTCTACTCCCTCGGGGTCATTCTTTATCAGTTGCTCACGCGGCGATTTCCCTACAACGTCCTGGGAAATATGCGTGACGTGCTCGACAACATTCTTCGTGCCGAGCCGCAGCGCCCGAGCACGGTTCGCCGGCGCATCAATGACGAAGTCGAAACCATCGTTCTTCGATGCCTTCAGAAAGAGCAAAATCGGCGTTATCAGTCGGCAGGCGATCTCGCCCGCGACGTAGAGCGTTATCTCAACGGCGAGCCGATCGAAGCCAAGCGCGACAGCGCAATCTACATCCTTCGCAAGACGCTCGTTCGGCATCGGGTTGCCGCCGCCGTCGCAGGAGTGGGGCTGCTGTTGATCTTCGGGTGGGGCGTCACGGCCGCGGGGCTTCTCTCCCGTGAGCGCGCAGCGCGGCGTGAGGCCGATGCACAGCGAGACGCCGCGATTGCTTCCGATGCGCGAGCGAGGGAAAACTTCGACATCGTGCGTCACCTCTCTCGCGCGGTGCTCTACGACCTTGACGCCCAGATCGCACACCTGCGCGGCGGGACGCGCATCCGCGAGGAAATCCTTGCCCAGACCCAACGCTATATCGAACGCCTCCGCCCGCAGGCCGACGACGACCCCGATTGCGCGCGTGAACTCGCCGATGCGCATGATCTCTACGCCGCGATTCTCGGAGGGTTGGAATATCGCCCTTCGCTCGGACGAACCGACGAAGCCGCCCGGCACATCGCCGAGGCACGGTCCATCCGCGAGGCGCTCATGGCCAGATTTCCCGACGACCCGCGGGCGCACGCCGAACTCGCCCGCAGCCAGTCGTTCGCCGCGGCTCTCGACCACATCGCCGCACGATTTGAGGATGCCATCTCAGGCTATGCCTCTGCGCTGGCTTCGATCGACCGGGCCATCGCTCTCGAACGCGACGAAGCACGCAAAGTACGGTGGCTCGACGACCGCGCGCGTGCCCAGCGCCGAATCGGCGAGACCTGCCAAGCCGCTGAGCAACACCGTTCGACGCCCGAAGCACGCCTCGAAATGCTCGATCGCGCCGATGCCGCCTTCGCCGTTGCACGTGCGCACTGGCAGCAGCGAGCCGATGCCAATCCGCGCGATGATATGGCCGTCCGCGCGTTGGGTGAGATGCTCGACCTGTCGGCTTCAGCGCGCCTGCGCCGAGCCTCTGTTCTACTCTCCCAGGCTTCCAGTGTCGATGACAGCGATGCAAGCGAGTTGGTCGTCGGCGCAGCCGCAATCGTCCGCGAAGCACGCGAGACACTGCGTCTCTCCGCAGAACATTTCACCGGGCTGGTTGATCGCTTTCCGGCCAGCCGAGCTTATCGCCGCAATCTCCACATTTCGCGATTTTTCTCCGGGCAGGCAGCGCTTCAGGCCGAGGCGATCATCAGCGCGGGCAAGGGCCGGCTTCCTCCTGAACCCGAGCTGCTTTCTGAAGCACTCGCCGCCTATACGTTTGCCCTGGGGATCGCCGAAGACCTTGCCGCCGACACGGCCGATGTGCAGGCCCAGCGCGACGTCGCATTGACATGCATCAAGGTCGGGCAGTGTCTCGGCGAACTCGGTCGCTTCGACGAAGCCCTCCCGCATTTCCAACGATCGGTCCAGGTGCGCGAGTTGCTCGCCTCCGAAGACCCGACCACCCGCGCCCGCCGCGATGCCGCACGCGGGCACGGCATGCTCGGCGAGTTCTACGAAAAATGGGCCTCGGCCGAGCCGACCCGCCGCGACGAGTTGCTGCTCGAGGCCGATCGGGCCATCCGGCGATACCAGTCACGAATCACCGCCCTGGTCAACGAAGGGTTGATGCCCCACGACGCCGTCGACGTCCGAGAAGGCGCGGCCGCCCTCGAACGCATCCGCCGGAAGCGGGAGGGATCACCCTGAACTGCCCAGTGCAAGAAAAGAAGTGGTCAATCGGGGATGGGGTGGTACCCTGAATCCGGGGAAGAGCGCGCCGGAATGGTCTGACCTCCCAGCGGGGGTATGTTCGCGCTGCGACTGGGGAGTGAGGTAATCTTTATGCGTTCGGTAACCAATACTGCATCATGCTGCGCCATCGTCGCCCTTGCGCTAGTTGCCGGAAAGGCCGCCGCACAGGTCGATGCCTTCTGGACCAACCCCTTAGGAGGCATCTGGGGTGACGGCGCCAACTGGTCAACCAATCCCGATTTTCCCAACAACAACGGCACGACCTACAACGCCTTTCTGCAATCGGTAGGACCATCACCATACACCGTGACGCTCGATCAACCGATCACGGTGCGCGACCTCACGCTCACCAGCCAGCGCCCGACGCTCGACCTTCATGCCGAGACGCTGCGCGTCCGCAATTGGACGCAGAACACCGGTGCGACACTCGAAGGCACGATAGGGTCGATGGTGCTGGCCTCCGGCACCACACGACTGAGCAGCGGCGCAGTGATGCGCGGCGTCGATCATTTCGGTGCTGAGGGACTTTTTGCCCTGCAAGGTCCGGGCATCGTCGCCATCATTGATGACACATGCATCGGCCACTCGGGCGCCAACGCAACCTGGAGCGGCAACGGCACCATCGAGTTCAGCAACAACGGCATGTTCAGCTTCAGCGCCAACTCGACCTTCCGCATGACCGGAAACGGCACGGCTGTGTGGGATGGCCTGGGCACGCAGGCTTTCATCGTCAACAACGGCGTCATGCTCAAGGCCGCCGGCGCCGGAGTAACCGACTTTGACGGCATTCGCCTCTTCGGCTCAGGAACCGTGCGATCGGAAAGCGGCACCATGCGCTTCAACGCACTCAACTATGCCGGGGTGCTCCCCAACACGTGGGAGGCCGTCAACTCCAGCGTCATCGACCTCTTCAATCAGGACATCAACACGATCACCGGACGAGTCTTGCTCGACGGGGCAGGCGCCGACCTCGCCCGTTCCAGCACATCCCAAAGCGCCTTGGCCGATCTGCACACAATCGCCCCCGCCGCAACACTCGAACTTCGCGGCGGCAAGGCCCTGACCACCAGCCCCTTGACCGATCTCACCATGGACGGCGAACTCGTCATCGCCGACGCCTCAAGCCTCACCCTTCCCGCCGGACGAACCCTTACGAACCTCGTCGGCGGCACACTCTCCGGCGGGCGTTACGCCATCGCGGGCACACTCAACCTCAACGACGACATCACCACCCTCGATGCCGATCTGCGATTGGATGGTTCGGGCGCCGATGTCGTCAATCAGGTTTCGACGTCCAGCGCGGTCGCAGGGTTACACACCATCACGACCGACGGGGTATTCACGCTCGCGGGCGGCCGGTCGTTCACCGTCGAAACCGGTGTGAACTTCGATGTCCAGGGCGACGGTCGCGTCACCATCGAGTCCGGCAGTGAGTTCTTCGTTCCGGGCGGCGCAACCCTCGCCAATCTCGTCGGCGGCGTCATCACCCAAGGCGTCTTTGATGTTCGCAACGGCGGCACGCTCCGCGTCTTTGACGGCGCCGTCGGCACGATCGATGCCGACGTCTCGCTCACTGGCGCGGGGTCGAACATCATCGACCAGAACGACCTCGATCTCTTTGCAGGCCTCAGCCTCATCGATTCCGCCGGAACCCTCTCTCTCCGCGACGGCCGCGACCTCACGACCGCCGGCGATCTCGAGTCTCGCGGCAACATCAATCTCGGCTCGGTATCGCAGGGGCAGGCCGGGGCCACCCTTACCGTCAACGGCAACTTCACGCAGACCTCCGGTGTCCTCACGCTCGACGGAGGCACCCTGGCCGCCACCGGCGAGATCATCCTGGGCGGAGAACTCCGCGGAAACGGCGCTATCAACGGCGACACGGTGGTCAACGGCATCATCGATCCGGGGCAGTCGCCCGGCATGCTCTCCATCTTCGGTGATCTTGTCCTTACGCTCAGCAACCCGGATGATCAGGTCGGTCTCGTGCTTGAAATTGCCTCGCGCCGCCCCGGCGGGTACGACCAGATCCACATCTCCGGCGATCTGCGCTTCGTCGATCACACCAATCCCGACGGCGAACCGGATTTTGTCGGCGATCTCGACATCCGCGTCCTCCCGGGGTTTACCCCCCGCGTCGGAGAAACCTTCACCTTGCTGACCTTCGGCGGCATTGGCGGCGATGGTTTTGCCCAGACCCTCGTTTCATCCCTGCCCAACGACCTGGTCGCCCATGTCGTCTGGCACGGCGATCGGCTCGAAGTCATCGTAACCCCTGCTCCGGGGGTCTTCGGGCTGTTCGGAGCGGCCTGGCTCCTCGCCGGGCGCACGCGTAGACGCTGATCCCGCACACCTGGTCATGCGGGCGGGGGTTTCATGATCACAGGCTCGTGTCGGCCGCCCTCGACCGACGCGGGCGATATGCTCTCTTCCCGTGAAACGCTTCTCGTCTGCGGCCATCCTCGTCTGGGCGATCTTCCTCGCCTCATGCACCGTCACCAAGCCACCCCAGGTGAGCGTGCTCCGCGCTGAGTTCGCCGACCGCACCGACGATGGCGAAATCATTCGCTTCGACCTTGTCGCGACCAACGCCTCGGCCGATGCCATCCCCCTGCGCGCCATCAGATACGAACTCATTCTCGACGGCAAACGTGTCTTCGGCGGCACACGCGAGGCCGAAGCCACCGTCCGGCGCTTCGGCGCACAGATCGTCACCATCCCCGTGGCCATCTCATACCGCGATGGTCAACCCCCCCGCGGCGATGTGCCCTACGAACTCCGGGGCACTGTCCGTTATCTCCCCCACAGCCCGCTCCTTCGCGTGTTCTACGACGCCGGCCTGCCGATGCCGACCACGTCGTTCCGCGATCAAGGAGTGATCGAGTTCGAGCCTTGACCGCAACGCCCACAATGGCCGACACTGCACTGCCTTACCGCCTTGCCTGCCTCTGCGACCTTCGCGATGCGCAGGGCCGCGTGCTTTTGCTGCACCGACGCAAAGAACCCAACAAGGGCCTTTGCTCACCCATCGGGGGCAAGCTCGACATGCACACCGGCGAGTCGCCCGCCCTCTGCGCACAACGCGAAATTTTCGAGGAAGCCGGTCTCGACATCCCCCTCGAACGGCTCCACCTAGGCGGCCTGATCGCCGAAACAGCCTTCGAGGGCAAAGGCCACTGGCTGATGTTCTACTTCCGGGTGCTCGGCCCGGTCAGCGTCGATCCGCACGACATGCCCGAAGGCCGCCTCGACTGGTTCCGGCACGACGAGATCGACTCCCTCCCCCTCCCCGATACCGATCGGTCGATCATTTGGCCACTCATCCGCCGACACGAACCACGCTCGCCCAACGGCCGACCGGGGTTCTTCAGCATTCATATCGACTGCCGCGGCGGGGGCATCTCATGGACCATCGACCAGGAAATCTCCCCATCCTGAACTCGTAAGCGCTCTCTGCCGTCCCGAACGGCTCCAAGTGCGTCGGAACGGTGATCTACGGCCATGCCCCCCGTTTCTAGGGAAATCACCGGGATGGGATTGCAAGCCGGACCCCATGAATCCCTATCATTCCACGTGACGCTTGTTCGCATTTTTCGATGGTTCGCGATCGCTTGGTGCCTGTCGGTTTCCACCGCGTGGGCACAACCTGCGTCTGTGCCGGCCGCCAGACAGGCCAACAACGTGGCGGTCATCACAATCAGAACCGGCGATGGCCCGATTGACGGCGTGACCGCGAAGAGTTTTGTCCGACGTCTCAAACTCGCAGAGCAGGCCGGTGCGGACGCCATCGTCGTCGAAATTGATACCCCCGGCGGCGAAATCGGCGCGGTGCTCGACATCTGCGCGGCGATCAAAGGCTCATCCATCCAGAACTCGGTCGCCTGGATCAACACCAAGGCGATTTCCGGTGGCGCAATCATCGCGCTGGCATGCCGCGAAATCGTCGTCACCGACTCGGCGACCATGGGCGATGCACTCCCGATCGCCGCTTCACCCCTTGGCTTGGCCGAGATGCCCGAGCAGGAGCGAGCCAAGTTCCTGGTCATGCTCCTGACCGAGGTCGTCGATTCCGCTCGACGCAAGAACCAGGGTGGATATGTCTATGACGAACTGCTTGTGCAGGCGATTCTGACTACAGGGGTCGAACTCTGGCGTATTCGGCATCGGACCACCGGTCAGGAAATCTGCATCACTCGCGCCGAATACAAGATGCTCTTCGGGGCCGAGCCTTCCCATGCCGTTCCTAGGGTCGCCTCGCTACGCCCCGGTGCTGGTCCGCCCCAGTTGCCCATTTACCCCGTGACGGGTGGAGGCGGCGACACCTCGGGCCTCTCGGCCGATCAGCAACAGGCCCTGGCCATCCCCCCCGCGGGGCCGGCCCTCAGCAATGTCGCTGCCGAGGCCACCGGGGGCCAAAGCCTGCCGCGCACGCGGCCGGTGCTTACCCCCGACGATCGCGGGCAGTGGGATCTTGTCGAATACGTTACCGATGGCACGGTGCCCGCGGCATTTACCGCCGCTGATATGCGCGCCCTGGGTTTTGCCGCCAACATGCAGGGCGTGAACACCGACGAAGACCTCAAGGCTTGGTTCGGCGCAACCCATCTCAAGCGGCTCGATCCGCTCTGGTCTGAAGGCCTCGTCCAGTTCATGACGCGCATGTGGGTGCGCGGTCTTCTGATTGTCTTGCTCCTCATGGCCATCTTCAGCGAAATGGTCGCGCCCAACGGCATCGGGGGCATCATCGCGGCTGTCGCAATCGCCCTCCTGCTCATCCCGCCGTTCCTGATGGGCATGGCCAATTGGTGGGAAATCCTTGCGATTGTGGGCGGGCTTGCGCTCATCGGATTGGAGGCGTTTGTTTTTCCAGGGTTCGGATTCGCGGGAATTTCAGGCATCATCTTGCTGTTTCTGGGGTTACTCGGGACGTTTGTCCCGAATCAGGGGGGTGGGCTTTTCCCCAACAGTCCCGACCACCAGAAAGACCTGCTCTACGGCTTGCTCACCATCGTTCTGGCCGTGGCCACCAGCGGCGTGGGCTGGTGGTTCATGGTGCGGCATTTCGGGACCATTCCTCTGCTCAACCGCATGATCCTCAAGGATGCCGGGCCAGGCGAGGGCGAAAGCATGCTCGCGGCCATGGCGTCGCCGAGGGGGCCGACAGTGCGTGTTGGCCAGACAGGGCGATCGGCAACGACACTCCGACCGAGCGGGCAAGCCGAGTTCGACGGGCAGGTGATCGACGTCGTTGCGGAAAATGGCTACATTGATCGCGACCAACCCGTCAAAGTGGTCGAAGTCGGCAGGTTCCGTATTGTCGTCGCCCCCTTCGATACACCCGGTTCCGGGGATGCCACCGGGGGCTTTGTCGCCTGACAACGCTACACGCAAGGCCAGGAGCAATCGACGCATGCTGCTCTGGGGATTGGGTCTGCTCGGCATCGCGGTTTTGCTGATCGTGATCGAGATCTTCGTGCCCTCGGGGGGCGTGATCGCGGTCACCGCAGGCGCTGTGACGATCGCCGGAGTGATCTGCCTTTTCATCGCCGACCCCGTCTGGGGCGTGGCGGGTCTCTTGGCGGTGCTGATCGCCGGCCCGATCATCATCATGGGCGCGCTCAATGTCTGGAAAAGCACCCCGCTCGGGAAGCGCATGATGGGTGTGCCTTCAGACGAGGAAGTCCAGCAACGCGAAGAGGCCGAACGCCGCCGGCGCGAAGAACTCGCCTCGATGGTCGGTAATGATGGAGAAGCGCTGACGGCCCTCCGCCCGGTGGGGGCCGTCCGCATCGACGGAAAACGCTTCGACGCCGTCGCCGAGCTTGATTTCATTGAGCCGGGCGAGCGCGTCCGTGTCACTCACGCCGACGGCCTGCAAATCAAGGTCCGAAGGGTCTGATTGGAGGCCGGGGCAACCTGCCTCCAAGACCACCCGATTCGGGGGGTGCGGGGCGAAACTCGCTTGCAGGTAGCGCGAATCGGTCCGTGCCGCGAATGCCCCGAAGCGTGTTAGCGTTTTGTTTA
Organism: Phycisphaeraceae bacterium; assembly: GCA_019636695.1. Lineage (GTDB taxonomy): Bacteria > Planctomycetota > Phycisphaerae > Phycisphaerales > UBA1924 > JADLCM01. Next base: position 210,168 of record JAHBXD010000004.1, read on the forward strand.
CACCCAATTTTGGTGTCTTTGCCTCCTTTGCCTGATTCGTACCGGCGTTGACATCGAAGAAGATCGGTCGGTTCCTCTGGTACGCCGGGGAAGCTCATCTCGGGATGAGCCGATATCCACACCGGAGGTGCCCGTATGCTCCGTCTGCCGATCAGCCAGGCCCGACCAGGGATGCATCTGGCTGTGCCGGTGCGCCATCCGGCCAGGCCAGAGCTGATCTTGCTTCGGACCGGATTCCGGCTCGGCTCGGTCGAGATCGCCAAACTCTCCGAGATGGGGTGCCACGAGATCTGGATTCGTTTTCCCGGGCTTGAGTTCCTCGCCCAGTTCATCAGCCCCGAAGTGCAGCAGGCGCACGCTCAAGCAGTAGGGCTTGTCGCCGAAGTCTTTGATCGCGCTGTCGAGAGGCTGGACCCCGAACTCCACTACGTGCATTACAAGTCGGCCGTGGCGGCCCTGCTCGAGGAAATCGCTCGCGATTCGACCTCGCAGGCGTTCATGCACGAACTGATCGCGTCGTCCGCCGGGATGCTCAGCACGAGCGCAAATGTCTGCATGCACGCGCTCTTGATGGGCCTGAAACTTGATTTTTATCTTGAGCGCGAGAGGGCGAGGCTGGCGGCCTCACACGCACGCGACACAACGCCCCTCGGCGTGGGGGCCCTTTTCCACGATATCGGGATGCTCAGGCTTCCGCCTGATGTCATCGAGAGGCACATGAATCGCGGGAATGGATGCGAAAACGACATCAACTGGCGAAAGCATGTCCTGCTCGGATACGGGTTGGTGCAGGGCGAGTTCGATCCTGGTGCCGCGGCAATCGTGCTCCATCACCACCAGCGATTCGACGGCAGTGGTTTTCCCGGGCGCGTCTATGGTGACCTTGAAGGACCGGGCCTGAGCGGGTCAGAGATCCACATCTTCGCCCGTATCGTATTTGCGGCCACGCTGTTTGACGCCCTCCGTTTCGGAGGAAACGGGCCGCCGCGGCCGGTGGTGCGGGTTTTGGGGGCGTTGCGCCAGCCGCCGTACGTGTCGTGGATTGATCCGGTGGTGTTGAAGGGGCTATTTGCCGTCACGCCAGCGTTTTCCCCAGGGAGCATCGTTCGATTGACGGATGGCCGAGACGCGGTGGTTGTCCGGTGGTTTCCCTTGGACCCATGCCGCCCGGAAGTACAAATTTTGGAACGAATGGAAGAAGATCCCCTCCGGGCGGATTTACGTACTGAGCGAATCGATCTTCGCTCGGCGCCCGAACTGCGCATTGGCTGGGCAGACGGGGTCTCGGTCGCGAACGATGTCTTTGAGCCGTCTGGGAGCCTGGAGTTTGATATCGCGGCCCTGAGCCGGTCGATGAGCAACCGGGCTGACGAGTTGGAAGCCCGTTCCGAGGCAAGGAAAGCCGGTTAGGATTTCCTGTATGAGGCAATTTGAGACTTTGATACGCGTTGAGCCGTTGCGGAGCGGCGGAAGCGCCAGGAGGCGGATGCATGAATAAGGCCATTCTCGGTGGTGCGGTGATTCTCGGCGGCGTGGCGATGACCGTTGCCCTCGTCAATGCGGGCGGGTCGTCGTCAAAGGCCGAGACATCGGTCGAGCTGCCGACATCGGCGCCCGCCCCGGCGGCCGTGCCGGTCCCTACACCGATCGCGAGCCTGCCGATGAGCGAGCCTCAGGCGTGGAACCCTCGTGATGGGATGCCCGATCGTGAAGATCGAGGCCAGCGCACCCGGCGGGGTCCGGGTGGTCCCGGGGGGCAGATGGGCGAGGGCATACCCGCGGAATGGCGTGAGCGGTGGGAGAACATGAGCGAGGAGGATCGTGCCCGGATGCGTCAGCGGATGGAGCGCGGCCGGCGCGACATGGAAGATCGCATGCTTGCGCGGTTCGACAAAGACGGCGACGGGGTTCTGAGCGACGAGGAACGTGCCGAAATGCGCGAGACGCTTCGCCGGGAGCGTGCCGCGGAGATGCGCGGTCGATTTGAAGAGGCGTTCGGAGGTCCGATCGACCTGTCCGACGCCGAGATGGCGATGGCGACACGCATGTATTTCGAGCAGTACAGCGACCAGTTCCGCGAGCTTCGCCGCCAGGGCGAAGAGATGCGTCGCCAGATGATGGCCAACGGCGAGCCGAACGAGGCGCAGATGCGCGAGATGCGCCAATCGATGGAGGCTGCGTTCGGCGAGATGCAGCGCCAGATGCAGCAGCAGATGATGAGTCAGTACGACCTCGACGGCGACGGCATGCTAACGGACATCGAGCGGTCGCAGGCTTCGCAGGCGATCCGCGACGAAGTCAACACCTGGGCGCTTATGCGCCGGGTGGATACGAATCGCGACGGAGTGATTGACGAGAACGAAGCGATGAACTTCATGTCGCAGTTCGATTCCGGCGGTCGCGGGGCCGACCTGAACCGTGACGGCAGCCTCGATGCTGAGGATTTCCAGCGGTTCCTGCAACTGCTTGGTCGTTGAGTAGGTGAATGCACGCGGCTTCAGCGCGGGCGCACGGTGTGCGCCCGCGTTCATTTTTCGTTGTCTGCGACATTGTCCTGAGCTTCCGGGCGTCGTGCATCGGTCGGTGGGAGCAGACCCACGACGATCGCGAGCATCCCGCCGGCGATGAACCACGGGCGGAGCTTCTGGTCGGTTGCCAGGCGATGCAGGCGGCTGCGCTTCGGAGCGAAGGCCGGTGGGTCGGGCGGGGGAGGGTTGAGATCGTCAAAGACCGAAGCGGGGGGGAGCGAAGCGCCGGGGGCGAGCGGTCGCCGATCGGGCGGCGCAAGGTTGAGTTGCGACGATGCCAGCGATCGGGCCAGGGTCGGGTCACCTGCTTCGAGTGCCGCGAGATAGCGCCGATGGCGGTCGAGCCGTTCCTCGGCGTGCTGGGCGACAAGGTTCATTCGGTGCGCCTGCCAGCGGACTTCTTCGAGGCTGTCTTGGATGGGAAGGAGTGCCGCCGCGGCGAGGGCGACAACGCCGGGGATGAGGAAGAGCCATCCGGGGTCGAAGCCTGCGCGTGCTGTTCTGGGTTGGGTGGTCACGGTGGTTTGGTCGAGGCGCTGTCGGAAGTGCTGGGATCGTACCGGAGCGGGCCGGGGCTTGAAACGTGTCGGGGGTTCAATGGGTGATCCCCAGGTCGCGGCGGACCTTGCGGACGAAGCGGAGATGGTGATGGCCGCGGGCCGATCGACGTATCGCGGCGTCTCTCATCAGCACGAAGCGGCGGGTCGAAGTGGGGCGCGTTCCTATCATGGTGCGCTCCCGCGGCGGGCAGTCGTGGCGAGCAGGAGCCTGAACCCGATGCCCACCCCTCGCTTTCTTTCCGGCATTCAACCTTCCGGCGAACTGCATCTGGGAAATTACTTCGGCGCGATTCGCGAGCATGTGCGGCTGCAGGATCAGGGCGAGTCGTATTATTTCATCGCAAACTATCACGCGCTGACGACCGTGCGTGACGCGGCGACGCTTCGGAAAAATACGTTTGAGACGGCGGTCACGTATCTTGCCTGCGGGCTTGACCCGATCGGTCCGAAGAATCCGAGTTCAAAGGCCGTGCTGTTTCGTCAGAGCGATGTGCCTGAGGTCTGCGAGCTGACATGGCTGCTGATGACCGTGACGCCGATGGCGATGCTCGAGAACGCGACTTCGTACAAAGACAAGATCGAGCGAGGACTTTCGCCGGATGCGGGCTTGTTTACCTATCCCGTGCTGATGGCGGCGGACATCCTGGCGCAGCAATCGACGATCGTGCCCGTGGGGCGCGACCAGCGGCAACACGTTGAGATGACGCGCGACATGGCGCAGAAATTCAATCACCAGTTCGGCGCGCCGGTCTTTACGATTCCGGAGTTGCGCCTCGGCGAGGCTCCGTATGTGCCCGGTGTTGACGGCGCGAAGATGAGCAAGAGTTACCGCAACACCATCGGCATCTTCGATGAGGGCAACACGCTGAAAAAAACGGTGATGGGCATCAAGACCGACGCCAAGACGCTGGAAGAACCTAAGGACCCGGAGAACTGCACGATCTTCGCGCTGTATTCGTTGATGGCCACGGCCGCGGAGCAGGAGGAACTCGCGGCGAAGTATCGCGCGGGAGGGATGGGATACGGGCATGCCAAGCAGTTTCTGCTGGAGAAGATCGACGCCACCTTCGGCCCGATGCGCGAGAAGCGTAAGGACTGGGCCTCGCGGCCGAAGGATGTTGAGGAGATTCTTCAGGCCGGGGCGGTCAAGGCGCGTGCCAACGCACGGGCCGTGCTCGACGCAGCGCGAGCGGCATGCGGGATTGTGTAAAGAGAGTACACAGGAGGCTTTGAGGCATGGAGAACGGAAGCGTTTTTCCACTCGAAGATCGAATGGACATCAAGGTGGATGCATACCCAGCCCGTGGTGGATGCAGCCACTTCAGAAATGTGTGGTTGTGTCAGCATCCGTTCCGTGCTTGCTTTGAGTCTCATGTGCTGCACCCGTAGACAATTTACGCCTCGTTTCTCTTGTGAATACAACGGATCAAACCATGACCCGCACGCACCTGACCTACAGCGAGTACATCAATGACCGGGCCGTGATCGAGGCGCTGCGCTTGCCGCGTCAGGGTGACGAGTGGCCCACACCACCCGCCGACTGGAAGCCCGGCGACGATTGGCCCACCGGCGGCGGGTGGGTGCATCACGAAGTGCTCTTTATCCGTACGCACCAGGCCTTCGAGGTCTGGTTTGCCCAGATCATTCACGACATGCACGCCGTCATCAGCGAGGCCGGTGCATACTGGGCTTCGCGCGGCGGGCAGTTGGATCGCCTGGATTTTGAAGCCCCCACCGCAGCACGAGACGAGACCAAGCCGCTCGATCCGCGAGGGTTTCCGCTCGTCGCGGCGACGCTGCGCCAGGCGGGTGAGCAGTATCTCGGCGATGGGCGGGCACTGTTGGAGGGCGACGGCGGGTTCCAGGCGCCGGGCCGTCTGCATGGTCGGGGCGGGATCGCCGCGCCCAAGTCGGCTTCGGAACAGGCGGAGTTTGCGCGGCTTCTGACATCCTGGACTGCACGGCTGCACTGCGCCCGACTGGCCGTCCGCAGCACGCTCAGCTTCTTTGATGTCTTGGCGACGCTGACACCGGCGGAGTTTCTGCTCTTTCGTGACCGGCTTCAGCCCGCAAGCGGGTTCGGCTCGATCCAGTTTCGGGAGATCGAGATCATGCTGGGGCTGCGAGAGTTGCACCGGCCCAAGATTCAGCCCGATGGGGGCACCGACGAAGCGGCGCCCGGGGAGCCGTCTTTGCCCGAGGGGATGCTTCGGCCGACGAAGGCAACGCCGCAGAACCAGTTTGCCCAGTCGTTCTATTTCGCGCAGCCACCCTGGGGGTGGGAACGCGTGGCCAAGCGCTATCGTGAACATTCGCTGCGCGATGTGGTGTACGGCTTGTTGAACGCCGCGGCGGAGTGGGGCGATGGCGATCTGTCGGCGTCGCGGTTGGATGAGTTCGTGGACCTGAACCTTCAGGCGTCGATCCGAGATTATTTTCGAGGGTCGGGCACGCCGTTGCCGCTGCGCGGGGTAGATGCGGACGGATTCCGAAACGCAGTCTCGGAGGTTGACCGGGCGATGGCGCAGCGAGAGACGCTCGCGGCGGCGGTGCTGGAGATGGACATCCACCGCACGCCCCTGACGACTTTCCTGGATGCGTGTCTGAGGCTGGATGGCGCGATTGTGGAGTGGCGGGATCGACATATCCGGTTTGTGGAGGGGCAGATCGGGATGCGCCGGGGCACGGGCGGCGGCGGCATTCAGTACCTCCGCCAGACGGTGTCGCCGCGGAAGCTGCCGTATTACACGCACGGATTTCCGGCATTGTGGCTCGCGCGGACGTTTGTGCAGAAGCGTTCCGGGGCGTGAAAAAAACTTGGCCTGGGTGGGTTCGCTTCGTAGAATACAAGCGTCATGGAACCGACAACCACCCCATCAACGAAGTCGTATTCGCAGGTGCGTTCGATTCCGCCGCGTAAATGGCACGTGGTGCTTCTGGATGACGACGACCATACGTATGAGTACGTGATCCGGATGGCCCAGGAAATTTTCGGGTATTCGGTGGAGCGCGGGTTTCAGATCGCCAAGGCGGTGGATGGCGAGGGGCGGGCGATCTGCGTGACGACGCACAGGGAGTTGGCCGAACTGCGGGTGGAGCAGATTCGTGCGTTCGGGCGAGACCCTTTGATGCTGCGGAGCAAAGGCTCGATGACGGCCGTGCTGGAACCGGCGGATTGAGGGTTCTTGCGGCGTGTGGTTTCTCTATCGTGGCGCGGGTGGGGAGAGGATCGAGAGATAGTTCTGCCACGGGCCGACGGCATTTCGATATTGAAACGCCATGGCCTTGCAGATCTGCGCGAGATGATTCAGATCGTGCACGACCCATGTAGAGAGGAGCTGGGCGGCGGTGACTGAACCGAAGGCCGGGTGGATGCCGGTGCGGGCAAGGTCGGCCGAGGTCAGTGCGAGTTCACGCAGCGCAGTAAGAGAGTTGTCGCGTGCATGGGCGAAGCGATCGAGCAACTCCGGCAGGGCGAGGGGCATCAGGTCAAGGTGGCCTGCGCGATCGAAGGGTGAAAATGCGCGTGGGCCGCCGGGATCAAGAATCGTGCGCAGCCGGGGAATCCAGTTGTCGCGTTCAGCGTGGATGAGATGGGCCACAATTTCGCGGGCGCTCCATGTGCCCGGGCCGTAATTGGGGGTGGTCCAGCCTTCGGGCATGTCGGCAAGCAGCATCCGCAGCACGTGCGGCGTGCGTTGAAGTATCGGCATGACTTGAGACAAGGAAAAGCGCATCTGCACAAAGGCTACACACGGTTTCCGGAGAAACAGTTTGATGATCAGATTATGCCGGGTACGGAAATCGCTCAGGCGACATGCGGCAACTGATCGCTTAAACGGATCCCACGAGCGTACCGATCGCGGCTCGCCTCGAACGCGGCAGCAACATGAGGCAAGGCATGCTCAATAATGCACTTGTTCGCACGGAAGGCGTCGGGTGAAGCCGCGAGCACGCGCATGACGAAGGCATTGGCGAATGACGGCGTCACACGGAGCACACCCGCAACATCGACGCGGACCTCGTTCAACTCGCCAAGTGCGCGCAGAACCTCACCCGCCAATGCGCTGCCGCTGGTCGCGGAGTTCAGAACCCCTTGAAGTTTGATCCTGTGCATACTCATTGCTGCGACCTCAATACCTACGAGCATTATCCGGGCCGCGGTCGAGTTGGCAATGACTAGCGAGCAAAAAACTGAATATTTACCAAACAACCTGCGAAATGGCCATTGAAGCGGTGGGCAGACGCAGAGTTTTCGGACCCAAAGGTTAGGTAATTGCCGCCGCTGAGGATGGCCATCTTGCCGCCGCCGGACTCGCAGTACTTGCGAAGTTCAAAGAGTCCAATACCACTGTTGACCTCTCCCCAACGATTGTGGACCACGGTACCGGTAACACCTTCCTCCGTCGCTGAGAGGATGGCTTCCCGATCGGTAGTGATACCTTCATGCTTCGGGTTAGATGTCAGATGTCCGCGAATCGTTTGTCCGAAATCAAGTACGGTGATCTCGACGGTCTGCTTGGTCGGAAAGGCCTGTCCCACGACGAAACAGCCGACTGGTGAATCCGAGTGCGTCAGGGCATTCAGAATCACTTCATCCAGATGCGTTGCCAAACCCTCCGCGACACCGACGGACAGATCCAATTGCTGGCACAGCACCGCGATGGCTTCGTCGGAGAATGTCCCGGGCCGATCCGTCAATTGTTGGGCGACGAGATTCGTGTCTCGAACAGCGATCGAGGCATCTGCACTCCCCCTATACCAGTTCGGCAACCCGAGTCTTTGCAGGTGGTCTCTGCAGGCCGCATTGCTCGGCAGGAACAGTTCGCAGGTCCCAGATGCCTTTGCTCCGAGCGCGGCAAGGCAAGCCACCGCATATGGCTTGAGCATGACGCAGCTTGAACAGTCGACGGCCGTGGGTACCCTAGATCGATGGGCACCGGTGTGATGCAGAACGTCCCAAGCGAGCTTCTCATTCTCGAAGTCTCCGGCATCCGCGGCGGAAACTCGAAACACGCTCACAATAACTTCTCCCCCAAAAACCCCGCCACCTTGTCGATCGCCATCCGCTCCTGCGCCCCCGTGTCGCGATCGCGGACGGTGACCGTCTGGTCTTTCAGCGTGTCGCCGTCGATCGTGAAGCAATAGGGGCATCCGGCTTCATCCATGCGGGCATAGCGCTTCCCGATGCTCTGCTTCTCATCGGTCTCGATGAACCCCATGTGTCCGAAGCGGCGGCTCAGTTCCTGGTGCAGGTGTTCGGCGACCTCGGGCATACCGTCTTTCTTCACGAGCGGAAAAACCGCCGCCTTGATCGGGGCGATCCGCGGATGCAGTTTCAGGAATTCGGGGCTGGGGCGGCTCTCATCGCGCGTATAGGCCTCGCAGATCAGGGCCAGGGCGCCGCGGTCAAGGCCCGCGGCAGGCTCGATGACATGCGGGATATACCGCTCACCCTTCTTGCTGCCGTTGGGGAGCAATTCGCCCCGGTCTGTGTCGAAATAGTCGAGCTTGACGCCGGAGTGCTGTTGGTGCTGCGACAGGTCATAGCAGCCGCGGTGGGCGATGCCTTCGAGTTCACCGAACCCGGGCGCGGTGAAGGGGAAGCGATACTCAACATCGCTGGTGCCGGTTGAATAGTGGCTGAGTTCGTCTTTGTCGTGCTCGCGAAGGATGAGGTTCTCACTCGCGAGGCCGATGGATTTCCACCACTCCATGCGGAAGTCGCGCCAGAACTTGTACCACGCCTGGCTGTCGTCGGGGTGGCAGAAGAACTCGAGTTCGGCCTGCTCGAACTCACGGCTGCGGAAGGTGTAGTTTCTCGGTGTGACTTCGTTCCGGAACGAGATGCCCGTGTTTCCGATCCCGAAGGGCACGCGGATGCGCGTGGTGTCCACGACGTTCTTGAACTGGACGAAGATGCCTTGCGCGGTTTCGGGCCGGAGGTAGGCTTTATTCTGCTCCCAGTCGCCTGTGGCGCCGACCACAGTGGGGAACATGAGATTGAACTGCTTGGGTTCCGTGAGACAGTTTTCTGCACGACAATGCGGACACGGGGCGTATCCGTCGTCTTGAATCGGGTCTCCAAGTCGGTAAAGCATCGCCAGTTGGAACCTTTCATCGCGAAGGTGCTTTCTGACCTTCGCTGGAAGTTCCGTCATCGCGAGTTGTTCCAGTGCTTCGTCCTGACCTCCGGCTAGTACGCTGAATTTCGGTCCTGCCGGAAGGTTGGGCCGCTCACTCCTCGTAATCGCGACGACTGCATTCAAGTCTGCACGTTCTTCCGGCGTGAGACTAGAGCCTCCGAACAGAAGCGTGAAGTACTCCGGGATTGCTAATCCGCCTCGCTGATTCCATGCCTGTGTGTTTTGAAGAAAACTCAGCCATTCACCTTCACGGGCGAGTCGCGCAACCCAGACGTGGTCAGCACGCATTAGCTTCTTGCATTCCTTGCACATCGTCATCGGATCATTGAACCCCGCAACGTGCCCGCTCGCCTCCCACACTTTCGGGTGCTGGATGATGCGAGTCTCCACCGGTACGCAACTCACGCGCTCCCCGTTCGGGCCCTTGCGCCCCCAGCACGGGTTCATGATCATGTCCTGCCACCACGCATCACGCAGGTTCTTTTTCAACTGCGCACCCAGCGGGCCGTAATCCCAGAAGCCGTTGATGCCTCCGTAGATCTCGCTGGCCTGATAGATAAACCCGCGCCGTTTGCACAGCGCCATGATCGCATCCATCGACTTCGTGGTGGCTTCTGACATAGGCGGCAATGGTAGGATTGGCCGCCCCCCGACAGCCCCCGCCCCATGCACACCCCACCCGGATGCCGTCAGGGGGTTCGCGGCAGCAGCCAGTCGACCTGCCCGTCGTTGGTGATCACGCCGATATTGCGCACGTGCCCCTTCAGCCACTTCCCCGGTGTCAGCGTCGTGAAATGCACGATTAGCAGCGCGTTGCCTCGCTCAAACTCGGCGGGCCAAGCCGTGGCGTCGGTCAGAAGCCCCAGGCGTTCGGCGTGTTTGTTGGCCTCGTTCAACGCGCCGAACCCACCGAAAAACTTCCAGAAGCCCTGCGGAAACCCGGTCCACCGCCCGAGCCGAGCGTCAATTGCCGCGGTAAAGGTCTTGCACGCTTCTTCGGTCAGCAGGGCATGAGAAGGTTCGTCCAGCACGGTTCGGGCGGCGTCCAGATCGACGGCATAGACCGAAGTCATCAGATGCTCGAGATCCTGCTCAATCACTTTCTTGGCCTGCATCAATCCAAGCCCCATCCCTACCCAGACGATGCACGCCAAAAGGCTGAAGGCGATACCGGCGACAGCCAGGCCCGTGCCGCCGAGGCGCCCTCGCGAAGAGTTGATGCCCACGATCGCGCCTATGCCCAAAATCAGCCCGACCAACCCGAACCCCGGCACGCAAATGATGCCGAAGACCATCGACAGAATGGCCATGACGCTGGTGCGCACGCGCACCGAGAGCGGCGCCCCGAAATCGGCGAATCGATCATCGGCCTGGGTAATCATGGCTGGGCGCTCCGCACGGTGCGTCTGGGGTTCGGTCGAGCGTAGGACGAGCGCCGGTCAACGGCGCTCTATCTGCTGTTCGACGCGAAAACGCTGCCGCGTGATGTAGGCCGCCCACGCGGGGTCGCGCTCCATCATGGTGGCCCGCTCGATGTATTCGAGCGTCCGGTCGTCGGCGAGGAACAGGAGATCCGCCGAGCGGATCGCCCCGCGAAGCGCTGGGAGATAGTTGGGGTCGCGATCGAGCGCCTGATGGAAATATTCGGCCGCGCGTCGCGGCCAGCCCTTATCGAGGTAGACGCTGCCGAGGTTGTACGGCGGGCGGGCGTCGGTCGGGTCCTGCTCCGAAGCGATGCTGAAGGCCTCCGCCGCGGATTGGTCGTCGCCCTTGAGCCGAAGCAGAATGCCGAGGTTGTTGTATGCCGAGGGAAGTTTGCTCCAGGTGTTGAGCGCCTGGCGGTAAAGATCAATCGCGGCATCGACGCGCCCTTCAGAGGCGGCGCGCTCGGCTTGGATGGCCAGTTCGCGGGCACGCGCCTGAAGTCGCGCAAAATCGGCCGACGCCGACTCCTGGCTTCGCAAGGCCTGCTGCGTGCGCGCCCTGCTCGTGTCGATGCAACCGGCCATTGCGCCGGCGAGAATGAGAATGGCCAACAGCGATCGCATCATGGGCCGGAACGCTCCCATCGTGAGAAGGTCACTTCGAATGACCAAGTGGATGCCTCCGGCTGCACGCGGAGGCTGTACAACTCCAGGCCCTCGATTTCTGACATGCCTTTGGCAAGCCAGTTGAAAAGCGGCCCAGGTTCATCATGCCGGATGCGGTATGTCAGCCGAAGCGATTGCGCCCCGGCCTGCGCACGATCTCGCCGCTCCTGCGGCAGGGGCGGTCGCGGCAGGCCGACGCCGGTTGCCAGGCCTTCCAGGCGTGTCTGGAGATTGGGCACCGGCGCATACGGAGGACCGGCGACCGGATCGGCCTTCGTCCGCGTCAGCGCATCGTGCATCGCGGCGAGCTGCTTGAGCCGGAAGACATTGTTGCGCTCGCGGTCTGCCTCGGTGCGCGCCCCGCGATAACTGCTCAGACCCCAGATCAGCGCCAGCCCCGAAACCACCAGCAGCAGCAACCCCAGCATCACGAGGTGGCGAGGGCGGTTGCGGCGCTCGGCAAAGACGGCCGCTTCGGCCAGATCCTGGCGCTGGTCATGCGTGAGCGCGGGAAGATCGCTCATCGTGATCCTCCTGCGGCGGGCGCCCACGAGCCGCGGAACGTGGCCCGAATGCGTTTATCGGGGGTTTCGCTGGTGATCGGCAGGCTCCAGGTGATGCGAGAGCCGGCGATATTGTCGAGCGCAGCGCGGAACTGCTCGTACATCGACAAGTCGTTCACGATCGCCACGAGTTCAGCCCGGATGTCATCGATCACCAGCGATTGCAGTTCAAGCCCCATCTGCCCGAAAGTGGGCACAAGGAACATGATCGTGTCAAGCTCCTCCAGCACGGGCTTGGCCGATTCAAACAAAATCGGAGGCGGAGCCGCCTCGCGCAGCTTTGTGACAACCGATTCGAGCTTCATCACCGCCAACGACCCCTGGGCAGGATCAGCCGGAACGTACTTGCGATAAATCTCCATCGACTGTCGGCGAAGGTCGGCCGCACTCTCGCGAGACTGCTTCGCGGTCGTGTTCAGCTTCAAGGCCACGGCCCCGCACACCATCGCGGCGGCAAGCAACCCCGCCGCAGCCCAGCGATACATCGATCGGTGCGACCGTCCGGGACGATGCGCAAGATCAACCAGCGCTCGTCGTGCATCCTGCGGCGGGCTGACCACCGCAGGCGACAGCCCGCGCAGGCGCGTGAGAAGATCGGCGATGGGGTCGGGCGTGACGACCATGTCCAGCGGCAGGTCGCGCAGCCCCGAGGCCAGCGCCGCACCGAAGGCCGATGGAGAAAGTCCATCGGGATCGAGTTCGGGACAGAAGCAAGTCACGCGCGCCGGGGTGATGCCCGTCTGCGCGGCCCAGGCGAACCAGTCGGCTACCAGCCTCGAAACGTCGGACGACGTGACGCGAAGACCCGGGCTGCCTTCCGCAAGACGAATGGCGCCCCCCGCAACCACCTCGGCCTTGTGCGACCAGACCCATGCCAGTCGCCCCGCGGGGTCGAGCACGACCGCTCCGTAGGCCTGCTCGCTCTGCGCCACCACGTCGCCCGTGGATGTCGATGCGCCACCAAGCCCAGGACCGGCAGGATCGGTCGCCGCGGCCAGCGCATGCCAGATCGACGTGACCGACCCGACACCAACGCCGACGGCGTCAAGCTCGTCAATGAGCACGCGGGCGACCGCATCGCGCGTGCAGAAGACCGGTGCGCGGGCGTGCGAGGCTTGCTCGGCGCCATTGGGTGCACGTCGTTGCTTCAGTCGGCGCATCAGCCGCGCTGAGAGAAGGCTCGGCACCGGGGGGGCAAGCACCTGAACGCCGACAGCGCCGGGAACGTCAACCTCTGGCCCAAGCCCGCTGGCAGAGGTCTCGCCGCCGACGGAAACACCATCAAGCCCCAGCACGAGCGCGTCGCCCCCGGCCTGACGCAGCATCGCCTCGACCAGCCGCCCATCTTCGTGGGGCGGGGTTATCCAGGTCCAAAGCCCGGCCTCCGCATCAAGGCAGACCAGCGCCAACGACCGTCCCGAGTCGTCAGCAAGGGCCGAACGAATCCACGCGGCAGCCTCGGCGCATGCCTGAAGGGGCGCAAGGTCAGGCCCCGGCGTCCACTCGACGTCGATCCGACCGCCGATCAGGCGAATGCGGCGCAACCGATCACCCTGATCGGTGCGTTCGATGTACGCGATCCGCTCGCTCAATTGTTTCCCCCGCGCCGGAGAGCACGCTCACGCGCGCGCTCGGCCGCTTCACGCATCCGTTGTTGCCGGGCCTCAGGCGTGTCGACAAAAGTGCCGTCCTCCGAAATCACCATGCTTTCGGCCGCGGCTTTTTCGAGGTCGGCCTGCGATTCGCCCGCCAGAATCCCAATCTGTCCTGATGGCGAGCGCGGCTGGCCCGGCTGACCGCCGGCAACCGGGGGAATCCCGCTTCGGGGGTTCGGCTGGCGAGATGGCGGTGCCGCAAGACGAGTCAGCGTGCCGCGTGAAGGCGGCGCTTTGTCCAGTTCGGTGCGAACACCCCGGCGGGTGATGACCGCGTGATCTTCCCATACTTCTTCGACACGCACGCCGTCACGTTCGCCCCCTTCAGGAATCCAGCGCTGGGTGCCGTCAATCCGCAGCACGGCGATACGCTGATCGGCGCTGAAGACGGCCCCGACAAACGCAAGCTGACTCGTATCGACCGCGGGAGCGGCTGGGCCGTCGGTTTCGCCGTTATCCTCGCGGGTCGGCGGAGGGGGGAGCGCGCGCTTGGGGACGTTCGCGATGCTCAAAAGCCCTTCGGCAATGTCGGTATACACGCTGGGGGCCACACCCCGGGTAGTGGGTTGCGCGGGGGTGTTTGGGTCAACTTGCGCGGTCGGCGTGAAGTCTGGCGCGACGGGCGACGCCGGTTCGACCATCGGCAGGCCGATGGTAAAAACCGCCGCGGCGACACCGGCCATGGCCAGCACGCCGAGCTGGGCGATGCGCGTTCCACGAACGGCGGATGATCGATGCGTAAGCGGGGCTGGCATGGAACCTCCCGGTGCAGACTACTCTAGCGGCAATGGCCGCAGGGACAGGATGCGGGTGGTATTTCCTCCCGCGCTGGTTCTTGACGCGATCTGGGCAATGCCCTCAAAGCGTGCGACGAGTTCGCCGGGGCGTCCTGCAAACTCCGGAGCAAAGTATCGGACGTCCAGCTTCCAGATCGTTGGCCGATCGACGACAAGCTGATTGAGCCTCGAACGCTGGATTGGCGCGAGGTTGGTGCTGCTGCCGACCGTGTTGATCTTGGCCGAAGTGACTTCGCCCGCATCACGCAGGGCGATGAGTTCACGGGAAAGCCCGTCCGATCGTTCGCCCTGCATGATGTACGCCGCGATCGCGCGGATGACTTCATCCGAGGCCGAAGGAAGGCTGACCGAAAGCGGCCCGGCGTCTCGTACGAATCGGCCGAGATCGGTCGGGGCAACTTCCATCGCCAGGGCGTCCAGCAGGCCTTGCCCGACGTTGGGCTCGTCGCCTGTCAGGCTTGTGAAGGTCTGGAGGAGCGTGCCCTGACCATCCGCCAGGGAGACCGCCAGAACGCTCCGATCTCCCAGGAGCAGGTCGAACAAGTGGGGGTCTTCCCGGACCAGATCGACAACGCTCAGGCTCGCGAAGGTCGCCAGGCGGACCTCCAGAGTTTCCCACAGGCCGCGGAGGCTGTGGTGCGTGGTGTAACGGTCGATGTGCCGCCTCACAGCGCGCGAGTGGGCGCTCTGGCGTTCGAGCATCGTGACAACGGCGAGTGAACTGGTGGCGATCAGCAGGAGCACCAGCACCATGGCAAAGCCGGGCCGGGCATGTGCCGAACGGGCGGATGTGCTCATGGGCCACCCCCCGGGCCTTCGCGCGGTTGGGTGGTCGGGCCTGGCTGCTGCCTGGGCTGGTTGGGGGTTTGGGTTGTCGGGCCTTGGGGGCGTTGGCCGGGCTGGCGCTGGCCCGGCTGGTTGGTCGTTCCTGGGCCGGCCGGTCCACCGGGGCCTCGGCCGGGGGTGCCGGTATTGCGGGTTTCTTCGCCACCCGTGCCGGTCGTGGTGTTGGTCTGCGAGTTCGGGTCGATGATGGTCTGCTCGACCCCGGCTCGCTTGTTGACCTCAAACATCCAGTTAAAATAGAGGTTGTCCACAGTTCGAAGTTCGATTTCGACGTAGGCCGGGATGTCGCGTTCGGTAGTCGCCGTGAACTCGACATGCCGCTCGTCACCCCTGAAGAACTGGATGCGCATAAACGCGATGTTCGATGCGAGTCTGACGGCGGTGTCAGTCGGGCGAACAGTGCCTTCGACCCAGGCTGTGCCCTCAGGGCGCACAGGCCGCCACCAAAGGGCGAATGCTCCGTCGCGATCCGAATCCGGAAGCAACTCAAAAACCCCGCGCGGGGCGCCACCCGACAACACCTGGCCACCAAGATCAATCTGGTTGAATATCGGGGGAAGGACGTAGCCCGCGGGCACATCGTCGCAGACGACTTCAAGCACCTGGATGGGTTGGTCACCCCATTCAGGGCTGGGGGGTGCGATCCCGAGATAGCGCGGGTCCGCGGTCAGGATGATACGTGGACGGATTTGAGCATCCGCCGCGGCGGCGAGCGCTGCGCCGAACGCGGTCAGCGGCTGGGTGTCTTGTGCGGCAGGGACTGCACCACTCGAGGGTGCAAACACCAGCGTCTGGAACGCTCGGTTGAATAGCCCGTGCAGTGTGGCCATTTCGGTCATCGAGCGATAGCGGCCTGCGAGGCGTGCATCAGATCGCTGGAGCATGTTCATAACGCCCAGCGCGCTGAAAATGACCACCGAGGCCATCGCGGTGGCCAGGAGAACTTCGAGCAGAGTGAAGCCGCGACGGGGCATTACTGCGTTCCCTGGTTTAGCGAAGCCTGGGTGCCGGCTCGGCTGCGTGTCGTGCGGTTCGTACCGATGATTTCCCTGGTCCACTCGGACATTTGGCCGCGATTGAGCTGCCTTTGCACCGTGTCGAAGTTGCGTTGCGAACTGATTGGGTCGTAGAGCCGTGTCAGGGCGTGCGAGGGTGTGGCCGGCGTCGGGAACTGGGTTCCGCCGGACTCTTCACTGAGCCAGACGGTGATGGTGTAGACAAGCAGACGTTTGGAAAGCTCGTTTCGTGATTGCCGAGATCGTGCAGCCGAGACAGTCGAGTTTTCGCGGACTTCGACCACGCTTTCATCAAGGCTCCACCGCATAAGCAAGCCGTCGTAGGCGACAAGTTGCGGAAGCGCAAGAGTTGCGCTTGGGTCATCGAGGTACATCAGCGCGAGCCGGTTGCCGAGTTCGGCACAGGCAAGTTGCACGCGCTCGCGGTGTTGCCTCGCGTAGACGAATCCGAGCGTCGAGGCGACGACGACCGTCGCAAGCCCCAGGGCCGCGGCGGCAAAGAGCGTTTCAAGCAACGAAACCCCCCGACGCGCCGCGGCGACGCCGGTGCGCCGTTGTGGCCGGGCTGGAGGGTTGGTGGGCATGACGCGTCAGGGTCGGTTCAGACGCCAATAGACGAGGTCGTCTTCGGTGCCGTGGTTGCGGTCTTTGCCTGCCGATTGCAGGGTAAAGGGATTGCCGGTGGTGTCGGGAATGGGCTGGTACCAGAGTTCCTGCTTCCAGGCGTCGAACATCGAGCCTTCGTCTTTGAGGAACTGGGCAACGACCAGAGTTCGGAGCGAATCGGGGTAGACCTTGTGCTCTAAGTAATACGACTCGATCTGCGAGCCGACGGTGCGGAGCGTCGCCTCGGTTGCTCGGACATTGGCACGCTCACCGGTTCCGAGAATGTTGACCGCCGCGACCGCCATGAGCACGCCGATGATGGCGAGCACAAGGGTGAGTTCGAGCAGCGAAAAGCCGCGGGCGAAGCGGCGGGTACGGCGGGTATTCATCAGACAGCTCCCGAATCTACAAGGAGGCGAAACTCCGTACGGCAGATAATTATTCTACGCGGCCCGCTCTTGGTTCCCGCATCGACCGACCATCTCAACGTGCCGTCGGGCCAGGGATTGCGTCACGGGAGTGTCACGATTCAGGCACATCAGAAGGCCTGGCTGCTGGCGTTCATGATCGGAATCATGATCGAGAGCAGCAGCGAGCCGATCATGGCGAACAGGAGAACCAGCAGCAGCGGTTCAAAGGCCGCCAGCATCCGCGCTGATTTGCGATCGACCTCGGCCGACATGTCGTCAGCCAGCCCTTCAAACGCGGATTCCAGGTCTCCGGCACGCTCGGCGGCGATGAGGAGACGCCGAGTAGCCAGATTCCAGGTGGTCACTTCGTCGATCAGGCGGCGGAGAAGCCCACCCTCAACCAGCCGTGTACGCAGCGTGGTGAGCTGCTTCCGGAGGTCGGGGTGGTGGACGGCATGCACCGCGACCCCAAGGGCATCGGCCAAGGGCACCGCCGTGCGCGTCATGGCAGCCATGACCGAGAAAAACCGGCTCGATTCCTGGGCAAGCAGGACGTCTTTGAGCAAGGGAACATGTCGCGCACCGTGTAGGGCGATCACCCCCAGGGTTTTCCTCCAGACAACGCCGGCAAATGCGGCGCACATCGCCGCGAGCAGCAGCAGGAGGGCGTTGGCGCGAATCCACATGCCGACGGCGACCATAACTTTGGTGTAGGCCGGGAGGGGCACGCCGGTTTGGGCGAGGGCGTTGCCGATCTTGGGGACGATCCACGCGACCATGACCAGTGCCACTGCGACGCCGATGGTCAGCACGATCGACGGGTAAATCATCAGTGTGGCGGCTTTGCCCTTCACAGCGAGCGTTCGCCGGGCGTTGAGGGCCAGTTGTTTGCAAGCACCGGCGAGGTCGCCGGTCCGCTCGGCGCCTTTGTAGACCGCGATGGTGACGGTATCGAACACCCCGGTCGAGTTGCAGGCTTCTGCGAACCCCATACCCGCCCCGACGCGCTCGCGAATCTGGGCGACGATCGGCTGGGCCGCAGGGCGGACGGTTTGTTCGGTCACTTCCAGCGCCTCGACCAGGGGAACCCCTCGGGCCACGAGCTGGGCGAGTTGGTCGTTGAGTTGGGCGTGGTCTTTGAGCGTCAGTTTGCGCTCACTGGCCAAAAACGCGGGCAACTGCCACGAACGGAGGAGGATCAGTCGATCGCGCCGAAGCTGTTCGGCTAAGGCCCGCGCGCTGCGCGCCTGCCGCACACCCAGAGAACGTCCGCCGGTCGCCTTGGCGGCGATGTAGACGAACGGCGGGCTGGAGCGTGCGAGGCGGCTCACGAGTCTTGAGTGTACGTGGGTGTTCTGCGGGCGGGTTCGAGAAGCCTAACGCCCATGGTTGATGCGGCTTGCGTCACGGGCCGGTCACATGGGGTGGGGGGTGCCGGAGTGTGGGAAGAAACACGTCCGAGAAGGCAAAGATTTCCGAAAGCCTTCGCATCGGGCGAAGCTGGTGGTAGGCTTCGACAGACGCTGGATTTGCGTATTTCAACCCATGGTCCGTTCATCGAACATCCGCATGAGCCGCCGGCCGAGCGATCTTGCCGCGAGATTGCTGGCGATGCACCAAGCATCGGGGTTTGATGCGCTTCTGGCTTTGACGATCGAGACGCTCGAAGCGCATATCGAGTGCGACTGGGCGTCGGTGAGTTATGCACCGGCGCGTCCGGGTGCGCCCCGACGATTCTGGTCGGCGATGCAGCGCGAGCAGGAGCGGGTGTGCAGCCCGGCCGTCGAGTTCGCACGCGAGCATCCGATGTGGCTTGCGTGGTGGTCCAGCCTTGCGGATGAGCCGACGGACATGACGCGCGTCGTTGACGAGGGGGAGCTGCACAGCACGGATATTTACAACACCGTGCTTCGGCCGCTGCACATTCGGCGCATGATCGGCCAGTGCATGCCGGGCGGGATTGATTTTGCGGTCGGTGTGATTCGGGATCGTCCCGTCGAGTTCAGCGACGAGGATCTTCGAATCGTTCACCTTGTCTCGAAGCATCTGACCTTGTCGCTCGAGCGGCTTGTCGAACGCCGCGGAGGTCGATTCGACGTTCGCGGCGAGGTCGAACGTCTTCACCGGCACGCGTATATCCGTCTGACGCCTGAGGGGCGGATTCTTGCGGCGACACCGGAGGCGGGTGCGCTGCTGGGCTGCGACCTTCGGCTCGGGCTGCCGCAAGACGTTCTCGCTTGGTTGATGCAAGGCGCGGGGCAACCGCTGGTCCGTGCGCGGTCGTCTCGAGCCGAAGTCCTGATTTCGGCCATCGCGCCGCGTTTGCCCGGCGACGGCAAGGGACTTCACCTGATGGTGGTTCCCTGCGGCGACGGCAGGCCGAGAAGCGTGCCCGCGCTGACCCAGCGCGAGCGCGAGGTTTCTCGCTGGCTTGCGGCGGGGAAGTCGAACGCGGAGATCGGGATGATTCTGGGGATCAGTGCTGCGACGGCGAAGAAGCACGTCGAGCGCATTCTGCGGAAGGCGGGTGTGGAGAACCGGACGGCCTTTGCGGCGCTGGTGCTCGACGGTCGCTGAAGGGGGCGGTCATACCATCCGTCCGCCCTGATCGGGGCCGTGGCGGGCTGGTCCGCCGCGACGCACGCCATCCGGAAGCATCTATGCGCGCCCTTGTGAAACACCACTCCGGTCCGGGTCTGAAGTTCGATGCCGACCGCCCCAAGCCGATTCCCGGGGCGCGGGACGTACTGATCCGCGTGACGAAAGTCGGCATCTGCGGCACGGATAGGCATATCTGGGAATGGGATGAGTGGGCCGCGGGGCGCATCCCGGTCGGCATCGTGACCGGGCACGAGTTTGTCGGTGTGATCGAGGCGGTGGGAAGCGCCGTCACCAACTATGCCCCGGGGGTGCGCGTGAGTGCCGAGGGGCATGTGACGGCAGGGAAGGATTTCAACAGCCGCACGGGCAACGCCCACATCGCCAGTGATACGCGGATTATCGGGATCGATCGCGACGGGTGCTTCGCCGAGTATGTCGTCGTGCCGGAAGAAAACGTCTGGCCGGTGCATCCGAGCATTCCGGATAGGGTGGCCGCGGTGCTCGACCCGCTGGGCAACGCGGTGCACACGGTGATGGCGGCCGGGGTGAGCGCCAAGAGCGTGCTGGTAACGGGTACGGGGATCATCGGGCTGATGAGTATTACCGTGGCCAAGGCGGCGGGGGCCTCTCGGATTTTCGCCACAGATCTTGACCCCAGGCGTCGGGCATTGGCGAAGAAACTCGGTGCGACCGAGGTGTTTGATCCGCGTGAATCGGCATGGATTGACGAGGTGCGCAGGGCCTGCCGCGGCGAAGGTGTTGACGTGCTGTTGGAGATGAGCGGAGCGTCCGCGGCGATGGAGCAGGGATTCGGGGCGTTGCGCAACGGCGGGGTGGCGGCGCTCCTTGGGTTATTCGGGCGACCGCTGACGTTCGATTTCAACAGGCACGTCATCTTCAAGGGGTGCACGGTGCTGGGGATCAACGGAAGGAAGATGTTTGAGACGTGGTATCAGATGGAGGAGTTGCTGCTGAGCGGGCGGCTGGAGCTGGAAGAGATCGTGACGCACGAGTTCCCCTTGGAGGAGTTCGAGCGGGCGCACGAGACGATGATCTCCGGGGAGGGGATCAAGGTGGTGATGGCTGTGGGGTGAAGCGGCAAAATGTCAATCTTACAGTTTGACATTTGATTAACACTTGGCACAATCTTTCCATGCGTGTCGAGCCCCCACCGTTCAGCTTTGAGCAACTACCCCATGTTTCGCCTATCCCGGAACATGCCCGCCGTCGCTTCATTGCTGAATATCGGCCGTGGAGAAAGTTGCGGTACTTGGCGGAAGAGGAAGGCGTTAAGCCAGAAGACGCCTGGGTGTATGTGAAGGCTTGGCGAAGGGACCAATGGATTCCCTTGCCTGTGAGCCGTTGCGAGGGCGGAAAATTCGGATTCGTGCCATCGCCCAGTTTGTACCGGTTGCTGCACCTGATTGACCGTGCCGCTGGCGACGGTCTGATCGGCCACTCCGTTGCGGCGCAGTCGTCATTACCGATGCGCAAAAGATTGGATGCACTGCTTAAGCGCGGCGAATTGTTTCCAGCCAGAATGCTTGCAAGTACATCTCATGGGGAAAGTGCAGAATCCTCCATCATGGAGGGCGCGAGTGCGACGCGGAAGGAGGCGATGGAGATGCTCCGCTTCGGGCGTTCGCCCCGGACACTTGGCGAGCGGATGATTCTCAACAATTTTCATGCGATGCGGATGATCAAAGAACACTTGCGTGAGCCGCTTTCGCTTGAGTTGCTCTTGGAAGTTCAGTCAGTTATCACCGCGGGAACCCTTGAACCTGTTGATGGTGTAGGAAGGCTTCGCTCTCAAGCCGACGACGTTCGTGTTGTCGATACTAGAGACCAAAGTACACTCTTCGTACCGCCGAATGCGGGAAGCCTTCGAGTTCTATTAAGCGAAATATGTGCATTTGCGAATGAGTCTCACGACGGGACGTTTCTGCATCCGATTGTTCGAGCGGCAGCACTTCATTTTCTCATTGGTTACGCGCATCCTTTCGTAGATGGCAATGGTCGAACTGCTCGGGCTTTTTTCTACTGGAGCATGTTGCGCAGCGGCTACAGTTTGTTCGAGTACCTGTCGATTTCGGAGATCATCCGCATAGGCTATTCGAGATACCCGCAAGCCTTCGTCGATGTTGAAGACGACGACGGCGACCTCACTTATTTCGTGCAGTACACCTTGGAAGTCCTTGAGCAGGCTCTCGGGCGGTTCTCTGAGCACCTTGCTGCGGAGGAACTGCGCTTACAACGAAGCGAGCGATTTCTGGCGATTGCCAAAGATCTCAACCTCCGCCAGCGACTGCTGCTTGAACACGCGCTTCGCCACCCCGGCACGGCATATACCGTCAAGTCCCACTCCAACTCCAACGGCATCACCCTCGTGACCGCGCGGACGGACTTGGACGACCTTGTCCGCCGCCGTCTGATGACTACGTCCAAACGAGGCAAAGAAGTGCTCTACCACGTAACGGCGACACTTCGTGAGCGCCTCGCGAAAAAGGGGATGTGACCCTCTGGGCACCGCCGCGCGATGCCGGCACGTTCACGGCAGAGGTCCGGTCGGGCATGCATCGGGGCCGCGTCGGAGCGATCGCCGCCCGTTCGGGGGTATCCAGCCGATTCGTGGCTGGCGGGCTGCACGGGCCTGATGGGGACTGGGGGCGCTCAATCTTGCCGGTTGGCCATGCTCGCAGGCAGGGGCGGGGCGCCACGGGTCGCCTTCGAGCGCGTATGCTCGTGGGTACGCGCGAGCGGCCGTGCGGTGGGTGATTTGTCTCGACTTTGCGGTGACGGAGCGTCTCGTCCAAAAGGGTTCGTGGTGTGAGCATCCTCGACCGCTACATCGCCAGGCAGTTTCTGACCAATTTTGCACTGTTAATCGTCATTCTCTTCAGCTTCATCGTCGCGATCGACGCGACGCTGAACATGTCCAAGTTCGTTCGAGCTGTTGACGCCATGCACGCCTCGGCCGAGAGCGTCGGCGGGTTGCGCAAGGCCGCAGTCACGCTGCTGGTTGTCACCGATTACTGGTGGCCCCGGCTGCTCGAACTCTTCAACTACATGCTCGGGCTGACGATGGTCGCCGCAATGGGGTTCACCTGCGCCCAGATGGTGCGCGCTCGCGAGACGGTGGCCATTCTTGCCAGCGGTCACAGCCTGCGGCGCGTGGCCCGGCCGATTCTCATGGTGGCGACGGTCATGATCGGTCTGCAGATCGTCAACCAGGAACTGGTGCTTCCGCGAATCGCTCCGCTGCTGACACGAAGCCATAGTGATGTCGGGATGCGCAGTTTTTCGGCCAAGAGGGTGCTGCTCGTGCGCGATGGGCAGCGGCGATTCTGGTCGGCAGGGTCTTTCGATGCGCAGGATGCGATTCTTCACAACCTTTACCTGTTGGAGACGGACGAACTGCAGCAGATTCGACGGCTCGTGCTTGCGCCAAAGGCCCATTGGGACGGTACGGCTTGGATTCTTGAGCGCGGTACCGTCACGACGGTGCCTCTTGACGGCTCGCCGCCCCCGCCGCCGTCGCCGATTCACCGCATCGAGACTGACGCCGACCCGACCGCCCTGCGCATCAGTCAGTACGCCGGATATAGCGGCAAGCTGAGTTTTCGCCAGCTCTCGGAGATGATCCGGGCCAAGCAGGAAGGGCTTGACGACGGGGTGGATGATGCCCTGCGCGGCCAGATCAACGAACTGAACAAGCACCAGTGGGGGAGGTTCGGCGTCGCGGCGGCGAATTTTCTGGGCGTCGTGATCTGCCTCCCGTTTTTCCTGGTTCGCGTGCCTCGAAACATGGGGATGCAGTCGCTCAAGGCCGCTCCTGTGGCGTTGGCGACGATCATGGGCGGGATTCTGGCTTCAGTCCACGGGATTTCGGGGGTTCCGCCGGTGATCGGAGTTTTCGTGCCCGTCGCGGTGCTGTTGCCCATGGTGCTCTACGCCCTGGTCTCGATCCGAAGCTGAACTCTGCCCGTCGGGCTTGCCCCGGCCCCGCCCGGGGGGACAATCCCCTCGACCCCGCAGGGGGGGTACGGTTATCCAGGACGCACCATGGCCTCAGTCGTGTTTTATTTTGAAGTGCATCAGCCGCACCGCCTCAAGCGGTACAGCGTCTTTGATTCGCACCCGTTTTACTTCGACGATCCGAAGAATGAAGCGATCTGCCTCAAGGTCGCGGAAAAGTGCTATCGCCCGGCGACGACCCTGCTGCTTGATCTTGTGCGCAGGCACAAGGGCAACTTTCGCATCAGTTACTCGATCACCGGCACCGTGCTCGATCAGATGGAGCGTTTCTGCCCTGACGTCATCGACATGTTCAAGGCGCTGGCCGAAACGGGCTGCTGTGAGTTCATCGGCGAGACGGATTATCATTCGCTCGCATTTCTTTACGACCGTGAAGAGTTCCGAGCGCAGGTCGATCTGCACACCCGGCGGATCGAGTCACTCTTCGGTCAGCGTCCGACCGTCTTCCGCAACACCGAACTGATCTACGCCAACGAACTGGCCCACTTTCTCAGCACCATGAAGGACGATGCCGGCGACTGCCGCTGGCACGGTTGCATCACCGAGGGGGTGGATCGCATCTTGGGGTATCGCTCGCCCAACTACGTCTATGCGCCTCCCGGGCGACCGATGGGCCGAGGCCGGCGCCCGTTCGGTCTCCTGCTTAAGAACTACCGCCTGAGCGATGACATCGCGTTCCGGTTCAGTAACCGCGGATGGTCGGAGTGGCCGTTGAGCGCCGAAAAGTTCGCGCAATGGGTGCACCAGATCAACGGCGACGGCTACCTCTGCAACCTCTTCATGGACTACGAGACCTTCGGTGAGCACCAGTGGGCTGACACCGGCATCTTCCATTTTCTTGAAGAGCTTCCGAACAAGGTCTTTGACGTCGCAAGGGGAGAGAATCACTTCATCACCCCGTCGGAGGCCCTGCAGCAATTCTCGCCGGTCGGGGAGTACGACGCGCCGAATTACATCTCATGGGCCGACACTGAGCGCGATCTTTCCGCATGGCGAGAGAACGCCATGCAGCACAACGCGCTGGAAGAGTTCTACAAACTCGGCAAGGTCATACACTCGCGGCATCGCCAGGCAGTGGCGTCGGGCGATCATGCCGAGATCGAACAGGCCGCGCACCTCGTGACCGACTGGCGCAGGCTCAGCACGAGCGACCACTTCTATTACATGTGCACCAAGTACTGGTCCGACGGCGATGTCCACAAATACTTTTCGCCCTACGACTCACCGTACGATGCCTACATCAACTTCATGAATGTGCTCGATAATCTGCGCACCAGGGCCGGAGAGGCCGTCGCCGTCTGAGTATGGCTCATCCTTCCTTCGTCTTGCCCGAGCCTATTCCAGCCGCACCGAGTGCTCGCGTGATAAACGACACACCTGAGAGTCCGTGGATGTCGGTCATGCGCTGGGCCGCCCTGGCAATCGGGCCGTTGCTCGCGGTGTTCACCTACATGCTGCTCCCCTCGGCCGTGTATGACGATAGCGGCGAGCTGGTCAGCGGCCTGCCCCACGCGGGTCGTGCCTGTGCAGCCGTCGGCGTGCTGATGGCCACATGGTGGCTGGTCGAGGCAATTCCGCTCGCGGCGACAGCCATGCTGCCCGTTGTCCTCTTCCCGCTTCTGAATGTCCGCCCCATCGCGGCGGTCACGTCGAATTACGGCGATGAAATGATCGCGCTCTTTCTCGGCGGCTTTATCCTCGGGCTGGCGATGGAGCGATGGGGGCTGCACCGGCGCATCGCACTGACAGTAGTCCTTATCGTGGGTTCACGCCCCAGGCGCCTCGTCGGGGGCGTCATGCTCGCGACGGCCGTGCTCAGTATGTTTGTCTCCAATACTGCGACATGCATCATGATGCTGCCGATCGCCGTCAGCCTGATCAACCTCGTCAAGACGCAGCTCGGGGCTGAGCCGGGCGACCCCCGGGTACGCAACTTCGCGCTTTGCCTCCTCCTCGGCGTGGCGTACGGCGCCTCGATCGGGGGAATCGGCACACTCATCGGCACCCCGCCCAACACGGTCTTCGCCGGGCATGTAGAGAAGGTTCACAACATCACCATCGGGTTTGCACAGTGGATGGCCGTCGGTGTGCCTACCACGCTGGTCTTTCTCCCGATCGCGTGGCTCATCCTCACCCGAATCATCTTTCCCATCCGGTTCGATGAACTCCCCGGCGGCCGTGAACTCATCCGCGCCGAACGCCGCGCACTCGGCCCGGTCTCTCGCGGCGAACGTCTTGTGCTCGTCGTTTTTATCTGCACCGCCGCAGCGTGGATCTTTCGACCGCTGCTCGTGCAACTCGGGCACGCCACAGGCTTGACCGGCCTGACCATGCTCCGCGATGCCGGCATTGCCGTTGGTGCTGCCGTCACGGTTTTTCTGCTCCCGGTTGATCCGCGCCGGCGCATCTTCGTCATGGACTGGCCCACGGCATCGCGGCTGCCCTGGGGGGTCATCCTGCTCTTCGGGGGGGGGCTAGCCCTTGCCGACGCCCTCAAGAACACCGGCGTCGATCTCTTCGTCGGATCGGCCTTCGCCGCCCTCGACAATGTTCCCTTCTGGCTCGTCATCGCCGGGACCGCGCTCATCGTCGTGCTGATGAGCGAGATCAGCAGCAACACCGCGCTTGCGGCAACGCTGCTGCCCGTCCTGAGCGGTGCGGCAATTCAGCTTGGGCATGGTCCGGGAACATTGCTGGTTACGGCGGCAGTTGGCGCGAGTCTCGCTTTTATGCTTCCGGTTGGTACCCCACCAAACGCCATGGTCTACGCCACCGGGTTTATACGCATTGCAGACATGGTTAAAGCCGGTATTCTCCTGAACATCGTCGGCGTCGTGCTGGCGTGTGTAGCCGGTATGGTGCTGGCCCCCATGGTTCTCCCGGGAGAACTTTTCTTGCCCCCAGCGGCGCCCTGAGGTAGGCTCGGTAGGGCAATTCTCCGGGTAGAAAACGCATCCCGTTTCGTCAAAGATGGTGCGAAGACAACACGGGTTCCTGCTTATTTGAGGAACTCGTTCAAAGGTTGGCTGCCCCGGCCCTGCCGCCTCCCCCTCGTCCCGGGCGCGGGTCGGGGCAGTCTCTTTTATGCCCCATTGCATTTCTGAGAAACAGCAGCCCTGATTTCAGGACCGTCCTCTCTGCGCCAATCGGTCCAGCAGGTGCAGATCGCGCTTCTACAGCGGGCTGAGGCCACCTCTTCTCGTGTGTCCAAGATCGCGTGCCGATCGTCCCCGCCGGAGGAGCCTTATGTCAGATCTCTCGCCACGGGGCGATCGATTCCCGTTTGCCGAGGCCATCGCGAGGTTGAGCGCCGGCCTTGCGCTCTCGCGGGCGCACGGCCTCTCGCGGCTGGTTCCGATCCCAGGTCTTCCCGAATCCGTTCCACCTCGTCGAACGCTCCGCCACACCCCCGTCTACCGAACGCCGTGCTCCGACGAACTGCTCGATGCGATGGAACGGTCGATACTCGCCCGGGCGGGTCTGCTCAGGACGGCCGATCCGGCGCTCCTGCTCAGCCTCGATGCGGACACCGCCTGCCGGCTGCTCGCCGCGTGACGGCTATCCTCGAGCATGACAATCGGTGTCATCATCGCGGCGGCGGGGCATGCCAGGCGGTATCTCGATTCTCCGGGGGCCGTGCGTCACAAACTCGACGAAGATCTCGGCGGTCGGCCGCTGCTTCAGCGAACGGTCGAGCTTTTCAATAAGCACGACAGCGTGCACACGATCATCGTGGCCGGGCCTGCTGAAGATCAGGCCTGGAACGAGTTTCGGATGCGATACGCAGACAAACTGGCGATCATCGGCGCCGCACTCTGCCGCGGCGGCACGCACCATCGTTGGGAGACAATCAAGGCCGCCATCGAACACGTGCCGGCCGAATGCACGCACATCGCGGTCCACGATGCCGCACGCCCGTGCGCTTCGCCCGAACTGATCGACCGCGTCTTCGCCGCCGCCGAGCGCTGGTCAGCCGTGGTGCCGTGCATGCCGATCGCCGACACGCTCAAGCGCCTGAGCGAGCCGGAGCAGGCTCCGAGTATTGCCGATCCGTTGGCGGACATTCTCGGTCTCCCCGCCAAACCAGCCGGCGTACAGTTCGTCCGCGAAACCATCGATCGCGCGGGTGTCGTGGCTGTGCAGACGCCCCAGGTATTCGAGGCTTCACTTCTTCGCAGGGCGTACGCGCAGGACGATCTTGCAAGCACCGATGATGCAACGCTCATCGAACGCCTGGGTGAGCGCGTGCTTGCGGTTGAGGGCGATCCGCGGAACATCAAGATCACTGTTCCGGCTGATCTTGTGCTTGCTCGGGCGATACTCGGTTTCAAGCCCCCGGCCGAGCGCGAAGTCCACAAGCGTTTCTGATTCTGATCACAGCCGAAGCGTGTACATTCGGCCGAACGGGCGATCATCTGCGCGCTGCGCGGGCTCCCGTGCCAGCATGCATATTGCAATCGCAGTCCGCGCAAACGCCCCGGGAGAATTGCTCACCGAACTTCGACGCTCGCGAGCCATGCCGGGGGATCATGCACCATGCCCGGCGCGATCAAGGCTCACTCTGCGCTCGGCTTGTCGCCAGGTCGTCCGCCGCGGCGGAGCAGCGCGGGTTCATGCGGATTGCCGACAAAAAGACCGTCATACTGCCTTTCAAATGCGATGGCAGGCCCTTTCTCCCGGATCTTGCGCACGATCGTGACGCCCGGCTTGCGTCCGCGGAGGTCGCCATGTGTTCTCGGTGAAGGCAACGTCACCACTTCAAACTTCGGATTGTTCTGTAACTGCTTCACCGCAGCGCCGACACCGTCAAAGAACAGCGTATCGTGCAGCAGAATGCACCCGCCTTTGCGCAACATCGGCTCATACAGTCGCAACTCGTCGATGATCGTGTTGTAATGGTGGTCGCTGTCGAGCACAAGCAGATCGAACTTCGATCCGGCGAGCTCTTCCGCGGCATCCTGCGACCGCGCCTTGATCCATCGCACATAGGGCGCAAGCCGTGTCCCCATCCAGAGATGGTCCCGCTCCTCAGGATCGATCGTTGTCACGAGGCGATCGTCACCTAAATCGCGCAGCCCCGCCGCGATCATGCACGTCGAATAGCCGAAATACGTTCCCGTTTCGAGCACGAACTTCGGACGCAGCAGCAGCACCATCGCATACCACAACCGCCCAACTTCGACCTCCACGCTTCCATAATCCTCCTGCGCGCGCAGCCGCGGGCGATATCCTCCCGTCTCGGGGTTATATCGCGATTCAAATCGCATGATTTTCGCGGGCATACGCCCGTATGGCGCTCCTCGCAGCATCCCGCATCGTAGCGGCGCTCAAACGACCATCCCTGCGTAACCGCGATCAGCCCTCGACCCACGCCGAGATCGAGGCCAGAGGCCGACGCTCAAGATCAGGCACCACGCACCCATCTTCCGGATAGCCCACCGGAATCAGGAGATAGGGTCGTTCGTTCGCCGGCCTCTTAAGCACCTCAGACAGAAATCCCATCGGGCTGGGTGTGTGTGTCAGCGTCGCAAGCCCGGCGTGATGAAGCGCCGTGAGCAGCATCCCAACCGCAATTCCCACGCTCTCGTTGACATAATACACCTGCCCGCCGTCGTCTCCCTTCATCAACTTGAATACGACAATCAACCAGGGCGCTTGCTCCAGAAACGGTTTCGAGTCGTCGGTCCCCAGCGGCGCAAGGTCCGCAAGCCATTCCGGCGTGGCTCGCCGCGCATAAAACGCCCGTTCCTCGGCTTCCGCCGCCTCACGAATCCGCCGTTTCGTCTCGCCGTCCTGAACGCACACAAACCGCCAGGGCTGCTTGTGTGCGCCCGAAGGCGCTGTTCCCGCCGACAGCACGCACCACTCGATCGTCTCCCGATCAACCGGACGCGAACTGAATTGCCGCACACTTCGGCGCAATCGCTGCACGTCATAAAACCTCCGTGCGGCATCGCGCGAGGGCACATCGGGCACATACCGGGCAAGGGGCACAACCCGTCGACAGGCCGTCATCACCGCCGTCCTTTCCGCCTGCGGGCATCTCCTCGCGGCCAGGCGCCGTCACGAGGTCTGCCCGAGATTTTTCCGTCGCCGCAGCGCACACAAACCAATTCCGCCGGCGTCTCCCTGCAACGGAACAGGTTTGGCCGGGTACGCCCAATGAAACCCCTGGCAACCTGAAACCTTTCCCGCACCCGAGCGCAAAGAACCTCAGGAGCCTCGACGTATGAAACTCGCCAAAACCTTCCTCGCCCTCGCGTTCACACTCGCCCCGTGCTCGTTGGCGGGGCAGGCCGCCGGTCCTAACGACCTCGCCCGGTTCAGCGGCCTGACGCAGTCCAACGCCGCCCTGGTCTATTACCGCGCCTGGATGGTGCACCATGCAGCCTTCGAAGAGTACCGCAGATTGATGTCGGATATCGAGGATCCCTTTGATCCCAAGATCACCGCGTTCCTCGTCGCCAACCAGAGCATGCTCCAGGCATTTCTCCGCGCGGCTTCCATCCGAGAGTGCGATTGGGGAATCGAATACGACCAGGGGTTCGGGGCCTTGCTTCCGCATCTCGGCAATATGCGCATCATCTGCCGCATGCTCCAGCACGATGCCCTTCGCCTTGCCTCACAAGACCGCATGGATGAAGCGGCCGAGCGTGCGGCAGCCATCTTCGCAATCTCGACTCACATGGCCAACGACCGCGTCATGATCTCGGCCCTTGTGAGCGCGGCGATCATCAGCCTGGGCAACTCAACGGTCGAGAGCATCCTCGCCGCCGGTGTGCTCACCCCGGCCGCCAAGGATCATTTGCTCCAGGGTTTTGCTCGGCTCAATTTGGCCGATCCGGCCGCCTTCCTCCCCGCAGTCAGGGGCGAAGCCGAGTTCCTTGCCGGATGGTTCAAGCCCAAATATGCAAGTCTCGGTGGCGGCATTCGCTTCCTCCGCGAGATTATGCCCCTTGCTTCACCCGCGGAGATCACCCGCTCTGAGTACATGCAGTTCGCCCTCTCCGGGCCGGATGCCCTCGCCGATGAGATCGATCGCGCCGCTCGCCTCGTTGCGCAGATGGCCGAAGCGTGGCGCACACCCGACGGCCTGACCGTCATCAGGCATTACACGTCTGAAGTCGAGCAGGGCAAGCACGGCCTGGTCGCCAAAGTGCTCGTTCCCGCGCTCGATCGCGCCTTTGAAACCGAGTCTGTTCTGAGAGCCGAACTCGATCGCGTCATCAACATCGTCGAACGCACTCCCGTCCAGCACTCCACCGAGAAAGACCAGCAGGCATCCGATCGCTGATTTCCCATGCCTTCCGCCGAACTCCAACTCCTTCTCGCCACGCACCGCGGCAGTGATGCCGCGGCGCGCACTTTATGGAACACCTTTTCCCCGGGACTGCTCGCCTTTGCCGAAGGCATGCTCCGAGATCGTGCGGCAGCCGAAGATGTCGTCCAAGAAGTCTTCTGCCGAATCCTTGAATGCCGCCGCTCGCGTCTGGCCGCCGTGAAAGACGTGCAGGCTTGGCTTGTCCGCCTGACGCGAAACGCAGCGCTCAGTTACGGAAGGGCCATGTCACGCCGCCGTCGACGTGAGCAGGCCCGTCCTCCTCTCGTTGGGGGCCGATCCGGAACCGACGTCGCGCTCGATCAGGCAATCGACCGGCTCCATCCCGAGCAACGCGAAGTCGTCCTGATGCGACACCTAGCCGGGTTGACCTTTGACGGCATTGCGGCCGCTCTTGAGGAGAATCGGCATACCGTTGCAGGTCGATACCGCCGCGCCGTCGAACGCCTTCGGGCTCTCCTCACGGATTCTTCCGAGATTCCCGCCGAACTGCTTGCCGAGGTGCGCCATGTCTGATCCCATCATCCGGCGTCTCGAAGTCGCGCAAGCGACCCAGCCCTCCCCCGTCACCGATCCCGCGCCCGAGTTCCTCCGTGCTGTCTGCCGACGCCGTTGGGCGCTTCGGGCGTCGCCGGTAGCCGCCGTTGCGCTCGTGGGGGTCTGTGGATGGGTGCTTACCCTGGGTATTCAGAGTCCTGTGATGGCTCCTGCGCCAATAGAGAATTCCCCGCATTTCGTACAGTTGGAAGACGATTTCGACTTTGATCTCATCGCACCTTACGAACTGCATCCCGACAGTTGGGCTGCATTGCGCTCGACACTCGCCGCCACGCCCACCCCGGGCCGGCCTTCGACAACCCCCCCTGCGCGCGCCCTGACACCCGCCGACGCCCGCAACCCCCTTCGACTTGCCGAACTCCGCTAAGGCGGCTTCATTCCGCACTCGGCACTGACCGATAACACCCACATGGTTCGGTTTTGCCTGCCCGGGGCGTCCTCGATCCCGTGCCTGTCGGCCTGCGCGATCATCGCGGCCTCGGGCGCGCTCGCCATCGCCGCGCAGCCGAGCGCCGAGCCGGTCATCCGGCGTCCGACCGCGGCCCAGCGCATTCTTCGCGTCTTCGATTTTGAAGAAATGGGCATCAACGACTTCGGCGTGCCGCTCTGGTGGCATGTTGCCCAGCACGATCCACCCCATCGTGAACGACCGGGGTATCCGATCTGGAATATGCCGACGCTCGACTTCACCGTCGCCGCGGCGGGGCACGGCTCAGTACGGCTGCCGGTGCGGGGGGGCAGCGTGGCACTTCGTCTCGACCACGGGGTTGCGCCGATTTTTCCCGGGGCCGATTACGGCGTGTCGGCCCGTGTGCAGACGACCGGCTTACGAGAAGCCCGCGCCCGACTGACCGCGCGGATGCTCGATCAGCACGGCCAGGTGATCGCACCGAGCGAAGTTTCCTCAGCGCTCGTGCGCTCCGAAGGGCAGTGGACGACCATCGGCGTTACCGTGATGGGGCTGCACGACGAGGCGGCCTTCCTGCAGGTCGAACTCGAAGTCCTCCAGCCCGAGCACTTTCGCGTCGAGCCTGATGGCGACCTCGCCATCCGCAGGCAGGATTTTGACGGTGCGGCGTGGTTTGATGATGTCACCATCGCCCAAGTCGCCCGTGTCGAACTGGAAGCCGTCGAACCATCACATGTGTTCATCGCTCCAGGTCGTCCCGAGCTATCCCTGAGCATCCGCGATCTTTCAGGTGAGCGGCTCTTCGCCGATCTGCGCGTGCTCGACGTCTTCGGAGACGAGGTCGATCACATCCGGTATGAACTTGCCGGGGGTCAGTCGCGGCGAGTCTGGACGCCCCGCATCTCGAAACTGGGGTGGTATCGTGCGGAGACAGTCATCCGCACCGATGAGGGCGTCTTGGCGAAGGCGGCGACGACCTTCAGTTGGGCCAACCCCCCTCCGCCGGCGCGAAGCCCCGATGGCGGGCCTCAGTTTGCGCTCTGGATTGATCGGCCCGATCCCGCTCTCGACGCGGCCCTTCCCGACCTTGCCGAGCGCCTCGGCGCGGATGAAGTCATCCTGCCGTTGCCCGCGGATGCTCCGCGCGATACACCGCGCGATATTGAGCGCATGCGCGCGATGCTCGCCGGGCTGTTCGACCGCTGGAAAACCGTTACGTTCGCCATCCCTTCGGTGCCGATCGACCTCGCGCGGCAGGAGCATCTCGATCCATCCGACGTTACGGCCTACCTCGTACGCTCGCCGCGATCGTGGGGGCAGGTCTATCAACCGATGCTCGATCGCTTCGGCCAGCGCGTGCTGCGTTGGCAGATCGGCGCCCCGGGCGACGATCTGATTGCACGCGATGCCGCGGCACGTTCGCACCTTGCCGGCGCCCATGCACTCGTCAGAGAACTCGCCCCCGGCGCGCGCGTGATCGCCCCGTGGAGCATCTTTGACGAGCCGCCGCGAAACACCCTCCCCGATCTCGAGTGGATCGCCGTGGCCCCCGCAACACTGACGCCCGAGGGCGTCGGTCATGCCGTCGGCGCATGGCGATCGCAGGCTCAGCGCCCGCTAACGCTCATCGTCGAATCCCTTGATCCGGCGATCTTCGGCAACGAAGCCGTCGCGGCCGACATCATCCAGCGCGTTGCCGCCGTCTGGAGGCATCACGAGGTCGATCGCTCCGATGCGCCGCAACTCACGATCGCCGTCCCCGCGCCGTGGGATCCGCGAGGTGTGCGCCGCGCGCGGCCGGAACCCCACGTTGCCGCGCCGATCTGGCGCACCGTGATCGGCCAGTTCCGCGGCCGGATCTACGTCGGGGAGTGGGCGATTGCCCCGGGCCTCCGGTGCCTCATGCTCGCGCCGCGCCAAGGAACGGGCGCCGGCGCGGCCCTGGTGCTCTGGCGCGAAGCCGCGCCGACGGAAGAAGTGACGCTCTCGGTCTTGCTCGCGACCGAGCCGGTAAGAATTACAGACGCCTTCGGTAACGCCCGTGGACTTGCGCCGTCGGTGGTGGGAAGCTCGACCCTGCACACGCTGACCGTCGGCGCCGATCCGATATTTATCGAAGACATCGACCTTGATCTCGTGCAGTTCCAGGCAAGCGTGCAGATGGCGCCAGGGCCGCTGCGGTCGCTCAACCGCCCGCAGGATCGACGCATCATCCTTCGCAATCCATGGCAGAGCCAGGTTTCCGGTCGTTTCTTCATCGTCAGTCCGGGTGGCCTTACCGAATCGAGTGTGCGCGATCGAACGTGGGACATCGCGCCCCGGTCAGGCGCCTTTTCCATTCCTGCCGGCGGGGTCTACGAGATCCCCCTCGCGATCTCTTTCAGCCCGATGGAGCAGACCGGGCCGATCGACATCATCCTCGATGTCGAACTCAGCGGCGTGCAGGAATACGGGCTGCTGGCGCTCCGTGTGCCGACGGCGATCACCGTCGATGAGTTCTCGGTTGACCTGCTCGTACGCCCCTCACCTCGGCCGGGAGGCCCTGATCTGGTCATCGAGGCCGCCGTGGCCAACCTCAGCGACACGACTCTCGATCTCGAAATTGCCCTCTTTGCCGGGGCCGAGTTTGGTCGACTGGGCAGCGTCATCTCCAACCTCGAACCCGATCAGACGGCGCTCCGCCGCTTTCCCCTTCGAGGCGCGGGGCGCAACCCCCAAGGCCGAGAGGTCTTCGTCAGCGTGCTCGATCGCGCAACCGGCGTGCGTCTCAACCGCTCAGTCCGGCTCGAATAATCCTGCCCGTGACAATGTCATCCGTGTTCCGACACGCGCCTTCGCACAGCGTTGCACCCGCGACGTGCCGCCTGTTGCCCGCCGCTTCAGGGCACCGCAACAAGCATGCTCGGTTGCAGGCGATCCGCCCGTCCGCCCGACCGCGTCGCAACGCTCTCTTTCAGCCCCGTGCCGTTATGCAGGTTGTACGGATGTCGGTCCCGCATCCGGCGCAACTCGAAACTGTCTCCCTTCGCCAGACCCGGGTCGTGGTCGCGCTGCGTGAATAGCCCGACCGTGACCATGCTCCTCGTCGGGGCGTGATAGTAAAACGCCGGTTCACCTTGGCGGCGAAGGTCGACCGCCGCCTTCTCCGCCGCACGCCGATACTCGGCCAGCTCGCTCGGGCTGGGGTCCGACCTGTCGAGCCGACCGTAAATACCGATCTGAAGCGTGTACAAGGCGTCCGGCCGATGCCGCTCCTTCGCATGACGAAGGTCATACTCGGGCATTGTGCCGAATACTTCCGGAACCGGAGGCGGAGTCAGTAACGCCCGCGCATACGGCCGCTCAATCCCCACGACCATCCCCTGAATGCGTTCAAGCGCTGCCCGCGCGGCGGGGTCGTCAATCCTTTCGTACCGACCGATCGCCAGCACAATGCGATCTCCCCGACGCTCGAGGTACACATCAGGCAACTGACCGGTCGAACGAGCCTGCTCCAGAGCGTTGGTAGCCGCGAGCCTACCCGACGGGGTGTCGGCAAAGTTGTTCAGTACGATCGACCACAACCCCCTTGTCGGCGCATCCGGAATCGCCGACCCTTCAACCACCCGCACCGGCGCTGCGCCGGCCTCGGGAATCGGATCGAATATCCGCCGGCTCTCCGCCGCGAAGTTCTGCGGCCGGGGTGAGCCTTGTGAAGGCGTCGGGGAAGACCCGCACGCACAAAGCACTAGGCCAAAAGTCCCCCAAACCAGGGGTGCCCACAAGATTCTGTTCCGCGTCCGGTTCCTGGTTATCATGTGTAAGGCCATGCTGTCAAAAGACTTACGGGTATTTTTCGTTTCTCAAACCTTTTGAAGCATCAGACGCAAGTCCGACGATAGTTCAGGCACGAGGAGGGATGTACAACCGCTGGGCGGGAATGGAAGCGACGCCCAACACGTGGTGGTTCAACCAACGCAGGACGCGCTGGGTTGGGCCCGAAATCCAAAGGGAAGGTCGCCATGTCCGATATTGCCCCCCTGAGTTCCACGGCGGTGAGCCGCCTAGGGCCGACAGGACGGATCACTGATCGCGAACCCGCCGATACGCCTCAACGCATCGCACGCGGCGAAGACCGTGTCGATCTCTCCGATGTCGCCCGATACCTGCAACGCACCAGCGAGGTTCCACCAATGCGTGAGGAACTGGTCAACCGAATCCGCCAAGACATCGCCGCAGGAACCTATGACACTGCTGACAGGCTTGATCAGGCCCTCGACGCCATGATCGATCACCTGAATTCCCTACCCGAATGACCGCGACCAAGGGTTTCCCTTGGATTGATGCTGATTTAATCGTCCTTCACGGCGGCATCCCCTGATTCGGGGGGTGCCGCTTCCGTTTCGATGCCCAGCGGTCCAGCGACAGTCCACACGCCATGCGCCAAGGCGCGAACGAAGCGCGTGTACATCACCATGTCGAGCGTTTCGGGGGTGTCGCTCGGCTGGTGATAGTGCCGGCTGCGGAAGTTCGAGGTGTCGGCGAACTGAATCGCGGGCACCGCGAGCGGAATGAAAGAGGCATGGTCGGAGCGCAGTTGGTCAGGCAGATGGAACGCCATAAGCTCGTCGGCGCGAAGAATCTTCAGGTCCGGCTCGGCTTCGAGCATCGCCGCCGCGAGAGGATCCGTGAAAACCCGGTCGCTCTGGATGCCGTTGAGCGCGATGAAATCGGCCGTTGTCGGCAGCAGGTTGCCGAGTCCGAAGAGTTCAACCTGCGGCGGCCACTGCTGGCTGCCCGGCTCGGACGAGTAATAGCCGACCCCGTCGAGGCTGATCATGCCGATGATCGTCTCGCGACCTTCTCGAAGCGCCGGCCGGGCGATCTGCGAAACATATTCTCGCGAGCCGACCAGCCCGACTTCCTCGAGGTTGAAAAAGAGCAGCCGCACAGTTCGCGCCATGGGGCGGCCTTCGAGTACGCGGGCAAGCTCGAGCAACGCCGCTGTTCCTGAAGCGTTGTCGTCGGCGCCCGGCGATTGGGGCACGGCATCGAAGTGCGCACCGACGATCAGTACTTCCGAGGGCTTGCTTCGGCCGGGGATCTCAACCCAGATGTTCTTCCAGGTGCTCGGCGGGTTCTCGGCTCGCCGAGGTCGTGGCGCCCAGTCGAATTCCTGCGTATGAACCTCATACCCCATTTCGGCCAGCGCCTGTTCCAGCCAGGCTTCGGTCTTTCGCAGTCCCTCAAGGTGCTCGGGTGATCCGTTTGCGGCTCGCTTGGCAGGCAAAGAACGAATCGTCTCCATCAGCAGTTCTTCACTGATGGCTTTCGCAGGAAGGTCGAGCACCGCCGCGCTCGGGTCGTGCAATGCCGGGCCATGCGCCAGGGCAAACGACGCAAGTACACAGTGTGCCACAGAGAAAAGAGTGCTCATACAGGCAAGTGTAGCGGTCGGGTATGCCCGCGCGGGTGATTGCGGCAGCGCACACGCGGGCCGTCGCCAGGGCGAGCGAGGGGAAGGCATCAGTTCCCGAGTTTGCGCGAGAGAAGAAAGGCCATCTCAAGCGCCTGCTGATAATTCAGTCGCGGATCGCACAAGGTGGCATAGTTGTTGTTCAGGTCGGCTTCGGTCACGCCGCTTGCGCCTCCGATGCACTCGGTGACATCGTCGCCGGTGAGTTCAAAATGCACGCCTCCGAGCCATGAACCCAGGCGTCGATGAATATCGATCGTCCGATCAAGTTCCTCAAGAATCGCATTGAACGACCGAGTCTTGCGCCCGTCCGGGGCGGGGGCGGTGTTGCCGTGCATCGGGTCGCAGACCCAGAGCACGCGCTTGCCCGCCGAACGCACGATCTCGACCAACCCCGGCAGGGTGGCGTTGACGTTATCGGCGCCCATGCGCGTGATGACCACCAACTTGCCCGGGGCGTTTATGGGGTTCAGACGATCAACCAGCCTCAGCAGGTCGATCGGGTCGGTTCCAGCCCCGATCTTGAGACCAACGGGGTTGGCGATCCCGCGGAAATACTCGACATGCGCACCGTCAAGCTGGCGTGTGCGTTCCCCGATCCAGGGGAGGTGTGTCGAGAGGTTGTACCACCCCTCGCGCCGCGGCACCTGCCTCGTCAGGGCCGTTTCATATTCGAGCACAAGCCCCTCGTGGCTGGTGTAGAACGTCGTCCGCGAAAGGTCGTCCACGCTTCGCTCACCCAGGGCCTCCATGAACCGCAGCGACGAGGCCAGTTCACGGCTCATCGCTTCATATTGCCGCCGGACTTCCTCGGAAAGGCTCGCGTGGGCGAAGAATGAGAGGTTCCAATATTCGGGGTGGTGCAGGTCCGCAAACCCGGCATCGCAGAGCGAGCGAACAAAATTCAGCGTCATCGCGGCATGCTGGTACGCCTCTACCAGTCGGCCGGGATCAGGCCGCCGCGCTTCAGGTGTGAAGGCGGGGCGATTGATCATGTCGCCGAAGTAGCTCGGCAACGAGCGGGGAGCGCCGTCGACCAGCCGGGTCTCGAAGGGGTGCGAGCGCGGCTTGGCATACTGGCCCGCGAACCGGCCCACGCGAATGACGGGCCTCCGGATGCCATAGGCCAACACCAGGGCCATCTGCAGCAGGATTTTCAGACGGCTTGTCACGCTCTCGGCGCTGCAGTCGTCAAGCCTTTCGGCACAGTCCCCCCCCTGAAGAAGGAAACGCCGGCCCTCCTGGGCCTCAGCGATCAGCGTCTTGAGGCGCTCAATTTCCCAACTGGTCACCAGCGGCGGAAACTGCGCGAGGCGGGCCGTGGCGCTCGCGACGGCTTCCGCCTGCGGATAGGGGATGGGCTGAGCATCCGGCCGCATCCGCCAGGAATCGGGGCTCCAGGCGGGGGCATGAACATGTGGAAGGGTCGTCACGCGATGGTCTCTCGTGGGGTGGCGATCAGGAAGAATCGACCTCCCGACACGCCGAACGTGCGCTTCTCAAGCAAACTTTCGTGAAAAACTGATCTTTGCTCGCGGATCGGACGATGGCCAGAGTCGTCGAGAGTTATCCCACATGGGGTGGGATCCCGACCAGACTCGCCGAGGCGGTAGGAAACGCCCGGCAGCAGGGGACGGCGGGACACGCCATTCAAAGCACGAGCCGCCCTGCAAACCACCGACAAGGAGCGTTTTCAATGCCGACCCGTTCGAACAACCGCCGCACGAGCGCCCGCCGCACGAGCAAAACCGCCCGGACGACGACCCGTCGCACTCCGCGCGCTTCCTCAAAACGCACCGGCGCCAAGGCAACTGCCACCCGCCGCACTACGGCCAAGCGCACAACCACCAAGCGGACGACGACCAAGACCGCGACCAAGCGCACCGCGACCAAGCGCACCGCCACCAAGCGGCCGACCGCGAAGCGCACCACGGCGAAGCGTACGACCGCCAAGCGGACCGCCACCAAGACCGCGACCAAGCGCACCACCGCTCGCAAGAACAACACCCGCAAGACCAACGCGCGCAAGAACAACACCAACTCCACCTTCAAGTTCAACAACACCCTCGCGGCCAAGCCCACCTCGGCCCGCCGCACGGCTCGCAAGGCTGCCTGAGCCGACCCGATCACGGACGATCACGACGGCGCTGCGGATGGAACAGTCCGCAGTGCCGTTTCGTCTTTTGCGCGGCGGCCGAACGTACCATCCCCCCGCTTGGACACCCTGGATGTCGTCATCCTGACCGTTGTCGGACTTGCCGCCGGGCTACTCGGCGGGCTCGCCGGCGTCGGCGGCAGCATGGTGATGATCCCCGGCCTCGGCCTGGTCATGGGCTATACCGAGCCGGACAAGCCCGAGCAGCACCTGTATGCCGCAGCCGCGATGCTGGTGAATGTGCTGGTCTCGGCTCCGGCCGCACGCGCCCACCAGAAAGCGGGCGCGGTGCGGTGGGACATTTTCAAAGTCCTCGCGCCGGCCATGGCCGTCGCCATCATCGTCGGCGTACTGATCTCCAACGAGTTTCGAGGCGTGCGCCTCAAGCAGGGCCTGGCGGTCTTCATCCTGGCCTATTGCGCGCTGAACATCTACCGCGTGTATCACCGGAGAAAAGAACTCGCCCGCGCGAATGAGCGCCTCGGCGTCGTGCGGCTCATCATCATCGCCTGCACGGGCGGGCTTGTCGCGGGCATTCTCGGCCTCGGCGGGGGCGTGGTGATTGTCCCGCTCCTTCAGATCTTCTGCCGCGTCAGGCTTCGCGAGGCCATCGCCACCAGTCTGGCCACCATGACGGTCACCGCCATTCTCGGCGCGGGGATGAAGATCTACACACTCACTGAGCACGGCCTTTCGATCCAGACCGCGCTGCTCTACGCCGCGGCGCTTGGCCCGGGCGCGATTCTCGGCGGGGCGCTGGGCGCAGCGCTCAACCACCGCCTTCCGCTTTCAGGGGTCCGCATCGCGATCTCAGTGCTTCTGATCATCGTGGCGGCCAAGCAGCTCGATCTCCTGCCATTTTGACAGTCATCGCGAGTCGATTCGCCCCTCCGCGACCTGAAACCGCACCAGCCGGACTGGTACGGCGTATGCAGGCAGACCGAAACATCCTCTGTGTGTACAAGGATTTCAGCCATGGTGACCTTCACAAACAACCTCAAGACGGTGCTCCTGCTCGGGCTGCTCACCGGCCTGCTCGTGGCCGTCGGCGGCATGATGGGTCGCGAGTTCATCCTGCCGATGCTCGTAATCGCGACCCTCCTCAACTTCGGTATTTTCTTCTTCTCCGACAAGCTCGCGATTTCCGCGATGCGCGGACGCGAGCTTGATGCCGCTTCCGGAGGAGACCTCCATCGCATGCTCGTGCAACTCAGTGAACGCGCCGGTCTGCCTCGACCGCCGAGGCTTTATCTCAGCCCGCACAAGGCCCCCAATGCTTTCGCCACGGGCCGCAGTCCATCGCACGCCGCGGTCTGCTTTACCCAGGGCGCGATCGACCTGCTCGATCCGCACGAGCTTGAAGGTGTCATGGCCCACGAGCTTGCCCACATCAAAAACCGCGACACCCTGATCTCGACGATCGCCGCGACCGTTGCCGGCGTGCTGGCCATGCTTGCCCAGTGGGCCTTCTTCCTCTCTCCGCGCGGCAGCGACCGCGTCAATCCTTTCATCAGCATTATCGTGGTCATGATCGCGGCCTTCGGCGCAGCACTCATCAAGGCGGCCATCAGCCGTTCGCGCGAGTTTGTCGCCGATGCTCACGGCGCCCGCATTGCCGGATCACCTCACGGTCTTATCAGCGCGCTCCGCAAGCTGGAGGCCTATTCAAGGCGCATTCCGCTGGTGCAGCCCAACCCCGCTCAGAACAACCTCTTCATCGTCGAGCCGTTCGCCGGGAAAACCATCACCGATCTCTTCGCCACGCATCCACCGACCGAGCAACGCATCGCCTCGCTCCTGCGCGCGGCCTGATCCACTGCCGCACCGAAACGACTTGACACGGGCTTCCCGATGCACGAAAGTGCATTCGGGCGTCGCGGGGCGCGCTTCGGAGAACCGGCATGCGATTGCTCTCCCCCATCGTGGCCATTGCGGCCGCCTGCACGCTCTTCGCATCGGCGCAGCCGCCGCACGATGCACCGGCCGAAGCGACCGCGCAGGCTGAGCCGTCGCTCGCCGACGTTGCGTTCATCGCCGGAGCCTGGCGGAGCGAGGTTCGCGGCCAAGTCTACGAAGAGTACTGGACGGCCCCGAGCGGCTCGAGCATGCTCGGCATGTTCCGCTGGCTGGGCGACGACGGCCGGATCCGTCTTCTCGAACTTCTCAGCATCACGCACGAGCCTGACGGCGTCATGCTCCGCCTGCGCCACTTCCGTCCCGGCCTGATCGCCTGGGCCGATGAAGACCAACCCTCGCCCCTCGCCCTTGTCGAGCACGGCGCGGGCCTCGCACGCTTCCGGGCGACCGACCCCACCCGCAGCCCGCACGAGATCGTCTTCTCGCGCCAGGGGTTGGGGTTGACGATCACCGTGGTTTTCAATGACGGTCGCAACCCCATCGTCTTCAATCTCGCCTCGACAACCCCGCACGCCGAGGCCATGCCCCTGCGCGGTCGCCCCGCCGCCGAAGCGTGGGAGCGCCTCAAAACCCTCGAAGGCCGCTGGAACGCCAAGAGTTCACGCGGGTGGGAAGAAGTTTGCTCCTACCGGCTGATCGCCCGCGGCTCGGCCCTCGTACACGAGTCGTTCAGTGCCGATCCCGGCGAGACCATGCTCACGATCTTCACGCCCGATCAAGACCGGCTCACACTCACGCACTACTGTGCTGCTCGCAATCAGCCCCGGCTCGTCCTCTCGGCGGTCAGTCCTGACGGCGCCGAACTCGATTTCACCTTCCTCGACTCGGGCAACCTGCCCGACCGCGCCAAAGGGCACATGGGCCGAGTGCGCATCCGCTTCGACGGGCCTGACCGTTTCACCACACGCTGGATGTGGTACCAGCAAGGCGGCGAAGAATGGATGGAAGAAATCATTCACGAGCGGGCAGAAGTGAATCAGGCGGCCCCGCCTGCCCAGCCTGGCGTCGATCGTCACGGCCATTGATGGAATCCCAGCGCGCAAGCATCGCGAAGGTCGAGCGCGAATGACTGGCGCCCGCCGCCGGGCATCATGCCTTTGCGACCGATGCACACGCACCACGCCATTACACCGCCGCGGCAACCGGCTCTTGCAGATATCCCAGCCGCCGAAGCATCGGTTCCATGATCGGCATCGCCAGGCCCAGTTCCTCGGGCGTCAACTCGTCTTTCCACTTGTGCAGGCTGCCCGCGTGCACACGCTCGCGCACATCCTTGAAAAACTCCTCGCCCGGCTCCACCTCGCAGAAGCGGCAGATCTCTCGAAACCACCGATCCGGATCGGTCACCACGTCCTCGTATCGAAGATTCAACCACGACTCCCGAGGC
Source organism: Phycisphaeraceae bacterium (assembly GCA_019636695.1). Taxonomy (GTDB): domain Bacteria; phylum Planctomycetota; class Phycisphaerae; order Phycisphaerales; family UBA1924; genus JADLCM01. Next base: position 253,241 of record JAHBXD010000004.1, read on the forward strand.
AGCGATTCCAGTTCAGGCAGACTGTGCTCAAGCGCCACCGCCCACTGTTTGGCGATCACTTGCACGCGATCGAGCGTCCGACGGTCGGCCTTCCACCCTGGGTGGCGAATCCCGAACCACCCGACCTTCCGACCGAGCAACCGCCTGGAAAGCCCATCCACAAATCGCCCCGCATAGGCCGGCCACTCCCACCATGGGGTAATGCGCAGCCGCTCCAGCACGTGCTCTCGATGCGCGCCCTTCTTGATGTCGTAACTCACGAAATGCTCGTACCGATCCATCTGCGAACGCAGCATCGCCCGCCCGTCACGATAGATATGCACGATCTTGGCCTCGGGCAGAATCGCATGCACAAACGAAATTCGCAGCGCGTTCGGCGGGCTTTTCTCTACCACCCGCAGGCCCCCGTGCGATTCCTGAAACTTCAGAAACTCGCGGCGAATGCGCCTCTTCACCCACGGTCGTGCGTCGGCTACCGTCGCCCGCTCGCTCGACCGATACGCATGCCCGATCCGCCACAACGTGTTCGGCTCATACCAGCAGACGAGGCCTGGCGCGTTGCCCAGCACACGCGCCAGCATGCTCGTCCCGCTTCGCGTTCCGCCGATGACCAGGATGGGGGGTTTCAGTTCTGCCATACTTCGCCTGACCTGAACCACGGACAAGGCCATGCCCGACGACTCGTGCTACGAAGCGGGGGTGGCCCGCGCATGTTCCGAGACGGTTTCGGCCTCCTCCGAATCGCGTCGGCACGACGGCATGCCCCCCAGTGGCCGCGGCTTGAGCACCCGCGCTGGGTTGCCGCCCACGATCACCCCGGCAGGCACATCCTTGGTCACCACTGCCCGCGCCCCCACCAACGAGTTGTCGCCGATCGTCACCCCGGGGCCGACAAACGCATCCGCGCACACCCACACCCCGGAACCGATCGTCATGTTCGGCCGCAGCAGCGGCAGGCTCGGGTCTTTGTAATCGTGCGTTCCGTTGCACAAGTGCACGTTCTGACTGATCACCGTGTGGTCGCCGATATCAATCGGACCGAGGTTATACACCTCCACATTGTCCGCCAGTGTCGAATACGCGCCCATGCTCAATAACCACGGGTGCCGAATCCGGGCCGTTGGACGAATATTGACCGAGGGCGCAAGTCTTGCGCCAAACCGCCGCAGCCAGAACCGCCGCCACCCCCCAAGCCGACCCGGGCTGAACCGGATCAGCAGCCGATACACCAGTGCCCACGCAAACCGCCGCGCATATTCACTCTTGCGATACGGGAAGCCCGCGCAGGTGTCCAGGCGCTGGAAGATGGGTGGCTTCTCGCTCATGCCGTATGCAGAGGGTATGGAGGCTTCGTGACGAGTCGTCGGCATCCACGGGTTTCGAACCGTCTCTTCATGTCTCGTTGGGAGCCGTGCCTTGACAGGCCGATACAGTCATCGGCCCGGAAACACCCATGATCGAGACCCTTCGCCAACTTCTCCGTCCGTTGCGCTACGCCCAACGCCGCCGCATCGGCGAGCGACTCGCCCGCAGGCCCTCACCCCTCGATGCCGACCCCGGGCCTCCCCCGGGGTTCATCGTCGGGTGCGGCCGTTCCGGCACGACCATTCTCGGCAAGATCCTTCAAGAGCACCCCCAGGTCTGTTACCTCTTTGAGCCATACCACCTCTGGGCCGCCGTCGACCCGCGCACCGACGCCACCAACCTCTACCACCGCACCGCGGCACACATGCTCATGGATGCCGCCATGGCAGACGATTCGGCTCGCCTCCGCTTCCGAAGGTGCATCCTCAACCAGCGCATCCTCGCCGAGAAGCCCTTTCTCATCGAGAAGACCCCACACAACGCCATGCGCCTCGGGTACCTGGAAGCCCTCGCCCCGGGCGCGCGATATGCCCACATCGTCCGCGATGGGGTCAGTGTCGCAGGCTCCATCACCAAGGTCGCCGAAGACAGCCATTACAAAATTGCCGGACGTCCGCGGCTCAACCAATGGTGGGGCGAAGACGACGTGAAGTGGCGCAACCTTGTCCGAGGCGGCGTCGCCGCGGGGTACTACCCCGACGAGGTCGATCGACTCTCCACCCACGCCCAGCGCGGGGCCTACGAGTGGCTCGTCAGCCTTCACGAGGTTGACAAGTGGCGATCAATTCTCGGCGATCGTCTGCACGAGTTTACCTACGAAGCGCTCCTTGCCGACGGCCGCACCACGCTCACCGACCTCGCGCGCTTCTTCGGGCTTGAATCGCCTGAACACTGGCTCAACACATCGGTGGCCATGCTCGGCGCCGGCCGCACCAAGGCCCGCACTATCGACCTCCCGCCGCACATGGCCGAGGCGTTCAACGCCTTTCAGGAACGCTACGGCTTCCCCGGCCGTGCCGAGGCGATCTGATACGCATCGTGCAGAGGCTCGCGTTCAATGTTCAGCCCATCGCGTCACTCGCTTTGGTGTCTGCGCACGGTGCGCAAGCGTCTATGCCTCGACCTGTCGCAGCAGGCACGACTCCCGCTCAAGCAGCGAAGCCTCGTCAGGGGCCACGATATTCACATGTCCTACTTTCCGGCCTGGACGAGCCTCCTTGCCGTACAGATGCACCCGCGCCCCCGGCGTCGCCAGCAGCGGTCCCAGCGGCGGAATCGAACCGACCAGATTGATCATCAGCGTCGGCCCGCGAGCGTCACAACACCCGAGCGGCCACCCGCAGATCGCCCGCAGATGGTTCTCGAACTGGCTCGTAACCGCCCCATCCATCGTCCAATGCCCGCTGTTGTGTACCCGCGGCGCCCACTCGTTCGCATAGAACGCACCGCACGACTCAAAAAACTCGATCGCGAACACCCCCACATGCCCGAGCGCACTCGCAAGGGCCGCCGCTTGGGCACGCAGCCGATCCGCGATGTCCTCCCCGATGCCCGATGCGGGCGCCAGCGTCCGCCGCAGCATGCCGTCCCCGTGGTGGTTCTGCACGATGGGGTAAAACGCCGTGGTTCCATCTCGCCCGCGCACCCCGACCAGCGATACTTCTCGATCAAAGGCAATGAAGGCATCGAGGATCGCCGGTCGGCGTCCGAGTGCGGCCCACGCTCCAGGCGCATCCTCCGGCACGCGCACAAGCGCCTGGCCCTTGCCGTCATATCCCCCGAGGCGAGATTTGAGCACCGCCGGTGTTCCGACCTGCTCAACCGCATGCGCAAGCGAAGCATCATCATCCACTGGCGCGCTCCGCGGGGTCGTAAATCCCACACGCTCAAACAGCCGACGCTCTTCGACCCGATCGCGCGAGGCCAGCAGACTCGGCAACCCGGGATGCACCGAGACACGCCGCGATAACCACTCGGCCGCAAACGGGTCCACGTTCTCAAACTCGTAGGTCACAAGGTCCAGGTCCGCGGCAAATCGCGCCAGCGCATCCGGATCGCGGTAATCCCCGACGATCAACTCGCCAACCTGCCCGGCGCACGCCTGCGGCGAAGGGTCAAGAAACCGAAACCGCACACCCAGAGGCAGCCCCGCCAGCGCCAGCATCCGCCCCAGTTGCCCCCCACCCAGCACGCCCACGGTCACAGGTGTGCTCGATGGAGCGTGCCCACCCCCCAAAGGGGTCGGCAATGCTCTCTGCGCTGACACCCCGCCGCTCGGCCGGGCCGCGCCCGTCATACGCCCCCCCCACGAGCAGATTGACCGGCAGGATCGTTCGTATGCGCCAGCACCTCAGCCGTCTGCTTCGCGCGATACTCCAGCAGCGACCGGCGTATCCCCGGCTCAGTCTGCGCGAGGATCGCCGCAGCAAGTAACGCGGCGTTCTTCGCCCCGGCCTCACCGATCGCCAGTGTCGCCACCGGCACCCCGGCGGGCATCTGCACAATCGACAGCAGCGAGTCAACCCCCTGAAGCACCTTGGATCGCACCGGCACACCCAGTACCGGCAGATGCGTCTTCGCCGCGCACATCCCCGGCAGATGCGCTGCCCCGCCGGCCCCCGCAATGATCACCCGCAGACCCCGAGACTCTGCCCCCTGGGCATAGTCAAATAGCAGGTCGGGCGTCCGGTGGGCCGACACAACGCGGGATTCGTGCGGCACATCGAGCGTCGCGAGCATCTCGCTGGCGTGACGCATCGTCTCCCAGTCCGAGCGCGAACCCATGATGATGCCGACAAGCGGGGTCATGCGGGGATGGTAGTGACAGCAGGGCCGGAACGCATGAACCCAGGGACTGGAGTCCCTGGGTTCGAGCAGTCCCTCGGTTCCTTATGCATCGACCAGTGCCCACGGAGAGGCGATCGGTCCCGCCGCCTTACGGGACGAACAGCGTCCCGGCCTTGGCCGCGGCGATGAGCACATCGGCGACCTCGGGTCGGCTGAACTCGGCGGGGGGGCGTTCGCCCTTGAACAACAACTCGCGGACGGCCGTGCCGCTGAGGTTGACGATATCGCCCTCGATCTTGGGATAGGTCTTGCTCGAGACCATCCCGCCGTACGACTTGCTGTATCCCGTGTGCTCAAACTTCAGAGGCACGATGCCGAGATTCTTCTGGTCGATCTCGTCGAAGATCTTCTGCGCGTCATACGTGCCGTAATAGTTCCCTACGCCCGCGTGGTCGCGCCCGACGATGAAGTGCGAGCAGCCGTAGTTCCTCCGCATGATGGCGTGATGAATCGCTTCACGCGGGCCGGCGTAGCGCATGGCCGCGGGAAGCACGGTGACCATGGTCGTCGCCGGGTTGAAATATTTCTTGACCAGGGCGTCGATCGCCTGCATGCGGATGTCCGCGGCGATGTCGCCCTTCTTGGTCTCGCCGACCAAGGGGTGAATCAGCAGGCCGTCGCAGATTTCCTGGGCGCACTTGCAGACATACTCGTGCGCGCGATGGATCGGGTTGCGCGTCTGGAAGGCGACGATGGTCTTCCAGCCGCGCTTGGCGAACTCTTCGCGCGTCTGGGCGGGCGTCAGGCGCTGCGACAGGAAGGCCTCGGGGCCTTGCGGGTCAACGCAGAGCGTGACGGCCTCGACGGGGCCGGCAATGCAGTAGTCCCCCTCCTTGGCGACCTGGGCGACGCCGGGGTGGGCTTCGTCCTCGGTGCGGAAGACCGCGGGGATCTCCATCTTCTTGTCGTGAATGAACTCTTCCTTCACGGTCATCACGCCCTGAAGGACGCCGCCGGGCGCATACAGGGCGACGCGCGATCCGATGCTCGGGATCTGCTCTTTGCTGACGCTGAGCAGGATCGGGATCGACCAGACCGTGCCGTCGGCCAGCGTCATGTTTTTGCAGACGCTCTTGAAGTCGTCCATGCCCATGAAGCCGGTCAGCGGCGAGTAGCCGCCGTTGGCGATCAGTTCGAGGTCGCAAGACTGCTTGTTGGTGAGGTTGATCCGCGGAAGCGAGGCGGCTTCCTTGGTCAGTTCGCGAGCCTTGTCGGAGTTGTAGCGGGCCTGAAGGGCGCCGCCGCCGTGGGGCGTGATGAGTCCGTGGTGCGGGGCATTCGACATGGTCCGTCTCCGTGTGCTGGCACAGGCTGGCTCTGGAAGTAGGGCCTGCGCCATTGCTCCCAGGGCTGGAACCCGGGAAATCCTTGGCGGTGGATGTGACGTCTCGCGATATGCGAGCCCAGGTTCCTCCCAGCGACCTGTGGGAGGGAGAGGGTAGCGCCGAAGGGTCGAAATGGGAAGAACCACGAGCAAGAAGGCGAGCCGGCCCCGCGCCCGATCGAGGTGGCAGGCTTGGCAAGGCATAGACAATCCGAAAAGTAACCATGACTCCACCTTCCCGCCTTGACGGCAGGAATAGTATGGAGTATGATCGGGTCTATGTCAAGAGTATGTTTGGATAAACCAGGGGAAACGCTAGTTGGAGGTGGATGCCTTGGCGTGCTTCTGTGTGCGGCGAGCTTTGAAAATGGCCGTGCTCTGGCCGAGGCTCGCGCCCTTGCGGACCATGCCGAGCTTCGTCATGCGTTCGAAAGCGCTCCGCGCCAGGGTGGGGCTGAACTCGGTGCCGATGAATCGGCGGCCGTGGGCGTGGGCCACCGTTCCCGTCGTCCCGCTCCCGAGGAACGGGTCGAGGACAAGGTCGCCGGGGTTGGAATGTCCGAGGATGACGCGTTCGAGATAGATCTCGGGGAGTTGGTTGTCGTGATTGGCGCGGCGTTCGGAGTTGTTGCCTTGGATGCGTCCCCAGAACTTGCCGTACCAGACGTCCATCGGCAGGCGCATGCCCGCGGGCATGCCGTCGCGTTTGGCTTCGGTGCGCGGGTCGAAGTAGGTCGATCGACGATCGGAGACTTCGAGCACCTGCTCGGCGTTAAAAGTGCGCGTCAAAGGGTCTTTGCAGAAGTAGAGGACGTGAACCTTGGAGTTGATGTAGCGCCCCACGGTGTTCTGACCGAAGCGGTAATGCCAGATGCACCAGTTGACCATGTGCATGAGGTGCACGGGCTTGCGTTCGAGGCGCCCCTTGAGATAGCAGGTGATCTCGGCGGCCCAGTCATCGGGAATGTTGATGAAGAGCGAGCCGGTCGGCTTCAACGCGCGCAGGCAGGCGTCGATCCAGTCATAGGTGAAGGTGAGGTATTCGGCTTCGGAGAGGGCGGCATCGTCCCAAGTGTCGCCCGAGCCGAGGCGGTCATACTTGCGGTTCCAATTGAAGGGCGGGTCAGCGAAAATCAGATCGACATTTCCAAGTACGCACTCGGGGATGCGCCCGAGCAGATCGCGGCAGTCGCCGACGTAGACGCGGGCGTTGCCGTCCTGGGATTGGTGGGTGGGCCTGAGAGCCTTGGTGGTTTTGCCGCCGAGGGTTTGCATGGCGACAAGATACGCCATCGGTTCGAAAGCGCAAGCGGCGGCCAGCATGGGGACTATGCGCCGTCGCTCACCATGGCGACCCAGGAGCCGGGAGCCAGTTCGCGATGCGTCGCCGGGTCGCGCAGAAAAATCTCGGCCTGCTCGTTATAGAGCACCCACTGGCCGCTGAGCCAGACGAGCACCGCCGCACACACCCACGCGCCGAACTCCCCGGAGCGGGTTCGTCGGAGGGCGACAAGGATCGAGGCCGCGAGGCCGACGCTGAGGATTTTCCAGAGGGTGAGCAGTTCGGGACTTCCGAGGCGCATGATGGCGCGGGCGAGCGGGTTGGCCTCGATCAGGCCGACGGAGGTGAGGTAGGTGAGTGTGAGGACAAGATCGGCGATGCTCATGAGGACGATGCCCGCGACGAGCAGGACGACACGGCGTGCCCGGGCATCGAGCCTGGGGTCGGCAGGGTCAGGTCGTGACAAGGCCCGTACGCGAGGCATGCGGGGGCTTGATCGGCCCTGAGGCGACATCGAGCGAGGCGAGGGGAGGGCTGTAGCGCATGTTCAGGGTGCGGGGGGTGGATGGGGGTGGATTGGGAGGATTTCGCCACGTCCGGTAGCATCGATTGACCGCGGCGGGCCGGTGCGGCGTATGGATGAGTGCAAGGCCGAGGCGGCCGGGGAGTCGGCATGGAACGAATGCACACTTTTTGCCGATGGGTCGTGTGGGCGTGGTTGGGCGTGGCGATCTCCGGGGCGAGCGCTCAATTGCCGCGGAATCCGGTGTATGTGGATGATGCGCCGATGGCTGAGGAGACGCTCGGCCGGTTGGCGGAACTGGTGGGAGTCGGGAATACGGCCGAGGCGGTTCGCGCGCTCCAGCGTGTGCTTGAGCAGGCGGGTGATCGGGCGATCGCGGTCGAGGATGATCCCGACCTGTTCATCAGCGTGCGCGAGCGGGTGCATCGCCTGCTGTTTGAGCAGCCTGGGTTGCTGGGGGTGTATCGGGAGCTTGAGGGGCCGGTGGCCTCGGCACGGCTGGAGCAGGATCCGGCGTGGGTTGAGCGGACGCGATTGCTGACGGCGGCGGGGTTTGAGGCAGCGCTTCGGCTTGCGCAAGTGTCATTGGAGGAAGCGCGATTTGAAGCCGCACGGCTGATGCTCGAACAACTTGAGGTGCATCCGGAGCGACGGGAGCGTCGGGGTGGGGCCGACGCGGCGGCTCTGCTGGCGGCTGTGGCGACCTATGTCGATCGCCCCGAGGTGTGGGCACGCGCAGCGCGCTGGCATGAAGAGGCCGGGCTTGCGGCGGGGTCGCCATCGGCGCAACCGTGGCCTGAGGGCGCGCAGCGGCGGATGCTCGGCATTGCGCAGGAGGATCATCAGATTGATATGAACGATCTGCCGGGCAAGCCGCTGACTTCGATCGGGGTGCTGCCGGCGCCCTTGGCCGAGCCGGTGTTGCGAGGCCGGCGCATGCAGTCTTTCCCGAGCGTGCTGCCCGTGGTCATGGGCGATGTGGTGGTGGTCAACGACGGCAGCCAACTGACTGCGATGGATCGATTCACGCTGACGGTGTTGTGGCGCTCACCGATTACGCCGCAAGCCTCTCGCCGGGTGAACGTGCAGCGGAACCGGGCGTTGGCGGCGTGGGATGAGCAGTCGTTTTTGCGGACGGCTGCGGTGTGGCAGGGGCTGGCATTCGCGGGTGTCGGGGGTACGAACGCCGAGGGAGACCCGGTGGAACCCGCGGTCGTCGGTGTTGACATGCTGACTGGTGCTCGCCGTTGGCGTTGGGCGGCGGAGTCGATCGGCCCGGAGGGTCGCGGGAGCCTGCCGATTGTCGCGGGTGTGGAGGAGGGCGTTCTGATTGTGCAGCTTGTGCGACGTCTGCACGACGAGCGGATTCGCGGGGTGCAACTGGCGGGGCTTGACCCGATGACGGGCGAACTGCGCTGGCGTCGCCCGTTGGGGTCGATCGGGGCGTTGCCGTTTCCGCCGATGTCTGAGCGTCGAGACGCCCCGTTGCTTGAGCACGGAACCGTGGTGCTTGGCGACGGCCTGGGGATTACGGCGAGTGTGGAGGCGGCTACGGGGCGGTTGCGCTGGCTTCGGCGGCGTGCGGTGGGCACGGTTTCGGGTGGTGATGCCTGGGCTCCGAGCGCGGTGGTGATGCCGGTGCGCGACGGCGAGTCGCTGGTTGTGCTTTCTCCCGACGGCACCGAGGTGGTGCGGCTGGCGGCCGACGACGGGCGCGTGCTGGGGCGGCGATCGGCCTCGGCGCTGGGTCTGCCGCGGTATCTGATCGGCGCCGGGCGGTGGCTGGTGGGGATCGGGCCATCGCGTTTCGTGGTCGTGGATCTCTCGGGGTTTGAGTCGGCTGAAGTGCGGGCAGGGCCGCCCCTTCAGGAAGTCTCGCCGATTGCGCGCGCGATCGTGAGTCACGGTGAAGTGGTGCTGCCGATCGAGGGCGGGGCCATGACATTCCGGCCTGAAGAGCCTCGGCGGGTTGTGCAGCGTCGGTGGGAGCGTTCGGGTGTTCTTGTGGGGGTTTCGGGGCAGTTGCTGGTCATGGATGGCTCGGACCTGCACAGTTTTCTGGTGTGGCCCGAGGCTGAGGGGGTATTGCGTTCGCGGATGGATGCGGACCCCGGGGATGCCGAGCCTGCGATCACGTTCGCGGAGTTGGCGCACCAGGCCGGGCGGTGGAATGAGATCGCGGGCGCGGTGGAGCGCGCGATCGTGGCGCTTGATCAGCGGGGGGGGGAGGCCGCGGCGCTGCAGCGCGATCGGCTCTTCGCTTCGGTGCTTCGGATGGTTCGTGAGGGCGGGGCTGAGGCCGCGATCGGTGAGGACGAACTCGAAGGGCTGCTTGGTCTACTTGGTCGTGTGGCGGGGCGGCCCGAGCAGCGAAGCGCGCACTTGTTCGAGCTGGGGAGCGCGCTTGAGCGATTCGGCCGCGTGCAGGAGGCGCTTGAGGCGTATCAGCGTGTGCTGCTTGATGATGCGATTTCGGCGGCGATCTGGCGCGGGGGGGATATGTCGGTTCGGTCTGATCTTGAAGCGACGCGCCGGATACGGGTGATGGTCATGCGCGGGGTCGATGCTTCGGAGCTTGAGGCTCTCGCGGAAGAGGCGTTCACCCGGGTGTCGGGTGTTGTCGATGGCGGCGTGATCGAGCGCGAGGCACGGCGGTTTCCCGGGTCGCGGGTTTCAGCGCGGGCGTGGCTGGAGGCATCGGAGCGCTATGCGGCGGCCGGGGAGAGCGCGCTGTCGGTGCGGGCGCTTCGCGGCGGGCTTGATCTTGTCGAAGCGCTTGATCGCTGGGATCTTCCGGAGGCGGGTGAGTTCGCGGGGCGACTGGTCGAAACGTTGCTGGCTGACGGACGCGAGGGGGAGGCGATTGCGCTGTTTTTGCGTCTTGAGCGCGCGGCCCCCGGGGTGGTGCTGCGCCGACACGGGGCGGAGACGGATCTTGCGGAGTTGGTGGCGCGGACCGCGCCGCTTGTGCTCGAGCGACAGCGGCTGCCGCGGATCGGCCCGCGTGTGACGGGCGATGCGGAGGCGTTCGGTGGGTGGAGCATCGAAGAGGGTGTTCGCGGCGATGCGGGCGGTCGGGCGTTGTCGTATGTCTTGTTGCGACGAGAGCGGGAAGATGGCCCGGGAATTGAACTGGCGGCATTGGGTGTGGGGAACGGGGTCGAAATTCGGTGGACGATCGCGTTTGCCGCGGGGACTGAGGTGATTCAGGCGGATGCGGAGGGGATCTGCCTGATGGAGCCGGCGGAGAGTTCGCAGCGGGTGGTCCGGATCGGCGCATCGGATGGCGCGAGGCGATGGCAGACGCCGGTGGTCGATCGGGTGTTTGAAGCGATGGACGTGGCGGATGCGCCTCGTCGCGCGACGTTTGATGCGCCGATGGATGGTCGGGTGCGGTCGGATGAGTGGATCGTGGCGGGTGATGATCGGACGCTGGTGGTGGGGCTTCGGCGCGGGCGGCTGTTCGGGGTTGATCTTCGGACGGGGGATGTGCTGTGGTCGAGTGCGGGGGGTGTGCAACGAGTGTTTGACCTTGCGGCCGGATCGGGGCATGTGGTGGCGGTGGGAGAGGGGCGAGAGGCATCACTTGAGGCGTATGACCTGCGAACGGGGCAGATGACGTTTCGAGCGGCGGGAGAAGAGGGGTCGTTGGTGCAGGGGCCTCGGTGGGTGCGGATCGGCCCGCGGGGCGAGGTGATCGTGGGGACATCGGGAGGAGTTCTGGGCCTGAGCCTGGTGCACGGGCAGGTGCTGTGGGCGACGTCGGCGGAGATGTTTGCCGGATCGCTTGATGCATGGGTGCTCGGTGAGCACGTGTATGTGCTGACTTCGGATCGGAACCTGCACAGGGGCGAGGCGGCGAGCGGGGGTTTCAGCGGGTCATCGCTGATGCTGCGCGATACGCTGGAGACGGGTTCACGGATTGATATCCGCGGGATGTCTGGAGCGGCGATCGTGACATCATCGCGCGGGATGGCGGCGATTGACGACGATGGTCGGTGCATCGGCGCGGATGGTCTCGGCGCCGACACGGAGGTAGCGACACCGGCGATGGCCGAGGGCGTGGTGGTGATGGTCGATCGTTTTGCCGGTTCGGATGGCGCACACAGGCTCATGCTTCTGGATGTCACGGGGCGGTTGACAGCGCCGCCGACGCGCGTGCGTCTGGGTGGAGTGCCCGAGCGGGTTGTTGTGCTGGATGACTGGGTGGTGCTTGATGCGGGCGGCGTGGTGGCGGCCGTGCCGTTTGCGCGAAGATGAAACGGTCACTACGATGCCGCGTGGCCGATGATCCTGACAAGCCGATGGCGGATGAAGAAGGGTTTCTGCCCGCCGAGACACCCCCGGCCTGGGGTATGGAGACGCCGTCGGAGCGTGCGCAGCGGTTGCTGCGCAAGGCGCGGCAACTGCCGCCGACGGCGGGGGTGTATTTATTGAAGGACGGGGCGGGCGTGGTGCTGTATGTCGGCAAGGCCAAGTGCCTTCCTGATCGTGTATCGAGTTATTTCGTGCCGAGTGCGGACCTCGGGCCGAACAAGCAGCGGATGCTCGGGTTGGTGCACGATGTGGACGTGCTGGTCTGCCGGAGTGAGTGGGAGGCGCTTCTGGCGGAGAACCGGCTGATCAAGGACATCAAGCCGCGTTTCAATGTGCGGATGACGGATGGCAAGAGTTATCCGTATCTCGTGGTGACGCAGCGCGAGGATTACCCGCGGGTGCTGGTGACGCGCGAGCCGCAGGCCGAGGAGTTCAGGGGCGCGAAGGTGTTCGGGCCGTTTGTGGGGGCTTCTGCGCTGCGCCATGCCATGGATGTGTTGCAGCGGGTATTCAAGTTTCGGACGTGCTCGCTGGATATCGTGGAGGGCGACGAGAAGAACAGGTTTTTTCGACCGTGCCTGCTGCACCCGATCGGGCGATGCACGGCGCCGTGCGCGGATCGGATTTCGCGCGATGAATATCGCGAGGATGTGGATCGGTTCGTGCGGTTTCTCACGTCGAAGCGGTCGGAGATGATCCGGGAGATCCGCAAGGAGATGGAGGCGGCGGCGGCGGAGCGGCGGTTTGAGCGTGCGGCGGTGCTGCGCGACCAGATGCGGGCGATCGAGCGTCTCGGGGAACGAGGGAGCACATCGGACAGGTGGCAACCTGAACAAGAGATTGCGCCGGTGGACCCGGCCCGCGCGCTGAAGAGCCTTCAGAAAGCGCTGGGGCTGCACGAGCCGATCCGGTGCATCGAGGGAATCGACATCGCCCACCTGCAAGGGGGCGAAACGGTGGGTAGCAAGGTGTGTTTTGTTGACGGGCGACCGTTTAAGGATGAGTATCGGCGATACCGCATCCGTACGGCGGGCAACGACGACTACACGGCGATTCGCGAGGTGGTCAGCCGGCGCTACCGCGAGGCGGGGGCGGGGCATGAGTTGTATCCCGAAGTGATTCTGATTGACGGGGGGCTGGGGCAATTGCACGCGGCGCTCGAGGCGTTTGAGACGCTGGGTGTGCAGCCGCCGATGGTCATCAGCCTGGCCAAGAAGGAAGAACTGATCTACGTGCAGAAGCGGAGTGAGCCGATCCGGCTTTCGCGCGAGCACCTGGGCTTGCGCCTCTGCCAGCAGATCAGGGATGAAGCCCATCGATTCGCGCAGCATTATCATCACGTGCTGCGTCGAAAGCGCACGCTCGGCGAACAAGAGCCGTGATCAGCGCTGGTCTTGGTGTTGTGATCAGGGCTGTCCGCCGAGACCATCGATCGCACGATGGTGCGGCAGGTCAATTTTCTGGGGCGTAATGCGGCCGTTGACACTTGCGCCTGCGTCGAGGGGTTTATAGAGTTCGATGGAAATCTGGCTGATCGGCATCGGGAACCCGGGGAGTCGGTTGTCGTGGTCTCCGGGGGTGATCGTCGCCATGACCATGATCGGGCCGACATCGTCGGGCACGGCCTGCATCGGGGGGCGGTCGGTCATGTCCGCACCGGCCATCAATCGCTTGTGCACGGGGTGGTAATACCACCGCAGGGCGGCGGGCTTATCTTCGAACCAGGCGACGATGGTGAGTCTGCGGTCGTTCCATGTGCAGGTTTTCACTTCGAGACACCCGGGGCTGCCGCGGAGGCTTTCGACGAGAAACCGGCCGAGGTCATCTGCGGCGGGCGCGGCCTCCTGGGGCGGGGGGGTACGGTCGTTCCGGGCGATGGCGAATGTCGCCGCGACGATGATGCCCAGGCCTGCGGCGAGCATGGCGGCGGAGCGTCGGTGGTGCATGGTGTTCTCCTTGTGAAGAGTGTAGTTCGGAGTGTATCGAGGCAATTTTCGCCGTCGCAGAAGTTTGTCGCCTCGGCATCGACCCGGGCCGGTTGGTCGATATGCTGGTGGAAGTGCGAATGTCGATCGGGAGGTCATCATGATTCGAGTGTTTTTGGCCACGGTGTTGTTGGCAGGGGGCTGGGCGTTTGCGCAAGGACCGGAGGAGACGGCATCGGAAACGCGCGCAGCGGATGCTTTTGACCCGCTGCGAATCTGGCTGTCTCGGGCGGCGGTCGAGGGTCGTACGGCCGGCGGTTCGATGGGTCTCTGGAACGAGCAAGGGCGAGTGTTTGCGCATGGCTTCGGGTATGCCGACATCGAGCATTCGCGAGAGTTCGCGATCAACGAGTTATGTCACATCGCCTCCATGACCAAGCCGATCACGGCCACGGTGATCGTGATGCTCGCGGACAGGGGCACGCTTTCGCTCGATGAGCCGGTCAGTCGTTGGCTTACGGAGTTCAAAGAGGTTCGACTGGTCGGAGGAGAGCCTGTCGCCGCCCCGACGCTTCGCCAGTTGCTGAGTCATACCGGCGGGGCTCCGGGCAACATCGAGCGCGACCAGTTGTTCCGCGAAGGCGTCGTGCGTCGCGGCGAATCGCTGGAGGAGAATGTTCGCGCGCTGGCAGCGCGCGGGCTTTCGCATGCTCCGGGGTCACGATTTGCGTATTCGGGATACGGCTATGTGATCGCGGCCCGGGCGGCCGAGGCCGCCGCCGGCGTCGCGTGGGATACGTTGTGCCGCGAAGTGCTGTTTGATCCGCTGGGCATGCGCGACACGACGTATCGTCCGGACGAAGACGCCGTGCGTTCGTCGGCGAGGCCCTATCGTCGCAATCGTGCCGGTGCGTGGGAAGCGGCCCCGCGCATCAACCCGCCGCGTGAGGGGCAGTATCTCAACGCGGGTGGGGGGCTGTATTCCACGCTTGAGGATTTGGGGCGGTTTTATCAACTGCATCTGCACGGCGGGGAGTATCACGGTACACGGCTGGTCTCGGCCGAAGCGATCAGGGCGATGTATGTTCCTCAACCGAACTCGCCGCGATACGGGCTTGGGTTCCAGCTTGCGGGGCCGATCGTGGGGGGGAGGGCGAGCGTCGTTTATCACGGTGGCGCTACGGGAACGCTGGGGTGGGTGGATTTTGAGCATCAAACGGCGGGCGTGGTGTTGACGCAGGTTCCGGGCAGCCGTGCATTGCTCGCCGATGCGCGCGTTGAGGCCGCCAAAATGCTCGGGTATGCACCGACTCCTGTCGGCGAAGATCTGGATGAAGAGGCCGCGCCGAGGAGACGCGGACAGACCATGGCTGAAGCATTCGCGGAGATGGACAAGGACGGCGACGGTCGTATTTCGCGGGAGGAATGGACGCGAGATCCACGAGGGTTCGACATTCTCGATGCCAATAAGGATGGGTATCTCACGCTCGAAGAAATCGAGGCGGTGTCGGGGCGGCTTGGTGGGTCTTGAATCCCTTAAAGGGGAAGATCTCGATGTGCGCGCGGCGAGAGTTCCGTCTTGCGCCGGGGTTCGTAGGTGACATGATCAGTCGAGCACGATCGAAGCGCCGGGCTTGAGCGCGTGAACGTGCACGCCTTGAGGTTTGAACGCGGCGGTATCCTGCTGAATGGGCGGGAAGGTGTTGTAATGCACGGGCAGAGCCTTGGGGGCGCCGATCAGTTCGGCAGCGCGAGAGGCCAGTTCAGGCCCCATGGTGAAGCGGTCACCGATGGGAATGCACGCCAAGGCAGGCCGGTAGATTTCGCCGAGCAGTTTCATGTCTGTGAACAGGCCGGTATCGCCGCAGTGGTAGACCGTCACGCCGCCGAGGTGCACGACCACGCCCATGGGCTGGCCCATGTATCGACCCTGGTAACTGGAGCTGTGAAACGCTTGGGTAAAGGCCACCCACCCCCACGGAGCGTTGATTCTGCCCCCGGCGTTGCCGGGTTCGAGCCGGGTCAGGCCGTGTTCGCCGCAGAACTCGCAGATTTCCCACGAGGCGTAGACGGTGGCATCGCATCGCCGGGCGATGTCGATGGTGTCGCCGAAATGGTCGCTGTGTCCGTGGGTAAGGGCGACGGCGTGGACATGGAGTTTGTCCTGCCCGAAGGGGGCGTTCGGGTTGCCGGTCAGGAAGGGATCGATGACCAGGCGTGTATCGCCGGAATCGAGCAGAACGGCCGAATGTCCGAGGAACGTCACGGTCAGGGGCATGGCTGGACCTCCGCACTCTGAGCGCTTCTGACGGCACTCTAGGCCGCCGGTGTACACTCGGCCCGCGATGGATGACGCAACCAAGCGACCGGATGCTCAGGTGCGGCGGGCTGCCTGGGCGGTCGCGTTGATTTCGTTGCTGCTGCATCTGCCGGGGTTCTTCGAGCCGCTCTGGATCGACGACACGCTGCGCACGTTCTCGACGTTTGTTGCGCCCGAGCGCTGGTGGACATGGGTGCTTCGGGATGTGCACAACCCGCTGTACAACGTTTTCATGCGCGGGTGGATTCACGTTGCGGGTGATTCGCCGTTGGCGATTCGGCTGCCGACCGTGGTGTGCGCGCACTTGGCGGCGCTGGTTCTCGGTTTGTGGGCCGGACGGCGATTCGGTGCCTGGACCGGGGTGCTGGCCGCGGCGTTTTTTCTGTTCAACCCAGCGCAGATTCTGCATGCGACCATGGCCAAGAACGGCCTGGTCACCGTGTGTTTCGGAGTGATGTGGGTTGTGCTGGCCGATCGATTGCGAGAAGGCGCGCGGAAAACGATGCCCGCCGCGTGCGCGGTCGGCGTGCTCGGGGTGTATACCGACTGGGCGTTCATGTATGCGGTGGGTGCTGCATCGTGCATGGTGATCGCCGAGGGGGCAATCCACCGGCGCTGGGCGGTGCTGCGACGCCTGGGGGTGGTGCTGGGCGTTGTCGCGGCGGCGGCGTTGCCACTGGTGCTCTACAAAATCGAGCACATCGACCATTTATATCGTGAGTATCCGAGGCATTTCACCCTGACAGAACTGTGGCGCCTGCTCGGCAACTGGATGTTGTGGGGGAATGCGATGCTGCCGGCGCCGGCGCATCGGGTGCTTATCGCCTCGATCGGTATGGGGCTGGTTGTGCCGCTGCTGGCGGCGGCGGGGTGGCGGTTCGCTCGCACCGCTTCGGGGCGCCTTGCGCTGGGGGCGCTGTGGCTGCCGATCGTGGTGACATTGGCGATCTCGGCGGTGCTGGTCATGCGGGGGGATGCCTCGCAGACGATGATTTTTCAGGAACGGAATCTGCTGATCGTTCTGCCCTGGTTTGCGCTCGGGCTTGCGCGGGGAGTGACAGCGCTGAAGCCGGCTTGGTTGAGTCTTGCGGCGGGGGGCGTGGTGCTCAGCGTGCTGGTGACGGCCGCCGTGCTGCAGTGGACGATCTATCGGCGCGAGGCGACGAGCTACTGGCCCCGTCCGGATTTTCGCGCGATGGTGCGGGCCGTTGTCGAGGACATTGAAAGCGACCCAGGCACGTCCGGACATGCCGCGGGCGACCCATCACGACCGATCCGTGCGGCGGTGGTGTGTCTGCCGCCTCGGGCGACGCTGCGATACTACCTCAGGGGTGTGGAGGGGATCGATGTGATCCCGGCGCAGAAGTGGAAGCTCTATCCGTATGACTTTCCGCGGTTTGCCGACGAGCGAGGCATCGGCCGGGTCTATCTCGTGCAATCGACGGCGCATGTTGATTGGATGGGCAACCCTGACCATCGTGAGCGAATGGACCGCCGCTGGGAGGTGCGACTGGTCAGGAAGGCGGGCGTGATGGAGCTTTGGCGGATGGATCGCCGCCCACGGCCGTTGCCGTGAAGCGGTTGGGGAGTGCGGCCGCAGCACCCGTCCTCGGCACCCTGCCGATCATGCCCGGAGCGGCGCGCCCTATAGTGCGATGCAGTTCACTTCGGCACTTGCAACAGGGGTTTTTCCGTGGCTGACAGGCACTTTGATCTCATCGTCATCGGCGGCGGCCCCGCCGGATACGTCGGCGCGATCCGCGCGGCCCAACTCGGTATGAAGGTCGCCTGCGTCGAGCGGGCCAAACTCGGGGGCGTCTGCCTGAACTGGGGTTGCATTCCTTCCAAGGCACTCTTGAGCAATGCCGAGCTGATGGAAAAGCTCAACCAGAAGGATTTCTGGGGGCTGAAGATCAAGGGTGAGGTCGAGTTCGACTGGGACAAGGTCATCGGTCGCAGCCGCGATGTGGCGGCCAAACTGAACAAGGGCATCGAGTTTCTGTTCAAGAAGAACAAGATCGAGCACATTGTCGGGCATGCGAAGGTCGTCAGCGGCAAGAGCGGCGCCGGCCCTTGCAAGGTCGAAATTTCCGATTGCAAGGTTCAGGAAGAGATCACCCATGCACCGGCCACGCCTGCAGCCAAGCCGCGCGAGACGATCACGGCCGATGCGGTGCTGATCGCTACGGGCAGTGTGGCGCGTGATCTTCCGTTCGCCAAGTTCGACGGGGACAAGATCTGGGGCGCCCGCGAGGCGATGTTCAACAAGCAGAAGCCCGCCAGCCTCATCATCGTCGGGGCCGGGGCCATCGGGATGGAGTTCGGGTATTTCTATCACTCGTTCGGCACGAAAGTCACGGTCATCGAGATGATGGATCGGATTCTGCCGGTGGAAGACGAGGACGTCTCGGCGGCGCTGGCGAAGATCTATACCAAACACGGCATGACGTTGAAAACGGGCACAACGACCCTAGGCGTCGAGAAGACATCCAAGGGCGTGAAAGTCACGGTCGCTCCCTTCAAAGACGGCAAGGCCGACGAGAGTAAGAAAGAGGTTCTCGAAGCCGACAAGGTGCTGCTGGCCATCGGCGTCGGCGGGCGCACGGACGGCCTCTTTGATGACAAGCTCGGCCTGACGATGGAGAAGGGCCACATCAAGACCGACTACATTCCCGGGAAAACCGTCAACGAGCCTGTGGATTACAAGACCAGCATTCCGGGCGTTTACGCCGTCGGTGATGTCATCGGCCCACCGTGGCTGGCGCACGTCGCCAGCGAAGAGGCCATTTTGTGCGTTGAGCGCATTGCCTGGCGCAAAGACCCCAAGAAGCATCACGAACCGATCCCGATGGATTATTCGGTCATCCCGGGGTGCACCTACTGCATTCCGCAGGTCGCCAGCGTCGGTTTCACCGAGCAGGCGCTCAAGGCCAAGGGGCTGAAGAAAGGCACCGACTACGAGGTCGGCAAATATGCCTTCCAGGCCCACGGCAAGGCCATCGCCGCGGCCCACACCGACGGTTTCGTGAAGATCATCCGCGGTCTGCCGAGAGGAGAGATTCTCGGGGCGCACATCATCGGTGATCAGGCGACGGAGCTTATCGCTGAAATGACGCTGGCCCGCCGCCTCGAAGCCACGACCGAAGAGCTGATCTGCACCGTGCACGCCCACCCCACAATGCATGAATCGATCCATGAAGCCGCCCTTGCGGCGGAGGGCAGGCTGATTCACGGCTGACAATTTCTCTCGTCGATGAGGGTATGGAGGGGCATTTTCATGTAGGATATCGGTCGTATCCACAAGGAGATGCCCATGCGCCGGATCATTCCGTTGGTGTCGATCGGATTCTGCGGCTTGCAAGCCGCGTCAATGGCAAGCCCTCCGTCGACGACGACGAGTTTCAGCGAGATGCCAGGTGCGGTCTTTGTGGACTTGGTAAGCCCTTCATCCTCCGCGCCGCTTGGCCCTTTCCTGATCGATGTCGGGGGCGTGGCAGTCACTGTGACCAGTTCGTACTCGATCGATGGGTCGAGTCCGTTCTACATGGGCTGGTTCGATTTCTCGACGTGGTCCCTCCGTGTGCCGAATGACCCTGCAATCGATCCCGGGAGTTGGGATGGGTATTACCAGAGCATCAATCACGTGACCGCAGGGAACGTGGTGCTCGACTTTGACCCGCCGATCCGCGGATTCGGCATGACCGTGATGCAGGAGTGGGCAAACGGCAACGGTTCAGAGGCCGACACGCTCTCGGCCTTCGATGCACCAGGCGGAACGGGAAACCTCATCGGTTCGATCACCACGAGGCCTCGTCCGGAGGTTCGATTCTGGTGTGAACTTGATTTTGTGGGTATCCTCTCCGGCGACGGTCCCGCGATTCACTCGGTCACCATCGCTGCCGGACCACCCGGCGAGATTGGGCGGCTCTATCTCGACGGCATTGCATTGTTGGGCGCCGGCGGCGCACCCCCATGCCCGGCCGATCTCTCGGGCTCCAGTGATCCCAATGACCCAGCCTACGGCCAGCCCGATGGCGCCGCCGACTCCGCGGACTTCTTTTACTATCTCGACCAATTCGCGGCAGGTAACCTTGCCGTCGCAGACCTTACCGGAAGCGCAGACCCCAACGATCCGACTTACGGGGTGCCGGACGGAACCATCGACGCCACCGACTTTTTCTACTTCCTCGACATCTTCGTGGCGGGGTGTCCTTGAACTAACCTTGCAACTCCCTTTTCGCCCGACTGATGCGCGCCTTCACTGATGCGCTCTCCGTTTCTTCAGCACGGGCGATGAAGCGGTCGATCGTTTCGCGGCGGGTGGGTGTAAGCGGGGCCAAGCAAACGAGCATGCCGTGCGCCCACGTTTGCACGAACCCGTTGTCGTCCTGCGTGAGATCAAAGCAGTGGTCTACGAAGCGAGCGCGCCACAATGGGCGGTGGAGGGAGGATGATCCACCGCGATGGCTTCGAGCGCTGCGGTTGAGCGACCATCGAAAGCGTTGAGCCGCTCAGACAGAACTTTGAGAATCGCACTTTGCGACCTTGGCGGGCCTTTCTGCCCCGGCAAACTTTTCAGATACGAGCCTTTCCGCGGAACCGGGGGCGAGTTCAAGCGTCGGACACTGATGCGGCCTCCGGCACGCACCGGAGCATGGTCAGGCCATGCGTGCAGGACGCCGCATGAGGGCAACTCGATGAAGACTCTCTCGTTTCTGGCGGCGGCGGCCGTTTCGGCATGTTGTGCAGGGGCGCAGACGATTGCGGAGTTGCCTTGGGACGGCCTGCTGACAGCGGGGCCGAACGCGGTTGATGTTGCTGATGACACCCTCGACAACTGGGTCGTTGAAGATGTGGGGTTCGACCATGCCCTCGACCTGCGGCGGTTTTTCTGTCGGGGCGTCACACCAGGATTCTCAACCGCGGTGTCGGAAGTGACCGTGCGCATCTATCGGGGGTTTCCGCCGACGGGGGGGCACCTTGTAGGACAGTCCATACCTGGATCGGGTCGCACGAATGGAACGCATTTCATCGCTGATTTCGATACCCTTCGCCTGCTGCCCGGCGATTACTTCATCGCATGGACCGTCGCCCCGCTCACGGGCAGCATCGCCGTGTCGTTTGCCACCGCCGCGAATTACACCACCGGACGAGGCGAACCCAACAATGCGTGGCTGTGGAACCCCGGCGGCGGGCGCGGGTTTCCCGGGAATTATCTAGCCGTGCCGCAGGATCTGGACGGCAACGGCCAGATCGGTGTTAATTTCCGGCTGGTGGGCGAGTTCGTGTGCCCGGCCGACCTGACCGGGGCGAGCGACCCTGCCGACCCCAGCTACGGCATTGCGGACGGCCAGGTCGATATTTCAGATTTTTTCTATTACCTCGACCAGTTCGTCGCCGGGAACCTTGCCGTCGCCGATCTGACAGGATCGAGCGATCCTTCCGATCCGGGATACGGCGTGCCGGACGGCATGCTGGATCTCAGCGATTTCTTTGTCTTCCTTGATCTGTTCGCGGCAGGGTGCCCGTAAAATACCCCTCGGGTGCGCCGGGCGCACCACACGAGGAGGGTGCCTGTGATGCTGCGCGTCTCGGCGGCGGTGTGTACGGTGGTTTGCGCTCATCAGGCGCTCGGCCAGACAGGCATCACCAGGCTCGGCGCGCTCGGCGACAGCCTGAGCGATGAATATCTGGAGGAGTCGTACAGCTATGCCCGGGGCTGGGCCGAACTGCTCGTGCAGGAGCGTGCGGTGAGCATGGGGCCTGCGGCGAGCGGCGGGTGCCGTCCTGAACCGCGTCGATGCGGATATGAAGACAATTGGGCGCGATCAGGTCACAAGACCGGCGATGTGCTACTCGATGGGGCGCATCTCGGTCTGGCCGAAGGCGCCCTGTATCGCGGCGTGACGCACGCCACAATTCTCGTCGGGACAAACGACTTCAGCCCGCTTTCCGGCGGCGCCTACGCCCCTATATATAACGGCACGTGGACGCAAGCCGTCATCGACGACTACATCGCCGAGAGGGTAGACAACATCCGCGTCATGCTCGACACCGTGCAGCCCGCGGGCGTTCGCTGTGTGCTGATAAGCCCGGTCGATATCGGCTATGCGCCGCTCGTGCGCTCGCTGCTTTATCCCAATGCCTCGCGCCGGCAGCGCGTCGCAAACGCCATGACGCAGTTCGCCGATGAACTTCGCCTTCTGGCCGCAGAGCGACGGATCGTCTTTCTTGATGTGCACGCCATGACGAGCGATATGTTCGGTATGCACAACGCCCTTCGAACGTCGCTTCGCATCGGTGATACGCCGATCAATCTCAACAGTTGGAATTTCGGCGGCAGCCCCGCGGCGGGCTGGGTGCAGGATGGCGTGCATCCGAATACGCCGCTTCAGGCGGTGTTCACCGCGGCCGTGATCGAGGCGTTCAACCGCGGATGGGGCACGACGATCGAGCCGTTGACCGAAGCGCAGATGCTCGCCGCCGCGAGCCTGCCCTACGGTGGCAGTGACACGCTCGCGGCGATCGTGGGTGATTTCGGCGCTTACATCAGCGTGTTCCGCTGCCCGGCAGATCTGACCGGGTCGGCCGATCCTTCCAGCCCGCTGTACGGCGTTGCCGACGGCGTGGTGGATGCGGCCGATTTCTTCTACTTTCTCGACCAGTTCGAGGCGGGCAATCTTGCCGCGGCCGACCTCACCGGAAGCACCGACCCTGCCAGCCCGGCTTACGGGGTTCCGGATGGGGTGATCGACGCCGCCGATTTCTTCTTCTATCTCGATCTTTTCGTCGCGGGTTGCGCATAGCGGCTTCGGTCGACCGCGCAAGGCAACGAATCCCTGTGCCGGCCCCCGCGCTCAGGTTCTCGGGCGTTGGGGCGGGCGGGTGTGACGCCGCACACGGCGTATAGTCTGCTCCACCGGTCAGCCGGAGAGAGGATCAATATGGCATTGCGAACACCCGCGCCCGCGATTGCCGCGATCATGCTGCTGGCGGGCAGCGCCGCAGCACAACTTCGCGTCGCCACCTGGAACATCAGTTTTTATTCCGGCGGTCGGATTCCCGCGATCCAGACTTCGGTCTACGGCTCGTTCGATGGCAGGTCGATGTCGCCCGATGTCATCCTCGGGCAGGAGTTCATGTCGCAGGCCGCGGTCAATCAGTTTCTCTCAGCGCTCAACGGCGCGTTTGACAGCCCGGGCGACTGGTCGGCAGCACCCTTCATCGACGGCCCGGACACCGATAATGCCTTCTTTTATCGCACATCCAGGGTTGTCTTTCTCGGACAGGAGATCGTGAGTTTCGGCGGTCCTGCCCCCGCGCCGCCGCGGCACACGATCCGGTATGACGTTCGCCTTGTCGGATATGAGGCGCCCGAGACGGTGCTTTCCATGTACAGCACGCACATGAAGGCCGGTTCTTCAAGTGCGGATCAACAGCGCCGATTGGTCGAAGCGCAGCGAGTGCGTGACGACGTGCTTACCCTTACCGACGGCCGCGCGTTTCTCATCGGGGGCGATTTCAACATCCAGACCTCATCGCAGGCGGCCTACCAGACGCTGCTTCAGGTCTTTGTTGATCCGATCCGCACGCCCGGGTCGTGGAACAACAACGGGGCATTCCGTTTCGTCCATACGCAGGATCCCATCGGCCCGGGCGGGATGGATGACCGGCACGACCAGATTCTGATTGCCCCGTCGCTTGTCAACCTGCAGGGGTTTGAATATCTCGGCGACGCCACTCGGGCGTACAGCACCACGACATGGAACGACCCGTTCCACAGCTACCGCTCGTGGGGTAACGACGGCACAAGTTTCGATGTCACGCTCCGTGTCGAGGGCAACACCATGGTCGGCCCGGCCATCGCGCAGGCGCTGATCGACTGCGCCAACGGCGCCGGGCACTTGCCCGTGTTTCTCGATTTTCTCGTTCCGCCTCAGGCCGAGGCCGACATTCTTCTTGATTTCGGCACGGTCGCTCCTGATGAGCCGGCGATGGCCACGCTCACTGTCACCAACTCGGGTGATGTCACCCTCTGGAGTGACTTCGGCATATCCGACCTGATGTACGAACTCTCCGCGCCCGCGGGCTTCTCGGCTCCTGCCGGTCTTTTCTTTGAGAGTGCAGGCGGCGATGCAAATACGCACAACATCGCGATGGATACTTCAACGCCGGGTTTGCGCGACGCCGAGTTGCTTGTGCTCACCAACGCTCCCGACCAGCCCGTGCTCCGCGTGCGTCTCGTCGGCATGGTCGCGGACCTGTCCTGTCCGGCTGATCTGACCGGCTCGGCCGATCCGAACGACCCGGCCTACGGCGTGCCCGACGGCGTGGTTGACGCCGCCGATTTCTTCTACTTCCTCGACCAGTTCATCGCGGGCAATCTCGATGTCGCCGATCTGACCGGCTCGGCCGATCCGAACGACCCGGCCTACGGCGTGCCCGATGGCGCGATTGATGCGGCAGACTTCTTCTTCTATCTCGATGTCTTTGTCGCCGGCTGTCCTTGATGCCGGGTGTGGGTGAAGGGTGAGGGTTCACGCGGGGTGGGCTGCTGCCCATCGATCGCAGGCGATCAGTTCGCCGCGCGGTGTGAACATTCGCACGCATGGTGCCACCGTCATCCGCGGCGCAGGTAGGTGTTCACCGTTTCGACCGTGACAAAGGTCTGCGGCAGTTGGGCCGACGGCCTCTATTGGCGGCATCTTGAAGGGCGGCAGTTCTATGGATAGTTGCGCTCGAAAGCCTCTTCGCCTACGTACAACTCGCCCTCGATGATGACACCGATGCATCGCGTCGTATATTCGAACGGATCACCGGAATACATCGCCACGTCGCCGTCCTTCCCGACGGCCAATGAGCCGACACGGTTGTCAATGCCCAGAATGCGTGCGGCGTCGATCGTCACGGCTCGAAGGCCCCGCTCAAAGCCCAGCCCGCCGTAGCCCGCGGCGACGGCGGCCTCGAACAGCACGATGCGCACCTTGGGCACATACCCCTCATACCCGCTCTGGATTGCGAACAACACGCCGGCGTCGGCGAGCGCTGTCGCCGCGGCGAGGCTGAGCGCATCAAGATCGCCTACGGCTCTGGCCATCGTCGGGTGCAGCAGCACAGGGATTTGCCTTTGCTTGAGTTCATCAGCAAATAAAGAACTCTCGGCGCCCATGTCAAGCCAGAGGCGAAAACCGAATTCATCCGCCAGGCGCAGTGCGTTGGCGATGTCCTGCGATTTGTTCGCCGTTACAATCAGCGGCAGTTCACCCGAGAGCACCCGGGCAAGCGACTCAAGTTTCAGATCGCGCGATTGCGGCTCTTTCCCCTCGGCGTCTGAGGCTTCATGCTTTCGCGCATAGGCGCGCGCCTCGATCAGATCGCTCCGCAGCATCTCGACCATGCGTGCCCGAGTGCCCGGGCTTTGCCCCCCGCCCTTCTGCGCGATCGGGCTGAGTGTCGCCGCTACCCCAGCCTCTCGCACCACTACCGCGTCATCCACGGTTCCGCCGCGCGTCTTGACGATCATCGTCTGGCCCGACAGCAGTTCACCCGGTGCATGCCCCGTGTGCAACGTCGTGACGCCGAAACCGCGCGCATAGGCCACCAGGCGCTCTCGCGGGTTGTAAGCGTCTATCGCCCGTAGCTGCGGCTGCATCGGTGAGCCGCGGTCGAATTGGTCCTGATCGGCGGGAACGTTGTATATCCCCGTAAGACCGATCGTCGAACGCACATCCACAAGTCCTGGGGTCGCGACCGCACACCGCCGTACTTCCATTCCGAACGGAATCGCCACCTCGCCGAACGGGCCGACCGCCGCAATCTTGCCGTCCGCCCCGATGACGACCACGCCGTCGGCGATCGGTGATCCTTCCATTGTCCAGAGTGTTTCCGCACGCACGGCGAGCTGGGCCTCCGCCGCCGGAGTCATGCCACTCATCGCCAAGCACACCGCGGCGGAGATCGCGCCGAGGACTTTCCCGAGGATTCGCATCACTTGGCCTCCTGCATCAGGTGGTCATAGCAGCAGAAATACGGCTCGGCGTCGTGCACGGCCCCATGTCCACCGAGGGCGTACAGCCGGTCGGCGGGGTCGTTGCGATCAAAAGCCAGCATGCCTTCCACCCATGTTTGTTCGACCACCGAGTAGACGCTGAGCGGGTCGCCAGAGAGAATGATGAAGTCCGCATCCTTGCCCGGGGTCAGCGAGCCGAGCCGATCGTCAAGATCCAGCAGTTGCGCGCCGACGATCGTCACCGATCGCAGCGCCCCTTCACGCGACATGCCTCCTCGTGCGGCCAACGCGGCCATTCGCAGAAAAAGCCGGCTGTCGGTGATCCAGTCATCCGTGTGAATCGCCGTCAGCACGCCCGCACGCTCCATCATGCCGGCCGCTTCAAAGCGAAGGCCCACGGCCTCGTGCTTGCCGCCCGGCGCATCGATCAGGATCGCCGAGACGCCCGCTCCGGCCGCCGCGATCTCATCGGCCACGACCCACCCGTCGCTCACATGGTGAAGCACCACGCGAAAATCGAACTCTTCCGCCAGTCGCAGTACGGTGATGATGTCGTCGTGCCGATGCGTGTGGTGATGCACCACACGCTCGCCGCGCAGCACCTCGGCCAGCGTCTCCATGTGCAGGTCGCGCTCGGGCAATTTTGTCTCATCCACAACACCGTCCGCGTTCTTCGCCGCGTCGAGTCTTCGGGCATATTCCTGGGCTTTGATGAACTGTTGCCGCACCAGAAACGCCGCTTTGCCGCGGGTCTCCGGAAAACCGCTCGCTCCGCCGCTCCGTTGCGGGTTGGTGCCGTTGGCCATCTTCAAGCCGCCCATCGGCGCGCCTTCGCGAGTCCAGATTGTGATGTCGTCGATCGTGCGCACGCCCCCGCCCGGAAGATCCTTCCGGTGACGCAGCTTGACATACACCGTCTGCCCGCTCGAAAGGTGACCTGACCCCGGCATGATGTTCACGGTCGTCAGACCCCCCGCCAGCGCGCGCTTGAACCCGCTCGATCGAACATTGATCGAATCTCGCACGCGAACCCCGGGTTGCAGCGGCCCAGAGCCGTCCGCCCCGCCAACGCCCCCGATGTGCGAGTGCGTGTCAACCAACCCGGGCATGATCACTTTCCCCGTGCAATCGATCACTCGCTCGGATGACAGGTTCTCTCGCGGCGGAGCGCCCGCCCCGACATGCACAATGCGGCCGTCGCGCACGACCAGATGCCCCTGGGCTATCTCTGGTCCGTCGATGGGAATGATCCGCGCGTTCACAAACGCAATTGCTTGGTCCTGGCCCGATGCCGATGGCGCCGTCGCAACAATCGCTGCACACCACGCCGCGAGCAAGATTCGTCGTGTCATGGCTGATGCCTCCGCTCAGGCACAGAGCCTAACACGTCCCCCTGATCGGGAGGGTGCACTTCGACCCAACCCATGGAAATCCCCAAAGTCCGATCAGTTTTCCGTGGGTTCCCCTTGGCATGGCCATGGTTTTCATTACACTGGGACCTTAGTGGGGCAAAATCCGGAGGCATCGTGGTTGCGTGCCATGCCCCGCAGGAATGGAGGGAACACACATGGTTCGTTGCAATCTCCGTCACCTCGTTTTGGCCTGCCTTGCGGGCGTTCCCTGCGCGGCGTCGGCCGACATTCTCATTTCCAACCTTCCCGGCAATGATGCCACACAATCCGCCGCACTCGAAGGCGGACGCATCAAGGCCATGGGCTTCACGATCCCTTCAGGAGATGACTATCTCCTGACGAGTGTTACGGTCCGGCTCGATGTGACAAACCTTGGTGCAATGCCCCTTGTGCGGATCTTCGACAACGTCGGCAGCCTGCCCACCAATCAACTGGCAGTGCTCGATGTGCCGCCCATCACTTCGACCGGCATCGCCGACTACGTCTGCACGCCTTCGACACCTTTTACCCTCGAAGCCGGGCGTACCTATTGGCTGGTGGTCTGGAATTCGGGCACCGCGAGCATCCACTGGAAAGCCAGCAGCCCGATCCAGTTGCCCACCGGGATAGCGAGCCATTTCGGTTCGCTGTTCTCGACGAACACCGGCCCCAATCCGCCGGCCAGCAACAGCAGCATCATCAACTCGTATCAGATCGACGGGCAAGTCGCCGGCTGTCGGGGCGACCTCTCTGGGTCGAGTGATCCCAACAGCCCCGATTACGGTGTGCCCGACGGCCAGATCGACTCCTCCGACTTCTTCTACTTCCTCGATCAGTTCGCCGCGGGCAACCTCAGCGTTGCCGACCTCAGCGGCAGCACCGATCCCAACGACCCCGGCTACGGCGTGCCCGACGGGCAACTCGACGCCAGTGATTTCTTCTTCTACCTGGACCTCTTCGTGGCCGGTTGCCCATAACCCGCGTGCGGCAAGGGTGATACGTACAAGTCCCCATTCCCCTCAGGCCGGAAACCTCTCCGTCCTGAGGGGTTTTTCATACTCAGGAACGCTTGTCATGGGGAACAGGGCCTCTGTCCGAGCCGAATCTCTCCAGACAACCCTTGGTCCGTTGCGGCCAAACGGCCGATTGGCCACTGCGTGGAAACCAGGCTTGAGGGTTGCCGTCCGATAAGCGGGTACGTTCCCGCGCACACATACGCGGGCTTCGCACCGCGGTTTCAGCCTCTGGGGGGTCTGGATGCGTCACACGTTCATCGCACTGTTCGTCGCCTCATCGCTGGGAACGACGGGGTTCGTTCACGCCGACAACACCAGAGGCGGTGTGCTGCCCAAGGCCGACATTCCCGCGCTGCGATTCGTCGAAGTTCCCGGGGAACTCGAGTTCACCGGGCAGCTCATTGTTCGCCCGAAGGCCGAACTTGCCTTCGAGCAGCGCACCCTGGTGCTCGAGGCACTCGCGCCCTATCAGTTGAAGCACTATCCCGAAGTCGATGAGTTCGTCATCGTTGCGCCGGCCGAGGCCGGCGCCCCGCGCGGCCACGGCGAAAACCAGTTCGCCGCACAACTCTTGGCCACCGGTTTCTATGACTATGTCCATCCGAACTGGATGTGCTATCCGCTCGACACCTTCCCCGACGATCCCGAGTTTCCGAACCAGTGGCACCACTTCACCATGGAATCTCCGAAGGCGTGGGACATCACGACCGGCTCCAACAGCATCATCCTCGCCTTCACCGATACGGGCATTGATCTCACCCACCCCGATCTCGCGCCCAACCGCGTGTTCGGCTTCAACGCCGTCACCGATCTCGCCGAGGTCGACGGCGGCCAGGTAGATGATCTCAACGGCCACGGCACCCACGTCGCCGGATGTGCCGCCGCCATCGGCAACAACGGCATCGGCGTGGCCGGTGTGGGCTGGAACATGCGCCTCATGATGATCCGCGTCTCCGATTCCGCCGGAGGCGGCGCATTTCTCGATGACATCCTCCAAGGCGCGCGCTGGGCAATCGAAAACGGCGCGGCTTCCGTCTCCAGTTCCTACTCCGGCGTCAACAACGCCGCCGTCGGCACCACGGGCACATATATCAAGTCCATCGGCGGCCTTTACCTCTACGCCGCGGGCAACAGCAACACCAATCACACCGGGTTTGATTTCCCCGGCGTCATTATCGTCGGCGCATCCGATCAGGCCGACCAGAAGGCCGGTTTCTCCAGCTACGGCCCGGCGGTTGACATCTTCGCTCCCGGCGTCAGCATCCTCAGCTCCTGCAACGGCGGCGGATATTGCTACGCCAGCGGCACCAGCATGGCGACGCCCGTCGCCAACGGCGTCGTCGGCATGATCTGGTCGGCCAATCCCGCCCTGACCAACCAGCAGGTCGAAGACATTCTCTTCCTCACCTGCGACGACCTCGGCGATCCAGGTGAAGATGACATCTTCGGCTGGGGGCGCGTCAACGTCTTCATGGCCGTCGCGGTCGCCGCCGGCAATGCCGGGCCGCTTGCTCCCATCGCACGCGACGATGACGCCGGCTTCGTCATCGCTCAGACCAGCGTCCTGATCGATGTGCTCGCCAACGATTTCGATCCGAATCTCGACCCGATCGTGATCGATGTCTTCGACGCCGTCAGCGCCCTCGGCGGCACGGTCACCCGCTCCGTCGGCACCGGCCCCGGCGGACGCGACCAACTGCTCTACACCGCGCCGAACACGGGCGGCGATGACTCGTTCACTTACACCATCCGCGATACAACGGATCTCACCGACAGCGCGACCGTCACCATGTCCGTCGCCGACGACAGCTTCTTCCGCCGCGCCGATCGTCCCGCCTTCACGTGGCCCGGCGTCAAGGTCGCCTACTACGCGCTTCCCGCGCTCTCCCAACTCCCTGATTTCTCGCAGCTCACCCCCTATGCCCACGATGTCGTGGCGCAGATCAACTTCCCATCTACCAACGGGAACTTCATCAACTCCGGTCGGGCCGACGATGTCGGCGCGGTCTTCACCGCCTATGTCGATGTTCCCGTCACCGATGTCTACACCTTCTACACCAACTCCGACGATGGTTCGCGCCTCTACGTCGGCAATGTCATGGTTGTCGATAATGACGGCCTCCACGGCATGCAGGAACGCTCCGGCGACATCGCCCTCATGGCCGGACGCCACGCTGTCCGCGTCGATTTCTTCGAGCGCGGCGGCGGCGCAGGCGTCATCGCCTCCATCCGTGGCGGCGGTCTCGGCAAGCAGGTCATTCCCGCGTCGATGTGGGCCTATGGCTCGCCCTGTCCAGGCGACACGTCGTCATCCAGCGATCCGAACGATCCCGGCTACGGCCAGCCCGACGGCGCGGTCGATGCCGCCGACTTCTTCTACTTCCTCGATCAGTTCGCCTCGGGCAACCTTGCCGTCGCCGACATCAGCGGATCCAGCGATCCGAACGACCCTGCCTACGGCGTGCCCGATGGCGCCATCGACGCGGCCGACTTCTTCTATTACCTCGATCTGTTCGTCGCGGGTTGCCCATAAATCCCGCGGACATCGCTGACATCTTGAGTTTCAGCGCGGCCCGGAATCCCCGGGCCGCTTTTTTCATCGTCTGTCCATGCTTTGTTTGTGAATCGGTCGTGCGACTCTCTCGCAAACATAACACTACATGTAAAAGAAATCTCTGAGAAAGTCCCTATGCGCGTGAGTAGGCCGGACAATTCGTCGCTTCGCTGACGAAACCCGGGACACGGCCGGATGCCTCCTGCATCCTGCCCAGATGCCCATGCAATACGAAGGGAGCCGGCACATGAAACGAACGCGCAAGTTTGCCCCGACCATCGCGGCCATGCTGATCCTCAGTTGCGGCACAGCACGCATGTGGGCCGATCCAGGCCCTGATGACTGGATCGAACTGCCGGTCGTCATCAATCTCTACAAGGGCGTCAACGTGACCGAAGACGAAGCCAAGGGGTACATCGAACGCGCCAACGAGGTGCTCAAGCAGGCCAAGATCAAACTCAAGGTCGCCAAAACCAACACCGACTTCGAAGTCGGCAACGGCGATGCCAATCAGGCCGAAACCGAAGATGCCGAGGCCATCAAGAAAGGCAAGGAAGAACTCAAAGACCACACCGAGGGCAAAGGCATCAAGATCAACTTCTGCAACCAGCCCATCGATGGAAGACCCGGCACCAACGGCTGGGCCATCCATAAGACCCCCGTCGTTTTTGTCCGCAAAAACTCCGATGCCGAGAAGGAGAAGGAAAAGACCGGCAACACCGTCGCCCACGAGATCTGCCACGTCCTCACGATCGATTATGACCTTTACGACGCGGAGTTCATCAAGCGCCTGATGTACGGCCGCGACTCGCGCACCGGCACCGAACTCACAGATGCCGAAAAAGAGGAAATCCGCAAGGAAGCCGCCAAACGCGGCAAGGTCGAAAAGAAAGAAGCCCCCGCGGCTCCTTCCCAAAACAAGAAGCAGGAAACGGCCCTGGGCTACAACTCATCCGATGATTCACCGAATGACGTTTCCGGCGTCAAAGATGCCTCCATCACCTCTCTTGAAGGGGACGAGTCCTACGAAATGCGCCTCGTGCTGGGCGGGGCCTTCGCGCCAGGACAATCCGGCAATTACTACTTCCTGCTCGATACCGACAACAACCCCGATACCGGCGTGATCATCGGCGATATCGTCGGCATCGAGCGCGCTGTCCAGATTTTTGTTCCACCCGGTGCGCCCTTCGCCCAGATCTCGGCCTTCGATACCCTCAACCCTTCCAATACCTTCAACACCATGGGCACGGTGATCCTCGAACACAAATTCTATGAAGGCGACGACGGCGCGCCCGTCGGCAGCACACCCTACGGCCATGTCATCGATTGGTCCATCCCCATCGCCTTCTTCGAACCCGCCCCCTCGGATCTCGTCTCCGTCATCGTCGGCGCCGGACCCATGGGCGCGCCGGGCTTCGATCGCTTCACCATGATCCTTGATCGGTTCGCCGGCGACAGAGGCCCGCACGTCAGCACCGATGTCGGGCTGGTCGATGCCGCGGCGGGCGAAGCCTTTGTCATCTTCGGCTCCGAGTTCACGCCCGGCGCTGTCCTCGAGGTCACCCTCGACGATGCGCTCATCGGCGCGGTGGTCGCCGATCCCGCGGGCAACTTCACCATGCTGATGACACTCGACCCCGCCACGCCCACCGATGCCTACTTCCTGACCGTGCAGGATCCCGCCGACGGCGCGTTCGGCTTTGCCGTCATCGAAGTCATCGGGCTTGCCGGTTGCCCGGCCGATCTTTCCGGCGCGGTCGATCCTAATGACCCGAACTACGGCGTGCCGGACGGTGTCGTCGACGCGGCGGACTTCTTCTACTACCTCGATCAGTTTGTCGCCGGCAACCTCGCCGTAGCCGATCTGACCGGCTCGGTCGATCCCAATGATCCTTCATACGGTGTGCCCGATGGCATGCTCGACGCCGCCGACTTCTTCTATTACCTCGATCTCTTCGTCGCGGGATGCCCATGAGTCGATCGCGCATGCATCGTGCACCATCGGCGCAAAGGGCGTCAGGCACGAGCCTTGACCCTCTTCCCTGATCGATCGCTCAACGTCATCTCTTCACACGCACGCACCAAGGGGTGCGTGCTTTTTTGATTCATTGTCCGCATGCGCGCGCAGTTTTGCGTACATGCGCCCGAAAATTCTGGACACGACTCCGCCGCGTTGTATCGTCGGGCCATGTCTCCGCGCGTTTCGCTCTCGGCACATCTTCCAAGGCCCGTCGCGGGCCATGCTCCGCGCCGGCCTCTTCCGCGCCGATCCGCCGATTCCGCGGAACCCCCATCCCATGTGGGCGTATCCGTTCTCAGCCTTCGGATCGCCGCGCCCGATTCGTCGCGCCGACGCCCCGCTTCTCGGACTCGGATCGATGGAGCGCGTCTGAACGGTCGATATCTGCCCAGGCCACGTCAGGAGGGATCTATCCGTGAAGTCACCCAGAATCTTCTCGTGGGGCGCTCGCACACTCGTGCCGCTCGTCCTCGCGGCAACCCTCATTTCGTGCGCCTCGCACAGACCGGGGGATCCCCTGGTAATCTCCGTCGCCGCGACGGACACCACCGGCGATCATCTGCCTCTCGCGATCAAGAGCGAGCCGCATCCGCTCGATCGTCCGCGCTACGGCCCACCCCCTCCCGGTTACCGGCGCATCGTCGGCGAGCCGGTGCCCGACTGGCACTGGGGCATGGCCCATCCCGAGTCCACCTGCCGCGTCTCGTGGCGTTTCCTCGGGCCGCGCCCGATCACCGGCGAAGCGTGGTCGGGCAACTCGAACGCCTCAGGCCGCGTCGTCTCGATCGCGCCGCACCCGACCGATCCCGCGACGGTCTACATCGCTTCGGCATCAGGAGGCATCTGGAAGACCACCAACACCGGCGCGCTCTGGACCCCGATGACCGATGAACTTTCCATTCTCAATCATGGGGTGGTAACGCTCGACCCGCAAAACCCCGAGGT
This sequence comes from Phycisphaeraceae bacterium, assembly GCA_019636695.1. Lineage (GTDB taxonomy): Bacteria > Planctomycetota > Phycisphaerae > Phycisphaerales > UBA1924 > JADLCM01. Next base: position 287,079 of record JAHBXD010000004.1, read on the forward strand.
TGTCTACGCCGGAACAGGGGAATACACGACCGGGTCTACCGGCGATGGCGTCTTTCGCTCACTCGACGGGGGCGCGACCTGGACGCGCATCGCGACCACCTCACAGGTCGGCAACAACTGCTCCGGCCTGATCGTCAGCCCGACCAACAGCAACGTCATCCACGTCACTTCGAGCGCCGGATACACCCACTCGAACGACGGGGGCATTACGTGGTCGCGCCGATTCAACGGCAACGTCTCCAGCCTCGCCGTCAACCCGATCAGCCCCAACATCGTTTACATCGGCGTGCATGGGAACGGCATCTATCGCTCAACCGACGGCGGCACGACGTTCTCGCAACTTTCCGGCGGCTTGCCCACGAGCGGCCTCCGCCGCATTGTCCTGGCCATTTGTGAATCGCAGCCCCAGGTGCTCTACGCCGCGATCATCAACAGTTCGGGCGGGCTGTTGGGGTTCTATCGCACGGGTGACTCGGGCAACACCTGGGTGGAGCGCACGAGCACGCCGAATTTCCCCTCGCCCCAGGGGTGGTATGACGTCTTCGTCGGCGTCGATCCGACGAATCCGAATCTCGTGCTCTGCGGCGGGGTCGATCCGCGGTATGCGCCGGCGGGCGTGATTCGCTCGACCAATGCGGGCAACACCTGGACCGAGATTTCCAACTCGGGTGGGCAACTGCACCCCGATCACCACGCCATCGCGTGGGGGCCGACGGGGATTCTCTGGGTCGCCAACGACGGGGGCGTCTGGCGGAGCAACAGCCGCCAAGGCGGAGGCTGGATCAACTGCAATGCCACGCTCGCCGTGACGCAGAACTACAACGTCGCCGTCAGCCCCTTCAACAGCAATCGGCTGATGATGGGCACGCAGGACAACGGCAACATCGAGCGGCAGACCGATTCGTACGCCTGGCCGCAGTTGCTCGGCGGCGACGGCGGGTTTCTTGCCTATGACTTTGACACGCAGAGCCGGCAGTACCTCTGCTATGTCTATCTGTCGGTCTATCGGTTCGTAAACGGCGTGAACAACGGCAACATCAGCGGGCCGTGGAGCAACGACTCGCGCGCGTTCATCGCGCCGCTCGTGATGGACCCGAACAACGCGAGGTCGCTGCTGGGGGGCACCAATCGCATCTGGCGCACGCTCAACGCCGCGACCGGTTCGCCCACGTGGACGGCGATCAGCACGAACACGGTGGGCGGGGGGGGCGTGATGACCGCCATCGCCGTGGCGATGGGGGCGTCAGATACGATCTACACGGGCAACAGCCGCGGGACGATCTATGTCACCACCAACGCCTCGAACTGGAGCCAGCGGATCAGCGGGCTTCCCGGCTCAGGCGCTGGGGCGGTATCTGACATCTTCATCGACCCGACCAATCCCGCGACGGCGTATTGCACGATCGAGCGGACAGGGGGCACGCGGGTCTTCCGCACGACGAATTACGGCGTGCAGTGGGTGAGCGTGACCGGCAACCTGCCCGGGGGTGTTGTGCCGCGTGCGCTCGAAGTGGACTGGCGGTTCGATCCGCCGCATCTCTACGTGGGGTCGGGTTCGGGCGTATGGCAGAGCTGCGACGGCGGCGCGACGTGGGTGAAGGACGGCGATGACCTGCCGAATGTCAATGTGGGTGATCTAGCGATCGATCGCGCGCGGAACACGATCACGGTGGCGACCTACGGGCGCGGGGCCTGGCGGGCCGACCTTCCCAACCCATGTCCGGCCGATCTCAGCGGGTCGAGTGATCCGAACTCGCCGCTGTACGGCATGCCCGACGGGGTGGTCGATTCGGCCGACTTCTTCTTCTTCCTCGACCGATTCGAGGCCGGCGACCTGGCGCGTGTGGATATGAGCGGGTCGAGCGATCCGGCGGACCCGTCTTACGGCGTGCCGGATGGACGGCTGGATGCCGCGGACTTTTTCTTTTACCTCGACCTGTTCGTCGCGGGCTGCCCGTGATCGGCATCACTGGAGCGTGACAGGCATGACGACGTAGAGGAACTCGGTGCCGACCTTGATGATGCCGGGGCGGCTGGGGCTTTTGTTGAGTTCCATGGCGACGCGCGGGTCGTCGATGACCTTGAGGGCGTCGGTAAGGAAGCTGGGGTTGAAGCCGACAACGATGTCGTCGCCTTTATACGACGCCAGATCGACCGTGATCTCGGCCTCACCGAGTTCGGCGGCGCGGCTCTGGATCTGCAACTGCTTGTCGGCTGCATGGAAACTGAGGCGGACGCCCCGGGACTCTTCGTTGGTGAGCAGGGCAGCGCGGCGGACGGCCGAGGCCATGACGTCGCGGTCGAACTCGACGAACTTGTCCTGTTCTTTCGGGATGACATCTTCGTAGGGGGGGAAGGCGCCTTCGACAAGGTTGCTCGAGAGGCATGCGCGGCCGTCTTCGTCGCCGTCGGCGCCGAAGTTGAAGACGACCTGCGCATCGGTGAGGGCGATGCGCACGGATTCGTCACCATCGCCGACAAGACGCAGGAGTGAGGAGAGCGCCTTCGCCGGCACGATGCACGACGCGGCGTGGGCGTCTTTCTCGGCGCCGACGAGGTTGGCGCGCGAGATGGCAAGGCGGCGGCCGTCGGTCGCGACCATTTCGAGGCGCTTGCCGTCGCGCTTGAGCAGGACGCCGTTGATCGCATAGCGGGAGTTTTCGCGCGCGGCGGCGAAGAGGGTGCGCGTGATGAGCATGCTCAACGAGCCGGCGGGGTGGGTAAAGACGGTCTTTGCGCCCTTGGAGACTTCGGCAAAGGTGGGAACAGGGGGGAACTCGGCCGGGGGGTAGCCCAGAATCTTGAACTTGGCGTCGTTGCCGCGGATGGAGCAGGCGTCGTTGTCGGCCTCGATGGTGAGGGTGGGGTCTGACTCTTGCGCGCTGACGATGGCGCGGAGTTTGTCGGCGGGGACAAGGGCTTCACCGGGCTGGGCGACTTCGACCCGATCAAGGGCAAGTCGGAGCGAGATTTCGCCGTCGGTGGCGGTGAGGGTGAGCCTGCCGACGCTTCCGTCCTTGAGCGCAACGAGTTTGACGCAGGCGAGTTGGGGCTTAGGGGAACGGCTGTTGACGACGCTGGAGACCTGGTTGACGGCATCGAGCAGCGCGCCGCGGTCGCAGATGACTTTCATGGTTCCCTCGCTCCATCGGGGGTGCGAACACAACGAGAGGGAGGCCTCTCAGGGCCAACATACTATCTGTCTGCGGTCGGCCGAGGTGCGGCGATGGGCGGTTGCTCGTCACCGGTGGATAGCAGCGAGAAAACAACCCAGTAGTTTCCCTGGGTTCTTGGTGGCGATTGCTGCAAACGGCGTTCCAATCGCTGACATTGCCCCGTGGCGGGTTGTCAAGCGGCCCGGAGCGGCAGATACTCCCTTCCTATTGCCAGAGTGGGGCACTCATCCGAGCGTCGGGGGTGCGCCGGGGCGTGACTCTCGTGCCCAGGTTTTTCCTGGGGCGAATGAAAGTGAGGTTGGTGGATGTCCTTTGAAGCCGCAGTGCATGCCCAGGCCATCGATCTCGACCGTCTTTCGCTGGAGATGTGCGCCAAGGCTGGAAGCGGGCACCCGACGACCGCGATGAGCCTCGGACACATTGTGACGGTGTTGTTGTTCCATGCGATGCGGTGGAGTCCGGACTATCCGGATTATCCGACGAGTGATCGCCTGATTCTGAGTGAAGGGCACGCGGTGCCGGTGGTGTATGCCGCGGCGGCGAAGCTGGGAGTGAAGGTTGGTACCGACCCTTCATCGATGCGGGCATTGTCGCTGAAGGATCTTGAGACGTTCCGTGATCTGTCGAGTGCGCTTGAGGGGCACCCGAACCCGGTGGAGGGGTTCCCGTTCTTTGACGCCGCGACAGGTTCGCTGGGCCAGGGGTTGTCGGTGGCGGCGGGTCTTGGTGAGGCCGCGCGGCTGGACGGTTCGGATCGGCGGTTGTATTGCGTTGTCGGCGACGGTGAAGCGCGCGAGGGCCAGATTGCCGAGGCGCTGGATTTCATTGTCGAGCGCGGTCTGAACAACGTGCTGACGATCATCAATTGCAACGGATACGGGCAGGCTGACCGGGTGTCGGGCCAGCAGTCGCCCGAAGTGCTCGCGGCCAAACTGGAGGCGACGGGGTTCACGGTTCGGACGATCAACGGGCATGAGCCTTCGCAGATCAAGCAGGCGTTTGACGCTTTTGCTTCTCTGGGCGGCGATGACAAGCCGATGGCGGTGATTGCGCGAACGGTGAAAGGCTGGGGAGCGCCTAGTCTTCAGGGCAACGGGTGGCACGGCAAGCCCGCGACGGGCGAGGCGCTGAAGCGCGCGCTGGCCGAGCTGGATGAGCGGCGGGTGGAGTTGACGAGTTCGCTGACGCAGACCGACTCGTTTGAGATTCTGCCTCCGGCGGAGGCTGCGGCATTTGAGCCGGGGAGTTTTGAGATTCCGGAAATGTCGCGGCTGATGAAGTCGATGGACATGGATTCTCTGCTGCACACGGGGCGGCTGGCGACGCGGAAGGCGTATGGGTTGGCGCTGCGGGCGCTCGGGCGGGTGAATCCGCGGATCGTGGTGCTCGACGCAGACGTTTCGAACTCGACGTTCGCCGACACGTTCGCGAAGGACGGGGATCTGGCTTCGCGGTTCCTGGAGTGCAAGATCGCCGAGCAGAACATGATGTCGGTGGGCGTGGGGCTTTCGGCGGCGGGGAAGATACCGTTCTGCTCGAGTTTCGCGAAGTTCATTACGCGCGGGTATGACCAGATCGAGATGGCGATCAACTCAGGGGCGAATCTGAAGATCGTGGGATCGCACTCGGGGATTACGCTCGCGGCGGACGGTCCGAGCCAGATGGGCCTTCCGGATGTTGCGTGGTTCCGGTCGTTCACGACGACGCGCGACAGCCGCGGAAACCCCGCGTGCTATGTGCTTCAGCCGGCGGATGCGTATGCGGCGTATGCGCTGACGCAGGTGATGGCAGAGTATGAGGGCGTGTGCTATATGCGGACGCTGCGTCCGGAGACGGAGTTCATCTATTCGGACGACACGCTGTTCAACCTCGGCGGGTTCGAGGTGCTGACGGAAGGCCGCGACGTGGTGATCTGCGCGGCGGGCTACATGGTGCATGAGGCGAACAAGGCGCTGGACCTGCTGGACAAGGCGGGCGTGTCGGCGACGCTGGTGGACCTGTATTCCCTGCCTTTTGACGCGGACAAACTGCTTGACCTGATCAACGCCAACGGCGGATATGTGATCAGCGTCGAAGACAACTACGGCGGGGGCATCGGTTCTGCGATCGCCGATGTGCTGGCGGCCAGCGGCGACGGGTTCACGCTCGACCAGATGTTCGTCGCGCGGGTGCCCAAATCGGCGCGGACGCCGGATGACCTGCTGAAGTACTGCGGCATCTCGGCGCAAGACATCATGATGCGGGTGATGAAGCTGCTGCAGGTGGCGTGAGGTATCGAGGCCGCGGCCCGGGTAAGAAAAAGACCGCGCGATCGGGCTTGACACGGGTCCGATCGGGTGCAGTTTTATGACAGGGAACGCGCTTTGGCGCGTTCCCGGACTTGGGCTGCCATGCGCGTGAAGTTCAGAAACCCGGCGGTCTGTGCGGCGCTGACGGTGCTGGTGTCGCCGGCGTGGGGCGATCCGGCGCCGATGCGCGAAGGCGTGGGGCCGGGCACTCCGCTCACCGAGCTGATTGCCTCGGGCGACTGCCGCATGGTGATCATCGGGGACAGCATTTCGAATAAGAACACGAATACGGCGTTGCAGTCGTCGTATTACTGGGGGATTGTGCGCCGGTGGCGTCCGGAGGCGTGGGCAGGAATCTGCGTGCCGACGAACGCGCAGGCGCCGACGATTGCGCTGACGACGCCGAGTGCGAACACGGCGACCTTCACCATGCGGACGCTCTCGGCGTTGCCGGGGCAACGGACCTTCAGTTACGGGTATGAGCGAATCAGCGCTTCTGCGACGTTGGATGCGGTGTGGTTCGCCGATGCCCCGGCGGGACAGCCGTTTACGGGGTCACGTCTGCTGAAGGGGGGCGCGTGGCGAAGCGGCGACTGGTTTGACGATGTGCCGATGGGGGCGACGTTTGTGGTGCTGCGTTCGCCCGAGGGGTTGAGCGCTGTCCAGGCACGGTCGATGCGAGGACAGCAGGCGTGGATCGAGAGCGCGGAGTTTTCGCTCTCCGGGTCGGTGGGGGTGGTCGGGGTCGATGCGCCGGGGCTTGGCGCGGGCATGGGCGAGTGCGAGTTTCGGCTGACGGCGTCAGGGGTGTATGACGAATCAGCGTTGCCGAATCATCTGATCTGGCTGACGACGCGGATGTATCGGACTGACCGCACGGGTTTTCAGCTTGATGCGCTGGCGGTGGGGGGGTCGCGCCTGGCAGATTGGCTCGCGAATGGGCCGTTCGCGACGGACGAGCGGCTGCGGGAGTATTTCGCGGCGACGGGGTATCCGAATGTGTTTTCGATTCATCTCGGGGCGAACGAAGCGGCTTTCAATGAGACATGGGCGGAGAAACTGCGGGCGCTGATCGATCGGCTTGATGCCCTGAGTACGGCAAACGGCGTGCAGCCGTGGTTTCTTCTGGTGCCGCCGTATGGCACCGAGCAGAGCATTTCGCACGCGCAGGCGCTGGCTGCGGCGGCGATCGGGTATGAGACGGCGACGTCGGGGACATCGCGCGTAGCGGCGGATCGGATCGGGTTCATCAATGTGCCGGGGCTTCTGGGCGGGCCGATCGGCCGGTCGATGCTGATCGACGCAATTCATCCGCGACCGGCGGGAGCCGACATGCTCGCATCGCTTTTGTGGGAGGCGCTGACGGACGAGGTGTTTCGAGAGACGTGCATCGCGGACATGACGGGCACGAGCGACCCGGTGAACCCGCTCTACGGTGTGCCCGACGGCGTGGCGGATTTTGAAGACCTCTTTTATTTTCTGGATGCGTACGCCACGGGAGATGTTTCGCGCGCGGACCTGACGGGGAGCGCCGACCCGAGCGATGCCCGGTATGGTGTGCCCGACGGCGTGGTCGATCAGCACGATCTGGATTATCTCGTCGCGGCGGTGATGGCGGGTGATGCCGCGCGGGGTGACCTGACGGGTTCGGCCGATCCGGTGCATCCGGATTACGGACGACCGAATGGGATTGTGGATATCGATGATTTCTTTTACTTTCTTGACCAGTTCGTTGCCGGGAACCTAGAGCGGGCGGATTTGTCGGGTTCGACCGAGCCTTCAAGCCCGATGTACGGGGTTCCTGACGGCCTGCTGGATGCCAACGACCTGTTTTATTTCCTGGACATGTTCCAGGAAGGGTGCTGGTAAGAGAGGGCCGCTGCGCGCGATCGGCTTACGTTGAGCGCGCACCGAGCCACTCGTGGGGTGTTGTGCTGTGCAAGATGCGGCATAACCACGCGCAACGGGATTGCGCGGGGGCACAACGCATGCCCGGTGACGGGCAGAAGCCGCATTGGCCGGAGCGGCGCAAAGCCGTGGGCGACCGGAAGGTTACGGGCAGCCTGCGATGAAGATGTCGAGGAAGTAGAAGAAGTCGCTGGCATCGATCTGGCCGTCGGGGACGCCGTAGGCGGGGTCGTTGGGATCGGAACTCCCGCTGAGGTCGGCGACGGCGAGGTTGCCGGCGACGAACTGGTCGAGGAAGTAGAAGAAGTCGGCGGAGTCGACCATCTGGTCGGGGACGCCGTATCCGGGATGGCTTGGATCGCTGCTGGAGCTGAGGTCGGCGGGTGAGCAGGGGATTTCGCAGGCATCGGGAATGCCGTCGCCGTCGGCGTCGGGCGGGGCGACGCGGGGGACGATTTTGAAGACTTCGCCGCCGTTGAGATCGCAGATGTACAGCTCGCCGTAGAAGTCTTCGCCGAAGCTGGAGATGCTGGTGATGTTGAGGCCGGGGCCGGGTGCGAGTTCGGAGGTGCGGTCGACGCTGGCGGGGAGGGGGAATCCGCCGTTGGTGTTGATGGTCCAGATCTGGTTCGAGCAGTAGTCGGCATAGAAGTAGTGCCCGAGCATTTCGGGGATGGCGCAGCCGCGGTAGAGGTATCCGCCGGTGATGGAGCAGCGGAAGGGGCTTCCGCCGCGGGAGTATTGCCGGACGGGGAAGGTCATGGTTTCGCGCGGATCGCAGTTTGAGGTGTTGTATGCGGCGTTGCCTTCGTAGCAGCGCCAGCCGTAGTTTTCGCCGCCCGTGCTCGAGGCGGGCTGGAAGTTGATTTCTTCGATTGCATCCTGGCCGACGTCGGCAATCCAGAGATCTCCGGTGACGCGATCGAAGCCGTTGCGCCATGGATTGCGCAGGCCGTAGGCCCAGATTTCGTCATTGCCGGATATGCCGACGAAGGGGTTGTCAGCGGGTATGGCGTAATCGCGGCCGGGGTCGGCGGGGAAATCGTCGCCGTCGACATCAATGCGGAGCATTTTGCCAAGGTTGGTGTTCAGGTCTTGGCTGTTGCCGATGAGCGGGTTGTGGCCCGAGCCGGTGTCACCCGCGCCGCCGCCGTCACCGAGGGCGATGTAGAGAAAGCCGTCGGGTCCGAAGCCGATCCACCCGCCGTTGTGGTTGGCCTGAGGCTGGCTCTGGGTGAAGATGGTGTCGGGGTTTGTGGCGACGTTGTCGGCGCCGAGAATCCACTTGGAAATGACGGAGGTTCCACCTGAGTTGGTGTAGCTGATGAAGAGCTGGCGGTTGTTCTGGAAATCGGGGTGGAAGGCGAGGCCGAGGAGGCCCTGTTCGCTCGCGGTGGAGACGGTGACGGAGAGCACGGGCGTGGGACTGAGCACGCCTGTGTCAAGATCGAGGACGCGGACGCGACCGACTGATCCTGAGCGCTGCTCGACAATGAAGAGCAGGTTGGGGATGCCCGGTGCGTGGGTGACAAAGACGGGGCGGGCGAGTCCGACCGCGACTCGAACGGTGGTCATGGTCTGGGCATCGGCGGAAGCGGTGAGTCCCGCGGCGATGGCGATCGATAGTGCAAGCGTTCTCATCACGTCTCCTCCGTGCACAGGGTGGGATAGGGGTTCGAGTTTGATTGTCTGCGAGGCGGGGACTTTGAACAAGCCTCGAATCGGAATTCGGGTGTGGATTGCCCGGTTTTTCGGACGTTCAGGGGCGCAGGGCGAGCATTAGGGGAATCCCGAGTAGAACATCAGGCCATCGCGGTGTTTGGGGGGTCAGCGGGGTACTCAAAAGCGCGGACGAAAGGGTCAAGAAGGGGAAAGTGCGGCTCCAGATGGGCGCGATATCGGTGCCATCGCTCGACGGCGTTTCTGTAGACACTGCGTGCGATGCCCTGGTAACTGGGCGTTCGCACAGCTCTCGATTTTTTCGCAGGCTCCAGCATCGTCTCGTGCCAAGGGAGGGCGCAGAAGTCAGCGATGCGCTGAAGTTGAGCGGGTGTATCCGCCGTGAGATCTTCGTATTTGGATTCGATGTAACGCAAGCCCAGGTCAGCGCGATAGCCGATCCAGAGCGACATGACGCGGGCGTAAAGGGCGACAATGGTGTCGAGCCGGCCGAAGTGGACCATGGCGTCGTTCGCACGAAACTCAGCCATGAGTCCGCTCAGGCAACAGTCGCGCGGGTCACGTAGAGCGACGATCACGGGTGACTGCGGGAAGATGCGCCTGATGAGAGGCAGGAAGCAGATGTTCAATGGAGACTTGTCCAGCAGGCGCTTCCCTGCAAGTCGTTTGCCGAACAGGCGCTGCGCCCCGGCCCAGTATGCCGCGGCGGCGGCAGCGACGACCTCATCGGAGATGTTTCCGAGATGTCCAGGAAGGGAAGCGCCCGACGGAATGGCGCGCCGGATGGGTGCGAGCAGTTCGCGGGTCAGCAGTGGTTCTTCATCGGTCGCGACGACATCGGGGTGGCAGGAGAGCATTTGCTCAAGCAGTGTCGTACCTGAGCGAGGGAAGCCGACTAAGAAAATGGGCGATGGCGTGTCATTCCCGGGCCGGTTTCTGACCGTTCGCTTCCAATCCACGGATGCCCAGGCCGCCAAGCGCTTGGGAAAGCGATCGAGGCTGTAGCGGCGTGTCTGGGGAAGGTTGAGCCAGATTTCGCCCGACCTGACGAAGTGTTGATACGCAGCGTCGCATTCATCAAGGGTGTCGAGGACATGTCCAAGCTCGTTGTGAACGGTAACGAGTGCGTCAGGGGGGATCGTTGGCGACTCGGCGATGAGCAGGAGGCGCCGCCGGGCATCGTTCGGGCGATGCAGCCGCCGCTCGACGCGGGCGAGTTCGAGGTGGGCCTCGCCGGCGTCAGGGGCAAGCTCGACTGCGCGGCGGCCGGCCTCGCGTGCATCCTCAAGGCGGTTCATGCGCTGCAGTACGCGGCAGAGGCTGCTCCAGGCAGGGGCGAAATCAGGGCGTAACGCGAGCGCATTTCGGAGGGCGGCCTCAGAGCCGGCAAAGTCGCGAAGGTAGTAGAGCGCGCCGGCAAGGGCATGATGCGATGCGGGGTCTTGGGGAGCAAGCGCGACCAGACGCCGCAGGGCTTTGGCGGCGAGGCGGTAGTGCAGGTGAGCACGGAGCACATCCGCCGCCTGAACGAGACATGCGGCCTGATCCGGCGTGAGGTCAAGGGCGCGGCTGAATGCGGTCTCTTGCTCGGGATGATTCAGCATTGCGAGGGCGATCGCCGCGTGGAGACATGTGGCCCACCCCTGGGGGTCGCGCTCGACTGCTTGCCGCGCCGCCTCCAAAGCGCCGTTCTGGTCACGATGAGCGGCAAGGCATTGGGCGTATTGCGCAAGAAGCGTGGGCGAGGCGACACCTTGTTCGACGACAACGCGGAGAAAGCGGGCGGCGGACGCCGCGTCGCCCTTGGCCAGAAGCATCTGCCCGAGCAGGCCGTTTGCAACGGAGTTTTCAGGATCGATGAGCAGCGCATTTCGGCATGCGTGTTCCGCTTCGCGACGCTGACCAGCGCGGAGGAAACGCTGGGCGTTCTGAAGCAGGTCAGTGGCGTCGGTCATTGAACAGTGTATTGAATGTGGCCAACAAAAGCGTCCGGCGATGGGGAAAAAGATGACACGCGGCGAGAAGAACTAGTGCATACCCTTGGCTTTGCGAGGGGTGAAGCAGTCTGAACATGAGCATGGAATTACGGCGTGGACGAATTACCGTTGTCGATCCACGCGCATTTTTGTTGCATCAAAATGCGAGCGACGTCACCCGCGGCTCACGGACAGCCCGCCACAAATATATCGAGGTAATAGAAAAAGTCGGAGGCATCGACGATGCCGTCAGGGATGCCGTAGTCGGGGTCGTTGGGGTCGCTTGCGCCGGTGAGGTCGGCGACGGCGACGTTTCCGGCGACGAACTGATCGAGGTAGTAGAAGAAGTCGGAGGCATCGACGATGCCGTCAGGGATGCCGTAATCAGGATCATCGGGGTTTGTAGAGCCGGAAAGATCGGCCAGGCATGAAGGCGCGGGACCGAGTGTGCCGTCAAGGTTGACGTTTTGAGCAAGAATGTCGGCCTGACTATCGCCCGCGGACCATGCGACCATCGACATGCCGGCGGGCGTCGCGTCGGCGACGAGGCGTGATTTACTAGAAAGAGTGCTGTTGACGATGTGCGGCGCGGGCCACTGCGCGGTTGCGTCCGGCGAGAGACGCCACCCGAAAAGACGACCGGCCGAGCCGCAGCAGTTTTCGAGTAGGAAAATATGGAAGCCACCGTTAGTCCAGAAGGCGGCGTCGAACGAGGATTGGACGTTCGTTCTCGGGAGGAGGGTCGTGCCTCCCGCGCCCCAGAGTGGCGTGCCGTCGGTGTCGAATCGCTGGGCGCGGTAGTCCCACTGGCTCTGGGCGGCGTTGGAGGTATTGAAGCCGAGGTAGTACTCACCCGAATCGGGGTTGTATCCGGCGGCGCTGGAGAGGCGGAGTTCGCCGCCGAGCGTCGAGCCGGGGAGACCGTCGCCGGCGAAACGAAGGGTTCCATCGGCGAGGATGTGCTGGATCCAGGCATTGCGGGCAGTGCCGTTGTCGTACCAGTTCACGACGGCGCCGCCCGCCTGATCAGAGATCATGGTCGGGAAGTAGCCGTTCTGGATGGACCGGACGGGTGTTTCGCCCGCTGGAGTCGGGTTGTAGATGATGACTTGGCTCCCCCCGTTCCAGAGCGGAGCACCGTTGGGTGTGAATTTCTGGATGCTGAGGCCTTTTGAGGAGAGGAAACTTGTCGTTGTCGTGCGAACCCAGAGGGCCATGACCGCGCCGTCGGAAGAAGGCACAAGATCGCTGAGGGTGTACAGACGTCCGGCTTCGGAGAGGTTGACGCCCAGCCCGGCCCAGAGAGGCGCGCCGTCGGCATCGAGTCGCTGCACGTAAAACCCGGCGTTGTGCGTCCAGCCGACGACGACGGTTCCGTCGGGCAACGGTGCGACCTTGGGGTTGTTTTTCGTGTCGCTGTCGTTGGTGAGGCGCACGCCGAACCCGTTTTCACCCCAGAGCAGCTCGCCACCGGGGCTGATTTTGTTCACGGTGATATTGATGCCCCCGCCGCGATCATCACGGAAGGTGACATAGGCATTTCCTTGGGTATCGGCGGCAAGGTCGTAATCCACCGTGGAACTGAACGATCGGTCAGCGACAAGCAGGCCCCCGGGGGCGAGCGTCGGGTGGCCGCCGGCATCGAGTTTCTGGATGCGGACGTCGTAGCCGCCAGTGGCGTTGTCGAACCAGGTGATCCAGCACCCGCCGTCGTCCGTGGCGACGATCTTGGGCTGGACTTGCTGTCCTGGCGCACCGGCGACGACGAGCGCCTGGGAGGGGTCAGACGACCACTGCGCGGAGGCGGGGGCGTGCGCGCAGGCGGCGAGGGCAAGGGAGAGGGTGATCCTGGCGTGGGACATCATGCGTGGTTTGCTCCAGGAGAAGGCCCCTGTTTTTTTTGTTCTGAGGGGGCTTCTGATGAGAACTTCAAAAGGTCTTTGGAACCGAGCCGATAAAATAGAAAGGGTTGATCTCAGAAAACACACGAAGTATTCTGAGAATATCCAGTGTGATGTTGTTCGCAAGGACTTTTCCGAGGTTCCATGCATGAGCAGAGTTGATGCCGCTCCGGAGACTGTCCCGGCGCCGCGTCGTCAGGGTCGGCCGCAGAACGTGATACGCCCGTTATCGCGTCAGGAGGCGATTTCGGCTGACCAGATCGGGCGTCGGCTGCACGACGAACTTCGCGGGGTGCTTGCGGCGATTGATCCGAAGCATCGGGGCGCGAGCGCGTTGTCGCGAGAGCTTGAAGTTGATCGGGCGACGTGCCAGCGGATCGTGGCTGCGACGAACCATCCTGCGGCGGGTGCTGAGACGCTTGTGCAGCTTCCGGGTGTGCAGGGGCTGCGTCAGTTTCTGGAGGCGATCGGGAGAGTGTTGTCTGGGGCTGAGGACAGACTGGCATCGGCGGCGGCGGCCGTCGACCAGTTTGAAGGACTTCTCGGGCAGTTGGGGGGGAGCCAGCGGTTGCTTCGTCAGCGGCTTGAGTCGGGTGGGCCGCCGGGGCCTTCGGATCGCGCGATTGACGACATCGTGGTGCGGGAATCGCTTTTCACGGCGGCAGCGCAGTTGACGGGACGTCGATCGCGCGTGAACGTGACTACATCGATCATTCGTCCGTTGCCGGGAGATCCATTCAAGACCGAGGCCGTGCGTGTGCGTGCGTTGCTGGGGCATACCTGGTCGAACCCGGCGGTGCCGTTGGAGATCGGCCAGGCGCGAGCATCGGCGTTGCCGGAGGGGCAGGCGGCTTTCGGGACGTTGGACGCGATGCCTTCGACGGGGAAGACCCCGAGTTCATTGCTCGCGCCGTTTTGTTCGCACCCTCTGCCGCGGGTGATCGGCCGCGCGGGGGGGAACCGGGTGACGTATGTGGTGGATGCCGCGCGACCTGAAGAGTCATCGCCGATGGATGTGGTCTTGGCGCATCGCGTGACAGCGCCGGATGCACACCCGGCGCTGCTTCGCCCGGCGATCGGCGAGGTGTGGTCGATTCAGAATCTGCCGGCGCAGCACCTGATCTTTGATGTGTTTCTGCATCGTGACATCGCCCGACGGTGCATTCCATCGCTTGAGCTGCACCTGTTGACCCCGAGTGAACCCGCGCACGGCATGAGCCGCTGGTCAACGCGAATTCCGACGCAGCCGCGGCTTGAGATTCTGGGACCGGGGATCGCAGCGGCGGAGACGCCGTTGTATCCGCGGTATACCGAGATGCTGAGTTACGTGTTTGAACAGGTGGGGTGGTCTCGGACGGAGTTTGTGGGCTATCGGTGCCAGGTGGCGTATCCGGTCTGGCGGGCGGACTATGGGATGCTGTTTGATTTCACGGGGAATGAACTGACGCCGCCTGCTTGAATCGTGCGGGGTTCGGTGAGCGCGCAAAAAAGCAAGCGGCCCGGGAAAGTCCGGACCGCTTGCGGTGTGAGGCAGTTTGATGCTCGCTTACGGGCAGCCGAGGACGAAGATGTCGAGGAAGAAGAAAAAGTCGGCGGCGTCGATGACGCCATCAGGCACGCCGTAGGCAGGGTCGTTCGGATCGCTCGAACCGGTCAGGTCGGCGACGGCGAGGTTGCCGGAGGCGAACTGATCGAGGAAGTAGAAGAAGTCGGCCGCGTCAACGATGCCGTCGGGTACGCCGTAGGCGGGGTCGTTGGCATCGCTTGAACCGCTGAGGTCGCCCGGGCATGGGCTGGCGCACGCGGCGATGCGCATGCTGATGGCATCGACTGCTGCTTCGACGACGGAGCCTGCGCCGAGGTCGCTGGCATGGAAGCGGATGCGCATCTGGTTGGTCGGGGCGACGTAGTCGGCGACGCGGAAGGTGCGGTAGTACCAGCCGCCTTCGACTTCCGGCCCTGCGGGGCCGACGGTTTCGAGGTTGACCCAGGTCGAACCGCCGTTGTTGGAGATCTCGACGACGAAGATATCGGCGTAGGGAGAAGCGCCGAAGTTGTTGCTGTACCAGCGGGCGTAGGAAATGAAGGCTTCGCCGCCGGTGGCGTCCATGATTGGGCTGGTAAGGGTGGTGGTGCCGTCGTCAACGTCGGTGTTGCAGTTGTTGGCGCGGCTGTTGTTGGTGAGCCAGCACTGGCCCGAGCCGTCGAAGTCGGTCGGCGGGTCGCCGCGGTTGCAGACCACGGGCACGCCGCGCGTCCACTGGCCGTCGGTGAGGCCGGGTGAGTTGGTGACGGTCCACCCGGGGTTGGTTTCGCAGTTGTCGTGGAAGGTGGGGTCGAAGGTGTCGGCCGAGAGGGCGTGGTGGCGATCTCCGCCCGGGCCGTTGGCGGGGCCGTAGTAGAAGGTTGAGCCATCGGCGGAAGCCGCGAAGTAGTAGGAGATGGGGTCGGCGCACTCGCCTCCGACGAGTTGGCCTTCGTAGGCCGAGCCGCCGAGGTGGGTGAGAAGGGATGACTGGACCGGTCCGCCGTTGATCGAGTAGTGGATGCGGCTGTGGGCAGGATTCGGAGCAAGGCCGTTGTCGATGATGTCAACACGCACGGTGGTGAGGCCGCCGGGCGAGACGATCTCGGGAAGGCCGAGGGGGTAATCGAAGAGGATTTCGACGGGGCAGGTAAGGTCGCACGTGCGCGAGGCAAGGTGCGGGAGCATGTCTTCATTGATGTTGCGCGGATGGAACTCCATGCGGAGGTTGCTCATGCCGCCGGAGCAGAGGTGGCAGTAGCTCATGATTGTGCCGTTTGGGGTCACGGAGCAGTCACCCGAGGCGCAGCCGTCGATCGGCGGATTCTTGTCGTGCGTATGGGGCGCGCCGAAGTTATGGCCCATTTCGTGGGCGACGACCATGAGGTCCCAGTTTTGCGGGTGGTTGTTCTGAATGGGATAGGGGAAGAAGCCGTTGAGGTTGGCGCTCAGGCCGTAGCCGAAGTTGGTGCAGATGGCGCTCAGCCAGGCGACACCGCCGCCGAGGTTGCGCCCGGAGAGGAAGTGGGCCAGGTCGCGATGAACAGAGGTCATGTTGGAGAGCCAGTAGTTTCGCCACTGGGTGAGCTGGGTGCTGGTGCTGGTTGCAGTCCAGGGGTCGTCGGACGTAAGCCAGAGGCGGGACCAGACGACGGTAAAGCGAGCATTGACGTCGCGGGTGTAGATAAAGCTGTTGGCGGCGAAAAGCGTCGCGATGTAGGCGTTGGCGGCATTCTGGTTGCCTGAGAATCGCAGAAGAAACTCGTGGTCGGTTTCGACGGCCATTTCAATGTTGCGGCAGGGCACGTTTTCGGGAACGGCCGCGCCGGCATCGGTGGGCATGGGTTGGTCGATGTCGTCAACTCCGCAGCGGTATTCATACCAGTTGATCGTGCCTTCGGGCAGATCTGACAGGTTGTAAATGACGGTATCCAAGCCGAAGCCGTACTCGCCGCTGGTGATAATGTGGACTTTGCCGTCGTACTGCACGAAGCCGTTGTTGCCGTAGGGCGACATGGAGAGGAAGACGCGGGAATCGGGATCGCCGACGACTTCACCCGAGAAGAGCACCATGTCGGGCCGAGGAAGTTCGCGCTCACCGAAGTTGTCGACCGCGACGAGGCGCGCGTTGGGGGAATAGATCTCCATGCGCTGGACATTGAGATCGACCACTTGACCGTCGGAGAGGGTGAACTCGGTCAGTCGACCAGAGATGAAATCTTTCGCCGCGACATACCGAGCACCGTCGAGCACCAGCACCTGCCCGTGTTCGTGGGCACGCAGGCGCGTAAGCGGAGAGCCCATTTCGTGCGGACCCGCCGCGGCCGTGCCGCAGGTGATGGCCATGGCGAGTGTGAGCGTACAGCCGCTGATGCGGCGAGCATCGAGGCGCATAGAACACCCCTCCCGAAGGACATTCGGGGGGCCGGGCCGGCGCCTCTGCCCGCCAATTCAAGACAGCCCCCAACGGTTCCCAATACGGCTGTGTTGTGAGGTGGTTTCCGGTCATATCCGAAAAATCGCATGTGAATCGTGCGGAATGATGAGACCTGTGCCCAGCAGGGGCAGTGCATTTCCGACACAAATCCCCAACAGGCGTGCCTCATGCTGTTGAGAGTTGCAGCGCAACTGAATTTATCGGTGCATGATGGTGGGGCCTGTCGCGCCGGTCCGCGGGAAGCGGTATTGGGGCGATGCACGTAGGCGATCACCCGATGGAACGATGCCTGTTGTTCGCGGCAGGGCAGCGGTCGGCCGATGGGAGAGGTGCGCGAAGACCGTGGTCTGTCACCCGAGGTTTGCCCGTCAAGATCACGAAGCACATTCGGTTTGACGGACCCTCGATCACGCTTGATCCCGCATCGTTCGCGCGGGCCAGGTGAAGCGGGGCATCACCGCCGAGACCGGCAGAGTGGGTGCGGGCGGATCGGCCAAATCGTTCAGGCGTGTTCCGAAAATGAGGACATCAAGCCAGGTGTTCAACTTATACCCAGCATGCGGCATGCGCCCGAGTTCGTGCAGGCCGATGCGTCGATGCAGCGATTCGCTCGCGGGATTGGGCACGGCAACAAGCGCCACGGCAAGTCCGAACCCCTGCATCCGCAACATATCGAGCAATCGCGCATAGAGCGCGCGGCCGATGCCTCGGCCATGCTTGTCGGGGCGCACATACACCGTCAGTTCGACGGTCCAGTCATAGGCCTCGCGCCCGCGGAACGGCCCGCCCTTGGCAAAACCGAGAAATCCCGCCGCATCTTCGGCGATCAGCCAGGGATAGCGATCGCACTGCGCACGCCACTCCTGGACGATGGTGTGTGTTGTCGTGGTCGTCAAACCGAAATGCGCGGTCGAGCACGTGATCGCCCAGTTCACAATCGCGGTGACATCATCAAGATCACGCTCTTCAGCAAGACGCACGTGCATGCGCGCTCCTCGAAACTCCGGCAGAGGCTGGGGTGCATCCCGGCCTTCCTGCCCACTGCGATATCAAACGTTTTCGAACAAACCCCAGGTGACTTCCATGCCCACGGCCGCGCGGAGCATCCGGTGATACACGGCCCTGCGCCACAAGCGCACACCGAACTGCTCGAGGTGCGGGTTTGAAAACTGCACATCGAACAGGACGACCCCTCTTGATGCAAGATGGCGAACCAGCGCCACCAGACAGGCTTTGCTCGCGTTGGTTCCGCCGATCTCCGGTCGGCTGAACATGCTCTCCCCGGCGAAGAATCCACCGATGTGCACGCCGAAAATCCCTCCGACCAACCGGCGCGTCGAGCCATCAACCACCCACGCTTCGATGCTGTGGGCATATCCGGCATGGTGCAGCTCGTCATAGGCATGCATCAAGCGCGCGCCGATCCATGTCTGTTCGCTCACGCTTTCCGAGGGGCGTGCAGGTCGGCGCGGGGCGGCGCATGCCCGAACCACATCTGAAAACGCCTCATCGCTCGTCAGCACAAACCGCTTTTGCCGGAGTGTCGCCTCCAGCCGTCGCGGCACATGAAAGCCCTCGGCTTCGCACAAGGGCATGACCGCGCGCGGATCCGGGTCGAGAATATGGGTTTCTCCTGTCTCCGGATCGGTCATAGGGAAGCACCCGGAGGCATACAACCCGATCATTCGGGCGACGCGCTCGTTGCTTCCCAATTCCACCGGGCGGCTCCTGTTCGACGCACCAACCCCTTTTTCTGCAGCGGGCGGGCGGATACACAGTACGATGTGCTCATGGAAGAGCGGGCATACCTGTCCGTGATACAGTGGGCCGAAGGGGCCTCCCATGACGATATCGTCCACGGTCTCGTCGCCGCGGCAGGCATCGATCCCCACCAGTCAAGGCTGATCGCCAGCCGCGGGTTCCCGGCGGTGGTCGCCCGCATTGACGCCCTGGTCGCTCAAGAGGTCGTGGCCTCATTTCGCGATCTCGGGGTGTTGGCCTTTGCCCCTACACAGCACGAACTGGCCTCATTCCCGGAACCATTCCTTGCCAAGCGCCTGATTCCCGAGCAGGAAGGCGTATACCTCGTCGAGCCTTGGCGAGGCATGTCGACGGTATTGCATACCCGGGGGGTGTTCCAAATTGTTCGGGCGACCCTCCGGACGACGCAGAGGCAGGTAGTCATTGATGGTCCTCGGCAAGTTACGGCGTCGTCCAGAATGATGCGCCACCTCGGCAGCCGATTCTTCAGGGCTTTCCACGATACCGTCGGCGGCAGGCCCGGCCACATTTCCACGCGCATACAAACCACCGAAATGCTCGATGTCTATTTCCGGAACGGCGAGCGCATCCGCTTCAACGCCGACAAACTTAGTTTCGATGTCCTCGGCTCGGACAGGGGCTACAGCGACCGCGAGAACATGACCAAGCTCCTCGCCAAGCTCGCCGCACAGGCCCCCCAAGCCGTCGTCGATGAAAACTATGCTTCGTTCCGCTGCCCGCCCGAGTTCATCCGCGAGCACTCAAACGCTCGTGGAAGTCGAAATACGTCGGAGGCGCCCGCATTCGATTTTTATTCGGTATGGGCGTATTGGCTCCATGCAGCTCGGCTTGGCGGTTGACGCGGTGAAAGAATCCGCCGCACGATCCAAACAATCCCCCGGGGGTACGGCCCATGGATGAACGCTGGTTCCAAATCCTGCAGCAGCTGGTCGATGAAGACGTCCTTGTCCTGATTATTCTCGGGGGCGTCGCGATCGCGGCGATCGCGTTCACCTCGATTTCGAGCATGGTGAAGTCAACCGCCCGCGAGCGCACGCGGCGCGAAATCGCCGCATACATCGCCGAGGGAACCATGACGCCCGAACAGGGCGAGCGTCTGATGCGTTCGGGCGAAACCGAAGATTGATCCACACCGAGGGTGCATTCGTGCTGTACACATTTTTCGGCCAAACAGCGCTGCCCGCGTTCTCGCTGGCGCAACTGAGCAGCGACGACATCATCAAAGTGATTATTTTCTCGGGCGGCATTCTGGTCGCCCTTGTCGCCATCATCTTCGGCACGATCAGCTCGATCAGCAAGCGCCGCCAGACCGAAGAATCGCGCCGCGAACTGGCGGCCTATGTCGCCGAAGGATCGATGACTCCCGAAGATGCTGAACGCATCCTCAAGGCCGGCAAACCCAAGTGGGAATGCTGATCGACGACGTTCGCGGGACTATCACCCCCCGGCGCGAATGGCCGTCGCCAGCCCGCGCAGTACTTCCGCGACGCTCCATGCCTGCGATTGACAGCCGCGCGGTCTCTGCGGCTCGTCGCCGTCAAAAACCTCCGGAAGCATGCCGACATACCGCTCGTCAAGCTCGTCAACGAGCGTCTGAATTGCCCGACGGCCCTCATTGGCGCCCTTGGCCCCGTCGATCCGCACCAACGCGTCGACATACGCCCCGAGCAACCACGGCCACACCGTCCCGTTGTGATACGCCTCGTCACGTTGACGCAGCGGACCCTCAAATCGGCCGTGATATCCCGGGTCTCGCGGCGAAAGTGAACGCAACCCGTGCGGCGTTAGCAGATGCTCGCGAACTACCGCCACCACCGAGCGCTGCTGCACGGGCGTCAGCGCCGAGTTCGGCAGACTGACCGCGAACAGTTGATTCGGACGGACCTCGGGCGAACCGACCCACGCACCGGAATCGCGCCCGGGTTCGAGGCGGTCAAACAGACACCCCTCGCGTTCATTCCAGAAGAGTGTCTGAAGGCTGCGACCCGCCGCGGCGGCAATGGCCCGCCATTCCGCCGTGTGTCCGGAATGGATGGACTGCATCGCTTCGGCCAGGCTGAGCAGTCCGCTGTACCACAGGGCGTTCACCTCGATGCATTTGCCCGGGCGCGGTGTGAAGCTGACGCTATCGCGCTTGGCGTCCATCCAGGTAAGTTGGGTCGTGCGGTCACCCGCGCGGATCAGCCCGTCCGAACCGTCGAGGCCGATGCCGAAATCGGTACCCCGGCAATAGGCCTCGATGACTTCTTCGCAGGCCTGCCCGATTGTTCCCGACCAGATGCCCTCGTCTCCTGAGGCCTTCGCATACGCGCACGCAGCGTGTACGAACCACAACGAGGCGTCTACGGTGTTGTAATACGCGCTGCCGTCGCGGTCGTCGAAACGGTTGGGAATGATGCCGTTGCGCCGGTTGGCCGCAAAAACTTCGAGCACCTTTCGGGCCTCTTCAAACCGCTGGGTCGTCAGGAAAAGCCCGGGAAGGGCGATCATCGTGTCTCGCCCCCAGTCGGCAAACCACGGATATCCGGCGATCACGCTCACTCCGGCATCGGCGTGACCCCCGTTGCCCGCGGCGACGGCTCGGCCCCGACGCACGACGAAAGCATCGCTTGCACGAACCAGTGCGGCGAGGGATTGCTGATCCTGTACCGGCAGACGATCGCCGCCGCAGGCGACAATCGTCTTTCGTGTCAGTTCGGCCATGCGTCGATCGCGCATGCCGGCGTCGTCTTCGACAGCCCCGACCGGCATGGCATCGATCGAGGCATGCACGGTCAAAACACTCGTCCCACCGGCGGGCACCGTCGTCCAGTTGAATGCGCCAGGGCAGTACAGGTCTTCGACGTGGTCCTGCCCGCGATCAGCCTCCCACCAGTACGTCAGGTTGCGCCACCAACACGGCTCGGGGGTAAAGCCCGCTTCCGGTGAGTGCATGTGCAGCCCCAGGTGCCGGTCGGTCACCACGCAGCCGTTGGGAAGACTGCGAAGCCGGAAACGAGGGGCGTTCGCCTCGTGCAGCAGCTCGTGAAAATCACCAAGCCGGATCAGCGGCCGAAGTTCGAGCCGCAGCGGCACCCCATGTCCGCGGGCGGCATACCGCACAGCGATCGCATTACGCCCTTCGAACAGGTACACCATGCGCTCCAGCGAAACTTCGCCGAAGGCGGTTTCAAAAACATATCGCCACCGGCATCCGAAATACCCCCGCTCAAAGCGCACCAGGTTCGGGTGCGTCCGAGGTTGCTCGGCCACACCCGTAAAGTGCAGCGGTGTGAGCGAGACGACGTCGGCGGTCGGAGAACCCGCGTCAATGACCAATCGTTCGTCAAAGGTTGTCAGCGCGTTGATGCGGTCGATCGGCGGGTGCATCGATGCGATCAGCAGGCCGTGATACCGGCGCGTCGGCGTGCCGAGCACGGTGCCCATGCTGAAGCCGCCCAGGCCGTTGGTCAGCAGCCATTCCGTTTCAAGCGCCGTCTGACGAAGCGCCTCCCCCTCGCGACGAAAAAGGGCGGTCGCGCGATCGGCAGCAGCGGCAAGCGTCATCGAGAACGTCTCCTTCCACACCGGCAGTCTTCGTCGGCGGGTCCATCCCCCCGCCAGCAACCCCGGCCCGACCTCGCGCACGCGCACGAAGAGCCGATCAAGGCGTCCTCACCAAAGCACCATTCATCGGTCCCGTCAAGCCCCAGGCGTCAAACGGCAGCCCACAACAGCAATTCCCCGTAGTCTGCCCTTCCACTCCCCGAGCACGAACATGGTGCTCCCGCTCCCGCTCAGATGCACACGCCGACCCGTCGCCTGTCCCACACGCTCCAGATCTGCCGCAAGTCGCGGCTCAACACGACACGCTGGTTCCAGCAGGTCATTGCGGAGTAAATCCTCCGCAATAGAGCCTGATACGGCATCGGCATGCATACCTGCCACGTCGAGCCTGGGTGAAAGGTGCCCCAGTTCGTCGAAAGCGCGATAAACCGCAGGCGTGGCGCACCCATACGGCGGGATGAACACCGTGAGGGCATCGCGTGAACCAGCGATTCTCTCGACTTCGTCGCCGAACCCACGCACCAGCGCCGGCCGGGGAGGGACACCGGTCAACTGCGATACATCGTCATCGAGGAAGTACGCGACGTCGCTCCCGAGCCGCTGGCCGATCATGCGGAGTTCGGGCATCGAGAGCCCGAGGCTCAGCCGTGTATTTGCCAGCAGCAGTGCTCCCGCGGCGTTGCTCGACCCTCCCCCGAGTCCGCCCCCGACGGGTATGCGCTTGCGCAACGTCAGCTTGCCATGTACCGGGCGGCCTATGGCCTCTCCGAGCGCATGCATTGCGCGAATGGTCAGGTCACGCTCCGGAGGCCAGTCCATGGGCGTCGGACGCGGCGCATCGGTCGCCCAGGCAAGGTCCAACTCCAATCGGCTCGCTCCGTCAGGGTCAAAATCGAGATCATCCGCGAGGTCGATCGCATGCATCCATGATTCGATCGGGTGCCACCCGGCTTGCGCAGAGGCGGCAGGCTCGGGCGGGCCGACCCACAACGCCAGGTTGATCTTGGCGTACGTCTTCACGCACTGCTTCCTCATCCCGGCTTCATGCCGGGGTGCTCAAACGTACCATGCCTGTGGAGGCTCCCATGATTGTCAAGGATCTGATCGCCGCGATTGAACGAATCGCCCCCCCCGAACACGCCGAGCCTTGGGACAAGGTCGGGCTTCAGGTCGGTTCGCTCGATGCCGAACTCGATGGCCCGGTCGTCCTGACGATCGACCTTACCGAGAAGGTCATGGACGAAGCGATCCAGAAATCCGCCCGCATGATCGTCGCCTATCACCCGCCGATCTGGGATCCGCTCGACAGAATCACCGACGAGACCGCTAAAGGCAGAATTCTGCTTAGAGCGATTGAACATCGCATGGGCATCTATACGCCTCATACCGGGCTTGATGCCACACCCGGTGGGCTGACCGACTGGCTCTGCGAGGGGTTGAGCGGCTCAGAGACCCCCGGCAAGATCCACGGAGATTGCCGCGCACTTCAGGCCGCGACTTCCGGAGCCGAGCAGGTCAAGATCGTGACGTTTGTTCCAACCGAAGCCCTTGAACGTGTCCGGAATGCCTTGGGCACCGCAGGGGCGGGCCGAATCGGGAACTACACGCTCTGCACCTTTGCAACCCCGGGAACAGGGACTTTCCTTGGAAACACCCAGTCCTCTCCCGCGGTCGGAGCACCCGGACGCTTGGAAATGGTTTCCGAGCATCGCATCGAGATGATCTGCCCCAGGGCGAACCTGGCGCTGGCCCTTGAAACGCTGCGCCAGTTTCACCCCTACGAAGAACCTGCGATCGATGTCTACCCGCTTGAACCGCAACCTCGACGCCGGGCCGGGTCGGGCCGACGCTTGATGCTCGACCAACCCGCCACGCTCTTTGAACTTGCCGAGCGTCTCCGCCGCCACCTGCCTCGCAGCAGACTGCGTGCGGCCTTGGTCGGTGACGACAGGCCGTTTTCAGCGATTGGGGTTGTCCCTGGCGCTGGGGAAAGCCTTGCGCCGCTTGCCCGGCGCGAAGGATGCGAGGTTTTTGTCACCGGCGAAATGCGCCACCAGAAGGTTCTGGAGTGTCTGAACACAGGTCTGAGCGTGTTGCTCGCCGGGCACACCAACACGGAGCGCGGCTATCTGCCTCGACTTGCCGAGCGCCTGCGCGAGGCGTTGCCGGGGCTTGTGACGCACGTCAGCAATGCCGACCAAGACATCCTGTTTGTCATCAACTGAACTTATGCCGCTTCGGCCAGGCGTCCAGGGTTCGCGAGGGCCTCGGTGAGGCGCTGGGCAACCACGTCCGGGGTAAACCCTGGGCGCACGACGGCGTTCGCGACTGAGGCGACCGCCGCGGACCTGACGCGATCAGAAGCAAGCGCGAGGATGACGACCTTGGGGTTCCGCCTGCGGACGCTCTGGGCGTAGGCGACCGCTTCGGGAAGGATGTCGTTCAGGACAACGATATCCGGAATCCACTCAGCGAGGGCGGCTCGTGCGTCGGCGACGGTCGAGGCTTCCTCAATGTCGAGATAGCCGAGTTGGGCGACGACTGAGGCGACGGTCTTTCGGTTCTGGGGGTTGTGGTCGAGGATCATGGTGCGCATGGCGAGGCTCCGTGAGGTTGGCACGGTGATCGGACCTTGCGCGGAGCGACTGAAGGGGGACGTGCGGACACGCCCCGAGAGTCGGGGGGAAGTTCTCGGGAATGCCCACTTATTCAGGGGGGAATTGCAACCGGCACGGTTGGAGCCGTGCCGGTGGGGGGTGCCGAATGCCCAGGAGAGGATTCGAACCTCCACGCCTTGCGGCGCTACCACCTCAAGGTAGTGCGTCTGCCAATTCCGCCACCTGGGCGAGGGGTGGAGGTGAGTATATGAGGCAATCGTCACGGGTCGAGGGGGCGTCACGAGGGCGTCGCCTCGGGTGCGATCCCACTCCAGCCGAGGGGGTCGGCGGGTCTGCACGCGGCGGGTAGAGATGCAAGAAGAACGGAACTTTCCGGGGGTTCATGCGTATACCCATGCATCGCTCGAGATCGCGTCGGGATATTTCGACGGTTCGAGCCGATGACTCGTCGTCAGTTCTGTTCACGCGTGCCTCGGCAGGGGTGTCCTTCCCGAAGTCGGGTGTGCGCGGGCGTGCCTGAGGGTGAGTCAACATTGTGCCCCCCTCCTCGCCGCCGGGTGCTGCCACGGAGCCGCCCGGCGGCATTTCTTTTGATCGGCGAAAATCGGGGCACAAGAGTGCCGGCCGCGTGGGCGGCATGCCCGCATCATGATGCGTGAGTGGTGCTTTGCAGCGGTTCGGGCCGGTTATCCCATGCGCAGCATGCGGGCAAACTCGTCGGTGCGCCACCGGATGTCTTCGGCCGTCAGCCTGGCGAGGCGGTCGAGGCTGAAGTCTTCGATCGTGAAACTCGCGACGATCGTGCCGTGGGCAAGTGCTTGGCGAATGGCTTCGAACGAGCGGATCTCTTTCCCCTCGGCGAGCCGCCGGGCGAGGTGGCCCATCATGCCGCCGGCGAAGGTGTCACCGGCGCCGGTGGGGTCGATGACGTTCTCGGCGGGGTAGGCGGGCAGGGCGGCGAGGCCGTCCTGGTGCGCCAGGATGCACCCGTGCTCGCCCTTTTTCACGACGACAAATCGCGGGCCGTGGGCGAGCAAGGCCCTTGCCGCGGCGACGGTATTGCGTTTGCCGGTCATGAGTTCGGCCTCGTCGTAGTTGAGCACGAGGCCGTCTACGCGACGGAGGAGGGCGAGCAGGTCGTCGCGGTGGTGGTTGATCCAGAGATCCATGGTGTCGGCAACGGCGAGGATGCGCCGGTCAAAGTGTTCGAGCATGTGCATCTGGATGGCGGGGTGGGTGTTGGCGAGGAAGACCAGGGGCGAATCGCGGTAGGCCTCGGGGACGGGGGGCGGGGCCTCGGCGATGACGTTGAGATCGGTAAAGACCGTCTCGCGCTGATCCATGTTGTCGAGATAGCGGCCGCCCCAACGAAAACTCTTGCTTCCAGCGCGCACTTCCAGGCCGCGGGTATCGATGTTGGGGAAGCGGTCGAGCGTCGCGCGGAGGTGGGGGGGAAAGTCTTGGCCCACGACCGCGACCATGCGCACGGGGGTGAAAAAGCTCGCCGCGGCGGCGAAGTATGTGCAACTGCCTCCGAGGATGTCGGGCCGGACCTCGCCAGAGGGGGTGTGGATGGTGTCGATGCTGATGGTGCCGGTGACGACGAGTGCCATGGGGCGGAGTGTATCCGAGGGCGAGTGGCGAACTGCCGGGATTCGCATGGCCGGATCGTGACCAGGGGCATACAATTGCCTGCCCTCGGAGTTGTCCGAGGGGTGGAGCGTTCTTGATGGCAAGGGCAGCCGACGCCTCGACGTTGAGTCGAGCCGTCGCCAGCCAGGACCGCGTGCGGAACTGGATGGTTCGCTGGAACTTGAACATGAGGCTTGCTCCTAGATTATAGCAGGGCTCGTTCCTGTGCGGACTTGAAGTTCGACAAAGGGCGAACGACAAGGCACGATGAGTCGAGAGACTCGTCGAGTGTGCGCCGGGGGGACTCGCGTGGATGCCGCAATCCCTTCCCCCGGCTGTGCTTTGAACGAAGATGCGGTAGCGGACAGATCTCCAGATCCCGCGCCTTGGTTCAAGAGGCGAGGGTACCCGCATTTTGACAGACCTCTCGATCTAGAACAAGCGCAGCGATTGGTCATGGACCCTGGTGCGGTGGCGGAGCGCGGCTTTCTGCCATTCTTAGCATTCGACATCGAGCAGCGTCGCTATAAGAAGTGTGCTGACGGCACCCGAAGGATGGACGTTAAGCGACGACCTGTCGCATTCGCTTCACACTCGGATGCAGCTATCTTTTCCTACTACGCCTATTTGCTGAAACTGCCTTACGAAGAAGAGTTGCGAAACAGAGGTTTGACAGAGAATGTGATCGCATATCGACGATTTGTTCCTCCAAAGTGCAACATTCACTTTGCACATGAAGCTATCGCCGAGATCGAGCGGCGAGGAGACTGCGAGGCTATCGCTCTCGACATCGAGAAGTTCTTCGACACGATCCCGCACGATGCACTTAAGCGACTCTGGGGCCACGTCCTGGGGACGGACACGCTGCCGCCCGATCATTATGCGGTATTCAAGGCCATCACGAAGTGGGCGAAAGCCGATCGGTCTGAAGTGTTCAAGACGCTGGGGATTGGCCGAAGACAAGCCGAGAACTGGCGACAACCCGCGACGCTGTGCACTCCAAGAGAATTTCGCGAGAAGATTCGAGGCGGGGAGCTGATTTCAGTAGGGTACATGATCAAGGGCGGGAGGCCGGTCGGAATACCACAAGGCTCGCCGATCAGCGCCATGCTGTCGAATCTAGTCATGCTTGAAGCAGATTCGGCAGTTGCTGAGGAGGCCAAGGAGCGAGGTGTCTATTACAGACGATACTCGGATGACATCCTCCTCGTTGGCAACCCTGACGACGTCACATGCGTGGAGAAAACCTTCAAGGCCGCGATGGCGACCCTTGGCCTTGATATCAACGATGACAAAACCAAGCGTGCGCGGTTTACCCCTGATGGCGACGGATTGCTCAATGCATCTGAGCCGCTTCAGTATCTCGGATTCGTGTTCACTGGCAAACGGGTGCTTGTGCGACCTCAGACCATCGCAAAGTTCATCCAGCGAATGAAGCGAAGTGTGCGATCCGCCAGCCGGGCCGCAACTGCGGCTGGACGTCAAGGACGCAGCGGGAAGATCCGACGTCAAGAACTGTACGCCCGGTACAGCCACTTGGGTCCGACTCAGGCAATGCTCAAGCGTCAAGACTCGCCGACCCTGCGGAACAACTTCTATACCTACGCCGTTCGGGCAGCGCGAGAGATGCAACGGTCGGAGATCAAGCGACAACTCAGGAAGCACTGGCCAAGGCTAAACGCCGAGATTGAACTGGCGGGTGGTTGACTCGATGCCTCTATATGCGTCCGGTGGTATTAAGCGGGTACCCTTCATCCCCATGACGCCCATCACCCGCTTTGCCCCATCCCCCACCGGCCACCTGCACATCGGCGGAGCCAGGACGGCCCTCTTCTGCTGGGCGTATGCACGGCGCTACGGGGGGCGGTTCGTGTTGCGGATCGAGGACACGGACCAGGCGCGGTCGAGCGAGGCGAGCACACGGGGAATTCTCGAAGACCTGGCGTGGCTGGGCATCGCCTGGGATGATGGGCCGGAGTACCGCGTGCGCGGCCAGGGGCAAGGGGCAGGTGAGGAAGGCGCGGGAGCCATCGGCGGCGATGCTCGCGGCGTCGGCCCTTTTGAACAGTCGCGCCGGCTCGATATCTACAACCGCTGGATCGACTGGCTGATCGAGCGCGACCTGGCCTACCCGGCTTTCGACACAACGGAAGAGGTCGAAGCCAAGCGCAAGGCCGCGGCAGAGCGCAAGGAAACATTTCGCTACATCCGCGAGGCTTCGTATGACCGTGCCGGGTCGCTGGCCCGCATGCGCGCGGGAGAGATGCACGTTGTCCGCTTCCGCCACCCGGGCACGCCGGTGCACGTCACCGACGCCGTGCTGGGGGCGATCACATTCGAGGCCGAGCACACCGACGACTTTGTTCTCCGCAAGGCCGATGGGTTTCCGACGTATCACTTCGCCGTGGTGATCGACGATGAACTGATGGCTGTCACGCACATTTTGCGCGGGCAGGAGCATCTGAACAACACGCCGCGGCACGTGGCCCTGCAACTGGCCTTGAAGCACGACGACGGCACGCCGTTCCGCATCCCGGTCTATGCCCATCTGCCGCTGATCTTCAACCCCGATGGTTCGAAGATGAGTAAGCGCGACAAGGACAAAGCCGCGCGTGCAGAGTGCAAGGCGCGATTCGGGGCGGCATCGGCTTCGAGCGAGCGTTTGGGGGTGACCGGCCTTGCGGACGAAGCGTACCAAGCGTGGATTGCAGATGCACGGAGCCAGCTTCCGGCAGATGTGCTGGCGCGCGTGGCTGCGGGGCTGAAGATTGAGTTGCCCGAGATCGAGGTCGAAGACTTCCGGCGGAGCGGGTATCTGCCCGAGGTGGTGTGCAATTACATCGCGCTGTTGGGGTGGAACCCGGGGATGAAGAACCCGGACGGCACCGATCTCGAGCGGTTCGACATGGCGTTCCTGGCTGAGCACTTCGATCTCGACCGCATCGGCAAGACCAACAGCAAGTTCGACCGGGCCAAGCTCGCGGCGTTCAACCAGGATTCGCTGGCGAAGATGGCGCCGGAAGAGTTTGCAGCGAGGTTTCGGGCGTGGTGCGGGCAGTATGAGCCGCGGCTTGCGGCGTGGGAGCACGCGCGGTTTGCGATCGGGGCGCGGGCGGCCCAGCCGCGGGCGCAGACCTTCCGCG
Source organism: Phycisphaeraceae bacterium (assembly GCA_019636695.1). Taxonomy (GTDB): domain Bacteria; phylum Planctomycetota; class Phycisphaerae; order Phycisphaerales; family UBA1924; genus JADLCM01. Next base: position 316,691 of record JAHBXD010000004.1, read on the forward strand.
AGGCGGTGGGAAGGCTGGAGTTCGCGCTTATGGCCGACGATGCGGTGGTTTTCGATGCCGCGGCGGTGGAGAAGGTGCTGAAGAAGGGCGAACCGAACGGGCTTTCGGTGCTGGGCGAGGTGGCGACGGTGCTTGAGGGGATCGGCGATTGGCGGCCGGAGGTGATCGAGGGAACGCTAAAGGCATGGGCCGAGGCGAAGGGGTTGGGGATGGGCAAGGTGGCCCAGCCGCTGCGTGTGGCGATCACCGGCTCGACCGTCAGCCCAGGCCTTGGCGACACGCTGGCGCTGGTGGGGAAGCAGGGTGTTTTGGAGCGGGTACTGAGGTGTGTGGAGCAGGTGGGGTGAGGAGCGGGGAGAGCGTTGTGACGAAGAGACGCTCATCCTTCCGGCGGGAGAGGTAGGAACGATGGCATTCGGAAGAGCTGCCCGACTTGGTTCCCCCACTGGCCCGACGCCCGGCGACCAAAAGAGGAAACACATGGCTCGGCGAGCCGTCAAGCAACGAACGTGATCGGCTTTTCTCATGCTCGACCGATTCACTTGCTATGAACTCTGCGTCCAGTCGCCGCGGCACGTCGTCGCCCTGCTTCGGGCTGCGCACGGGGGCGAGGCGTTTCTGTTGCGTGAGGATTTCTGCGGCACCGCCGCGGTGTCGCGGAGGTGGTGCGCGGAGGGGGCGAAGCGAGGGGATGGATCGCGGGCGATCGGCATCGATCTTGATCCGGAGGCGATCAGTCGTGCGCGGCAGGAGGCGCAGCGAGAGCAGGCGGCAGTTGGTCTTGCGCTGCATGTCGGCGACGCCACCATCAAGGATGCCCCGGCGGCGTCGGCCGCGGCGGATATCATATTTGTGGGAAATTTCTCGATCGGATATCTGCATCGGCGCGCGGACCTGATGCGCTATCTGCGGTATTCGCGCGAGCGCTTGTCGCGCGCCAACGCAGGGTTCGGCGGGGGCATTTTTGCCTGTGACACCTACGGGGGCGCGAGGGCGTTTCGGCTCGGCAGCATCGAACGCCGCCACCCCGGCCGCGCGGGCGAAGTGATTCATTACGTCTGGACGCACGCACAGGCCGACCCCGTCACCGGCATGGTCGAAAATCGCATCAGTTTTCGGGTTGAGCGCAGCGGCGAGTTTGTGCAGGATCTTCCGGATGCGTTTGTCTATCACTGGCGGCTCTGGTCGATCGCCGAACTGCGTGAAGCGATGCTCGAAGTGGGGTATTCGAGCGTCGAGGTCTATGCCGATGCCGACATCGCCCCCGGCGCGCCTGCCCGGCCCGTTACCGACGCGCGCGAACTCGGTGAAGACTGGACGGTGCTTGTCGCCGGCCGCGCCTGAGGTGCGGCCGAGAGTGCGGATTCAGAACCGCGGCCCACGCCGCGGGGGCGGCGCTTCTTCCACACTGTTGAATCGCTGCGCCAGCGAAGCACCGAAATCGAGCAGCGCGTTCGGAATGTAGAGGCGGGCATGCACGCCGCCGTCAGACATCGATGCAGCCGCGGCGACCGTCCCGAGTTGCTCCGGCGCTTCACCGAGGTTGATGCCGGCGAGTGCGGCGAACATGCCGATGTGCTGGTGGACTTCGCGGAGGCCGATGTACATCTGGAAGGCGGAATCTTTGGGCAGGTGGGCGGCGGCGCGGGCGATGACCGGGTTGCGGTTGAGACCGTTGCCCGTCTGGGCGGCGTCGATGGCTTCGCCGAGAAAGGCGGTGTTCTTGGTGAATGTGGTCACGACGCCGTTTCGCGTCGGCGCGTAATAGCCGCTGGGACCGAGCGGGGCGCCGAAGATCATCGCCAGCATCGGCCCGACCTGCTGGCCTTCGGGATCGGCCGGATCGACGCGCATCGACATGCTCCAGGCATCGGCCTTGATGCCGCCGATTTCGATGACGTTCCTGGTGTAATCGGTCTTGAACGTCATGGGTCCAGCGATCTGGTCGTTCATCGCGAGCACGGCTTTCTCGACGGCGTCGAGCATGCCCCTGGGGTTCGAGCACTCGGTGTACTGCACGGTTCGGCTGAACAACGTGCCGCCGATCACGCTCGGGGGGTTGCCGATGACAAAGACGGTGGCATCCTGGTCGTCGGTGAACTTGTTGAGGTCCATGAAGCCGAAGACCTCGCCCTGTTCGGGGTTCATCGCCGCGCTCATTTCAGACATCTGCCTGAGCCACGCTTTCATTCCGGGCGAAGAAGTATCCAGCGACATCGCGAGCAGGAACGGCTCGTTGGGCACGCGACCGAGCAGTTCAAACGCACGTCCTCTCCCGCTGAGTTTGCCCGCAGACTCAGACCCCTGCCGGAATTGCACGGCCGCGTCGAGCGAGATGCCTTGATCACCGAGGCCCAGGCCGATCATCAGCACTTGGCCGTCGCGGATCAGTTCGTCAACGGCTGATTCAAACATGGCCGCCATGCTCTGCAGGCCCGCGCCTTGCTCGCCCATCATCATCGCGGCCATGTCCATCTGGCTCTGGAAGCCATCCACCGCCTGCGAGAGCATCGGCGCCAGCACCTGGATGTCAGCCGTAAGCACAACGGTGCTTTCAGCGGCCACCCGACCGCCCACGGCCCCAAGCCGGACGCGATGCGAGGCCATCTTCCCGGGCGTGGCGTCGTACGACGCGACGAGATCACGATTCGGCCCGAGCACGCCCCACCCGCCTCCGACATCGCGCAGGTAGACCTCTTCGCCCATCATCTCGAGCGAGGCCATCTGCCGATCGACCACCCCGTTGAAGGTGTCGACGAAGGCTCCGAAGTCGCGAAGGGGAATCAGCATCGCCATCGGCGGGTCATCGGCGTCAAAGTCAATACTCCCGTCGGGTCCGGAGAGGATCGTCAGCGCCACTGAGCCTTGGGGGTCCAGCCCGGGAGTTCCGAGGAGCAAGCCCGCCATGCGTAGGCTTTGCCCTGCCTCGGTCTGATCGAGCCGAAGAAGCCGGGCGATGCCCGATACCCGCTCGTGAAAGACCGACAGGTTGGAAACTGTGACCGTGAGGCCCGCGTTTGCAGGGACGCGGTCGAGCACGCCAGGGAGATCACCCAGGGCGGGGAAGGAAACCGCCAGCACAACTCCGAGAACGCCGCTGCGTGTTGCGATGCCCATGCAAGCTCCCTTCAGGCCGATTCCAGACAGACATAACCCAGACCCCCAGCCGAACCGGATGTCTGGGCGATAGTTTCTCGGATTCTCACTTCGCGGATTTCAACCCTTGGGCATCCGTAATAGCCCGAAGCACAATGGGGTGAAGTTCGTAGAACACCTTGGTTTATTTCCAGAATGGCTCGCCCGGATAGGCACGATGGAGCGCCTTGATGGCTTCTTCGGAACTCATGGTGCCTGCAGCGATAGCCGCAGCGAAAGCAATGCCGTGGACGACACCAATGGGGAGGTCGGCGATGTGGGCCGCGGCACTGAACGAGGCGACCCTAGCGGCGACGGTGGCATCCGCGACACTCGCGGGCGGGCGAAGTTTGACGGGAGGCGTGTGACCCGGGAGAACTCCTGGCGCGGGTTGGAGGTATGTGCACCACCCATCGTCCGCGCAGGCATGGTCACCGAACGCCAGGACTTTGGGGAGAGAGGACAGGTTGTATGCGGTGGTGCGCCCTTCGACGATGTTCCAGATTCCCCAGAAAATTCCTGAGTACAGGTCGAGGCAGTAGGCGCGCACACCCGAACCGGGGAAAGTCAGTATGAGGTTGCAGACGTGGCCTTTGGGGTGAAACTCGGCCCTTGCATCCGCATCGAGATGGGTGGTATCGACTGGGGTGGCCCCGCTCTCGTTGTGGACTATCCGCACGCCTTGGCGCGTGACACCGGACGGGCCGATCACCGGCACGATGTCAATCCGCCAGTTGCCCGAATCGGTGTGTGCAGGCTGCTGCGGAGGGGGTTTGGCGACGCTTGGCCCGACGGTGGTTGAGATTCCCCAAGCTGCGGCGAGACTTGCAGGCTTGCCATTGCGGAGCACATCATCCAGAATCGAGAGGGGATATCCGGAGACCGTGCGCCCTGCGGTGCTGGTTTCCCAGAACATACCGGCATCCAGATCAATGCAGTAGGACGTTTTCGCACCGTCCTCGGTTGTCATGTGGAGGTCGATGAGGTGGGAGTCGGGATGAAATTGGGCGTTGATGTGCGCGAGCAGACCGGCGGAATCGAGGATGGGGCGACCATCGGGAACGGAGAGAATGCGCACCCCCCGCAGGGGATGGGGGTGGTCGCGCACGATGGGGAACGGCTCGATGCGCCAGAGGCCGGAGTCGGACGTGACACTCGCCCAAGGGTCAGGTGGGGGTGGCGCCTCGATGGGTTCGGCATCGGGTTCAGGCTCTGGTGCGGGCTGTGTGGGTTGTTTGGGCTTGAGGTAACCGAGTGGGTCGAGGTCGTCCGGGGGGATCCACGGTTCGGGGGGATTTTTCGGGTCGAAATAGGTGGGTGAAATTCCCTCAGTGATGAGTCTTTCGAGGTCTTTGGCTACGCCGCTGGGGATGGTGCTCGCAGATGGTCTGGCGTTGACATAGAAATAGCCGGTGTCGAGGTCGATTGTCGCCGGGTAGTTGACGAGGCTGCGATCAGTTCGCGCGAGAATGACGTGCAGAAGCGGGGCATCGGGGTCAAAGCGGTAGCGCGTGACGATGCCGTTGGGGTGGGTGAGGCTGAGCAGGGTTCGCGTTGTGCCGTTATGGAAAACGCGGATGTGCCAGCCGCCCTCGGTAGGCCAGTAGTAAAGGTAATGGCGATAGTCGGCGGAATATTCGATGTTGTCGGCAGGCATCGGTTCAGCCTATCGCAAATTACCGGCGGATCATGCCTGAACTCGACATTCGATGTCCGGAATCTATGATCGCGCGACACGTGGGCCTTTGCGTGATGGGCCGGAAAGAACCCTGAGGAGTCGGCGATGCAGGTACCTGGTGAAATTCCACCGTTTGCGGCACTGCTCGATATGGCCATGGGGATGTGGGTATCGCAGGCGCTCGCGGCGGCGGCGAACCTTGGGGTGGCCGATCACCTTGCTCGCGGGCCGTTGCCGGTGCGCGATCTGGCTCAGGCGACAGGCGCCGATGAGCGTTCGCTGTATCGCCTCCTTCGGGCGTTGTCGAGCAAGGGGGTCTTTGCCGAGGGGCCGGAGAGAACATTTTCGCAAACGCCGGTGAGTGCACTGCTGCGAGAGGGCATACCCGGCTCGTTGAAGTATGCGGCGATCATGTTCAACCGGCCGTACAACAGCCGGAGTTGGCAGGAAGCTTCGTACAGCGTGAGGACGGGGAAGCCGGCGCTGGACAATCTGTATGGGATGGACACGTGGGCGCTCTTTCGCCAAGAGCCTGAGGAGTGGGCGATTTTCAATAAGGCGATGACGGATCTCGCGGCGACGATGCACGCCGCTGCGGTTGAGGCGTATGACTTTTCCGGTTTTCGGTCGATCGTGGATATCGGGGGCGGGCACGGGCAATTGCTGGCGCTGGTGTTGTCGAAGAATCCGGGGATGCGAGGAGCGGTCTTTGAGCAGCCGGAGGTCGCCGCAGGCGCCGAAGCGGTGTTCGTGCGGATGGGTGTGGCGGATCGGGCCGAGGCGATCGGTGGAGATTTTTTCAAAGAGATCCCCGGGCAGTATGACGCGGTGATGATGTCGCACATTCTGCACGATTGGGATGACGAGCGTGCCGCGGCGATTTTGCGGACCGCGCGCAAGGCGCTCTCGCCCGGCGGGCGCCTGCTGGTGCTTGATGCGGTCATCAAGCCGGGGAACGAACCGGACCCGGGGAAGTGGATCGACATGGAAATGCTGGTGGCAGTCGGCGGGCGCGAACGCACGGAGGCGGAGTTCGGCGAGCTGATGCAGCAGAGCGGATTTGCGCTTCGGCGGGTGGTGCCGACCAAGTCGTCGGTGAGCGTAGTAGAAGGCCTCGCGGTATGACGGGGTTTGAGAATCGTCCTCGCAGGTAGACCCGATCTGAGGCGTCGGCTGCGATCGAGCCGAAACACAAGACGGGTGCGCGATCGGCTGCACGTTCGCGGTCAGTCGGCATGCGGGCGCGGACCGGGGAAAGGGCGTTCTTCGATCAGTTGGTATTCGTGCGTGGTCTTTCGGCGCGGGTGCTTCAATGCCTGGCGACCGATCGGTAGAGGATGAGGGCGACGATGGCAGGAACGGCGACGCCGAGCCACATGATGAACAGCCCTTCAAGACCGGTTCGATGGGCGTAGTGCTGGCCGCCGTTGATCATGATGAGTGAGAACAGGGCGGGAAGGAAGCTCAAGCCGTAGACCGCAAGGGGTGAGCCAGCGCGCAGGCGAAGCGCGGCGAGAGAGCCGGTGGCGACCATCGTCAGGCATGAGAGTGCAAGCGCGATGCGCTCGTGAGATTTGGAAGTGATCTGCCGATAGAGGCGATGCAGGCGATTTTCGAGGTCGCCCGCGGGGCGGATGATCTGCTCGAAGCCGGGTTCCTGGGCGGCGATGCGTCGGCGTGCTTCGGCAAGCAGGTCTTCTACGGGCACGGATTCAAGGCGAGCAACCGGATCATCTTCGGCGAGTGCAAGGCTAGCAAAGACAAGCCGTTCGCGCTCGCCCGCGCCGTCGAGGGTGTCTTCCACCGTGCGGCGGAGTTCGAGCGAGATGGTCAGTTCGGGTTGCCGTTCGTCGCGAACAAGATTGACGCGGATGAGCGCCGATCGAGCGCGGAGGCGTACGTCTCGTCGAAGGGCACGATCGTCGATGCCGTGGTCGGCGCTCCAACCGTCGTCAGTGTTTCGAGGGGCGATGTATTCCACGCGGACACCGTCGGCATCCCAGGGGAGGATTTCCCACCCTTCGGGGGTGGGGCGAAGACCGCGCCCGAGGAGCTGGATGCGTCCGCCGCCTTTGAGGAAACCGAAGCGAAGCCATTCGCCGGTGGCGTTGGGGCCGACGTTGGCATCGACGACTTCTCGGATGGCTTCGACGACGAGAGGTTCGGCCAGAGCATGCGCGAGGTAGCGCTTACGGAAAGCGATCGAGTCGATGCTGTCGGGGGACCGGCGCAGACCGGCAAGCTCGGTGCCGGTGAGGAACTCGGGTTCTTCCCGGAAGGAGTCGGGCATGAAGATGGGGCCGAGGGTGGCGGATTCGGCGAAAGCGAGGGAGACGTCGCCGCGAGGCTGGGCGACGGTTCGACCGAGTTCGATGATGGCCTCGGAGCCGTCGGCCGCGCCGTCGGAGCGAGAAACGCGCCGAAGCCAAAGGTCTGCCTGCGAGCTTGACCCGACGGCGACAACGTTGAGGGCATCGGGAATATCTGAACGGCCGAGTTCAAGGGCGACGACGCGTGTAAGTCGCGCCTGATCGGTATATCCCGGCGGCGGATTGGGCAGAACATAGGCCTTGTCGGCGGTCAGCACCCATCCGCCGACGACGACAGGGTTCCCGGTCTCGACCGAGCGCGCGATCATGCGCACGAGGTCGCGGGTGATCAGTCGCTGCATTTCGCGGACGAACCTCGGGTTGACCTGATCGTTGAGTACGGCAAGGAAGAGTGTGAGCGCGATGCCGACGGCCAGCGCCGGGGCGAGCATGGCGCGATGGCCGATGCCGCTGGCATAGGCGCCGATGGTTTCGTTGTCCTGATTGAACCGGTGATAGGCGAGTGTGCTTGCAAACCCCGCGCTGAAAGGCAGCGCGTAGGCGAGCATGGGGGGTATGGCGAGCAGGACGTATTTGGGAACGTCGAGCAGCGCGAGTTTGCCGTCGGAGATGGGATCAATCGCGGTAGCGAATGCGATGACGACAACGACGATCGACACGGTCAGGGCGAGAAGCCGGAGCTGCTCGATGAGCAGAAGTTTCCAGAGTGTCAGTGGGCGTCGTGTGCGCACGGTGGATCGTATCGCTCATGCATAAGCAACGCCCCCGCGCTGAATTCGGCAGCGCGGGGGCGTGTTGTGTCAAGGAATCCCCGAGGTGAGAGGCCGAAGGGGGGATTTAGGCACGGCGGCGACGGAGGCCGGCCAGCGCTCCAACGCCCATCAGGGCAAGGACGCCCGGGCCGGGGACGGCGACGAAGCCGACGCTGCCGCCGCGATGGCCGCTGACGGTGGCGAGGGTGGTAAAGGCGCCGCTGGAAAGGTCAAAGGAGCCAAAGAGGAAATCGGTGGAGCCTTCGAGATCGAGCGCGCCGTAGAGGGTGCCCTGGAAGAACTCGATACCGCTGTTATTGAAGAGCTGGCCGGTGGAGCCGATCAGCGAGGCCGGACCGGGGCTGACGAAGGAATAGAGGGAGTCGTCGTTGGCGGTCAACAGGATGAAGCGGTCGTTCACGCTGTCGTATTGCATGCCGCCGAAGCCCGCGGAGGGTGGGCCGGCAAAGTCAGCCGGACCCGTGTCGAGGGTTGCCAAGTTGACTTCGCGGATAGCACCGAGGGGGTTGGTGCCGTAGAGCCGACCGGCTTTCCAAGTGAGCGATGTGAGGTTGCGATCGATCGAACCGATCTGAGTGAGGGTTGCCGCGCCGAAGGGGTTGTCGAGACGGTAGAGCGGGTAGCGGTTCGAGCCGTCTTGAGCGCTGGAAATGGCGATGATGTCACCGGCCGAGGTGCCGGTCAGGGCAACTCCGGCGGGGACGACCGTCATGCCGACGATGCCGTCGGCGAGGGTGACAGCGCCGAGGTAGTTGCCGTTGCTGTCGGCACGGTGGAGGATTTCATTGTCAGTACCGAGAAAGCGCACCTGACCGACGCTGACGGAGGCGGCCAGACCGAGCGCGCACAAAAAGAACTTGCCTCTCATCTTCAATCTCCCCTGTGTATGGAGTACCAAGTCTCCAAGCCGAGCCTCGTGCCCGACTTTTCTCTTTATCCTCATGTAGAGTCTAGGGGGTGGTCTTGCGTGAGCAAGACTCAAACTAGGAAAAGTCCCAGGTAAAACCCGGATATTCAGCCAATTGGATTGGGGAAATTGGGCAGCCACCCCCCCTGTTATGGTGGGTATTCGTACCATCCGCGGGCGATAGGCATGCGTCTTCCGACACCGAATGCGACGCTGCTGATTTTGAGGCCTGTAGTGAGTTGTTTGCGCTTGTACTCGTTGCGGTCGATCATGCGGCAGATGCGGTCAACGAGTGGTCGGGGGTAACCGGTATCGCGGGCAATGCCGGCGGGGGACTGATGGGTTTCGATGTAACGGCGGACGATGTCATCGAGCTGGTCGTAGGGCGGGAGCGTGTCTTGGTCACGCTGTCCGGGGGCGAGTTCGGCGCTGGGCGGCTTCGTGATGGTCGATTCTGGGATTGGCGGGCAGGGAAGGCCGCATTCGCGGTGGTTGTCGTTGAGCCATCGTGCGAGGGCGTAGACCTGTCCCTTGGTGAGGTCGCTGATGACGGCGAGACCACCGTTCATGTCGCCATAGAGGGTGCAGTAGCCGACAGAAAGCTCACTCTTGTTTCCGGTGGTGAGCACGAGCGACCCGGTGCGGTTGGATAGCGTCATGGTGATGACGCCGCGGAGTCGGCTCTGGATGTTTTCTTCGGCGATGTCCGGAAGCGCAGCCCCGAGCGGGGATGCGTCCAGGTATGCAAAGGCCGGATCGATGACGTGCCGTGCCGCGTCGAGCATCGATTCGATGGGGATGGTGACAAGGCGTGTACCGAGGCGTCGGGTGAGGTCGATGGCGTCGTTGAGACTGCCCGGGCTTGAGTATGGGCCGGGCATCGCGACACCGAGGACGTTATCGGGGCCGAGGGCGACGACAGCGATCGCAGCGACGACGGCGGAATCGATGCCGCCGGAAACGCCGAGAAGCGCGGAGCGGAAACCGGTCTTGCGGCAGTAGTCGGCGAGTCCGAGCCTGAGCGCGAGAAAGATTTGGGCTTCGGGTGTGGTGGAGAGCAGCGGGTCGTGGACTGGGAGCGGCGTCGGGGTGAGGTCGGCGATCAGCATTTCCTCGGAGAAGCCCGGTGCTGCGGCGACGAGTTTGCCGGTGGGATCGAAGACGCAGGCATGGCCGTCGAAGATCAGTTCGTCGTTGCCGCCGACTTGATTGACGGCGGCGACCCAGACATTGTGCGTTTGCGCGTGGTGTCGGAGGAGGGCGCGGTGGCGCGCGCCTTTTCCGAGGACGAAAGGACTTGCAGAGGGGTTGATGATGAGACTTGCGCCGGCATCGACGAGGGCGCGAACGGGGTCGGGGGCATACCGATAACGCCCCTTGAACCCGACATCTTCGCCCTTCCAGAGGTCTTCACAAATCGAGAGACCGCAAGGGACGCCGTGGACATCGATGACGGTGGGGGCATCACCCCGCAGGAAGTAACGGTCTTCGTCGAAGACGTCGTAGGTAGGGAGGAGGCGTTTGTCGTAACGGGCGAGGCGGCGTCCGCCGCGAAAGGCGAGCAGGCTGTTGGTGATGCCTTCGTCGGCGGGGAGGGGAAGCCCGAGGACGACGGTGAGATCGTCGGGGACGCTGGCGCCGAGGTGTTCGGCGGCATCAGCGGCGGCGGCGACGAAACCTTCTTGGATGAGAAGATCTTTGGGGGGATAGCCGCAGAGCATGAGTTCGGGAAAGACGAGGAGATGTGCTCCTGCCGCATGCGCCTGGAGGATGTATTTTTCGACGATGGCGGCGTTGGCGTTGATGGCGCCGACAAGGGGATTGACCTGAGCGAGAGCGAGGCGCACGGCGGAGGGTAGCGATGCAGGCATGAGGCGGGATATGTGCAGGGAGATTGGCGGGGGTGGAGCGCTGTAGCGACGACGAGGGTGTGGATAATCTGGTTTTGGCGTTGTCGCGGGGGGTGCGGACCCCAATACTACTGATATCGCCCCGATTCTCCGGTCGCAGCGGGTAGCGCCGCCAGGGTCCGGTAGAGCACACGAGGCGGGTCGCATTTGTCGTCGGCTCGGGTGGATAGTCGGCGACGCCAGATCGGGCCTTCCAGCACAATGGCACAGTTCACGACCCTGAGCGGGCAGCGTCCTTCCGGACCGGAGAAAACCAACGCGCCAGCGCGCGAGCCGTGGTCGATTGACACGGCGGCGAAGTTGTATTCCTTGCGCGAGTGGGGGCTGGGGTATTTCGGTATCAACGAGCAGGGACACCTGACGGTGATGCCCGAGCGTGACCCGAGCCGCCAGATAGACCTTCACGAGGTGATCGAGGGATTGCGGGAGCGTGAGCTGGGAACTCCGGTGATTATTCGTTTTCGCGACCTGCTTCGGCATCGGCTGAAAGAGATCCGCGAGGCGTTTGATCACGCGATCGGTGAGCATAATTACACGGGCACGTATTGCTGCGTCTACCCGATCAAGGTCAATCAGCAGCGCCAGTTGTGTGAAGAGGTGCGAGATATCGGCGCCGAGTTCGGCTTCGGGCTTGAGGCGGGGAGCAAGCCCGAACTGCTGGCGGTGCTCGGGCTGACGGAGAATCTGCCGACGATGCCGATCGTGTGCAACGGGTTCAAGGACTCGGAGTTCATTGAGACGGTGATTCTGGCTACGAAACTGGGTCGGCACATCATTCCGGTGGTTGAGCGGTTCAGCGATCTGGAATGGATCGTGAAACATGCGAAGCGATACGGGGTGCGTCCGAGGATCGGTGTGCGTGCCAAGCCGAGCACACAGGGCGTGGGCCGGTGGGAGACATCAGGCGGCATGCGGAGCAAGTTCGGCCTGACCGTAACGGAGATGATGCAAGCGGTGGATTTTCTGAAGCGCGAGGGCATGGTCGATTGCCTGAACATGATCCACTTTCATATCGGCAGCCAGGTGGGCGACATTCGCGCGGTGAAGGCGGCGGTGAACGAGCTTGCGCACATCTACTGCGAGCTCAAGCGCGTGGGGGCCGGGCTGGACACGATCGATGTCGGCGGGGGGATGGGGATTGATTATGACGGGTCGGCTTCGGCAAGTTCGAGCAGCGTGAACTACGGCGTGGCCGAGTATGCGGCGGATATTGTATATCGCATCAAGATGGTGTGCGATGCTGCGGGGTTTCCGCATCCGCGGATTCTGTCTGAGAGCGGGCGGGCGATGGTGGCGCATTCGTCGCTGCTGATCATGGATGTGCTCGGGTCGACGAAGTTTCCGACGGAGACCAGCGTCGACGAAGTGCGGGAACTGATGGAGCGAGAGGGGAGCAAGCCTCAGCCGGTGCTTGAACTGCTCGATGCGCACGATGCGCTAACCCAGCCGCGGGTCAATCTGGTCGAGGTGTACCACGACGCCGTGCAGGCGGTGGAAGAGGCGATGAGCCTGTTCAACCTGGGGTACATGAGCCTGCCGATGCGATCGGCGACGGAGCGGCTGTTCTGGGCCATCGGGCACAAGGTGCTTGCCGCGGCTTCGCGCAAGGGAGACCTGCCGGATGATCTCAACACGCTGCCGCAGGTGCTGAGCGATATTTACTATGTGAATTTCTCGATTTTTCAGAGTCTACCTGATCACTGGGCGATCGACCAACTGTTCCCGATTATGCCGATTCACCGTCTGCACGAGGAGCCGACGCGCCGAGGGGTGTTGGCGGACATTACCTGCGATTCTGACGGGCTGGTGGATAAGTTCATCGACAAACGCGCGGCGTGCAAGCCGATGCTTGAGCTGCACGAGCCGCGGGAGGGCGAGCACTATTACCTCGGTGTCTTCCTGCTGGGAGCGTATCAGGAAGTGCTGGGCGACCTACACAACTTGTACGGTGATACGCATGTTGTGCATGTCTCGTTTGATGATTCGCCGGGCGTGGGGGATTGGGATCTTGACGAAGTGATCGAGGGCGACACGGTCAAGGAAGTGCTGGCGTACGTGCAGTATGACTCGGAAGACCTGGTGCGGGCGATGCGCCGCGATGTGGAGCGCGCAGTGAAGGCGGGTCGCATCAGCGTACCTGAAGGCCAGAGCCTGCTGAAGTTCTATGACAGCGGCATGGAGGGGTATACGTATCTTGAATGACGAACCGGAGCGATGTTGCCCGGTTCGATCAGACGTCTGGCCGTACGGCTGGGCCGCGCTGTCGATCGGTTCGACGTCGCGGTAGCACGACATGCGCGGCAGAAGAGTTGTAGGATGGGTTCTGATGCCGATCATGCCGACTTCGTCACGAAAGCATGCCAGGGAGTTCCGCATCAGTCGGCACACGGACTTCCCCGCGTGCACGAGGTGCATCTGCATACGGCATGACCGGAGAGCACGATGACAGATGCCTATCAGAAACTTGCCGCATATGCCCGTGAGACAGCGATTCTTGCTTCCGCGGGGTCTTTGCTCGACTGGGATCAGCAGACCTACATGCCATCGGGTGCTGCCGAATCCCGTGCTGAGCAGATCGGGATGATCGCGATGCTCGTGCATACTCGGCGCACCTGCGCGGCGATGCGAGACCGCATCGAGGAGGCGGAGGCTTCGGGGCTTGATCCGCAGTCGGCACATGCTGCATCGGTGCGGGAGTTTCGTATAGATTTTGATCGCGCCGTCCGGCTGCCTTCGGAGCTTGTCGGCGAACTCGCGCGGGTGACCAGTCAGGCGCAGCAGGCATGGAAGCGGGCGAGGGCCGCGGATGCGTTCGCGTCGTTTGCGCCATGGCTCGAACGGGTCATCGGGTTGTGCCGGACCAAGGCGGCGTGCTATGGGACGCCTGTCGGAGGCGAGCCGTATGACGCATTGCTCAATGAATATGAGCCGGCGGCGACGGCGGCACAGATCGAGGCGGTTTTTACTCCGCTGCGCGATCGTTTGAGCCGGCTGCTGGTCGAACTGCGTCAGGGGAAGGATCCCGCGCCGATCAAAATCAAGGCCGAAGCCGCTCGACAGCACGATTTCGGGTTGTATGTAATCGAGTCGATCGGGTTTGATCTTGCTCGCGGGCGGCTTGATACGACCGCGCATCCGTTCTGCCAGGACATCGGGCCGGACGATGTGCGTCTCACGACGCGGTATCGCGAAGAGCACTTTACCGACGGTCTGTACGGCACTCTGCACGAAGCCGGGCACGGGTTGTATGAGCAGGGGCTGCCTCGGGATGCGCATTTCGGTGAGCCGCTTGCCCAGTCGATCAGTCTCGGCATTCACGAGAGCCAGTCTCGCTTGTGGGAGAACTGGGTCGGGCGGAGCCTGGAGTTCTGGACGTGGGCGCTGCCGCACGCAGCGAGCATCATGTCGGCGGAGTTGTCATCGTATTTACCCGAGCAGGTGTATCGCGCGGTGAATACCGCGCGTCCGAGCCTGATTCGCGTGGAAGCTGACGAGGCGACATACAACCTGCACGTGATGATCCGTTTCGAGCTGGAACGTGCGCTCTTTCGTCAGGAGATCGAGGCCCGCGACATTCCCGGATTGTGGAATGAGATGTATGCGGCGTTGCTTGGGTTGACACCGCCGGATGACACCCGGGGTTGCCTGCAGGATGTGCACTGGTCGGCGGGACTGCTCGGGTATTTCCCGACGTACACGCTCGGGAATCTGTACATGGCGCAGTTCATGGAGCAGGCCGAGCGCGATATACCCGGGCTTAAGGCAGGTTTCTGTGCCGGGTCGTTTGCGGCGCTCCTCGAGTGGCTTCGGGCCAATATTCACCGACACGGCCGGCGTTATAGAGCGTCGGAACTTTGCGAGCGTGTCACAGGGATGCCGCTGAGCGCCGATCCGTTGCTGCGATATCTGGAATCGAAGCTGCGGCCGATATATTCGTGCTGATGTTGCGCGCTGGCGCGATCTGCACGGTCGGGAGTTGCGTGCAGATCGGATCGTAACGGATTTGCGCGCAGGCCCATGCGGCTTCCAGGTTGTCGGGTGCCCGAGAACCGATTATTTGGAAGCGGGGGCGTGACGGATGACGACCCATTTGTGCTTCCACTTGCGGGTGCCGGTATTGCGCTTGCCGGTGGGGAACTTCACGAGCTTGCGAACTTCGCCGTTTTCGAGTGTGCGGGTGACGGACATGCGAGACTCCTTGACCGCTGGTGCGGTGCGTGGGTAAGGCAGGATGATTCGCCGCCGAGCGGCTCGGGACCAGTGGGTGGTCAGGGCGATTCGGCGGGCGGCTCTTCAGTCGGATCGTCGGATGAGTCGGCGGGATCGTCCGGGGCTGGTTCGGCTGCCGTGCCGGCGCCGAGGTGGCGGATCAGGAAGTCTTCATATTTGCGATAGCGGCCGATGGTTTTGACGTCGCCCCCGAGCCCGTGGCCGCCGGTGGGATCGATGAAGAGTTCGACGAGGACTTCCTTGTTGGCTTTGAGCAGTTCACGGTAGACGCGGACGGTGTCTTGGTAGAGCACGTTGGAATCTTCGACGCCGTGCACAAGGAGCAGTTTGCCTTTGAGGTTCTTGGCGAGGGGAAGCAGGGAATATTTTTCGAGGTCGGTCTTGCCGGGCTGGTTTGCGCCGATGGTGCCGGTTGAGTACCACGAGTTGTAGTTATGCCATTCGGTCGGACCTGCGCCGGCGATGCCGACGGCAAAGACATCCGGCTCGGTGTACATGACCATCTGGGTCTGGAAACCGCCGAAGGACCAGCCGTGCATGGCGAGTTTGCGTTCATCCACGCCGTGGTTTTTTACGAACCAGCGTGCGCCGTCGACGAGGTCTTCGGTCTGGGGTTTGCCGACCTGCTCGAAGTTGGCTTTTTCGAAGACCGCGCCGTAGCCTGAGGCGCCGCGCGGGTCGATCGTGGCGGTCACCCAGCCGTGCTTTTCGGTCATGTAGCGCGCAAAGAAGTAGCTCGGGGCGGCATATGAGCCGCGCGTCGCCATTTTGCGTTCGCCAAGCGGACCGCCGTAGACATAAATCAGCAGCGGTCGCCGATCCTGCGGCGTCCAGTCAGACGGTTTGAACATATGGCCGTGAATTGTCTGCCCGTGACGATTTTCATACGTGAAGTATTCGGGTCGGACGGCGGTCAGCGCGTGTGCTTCGGCGGGATGCGAACGCGTCATGGGTCGAATTTCGTCGCCGGTGCGGATCGCGATCAGTTCCACAGGACCACCGAAATCGACGTAGTTGGCGAGAAGGTACGAGCCGTCATCACGGACTGCCGCGGAACTGTAGACGCCTTCGCCGGTGGTCAGGCGCGTCATCTCGCCGGTTTCGAGGGTGATCCGGAAGACATGCTCCTGATTGGGGTCGTCTTTGGTGGCGACGGCGAACAGGGTCGAGTGGTCGCGCGACAGATGGAAGGGGTAGACCTCGTACGGTCCGTGGGTGAGTTGTGTGACATGCTCATATCGCGGATCGAGCAGATGCAGATGTCGGAACCCTGACATCTCGGATATGAAGGCGATTCTGCGGCTGTCGGGCAGATACATCGGCCGAACCATTCGAGGTGTGTTGGGGCCGCCGTGATGCAGGAACCGATATACCACGCGGGCATTCTCGATTTTGAAATCCGCCTTGTCATCGAGGGCATCGTCTTCCGGTTCGGCAAGGTCGGGCGCATTGTTGCGTCGAGAAGCGGCTTGCTCGGGTTTGTCGCCATCCGTCGAAGCCTTGTCAACAAAGCCCGCTTCCATGATCAGCATCTGGTCGCTGGCCTGTTCGTACGCCGCGAACGCGACCCGCGATGAATCGGGAGACCATTCGGGCACGAACATCACGTCGCGAGGGCCGGTTTCGCGGCGTGTGAAGACGCGTTCAAGCGTGCCGCGTTCTGTGAGGTGACCTGAAAGGTCGAACAGATAAATGCTGGTGTACGACTCGGGCCAAGGGTCATCGGGCATGTGCCGGGCGACCTGCTGGGCGCGTGCGAAACGGTCGCGATAGTTCACGATCGTCACTTGTCGCGCTCGATTGGCGGTGGTTTCGCCGCGAGTTGCGAGGAAGACAAGCCGTTTCTGGTCTGGACTGATGCGGTATCCGACCATGCGTTCGCCGTCGCGCAGTTCGGGATCGAGCTGGACGATGTCGTGGCTCCCGAAGCGGACTCGAAGCAGAGCCCCACCGCGGAGGTAGGTATATCCCGATCCGTCGGGAAGATATTGCACATCTGATTCAGTTTCACGCGTGCGTGTCAGTCTCGAGAGACGACCGCGATAGGGAACGAAGGGCTTTTCCTGGACTTTGGGAGACTTGGCTTTTGCGGCGGGCTTGGCATCGGTCTCGGCGGCTGGCTCAACGGCCGGAGGGGGCTGGTCATCTGCTCGGGTTTCGCCGTTGTCCTCGGCATCGGTCGACTCCTGCTGATCGGCATCCTGTGCCTCAGGCGGGGGAACATCATCCTCGGGCTGATCGGGCGCCGGAGTTGGAGCGCCGGGGCGTGCGAGCGGGGTATCCCAGGCATCAAGATCGAGGGTCAACCGATAGATGTCTCCGCCGCTGATGATGAGCATTTCATGTCCGGTCGGAGACCATTCAAACGACTGAATCCCCGCGTAGCGAGGAGCAAGCTCGCGCGGGCGGCGGCCGTCGCGTTCGTCGTTGATCGTGGCATCGTCATCAAGCACGACATCGCCCAACGCAAGGCGCTCACCCCATGCATCGAGCACGCCGGTGGGTGATGGGGGGACATCGTCGGCGGGCGGCTCGGATTTCGGCGAAAGCGTGAGGTTCAGTGTCTGCTCTGGCGATGAAAGCCGAAGCGCGCCTGAGAGTGAACCATCTTTGAAATCAATGCTCAGCTCACCCTTGACATCCAAGGCGGCATCTTCGACTTTGGCTGTCAGCCGACCTTGCGAGATCTCGCCTGCTGACAGTGGCAATCGCACGAGACCAAGTCGGATCTCTCCCACGATCGTCCGTTTGGCTCCGGGTTTGAACTCAATCGTGCAAGGCCCGGCAGCCAGCGGCCCGCCTTCGCTTGCGGCCTGGCCTTCCCAAGTGCCCGATGGGCGTTTGTCGGCCCAGCCGTGTCTTTCGAGCTGTTCGGCGGCAAGATCGGCGAGGGTTATCCCTGCCTTCTTGGCCTTGGCCTCGCGGTCCTCCACGACCTTTCGGGCGTCGGCCTGAAAAGCGCTCATGCGTGTTGCGGTGGTGATTCGCCGTGTCTGGCCGGTCTGGGTGTCGTGGATGTAGAGGTCGTTGCCGTGCCTTCGCTCGGAGTAAGCGCGATACAGGAAGGCGCAGAAACGTCCATCTCGGCTGAAGGCCATATCACGAGCGGATGGGCCGAAGATACTGCGATCGGGGAAGATTCGTTCCAACGTCAGTTCGTCGGTCTTCTTGTCATTCTTTGCCGCAGGCACTGGCGAAGGCGTCGCGTGTGTCGATTGCTGCGGCCATGTGAGCGCAGCCAAGCACATCACGAGCACTGAAAAATGCTTTCCGGCGCTCAGGCGGCGGCGGGGAGTTTCGCGGTTGAACATCAGACACTCCTTGCAGGGGCATCAGGCGGTCGAAGATGCATATGCAGCGTATACGAATCCGCATCCGTTTCTGCGCGAAGGGAGGCGGATGAGGTCAGACTGCGTTTCGCAGAGTGAATCGGGGGTGTTGCCCGTGCGTTGTTTTCCGGAGCAGTGCGACCGATAACTGCACGGGTCGCGGCAGGGTCACAGCCGGAGAGGGCCTGGGTCAGGCAGCATTGGATTCCGCCAGCACACGCTGGGCGTAGCTGTTCATGGCGTCGCGAAGCTGCTCGAACGACTCAAGCACGTAGAGAATCGGTTGGTAGTGGTCGATTTCGAACGGGGTTTCGCAGACGCGGTCAAGATCGAAGGGGCGTCGATCGACATTGGGTGAATGCAGTGCGTGCGCACTCTCGCCGATCGAGCTGATTAATCCGGAACCGTAGAGTTTGAGGCGGTGGTCTTCACGGATCAGCCCGAACTCGACCGTGAACCAGAAAAGCCGCCCGAGCCGCTCTACGTGATAGGCACTGTCGGCATGCAGTGCAGCGCGTCCGTAGGTCTGAAGGAACTCGGAGAAGACCGGGTCGGCGTGCAAGGGCACATGACCGAATATGTCGTGGAAAATATCTGGCTCGGGGAGGTAGTCCATCAGCTCCTTCGGGCGGATGGTGATAGTCGTAGGGAACTGACGCTGTGCCAGGCAGGCGAAGAACGCCTTCGCGGGAAGGTATCCGGGCACCGGTCGGCTTTGCCAGCCGGTCAGCGGACGCAGCCGGGCGTTGACGTCCTCGACCTTGGGTACGTGGTTCGGGGTCAGGTTGATCGCCTTGAGCCCTTCCAAGAACACCTTCGAGGCCTGTTGCTCAAGTGTTGCCATGCGGCGTTGCCAGAGCGTGCGCCATACTTCGTGGTTTTCTTCCGTGTAGCGGTCGAAATGCTGCGTGATATAGAACTTTGAGGGGTCGATCGCGACGGAGGGGAGTGAGGGCGCTCGGTCCGCGGCTTCCTGGGCTTTGCGGGCTTCGTCCGAGTCGATGATCTTGCTGTAGTTGATGTCGCTGCGCATGGGGAGCCTCCTGCCCGGAAGGGCTGATGGGTAACTTTAGGAAGTTCAAGTGGCGGAGGGGAATCAAGAGGGCTATCCCAGAGGCAGACGGCTAAATAGTGGCATCGGGCGTCCGATCCGGCCTGATGGAGATGCGGGTGGCAACGTGGGTTTACGGCAGCAAGCGCGCGAGAGCCCAGAGTCTCCAGGATTCATCGCCGTGGAGGGCGATGGTTTCCAGCAATCGATCGGAGCGATCGTCTCGGCGGCCGTAGCGGAGTTGGCATCGAGCCAGAGCTTGGATTGCGGGAAGGTGCGTCGGATGGACTTCGAGTGCCGCGGAGTAGGCTTCGAGGGCGTGCTCGACTCTCCCGGCACGCTCGAAGGTCATGCCAAGGTTGATGCGCGGGTCGGGGTGCGCGGGCAGGAGTGATCGGGCGTTTTCGAAGGCGACGGCGGCTGCGTGAAGCTCCCCCTTTTGAAAGTGGAGGACACCGAGGTTGTTGTGGGCTGGTCCGAAGTACGGATGCAGTTCAAGGGCCTGCTTCAGAAGGCGTTCAGCGTGGGCGGGGTCGCGTTCGGCAATCGATGCGGCGTGCCACGTCAAACGTTCGGCATGGGCGATGGGAAATCGATGAGTTTGAGATGCAGATCGAGCTGGATGGCATGCGCCGAGGATGCTGACCGCCGCCAAGCCGATCAAGGCGGCCACACCCAGGGGGCAAATGCGGCGGATCGGCGCCATGCCCGCGGGCTGCAGGAATCGAACGCTCGGGGATCGAGATAAGGAGAAGTGCGGTCTCATGGAAGGCGGTTCCTCCTGCGATCAGGAGTTGTTAAAGGTGCGACGCCTCGATGCTCGGCGGCGGCGACAAGCCGAACGGCGAAGGCATCGTGCGACGAGTTGCGTCCGTGGATGAGTTCGATGGACTGGATGCGCCAGGCAGGGGCGCAGAGACGCCACGCACCGAGCAGACGGCCAAGTTCGGCGACCGAGAGCGGCTCGACATGGAGTCGGATGGTCTGCCTCGATATTGTGCTATAGATATCGTCCGCAATGCGGCGACTGCCTTCCGGAGTAACGCTCTGGAGCCGCTCGGCGGGGATTTCGGCGAGCACAAGCGTTTCGCGTGCCGCGGAGAGTACGTCTTCAGCCTTGAGCGGATCGAGGCGCACATTCTCGGCTGAGCGGCGAAGTTGCGTGATGCTCGCCAGATCAGTGGCGGTCGCACGAAGGCGCGCTTCGGCGGCGGAAGCGGTGTTGGACGCACGGTCGAGCCGAACAAAGAGCAGTGCGAACAAGGCGACCATGCAGGCGAGACCTACGGCGATCATGTACCAGGGACGAAGTTGATTCATGGTACCATATCCGGGTCGTTGCGCGTCGCGAGTGCAGCGAAGTCGGGAGCATCAGCCGGAATGTTCCAGCGCAAAGTCATGCGCACGCCGTCTCGAACGGTGTTTGTCTGCGCCTGGCCGAGCCGGATCCACCCTTCTGGGCGGAGCGCATCCGCCAGCGCATGAACTCGGTCGAGAGAATCTCCGGTGACGACGAGGGTAACGGTGCGATCGGCACTGATGCTGATAGACTCGGCGCGCGCCATGGGCGGCTGTGGCCATGTTCGGAGCAGGGTCTCAAGAGCCAGCGGAGCATCGAAGACGATCTCGGGGATCTGCACGCCGCGTGTCTGGCGCAACCGACGGAGTTCGGCGATCAGATCCTGCGGGCGGGCGGAAGAACCCAGCGACGCAGTAATGAGCTGCTGAGCATATTGGTCGGAATGGGCTGCCGATTCGCTGTACTGGCGTGTCCTTCGATCGATCCCGACGGCGATCATCATGACTGTCAGCAGAAGAGCCAGTACGCATATTCGCGCTGATCGGTTGGCCAGCCTTCGGATTGGCGCAGGGGTCAGAGGACCGACAAGAAAATTACAATCGCTGGGACATAGTGTGGTATGCCTCATCGCGTCTTGCAGGAATGCAGGCCAAGCGTCGGGTGTGAGCGATCTGAGCCAGGTACGGGGATTTGAGTGCTGCGAATGGCACTCGGCCTGAATGTCGGCCAGAAGGCCACGATCGATGCCACAGGCAAGCACGCGTCTATCGCCGCAAGGATAGAGAATGATATGGATCTGTTCGATGGAAACAGGAAGGTCGCATTCAAAGAGAGCCAATAGTGCGGCCGACGTGTTCAATGGTTTGCCGATGCGATCGGCATCGAGCAGGCTCCAGTAAAGCATTTCGGGCGCTAGGGTGCGATCGATCGGTATGGAAGATGCGAGGTTCATGGCCGTGCGGGATGATCGAGATGCAAAGTCACGAAGGAGGTGCCGGATGTCGTCAGGATGATGTACGACGCTTCCACGCGATCGACACGCAGGCCATTCGGTAGGAATTGGCCTGGTGACGCAAAGAGCATGGTGTCGAGATCAGGGTCGTAGAGTGCCGCCAGCGCCGGCACTTCGGTGCTGTCGGAGAGGATGGCGATAAGGATGAGCCGAGGTGGCGGCGGCGGGGGTGCTGGAGGAGCCGGAGGTTCTTGTCGGGGTGGCGGCGGTTTTGGTGGTGGAGCCGGGGGAGGAGGAGGCCGCAATAAACCCAGAAATGCTGATTGATTGAGTTCAGGAATGCTGTTTGTAGGTGCTTTGAGAACCGGTTCCGACATCGGAAGCTCTGGAACTGCGGGGGATGGGAGTGGTCGGAAGGCCCAGACCGCCGCGAGAAGGGCGGTGCTGGCGACGGCAAGCGTAAAACGCCTCGGGAACTTAAAGGGTTTTGGGGGGAAGGACGACATAGTTACGGTGAGATGTTGAGTCGTTGGGCACACATCCATTGGCCTGCATTCACATAGAAGACGAGCCATCGAGAGCGACAAACAGGTCCGATTTGAACGTCCACGCGGAAGGACCAGCACGTGCTTGTGAGTGTGGGGATCCACTCGCTAGCGGCGGTGGTTTCCGCGGGTAGTGCTGGGCGGTGGCTTTTGGCGCGAGCGGCGAGAGCGTCATTGATCATGTCGGATGTTGTTTCATCACCGGCGATCGCAAGTAGGAACCACTGTGGCGCAGTGGAGAGGTTGACGCGGGGTGGGTTTTCAAGATATGTGTGGGTGGCAAGCAAGGCCCCGATCGCCGGATCATCCGGATGCGTGGGATATACACCCTCAGATACGTGCAAGATATCAAGCCCGAGGGGAAGAGCATCGCGTGTGGAAAGGTGGTTCAGCATCACCTCTGCTGCGTGTGATATCCCAGGATGCGGCGAAAGAAAGGTGCGGAGCGAGCGATTTGAAAGACTGGGATGCACCATACCGGTCTGGTCGAAGGCTGTAATACGAAGTCGCTGGTCGGCAAGACCCGCTAGCGTTTCGTCAAGGATGACAATGCCCGGGGTGAGGACGCCCGGATGCAGCACAACGCGATTGGCATGTCTGTTCAGCCAGAACAGGATCGGACGTTCGGCTTCGAGCATCAGGTCATCGGCAAGATGGGCAATGGCGGCGATCGTTCGCGTGGAGGTTTCAGAGGACTTGGTTGCCATGGCCGCCGCAAGTACTGCGCAGGCGATCATGATAGGTGGAAGGACCAGCATAATGACTAATGCTCGTGCGTGGGGAGATCGAGATGGACAGAGCAAGCTCGGCATTATGGCCCCGGGTTTTCCGGTAGAAGAATGATGCGGTGATGATGAAGCCCGTGCGTTGAGTAGACTGAGATCTCCAGCACGTGTCGATGCGCGTCATGGCGGACGTCGAATCGGGAGACCCGATCGAGCGCGGTTTCGGAGATCAGCAGTTCGTCACCGGACGTCGGATGGTTGAGTATGACGATGTGGTCGCCAGATAGGTGGTAACTGCGTGTAAATCGGGTATACGGGATGGCAAGACCCGCTGAGGTCGGCCGAACAGCAATGGTGAGTGAGGACTCTGCAGCGACAATTGAAGGCGGAGCGTCGCCGAGGATACAGTCAGCGTGTACGGCATCAAGCAGCGCTTCAGCTGACATGAGCCATCGGCTGCGCGATTCATACGCCCGAGCAACAGCAATGCTGTGGCGTGACCAGGACAACGTGGCCGCCGTAATGGAGGCGATGAGCACGAGCGAGAGCAAGACTTCGAGAAGCGTAATTCCGGTTCGCAAGGATCGATTCCAAGCATTATTGGGGAATGATGCGACGCAGAGCGTCGATATCGAGCGGTACCCAGCGAATGACATGATGTTCGCCATCGGAAAAGCGAATCCAGGCATGGTGCATGGATGGGCTATGCAGGACGTCTATGTTGAGCAGTGGCATTGCGGAAGAATGGTGTATGCGAACGATCTCGCCCGGTCGGGGAAGACGCTGATCCGGGAGTAGTGAAGAATCTCGCATCATCGTTGCGGCGGCGTGTTGGAGCACATCGAGCGCGGGACGATGGGTTCCAGGCAGCGGTGGTGTGAGTATTCCGCGCAGGATGGGCCAAGTCGCCGCAGCGCACGCGGCAACGAGCGTGACTGCTGCGAGTGTTTCCAAAAGGGTGATTCCCGGGCGGATTGGTCGGTACATGATCATGGTTGGGCGGAGTACACGTGGCCGGTAAGTCCGGAAACAGCGAATGTGCGGGAAGAGTGGCGACCTCGGATGACCGCGGCAAACGGCAAGGCATGCCCTAAGGTGTCATAGCGTACGTGTTGTGCGAGCGGGTGGACGATCAGGGAGATGGCGTAGCCTTCAGGCATGGCGCGGCGGAGCAGTATCGTGCCCGAAGAATCAAGGATCAGCAGTTCATGCCCATGGTGATCGGTGGACAGGACAACCTGACCGTGGGTTTGAGCCAGCGATCGGGCAGTTCGATCGAATGTGTGAATTGCCGACTCGGCTGTGGCGAGTCGCGATGCGTCGTCACTCCGTGCGAGCGGGGTCAGGATCGCCGCGGCGGCTGCCCCAAGAAGGGCGAGGGCCGCGAGAAGTTCAAAAATGGTAAATCCTCCGGTGCGGCATGATGGTGCCGCAGCAGGGGCGAATGGCGGGCGCGAGAGAAGAATTTTCATCGTGAGCGTGCCTTATGCAGGTTCACACTGGATAAGTCGGCGTTCGGGCCATCACCACCGGGAGCACCGTCAGCACCGAACGTAAGCACTTCGTAGGGATGACCATCTGGGCCGGGAACGATAAGAACGTATGGCCTGCCCCACGGGTCGAACAGTTTGTCTTGCGAGAGGTAATAGCTGTCGGAGGGCGACGCGTGACCATCGGAAAGCGCTTCAAGGCCAAGATCATCGCTCGGCCATGCATCGCGTTCGATTCGGTATGACTCGACTTTACCGACAATGACGGCGATTTGTGTTTTGGCAAGTTCGTGTTTGCCACGTCCTAGGGCGCCGCTAAAACCAACTGCCAGTGTACTGGCGACGAGTCCGAGGATGACTACGACCGCCAACACTTCGACAAGGGTCATGCCCAAATGGTGAAGCCAGGGCAACCGGCGAGTGTTGTCCGTAAGGAGAGGCTGGCGATGCGGCATGGCGGCCTTTCTAGATCGCATTCTGAAGGCTGACCAGAGGTAATACTGCGGCAAGCACAACAAGTCCGACGAGGAGTGAGAGCGCGACAATGGCCGCGGGTTCGGCCATGAGTGCGACGCGGTCGATGCGGCGTTCGGCGGATCTTCTCCGGCGTTCGCCGATGCGTTCAAGCACGACATGGAGTTCTCCGGCTTCTTCAGCTACGCAGATCAGCTGCCTGAACTCAGCATCAAACCAAGCGGGATGCCGGAGTGATTCGGAAAGATCATGACCTTGCGTAAGTGCATGGACGACATCGGTGAGCTCATTCCGAAGCGCAAAGCTCCCTGGGCCGCGGACCACGGAGGCAGCGCATCGCATCGCATCGACCAGGGGCAATCCGGCGCGAAGCAACTCAGCGAGTACCAGGCAGAGATCCGCCAGGGCGGCCTCACGAGCAAACCGCGGCAGGGTAAGCCGACGGGCACAATGGTTGCGATTCAATGCACGCGCTAGATGTCGAAAGGGTTCCGCGCGGCCTGCCGCGACAACAATCATCAGCACTATCGGAAGGAGCCACCACCATGCCGCGGCGGCTTGTCCGCACGTGATGACCAGGTTCGTGAGCGCGGGAACGGGAATAGATGCCGCATGGAGGATTTCAAGCATCTGCGGCAGCGTGCGCGTACTCAAATAAACAGCTACACATGTGCCCACTATGAGTACGAGCGCTGGATAGGTAAGTACCGCGATGAAGCGATGAAGAAGATCGCCCGAACGCCGACGACGTTGGGCAAGTGCATACAAAATGCGGATAAGTTCTCCGGCTTCTTCGCCGGCACGGAGCATGGCGCATTCTGCCTGATCGAACCAATCGGGGAATTGTTCAGCCGATGCGCTGAGAGCGTGCCCGGAGGTGACCCCGTCGCGAATCAGGCGGAGCAATCGGCGAAGGGATCGACGACGCGTCGTCTTCTCAAGGGTTCGTAGCGCCTCAGCCAACGGAATGCCGCTCTCGAGCAACATCGCCATTCCGTCGAACAGATCAGCCTTGGCGGATATTCGCGCGCGTTGATACAAACGCCGGCCGATTGCACGACGTCGAGCTGTCGACAAGGTTGGAGGGTCGACCCGCTGAAGTTCAACTGCGACGAGGCCGATACGTCGTAGGGACGCCCTTGCCTGAGCGGCGGAGTCGGCTGAAAGTTCGCCCCGGACATCTCGGGCACTTGGACTGCACGCAGTGCCGAGTCGATCAGATGGTGGGTCGGAGGCATTGCCGAGTAGAGGTGTGGCGGAGTATCTGAAAGTGATCACGCCTGCCCCCCTTCGGGTACGAGACCATGCAACAAGGGGTCAACCCCGAAGGCGACGCGGCGGACTTCTTCCGGCGTCGTGATGCCTTGCCTGGTTAATCGCGAGCCTTCGTCAGAGAGCGTTCGCATGCCCTGGGATTTGGCGAGAGCGAGTAGTTGAGAGGCGGCAGCACCATTCGCAATTGCCGATCGAACAGAGTCGGTGACGATGAGGAGTTCAAACAGTCCGATGCGGCCCAGAAACCCTGCATGCAGGCAATCTGGGCAACCGTTCCCGCGGCATTTGACGTGCCGCCGCCTCACGAGGCGTTGGGCAAGAACACAGGAAAGAGAATCGCTGACCAGATAAGGCTCTGCTTCGAGGTCGAGCAGGCGTGTCGCTGCCGTGGCAGTATCGTTGGTGTGGAGAGTGCTGAAGACCAGGTGTCCGGTCAGAGACGCCTGCAAGGCGAGGCGAGCTGTCTCAGTGTCACGGATTTCACCGACCATGATGACGTCGGGATCCTGTCGCAAGATATGGCGCAACCCCGTCGAGAATGTAACGCCTTTCCTTGTGTTGACCTGAGTCTGACTGATGGAGACGCCTTCAATGGCCAAGGCGTATTCGATCGGGTCTTCGATGGTCATGATGTTGACTGGACAGCCGCTGACTGTCGAGGCATGTTGACGGCAACTCAGCCATCTCAAGACAGTGTAGAGCGTTGTGGTTTTGCCGGATCCGGTCGGGCCTGTGACCAGAACAATGCCCCCCGCGCGACCTGCTCGCTCGAGGAAGGCGGTTTCGGTATCCGCCGGCATGCCTAAATCGGCGAAGGAGGCATGGGGACGTGCTGGCGCGGTTTCCAGTAATCGAACAACGATGCGCTCTCCATGGCTGGTCGGGAGCGTACTGACACGTAGGTCGATCGTCCGACCTGATTGCGATTTGGTGGCGTCACGTGCACCAGATGTGCCGATCGAAACTGATGCGCGGCCATCCTGTGCGAGCCGCCGCTCGGCAATATCCATCTTTGCCATGACTTTGATCCTTGATGCCGTCGCACGTGCGAGGCCAGGATCCAATCGCTTCCAAGTATGCAGAACACCGTCAATGCGGAACCGCACGAGCGTGCTGCCTTCGATGGGTTGGATATGCACGTCACTTGCTTTTCGGGACAGTGCCTGAAAAAGCATCGCATCGACTATCTGGACGACCGGCCCCTTGCCCGCTGTCGCCAAGATGTCCTGCTCGGCATCGGCAAGCAAACGTGCTGTACGGTCGTCATCCCACTCGGGCGTCGATGCAATGGAGGCCCACCTATCAGCCCGATGTGCGTATACCTCATCAAGCCTACGAGCGATGTCTTCGGGGGGCGATGCGGCAATCGTCACTTCTCGCCGCAGCCGAGCAGCACAGTTCCATATGGCCGCAGGCGAGGTGTGCGCAGCCGCCAACAGCGTACCAGCCGAGATGTCGGCGGAGAGTGGGTCGCCGGTGCCATACGGCGCGGGGGCAAGCATATGGCGCCGGGCGAATTCCTGATCGATCAATTCGGCGAACAAGGCATCCCAGGATGCTCCCGGAACTGCGGCGGCGGGAGGCGCATCGGATAGAGACATCGGATTGGAAGGTGCAAGCGTCATGGTGCAGCAACTTCGAAGGGTGATGCGGCCGGTGGCAGGATCATGCGTGGGATGAGTTCGGGCCAGCCACTATCGACGCCGGTCTGGGAAATCACCATGTCACTTACGAACTTCAGATCTTCAAAATGCACATCACGAAGAATGGTCGGTCGAATGAATGCGTAGAATCGCTGCCGTCCGCCTGTGCGAGACTGAGACTTGGCAAGCTCTCCGATGATCGGCAGATTGCCCAAGACAGGCACGCGGCTTTCACCAGAAGAAGTGTTCTGAAGTTCAATTCCGCCGACGACGATGGTGAACCCCGCAGGGATGGTGACAACACTACGAAGCGTGTTTTGCTGCCGCGGCGGCGGAATGCCCGGCGCAGCGCTCTCGCCGACAAACGTGCTGAGAGTGATCGAATACTCGAGAATGATGTGGTCGCCGGTGGAGATTTGCGGCGTGAGGGTCACCTGGGTGCCGGCATCTTGTGTGCCACCGAAGCTGGTCGTTGCGACTGTGTCACTGGCGTTGACGCTGACATAAGGTTGTTGAAGCACGGAATTGACGCTCGCCTGCTGCGCATTCGAGACGACGATGGTCGGCATCGACAGGGTTCGTCCCCGATTGACGGTTTCCAGGGCACGAATGACAGCGCTGAACTCGCCGGGGCTGAGAACCACCCCGCCGAAGCCTGGGGATGCGCCGAGAGGAGGAAGACCTTCGCCGCCGACCGTGGAAAGCCCGAAGAGACTGGAGAGCTTGATATCGACGCCGCCGATGCCGAGAGACCCTCTCAGTTCTGCGCCCAGATCGTGCGTCTGAGATTCGCTCAGGCTGATCAGCAACACACTCAGCGCAACCTGCTGCTGGCGAACGTCAAGTGTGCGAACAAGCTCTTCAATGCGTTCCAATACACGCGGAGTAGCTACGGCGATGATGGTGCTTGTGCCTTCGTCAAGCAGGAACGAGGCGCTCGGAGAGCTTCGGGCGCCGTGTGGTTGCGGCGGATCAACCGCCATCGGGAACCGTTCATCGGTGAATCCTTTCGGAGGCGACAGATGCGGCGGCTCATGTGTGCGCCATCCGAGGACGCCCGCAGCCGCCATGCGCTCGAGCACGCTGAGAACATCGGCGGCGGGCCGATTGCGGACGACAAACGAGCGCATGGAGAGCACGCTGCCAGTTGTGCTCTGTTCAAGCCGATCGAGCAAGGACTCGATGGCATCGTGCTGGGACTTGGTCGCGGTGACCAACAGAGAGCCCGAGAGCGGGTCGGTGCGTATATTCAAACGATCATCACTTTTGACGCCCCGGCTGATCAGTGCGGCCAGATCTGGGGAGGCCAGGCCTTCTGACCTATGAAGGCGCGTTTCGACAGGCTCGAGGCGATCTGCGATGTCTAAGAGTGATAACCAGAGGTTAAATTCCTGTTCCGGCGCGAGCACGACCACAAGGGCATCGTCCGCAGATGGATGAACATCGCCGACCAGCTTCCCACCGCCTGCCGCTTCACGTTTGCGTGCTAACTCTCTGGTGAGCGTGACAAGACGATCAGCGGCGAGGTGCCGACTGGTGTATTCACGGGTCAGGATTCTGCCTCGTGCGGAGTCCATGATGTCGATCAGCCCGATCATCTGATCGACTCGCGCGGACAGGTCACTGATTGTGAGTAGACCGGTATCTCCCAGTACGCCGATATGTCCTCCTGATCTGCCTAGCATGATGCGAAGCGGCTCGGCCAGATCGGCTGCGGTTCTATGCTCAGGTCGGAAGAGAATAGAGATAAATCCAGGCGGGAGATCAGCACGCAGGCCTCGGGCAGGCGATTTGTCCGCCGACTGGGCATGAACCGGAGCTGCGTGGTCGCGCGTCAACATAGCGACCTGTTCTGAAATTTGCAGTTGGGATCGAACGTCAAGGCCGCCGCGTGACCGGATGCCTGGCTCAATTCGCGCCGATGCGGCGGCTGCCTGCAGGGAAACGACCGAGTAGGCCGCGGCGCCAGGTGCGATGATTGTGGTCAGGCCTCGCTGGGCGAGTTGGCGATTGCAGGCTTCCCAGAGCTGGATGTCCGACAAGCCGCCAGACTGTCGGATTGTGACAGCCCCCTTAACGGTCGCAGGGTCGTACTCAATGGTGATCTGCAAGTGCGCAGCGGTGAGATCAACGAGTCGGGCAAGGTCAATGGATCCTGCAAGTTGAGCTGTGCCAGGAGTTTGCGCGAAGGAGCCCGCAGCACATCCGAAGAAGGCCCAAATTGACATCAGCATCCGACGCATAGCGCAAAGACCCGCGGAAAAGCGTGCGTATATAGGCACACCCGGCCACATGATTGCAGAAGGTGTTCATGTGGACAAGGTCATGGATAAACACAGCAAAATGTGGATAACTAAATATGTGTCGCATAATGAAGCGTGTGTGTTCGCATTGTCATAACTCGTTA
>JAHBXD010000005.1 GCA_019636695.1 Phycisphaeraceae bacterium
ACCCTTCGGAGCCGGAAGGAGAACACCCTCTTCGCCGAGGCCGCGTTGAAGGTCGCCGCCTACGCCATCAAGGTGTAGCCCTTCACCCGTCGATCGGGGGCTTCTGGACTGAGCAGGCTTGGGTGTCGCCAGATACAATGAACACAGTACTGATGTAATGGACAATACTACATACGTTATGCTGCCAAATCTCATCGAGGTACCCTTCTGCCATCTTTGCACTGCTCATTAGAGACACCCGGACCTGGTTTCCTTCCTAGCAGGAATGGAAGGCAACTATCCAAGGCGCATCTTGTCTGCTCTTCCGGCGTGGACAATGGATTCACTGATCTGCAAGCGCTGCCGCACACACAGGATGGATCATAGCCAAGTCCTTCATGTGATGGGCCGGGAGGACATCCTCCGTCACCTATGTACGCTTCTATTTCTTGACACATTTTGTTTTCAGGATTGTTCCAGTCATCAATGACTTCGGGGGGTGGATTGCCTCTCGGGGGAAATCCGTAATCGCAGGCTTGTCTCGCGTGAATGAGTTCGTGTCCAAGCGTTCTATTGTTGCCAGAACATGACGGATTGCCTACAGCATCAGTACATATTACGATGGAGTTCAAGGACGGATTATACACCCCGCATGTCGTTCCGCCCGCGATATTTGAGGCACATGATATACAATTTATGGTTAATCTATAAGCCCTTGAGGGACATTTGTTGGCCAGCTTGCGCCACGCTTCTTGGGCTGGCGTATTCCATTGGCGACGTCTAATATCCTCATTGCAAGATGGTAAAAATGTTGGAGAATCAAGTGCTCCTGGCACTCGACGTATGGCGTCATCAGACAACGGATCCGGTGCCACGGGCGTGATATCTGGACTGACGGGAGGGTTGGAAAATATAATAGGGCGTGGGCCAAGGGCATTAAGTGAGGAACAGAGTCCCATTGTATCATTGAGCGACATTGGTCTTGCGCGGAATGAGCCATACAACCCCATCCCATCCACGTACCCCAGCGGATCTCTCCGCGTCCACCTTCCGGTGTCGGGATCAAGGACGCGATGCCTGACGTGGTACTTGTGCGTGACGGGATCCCATTCGTATCCGGCCAGCCCCTTGCGGTTGCGCAGGGACGCGGTGCCGAGCGCCAGGCCGGTGTGCCCTTCACTCAGGACGTTGCGGCCCAGGTCGTCGGCATCATTGAGGCGGTCCAGCCAGAAGAAGAAATCATCGGCGTCGATCACGCCATCGGGCCTGCCGTAGTCGGGGTCACCCGGCGGCTCGCGGGCGGGCCGGGGTGTCGCGGCGGGTTGGGAGGTGGCCCAGAGCACGGGACGAGGATATCAGAGGAAGGGGGAGGGGTGTGCGTGGAAATTCGGGAGAGGATGGCGTGGTGAGGGCACTGACCTGCTCGCCGAGCGTTGCAGGATCAGTGGCACGGGTTCGGGCCATCGGCCAGTGTCCATGCTCTGGTATACTCTGACATACTCGGAAAGGAGTTGCTATGCGTCAAGCCTCAGCCTGTCGATGCATCGCACTGGCATATTTGTCGTCAGTCCTGTTCACTGCGGTCGGTTGCGGGAGTGGGGAAAGCGGTGCTTCGGCCAGTAAGCCCCGTTCAACAAACGCTCCCGCGGGCAACTCGGCTGGCGCCTTGCCAGGCGTGTACGAGGCGAAGCTGGTCGAGAACGGGATTGAAACGCTCGTGACCATGGACTTCAAGCCCGACGGCAAAGTGATTCTTACGTTTGCGGCTCCGAATGCCCGACAGGAGGCCACGCTCACCTACACCGAGGATGGCGACCGGATCACTGTCTATCCCGTCAAGGGAGACCATAGCAGCCTGTTCGTTCGCACCGGTGATGTGCTCGAGGGCGATGTGCATTTCACCGGAGTGAAGACGGTCCGCCTGGCGCGCCAAGGAAGCGCCGCTTCCGGGCAGACGGGAGTCATCAGTGGCGCGACCCTTCCCCGCGCCGCCAAGCCGCCCACAGGCAAGCCCTCCCAGAACGAATCCTTTCAGAGCGATCGCAAACTCATGAAGATCGGTCAGGCAGTCCTTGAATATGGGATGAAGAACAGCAACAAGTCGCCTGCGAGCCTGCATGAGCTGGTGCAGTCGGGGAAGCTCACAGCCGACGACCTGCAATCGCCCTGCGGCCCCGTCGCCGATGGCAAACAGGATTACTGGGTCAGACTCGACGATCAAATCTTCGGCATGGATTCGACGCTTATGATGGCCTATGACCGCGCTGCCTACGCGCGCGGCGGGCCCATCTCCGTGCTGTTCTGCGACGCCCACGTCGAGCGGCTTCCCATGCAGCAGTTCGACGCGATGTTGAAGAACCCGAAGAACAGCGGCACAGACTTCCAGCTTCCGCCCCCGCAATAGACTGTGCGACCGACAATCGACGACGACCCTTGCCGATGTTCCATAACGCACGCCCTCGCGATCAAGTAGAGGTTCACATCTCGAACGAGGTCCGCAAGAAACCTGCCGCGTGGCGCGTCGGGTGCGGGCGGGTGGCCCATCCAACCGGAGGAAGAGGAGAAGGGAAAGGGGAAGAAGGAGGAGGAGCAGAGACTAGGGAAGCAGCTATTACGTCTGCAGGATTCCGGTTTTGAAGTCCCGGTCGTAGTTCCACCCCTGATTTGCGGTGTCGAGTGCGGCGATGAGTTCATCGCGCGTCTGGTGGGGTTCGATGATGCGGTCGAGCCAGCCGCGGGCGGCGGCGTGGCGGATATCGGCCTGCTCGGTGTAACTGGCGTGGATAGCGGCGAGGATCTGCTTGTGGGTTTCCTCGTCGATGGTTTCGCCGCGGCGCTTGCGGGCGGCCTCTTCGATGGTGGCGAGGGTGCCGGTGGCCTGATTGGCGCCCATGACCGCGCACTTGGCGCTTGGCCAGGCAAAGGCCAGGAACTGGTCGAAGGCCCTGCCGCACATGGCGTAATTTCCCGCGCCGTAGGAGCCGCCGAGGATGACGACGATTTTGGGGACGATGCAGTTGGCCATGGCGTTGACCATCTTGGCGCCAGCGCGGATGATGCCGCCTTGCTCGGAATCGCGGCCAACCATGAAGCCGGTGGTATCGTGCAGGAAGAGGAGGGGGATTTTGCGCTGGTTGCAGTCCATGATGAAGCGGGCGGCCTTGTCGGCCGAGTCGTCGTAGATGACGCCGGGCATGTTGGTGGATTTACTCGGCCCCGCCTTGCCGCCGGGCATCTGGCGGGTGGTGAGTTTCTTCTGGTTGGCGACGATGCCGACGGCGTGGCCGCCGATATGTGCGTAGCCGCAGACGAGGGACTGGCCGTAGTCGGGCTTGTATTCGTCGAAGTCGGGAGCGAGGGATTCGTGGCCATCGTCATTGGGAACGGCGCGGGCATCGACGATGCAAGCGAGGAGGTCGCGGACGTCGTATTGCCGGCCGGGGGTGTCGGTGAAGATGGTGTATGCATCGCGTGCATCGCGGAAGGAGGACAGCGTTGATGCTCGTGATTCGCCGGATGCCGTACCGCCGCGATGCTGTGTAGACGCCGCAACACGCGGGAGGCCGTATTTCTCCATCAGGCTTCGCAGCCGATGAATGCACGATTGGTCGTCTTTCTCTTTGAAGTCGATGGTTCCGCTGATGGCGGCGTGCATTGCGGCGCCGCCGAGTTCTTCGTCGGTCACCTGCTGACCGATGGCGGCTTTGACGAGGGCCGGGCCGGCAAGGTAGAGGCCGCTCCCTTCGGTCATCAAAAGCGTGTCGCAGAGGACCGGGAGATATCCGCCTCCGGCGACGCAGTAGCCCATGATGGCGGCGATCTGGGGGATGCCATCGGCGCTGAGGACGGCGTTGTTGCGGAATATGCGGCCGAAGTCGTCGGTGTCGGGGAAGACGTCTTCCTGCAGGGGAAGAAAGACGCCGGCGGAATCGACGAGGTAGACCAGGGGGAGACGGGCCATTTGCGCGATCTGCTGCGCGCGGATGATCTTCTTGCACGTCATCGGGAAGAACGCGCCGGCTTTCACCGTGGCGTCGTTGGCGATGATCATCCACTTCCGGCCGTGGATCGTGCCGATGCCGGTAACTACGCCCGCCGCCGGGGCGCCGCCGTGCTCGGTGTACATGCCGTGCGCGGCCCAGAGGCCGAGTTCCTGGAAAGTGTCGGGGGGAAGAGGAGGATGAGCAGCAGGCGCCCCGTCGGGTGAAGACGAGGAATCCACCAGCAGCGCAATGCGTTCGCGGGCAGTCAGACGGCCTTTCTCGTGCTGGCGCTGGATGGCCTTTGCCCCCCCACCCTCACGGATTCGGGCTTCGGTTTCGAGGAAATCGTGCGTCAGGGCTTGGAGCGGGCTGGCTGTCACGTTTGCGGCTCTCCGGATGGGCGAGGGGTAGATTATGCGATCCGATCTTTGGGGGCCTAGGCGGCATGGAATCGCCCTTCGGGGCATTCTGTCGAGCCTGGCTCGGCCGCGTCACCGCCCCAAGCGGAGCGCTTTGCCTTGCAGGTTGCACATCCGTGCGCGGCGATGATCCACAATTCCGGCTGGCGTACACCCGATCATCGCCGGAGCAGTAGGCTGACGCCTTCTCAACGCCGTCCAATGGAGGTGTCCCGTGTCCCGAATGAGCACACGATCAAAGTCAGTTTCCGTGCCGGTCAAGGCCAAGTCTGTGGGCGGGATGAGCGGTGAAACTGGACGATTGGTTGCCGACGTCGGCGGTCGGAAGGTGACCATCCACACGACAGGCACGCAGATGGGACATGCAACACTAATGCAAAGCCTTGCAGAAAAACAGAACCTCATCGAAATGAATGTCGAGCAATCACTCAAGGACGGCGGCGCGAACGATGTTGAGGGATCCGCTGCCTACAACCGGGGTCAACTCGCGATAGTCGTTGACAAAGTGCACGGCCAAATCCCCGATGGCGAGGACGCAACGGTTGTCTTCGTCTGTCAGTCGGGCAAAGTCCGATCGGTAACTGCCGCGTGTGCCTTATACAAGAGGCTACTTAGCGTGACAGGCGATGCTGCTTTTACCGCCTTTGTTTCGTATGAGGACCGCGTGCTTTGGCAGGACGAGATCGTCAAGAAAAGCAACGAGTGATCCTGCTTGGTGCAAGCCGGCTCTCCCGCAACGCTGCCGCCGGCGCGTCCAGTGCCCCCGTCGCCGCCTCACGTTCTCGCCCCGCCAACCTCTCCCGACATTGCACACTTGAGCAATTTGGCGATCTAGCAATTTGGAAGTTTGCCGCCGCGGCCTCAGCCGCTCACCTCCGCACCCATGCCCACTCCGCCAAATGATCCACCAGAAGCAGCGCCGCCTGCGCATCGGCATCCCCCGCATCCAGCGGTATCGCAGCGCTCGCACGCTGCCCCATCCGCGTGATCGTGATCAGCGCGATCGGTCGGCCGAACTCCGAGGCAAATCCCTGCTCGCTCGGCACCCGATGCGGGTGGCCCTCCCGCAGCAAACCGCTCTGCTCAGCCATCTCCCAGAGGCGTTGCATCTGCGCCCCGTCCAGACGCCGTGTGGGCGGGGGGAAGAGATGGACATCGGCCCCCGGACCGAGGGAAGCACGGAGGAGACGGTCAGGCTCGAGGATGTATCGGGCCGGGCGCATGGGCCGGGGCATGGCGGCCACAACCGTGGCATCGTGCTCGGGCGAGTAGACCACCACGGCGAGGGCAAAGTCGGCCGGGATGGCGCCCGGTTCGACACGCGTAATGGGGGCAGCGCAGCCGCCGAGAAGGGTGCCGCAGAGCGCGAGCGCGAAGCCGAGGATGTACAGACGGAGCATGGGCGGAAGTTTAGCCTTTCGAGGCTTTCGAGTGTCGAAGCGGATCGCGTGGGCGATCGGCGCTTAAGACTCAACGAACGCGAAGCCGCGGGAAGCGCCGAGGGGACGCGGGAGGCGTCGAGAACGAGATGACAAGCACGGAGGGTGTGGAGGGAGGAAAGAGGCGCGGGTGAGGCATCGCGCGGGTCGGGTGTTTCCTATCCTTACGCCCTATGCATATCAGTCTCCGCTGGCTGAATCAGTATCTCCATCCGCAGATCTCCGCCGCCGAAGCCGAGTCCGTGCTGACGAGCGTGGGGTTTCCCATCGAGTCGGTGCAGTCGCTGCCCGGGGGTGACACGCTGTTGGATGTTGAAGTGACCTCGAACCGGGGCGATTGCCTGAGTCATGTCGGGCTTGCGAGGGAGATCGCTGCGTGCGTTGGGGGCGGGGCGCGGTCGTTTCGGCCGCCGGAGGCTGGCGACCCGCACCATACGGGGAGGGG
This sequence comes from Phycisphaeraceae bacterium, assembly GCA_019636695.1. GTDB lineage: Bacteria > Planctomycetota > Phycisphaerae > Phycisphaerales > UBA1924 > JADLCM01. The sequence goes on from JAHBXD010000005.1 coordinate 6,266, forward strand.
TACGCCGGCCCGGCAGGTGTTTTCGTTGTCGAACACCGTGCCTGAGGCCTGTCCGTATTTCACGGCGCAGGTGATTCGGGGGGTGAAGATCGGCCCTAGCCCGGCATGGCTTTCCGATGCGTTGGAGGCGGTCGGACAGCGTTCGATCAACAACGTCGTGGATGTGACGAACTGGCTGTGTTTTGAACTGGGGCAGCCTTCGCATGTGTTTGACCTGGCCAGACTGGCGGGCAGCTCGCTGGTTATTCGATGGGCGAAGAGCGGCGAGAAGCTCAAGACGCTTGATGGGAAAGAACGCGAATTGCAGGCGGATGAGCTGGTCGTGGCGGACAGCGAACGGGCGCAATCGCTGGCGGGTGTGATCGGTGGGTTTGATTCGCAGGTGACCGAGGCCACGACGGACATCGTTCTCGAAGCGGCGACGTGGGATCCGACGGTGGTGCGACGCGGTTCGCGGCGGCATCGCGTGCGCACGGACGCCTCGGCACGGTTTGAACGGTGGGTAGACCCGCGTACGGTGCAGTTCGCCGCCTGGAGAGCCGCGAGGCTGATCTTGGATGTTGCGGGGGGAGAACTGGCGCCTGGATTCATGCACGAAGGCAGACCATTGGATGCCGCGGCGAGGATCACGTTTCGTCCGAGCCGGTGTCGGGGAATTTTGGGGATCGAAACACCGGTTGCGGAGATCATCCGGATTTTCCGGGCGCTTGAAATCGAGGTCACGCAGCGGGATGAGGACACCTTGCTCTGCGAACCCCCGGCCTGGCGGAGCGCGGACTTGGTGCGGGAGATCGACCTGATCGAGGAAGTGGCGCGTGTTCGCGGGATGAACGCGGTGCCGACGCTCGAGCGGCTGCCGATAGTCGCCGGGCCGGCGCAACGGTCGGAGGGAAGACGGCGAGAGTTGGGGGCAATTCTGACCGGGCAAGGGTTTTTTGAAACCGTGACATTCAGTTTCACGACGCCGGTTCGCGCGGAAGCATTCCTGCCGCAAGGGCTTGAGGCGGTCGGCGTGGATGATGAACGACGCGGAGCGGAACCGACGTTGCGGCCGAGCCTGCTGCCGAGCCTGCTGCAATGTCGTCGGGCCAATCAGGATGGGCAGGTGGAGATTGCCGGGGGCGTGCGGTTCTTTGAGCGTGCGGCGGTCTTCGCGCAGGCGCCCGGGGGGGGACGGCGGACAGTCGAGCGTCGCGTGGTGGGCCTGCTTGCTGATGTCGTCGGGAGCGGCAAGAAGCGGAGCTTTGAGGAGTTGCAGGCGTCAATACGGATGATGCGCGGCGTGGTGGAGGCCGTGACCATGGCGTTCGGCGGCGGGAGATCGGTGGTGACGGTGAAGCCGGCAGAGCCACCCGCGGCGGGATGGGATCGTGCTTCGCACGGCGAGATCGTCGTGCATTCGAACGGGAAGGTGTTGACGCTCGGTCGGTCGGGGCTGATTGCAGAGCGCGTGCAGCGGGAGTATGGGCTTGAGGTTCCGGTGGTGGCGGCGGAACTGGACGAAGGCGTGCTACTCGATTTGTCGCGCCCGGTGGGTGGGATTGACCCGTTGCCGGGGTTTCCGTCGATTGAGCGCGACCTCTCTGCGATTGTTGATGAGGGCGTGACGTGGAATCGGATCGTGGAAGTGGTGAGGGAGTGCCGACTGGGGCATTGTGAAGACGTCGGGTTTGTCGGCAGTTATCGGGGCAAACAGGTCGGGGAGGGAAAGAAATCGGTCACGCTTCGCCTGCGGTTTCGAGCGCCTGATCAGACGCTCCGTCATGAGGATGTTGACCCGCAAATGACAACGCTGGCAGGTGTCTTGGAGCGCGAGGTCGCGGCGGTCTTCCGTACTACCTGAACATGTGCCGCAGATATTGCTAACAATATATGACTATCATGGCGTTGTGGATGGATATTCACGTCGAACCCGGTGAAGGGGTGATGGGTACGGGTGGTATCCTTGGGGCAACGTTCCCCTCTGTTACGGAAAGGATGCCGCATGAGCACGATCGCAGGTCCAACCAAGGGAAAGGTGAACCCCGTGCCGACCGTCAGCACGCCATCAGCTTCGGAACCGATCGTGTATGTGAACGGGAAGATGGTGCCCAAGAGCCAGGCGGCGGTCAATGTGTTTGACCACGGGCTTTTGTATGGCGACGGGATTTTTGAGGGGATCCGCGTATACCGAGGCCGGATTTTCAAGCTCGGCCAGCACCTTGACCGGCTTTGGCGGTGCGCGGAGGCCATCAAGCTGAAGATTCATATCTCGCGTGATGAGATGGCGAGGATCTGCCGCGAGTGCGTGGCGGCGAACGCGATCACGGAGGGATACATCCGACTGCTGGTCACGCGAGGGGAAGGGACGCTTGGTCTGAACCCGTACCTTTGCCCGGTGCCGGGAATCATCTGCATTGCTGACCAGATTCGGCTGTATCCGGTGGAGATGTACGAGAAGGGCATGAAGGTCATCGTGGCGGAGCGCCCGCGGATTCCGCCGCAGTGCCTCGATCCACGGATCAAGAGCCTGAATTATCTGAATAACGTTCTGGCGAAGGTTGAAGCACTTGATGTGGGTCTGTTCGAGGTGATCATGCTCTCGACGGACGGATGGGTGACAGAAGGATCGGGCGACAACATCTTTATCGTGAAAAACGGGAACGTGATTACCCCGCCCGCGGAGGTGGGTGTGCTTGAGGGAATCACGCGCAAGTTCGTCATGGATGAACTGTGCCCGGCGCTGGGTGTCACGTGCGAAGAGCGGAACTTCCGCATTGAAGAGGTGTACTCGGCGGAAGAAGTCTTCCTGACCGGGTCCGCTGCGGAGATCATCGCGGTGACGAAGGTCGCCGCACGCAAGAGCGAGGGCGGCAAGGAATACACGATTTCGGACGGGGAAGGCCCGTTGACGAAGAAGTTGCGGCAGAAATTCCGCGAAGTGGTGACGAGCGATAACGTGCCCGAGGATTGAACTCGTCTGGCGTCGGCAAGGTGCTTGCAAACTGAGTGATCACGCGAGGGCCGGTGGGGTCGCCACCTGGCCTTCGCTTTTTTGTGGTGTCAGTCGCCGTTGAAGTTGAGCACGGTCTCGGGAGGAAGGAGCCGGATGGACTCGATCGAGTAGCGAAGCCTGTCGGCTTCGAGGAAGGTGCGCATCACCAGTTCGATCTTGGAGCCGATTTCGAGGCCAGTGAGAGTGACGTTCTCGTCGAGCCGCGGGAAGGGCATGACCATGGCCTGCATGCCGACAATTTCACCCTTGGCGTTGCGGAAAGTCGGGATGGCTTCGTGTCGGATCAGCAGCTCTCGAAGGGGGAAAGCCGGATCGGGAAGTTGAGCGATCTCTCCCCGAACGATGTAGCGATGCACCGAGTCTGCCTGAGGCTGCGTCTGCAGGTCAAGTTCGGTATCGGGATCGAGCGGGAAAAGGCTGGTTACGCGCCACGCCGGGGCGCCGTCGGTCCAGTAGACATCGAAGACGAACTCCACGACATCGCCGACTTCGATCGCTCGAAGGTCAAGGCCGGGAAGGATGTGCGGAAATTCCATGACCATGGCATTCATGCCGATGATCCGGCCTTGCGCGTTGACAAAATCGGGAATCGGCTCGTGATAGATGCGCAGTGATTGCCCAGGCGCTGGAAGGGCGACGATTCGCCCGCGAACTTCGTACGACTGGTCGGCCGCGCGATGCTCCCACGGCGCGTCGTGCATGGTTGTCTGCGGCGAGCGGCTGCCGCAGCCGACGAGCGCGCCGATCGCGCAGACGACTATGGCGGCACGGAAACCGCGCAGGGGATGGATTCCGGCTTTACTGAAACGTGGATGACCAGATGTCGCAGTCACTTCACCGAAAGGTAGGACGCGACCGACTCAAGATCACGCGCGATGTCGGGCGTGTAGGGCATTTGCCATGACTGCCCCTTGGCAACCTTGACGACCTTGCCGCAACGCGGGCGGATATACCAGACGCGGCCGCCTCGACCGGTAGTCGGGGTCGTTTGGCGCCGAATGCGCTGGCCGGCGCGAAGGGCTTTGGCCGTCGCAGGATCACGCCGCATAAGGCGAGCGATGGTGTCCTTCGGTCCCTTGGCGAGGGGGACAGACTGAATGGTGCACTCGATCATTTTGCCAGGGGTGTAGGTCGCCATGGGGGATCCTCAGTCTCGTTCAGTCAGATGGCCAATGCCTCGGGCCACGATGATAGGCCTCAGTCGGCAGAGGTCCAGAGGCAAGGGGTTTCCCTGGCGATCAGGCCGAGCTGTTTCGGGCTGGAATGCCGACGACCGTGGCCCCATCGGGGACATCGCGCGTGACGACCGCTCCTGCACCCACGATCGCTTCGTTGCCGATCGAGACTCCAGGGAGGACTTTTGCCCCAATGCCGATGAGGGCGGCGTTGCCGACAGTAACGCGACCGGCAAGAATCGCGCCTGGTGCGATGTGGGTGCATGACCCTATTCGGACCTCATGCTCGACGATTGCGCCGGTGTTGATGATGGCGTGAGGGCCGATCTGAGCCGCGGTATGGATGACTGCCCCAGGGCCGACCCACACCCCTTCGGCGAGATCGGCGGTTGAGGAAATGACGGCCTTGGGGTGCACCAGTGTCAGGGCACCGGGTATGGCTGCCCAGGAGCCTTCGAGCAGGCTTTTGCGTTGTGAGGGATCGCCGATCGCAAGGATCCATGAGCGGCTTTGGGCTTGTGCAGTGTCGATGAGGGGGCCGAGCCGGTGGGCTTCAAAGGGCGGTCGGGTGGCGGCAGGGTTCTCGGCGTCGTCGAGCACGCCCGCGAGGGCATAGCCGCTGAGCAGGGCGGTTTCGGCGACGACAAGGGCATGCCCCCCGCCACCGACGATCAGGAGGGCTCCCTTGGAGTTGGTGCGCCATTCCCGCATGGGGGCATGATGACGAGAGTTCGGCGTTGTGTCTAGCCGGGGTTGGCCGAGCGGTAGGTGATGGCCTATTCTCCGTTCCTGCACGCACGGGGTGATATGCTTCGTGCGGTATCGGGCGATTAGCGCAGCTGGCTAGCGCGCCTCGTTGACATCGAGGAGGTCACTGGTTCGAGTCCAGTATCGCCCATTGTTGAGGATTCTAAGGGATCACACGAAACACCACACCCCACTAAATCCGCTGGATTTGTGGGGTTTTTCGTTTTGCCTTCGGATGCCGTGGGATCCCTTTGGTGCGCTTGTGTTGCCGGATTTGCTGCCGCCTCACCGAGCCCCGCCGCCATATCGAAGTGTGCATCGCGGGTTTGCAGGGAGTGCCGGGCCGCGATCTGCCGGGAATGCCCTAGCCGGCCCGCGTCGTGCATCCAATGCCGATGCGCCGTATGTGCGCCGAACAAACGATCCGTCAGACAGGCTCTAGGCCTTCTGCGCCCCGCCGAGCCACGCGCTCCCCACACACACTCGCTCGGCCGCAGCCCGTAGAATCTCCTCGCGGGCCTGTGGCGGAACTGGCAGACGCAGCGGACTTAAAATCCGCGGCCGGGTCGCACCGGCGTGCGGGTTCGACTCCCGCCGGGCCCATTTTCCTCCTCCCGGAGTTGCCGCACTCTTGCCCGCCCCCCACGACCCGACACACACCCCTTCCGTGCCGGTCGTGGCTGTCGTCGTCACGTGGAACCGCCCCGACGACGTCCGCCGACTCGTCCGCGCACTTGCTGATGCACCCACTCCTCTCTCGCTCGTTGTCGTCGACAATGCTTCCGACACCCCGATCGACAACCTCCACCCCGTCGAACACCATCTCGCCAACGCCTCCATCGATCCGGCGAATCCCGCGTTCTCTACAGACCCGGCCGCGCTCCCGCTCGACCCTCACTCTTCGCTCCAACGCCTCCTTATCGTGCGCAACACCGTAAACATGGGCGGTTGCGGCGGCTTTCTCACCGGACATCACGTCGCCCGCAGCCTGCTGGCCGACACGCCCGAAGCCTTCCTCTGGCTCCTTGATGACGATGCCCTACCCGCCCAAGATTGCCTCGGTCACCTCCTCAACGCCATGGCGCTCGATCAACGCCTCGGGGCCGTCGGGTCGCGTATGGCCGATCCGGCCGATCCTGCACACTCGCTCGAGGGGCCGGTCTATTTCGACACCACCAGCGGGCTTTTCCAACCCGCCCCCGCGCCCGACAACCCCCTTTATGCCCACTACGTGCAATGGCGAAGCCGCATCGACAACGGCGACACTGACGCCGCATTCCACGGCATTGTGCCGTGCGACATCATGGCGGCCTGCTCGCTTCTCTGCCGATGGTCAGCCGTGTGTGCGGTCGGGTTCTGGGATCCGCGCTACTTCCTCGCCGCAGACGACGCCGAGTGGTGCATCCGCCTTCGACGGCACGGCTACAGCGTCGCCTGCTGCCTCGATGCCGTCGTTTTTCACGAGCCGTGGCATCGGAAGCGCACCCCCGAGCGCGAGTATTACCGCAGACGCAACATGCTCTGGCTCTGGCTCGACCACCTGCCCCCCGAGACCTTCCTCACGCTCGCCCGGGCACGCGTGCAACGCATGATGCAGCAGTCACTCCGGGCCATTCGCCGCGGAAACTACCGCAATGCAGAGATCTTCCGGCGAACCATCGACGATGCCGTCGCCTCTCGCGGCGGGCGCCTCGACATCGCACCCCCCGCCGGGTGGCTGCGCAGGCCGAGAGCGCTGGTGCGCTGGCTCCGCACACGAACAGCAGCCCGGCGCTGGCTTCGCACCATCGCCGCGAAGGCTCAGGCCGCACCATCGCCGCCCGTTCAGGGGCAGCTGGCGATGAACCCGTCAAGATAGAAGAAGAAATCCGAGGCGTCGATCACGCCGTCCGGCACGCCGTATGAAGGATCACTCGGATCGGCCGACCCGGTCAGGTCCGCGACCGCGAGATTGCCCGAAATGAACTGGTCAAGGAAGTAGAAAAAGTCGGCTGCATCAACCACGCCGTCCGGCACGCCGTACGCCGGATCACTCGGATCCGCCGACCCCGAAAGATCGGCCCGCGCACGGATCGTGAACGACCACGGACCGTTGCTCGCCTGCGTATCGCCCGCGACATTCGACGCCGTGACGCTCCACCAATATGTGCCGCACGGTTCAAGCGATGAAGTCAACACATGCGAAGTCTGCGTCAGGCCCGGAATGTCAGCCACCGGCGCGCCGAGTCCGGGATCATCCGAAACGATCAGGCGATACGTCTGCGCGCCCGCCGAGGCCTCCCACGTGCACATCAGGTTCGCGGCATCCAGCGCCACGGCCCCGTTCGCTGGGGAAAGAAGCACAAAATCGCCGGGTGGTGGATCGCTCGGCACGAGCGGCAGAATGAAATCGCCGATCACCGGGCGATGGTCGCTCGCCATCGAACTCGCCAGCGACAGATTCGGATACCCGATCAGCTCCGGCGGCGTGCCGCCGCCGACATTCGCCGTGGCGCTGTTGAACTGGAACGACCGACGCAGCGTCGCGATGCTGTCCTGCCAGATCAGGTAATCGAGTTTGCTCGATGACAACGTCGCCCGCACCGCCGGATTGAACGGATCCCGCGAATCGTCATACAGACAGTCCGTCATGTCACGATCCGTACCGTCCATCCCGCCGATCATGCCCCCCGCGGCAAGATACGACACCGGCCCGCGCTCGGCCGGAGTCACGTTCTCATCTTCGTTGAAGTCGCCGCCGAGAATCACCGGCGTCAGCGGGCTGAGCACGCTCGTCGCCGGCGGGTTATCCAGAATCCGCCCGTTGGGGTCGGGCGTCGAAGTGCCGTTCCCGTTATAGAGATATTGCACGTAGTAACTCACGTTGCGCGCGGCGTTCACACGATCGGTATGATCGCTCGAGGACGACCCGCTCTTCAAGTGCGCCCCGCCCACGACCAGGTCCCCCGCGTAGATCGCATCCGGCAGGTCGATCTCGACGAACTGGAACCCGCGAATCCCTCCGCGGCCGCCCACCGCCCATTGGTCGGCGATGATGAACGGAATGTCGTCATACACCGCCCGGGTATCCCCGTTCAGGTCCGCGAACGGATAGCGGCTGAGAATCACGTTTCGATTGAAATTGTCCGTGGCACTCGTCACAAAAATGTACGGCATGTCGAAATCAGGCGCATACCGCCGCACATACGAAGTGACCGGCACGTTCCCGCGAAACGGATCGTTCCCCCCGTGGAACAACAACTGAATCGTCGTCGTCAGGTTCGCCACCGAATCCACGCCCGTCCCGGTGCCGTTGCCCGTGTTGTCGCCGCATTCCTGAAGAATCAGCACATCCGGCCGCATCGAGGCGATGATCCGCGCGACCGCGTTCCAGTTGTTCAAACTCTGCCCGGTCCCGTCATCTACCTTCGGGTTCGTCGAGCAGATCGTGTCGCGCACGTTCCACGTCATCACCCGAATGTCCGCCTGATCGGTCTTGCCCCACTGCCCCTGCGCGGGGTTCCATTGCGCCAAGGCGGGCTGCGCCCACACCAACGCACACACACATATATACAACACGGCGCGAGGCCACGCAGCGGCGGTATTCATGGCAAACTCTCTCAATCTGCATGCAGGCCGGTCGAGCCGGCGTGGGTTGCCATCATAGGGCACGCTCCCGCCCGGCGCTGCGCCGGTTCCGCCAAAACCACCCAAGGTCCGGTATCCGTCGGGCCCGCGATCAACCCAGCCGCGCCACGAACAGAATCACGTTGAAAAGCAGGCTCACCGCCAGCGTCACCACCAGCGCGATAAACAGCGGATCTCGCACCATGTGCCGCTTGCGATCACGCTTGAGTTCCGCCTCACGATCGAGCGCCTGCTGCGCCGGCGCCGCGGCTTCGGCCTCCACCACGCTCGCCAGGGCCTGCGCGTCAAAAGCGTCTTTGTGCGCCAGCGGCGGCGAGTGCCCGTCCCGCACCGCCTTCAGGTCGATCAGCAGATCGCGGCACGTCTGGTAGCGCTTCGAGGCGCTCTTGGCCATCATCATCTCGATGACTTCCGCGACCCCCGAGCTCAGTTTCGGGTTCACCTGGTCCGGCGGCACCAGTTCGGACTTCAGGTGCTTGTGCATCACGCTCGAAGGGTTCTTCCCGTCAAACGGCACGCTCCCCGTCACCATGTGATACAGCGTTGCGCCGAGCGAATAGATATCCGTCGGCGGGCCGACATTCACCTCACCCCGAATCTGCTCCGGGCTGATGTAATACGGCGTGCCGAAGGCCTTGCCCTGCTCGGCCTCCGCCGCTTCCTTGTCCGAAATCGCGCGCGCAAGGCCGAGATCCGCGACCTTCACCACCCCCTCGCGGTTGATCATCACGTTTTTGGGCTTGATATCGCGATGGATCAGCCCCCGCTCATGCGCGTGTTGCAACGCTTCGGCGCATTGAATCGCGATATCCACCGCTTCACGCTCCGGAAATCGCTTGTGCTTGACGATGTCGTCATAGACCGTCCGGCCCTCCACATACTCCATCACGAAGAAGTGGTATTCACCGGCCTTGCCCACGTCATACGCCTGCACGATGTTCGGATGATTCAGTTGCGCTGCCGCGCGCCCCTCGGCATAAAACCGCTCGACAAACTGCGGATTCTGACCGAACTTCTTGGGCAGAATCTTGATCGCCACCGTCCGATCAAGGCTCAACTGCTTCGCCTTGAAGACCGTCGCCATCGCCCCCGCACCCAGTTTGCCCAGCAGTTTGTACCCCGGAATCGTCTGCCCGCTGCGCTCCGCCTCGAGAATCTGCTTCAACCGCGCAATCTGACGCTTGGTGACAAACTCATTGGCCACCAGCGCGTGCGCCAGAGATCGCTGCACCGCGGGCTCGATCGTTCCCTGCACCATCTCAAGACAGTGCTGCACCTCTTCAGGCGTCGCCAGCCCCGTCTCGACCACCAACCGACCGATCAATGTGTCAAGATTCGTCTCGTTGCTCTTGGCCGCCGCCTGAATCTGTTCTTCCGTCTCAGCGACCGACGGAGGCGGCGGCGGCGCCTCGCCCCCTTGAGGGGCAAAACGCGCCGGCGCGTTCGGATCCGCAACCGGCACGGTCTTGTCAGGATCAAACTCGCGAGACGCCTGAGTCATTGCGCAATCCATGCGCCGACGGTGAACCCTGGCACGCCCCAGGGGGTCGCCGCCGACCATCCGCCACCATGCACCCTATCTGACACCTGTCGATTCGTCAATGTTCCTTCCCTGGAGCCTGCATTTCTTCCCCACCGCTTAGACCGAGAACCCCCCACTCTCCCTACGCTCCCGACAGACCTTGCGTTCTCGGACACCATGACAACCCGGATCTGCCTTGCATGCTGCTCACCGAAGACCGCCCACGCTCGCTCCGATGGTTCCATGCCGGACCACTCCTCTACGGAGACTGGGGTACCAGCCGACTGTACGTCCTCGGTCTCGCCTTCTTCTTCACTGCCCATGCCTCGGTCGTCTTTCTGGCCGCCATCGCCGTGCTCATGGTCGCCGTCGCCTGGGCATACACCCTCATCTGCCGCTGCTTCCCCGACGGCGGGGGCGTCTATACCGCCGCCCGGCAACTGAACCATACCTGGGCCGTCGTAGGCGCAACCCTGCTCATCGGCGGCTACATCATGACCGTCGCCATCAGCGTCGTCGAAGCGTACCACTACTTCGGGATCGGCTCGGAATGGATTTTCCCGCTCTCGGTCGCCACCATCGCCCTGATCGGCGTGCTCAACTGGCTCGGCGCTCGCAGCGCCGGCCGCTTCGCTTTGGTCATCGCCTTCGTGGCCCTCGCCGTCTCCTTGCTGATCGCCCTGCTCGCGATCCCCTTCTTTTTTAAGGGGGTCCGATCCATCGAGTTCGTCGGCCTCGGCACTCCCCAAGAAGCCTGGGTCCACTTCACCCGCGTCTGCCTAGCCCTCGCCGGCATCGAAGCCGTCGCCAACATGACCGGCCTGATGCGCAAACCCGTCGCGCGCACCGCTCGCCGGACCATCTGGCCCGTCCTGCTTGAAGTCGTGGCCCTCAACCTTTTCTTCGGCATTGCGATCACGGGCCTCCCGACGATGATCGACATCCACCAGGCGCCCGTGGTCACCTACGCCGATTCCCCGCTCCCGCCCGAAGTGCTTGCCGTGCGCGATACCGCGATGAACGTCCTTGCCCAGGAAAGCGCCGTCAACGCCCTCGGCCACCGTTACGGAGGCATCTTCGCTGCCTCCGCCGCGATCATTTTCGGGCTTCTGCTCCTCTCAGCCGCGAACACCGCCGTGATGGCCACCGTCTCGGTGCTCTACTCGATGGCGCAGGACCGCGAAATGCCGCGTCCGCTCACGCGCCTCAACTATTCCGGTGTTCCGTGGGTGGGGCTGATCACCGCCTGCGTCGCCCCGCTCGCGGTGCTCACGATCACGCGTGATGTCGCGGTGCTTGCCGAGTTATACGTCATCGGTGTTTTCGGGGCCGTGACGACCAGCGTCATGGCGCTGGCGATGAATCGCGCGCTTGAAATTGCTCGCCGCGAGCGCATCGGCCTCTGGATCCTCGGCGTGATCCTCACGCTGATCAGCCTCACGATCGTGTTTACGGCCCCCAATGCCACGCTCTTTGGTGGTGTCCTTGTTTGCTCGACACTTGCCGTCCGCCAGAGCGTCCGATGGTTCCGGCGCGGCGCCCCGCCCCCCCTCGACCAGCCGCAGGCCGGCTGGCTCTCTGAAATTCAGTCTCGCCCTGCGGTCATCAACCCCGACCAGCCCAGGATCATGCTCGCTTCACGCGGGCGCTATCAATCCGAGTTTGCCGTCGATCTGGCGCGCAGGCGCAAGGCCGCCCTTTTTGCCATCTATGTTCGAACCCTGCGTCTGATCGACTTCGCTCCGGGCACGGCCCCTCGCCTGGAAGCCGACCCCGATGCGCAACAGGCCCTGGGCACCACGGCATTGCTCGCGCGCCAGGCGGGAGTTCCCTTCGTCCCCATCTACGTCGTCTCGACCGAGATTGCTGACGAAATTCTCGATTACACCGTGACCTACGGCTGCGACACCCTGATCGTCGGGAAGTCACGTCGATCGCTCTTTGCCCGCAGGGTCGAAGGCGATGTCGTGACCCGCGTAGCGGCAGGGCTTCCGGATGATGTCGCCCTGATCACCCGGGCGGCCGACACCCCCCACGTGCCTCGGCCCATCCCTCAAAGCTCACCCTCCGAAACGCGCCCCCAGGCACCGGCTGACGACGACCACCTCGGACACGCCTGATAAGCGAAGATCTTCGGGATACGCTGGGGCTGAAGCTGGAGGGAACGGATGCCCTTGGAACCCGATGCCTTGCTCGATGGTCTTACCCCGCCCCAACGCGAGGCCGTGCTCCATGTCGATGGCCCGCTGCTGATCCTCGCGGCGGCAGGATCGGGCAAGACCCGGGTCATTACCCGGCGGGTGGCGCGCCTGCTCTCGCTCGGCATTCCGCCGTGGTCGATTCTGGCGCTGACCTTCACGAACAAAGCGGCGGGAGAGATGCGTGAGCGCATCGCGCACCTCCTCGAGCACGACCCCCGGCTGACGCGCGGGCTGACCGTGACGACCTTTCACTCGCTGTGTGCGCGGCTGCTGCGCCGATATGCGCCAGAGGCCGGGCTGCAACCCGATTACACCATTTATGACACCGCCGACCAGGTTTCGCTGCTCAAGAAAGTCCTGGCCGATCTCGATCTGAGTTCGAGCAACTGGCCCGCGCGGAGCGTGCTTTCGACGATCAGCAACGCCAAGAACGACCTGCTCGATGCACAAGGATTTGCCGCTCGATCGGGCGATTTTTATTCCAAGCAGATCGCCCGGATCTATGAGTCGTACGAGCGGGCGCTTCGGTCGGCCAATGCCGTCGATTTTGATGACCTCTTGATGTGCACGGCGCGAATGCTCCGCACCGAAGAGCGTGTACGCACCGAGGTGCGTCATCGCTGGCGATACCTGCTGATTGATGAATATCAGGACACCAACCGCGCCCAGTTCGAGATCGCCCGGCTGATCGCCGGCGACTGCACGAACGACCCCGATGCCGAGAAGCCCAACATCTGCGTCGTGGGTGACCCAGACCAGTCGATCTACGGCTGGCGCGGGGCCGATATCTCCAACATCCTCCAGTTTGAAGAGCTTTTTGCCGGATGCCGCGTCATCGCGCTCGGAGAGAACTTTCGATCGACCGGGCCGATTCTCGCGTGTGCCGACGCGCTCATCCGGCACAACAAGATGCGTAAGCACAAGCCGCTTTTCACCAGCACGCCGGGGGGCGAGCCGGTCGAGGCGATTCTCACGCACGATGAACAGCACGAGGCCCGGCTGGTCGCCGACTGGCTGCGGCGTCATCGTGAAGACGATCGGGCCTGGCGCGACATGGCCGTGTTCTATCGCACCAACTCGCTGAGCCGGGTGATGGAAGATGCGCTTCGATCTGCGGGCATTCCGTATGTGATCGCCCGGGGAACGGCGTTTTACGACCGTGAAGAAGTGCGGAACGCCTTGGCCTATCTGCGGGTGGTGGCCAACCCGGCCGATGAGGTTTCGCTGCTGCGCATCATCAACATGCCCGCCCGGGGCATCGGTAAATCCACGCTCGATGCGGTTTCACAGTGGGCGGCAGCGTCGGGATGTACGCTGTTCGAGGCGCTGCGCCGCGCCCGCGAGATCGGCGGGCTATCCCCACGCGCCCAGCAGGCCCTGGCGGGGTTTGTCTCCCTGATCGACGGGCTTTCCGGGTCGGGCACGTTCATGGGCGAAGCAGTCAGCAGCATGCTTTCAGAACTTGTCGAGCGGGTCATCCGCGAGAGCGGCCTTGAGCGGCACTATCGCGCGCAGGCCGATGCCGGAAAATCGGAATCGGACGCCGAACGCCTGGACAACCTCGCCGAACTTGTCTCCTCGGCCGCGCAGTTTGAACGCGAGTATGACCCGGGGAGCGACCCGGCGGCGTTTCCCGGTCCGGATGTCCTGGGCGAAGCCGGGTCGGCCGACCCGCCGGCGTTGCTGGCGATGCTGCGCGGCTATCTCGAATCGGTGGCGCTCGTGGCCGACGCCGATGCGGTGGACCCCGCGCAGGGCGCGGTGACCCTGATGACCCTTCATGCCGCCAAGGGGCTTGAGTTTTCGTGTGTGGCGATGATCGGTCTTGAAGAAGGGCTGCTGCCGCATTCGCGCGCGCTGGAAAACCCGGACGACATGGAGGAAGAGCGCCGGCTGTGCTTCGTGGGCATCACGCGAGCGCGAACGCGCCTGGTGCTGACCTCGGCCCGCATGCGCACGCAACGCGGGTTTGCCGAGCGCACCATTCCGAGCCGGTTTCTGAACGAACTGCCGCGAGAACATTGTGTATTCAGCGATCAGACAACGCCCGCCTTTGAAGAGGCGCCCGAGGTTTCAGCCCGCGCGACACACACGACTCGCGCGACACCGTTTCCGCCCGGGTCGATCGTGCGGCACCCGCAGTTCGGCCTCGGGCGTGTGCTGGCGGTCAGCCCGGGAGCAAGCGCCCGGGCGCGGATCGAATTTCACGAGGCCGGGGTGAAGACCCTGGTGCTCGAATATGCCCGCCTGACACGGGTGAAGTGAGTAATCTCCGGATCGCCGTTTCGCATCCGCCTCCGCGCACGCGGGCATCGGCAAACACCGGATGAGGCTCGACTACGCCGCGTGTGCGATGACGGGTGCGACGGCGTGCGGAGGCTCGACGAACTCAAAATCATGCTCGGATGATTGCACTTCGAACAAGGCATGGAGGGCATCGTCTCGCAGACCCGGGGGGATCGCGGCGGCGGGATCGGTATGGATCACGGATGTCTTGGTGGCAGGTGTTGGCGGTTTGGCCCGCGGGGATGAGGTCGCGAGGCGGATGAGTTGCGATGCAGCACGCCGTCGCGTCTCGACGACGGAGTTGGGAGCGCCCGTCGGGATGGGTTGTTCGGCGATGTCGGCCAGGGCGGTGACGGCGGTTTCGACATCAATGGCCAGGCGAGCGCGAACCGCTTGGGCGGCCTCATACTTTCGAATGACGGCCTGGGTTTCGGGGCTGTCGAACCAATCGAGGAGTTGGACGATGGTGAGGCCGTGTTTCTGGGCGAGATCAAAGAGGTTATAGGACTTTTTTGTGAGGAAATCGGCGAGGAGGGTGTGTGTATCGGTATTCATAAGGGTAAAGTATGGGATGAATACGGGTCGAAGTCAAGGAGTATTTTTGGATTTTGTTGAGTAATTTCAGCGGAGGCTTGGCTCAGCCGAGGGCCGTCGAGCATGCGATGATGCCATGCCGCAGTGGGTGTTGCTTGGCGTGCTACGACGACCGAGAGCACGTGACGGGAGGTTGCCACGGTGGATCGAGAGCACCAAGAAGCGCGTGGCGTCGATGAGGATGCCCCTCGGTCGGTGCGCGAGGAAGTGCCTGGTGCGGCGGAGAGGTGTGATCTTCCGATCGAGGGCATGTCGTGCGCTGGGTGTGCCGCGAGGATCGAGCGGCGACTTGCCGGTGCGCCTGGGGTGCTTTCGGCGCATGTCAACTTTGCGACGAAGGTCGCGACGGTGCGGTATGCCCCGGCCTCGACGACGCCTGAAGCGATCGCCGGTGTGGTCGATGCCCTGGGCTATCGTGCCCTGCCCTCACCCACGTCGAGCATGGACGGGCGGCTCGGGGGTGCGGCTTCGGCCCATGGGTCAAATACGCACGGGCGGAGCAGTGCAGATGGCGCCGGGTCGCCGCACGCGGGACATTCCACCCCGGATGCGGATGCCTCGAGGGCGCTCAAGACCAAGGTGATCGTCGGCGCGGTGCTGTCGCTGCCCGTGCTTGTGATCGCGATGTCGCACGGTCTGATCGAAGCTTTCAACGTGCCTTGGATCAACTGGGTGCAACTGGCGTTCGCAACGCCGGTGGTGGTGTGGTGCGGCGGTCGTTTTTATCGTTCGGCCTGGAAGGGACTTCGGCATCGCAGTGTGAACATGGACACGCTTGTGGCCATGGGGACGGGTGCGGCCTATGTGTATTCGCTTGCGGCGACGATCTGGCCGGCCTTCTTTGCCCAGGCGCACGACCAGCACGCGGGGCACGAGGTCGCGCACACGGGCGGAGCACCGGTGTATTTCGAAGCCGCTGCGGTAATCATCGTGCTGGTGCTGCTCGGGAAACAGTTTGAGGCCCGCGCGATGAGCCGGACGACTGAAGCGATCCGTCGATTGGCGGACCTTTCCCCGCGGACAGCACGTGTTGAGCGTGGGGGCACGGAGCAGGATCTGCCGATCGAGGCGGTGACGAAGGGCGATCGGGTGCTGGTGCGGCCTGGAGAGCGGATTCCGGTTGACGGCACGATCGAAAGCGGGCGATCGTCGGTCGATGAATCGATGCTGACGGGCGAGAGCATGCCGGTGGAGAAGAACCCCGGCGACGGGGTTTTCGGCGCGACGGTCAACACCACGGGTTCACTGCGGATTGTCGTGACGAGAGTCGGCGCTGAGACCGCGCTTGAGCAGATTGTGCGCCTGGTTCGCGAGGCCCAGGGGAGTAAGGCCCCGATCGCGCGGCTTGTTGACCGGATCAGCAGTGTTTTTGTCCCGATCGTGATCGCGATCGCAACGGCGACGTTTGGTGTGTGGTGGTTTGTCTCGCCCGAAGAGACGCGCCTGAGCATGGCCCTTGTTACGGCGGTTTCAGTGCTGATTATCGCGTGCCCATGTGCGCTCGGCCTTGCGACACCGACGGCGATCATGGTGGGCACGGGGCGCAGCGCCGAGGAAGGCATTCTCATCAAGGGTGGTGAAGCGCTGGAGACCGCACACCGGCTCAGCGCGATCGTGCTTGATAAGACCGGGACGATCACCCGAGGAACGCCATCGGTGACGGAGATCATCCCTTCGACGCGAGGAGGGTTTGACGAGGCAGAACTTCTGCGGATTACGGCATCGGCCGAGCGACACAGCGAACACCCGATCGCGACGGCGATTGTTCGCGAGGCAGCGTCGCGGGGCGTGCCGTTGTCGGAGCCGAGCGCGTTTCGTGCGATAGCGGGGCGAGGAATTGAGGCGACCGTGGAGGGGAGGCGGGTGGTCGCAGGCACGGCCGCGCTGCTTACTGAGTGCGGAATATCGAGCACGATGGACGAGGAGGCCGCGCGGCTTGCGCTCGGCGGGCGCACCTTGATGTTCGTCGCGGTGGATGGGGATGAGGCGGGGCTGATCGCCGTGGCCGACACCGTGCGGCCTGAATCGCGCGAAGCGATTGCGACCATGCACGAGATGGGGCTGCACGTGGTGATGGTGACAGGCGACCTTCAGCGCACGGCCGAGGCGATTGCCGCCGAGGTGGGTGTCGAGCGGGTGATCGCCGAATCGCTTCCGCAGGAGAAGGCCGCGCACGTGAAGGCCCTGCGCGCCGAGGGGTACGTTGTCGGGATGGTGGGCGACGGCATCAACGATGCGCCCGCGCTTGCCGCGGCGGATGTCGGGCTTGCGGTGGGCACGGGGACGGACATCGCCATGGAATCGGCCGACATCACGTTGATGCGGGGCGACCTTCGGGCGGTGCCTCGGGCGATCGCACTCTCGCACGCGACGATGCGGACGATTCGCCAGAATCTTGGCTGGGCGTTTGCGTACAACGTCGCGAGCATTCCGGTCGCGGCCGGAGTGCTGTATCCGCTGACGGGGTGGCTGCTTTCGCCGATGATCGCCAGCGCGGCGATGGCATTCAGCAGCGTCAGCGTGGTGCTGAACAGCCTGCGCCTGGGGCGACGGAGATGAACCTGGCGCCGGTGCGTTCGCCTCTCGGGTTGGACATGGGAGCGGTGGGTCGGTTCGCGGTGTGCGGCCAAGCGATCGGCTGCCTCACACCGCCGGTCAACGCTTGACGCCGGGGCAGTACACTGGGCCGCATGAGAACCCTGAGCGTGATCGCGTGTCTGGCCGCCCTTGTCACTCACGCGCGCGGCATGGCCCAGCCCCGCCCGGACGCGGCGGAGAGCATCTGGATGAATGCCCGGATCTACACGATGGATCAAGCATTTCCGCGTGCCGAGATGATCGCCGTGGCCGATGGGCGGGTGCTTACCGTGGGCCGGAATGCCGACATCGCGCGATGGTCAGGCCCTGAAACAACCATTTATGACATGAAGGGAGCAACCCTGCTCCCGGGGATCATTGACGCGCATGGGCACGTCGCGGGGCTGGGCGCGTTTGCGATGGGTGTGCTTGATCTCAGCGCGGCGACATCGTTTGAAGACCTCGTGACCGGCGTTGCCGCACGGGCGCGGGTTGAGCGCGAAGGGGCGTGGATTCGCGGCGGTCGCTGGGATCAGGCCTCGTGGAAGTTTCCTGACGGCCGAGCGGCGGAACTTCCGCACCACCACATGCTGAGCGAAGCGGTGCCTCGCCACCCGGTGTGGCTGCGCCGGGTCGATGGTCATGCCGCGCTTGCCAACGCGGAAGCGATGCGCAGAGCGGGCATCACGCGAAACACACCGAACCCCCCGGGAGGCGAGATCCTACGCGATGCGACCGGGGAGCCGACGGGTGTTTTCATCGACAACGCGATGCGGCTGATTGAAAGGGTGATCGACACCCCCACACCGCGATATCGCGACCTTGTGCTCCGCGCGCAAGAGGTCTGCCTCAGCGTCGGGCTGACCGGAGTGCACGATGCGGGGATCTCTCCGGAGGAAGCCGAGATTTATCAACAGATGGCGAAAGACGGCGAGTTGAAGATGCGGGTGTACGGCTTACTCGGTGCGCGCGATGCGGCGTGGACGGCCGATCACATCGCGAGCCATGCGCCGATCGTCGGCGAGTTTTTCACATTCCGCGCGGTGAAGATGTACATGGACGGCGCGATGGGCAGCCGCGGCGCGTGGCTGCTCGAGGCGTATACCGATCGCCCGAAGGACGAATCGGGCGAGGCGTATACGGGTTTGAATGTTCGTCCGCCAGCCGATGTGCGCCTGGTCGGAGAGGCGGCGATTCGGCACGGATGGCAGATCTGCACCCACGCGATCGGCGATCGGGCCAACCGCGAGGTGCTGGATCAATATGCGCAGGTGCTGCGGCAGCGCGGGACTGTTGAGCACCCCCACCGCTTTCGGGTTGAACACGCCCAACTGCTGCACCCAGACGATATCGGGCGATTCGCCGCGATGGGTGTCATCGCCTCGATGCAGCCTCGACATTGCGCCACCGATCAGCGGTGGGTTGAGGCTCGTGTCGGGCCTGCGCGGGCCAAGGGGGCCTATGCGTGGGCAAGCCTGCTCGACGCGGGGGCGGTGCTGGCCTTCGGGAGCGACTTTCCGGTTGAACCACCCAGCCCGTGGCTTGGATTTCACGCGGCCGTGACGCGCGAAGAGCCTGCCGGCGGCCCCGCGGGCGGATGGCAGCCTCAGGAACGGTTGACGCGCGAGCAGACGCTGCATGCATTTACGCTGGGCGCTGCCTATGCGGGGTTTGAAGAAGACGTCAAGGGGTCGCTGGTACCGGGGAAGTATGCGGACTTCATCGTGATTGACCGCGATGTCATGACCTGCCCGGAAGAAGACATCCCGGGGACACGAGTGCTGTGGACCGTAGTCGGCGGGAAAGTGGTTTTTTCGGCCCAGTAACCCGCAACACGTACACCACGCGGAAGACCCGGTTTGCGTTCTATGCGTGGTGTTGTTGAGTACCCGTCACACCGCGACGCCGGCGGGCTGGTGGTGCTTCCGGAACGCGGCTTCGAACGGTGCGGAACCCCGGGTCGCCACGTCACGATTCGGGAATGAGGTTCCACCAGCCCTTGCCGTTGTCGCGCACGCGGACGAGCGGTGTTTTCGGCTCGTGGTCGAGACAGAGCAGCCAATCCGCCGCGGCGGCTTCTTCGAGGAACCAGCGGCGACTGAGCATGGAGGTATACGGCTCGACGTCGTAGGCAAGGCTGTAGGCGGCGCCCGAGTGCCAGACCGTGGGCATGACATCGGGAGTAAAGACGACCGTGCGATTTCGGTCGTCGGTGAACATCATCGCCTGCTGACCCCAGGTATGCCCGGGAACAAGCAACACGAAGATGCCGGGAAGGACTTCCGTGCGTCGAATTGCCGCCGAACCCAGGGGCTGTGCTGACCGATCGGGGTGCCCGCCAGCGGGATAGGGTCGGGGCGAATCGACCAGACGCAGACGCTCGCGGCCGTCGGGAAGGGGCAACATCAGCGGATCGAGATGATCGCGGAAGTAGGTGCGGGTCATCACCGAGTTGTTTGCGCGGGCGTCGTGCCATTCCTGGCGCTGGACGATGATCTCGGCCCTCGGCAGCGTGAGTTTGACGGCGTCGGCATCTCCGGAACGGTGCGCAGGCGGGACGACAGCATCTGGCGTTTCTCCGGGGCGCACTCTGCGGGTGAGGCCTCCGGCGTGGTCAAAATGCAGGTGGGTGACGATCGCGGCGTCGATGCTTGCGGGGTCGTGCCCGGCGGCGATGAGGGCCGATTCCATGGTCGCGCCGTCGAGACCGAAAACCTCGGCCATTTTGGGATCAAGTTTGTCGCCCGTGCCGCATTCGAGGATGACTTTGAGCGGCCGTGTTGTGTTTGTGGATTCAAGCAGCAGACAGTTGTGGGCGAGTTCGATGCGTCCCTTGTCATCCGTGGGCACGGTCTTGCCCCAGACAACCCGGGGAATAAGGCCGAACATGCCGCCCCCATCGAGAAGGAGGCGACCGGCGCGGAGGAGTGTCCAGCGGTAGGTGGTCATGGGCAGAGCGTAGCGGGAATTCTCGCGGGAGAAATGGCGGAGAAGACCTGAAAGGGTTGCCTGAACGGGGAAGCCTAGAAAGAGGCGCTGGGGGTGATGTCGGCAGGACATCTCCTTAGTTGAAGACCGCACGACCGCGCTGCGGGCAGAGCGACTGTCAACCCCTGTAATCAGGCGGTGTCCCGGGCACGCCAGCGGGAATCAAAGACGAAGTGTGCAACCGGCACTATGCTGGGGACATGGATGATATCGACCGAGCGATAGAAGTGCTTGCCGCGTGCCACCCACGGGAAATCCAACGACGCGGCTGGCACTTTCAGAAAAACAACTATTACTCAGCATTGAACGACTGCGCGTTCTTGGAGTCAAACCGGGATCTGTGGGATACGCTCGAACTGCCCGAAGACATCGATTGGAACATCGAAGGGCAACTGGCCACCGCGAAAGAAGTCGGCCGATTCGTGGATGAGCTTCGGGATGTTCCGGAGACCGGCCCTCAACCCGGCCCGTCTTGGGACGGCACGTTCCACTGGGTGAACGGCATGTGGAACAATGCCGACGCCATCGTGCAATATGGCCTGATGCGTTCGCGCTCTCCGAAGCGTGTGATTGAGGTTGGGTGCGGCTGGTCGAGCGTGCTGATGGCCAAAGCCCTTTCACGTAACGAGCAGAAAACCCACGTCACCATGATCGAACCCAATCCGAGGGATGCGCTTCTCAAACGATTACCTCCCGACTGGACCCTGAAGACGCACATGCTGCAGCGAGTGCCGCTCGATCTGTTCACGGAACTGGAAGCAGGCGACGTATTGTTCTACGACGGATCTCACGTTGCAAAGGCTGCAAGCGATGTCAACTGGTTCTTTTTCCGTGTGCTGCCACGGGTAAACCCGGGAGTGCTCATCCATGTACACGACATCTTTTTTCCTGGAGAGTATCCGGAACCGTGGATTTTTGATCGCTGTCAGACGTGGAACGAGCAGTACCTTCTGCATGCGTTCCTGATGCACAACGAAAAGTACCGCGTAGTCATCGCGAATCGGATGCTGGCCGCGCTGCGTCGCGATGAAGTCGAACGGGCGTACAAAGGCGTGCGACCGGCGATCGGGGCAAGTTTCTGGATGATGAAGACATGAAGAACACATCGCGGTTTACCCGCAATCTACCTGGGATGTCGCTTCGACCAGCGTAGCGGCATGTGTACGACATGGACCTCCTCGGCGAAGCCTTCGCAGGTCCATGGCACGCGAGAGCGCTCTCGCCCGCGGTTGTTACGGCGTGCGCGCGGCTTCGAGCGCCCGTGAGTAAAAGCCCGCGATATCGATCTTGAGTTTTTCGAGGTCGTGGCGGCGGATGTACATCATGTGACCGGATTCGTAATAGTGGAATTCCATGTTGCCGCGGAGTTCGGGATCAAGCTGCATCTGCGCGGCTGTCTGCTCGGCCGCGAAGAAGGGCGTGGCGAGGTCGTAGTATCCGCAGGCCCAAAGCACCTTGAGCGAAGGGTTCTTGGACATGGCCCTACGCATGGTTTCGGCGAGATTGGCGTAGCGGTTCTCGTAGTCGCCGTAACTCCAGGGCTGCACGCGGCCGGTCAAGATCTCGTAGGGAAGGTCGCTCTCAAAGCCGAGTTCGCGACGGACATAGTCATTGAGGGCCGCCGTATACGGCCCTTCGATGGCGATCATTGAAGGATCCCACTCCGGGTTGTTGCCGATGGCGAGCCGGTCGATGCCCTTGAATCGACTGTCGAGCCGGCCGACGGTGCGGCGTTCGGCACGAAGAAGTTCCTTCGTGAAATTGAAAATGCTGATGCGCAGATTGGAACGTTCGCAGAACTCGGGCGAAAGGCCTGTGTAGCGGGAAAGCGCGCGGGCAATCTCGGTGCGTTCCCGCGGAGTCAGGCGATCGCCCTTGGAAAGCGCCAGGAGGTAGTCGGTCGATGCCCAGCGCCGGGCTTCCTCGAGCGTCGCTTCGAGGTTTCGCTGGAGGGCCGGTTCGAGCCTGCCGTGATAAAAGGCGGTCGCGGTGTAGGTGGGAAGGAAGTTCCAGAACGGCTCGTCGTTGCCGACATCGAATCGGGCGGTCTGGAAGTTCAGGATCGGCGAAATGAGCAGGATGCCGTTGAGGTACATGCCGTGCGTCTCTTGCAGATATCCGCTGAGCGAAGCGGCACGCGTGGTGCCGTAGCTTTCGCCCACGAGAAACTTGGGGCTGGCCCATCGGGCCTCGCGTGTCGTCCAGAGGCGAATGAAGTCGCCGACGGCCTGGGTATCCTGACGCACACCGTGGAATTCGCTGCCTCGAACGCCCTCGACCGGCCTGCTGTAGCCGGTGGTGACGGGGTCGATGAAGACGAGATCGGTCAGGTCGAGCCAGGCGTGCTCATTGTCTACGAGGGCGAAGGGCGGGCGCTGGTCGAACCCTTCTGGCCCCATGTCGACCCGGCGCGGCCCGAGCGCGCCCAGGTGCAACCACACGCTGGATGACCCCGGCCCGCCGTTGAAAGAGAAGGTGAGCGGCCGCTCGGCAGGATTATCAACGCCCGTGCGGGTGTAGGCGATGTAGAACATGCGCGCTCGGGGCTTGCCCTCGTAATCGGGAAGCGTGAGGTAACCGGCCGTCGCGGTGTAGGCGATCTCGCGACCTCCGATCATCTTTGTGTGATGCGTGACGCTGAGCGCTTCGCGGTCTTTCGCGGCGGCATCGGGTGTCGATCGGGCCAGGACATCCGGCGAAGCACCGAGAACGCATGCAAGCACCAACGCGGCGAGGAAACGCATGGGCAACCCTCCGAAATACGACATCCGGCGTACACACCTGCTTGAGGCTCATGGTATACCAGAGCCACAGTGGCTTTGTCGCGGAGGACGATCGCATGGCTGAGAACCCTGCTTCGGAACTGATTCGGGTGGCCGAGCGGCTGAGGGGCGGCAGGCGCGTGGTTGCGCTGACCGGAGCGGGTGTGAGCGCCGAGAGCAAGATCCCGACGTTCCGCGACGCGATGTCAGGCTTGTGGGCGAGTTTTGACCCGCAGCGACTGGCGACACCGGAGGCGTTTGAGGCTGATCCGGCGACCGTGAGCAAGTGGTATGACTTTCGCCGCGAGAAGTGCGCCCAGGCGCTGCCCAACCCCGGACATCTTGCGCTTGCTCGACTTGAAGGTCTGCTTGAGACTCGCGGCGGGAGGCTGGACATTCTGACGCAGAACGTGGATGGCCTGCACCAGCGCGCCGGATCGAAGCGCATCACGGAGTTGCATGGGTCGATCATGCGCTGGCGATGCACGCGCACCAACGCGCGCGCGGATGATCTGCCGATGCCGCTGCCCAGTTACCCGATGCCTTCGCCAAGCGGCGGGTGGTATCGCCCTGACGTTGTGTGGTTCGGTGAGATGCTTCCGGAAGCGGCGCTTGCCGCGGCATGGGAGGCACTGGAAGGGTGCGAGGTCTTTCTGAGCATCGGCACGAGCGCGGTGGTGTATCCCGCGGCGGGATTCGCCGATGAGGCCCGCTCGCGCGGAGCGCTGATCGTGGAAGTGAACCCGGAACAGACGCCCCTGACAAGCCGGGCTGATGTCGTGCTGCGCGGTCTGAGCGGGGTGGTCTTGCCCCAACTCGTCGATGCGATCATGGATGCTCGCATGGCGTAAAACGCGGAACAACGAGGCTCGCATGACCGGATGGGCTCGATGGGCAACGCCATTGGTGCGGCCCTGGCCGGGGTCGGCAGCATGAGGCCAAGCAAACGCCCGAGGCAGAGCCTCGGGCGGCGAGCAGGCATAAGACTCTGAAACGGGCCGTAAATAAAGAAAGGGAAATCGTGTCAGGCTTGCGCCGGGGCGGCCTTGGCAGATTCACGCTCTTTGCGGAGTTTGGCGGCATAGGCGGTGCGTTTGTCGGCCGTGCGACGACGGGTGCTGACGCGCCCGCCGATTTCCGGCCCTTCTTCGGCGCCGCAGAGTTGGAGCACGCAGGTCGGGGCCTTGTCGCCCAGTCGGCGATATTCGAGCTTGACGATGCGGGTGTAGCCGCCGGGCCGATCGGAAAAGCGCGGGGCGACATTCTCGAAGATGTGCTTGACAAGTTTGGGAGCCTTACGAAGCTCGCCGTAGCGATTTCGCTCGACTTCCTTGGACTCGGGAAGGTCGAAGAAGGCGGCGGCACGCGATCGGAGTTTGTCGACGTGCTCTTTCTCTTGGTCGGTGGCGTTCTTCGGGAGGAAGAGCCAATCAAAGCCGAGGCGGTCGCGCCCGAGCATGGCGATCACCTGACGGCGGGCATGCAGGTCGCCGCGCTTGGCTTTGGTGATGATGCGCTCGACAAAGGGTTGCACGGCCTTGGCCTTGGGTACCGTGGTGACGATCTGGCCGTGCTCGAAAACGCTCGCCGCGAGATTGCGGAGCATCGCCTGACGATGGGCGGATGTGCGATTCAGTTTGTAGCCGGCCTTGCGGTGGCGCATGGTGGAACTCCTTTGAACCCGGTGGAAATACCGGGTGTCCGGGATTCTGGGCCTCCGGACCGGGCTTTGTGACCCCCTTGTGCGCGGGGCGGAAGTGTAGAGGGGGTCGAAGGTTGGGGCCAGTGCATGCCTTGGTGCGCCTGGCCCGGGGCGCGACCCGTGGAAATGCGAGCCGGGGTTACCCCCGGCGGCGATCAGGCGGTTTCTTTTCCGGCGGCGGCGAAGCCCTCGGGAAGGGTCATCCCCAGATCGAGATTGAGTTCCTGAAGTTTCTTGCGGACTTCGCGGAGGCTCGTCCGGCCGAATGAGCGGAGCTTGAGAAGCTCGCTCTCGGATTGGGTGACGAGTTGGGCGACGGTGTCGATGCGGGCCGATTCGAGGCAGTTGCTCGCCCGGACCGAAAGTTCGAGTTCGGAGATGGGGAGGCTGAGACGCCGCAGGAGGTCTTCATCGACGCTGGCGGCGGCGGCGGCTTCGTCGCTGACACGATCGTCGCCGAGTTCGAAGTACTGGACGAAGGGATTGAGGTGTTTACGGAAGATCTTGGCGGCTTCGACGAGGGCCATTTCAGGAGAAACGGTGCCGTTGGTCCAGATCTCAAGGATGAGTTTGTCGTAGTTGGTGCGCTGGCCGACGCGGGTATCTTCGACCTTGTAGCGGACGCGCTGCACCGGCGAGTAGATGGCGTCGATGTGGATCAGGCCGATTTCCTGCTCGTCTTTATCTGAATATTGCTCGGAAGCAGGGATGTAGCCGCGGCCCTTGGCGACATGGAACTCGACCTCGAAATCGACTTCCGAGGTGAGCGTGGCGATGACGAGGTCGCGATCAAGGATGGTGATGGAAGGGTCGGCCTCGATAAGGTCGGCGGTGACTTCGCCGGGGCCGCGTGCGGCGAGGCGCATGGTGCGCGGCTCGTCGCCTTCCATTTTGACGACCATGCTCTTGATGTTGAGGACGATGTCGGTGACATCTTCGAGGACGCCGGGGAGCGTCATGAACTCGTGATCGGCGCCCTTGATTTTGACGCCGGTGACCGAAGCGCCTTCGAGCGAACTGAGCAGCACGCGACGGAGGCTGTTGCCCACCGTGGTGCCGAACCCGCGCTCGAACGGCTCGATCGTGAACCGCCCGAAGGTATCGGAGCGGGACTTGGCATCCTGAACGACGCGAGTGGGAAGTTCGAGACCACGCCAGCGTACGCGCATGTGTACCTTCCTTCATTCTCAGCAGACGCCCGAGAGCATGTCCGAACATCGGACTTGCGTGCTCGCCGCCGGATTTCTCGGAACCCATTCGCGCTGCTGAGGCCGCGACAGGCCCTTCTCTATCCGGAGGCGGAAACGACGAAATCGATCGTGCGGGCCAAGCCCGGGTAGTGCGTGCGGCCGAAGGCCGCGGAAGAAGTGTGCGAACCCCGGAAGCGTGCGCGGTTCGCTGTGGTGCGCTGTGCAGCGATGCCGCAGCGCAGGTGTGCATTCCCGCGATCAGACGCGACGGCGCTTCGGAGGACGGCAGCCGTTGTGGGGCACGGGTGTGCGATCTTCAACGGCGGTGACGCGAAGGCCGGTGCTGGCGAGGCCGTTGACGGCGCTCTCACGACCAGAGCCGGTGCCCTTGATGCGGACTTCGATTTCCTGCATGCCGAGCTTGCGGACCTTCTGACCGGCCTGCTCACCCGCACGCGTGGCGGCAAAGGGCGTGGCCTTGCGGGCGCCCTTGAAGCCGACGGTGCCGGCCGAGTCCCAGGCGATGGTTTCGCCGTTGGTATCGGTGAGGGTGACGATGGTGTTGTTTTGGGTGGCCTTGATGTGGGCCACGCCGCGGACGACATTCTTCCGGACTTTTTTTGCCTTCTTGGCCATGCTTGCCTCTGCGGATCATCCGACGCCGGGCGTCGTCCCCGCGATGTGACTGGATGCGGACTCTGACGTTTTGCGGCCCGGATAGGCCGGGCGATGCGATTACTTGGCTTTGACGCTCTTCTTGCCGGCGACGGTCTTCTTCTTGCCCTTACGAGTGCGGGCATTGCAACGGGTGCGCTGGCCGCGGCAGGGCAGCCCGCGACGATGGCGATCGCCGCGGTAGGAGCGGATGTCTTTCAGGCGCTGGATGTTCTGCTGGACCTGACGTCGCAGAGCGCCTTCGACGATGAACCCACCGTCGAGAATGGCGTTGATGCGGGCAATGGCCTGCTCGTCCAACTCGTTGGCGCGCAGGTCTGGGTTGACGCCCGCCTCTTTGAGGATGTCTGCGGCATACTTGGGGCCGATGCCGTGGACATACTGCAAGGCGTAGAGAATCTTCTTGCGATCCGGAATATCGATGCCTGCGACGCGGGGCACGTGGACGCTCCTGAATGCCGCGGGTGCTGAAGCGCCGCGGCGATGGGTACGAGAATCAGCCTTGGACCTGCTTGTGCTTCGGCTCGGCCTTGCAGATCACGCGGAGCTTGCCCTTCCGCCGGATGACCTGGCACTGGCTGCAGATACGTTTGACGCTGGCCTTGACTTTCATGGCATGGCTCTTGAATGGGTTTTGTCAGCCGGCCATAGCGGCCGGTGGAGATTCTAGGCAGGGTTCGGGGCAGTGGGAAGAGGGTGGGCGCTCAGCCTCTTGGCCCCCTGATTCGGGGCGCCTTGGGGTCTTCACCCCCACCGAGGAAGCCCGCATAGTTCCGCATCATGAGGTTGGCCTCAATACGTTGGAGGAAGTCGAGAGCGACGGAGACGACGATGAGCAGGCCGGTGCCTCCGAAGAACTGGGCGACCATGAAGTCGACGTTGAGCGCGCGGGAGACAACCATCGGAAGCACGGCGATGATCGAGAGGAACGCCGCCCCGACGAAGGTGATTCTTTCCATCACGGCTTCGAGATATTCGGCGGTTCGGGGCCCCGGGCGCAGACCGGGAATGAAGGAGCCGTGCTCACGGAGCTGCTTACTCATTTCTTCAGGGTTGAACTGGACGCTGATCCAGAAGTAACTGAAGAAGTAGACCATGGCGATGTAGATCATGACGTAGATGAACTCGCCCGGGGTGAGTTCTCGACTAATCCACGCGGTGACATCGATCCAGAAGCCCGTGCCGGTTTTACTCGGATTGACCGCGTCGGCAATGGCACTGACGATGACCGAAGGGAAGATCATGAGGCTGGAGGCGAAGATGATGGGCATCACGCCGCCGTGGTTGATGCGGAGGGGGAGGTAGGAACGCTGGCCGCCGATGACCGTGCGGCCGCGGGTGTGCTTGGCCTGCTGGATGGGAATTCGCCGTTGGGCGACGGTCATGATGACCGAGCCGGCAACGACCAGAACAAACCCGCCGATGAGCAGGGCGAGTGAGCCGTAGTCGATCGCGCCGGGACGGCTGGGATCGAAGTTGTTGATAACCCAGGTGATGGCCCAGGGAAGTGAAGCGACAATGCCGGCCATGATGATCATGGAGGCGCCGTTGCCTATGCCGTGGCGGTCGATCTGTTCGGCGAGCCACATCAGGAAGAGCGTTCCGGCCGTGAGGCAGGTGACGGCCATGAACCACCAGATCGGGCTTGATCGGAGGCCGGCGTAGACCATGTCCTGAGCGGTGATGAACTGCAGCCAGAGAATGGCCTGAATCAGGCAAAGCGGAACAGTGAGGCGGCGCGTCCAGTCCTGGATCTTCTGGCGACCGGTGGGGCCTTCCTGTTGCAGATTTTTAATGGTCTTGGAGACGGTGCCGACCAACTGCATGATGATCGACGCCGAGATGTAGGGCATGATGCCCAGGCCGAAGACCGTAGACTGACCGAAAGACCCGCCGCTGAAGACGCTCATGAAGGTTGCGGCCTTGCCGAACGCGCTGCCTTCTTCGGTCTGCTGGCGGAAGAACGAAATCAACTGGGATTGATCGACGCCGGGCAGGGGAATCCAGAACCCGATGCGGTAGACCGCCAGCATGGCCAGGGTGAAAAGGATCTTGGTGCGGAGTTCCGGCACCTTGAACACATTCACGACCGGAGTCAGGCGGAGGGCATCGAGAAGCGCCTTGATCATCTCCGTGGGTTCTCCCGGTCAGAGTCTGGCGATGAGCCGCGGTCGCCGACCGTACGCCGCGGATGGGACGAAAGTCGCGAGGGCGTCATTCGGAGTCGGCGCCGACAGAAGGAGCCGGCTTGTTTTTGCCGCGGCGGAGTTTCTTGGTGAGATTCTTGGGGGTGCGATCGCCGGAGTTGCGGTCGATGCCGCGGACCTTATCGCGGCGCGTGCCGGTCTCGTTGACGGTGCCGCCGGCTTCGGTGATCCGCCGGCGAGCAGAGGCCGTGACGCGGTGCACTTCGACATCGAGTTTGACCGTAAGGGATGCGACTTCCTTGCCCAGGTCGCCGAGGATCTTGATCTCACGGCTGTCATCGCGGATGAGGCCGGCCGCGATCAACGTCTGGGTGGTGACCTTGCCGCCGCGAGCGAAGGCAGGATGGTTGATGAGATCGCGGAGGTTCACGGTCCAGAATTCGACCTTGAAGTTGGCGTTGGTGAAGCCCATCTTCGGCATGCGCCGGAAGAAGGGCATCTGGCCGCCTTCAAACTGGAAACGAGTGCTGGAGCCGCGGCGAGAGCCGTAGCCCTTGTGGCCGCGACCGGCCTGTTTGCCCCAGCCCGAGCCGTGGCCGCGACCGATGCGCTTGCGCTTCTTGTTGCGTGGAGCGAGGGGGGTGAGTTCGTGAATCATCATGGCTGTTGGCTCCGGCCCAATCGCGGGCCAGCGAAATCATTGGCTGAATCAAGGCGCTGGGATCAGGCCCCCGGCGCGCCCCCTGCATCGCCGCCCTGGTTGCCGCCGCGGCCACCCCGACGGCGCCCGCCGCGTTGTTCGCGCTCGGGCTTGGTTTCCTTTTTGATGCGCGGGGTGAGGGGCACGGCGGGCATGAACTGGCGACCGCGTGCCACGCGTTCTTCGGTGATGGTTGGATCGAGCTTGAGGCCGCGAAGTTCGGCGACCTTGGCCGAGGTGCGCAACTGCGCGATGGCATCGAAGGCGGCCTTGACGAGGTTGGCCGACTGGGTTGAGCCGTAGCACTTGGTAAGGCAGTCGGTGATGCCGGCGTGCTCGAGCAATGCGCGGATGGTGCCTCCGGCGACGACGCCCGTACCGGGAGAAGCGGGAATAAGGCGGACCTTGGAAGCGCCGTAGGTGCCCTCGACCTCGTGGGGGATGGTGGTGCCCTCCATCGGTACGGTGTAGAGCTTGCGCCGGGCGACCTTCTGGGCTTTTTCGATCGCCTGGGGAACTTCGACACCCTTGGCATAGCCGTAGCCGACGCGGCCGCGGCGATCGCCGACGATGACCAGGGCGCCGAACTGGAAGCGGCGTCCGCCCTTGACCGTGGCGGCCGTGCGATTGACGCCGACGGTGTGGGACTCGATCTGTGCGGTTTCTTCCATCAACTCGGGAGGCATTGTCGCCCTCACTGGGTATCGCGGACTTGCCGCGAAGGGGATAAACGACTGGGTCAGAACTTCAGTCCGCCTTCGCGGGCGGCCTCGGCAAGGGCCTTGACACGGCCATGGAACCGGAACCCGCCGCGGTCAAAGACGACCTTCTCGACACCGGCGGCCTTGGCTTTGCGTGCCAGCGCCGCACCGACGGCGGCGGCGGCGGCGGCGTTGCCGGTTTTGTCGAGTTTGACGTCAGGATCGCGCGTGGAGGCAGCGACGATGGTGCGGCCGGCGAGGTCGTCGATGACCTGCGCGTAGACGTGGTTGAGGGATTTGTAGACGCTGAGCCTGGGGCACGAAGGGGTGCCGGAGACCTTGCGGCGAATGCGGACGCGCCGGCGATCGCGCATTTTGACTTTGTGCTTTTGGCGATTCATCGGATGGGCTTTCTCTGCGTGGATCAGGAACCGAACTGCTTGCCCTGCTTGCGACGGATGGTTTCTTCGGCGTACTTGATGCCTTTGCCGTTGTACGGTTCGGGCTTGCGACGAGAGCGCAACTCGGCGGCGAACTGGCC
Source organism: Phycisphaeraceae bacterium (assembly GCA_019636695.1). GTDB lineage: Bacteria > Planctomycetota > Phycisphaerae > Phycisphaerales > UBA1924 > JADLCM01. Next base: position 37,396 of record JAHBXD010000005.1, read on the forward strand.
GACGCGCTGCTTGTCCGGCCCCGTAATCGTGATGAGTTGCTTCTCCACCGCGACGTTGACACCCTGAGGAATATCCAGAATCACGGGGTTTGCAAAGCCGAGGACGAGTTTGATCTGCTTGCCGGTAACGGCCGCACTCCACCCCACACCCACAACCTCGAGCTTGCGCTCGAAGCCTTTGCTGACCCCATCGACCATGTTCTGGATGACCGCGCGGGTGGTGCCCCAGTCGGCCCGAACCTGGCTGTCATCGGTACGGGCGAGATCGACCGCGCAGGTGATCAGCTTGCCGGAGTCGTCGAGACGGACCTCGACGTGCGGCGGGTGGGTATGGGTGAGGGCGCCCTTAGGCCCCTCGACCTTGACCTGGCGGTTCTGGATCGCCACCTTGACCCCCGAGGGCACGGCGACGGCTTTTTTTCCGATCCTGGACATTGCGGAATCCTCCGGGCGGGAATGCCCCGGCCCGAGTACAAACTGCTGGGACATTATTCGACGAGGGCGAGCACCTCGCCGCCGAGGCGCTGTTCGCGGCACATGCGGTCGCTGAGAACCCCCTTACTGGTGGAGACGACGAGAATGCCGAGGCCTTGGAGCGGACGCTCGAGATCATCGACGCCGCTGTAGACGCGACGGCCGGGCTTACTGACACGGTCGATACGGTGAAGGACCGTTTCGCCGCGAGGACCGTATTTGAGGTTGAGGCGAATGAGGCCCTGACGGCCGTCTTCGATGACGTCAAAGTCGTTGACATAGCCCTCGCGTTTAAGCACATCGGCGATGCCCCGGTTGACCTTGCTGTTGAGCACGGTCACGGTGCGTTTGCGAGTGCGTCCGGCGTTGCGGATTCGCGTGAGCATGTCGGCGATGGGGTCGCTCAGTGACATCGGCCTATCCCGTCTTGGCGGGGGGTGCATTCCCCCGAGGTGTCATGCAACGTAATCTCAGTGACTCGACGACTACCAACTGGCCTTTCGCATGCCGGGAATCTTGCCCTCGAGGGCGAGTTTGCGCAGCATGATTCGGCTGATTCGGAACTTGCGGTACACGCCGCGAGCCCGGCCTGTGAGTTCGCACCGGCGGACGGTGCGCGTCATGTACTTCGGTGTGCGCTTGCTTTTGGCGACTTGTGCCTTCGTGGCCATCAGTTCTCTCCGACTTTCGTGAACGGCATGCCCAGTTGCTCAAGCACGAACTCGCTGAGTTGCTTTGAACTGTTGCGGAACGTGAGGTTGATGTTCATGCCGTGGGTAAACTCGGCCTCGGCCATGTTGATTTCGGGAAAGACGCCCTGCTCGTTGATGCCCATGGAGTAGTTGCCCTGCCCGTCGAAGCCGGTGCGGGGAAGGCCGCGGAAGTCCTTGATTCGCGGGGTGGCGAGGTGAATCAACCGGTCGAGGAAGTGCCACATGCGATCGCGACGGAGCGTGACCATGAGCGCGGTCGAGAAGCCTTCACGCACCTTGAAGTTGGAGACCGACTTCTTGGCCTTGAGGAGGATGGGCTTCTGCCCGCTGATCTTCGTCAACGTATCGGTGACGGTCTTGACGATGTGCGGCGGCACCTTGGAGCCGTCGAGATGACGGCCGATGTTGACATTGATCGTCAACTTCTCGAGGCGCGGCTGGGCCATGCGATTGGTGATGCCGAACGTCTCGGCGACCTTGGGACGAACCGCTTCGTCATAGGTCTGCTTGAGCCGCGACTTGCCGGCGACTTCGGCCTGCACGGCGTCGCCTTTCTTCGGCTGCTTGGGCTTGCTGTCCTTTTTCTCGGCCATGACCTTCACCTGGGTGTTGCGTGTGAGTGGTGGATGCGGGCTTGCGGAACTGTGCGTGCGAATAACGCGGCGGGATTACGCCGACGGCCCCCGAACCTGGCCGAGCACTTTGCCGCCGCGAACGGCGACGCGAACCTTGCTGCCGTCATCGCGAACCTGGAACCGCACGCGGGTGGGTTGTCCGTCGACGACAGGCTGGACGTTGCTGATATGGATGGGGGCTTCACGGGTGATGACGCCGCCCTGCGGATTGACCCGCGTGGGGCGCATGTGCTTCGTGCGGAGGTTGAGGCCCTTGACGATCACGCGTCCGGCCTTGGGGTCCACGCGAAGCACCTCGCCGACCTTCCCTTTGTGGTCGCCGGCGATAATCATGACCTGGTCGCCTTTACGGACATGCGCGGGCATTTCAGAGCACCTCCGGCGCGAGAGAAACAATCTTCATGTAGTTGCGCTCGCGCAACTCGCGGGCGACAGGCCCGAAAATGCGCGTGCCCTTGGGGTTGCCGTCGTCGTTGATCAGGACGACAGCGCTGGAATCAAAGCGGATATGCGACCCATCCTTGCGGCGGCGCATCTTGCTTGTGCGCACGACGACGGCCTTGGACATATCGCCCTCTTTGATGTCGCCGCCCGGGAGGGCCTTCTTGACCGAGATCAGCACGCGGTCACCCACGCCGGCAGTCTGGCGGGTGAACTTGCCGCTGGCGGTCGAGCCTTTATAGACGCGGATGACATAGGCGATTTTCGCGCCGCTGTTGTCCGCCACTTCGCATCTTGATTCTGCCTGCAACATCGTTCCGACCGTCCTTCTGTGCCCTCGACCGCGGGAACATCCGCGAGGGGAGTCTCTGACGCTGGGTTACCCGACCTGCGAACGCTTCTCCACGACGCGCACGATGCGCCAACGCTTGGTCTTGCTGACCGGGCGGCACTGGGCGACTTCGACTACATCGCCCTGGTGCGATTCGTTCCGCTCGTCGTGCACGTGCAGCACGGTGCGACCGCGAACGTACTTGCCGTACTTGGGGTGGGGCGCCCGGAAATCAATGACGACCTTGCGCGTTTTGTCGCGCTTGTCGGAGGCCACCACACCGACCTTTGTGCCCTTGAGTTCGCTGCTGGTTTCGCTCATGCTACCGTCATCCTTCGGGAGGCCAGGCTCCCCATGGTTCTGCCTGTGGCGGGTGCGGCGGAGAGTGCCCGTGCCGCACACCGGTTAGTTGCTCCGCCCCTGGGCCGCCATCACCCGGGCACGCTGTTCGGTGAGCAGACGCGCGATGTCCCTACGGACATGGCGAAACTGCGAGACATCGCCGACTTTTTCGGTCACAGCCTGCTGACGCAGACGGAAGAGCTTTTCACGCAGGGAGCGCAACTCAAGCGCCAACTGCTCGTTCTTCATGTTGCGGACTTCACTGGGCTTCATCGTTCCATCCTTCGCCGATTCCGACCGGCGGGGTTTGCTGTGACCTGTTACACCGTGACGCGTCGGGCCACGAATCGGCACCGGACGGGCATTTTCATGGCGACGCGGGCGAAGGCTCGCTTGGCGGTGTCTTCTGTAACGCCGGTGATCTCGAAGAGAATCGTGCCCGCCTTGATACGCGCTGCCCAGTAGTCGACATCGGCCTTGCCGGTGCCCATTCGGGTCTCCAGCGGCTTTTTGCTGACGGGCTTATCCGGGAAGACACGAATGAACAGTTTGCCTTCGCGCTTGAGAAAGTGCTGGGCCGCCACGCGTCCGGCCTCGATGCAGTTGCTCTTGAGCCAGCACGACTCGAGCGCCTGAAGGCCGAAATCGCCGTAGGCCACATAGTTGCCGACGGTGGCGTTGCGGTTGACGCGCATGGTCCGCCGAAACTCTTTGCGGAACTTGACGCGGCTTGGAATCTTGTATGGAGGCATTGCTGATCGCCTTCTTCTTTCCGAACTTCAGAAACGTATGGCCTTTCCGCTCAACGACGTCCGCGGGCCCGCATGCGGTTGCCAGGCGCGGCTTCATCCTCAACCTGCTGCTCGCCGTAGAACCCCCGGAAGACCCAGCACTTGACGCCGATTGCCCCGTAGGGGGTGAACGCCTCGGCAAAGCCGTATTCGATCCGGGCCTGAAGGGTAGAGAGCGGCAGAGACCCGAGACGCACATCGAGCGTGCGGCTCATCTCGGCGCCGCCGAGGCGACCGGCAAGAACGATCTTGACGCCCTTGGCGCCTGACTGCATCGCCTGCTCGCAACGCATTTTGACGACGCGTCGGAAGCTGGCCCGACGCTTGAGCTGCTCGGCCACGCTTTCAGCGAGGAGCTGGGCGTCAATGTCCGGATTCTTGATCTCAACGATGGAGATGTTGATCTTGCGGCCCGTCATCAACTGGAGTTCTTCGGTCATCCGTTCGACTTCGGCGCCTTTGGGGCCGATGACCAGACCCGGACGGGCCGTGCGAAGAATGACCTTCAGCTCTTCACGGGTGCGCTCGATGTGGATATCGGCCACGGCGGCGTTCGGGGGCCGGCGGTTCAACCGCTTGTCGAGGTATTTGCGGATCTTTTCGTCCTCAACAAGCAGCTCGCCGTACAGGGCCTTGGGCGCATACCAACGGCTGCGATGCGCTTCAGTAACGCCGAGGCGAAGCCCGAATGGATGGGTCTTCTGTCCCATTACGCTTTTTCCTCCACCGCGATGGTGATGTGGCTGGTCTGCTTGATGATGGCGTGCGCGCGGCCCCGGTCCTTCGGACGGAATCGCTTGATCTGCGGGCCTTCGTCAACACAGCTCACCGTGACGACCAAGGCGTTGAGATCGGCATCGGCCGCACGGGCGTCGGTCATCGCCGCGAGCAGAGCCTTGCGGATGTTGACCGCGGCCCGCTTGGGGCTGTAGGAGAGGGCGATGTCGGCCTTGCGGGCGTTCTGACCGCGAATCATGTCGGCCACAAGACGCACCTTGCGGGTGCTGCCGCGGGTAAAAAGCACTCGGCTTTCGAACCGGGCGATATCCTTGGGCGCAGCCCCCACCGCCTGGGCCAGCTTGGCGATGTCCTGATGCTTGCAGCGAGGATGATCGCGGCCGTTGAGCCAGTTGTTCACAGCGCGGGCGGCTGTCTCGGGCGGCAGGCCCGTGCGCTCGACCGCCGCGGCGAGCGCATCGACGCCGACGTTCGCCTGCACGGCACGTTGCATGAGTTTGTCAGGTACGAGTCTCACGAGTCAGCTCCAGATCACTTGCTGCCGGCGGAGATGCCTTCCTTCTTGTTCGTGTGGCCGCGGAACGTTCGCGTGGTTGCAAACTCTCCGAGCTTGTGGCCCACCATGTCTTCAGTGATGAAGACATCGATGAACACCCTTCCGTTGTGCACTTTGAAAGTCTGTCCGACGAACTCGGGGACAATCAGGCACGAACGCGACCAGGTCTTGATCGGCTCGCGCCGGCCGGTCTGCACACTGCGCTCGACCCTTCGGTAGAGCTTCTCGTCAACGAAAGGGCCTTTTTTCGAACTACGGCTCATGGTCTGTTCCCGATGCCATGCCGCCCGTGCGGCGTGGAGATGTGTGTCAATCAGCGCAACTGGCCATACCGCTTGGTCCGGCGGCGGCGGATGATGAGGTCCTGACCCGGCTTCTTCCGATTTCGCGTAGAGCCGCCCTTGGCCGGCACGCCGGTTGGTCCGCACGGAGGACGGTTGCCCTTGCTGCGGCCCGAACCGCCGCCCAACGGATGGGCGTTGTGGCTCTTGGCGATGCCTCGGGTCTTGGGACGAATACCGAGGTGACGGCTGAGGCCCGCCTTGCCCAGGCGACGGTTGCTGTGATCGGGGTTGCCGACCTCGCCGATGACCGCGCGGCAATCGGCATGCACCTTGCGAATTTCGCCGCTTGGCATCACCAGGGTGGCATAGCCCCCCTCGCGGTTGGAAAGCCGGGCGTATGTGCCGGCTGAACGGCAGAGTTGCGCTCCGCGTCCTGGGTGCAGTTCGATGCAGTGGACGGCGATGCCGGTGGGAATGAACTTGAGCGGCATGCAGTTGCCCGGATCGGCATCAACCGGCCCGGACGAGGAAGAGATGATCTTCTGGCCATCCTTGAGATTGCGCGGAGCAATGATGTAGCGCTTCACGCCGTCGGCGTAGCGGATCAGCGCGATGTGCGAGGAACGGTTCGGATCGTATTCAATACCGATGACCGTGCCCTCAACGCCGTCGCGGTCGCGTCGCTTGAAGTCGACAGCGCGATAGAGGCGCTTCGCGCCGCCGCCGCGACCGCGGACCGTGATCTTGCCCGAGTAATTTCGGCCGCTTGTGCGTGTCAACGGACGGAGCAGCGACTTCTCGGGCGACTTCTTGGTCACCTCTTCGTGGGTGTTCACCGATGCGAAGCGTCGCCCGGCGCTGGTTTTCTTGTATACGCGAATACCCATGCTTCACTCCACTCGTCTGACGAACCCGATCACGTCCCGCGACTCGGGCTAGAACAGCTCGATCGCCTGCCCCTCCTCAAGCCGCACCATGGCCTTCTTGACCTGCGTGCCCTCGACCCAGCCGTACCGCAGGCGACGAATTTCGCCCTTGAGCGTGCTGGTCCGCACGTCCCGCACGCGGACACCGTAGATCGACTCGACGGCGGACTTGATCTCATCCTTGCGGGCGCGACGATCGACGATGAACGTGTATACGCCCTGTTCATTCATTGCGGCGGTGCTCTTCTCCGTCAGCACCGGCTTTTTGATGACATAGGTGCTGTCGATCATTTCGAAGCTCCCTTCGCCTTGCCCTTGGCACGAGCAGGACTCCCGGCGGAGGCATCAGCGGTTGCCGCGGTTGCGGAATACTGGTTGGCCTTGCCGCTCTTGTCCGTCCGGCTGCTCGGGCCGGTCAGCCAAGCTTCAAGATCCGATTTTTCGATGATCAGGTAGCGGTGATTGAGCATCTCGAAGCAGGTCATCTGATCGACGCGGCAGAGCGAAACGTCGTCGATGTTGCGAGCGCTCAGGCGGGCATTTGCGCAGCGGGCCGGATCCATCGACAAGGCGACCAAAGCCTTGCGATCGATTTTGAGGGCTTCCAGCATCGCCTTGAAGTCTTTGGTTCGAGGGGTGTCAAACGCGAGCGAATCGATCACCCGGACTTCATCATCACGCAATTTGCCCAGGAGCGCATTGCGGTTGGCCCGCCGACGCATCTTGATGGGCATATTCTGGTGATAGTCTTCGCGTGTGCGATGCTTGGCGAATGTGTGACCGCCACCGCGGAACTGCGGAGGGCGACGGTCGCCGTGCCGGGCGTTGCCGGTGCCCTTCTGCTTATAGATCTTCCGGGTCGAGCCTTCAACCTCGGCTCGACTCTTGGTGCGTGCCGAGCCTTGACGCTTGTTGGCGTGATACACCACATACGCCTGCTTGATCAGCGCAGCGTTGATGGCGCCGCCGAGCGCCTGCTCGTCGATCGGCATGGAGCCGACCTGAACACCCTGTTTGTTATAGACGGGGACATCGAGCATGATGTCGTTACCTCGTCGTCGCCTGTTCCACCATCCCGCGGGGCTGCCACCCGTGGGTTTTCGCCTATCTGTCCGCCTCCATTCGCCCGCATGCGTCTGCGGGCTGCCCGAACCGTTCGGGCGGGGCCGGATCAGAATCGACTCGGCGCTGCATCGACCAGTGGTCGATGCTTCGTGTTGTGGTCGTCCGGCGGTTTCCTTTCGGACCCACCGAACGCCGAGGCCGTGCACTTTGCCGACCCCGGAACCAACCTGCGCCGAGAAAACGCCCTCGACGCACGCACCTGTTCGCCCTCGCAACCCGGAATCAGGCCTTGGCCTTACTCCGATACAGCCGCACCGCCGGACGAACGACGACGGTGGACTTGTTGTGACCCGGCACCGGCCCCTTCACGAGAAGGAGACCCTTCTCCGGATCGATACGAACAATATCCAGCGAACGCACCGTGACGCGCTCGGCGCCCAGGTGGCCCGACATTTTCTTCCCCTTTTTCAAACCGCCGCCGAAGCCGCGGTTTGAACCATGCGAGCCGATCGACCCCGGCGAACGGTGCTTACGCTCGACACCGCGGGAGGCGGGCATGCCTTTGAAGTTGTGGCGCTTCATCGTGCCTGCAAAGCCCTTGCCCTTGCTGACACCGACAACGTCAACGTACTTGGTCCCCTCAAACAGACCGACGGTCAACTCCTGGCCGAGGGTATACCCGTCAAGGTCTTTGTCAGTCACGCGGAACTCGCAATGATGGCGCAGGGGATTGCACCCGGCCTTGTGATCGTGCCCGATCATGGCCATGGTGGCATTGCGGGCCTTCATTTCGCCCGAGCCGACCTGCACCGCGGCGTAGCCGTCCTTCTCCGCAGTGCGAAGCTGCGTGACAAACGACGGAGCCACGTGCAGAACCGTCACGGGAACGCTCACGCCGTCTTCACGGAAGACGCGTGTCATGCCGAGCTTGGTTGCAAAAAGTCCGATCGACATCGAGCAAACCACCTGATCTCATCGCGGGGTTCATCACCCGCACGAGCCCGATTCGGCGGGCCGCCGCTTCGTGCGCCAGGCCGAGGCCTGCACAGAGGAAGGTTTGGATCGCCGGACCACCCGGCGAATTCGGAAACAAAAGAGTCGGGGGCGTTTCCGCCACCGACTCTGGAAGATCATGCCTTGATTCTGACAAAGACACCCGCGGGAACCACAAGTCGGTTCAACGCTTCGACCGTACGGGCATTGGGTTCGATGATGTCGATGATTCGCTTATGTGTGCGAATCTCGAACTGCTCGCGGCTTTTCTTGTCGATGAACGGAGAACGCAGGACGGTGTAACGCTCGATGCGCGTCGGCAGCGGAATCGGACCCGCGACCTTCGCGTTTGTGCGTTTGGCGTGGTCCACGATCTCGCGTGCTGAAAGATCCAGCGCGACGTGGTCGTAGGCCTCCATCCGAATTCGAATCTTGCCGCCTGTCATGCGTCACCGTCTCGGCACACCGGCCAGGGAGCCGGCCTACGAACCCTGGAACCCCCGCCGACTTCCGCCTGCAAGACTGCCGGCCGAATGTGCCGACACGCCCGCCTGCTCCCGGTATTTGCCCGCCGAACCGCGACGAACCACCGGAAACCCGAACCGCCCGGGTGGAGACGACGAAGCCCGATCGACGCAGCAACCGCACCGTGCGCTGTGTCGGATCGAGCCGAGAAGGGTACCCGGAACTCTCGCCGAGTCAACGCCCTGTCTAGAGTGCCCTCCCGAGGACTCGGGCCAACCGGCACCCCGTCCGAGCGGACTCGTCTCGATGACCGGTCCCGGTTTTGATTCGACGGCAACCAGACCCCCCGAAAGAGGTGGCTGTGATGATGAGAACACTTGCGGCGACCTTCATTTTAGGGTTTTCCCTTAGTCTTTGCGCCGCCTCTGGGCAGCCCGCAGGAAGCGCGCAGCCAGCGCTCGGGATTGCCCTCGAAGATGAACCCCTTGTCTTGCCCGAAGTCGGGCTGACCCTGCCGCTGCCGGAGGGTGCACGGGTTGAAATGGGCCGCGGCGGGTCGGCAATCCTGGCCAACATTATTTCGAAAGATGATTTGTGGATGCTGAGCATCCAGAACCCGGCCTCGAGCGTTGCCGGGCTAACCCCCCGGGAGTTCGGCGACCGGATCATCAACGAACACCGCCGCCGACACGGCCAAGTCCGAAGTTGGACTGAGGGCGACAGGCTGGTGGAAACGATCGAGCGATCACGAGCTGTTCTGGTCGATCGCATCAGCAACCTCAAGATTGCGGGGCTTCAGGCGGATCGGTTCTACATGCAGATGCCCGACGCGGTGGGCGACGAGATCGTGGTCCGTGGATATACGGTGGTTGAAGTCACTTCCGGCCAGTATGTGGTCTTCGAACTTCGGTGTGAAACCCAGCACATTGAAGTGAGTCGGCTGATGTACGAGACGCTCGTCGCCGGGGCCACATTTGTCGATCCGCTGATGCTCGAGGCCGAACGCGGCAAAGCAGTGATGCGCGGTCAGGCTGCCCTCGGACGACTCTCTCAGAACGTGTATGACGAGGCCGCGGCGCTGGTCGCTGATCGCTGGGAGCGCCTCTACCGGCCCGCGCCGACCGGGGCTGACGCGGATGCGACCGAACTCGGATATCGACGGACACGCGCCTGGAAGGGTGTGCGCGGCGAGCTCGACCCTTCGACCGCCCCTTCCCGCTATCGTCGTGAGGACCATCAGCCGGGGTATCTCTTCGCCATCCAGAGCCGAATTCTCCACTCTGATGGAAGTGCGATTGACTCGGTCGCCCGGTACTTCATGAGCTTGGATGGCAAGCAAGAGTATTGGACGATCCTGATGACCGTTCGCAACCGCCCGGGGCAGACGCAGGGAGGGCCGCTGCCCACGTATGTCGAAACCGGAGTTCGCGATGAGCGCATGATGCGGATCGTGATCCATGCCCCCGGCGAACCCCCCAAGGAGATTTTGCCGCTGATCCAGGGCGGGGGATATATCAGTCAGGTGCAGACGTTTCTTCTGCCGCAGCTGCTGATTCTCGGTGGGATCGCCGACGACTACGCGTTTTATGCCTATTCGAGTCAGGAGCAGCAGATCCGACTGCGAACGGTTTCGGTACAGCGTCCGGCTCACAATCCTTCTCTATGGCGGATCACGACGCGGCTTCGCGTGCAAGACCGGCCCCAGGTCGCCGAGTATGCCGAAAACGGGATGTGGCTGCGGACGCACGTGGGCGACGGCAAGGTTTGGGAACCAATCCGGTTTGAGCGACTCGTCGAACTCTGGCGTCGCAAGGGCATGCCGATGGACTGACCGCCGGCAGTCCGTACACTCCGCCACGTGCGCGACCGCCTTCTGCTGGGACCGGTATTGATCGCCCTTCTCGTGGGGCTGTTCTGGGCTGACGAGGCCTTGGATCACACCACTGCCCCCGCATGGCTGCACGGTTTTTTTGCAGACCAGACGACGTTCCCTCCCGGGACGGTGCTCTTTCTTGCCGGTGTTCCGCTGCTGATCCTGGCTGCTCGTGAATTATCGGCCATGTTCAAGGCCAACGGCATCGACGCCTCGCGCCGGGTCATGTCTGTCGCGGCGATCCTGGGTCTGTGCGTTACGAGCCTGATTCCTGACGGGCTTGGGGGAGTCCGCGCCTCGCAGACAGCGCACACGACGGCGGCGATCGTGCTGCTGGGGGCGCTGCTCTTTCACTCGCGAAAACGAACCTTCGAAGGCGTGATGGCCTCTGCCGCGGGGGCGCTTCTGAGTTATGTCTACCTAGGACTGCTGTTCGGGTTTCTGCTGGCGATCAGGCGCGAACATTCGGCGTGGGTCGTGCTCTGGGTGCTCGTCGTCACGAAGAGTTGCGACATCGGCGCCTTTTTCACCGGGAAGTCGATCGGTCGCCGCAAACTGATTCCTTGGCTCAGCCCGGGCAAGACCTGGGAAGGGTTGTTCGGTGGGGTGATTTTCGCGGCGATGATCGGCGCCGGTGGTGCGATGATTCTTGATGCAGGGGGGATCGCACGTATTTCATGGGTGGCGGGTGCATGCGCTGGAATGCTTTTCGGGATGGTCGGCCAGGTGGGCGACCTGCTTGAGAGCCTGCTGAAACGCGACTCAGGCATCAAAGACGCCAGTTCCACGCTTCCGGGCTTCGGCGGTGTGCTGGATGTGCTCGATTCACCGCTGCTCGTCGCGCCGGTGGCGTATTGGTGGCTGGCGGCCTGACTGCTCGACCATTCGGCGCAAGAATCAACCGGTAACGGCGGGCGTATCAAGTCCACCGAAACGACGCGCACGCGAGGCATAGTCGCGGATCGCGGCGTGGAGATCCTCGACGCCGAAATCAGGCCAGAATGTCGGGGTGACGTGCAGTTCTGCGTAACTGATCTGCCAGAGCAGGTAGTTGCTGACTCGCATCTCGCCGGCGGTGCGGATCAAGAGGTCAGGATCGGGGAGCCCCACGGTGTAGAGGTGTGCAGCGACGGTGTGCTCGTCGATTGTGCCGGGGTCAAGTTCACCCTTGGCCACCTTGCACGCGATCTCGCGTACCGCATCGGTGATCTCCGCGCGTGAGCCGTAGTTGAGCGCAATGCAGAGGGTCGGCCCTTGGACACAGGCAGTCGCGGATTCCACACTTTCGAGTGCTGCACGAACATTGTCCGGCAGGCCTTGCCTGCGCCCGATGACACGGAAGCGAATGCCGTGTTCGACCAGCGACTCCCGCTCGCCCTCGCAATAGGCGATGCAGAGATCCATCAACGCGGCGACCTCGTCATCGGGCCGTTTCCAGTTTTCAAGCGAGAATGAGTAGAGCGTCAGCACCTCGACACCGAGCCTGCCCGCGGCCTCGACGACGGTACGCACCGCCTTGGCCCCGTTACGATGCCCAAAAATGCGCGGGAACCCCCGCTCCTGCGCCCAACGACCGTTGCCATCCATGATAATGGCGATGTGCCGCGGGATTCGGGCCGGGTGGACATCAGGAAGCTCGGCCAGCGGGTTGGCTCGCGGGTTGACGGCCCGCATGCGGTTCTGCACGGCGACTGCGGTCGGATCGGCGGCAAATGCGCCCGCGGCGAGCTGAGTCATGCTGTGGGGTACTCCGCGTGGTGTGCGAGGACATCATGCCCGCGCGAGGTTGAGCACGTGAGGAAATCGGCAATCAGTTGCCGCTGAATCGAAGCTGCATGAACGACTCACGGTTCAAGGCTTCATGCGTGCGAGAAAGCACATGGATGCGAAAATAACTCTCCTGGCCGTCGGCGCCGGTGGAATAGCCGTAGATATGCTCGATCCGCGGGTCAACGCGCAGGCGGATCGTCCATATCCCCGCGGAACCGATGGTCTGCACACGAGGGGTGGTCATGCCCGGCTCAAAGAGCGACACGGTCGTCCCCGGATCGCCGCGCCCGAAGAAACTCATTTCCAGTTCGGGCTTGACATAAGGTGTGCTGTACATCACTTCGACATTTTTCGCCGCAAAGTCGATCCGCTGGCCACCGATCGTCCGCCCGCGGGTCGCGGAGATCTCGTCGTGCATAGCCGCGAGACGACTCATGTTCGCCACAACCATGCGCACGGTGTAGTCATGCACACGCATGCCCGGAGGCGCATTAGACTTGGCGATCGGTTCGGCGCGATATTCCACGCCGTAGACATTGCCCGTCTGGTGATACTTCGTCAGGATGGGGGCGATCTGCGACCACTCGTTGCCGGACTCGTTGCCGTTGGCATCGAGAAAAGTGCGTACGTTCTCAAACCGCAGGCTGACGGCCACCGCCACCTGGTCGGTCGGGGTGCCGGGAAGAACATTCGCGACGCTCGGGCCGTCGGCGCATCCCGGAAGGCCTGCCATACCGACGCCGAGGCCCACGACCATCGCAGCGATATGAAGGCGACCTCGGTCGAAAGCCCGTAACACTCGGGCACGAAGGGCCGCGCACCGCGGAGAAGGAGCAGATGAAACCGGCATCCATGTCTGTTTCATGCCCAGAGCGTACCCGGCTCGACAGGCCGATGCGCGTCGTCATCGATTGCCCTCGGCCCGGCGAGATGCGTTTATGGCCTGGAAAGGCGCCGGCAGGTGGCCGACGCAGCGCGGGCCAGTACAATGCGGCCTCCTGCCGGAGTGGCGGAATGGCAGACGCGGCGGATTCAAAATCCGCTGCCCGAAAGGGTGTGGGGGTTCGACTCCCCCCTCCGGCATTGCAGAGTGCCCCCGGGAGTTGCCCCTGGGCCGAGGTGCGTTCGCCCCCGATACGCGGGACTCAGGACTTCCATACGAGCAACATGAGACTTACCCACGCGAACGCAGCCAGCATGACCACCGCGCAATAGCCCACGATGTCTCGGGCCTTCACGCCTGTAATGGCCAGCAGCGGCAGCGCCCAGAAAGGCTGGAGCATGTTGGTCAGTTGATCGCCGTAGGCGACGGCCATGATGATTCGCCCCGGCTCAACACCCATTTGCAAAGCGGTCTGCAGCGCGATCGGCCCCTGCACGGCCCATTGCCCACCACCCGATGGCACCGCGAGGTTGAGAAGCGCTGCCGACCAGCACGTCAACATCGGCAGGGTTTCAGGCGTACTGACCGAGGCGATATGGTCGGCCACCTGGCCGATGAGGCCACTGGTCACCATCATCGACATGACGGCTGCATAGATGGGAAACTGCACGAGAATCCCGGCACATCCGCGGACACCCTCTGTCGCCGACTGCATGTACCTTCGCAGTGATCCATGCGCCAGCATGCCCAGCCCGAACATAGCGAGGTTGACCTCGTTGAGTCCGAGACGCATCACCCCTCTCTGCACCAGGAAGTGAACCACGAGTGCAATGGCCGCCCCGGCGAGCAACACCGCAAGCAGGCGCGAACGATCCAACCTGCTCGCGAGCGTCTCCGGCTCTGCTCTTCGCGTTTCTTCTGCATCTGAAAGCGGCGGCGCAGGCGGGGCGGCACACACACCGTCACGGGGCGCAAGCAGAGCAAGAAGCACCGGGGCCAGAACAACCAGCCCTCCGGTGATCAGGAGGTTCTGCATCGAAAATAACGATCGGCGCAGCGGGGTGACGATGTTATCCCCCGAGGTTTCGACAAACGCCGCGGGAAGCATGTTCCTGAGCTGCTCGACCGATGTACACGAAAGCGGCGCAGTGCCCGAGAGGCCGCCGTGCCACACGAGCAGGCCCATATACCCGGCGGCGACGATCAACGGATAGTGGATGGGCTTGCCCGAGGCCGCCGCGACGCGGCCGACCTCGCGTGCCAGCAACGCCCCGACAATCAGCCCCAGGCCCCAGTTGAGTAACCCGGCAACGCACGCAGTGAACCCGACCAGAGCGGCAGCACTCGCGCCTGTTCGCGGCAAGGCCGCAAGCGAACGGATGAGCCTTGCCACGGGCCGACTGGAAGCGAGCGCATGCCCGGTCACGAGCACGAGGCACATCTGCATCGCGAACGTCAGCAGTTTCCACATGCCCTCTGAGCCGATCAGGCCGTCGGCTAATGCCGTAGCACGGCCGAACACACCCGCATCGGGCACTGCGGGGAACCGCCCGAACACCATCGCGAGCAATGCGACGAAACCCGCAAGCAACACAGCAAGAACGATCGGATCGGGCATGATCCGCCGGAAGATCGCGCTGACATACCCGCCGCAGCGAGCGATCATCGTCGCACCTTCCAGGCTTGCAGCCCTTGAAGGCGTTTGATGGCTTCAAGAAGGGTCTCGTCCTTCTTGCAGAATGCAAATCGAACAAACCGTTGTCCCAACTCCTTCTGCTGGTAGAAAACGCTCGGCGGAATGGCGGCAACACCGAGATCTTCGGTGAGACGCCGACAAAAACTGATGTCGTCACCGTCGTAAACATCCGAAAAATCAGCCATGATGAAATACGTTCCGGCGGGTGGAAAGACCTTCAGGCCAAGCGCGATCAAGGCGTCGAGCAGCATGTCTCGTTTCTGTCGAAAACGGGAGACAAGATCCGCAACGTAGTCATCTGATCTGGTAATCGCCACCGCGGCGGCATGCTGCAGCGGCGTCGCCGTTGCAAAGGTCAGGAACTGATGGGCCGAACGCAGTGCCCGAGAAAGTCCGGAAGGCCCGACCGCCCAACCGACCTTCCACCCGGTCAGGCTGAAGGTCTTGCCGAGGCTCGAGAGGGTCAGCGTCCGTTCGAACATGCCCGGAAGGGTCGCGATCCGGACGTGGGGCTGATCCGATTCGTAGACCAGATGCTCATAGACCTCGTCGCTGATGACAATCAGATTCCGTTCGATGCAGACCCCGGCGATCGCGAGCAGTTCCCGCTCGCTGAATACCTTGCCCGTGGGATTGTGCGGCGTGTTCAGCAGCACAACCTTCGTGCGGGGAGTCACGGCCCGGCGCAGTTCATCCATATCGAAGGCAAACGTCGATCCCTCCGGACGGAGTGGAACGCAGCGAGCTACCCCTCCTGCCATGGCGACGCACGCCCGGTATGAGTCGTAATACGGCTCGAAGAGCACGACTTCGTCACCGGGATTGACCAGCCCGAGCATCGACGCGGCAATGGCCTCTGTGCATCCGCTTGTGACCGTGACCTGTTCGTCCGGGTCAAGGTCTATGCCGAGGTCTTCGGCCCATCGCTTCGCGATCGCCTGGTTGAGCAGGGGAACCCCCTGCGTGCGCGCGTATTGGGCGTGCCCCGCGCGAATGGCCTCTATGGCAGCTTCTTTCACGAAGTCGGGGCCATCAAAATCGGGAAAGCCTTGGGAGAGATTGATCGCGTTGTTCGCCATCGCGAGCCGAGTCATCTCGGCGAAGATGGTCGTCCCGAAGGGGCGCAGGCGATCGGAAACCGATGCATCGGCAGCGTTCATCTATGCAAGATACCGCATGCCCGGCCCGCACAACCTAGGCCCCCAGAGGCACGGTCGCCAGCACCCGATGCTCAGCGCCCTCCGGATGGAGCACGCTTCGAACAAGGGACACGCACGTAACAGAAAATCCGCCGAGAGCCACGGGGAACTGCACCTGCGTACTCGGAGCCTTGGCCGGGGCAAACCGCGCGAGCGTCAGGTGGGGGGTGTAGGTGTCTCTCCCGCCTGATTTTCTGCCCCTGCGGAATCGATGAGACAACCGGGCATGCAACTCGAGCAGCGACGGCGGTGCGCTGGTCTCGATCACCAACGCTCGAACGACGCCACGCGCCGGCAGGCTGCGTAACGCCCGCGGTTCGATGAAAAAAGGCGTGATCCCGCCGCAGGCATTGCGGATGGATTCCTCAACCTGCCCTAGGGCGGATTGATCCACTTCACCGAGAAAATGCAATGTCAGATGCACTTGAGGGGCAGGCGTCGGTCGCAACCCGGCCAGCGGCAACCCGCCAAGCAGCCCGAGGGCCGATGCAGACCATTCCGCAGGGGGGTACGCCGCGACAAACAGTCGCCATGTGCTCCGCATGGTGTTTTCTGGCTCAATGCACCCGGCGCGACTCGAACGCACAACCTTTGGCTTCGGAGGCCAACGCTCTATCCAATTGAGCTACGGGTGCTCATATGACAGGGAGGGTCGCCCCGCCCCACTGGCGACAGATGCTACGATCGGCCCCCGAAGAGGGCAATACGTCCCCGGCGACTTCGAGCGATTCCCCCATGTCATCCCCAGTCGTCGTCACCCCCCGTGGTGCAGCCCCGCTCTGGACCGTGCTCGCCATCGCGCTGCTCTCGAGCATCGGCACCGCATTTGTCCAGCAAGGCGTCTTCGTACTCCTCAAGGCGAGGTACGACGCTTCGCCCGCAATCACGTTCGGCGTGGCAACGGTCTTCGGCGTGATGTATCTCGCCGCGGCCTTGGGCATTGGCCCGGCACTCAGCCGCATCAATCGACGGTCAAAGCGAATCACGACCCGGCTGATTCTCAACTGGGTGCTTGTCCTGATGGGCCTGACATGCATGATCCCCTGGATAACGCAAACCGCGTTCTCGAGCACGCACATCGGGTGGTGGTGGATCACCATTGCCGTGTATGCCCCGCTCACCGGCATCCACTGGCCCGTGGTCGAAAGCTACCTCAGCGGCGGCAGGACCGAATCGGGATTGCTTCGCGCCACGGGGCGGTTCAATATCGTCTGGGGCGCCTCGATGCTCCTGGCGTATCTCTTCATGACGCCCTTTGTCCAGTCTTATCAGGTCGAGGTTCTCGCGCTCGCCGGTGGCGTGCATCTTGCCACGCTCTTTGTCGTGGCCAAAATGCCTTCTGACCCTGCCGAGCACGCCGAACACACGCGAATCGCTCCCGAGTCATATCGCCGTCAACTCGCGGTTTTCCGGATTCTGCTGCCGGCGAGTTATCTTGTGCAAGGTTCGCTGATGCCGTTTCTTCCATCAGCCGTGAAACGGCTCGACATCCCGACCGAGTTCTGGGCGGTCGTCATCGCCACGTGGTACGCCGCGCGCGTGGTTGTCTTTGCCGCTTTCGGACGCTGGCACGGTTGGCATGGGCGCTGGGCCACCCCGATCTGCGGAGCAGTCCTCATGCTCACGGGCTTTGCCCTGTGCCTGCTCGCTCCAGGAATCGCCGACCACGCCGGCGCGTCGGTCGGTCGCTGGCTGCTTGTGATCGGGCTTATCCCTTTTGGTGCGGGCATGGGCGTGATCTACTCCGGGGCGATCTACTACGCTCTCGAAGTCGGACAAGCAGAAGTCCATGCCGGCGGTACACACGAATCGCTGATCGGCCTGGGGATGACCCTAGGCCCTGCGTGCGGGTTGGGCATAGCCGCAGCATCGCAATATGGGTGGATCGCCCCAGGTGCTGCTGACTCCATTCTTCTCGCCCTCACGTTGACCGCTGGAGTGATCTTCGGCGGCTTCGCGATTGCGTCGTCTCTTCGGCAGGCGCGGGCCGCTCGCCTCAGCGGAAGCGAACTCCCCCCACCCGTGTGACGAACAAGTTATCGGTGAAAGGCGCGCGTGCGGCAACCGTCTGCGCCCTTTCCCAGTACGCTGAGTGGGGCGCTTCGTCCACGACCCGTCACCCCTGGGGGACGAACGGACGATCCGAACCGTGGTCCGTCGGCAATAGGGCCGGCCGTCGCGGGGAACGAGATCCGATATGAAATCACGAACACTCCGAACCAGCGCTCGATCGTTCCTTGTGGGCCTCGCCGCCGCGACGGTAGCCTTCGCAGGCGTCGCGCATTGGACACCCGCGGCGCAACCCGTAACCGCCACGGAGCAGGTGGTCGGGGTCGAGACCTGGGCACGCGAGCTGTGGACGGCAGCGAGCAGCGGCTCGTCAGCCAGGTTTGAGACCCTGCTTGAGCACGCACCGGGCGAAATCGATGCGGCCCTGCGCGAGACGCTAGTTTCATACCGCAACTCACTGGCGGCCCGAGAACACGAGCGTGCAGAACAGATGCGGAAGGCCTCAGAAGAACTTGAGGCCGAGCTGACCAAGGCCGAGGCTGAACGCGACCTGAGCAAAGCCCTGGTTTCGGCGGTGCAGCTTGTAGAGTTGGCCCCCCGCGCACGTCGTCAGGCTGTGCTGAACGATCCCACGCTGCGCAGGGTGGTCGAGGCCGCCGCGGCAAAGGCCCACGCACACGAACAGCGTGGTGAATGGCTTCATGCCAACGAGTTGTTCTATCGTCTGAACCTGCTGTTCGATGTCGAGGCGACCTACAAGGCCGATGCCGAGCGACTGGCTCGGCGGTTGACGATGATTCAGCTCTATGCCCCGCGCCGGATGTGGGAGCTGCGCAACGAGCACCGCATCGCTTCGGGCGAAAACCCGCTGCCTCCTTATAACGCCGTCGCTGACAACTATGTCGAGAAGCTTCGCGGCGTCCAAAAAGTGACCGTTCGCGAGGCACTTCGCGCCGCGGCCGATCAGCACGTAGATCGGGTATCGATGCTGCAGATTGTACTCGGGGGCATCGACGCCATCGAAACCCTGGTCACGACGCATGACCTGCGCCAGACCTTCCCATCGCTCGCCGATGACATCGCTCGCGAGGCGTTTCTTGTCCGGCTACGCGATGTGCGTCAGCGAACGACCGCCGCGGCCCATGCCGCCAACCTCACGACGCTGATGAACACCCTCGCGCTGATCGAGCAGGCCAATGCCGAACTTCTCGATCTCCCGGTAGAGGCGATTCTCCACGAGTTCGCCGGCGGTGCGACATCACAGCTTGATGAGTTCAGCGGCGTGATCTGGCCGGAGGAAGTTCGTCACTTTGAGCGTACCACGCAGGGGAACTTCTCAGGCGTAGGCATCCACATCATGATGGATGAACTTCGCAATATCAAGGTGCATAGCCCTCTTGAAGGGACTCCTGCGTTCCTTGCGGGCATTCAGCCCGGCGATGTGATTCGATCGGTTGACGGTGTTTCGACGGTCGGCATGGGCATCAATCAGGCGGTCGAGCTGATTACCGGCCCGCGCGGCACAAAAGTCATGCTCGGCATCGAGCGCCGGACCAAGACCGAAGACGGCGAAGAGGTCGCCTCCACGCTTGAGTTTGAACTCACCCGCGCGCAGATCCAGGTTCGCACGGTCAAGGGGTGGCAACGCACCGGACCGAAGGAAAACGATTGGAACTGGTTCATCGACGAAGATCGCGGCATCGGCTATCTCCGCATCATCCAGTTCACCGAAGCCACGACTCGCGAACTCGACGACGCCATCGAGCAGATGAAGGCCAAGGGCCTGACTTCGCTCATCCTTGACCTGCGGTTCAATCCCGGCGGCCTGCTCAGTGAGGCCATCAGCGTCAGCGATCGCTTTCTTACCTCGGGCACGATCGTCTCGACGCAGAACCGCGCCGGTCACGTCGGCGGCCGTCGCGGGGCGACATCGAGCGCCAAGCTCAACCAGATTCCGGTCGTCGTGCTCGTGAACGAAGGCTCGGCCTCGGCCAGCGAGATCGTTTCCGGCGCGCTGCAAGACCACGCCTCCGACGGCAGAATGAACGCCGTGGTCCTCGGCGAACGAACATTCGGTAAAGGGAGCGTGCAACGCGTCTGGCCGTTGCCGGGCGATAACTCCGCCATGAAACTCACCACCGAGTATTACCTTCTGCCCAAGGGCCGCAAGATTCACCGCCAGCCCGGCGCTTCGAGTTGGGGTGTCGAACCCGACTTTGAAGTCGACATGCTCCCGAGCCAGATCGCCAAGGCCCTGGAGATCCGGCAGAATGCCGACATCCTTCGCTCGGGCGACCGTGAACTGGACATCCCCGACCCACGCCTGCTGCTCACCGAGGGTCGTGACCTTCAGTTGCACGCCGCGGTTGTGCTCTTGCAGGCCCGCACGCCCCCGGCCTCTCCCCTGACACACTCTGTACGCGAGAACCGCCGATAACGCAGTCCCGACCGTTCGCCCCCATTCCCCGCGCGATCCGCTTGGGTCGCGTGGGGTTTTCCATGGGTCTTTGCTCACGCAATCGGCGGCAGCTCCCGATCGAACCTTCCGGACCTTGGCATGGCCCTTCAAGGTCGCTCGCCTATCGTTCCCCGAAGATGATGCGCCCCATCGCGCGGGCCGGCCCCTCAGGATGGTTGCCTGCCCTCGCCTGCCCCACTTCCGAAGGAATCCACGCATGTCGCAGGTCGCTTCCAAGCCCGCCTCACGCCCTTCCGGGGAACGCCTGAGTGCACGGCTGCCCGACGCCACGCTCCGGCAGTGGCTGTTCGACATGCAGTTGATCCGCGAGTTTGAGACGCGCTGCATGCAGGCCTATCAGCAGGCCAAGATCGGCGGGTTCTGCCACATTTACATCGGGCAGGAAGCCTGCGCCGTGGGCACCATCGGCTGCCTGCAGAAAGATGACCCGGTCATCACCGCGTACCGCGATCACGGACACGCCCTCGCCCGCGGCATGAGCGCCCGCGCCTGCATGGCCGAGATGTTCGGCAAACTCGCCGGATGCGCCAAAGGCAAAGGCGGCTCGATGCACATGTTCGACAAGCCCAATGCCCTCTACGGCGGCCACGGCATCGTCGGTGCACAGACACCTCTCGGCGCTGGGCTTGCCTTTGCGACAAGGTATGAATGGGAAGTCCTGGGCACGGGCACCAAAAAAGTCACGCTCTGCTATCTCGGCGACGGGGCGATCGACCAGGGCGCGTTTCACGAGGCGCTGAACCTGGCTTCGCTTTTCGGTCTGCCCGTCATCTATGTCATTGAGAACAACGGCTACTCGATGGGAACAGCCATCCATCGCCACACCGCCAACCATGAACGCCTCACGATGCGCGGCGAGTCATACGGCATCAAGAGCATTGAGATCGACGGGTTCGACATTCTGAATGTCTACGACCAGTTCAAACCGCTTGTCGATGAATGCCGCGATCTGCAGCGGCCGGGGTTCGTCGATCTCAAAACCTACCGCTACCAGGGCCACTCGATGAGTGACCCGCAGAAATATCGCACGAAGGAAGAGGTCGAGCAATGGAAGGAGCGCGATTCGATCGCCAGCCTTCTGCATCACCTTATGAACGACCGCAAGGCCGTTACTGAAGATGACTGGAAGGCGATGCAGAAAGAGATCGCAGACATTGTCCGCGACAGTGTCGAGTTCTCCGAGGCGGCCGAACCGCCTGATGTCGACAAGGAACTCTACGCCGATGTTCTGGTCAACCCGCAGCCCAATATGAGTCCCATGGGCGACTATGTCCACGGGGCACGCAACCCGCTGCTGCCCTGAAACAAGTGATCCCAGCGCGCCGTGGCTCTACCACCGACCGTCGAAGCCCCGCTCCACGACATCGAACGGCACCTCGCCGCGGTGATTGCGTCGTTCGCCTTGCCTGATGCGTTGCGCGCTGCCATCGAGTATGCCGCACTCGGCCCCGGCAAACGCATTCGGCCTTTGCTGACGTGGCATTGTGCGAAAACCGCTTCGGCACTCGCTTCGAACTCTGACGAGCGAGCAACCGAAACACGCCCCGCGGCACACTCTCCTCTTGCCGCGTGTGCCGCGGTCGAACTCATCCACGCCTTCAGCCTTGTCCACGACGACCTTCCCGCCCTCGACAACGACGACCTGCGACGCGGACGCCCGACGCTTCACCGCCATACCACCGAGGCCATGGCCGTCCTTGCCGGCGATGCGATGCTTACCGCCGCGTTTGCGGCCATGCTCCTCCCGGTCGATGGTGAGGCCATGCCGCCCTCGCTCGCGATATCGCTGCTCGCCGAACTTTCTTCATCCACTATGGACATGATCGCCGGACAAGTACACGACACCATGGGTGGGCTGCCGCCGCACTTGTCGCCGATCGAACAAGTCGCGTTGATCCATCGTCGCAAAACCGGGGCACTTATCGCCGCCGCGTGCCGCATGGGCGCCCGCTGCGCCGGCGTAAGTGAAGGGTCGTTGGAACCCTTTGCTCGCTACGGCGAGGCGATCGGCCTGATGTTCCAGATCGTCGATGACCTGCTCGACGTCGAGCAGAACGCTTCGCACACCGGCAAACGCACCCGGAAAGACCATGCCGCCGGCAAGCAGACCTATCCGGCCGTCCTCGGTGTCGAGGGCGCACGCGACGAGGTTCGGCGTCTTGGCATGCAGGCCGCCTCGCTGCTTGCCCCGTTCGGCGAGGGGGCACGACCGCTGCTTGAACTCTCGGAATGGCTGATGCGTCGTACCCGATAACCCCCCGTCTAAGAAGGTGGAACAGGCATCCGAACTGCGACTCCGGCGATACACTATTCGTGAGTTTCAGAAGGATTTGAAACGACATCCGTCATGAAAGATCTTCCATGAGCCTGCTTGACCAGATCAACTCCCCTGCCGACCTCCGGCGGCTTCCCGTCACCGCACTCGGTGACCTCGCCGAGGAAATTCGCAGCCGGATCATCGAGGCGGTCTCGCGGGTTGGCGGACATCTGGCGCCGAATCTCGGCGTGGTCGAACTGACCATCGCCCTTCATTATGTTTTTGATTTCGCGCACGATCGGCTGCTTTTTGATGTCGGCCACCAGTGCTACCCGCATAAGCTGCTCACCGGGCGTGCGCACCTGCTCGAGGGGCTGCGGACACGAGCCGGTATGGCGGGGTTCCCCGCTCCGACCGAGTCGCCCTACGACCTCTTCGCTGTCGGGCATGCCGGAACCGGGATCTCGACCGCCGCGGGCATGGCACGGGGCGATGCGCTCTCGAATGAGGCCTTCCACTCCAAGCATAAACCGGGGGGAAGGCGTATCGTCACGCTCATCGGTGATGCTTCCATCGTCAACGGCGTCGCCATGGAAGGCCTGAACAACGCCGGCACGCTCAATCGACAGTTCCTCATCGTGCTCAACGATAATGGCATGTCGATCAGCAAGCCCCAAGGGGCGATCGCGCAATACTTCGACCGTCTCAGGCTCAGCCACATGTACGGCGGTTTCAAAAAGGGTGCCCGGCGCGTACTCCGCAGGCTCCCCGGCGGCGGCCTCCTGCAAGAGGCCTATCACAAACTCGGCGAGGCTGCCAAGGCGCTCTATGCCGAAGATTCGTGGTTCGAACACTTCGGCCTGGTGACCGTCGGCCCCATTGACGGGCACGATTTCCCTGCTCTGCTCGAGTTTCTTACCGAAGCCCGCGACTTTGACCGCCCGATGGTGCTCCACGTCAAAACCATCAAAGGCAAAGGGCTTGACATCGCCGAGCGCGATGCCACGCGGTTCCATTCCCCCGCGGCGTTCCGCCTGTTCACCGACCCCGATGGTGAACCCTCCACGGGTTGCCGCGTCGAGGTTGCTACGGGCGGAAGGTCTTTCACTACGGCTTTCGGCGACGCCATGCACGACTTGATGGCCCACGATCCTCGTACGGTCGCCTGCACCGCCGCGATGCCTGACGGCACCGGCCTGACACGTGTTCTTGCCGATTATCCTGATCGCGCCTGGGACGTGGGCATCTGTGAATCTCATGCGATGGACATGATGGCCGGCCTTGCCAAAACCGGCTATAAGCCCTTCTTCGCCGTCTATTGCACTTTCCTGCAACGGGCCTTTGACCAAGCCTTCCAGGAAGTTGCGCTCCAGGGCCTTCCCGTACGGCTCTGCCTCGATCGTGCAGGGCTTGTCGGCGGAGACGGCGCTGTGCACCATGGCTTCTGCGATACGGCCCTGCTTCGCACGCTTCCCGGGGCCACGCTGCTCGCCGCCATGGATGAACTGAGCCTTCGCGCGGCACTCGAGTTCATGCGCACATACGACGATGGCCTTTCCGCCGTGCGATACCCGCGTGATCACATCGATCCGCGTCTGGCCGATACGCCGTGCCCGCCCTTTGTTCTCGGCAAGGCACGGGTACTTACCGACATCTCGGCTGAATCCCCGGAGGCGCCCGATGTTGCCATCCTCGCTTTCGGGTCGCTCGCCATGCAATGCCTCGACGCCGCGGCGTCGCTGCGAGAGGATTACCGCGTCGCCGTCTACGACGCGCGCTTCGCCAAACCCGTAGACGCCGAACTCATCCGTGAACTGCTCACGCGCGGCATCCCCATCCTCACCGTGGAAGATCACAGCATCATCGGCGGCTTCGGCGCCGCAGTAATCGAATCCGCGGCCGAACAGCGCCTCGACGCCTCGCGAATCGT
Organism: Phycisphaeraceae bacterium; assembly: GCA_019636695.1. GTDB lineage: Bacteria > Planctomycetota > Phycisphaerae > Phycisphaerales > UBA1924 > JADLCM01. The sequence continues at coordinate 62,247 of JAHBXD010000005.1, forward strand.
GCGACTCGGAATTCCTGATGCCTGGATCCACCAGGACAGCCGGAACACCCAACTTGTCGAAGCAGGTCTTGACGCCCAGGCGATCGCCCGCGCTCTACGCTCGCTGCTCGACACACCGCCGGCCGAGCCACCGCCGATCTCGACACTGCGAGAACCAAAGCCAGGCGCCGCTGCACCCCGTTGATATCCTCACGATTTCGGAGCACGCCGAAATGTCCCGACGCGTTCTGCTCCTTATCAACCGCAACAAACCCGAGGCTATCCGCGCCGCAGCCGATGTCCGCGCGCTTATCCGAGGCCACGGTCTGCTCGTCGCCGAGTGGGACGCAACGGACGATGGCCCCCCGCCACCCGTCACCGCCGATCTCATCGTCGTGCTCGGGGGCGATGGCACTCTACTCAGTCAGAGCCGCCGATGGGCGCCCACCGGCGTGCCGCTCCTGGGTGTCAACTTCGGCAAGCTCGGGTTCATGGCCGAGTTCGACCTGCCCGCCCTTACGACTCAGGCCGCGGCAATCTTCGGAAATGCCCCCCTCCCGACGAGAGTGCTGCAGCAAGTTGCCGTGACCCTTCTCCGCGCAGGGACAGCCCCTGACCAAGGGCAGTATGTCGGCACTGCCCTCAACGAGGTCGTCGTCACCGCAGGGCCGCCCTACCGCATGATTGCCCTCGACATCTCGATCGACGCCGGAGCACCCACTGTGGTGCATGGAGACGGCCTGATCATTTCAACCCCGACAGGCTCCACTGCCTACAACCTCTCCGCCGGCGGGCCGATCATCGCCCCCATCGTCGATGCGCTCGCCATCACCCCGATTGCAGCACACTCGTTGGCGTTCCGCCCCATCATCGTCGCTGCGGCAAGCCGCATCGAACTCGAACTCTCCCGCGCCAATGACCAAACCCCCGGCACCAGTCTGGTGCTCGATGGCCGAGTCGTCGCCGATCTCGCCACGGGCGATCGCATCGTCATCTCACCCGGGCCCGGCGTGACGTTTGTCGCCAACCCACGGCGAGACTACTGGGCCACGCTTCGAGAAAAACTCCATTGGGCTGCCCCGCCTCTGCTTCGGCAGACATAACCCTTCATCCCCCTACACTCTTCGAGCATGGAGATTTTTAAGGAGTTCACATTCGAAGCGGCCCATCAGTTGCCCTGGCTCCCCCAGGGGCACAAGTGCCGCAACATGCACGGACACTCCTACCACGTCCGGCTGACCCTCCGCGGCAGGATCGACCCCGAAACCGGCTGGGTGCGAGATTTCGCCGAGATCAAGCAGGCGTTCCAGCCCCTTCTGCGCCAGCTCGACCACGCCGTTCTCAACGATGTTCCGGGCCTGGAAAAGCCCACGACAGAAAACATCGCCCGCTGGATCTGGCAGCGTCTCCGCCCCTCCCTGCCCCAGCTTGTGCAGATTGACATCCGCGAAACCGCAACCTCGGGGTGCGTCTACCGCGGCGAAGATGAAGCCTGAACCCCGCCCGCACACCGACAGGCCTATCCGGTGACCGCCGACGCGGGCAAAGAAGGGTGACCGACGGGACTCGAACCCGCGACGTCCTGGACCACAACCAGGTGCTCTGCCAACTGAGCTACGGCCACCGACAAGGCGCACAAAGCGCACCCCAACCATAAGGACGCCGGTCCCGACCGGTCAACCCGTCCCGGTTGCATCCTGCAACCCTCCCCCCTCGGGTGGCAACCGACACCTGCACAGCCCTAGGCTTGGGGATCAACCCATCCGTTTGCCTTGGAGATTACCCAGCGATGGCCGACCCCAAACTCGCTCGATTGAACCTCTCCCCCGAACGCAACGCGGTGAATCTCGCGCCGGCTGAACTCATCGAGCGGGCGATCAAGGCGGGCGAGGGGCGACTGGCCGCGAACGGCGCTCTTGTCTGCATGACCGGAAGCCGCACAGGCCGCAGCCCCAACGACAAATATCTCGAAGACTCTTCCGCCATTCACGGCAAGATCTGGTGGGGAAAGGTCAACCAGCCCATCACCCAGGCCAACTTCGACAAAGTGCTCGACATCGCGATCGATCACCTCAACGGCCGGCCGCAGCTCTTCACGTTCGAGGGGTTCGCAGGCGCCGATGCCCGACACCGCCTCGGTGTGCGCGTCGTTACCGAGCAGGCTTGGCATAACCTCTTTGCGCGAACGCTTTTCATCCCGCAAGGTTCGCCCGCCGCCGGAGGCAGCCGGAACTGGTCGTGCGACTGGACGATCCTTAACGCCGGCCGTCGCTCGCTCAGCGCGGCCGATCAGGCTGAACTCGGCGTCAAGAGTCCCATCCTCATCGCGCAAAGCCTTGAGCGCAAGATCGTCGTGATTCTCGGCACCGAATACGCCGGCGAAATCAAGAAGAGCATCTTCTATGCCATGAACTTCGACATGCCCGAGCAGAATGTCTTCCCGATGCACTGCTCGGCCAATGTCGCCACCGACGACCCTTCCAACGTCGCCCTGTTCTTCGGCCTTTCGGGCACAGGCAAAACCACCTTGAGCGCTGACCCCCATCGCGGGCTTATCGGCGACGATGAACACGGCTGGGGCCCCACGGGCGTCTTCAACTTCGAGGGCGGGTGCTATGCAAAATGCATCAAGCTCAGCAAGGAAGGTGAGCCGCAGATCTGGAATGCCATCAAGTTCGGCAGCGTCCTCGAAAATACACCCATCGACGACATCACACGCGAACCCGACTACGACACTCCCAAGTACACCGAAAATACCCGCGTCACCTATCCCGTGGACTTCATCCCCGGCGCTGTCATCCCCAGCGTCGGCGGCCACCCCAAGAACGTCATCTTCCTGACTGCCGACGCGTTCGGCGTCGTTCCCCCCGTCAGCCGCCTCTCCCCCGAGCAGGCGATGTACTACTTCATTAACGGATACACCAGCAAACTCGCCGGCACCGAGGCCGGTGTCACGGAGCCACAACCGAACTTCAGCCCGTGCTTCGGCGGCCCGTTCCTGCCACGCCCCCCGGCCGAATACGCCCGCATGCTCGCTGATCGCATCCGCCAGCACAACGCCAACGTCTGGCTGCTCAACACCGGCTGGACCGGCGGACCATACGGCATCGGCAACCGCTTCAAACTCGCCTACACCCGGGCCTTCGTCACCGCAATCCTCAACGGTTCGCTCAACAAGGCCCGCTTCACCCCTGACCCCATCTTCGGGTTGCCCATCCCCGATTCCGTCCCTGGCGTGCCCGACGAAGTCCTCAACCCGCGCAACACGTGGAAAGACGGTGCGGCCTACGACACCCAGGCCAAAAAACTCGCGAAGCTGTTCCGCGAGAACGACGCAAAGTTCGATATGAGCGAAGCCGTCCGCAAGGCCGGTCCGCAGGGCTGATCGTCCACTCTGCGGCACTCCGACAATCCATCCGGCCGCCTCACGCAAACCGGCCCGACAACACCCTCGTACTATTGCCCAGACGCGCTTGGCCTAGGCCGACCGCGTACACCATCCCCTCGTCGGAGCCTTCCATGTCGCAGACCCAATCCCGCCCCACCGACATCTCCGCCGCAATTGACCCCCACGCCGTGACCATCTCCGGCCTGGTCCTCGACCCCGCCTACGGCCCCGCCGTCCCCTCGTGGGAGCCGACCGAGAGCCTGCGGCACATTGACCGCGACATCCCCGCGCCAGGGCAATACCCCTTCACGCGTGGGCTTTTCGCCGAAGGTTATCGGACACGACTTTGGACCATGCGCCAATTCGCTGGGTTCGGCTCCGCTGATGACACCAACAAACGCTTCAAATATCTCCTCCAGGCCGCGAAAACCAGCACCAAGGCCAACACCGGCCTTTCCACCGCCTTCGACCTTCCCACGCTCATGGGCCGCGATTCCGACGACCCCCTCTCCACCGGCGAAGTCGGCAAATGCGGCGTTGCCATCTCCACCATCGAAGACATGCACCGGCTCTACGCCGACATCCCTATCGACCAGTTCACCGTCAGCCAAACCATCAACGGCCCCGCTGCGGTCATTTGGGCGATGTACCTCGCCATGGCGACCCAGCGCGGCATCTCGTGGGACACCCTCGGCGGCACCCTCCAGAATGACATTCTCAAAGAGTTCCACTCCCAGAACGAGTTCATCTACCCGCCTGAGCCTTCTGTCAAGCTCGTCGTCGACACCATCGAGTTTCAGTCTCGCTTCGTCCGCAAGTGGCACTCCGTCTCGATCAGCGGCTACCACATCCGCGAAGCAGGCTCGACGGCCATCCAGGAACTCGCCTTCACCCTTCGCGACGGCATGGAATACGTCGAAGCCTCGATGCTGCGCGGCCTCGACATCAACGACTTCGGGCCGCGGCTCTCGTTCTTCTTCAACAGCCACAACGAGTTCTTCGAAGAAATCTGTAAACTCCGCGCCGCCCGCCGCATCTGGGCGCGCATGATGCGCGATCGCTATGGGGCCACCAATCCCAAGGCGTGGTACATGAAAACACACGTCCAGACCGCCGGGTGCAGCCTCACCGAGCAGCAGCCCCTCAACAACATCGTCCGCGTCGCCTACCAGGCCATGGCCGCCGTCCTCGGGGGGTGCCAGAGTCTGCACACCGACAGCATGGACGAAACCCTCGGCCTGCCCACCGAACAGGCCGTCACCGTTGCCCTTCGCACCCAGCAGATTCTTGCCCATGAAACCGGCGTCACCCGCGTCACCGATCCCCTCGGCGGCAGTTGGTTCATCGAGGCGCTGACGGACAAAATGGAAGAAGAGGCCCTCAACTACATCGCCGAGATCGACGAAATGGGCGGCGGGGCATGGCAAGCCTCTGCCGGCTCGGGCGGAGTGTCCGAGTCCTCCAACTCCGGCGGCTACGGCGGCGTCGTCGAGGGCATCCACCGCGGCTACTTCCGCCGCAAAATTGCCGAAGCCAGTTATCGCTTCAGTGAAGAATGCGAAGCCCGAGACCGCATCATTGTCGGCGTCAACGAATATATTGACGCCGAAGAACATCGCCCCATCGACATTCTCACGATTCCAGACAGTGTCGAAACCGAGCAGGTCGAGCGGCTTCGTGCCTTCAAGCAGCGCCGCAACGCCGCCCACGTCGCCCAGGCGCTCGACAACATCCGGGCGGCGTGCCAAGGGCGGCCCTATACGCTTGTGCACGACCTGCCGGGCATCCCCAAAGGTGCATTCGCGAAACAGGGCGGCCCGCTGCATGAAACAAACGTCATGCCGACGCTGATCGACGGCGCCCTCTGCAACTGCACTCTCGGCGAAATGGTCCAGGCCATGGCCGACATCTACGGCCGCTACGCCGGCGGACCCGAGTGGTAATTCCTGAGCGACCCACCAACTTCCTTCGCCCCGACGAAGCATTCGCGCACACACTGCTGTCGCCCTGTGCTTCGCAGCTGCCTGCACATCGTCGTTCTCTCGCTCTGCTTCCGGAGCGCTTTGCTGCCGCAACCCTGCTCCTTATGTCCAGACCCGGAGATTTCTGCACCATCTCGGTCTCATAAGTCTTGGCAGCTACAGCAGTTGCGCATTGCAGTTTTTCAAAGTCAGGACACGAGCCTGCACCCCCCGCGGCAGCCCCTGCCCCACGCACACGCCGCCTCCCCACCGCACGCCCAATGACCCCTGCCCACTCCCCCGGTAGACGCCCCCCGCACAAGCGGACTAAACTCCACCCGGTGCCGGAAACCCCGGCCACGCCTCCCTAGCTCAGTTGGTAGAGCAGCTGACTCTTAATCAGCGGGTCGAAGGTTCGAGTCCTTCGGGGGGCATTGAAACGAACGCAAAGAGCCTCTCTCCCATCGTCGGTGCATCGCCTGAAGGTGTTCGGCAAGCAGCAACGCTCGCGCTCCGAGCACATCGCACCGTCTTTGCGCCACGCCGTTCGGGCTACAACGGCTCGACACGCGGAAGCGATAGCCCATCAGTTCAATGCGACAATGCCCCGGACGACATCCTCGGCCAGAATAACGGCTTGACGTTTCATCCAGCCATGGGCCGCGCATGCAATTCAAAATTAATCGCATCCCTTTCCGCCGCCATCCCCCCGCCTCTCCCACCACACCCCCACAAGAACGCACGCGACAGAACACGAAAATACCCCCGCGTGGCAGCCTCCCCCTCAGTGCTCCCACCCAAACCCTGAAGCATCCACCCATTCCCCTCCCGCTCGAATCACGCAACCCGAGCCTGAAGCAACCCGGCCTACTCGCGTCACCTCCACGCCCGCGGCGGTCACAATCTCGCGCGATGACGTAAACAGCAACTCATAATCTTCCCCGTCCGCAAGCGCTCGCGCCCACGCCGCACCATCAAGACAAGCCGATACCGGCAGCGCTTCGGCCTCAAGTTCAAGGCGAACTCCGCTCGCCGCCGCAAGCCTCGCCCCGTCAACCCCCAGCCCGTCCGACAAATCCATCATCGCCGTCAGTTCTTCGCCGAGCGCTTCGGCCAATGCCCACGCCGCATCGACCCGAGGAATAAACGCGGCATGCTTTCCCGATTCCAGCGACCCACCCAACCGGCCCGTCACATACATCCCATCACCCACGCGCGCGGTCGATCGCAACACCGGCCCGCGCGCATGGTCGGCCACGCCGCCAACCGTCACGGTCAGCAGCAGCGGCCCATCAGTTGAAGTGATGTCTCCCCCCACAAGCGGGGCGCCCCAACTCCGCCCCCAACGAGCCATGGCGTCAAACAGCGCATCCGCCTCCGCAAAATCCGCCGGAATTGCCGCCGTCGCCAGACCCCATAGCGGCCGGCCCGCCATCGCAGCGAGATCACTGATCGATCTCCCGACCGCTTTCCTCGCGATCAGTTCCACACCCAGCGCCCGCGTAAAATGCCTGCCCTCCACAATCTGGTCCACGGTCAGCAGGCACTTTCCCCCTTTCGTCTCGATCACCGCGCAATCGTCTCCCGGCCCCACCACGACATGCGAAAATCGCGCCCCCAGATCCGTAGACCGCGCCTGAATATGTGCCAGCAGCGCCCGCTCCCCCACGCCCGTCGCGGCACGCCCCCTGTCCTCCGCGTTTGCACCATGCGACAATCGCTCGGCCATGCCCAAGGGTAGTGCCGTGCCCATAGCCCCGTACGCTCTGCCCATGCGCGCTCGACCATTGCTCGAAATCGCCGTGCAAACCCTCGACGAAGCCCTCGCCGCGGCCGATGCCGGCGCCGATCGCCTCGAACTGTGCGCCGATCTCGATCATCACGGCTATTCACCACCCTGCGCGCTTATCTCGACGATCACCTCTCGCTGTGCGCTTCCCATTCTGGCCATGCTCCGCCCGCGAACCCCCGATGCCCCTTCACGCGGCACACTCGCCCGACTCGCGCTCGACTTCGTCCGTTCCGGGGCAGCCGGAATCGTCTTCGGCCCAACCACGCCCGATGGCTCCCCCGACATGCCCGCTTGTCTCGCCGTTGCCGAGGCCTGTCCGGGCAGCCCGCTCGTCTATCACCGTGCCTTCGATCTTGCCCCAGACCCTGCCGCGACCATGCACACCCTCGCACGCATCGGCGTCACCCGCATCCTGTCGGCGGGGCTGTCGCCCCACGAAACGCGCTGCGTGCTCGAAAACCGACCACCGCCGAACCCGACACCCATGATGCATCGCCTTATGAACTTGCGTTCTTTGGTTCGTCAGGCCGCCGATCGAATCGAAATCCTGCCTTGCGGCGGCATTCGTGACCACAACGCGCACCTTTTTCTGGAGGCTACCGGGGGCCGGCATGTCCACGCCGCCTGTCGCCAGCCAGGCCCCTCGGGGTCGCAATTGGATGTCTCCGCCATCCGGGCGCTTCGCCGGGTGCTGGACCAACCGCTGTGAATGTGGCTTCTACGATTGCCCCCACGAGAAACGGAGCATCCATGTCGGCAGAAGCACCCCGCCATTTCATTCAGCAGATCATCGAAGAACACAACGCCGAACAGGCTTGGGGTGTCTGGAACGAGCACGACGCCGGCCCGACCGATGCTCCCGGCCCTCTCGGGCAGGCCGCCAGGCAACGCTTGGGCAAGCCGCGCGTGCATACGCGCTTTCCACCCGAGCCGAACGGCTATCTGCACGTCGGCCACTGCAAGTCCATCTGCCTCAACTACGGCTTGGCTCGACTGCACGGGGGCAAGTTCAACCTTCGTTTCGACGACACCAATCCCGCGAAGGAAGAAGCCGAATACGTCGAAGCGATCATGCGCGATGTCCGCTGGCTCGGCGCCGAGTTCGACCCCGCGCTCGGCCCTTTCGGGGGCGGGCTGTTCTTCGCAAGCGACTATTTCGACACCATGTACGCCTACGCCGAAGAACTCGTCCGGAAAGGCAAGGCCTACGTCTGTGAACTCTCCGCCGATGAAGTCAGTCAACGCCGAGGCACGCCGAAACAACCGGCAACCAGCCCGTTCCGTGATCGCCCCGCGGAAGAGTCGCTTCGCCTGCTGCGCGAAATGCGCGACGGCCGACACTCCGAAGGCGCGATGACCCTGCGCGCGAAAATCGACCTAGCCAGCCCCAACTTCAACCTGCGCGATCCGGTCCTCTATCGCATCGTTCACGCACACCATCACAATACCGGCGATAAATGGCACATCTATCCCATGTACGACTGGGCGCATGGCTTCGAAGATTCCATCGAGCACATCACCCATTCACTCTGCACGCTCGAGTTTGAGAACCACCGCCCGCTCTACAACTGGTTCATCGACGCCGTGAATGATGGAAGAACCGCTGACGGTTCAGGCCCCTGGGGAAAGAAAATCTGGCACAGCCGACAGATCGAGTTCGCCAAGCTCATCCCCAGCTACACCTTGCTCAGCAAGCGCAACCTCCTTCGCATGGTCAAAGAGAACATGGTCGAATCGTGGGACGACCCGCGCATGCCCACCGTCAGCGGCATCCGCCGACGCGGATACACCCCCGAGGCCATCTGGGCCTTCTGCGAGGATATTGGCGTTACCAAGTTCGATAGCGTCATCGACGTCACACGACTCGAAAACGCCTGCCGGGACCATCTCAACAAAATTGCCCCGAGACGCATGGCCGTCCTCAACCCCCTTCGGGTCATCATCGAAAATTATCCCGAAGATCGCATCGAGCACTTCGACGTCCCGAACAACCCCGAAGACCCCTCCGCCGGCGTGCGGCAGGTGCCCTTCAGCCGCGAGATCCTCATCGAACGCGATGACTTCATGGAAGACCCACCCAAAAAATTCTTCCGACTTTCCCCTGGAAATGAGGTCCGTCTCCGCTGCGCATACTGGATTCGCTGCGAACGCGTCATCAAAGACGAAAACGGCAACATCACCGAACTCCGGTGCACCTACGACCCCGATACCCGAGGCGGCGAAAGCCCCCCACCCGGCCCCGACGGCGCGATCCGCAAGGTCAAGGCCACGCTCCACTGGGTCGATGCCGCCCGTGCTCTCCCCGCGACGGTGCGCCTTTACGACCGCCTCTTCACAACCGAAGAACCCGGAAAGACGACCGGCAACCCGTTTGATGACCTCAATCCCGAAGCACTGCGTGTCCTTGCTGATGCCCGCGTGGAGCCTTCACTCGCCGGCATCACCCCCGACGAACCCCGCTGGGCCGATGGCATCCGCCGTTTCCAGTTCGAACGCCACGGCTATTTCTGCATCGATGTCCCCTCGTGGCGCGCCGACACACGGCCGTTCGCACAAGGCGCCCTGATCTTCAATCGCACCGTCACACTCAAAGACAGTTGGTCCAAGGCAGGCAAGAGTTGAGGCATTCGGTGTGCCCCCCGCGAGCACCCGCGCGCCAACCGTCACGCATCCCCATCATCCGTCGGCTCAGGAGCCTCGTCGCAAGTCGGCGTCGCCGGAAGATCGGGCCGCTCCAGCCGCATCAATCGCAACGTGGCCCGCAGATCTCGCGGAAACCCCGTTCGGACATCCAGGGGTTCCCCCGACACCGGATGCGCAAACGCCAGCCGATGAGCATGCAGCGCCAGGCGTGGTGAGGCCTGCCTCGCTGCTCGCGGCCCATACAGCGGGTCACCCAGCACCGGACAGCCGATGGCGTCCATATGCACGCGGATCTGATGCAATCGCCCGGTGACCGGTCGACATTCGAGCACCGAGGCGACCTCGCTCGTCCCGAGCACGCGATAGGCCGTGAGCGCGGGCTTGCCCGACCGGACAACACGCGCAGCGCTGGCCTGTGTGTAGCGTCCGGTCGAGACGACCTGCTCCGCCAGGTTCAGCCGAACCACCCCGCTCGTGCGCTTCGGGCGCTTCCAGACAATCGCCCAATAGAACTTCCGCACGACCCGCTGCTCAAACGCCCGGCGTAGCCCCTCATACGCCTCGATACTCAACGCGACAGCCAGCAGGCCGCTCGTTTCGGCATCCAGGCGATGCACCAGGCCGAAATCGCGTGCAGCCCCCAGATTCTGGAGTCTTGCACCGTACCTTGCAAAAAGCCCGTTGAGCAGCGACCCGCGATCATGCCCGATGCCCGGCTGCGTGACAAGCCGCGCTGGCTTGGCCACCACGAGCAGGTGCTCATCCTCGTGATGCACCTTGTACGTCACCCGCTCGTTTTGTTCTATGGAAAATGAACTCATGCCATCCCAAGTCTACGAAACCCCGGGCTATCACCGCCGATATCCCGCAGGCTCTTCAAGCAGCCCGTACCACTCGCGCAGAAACGTCATACCCGCGAACCCGACGACCGCGAGCGCCGTCAGAATCCAACCCTCCGTCAGATGACCACCCGCAAAGAGCCACACGCAGCCGTAGAGCGTCAGCCACAACGCCCCATACCGCCAGACCTTCTCGGCGGCACGTGGCCCGATCCCGGTCGCCGCGACCCGACGCTGGCACCAGAGCACGCACAACCCGGCCAGAACCGCGATCCATAACGCCGCCGTACCGGGCACCCATTCGGGCCACACCGCACCCTCTTCTTTCCTCGCCCAGGCCAGCGCCAGAAGCACCCCCGACCAGAACGCCCACCCCAAGGAAGCCACCACCATCGCCCGGCGCGAAATCTTGGGCGTCTTCCTTGCCAGCGCGTAGCTGACGCCGAACACCAGAACGCAGTGCGTCAGCACCACCCAGACCGGCCAGAGAAAGCGGATCTGCACGTTGGGAACCAGCATGTGCCCGGCATAAATAAGCCCAAGCACCACCATCCCGATCCCCGGGACAAACTTGGCTGCCGCGTTGAACAGGATGATCAGCGCTGCCAGCGCCAGCGTCAGCACGGTCGCCTCGGTGCCGAATGGGGCCGCCCCCAATACCGCCGTGATCAACGTGACCGCGACCACCGTCACCGCTGTCGAGGCCGAGACCTTGCCGCTGGGCATCGGCCTGTCCGGGCGCATCGCCCGATCGCGGCGTGCATCCAGCAGGTCGTTCATGCATACGCCATAGGCAAATAACCCCACCGCCGCCAAGGCCGCCGCGGGAAGCACCAGCCAGAGGGATCCGGTTTTCACAAAGTCCGCCCCGACCTCGGCGTCGTTGGCCCGCGTCCACAAAATCACGAACCAGACATTCCCGACCGCGGCAAATGCGCTCGACACCCGCGTCAGGTGCAGAATCGGCGCCATCCTGGCAAGCCATCGTCTCATGCGTGCGATGGTACGGGGGTCTTCCCTTGTGCGCGGCAAAGAACGCCCGGGACGCACAAACTCGCCAAACACCCCTACCATCCCGGCCCATGTCCGACCCCCCGTCGCACCATACGCCATCCCCACCGCCGCCCGTGGCCATTGTCGTAAGCCGATACCACGGCGCGATCACCTCGCGTCTGCTTGACGGCGCGGTCGAGGCATACACCCGCCGCGGGGGGGTGCACGACAATCTCGGCATCGTGGATGCCCCGGGTTCGTATGAACTTGTCGCCCTTGCGCTGGCCGCGGCGAACACCCAGGTCTTTGCCGGGGTGCTGGCGTTGGGCTGCATCGTGCGAGGCGAAACTTCGCACGACCGCGTATTGGCTGACGCCATCGCCAAGGGGCTTCTGGATGTCACGCTGGCGACAGGCAAGCCTGTTTCCTTCGGCGTGCTGACGGTTGAAACCACAGCGCAGGCGTTGGAACGTGCCGGGGGTGGATCGGGCAACAAGGGCGAAGAAGGCATGCTGGCTCTGCTCGATTCGATTCGAGCCGCCGAGGCGATCGCCGCCGCCGATTCTTCGCGTACGCCCGGCGCGGCAACGGTTTCGATCCATCGGACCATCGCCAAACTCGGCGGGGCGGGTTCGGCATGAGCGTCAGGCGTGAAGTTCGCGAGCTTGCTTATGAGCACCTGTACGCCCTCGACGACCGGCTCGGGATGCGTCGTCCGGTCTTTGAGACGATGGCCATGGAGGGGCTGCTGACCCCAGACGAGCGCCTGATCGCGCATTCGATCGCTGCGCGAAAGCTGGCGATGCAAATGCTGTATCAGCTCGATCAACAGCCGGTAGCCCGGCAGCCGACCGGCGCACAACAAGACGTGCTTTCGACACTCGGGCAGGTCGACGATCTCGGCCCGATGCAGTTTGAGCGCGTGGCGGAGTTGGTGCTCCGCGCGTATCGCACGAGGCATGAGAGCGACCTCGCCATGGAGCGCCTGGCCCCGACATGGCCCGCAAGCCGACAACCCGCGATCGATCGGGCGATTCTGCGAATGAGCCACGCCGAATTGGTTGAAGCGAGCACCCCAGCGCGCGTGGTGGTGAACGAGGCCGTGGAACTCGCGAAGCGATTCAGCACCGAGCGGTCCCCGACGTTCATCAACGGTCTGCTCGGGAAACTGATGCCTCGCGAAGCAGCCCGCGGCGATGCCATTGAGAGCGGAAATCGCGACCAAGATAAGCCCAAGCCACCTGTATAGCGTGCCCTTGCGAGCAAGCAGCGGAGCCGGCGCCATCTGCCGCGCGTTCGCCCTTTGCGCCTGAGCCGTGTGCGAAAGGTCGTTCCGCACCGGTTGCGCCGCGATGCCTTCGGACTTGCGGCACCCAAGTAACACGATGGAGCCAAGTGCGGATGCGTCATCGCACGGATGCATGGGCATCCGGGGAATGGTGTTTTCGAGTTCGCCATGGTCCATCTCACGATTATGTGGAACGCCGGAGCGAGCATACCTCCATATTTTTGTGTAGTTCTTCGGCCCGGTCTTCGATGGGGTGTTGTCCGCAGAACTGCTCGTATGAATGGGTTTCATATGCATGAAGTATGGAAAATGAAAGGGTATATGTCAAGTATCTGAAAGGTTTTTTGTCGGTTATTTTTGATATCGGTGAGGGCAGGTCAATGCACTCGGCGACATGCTTCCCAGATCCGCCCCGCGACGTAGTCCGATAATCAAGAGACTGGGGTTCTCTGACCCCTTTCTGGAGCCTCTGGATGGCATTTTGGGAGGGTTGGTGAATCTGGGAATGGCTGTAGAGGGCGTCGGAACGCTCATTCGTAAAAAACCCCATGACATTGCCTAGGGAAATCATTCCCTACCATTGACAGCGGTATGATCGTCGAGTAGATTCTGCGTTCTGAGAGGAGAGTTCCGCACGGCGTCGTGGGGACGGCCGTGCGGGCAAAGCGTGTTCCGCATCTCAAGAGAGACCTGAGTCGGATTCGCATTTCGGTGTTGTGCCTGGCGGTTCGCAATCGTCGGTGTGTACCGGCGAGTGCTTGCTGTGCGTACGGGTCGCTGCGCGCGATCTCGTCATCTATTTGGGAGAGTAGACATGAGTACACGGGTATTGGCAGGGTTGGCAACGCTGACCGCAGCGGCGCTGCCGGCTTTGGGCTCTGGGGTGCTGTGGAACAACGGCCCCTTTGTGACGCATCCCGGGTTGCACACCAGCGGTGCGGACATCAGCCGCCTTCAGAATGTGTCGCTGGGTGACACGACACTGGGGTTCTCGGGGCATCTGCCCACCTTCCGTATCGCGGATGACTTCACGGTGCCGACCGGTCAGACGTGGACGGTTCAGGGCGTTCACGTTTTCTCGTATCGCACGGGAAACACCACCGGGTTGACGGGCGGCAACGTGCGCATCTGGCAGGGCGATCCGGGCGCGGGCGGAACGATCGTGTACGACGGCAGCGCCGTCAACACACTGGTCAGCTCGACGTTTGCGAATGCCTATCGCATTTCAGAGAACGCGGCAAACCCCAACGGGGACGTTGCACGTCCGATTTTCGACAGCCTGCTTTCCATTCCGAACGTGGTGCTCGGCCCCGGCCAGTATTGGGTTGACTGGCAGCTTGACCCCGCACCGCTGACTACGGTCTTTCTCCCTCCGGTGACGATCAGCGGACAGGGGAACACGGCCGCCGGTGGAGCAGCGCGCCAATCGAATGCCGGCAACTGGTCAGCCCAACTTGTTGATAGTGGTAACGGCAATCCTAAGGACATGCCGTTCATCCTGATCGGTGTGCCCACGCCGGGCGCCATCGCCGTCTTCGGTCTTGCGGGCATCGCGGCCTGCCGCCGCCGGCGTGCGTAAGCCATCCTGTACCCTTCTCTTTGTGCACCATTCACGACCCGGCGTGAGCGAATTCTCGTTCACGCCGGTTTTTGTTGACGGACTTGTCTATTCCAACATTGGGCTGAAGTTTGTTCCGCATCCGTCTTGGCGCAAAATCGACGGACGATAGGCGCCCATGTCATACGGTCGGGCCAGGTGCCCTTGCGAGAAGGTGTGAAACCACCGCCGCGAAGCCCAACGCTCGCCATAGCGGGGTTCACGCACGAACAGCGTCAAGGCCCCCACCACTCGATAACCTGCCGAGCGGCCTGGAGAGGATCGGGAACGCCGGTGAGATCGAGCGTGACCGGACGACTCCAACCGAAGGTCACCAACGCCGCGGCGTAGGCGTCTCTTTCGAGCCTCCCTCCGGCGGATCCTGGGGCAACCCTTCCGGAGTGGCCAAGGTCGGTCAGGCGTGCGGCGGCAAGTCGTCGGGCTGTCGCCCCTACGGCGATGGCAGGATCGGCCCCCGCGCCAAGCACGGCAGCGGGGTCAAGACCCACGGCAAGACCGGGATAGTCGTTTTCGACAACCGGCCAAGCATGATCGGCAACCGTAACACCGTGGCGATCGGCGGCACGAGCGATTTCAGGAAGCACCACCGGGAGCGCATCGGGCGGGAGCGCAAGGCTTACGACTGGATCTGCGATGCCGAAGTCACGGAGATCAGCGGTCATCGCGCATGCGGCGTGTACGGCATCGAGTGCCCGATCGACGCCGGATGGGTCGCGGAAATGGCCCAGGGGAATCCACAGGTCAAGACCCGCGATGCGTAATGCAGCGCGACGGAGCAACGCCGCGAGATCTTTTCGGGCGGAACGATCGAGTGCACGCGGGCGCAGTTGGGGATGCGTGGAATCGAGTTGGACCGCATGCACGTTGAAGGCGGCGATGGAGTCGATGATCGACCGAGCCGAGTGTCGTTCGGCCGGGGGCGCGAGACCGCGCATCGAGAGGGCAAGAGGAGGCCTGGGAATCACGCTCTGATTCTTGGCGACACAAACGCTCCGGGATTCGCGCTGGGATATGCTCGACGGAGGTTGCCTCGGGCACGCCAAAGGGGGAAACGCCGGGCATGACACCGCCGGCAGGAGCAACGCGACGCAGGGTGCTGGTGCTCAGTCCATGGCTGCGCGGACGGCGGATCGTTCGTCTACTGGTATTGGGCCATCCCGGGCCGGTTCTGGAGGAGGTTGAGTGGATGCTGTCGCATCATCCTGAGGTGTTCGGGCCCGGGTCGCGGACATCGCGATATGCCGCGGCTGAAGATATCCGGCAGATGCCGACTCGGGTCGCTTCGGAAAGGCACCGGCGGGTCTTGGTTGAACGGGTGGTGTTTGACGTGCTGCACGAGAACCGGCAACTGCCGGATGGCCGAGCCTTGCGCGGGGCAGGGGCGAAGTGGCTCTTTGTGGTTGATGATCCGCATCGGATCGCGGGGACGGGCCTGCGGGTGAGTGTGCGGCAGCTTGCCGAGCGCCTTGATCGGATGGCGGATCACGCGATCGAGCTCTCGGGTGAGCCTTCGATCGGCATGCTCGATGGGCGTGCATTGGTAGAACATCCCGAGGAGACATCCAGAGCGTTGGCGGAGTGGCTCGGGCTGGCGTCGTGTCCGGTGGCGCAGCGACTCGATACACGGTGGCTGGAGAAACAAGCAGAACTCGCCGAAATTCACACCTATGCGACGGAGGTGATCGGTCGGCATGCGATTCGGATCGCCGGGTGATGCAGCGGGTGCGAGCGGGGCATCAAGCGCTCATCCGTAGGCCCATCACTGGCCGAAAGATGTTCCGTGGCTGGGCCTTGCATTCCCCGATGCGGCGCAGAGCAGGTGGGTCGCGCGTGCCGCGAGCAAGGCGCTCTGCGTGAGCAAAGCGGCTGAGTCTTGGATTTTTCTGAAGCGGAGACGAATCGACGGACACAGGCCATGCACGATGAACCTGCGGCAACCCGTGATGGACCACTCGCCGCAGAAGGTTCGGAGGATTGGCCCGCGACTTCTGGTGAGGATGGGAGCCAGCCTCGGCCGGTGGGATGGAGAGAATCGCTCGGTGTGTGGGCGCGGATCGGTCTGCTGAGTTTCGGAGGCCCCGCAGGCCAGATTGCCGTGATGCAGCGGATCTTGGTGGATGAGAAGCGTTGGCTCAGCCAAGACCGTTTTCTTCACGCGCTGAATTACTGCATGCTGCTGCCCGGCCCGGAAGCCACGCAACTGATGACCTATGTCGGTTGGCTGATGCACCGTGTCTGGGGGGGTGTGCTGGCCGGGGTGCTGTTCGTGCTTCCCGGGTTTGTGTCGATTCTGGCGTTGTCGCTGGTGTATACCTCGTTCGGTGAGACCGGGGCGGTGCAGGCGGTGTTTTTCGGTCTGAAGCCCGCCGTGCTGGCCATCGTGCTGGGCGCGCTGGTGCGCATCGGGAAACGAACACTTCACGGGTGGGCGCCATCCGCAATCGCGATCGGGACGTTTGCGGCGATGTTCGTGCTGCGCGCGCCGTTCCCGGCAGTGATCGGAGGGGCGGCTTTGGCAGGCTGGCTTCTGGGCAGAACCTGGCCGAGCGCCTTTGCCGGTGTGCAGGGCGGACACAGCGCGAATGCGGCGGGATCACAGGATGGCCTGATCGACCAGCTTTCGCACGCGGACATGCTTGCGCACACGAAGCCGAATGCCCGGAAGGCGTTGATGACGCTGGTGATCTGGGGAGGGTTGTGGTGGCTGCCGGTCGCGATTCTGGCGATCGTGCAGGCGGATCAACTCTGGCTTTCTCTCGGGTTGTTTTTCAGTAAGGCGGCGGTGGTGACCTTCGGGGGGGCATATGCGGTGCTGGCGTATCTGGCACAGCAGGCGGTGGAGCAGTATCACTGGGTGACGGCGACAGAGATGCTCGACGGGTTGGGGATGGCCGAAACCACGCCGGGACCGCTGATTCAGGTGGTGCAGCACGTCGGGTTCATGGGGGCCTTCAGGCAGGCGGAAGGGCTGCCGCCGGCGGCGGCGGGTGTGCTGGCGGCGGTGCTGGTGACATGGGTGACATTTGTGCCGTGTTTTCTGTGGATTTTTCTGGGTGCGCCTTTTATGGAGCATTTGCGATCGCATCGCGGGATACGTTCGGCACTGGCGGGAATTACGGCGGCGGTGGTCGGCGTCGTGGCGAATCTGGCGGTGTGGTTCGCAGCGCACACGATGTTCGGTGATGTGGGTGAGGTGCGAGCGGGGCCGGTGCGCGTGATCGCGCCGGAAGCATCGAGCGCGGACTGGCGCGCGATTGTCATAGCCGCGTTGGCTTGCGTGCTGGTGTTCGCCGCGAGGTGGGGCGTGGTGCGGGTGCTTGGGGTGTGCGTCGCGGCGGGGATGTGCCTCTTGGCGCTGACGTGAGGGGTGGACCTACCATCGCGGTCTGATTTCGGGAGAACCTGCGATGGCCTGGTTACGCGTAGTCGAGGCACTTCGAGCACCGCTTGGGACAACCATCACGGTGAAGGGATGGGTGCGGACCAGGCGGGATTCGAAGGCCGAGGGCGGGATGTCGTTTGTGGCGGTGCACGATGGAACGTGCTTTGATGCGATTCAGGCGGTGGTGAAGTCGAACCTTTCGAACTATGCCTCTGAAGTGGCGAAACTCACGACGCACTGCGCGGTTGAAATCGACGGTGTCATCGTGCAGAACCCCAAGGGGGGAAATGAAATCGCCGTTGATGCGGCCCAGGGCGGAGCGGTGCGGGTGGTGGGCTGGGTGGAGGATCCGGACACTTACCCGATTCAGCCGAAACCGCATTCGTTTGAATATCTGCGTGAGGTGGCCCACCTGCGGGTGCGGACCAACACGTTCGGTGCGGTGGCGCGGGTGCGGCATTCACTGGCGGCGGCGACGCATCGATTTTTTGATGAGCGGGGATTTTTCTACGTGCATACGCCGATCATCACCGCGAGCGACTGCGAAGGCGCCGGGCAGATGTTCCGCGTGAGCACGCTGGACCTGTGCAACCTGCCGAGGAAGACGGACGACGCCTCGTCGCGGCGAGAAGGCGAGGCCGGGCGAACCAAGGGCCTAGCAACGGGCGAGCCGGAAACGTCGATTGATTACAGCCAGGATTTTTTCGGCAAGGAATCGCACCTTACGGTGTCGGGACAGTTGAACGTCGAAACGTATTGCCAGGCGCTCAGCCGCGTGTACACCTTCGGGCCGACGTTCCGGGCGGAAAACTCGAACACCAGCCGACACCTTGCCGAGTTCTGGATGATCGAACCGGAGATCGCATTCGCCGACCTGCATGCCGATGCCGACCTTGCCGAGTCGTATGTGAAATACATGATCGATGCGGTGCTGCGTGAGCGTGCGGATGACATGCAATTTTTTGATACCCGGATCGAGAAGGGCCTTCTTGCAAGGCTGAAGCACGTGCTCGATACACCGTTCCGCAGGCTGCCGTATACGGAAGCGATCAAGATTCTGGAGAAGGCGATTGCGGGGGGGCGGAAGTTCGAGTACCCGATCGGGTGGGGCAGCGATCTCCAGAGTGAGCATGAACGCTATCTCACTGAAGAGCACTTCAAGCAGCCCGTCATCCTGATGAACTATCCCAAGGCGATCAAGGCTTTTTACATGCGACTGAACGACCCCGGCACCGACGGCGCGCCGGAGGAAACCGTTGCCGCGATGGATGTGCTGGTGCCGGGCATCGGCGAACTGGTCGGAGGCAGCCAGCGCGAAGAGCGGCTGGAAGTGCTCGACCGGCGCATCGATGAGATGGGCCTGCCCAAGCACGAATATTGGTGGTATCGCGACCTGCGACGCTACGGCACGGTGCCGCACGCGGGCTTCGGGCTGGGATTTGAGCGGATGATGCTGTTCGTAACCGGGATGCAGAACATCCGCGATGTGATTCCGTTTCCTCGGGCGCCCAAACAGGCGGAGTTCTGACTCAACCGACGGCAAACGGCGGGCGTCGGCCCTGAAGAATCGCCACGGCGTTTTCCTGCACCATCTGCGTCATCATTTCGCGATATCGTGCGGCAGCACTGCCGATGTGCGGCGCCAGGGCGACGTTGTCGAGCGTCAGCAGGCCGGGGTGAACTTGTGGTTCGTGCTCAAAGACATCAAGCCCGGCGCCCCAGATTCGGCCGTTCCGGAGAGCATCGACCAAGGCTGCTTCATCAATGACCGGACCTCGGGCGGTGTTGACGAGAATCGCATTGGGCTTCATGATCGCAAGCCGCCGGGCGTTGATGAGGTGCCGCGTGTCGGGGGTGAGGGGCGTGTGGAGGCTCACGACATCCGCCTCGCGAAGCCCTTCTTCCAGATCAACACGACTGGCGGCGAGTGGGGCGAGTTCAAAATCCCAGTGGCGCGATCGAGCGACGTAAAGCA
This sequence comes from Phycisphaeraceae bacterium, assembly GCA_019636695.1. GTDB lineage: Bacteria > Planctomycetota > Phycisphaerae > Phycisphaerales > UBA1924 > JADLCM01. Next base: position 82,105 of record JAHBXD010000005.1, read on the forward strand.
CTCGCATGCCCCAGCCCAGTGATCGCAGCGCCGTGGCGTAGCCGATGCGTCCCGCGCCGACGATCAAGAGCGTCCGTCCGGTCAGATCCTGCCCGAGAAACTCAGCCATGCCCAACGGCCCGCGGGCAGGATATTCGGGTGACCGGGCGTAGCGGTCGGCCGCAGGCAGCCGCCGGGCCGCAGCAAGAATCAGGGTCCAGGCAAGATCGGCGGTGCCCTCGGTCACGGCGTGGGGGGTGTTGGCGACGACGACACCGCGCCGTGCACATTCAGCCAAATCAAAGTTGTCGACGCCCACGGCGAAGTTGCAGACGCCCTTGAGTTGCGGCCCGGCGGCATCGAGAAAATCGGCGTCAACGCGATCGGAGAACATCGTGACGACGATGGAGGCGCCGCGGATGCGTACGAGCGTTCGCTCTCGCGGGAGGAGTTCATCCGGACCATGGCTCACCGTGGCTCCGGGAATATGGAGCTCACCGGGAATGCGGCGGGTGATGACCACGATCGGCTCTGTGCTCATGGGATACGGTATTCACGGAGGCCGCAGCGGCAATGGCGACGATTTTTACATGGAACATCCTGCACGGAGGAGGGCGGCGGACACCTGAGATTCTGCTGCGGTTGCTGGCTTCGCAGGCTGATGTGCTGGTGCTGAGCGAATACCGCTCGTCGCGCGGAGGGGGAGTGCGGGGCGTGCTGGCGGATCACGGCTGGGGGTATCAGCAATGCACCGATCCAGCGCCGGGGCGGAATGGACTTCTGGTGGCCTCGCGTGTGCCGCTGGGCGAGGTGCAAGGGGCGGCTCCGCCCGAGGCACTCGCGGGGAAGTGGGCCATGGTGGATATTCCTGATCTGGGGTTCAGCCTGGCTGGGGTGCATATTCCGGAATCACGGACGGGAACGGCCAAGTACGAAGCGTGGGCGTTTGTACTCGACGTCGCCCGATCGCGGGCGAAGATGCCTTTCGTGATCGCAGGAGATCTGAACACCGGGCGCACAGGGCAGGACGAGGAACAGCCGGTGCTGACGTGCTCGGCATTCATGGGGCGTTTGTGGACAGTCGGATATCGGGACGCCTGGCGGGAACTGCACCCGGATGATCGCGAGTACTCGTGGTATAGCCACGAGGGGAACGGGTTTCGGCTTGATCATGTGCTCGTTTCCGCTCCGCTGGCGGAGCGTCTCGACGCGGCGTGGTATGCGCACGATGACCGGGTTTCAGGTTTGTCTGACCACGCCTCGCTGACTGTGCGGCTGAAAGGGGCTTCCTCCGCAGGAAGGCACGATCCCGACGATTCGAGTGAATTTCCGAGGTTTTTCGGGCAAGTTGACGCCTAAGTCGCCTGTTTTCCGGGGCAGAGGCTCCGGATTGCGGCTTGGGTGATCAAAAAAGGTGCGGATTTCGTGGGTTTTTTTGTCCCCAACGCCCGATGAGGCTTGCCGAACCGGATGGGTTGCGTTACAACCTCGGCTCATCGTCCGGCGTGCGCTGGAAGCGCCGCCTTCACGGAGAACATGGATATGGCGAAGAAAACGGCGAAAAAAGCCAGCAGTTCAAAGACGGCCAAGGCACCCAAGATCGCGGCTTCGGGCAAACCCCGCAAGAAGAGCGAGCTGTACACCGTCATAGCCGCCCATACAGGGCTGGCTCGTAAGCAGGTCGCACAGGTGTTCGAGGTGATGGGGCAGGTCATGGCGGCCGACCTGGCCAAGCCCGGGAAAGACTCTCCCAAGGTCTTTGTTGTTCCCGGCCTGATGAAAGTGACCAGCCGCTACAAGCCCGCGACGCCGCAGCGCAAGGGCATCGACCCATTCACCAAGCAGGAAAAGGTGTTCAAGGCCAAGCCCGCTTCGACGGCGATCAAGATTCGTCCGCTCAAGGCGCTCAAGGCCATGGTCTGACGATCGGATGCGTTCGCCGGCTTGCCGGGTGACGCCTAGTGCCAAAGATCGATCACGCGCTGCCACGCCTCAATCTCATGAGGCGTGGCGTGCTTTTTGGCGCACACCACGTCAGCCGGCCCGGTTCGCGACACCCACCGGTTTAAACTTCGAGCGCTGTCGAGCATTGTGCATCCGCCATGGCGATGACGAACATGCACTCGCATGATTTTCATGGAAGGTCAGGTGCAGCAGGCGGTGACGTACTTATTGAAGCCTTCGTCTCCATTCCATTGCCACACCACACACGTGGCGCACGCACACGCGGATGCGAAACCCTCATTGTTTCGATACCCCACATTTGGAGGGTATCTCGCGCACTTCTCAGTTCTCGGAAATCGATGGGGGCTTGCCCGCACGAAGTGTTTGCAATACGTTATTGCGTTATGGATCGGACGAGGGACCTGGATGGAGACACGCTCGCGATAGCGCATGTGCGTGCGATTGTTGATGCACTCTCGCTGGTCGCCGCATGCGCGGGCGACGGCGCCGCCAAGAAGCGGCTGCTGATGGAGCGTATCGCCGACCACATCGGCGCCGATCGCTGGGTCTGGTCTGTCTGTCGATACAACGACCGCGCGGATGTCATGCCTGTTTCGTTTCTGCACAGCGGTTTTTCCGATGCGGATCTGGCCAACATCATGGAAGGCTCGCAAGATCCTCGTGCCCCATCGCCCGAGCATGCGCCGATTGTCGCTGAACTCCAGAAAACCGCCTCGCACTTCACAAGGCGCCGGGACGAACTGCTTGCTGATGACGCGTGGGATTCTTCTCCGCACATTCAACGATATCGCCGGGCATTGGGAATCAACGAGTGTTTATGGTCCATCCGGCCGCTGGATCAGCACCATTTCAGCGCGATGGGCTTTCACCGCCTGATCGGGCGTCCGGCCTTTGATCCGTGGGCAAGCCTGGTTGTGCATATCACCTTCGGGTCCGCCGCGATGCACACCCTCGATATGCAGATGGCGCAGGACACTCCGGACGTGCTCGGCCTTCCGCCTCGGCTGCGCACGACGTTCGGCCTGATGCTCGAAGGCTTCGGTCGAGCGGATATCGCATCAAGCCTGGGAATCAGTCGGAATACCGCCGCCGAATATATGTCCACGATCTATCGCCACTTCCGAGTCGCAGGGCACCGTGAGTTGCTCCGACTGTTTCGATCCGGAGACGGTGGTCATCGTGCGAGCTGATGGCAGCACACCCGCTTGATCCGCATGCTGACCCTCCAAATGTGGGAGTTGTCTCAGTCTGTTCGCGCGCTAACCTAGCACTTGGCATTGTGTCGGCCGAGTTTCTGAGCGCGGGGCTGTGCTTGTTGATCGCTTGCTTGTTCGCACTTCAAAGACCGTCCTGTGCCTGCATGTTTGCGCATGTGTGCGGTGCGGGGGAAAGCCCGGGATCCCCCGCACTATTTTACTTTTGACGCCGTCAAATGGATGACGTCTGGAAAGGCATTGCCCCGCCGAACGACCGCAGCCATCCGCTCGAGCATGTACTCACAAGCACCCGGCTTCGAACAGATCGAGGTAGTAAAAGAAATCTGCTGCGTCAATACGCCCATCGGGGACTCCATACATCGGGTCGGCAGGATCGCTCGACGCGGTCAGATCCGCCAAGAGCAGATCGCCCGCCGCGAAACGATCGAGGTAGTAGAAGAAATCCGGGGCATCGACGACACCATCCGGCCGGCCATACCGAGCATCGCCAGGGTCGGATGAGCCGGTCATGTCCGCACGGCATGCATCGGGGCAGTCACCCAAGCCGCAGAAAAGGTCGAGCCGAGCCACGGGTGTACGCGCGAGACCACCTGGGGCCGCCTGATCTTCGACTAGCCACTGCATAAACAAACGTCGACCGTTGAGAGCGGCATTGTCGGGTATGGGCCATCGGTACGTTGCATATCCGGAAGCGGCATCGCCTTGTAAGGTGAACGGCCCGGCGAAAATCTCCGGATCGACAAGCCGCCCATTGATCGGACCGGCGACGCTGATGGCGACATAGGCGGTCCGGCCCGCATCGGCATTGGTGATGCCGATCTGGAAGTCGCGATTCCCGAGATTGGGTGGAGACAACGCGATGAGCACAGGCGTGCGGCCGCCGCTGCCGGATACCCCGTTGCCGATGCGCGCGGGGTTCGGGGGCAGTTCCGACCGGAGGCGCGGTCGATCGAACGGAAACTCACCATTGGCCACGCGCGGGTCAAGAAGCCCGTTGGCGATGAAATCGACGACATCGGCCGCAGCCTGCGGCGGCAGAATGATCGCAGGGATCAGCGGATCGATATTCTGCGGGAACTGCACGGTGCCAGGCGCACGAGCATAAAACGCCATGACCTGCTGAAGCGAGCCGAATTGCCCGTTATGCATGAAACGAACTCGCAGTGCGGCATTTCGCAACCCCGGCACCTTGAAACGACCGGCATCTCCCGGAAGCCCGGTGACGGCCTGGCGGCCGGGGTCTTCGGCGATCGGGCGCAGGCCGATATTGCGGAACGTGTTGTTCGTGAACAATGGCGGAGTGTGACAGGCATCGCACCGCTGCTGGCGAAAGACGTTCAGCCCTCGAACTTGCGCTGCGGTCAGTGCGGAGGCATCTCCGGCATCAAAGCGATCCCACGGCGACTGGTCGCTGATGAGTGAACGCTGGTACGTCGCCAAGGCCATGGCGATGCGTTCGGCGGTTATCGCATCATCGCCGAAGGCTGCCGCAAACAACTGGGGATAGGCAGGCCCGGATGCCAGAGCTGCGGCGACATCCGGCGGGAGATCGACCGCAAGGGCCAGCGGCCGGACGCGCTCGAGTTTGCGGGTGATCTGCCCCCAATCTCGCTCAGCGTGGGCCATTTCAACCGAGTTTGTCGGCGGGGCCACGGCCTGCGATTCGAGCGCGCCCCCCGCCGCGATGCGAACCTGCCCGGAGTGCGGATCGATGAAGGTGCCCGAAGCCCGGCCATCCCAGAAGAGCACCGGGGCATACGCCGCGTTGATCATCGAGTTGGCCGAACGGTCGGTGACCTGCCGGGCGAGCGAGAAGAGATCGCTGGGGATGAAGTTCTGGTCGGGATCGCAAGAAATCACGCCGGGCGATCCGAACTTGTCGTCCGGGGAAGGCGTCAGGCCGTCAAGGCCGGGATGGACGGCGATGCGCGGGTCGGCGCCTGCTCGTTCGGGCAGGTGGCACGTGCCGCACGAGACGGTGTTGTCCGTCGAGAGTTGTTCGTCCCAGAACAGGATTTTGCCCAAGAGCCGTTTTTCTTCAGTCGGAGGATTCTCAGGCGGAAACGGAGTGGGTGGAAGGTCGGCATGAGCGATATACGCCGCCAGCAGGATGGTGCCGACAGCGGCTGGAAGCCCGATGACCAGGAGCGCACCGAAAACAGCGCCACGATTTCGCAGTTGACGCGAATGCCGCACCATGGAATACCCCCTGCACAAACCGGCCACCCACTCGGGACGATCATCGTGACTGGGTGGTCGCTTCGAGAGCGATAAACGCACCTGGAGGTGGCTTATTGCGGACGGCCGCAAGGAGTTTCAGCGTCCGAGTTCTTCGATCGCCAGGGCCGCATCGAGCAGGGCCTCGCGGGCCTGGGTCAGTGTGTGCACATAGGCCTGAATAGTGTGCGCAGGATTGCGTTCACGGGCCGAAACACCGCGCCCCATGGCGCGCCATTGCCCCGCCGTGGCGTACTCGATTTCCTCGCGAAGCATCGGCAGCATCCACGCGCCGTATCCCGTATTCGGATCGGTGGCAACGTACATATTCTGGAACCATGGGCGACGCCCCGGGAGCGGTTGGGCCGGCGGGTCGGAGATCCATGCGGCTTCCGCCGCCATGAGCGCCGCGTTGGCTTTCTCGAGCACATTCCTGGGAAGCCCCTCGGGCATGGCGACCTCTATCGCCGAGGCGAATCGAGCCGCCGCAACCTGCAAGAGTCGGGCGTGAGCATCGATCTCGGCGAACTCTGCTGCGAGCGGGGCGTCGTCGAGGAATGACAGCGGCAAGCGAAGTTCGTTTGCGCGTCTGGAAAGATCGAGGAGGTGCCGACGTGTATCTACGGCGGTGCGGACATTATCGAGAGGAAGAAGCGGCGCCGACGCGAGCCTTGAGGCAGCAACGAGGGTCATCCGCGTGACCATGAGGGCAGGTTCGTAGTCTTCGCCCACGACCTTGCGATACCACCGGAGGGTATCGTTGATGCCGTGATAACTTGTGCCTGGGCCCCCACTTGCACTCAACGCCATGCTGGGCACGGAAAGAAAGCAGCAGAAGCCGATGTGGTCGCTGCCCCCGCCGAGGTCGCCGATACCGGGTTCTTCCGGGAAGGTGATATCGCGCGTTCTCGATATCCAGGCATCAAAGACCGAGCGATCGGGCTGGCGAGCCTGGGGAATCGTCCGGCTGGCATCGAGGATAATGCGCTTGAGCGACGGGGTAGCCGAAGCGCCGAAATGCGGTCCTGTTGTGGACATATCCAGGTTGATATAGGCGACGGCTTTCTCGCGAAGTTCGGCCGCTCGCCCTTCGACCCATTCGGTCGAACCGATGATGCCCCATTCTTCGGCGCCCCACGCGGCAAAGAGAATTGTGCGCCTGGGTCGGTGCCCCCGGCGTGCGAGTTCGCCGAATGCGCGAGCGGCTTCGAGCATACAGATGGTGCCGCTGGTCGGATCGGCAGCGCCGCAGCCCCATGCATCGTGGTGCGATCCGATGATGATCCATCGATCGGGTTCGATTTCGCCGGTGATCCTCCCGATGACGTTCGCAGTTTTTTTGATCTCTCGCTTCTGCTCGACGTGCACTCGGACACGAAGATCAGGCCCGCCGGTCAAGCGGTAGACGAAGGGAAGCCCGCCTCGCCAGGCCTGCGGTGCCGGTTCGCCGGTCATGTGCTGCATGATCTCGCGTGCTGCGCCATACCCGATGGGCTGCACAGGAATTCGGAGGAGATTGGCTTCAAGGGCGCTCCACGGCAGTCGGTCAGCGTCTTCCGTGGCTTCGCGGAGCGGCGTCAACGGATCGCCGGGGTACCCGAGGTTGATGTAGGAACCTCGCTGGATATGTTCCGGCCCGGCCCAGCCGCCTTCAGGATACTCCAGGCCCTGGACATAACCCGTGTCGGCGGGGTCGGTGTAGACAAGCAGGCCGGCCGCGCCGGCCTGTTGTGCAAAGACGGCTTTGAATCCGCGGTAGTTCCCCCCGTAGCGGCAGATCACAATCTTGCCTGTGCAATCGATGCCGAGTTCACGCAATCGGGCAAAGTCCTCCAGGCGTCCGTAGTTGGCATAGACGACCTCACCGACGACGTCGCCCGATCCGGAGTATGCGGCAAAGCCCGGCCACTGATCTGGGTGGGCGGTATCTGGGTCGCCGGGGACCGGTGACTCCTTGACCGGCAGCGACATGTGGACTGGAGAAATTATGTCCACCGCGGCCGCGACGGGCGTCGCGAGCAGCGGCCAGAACTCGTGAATCTCTACCTCAAGGCCCATGTCGCGCATGGCTTCGGCAATGCGTTGAATCTGCCGCTCGTCTCCCGGCGTGCCGGCGATGTGGGGTTCCGAAGCGATTTTGTCATGCCATGCACGCAGCGAATCGGCCGTTGCAACCCCTACCAGCGACTGCTCGTAGGCCGCGTAGCGTTCTCGCTGGGCTGTCGGCCAAAGCGTGAGCGCGTCGATGTCGAGCGCTGGGGGCGTCGCCGACAACACACAGACAAAGGCAGCCGCCACGGTGAGGGCACATCGCTTCATGCGGAGTCCTTTGAGGCCGAGCCTCGTATCAGATCGGCGAGCTGGTCAAGATCGACATTGCCGCCCGAGAGCACCACCCCGATGCGCCGACCGCGAAGCATCCCGGGCTGCGTGCGGGCAAGCCCCAACGCCGCGGCGAACGCAAGCGCGCCGGTCGGCTCGATGACGATTTTCATGCGCTGCATGGCCCATTTCATCGCGACGATAAGGTCATCATCCGAGACCGTGATGATGTCATGCACATGGCGAGCCACGATCGAGAACGTGTACTTTCCGAGCGAGGGTGTGCGGGCACCGTCGGCGATCGTCTGAGGGTTCGAGACGGTGTGCAGCACGCCGGTACGAAAACTGCGGGCGGCATCGTCGGCGGCTTCCGGCTCGACACCCACGACGCGGCAGTCGGGCGAAAGCTCGCTCGCGGCAACCGCACACCCTGAAAGCAGCCCCCCACCGCCGCAGCAGATCAGCAACAGATCGAGCGGCCCGGCGTCTTCGAGAAGTTCGAGCGCAACGGTGCCCTGACCGGCAATCACATGCGGATGGTCGTACGGCGAAATGATCTCGAGCGCGTATTCATCCGCAAGACGGCGACCGACCTCTTCTCGCACCTGCGTGTGCCGGTCATACGTGACGATTCGGCTTCCGGGCGGCGCGCCATCCAGATAGCCCCGGGTTGCCTGCATTTTGATGCGAGGGGCGTCTTCCGGCATCACGATCACAGCGCGAATGCCGAGCAGAGCCGCGGAGAGCGCGACTGCCTGGGCATGATTCCCGCTTGAGTATGTCAGCACGCCGCTTGCTCGCGAGCTGGAAGCCAGCCGGCTGAGGGCGTTGTACGCACCACGAAATTTGAAAGCACCGATACGTTGAAAACACTCGGCCTTCAGAAATACCGATGCACCGGTGAGCGCATCGAGCGCACGCGATCGAAGAATCGGTGTTCGATGTGCAACTCCGGCAAGGCGATCCGCCGCTGACCGCACGTCGGCAAACGTGACGGCCCGGGCCAGCGCTGGATCTGGGCGTACATCGGACATCGCCGGTCAGCATACTCCATCACACTGCACAACTGCGACCTTGTGCGGCGAAAATGCGATCGGCCGTGATCTGTATTTTGTGATGTGCTGACGTAATACCGCGGCGGGAAAATGTCCCGCCGCGGCAGAGGTCGGAGTGGGTATCCCGTATCAGGCGAAGTGGGCAAAGGCGCGGTTGGCCTCGGCCATGCGGTGCACCTGCTCGCGGGTAGCGATGGCCTTCCCCTCGCCCTTTGCTGCCGCGTACAGCTCGTCGGCCAGTCGGCTGGCCATCGGCCGCCCGCGCTCGGAACGCGAGGCCTGGATGATCCAACGGAAACTGAGCGACTGCTGACGGCGCTTGTTGACCTGCATGGGCACCTGGTAGTTCGCGCCACCGATGCGCTTCGAGCGCACTTCGACGTAGGGCTTGACCTTTTCGATGGCCATGTGGAAGACGTCGATCGCTTCCTTCGGGGCGTTCGGATCGGTCTCGCGGGAGAGCTTGTCCTGGATAATTTCGATCGCGTCGTACACGACCCGCTGCGCGGTGGCCTTGCGACCATCGCTCATCACGCAGTTGATGAACTTCGAAAGCGTCAGATCCGCGAACTTCGGATCCGGGCGCAACTGTGCTTCACTGTGGGTCCAACGACCTGCCATGACATCTCCTCGGCTCATCTGCCCGGAAGCCAACGCCCCCGAACTCACGTTCACCGGAGGTGGTGCCTCCGATTACTTGCCGGATTCCGCGGCGACCTGCCGCGACAATCCGCCGTCACGACGACGACGGAAGGAACTTCTGCTCCGCATGGCCACCGGCCAGCGGAAGGGTTTACTTCTTGGCCCGCTTGGCCCCGTAGAGCGAACGACCCTGCTTGCGGCCATCGACGCCCAAGCAGTCGAGCGCGCCGCGGACGATGTGATAGCGAACACCGGGAAGGTCTCGCACGCGGCCGCCGCGGACAAGCACGATCGAGTGCTCCTGCAGGTTGTGCCCCTCTCCGCCGATGTAGGCCGTGACTTCCTTTCCGTTGGAAAGACGGACACGAGCGATCTTGCGAAGAGCCGAGTTGGGCTTCTTGGGCGTGGTTGTGCGCACAATCGTGCACACCCCGCGCTTCTGCGGACAGGCATCAATGTCCTTGACCTTGTTGATACGAGGCAAGGAGCGGCGAGGCTTGCGAATCAATTGGTTGATCGTCGGCATGCAGGGTCTCTGTCAGGGGTGCACTTGGACGGGAAGTTTAGCGCCCCCCCGTCACGTGGCAAGGGCGACGGCCCGATCAGCCGGGCATCCGAGGGGGTATTCTGGGGCATGCCACACGATCACCCGTCAATCACGGTCACGGCTTTTCAAGATTTGATTCGCCAGAGGTACTACGCCACGGACTCGGCCAGGGGAATCCCCGGTACGTTCATGTGGTTCATCGAAGAGGTTGGGGAACTTTCGACCGCTCTGATGGAAAATGCCCCAGGGAAAACCCCAACTGAAACCCAACGCGCCAACCTATCTGAGGAGTTTGCTGACGTACTCGCTTGGCTGATGACCCTCGCCAACATCGCAGGGGTAGATCTCGCCGCGGCGCTGAGCAAATACACCGATCCTGACCGGGTCAAGGGTGTCAAAGACTGATCGGTGCGTTCGGGGTTTGAGAAGTTATCCTTCAGGAAATCCTGAACGAGCTGGAATGGCCGGATGCCCGTTCCACTGAACCATGGTGGCCGATTGTGGAAACCACCTCAGAGCCAGCGATCTACACGCTGCTTGTATTTGACGTACGCCTCGCCGAAACGGCTTTCGAGATAACGCTCTTCCCGAAGAATCACCCCGACATTGACCACAAGAAAGGCCACGAGCGCGGTGACAAGCAACCAGGCGCTCCCGGTCAAGGCTGCCAGCCCGATGTGGATCATCGTGAAGGCGAGATACATCGGGTTCCGCGTCATCCGATATGGCCCGGTGACAACAACGCACGATGAAGCCCGCGAAGTCGCGATCGCGGTATGGGCGGCACGCAACGAACCTACGGCCCAGACAAACAACCCCGCGCCCAACACACACAACACAATGCCGACCCATGGGCCGATTGAACTGGGAATCCATCGTGCCGGCCACTGGGCTTCAAGGCCGATGCCAATCAAGATCGACCCAAGATAAAGCAGTGGAGGCGGCATCAACACGCCGGCCGTGCCCCTCGAAACTGCAGTGGCGGAGGGCGTCGATTCCTGCGGATTGGACAATTGATCGTTCATGGTCGCAGGATCATTGCATCGTTGCCCCTGCAAGGGCGGATTCTGGCTGTGGAGTGTCGGAATCCGCAGACTTCACAGCGGGAGCCTCGGACCGCAGAGGCGCCACCCAGAGCAGCCGGAGCGAGTTGAGCACCACGACGAGCGTGCCGCCCTCGTGCGCCAGGACACCCAGGCCGAGCGAAACGCGTAACCCGATCAATGAGCCGATCACCGTCAGCAACCCCATGACCACGATCACCGACAGCGCGAAAAGAATATTGGCCTTGACAATTGCGCGGGCTCGTCGGGCTAGCCGAACCGCCCACGGCACGACCGCCAGATCATCGCTCAGGAGGACGATATCCGCCGACTCGAGCGCGGCATCCGAGCCGATCGACCCGATTGCAATCGAAACATCGGCCATAGCCAGAGCCGGCGCATCATTGACCCCATCACCGATGACGCCGACCGCGCTTCGGCGACCCTTGGCGCGAGTTTTCATCTCGCGCACCGCTTCTACTTTCTGTTCCGGCAGCAGTTCGGCATCCCATTCGTCAAGTTCAAGTGCCTCGGCCACGTGACGAGCGGTCACACGATTGTCGCCGGTCAGCATACGGAGCGGCCGAATTCCCAGGGCGTGCATGTCATGCACCATGCGTTCGGCGCCTGGGCGGACAGAGTCGGACAGCACCAGAACCCCGGCCTCCCCGGTCTCGCCGCCGATGCCACACCTTGCCACGACGGTGCCGATATTGCCGCGGGAGCGGATCGTCTCCAGCGTTTCACGGATGTGTGCCCGCAGACAAGTAGGAATGCACGGTTCCGTGAAGGCGAAGTTTCCAACCACGGCCGACTCGCCCTGGACGATGCCCTTGATCCCCCGCCCGGCAACGGCCTGCACCTTCTCGGCCTGAGCGTGAGAAATGCCCCGCTCGGCAGCACCCTGCACGATGGCGACGGCAAGCGGGTGGGTCGAGTCAACCTCTAACGCCGCGGCCAACGCCAACAGTGATTTTTCGTCAGACCACCCCGCAGGATGCAGATCGGTCAGCCGCGGGCGACCGATTGTGAGCGTGCCGGTTTTGTCAAAGCAGACCGAGCCGAGGCGGCTCAGTCGCTCGATGGCGTCGCCCCCTTTGAAGAGCACACCCGCACGCGCGCCGCGCGCGATTGCCGCGAGCGTCGCGGTCGGGGTGGCGATGATGAGCGCACACGGTGAGGCAACGATGAGCAGGGTGATCGCTGTATACGCGGCATCGGCTGCTGTTCGCTGCACAACGAGCCACCATATGAAGAAGATCGCCGTGCTTACGAGCAGCACGCTAATGGTGTAGGGCTGGCTGAAGCGATCGATCACGCGCTGGACAGGCTCCCGGAGTTCTCTCGCCTGCGTGACCAGGTGCAGAATGCGTTGGAGGCTGCTTTCGGAGGCTGACCGAGCAACCCGCGCGATGATCGGGGCATCGCGATTGATTGTGCCCGCGTAGATCATGTCACCGGGTGATGCCGTACGAGGCACGCTCTCGCCCGTAAGGGTGCTCTGATCCAGTGCGGAAACGCCCTCAAGAATCACCGCATCGACCGGGACGTTATCGCCGGGACGAATCTTGATGTGTTCTCCCGGCTGGAGGTCTTCGGGTGGGCATTCCACCCATACCCCGTTTCGCTCGACCAGAGCGCCCGTAGGCATGAGCGCGTGAATGGCCTCGATCTCACGCCGGGTCCGCACCATCGCGCGGCTCTCGAGTGCCCCTGAGAGGACAAAGAGAAAGAGCAGCAGCGCCCCTTCTTCCGGATGCCCCACCGCTGCGGCGAACCCCGCGCCCAGAATCATCAGGACATCAATGTCAATTTTTCGACTGGCGATGGCGTGAAAGGCCTTGGGCGCCCCATAGACAAAACCTATTGCCAGGCTGATCCATGCTGGGATATCCGCCCAATCGAGTTTAAGGAGGAACCGCATCACCACGTGAACCAAGAGCAAGGCTCCGGCACACAACGATGCCGCAAGGGCTCCGGGAGGTTCCCACGGGCCGGGATTATCCCGTTTGGCCTGGTCAACTTGGGAAGGGTCGAGATCGCGCATAGATCGTGAGCAGTAAGGCTAGGGGATCAGACTGCCCCTTGGCCAAAGGCCGCCAAGCAAAGAGAATCTCGTGGAACACCCCGATCTTCCCGGAGGGCGACCTACGCTCTCGGCCCGGCATGAACCAGACCACCGCTCATCACGGCCGAGGGATTGGTGTGCTCGCGGCGGTGATGACGCTGGTGGGGTGGTCGAGCGTCCCGCTGTTCATCAAGTACTTTTCGGAGAGCATCGATGCCTGGACGAGCAACGGCTGGCGATACGGCTTCAGCGCGCTGATCTGGCTTCCGGTCGCGTTGCTAGGCATCTCTCGCGGCACGTTGCCTCGGAGCGTGTGGCGGGCAGCGTTGATTCCGGCGTTTTTCAACAGCGCTGGTCAAATCTGCTTCACGCTTTCTTTTTATCTTCTCGACCCGGCGCTGGTGACTTTTGCGCTGAGGATTCAAATTGTCTTCGTCACCATCGGCGCAGCCATGCTGTTTCCGCAGGAACGGCGGATCATCCGCTCACCGATGTACTTAGTCGGATTGGCCGTATTGATGATCGGCACGATGGCAACCGTGTCGCTGGATGAGACGTTCGGTGAGAAAAGTTCGACTCTCGGGGTGGTGCTGGCTTGTGCATCGGGGGCTTTCTTCGCCGGATACGGTCTGGCCGTTCGCACCTGCATGAAGGGGGTACGTGCAATCCCGGCCTTTGCGGTAATAAGCCAGTACACCGCGGGCGTGATGCTGTTGCTCATGCTGATCTTGGGTGACGGAATGGGATCCGGAGCCGTGACCGCGCTCGATGCGGAACAGTTTTTCTGGCTTCTGGCTTCGGCGATCATCGGCATCGCGCTCGGGCATGTCTTTTATTACATCGCGATCGAAAGGCTGGGGGTAGCACCCACAGCCGGACTCATCCAACTTCAGCCTTTCTGCGTAGGCGCAGCCGAAAGCATGCTCCCGTATTTCAAGCGATCACTCACGATCTGGCAATGGGTGTCGGGGGCGGTGGCCGTGTCAGGAGCAGGGATCGTGCTGCGTGTCCAGCACATCATGACGCGCAAGAGGGACCGTTAGTCGGATTCGTCGAGCCGCCTCAGTTCAAGCAAACGCGCTTTTCCCGGCTCGGCGGCGGGGGAACATTCGAGAACGGCCATTTCGCCGGTACGAAGCCTCGCGGATGCGCCGATGCCCTGGCACATCAGGCCGGTGAAGTCCTCAAAGTGCGGGTTGTGGCCGACCAGGGCGAGCACGCCCACCGAGGCATTCCGGCGAACGACTTCGAGCACATCAGAGGGCCTGCGCCCGGTAGCGAGCATCGGCTCGACCGCCGCAGGGCAATCTATCGACTCCGCGATCGCGCTGGCCGTTTCGACAGCGCGGAGGATCGGGCTATGCAGCAAGAGGAGTGGCGGCTGGTCTGCAGCGAGTGAGCGTCCGAGCCAGCGGGCTTGTCTCCAGCCGCGATCGGTAAGCGGTCGCAGATCGTCAGTGTGACCGCTCGGTGCGGGGTGCGCTTTGCCGTGGCGGATGACATAGAGGCGCATGGAGACCTCACGGAGGGTGAGTGAAAAAGAACAAGACCCCCGCCAGGTTTACCTGGCAGGGGTCGGCTCCGGCGATCACCTACTTTCCCGCAGTGCAGTATCATCGGCAGCCTGGGCTTAACTGCTGTGTTCGGGATGGGAACAGGTGTTTCCCCAGGCTTATCATCACCGAAAATCGTCGTTCATGGTTTTCACCATGCCGACGATGAACGCGGAAATCTCCGCGGTCATCGGATAGGAAGAGAACGAGAGCCGATTATATCGTGGATGCGATATGGATCGTGTGTCGAGCGAAGCTCGACGACCAGAGCCGAAGCCGTAGTCGGCGCGGCGTCTGGTAGGTACGATCAGGCCTTCGACCATTAGTACCGCTCACCTGAGGTGATTTCGCACCTTGCAGTTGCGGCCTATCAACCTGGTAGTCTTCCAGGGGTCTTTCGCTTTCGCAACCAGGCCTCATCTTGAGGGGGGCTTCACGCTTAGATGCTTTCAGCGTTTATCCCTGCCCCACGTAGCTACCCAGCGGTGCGCCAAGCGGCGCAACTGGATCACCAGGGGTGGGTCCAACCCAGTCCTCTCGTACTAGGGTTGACTCCTCTCAAGCCTGGAACGCCCACAGCAGATAGGGACCGACCTGGCTCACGCCGGTCTGAACCCAGCTCGCGTACCACTTTAATCGGCGAACAGCCGAACCCTTGGGGCCGCCTTCAGTCCCAGGATGTGATGAGCCGACATCGAGGTGCCAAACCGCGCCGCCGCTATGGACGCTCGGGCGCGATAAGCCTGTTATCCCCGGGGTACCTTTTATCCGATGAGCTACGACCCTTCCACACGGGATCGCAGGATCACTAAGGCCTGCTTTCGCAACTGTTCGACCTGTCAGTCTCACAGTAAAGCCGGTTTGTGCCTTTACACTCAACACGCGGTTTCCATCCGCGCTGAACCGACCTTTGCGCTCCTCCGTTACCTTTTTGGAGGAGACCGCCCCAGTCAAACTGCCCGACACTCACTGTCCCTCGCCCGGATTCACGGGAATCGAGGTTAGGCCACAAACGAACGAAGGGTGGTATTTCACCGTTGGCTCCATTCGAGCCGAAACCCGAACTTCAAAGCCTCCCACCTATCCTACGCACCGAACGCTCGTGACCAATAAAAGCCTGCAGTAAAGGTCCACGGGGTCTTTCCGTCTTGCTGCGGGTAGGCGGTATCTTCACCGCCACTTCTATTTCACCGAGTCGGTCGTGGAGACAGTGTTCCAGTGATTACGCTATTCATGCGCGTCGGAACTTACCCGACAAGGAACTTCGCTACCTTAGGACCGTCATAGTTACGGCCGCCATTGACCGGTGCTTGGGTTGCGAGCTTCGGTTTCCCTGACCCGCTTCCGTGACATTCCGGCATTGGGCAAGCGTCACTCTGTATACATCCACTTGCGTGTTGGCACAGAGCTGTGTTTTTGATAAACAGTTCCCAGAACCTTTTCTCTGCGCCCTGCCCGATCTTGCGATAGAGCGAGGGCCCCCTTATCCCGAAGTTACGGGGTCAATTTGCTGAGTTCCTTCACGACCGTTATCTCGAGCGCCTGAGGCTATTCGCCTCGCGCACCTGTGTCGGTTTTGGTACGGGCTCCACTTTGCCACCAACGCTTTTCTAGGAACCCCCGCCCTCGACTTCGGCCATACGGCCTGGACATGTCTGACAGTCCCATCGAGCTAAGGAATTCGAACGTTGGATTGATCTCTGCGGAGGGGCCGGAATATTGACCGGCTATCCATCGACTACGCCCTTGGGCCTCGCCTTAGGTCCCGCCTAACCCTGGGAGGATTTACCTTCCCCAGGAAACCTTGCGCTTACGGCGAGAGGGATTCTCACCCTCTATATCGTTACTCAAACCCGAATATTCACTTCCTGACGCTCCAGGATCCGTTCCCGAACCCCTTCAATGCCGACAGGAACGCTCGCCTACCGCACTTACGTGCCCGCAGCTTCGGCTCTCAGCTTATTCCCGATCATTATCGGCGCCAGACTCCTCGACCAGTGAGCTATTACGCACTCTTTAAATGATGGCTGCTTCTAAGCCAACATCCTGGCTGTCATTGCAGTCTGACTTCCTTTCGAACTGAGCTGAGATATGGGACCTTAGCTGGCGATCTGGGTTGTTCCCCTTTTGACCGAGGATATTGTCACTCCCGGACTATCTCCCAGGACTTGGATATCGGTATTCGGAGTTTGGTTGGGGAGGGTAGCCTTGCGGCCCCACTCCCCATCCAGTCGCTCTACCCCCGATATTTGCTTCCTGAGGCTAACCCTAAAGTTATTTCGGCGAGAACGAGCTATCTCCCAGTTTGATGAGACTTTTACTCCTCCCCACAGGTCATGCCAGACCTTTTCAACGGTCACGGCTTCGAGCCTCCAGGCGGTTTTACCCGCCCTTCACTCTGCCCATGGGTAGATCACAAAGGTTTCGCGTCTAGCCCCTGCGACTTCGCGCCCTATTCAGACTCGCTTTCGCTTCGCCTCCGGCCCGGTAGGCCTTAGGCTCGCCGCAAAGACTAACTCTCGGGTCCATTATGCAAAAAGTACGCCGTCACCCCGCAGGGCTCCGACCGCTTGTAAGCACACGGTTTCAGGTACTCTTTCACTCCGCTCGTCGCGGATCTTTTCACCTTTCAGTCGCCTTACTGGTTCACTATCGGTCGTCGAGGAGTACTTAGGCTTGGAGGGTGGACCCCCCATGTTCAGTCCGGGTTTCCCGAGCCCGAACCTACTCTAGGCCTTACCGGCTTCCCGCTACAGGGCTTTCACCTTCTGCGGCGCGTCATTCAAACGCTTCGCTGTTCCACCGGTTGATCCGCTTTCGCTCGCCGCTACTCACGGAGTCGCTGTTGCTTTCCTTTCCTCGGGGTACTGAGATGTTTCAGTTCCCCCGGTTCGCTCTGCACCCCTATGCATTCAGAGTGCAGTACCCTTTCGGGTGGGTTGCCCCATTCGGAAATCCCAGGATCACAGCTCGGTTACCAACTCCCCTGGGCTTATCGCAGGTTCCCACGTCCTTCATCGCCTCTCGACGCCAAGGCATCCACCGTGTGCCCTTCTTGGCTTGATCGTACCTACCGGACGTCGAAGACGACCAGAGGCACAACCTGCCACGCCATATGACATTCACGAGATACTCGGCTCTAACAACTTCGCCGCCAACGCACGAACACTCCCGACATCCCGTCAAGATCACTCCTGACGAGATCTCGAACGTTCGCACCGCGGCGAAGTCCGCTCTCTTCCGTATCCGATTGTCAAAGTGCACGCGAGCGGGATACCCGGCCGCGCCGCCGGAAACGCCCCTGCGCTTCCGACATTTCGAACCAACCTGCCGGCCATTCGACAGTCGGTTAGCTCGATGCCGCCTCCCGAAGAAGGCGGAAGAGACTCTAGGCAATCACTGCGGAAGGTCAAGGGCTGAAGAAGATTCTCTCAGTCATCCACAGGCAATCCTCAGACCGATCACCCACCGCCGCCCCCACCACCTCCGCCGCCACCGCCTGGAGGCGTCCTCGGCGAGGGATCACGCTCGCGTTCCCGAGGTGGCGGAGGAGGTCGATCGCGGGCAGGATCGGGAGCCGCCCTCGGCTGCCCCTGCAGAAGGCCATCCGCCGCCGACTTGGCCAGCCTGCGATACCGCTCGTTCGAAGGGTCATCCATCACAGGCAAGGCCATAACCGCCCCACCGCGACTCCTGAACAAGGCTCTGTACTTGGGCTGGCCTCCTAACGGACCACTTCCAGGAATGCTGGCTACGTCCATCAGGATGGCATCAACATCGACCACAAGCTCTCTCGGGCCTTCTTGTGCATTCGGTGGCAGCACAATCCCGGGCGCGGGCTGGCCGGGCGGTTGAGATGGCGGCTGCACAGCGCCTGGAATTCGGCTGCCGGGAGGAGGAGGCGCCCCTTCCGCGATCGTAAAGATCGGGATGGCCTTCGGGTCAGGAAGACGGACGGTAGCCGAGATCGGGTCGCCGACCTCCGCAGAGGCCCTGCCCCGACGCCAGTGCCCGTAATAGAACTTGAAGACTTCGATGCCCGCACTCGGGGCGACACCGAGATCACCCGGGTTGGTGCTCGTTACGAAGATGACTTCGGTCGGCTCGACCTGCTGCGGCGTGCCCCATTCAGACCACGGGCTGGAGATCAGCGGGATGGCTGCCATCGGGGCCTGATCGGCGGCAAGCTGTGCCCCTTGCCCGAAGAGCGGGTTGTTCATGACGACGCGGGCGCGATAGCGATACGTTGCTCCAGGCTGGACATTCAAGTCGTGCGTCCAGATGCTCACCTGCTCGGTTTCGAGCACGCGCGCGAGCCGACGGAGCTCGTCAACTTCCAGTTCCTCCGGCGAGAGCGGCTCACCGGTTTCATCCACGCCGAACCCACGAAGTTCATTGACGATGAGGTCTCGCTGCCGAGTGGCCTGTTCAACCTGCCGCTCAAGTTCACGGGTTCGGGGCGTATCGACCGCGGGTGCCGAACCGGGCTGACCTTGCGGCCGGCGAAGGTCCGCGAGTTGCTGCGTCAGGCGTTCGAGGTTGGTGTTGGCCTCACCGAGACGTCGCACGCTGACTTCGATCAGACGACGATTGGTCTCGATGGAGCGCATGCGGTCGTATTGCTCTGGGGTGAGCCAAGGCTCGCCGGCAATCACCGGCAGATACTCCGGCTGCACGATGCGACGCATGTTCGTCGCCGCAAAATCGACCGCACGGTTGACTGCATCAGGGGTGACGTTTTCTCCGCTGAGATCTCGCAGCAGTGACGGCTCGCCGGTTCGCTGGGGGAGAGGTTCAGCCGGCCCCCACCCGTGACTGGCCAACTGCTGACGTTCGAATTGCACCGCGAGGATCTCAAAATTGTCTCGCCAGAGCGCCTCGGGCAACGGCACCAGGTTTTCGCCTTCAGGACGCTCTCGCAACTGCCGCGCCAGTTCAGCTCCGCTGAACTTGATCTCGACCGTGTTCCCGCTGGCATCCCACGGTTGGCCGGTCAGTCCCTGCGCACGGAGGAGATTCTGCACTTCGCGGTTTGCCGCGACGAAGTACGGATCAATCGTGTTGCGTACAGCAATGACGCGGGGGGGAGAAGGCTCAGGAATCCGAATTTCGGCAAACCGCGACTCAGGCGCAATCTGCACTTCCGCGCGATCGCCCAGCGCCCCTACCCGCGGCCCGCGCGCCGGCACGAGCGCCACCAGACGCTGCGACGGGCCGACATCGGCCTTCCGGGTTGCCTCCCATCGGGCGACGAGGTTCACCGGCCTCGGCCGAGGCAACTCTGCCGGAGGCGGCCCGCTGACCTCGGCATGCACCCGTTCGGCCCGCGCGGCGATGGGGGCGAAACCGTCGGCAATCGGCACGCTCTTGTTGTCAACCTTCACCCGGCTGCCGCCGCCGAGAAGCTGCGAGGCGACCACAAGCATGAAAATCAGCCCGACGACGCCGAGCACGATTTTCTCTATGTGCATCTCAATCGGACTCACGCCCTTGAGTTTCATGACACACTCCCGTCACGTGGCAGACCATGGTGCGGCCGAACGCCGCGGGCGATCGAAAAAAACAGCCTGTTCATCCCTGACTGACCGGCACATCCGTAACACCGAGACGCTGCCGGACGTTCGGCGGCATCAGCGGCGCGAGCCATTCGCGGATCCAGATCGTCTCGAGCACGAGTTCCACACGAACCACTGGAGCCGACCCATAGAAATACCCCTGCCGCAGATCGTTCCAGACATCGACCTCGTGCAGGTTCATCTCGAGAACGGTCATGAAGTTCGCCCGCGGAAGCGCCGCAAGGAGTTCGGGCAGGCGCTCGGCATCCACAACCAGCGAAAGGCGAACCTCTCGCACGTCATACAGCGGGTTGCCCGGGTTGGTCAGGCGGCCGGTCACGCTCCACGAACGCGATGTGCCGATGATGCCGTTCTCTTCCGGCACAGCCTGACGGCTCGATGTCATCCCTCCGCCTTCATCGCCGTAGCCGAAATCCGCCACCGAAGACCCGGTCCAGAGTTCCGCGATGTCATCGATGACGTACGCCAGCACACGCTTGACGACCCCCGCATCCGCGCCGACCCTGCGATCACCCGAGGTATTGGCGATCTCGATCGCGGCGAGCACGTCGGACGTAATCCAGTAATTCCACTGCATCTCGAACAAATCGACATCGGAAGGTGGTTGCGCGGGTGCTGCCGCCGGAATTCGCCCCGCGCGATAAAAGATCTCCGGATCGGCGAATACGGACACCTCCGAAGCGCGCCTTCGATAAACATCCAGCCGAAGTCGCTGCAGTTCATCGCGAAGCTGGGCCTGCTCATCCGGAGATAAGCCATCCTGCGGCCCGCGCTGCCGGACACGCTCAGCGCTGAAATCCTGCGTGCGGCGATCAAGCACTTCCCTGACTCGCCGCTCCGGCAGGGGCAAGCCCACACGATCGACCCCCGATCGCTGGTCGCGCAACAGCCTGGCATACGCCCCGGCATCACGCTCACCGCGCATGTCGCGGAGCACATCGAACGGGAGCGTCCGCAACCGCGGCGAACGCGGATTGGTCGTCAGTTCGGCGATATATTCGGCATATCGCGCAATCGGTTGACGACGGTTGAACCGCAGTGCCTCATCGGTGACCCGATCAACCTGATCGTGGCGGGCCTCGATCAGAGACTTAAAGTGCCGCGCAACCGCGACGTTCGGTGCATAACGAAGCTCGACAGGCTGCTCATCCGGAGCGATTCGCGGAAGCGTGTAATTCATACGCTCCACACGCGTGAGTTCAGACGCAGAGCCTTCGAGCCGCTTCTGTTCACGCTGAACGATCGATTTGCTCCACCGCGAGCTGAAGTACCACGCCGTCGGAAGCGAAATTACGATCAGCCCGAGGCAGACCACGGGCGCGATGTGACCCTTAACCCATGCCATCATGCCGCTCACGACGCACCTCCCTCGTCCGAATCGCTCTGCTCGTCAAGCCCGTCGAGCACCACGTACCAGAAGATGTAGACCTTGGCCTGCCGTGCGGGCGCGGCCTGATCCGGACCCGGCTCTAACGGTGCAAGGGCATCGAGATCGCCCGAGGTCATGCCCGTCGCCGGCGCCGCGGCCGACCCTGTGCCCGTCACCTCGCCCCGGCGAACACGCTCGGCGTGGTATTGCTCGGTCCAGCGCTGTTCCTCTTCATCGGTCAGGCCCGCGGGAAGTTGCGCGCCTGACGAATCGGCCGCAGAGGCGATCTCCTTCGGCGCCTCTTCAATATCCAGGAACTGTTCGCCGGTTTCGTCAAACACGATCACATACGGCACACCCTGCCGCTTGGAATGCTGCTTGAGCCACGGCATCAACGCGGCATACGCCAGTTTTCGCGGATCGCCGTATGTCGTCGAAAGCACCACGTTGATCGCCAGACGGGGTTTATCGATCCCGACTTCCTGCGGCGGCATGGCGAATGGGTCGTCATCTCCGCTGCGCCCTTGGTCAAAGGCCGACCTGCGCACCGTCTGGCGCAGTTGCATGGCCGAAACGTTCGGCGGAACAAAGGTCGTTCGCATGCTCACCAGCGTGAATGCCGGCGACGCCACTGCAGGCTCTCCGGCCGGCATTCGCACGCCGTCCGCATCGCGAATCATCGCCGCGAGATCGTGCAGAATGTGCCCGAAATACGGCTTGTTCTGGCCGATGGCGATCAGGTTCGCAGCAGTGAGGTCCGAAGTCGCCTTCTCCACGACATCAAACGCCGGATCACGCCTGGCTTCGTTCGCGCTCCGGACCGCCGTCGCGATGATCGACGGCGGCGAGACGCCTCGCGTCTTTGAATTCTCGGTGATCGGGCGATAGAACATCGCGCCTCCGGCGACCGCGGCAACGCCCGCGGCAAGCCCGAACCACGGCGTCTTCCGACGCCACATCGCCTCACGCACGCGCTCGACGGGAATCAGGTTCGCGTCAATCGTCTGCATGCCCACACCCTGCACGGCAAGCCCGTAGGCTGTCGTCATCTGCAGGGCCAGCGGCGCAAACTGGGCCTTCCGATCCGCATCGATGTCCAGCCGCTTGAACTCCTCAAGGCGATAGACGTCGATATCGAGCTGCTGCTTGAGATACTTGCGCAGGCCGGGCAGTTCGAAAGTCGCTCCAAGCCCGATCAACCGCGAGAGTTTGGCATCACGGTGCAGGCTCTGGTAATACCCCATCGACCGCTGGATTTCCTGTACAAGCTCGGTAAACACGCCTCGCATCGCCTGGAAAACGTGCTTGGCGTGCGCCCCTTGCTCGGCTTCTCGCTTGAGCCTTTCGGCCTTGGGATACCCGAGCTTGAAAGCGCTCACCAGGGCGTCGGTGAAGTGATGTCCGCCCAGCGGAAACGTCCGCACCCAAACCCGCCCGGCATCGGCGATCACAAGGTCTGAGCTTGTCGTGCCGATATCCAAGATGATTGTGCCCGGCGTCTTCTCCGTGAATTCAAGATCAAACGCAAGGGCGTTATACACCGCGACCGGGCTGAGCATCACCACGTCAGGGACGATCTGCACGTCCGCCAGCATTTGCAATTGGCGATTCACGCGCTCCTTGGTGATCGCAAAAATCCCTACTTCAACGTCCGGAGAATCCGGTGATTGAAAAGTCTGGTAGTCCCATTCCACTTCCTCCAGCGGAAACGGAATCTGCTGGACCGCCTCGAACTTGACGATCTGCGGCACCTTCTTCGGCTCGACCGGGGGCAGTTTTGCGAATCTTGCGAATGCCGAGTGCCCGGGAACACTGACCGCGACCCGCGCTCCCGAAAGGTCATACTGGCTCGCGAGCGTCCCGAGCGCTACACGCATCGCGTCGTCTTGATCAAGCCCCGGCGTGGACAATGTCTTTGCGTGCGGTACATAGGCAAAGTCAAGCAACTTGACGCGCTCGCCCGTCAACTCGAGCTTGACAGCCTTGATTGCCCCTGCGCCTGGCTCAATCCCCCAGCAGATATTCGACGATGCCATGCTTGCACCTTTCAAGCAGTCCTGCCGCAGCCTACCCGCACGCTTCGCGTGGATTCGAGGTCGAGATCCTACACGCTTCGCCCGCCCGGCGCGCGGATGACCGAACAACACGTCCCTACGTCGAACAAGGCGATCAAAGTTCCCGGCCGGTCGGTTTCACAACCACCCGGTTACACTCGCGTGACACCAGGCCGCCCTACCGCCGATCGAGCCAGATCGAGCACGTCAACCCCGCCGCGATCACGCACAACACGATCCACATTCTTTCCGAAGGGATCACCAGGGTGATCGGGCGCCCGGGCAGGCTCCAGGCAATCAGGTGATAGCCCACCAAGAGTCCGCTCAGCCCGGCCAGCATCAGCGTCACCACCCCCACGCCCCGGTACGCAGCCAGCCCAGCTTTGGCGCTCGACCTCGCCCGGTAGACGGCCCATGCTCCACCGCTGCAAACGAGCGCCCCCAGCACAACACCCGCAGCGGCGATCGCATCCACACGCACAACTCCCCGGGAAATCCCTGGCAGACTCTAATGCAATACATGCCCGAACCCACAAGCCGGGGCAACACTTTACACCCAAGAGGCGTATCCGCTACCATCTATGTGCATGAACCGCCCACGCACTGTGCTATGCGCGTCACTCTCGGCCTTGGTACTTGCCACGGCCACCCTCGGCGCTCAGTTCCTCCCCGGACAAGAAAACCCGGCTGCGCCGACGAGCGGCGACACCAATACGCTTCCGGGCGACTTTGTTCGTCCCGCTCCTGAAGTCCGCGATCCGGGGAAACCCCCACTGCTCTGGAATTATGGCCTTGCGGGTCTGTTGGTCGCGCTGGCTGTCGGCGTGAACTGCATTCCAAGCAAGCGCGGGCACCAAGACTGAACTCGTGCGTCAGAACGACTCGCGAATGCCCTGCGGCACCCCGTGTTCTTTTCCGTTATGTTGGTGTGTCGCAACAACCACCTAGGCAAACCCCTCGTCAGCTACGCGGCAACACACGGAGGCCCCTTGAAATGCACAACCGACGGAATCATGCCCTGATTGTCCTGAATGCTGTTCTGGTGCTCGGGCTGGCCGTCTTGGCGCTCAGCCCCGAAGCCGGCGCGGGGGGTGCGCAGCCGGGTGCGACGGGTAGACCGAGGGGTGATTACACCATGGTCGCCGGACAGTTGAATTTCGGCAACTCCAGCAGCGTCTGGATCGTGGACTCTTCAAACCAGGAGATCGTCACCCTTCGTTGGGATGAGCCTCGGCGAAACTTCGAGGGGATCGGCTACCGCAATATCGCCGAAGATGCGGCTGCCCGCCCCGGCCGCTGACCGCAGACCCCGTACCAGGCAGGAGCGCCCATGACGATCCCGACCAGTCCACAACGCCCCGGCACGCGTGATGCCGCATCACCTGCGCTTTGGGCGAGTGCATTCGTACTGATCGCCCTGATTCTTACCCAGGCCGGCCGACTGGTCGGCAACACGGCGCGGGCCGAGATGGTCAGCCAGACCGGTCCTTACACCGTGATGACCGCCGACGGGGGCAACAACGACATCCTGATCGTGCTTGACGCTCGTTCCGAGCGCATGCATGTGTATGCCGCGACGCAGCGCTCCGTTGATATGTTGCAATCCTTTGATGTTCCCCAGCTCTTTTCTGATGCTCGCCAGCGCACCCGCGGAAAGTGATTCGACTGAGCATCTCAGGTGGGTGGATACCCGACCTGATGAACGCTCCTCGCTCCCATTCTGATCTTTCCGGATGCGTCGGCGACCCGGACTGAACCCACCCTTCGCCGGCGACAACAAGACAGTCCGCACCCGCGTGAAGCGGCGGCGGTTGCCTTCTGCTTTCGGAGCGCCCGATGCCGATCCTGCCCCTGCCGCAGTTTGAAGAAGACCTCAAGGCGTATCAGGATGATCTGGCCGCCTACGAACAACTCAAGCCACCGAGAACCGTGGTTGTTCGATACGGCTCGATGAAGATGATCGGTGAATTCCCGTATTCGGGCGAAGCCAAACCCGGGTGCGGCAGCAAACTGGTCGTTAAGACATTCCGAGGCACTGAGATCGGCGAAATGCTCACCAGCACCTGCCCGAATAGCGGGTGCTCCAAGAGCGTCACTCGCCAGGACATGCTTCGGTATATCGAGAACTCCGGAGGGCGGGACTACCCCTTCACGGCCAACGGCGCAGCCCTACGCGTCGCCACTCGTGAAGATATGGAAGCCCAGGCGGCGATCGAGCAATCTCGCCACGGGCTGCGGCTTGAGGCCCGACGCATTGCCGAGAGACTGGGTATCACCGCTAAACTGGTGGATGTTGAACCGATTCTCGGCAATGAACGTCTCACCGTGTACTACAACAGCGAAGAGCGGCTCGATCTGCGGCACCTTCAGCAAGCCCTCGAACAGCATTTTCAGAACCGTATCGACCTGCGGCACGTCGGTGCTCGCGACGAGGCCCGCCTGACCGCCGATTATGAGCGTTGCGGGCAATACTGCTGCTGCAAGAATTTCCTGAAGGTGCTCAAGCCGGTCTCCATGCGGTCGGCCAAAGTGCAGAAAGCGACGCTCGATCCGTTGAAAATCAGCGGTCGGTGCGGACGGCTGATGTGTTGCCTGCGCTACGAAGACCAGACATACGAGGATCTTCGCCGCCGCCTGCCGAAACGCAAGGCTCGTGTCGGCACACCCGAGGGCGACGGGATTGTTCTTGACACGCAAATTCTGACGCAACTCGCCCTTGTGCTTCTTGATGGCAGCGATAAGCGAGTCGCCGTTCCGATTGAAGAACTGACCGACCCGGTCGACAAGGTCGGGCCTGCGCCGGGCGAGCGTCCTGAGCCTGCGCGTGCCGGTCCACGCCCGCCGTCAACCCGTCGGCCCGAGCCTGCGCAACCGAGATCAAACACCGGACGTGACACCCCTCGAAAACCGCGAGAAGATCGCCCCGAACGCAGCCATGACCGACCGTCAACGCAGCGTCTGGCCGCGGAGTTCGGAGAAGTCGCCGCAGATGCTGATATCGGATCGGATGCAACCGGAGATCTGGGTATCGACGACATCGCGGGCGACGACCTGGCCGACATGGCCACTCAGGATGCCCCTTCGCGCAAACGTCGCCGTCGCAAACGGCGGAAGGGCGGCATGCGTCCTGAAGGCGAAGGTTCGCCTACAGCGCCGATGAGTGATTCCATGGAGACTTCGCCTGCGCCGCCTGTAGGTGGTCCAGATGTTGCACCTTCAGACGGATCGGCCGGCCAACGCAAGCGCAAACGTCGGAAACGCAGACGTCCGAGCGGAGGGGGCGGCGCGAGCACTGAAAGCAGCGGCGACTGACCGCTCACCGTAGTCCGTGGAATCAGGATTCACGCGTCACCCTGTTTCTCAGCCTTCCCACACGCTCGATTTCCACCTCGACCACATCTCCAGCCTTCAGGAACACCTGCGGATCTCGCGCCATCCCGACGCCCCCCGGGGTTCCCGTCAGAATCACCGTCCCCGCGGGAAGCGTCGCCCCGCGACTCAGCTCTGCGATCAACGCCGCGACAGAAAAGATCATCTGCCCGGTCGAGGCATCCTGCATCACTCGATCATTCACGCGGCACACGATGCGCAGCCGCTGCGGGTCACCCACATCCGCCGCGGGGACGACCCGCGGCCCGATCGGGCAGAACGTGTCAAAACTTTTCCCTCGGCAGAACTGCCCGCCGCTACCCGACTTCTGCCACCACCGAGCAGAAACGTCGTTCGCACACGCATAGCCGAGGACTTGGTCGAGTGCGCGCTCGACCGGAACATCCCTGGCGGAATTACTGAGAATCACTGCAAGCTCAGCCTCGAAATCGACCTGCTCGCGATCCTGACAGACTCTCGGGATGACAATGGCTTCTTCATGCAGGCATGCACTCGCGGGACTTTTCGTGAACACCATCGGCCGTTCGGGAATATCCGCGCCCTGCTCAGTCGCATGATCGGCATAGTTTCGCCCGATGCCGATGATATATGCCAGCGGCAGCACGCCCGTGGGGGTCCACACGGCAAGCCCATGGCCTGATCGAATGATCTGCATATCCGAGGATAGCCGGGGAAACCTCACGGCCACAGCACATCGATCGATCCCGGATCAGGAGACAGCCCCAGCCCGTATCCCTCGCCCAGCAATCGCTTGATCGCTTCTCGACCTGCTTCGCCCATGTCCAGCGTCATCGGGCTGACATACATCGAGAGGTACCTGTGGACAAGAT
Source organism: Phycisphaeraceae bacterium (assembly GCA_019636695.1). GTDB lineage: Bacteria > Planctomycetota > Phycisphaerae > Phycisphaerales > UBA1924 > JADLCM01. The sequence continues at coordinate 109,932 of JAHBXD010000005.1, forward strand.
CAGCGTCGCGCCATTCCGGCCGCCTGTCAGCGTGCAGAAGGAGGAATTGATGTGAAAGATCGGCCCGTTCCACCGCATATCGGATCGAGCGATCGAGCAGGCGCACCACGCGGCCGATCGTCCCCCGCCCGTGCCGAACATCAAGATCGCGACGGATGACGTTGAGGCCGAGCGGCAGCGCCAAGCCCGTTCTTGCCTGCCATTGCGCTCCCAGGTCTGCAACTTGGCGTAGACCAAGTGCCGCAAAGGTCAACTGGGCCTCGTGAATGAGCAGACCCGCGCCGCATTCCCCGGTTGCGACCGCTTCCGGAATCCGGCTGAAAAGCATCTCGCAGACCGGCATGTCCCAGCCGGCCAGAATCCGCAGAGCCAGGAACGCCGTCGTATGCCTTCCTGGAATTGCCAGAGGCTGCGTATCGGAGACAGGAAGCGAAGAAAGATCGTCAGCTGTGCAATCAGCCCGTACCACGACCTTCGGGCCGTATCCCTCACCGAATGATGCCCCGCACGAGGTCACGGCGTAGCGATCGGCGATGTACGGATAGGCATGTGCGGAAACCGCCGTGACGTCGTAATCACCGGTGTCGATCGCCCGGCGATTCAGCCTCTGCACATCGTCGGCAATGCCGCAAAACGTCAACCCTTCGGTATCGATCGATGGTCGCCCGAGGTCGCCCTCGATCGGGTTTCCCCGGGCATCTCGCATACCGCAGAGAGGCCACCACATCACCATGTCGTCGGCATCGGGTGAGTGGGCTAGCGTGATCGGCTCGGACATACCGAGAGCGTAGTGCCGGATTCAATCTTCCGGAGGCATCGGGCACGCTCCGCCCTGCCTGGCGTGGTAGTCCTGGTGATACTCCTCGGCTTCCCAGAAGCGGCCGGGCCCGGACGTAGCCGCGGGAAGAATCTGCGTGACGATCGGCCTTGCATACCGCCCCTTGCCCGATGCTTGCAGCTCATGAATCAGCTGTTTCACCGCGTCGATTTCAGCATCATCGGCAGTGAAGATCACCGATCGATACTGCTCGCCGATATCCGGCCCCTGGCGATTCAACTGCGTCGCGTCGTGGAAGCGGAAGAAGGACTCGAGCAGCTGTCGATAGGTCACGCGGGCGGGGTCGTAGACGACTTTGACGACTTCAGCATGGCCGGTATTTCCGGCACACACCTGCTTGTAGGTTGGTTTCTCGACATGCCCTCCCATATAACCGCTGATCGCATCGACAACGCCGGGCACTTGCTGAAAGCGGTCCTCCACACCCCAGAAACACCCGCCGCCGAAATACGCGACTTTTGTCTTGACCGGAAGCCCCATTTGCGGCGGTTCATCGCCCTCTTCAACAAACTGAAGCGACGCCGAGTTGAGGCAGTAGCGCAGACCGGTCGGACGTGGTCCGTCATCAAAGACGTGCCCGAGATGCCCATCGCACCGTGCACAGACGATCTCTACGCGGCGCATGCCGTGCGATTCATCTTTGTAGTATCGAACGTGGTCGACATCGACCGGTTGAAAAAAGGATGGCCAACCTGTGCCCGAATTGAACTTCGCATGCGAACTGAACAAGGGAAGGGCGCACAGGCGGCAGTGATATACCCCTTGCTTCTTATTATCGAGAAGATTGCCGCAGAAAGCCGGCTCTGTCCCTTTGCGAAGAAGAATCCGGGCTTCTTCTGCGGTCAGCCCTTTGGCCAGTTCAGCGATGCGTTCGGGACTGAGCGGGGTGATCTCGTGGGCAGAACGGGAGTAGATCGGCCCATTCTTCGGGATGGTTCGCACTGTGGTGGTCATGCGCTTGATCTCAGGAGCCTCGGGGCCACGGGCATGGAATGCGGCAAAGGCCGTGGTGACCAAGGCCAGAATCAACAGGATGCCGAAAACTTTCATGGCGCCTCCGGGCGAATCGGGCCACGGGAAAACCCCTGAGGCCACCGGATTGTTCGCCGCAAGTGTGCCGGCGGATGAATTTATTTTCAGCCGATCGCCTTCAGGAGGATCGTTTGGCGGCGAGCCGTTCGGGCGACGGCGTACGAACATTGCGGGCAAGACCCACCAGCGCCAAACCGCGGATAAGCAGGTAGCTCAGATCGATTTGCCACCAGCGAAGGCCGTGCCGGGCCGAAGTGGGGAAGGCGTGGTGATTGTTATGCCATCCTTCTCCGAGCGCCAGGATTCCGAAAATGACGTTGTTGCGACTCTCATCATGACTTCGGAACGGCCGAGTTCCCCAGAAGTGGCACACGGAGTTCACGCTCCACGTCACGTGATGCACCAGAAAAATCCGCACCAACCCCGCCCAGAGAAAACCCAACAGCACACCCAGCCACGAAAGCGTCAGCAGGCCGCCCAGCACCGCGGGCAACGCAAGGCCGACAACAACCCACACGGGAAAGAGTCTTGAATGCACGCGCACGATTCGATCCTGACGCAGGTCGGTGATGTACCGATCCTGGACCCGCTTTCCCCGGCTGACGATCCAACCGACGTGCGCGTGCCACAACCCGCGGAGGACGCCGAGCACACCATCGCCTGATGCGTGCGGCGTATGCGGATCGTGCTCGCCATCGCTGTGCTGGTGATGCTGGCGGTGCATGCCCGCCCATTGCAGAATCGATCCTTGGGCGGCCATCGAACCGAGCGCCCCGATGATGAAGGCCACCGGTCTCGGCGTATCAAACGACTTATGCGTGAATAACCGGTGATACCCCACCGTGATGCCGAACCCCGTGGCGAGGTACATCCCCGCCAACAACACCAGATAGACCCAATTGAATGCGACGCCCCAGAGCAGAATCGTCGCAACGATCACTCCGGCTAAGGGAGTCACGACGCCCAAGATATTGGCGATGCGCGCAGGCCAGGTGCGCGGCATGGGCGGGTGACCATCGGCATGGCCGAGGTCAACAAGCTTCGATGGAACTTCGGTCATGCATTTTTTCCGCAGGGAAAAGCCCAAGGCGGAAACCGCACCTGGCGACCCCGTGCGTTGCTGCCGTCTTGCCGTCATTGTACGGTCGCCGCATCGAACCGGTTTGCATCAGGAATATTGTCTTCTCATGAGGATAAGGCCCCAGGCTTCACAGTCGCGACGATATACACTTCGGGCATGACCCCGGATGAATTCGTCATCGCATTTCGTGAGCGCCGTGCATCGGCGATTCTTCGGACAGACTCTAAGTCAGCGGCAGCGCAGGCGATGGAGGCCGCCATTCGCGGCGGATTCACGATCTGCGAGTTCACGCTCACGACGCCAGGAGCACTTGACCTGATCAGTTCCTTCGCGGGCAGGCCGGGACTGATCGTCGGCTCGGGTACGGTTTTGACCGCCCTGGATGCTCGTGAGGCCGTCGCCGCCGGTGCGCAGTACCTGGTTTCGCCCGTGATCGACCCGGCGGTCATCGCCGAAGCCCGCAATCTCGGAGTGGCCATGATGCCGGGCTGCGCCACCCCCACCGAAATGCTGACAGCGCATCGCGCGGGGGCCCAACTGCAAAAACTCTTCCCGGCGCCCGTCGGCCCCGGGTGGGTCGCCCAGACGCTTGCGCCCCTGCCTTTCCTGCGCATTGTGCCCACAAGCGGCGTGACTGCCGAAAATGCGGCAGCCTATCTTGCCGCGGGCAGCCATGCGGTCGGTTTTGTCAACAGCCTTTTTGACCCCGCAGACATTGCGGCCGGCCGTTATGAAGTGATCGAGGCTCGTGCGAGAATGATGCTCAGAAGCATAGAAAACAACGTACGATAACTCCTCGTACGTTCGCCTCGAATGAAGGCACGAGCGCTCACGGGTAATCTTGGCGAGTGGGCCGCACCACGATATCACCTACGTGCACTCGAGCCGGGCGGCTGACTGCAAACGTGATTGCGTCGGCGACATCCCCCGGTTCAAGCACCGGGCCGATGCGATCGACAACGCTTCGAAACCAATCATCCGCATATCCCGCGACGCCCTGAAACTCACTGATGACAAAACCGGGTTCAACCAGCGTCACCCGTACGCCCTTTGGCCCGACGTCGCGGCGGAGGCCCTCGGCCAGTGCATGCACCGCGAACTTGGTACTGCCGTATGTACCGCTGAACGGTGAAACATGACGACCCACCACCGACCCCAGCACGACGATATCTCTCGGCGTTGTCTGCCAATCACCAGTGCTGATGTCCGCGAGCATTTCGTTCGCCGCAAAACGCATCAGTCGCGCTGCGCCGAGCAGGTTGGTCCGGATCATCTCTTCCCACTGGGCCTCGTCCGAATCCACCAACCCGCCGCGAAGCCCTCTTCCGGCATTGACCACCACCAGATCGGCCACGCCCCCGAATCGGGATCGAGCAAGCCCGAACATGGCTTGGATCACCCCCTCCGCCGCGCAGTCTCCGGCAACAGCACCCACCCGCTCTTCGCCGAGTTCTGCAACAACCTCTTTGAGCACGTCGGCCCTGCGACCGTTGATCACCACTCGTGCCCCAGACTCGACAAACGCCCGCGCCGTCGCCCGACCGATGCCCGCCGTCGCTCCTGTGATGATCCCGATCCGGCCCGCCAAGGGTTTCATATTCTCGACTCCCCATTTACAATTCGGGCAACATACATCGACGCCGCAACTTCACTCCACGATCGTCTGCACGCGATCCGGGCCGACGCTGATGATCTCCGCGCGCACGCCCGCCGCCTCTTCAATGAACTCGACATACCGTGCGGCGTTTCGGGGCAGATCGGCCCGCCGTCTTGCACCGGTGATTTCTTCGCCGAAACCCGCGAGCGTTTCATACACCGGCTCACATGCGCGCAGCATGTGCCCGTCGGGCGGAAAGCGATCGGTGCGTTCCCCGCCGATGTCATACGCCGTGCACACGTTGATCTCGTCAAAGCCCGCCATGACATCGAGCATCGTCAAAGCCAGCCCCGTCGCCCCGTTGACCATCACCGCGTAACGAAGCGCCACCAGGTCGAGCCACCCCGTTCGTCGTGGACGCCCCGTCGTCGTGCCATACTCGCGCCCCCGCTCGCGAATGCGCTCACCCGCCGCGTTGACCTGCTCGGTCGGCATCGGCCCGGCCCCGACACGAGTGCAATACGCCTTGCAGACGCCGAGAATTTTCCCGATCCGTTGCGGCGGCACCCCCGTCCCCGAGCCGATCCCAAGGGCCGAGCAGGCGGAACTTGTCACAAACGGATACGTCCCGTGATCGACATCCAGCAAAGTGGCATTCCCGCCTTCAAAGAGCAGCCTCTTCCCCGCCGCGAGCTGCTCGTGCAGCAGGTACACGGTGTCGCGAATCATCGGCCCGAGGCGCTCCCCAAGGGTGAGGAGCTGCGCTGTCAGCACCCGCGGATCGACCGGCTCGTGCCGCCCGCCGAGGCCCCTGAACAATGCGTTTTTGAATAAACACGCCAGTTCGACTTTGCCCCCCAATACCTCCGGCCGCAGCAGGTCGCCGATGCGAATGGCGCTTGCGCGATACGCCTTGTCCGCATATGCCGGGCCGATGCCGCGCTTGGTCGTGCCGATCTCTCCGGCACGCAGCACACCCTCGCCGGTGTGCGCGGCCGATTGTGCAGCGCGCAGTTCATCCTCACGCAGCGCATCCTCGGTCTTGTGATAGGGCAGCACAACATGCGCGCGATCAGAAACGACAAGCCCCGAACAATCAACCCCCCGAGCAACCAGCCCCGTCACTTCATCCAACAGCTTGTCCGGATCGACAACGACACCGTTGCCCACCACCGCCAGTTTGCCCGGATACAGAATCCCGCAAGGAACCAGGTGCAGGGCGAACCGTTCCCCGTTCACCACGACCGAGTGTCCGGCATTGGCGCCGCCGTTATACCGCACGACGACATCGTGCTCAGCGGCCAACAGGTCAACGAGCTTGCCCTTCCCCTCGTCGCCCCATTGCAGTCCGACAACCGCCGTGGCTCTGGCCTCAGGCACGCCTTGCTCCTTTGCACCGGGCATCAGGCCCGAGAACCAAGGCTAGCCCGCTCGCCTGCGCCCCGCACGCCGTATGGCAAGCGTCCGAAAACTGCCTGCTTTCGCCATCCCCAGCGCCAGCAACGTCCAGGCATAAAGCCTGGTTGTCGGCAAGTCGATCTCATCCCCACGCCCTCAGGAACCCACGCATGAGAACTGACGACACCATCCGGATCATGTGCCCGAACCTGATGTGCCGCAAAATTCTCGCCGTTCCGGCCAACGCCCGAGGCAAAACCGTGCGCTGCCGATACTGCCGCACGACGATCCGCATTCCCGGCTCGCCGACCGGGAAGGCCCCCATGCCCCGCGGTTGACGAAAACATGTACTTTCAGAACAAGCCCGCATCCGCTTCGCGCGAGGCGGCTTCCGTCTTCAATGCGATGCCAAGATGCTCCGCCCCGGCATGGGTGAGTGCACGGCCTCGGCGCGTCCGCGCAAGAAACCCGATCTGGAGCAGGTACGGCTCGACGACATCCTCCAGCGTGCCCGCATCCTCGTTCATGGTCGCCGCGACTGTCTCCAGCCCCACCGGCCCACCGTGATACACGCTCGCGATCGTGCGCATATATGCCCTGTCGAGATGGTCAAGCCCGAGGCGATCCACACCCTCCAGCGCCAGCGCTTCATCAACTACAGAAGGCGCGATCCGTCCGTCGCCGCGCACCTGGGCATAATCCCGAACCCGGCGAAGCAGACGATTGGCAATGCGAGGTGTCCCTCGCGATCGGGCCGCGATTGCGCGCAACCCATCCATCTCTGCATGCGCCAAGCCGAGAAGCCGTGCCGACCGTTGCAGGATCAGGAGTAACTCCGGCTCTTCGTAATACCGCAGGTGATGCGTCAACCCGAACCGCGATCGCAGCGGCGCGGAAAGCAGGCCCGCACGCGTCGTCGCGCCGATCAGCGTAAACGGCTTACACCTGATCTGCACCGTTCGGGCGTGCAGACCGCTGTCAACCGTGACATCAATCCGAAAATCTTCCATCGCAGGGTAAATAAACTCTTCCACAGCAACCGGCAGGCGATGAATCTCATCAATGAATAGGACATCTCCCTGATCGAGCTTGGTCAGGCAGGCGACCAGGTCGGTGCCGCGCACGAGCGCAGGCCCGCTGGTTGTGTGCGCTTTGCACCCCATCTCGGCGGCGATCACATGCGCAAGAGTCGTCTTGCCCAACCCGGGAGGACCGTGCAGCAAAACATGCTCAACCGGCTCGGCGCGCTGCTTCCCCGCGGTAATCGCGATACGAAGCCGCTCAAGCAGTTCCGATTGACCGATGTACTCATCAAGCCGACTCGGGCGCAAAGCCCAGTTCGTCTGCTCTTCCACCGGTCCCGCCGAACCGGCGGCGATCAGACGCTCCGTCGTCATGCCCGCAGTGTATCGGCTCGGCTCACTGGTTGCCCGCACCTGCCCCCGCGGGCCTCCGCTGCGGCGGCCCCTGCCCACCCCCGGGGCGATCACCCTGCGCACGCGGTGCCTGACGCGGCAGCAACTCCGGCGCACAGGCAAGGTTGTACGCCGTGATCGCCATACACGTGGCGCTCTGGTAAAGGTATTCGGGAATCGCCTGATCGAGCCGATCAAACTGCGTGTGCCACGCATACTGGTAGTTCGCACGCCCGACCTCGTCCCAGAAGAACCCGGGCACACCGACCCGGTTGAACGAAGCATGGTCTGACCCGCCCCCGGCAGGCATCGACCGCTCAATCCGGACGTTGACGTTCATCCACTTGCCGTCTTCCTCGCTGTAGAAGCGACCGTTGACAGGCGCGGTCGCCGCCGCGAGATAGTCGCGCATGCTTTCGATCGCGTGCAGACCACCCTGATAATTCGTGCCGCCGTCATCAACGAACACCGCCGAAACATTCGCCAGGTCGTCGCCGAGTTGCTCAACGTATGCACGCGAGCCGAGCAGCCCCTGCTCTTCCCCCGTCCAGAGAATGAACCGAATCGTCCGCTTCGGCTGCGCCCTTGCAGCCATCAGCAACCGTGCGCTTTCAAGGACAACACTTGAACCCGTGCCGTTGTCGACGCATCCCTCGCTTCCAGGCCCGTTCCACGAATCGAGGTGGGCCGAAACAATGACAACCTCATGCCGGAGATTCGGATCGACCCCGGGAATCTCGGCGATGGTGTTGTACACCGGGATCGGCCCGGGTGTCAGACGATGATCGAGATTGAACTCGACGCGCACGCCCGTGCCCACTCGCTCACGAATCCAAGCAAAATCATCCTGCGTGACCGAGATCTCAAAATCGCGCCCGTACTGCTCAATCGGACGCTCACGCCACCCGGAAACCGCACCCGTCCACACACGGAAGTCACCGGAACTCGAAATGAACCCCGCCGGGTTCTCCGCCAGAACCGCCTGCAGAATGTAATCCTCGACGTTCCCGGGGTCGGGCTCCGAAACCTCCGCCGCGCTCGCCCGAGATAGCTGGATTTCGAAGGGAACATCCATGTAGGTCGTTCCCCCCGCCAGTGTGCCGTCAGCCTGTTGCGTCAGCCGAATCGAATGCACCTCCGCCGGACTGGCCCACTGGAACGTCAGCGTCTCGCCTTCGATCACCACATTGGTGATCTCGTTGCTCGCGCCGTTGTCCGGAATGTCCATTGTGCCTGTCCATACCCCCTCGGGCGACTGGCTGATCTTGAGGATCACCCCGAGCGACTGCCCCATGCCCGAGGTCGTTCCCTGCCAGTCGCCGGACCACTTTTCGACATGCCGTTCAACGAGCGTCGAAGGTTGCCCGGGCAACCCGATGTCGGGCCATTCTCCGCGCTCGAGCCGCTCGCGCGCCTCGCGACGGCGTCCGTCGCGAACACCCATCCCGCCACGCCGGACGCCCCCGCCCTGCGCACCCTGCCGACCGGTCTGCGGATCAATCACCACCCACGCGCCGGCATAACTGCCTTCATTGGACATCAGTTCTTCAAGGCTGGTGGGCATCACGATCACCGGGGCACGCACCGGGCCGTTGGTGCCGATCACCCACGCGCTCGTGCTGAACTGAAATTCCCGGTCCGGTTCTTCCGACCCCGCGGCAAACCCTTTCCCCCAGCTCGGCATTCGGTCGAAGCGAACGGCCACCGTCCCCCACTCCGCGAGTTCCACGTTCTGCAAACCCCACGCCCGGAATCGATCTGCCGCCCACACGTTGGCGACTTCGCAGTTGGTCGAGCCGGTGAGGCGATGGCCGATGTTTTTAGTCAGGTGCGTCAGGTGGTCCATCACCCGGTTGCGATGCATGCCTTCATACAAAATCCGATTGATCGTCGCCGGATTTCCCATCGGAATTTCCGGAACCTCGGCGTGTTCGCCGTTGATGACGGCAAACGGCGCCACCACGACCCGCTCGCCGGCTTCGTTAATGACGAACGGGCCGGGCGCCATCGGCGTTGCGCAGCCCGCAACCAACAACACCATTCCCGCCGCCGAAACACCTGCCGACAGCCACCCCGAACGATTGATGCGACGAACCGGCATAACCACCTCCTGCACGTGAGCACCCCATCGTACAGAAAAACCACGGCCGGTGTTGCAAGATTGGATCTGCCACCCGCACGCTCCTGAAGCCTATCGAGCCTCAGTGTGGGCGACACTCGGCCATTCCCCCCATGCGGATGGAACCGACAACCCGTTTCCGACGTATCGACTCACCGCTTTTCCGCTCGACCGTTCTGGCCGCGCATGCACGTCCGCAGTCTTCATCACCTGCGCTCCTCGCGCATTGATCCTTCCGGAACCGCGTGGTCGACTCCTCCACTGCCCCACGAGAGGGCGCGAAGCCCTGGCATGACCCGGTGTGTGCCGGGTCATGCTTTTCTCATGTGCCATTTGCCACGCCCGCAACCTACCCACCACTGGGCGGCGAAGTACTCGGAGGATCTTTCTTCTGCCCCGGAAGAAGGTTGGGCAACAGGCGCTCAAGCCCTCCGCCGCCTGTGCCGCGAAGCGCATTGGTCAACAGTTCAATCTGCTTGGTTGCCTCAGTCAGCGCTTTGAGACGCTCATCGGCCAGTTGCTGAAATGTCGTCAACTGCATCTGCACACCGCTCAATTCAGACTCAAGCGATCCCATGCGCAGCCGCAGCCCTGCAATCTCACCGATGTTCTGTTCCAATCGCTGCATCAAACCGCCGATTTCGGATTCCTTTGACAGCAACTGGCCGATCCGCATTGCAAGATCTGTCGCAAGCCCATCGATCTCCCGCCGCAAACCCGCGACCACGTCGTCGGCCTGTTCAAGCCGACGCAATGCTTCGGCCAGATCACCCGCGCTCTGCCCCAACTTCCGGAACGCGGCAAGCTCCTTTGTCAGTGCCTCGACCTGCCTGGCAAGACTGGCCTTCTCCGCTTCGAGCCTTGACAGCTCCTCTCGATCACTGCAACCGACCAGCACCACCGCGATCGCGGCAGCTCCGACACACCCACGCAGCACGCCCCAAAGACGTCTGGTCGCCATGCCGATCTCCTTCGCCTGTCGTGACCGGGCCGCCCACATCATCCGTGCGTTGCGACCCCGACCGGTGATCTCCCGCCGCAGAGAGGAGGAGAGACCCCGGAAAAAACTCAAAGGCCGCGGTCGGATTCGAACCGACGACGCTCTTTCGAGCAACGGATTTGCAATCCGCCCCCTTAGTCCACTCGGGCACGCGGCCGGACGGGCAGACGCTACGAGCCACAAGTGCCTGGGTCAAACCGCCTCTCGCTCTGAGGGGGGCACCACCGGCCCGATCGCTCATGGCTTCCACGCTCGGCAGCCTAGTACACTTTGCCTTCTCAGGGTTGGTGCTGCGCTGCCGCGAGCGTCGATGGAGATCCCACATGCCCCCCTCATTCGAATCTCTGGCAAGACAGGTCGCAACTCTGGCCGTTTGGCTCGCAAGTGCACACGCCTATGCGCAACCGGTGTTTTCCCCTGTTCAAACGCCGCGTCCAGCACCGGTGATTCCTGGCCAGCCCGTCGTCAACGATGCGATCCCCCAGATCAAGGGGGAAGACATCCTGGTTCCCCGCAGCCGACTCATCCGCGAAGGGGCATTCGTCATCCAGAGGTCCGGTGTACTCCTCCGCGCACCGACCGGTGAGTGGATCGTGGCTTTCGCCCCCGATGACCCAGGAAACCCCCAGTCAAACCGCCTGCCGCCGATGGTACTTGTCCCGAATCGCGCGCTTTCAACTCTTGAAGCAACAATCGGCGACCATGCCGGCGGGCTTCTGATCACCCTGACCGGCGAAGTGCTCGTCTATCACAGCCGGAATTACCTCTTGGTAAGCCTCTACAACCTCTCCAGCGCTGAACCCGCACCACAGGTCCCCCCTCCCCAACCTGACCAAGGGCATGCCCCGCCCTCCTCCACACCAAGCCCGACTGACCGCCCTCCGAGTGCGGCAGATGATCCACGGGTTCTCGAACTGATCTCAAGTCTTGAGCGCACCCGAACCCCGGGAATCCACCGGGCTGGCGAAGGTGATGCCCCTCAACCAAGAATTCTTGGAGCCGGCTCATCCGGCCGCGACGGTGCCTTGATGGTGCGCCAACGCGGCCGACTTGTCCGCGGCGGGGCAGGGCATTGGTATTTCGCCCCAGACACGGGCGTTCAAGATGCCCAGGGTCAAACTCGGGCCCTCCTCCCTTGCCAGACACTCATGGAGCTGGAACGCGTCGCCCAACGCCGCGGCGATGGTCTCACTATTGAACTTACGGGTCGGATTTATTCTTATCACGGCCAGGAACTTGTGCTCCCCACGATGTTCCTGATCGCCCCCCCCTCCGATGTCGCCCCCTTGCAATAAGGCGTACGCGAACTCGTCCGGGAGCGTACAGACGGCTGCGGCCGAAACACCTGATAGACCCGAGCCGCGTTGACAGCATCGGTCGAATGGGGCTAGATTGCTCCCCCTTCCGGACCCGGGCCGGGAGGCCGAACCGGCGATGCATCAGCGCTGGTCGGGAGAGCGTATCGGAGTGACCCGTCGGGGCGGGCTTCGATTCGTTCGCCCCCCGGGACGTCAGGGGGTCGTGTCGGCGGTTCGCCGGCAGGCACGTCCTCGCGGGAGCCTTGGACGATCCGTAGCAGGAGTCGATCGTGCGCAAGATGTGGCATTCGCGGGTGGTTGTGCTGGCCGCGGCCGGCGTGCTGGGCCTGAGTGGAGTCGCAGCGGGGCAGGCCCCCGTGCAGCCGACGCCGTCAAGCCTGAACGATGCGGAACTGCTCCGCGATTTCGTGCACTACGTGCTGATCGATGACTACCGGCTTGCCGGCGCCCACGCCGAAGAGTTGATCAAGCGGTTTCCGATGGACGGCGAAGGCCCGATCCGTTTCATCGAGAATGTCGAACGCCACGAAGAGGGTGATCGTTTCGCCGCGGCTGTGCAGGGCGCCCGCAACGTCGAGGCGACTCGCGCGATGGCCGAGCACCTCGACAACCTCTACGAAACCGGCCGCCGTTCCCGTGCCCGCCGTCCCGACGAAATTGCCCGCAATATCGAACTGCTCAAGGGCGATGCCCGCGGCCGGATTCTCGCGCGTGACCGATTGGTCTTCGCCAGCGAGTATGCCATGCCGCAGCTTCTCGAATCGCTGCTGACGACGAGCGATGTGTCGCTCCAGAGTGAAATTCGTGGCGTGATGATCCGCATGGGGCGGTACGCCGTCATTCCTCTGGTGACCGCGCTGCCCGAGCTTGACGCTGCACGGCAGGAGATCATCGTCAACCTGCTGTCACAGATCGAGTATCGCACGTGGCTTCCGTTCGTGGCCGAATTGCGTCAAACGACCACCTCTGCCCAGGTTCGCGCCTCATGCGATCGGGCAATTGCCCGCCTGCTGCGTAATGCCACACTTGAAGGCGATGTTGCCTACTGGTTCTTCGAACTGGCCGAGCGCTATTACGCCGAAACCAGCGAGTTGACGAGCTTCCCGCGTGAAGACTTCCAGTTGCTCTGGACATACCAGCAGGGCATCGGGCTATTCCCCGTGCCGATCGCCACGCCCGTCTATCACGAAGCCATGGCCATGCGCCTCTGCGAACGCTCGCTGCGCCACCGCACTGACGCCAACGAGGCCCTCGGCCTCTGGCTTGCCTCCAACTTCTCACGCGAACTCGACACACCCGCGGAATACGAAAACCCGGTCTACCCCGCGGCACGGCCCGGGGCGATGTTCTACGCCGTCGCCTTCGGTCCAGAGCAGTCGCAATGGGTGCTGGCCCGCGCGCTGGATACACGCCATACCCCCCTTGCCCGACTGGCGATCAACGCCGTTGAGCGCACCGCGGGCGCCGATGCGATGCGCCGGCCGATTGTTGTGGGCGTCGGCTCCAACACCGCCACGCGTCGCCCGCTTATTGAGGCGCTGAGCTATCCCAGCCGCCGCGTGCAATATGACGCCGCATTGGCCTTGGCCCATAGCCAGGCTGAAGTCATGTTTGAAGGATCTGAAAGGGTCGTCCCTCTGCTTGCAGGCGCGGTGACCGAGTCCGGCCGCAGCGCAGCCCTTGTGCTCAGCACCGATGCCGAGCGTCGCGCCTTCTTACGCGATTTCATGTCTCGCCGCGGATACGAAGTCTTCGCTGGGGCTAACCTCGGCGATGTCGCCGTCGGTCTCGGAACGATCGGCGGTATCGATGTCATTCTCGTCGATGCCCCGAGCCAGCAGTTGATCGCCCTCGCGGGGTCGGTCAGGTCCGATCGCCGCCTCGCCGCCGCGCCGATGATGGCCTTGCCCTCTGACGGCGAACTGCTCCCTGTCCAGCGTGCGCTCGCCGGTGATGCCGCAAGCGCCGTCCGCGCCCCGGGGCTTTCCGAAACCATGCTTGCCGCGGCGATCGATGACCTGGTGCTCCGGGCCGCGGGCGGGCCGATCAGCGATGATGAAGCCCGTGACTATGCCAACCGCGCTCTCGACGCCCTTCGGGATCTGGCCGTGGCCGCGAACCCGGTCTTCGATGTGGCCGATGCGGCTCAGCCCCTGATGGCGACGCTCTCACGGACGCAAGGCTCACTTCGCTTCAAGGTGGCCGAAGTGCTCAGCCGCATCAACCAGCGCCAGGTGCAGATGACGCTGTTTGACGCCGCCATGAGCAGCTCGGGCATCGAGAAAGTCCGTCTTCTCACGTTCACAGCGCTCAACGCCAAGCGATATGGCAACATGCTTGATGCTCGCCAGCGCCAGCAACTCGTTTCGCTGGTCGGCTCCGCACGCGGTCCCGAGGCGACCGAAGCCGCCGCGTTGCTCGGGGCGCTCTCTCCCGCGGCGGATGAGGTCATGCCTTTGGTCATCCCCGCCCGGAGGTAACTCGGCAGGACACGCCCTCTCCGGCCGGGCAGGTGCCCGGCCGGTTGTTTTTTCATATCCATTCGCTGCCCTGTCGTCACCGTCGGGTATCAACCTGGTCCAGCGCCCGGGATGGCATCGATCTGCTATCTTCTAGTGCCCCTCGACCCGGTTGATGCCCGTGGGACAAGGCGGGGGGCGGGTTCAGTTCTGGAGGCAAGCATGAATCGCACATGCCGTCGCATCGGATTGGTCGCCGCGCTGGCCGGAAGCATCGCCCCAATGGCAGGGTGCGAATGGATTGAAAAGCAATCGGCCGAGTTCCAGGCGTTCCTCTTCGGCGCGGGCGCGGGCCTCACGGCAGGCCTCTTGGCCGCGGCCCTCGGCGCAGACACGGAAGAAGCCATCCTGATCGGCGTGCTCGCCGGAGCCGCCGTCGGTGCTACGACCTACATCATCGCAAAGAAGCGGCAAAGTTCACGTGAAGAAAACGCCCGCATCGAGGCTGAAGCACAAAAAGCCGCCTCGGGCCTTCCCAAGGATGTCGCCAGAACACTCGAACAGGAAAATCGTCTCCTGGCGATTCCGTATGAACCACCGGCGGGCACACCCGCCGCGGGCAGCCCCGGCGAACCCGTGCAGGAATATGTGCTGGTGCGTGCCGACGGCACAGTGGTGAAAGAAGATGGCGAAACTGCCACGGTCTTCGCTATTCCTGAGGAAAAAGCCAAAGAAGCCATCGAAGCCCAGTCGAATGCGGAACAGCGACGGTTCGCACGCATCGACACCTATGACGTCGTCATCCTTCCCAAGCCGACCCAGGGCTGACCTTCGTCGCGTCGACCAAGACACGATCCTTGAACTGCTTGTTCGAGGCTGACGACCATGCAGCAGATCCAGATTCGACATCTTGCGCGCAGCACGCTGGCGGGCCAGGAACGCACTTTCGACACCCAACGCATTCGCCTCGGGCGAAGGGCGGAGAACGACATTGTCTTTGACGCCGTTCGCGATGCGCTCGTCAGCGGATCTCACGTCGAAATCCACCTCGACAATGGACAACTCCTGGTCACCGACCTCGGATCGAGCAACGGGACTTTTGTCAACGGCAGAAGAATCTCGGCCCCTACGCCGGTTCAGCCTTCCGATGTCATCTCCCTCGGGCAAGGCGGGCCGGAGTTTTCTGTTTCCGTTCCTGGCGCTGTCGCGCCTGCCCCCGCGGGTGTGAGTGCAACGATCGTCGCCCCGGTGCGCCCCAAGCCTGTTCAAGCCGTGCCATCGGTGCGTCCATATGTTGCACCAAAGGCCGCCCCGCCGGCGGTTGCTCCCGGGCGAGACATGCAGCCCGTGGCGCGAGCGGGCGGCCCCGCCCACCCTGAGGCGCCTCACGCACACAAGGGTGTCGGCATGAACACCCTGATGCGCGTGGTCAAGAGCGCTACCGCCAAGGAACGCAAACGGACAACCATGGTCGCAACGGTCATCGCTGCGCTGCTGGCCGTGGGCGTGGGCCTTGGTGTCTACTTCAGCATTCCCAAGGCATCTGAAACACCGACCGGGCCGTCGCTGCCTTCCGCGCGTGAAATCCAGAATCGAATTTTGGGCTCGACATATGTGGTGATGGTGCGCCACGCCGGACAGCAACGCTTTTCTCCACAAGGTACGGCCTGGTCGGTCCGGCCCGGACTTCTGGCGACCAACGCGCACGTTGCTGAGCTTTTCACCGAAGTCGGCACGGGCGGCGAAGTGATCGCCCGCAAGCACTGTGCTCCCGGGGAAGAGCCGACCGAGGTGCGCATCACCGGCATCACCATGCATCCGGGATACGAGCGATTTCAAGAACTCATCCGCGAGTACAACCCCTTCTCCCCCAGCGCCAGTCGCTTCTTCTCCGACCTCATCACTCCGTATGACGTGGCGCTCTTGATCATTCACGAAGAAGACCGAGCCAAGCAGGCGCCCCCGATCCCGCTTGTGCCGGCGAACGAAGTCACGAAGATCGAACCCGGCATGACCATGCATTCCGCCGGGTTCCCCCTTGAGGGCTACGCCCTGCAGGATTGGACCCGCCCGACCGCATCGGCCTTCAGCAGCCAGGTTTCGCGTCTCAACGATGAATTTTTCGCTTCGGCCTCACCCGCGGACGCGAACATGATGATGTACCAGTTCGCGGCCGTCGGCGGCCAGAGCGGCAGCAGCGTCGTCGATGAACGGGGACGTGTCATCGGGTTCGTCTCGGCGATCAATGCAGTCGCCGCCGTGGCCGGTCGTGACGAAAAAGGCGGCACCTGCTACGGACCTCGCGTTGACATTCTGCACGAACTGCTCGACGGCACCGCCGAAGCACGCCAGGCCGAACGCGACAAAACGCTCCGCAATCGCTTTGCCGAAGCATTCCTCACCGGCATCAGCGACCCGTCGGATATCTGTGAATACCTGCTTCCCAGGGTCATGCGCGCCTACGAACGGCCGCAAGGCACGCAGCGCTGGGCCGTTGCCGCCGCCACCACAGACATCGTCGGCAAGGTCAACCGCGGCCAGACTTGGCGATCGCAGTCCCTCCGCAGGGGCGGCCTGATTGCGGTCTATGTCGTCGCCAAAGACCATCGCGGCCACCTGGGCGGCACGGTCACGCTGGCCAATACCACGTTCGGCAACTCCAACTCGACCGACATGGTGTGGGTGACCCCCTATTTCGGCGCTACCGATTTCACCATGCCGAACCGCGACAACCTGACCATCTCCGTTCGGTTGGCCAATGACGCGCCGATCGGCGAAGTCGAATTCACCGTCCTTATCTATCACCTTGTCGCCGAATGACCCCATGAACGAACGCGCTGCCGGACGCATCCGCATCGGTCGAAGGGCCGACCTGCCGCCCGACGCCGCGGCGTTCGGAGGGCTTTCCGGACGCACCGCCTGGCTTGCGTGGTTTGCAGCCCTGCTGGGTGTCGCCGGAGTCCTGGCGTATGTCCATCTCTCCCAAGGGTGGGCCAGCGGCATCGTCATCGTCATCGTGGCACTTTTCGGCGCGACGCTGGTCCGCAGCTACCTCGATATCACCAGGCTCGATCGAGAAACTCGCCTGGCCTCATCGCAGGCCCGGCTGCTGCGCGAAACCAACGACGTCGCCGAGTTTCTCGCCCACGCGCGGCCCAGCGTTTTTCGTTCGCACATCGCTTCGCTCTATACCATCTTCCTCGCAAACCCTCAGATCGCCCAGGACAACCTGATCGAAGTCACCCACGCGCGATTGATGGCCCGGAACAAAACCGTGGAACTCTTCGCGAGCATCCTCATCACCCTCGGCCTGATCGGCACGATTATCGGACTGCTCGCCTCCGCCTCGGGCCTCGATGCTGTCCTGGGTGCTTCTGAAACTGATGCCGAGGCCCTCGTCGACGGCGTTCGCCGCACCGTCGCCGGCCTTTCAACCGCTTTCGTCACCACGCTCTTCGGGGCGATCTTCGGCGGCGTGATGCTCCGCATCCTCACCAGTGTGGTCGACGCGGGCATTCTGCGATACGTCGCCCATCTTGCCGAGTTGACCGAGGTTCACGTCCTACCGGCCATGCGCCGCACCGCGGCCAAGCTCGAAGCCACCGGATACTACCGCACGCTCGACAACGACGCAGATTGAGCTGACCATAGGAGGACCAGCTCGCGACCGGCGACCGCATCTACTCGGGTTCAATGCCGAGGGGCGGACTCGAACCGCCGACCTCCGGGTTATGAATCCAGCGCTCTAGACCAGCTGAGCTACCTCGGCAAGCCCGCGATTCTAGCCCGCACGGCTTCTGCGGCAATCCTGCCGACATCCAGTGGCCCCCGCCATGTACACTCGTCTCGCTCAGGAGGCCCCTCGCATGCCCAGTCGCCGAGTTTTTCTCTCCTCAACGCTGGCCGCACCTGCCGCCGCCTTGTGCACCTTCTCCGGGTATGCCGGCGCTGGCTTTCTTGAGGCCCTGAGAACCTACCCAGGTGTGCCCGAAGACCTTGCCCATGATGAAGATTTCTGGATCTTCGCCCAGCAGGCCTTCACCATGGATCGCTCGCTGACGAACCTCAACAACGGGGGGGTAAGCCCCTCCCCCCGGATCGTGCAGGAGGCCGTCAAACGCCACCTGGATATGGCCAACGCCTTCCCGCCCCCTCACGTGCTCTGGCAGACCGCCCCACCCCTCCGAGAGGCGATTCGATCTCGCCTCGCCCGTGCCTGGGGGGTCGATCCTGAAGAACTGGCGATCACCCGCAACAGTTCCGAAAGCCTCCAGATCTGCCAGTTCGGCCTCGACCTTAAGCCCGGCGATGAAGTCCTCACCACAACCCACGACTACCCGCGAATGCTCGATACCTTCCGTCAGCGCGAGCGCCGCGAGGGCATTCGTCTTGTGATGTTCCCCCTCCCCGTGCCGTGCGAAGACGCAGACGAAATCGTCCGTCTCTTTGAAAGCCGCATCACTCCGCGCACCCGCGCCATCCTCTGCTGTCACGTAGTCAATATCACCGGACAAGTGCTCCCCATCGCCGCGATTGCCCGCCTCGGCCGCAGCCGGGGCATCCCTGTAATTGTCGACGGCGCTCATGCGTTTGCGCATCTCGATTTCCGCCTCGATGAGCTTGATTGCGATTACTACGCAACCAGCCTGCACAAATGGCTGTTTGCGCCCATAGGCACCGGACTGCTGTACGTTCGCCGCCCGCTGATCGCCGGCCTCTGGCCTCTGATGGCAGCGCCCGAGAGCAAGATCGACGACATCCGCAAGTTCGAGGAAATCGGCACCCATCCCGCGGCCAACTTTCTTGGCATCGCCGAAGCCCTGACCTTCCACGAAGCCCTCGGGAGCGCCCGCAAAGAGGCCCGCATGCGGGCCTTGCGGAACCACTGGATCAGCCGCCTCGAAACCATCCCCGGCTTCCACCTGCTCTCCCCCCGAACGCCCGAACTCTCCTGCGGCCTCGGAGTCTTCCGCATAGACGGCCTGCACAGCCCGGCGCTCGTCTCCTGGCTCTGGGAAAAGCACCGAATACTCACGACCGGAATCCGACATGATGAGTTCGAGGGCGTTCGCATCACCCCGAGCGTCTATACGACCCTTGACGAACTCGACCGATTCGCCGAGCTTGTGGCCCACGCTGCTCGCCACGGCATCCCCGGATAACCCCTGGACCGACACGGTATTTTTCTCTTCAAGAGCTTCCCCGCTTTCAGTAGCATGAAGGCACGTCGGCAGGTGCCCCGCGGGAGAAGAGTTCCATGATGCACGTTCGCGCCCTCGGTTCCGGACTTCTCGTTTCGCTCGCAAGCGGGCACGCCCTCGCGCAAGAAACGCAGATGGTTGTCCGCTACGACGATTTCTTTCCTCCCGATCGAGTCGTCACCTCGCTCGACAGTGTGACCGTCAACAACCACGGCTCTTGGGTCGTTCAGGCTCGGGCTCCGGCCGGCGTTTTTCTCATTCGCGATGGCGCGGTCGTCGCCGTCGCAGGCCAGAGCGTACCGGCCCCTCCCGGCGGCGTCATCGGCTTCTTCAGCGGCGCGCGGCTCAATAACTACGGCGATATCGGCCATCGCCTCAGCCTTGATAACGTTCCCACTTCCGGCGATTCCGGAATCTATTTCAACCTATCCCTCGTCATCCAGAAGGGGCAGTTCTCAATTGCTCCCCAGTTTTCCAGCAGCACACGGTGGCTTGGGTTCTTCAACGCCACGCGCATGAACGACCTGAACCAGATTTTCATCATGGGCTCGGTCGACGACCCGCTCATCCCCACCTCGGTCGACCGCGCGCTGGTCCGTGTAGACTACGACGCCGCCGTCGGCCTCTACCTGGAAACGGCCATCGCCTGGGAATCCCAGATCATCGACGGACAGGCCGTCGTCGATCTGGGCACCAATCCCAACCAACTCTCCGTAAGCCCGAACGGGCGAGTCATGTATTTTGTCGACGGCGACGCGCCGACCTTCGAAGACGGCATGCTCATGGTCGACGACCAGATGGTCGCTCGCGAAGGCCGCCCCTCACTCGTTCCTGGGCTGAACTACACCCTTCTCGCCAGCCGCGCCCACGCCGTCAACGACGCCGGTGTCTGGGCTGCACGCGTGCAACTCGGACCGGCCGACATCAGTGAAGACGATTTCATCCTCCGCTCCGACGGCGCGGTGATCGCCCGAGAAGGCATGACTGCCCCCGGCATCCCCGATGCCCGGATCACCGGCTTCGGCAGTGGTCCGCTCTGGATCAGTGACCGCGGAGAAGTCCTCTGGATCGGTCGTCTCGATACCGGCGACGCCGTGCTCTACATCGGCAACCAGGTTCTGCTCCAAACGGGTGACCTAGTCGAGGGCTTGCTCATCACACGTCTCTACGACCTGCAAGAGGGATACGCCCTCTCTTCCAACGGCCGATTCGCCATCGTGCGCGTCGAATACTTCGACCCCGCCTTCGGCCCCGGAAGGCAGGCTGCCGTGCTCATCGACCGCGGCGATTTCGCCTGCATTGCCGACCTCTCCGGGTCCAGCGACCCGAACGAC
Organism: Phycisphaeraceae bacterium; assembly: GCA_019636695.1. Taxonomy (GTDB): domain Bacteria; phylum Planctomycetota; class Phycisphaerae; order Phycisphaerales; family UBA1924; genus JADLCM01. Next base: position 130,725 of record JAHBXD010000005.1, read on the forward strand.
CCCGCCTACGGCGTTCCCGATGGCAACGTAGATCTCTCCGATTTCTTCTACTTTCTCGACCAATTCGTCGCCGGCAACCTCGCCGTCGCCGACCTGACGACCACGAGCGACCCCAACGACCCCGGTTACGGAATTCCTGACGGTGTTCTGGACATCAGCGACTTTTTCTATTATCTTGATCGCTTCGTCGAAGGCTGCCCCTAGCACCCTTCCTTCCCTCGTCACAAACGCCCAGCCGCCCGTGGGGGTGCGGCGGGCGTTTTTTCATTCCCTCACGCTCTGCGGTCCGCCCGGCCCTGAGGCCCCTCCCCCTTCCTGCTGAACATTCCACCACATCAACACCGCGGCGATCACAAACCCCACCACCGCGAAGCGCTTGATCCATCGCACTTGTCGGTCAATCGGAAGCGAATTCGCCGTCCGGCCCACCAACTCACGAAGACGATCCTGCCGCTCGGCGATCGAGCCGTGCCTCCAGCCGGGCCGCTGCACCGCAACCCCGTTGAAATGCGCAACCCGCTCCAACGCGCCGATCATCGCCGACGCTGCCTCAGGGGTGATCACGACCGACTCCGATTCGCCCCGCGACGACCACCCGCTCATGTGCTGCGCTGCGAAGGCATCGGCCTGCCATTCAAACCGACGGCTGATGAACCCGAACCCCCAGAACGCCGTCGCGATCGCCAACATCACGACCGCTGCCCCGGCCCACCCTTCGGCCGCCTGCGGCCCGAACCACCAGACCGCCAACCTGCCGAACGGCACGCTCACCAACGAAATCAACGACAGAATTATCCCCGCCAACCACGGAATATGACGCCGCCGGACATGCGCAATCTCATGCGCGGCCACCGCTTCGACCTGATCCGGCTCAAGGTGCTCAAGAAGCGAATCGGTCAGCAGGACATACCGAAACCGCCCCCATATCCCCATCACCGCGGCATTCGTCAGCGAACCATGCGTTCGCCACACCAGCAACTGGCCGATGCGCACTCCGTGTCGATCGCACATCGCCTCGATCCGCGATCGCAATGCACCGGCACCAAGCGGCGTGGTCTTCCAGATTCTTCGCAACAACAGTGGCGAGAACACGAAGATCATCGCCACACCCCAAACCGTCACCCCGACGAACGTCAACGGGTGCGAAAGGGCTTCCCTCGCCCAGCCCGGCCCGAAGCGGGCGAGCCGATCGACCAACTCCACCCAGCCCATGATCAGCAGCAGCGGCGCAAGCACGATCAAGAGCTGATGTCGCACCGCGTTCAACACATATTGCGCACGGCTCACGAAGGCGAAAACCACCGATCCGCTGTCCAGGTCGCGCAGCAATACAGCCTCGCGCAATCGCCTCTCGATCGGATACAGCGACCACCACGTCAGGCAGAACACGCCGACCAGCGGCAGGATCGCGAGCGCCTCATCCACCAGCACCAGGTCGCCCACGACGCCCCGCACCGCCGTGAGCCACCCTGAAAACATGACGCCCGCGACAAACACCGCGGTCGATCCGATGCGCGCCCACGCGGCAGCCCGCTCCGCACGAAGCACCGCGCGATACGACCCCGTCCGGTCAAGCCTTCGCCCGCACCAGCCGATCACCGCTGCCGCCGTCGCCCAGCACGCCAGCAGGCTGACCAGCACGATCGCCCCGCCGACGGCCGCCGCGGGTTCGGCGTCGCCCACGATCGACTCGTGCAGATAGATCGAAACTCCCGCGATCAGAATCAGCACGTGAACCATGAGTCAGCCGCTTACGTTGAACCGTGTTCCGCTTCGTCAGGCGCGCAAGATGCCGCGCCGCCTATCGACAAGGCTCCCGTCACGATCCTGCCTCACCTGGACCGATCTCCCCGAGATCGATCACAGCCCCGGTCGGGAAATACACATCCACATTCAGCACCCCGGGTCGCACCATCGTCAGCACCAGGCTCGTCCGCCCGAGCAGCGCTGCCGTCAGCAGGTCGCCTCGGCTCGGCCCGGCCACATCTCGGAAGCGTCTCGGTTGTACGTGAAAATGAAAATACGCCAGCGCTGTGCCCGTCTCATCGAGCATTTCACGCGAGGCGATAAAACGCTCATCCCCGGCGCGCTCTCCCGGCCGAGGCGGATACAGCCTGATCGTCGGGGCCCCTTGTGGATCGGCAAACAGGGCGCCGCCGTACTCCGTCGAAACATCGCGCCGATCAAGATCGGCAAACTTGAGAAACTCACGCACCGCAGCGCCTTGCCTCATCGCGTCATCCACCACAAGAATCGATAACAGGTCACCCCAGCCCAGTTCATTGACCCAGTCGCGAACGCGCTCACGATTCGGCCCCCGCCGATGAATCTGATCGATCGATCGCACGTGAATCGTCCGGCCCGCCTGCCGACGCTCAACTTCCGCATACAACGCCGAACGAGGCGCATCAAACCACGGACCGCCTCGTGCCAGCCGCACCGGCTCAAGATGCCGCATCTCAAGCCCCGCTCGATGCATCGGGGAAAGCAACGCCACCGCCTCGCGCACTTCACCAAGCCACGCCCGTCCTGCCTGTTCACGCCAAACCCCCTCGGCCCACACCAACTCCTCCCCGGTCCGAGGCAGCACCCCCGTATCGTGCACAAACGCCCGAACTGCGCCGCCGAAGACCTCCTTGTTGATCTCCTGGTCTGCCCAAGCCCGTCGCGCTTCTCCCCCCGGATCAGTCCTCGCCAGAAGATTCCACGCATCGATCCGCGCACGCCGCCGCAGATCAAGTCCCGGTGGCTCGTCCGGCTCACGCGCACCCGGGTCGGTCAACACACCTAACGCGATTTCGGTCAAACTCCGCCCGGGATGCAACTGCGTAAGCGTCTTGGCCTCGACCCGGTTGCCGTCATCAACATCCGGAACCGAGAGTGATAAGCCCCGAACCAGCCCCGGAGTCATCTCAATCCACCTGCGCGCAAGCGTCAGCGAGCACAACTCCACCATCACCTCGTGATTCGATTCATGCGGCAGTGACAGCCTGACCAAACGCTTCAACGCTGCATCCGCGGCAGGCTCCGACGCCATGCTCCGCACCGCCGCAATCCGCACTTCGGCGGGCATCCCGGGAGTCCAGAAAAGCTCACTCGCTTTCGCTGTAGCGACCTTGACGTCACTTTCCGATGCCCACCCTCGCTCGACACCCGCCGCACGTACTCGGGGCGGTTGCCCACGGTTCGCCGCGACCATCCACCCATCGACCGGACCGGATGGTGACGACGAACACCCCGCCAGACCACCAACCAACACAACAGCAAAATAGATCGCGCGGCAGCGGCTCATCCATCCACTGTAGAAACTCTCTGAGCCGGGTTCGCTTTGCGGGTGGTACCCAGACTGGAACTGTTCTAAACTCATTGCGGAGTTCACAATGCCCCAGACTGCCCCAAGCACCCTAGACCCAGGGGAAACCCGGGCAAAAATCGAGAAGGTCATTGAACTGATCCGTCCGGCTGTCCAAGCGGACGGAGGCGACCTTGAATTCGTCGATATCACACCGACTGGCATCGTCCGCATCCGGTTTCACGGCGCGTGTGTCGGTTGCCCTTCCAGCACCATCACGCTTCAGACGGGCATCGAGCGAAACCTGAAGGCCCACGTTCCCGGCATCATGGGCGTTGAGGCGGTCGAGTGAGCCGACGCGAGGCGCCTGGTGTTTCCCCCAGTTTCAACCGACCAGGGGGTGTGTAGATCCCAGCCTCATCGCGAGTGATCTGTGCATGGCTTGTGCGTAGTTCCGAGTTGACCCCCGTTTTCGGGGATTCCTGATCTCGGGTGCACATTTCCCTTGGCCTGTCGGTTGCGCTTCGGTAGACTCATCCCCGGTGGATTCTTCGGTGGGTGGGTGGTGTTGCCGAACCAGGATGGGAGGCGCAGATGCTTGTCATTACGAGGCGTGAGGGCGAGGAGGTCGTCATCGGCGACCCCCGAAAGCCCATTGGCGTGGTCCGCATTGCGTCGGTCCGCGGCGAGCGCGTCCGCGTTGCCTTCGACTTCCCTCGAGAAGTCGAAATTCATCGGCGCGAAGTTGCCGAGCAGATCGTCGGTGAAGCGCCCCCCGATGTGGTCGGGCGCATCAACCCGGCGCAGGCTGTTCCCGGCCGCTGAGCCTGCCGCAGGCTTCACGCTGACCCGGCAGCGCTACCGCGCGCTGAACCACTCCTTCGTCCCCATGCTCTCATGGGCTTCGGCCAACCGGTCGAGCGCGTGGGCATATGCGGCGGTCCGCATCGGGATCTTGCGCTGTTCTGCAAAGTCTGCAACAGTGTTGAACTCGGCAACCATGCGTTCGCGCAGACGCTCGTGCACAAGCTCAACCGGCCAATACCACCCGGCCAGGTTCTGGCACCATTCAAAGTAACTCACGGTCACCCCGCCCGAGTTCGCCAGAATATCCGGCACTACCGTCACGCCTCGCTGGTGAAGCACCGCATCCGCATCGGCGGTCGTCGGCCCGTTGGCCAGTTCAATGACCGCCTTGGCCTTGACGTTCGCAGCATTCGCGCCGGTCAGTTGGTTCTCGAGTGCGGCCGGCACAAGCACATCGACATCCAGCTCCAGAATCTCGGCATTCGAGATCACCTTCCCCACGGCCTTGGTCACGCTCCCCTGTCGATCTTTGACGTCGATCAAGGCATCCACCGTGAATCCTTCAGGGTTGTAGATGCCGCCCTTGCTGTCGCTCGCCGCCACGATGCGATATCCGCTCGCTTCGGCGAGCTTGGCAAAGTGCTGCCCGGCATTGCCGAACCCCTGGATGGCGATCGTCGTCTTGCCGGCATCCCACCCGCGCCGTCTCGCCAGTTCAAGCATCTGGTAAAATCCGCCCCGCCCGGTGGCATCATCGCGCCCCAGACTTCCCCCCAAGGCGATCGGCTTGCCCGTGATCACCGCCGGCGTACGCCGACCCGTGATCAACGAATACTCGTCCATCATCCAGGCCATGATCGTCGCGTTGGTATAGACATCCGGCGCGGGCACATCCTGCTCCGGCCCCACGATCGGGGCGATCGCGCGCATATACGCCCGGCTCAGCCTCTCAAGCTCCAGACGCGAGAGCGAACGCGGATCGACGATGATGCCCCCCTTGCCGCCGCCATAAGGCAGACCCGCCACCGCACACTTGAAAGTCATCCAGAATGCCAGTGCGCGCACTTCGCCCGCGGAAACGTCGGGGTGATAGCGAATACCGCCTTTGGCCGGCCCACGCGTGTCGTCATACTGACACCGATATCCCGTAAACGTCCGCAGCGATCCATCATCCATCCGAATGGAGAGGCTGACCTCCAGAAAACGCCGGGCATGCCGCAGCCGCTCCACCGTTTCCGGTGCGGCCTTGGAATGCTCCGCCGCGAGGTCAAGACGCTTGAGGGCTTCCGCGAAGATGTCTGTGCTCATGCGCCTTAGCCTACCGCGCCGGGCTTTGCTCGTGGGCATCCCCCCGCTGCCTTCCGGCCGGTACGCTTGGTCCCACCTTCCCCGGAGCACCCCCTGCTGCGCCGTCTCAACCCATTTCGAAACTTGCCCAATGCCCGCGAAGTCTGGGCGTGGAGTATGTACGACCTGGCGAACCAGTCCTTTACACTCATCGTCATCACCCTGTTTTTCGCTCGGTATGTCCGCGAGCACGTCGCCCCCACCCCGGAGACGGGCGACGCCGTCTGGGGCCTGATGTACGGCGTCAGCATGGCCATTGTCGTTGTGCTCAGCCCCATTGCCGGCGTTCTGGCCGACCACCGCGCCTGGAAACTTCGGTTGCTCCTCATCACCGGGGCAATCTGTTCCGCGCTCACGTGCATGTTGGGGCTGATCGGCCCCGGCCAACTACTGCTGGCGTGGATGCTCTTCCTCCCGGCGAGCATCGCGTATAACCTCGGCGAAAACTTCCTTGCATCCTTCCTGCCCCAGATCTCGACCCCTCGCACCATCGGCAGGATTTCCGGCCTCGGATGGGCCATGGGCTACGCCGGCGCCTTGGGCCTCTTGGTCATCACGGTCGTGGTCGTCACCCTCTTCAAACTCAACACTCCCGCCGACTGGAAACCCCTCTTTATCATCGCAGGACTCTGGTTCCTCCTCGGCGCTCTGCCGACCGCTTTCATCCTGCGCGAAGACCGCTCGATCACCGTCCTCCGCCCGCAGACCTCCCTGCTGCGCCTCGCCCACGAGCGCATCGTCAACGCCTTGATCGATGTCCGCCGATATCGCGCTTTGGCCACCTTTCTCGTCGTCTTCTTCATCTACAGCATGGGCACCACCATCATCATCGCCTTCGCCGGAATCCTCGCGAAAGATGTCTTTGGCTTCGATGCCCTCAAACTCACCCTCTTCATGCTCCAGATCACCATCACCGCGGGCGGCGCGGCACTTCTGAGCGCCCGATACCAAGACCGTCTCGGCCATCGCCGAACCGTACGAATCTTCCTCTGCGTCTGGACGATCAGCACCTGCGGCATCGCCGGGCTGAACATGCTCTCGACCCCCCCCGAATGGCTGTTCTGGGTGCTGGCGAACGGCGTCGGCTTCGGCCTTGGCGGATTGGGCACCGCCAGCCGAGCGCTCGTGGGCGCTTTCACCCCGCCGCACCGCACTGCCGAGTTCTTCGGCCTCTGGGGAATGGTCTTCAAAACCTCCGCCGCTGTCGGCCCGCCGGTCTTCGGTGTGCTCAAGTCGCAGGTCGGCACCACCGAAGCCCTCTGGATGCTCGCCGGAGTCTTCGCCCTCGGCCTCCTTCTCATCAGCGCCGTCAACGAAGCCTCAGGCATCGCCGCCGCGCGCTCAACTCCCGACGCGGCGTAGACTGCACCCATGGCGCATGTCAGCCCCGAATCCGTCGATGGAATCCCCCCGAAACCCGCTCCGCCTCCACCCCTCTCGGCCGCCCCAGACGAGAACGGTCGATTCGGCGCCTACGGCGGCAGCACAGTCCCCGAAACACTCGTTCCCGCCCTCCAGAACCTCGAATCGTCTTACCTCGCCGCCACCGGCGATCGACGCTTCTGGGATGAACTTCGCACGCTGCTCGGCAGTTATGTCGGCCGGCCGACGCCCCTCTACGAAGCCACCCGCCTGACCCGCTTTGTCCGCTCGCGTAATCCCAAGAATCGCGGCGCAACCATCTGGCTCAAACGCGAAGACCTCGCCCACACCGGCTCGCACCATATCAACAACGCCCTCGGCCAGGCCCTTCTGGCGAAACGCATGGGGAAACAACGCATCATCGCCGAAACCGCCGCAGGTCAGCACGGCGTCGCCGCGGCGACCGCCGCCGCCCACTTCGGCCTCGCATGCGAAATCTACATGGGCGCCGAAGATGCTCGACGCCAGCAAAGCAATGTCGCCCGAATGGAAATGCTCGGCGCCCGCGTCGTGCAAATCGATTCCGGCTCGCGCACCCTCAACGATGCCTTAACCCAGGCCCTCCGCGACTGGACAGACTCGCACGGCTCCACGCACTTCCTCGTCGGGTCGGTCGTCGGGCCGCATCCCTATCCCGCCATCGTGCGCGACTTTCAAAGCATCATCGGGCGTGAAACCAAGGGCCAGGCCCTCCGCGCCTTCGGCAGGCTCCCGCACGCCATCGTCGCAAGCGTCGGCGGCGGCTCCAACGCTGCGGGCATGTTCTACCCCTTCATCGACGAAGCCCAAGTGCGGCTGATCGGCGTCGAAGCCGGAGGCGAAGGCGACCGGCCCGGCGCACACGCTGCGTCACTCGCCCGGGGCGTGCCCGGCGAACTCCACGGGACATACACCTACGTGCTTCAGGATGCCGACGGCCGCACGAGCCGAACGCACTCGTGTTCGGCGGGGCTTGATTTTCCCGCCGTCGGTCCCGAACTCGCCTACTGGAAGGACGCCGGACGCCTCACCTCCACCATCGCCACCGATCAACAGGCGATCGATGCCTTCTCACTGCTCACACGGGCCGAGGGCATCCTTCCCGCACTTGAAACCGCACACGCCCTGGCCGAAGCCCTGCGCCTCGCCGGAGAAATGGACGCTGAACACCACCTTGTCGTCTGCCTCTCGGGTCGCGGCGAGAAAGACATCGAAGAATTCGCGCGTCTCACGCAGGTGCCTCGATCAACCGACCAGGCTTTGCACACACAGAACTCGACGGGCTGATGTCCATCCACACCTCCCCGCGCGTCTCGCTTGGTCTACGCACTGATCTTTGTGCACCGCTCGTCGTGCCCATCGCACACAGAACAATCCTGGCCCTGAAATCCCATGCTTCCTGCACGAGCGTCCGTTGCACAATCGTGCACTGCAGACGTCACCGGTACGCCCGCTTGGACGTGCAACTCATCCCGAACCGCGTTCCGCTCAGCCCTATCCGCCCGTGCTCACCGCTTCACCCGGCGGCAGCCACAAACGGTCGAATCGTTCAAACCCCAGCCTTGCACGCAACGAGACATACTTCTCCCACTGCGCCGGCGTCATCGCAAACCGAAACTGCCGCTCAAACGCCCGCATCATCCGCGGAGCGAGCGGTTCATCGATGATCAACTCGATCGCGCGCAGCCACGCATCAGCGCTCGCCGCCAGACGCATCGCCTCGCCCGCGCGACCCTCCATCACAAGGGCCATCGCCTTGGTGTCGGCAAGCGGCCCGGCTTCCAGCATCGCCGGGCTGTCCTTCAGCGGGTCAAGCGCGGCAAGCGCTGCCTGCGACCGCCGCAACTCCAGGCGGAGTTTCGCCAGTTCGATCAACGCAAGCGTCCGCTCGCGCACCGCATCGGCGTTCTCACCGTCGATCCTTCGGCGCTGCACCACCGACAACGCCGATTCACGCAGAACAAGCGGCACAACCTCATCAACCGCAAAGGCAAGCAGCGAAGCCGTATCAATCCGCTCCGCGATCAAGGTCATCGACTGCGCCTGCGAAGAAGATGTCCCACCGCCCACCATCGCGATCGCCCGCAATCCCGCAAGCGTCGGACGATGGTCACGCACCGCGCGCGAAGCCGTGTTGTACAACGCCGGATCTCGCGACGCCGCCGCCAGCAATACATCCACGAAATCCGCGCTCTGCCCCAGCACCTCCGCCGTCGCCAGTCGAACCGGCGCTTCAGGATGATGCAGCAAGCCCACGAGCCGCTCACGATCCGATTCTTCCCCCAGTTCAAGTGTCAGCACAAGCCCGGGGCCGCGCAGATCCTCTGCCCGACGCGACCGCAACGCCCGCAGTATCCGCGGACGGTCCACTTCAAGATCAAGCACCCCTGCGCGCAACATCGCCAGGCATGCATCCGCTGCCGCCGCCGTCGTCAAAGGATCCTCTTCCAGCCAGAACAACACCGGCGCACGCGCCTCGGCCACCGGCCACCGACGCACCGCGGCCATCAGCGCATCGGCCACTCGCGGATCTTCTTCCCGCTCGAGCGCGGCAAGCACGGCCCCACCCGCATCCGGCGGCGCCAACTGGTTCAGTAACCGTGCGGCCTCGGCCCGAATCGTCGCCCGAGGATGACGAAGCAGCGTCATCGCCGCCGCGCCAACCTCATCTTTCGGCGGATTCCCGGTCGCGATCTCCTGCCGCACAAGGTCAAACCCCAACCGTCGAATATCCTCCACATCATCCAGAAGAAACGATGCCAGCAGCCGTGATCGGTCATCGGGCTTCGCCGAAAGCCAGATCGTCCGGCTCGATTCCACCAGGCGCTGCGCAAGGTTCTGACGCTCGCGCCTGATCGAATCAATCCGCCCCGCCAGCGAACGCACCAACGACTGCTCCCACTCCAGCGGAGACAGCGTGATCGCCTCGAAATACCAATCCCACCAGGCGCTGCTGTCCGTTCCCAGATCCACGCGCCCAGTCAGCCTGATCAACGCGGCGTATGCCGCTTCTCGAACAGGCGCGGGCCGATCGTCCCGAGTAAACGTCACAAGAATCTGTGCGGCCGAACGAGTGCGAAATGACCCGAGCGCGGCCATCGCCTCGATCTGCTCATCCGGCCGAGCCATGTACGTCGCCGCGACCGCTGCCTGAAACAATTCCTCCGGCGCAGAGGCCCGCCTCGCCAAGGCCCGCAGCACCGCCATCCGCGGACCCGAAGAACCATTCGAACGCACCAACGCTCGCGTCAACGCTTCACGAACACCATCCTCGGCAACACGATCGAGCAGCCGATCCGCCGCGGCGTCTCGCTCCGCCCGCGAAACCCCGGGGTCTTCCAAGGCGATCAGGTCGTCGGCGGGTCCACGCTCTGGCTGCGCAACATCACGCGCCAAAATCCCCGGCAACCTCGGGCGGCCATCCGATACCCCACACAGGACAAGACCGGTAACCGCCAGCGCGCACCCAAGCACCCCCCTGGAAAGGGGGATAAGGGGCCTCGGGATGCGTCCAGATCGCGGCACGGGCAATGCTAAGGGGTTGCGCGATTGAAGTCGTGGGCCGGAACGAGTAGTATCGGCGCGGCGGCGGAGGCACTTGCAGGCCCTCACGGGCGGTAGACCATGAGCGAATGGCACGAAGCCGAAAAATTCGTCGACCGAGCGCACGAGTTCTATGAACTCGGCCGCTGGGACGAAGCCGAGGCTGAACTCCGCAAGGCGTTGGCTCGCAATCCCTATCAGGCCGAGTGGCACTTCAACCTAGGGCTTACCCTCGAAGCCGCCGGTCGCAACCGCGACGCAGTGGAAGCGTTTTCAAGCGCCTTCGAACTCTCTGACGAAGACCCCCAGGCGGCCCTGCTCGCCGGCGTCAATGCCCTCCGGGCTGATGAGCCGAAACTCGGCCTCTCGTGGCTCGACCGGGCCGAAAAACTCGACCCTGCATCCACCGCGCCCTTCGTCCACCGCATCGACGCCTACCGCCGCTTGGCCGATCACGAACAAGCCGAAACTATGTTCTATCTCGGCCAGCAGGTCGACGCCGAAGATCCCGAGTTGTACGCCGCGATGGCCGAATCATTGCTCGACCGGCGCGAGTTCGAGCGTGCTATCTGGTGCCTGCGCGAGGCCGCCCGTCTCGATCCGGCCATGCCGCGCGTCCGCGCTCGTCTGGCCGATTCCTACCGTGCCACGGGAAGGCTTGAGCGTGCCCGGCAACTCTACTTGCGCGAACTGCGCGACAACCCGGGCGACATTGAAACCCTGCTCGATCTCGGCTGCCTGCTCGCCGACATGAATCGACTGATGGAAGCGTCGGAAAAATTCCGCCGCGTCCTCGAAATCGAACCCGACAACCGCGATGCGCAGTTCTACCTCGGTGACCTTGCCGAACGCGCTGGCCACACCCAGCAGGCCCTGAGGCAATACGAGGTCGTCCTACGTCTCGACCCGAATTATCCAGAAGCCCGCCGTCGTGTCGCGGGGTTGATCCTCAATCGCGCGCAAGGCGATGATCTGGCCCTCGTGCATCGGCTCCTCCGCATGGAACTGCGCGATGCCGATCAGCGTCCACACGCCTACGACGAGCAGGATATCGACCAACTCGCACGCCTCTTGCTCGATTCGGGCCTCGCTGAAGAAGCCGAGCGGCTGTACACCCAGCTCGCGACGCGGCGCCCGACCGAAGCACGCTATTCGCATCTCCGCTCCGTCGCCTTGCTCGAAGCAGGCAAGATCGACGAAGGCATCTCCGCCGCACGCTGTGCGCTGGCCATCGCGCCGCGCCTCATCCCCGCGATGCACAATCTCGCCCTCGCCTATCTCAGCCGCGGGCAGTGGCTCCGCGCCCGCTACTGGGTGCGCCAGGGGCTGGCTGTCGATCGTGAAGATGCCCCGCTCCGTCGGCTGCGAACCCGCCTGCGCCTCCGTGCCGTGGCCGACCTCACCCGCTGGACGCTCCGCCTCGGTCGGCGCCCTCGCACCCACAAGCCGCGCCCTGCCTGAATCACGCATGGCCACGTGCACGCACCACGCGGCACGCGCTGCGTAATCTGCTCTCTCGTTGCACATTTCCCCCCGTGCTCGCATGGCGAACGCCACGCAACGCCGCTTTCACGCCCAGGAGCCTTCAATGACCACCCACACGGCACACGCCCGCGTAGAACGCTGGGATGACCTTCCCGGCGACACCCCCATGCCCCTTCTCGAACGCCGAAGGGTGATCGGCGAACACGCCATGATTTCGCGCGTGCTGCTTCATTCCGGTTGCGATGTGCCCACCCACGCCCACGCGAACGAACAACTCTGCATCGTGCTCACTGGCCGAGCGATCTTCGGCCTCGGCCGAGAGAACACTCCCGATCGTCGTGAAATCGAAGTCGGCCCTGGAGATGTCGTCGTGCTCCCTCCATGGGCTCCGCATTCCTGCCGAGCGCTCGAAGAAACCCTGATCCTCGATGTCTTCAGCCCTCCGAGCACCATGACCGGCATCGATCACCCCACCGGAGCCTGACCGTGCCGAAGCAAGCCTCCACCCGTTCAATCACCCGAACCTGCGCTCCCGCAACGCTCGTGCACAATGCCATCCATCTCCGTTTTCACCTGCGCACGTCACTTCTCCTGCTCCTGTTCCTGCTCGCACCCGCCCTTACCGCCTGTTCCTCGCCTCCGCCTGCCCAACCCTCGCGGCACTCCCTCTCAGCCGACACTTTCACGCTCGCCGAGTGGCTGACAGGCTCTTTCACCAATCGCGCCCAAGCCCGACGCGACCCCGCCTATGCCGAGGTCACCCTCCACACTGCGCGCATCTGGCCCGAATCCCATGATGGTTACTGGCTCTACCTCGAACAGGCCGCCGCCGACACCCCTGACCGCCCCTATCGCCAACGCATCTACCACCTCGTCGAAAGTCCATCAGGGCAAATCCGATGCGCCATCTACACCCTCCCCGAACCGCGCCTTGCCGTCGGCGCGTGGCGAAAACCGGATCATTTCAGGCCACTCAACTCCGCCGACCTCCGCCGGCTCGATGGCTGCGACGTTGTCTTCGTCCGCGAGGCCACAGACCGATTCTTCGGCACAACCGATGCCCAAACCTGCCCGAGCACCGTCCAAGGCGCGGCATACGCCACATCCCAAGCCTGGGTCACCCCCGACACCATCGCCACCTTAGACCGCGGTTTTGACACCCGCGGCACCCAGGTCTGGGGGCCGACCTCCGGCCCCTACCGTTTTACACGTTCTTCACCCTGACCCTCCACCCCGAACGTCGTGTCAGGTTATCCCTAGGTGACGCCCCCTCACCCCGCCGAGCGTCCGAGAATCTTTTTCGCCGATCCGCCGACTCGCCGCATAACCCGCAAAGCCCGAAAGACCAAAACAACCGTCATAGTTGGTTGTAGGGGAAGGATTTGTGCGCACAATTCCTGAGATGGGTCGCCCACCCTCGGGATTGGGGAGGCGAGAGGGTTGTTTGCGCTCCAGAGCGGGGCGTTCGATTCGCACCGGCCAGGGATGGTCGGGTCACGGGATATGAGCGCGCTGACCAGACAGTTTGATCAGCCGTTCGGCGCTGTTGAGTGGCAGCCCGACGTCACGCAGTTGATGGACGAAAGCCATCTCCTCGCTTGGTCCAATTTGCCTCGACACCGCCTCCTCTTTGCCGCTTCACTCGCCCAATTCCTCGAAAGCCTGCGCGACGCCGAAGTCTGTGTCTTCTACGGACGCTTCATCGTCGACCTCGACTCCTTCTGCCACCAACTCGAACGCGCTATCCCCGGCGGGCCTCTCGAACGACGCATCGACGGCCCTCGCGGCGTCACCGCCCTTCTCCGCTCGCGCCAGGCGTTCCCCGGGCGTCCGCCCAGCAAATACCGTTACTACCTCTGGCACGATGCCGACGTCCTCCTCCGCGAAGACCCCCGACTTTTCGGCCGACTCGTCGATGCCCTTGCCGGCGTCGCCGCCGAAGCCGAATTCGTCGACGACGACCTCCTCCTCCTCCACCGCACCGTCTTCGTCGGTTCGTCCCTCCTCAACACCTACGCCGACGACCCCCGAGGCCAGTTCCGCTCCTGGTATCCCGACGGCCTCGGCGAACCCTTCTGGCAGGTCGTGACAGGTGTCGAAGAACCTACGTTCTCTCGATTGGCTATTGACTCGCTCGAACAAGGCTGAGATCACACGCGGCAGCGCCGCGACCCGAGCATCGGAGGGAGCCTCCCCCCTCAATGGGGAGGACGCGACGAGGTTGGCTTCGGCCTGCCTCGTCGTTCCCTTTTTCACCCCCTCTCCCCGCACCACGACGGACCACGGAAAAACAATCGCCCACTTCTCCTCCCGATCTCCCGCGGATGACGCATTGACCTCACACGCACTCCGCCGGAGTTCACCATGAACATGCTTCGCAACATCGATTCCCTCCCCAGACTCCCGCTCTGGGCACAAGTGCTCGTCGCTGCACGCATCCTCGAACGTGCCGCCCTCGCCATGGCCCCGAGCGGCGACGTCAGCACCACGCTCGCCGACGCCTATCAGGCGCTGCAACGCTGCGCTCGCGACGGCGGCGGTGTCTCACGAGAACGCGCGTGCTTCAATCGTGCGGCCGCCCTCCACACCAGGCCCGACGTTGACCAATCGCTCGCAGCCTGTGCGGCTTCCGTCATCGATGCCGCCCGCGCCGCCGAAGCCGCGCTCGATTTCCCCATCGATTCGACCGTCACCGCCTCGGTGCGCCGAGCGATCGCCGCCATCGGCTCAGACCCGCGCATCTCGCAGACGCAACTGGTCATCCTCGTCGCCTCCGATGTCGACCAGATCGCCTTCGCCCTCAGCGAGATCTCCGTCGGAACCTACGACGGCCTGACCGATCACGTCTTCGGGCGTCTCGCTCCCGTACACGCGCTCACACTCGTCGAACCTCGCCCCACGCCCGAATCCCTCGCGCGCTGAAAGCACTCCGCATGCTCTACCCGATCCTGACCACCATCCTGCTCATCCCTGCGGTCCTTGCCACGCTGTTCAACGCCGCCTCGACCAAGGCCTTTGCGGGCCGCCCTCCTTCGGGCCCCGACGCGATGGGCGTCATCGTGCTCCTGTTCGCCGCGATCATCGCCGGATGCGCCTTCGTCCTCGCCGCCTGGCTCTGCGTCGCCGCCGGAGCCTTCTCCTGGCTCAACGCGCCCGCGGGCGTGCCGTTCGCCCTCGCCACGATTGTCACCCTCGGCATCGTCTTCGCTGCGGCATGCGTCGTCATCGTGTGGATGGAGCGCGCAAAACCGTGGATTCAGCCCGTCGGCCTCATCTTCGGCATCATCGCCCCCCTCCTGCTCGCCCTGACGCTCTTCCTTCTTGCGTGGTCCGCTTTCCCCGACACCCACCCAGGCCGCATCACGCGCTTCCTCGCGGCGATCCTCTGCCTCCCGGCCTTTGCCGGCTACCTCTCCGCCGGAGGGCTTTTCATCCTGTTCTTCCGGCAATCGTCGGCCAACGCCCGCCGCACCCGTGAGGCCCGCATCGAGTTCGAGGCCGAATGGGAACGGAAACGCAACCGCGCCCCGCTCGAAGCCCTGCACGAAGATTTCGCCGCCGCGAGCCTGAACACCCCGCTCTGGTGGTTTATCGCCAGCCTGCCGGATCACGACGACCCGGCCTGCCGGGCCTTCATCATCGACCGCGCCCGTCGAGTCCCCGACTTTGAGAACGACCTGACCCACACGCTCGACTCTACCCACCCGCGCTATCGCCACGGATGTGTCGATCTCATCCGTTTCACCCCGATCGAATCGCTCCGTCCCGAGTGGGCCGCCCCGCTCGCCGCCGCCATCGAGCGCACCGCCGCCGAACTCCGCGACCACCCGACCTGGCTTCAACCCGATTACGAAGCCAATCCCTATCCCGACGAACTCCTTCGCGCACTCTGCGCCGCGGCGGATCTCTTCCCGCAAGCCCCGGAGCCCCTGCGCGCCTTACGCACCCTTGCCCAGGCCGCGAGCACCCTTCAACACACCGACCTTCCCGACGACCTCCGAGCACGCTTCGAAAAACTCTGCTCCCAACCCTGAATCACGCTCATCATCACCCTTCGCTCGCATTCGCACACTTCCCGCGACCTCTCGCGCTCCGCGCGCGATCACCCTACCCTCCACGCATGAAGGCCATCATCTGCACCCGGCAAGGTTCTCCTGTTGCCCCCAACATCCACCTTGGTGATTGGCCCGACGAGCCACCCCCCCCACCCGGGCACGCCCTGATCCGAACACTCGCCTCCGCCCTCAACCACATGGATCTCTGGGTCGGCAAGGGCATACCCGGCATCAATCTCACCTGGCCTCGCATCAGCGGGTGCGATGCCTGCGGCGTGGTCGAGGCCGTCGGCCCCGATGTCGACCCCACCTGGGTCGGACAGCGCGTCATCGTCAACGCAGCCATCGCCCAACCCCTCCGGCCGCGCCCGCTCGATCCGCCCGCCACCACCCTCGCCCCCGAATACCAACTCATCGGCGAGCACCACCACGGCATGTTGCGCGAGCGCTTCACCGCCCCTGTGTCCAACCTTGCCCCCGTCGGCGAGACCGATCCCGTTCAGGCCGCGGCCTTCGGGCTGACCATGCTCACCGCCTACAGCATGATCGTCACCAAGGGCAGTCTCCGCTCCGGGCAGACGGTCCTCATCACCGGCATCGGGGGCGGCGTCGCCACCTCAAGCCTCAAAATCGCCAAGTTCCTCGGATGCCCGGTCTGCGTCACCAGCCGCCACCAATGGAAACTCGACAAGGCCGCGGAACTCGGCGCCGATTGCGGCATCCTCGATCGCTCAACTCCCGACAGCCCCGATGATTGGTTCCGACAGGTCCGCGCCTGGACCAACAAACGCGGCGTCGATATGGCCGTGGACAGCACCGGCAAGGCCACACACCTGAACTGCATCAAGAGCCTCGCCCGAGGCGGCGCCTATGTCACCCCGGGCTGCACCAGCGGCCCCGACGCAACGACCGATCTGGCTCGCATCTACTGGAATCAGTTGCGAATCCTCGGCTCAACCATGGGCACCAACGACGAATTCGCCGAACTGACTTCCCTCCTTCGTGCCCGACGCCTCACCCCGATCGTGGATCAGGTCTTCACCCCCCAGCAATGCCGCCAGGCCTACGAACGCCTGGAAGCCGGCGAGCAGTTCGGCAAAGTTGTCGTGAAATGGGAATAACCCTCCCTCCCCATCGCCCCCCTTCTGCACGCGCTCTCTCCATCTCTCCATCTCTCCATCTCTCCGTCTCTCCGTCTCTCCGTCTCTCCGTCTCTCCGTCTCTCCGTCTCTCCGTCTCTCCGTCTCTCCGTCTCTCCGTCTCTCCGTCTCTCCGTCTCTCCATCTCTCCATCTCTCCGTCTCTCCGTCTCTCCGTCTCTCCGTCTCTCCGTCTCTTCCCCATTCCTATTCCCCATTGCCCACTCCCCATTGCCTATTGCCTATTCCCCATTGCCCACTCCCCATTGCCTATTCCCCATTGCCCACTCCCCATTGCCCACTCCCCCATTTTCCCCGTGAGTACTCCTCCGATCCCCCGTTCTCAAGAGTGACGGGGCGACGTGTGACCCCGAAACACGCCTCACGAAGGAGTATCCGATGTCTCGCAACCTCCAGAATCTGTTCGCTTCCACCCTCGTCGCCTTTGCCGCTTCGATCGCCACCGCCGATCTCGTCGGCGTTCCCCATCGCTTCGATGATGGCTACTGGCTGACCGAAACCGTCGGCAACCAGGTCAATCGCAACTACGGGGCCATCTCCGCACCCGTCGAAAACCTCAACGGCCTGCGCCAGATCGGCTCGCTCACCTCTCAGTATCAGCTCTATCGCGGCAACCACACCGGCGCCAACAATCCTCCCGTCACCGGAACCGGCGGGTTTTTCGCAGACTTCAACGTCAGCCTGCCCGCCAATGTCGGAATCAAGAACAACTTCGCATTCGCCTGGGTCCAGATCGTCTCCGCGGCAAACAACGCAGGGGTCAACGCCTTCGGCGCGGGCGCCGGCCAGTGGTTTGTTGACATCGGCAATGCCTTCAACGCAAACCCGGCCTACACCAACAACGTCCGGAATTTCAACGATTATCCCGATCGCCCCCTCAACCAGAATGAAACCTGGTCCGCCGAACTGGCCCTGGCCCTCGTCAACACCGCCGGAAAGGAAATTGCCTTCATCGGAGCGCTTTCGTGGGGCTTCGGCATCAATAACGGCGATGTCGTCGCCGGTCCCGGCGCCCCAGCCGCCTTCAACGGCGTGAGCGACAACTTCCGCACCACGTTCCTCCGCGACTGGCCGAGCCGCCCCGACTACAGCGACTGGACCATCGTCGCCACCGGCCTGCACCGCGTCGTCCCCGGACCGACCGCAACCGCACTCATGCTCATGGGCATCGTGGCCTACCCCCGCCGCCGTCGCTGATCGTTCCCGACATCCAATCACCCAAACGCGACCGGGCCGCACCCTTTCGAGGCGGCCCGGTCACTCTTCTCTCTCTACGGGCGCCACCAGGTCACCGGCACTGCGGCACGGCTGGTGCGGAAAGACTTGCCGCACAATGCGCTCCACCCGTGGTCAGCGCGCGTGCGTTGCTCGCACAATCCTCAAGACATCATCCGTGACCATCGCCCCGAACCGGGTTATTCGTCATCCTCCGATTCACGCGAGCGGTCGGTGTTTGACTGCCGCTCCAACATCTTGCGTAGGTACTGGTTCTCGCGCCTCGTCGCCTCCAGGTCGAACACAAGGTACTTCACGCTCAGTCGCAGATAATCAAGTGATTCCTGAAGTCCCGCGAGCGTCGATCGCATCTTCTCGTGCCGTTCCTTCGTCTCCCCGGCGAGTTGCTCAAGCCGCTTGCGATCCCCCTCCGGAAGCTCACCGATCTGTTTGATGAGTTCACCCAGCTTCGACTGGAACTCCTGTTCATTCATCGGTGACCTCCATTCTGTTCTCATCTGCCTGCGCCCGAGACCACCCCGAACGCTCGTGCCGGCTCTCGCCGACCGGCCGCAACAGATAAGCAACAACACGCGCGCCCGAATCGCCTCCGGCTCGTGCCGGACCGAAACAGCCGATAAAATGCACGCGCACTCGCCACCACGCCGCGCACAAGGTGCGGCGTCCACCTCGGCACGGTCACCGCCGGTGCCGATCCTGCAGCGTGTTGCCGAATCTCAACGCAGGATGTTCATCCGCCTCAGCGCCCGTTGGGCGTCGGCGGGCGCTTTCTCGACGATCTGGGCAAAGCCCGAGGGATCGCTCCGCTTCACTTCCGCTGCCAGTTTCTTGGCTTGATTGTCAAGTTGAATACGAAACCGCGTGAAGTGGGCTTCCAGTTCATGCCGGTTCAGAATGCTCAACGGATCAGGTGCCCCGGTCTGGGCCGTGGCCCACTCAATCAGGCTCCCACCCTGACCCGAGAACCGGTACAGCCCAAGGCACGTCGCCAGCCGTGCCGAAACGCTTCGGAAAGGGTCCGTCGCGGCCTCAGGAAGCGATGCCAGGATTTCCCCCGGGTCTTTCTTTTCAGCCTCGTTGAGCCAGCCGGCCTCCAAGGCCCCGCCACCGCGCGACGGCGGGCTGCCCGCCGCCGCCAGCAGTTTGACCTCGGGCATGCGAAGATCGGCGAGGCCGGTCGAGAGGGTCTTCACCCCACCCGATTCAAATCGCACGGTCAGCCGCTGGCAGGGCACCCCCTCGTGCACCGCTTTCTGGGCCGCCGTGACCTTCCCGACTCCCCATTCAGGGCGATCGGCATGCATCACGACATCGCCGACATTCCACACCTTGGCGATCATGGAGACGAATCCTTGCGTCTCGACAGAGCGCAACCGGGGTCAACGCCTCCTCCGGCTGCCTTCCGTCCATTGGTTCTCTGGCCCCGCGTCCCGATCAGCAGGCACCCAAGGGGGCGTGCTACCCTCACGACCTGACGCGGCCTAGCATTGATGCTCACGATTCGAAAGGGAGCGGCGGACAGTCTCGTCCGGCCGCGTCGCCTTCCGGGCGAACACACTCAGTATAGCGGGTGAGACCGACGTGATCCAAGACCTCAAGAGTGAAGATATCGTCGAAAAAGTCGGCGGACGGTTCAAGCTCTGCGCGCTCATCCAGCGCAGACTCCTCGAACTCATGGACGGCGCGCGTCCGCTCGTCGAACGCGATGGACGCTCCGACCTTGAAGTCGTCATCGAAGAGATCATGAACGACAAGATCACTCTCGATTTCGACGAATCCGCCGCGATGGCCAAGCACGCCGCGCCTGACATGACTTCGTTCGAGTAACCGCGCGTCGTTCGGTGCCGACGCCCATGACCAGCCAAGGCCCACCCTCGCCCGAATCGCCCCCACCCGCGACAGGCCCTTTGTCGGCCTTCCGCGGTAGGCGCATTTTCGTCGGCGTCAGCGGCGGCATCGCGGCGTACAAATCCGCCTACCTTGTCAGCAGGCTTGCCCAGGCGGGCGCCGAAGTCACCGTCGCCATGACACGCTCGGCCACGCGTTTTGTCACACCGCTCACTTTTCAGGCGTTATCGGCCCGGCCCGTCTACACCAGCCCCTGGCAACATCTCGAATCGCAGGATCCGCAACATATATCCCTCGCCACGAGGCTTGACGCCGCCATCGTCGCCCCATGCTCGATGGATACCCTCGCGCGCCTGGCCACCGGGCGCACGAACGATGTGGTCTGCCTCATCCTCAGCGCGGTCGATCGACTGCGCACGCCCGTCATCCTCGCCCCGGCCATGAACTCCGTCATGTGGGCGCAACCCGCAACCCAGCGCAATGTCGCCCTGCTCAGGCAAGACGGGTTCCGCTTCGTCGGCCCCGCCGAGGGATGGCAGGCATGCAGGCACGTCGGCCCCGGCCGCATGAGCGAGCCGGATGACATTCTGGCGGAAACAGCATCGATTCTTGCTTCGTAGTCCGTCGATCGCCCCGCATCGGCATGTCGCCACGGGGAGTAACGGGCGTATACTCGGCCATCGCTCCCGGAGAGGTGCCTGAGCGGTTGATAGGGCTGGTCTCGAAAACCAGTAACGGGCTTGTCCCGTTCGGGGGTTCGAATCCCCCCCTCTCCGCTTTCGCGGGAGACTCGCACGCTTCCAACGCGTTCCGAGTCTCCCGCGTTGCTTTTCAAAGCCCCGCGCCCCACCCCCAGAACCGAAGCCAGTTGCCCATCCGGAACCCCTCGACCTGCGCATCGGTCCATCCGTGGGCGAGCAGGTGCTCGCCGAGCCGGTCAAGGTGTGTCGCGCGGTCGATGCCCCGCGGCAGCCGGTC
Organism: Phycisphaeraceae bacterium; assembly: GCA_019636695.1. Lineage (GTDB taxonomy): Bacteria > Planctomycetota > Phycisphaerae > Phycisphaerales > UBA1924 > JADLCM01. The sequence continues at coordinate 151,876 of JAHBXD010000005.1, forward strand.
GGCCGCGAACCCGCCGTCCATGTCGCTCCCGAGGCCGATGATGTCCGAAGTTCCCGCAATCTCACAGATGGACTCCAGATGTCTGCGACAGTCTTCAAGGTCGGCGCGCGGAGCGCCGGATAGAAACGGCGAGTAGAGGTTGAGGCCGATCATGCCGCCACGGCGTGCGATCTCGCGGATTGTCTGATTGCGAAGGTGGCGCTGGGGTCGATCGTCGAGCAAGGCACGCACGTTGGAGTGCGACGCGATGACCGTGGCATCGGTGCAGGACAAGAGTTCATCGCACGCGCGATCGGAAAGATGCGAGAGATCATGCACAAGGCCGAGGGCGTCGATGCGCCGAACGAGCAAACGACCAAGCTCGGTAAGCCCGGTTTCACAGGCATTGCCGCCCGCGTATCGCCCCTGGTTGACCCAAGCCATGCCGATGGCGACCACGCCGGCCTCGGCCCAGTGCTCAATTGCATCGGGGTGAGCGATCGGGTCGGCACACTCCATGAGGATGCCAACGATGGTTCGACCCTCCGGCGGCGGCGATTGCCGACCTCGGCGCGGCGCGAGGGAAATCTTGCCGGCGGCGGCCCACTCGTGGTAGGTGCGAAGCTGGCGTCGACCGGCTTCGGCCGCGGCAAGGGTTTCCCCCAGCGGGTAGGCGTACGGCGGCGAGCCTGCCTCGTGATAGCGTTCGGGAGGGAGACCTTCGGTAAAAATGGTCGCCAGACACCAGCCGACACCCGCCCGGGCGAGTTCCGGGAGCGTGACGGCAGGTGGGGAAAGTTCGCCGCCGCACGCGTCAAGCTCGCCGAGCATGTTTCGATCGCGCTGGGCGAGGTAGGCGAGATCGAGGTGAGCGTCGAACCAAGTTGGGCGGAGGAACGGCATGGGATGAAGTGTTGCCGGGCGTCAGACCGATGGTACGCTACATCCATGGTTAAACCTGTGCCGCCGTCACCTTCCGACCCTGCGATCAGTTGCCCGAAGTGCCACATTGTGATGGTTCGTCTCGATGCGGACGGAGTGGCGATCGACCGGTGCGACAAGTGCGGCGGGGTTTGGCTCGATGCGGGCGAGTTGACGATGTTACTGAAGTTTTCGGGCGACAAGAAGCAGTTGATCGAGCAGATCGACATCGGCGCGGCAACTGAAGAGGTGCAACGGCACTCGGTGGGGATCATGTTGTGCCCTCGTGACAAGAGCGCGATGAACACGGTTGCTGACCGGAAACAGCAGCACATCGAGTTTGAGGTGTGCATGGTGTGCTGCGGCGTGTTTTTTGACGCGGGCGAACTGGCGGATCTTTCAGAGTTCACGCTGCGCGAGCGTCTGGCGGCGTTCTTCGGCTCGCGCGGACGCTGAGCGGGACTGCGAATGTTTCGGTGATAGGCGCCCATGCGGTCCTCCTGGAATGGGGAGGCCGGGTGCGGCAGCGCGCGCGCAAACACGCACGGCAAGTGCGGTGCGAGCGTGCGTACGTGCCTGCAAAACAAGGACGTAGAAAATATTTTGCATCGGCTTCCGCATGGGAAAAACCAGGCGCGCATTTGTGCGCGCAAAGGCGGATTTTGCATGCTGTCGGAAAGAAGTGCGTCTGGAGTCTCCGGGGCGGATGCAGGCACAGCGCGCATCGATCGAGCGGGTCACCCGGTGCGATCCCGACGGGCCGACCCGGGAACTTCACCGTGCATCGTTGCGCGTGCCCAGCATGCGCTGGAAGATGTTGGTGACGTCGGTAAAGGGCACGGTTTCAGTCCGGATTTCGGCGAGTGTGCCGCTGAATCGCACGCTGACCGCCCGGCCGGTGGCCGCGGTGACCGCTCGATCGAACTGATCGGCGAAGGGGAGGGCATTGTCGCGGAGGGGGCGCACGGCGGCCGCGGCGACGCCGGAGATGGGACTTGCCGTGCCGATAAAGATGTTCTCGATCTCGCCGCTGGCGATGATGTCGGCGCCTCGGTTGAAATACTGCACCCGGGCAAGTTGAAGGGCATCATCTTCAAGCCGCAGGCGGGCGACACCACGGCCCTGGCCGGGACTTGCGGCAGAACTTCCGAGATTGAGCAGCGAATACAACTGCGAGATGAGCGGGACAGTGCCCAGATCGGCGTTGCGTAGCGAGACTTCGGCATCGCCGAAGGTCCGGTGCGGCTCAACGAGGTATCCACCGAGCGAAGCGCGAGCGTTGATCAGGCCGGAAGCACCCGGGAAATCGACGCGTGAGGCCGTGACAAGTTGCCCAAGCGCAAGGTCGCTTGCTTCGAGATGGGTGTAGACAAACGGTTCGCCGTCGTGAAAACTGAGCCGCGACCAGAGATCGACCACACCACCCGCGAACGAGGCCCGGAAGCGACTGAGGGTTGAGGTCTCTCGGCCCAAGGAGGCCTCGAGTTCGATCGAATGCAACTCTGCTCCGCGAATCTGCCCATCGTGGAGGGTGAGTTCGCCGCGTACGAGCAAGGGGGCAATGGCGCTCGGGCGTGTGTCAGGGTGGATGGTGATGCGGCCGTCGATCGCACCTGCCAGTTCGGCCAGCCGCGGATCGATCTCGCCCAGGCGGGCCAGATCGACCGCCTCGAAGGCAAGTTCGCCTTCCGCGGCCGTCCAATCGCCGAGCGGGATTCGCAGTCGGGAATGCACTTGGCCGCCGAAGGCGCTGATTTCGATTTCGGAAAGATCGAGGCGTGTATCGCTGATGGAGGCATCGAGAGCGACTTCAGCAAACGGCTGACCGTCGTGATCCAGCGTCGCAGCGGCGCTGAACGGACCGCGCAAGGCCAACCCCGGGCGGGTGAGGATGAGATCGGCCTGGGCGTCGATGCGTCCGGCGATCGGTCGATCAGGAGCCCTCAACGGCCACCGGCGGATTTCGCCAGTGATCCGGATGTCATCGGCTTCAAACGGCCGGAAGGTGATGTCGGCGCCGAAGGAGCCTTCGTCATCGGCGTAGGCGTCAGTCTCGAGCGTCAGACGTCCTCCGCGGTATCGAAGATCGCCGGAGAGGGTGACAGGGCCTTGCCAATCGGCAAGCAGGGCAGATCCCAGCCTGTCGATGCTGAAATTGCCCGCGACTTCGAACGTGTCGAGGTCGAGGCCCCGCATGACGCCTGAGATCGTGGCTTCTGCCTCACCCGAGAGCGGCGGCATGTCGGGCAGCAGCAGCGCGACACGATCGACATCGATGGATGAGGCGACGATGGTGAGCATCGTGTTCGCGGTTTTCAATGCATGATCGGCAACGAGCCTTACCTCGCCTCCGAGTATCTGGATGGGTTCGAATCGTGTACGCAGGCCCAGGTGATCAAACTCGACTTCGGCGTCGAGATCGATGGTTTCGAGCATCCGGTCGCCGATGATGAAATCCGCAGCACGGGCGTAGCCCTCGGCCTGAAGGCGGATAGGAAGCAAATGGCCCCGGACATCGAGCACACCCGAGAGCGAGCCGTTGCTTCCGGTGGCACGGGGTTGGTCGACGAAGTGGGGTACGGAGAGACGAAATTCGGCATCCGCGCGGAGAGGTTCAGACTCTCCGGCGCGATACGCTCCGCGCGCCTGGATGATGGACCCCTCGGTTCGAAAGCGGAAGAGGGCCAGTTCGGCGTCTTTGGCGTGCCCGGAGGCGGTGAGTTCGATTTCCGCGCGGCGTGGCCCGGGGATTTCGAAGCCGCCTGTGGCGAGTTCGATGGACCAATCGCGTTGTGCAAAGTCGTAAAAGCCTTCGGCTTCGAGCGAAGGAGCACGCGGGTGGCGGACGGTCTCGAGCGTCAGCCGCGGCCACGAAAACGCAAGCCGGGCGTGGAGTTCGGTCAGTTCAAGCCCGCCCATGTCGGTTTCGTGCACAGCGCTTCGATCAAGCGTGACCGACCCGGCGAAGGAGCGCCAATCGTCGCCTTCGACGTGAACCTGACCCGCGACATGCCATGAGAGCGCATCGAGGACGCCATCGGAAGCGAGTGATGCCCTGAGGCGATAGACCCCGAAAGGATCGTGCTCGATGGTGAATGCGGCGGAGCCCGAGTGATCGAGGCTCACCCCGTCGGCGTGCTTCCATTGCATGCGACCTCGGCCGAGGCCGGAGGCGGGATCCCACGCCCCGGTGAGCGCAAAATCGCCCTCGGGGATCACACCCTGAAGCAGGTGGATGCGAACCTCGCGCGGCGATAGGACCGCGCGCTTGCCATGGAGGAGGAGGGGCGCATCGAGCGCATCAGGAGCGTTGATTTGAAGGTCGAAGGTATCGATTTGGACTTCATCGGCCTTTGCGGCGATGGAAGCCGTTCCGCGTACGGAAGCGCCATCGACGGCCAGTTGGTGCAGCGAGAGCCGGGCGGTGAGGATGTCGCCTCGAAGTTCACCCTCCCAATCGAGGTGAATGTCGGCCACGGGGAAGGGCGGATCGAGCCAGAGTGCGGCGAGTTCCGGGTGCAGTTGTGCCTGCACCCGGGCTTTGTGCAGCAAGCCCACAGGCGCAAGACTGAGTTCGGCGGTCATGCCCTGGCTCGTGAGGGTGTAGGTTGCCTGGGATGGCGTGCGGGACGCCGAGTGGGTGTCCAGTTCGAGAGGCAGGCGGACGGGTTGGCGGCCATGCCGCGACAAGGTGACGTATGAGCGCTTCAAGGAAAGCGCCGGCAGAGATGGCGGCGGCGCAGGGGGTCGGTGCGCCCTTGCCGCACGCACGACGGCGGCGGCGTGGGCGATATTCCAGATTTCATGGTCGTCTTCAGAGACCACAAGTTCGGCGAAGTCGATGGCGATGGCGTCGATGCCGCGCTGCCCGAGGACGGCGAGGATCGGGAGGGGTGCGTGCCGGATGCGAACGTCGTATGCCGAGAAGAGCGGGGCATCATCGAGCGGTAGACGAATGGAAAGATCGCGGAGGGTGGTTGTGCCCAAGAGCGAAACGCGGAGCGTGCCGATACGCACATCAAGACCGGTTGCTCGCTGCAAGGCAGCGACGACGATGCGGCGCGGCAGGTCAGACCAAAGGATGATCTGCACAACGAGCAGGAGTACAAGGATCGGGAGGAAGATGTAGAGCGAAGCCCAGCGCATCAGGCGCGTGCGCCGACGGCGTCGGGTTCGGGAAGCATCGCCGGATTGCAGGGCGGGTGGCGTCATGCCGGGTCGGATCGAGTGGATACGGAAGGCCGGGATGCGGGGTCAATCGGTGTTGCGCGCGGGGGGGATGTCGCCCCTGGCACGTGGGCCTACGCCGAAGAACCACCAGTCGTCGTTGTAGGCCCGGCCGATGAACGGCCCGGACGCGGCGACGATTTCTCCGGTTTTCGTCCAGTAGGCGACATAGGAGACGCTCGCGACGCCCATCTGGTATTGGTTTTTGATGATGGCGAGTTCGGGGGTGAGAAGTGGTACCCCGCCTTCGACCCCGAAAGTCTGTGATGCGGCGATCTGGAGGTTGGGCAGGCCGAGGAGGTAGTCGTCTCGGTCGATGCCGACGCCGCCGGATCGGACTTCGAGCACGACTTGGGCGTCGTTGATGTCGCGGGCAATCTGGACCCCGGAGAGGAGCAGTTTGGCCCGCACTTCGCCGAGAACAAAGGCCTGTTCGGACGCGGCGAAGTAGGTGGCATCGACAAAGACTCGACGCCCGCGCAGCACGTCGAACGAGAGCTGGCGAACCGCTTCGGCGGCGGCCTGAGAGAGCAGGAATTGCTCGGTCGCGGTGCGAGCGGGATCAGTCACGCGACTGGAAGCGCACCCCGCGGCGGCGGTCAAAAGACAGACCAGCAGCACACGGAGTGATGATCGTGTGTTGTGGAACATGGTCGGCTCCTCACGGCGCGGTCTGCCGCACGGGACAGATGCGGGGCACGATATGCCCGCACGAGTGGTGCGGACATGCCGGGAGCACCATGAAAATGCAACCCGGGCCGCCCGCGCAGGGCGACCCGGGGTTACGCACGTCGAGAACCGCGCAGCCTGACGCCTGCGTCGAGCATGGTGAGCGATGCACGGCGCATTGCGCGGAAGTGAACCTCGGCGAGACGATCAGCGCTTGCCCTTGGTGGGCGCGCCCGAGCCTTTGCCGAAGAAGACCCAGTCGGCGGAAACGCCGAAATGCCGGCAGACCGCGCTGATGAGCTTGATGGAGATGGCGGACTCGCCCGTCAATTGACGACGGACGGTTTCGCCGGTCATGACGGCGATGTCGCCGAGTTCGCGGTAGCTCTTGTCAGCACAAAGCTGGTTGAGACGAAGTCTCACAGCCTGCTTCGAGAAACCCGTGGCGACCTTGGCCGATGGCGCCTTGCGGCGTGAGGTCGTGCGTGCTCTGCGGGACGATGCGGCGGTCTTTGCCATTTGGCACTCCTTGATGATTGAAACGATAGCACCTGAACCATGATGGCCTGCGATATCGCAGATCCATCGAATCGCATTTTTATTCGTCCCTGAGTTATGAGTATAGCACCATGACAGACATGTTCTCCACGGATACGACCGATTCGGCATGAACATCGTGCGGCACATGGTTGCCCCGGGGTGTTGTCTACCCAGGTTCGAGCCGCCATGACTTTCGTCTGATGTACACATGGGCATCATGTGTGCGAGGCTGAAAACCGCGTCACCGCCGAAGCCCATGCAGTCAACGCGTGGATGAGCGGGTGAGCATGGATGCACGCGCGTGGAACGGCCCTGCGGCATCACAGCATGATGCATTGCTTTCCCCTCCTCGGTGTTATGCACAACGCACGCGGGCGCGTCCTGAAGCAGATCATCCCATGGCATAGTTCGGGAAACGTGCGTATCACGCATGCGGAAGCGTGGTGTTTTCACGCATATCTACCGCGGTCTAGCCCGGCTTGCCCCACCTGCGGACGAAGTATGAGCATTTGCGTCTGCCATAGGGCAGGTGCATCTGAGCAACAATCAGGCTGGGAGATCTTCTCGGCGTGGCCGGGAGAATCGCTCGGCCACGCTCCGCCTGCACCTCACCGCCTGCGGCGAGAAGCCATACACCCAAGCCCGGCGAGCAAGGCCCCGATCGCCCCTGGGGCAGGCACGATTTCATACCGAACGGATACGTTATCGATGCCCCATGATTCGTCCTGACGGGGTTGCAGCCCGCCATCTCGGAAGGTGATGACAAGTGAGGGGGCTTCGAGATCGAGTTGGAATGGGATGGTGATCTGACGATAGATCGAATCCGCCGCTGAGCCGTACCCGATCTGCCGCGGACCATCATCTGGCCGCCGGTAGGACTGATAGGTGTGCTGATTTGCGAAAGTCTCGTTGAAGACATTGACGCCGTTCACGTTCACGAGGAAGCGATCGGGGCCGTAGTTGGTGTCATCGCCGTCCCACGAATCAATGACGTAGAGATCAAAGACAAGGGTGTATTGGACATATCGTGCGCCGCCCCCGCCGCCGGTGCCCCCCCCTCCACCACCACCGCCGCCACCTCCACCGCCCCCGCTGCCGCCGCCGCCGTTTGTGCTGTCTTCAGGAACGATGGGTTCAAGAGTCAGGTGAATCGACTGGTTATTGAATCGCCCGGCAAACCGCGTAAAGGCCGTCGGCCCTGCGGTTTCGATGATGACATTGCTCGACCACTGCGGTTTCCGCGTTCCGCTCTCGAAGGTATCGACGAACATCTCGATGGGGGAGGCCGAGGCGACAGATGCCAGCGCAATGATCGCGCACGCCGTAAGTCGGGTGTTCATCTCTTCCTCTCTTTTCATCTGTACGCACAGGGGGCTGCGCGTCACGCGGGGGCGGGTTCAGCCCGAAGGTCTCGAACCCGATGAGATCATGCCTCGGGATTCAGGTTTCACCCGTGAGGACTCCATCTTCAATGCTCCGGGCGCTCCGGCGGCATGGCCTGCACGGGCTGTGCGGCAGGGCTGAACGTTTCTCGGACCCCGATGCTGCGGATGACGGGGTGCACAGAACAGGTGGAATCAGCCCAAAAAGAAACGCGTGGCCAATATTGGCCACGCGTGGAAGGCGCGGGATAGAGCGAACGGCTTAACGCCGACCGATCTCACGAGCGCAGGCCCACAGGAACATGCCCCAAGCCGTGAAATACACGATTTTCACCACGATGCCCAGCCAGGAAGAGATCATGAAGAGCTTCTTGAAGAAGTTCAGTTTCCCTTCTTCGTTCCGCTTGAAGTCCATCGAATCGCCGAAGGCTCCGAAAATGTGCTGCAGCAGGAACGCCGCGATAAACAACACCGCCGCGTAGAGCACCAAGGTCGATGTCGGCGTGCGGGCGAGAAATCCGCTGGCCATTTCGTCCGGGCGTGATCCGCGGCCGGATTGGACAGCTGTCGTCCCTTCAGGTGTATCACTCATGTCATTTTTCCCCTGCCCTGAGGGCAATGGCCCACCGGGACCGTGCAGTACCGGTCCGGTTCATCGACCTAAGGGAGGGTTTTTCTTGATCGAACCTGCCCCACAGCCCGCCCGAACGCCCGCGAGCGGGGCTTTCCGGTGTGGACACGACAAGGCCCGGCACACGTCAGAGGGCAATCAACCCGGCCGTGTGGTGCGTTGTTCGATGCGTTTTTCACTTCGCGTCACTACGAATCGATCCACATAGTTTCCCGGGGTGTGCACGCGATCCGAGTCAATCTCCCCCAGCTCGACCGCATGATCGACCTCGGCAACGACGAACGCCGCGGCGGTCGCCATCATGGGGTTGAAGTTGCGGGCGGTCTTGCGATACACAAGATTCCCGAACGGATCGGCGGTGTCGGCCTTGACAAGGGCAAGGTCGGCAAACAGGCCGGTTTCGAGCACGTACTCGCGCTCACGAAAAACCTGCTGATTCACCCTGGCCTTCCCCGCGGGGGGCAGGAACGTTGCCGTGGGTTTTCCTTCGGCGACCAGCGTGCCCACGCCTGTGGCGGTATAGAAAGCAGGAATGCCGGCCCCGCCCGCACGGATGCGCTCGGCAAGGGTGCCCTGGGGGTTGAACTCGATCTCCAACTCGCCGCCGAGATACTGCTTTTCAAATGTCGGGTTCTCGCCGACGTACGAAGAAATCATTTTGCGGATCTGCCGCGTGTGAAGAAGCAAACCCAGGCCCCAATCGTCGACGCCGGCGTTGTTCGAGATGCAGGTGAGATCCTTCACTCCGGTATCGCGCAGTGCGATGATCAATTGCTCGGGTATGCCGCAGAGGCCGAACCCTCCGACCATGATGGTGGCGCCGTCGTAGAGGATGCTCCGGTCCTTGAGATCACCAAGCGCCTGGGCGGCGGTCGAACACTGCTTGTGCATCATGATCGATGGCTCTCCTCGAACGCCCGCGTGCTGCGGCACGATGCGGATGGCGTTCACAGTTCCGGGGCAAAACCCCGGCGCAGCGTATTCTCGCAGATCGCGCGCGGCTCGACAAACTGAAGCAGGTAGTCTTTCCCGCCCGCTTTCGACCCGACGCCCGACATGCCGAACCCACCGAAGGGCTGACGCGCGACCAGCGCCCCAGTGCATGAGCGATTGAGGTAGAGATTGCCCACGCGGAACTCGCGCTTGGCCCTTTCAAGGTGCTCGGGTTTGCGGCTGTAGACCCCCCCGGTCAGCTTGAAGACATGGTCGTTGGCCATGTCGAGGGCATCATCGAAACTCGACGCGTGCATGACGGCCACGACCGGGCCGAAAATCTCTTCCCGGGCAATGGCGTGCTTCGGGGTGACACCGCTGAAGATATGCGGTCCCACAAAGCGTTCCGCCATGCCTCCAGGCAGGTTCGCCGGGGTTTCCATTGCCAGTTCGAGCGTGCATCCCTCGGCCTTGGCCTTGGCGATCGCACCGCGGATGCGATCGGCCGCTTCACGATCGATCACCGGCCCCACATCGGTGCCGGGCATGGCCGGATCGCCCGGCACAAGCGCGCGGGTTGCTTCGACGAACCGACGCTTGAAAGTCTCCATGTGCGGGCCATCCGGCCCCTGCGGATCGACCACGATCAACCGCGAACAGGCCGAACACTTCTGCCCCTGGAAGCCGAACGCGGAATGACGCACCCCCAGCACCGCCTCGTCAAGGTCGGCCGATGAATCGATGATGATGGCGTTCTTGCCGCCCATCTCGCAGACTACGCGTTTCACGTGGGTTGCCGAATCGCGGATCGACGAATCGATGAATGGCGAACCGGGGGCCGCAGCGGTCAGAATGTCAAGCCCGACATCGCGCGATCCCGTGAAGGCGATGAGAGCGACACGAGGATCTCGCACCAGCGCTGCACCCGTGGTCTCTCCCGGGGCGGGACAAAAATGCAGCACATCGCGCACGGGCACGCCCCCGCGGCGCGAGCCTTCGGCCCTCAACTCGCGCCCGAAGACCCGCTCGAGCGACTCGTGCAGCACATCGGTCATCAGCCTGGCGATGCCGGGAGTCTGCTCGGCGGGCTTCACGACGACAGTGTTCCCCGTCACCAGCGCAGCGACAGTCATGCCGCAGCAGATCGCCAGCGGGAAATTCCACGGGCTGATGACAACCGTCACCCCGCGAGGCTGATAGAGCTGTTCGTCGAGTTCACCGAAGAACCGCCCGATACGCTCACGCTCGAACATCGGCACGGCCAGCCGGGCGTAATACTCGCAGAAATCGATCGCTTCGCAGACGTCGGCATCGGCTTCGCGCCAGGTCTTGCCCGACTCTTTGATCATGACACCGGCGAGTTCATCCCGCCTGCGGCGCATGGCCTCGGCCGCCTCAATCAGCACACCGGCCCTTGCGCGCGGGTCGGCATCGCGCCAGAGGTTGAACGCCTTTGCCGCCGAAGTGACCATCTCGCGAGCCTGTTCGGTCGTTCGGTCGTTGGCGACCTGCGGCACCCGACAGACCGCGACCGCGCGAGCAAACGCCTCTCGTTGCTCGCGAAATGCGAAATTGCGCATCGCTTCGTTCTGGAAAGGTCGGCCGTTGCCGACCCCTTCGACCGCGGGCGAAAGACGATGACGCTCGGGCGCGCCCAGGTACAGATCGGGCTTGCCCGAAACCGACCCGTTTGCACCCGCGGCCTGCTTCGGCCCAGGGGCCGCCAGCAACTCCGAGACATCCGCGTTGTCGATGAAACCGGCCCGAAGCCATGATTCGTTGCTTGTATTCTCGAGCAGCCGCCGCACGAGATACGCCATGCCGGGGATCATTTCGCCCACAGGGACATACTCGCGCACGCGCAGGCCCATTTCGGCCGCGGCGTACTTGAGTTCGTCGGCCATGCCGTGGAGCATCTGAAGTTCGATAGCCTCGCGCGGCAAGCCCCGCTGTTCAAGCCCGACCAGCGCCGCCGCAATCGATCGCACGTTGTGCGAGCCGAGGGCGAGCTTGACACCCCCCGAGCCGGGCGCGAGGCGCGTGGGGCCTAGTCCTGCGGTCGCAGGAGCCTTGGGACACGCATCGAGGAGGATCCGCGTCATCTCTTCAAAGCAGCGGTCGGTCTGCCATTTCTCATTCCAGACCGGGCACGGCCACCCTTGCTCTTCGGCGTGGATGGTTTCGTAATCCCAATAGGCGCCCTTGACAAGCCGAACCGACACGATACGGCCGGTTCGCTTCGCCCACTCGACAACGCGGCGGGCATCATCCGGCCCGCTCTTGAGGTATGCCTGCATGGCCAGCCCGGCGTGGAAATCGACCGCTTCGCAGCAACGGAAAAACAGTTCGAGGGTGAGATCCTTGAACTTGAACTGCTCCATGTCGAAGTTGACGAATACGCCTCGCTCGCGCGCGGCCTCAAGCACCGGCACCAGCCTTCGCATCAGGTCGTTGATCGATCCCTCGGTGTCGATGGGGTCGAACTTGGCGCTCAGCGAACTGATTTTGATCGATACATTGACCCTCGGAACCCCACCGAGATGGTCGCGTTCAAGCCGCGCATCGGCGGCGAACCCGGCGACGGTTTCCGGAAGATTCTCAACCAGGTCGGCATACTTCGCCTGGTAGGCATCGGCCTCGGCATCGCTCACGCACGCCTCGCCGAGCAGATCGACGCTGAACGCGATGCCGTCCTTCCAGAGGCTTTTGAGTCGGGGCAGGGCGCTGGCCGCGTCGGTGCCCGCGATGAACTTCGACGCCATGCCCTTGATCTGCGAACTGATCGTGCCCGCGAACAACCCCTTGGCCAGCCCCCCGGCTTTGATGCCCAGCTCAAAACCCGGAGGAAGCTTGACCCCGGGCTGCGTCAGATAGTCGGTCAGATGGTCATGAATCATCTCGGGTGTCGTCAGCACGGGAAAGCAGTCGACGAACCGGAACATCTGCACCTTGAAGTTCTGGTCTTTCATCGACCAGTTCATCAGTTTGTCGCTGTAGAACTTCGCGCTCAGGATGCCCGCCTTGTGCCCGCGCGCCCGATCAAGCATCTCTGACCCGAGGGCGAGGATTCGGCTCTCGGCCGATGCATCGCCTGACGCGGCGGGTGCGGCGGCCTGACCGGAAGGGGGTGCGGACGTGCGACGCTTGCTTTTGAAAAGGGGCATGGCTCGGCGAATTCCGAAAAGACGCCTCAGGACGCGGGGGCGACAGCCGGTCCGCACTCCGGGCGGGCAACTGTACGCCGTGCCCGTTGCACCCAGGACCGGCGGAAGCGGTTGCACCAGTGACCAAAGGCCGCCCCCTCGCACGCGAAGGGACGGCCCGGTCTCCCGGCTCCGAAAGCGCGGTGGTCGGATCAGCGTTCGATGACGAGGCGCGATCCGGTCGGAATCGCCGTGGTGATGTTGAAGAAGTTGGGGCTGGTCGCCTTGATGATCTCATGCAACTGGCGGAACTGCTCTTCGGTCGCGTCGCCGGCGATGCGGACGGTCTGCTGGAGGTTGCCGTACCCGGGCTTGACCTTGGCGTCGATGCCCAGGAACCCGCGCAGGTCGATATCGCCGCGAAGATCGATCTCGAGCTTGGTGAGGGTGATGCCCATGAGCGCGGCGACGGCCGAATAGCCCACCATCATGCAGGCGTTGAGCGCCGACATGAGGTATTCCTGCGGATTGGCGAATTCGTTGGTGCCGCAAAGCTCGTGCGGTTCATCGACGCTGATCGTAAACGGCCGTTCGATATACCGGCCGCCGAACCCGAAGCCGCGAACCGCATGGTCGGAGCGCGTGCCACCCTTCCACGTGCTGGTCACGGCCCACGAGGTCTGGCCCCGGGCCGAATCGCTCTGGATATCGACAATGCACCCCCGCAGGGCGGCGACGTCGATCCCGTTCACGGTCGTATGTTCAAGAGTCTCGTGCATGTGTGTGCTCCTTTCGTTTTGATGCGACGACAACGCTCGCCGCGATGAAACGAGTATTCGGCACGACACGGCCTTGAAACAGTGCACTCGCGGTGCACCCTGGGGGTGACTTCGAGTACACTCCCTGCTGACGCCGCAAAGGAGCACGCATGAACCGGCAACAGGGCAAAACCGTGGCCGAACTCTTCGGCCACCCTCCGCTTGCGCAGGAAGGCCGAGATCGCCTGATCGCCGCGGGGATCGAGCTGTTCTCTCGCCACGGCATTCAGGCCGTCGGTCTCGACCAGATCATCGCCCTCGCCGGCGTCACCAAGACGACGTTCTACAAGCACTTCGAAAGCAAAGACGAACTCGCCGTCGAGGCCGTGCGCCGACGTCACGAGTGGGAGTTGGTCGCCTGGGATCGCGCGGTACACGAACTCGCGGGGGATTGCCCTCGCAAACAACTGGTCGCCTATTACGACGTGCTCGACCTCTGGTTCAATGACCCCGACTTCCGCGGCTGCCTCTTTATCAACTCCGCCGCCGAGTTTCCCAATCCGCACGACCCGATCCACCGCGTCGCGGCAGAACATAAGCGCAGGGTCCGCGATCATTTCCGCTCGCTTGCCGCCCTCGCGGGGGTCACCGAACCCGAAGCCTTCGCCGACCGCTATACCGCCCTGTTCGAGGGCACCCTCGTCCTCCGCCAGGTCCACGACCGAAACGACGCCGCCCGCGTCATGAAGCCGGCCGTCGAGCAGATGCTTCGCGACGCCCTCGGCAACGCCTGACCGCACTTTCTTTTCCCACCGCGTGAGCGTGTTTCCCGCACGTCGCTTGACCCTTGACCAATGCAGCAATGCCGCTGCATCACCAAGGGAGATCCACGATGCGCACCACGCACCTGACCGCGCTGTTTGCCCTCACCATCGCCGCCTCAAACGCCCTCGCCCTCGAAACCATCACCCTCCGTTCAGGATGGATCAGTAACGCCCCGGGAATCCCCTCCCAGATCGAGGACGACATCACCGTACTCGCCGGACCCGGCGGCACAGCCCTGAGCGCGACGGCCTTTACCCCGGCCCAATTCGCCGCGGCACAGTCCGGGCCGTTCGCGCGGGTCATCACACCCGTCAGCGGACCGTGGATCGCCACCCTCCCCGCCGACCCGCTGGCCCGTTGGATCAACCCCAGCTTCTTCGCCACCGGCCCCTTCTTCCTCGGTACTCCGGCCTCGGCGTTGTATGCCGTGCCCTTCAACGTCACGACAACCGGCATCACCAGCGCCACCCTCACGCTGCATTGGGCGTGCGATGACACCCTCGGGGGTCTGCTCGCCGGTGCCGGCGACCCCAACCAGATGGGCGTCTATATCAACGGCGTGCCCGTGCCGATCGCCGGGGGCAGCTTCTCCTCGCAGTCGAGCGTCTTCAACGTCAACGTCACGGGGTTGGTCAACACCGGCGCCAACACCATGTATCTCTACCAGCGCGACATCGGCGTGAGCGTCAGCGGCCTGATCTTCAGCGCAACCTACAACATCCTTCCGGCGCCCGGCGCCGCCGGATTGCTCGGCCTCGGCGGCCTGTGCGCAGTGCGCCGACGCCGCCCGGCCCTGCCTGCCCGCGCATAACCCACCCACATGACGGATCATGCCGCAAGCCGCCCGAGGACCCTCGGCGGCTTGTGTGCATAACTTCGACCAATGGCAAGCGGAGAGGGGGGGATTCGAACCCCCGATACGGTTGCCCGTATACGCGATTTCCAGTCGCGTTCCTTCAGCCTCTCGGACACCTCTCCGAATAACGCGGGCAGTGTAGACCCTCCCCGCCGAGCCGTCACCCGATCACGGCGTCGCGCTCACCGTCGCCCCCGACGCGGCGGTCAGATACCGATCGATCACCGAGACGATGTCCTCGTGCAGTTTCAGCGCCCGGGCATCGGTCGCGCCCGCCCCGGAGAGGTCGTTGATCAGGATGCTGAACCCCACCGCCCGCCCCGACGGCCTGTGAATCACATAGCCGCTCAGGGTGCGCACGCCGTTCAGATACCCCGATTTCGCCCGCACTTCGTTGGCAATCTTCACCTCGCGGAATCGACGCCGCAGCGTCCCGTCTCCCGCCTCGGGCAGCGACGCCACAAACACCGAAGACAGTTGCGGATCACGGTACATCGACGCCAGGAACGTCGTAAGCAGCGCCGGGGAAACCTCGTTGTCACGGCTCATCCCCGACCCGTCGCTCACCACGATGTTCGTCGCCGCCTGCGGCCCCAGCCGCTCGGCCAGCACCATGCGAAGCACGCTCGCCCCCGTCTCCCACGATCCCGACTCCCCCGAAACGGCATGCCCGAGCAGCTTCAGCAGGGCCTCGGCATACAGATTCACCGAGTCGACATTGCAGAGTTGCACGATATCCGCAAGGGGGGTCGTCACCACCGCAAGCACGCGCCCTTCGTCAAATCGCTCGTCAGATGCGGCCAGACGCACCTGCGCGACCGCCGCGGTCCCACCCGGGGTTGACCCCACCACAACGCCGAGCGAGGCCAGCCGATCGGCCAGCAGTTGCCCGGCAAAAAGCGCGGGGTCGTGCAGCGCCACCCGCGCCGGGGCCTGTGCCGGATAACGCACATCGCCCAGGAGCGCAAACCGATTGGCCCGCATGTCGCGCCGCACCCAAGCCGTATGCCGACCCGTGGTCACCGTCCGCGCGCCGATGCGCACTTCACGCGATATCCACGGCGCTCGCGGCTCAAGCGTGAAGTCGGGTGCGCTGACACCGTCTGGTGCCGGCCGGGCATAAAAGTCCAGCACGTTCCGATGAAAATTCACCCCCCCCACCGCGGCGCAGTAGTGCCGATCGAGTTGATCGGCCGGCCATCGCGGATGCACATACTGCCGGTCAAAGACCCGATCATCCACCACGATCTCGCGGATGGATGTCACCTTCGCATCGTGCACGGCTCTGGCCATCGCGTTCAGCACGTTCTCGGCAGAAAGGTCCGTCGAAACGCGCTTGAGAAACTCCGGATCGCCCAGCGCAGGGTCGCCCGCCCCCTTGAGCACCAACACATCCCCCGACAGAATCAACTCCGTCCGGAAAACATACTCAGGCCCCAGCACCGCCAGCGCGGCACCCGTCGTCAACACCTTCATGTTCGATGCAGGAATGTACTTCGCCTCGTGCTCGACACCCGCCAGGCGCGCCATCGACCCGAGATCGACCACCGAAACGCCGACACGCGCGCTGCCCAGTCGCGCATCACGCACAAGGGTCTCGATATCCCTCGCAATTGTCGGGTTCGCGCTATACGCCGAGGCAACACGGCTCGCGGCCGTCACCGGCGCCGGGGCCAACCCCAGAACCGCCAGCACCACACATGCCGCCAGATGCGCTACCCATCCGCCGCGATCTCCCCGTCCTGCTCCGTGTCCTGGTTTCATGCGCTCCCTCGCTCGACTGGGCCGGACTCGCCGGCAACTTCCTTCCCGCCATGCCTGCCCGAACAACACATCCACACCAAAAGGCCCATCATTATCGGGCAACCCGCCCCCGTCAGCGGCAGTTCGTTCCACGAATCGCCGCAAGTTCGTTGGCCGCTCAAAGCCCCATCGCTCGCCCCAGGTTCTTCCCTGGGGAAATCCCCGCTCCCCGCTTTCCGCGGCAGGGAAATTCCTCAGTACATCGGAAGTCGCCGCTCCCGGCGTTGATGAAATCGCGACCGACTCGCTTCTCGGTCGCGCCCATCCGCAAGCCCCCGCACCCAAGCGCAATGGTGCTCCAGCGCCACCCAGCCGCGGAGGCCCGACCCCAGGCACGCCCGCCGACTGCCGAATCGACTCAGACGGCCAACATCCTATAAGACCATGACACGGGCCGAGGCCGCATTTACGGGCCATACCCAACCCGGTCACACCGATCGAAGAGACGCCTCGCTCCTGGGTCTGGCAAGTGACGCCATCACCGTGGACATCGTTCGGGTCATACCAATATCGCAGCGCACAATCGTGTTCCGTAGGCGACATCAGCCCGAACGCTTTGCAGCGCAATCAGCGCGGAACGACATGCCGAGCGTCCTTGAGAGAACGCCAGCCTGACACGACGGCATCTCGGGGCGGGGCCTTCCGTTCCCGGCATCCCGCCACCGCTTCCTGCCCCAGACCGACACCCACTCGGTCCGCTAGGCTCGCCTTCTGCGCCAACTCATCGCTGCGGCGATGCCCATCACCCCGACAGCACCTGGCCCGGGAATCACTTTCGACCAGAGCAGCGCTTCGACGCGCCCGGTCGTGTTGTTGAATCCACGCCCGGCAACGTACACCATCGTACCGTCGCTCCAGATGCTCTCGGCATGGGTGTCACCCCAGGAACCGGGCAGCACCTGCGACAAGTCATACCACGTATCCGCGTGATCTCCACACCACACGCTGGCGCGGAATACATCGTCGATGATGGCGACCCCGACGTGTTTCGAGCCGTTCGTGTCAAAAGCGTTGGAATGCGTCGCCCCCGCCGGAGCAAGGTCTACCCACGAATCCGCGGTATTGCTCCACATCCCCGCCCGAACCACCCCTCCGAACACCGCCCACCCCACCTGTCGATTGCCGAAAATGCCCATGGCTTGCGAGTTTGTCGCCCCCGCCGGAGCAAGGTCAACCCATGAATCCGCGCTTCCGCTCCACATGCTCGCTCGCCCGAGTCCGCTCACAAGCGCACGGCCGACCTGGCGCGTGCCATCCGTGCCGAAGGCCACAGAGTTCGTGCCATTCGCCGGCATGAGATTCACCCACGACCCCGCGTTCCCCGACCACAGGCTGGCGCTCAACCTCCCGTTGATGAACGCCTGGCCCACCTGTTGCGAGCCTGCCGCGGCGTGCGCCTGCGAAGACTCCGCTCCCGCGGGGTGCAAATCGACTCGCGAGGCTGCCGAGCCGGTCCACATGCTCGCGCGTGAGACATCGTCAAAAGTGGCATAACCGACCTGCTGCGTATCCGACACCCCGCGGACCCATGACAACGTCGCGCCCGTAGGATGAAGATCAACCCACGACTCGGGAGTTCCACTCCATATCGCGGCACGCAACACGCCGTCAACGACTGTGGCGCCCCCTTGGGTTGGCCCGAAAACGCTATCCGCTCGCGACTGCGTCGTCCCCATCGGATGCAGCACCGTCACCGACCACTGTGACCATGCGGGCGCTGCGCTGCACGCCGCGGCAACAACCATCGCGCGAACCATCGCTTTGGAAGCGGGTTGAGACATCTTCGCTCTCCTCTCTATTAGGAAACACACCGAACTGACACGCACCACGACTGCTCGCAGCGCGCACCCCCGACCAAGCGGCGGCCGTTCGGGCCAGACTACCCCTCATCGCCCCCCACTGCAAACAGAATCCCCCGGATTCTCCCCCATTCCCTTCAACCCCCCTGCTCACACTCCCGCACTTCCTCCTAAATTTTCTCAAACTTTTTTATCTCCAGTTCCTACAAGCACTTACGCGCAGCAACGCCCCTCGCTTGTCGCTTTTTGCGCGCGCAAAAGCGCGCCACCCTCCCCCTTGGTAGATGACCAGGAAGGAGGCCCCGTGCCCACCCCAACACCCTTGCACTCACTCAACCCGATGCACGAACAGGCCCGTCGCCAGTTTCGGATAAAAGAACGTGCTCTTCTGAGGCATCAGTTCGTTTGCCCGGCTCACATCGCGCACCGCGTCGAGCGGCGTCGGCCGCACGATGACTGCCATCTGGGCAAAACCGCTTCCCCCGCCCGCGCCCGTCTCGGCCCCGCGACCGATCTCCTGTACTTCCTCGATCGTGTGCGGGAAGGCCCATTTCACCGGCTGGCCGCTGTTGAGCTTCGGCTGGCAGATCTGTTCGACGATCAGGTGTTGAATGATTGCGACATCGAGCATGCGCCATGCGTCGGGCTTCTCCGGAAACTGCGTTCGCAGTGGGTCGGGGGTCACCGGCGACATCAGCCACGATTGCCCGGTCGCAAAATCGTGCAGGCCGAGGTGCGTCTCGTGCCGCGGCGCATCCGTCAGCACACGGTCGAGGGCGTGCACATCGCCCTTGACAGGCAGAAACCGCAAATGCCCCGAGGCGGCCTGCATGAACGCTTCGGCCGAATATCCCGCCATGCCCCCCAAGACGCGATGCGTCGGGCCGATCGCAAGACCCGGATCGCTCATCCCCACAAGCACGATCATGCACTGACGTGCGGGATGTTCCGGCCCGACCCCGCCCTGCTCTTCAAGCCCCTTGAGATAGTTCAGGGCCGTCGTGTATCGGTGGTGGCCGTCGGCGATGAAGACGTCTTCACCCTCCATCGCTCGCGTGAACGAAGCGATCGCCGCGCCGTCTTCGACCGTCCACACCTCGTGCCGCACGCCGTCGGCGGTCGAGGCGGTCATGTCTGCCGGACGCGAGGCCATGATTCCCCGCACGACGCTCGTGCCCGCCCCGTCGTCGTCGGCATACAGACCGAAAATCGGGCTGAGCTGCGCGCGCGTCGCCTTCATCAGAGCCATCCGGTCTTCCTTGGGGCCGCTGAAGGTCTGCTCGTGCGGCAGAATGCCCCCCCCGGGCCTCGGGCCGAAGGGCGCGATTTCGACGGTGCACGCCATGCCGCACCGCTCAAACGACTTGCCCATGAACTCGAACGTCTGCCGATAGGCAAACATCGCCGGCGAGGCGTGCTTCGAAAGCACGCCCTCGCGGAGCAGCGCGTCAAGACGATCGGCCGCACCCTGGTAGGCCGAGGGGGGGCCAAGTTCCTTCGCGGGAACGTGGGGAAGGTCGATCGCCACGATGTTGCCCGGGTTGCGATCGAGCAGGCGCTTCTTGCCCGCGGCGTCGATCACGTCATACGGCGGCGCGACCAGGGCGCTGACATCGCCGCGACCGCCGCTGAACTGAATGGCACGGAACGGAGAAACGACAGCCATCGGAGGCTCCTTGAGAAACACCTGGGAGAGCGGATTCACCGCACGATCGACCGCGCTGCAGCGCGGGAAGAAGAGAACCGTGATCTTCGGACCTGACAGCAAGCGTGCCGGCGCGCCGTGTTTCGACCCCGGCGACCGGGTGAGCATGGTCCACACTTGGCGAACGGAGCAACACGTCGTGCCTCCATCATTGGCCGCGATTCGACGCACCCTATGCGCCAGGCTGCGCGACCGTTTTCGGGGCGACCGCGCCGGCGGCGATGTCGCGCCGGTATTGCATGCCCGGGAACCGGATGCGTTCGACCGCCTCGTATGCCCTGGCTCGGGCCGCGGGCAGATCGTCACCGAGGGCCGTGACGCCGAGCACGCGCCCCCCGGCCGTGACGATACGGCCCGAGGCATCGCGCGCGGTGCCTGCATGATCGACCACGACGCCACCGAGCGATTCAGCCTCGTCGAGGCCGGTGATGACCTGGCCCGTCCGCGGTTCGTCGGGATATCCTTCACTCGCGAGCACGACGCAGCACGCGGCACGAGGATCCCACGAGCAATCGACCCGATCAAGCCGACCAAGCGCCGTCGCTTCGAGAAGGGTGATCAGGTCGCCCCGGAATCGCGCCATCAGCGGCTGGCACTCGGGATCACCGAAGCGGCAGTTGAACTCGAGCACTTTCGGCCCGGCATGCGTGAGCATGAGGCCCGCGTAAAGCACGCCGCGATACTCGATACCCTCTCGCCGGAGCGAATCGACCGTGGGGACGAGAATTTCGCGCTCGATGACGGCGAGTGTTCCTGCATCGATGATGTCGGCAGGGCAATACGCGCCCATGCCCCCGGTGTTGGGGCCGGTGTCACCGTCGCCGAGGCGTTTATGGTCTTGACAGACTGGCAGGAGCATGATCGTGCGTCCGTCGACGAGGGCGAGGACGGAGACTTCTGGGCCTGTGAGACGCTCTTCGATGACAAGCGTCTTGCCGGCATCGCCGAAGGCTTTTTCGACCATGACGCGCCGGACGGCATCGGCCGCCTCGGCGAGCGAGGACGGAAGAATGACGCCCTTGCCCTTGGCAAGCCCCGCGGCCTTGAGCACGGGAAGATCACGCCGGGGTTTGACCCAGGCGTCGTAATAGGCTCGGGCGGTCTTGCTTACGGTTTCGAGCTTGACAGGGGTTGCGGGACCGTCGGGAAAGATGCGGGCGGTCAGGAGCGTGAGATCGGACGAGGGCGGGACTTCGCGACGCGCCAGCACTTTCCCGAGGCGCAGGGCGGCTTCGAGGGTTGCGCGGCGGTCTTCGGGCCTGGCGATGTGCTTGATTTTATCGAGGATCGAGGCGACGGCAGGATCGTCGGCGAAGCGGGACTCGATGTAGGCGATCGAGGCGAGGGGATCGGTGAAGGAGCGGGCCTCAGCGGTGGGAATGGAGCCAGCGCGCATGAGTTGCTTGGCCCAACTCTTGTCGGCCTCGATCTGCGCCCCGGCCCGTGTAGGACCGAAGACCAGACGATCGGGAGTGGCGAGCCGGTCAGCCCAACCGTCGGCGAGGGGATCTTCCGGGCCGATGACCACGAGGTCGATTTTTTCGCGGTCGCAGAAGGATTCGAGGCGGTAGATGTCGCGCGTGGAGACTTGGACATCGATGGCATGCCCGAGATCGGCAAGGCCTGGATTGCGAGGATGCGTGACCCAGAGTTTGCGGAGTCGCGGCGAGCGCGCGATGCCGCGGGCGAGGGCATGCTCGCGACCGCCGCCGCCGACAAGAAGGACGTTGATGGGACTGGTGTTTGGCACGGCCGATGGTACGCGTGGGAAGCGCGTGCCGATCATGCCGACAGCGGAGGGATCTCAAAACAAAGCGACAGGCGGCAGGCCCCGTTGAGAGGAACACTTGCGGCGATGCCGCCACGGGCAGGGGGCGTTGCGGGGAGGGGCTTATCAGGTCATGGGTCGCTGCCGGCATGCCCCGAGGAGCGTGAAGTGGACCCGTTCGGCGAACGAGGCGGGATGACCCAGGGGAGAGGATTGATTTCCCAAGGTTCAAGCCGGCCATCAGCGACGGCACTCTCCAGATCGGCGCGGGTGATCTTGCCCTCAGAGAGTAGTTGATGGAGGTAACGATAGGACGGTGGAACACTATCCCAGATTCGGACATCGCCATCGAGTGATGTCGTTGCGATTCGAGTTCCATCAGGACTCCACCAGACCCCAAGCAATGCATCAGCATGTCCGCGAAGGACCATGGGCTCACCGATGCCATCCACACTCCAGATTCTGGCCACATGATCGTTTGCAGCCGCAACTACTCGCTTTCCATCCGCACTCCAAGAAACGGGATGAAGATCTGTGCCGATGCGAACATTAGAGAAAGAGGATAATTCCTTGCCCTCGTCCACTTTCAGGATTCTGACCGTGCCCTTACCAGAGAGCGTGAGAAGTTTCGTATTATCATGATTCCATGATGCGTGGGTGATTCGTTCATCAGGATCGCGAAAAGTAATCCTGTTTTTGTCGCTGTCAATATTCCATATTCTCACTGAGCCATCATCGGTGGTCGTGAGGATGTTCCGGTTTTGCGAATTCCAAGCCAAGTGTGCTTTCGCGCCTTGAAATCCCAAAATCGCGCGATCTACTTTCATATGCACAGCATTCCACATTTGGGCGGCGCCATCGCGTAAATAAGTCACAATGTGCTCACCGTCATCGCTCCACGATGCATTTCGGATTGTGGTGTCATGGTTGAGTGAAGCGATCGGATTGTGCGGGTCTGTGATGCTCCAGACTCTCGCGGTGTTGATTTCCGATACCGTAAGGAGACGACTGCCTGTCGGACACCATGCGGCAGAAACGTACCCCGAATCGGCAGGCACCTTAAATTCGTTTTGGAGTATTTCACCGCCAGCATCCCAGATTCGGATGGCCCCATCAGCCGCGGCTGTCACCATTTTACTGCCATCAAGGCTCCACGCGACGGACCATACGATTCTATTGTGTTGCGGCATGATATGGGATGCCGCGGCAGTTGCGGCTTTCCATACTCGCGCTGTTTTATCCTTTGATGTCGATACGATGCGAGTTCCGTCAGGGCTACCGACAGCGTTCCAGACGTGATCATCGTGCCCATTAAGCACGACCGGGGCAACCGGAGATGCCGCATCCCAAATGCGAACCGTGTTATCGTTTGAGGATGCGACGATGATGTCGCGACCGTTGCTACTCCAATATGCGGTTCGTACACCAGGGATCGAACGGAATTCATGTACGCCTCTGATCGCGTCATCTGCATTCCATATTTGGGCAGTATTGTTGCTTGTGATGCAGAGCAAATGATCCCCGGCCGGATTCCATGCCACGGACCACAGATGGCCTGGCAGATGTATCTGCGCAATCGAATAATCCGGAGTATCCACATCCCATATTCTAATGGAACGGTCATCTGAAGCCGTGACCACTCGTGTCCCGCACGGACTCCATGATGCGATGCGTATCTGGCCTGAGTGCTCACGTAGCATCACGAGGTCGCGTTCGCCTCGCAAACAATGAATCCGAGCGACATGGTTACTCGATGTCGTGACAATGCGACTTCCATCCGGGCTCCATTCAGCGGCAGTGATGGGAAATTCATCGGGTGGTATCACAAACTCCATGCGTCTGCCGGCGACATCCCAGATCTGAACTGAACCGTCTGTTCGCACCGTAAGAAACTGCCTGCCAACAGGATTCCACGATGCTGAGCGTACGGGTTCGCTGCGTCCCCCGATTACGTTGATCTCGATTCCCGATGAAGCGTCCCAGAAGCGAGCCGTGCCGTCAATATGCACCGTACAGAACATGGACCCATCCGGACTCCATGCGGCCGAGGTGACACCTGCTCCTTCCTTGAAGGCCAATACGAATGGGCGATTCACTGTTTCGGTGTTCCAGACGCGAACAGTATGATCATCGCTTACGGTCAGGAGTCTGATACCATCGGGATTCCACGCAGCAAACGTTACCTCATCGCCGTGTCCACGCAGCACGATCATCGCATTGTCGGCGAGGGCCTTGAGATGGCCCCATTCCCAGTTGCGAAGACGCAGATCGCATGCCGATAGCCGGGTTGCAGCGCCTGCTTGGTTGTGCGCGATGAGTTGCTCCGCTGCAAGGATATTTGCGATGTAGGCCTGACGCGCGCTTTCTTCAGCGAGTCGGGTCGCTTCGATACGGGCTTCAGACTCTCGGAAGAGAGCATCTTGAGCGGTTTGCAGCGCATGGGATTCTTTCGCGAGGGCATGCACGAGCCGTTCGCGGGCCTTGACAGCCTGCTTCAGGCCCCAAGACGTGCCGACGATGCCGAGAAGCAGCACGAAGACTAGCACCGTAGCAACACCAGCAGGAATTTTGTGCCGCCGCAAGAATTTGCGCATGCGGTAGACCGTGCTGTCGGGATGGGCCAAGATAGCCTGCCCCGCAAGGAAGCGGCGGACATCATCGGCAAGGTCCGCGGCGGAGCGATAGCGTTCTGTGCGGT
This sequence comes from Phycisphaeraceae bacterium, assembly GCA_019636695.1. Lineage (GTDB taxonomy): Bacteria > Planctomycetota > Phycisphaerae > Phycisphaerales > UBA1924 > JADLCM01. The sequence continues at coordinate 176,513 of JAHBXD010000005.1, forward strand.
CTTTCTTGAGAGCCTTGAGGGGGATCCATTCGAGCTCGCCACGTAGTTCGCTGAGTAAGTCGGCAAGTCGTACACGGCGATGGCGTGCTATGGAATCGGCAAGGTCGGTGTTCCCAGAGTGGGCGGCGAGACCCGAAAGGCGCGTGCTGGGTCGGGGCGGCTCCTGCTCGCGGATGATGCGTTGCATTTCATAGAGTGCTGCGCGACGAAGGTCGAATGGCCGAGCACCGACGAGAAGTTCGTAGAGCAGAACGCCGAGGGAGTAGATGTCGCTGCGGGTGTCAATGTCTGTTGCTCCCATCTCGGCCTGCTCAGGGCTCATGTATTCGGGCGTACCAATAAGGTGGCCTTGCGCGGTGAAAAGCGTCTGCTCGGTGAGAGGCTGGTTGAGTGCTTTGGCGACCCCGAAGTCAATGATCTTGGGCTGGGGTGCGTCAGCGTCGACAGTGACAAGGACGTTGCTGGGCTTAATATCTCGATGGATGACGCCCTTATTGTGCGCGTGTTGAACGGCATCGCAGACTTGGGCGAAGATGTCAAGCCGGCTGCGGGTTGTGAGTTTATTTCGATCGCAGTAATCAGTAATCGGCTCGCCCTTGACGAACTCCATGACGAAGTAGGGACGGCCACCTTCGGTCACACCGGCATCGAATACCTGAGCGATGCCTCGATGATGCATGATGGCGAGGGCCTGGCGTTCGGCTTCGAAACGCGCGATGATATCGCGCGATTCCATTCCGGGCTTGATGACCTTGAGCGCTACGCGACGGCGTACTGGGGCTGACTGTTCGGCGGCGTAGACGACGCCGAAACCACCTTCGCCCAACACACCAAGTAAGAGGTATTGGCCGATGTGCGAGCCGATAGTCTCGACTAAGGGTTCGGCCCAAGCTCGTGCGGAATCAACAGCGTGATCGATGCGAGCGGAGGGAGCGGGCGGAACTCCCCATGAGAGATTGATCTCGGCCGAGGGCGACGAGGAGGCAGGTTCGGACTGAGCATCGGCACTCAATGCCTTGAGGCGACGGCGGACGGCATCTCTCAGCTGAAGATCGGTGATAGCGTCCAGAAATGCTGGCAGAGCATCGTCAGGGAGTGCCGCAGCTTCTGCCGTGAGCCTGTCAACGAGCTGGCTCTGATGGTGCCCCATGCGCCCCCCGACTTGTGTACAGCGCCGCACCGTGCAGCATAGTCGCGTGGGTGGCAATTTTCGAGGGGTATTTCAGATCGAGATTCTGACAGAAGGGCGGATTTTGGCGAGGTGTTCGGCTTGTTGAACACGTCCCTGATTGCGGGCGGTCCGGATCATGATTTCGTAGTTGTCTTCAAGGTAGGCTTGGGCATCGAACAAAGTAATGACGCGGCCGCATCGGCCCTTCTCGAGGATGAAGTGCCGATCGAAGCACTTATCGTGAAATGCGGAAAGTGTGTCATAGTACCAAGGGCCGTTGGCGGTGTAATCGGGGGCCTGCTCGATGGCGATGGAAACCGCTTCGCGGACCTGATCGCGATGGGTGTCTTTCTGTGCGACCTTGAAGAAGGCGACTGTGATGACCAGGGCTGCGCCGAAGGCCAGGACGGTCAAGGTACGATTGCACATGTGTCTTCCATTCAAAGTCGCCAGTGTACCCGTATTCGTGTGCCATGCAAATGTGCGAATACGATTGCGCGTGACCAGGATGGGCGGGCGGATGCCGCCGCACGCGAGGCGCCGTCGTCTGGAGGGAGTGGCGTCCCGGGGCCGGGTGAGGGTGGTAGAATGGGGGGTTCGCGGGCGTAGCTCAGTGGTAGAGCGTCAGCCTTCCAAGCTGAACGTCGAGGGTTCGAATCCCTTCGCCCGCTTTCGAAAGAGCCGCTGGACGGCAGCGTGCGTAAGGCCCGTCGGGTGAAACTCGCTGCGCGGTTTTGATTTCCGTTTCGGGACGAGCGGGGGTTGAGTACTGCTTTCGAAGTGGCGCAGTGCTCTCGAAGCGGATCATCGGCGGAGGTCCGGGAAATCGGCGGAGAGGCTTTCGCGGCGGCTGTCGAGCGGGTAGGCTGCCGGATGCCGCCCGTGGCGCCTCCGGTGGCGCCGGTGTGAGGACGTCGGGCGTGGTGTCGGCTTCGCCGCAGAGGAATCTTTATTGATGAAGGGACCGCCGATGGGAAGTTTCCCGTGCATCGTGAACAACACGAAGGACAAGCCGCTGCTTGAGGTTCCCGCGGACAGCGGGTCGTATCGGCACGAGGGGCTTGGATATCTGGACGGGTATGACGCGCCGATCAACACGGACTATGCGTACCTGGTGTATAAGGAAACGAGCGTCGACAACGGCGAGTGGAAGGTGCGGATCAAGGCCTCGGTGGGGACGGGTGTGGTGTTCGATCCTCCGATGATGCGGGATCGGGCGAGGCAGGCGGCGGCGCAGGGGCAGGGGTATTTCACGTGGGGCGCGGGGATGACGCCTTCGGAGGGAGATCCTCGGCAGGTGGAGTATCGGGTGCACCAGGCGGAGGGGAAGCCGAGCGCGATCGAGATCGTGCTGACGCTGCGGAAGTTTGATGGTTCGGCCGACAAGACGCAGCAATTGATGGTGGACTGGCCCCGCTGAAGTCCGAGGGATTCGGAGCGGCGCCGGGAGTCGGGTCTTGGGGTTCCAGCCCGGCGTGCATGTCGTAGCCGGTGGCTTGCCGAGCGCGTGTCACGACGCGAGGGTATTGGTTTGCCCTGTTGGGCGAAGTTGCACCACGAGCGGCAGTATGCCGACCGGGTGAAGCGTGGTTTGCTACGCTTGCGGTCACCCAAGCGCCTGCGAGGATGCGATGTCCGAGACTGAAATTCCCCTGAGCAAGCCGGATCTTTCGAGCGTTGAAGAAGAACTGGTTGTCCGTGTGCTTCGGTCGGGGCGGCTTTCAATCGGCCCGATGCAGGAAGAGTTTGAATCGCACGTGGCGAAGGTATCGGGGTGTCGGCATGCGGTCGCGGTATCGAGCGGGACGGCGGGGCTGCATCTGGCGCTGCTTGCGCTCGGGATCGGCCCCGGGGATGAAGTGATCACGACGCCGTTCAGTTTCATTGCTTCGGCGAATGCGATTCTGTATGTCGGCGCCAAGCCTGTGTTTGTTGATATCTGCCCCAAGACGCTGAACATGGACCCCGGGCGGATCGAGCAGGCCGTGACCCCTCGGACGAAGGCAATCCTGGCGGTGGAGACGTTCGGCAATCCCTTGTATATGGATGAGTATGCGGCGATCGCGGCGAAACTGGAGATCCCTCTGGTCGAGGACTGCTGCGAGGCGCTGGGAACGAGGTATAAGGGGCGACCTTGCGGGAGTTTCGGCCGCGTAGGCGTTTTCGGGTTCTATCCGAATAAGCAGATCACGACGGGCGAGGGTGGGATGGTTGTGACGGATGACGACCGGGTGGCAGACTGCTGCCGGTCGTTACGGAACCAAGGAAGGGAACCGAAGGGGACGGGATCGCCGAACACCTCGAACACCGGGGCGTGGTTGAGCCACCCGAACCTGGGGTACAACTACCGATTGAGTGAACTTCAGGCCGCGCTCGGGGTGGCGCAGATGCGCCGACTCGGGCAGTTGATTCAGCGTCGGCAGGAAGTGGCGACGATGTACATCAATCGGCTGCTCGGGGCAGGCGACATTGTTCTGCCCGCAGTGCAGCCGGGCGTTGACCCGAGCTGGTTCGTGTTTGTCGTGCGGCTGAGCACGCAGTATGGGGCGGAGGAGCGCGACCGGATCATCAACGGCATGCGGCTTCACGAGGTGGGGTGCGCACCGTATTTCCCGTGCATTCACCTTCAGCCGCCGTATCGCAGGCTGGGGTATGGACCAGGGAGTTTTCCGATCGCCGAGAGCGTGAGCCACCGCACGATTGCGTTGCCATTTCACCCGCGGCTGAGTGCGCGGGACGTCGACCTGGTATGTCAGACGCTGGAACTGATGCTGAGCCGGGAGCAGTTCAGCCGGGCGTGACGGCGGTGGATCAGGCGGAGTGGCGGACCTCCTGCGGCGCGCGGGATTCGGCGATGGCGGCGAGCGCGAAGTCCTTCTCGGTGATGCCGCCTGCGTCGTGGGTGGAAAGTCGAAGCGTGACCTTGTTGTAGCGGATGAGGATGTCAGGATGGTGATTTGCACGTTCGGCGTCTATGGCGATGCGGTTGACGAAGCCCATGGCCTCGACAAAGTCGGCGAAGGCGAAAGTGCGATGGATCTCGCCGCCGGTTTCGGCCCATTCGGGCATCTCGGCGAGGCGATTCTTGATCTCCTCCGGGGTCAGGCGCTCGGCCATGGTTGATCCTCCTTCGGGGAAAGCGCAGTGTAGCGTGGGCTCGCTCCCTTCCATATCCCGAAACACAACGCGGCTTGCGCCATCGCCTACTGGAGCGTTACATCTGGGGAATGCCCGAACTTTTTTAGTGAACTGGGCGATTGCCCGACAGCGTGGTTGGCGGATCGTGCTTCGGATCGAGGATCTGGACACGCCGCGAGTGAAGCCGGGCGCGATTGATGAGACGATCTCGACCTTGCGGGCGCTGGGCATAGATTGGGACGAAGGCCCGCTGGTGCAATCGACGGATCTGCGGCCGTATCGAGAGGCCATGCGCGTGCTCGCCGCACGCGGCGATGTGCATCGCTGCGCGCTGACGCGGGGTGAGATTGCGTCAGCGGCAAGCGCCCCCCAGGAGGGCGACCACGAATCGCGGTATGACCCTTCGCTGCGGCCGACGGATGCCGGGAAACCCGTGGTTTTTGCGGATGAGGCAACGAACTGGCGGTTTCTGACATCGCCGGGCATGGTGGAGTTCACCGACGGCTTTGCGGGACCGCAGCGCATCGAGGTTTCGGGTCGCCTCGGCGATTTTGTAGTGTGGACGAAACGCGGGCAGCCTGCGTATCAACTTGCCGTGGTGGTTGATGATGCTCGTCAGGGCATCACCCAGATCGTGCGCGGGAACGACCTGCTGGACTCAGCCGCGAGGCAACTGCTGCTGTATCGATCGCTCGGATGGGAGCCTGAGCCGGCATATACGCACCTGCCTCTGGTGCGCGGAGAGGACGGACGAAGGCTTGCCAAGCGTCATGGTGACACGCGCGTGACGGAATATCTGCGTCGAGGGGTCGCGGTGGAGCGGATGATTGCGTTGATCGGCCGCTGGTGCGGGATGGAACCGGAAGAGCATTTATCGGCGAGCGCGTTCGCCTCGCGGCTTGACCTTCGTAGGATTCCACAGCACGACATCATTTTCACGTCGGAGGATGACCGTTGGCTTTGCACATTGTGACGATGGCCTCGGCCCTGATGCTCGGCGCGATTACCCCCGTGGCGATCGTGGGGTGCGCACCGGCAAGCTCCGCACCAGTCGCCGACGGCCGCGAGCGGGTCACCCTGGGCGGGAAGACCTTTCTTCTTGAGCTGGCGGCTGACGATGCCACTCGGGTGCGCGGCTTGAGCGGCCGGGATGAGATCGCGGCAGATGGGGGAATGCTGTTTGTATTTCCGAGGTCGCAACGGCTCGAGTTCGTGATGCGTGACTGCCTTGTGGATATCGACATCATCTTTGTTGACGGGACGGGGCGCATCACGGCGATGCATGAAATGAAGGTCGAGCCGCCGCGGCGGGAGGACGAACCCAAGACGGATGACCCGCGATTGGATCGATATGAGGCGAGGCTGCCGCGGTATTCGAGCCGCTATGACGCCCAGTTTGCGATCGAACTGCGAGGCGGGACGATTGCGACGCTTTCTCCGCGCCCGGAAGCGGGCGAACGGGTGAATTTGGATGTGGTTCGTCTGAAGCGCCTTGCCCGGTGAAAGCCCGGGGGCGATCCTGGGTCAGGTTCGGGTGGGGTGGCCTAGGCACGGGGCGGGCCATAGACTTTGCGTCCCCGGTGGAAACCGGGTTTCGCGGAACCGAACACGACGAGGCCGAGAGGCTGAGGCGTGTGCAGAGGCCCCCCCGAATCGCGGACACGGGGGTCTGAGTTCCAAGGTCGCTTCCTGAGAGGGTGCGACCGAGTGTGCCGCGGTCTCCGACTCCCCGGGGTGTCTCCCGGAGTGCGGGCCGCGCTGGTGGACCCGTACGAGCGCCGGCCATGCCGAGCGTGATCAGAAAGGGAGTTGTTTGAGACGTTTCGGGTTTGATACCCGTATTGCCCGGTAGTGTAACGGCAGCACATCAGATTTTGGTTCTGACTGTCCAGGTTCGAATCCTGGCCGGGCAGTTGTATCGGTCGAGTTCGCGCGAGCGGGATGCGCGAATTGCATTGGCAAGTGGTTGAGGCATCGATATCGAGATGGCGCGGCGGTCAGCGGCGATCCGCCCATGGGAGTGGACGAGGAGGGAGAGGCGTGACGGCCCCGGGTTACGGCAGGTTGATGTGAAAGAGCGCCTGCACCGCCCCGCTCAGGCTGCACGCGAAACCGTGATGACTCTTGGTTCTTGTGAGGAGACCACGTGACGACAGCGACGCGATCAGATGCCCCCGCGGCGATCATTCTCGCGGCGGGGAAAGGAACGCGGATGAAGAGCGACCTTCCGAAGGTCTGCCATCCGATCGGCGGCCGCGCGATGGTGTGCGCGGTCGTGGATGCCTGCCGCGAGGCCGGTTGCGGGAAGATCGTGGTTGTTGTGGGGTATAAGCAGGAACTGGTTCGTGAGGCGCTGGCGGGGTATTCTGGCTTAGCGTTCGCGCTGCAGGAAGAACAGTTGGGCACTGGGCATGCGGTGCTGTGTGCCCAGGGGTTCTTCGAGGGGGTAGGTCAGGGAGGCTCGGGCGGAACGGGGGAGGCACGGGAAGTTTTTGTGCTGTGCGGAGATGGGCCGCTGATTCGGGCTTCGACGCTTCGAAAGGTACTGGATCGCCATCGAGCGACCGGCGCATCGGCGACCCTGGCGACGAGTGTGATCGCCGATCCGACGGGGTATGGTCGCGTGGTGCGTGACGAGACGGGGAAGTTCGTGGGCATCGTAGAGCAGAAGAACGCGACACCCGCGCAGTTGCTGATTCGCGAGGTAAACCCGAGTTACTACTGCTTTGAGCCAGGGGCGCTTTTCTCCGCTCTTTCGCGGGTAGAGCGAAACCAGGCGACGGGCGAGTATTACGTCACGGATGTGCCGACATTGCTGATGGCCGATGGCCGACGGGTCGAGGTGATTGATGCGGTGCCCCCGGAAGATGTGCTGAGCATCAACACGCTCGAACACCTTGCTGAAGTTGACCGGATCTATCGCTCACGAGGAGGGGCATGAGCATGGGAACCACGCAGCGAACGCGCGCTGAGGCCGGTCGTGACAACGATCAGATGAAGATTTTCGCAGGGCGGCACACCAAGGCGCTGGCGAGGAGAATCTGCGAGCACCTCGGGATGGCGCTCGGGGATGCCAAGACGTTCGAGTTTCCTGACGGCGAACTGCTGGTCAAGCTGGACGAGGACGTTCGCGGGCGCGATTGCTATGTCGTGCTTTCCACGTGCGAGCCGGTGAATGACAACGTGATGGAGCTTCTGATCTTCATCGATTGTCTGCGTCGGGCGAGCGCGCAGCGTGTGTGCGCTGTGCTGCCGTATTTCGGATACGGCAGACAGGATCGCAAGGATGAGGGTCGAGTGCCGATTACGGCGAAACTGGTGGCGAACCTGATTACCGGTGCTCGGGCAGACCGTGTGCTGGCGATTGACCTGCACGCAGCGCAGATTCAGGGGTTTTTCGACCTGCCGATGGACCACCTGACGGCAGCGCCGGTGTTCCTGGATTACTTCCGTTCGATTCGTGAGGAACTCGGCGACCTGTGCCTTGTCAGCCCGGACGTAGGCAACATGAAGGTCGCGGAGAAGGTGGCGAACCTGCTCGGTGGAGACCTGGCGATCATTCACAAGCAGCGGCTGAGCGGCTCGCACGTGGTCAGCAGCAACCTGATCGGCAACGTGGACGGCAAGACGGTGCTGATGTTCGACGACATGATTTCGACGGCAGGGACGGTGTGCGAAGCCGCACGTCTGGTCAAGCAGCGCGGGGCGAAACGGGTGATCGCGGCGGCGACGCACGCGGTGCTTGTGGGGCCTGCGCTCGAGCGGCTGACGGCGGCGCCGATCGATCGGATCGTTGTGACGGACACGATTCCGATCGACGGGCGGTGCGACGTGATTCGAGATCGGGTCACGGTACTGAGCGTCGGGCCGCTGCTGGGCGATGCAATTCACAACATTCATCACAATCTCTCGGTCAGTGCGTTGTTCAGGGACAAGGTGGGTCCGAAGCGCTGATCGCGATGGCGAGGTCAATTTCACACTTTTCGAGGTGAGTTATGCACGAAGATGCACCGATTCTGACTGCGAATTCGAGAGCGCGCATCGGCAGCCGGTATGCCCGGCGCGAGCGCGAGGCGGGCGGTCTGCCGGCCGTGGTCTACGGCCACAAGACCGAGCCGGTGGCGGTTTCGTTCGACGGCCGCGAGACGGTCAAGCACATCAACAAGGGTGAGCGGGTTTTCCGGATGGCGCTTGACGGCGGGCAGCCGGAATACATCCTGCTCAAGGATCTGCAGTTCGATCACCTCGGCACGCGCCCGGTGCATGCGGACTTCATGCGCGTGGACCTGAACGAGAAGGTGCGCGTGAAAGTTCCGGTGCACCTGATCGGCGAAGCCCGCGGGCTGAGCACGGCGGGAGCGGTGATGATCCGCCCGATGACGGAGCTTGAAATCGAGTGCACACTTGCGACGCTTCCGGAATATGTGGAAGTGATCGTGACCGAGATGCAGGCGGGTGACTCGATCATGGCTTCGCAGGTGTCGATGCCTGATGCGGGGATTCGCCTGATGAGCCCACCCGATGCCGTGGTGGCGCACATCGTGGTGCAGTCGGAAGAGAAGACGGGCGAGGCGGTCGCTGCCGACGGCACGGCTGCGCCGGCGCAACCGACCGTCATCGCCGAGAAGAAGGCCGAGGAGCGTGCGGCGGCCAAGGCCGATCCGAAGGCCGGGGACAAGAAGAAGTGATCCGGGGCGTGAGGTGGTTTCAGTTGCCATGAACTCCGCGAAGGTCGCGTGCAACTGCACGGCGAAAGAGCCAAGGCGTCCGGCAGTCGGCTTGGAAGGAGTGCAGGTGAAGTTGATCGTCGGTCTGGGCAATCCGGGGAAGACCTATGAGCGCACGCGGCACAACGCTGGGTTCATGGTCATTGATGCGCTTGCGCGTCGACATGCCCCGACCCAGCCGGTGAAGGCCCGCTTCCATGCCGACGTGCTGGAGGCGGATGTTCGCGGCGAGCGATGCCTCTTCATCAAGCCGGTGACCTACATGAATCGCTCGGGGTTTTCGGTGGGCGAGGCTTTGCGGTTCTACAAGCTGGCTCACGATCGCGACCTGCTTGTCATTACCGATGACCTGGCGCTGCCGCTGGGGCAGATTCGGCTGCGGCCCGAGGGCGGAGCCGGAGGCCACAACGGTCTGGCCGATATTTCGCGGGCGCTGGGAACCGATTCGTTCTGCCGCCTGCGATTGGGGATCGGACAGAAGCCGCCTCAGATGATCCAGGCTGACTATGTGCTGAGCCGTTTCGGCGAGGCGGAGTGGAGTGAGATGCTGACGGCGGCGGATCGTGCGGCCGACGCAGCGGAGATGTTCATCGCCTCGGGGATCAACGCGGCGATGAACCAGTTCAATGCGCGCCCGGAAGCACAACCCCGCAGCGTGCAGCCGGGGCCGACGACGCGAAGTTCCGACGAGCGGACGACCCGCCCGGCGTCGGACAATTCTCAACGCGGGGAGAGTTTGAATCACCCTGTTCCGCCCGGATCGTCCGAGGCGGGGAGCAAAGACTGATCGTGGTCCCGGCGAGAACCTCGCCGGGCGGAAAGGAACCGTCCATGCCCGAGCAGAGAACGTATACGTATGAAGTGATGTTTCTGCTGTCACAGGCCGTCGCGGCCGATTTCGGAGCGGCGATCGCCCACATCAATGATCTGCTGACGCGAGCCAACGCCCAGGTGCTGGCCATGCAGAAGTGGGACGAGCGGCGCCTGGCGTATGAGATCCAGAAGCAGCGGCGCGGCGTCTACATCCTGGCGTATATCAAGGCGCCCAATGACCACATGGCCAGCTTCGAGCGTGACTGCAATCTGTCCGAAAAGATCATGCGGACGCTGATTACGAGAGCGGATCACCTGACCGAGGAGGAAATGCGGTCGGCGGATCAGCGGAACGAACTCGAGATCGAGGCTCGCCTTCGTGCTGAGCAGAAGCGCGACGCCGAGCCGACTTCGGTGACCGTTGCCGTGGCCTCGCAGGATGAGCCGACGGAAGAGACTTCTGAAGAAGACCTCGACTGACGGGCTTTATCCGTGGGGTCATGCGCACCGGCAGGAGGGGCGGGATGCCGAGCACCCCATATGGCCATGAAGGCGTTGGGGTTCGCGTCTTTGTACGCACGTGACCCTGCATAGCACTTCCCCCCGACTTCGTGCGCTTGTAGCCGCATGCGCGCTCAGTTCGGCAGGGAGGGTTGCGAAAGGGTATGATTCTTGTTCGGGTAGAGGTCTGCGTGGGCATCCACTGGCTGAGGAGACGTTATGGCGGGCAATTTCAATCGCGTGTTCCTGATGGGCAACCTGACGCGGGACATTGAACTCCGGCATACTTCGAACAACACGGCGGTGGCGCGGATCGGGCTTGCGGTGAATCGACGCTACAGCGTGGGTGAAGGCTCGAATCGCGAAAACCGTGAAGAGACCACTTTCGTTGATTGCGAAGCCTGGGGGCGTACGGCCGAAGTGATGGCGCAGTACCTCTCTAAGGGGCGGCCGGTTTTCATCGAAGGCCGCCTCAAAACGGACCAGTGGCAGGACAAAGAGACCGGGGCCAACCGGTCGCGCCTGGTCGTTGTGATCGAAAACTTCCAGTTCGTCGACTCGCGGAACGACGGCGGGGGCGGCGAAGGCGGCGGTGGACGACGCCCACAGGCCGCGGGGAACTCGGGCGGGGGACGGACGGGTGGTGAACCTGAGGACGACATCCCGTTCTGAGGCCATAGCAGGCACAGCCGGGTCGACGGGCTGAGAGCCGGCAAGCACTCCACGCGCGTGATGCACACTTTGATCCGGCGGCGGCATTGATGCGGCGGCAGCGCATCGGGCATCACACCCGCCCGAGCAATCCCAAGGCGTTGTCGTCCCACAAACACAACCGCGAAGACCAAGTGGTTTCGGCGGGGTGTGGTTTCGTATGTGGACCGGTGGAAAGCGGGAAAGTGGGCGCTACAGGACTCGAACCTGTGACCTCATCCATGTGACGGATGCGCTCTAGCCAACTGAGCTAAGCGCCCATGCGGCCGGGGGCCAACGATAGAGCATAGGCTGGGTTCGCGAGGTCGCCAAGCATGCAGCGATGTCTGCCCAGGCCAGATCGAAGAAGGCCCTGTTCACTGGCCGGTTCCAGGCAGACGTGAACGGCTCCCTGCCCGGAGTCATGACGCCCTTAGGAGGATCGGGGGGGCGGGTGAGGCCAGTCGTCGCTTCGGGTGTGGTGATCCGGCGGGATGCAGAGGGGTGGCCGGAAAACCGCCGCGTGGCCGGTACAGTTGCGGATGGATCAGGTTCGGATCGGGTATGTGCGTTATCTCAATACGTGCCCGCTGGTCGAGGGGCTTGACAGACTCGATGTGCTCGAGTTGACGGCGGCGGTGCCGTCGAAGATCGTCGGGCTACTCGAGCGTGACGACATCGATCTCGGTTTAGCGAGCATCGTTGATGCCGTGCGGTCGCCGCTGGAACTCGCCATTGTGCCGGTTGGGATGATCGGTTGCGATGGCCCGACGTGCACGGTGCGCCTTTTTTCGCGCGTGCCGGCGGCGGAATTGACCCGGGTGTATGTCGATACGGACAGTCACACTTCCGCGGTGCTTTGCCAAGTGGTGCTGCATCACCTTTCCGGACGCATGCCGACCCTGATCGACTTTGATGCCCGCGAGCGATATGCCGTGTCCGGAGGGAGCGATGACGGCCAGTGGCCGCAGGCGATGCTGCTGATCGGCGATAAGGTGATGACCGACCCGCCTCCGGCGGAGATCTACCCCCATCAACTCGACCTTGGCCAGTCGTGGAAAGACATGACGGGGATGCCGTTTGTGTACGCGACGTGGATGTGCAGGCGCGAGCGGCTGCATGAATCGAGGGTGCAACTGGCGGCCGCGGTGCTCGACCGCCAGCGGAGGCACAATGCCCAGCGTCTGGCATGGATCGCCCAACGGAGGGCCCCTGAGCACGCCTGGCCCATCGATGCGGCTGTGGAGTATCTGGGGTCGTTTCTGAAGTTTGACATCGGGCCGCGAGAGCTTGAGGCCGCGGAGGAGTTTCTGAGGCGGGGGAGCGAACTAGGTATTTTGCCCCATCGCCCGCTTCGGGCGTGCCTGGCAGAGCCGGTGTTGCGGGAATAGAACGGCCTCTACGCGGATTTGACGCACCCACGATGCACCCACAAGATGGGAATCGGTCGAAGCACTCAACAGGAGCAAGCCCAGATGAATAAGTTGACCTTGTCGGCAGTGGCGGCAGGAGCAGGCGTAACGGCACTCGGTGCTTTTCTGGCGTTCGGCCCCTGCGGGCCATGTGAAGCGCCCGCGGAGCAGTCGATGACGCCCGTGTTGTATGCAACGACGGCAGCGGAAGATATCTTCAAGGTTGATCCCGTGCATTCGTCGATTGTTTTTCGTGTAAAGCACAATAACGTCTCATATTACTGGGGCCGTTTCAACCGGATGGAAGGTACATTCCTGATCGATCCGACGACCCCTTCAAACAGCCGCATCGAAGTCAAGGTGCCTACGGAGAGTGTGGATACGGCCAATGAGGGCCGTGACCGGCATTTGCGAAGTCCGGATTTCTTCTCCGCGGCGGAGTTCCCTGAGCTTGCGTTCAAGAGCAAGTCGTTCAGTTCGAAAGGCGACAACATCTACGACGTGCAGGGGGAGTTGACCCTGCACGGTCAGACCAAGCCCGTCACCGTGAGGGTGGAGGACACCGGCCGCGGGCAGGGCCGCCGCGGCGAGGTGGCCGGTTTTGAAGCCACGCTGACCATCAAGCGATCCGAATTCGGGATGACACATATGCTCGGCGGTATCGGCGATGATGTCCGAATTATCGTCAGCCTGCAAGGCGGACGGTGAGCGAGTGACAGACTGATCGAGTTGCGATTCAGGAGCGGTGTGCCCACGCCACCCGCGGGTTGATGCCCACCCCGCGGACGACGCAGCGAAAGCAGGTGCAGGCATGGACCCGGCCGTGCTGAGGCAACTGGCGATCGGCGCTCTTCCGCCGGCTTTGGGCGGATTGGTGGTCTTCGGAGCGCTGCTGGCGGCCGACAGACCCCGCTCGCCCACGCTGGGAGCGTCTCTCGGCAAGGCGCCGGCAAGACCTCTCGGACTGCTGCACTGCATTGCCGCGACAGGAATCTTCGTCTCGTCCTTCGCGGTTGCGTTCGGAGGTGTGCGGCAGCCGCCGCAGACGGCCTTTGACCAGTTGCCGTACGTCGCCCTTGCGGCGCTTGGCGTCGGCATAGCTTCGATGATGACCCGATGGGGGCACTGGCTGGGCGCCGCGGCGGGCGCGGCAGTCGGTCTTGTCGCCCTATTTCTATTCAAGCCGGCGCTCCACGAAGCGACTTTTGCCGAGACCGCACCGCTCGTTGTGCTGACCTGCATCCTGGTATTCGGGGGTGTCGCAGGGGCTTCGCAGAGCTGCCGAGCCTGCCGAGCTTGGATTGCCGCGCTTCTCCTGTTGATTCCGGCGGCAGGGGCCAGCGCCATGCTGACACTCGGGCACTACAGCCTCAAACTCGGTCAGGGCGCGGGGGTGCTTGCGGCGATGCTCTTGGGGATCGCCCTCGCCGCGACGTTGTGGCGAAAGCGATCGCTCGGGGTGGGTGTGGGGGTGATCGTGGCGGTGCTCCTGGGTATGGTGGTGGTGCAAGGACACTTGTTCGCCCCGACACCGCGTTCGTTGCTCTATGCCGTGCTGACGGCGCTCGGGTTTATTCTGCCGTGCCTGGTGGATTTCGCCCCGAAGGCACCACGCCTCGGCGTGTTTCCATCTGCCGGCATCCGGCTGCTGCTGGCGGTGTTGCCCGTGGCGACGGGCGTCGCCATCGCGGCGGCGACGCGCACGAGCGAAGCCTCTTGAGTGGTTGCGCCGGGCTACATTGGGGCATGCAATCGCAGATGGGTTGGCAGGCTTCAGCGCCTCAACGTCAGGGGATCACGCGCGTACGGGTGCGCTACTGCGAGTGCGACCCGATGGGCGTAGCGCACCATGCCAGTTACATTCCCTGGCTTGAAATCGGCAGGACGGAACTGCTTCGCACCAGCGGAGTCAGTTATGCCCAGCTCGAAGCATCGGGTGTGCTGCTGGTGATCACACGGCTCGATATGGCCTATCGCCGACCTGCACGCTATGACGACCTGGTGGAAGTGACCACACGGGTGATCACAGCGGGCCGGGTCAAGATTGAACATGCCTACGACGTGCGCCTGCTCGAACGAACAGGCTTCGAGGTTGGGGAACTTGCAGCCCGGGGTGATGACCTGCTTGCGAGCGCCTCGACCACACTCGCCTGCGTCGGGCGCGATGGCAGGGTCACTCCGCTTCCCGAGTGGCTTACAGATCGCTGAGACGGCAGCATCGACCTGAATCAGCCGCCTGTGGCGTTACCTGGGTGTTTTTTCCACCGGGTCGAGCTGCTCCATCGCCGCGGCGACATCGGCAACGGGCGTGATGCGCAATCCGGCGATGACGGGCAACTTCGGCGCCGATTTCCCTGATGTGCCGACCAGCACGCGCGTGAACCCCAGGCGCGCGGCTTCGCGAAGCCGCTGCTCGATACCTGTCACCGGGCGAAGCTCGCCGCCGAGGCCGACTTCACCGATCGCGCATGTCGCGGGGGGAATGCCGCGGCGGTTGTGTGCTCCGGCAATCGCGAGCAAGAGGGCGAGATCGGCGGCGGGTTCGACCACCCGCACCCCCCCCACGGCCGAAGCAAAGATGTCGCGGTCGGCCAAGCGCAGC
Source organism: Phycisphaeraceae bacterium (assembly GCA_019636695.1). Classification (GTDB taxonomy): domain Bacteria; phylum Planctomycetota; class Phycisphaerae; order Phycisphaerales; family UBA1924; genus JADLCM01. Next base: position 191,567 of record JAHBXD010000005.1, read on the forward strand.
CCGGCGTGCTGTTCGAGGACGGCGATCAGCATGGCCAGGCGATTGGGATCAATCCCGCTGCTTTTGCGCTTGGCCGCACCGAGAAAGCCCGTTGCCGTCAGGGCCTGCACCTCGACCATGAGACAGCGTGAGCCGTGCATGACCGGGCAGACGACGCTGCCGGCGCGCATCGGGCCGGCGTTGATCGGGGCGATCAGCGTGCCTTCGGCGGTCTCGATCAGGCCCTCGCCGGACATTTCAAAAATGCCGATTTCGAGCGTGGTTCCGAATCTGTTTTTGACCGCGCGCACAACACGATGCGCGTGCATCCGATCGCCTTCAAAGTAGACGACCGCATCGACGACATGCTCGAGCAGGCGAGGCCCGGCCAGTTGGCCGTCTTTGGTGACGTGCCCCACAAGAGCCACAGCGATGCCGCTGGCCTTGGCCAGAAACACAAGATCGCTGGCGCAACGCCGGAGCTGCGTCAGGCTTCCCGGCGGCGCATCAAGATCACCCTTGTAGATCATCTGGATGGAATCGACCACGATGGCACGGGGAAGCGTGATGCGTGCCTGCTCGACGATTCTCGCGAGATTGGTGTCGGCAAGCACGAAGAGTTCGGCCTCATCGGCCACACCGAGACGGTGCGCGCGCATCCGAACCTGCTCGGCCGATTCTTCGCTTGAGATATACAGCACACGCACACCCGACTTTGCCAGCGCCCCGGCTGCCTGGAGCAGCAATGTGCTTTTCCCGATGCCCGGCTCGCCGCCGATCAGCAGGGCTGAACCGGGAACGATGCCCCCGCCGAGGACACGATCGAACTCGTGGATGCCCGTTCGCAACCTGTGCAGTGCACCGGATTCGTCGCCGATTTCGGCGACCGGCACGGCCCGGGGCGTTTCGCCTGTGCCCGCAGTGATTTCTTCACCTGCCTGCACGGCAGCCCAGCCTTCGACAAGACCCCGCTGGGGATCTCTGGTAGCGCTTGGCTGAGAAGTCTGTGCTTCGAGCGAATCCCATGTGCCGCAATCGGGGCACTTTCCCATCCACCTGGGAAGCATTGTGCCGCAGGCTCTACATACGAACACTTGTCGAATCTTGGCCATTTCGCCAGAGCGTATCAGAAGCAAGGTCCGAGAGGATCAGGCCGGAGGGGACGCGTGGAGGTGGTTCCGTAAATCTAGTGAAAATAAGAGGATAGATCTTGACACGTCGCGCGCTTGTCGCTCGGGTTTTTGCCTTCTTTGGATGGCGACCCCCGAAATCGGGTGTATGTTTCTGATGAAGGTGGTGGATAGGGAGAACCCCCGGGCACAGGCCAGTCAACGAAGGCGACCTCGACCCGACGCTCCCTGGTTTTGAGACAACTTGAGAGAGGACTTGCCATGGACGCTCGCACGCATGGACGGAATCACTGCGCGCTTGGTGCTGCTCTTGCGATCATCGCTGGTGCGGCTGGTCATGCCTTTGCCGATATCCATTATCACGGTTTCGACCACACGGCAGGACTCAATATCCTCGGCACATCCCATACCACCGCCGACCCGCTCGGCGGCCCGAACAAGGTGCTTCGCCTCACGGCGGCCGAGGATTCGACCGTCGGGGCGATCTGGGCGACCGACAAACTGCGCGTCGGGCTCGACTGGGAAACGCAGATTTCATTCCGCATTTCTGAGCGAGGAGGCCCGGGTGGGTTGAATGATTTCGCCGGCGCTGACGGCTTTGCCCTGGTCATCCAGGCGGAAAGCCCGAATCTGATCGCTGTGAACCAGAGTACGCTCGGCGGCGGCATCGGGTACAACCAGTTGACCCGCTCGATCGCCATCGAGTTCGACACATGGAAGAACGATCGGGCGCTCGATCCGAATGCCAACCACATCAGCGTGCAGGCCCCGCTTACGGGCTGGGCGACGACCTCGCACATGAACGATTCGCTCGCCATTGCGACGGATATTCCTGACCTTTCCGACGGCTCGATACACTCGGTACGGATCTCGTACATTTCCGGCGTGCTGAATGTCGAGTTCTCCAACGTCGACAGCCCCGTCCTCAGTGTCGCGTTGGATATCCCGGGCATTCTCGATCTTACTGACGGGCTGGCATACGTCGGGTTTACTTCGGCAACGGGTGGATGCTGGGAGCATCACGACCTGTACGGCTGGTCGTTCACCATCGTGCCCGCGCCATCTTCCGCGGCACTGCTTGCACTCGGCGGCCTTCTCGGGAGCCGTCGGCGCCGCTGAAACATCATCAGTTTGAGGACATGCTCCACGCCCCCTCCGGAGACCTCCCCGGAGGGGGCGTCTGCATCTGTCTGCCCGAGGAGTCGCAGTCACACCGAGCTGCGCAGAGCGTGGACGGTCGGCTGAATGTCAAAATCGGTCGGGGAATCAGCCCTTCACATCGAGCATGCGACCAGCCTGGATGCCGGTTGCCGCCGCGTTGCGGTCGGCCGGGTGGCGGTACATGCTGAGTACATCGCGCGAGGGACGAGGCTCGTCACCGCTGAAATCGACGCGCCCGGGCACTGTCGCCGCGACGAGCCTAGCCACACCAGGATTGGCCTTGGTACCCCCCTGGGGGTGGAAGAGCATGGCCTCTTGCGTCGCCGGGGGCAACGAGGGCGCCTTGGCGAGGGGCTGCACGCGCGCCTGCGGGGCAACGCCGTAGGCCTTTGCGATGTGGAACGGAATGGTCGGCCCAAGGCCCTCGGTCATCGTCACTAAAGATACTCCTCGGCTGAGCATCGACCAGCCTGTGACGACGATTGATCGGATGAATCGAGATGAAGTCTGCAAGATCGGCCGGATGCGCAAAAAATGCCGCCATTGCGCCTTGTGCGGCCCGGCCGAACCCGACATCCCCGCAGGAGGACGCTGCTCAAACCCTGGATGCCCGCCGGAACTCAGGCCGCGTTTCGGGAATTGGTCACGGGGATCTACCATCCGGCGTGGCGATGACTCCCCATCCCGATCGAGCGCGGGAAGCCGCGATCCATATTCTGTGCAGGCTTCGCGAAGCCGGGCACACGGCATTTTTGGCGGGTGGGTGTGTTCGCGATGAACTGCTCGGACTCACCCCCAAGGACTATGACATCGCCACCGACGCCACGCCGCACATGGTTCGAAGTTACTTTCCGCGAACACAGGAAGTAGGCGCTGCATTCGGCGTGGTGCTGGTGCATGTGGATAGCTGCACGATTGAGGTGGCGACCTTCCGTTCGGATGGGCCGTATTCCGATCGAAGACGGCCCGATGCAGTAATTTTTTCCGATGCCCGGTCGGATGCCCTTCGACGCGATTTCACCATCAATGCGCTTTTTCTTGATCCGCTGGCCGAAAGTCCTGAAGCGAGAGTGATCGATTATGTGCATGGCGTGGATGACCTTCGGGCACGTGTGGTTCGGGCCGTCGGCAATCCGCACGCCCGCCTCGCCGAGGACCACTTGCGGGCACTCCGGGCGGTCCGCCTGAGCGCAAGGCTCGGGTTTGAGCTTGAGGACGCCACGGCGGAAGCCATCCGACTTCACGCTCGGGAATTGGCCGGAGTAAGCCGGGAACGAATCGGCGATGAACTCCGCCGCATGCTGACGCACCCGTCGCGCGCGGTCGCAGCGTGGACACTGCAATACCTCGGCCTCGATGCGCCGGCGTTGAACGATCGAGCGAATCTCAATGCCCCGGTGCGACTCGGCCGCATCGGCGACGACACGCGATACGCAACCGCGCTGGCCGCTTGGCTGTTTGATCGAACCGGGGGAGAAATCGGCACTGGAGAATCGGCGGAGACGATCTCGAGATGGCGACAATCGCTCTGCCTGACCAACGAAGAAACAACGCTCTTTCGAGGGATCGTCACCGATTGGCGAACCTTGCGACGGGAATGGTGGAACCTCGGCGTCGCTCGCCAGAAACGGCTCTCGGTTCGCAAGGAATTTCTTGAAGCACTCCGGATTCTGGGCACAACCGAACCGGAGGAGTTTGTCCGTATTCGCCGGCGCGTAGAGGAGTTACGCGCAACACCATCGGGTCTGGCCCCGGCGGCCTTGGTATCAGGAGACGACCTGGTGCAATGGGGGTATTTACCTAGCCCCGGATTCAAGGTCGTCCTGGAATCCGTTTACGATGCCCAGTTGGAGGATCGCGTCAGGACGGCTGCAGAAGCGGCGGCATTTGTCCAGGAACTTGCTTCGAACCCGGGCGTCGGACTTGTGAGACAAAAGGGACACTAGGGGAATGTAAGCCCCTCGGATTGAGTTGTTCGGCTTGGGTTGCGGGGCAGGATCCGGTACACTGGCTGGGGCGGGGTGCCCTGCCAGGTGTTGAGAAGAACCGAACCGGAGGCGACTTCGGTTCGAATCGTTGTTGAGAGGCGTTCGCCGAAACCAGCGAACCTGTGGATGGTCCGTCAAGCGGCCATAAAGAGGTTGCCCACATGATGAGACGAGCAAGGATGGCGGCGGCGGCATTTGTGCTGGGAGCGAGCCTGATCGCCTCGGCCGGAAGCTTCGGCTGGGCGGGCGGGGCGTATCTGAGCAAAGACTCGGTGACGCTCACCAGCGGTCGTGTGATCGAAGGTGAAATTCTCGAAGAAACACCGACCACGGTGCGGATGCGGGTCGAGCTATATGGCATTGTCAGCGAAATTACGTATGACAAGCGGGAAATCGTCTCGATCAATCGCGGGGTAGAACGGACCAAGGAAGAATCGGCGGCTCCGCAGACACCGGCAACACCCGCAGCACCATCGGCCCGGCCTGCCCCGGCCGCACGCACGCCCGATGCAAACACAAAGCGTGTGTATGTCGTCAACCTATCGGGCAAGTTCGGTCGAGAAATCACGCAGACACCGATGCGTGACGCGGTGCGAGATGCGCACCGTCAAGACGCGAACGTATTGATCTTCGTGCTTGATTCGGAATGGCGCTACAACGAACTGGAGGAAATGAACGACGACGACGCGTTCTTCGATCAGCTTTTCCGGGCTGATCCGATGTTCCCGATTCTTCGCGAGGAGATTCCGCGGCTGTTCGGCCCGGATGTGAAGGTCGTGTTCTGGATCAAGAAAGCGATGGGCGGAGCTGCCTTCCTGCCGCTGGTCTGCAAGGATATTTATTTCCACCCCGACGCTCGGATGGGTGGTGTCGGCAACCTCTCAACGATGTTCGGGAGCACGGGCGACGAGGTTGTGCGTCAGAAGCAGTTGTCGCTGCGCCTGGCAACGGCGGTCGGCGCTGCGCTCGAGGGCGGGTATGACAAGCAGATTGTGGAAGCGATGACGATGGTTGAAAAGGTTTTCAGCTATCGCATCGAGGGCGGTCGGCCGGTGATCGTTCCGGGGTATCCTGATCCCGGTCGGGGCGACATTCTGCTGACCGACGACGGCCAAGGCGAAAACAGGGACACGATTGAACAGCTTGCCCGCGGGTTGGGCAACGACACCCTGACGCTCAACGCGGACTTGGCCCAGAAACTCGGACTCTCTCGGGGGACTGTCGGCACGATTGACGATCTGCTGTTTGCGATGGGCATGGCGAGAAACCATGTGCGCGTCGACAGCCAGTCGGACCAGATCATGTCGACGTGGGCCCGCGGCCTCGAACGTGCGGAGCGTGACATTCGCCGCCTCTGGGAGGATTACACGCAGATTCAGGTCGCCGGGGAGCGGAAAGATCGCCAGCGTGCCCGGGGGCGGCAGATTGCCGTGCTTGAGCAGATTCAGGGCATCATTCGGCGATACAAGGAGTCGATCGTGCCGCAGCAGCTTGGAGTACCGGACGATCGCCAGATTCAGATCATCATCGAGAACATCCGCCTGGAAATGCTGCGAGACCGCTGAGACCGTGTGCGGAGCCTTACGTAGTCGAGGGAACCCATGAACCTGATTCGCTTCATTCGACCGTTGGTTGTCGGGCTCACGCTCGCCGTTGTCGGGCTAGTGGCCGTTCCCACGGCCCTGGCGATCGACAAGATCTACCTGAAGGACGGCACGGTGCTTCAAGGGAAGATCACGGAAGAGCTTGAGGGGTATTACTGGTTCAAATACGAAATTGCCGGGGTGGAGCACGAACGCGTGATCGGCCCGGATGAGATTGCTCGGGTCGAGCGCGATGCACGCGGGCCGGCGAACGAAGCTGCGCCCGCCAAGGCCGAGGCTGCGCGTCCTGCAGCCGCGACCGGCACATCTCGTCCGCGCACGACGACCGGGCCGAGGGCCGTGGTGCTGACCTTGGGAGACCGGGTCGACAACAAGGACATGGTCGGGATGTACATGACGGCCGATTCGATCCGGCGCGTCATTCCCATGCTTGAAGAGGATATCGGGAGCGACGGTTCGGGCATTCTGGTGCTACGCATCAACTCGGGCGGCGGCGCGCTGCTTGAAGTGCAGAAACTTTCTGACATCATCGAGTTCGAACTCAAGCCGAAGTTCCGAGTGGTCGCCTGGATCGACTGGGCGATTTCGGCGGCGGCGATGACGAGCCACTGCATCGAAGAAATCTACTTCACGACGCGCGGGAACTATGGCGCATGCACGGCTTGGTTCGGCGCGCTGCAGGGTGTGCAGGGTCGTGAACTGGAAGAGATCCTTTACATGATGGAGAAGATCTCTGCCCGCGGGGGATATGACCCGAAGATCATGCGGGCGATGCAGATCACGACGCCTCTGAGTTGTTCAATCGACGAAAACGGTAACGTGACCTGGTATGAGTCGGAAGAAGGTGAGTTTCTTGTCAATGAAACTGATCGGGTGCTGACGCTGACCAGCGATGTTGCTGAGCGATTCGGCTTCTCGAAGGGAACTGCAGACACGATTGAGCAGTTGGCGCGGGCGATGCGGGTTCCCGAGGTTACGTGGGTCGGCGAGTGGGTTTCAGGGGTTGACTTCCCCGTGAGCCGGGCCGAGGTCGAGATGCGCCGGTTCCGTGATCGAACCAAGGAGGACGGCGAGCGGTTCAATGAGTATGCCAATCGCTATACCTCCGCTATCGCGGTCGCGCAGTCAACTCCGCGCGAAGAACGCGGGCGGTTTGTCAATCGCGCCCGCGAAGCGCTGGGCCTGATGGTTCGCATGGTGCGCAACAACCCCAATTTCGCACTGTTCAACTTCGGCATGCTTCCGAAGCAGTTCGACGAGTGGGTGCAGGAACAGGAGCGCCTGCTGCGTGACCTGATGCGATAAGCCGCAAAAAACATGTCGACAAGACGCCCCGAATAATTCGGGGCGTTTTTTATTTGTCGCTTCATCTGATGCTGCGCACAACGTGCACATTGCTCGCGGCTGAATCGCCAGCGTCAACCGCGAAGTGTGAAACCCGAAGCCGCAAACCTGCCTGCCAAACGGGCACGGAGGAGAACCCAATAAAGGCACGACCGCTCGGGATCACCCGACTTCGCGGAGTGTACGGGCATCGACGAGAATCGCCACGACCCCGGAAACCGCCAACAGGGCCGCCGTGCAAAAGAACGCGGCATGAAGCCCGCCTATCCCGATGATGCCTTGCACCAGCGGCGGCCCAACGGCGGCGATTGACCATGCACCGCCCATCATCAGGCTCGATGCAAGGCTCGACCGATGGGGCAGCAGCCGCTGGGCGAGCGCGATCGTTGTCGGCACCATGCCTGCGAACCCGACCCCGGCAAGAAACGCCAAGGCGCCCGCGAGCAGAATCAAGACCGCACGCGAGCCTTGCGGGTCGAGCTGGTCGGTCAGGTATGGGAATGCCGCAATCGCCATCGCACCGATCCAGGGTGTCAGCGAGAGCGGACGTTTCTCATTCCCGGGTCGGATGATCCATGCGAGCAGCAGGCCGCCGCAGGCCATGCCGACCTGCATGCCGGACTGCACAGGGCCGTTGGTTGCGGCAGCATCGAGGCGCATGGCGGGTGTGAGTTCGGCGGCGGCTGTCGATCGTAAGACCGCCTGCTCGGACCACCGGATGAGCAGTTGCACGAGCATCATGTTGGTGGTGTAGCGCATGGCCGAAACGATGTAGAGCAACCAGATGCACTTCCATCTGGCTGCTTTCTGGGCAGGGGAGAGCCGGACGTGCTCGGCCCTTGCGTGGGATGAGACTGAAGAACCCCTCTGCATGGCCAGCACCAGCAGCAGGACGGCCATGAACCCAGGCACGGCAAGCCAGGCAAGGGATTCAAGCCCCCAGGCTCGCGCCCAGCGCGGAATCCAGATCATGCCCGCGGTGGCGCCGATCATGCCCGCAACGAAGAAGACCGACACTCCCGCCGACCGACGGCGACCCGCCAGATGCCCCACTGCCGCCGCGGCGGGAGGATGGAAAGCGCCTATTCCGGCGGTGCCGATTGCCTGAATGAGCATCAATTGGCTGAAGGTCTGGACGTGCCCAACGAGCGAGACGCAGATGACCGCGGCGAGAAAACCGACCGCGGCGACGAGCCGGGCGTGGTTCCGGTCGCTGATGAGCGCGACCAGGGGCTGGACAAGACCGGAGCAAAGCCCCCCGGCGGCGACGAGCATCGCCCCCTGGGCCGGAGACATGCTCAGGCGACCTTCGAGGACGCTGAGCAGCGGAACGATAATCGCTGAGAAAAAGTCGACGACGGCATGGACCGAGATGATGACGCTCAATCGGGCCAAGTGAGGGCGCGAGGGCTGCATCGCAGCAGGAATCGCGTGAAGCTCGTTCGGCACTTGTGACTCGCCGAGACGCTCCTCGCCATGCTGCGATTCCGTGTGATGAGGCGCTGCAAGCGTCGAGGTTTCGGCATCGAGCCGAGGAGAAGAACTCGCCACGATCGAACGCTCCCGAGTCAGGCAAACCGGTCCATACGGATTCGTTCAGAGTGAAAGATCGGATTGTGGTCGCGTCAGGCGTCGTCTTCAAAATACGCCTCGGGATCGTCGGGCATCGCCCGAAGGAGCTCTTCGTCGGTCATGCCCTCCGGAAGTTCGTGCGACAGGAATTCAGCGGGATGGTCATGAGGGTTCCACACCTTGCGTGAGGCCGCCCCGCCCGATGCGACAGGCTCGTGTTCGGCGGGATCAGTCGCCTTGCGCGCACGGATGATGAGGCGAATAGGCACCTCGGGAAACGGAAGATTCTCGCGGAAGCGATTGAGCAGGAATCGCTGATATCCGACCGTAAAAAGCTCGGGTTTGTTGACGACGAGAGCGATTGTCGGCGGGTTGGTCGCAACCTGGGCGACGTAGTAGACCTTGGCCTGGCTGCCGAGTTTGTTGGTGGGACCGCGCTCGGTCAACAGATCGCGAACGAGACGGTTGATCTTGCCCGTGTTTTCACGATGAGACGCCTGACGATGCACTTCGAAGGCCATGTCGACCATGGCGTTCAGGTTGCTGCGCTCGTGTGCGGAGACGAAGACGATCGGCGCCCAGGAAACGCCCTTGAGTTCCTTGGTGATGTAGTCGGCATAGTCATCCGGGGTCACCGGGCGGCCTTTGCGGTTGAGCTGGTCTTCGGCCAGATCCCACTTGTTGACGACGATGACGCAGGGCTTGTAGTGATTGACGATCAACTGGGCGAGTTGCTCATCGACCTGGGAAATTTTCTCGGTTGCATCGATGACCAACAACGCAACATCGGCACGATCGAGCGCGCGGCGTGCACGATCAAAGGCGTAATGCTCGATCATGTCCTGGAAGCTGCGCCGACGCCGCAGGCCGGCGGTGTCGATGGCGACGATGCTGCGGCCGTCGAAATCGAGCCGGACATCGACGGCATCGCGCGTCGTTCCGGGGATTTCGCTGACGATGACGCGATCTTCGCCGGCCAACGCGTTGACGATCGAACTTTTGCCCGCGTTGCGCTTGCCCATGATGGCGATGCGCAGATCGGCCGAAGCGACGCGCTGGTCTTCTTCATCGGAAACATCCGGAAGCATCGCATACAGGCGATCGAGCATCTCGCGCCTCATGTAGTTGCTCGTTGATGAGCACATGAGCGGCTCGCCGAAGCCGAGGGCCGAAAGCTCGAAGGCGTGCGACTCCCACCGTGGGCCATCGACCTTGGTCGCGACAACCTGAATCGGCGCGAGTTCACCGAGTTTGCCGCGACCGCGATGGCCGAGCCTCTGTTCACGCAGCATCGTGGCGATCATCTCATCCTGAGGAGTGACCCCCGCCTGGGCATCCACGCAGAAGAGGATCAGGTCGGCACTCGAGACGGCATGAGCGATCTGCTTTTCAATCTGAGGGGTGAGGCGAGTCAGGTCATTGCCGATTTCGTCGAACCGCCCACCCTCGGCCGTGTAAATGCCGTAGCCCCCGGTATCGATGAACTCGACAGGTTTCACCGGCATCCCCTGTTCCGGGGGGTCGATGTCGGCGATGATACTGACTCGATCGCGGGTAACCCCGGGTGTGGGATCGACGATCGAAACCTTGTCGCGCGCGATCATGTTCAGCAAAGAGCTTTTGCCGACATTCGGACGACCAACAATGACGACACGCGGCATGGCCATTGGGCAATCCTAGGTGGCCGGAACGCGGCGACCTGATTGCGGGGGGGCAATGAGGCGGTTACCGGGCCAGGTCGCGACCGCGGACGCCGTCAGGAGTGGTGGCGTAGGGGGTGCGCTCGAACTGGGCGTAGGTCAATCCCCCAGGCCATTCGGTGGGGATAGGGGAAGCGGCATTGCGGATCGGCGGTCGCTCAACATGACCATCGGCCATGGCGACGCCGGCTCGGGCGTTCGGCGGCAATTCAGGATCACCAAGGTACTTGCCGGAACTGTGCGCATCGGAAAGTTCAAAAAAGGCTGCTTTGGATGCGGGGAAGAGCACATCGCCTTCGCGGATCAATTTCCGATGCTCACGCGGAATGATGCGCGGTGATGGGCCATCTAATTTCCACATCGATGCGTCTGAGACGAACCCTGCGGAATACCTGTAGCTTGCCAGCGGGCCGATATGCGGATTCTCGATGAACGCTTCCTCCGGCGTCCAACGCCAGATCACGGGGCAGGACATTCCCTGCTCCTCATCACGATTGGGCAGGTGAATGATACCCTGATTTTGAAGAACGCCCATCCAGAGCGGAACCTGCGAAAGCGTGTGATAGACGATATATTCCGTGCCCATGCTGAAGATCGCATAGTCTACGCCCGGCCCGAGCGCATTCGGCCAGACATCCCGGGCGGATGTTGAATAGATGGAAGCGATCTGGATGATAGTGCGAAGACGCGTGTCGCAGATCGTGCGCTCGGCTTCGCCGCGAACGCCCCGCAGCGCGGGCAGGGTGATGGAAATGATGACCGCAACGATCGCGATGACCACGAGCAGTTCGATCAGTGTGAACGCCGGAGCCAAGGAGGCACCGGGCTTCTTCGCCTTGCATTTGGTTGGGTGAAACGTTTCCGGGTGCATGGAGCTCGCTCGATCAATAGTAGATTCCCGACTCCCATCCTCGCCTGCCCATCAGGTACAAGGACCACCCATTGATGGCGTTGTCCCAGTACCAGATGCTCATCCAGATCATGACCTTCCCGCCGTCACTCCGGAGGAGCATGTTCGCTTCCATGATGTCCGTCGCGCCTTGCTGGGCCAGCACCTGCGGCAACTGTCGCTTCGGCTGTCTCAGACATTGCGCCGGTCCACCCGGACCCTGTACCCAGAATTGCTGGATTTCCTTCGGCGTGTTGTCCCACAAACGTGGACGAAGTTCCTCCTCGGTGCGGATGCGGGCGGTGCGGACGTATACGTTCTCAGGCTCGAGTCGCGCTTGAACGGGCAGGGCATGCCAGTGTTTTCGATAATGCTCGATCATCCACCGCGCCCGCCGCTCGGGATCGGCGAAGAGTTCCTGGTCCCCGGTGCCGTGGTAGCCCCACTGGTACTCGACCTCGTGGAACCCGCGGTCGCCCTTCCCTGTCCAGCGCGTCGTCGGGTCGGCCTTGATCAGTTCGAGGTAGGCGTCGACCGTCGGTGATGCACGAGCTTCCAACTGCGCAGCCAAGATCGTGACGAGGGCATCCACCTTGTGCGATGGAATTTTCTCGAAGTCGCCGAACATCGCCCCCCGAATCCTGGTTCGAAGTTCCGGCGTGGATAGTGTTTCGAGAGCCACGAACTCTCCATTCGCCCACGCTTCTTCAACCCAGGCTATCGGCCTTGTGTCCGGCACACCCACCGCGCTCAGCACCGCCGCAGGCTGCGGCGGCCGAGCGCGAATGACGATGACCGCCGCGACGGCAATGACGAGACAACATCCGGCGCTGAGCACCACTCGTGACTTCACGCTCGAAATCTTCACCGTGTTGTTCCTGTTCCTTGAATACGTGTTATGGAATCGGATCGCCATTGCAGGGATGGCACCACTGGTAGCAAGCCGGTAACCCGCCGGGCGGCTTCCAGCACATGCACGGCCCCATGGAGCATTCCATGCCTTGGCAATTGCCACCGTGGGGGCACCGCCTGCTCGCCGCCTCCGTGTCTTCGATGTCCTGGCCTTGGGCCATAAACACGCTACCCGCCGCCATCGCAACAACCACTGCCAGGGATGCCATCCATTTTCCACACTTTTTCACCACCGACCTCCTTCCATATTCGAGCGAAACGCTCGCTCAGTTCCCGAGAACCAACGGTCCGGACCACCCGGTCGCCCGGCTTGCTTCAACGTCCTCCGCGTCTTCCCCGAACCGGATGACCACCTCGCTCGCCTCCGGGGGAAGCCAAAGCCGCGTCCCGTGGCGTTCTGCGGCCAAGGCGCCTGCATTCGCAGCCTCGGAATATGCCTCGACTCTGAGGGCGTGCGCGGCGTAATCGGGAGCGAGTTCCAACGCAAAGCGACCGCTCTGCTCGCTGACATTCGCCTGGCTTGGCCAACCCTCAAATGGGCGCACGACGCTTCCCGTGACGACCAGCAGGAACGAGTTTCCTGCGGCGTCCGCAAACAAGACGTTCGATTCGATCACAGTCTGAAATGAACCCGGCTTGACGGCGAGGGAGACGTGGAGCAGCCCGGGCGATTGCGCAAAGCCCTCCACTTCGACGCAGCCGCAGGAAGTCATAGGCTCACCACCCACCCGACCGAGCCAAGGGGGCAGCGGCACGGAAAAATCCAAGGCGTGTCGAGTGCCCAGCGTCACGTTGCCGATGCCCAGATGCTCGCGATGATGCTGTGGAGCAGAATTGTGGCTTCCCCCCGGGAAGTCATGCCGACAGGCTGGAAGACCGAACATGATCACGAGCAGCCCAAGAACGTGGACTACTGGCGTCCGGATGGCCGGATTGCCGGATTGCCGGATTGTCGTTCGAATGCCTCGTCCGCATCGTGCGCCACACTAACGCAGACTGACCGGCCTGTCAATCGCGATAGTCCTCAAATATGCATTTTATTTGATGAATGTGTGCTCAGAGCATACCGCATACTATTGTGCATTATTGCCAGCCCCCCCCAAACAGGGGATGCGGCTCCTTCAGAGAGCATCTCCGCGGAACATCCAATTTGGCTAACGGGAGGTTCTTCCATGCATGAGCAAGGTCTTCCAGCCGGGGCCGGCAGGTCGCCGCGGCGATACCCTGCCCTGCCATGCAGCGCTTTCCCGTGATTATCGGCCCCACGGCGGGCGGCAAAACGGCACTCGCCGTCGAAGTTGCCCACCAGTTTGCGGCACGTGCGTGCGGGATGGGCGAAGTCGTGAGTGCCGACTCGATGTTGCTGTTTCGAGGGCTTGATATCGGCTCTGCCAAACCTACGGCATCCGAGCGTCGAGGGGTACCCCACCACCTGATCGATGTGCTGGAGCCTACGGAGCGATTCAGCGTGCACCAGTGGCTTGCCGCGGCCGAGCAGGTGATCGATGCGATCCAGACTCGCGGACATGTACCCGTGGTTGTCGGGGGGACGCATCTGTACGTGAAAGCCCTGCTTGAAGGCCTGTTTGAAGGCCCCGGAGCCGACGACGCCGTACGACAGGAACTGCTGGCGATGGAACCCATCGCCAGGCGCAGCCTGCTTGAGCGGGTTGATCCGGCTGCGGCGAGCCGGATTCATCCGAACGATGAACGCCGTACGGTGCGTGCCTTGGAGGTGTGGCGACTGACCGGGAAGCCGATCAGCACGTTGCAACAGCAGTGGGATCGAGGCACAAGAAGTGACTGCGTTCTTGTAGGGCTTGAGTGGCCGGTTGATGCCATCAACCAACGAATCAATGCCCGCGTTCGAGCGATGGTCGAGCAGGGGCTCGTGGATGAAGCGAAGGCGCTCTGGGCCTCCGGTCGCCTTGGACCTCTCGCTGCGGAGGGCTTGGGCTATAAACAGCTTGTTGAGCATTTTGAGGGACGATGCTCGCTTGAGGAAGCGGTCGAGGCGATCAAGATCGAGACCCGGCGATTTGCCAAGAACCAACGGACCTGGCTGAAACGGCTCCGGATGACGCCGGGGTCGATCTGGGTGCAAATGCCCAGCACGAGTACCGTCGAAGCCGCGCAAGTCGTTGTGGATGCATGTCTTAGATGAATTTGAGCACGACGAGCAGTTTTTCCTATCATTATGCGAACATGAAGAGGAGTTCGTGCGTGCGCCTTGACTGGAGGGTCTCGGGCGGCATTTCCTAGCCCAGCGGCTCATCGGCGGCCGATCCTCATACACTGCGAACATCGCTTATGTAGGCAGGCTCCATGGCCAAGCGCGCAACGTCGACTTCGTCTCCTCGCACCCGAACCGCCGCAGGCTCTGGCGCCGGCAAGCCCGGCAAATCCGGGCGCAGCGGATCGCGACGTGGCGGAGGCACCGGGTTTCAGGTGGGAAGCGCCAAAAACCGGCACTTGGTGATCGTGGAGTCTCCTGCGAAGGCCAAGACCATCAATAAGTATCTGGGGGGCGATTACGTCGTTCTCGCGAGCGTGGGCCATGTGCGTGACCTTCCAAGCAAGAACCCAAAGGGAGATAAGAACCCTGTTCCGGGGGTTGATCTCAAGCACAAGTTCCGTCCTACGTACGAGATTCTGGATGGCAAGGACAACGTCATCCGGGATTTGAAGCGAGCGGCCAAAGAAACGCTTGAATCGGGCAAAGAAGTCTGGTTTGCCACCGACCTTGACCGCGAGGGAGAGGCGATTGCGTGGCATCTCGCGCAGGAACTGGGAATTCCCTCGGGTGAAGCCAAACGCGTGGTATTCGCGGCGATCACCAAGGATGAGATACATCGAGCGTTCCAAAAACCGCATCCGATCGACGAAGATAAGGTGAACGCCCAACAGGCGAGGCGGATTCTGGATCGAATTGTCGGCTATCAAGTTTCACCGCTGCTTTGGAAGAAAGTCGCGCGGGGCCTGAGCGCCGGACGAGTTCAGAGCGTCGCGGTTCGGCTGGTGGTGGAGCGTGAGCGTGAGATCAGGGCTTTTGTGCCGGATGAAGTGTGGAGCATTCAAGGAAAATTTGCTTCAGACGAGGCCGCTGCTCGTTCGTTGCGCGATGCATGGCAGCGATTCTGCGCTGAGCGTGACGAGAAGGGCAATGGGCCGACAGTCAAGTCTCAGTTGGCGTGGCTCGGCGACCATGGGGCGATTCCGGCTGAACTCGCGACGGTGAACGGCACGCGGTTTGAGATGGTCAGACCCGCCGCGGTCGGCGACGACCGCGAGAAGGGTGACGTCACCGGTCGCATCTGCGAGTTGGCGCACGCCGCGGGATTGACAGACATCCGGACCGAGGTTCATGAGGACGCGCGCGGGAAAGGCCCAGCACGCTGGAAGCGGACGGTCACCGGCACGGTTGATCCGGCGACGCCGTACCGAATTTCGTCGATCGAGACGAAACGCACCAAAGTTCGTCCGACCGCACCGTTCATTACGAGCACACTCCAGCAGGCGGCATCGAGCAGGCTGGGGTTCGGCGCCCAACGGACAATGCGAGCAGCCCAACAGTTGTATGAAGGCGTGGACATTCCGGGTGAAGGGCCGGTTGGGCTTATCACATATATGCGTACGGATTCGACGCATCTATCGAGAGAAGCGATCGAGATGGCGCGTGGCTACATCCAGCGCACATTCGGAGATCGCTATCTGCCCGATAAGGCAAATGTTTATGAGAGCAGCAACAAGGCAGCCCAGGAAGCCCACGAAGCGATTCGGCCGACAAGCCTGGAGTATCCGCCCGAGCGACTGAGGCACGTGCTCAAGCCCGACCAGTTCCGGCTGTATCAACTGATCTGGGAGCGATTTGTAGCGTGCCAGATGGTGCCGGCTGAATGGGATTCGACGGCGGTGATGATCGAAGGCGGGAAGGGGATGACGCTCGGCTTCAGGGCGACGGGTAGAACGCTTGCTTTTGACGGGTTTTATCGCGTGTCGGGAGTGCCGGCTGCGGCCGACCAAGCGACGCTGCCCCGATTGACGGAAGGTCAACAGGCGCGACCGTTTTCGATCGAACCTGAGCAGCGGTTTACAACCCCCCCTGCGAGATATACGGAGGCCTCGCTCATCAAGAAACTTGAGGAGGAAGGGATCGGGCGACCCAGCACCTACGCGAGCATCATCCAAACAATCCAAGATCGCAAGTATGTTGAATCGCAGGATCGCAGGATGTTCGCCACGGATCTCGGCGAAGTGGTAACTGACAAACTGGTTGAGGCTTTCCCCAAGATCATGGATGTCGGCTATACCCGGCAGATGGAAGGCGAACTGGACAAGATCGAGGAGGACCATCTCGACTGGGTCGAAATGTTGAGCCGTTTTTACGGCCCATTCACGCAGGCACTTGAACGCGCGCTCGAGGAGATGCAGCACGCCAAGGCTGAGATCGAGCCTGCCCCCAAGGAATATCGATGCGGCAAATGCGGAAGCGATCTGGTCTATCGTTTCGGCAAGAACGGGCGCTTCCTTTCGTGCTCGCGTTTTCCGGAGTGCAACTTTGCTTCGCCGATTGATCGTGAAGGACGCCCTCGCACGGCAGACACAGTGGATGTGGCGTGCCCGATCTGCGGCAGTGCCATGCAGCGCCGGACGGGGCGATTCGGGCCGTTCCTTTCGTGCTCGCGATACGGCGACAAAGAACACCCCTGCACGGGGATATTGAATCTTGACAAGAAGGGGCACGTGACAGCGCCATCGCCGCCGCCGTATGTCACCGATCTGCCGTGCCCGACATGCGGTGATCCGTTGAATCTTCGCTCAGGCGTCCGCGGGCCTTGGCTTGGATGCAGCCGTTTCCCCAAGTGCCGCGGCCGCGGGAAGTGGGCAGATTTGCCCGACGCTACCCGGACAGCACTGGAGCGCGCGCTCGAGGCCCATGATCGAGCGCACCCGATCCCGATCATTCGAACGCTTGGAGGGAAGCCGCTCACGGATGCGAAAGGCAAACCGCTGCCTGATGCTCCGACGGCATCGGATCTGACGGAAACCGAAGCGCCTGTCGAAGAGCGCGCGGCGGGATAAGGCAAACGGGATCAACGATTTGACGCGGAAGTACAGCATAGCCGGCGTTCGTCCGGAATATCACGCCGCGGCGCAATGTCCACCCGCGATGGAAAACGGCTCTTTCCCCGCGGACGACGACGACATCACCCGGTATTCCGGAGCGACTGAGCACTGGCAGCAGGAGCTGATTTTTCAGGTCTTGGATGCATCCGCACCCTGCGGGTGTTTCGCATGTTGGGGATCGGGCATGGTACCGTCACGGTCGGTCACACCACCATGAACGGGGTGCGAGGCCAAGGCCCGAGCGAGGCGCACTTCGCCGGGTTCTGCAATTTGCTTGAGACTGAGCCCGAGTACCGCGCGCATGCCCTGCCGCATGTCGATCGTCAGACTGAAAAGCATGGGCACCAGGAGGAGCGTGAACACGGTCGAGCAAAGCAGCCCACCGAGCAGTACCGAGCCGAGGCCGCGATACATCTCGGCGCCCGCGCCGGGGAAGAGCACCAGGGGGCACATGCCGCCGAGGCTCGTGGCGACGGTCATGAAGATCGGGCGAATGCGTGTCTGCACACTTCGAGCGACAGCCTCGTGCGGAGGAAGGGGTTTGCCCTCAATGCCTTTCATGAAATTCAACGACTGATGCACGATCAGGATGGCATTGTTGACAACGACACCGATCAGCACGACAAACCCGAGCATGGTGAGCACATCAAGATTCTGGACGGGGAATCTCGGATCGGCAGCCGACCAATTGTGGACGATGCGCAGACCGGCGAACCCACCGATGACCGCCATGGGCACCGTGAACATGATGACGAAGGGATACATGAAATTCTCGAAGAGCGCTGCCATAAGCAGATACGTCACCAGCAGCGCCCAGACGAAGCGGGCTGTAGCCAACTGCGGCTGGCCGGCGACAGTCCACACGAGCGCACAAAACACCAAACCCCAGAGCGCAAACCCGGCAGCGCCGTAGCCGAAGTCAGACCGGCGGGAACGAATGGCTCGAACAAGGGCGAAGGTGAACAGTCCGAAAGCCGCGATGCCGATCCCCCACGCGGCGATGCGCAAAGGGCGCCCAAGGGCCCAATCGGGGCGTGCCTCGGTCGGGTCGCCGAACATGGCATGCTTCACTTCGTCGAGTTTCGCCGCGGTACCTTCAAGTCGAACCCTCATGCTTGAATCGATCATGCCCTCTGTCCGGAGAGGTACGATCACCTCTGATCGCAGGGCATCCATGAGTTGCTGCAACGGCACACCCTGCGGCGGGGTGATGCGAATCGTGACGGCGGGGAGTTCTTCGATCCGCTGAATTTCCTGCGGAGCGAGGGCCGGCACAACATCGACGACGGTGTCGAGCGGAACGACCATGCCTGAGCGAGTGGCAACCGAAATGTCGGCGAGCCGCTCTTTATATTCGAGCTGCCCCCCTTCGGGCAGCAGCAGTATATCGATCAGGTGTCCTTGGTGGCGAAAATCGCCGGCAAATGCGCCGTCGAAGAGCGCTCGAACAGCCGTGCCGACGTCGGCGGTAGTCAGTCCGAGTCGCCGTCCGCTTTCGTTCAACCGGATCTGCCATTCGGGCTGACGAAGGTTGAAATTGGCCGGCTCGGGCCGAATGCTCTGAAACCCGAGGGTGCGTTTGTCACCGTTTACTTCATACTCGAGAGAAGCCGCAAGGCCGATGGCCATACCCGCCGCCTGACGCACCTTGGAGAGACTCGGCCCGCTGATTTCCAGATCGATGGTGTTGCCGCCCCCGACGCCGCGGCCGAAGATGGATGTCTGCTGGGCACCACCGAAGGCATCGGGAATGTTCATGATCGCGGAAGTAAGCAGGTGCCCGACTGGAATAACCACCTGCTCGTTCTGGCTGGTGGCGCCGACGAAGACCGTCGTGCCGAAAGCGCCAATGAAGAAATGCCGAACCGGAACGGGATCGAAGGGATGCTGCGGGTCGTCGAGTCGAAAAATCGGAGGAAGACCGGCCATGGTTTCGGGCTTGGTGATATCGGCCACGGCATAGGGCTTGATCACGGATTCGATGCGTTGAGCGATGTCGACACGCTGTTCGACGGTATACCCGGGCGGAATGAGCAGCCCGCCGAACACGAGGTTGCGATTACCCGCGGGAAGGTAATCCATCGGCGGCATGAGTGCGAGAGAGCCGAAAACGCTGACAAACGTCATCACGACGATGATCGCAGGCCGGATGGACCATCCGCGCCAGCCGTTGGTGACCCAGACCACGGCATCGGCGATGCGACGGTTGGCCGCGGCGAGCACCGGCGTCAAACCGAAGAGCGTCTGGGTCGCGGCTCTCAGTTTTGAAGGGCGTTGGGCAGGTCGACGCAGCCAACGCGACGCCGCCGACGGGATGACGGTGATCGAGATCAGCAGTGAAAGCCCGACGGAGATGGCCATGGCCAGCGCAATGTCACGAAAAAGCTGGCCGGCTTCTTCTTCGATGGTCAGCACGGGGATGAACACCGCGATGGTGGTCATGGTGCTGGCGAGGATCGCGCCCCATACCTCAACAGCGCCGAGGTAGGCGGCCCTGAGCGGGGACTCACCCGCCTGAAGTCTGCGAAAGATGTTTTCAAGCACAACGACGCTGTTATCGACCACCATGCCCGTGGCGAAGGCAAGGCCCGCGAGAGAAATGACGTTCAGTGTTCGCCCGAGCGCGAAGAGCGCGAGAAAAGTTGCTATCACGCTGATGGGGATGGCGAGCGCAATGATGCCGGTAGTGACAAATGACCGCAGAAAGAGCAACAGCACACACGCGGCAAGGCCGCCGCCAAGCCAGAGATTGCCGGTGACAAGGCTGACGGCGGAATCGATGTAGGTCGTTTCGTCATAAACCTGGCGCAGACGCAGGTGCGGCCCGGCGAGAGGATCGAGGAAGGGCAGAAGGTTTTCTTTCACCTCATCAAGCCTGCCTCGAAGATCTCGCATCACGCTGACGACGTTGGCGTTTCCTTGGCGAATGGCGTTCATGGCCAGACAGGGTTCACCGAACGCGCGAACAAATCCGCGTGCCCGCGCGAACCCGAGTTCGACATTGCCGACATCAGCCAGGTAGACCGGCTTGCCATCGCGGTAGGCGATCGGCGTCGCGAGTACGTCAGAAGTGGTTTCAAACTGCCCGATGACCCGAATGCGGATTTCGCGCTTGCCGTCATCGATCGTGCCCGCGGATATGTTGCGGTTTTCGTTTCTGATCGCGGCGATAACGTCGAGATGGCTGAGTCCGCGATCCGCGAGTTTTCGCGTGTCAAGATACACGCGAAGTTCGCCCGGTCGCCCGCCGTAGATGTTGATCTCAGCTACGCCGTCGATGCGTTCGAGGAAAGGCTTGACCTCGCGTTCGAGACGGTCGAATAGGGTCGTGATGTCAAAGGACGGGTTCGAGCGTGCATATGCAGGATCAACATCGATGATGATCCAGGCAATCGCGTTTGCCGCAGCCCCATCGGCCGCCTTGATGACCGGCTCGTTGACATCCTCGGGATACCTCGGCACCTGCCGAAGAGCATCGGAAACTTCCTGCAAGGCACGCCGGATGTCAGACCCGAGGTTGAACTCGAGCGTGATGGTGCTGGCGCCCTCGCTGCTGATCGAACGCATGGTGCGGAGGTTGGTGACGTTTTTCAGTCGCTCTTCCTGCTCCTGCGTAATTTCGAAAACGACCTCTTCCGGACTGCGCCCGGGCCACGAGGTCGTCACGGTGATGGTCGGCAGGTCGATCGTCGGGGTGAGCTGAATGGGTATCGCGCCCAGCCCGATCAGGCCGAACATGACGACCAGCAGCACACCGACCGCAACCCCGACCGGCCTGGCGATGCAAAGTCGGACAAGACTCACCGGGATGCCTCCGACGGAACAGTCGATACGGAAGCATGCGGTTCACGACTATCGTGCATATCCAAGAAGGAAGCCGCTGGGCGCGGGGCCTCGGGCGGATTCAGAATCCTGAGCGGCTGGCCCGGAATGAGGCGCTCGTTGCCTTCGATAACGATCTGCGCGCCCGGGAAGACCACGCCGTCATCAATCGCGACACGATCGGCAAATCCGAAACGAGATCGGATTCGCATCGGCACGGCCTGCCCATCGATATTCACGAAAATATACTCGCCGGCGTCGTCGCGTAGGACTGCATCTTTATGGATCGTCATGCGCATCTGGCGTACGCCGATCGGCACCAGTCCGACGATGCTCATCCCCGGTGTAAGACGCCCATCTGGATTCGGAAGCTCAGCACGAACAGGAGCGAGCCGGCTCAGCGGATCGACCTCAGGCACGACCGCGGTGACTGGTACGGTCAACTCGGCCGGGAGTGTTCTTGATGCGTCTCGAGGATCGGGTACGCGGAGCGCATCAATGCGAACAACGATTGCAGCGCCTGGTTGGCGAAGGTGCTCGATGGCTGTCTCGGGGACGTTGAGCCAGACTTCCATTGTCTCAAGGGCGACGATCTCGATGATGTCGTCTCCTTGACGCAGCCACTGCCCTTGATCGGTAAGCTTTCGAACCACCTTACCGCTGAATGGTGCTCGGATGGTCATGCGATTCAGGCGGCGAACGGCATCATCGACCCGCGCGGTCGCTGCGTCAAGGTCGGCCTGAGCCTGCTCGACCTGCGCTGTCAGCGTCGCCACGAGCGTCCGGGCACGATCGAGTTCGCCTTCAGAGGCTGAGAATCGGCGATCAAGCTCGTTGTATCGGTTGAGATCTCGCTCGGCCTGTTCAAGCTCGGCCTGTCGCTGCGCAAGCAAGCCGGCCCGAGCCCTTGACTCGGCCCTGGCCTGACGGACAGCAATTTCAGCCGGTTCCGAATCGAGCACGGCGATAATGTCGTTCCGAAGCACAACATCACCCGGCTGCAACTCGCACTGCAGCACCAGCCCTTCTTCCTGTGCTGCAAGCCTCGAACGACGCGGAGTGCGCACATCGCCGGTCACTTCGCGCTGGAGCGATACATGCTCCATCCGAGCCGGATCGACCCGGACCTGAGCCTCGCGCAGCCCCCCACTTGGCTGGGCCAAGCTCACGGTCGCGGGAACAAAGACCGCGAAGATTGATATGATAATGTTGAATCGCCGCGCCATCGACCAGAAGCCATCAGACATGGACCACTCCGTCACCTCGACGCTCTTCCCGTCATCCTGATGGGCCATTGCGCCGGAGTTGGCTTGCCCCCGAGGCGAATAGTAGGCTCGTGCCGCGACTGTGTACCGATTGCGGACGGAACACTGACCGACCTGCCGACGCAGGGTAGGGGAATCCCTATTCGTGCAGCATTGGCGACGCAGCTCAACATAAGTGCATCCGGCAGGCACCGACGCTCAGGTGCCTGAAACTCGCGGCGGAGTGAAGATCAATCTGGAAACCAGGTCTCCAGCCCCGAGATTGTGACCGAGCGACCATGCAGCGCCTGCAGGGTCAGCGGATGATTCGCCACGTATCGCCAGTTCTCCCTGCGTATACCGGCATGGCCCATTCAAACTCACGCGTTCGGACGGACTTGATCGGAAATTGGCGTCCGGGAGCCGTCACTTCGAGGAGGCGTTGGCCCGCGACAAGATCCATCTCGAGCGCGTGCAGGTCAAGATCCTGCATGCCCCAACCCGGTGTATTGAAAAGAGCATGCGCGAACTCCTGCATGGCCTGCAATCGTTCTTCCGGTTTGTCACCAAATGCCCTTGCAAGATCGCGCCCTTTTGTTCGTACGAGTGTCATGAGCGACGGTACGTCCTGCCGCGTGTATGCGGCATGCAATCCGGAGAGTAACTCACGAACCGACGAACGATCTCGCGGAGTGATCGCCTGTAGAATGTCGCAATCACTCCAGAGCGTCGTTCCGGGAAAATCGGGCAACTCGAAGGCGTCTTCCAGCCGCTTGGGATACACCTCGGGCACGCGTTCCTGCGGCCACTGCATCACGCGTTCAAGAATGAGTTGCTCAGGATCGTCCTGAATATTCCACACACGAAGTGTCGCGGAGAATCGAGCGACTCCGGGGGCAAATGGAATCCCCGTCGGCCAGACGAGCATGCACTGCAGTGTGTTCGTTCCGGGACGGATCCATTCATTCTCGATCCCGTTCTGCTCGATCGGTTCACCGTTCGACAACGCGCGCGGGACTCCGTTCAGCAACACACGAACCGCAAGGTGACTGCTCTTGATGTCGAGTTTGATGATGGGAACACTACTCGTCACGGTCGACTCCAGCGGCGATTATTTGTCAAAGAGCCATGCCTGATGCGACGTAACTTTATTCGGAGGAACGAACTCGCATTCTGCTGAATGCTCGCTCGTGAACCATGATACCACACCGCTGCCTTTTGTCTTGCAGTACACAGATCCGCGGATACCTCCGTGAGACACACCGAAATCAACACCAACTCCGCGGGAATCGTCGAGCAGGACTTTCGACATGGCCTCGATCTTGGTGCTGAGTGATGCGCCGATCGTCACCGACATGATTTCCGCTGCAGTAGCCTTTGCTTCGATACCGACTTCCACACCGATGTATCCACCTACTCCGCCGGTGATCTGGCCTGCCCATTCGGCACCGGGATACTTCATAGTTTTGCCGGACAGCTCCGCCTTCAGGCCGCCGTTGAAGCAAATAAAGCCATACAAATCGCCGACGTGTTTGCGGATGATAGATGGAATATATTTGATCACACTGATCTTGAACTTGGCATTACTGAAACCGACAATAGGGTCCAGTGCAATAGATGTCGTAAGCTGAAAACGAGCTCGGTGGGACTTGTCGTCCTCTTCCCATCCCCACGAAGCGCTGACTTTTCCCTTTGCCACTTCCCAAGTGAACTTGTCACCATCAGGGGCATTGACCGTGTTATAAATTTCGGCGGCGAGGGCAAGCGCCTTATGCCACTTCTGCGTGAGTTCACTCGCATCGACCTCGAGCTCAACCGAATACCCCGGGTAGCACTCGACCGTTGCATACCCCTGGCCGCCCTGACATGACTCAACCGCAATCGAGTACCGTGAGGGTGTCACAAATGCCGGAAAATATTTCTTCTCTCCATAATATTGCGCATCAAACGCGAGTTTTGTCCCCGATATCCCTTCGTTGGCTGCACCGCTGACGACGATCCGCGGATGACCATTGCCGCAGACCTTGCCGTATACAGCCTCGACGCTGATCTTGTCGGCATCAAGTGCGGATACTTCTTGAAACGAAATAGGCTCAAACCCAAGCTTGTTACGTTTTACCTTTGCCTTCGGCCCACCCTGAACAACCTGAAGCAATTGATTTTCCGTCGGCCCAGAGGCCATACGGCCCGAATGGCCGCATTTGACAACCAACTGCTGGACACCGCAGTCCGGCGGCGGAAGCGGTGGCGGCGGAGGTGGACCGGCCTTGCCCGGGGCACCCGCAGCCGGTGCTGGCGGCGGCGGGAACGGCGGAGTATTTGGAGCCTTCTGCGGATTGAGAGTCTTGGATTTCCGTTGCCGCGGCGCTCCCTTCCCGACCTTGGAGACTTTTCCGGGCTTGCCGTCATCGGCCACGGCGGCCTCCAAAGGTTCTTCCATGGTGAACGGCTCGGTCGATTCGGCGGCCTCTGCCGCAGCCGCCGTATCGGCTGGCCCGCCAGGAGACCCACCGCTGTTGATCTTCACCAGCGATCCCATGATGTCGACACCCGCAGGCCCGATGGAGACGAAGTTCCCCCCGACTTTCATGACAACGCTGGCCTGACCTTCGACGACCACGTTCATCGCTTTGATACTTGCGGCCGACTGACCTTCCGCGACGAACTTGCTCCCGCCCTTAAGCGACACCACACCGTTGGCCGTAAGCTTCATGTCAGCGCCGCTCTTGATGCTCACCCCGTCGGTAGACCCCTCGATCAGAATCTTCTTCGACTTGTGCGAGATCAGATCTGCGCCCTCAACGATGATCTTAGCTGCGTTGAGTTGGCAGTTCTCCTTGACGTATGTCACCTGATTCTTCTGATAGTCTTCGGCGACATCCTCCACGACGGTATCGTGCCGCACAGCATCGGTTTTATCGTAAACCCCCTTCTGCACCCAGCGATTCACATCCTCTCTTACAAGGACGTTCAGGCTTCCTCCTT
>JAHBXD010000006.1 GCA_019636695.1 Phycisphaeraceae bacterium
CCACATCGCGGGTTCATCGATCGGCGACAACGGGTCGTGGCCCGCCAAACGCTACAACGTGCTCATGGACTTCGATTTCAGCGGCACGATCGAGCAGGACGAGTACGACGCGATCCAGAACAATCCGGATCGCGCAGCCCTGCCCGCCGGCCGCATGAGCGATGCCGACTTCGCCTCCGGCCCCTGGAACCCCATCGGCTACGACGGCTACGTCTACGACGACGCGGCCGACATGTCCGCCGTCAGGTTCCGGTGGTACGACGCCAAGTTGGGCAGGTGGGTGAATAGGGATCCTTATGGGTACATCGACGGAAGCAATCGGTTGCTCTTCGTTAGAAATGATCCCTATGGCTCGCTCGATCCGACAGGATTGCTGGCAGATCCATCGGATCGGAACCGCACCCCGGAGTCCAAACTGAAGTTTAACATTGCAGGACGAGCGTGCATAGAGGCGTTGGAGAAGGCTCTTCGACTTGGATGCCCCCAAGTTCGTCTTCTAAACAGTAGAGGTAGGTTGTACATAACAGATGGGATTCATCCAACTACTAAAAAGCCAATTAGAACTTTTTCTAGTGGTTCTGGCTTTATTGATGTCAATGGCCAAAGTGACGAAGAATGCCTGGAAGATTGCGACAAGCCTCCACTGTGCGATCTTCTTCGGACAATCTCGAAGGGCTTTGTGGACCCGAAGATCCGCATTGATTTATATATAACCGGTCCAAGGGAGAAAGGAGGGCAATTCGAAGAACGCCAAACGGACAGGTCGTTGTATAACTACTCCGGATCCGAACGAGGCTCGATTCGCTGGGACTGCCAGAAGTCCGGAAACATCACGACAACCAGCGGTGTTTCGAGATCTGCGCCTCCGTTTGAGATTCTATGGCATGAACTGTTTCATATGTACCACGACGTCGTCGGCGAGCACCATAGATGGGGCGAAAGCGACGGCGAGAAATATGGCTGGGAGGAAATTCGATCCATCGACGGCCAGAACAAGCTCTTGGATTGGTACAACAAATGCACGGAAGAAGGCAGAAACAATCCTCTTGAGCATCGCGACCCATTCTCGCATGGGGACGACACCAGTAGGCTAAAGGATCGCAAAAGGCCGTGGATGCCTTAATCGTGCTTTGCGGTTGCCGGCCTCAAACACAGATGGATGGGCCAACAGATGACATACATATGCTTGCGGCGAATCAAAAGATTTAGTTTAACTCTGTCTGTGCTGATGATCATCTTATTTACCATGTCTGTCCTGTACACATATTATGTGTATTGGCACGGTAGTCGCCCGGGGGCGTTCGCGTTGTCCGGTGGTAGAGTAAGTATTTGTCCCGGGCTACCGCGTCACAATGGATATCCAGGAGATAATGTCGGCATTACCTTTCTTTCACGATGGGTGTGGCTTCGCGAAGGATCTTCTCCTTGGATATTTTGGAGACGTCCGAACTCTCTACCAGAACAAGAAGTAAGCGCTGGTCTTTGGTGGTTCATTCTCCCGATTATGGTAACGACGACGGCACTTGCAATTGCTCAGCGTCGGCGTGTCCGAAGCGGGGCATGCATAAAATGCGGGTACGATATTGGTGAATTGATCATCTGTCCTGAATGCGGCCGACAGCGTGACAATGACTCGCGTGTCAAACGTACGATTCGATTTATATGGTAAACCGTATGTGAGGCTCCTGGACATGCTCGGCAACTGGAAACAGTTCGAGACTGTCCTCGCCACGTTCGGGACGTATGGCGACACCGGCGACCGCGCCGAAACCCGCCAGCACAACCAGGCCAACGAGATCACGAAGCAGGACCCCAACCCCGATTCGCCAACGACGTACAAGCCGTTCACCCACGACGACGCGGGCAACCTGCGGTTCATTCCCTACACGGTGAGCACGGGGGGGCAGCATCGACTCCGGCACGCGATACACCTTCGACGCCAGGACCTGGCCTGCCCTGGAGAACCTGATCCAGGCTGAGTGAGAGCCTATCGGGTACAAGGTACCCAGGAGGCTCTGGATGAAGCGCAAGCGGCACCGCACTGCGAGCCCCGGAGGCATCGCGATGCCCAGGATGCCGTCGAAATTCAGGCGATGCAGCTCCGTACAAGATATCGGTCTCTTGCATCACCATGGAAGTGTGTTCGTACATAGTGTTCGCCCTATTGAGCGGGCTGAGATGAGGCTTGAAACTGTGCGGTTCCTTAGATTCGCACGCACACGTTCTTTGCCTCGGTAAAGAACTTCAACGCCTCCACTCCGCCTTCCCTGCCGATGCCGCTTTGCTTCATGCCGCCGAAAGGTGTGCGCAGGTCGCGGACCATCCAGCAATTGACCCACACGATGCCAGCATCGATGCTCGCGGCGACGCGGTGCGCACGTGAGCCATCGCGGGTGAAGATTGTTGCGGCAAGACCATACGGTGTGCTGTTGGCCAGGTGCACGGCTTCCTGCTCGTCTTGAAATCGTTGGAGTGAGACAACCGGGCCGAATATCTCTTCCTGCTCGACCGAACAGGTCGGGTTTAGCCCTTCGATGACCGTCGGCGCGAAAAAATACCCTCCGCGGCAGCGATCGGGCAGGTGTACAGGTGCAATTCTCTCGCCGCCGCAGAGGATTGTGCCGCCGCTGCGGGCGGCTTCGCGGACACAGCCTTCAACCTTGGCCAGGTGGGCTTCGCTGACGAGTGCCCCGAACTGCGTCGCAGGGTCTGCCGGGTCGCCGATCCGCAGGCTTCGGGCGTGCCGCACTATGCCTTCGCGGACGCGATCGTAAACGCTTTCATGGATGAGGAGGCGCGATCCGCATAGGCAGATCTGTCCTTGGTTGCTGAAGGCAGCGCGTGCGGCGGTCTCGATGGCGCCATGCGGGCCATCAAAGTCGGCGTCGTCGAACACGATAAATGGATTTTTGCCGCCGAGTTCGAGGCTGACACGCTTGAGCATGTCTCCCGCAGTCTTGCCGATCCAGCGGCCGACGTGGGTCGATCCAGTGAACGTGATTGTCGTTACCTCGGGGTGGTGCACGAGGGCAGCGCCGGCGTCCGGGCCGGTTCCGTGCACGATGTTGAGCACTCCCGGGGGCAGGCCGGCCTCAATCGCCAGTTCACCCAGCAGGGAGGCTGTCATAGGCGTGACCTCGCTGGGCTTTCCGATGACGGTGCACCCTGCGGCAAGCGCTGGGGCGATTTTCCACGTAAAGAGGTAGAGGGGCAGATTCCATGGTGAGATGCACCCGGCGACCCCCCGTGGGCGGCGAAGCGTGAAGTTGAGGGCGGGCATTCCGCTGGGAACACCGCCGCCATCAAAATCGTGAAATTCACCAGCCGTGTGCAGGATGCCTGTGGCGAAGAAACGGAGGTTTGCCGCTGCCCTTGGGATATCTACGGCTCGGGCGAGAGAGATGGGTTTGCCGCTGTCGCGGCTTTCTGCCTCCGCCAGCCTCTCGATGTTGGCGTCGACCAGTTCGGAAAGCCGGAGAAGGCAACGGGATCGCTCGGCGGCGGGGGTAACGCTCCAACGTGCGAAAGCCCTGGTCGCGGCCTTCGCAGCAGATTCGATATCCGCGGCATCAGAGGCAGACGCCTGGGCGTAGGGGTGGCCGGTGGCGGGTTCAACGACGGGGATCAGCTTGCATGACGCCGCGTGGACCATGCGGCCGTCGATCAGGTTGAGGATGGTGTGCATGCGCGGCTCCTGCGGGAGAGTATCCGGAGAGGGGGCATGCAGGTACGGATCGACTCGGGCAGGGAAGGGTGGTAGGCTCGGAGCGGGCGGAAATGAGGGCCGACATGGGAGCCGACAGCACCATAAGCCGTACGACCCGTGAGCGGCTGATTGAAGCCGCCGCGAGGCGGTTTTATCACCAGGGGTTTCGCGAGGTCGGCATTGATCAGATATACAAGGAAGTGGGCATCAGCAAGACGGCGTTTTATAAACATTTTTCCGGGAAAGATGAACTGATGCTTGCGGTGATGGAGCATGAAGACCAATGGCTGCGTCGGCACTTTCTGACGATGATCGATCGCCAAGGAGGAAAGCATCCGCAGGATAGACTGCTCGCCCTCTTCGACGTTGTGGATGAGATCGTGAAGGGCGATGAGTATCGCGGGTGCTTTTTCGTGAATGTGGCGATCGAGTTTCCGTTGCAGCACGACCCCCCGCATATCGCCGCGGCTGCGAACAAGCGCGCGATGCAGGATGTCGTGGTTGCACTGGCGAAGGATGCCGGGGCCGATGATCCGCAGGAGCTGGCTCGGGAGTTGATGTTGTTGATGGAAGGTGCGTATGTGACGCGGCACGTTACGGGCGATCAGCGTGCGGGAGAGACGGCCAGGCGCGCAGCACAGATACTGATCGAGCGGCGGTTGCCTTCGGGGTGATGGGTTCACGCCGCGTCCAGCGAGCTGGTGCCCGACTGGGTGCTCACTGTCAGGGTGACGGGCTGCACGTCGTAGAAAGCGTTGCGCTGCGCCCCGGCGAAGGTGATGGCGCCCGGGCAGGCCCGGACCAATTTTCGATCGTTCGGGGCAATGAGGTTGAAGAACTCGGCGCAGGACGAGCAGACGCCTTCGTTTCCGGTGACGCTGTAGGGCACGAGCGCGCCGCCGATCTCGGCTGTCAGGCGTTTGGCAAGGAAGTTCGCGTGGTTGGCCCTGTGACCGATCCAATGCCGACGAAAATTGTCACCCTTTCGCCAGACCCGAATGAGCCTGAAGAAAATCCGGAAGAAGATCGGATCCAACCGGTTGACGCGTTCCCAGTCATCAGGACGGGCATTGGTGTAGGCCTCGGCATGCACAAGCGTTTCGAAGTCTTCACGCGATGCTTCACGCGGAGGAGCAAAGTCGGAGGGTTCGAGTCGTGCATCAAGGCGATCAGCAAACTCAGGTGGAAGCTCGTGGTCGGAAACCAGTAGGGTTGCTCCTCGGCGGTGCGATGCGCGATACCACGAGCCTTGCCGTTTGCAGAAGCCGTCCCATTTCGCAGGCGGTGCATAGATCAGTTGCTGTCCACGTGCGCCGAGAACCTGGCACGGCGTCAACGGGGCCTGGGTAAGGCGATAGCCAAAATACATCAAGCGCTCTTTGGCGAGTGCGAATGCCGTCGGCGCGAACCAATACACGAAGCGTGGCGCGGGGGTGGTTCTCTTCAAAAGACCGAATGTGGGAAATCGCATGAGGATGCTCCTGAACAGGGGGGTGATCGAGTCGTGCCGATGGGTTTGGAATCGATCGGCCAAGGAGAGAACGGATCAGGTGTGCTTCAGTTCTTGCGGCGACGCCATAGACGGGGCACGAGCATGGGTACGCGGCGTCGGTATGCGCGATAGCTTTCGCCGTGCTCGGCGATCAAATCACGCTCTTCGAACTGGATGGCGACAAGGATGTAAACGGTCGTGATGAGGGCGAAGACGAAGTGCGCAAGCGTCATGGTGGGCGTAGCCCAGAACGCGATCAGCCAGCCGACATACAAGGGATGACGTACGAGTCGATACGGCCCGGGTGTTTTCATGATCAGAGGGCGGTAGGGGATTCCGCGAAAGCAAAGCCATGCCTGGCGAAGCCCG
The DNA here is from genome assembly GCA_019636695.1 of Phycisphaeraceae bacterium. Classification (GTDB taxonomy): domain Bacteria; phylum Planctomycetota; class Phycisphaerae; order Phycisphaerales; family UBA1924; genus JADLCM01. The sequence continues at coordinate 5,568 of JAHBXD010000006.1, forward strand.
AAGAGGTCGAAGTGATTGATCAGAAAGGTCGAGGCGAGCACGAGCAGCCAACCCAGGCCGCCGAGCATGTAGAGGGCGACTCGTGGCGTCGAGGGCTGCACGTTCCATATCATGAGGCCCATCGGTTGCCAGAAAGCGAACAAGGCGATCAGTGCGAGCGAGGATGCAAGCACATAGGTGCTGCGTTCGGCGCTGGGCGGTACAACGCGGTGCAGACGGCGCTTGAATGCGGGTCGAGCCATGATGCTGTGCTGCAGGGCAAAGAGCGTCAACAGACCGAGATTGATGACCAGCGCTTTCCCGAGCGGGGCGGCGGCGGGGTCGTCAAGGCGAGTCGGTGTCAGCACACCCACGACAAAGCCGATGGCGTACAGGAATGTCGCAAGGAAGACGGCATAGCAGACAAGGCCGTATGCCAGCACCCCCACACGACCGGCTCGCGACGTTTGAATGAACTGGTTGGGATGTGCCTGCATTGTGCAGATGGACATGATGATCTCCTTTCGAAAGACGCCGCCGATTCGGCGTTGTGTGCGATCAGGGGGCATGCGGCTGCCGGCGGCCTGATCGAACTACGGGTGAAGTTTCGGCTATGACCGTGTATCTTCAAGTGCACTCGAAGTACACCTTGGGTGAACTTGCAGTCAACCAGGCTCGCGGACAGACAGGCCGCGATAGGCGTGCGAGGAATGCCATGATCAAGTTGCGAAACCGCGGTGAGTCGGCACTCTTGGCGGTCGTGGGGGTGTGCCTGGTAAGTGCGCTCGGCTATTCGATCTCGACCGCAAACTGGGAGTTTGTCTATTACGCGGCGTGGATGGTGGTGTTTGTCGCCGGTGTGATTTGGCTGCACGGTCGAGTGCAACTTCCTGGTGTGCTGCTGGCGGGGCTTGCGCTCTGGGCGGCAGCGCATCTGGCGGGCGGCATCGTGCCGGTTCCCGGATACCTCCTCGATGATCCATCCGATCGCGCCACGCTGTATAACCTGCGCCCGGCCGCTTGGCTGCCCAAATATGACCAGGCGACACATGCATACGGCTTCTTCGTCAGCACACTCTGCGCATGGCATGCGATTCGGGCGACCTATCCCGCGCCCCCTAATGTGGGCGCCGGGCTTTTCATCGCGCTCGTGCTGATAGGCATGGGCCTAGGGGCCATGAACGAGGTCATCGAGTTCGGCGCCACGCTGATGTTCCACGAGACCAACGTCGGTGGATACGTCAACACCGGGTGGGATCTTGTCAGCAACCTTGTCGGATGTCTCGCTGCCGCGGCGCTCGCGGCAGCCAGACATCGCAGCACGTTTCGCGGTCGCAATGGCAATGCCCTGATCTGATCACCCGAGTTTTCATGCACTGATGGTTCCGAAAACACCCCGGGCAAGTTGTCAACGTGGGTGATTTCGCTGTTTGCGTTCCGGCCGAGTCAAAGATAACCTGGGGAGAACCCTGGGAATCATCCCTTGGTATGGAGAATTCAAGTGCAGTTCCTCACAGAGCTTTGGTTGCCGATTCTGCTCACAGCCGTCGGGGTGTACCTGGCTTCATGCCTGATCTGGATGTTCACGCCATTGCACAAGAAGGATCACCTCGTGCCGCCGGATGAAACGGACATCCTTGCGGCGATAGAAAAGCATGGCTTCAAACCCGGGCAATATTGCCTTCCGTGGTGTACAGGTGCGGACTGGAAAGATCCCGCGTTTCTGGAGCGGCTCAAGCGTGGACCGTGGGCATGGGTCGTGGTGATGGAAGGACCACCGAGCTTTGCCAGGGCATTGGCGCTGTGGTTCCCTACTCAGGTGCTGATAGCCCTGCTCACCGCATATGCAGCGTGGGCTGCCATCGGCAATCAGGCCGGGCTGGAGTATCTGCGGGTGTTCCAGGTAGTCGGCTCGATCGCATTCCTTGCGCACGGCGGAACGATGCTGCACGACCACATATGGAAGGGGGCCTCATGGCGGCTGTTGCCTGCCAAGGCGGTTGATGCCCTGGTTTATGCCCTTCTGACCGCCGGTGTGTTTGCCTGGATGTGGCCTGGTCGAATCTGAACGCCGTCGCCTATTCCGTGCGTACGCTCCCGCAGCATGGAGGCTGCCTGATGCCCAATCGCAATAACACGATCGCGTATTTTTCAATGGAGATCGGCCTCGAGTCCTCGATCCCGACCTACTCGGGTGGGTTGGGCGTCCTCGCGGGAGACACGATTCGTGCTGCTGCGGATCTTGGGTTGCCCTTCGCCGCCGTGACACTGTTGTACCGCGAGGGATATTTTCGCCAGAAGATTGACGAGCGCGGACGTCAGATCGAGGAACCTGTTGCGTGGCGTCCGGAAGAACGACTTGAGGAGATGCCTCAACGGGTGCATGTGCCGCTCGAAGGGCGGAACGTCTATGTCCGCTGCTTCAGGCTGATGGTCACCGGGCATGGCGGGGCGAAGGTACCGATCTATTTCCTTGATACCGATGTCGCGGAGAATGATCCGCGAGACCGGATGATCACGCACGCGCTGTATGCCGGAGACACCGATCATCGCATTCGTCAGGAAGCGATTCTGGGCATCGGCGGGCGAAGAATGCTCCGCGCCGTGACGCATGATGTGACGTGCTTTCACATGAACGAAGGGCACGCGTTTCTCGTCATCATTGAACTGCTCAGTGAGTATCTGGCTCGGCATGATCAAATGCATGTGGATTCGGCGTGCGCGGCCTATGCTCGCGAACGATGCGTGTTTACGACACATACGCCCATACCCGCGGGGCACGATCGGTTCAACATTCATCGTGTGCGCGACATCGTGGGGGATCACCCCGTTTTTCATCGTCCTGATCTGTACGGCGATGGAGAGACGCTCAATACGACGGTCTTGGCGCTTAATTTCACACGGTTTGCCAACGGCGTGGCGCGCAGACACGCCGAGGTTTCGCGCGAGATGTTTCCCGGCTACGCGATCGCGCCGATCACCAACGGCGTGCATGCATCAACGTGGGTCGGCCCTTCGTTTGCGGAGTTGTACGATCGGCACGTGCCGCAGTGGCGGCAGTGGAATAGCGATTTACGGCTGATTGCGGGCGTCAACGAGCAGGAGATCCTGGCCGCCCATGCAGGCGCCAAGCAGAGCCTGCTCGGATTCATCCGCGACCAGATGGGTGTGCGGCTCGATCCCGGCGTATTCACCGTGGCGTTTGCCCGCAGAGCTACCGCATACAAACGTCCTTCGATGATTTTGAGCGACCTGGCCAGGCTTCGCCATATCACGCGAACGGTTGGTCCCGTCCAGGTTATTTATGCGGGCAAGGCGCATCCGCATGACGGCCGCGGCAAGGAGATCATTGCCGAGATCGTCAGAGCTTCGCGCGAACTGCGTGGTGAAGTCGAGGTTGTCTTTGTGCCCAATTACGATATTGAACTGGCCAAACGCTATGTCGCCGGAGCAGATTTGTGGCTGAACAACCCAGAACCGCCGCTCGAGGCCTCGGGCACAAGCGGCATGAAGGCCGCGCTCAACGGTGTGCCCAGCCTATCGACAATGGATGGATGGTGGATCGAAGGGTGCGCTGAGGGCGTAACCGGCTGGGCGATCGAAGGCGAAGGTGAGGGCGAATCGCTTGCCCATGCGCATGCACAAAGCCTGTATGACAAACTGCAGCATGTCATTCTGCCGCTGTACTACCGCGACCGCATCGGCTATGCCCGGGTGATGCGGCGTGCGGCAGCATTAAACGGGTCGTACTTCACAACAGAGCGCATGGTTCGCGAATATGCCTTACGCGCGTATTTCCCCTGATCAATAAGCACATCGATCACCCTCGGCCGGTGGACAGTTTCGAGGAGTATCGTGTTCGGGTCAAGCCCACGTACTGTGATCGAATCGATGTTTCGAGCGGCGGTCGAATCTGCGCATCCCGCTCGGCTATTGCCGCGAGCCTGGCCGAAACGCTCGCACCGCGCTCGCCTACTGCTGGCCTTGGGCAAGGCAGGTCCCGATATGGCCGCCGCGGCGTGCCGGATCGAGCACTTTCGCGATGCCTTGGTGCTCGGTCCGTCTGAGCGGCTGCACGCAGTGACGCTTCCGGATGACGTGAGAAGGATCGAAGTCGACCACCCGCTCCCGACCATGCGGAACGTTGAGGCGGCCAACCGTGTCGCGGCATTCGCGGGTTCGATTCCGTTTGAGGAATCACTGGTCGTCTGCCTCTCCGGCGGGGCATCGGCGCATCTTGCGTGGCCCGTCCCGGGAGTTTCGCTGCATGATCTTCGTACCATCAGCGATACGTTGCTGCGGGCAGGCGCCGATATCGCCGAACTGAACTGTGTTCGCAAGCATCTTGAGATGCTTAAGGGCGGCCGACTTGCGCAGAGATGCACGGCGGGTGATATCTGCGTGTTGACCCTCTCCGATGTCGAGGGCAATCGTCAGGATGTCATCGCTTCAGGACCGTTCTCACCCGATAGCACCACATTCGCGCATGCATTGCACATTCTGGAACGATACGATGCCCTGTTATGTGCTCCAGATGCGACGCGGCACCTTCAGTCCGGCGTTGAAGGGAGGCACGCCGATACCCCCAAACCAGGAGACGCTGCCTTCGCCAACGTCCGGACGATGATCGTCGGCTCGAACTCGACCGCCCGCATCGCTGCCGAGGAACGAGCGCAGTTGCACGGGCTTGATCTCGCCGAGTCTCCGCTCCCGGCGTTTCTTACCGGCCAAGCCCGGGATATCGCCGGTGCGTTCGTGATCGATGCGGTGCGATTGGCTGCCGAAGCAAGAGCCCGCGGCAGGTCGTGCGTACTGGTTCGGGGGGGCGAGGCCACGGTGCACGTCGGTGCGGCCAGAGGCCGAGGTGGCCGGTGTCAGGAATTGGCACTCGCCGCGGCGACCCTGCTCGACGGTCGAAAGGGAATCACAATCGGTGCTTTGGCGACCGATGGGGTCGATGGCCCCACGTCGGCGGCAGGGGCCATCGTCGATGGGCGCACGCTCTCGCGAGCGGGAGATCTCGGGGTCGATCCGCTTCGTGCCCTTGTCGAGCACGATAGCGCTACATTTTTTGAGTGTGTTGGGGGACAGGTGTATACCGGACCGACCGGCACCAACGTCAACGACCTGATCGTGGCAGTGATCGCTCACGACTGACCGAAGCGAGCGGAAGGATCGGGGCATGACCGTTTCACTCTGGCGACGAATCGACCGCCGTCCGCGTGTGCAGACTGACGTGATCGTCATCGGAGGCGGCATCTGCGGTCTCTCTGCGGGTATCGAACTGCGTTCTCGCGGCGTCGGGTTTCTAGTGCTTGAGCGAGGCGCCGTCGGCAGCGGCGCCAGCACGCGCAACGCGGGCTTTTTGATGCGTGGCGCCGCCGAGAACTACTCCCTCGCCATTCGTGATTATGGAAGAACCCTCGCGCGGACTGTCTGGCGATGGACCGAAGAGAATCTCGCGTTGCTTCGGCGTGATGGTGTCGAGCAGCTTCCCTCGTTTGCCCCAAGGGCGAGTTGTCTGCTTGCCTTGGAACCGGAAGAACATGCCGAGTTGCAGCAATCGATCGGGCAGATGCGGGAAGATGGGTTCGATGTCGACTGGATCGACCGAGGCGATGATGTGGTATGGCGGAATGCCCGACCACTCGGCGGCCTGATCAATCCGCACGATGCCGTTGTCAATCCGGCCGAACTCATCGCCATGCTCGCTTCGAGACTGAGGGGGAATATCCGAGAACAGCAGGAAGTTTTTGAAATCACCCCCACGGATGAAGGTGTTCGCGTCGGCGTCGCGGATGCGGTGTATGTCGCGCCTCGCGTTCTTCTCTGCACCAATGCCTATACGGCGTCGCTGGTGCCCCAGCTCGCGGGTGCGGTGACGCCGCGTCGCGGACAGATGCTTGCCGTGCACGCTCCGGGTGTAAGCCTGCCCTTCGCGTATTACGCCAATCGTGGCTCAGAGTACTTCCGACAGGCTGGCCACGAAACCATCGTGGTCGGAGGGTGCCGGACCTATCACGCCGATGTCGAAATCGGCACAGAGGATGTCACGACGCCTCTTATCCAGACGGCCTTGGAGCGGTTTGCCGCAGCAATTCTCGGGGCCAACCACCGCATTCTTGCGCGATGGGCAGGAGCCATGGGGTTCTCGCCCGATGGCCTGCCGTTGATCGGACCGATCCAGGGGTTGCCCGGCGCATATTTCTGCGGCGGGTTTACCGGCCACGGAATGTCCATGGCGCGAAGGTCGGCCGCCGCGGCGGTAGCAGAAATGCTCGACGGCGGGACCACGCCCTTCCCGCTTACACGCCTTGATGATGGGCCGATCGATCCCCGCTCGATCGCATCACCGGCGTAGAGCGCGTAACCGCGCTTCGAATCGCAGGTCATCGACGGTCATCCCATCGCGCTCAAGACCACGAAGATTGATCGCAACGCTTTCGCCGTCTGCGAGTTGTTCGATCGCACGCTCACGATCGAACGTCATGTGCATGTGCACGATCTCTCCGGGCGGGAACCGCACCTTGCCCGGCCTGTTGCGGCGGTTTGCTGTCGGCACATCAAGAACCCAGACATCAAGATTCGCGGAAGGAAGCCCCTCGTTCGGCCAGGGTTCGCAGCCGATCCGGAATCCATAGCGAGCCTGGAGCAATTCGACGGCCTGCCAATCGATCGAGCCGATGGGCGCCCCCGCGCTCGAGTCGATGACAATCCGACGTATGCCCGCCTGATGCAGATCACGCCCGTATTCATCGACCTGTTCGAGCGTAATCTCAGGATTCAGCCGTATGGAACCGGTATAAATCACCGGCGGCTCGCCGAAGACGCTCGTATGAAGGTCAACCGCTCGGCGAAACTGGTTCAGATCGGCCATCAGCGCAAGTTCCGGAATCTGGCGGATCTCGGCCAGCATCGTGAACTTCATCGGCTTCCCTCTGACCTTGGGGTTGCCGTGAGGATGACTCCACAACGAACCATCAGGCCGCATCCGGCGGAGCAAGTCCAGCCGCTCTTGCAGCACGCCGAAGTGTCCCTTCTCGACCGTGGGCTTCGAAAATCCGCGCCGCGCATGATCGTCATACGGAGCCCACGAAATCCAGTCATAGACTCGGCCGATGGTGACTTTATTCGGTTCCGGTCGTCGGTCGTCACCCGGCATGCCTGGTCCACCGGCTCCGCCTTTCGAACCGTTATCCGAACCCAGGATTCGGGGTGAAGGCTCGCCAGTTCGTCCTGCCGGCGGCATTTCGCCCGAGTTCGGCCACGAGTTGCATCCCCCCAGAAGCACTGCCGCAAGCACAGCCAGACACACGCCGACGCGATGGCGAACAGAGATCAATCGCCAGAAAGGGGAAATCAGCATCGGCCGCATCCTTATCCCGCGTGACGAGCATCGCCGGTCGCGCCTCGTCGGGTCAGACATCGTCAAAACTGTATTCCCCCGGCACCCTTCCGGAAGCGACCGGCATGCAGGCTCACCGTGCGCTCTTCCATTGCCGTCTTGCAACGGGCAGAAACATCATCGGCGTGCTCGTCAGCTCTGCGGCACGCTCAGACGACCCTGCCTTCATCTTTCCCGATCCCGAGCGCGGGCCGCACATCCAGCGGAACGAGCACTTCGCCTCCTGCTTTTTCAGCTTGCAACCTTCGAGCCGTCTCCGGGTCAACAAAGTCGGAATGGCACGAGAGTTTGCTTGCCGACTCCGTTCGCTTCATATCCGCTTCATCAGTTTCTACATCCTTGAGCATGGTGCGCTTAGTCTTATTCGCCAGTCGATGAATCTCATCAGGGCTGAGCACACCGCGCTTAGCCAGAATCTCCTGCTGCTCCGGCGTCAGTGCCGGGCTTTTTTTCGGTGCGCCTGGTCTGGATCCATCCGCCCCCCCCATCCGCTCAAAACCTTCCGCCTTGCCGCTGGCGAACTCTTGAATCTCTTTGCTGATGCGCACGCTGCACCAGTCGTGCCCGCACATGGCGCAGAAATCCGTATCCACATCCAGATCCTCATCGTGATACGCCCGTGCAGTGTCCGGATCAAAACTCAGTTCGAAGTGTTTCTCCCAATTGAGCGCTGCGCGAGCCTTGGTCAGTTCATCGTCCTGGTCTCTCGCTCCGGGAATCCCAAGCGCCACGTCCGCGGCGTGTGCGGCGATTTTGTACGCGATGCACCCCTGCTTCACGTCGTCGCGCTTGGGAAGGCCCAGATGCTCTTTCGGCGTCACATAACACAGCATCGCCGCGCCGTGATACGCCATCGCGGTTGCCCCGATGCAACTGGTGATATGGTCATATCCGGGAAACATGTCCGTCACCAGCGGTCCAAGGACGTAAAACGGCGCCCCGTGACAAATCGCCCGTTGAATCTTCGCGTTCCACTCGATCTGGTCAAAGGGCACGTGCCCAGGCCCTTCAATCATGACCTGCACGCCATGTCGCCACGCGCGCTCGGTCAGCTCTCCGAGCGTCTCCAGCTCCGCGATCTGGGCGGCATCCGTCGCATCGGCCAGCCCTCCCGGACGCAGGCCGTCACCGATACTGAAAGTCACGTCATACCGGCGAAGGATCGCGCAAATATCGTCCCACCGCTCATACATGATGTTCTCGCGGTTATGCACCAGCATCCACTTCGCGAGCAGGCTACCCCCCCGGCTCACAATCCCGATCAGCCGGTTCTTCACATACTTCAGATGCCCCTTGCGCACTCCGGCATGAATGGTGAAGTAATCCACGCCCTGCTGCGCCTGGTGGTGCAGGCTCGCTTCGATCACCTCCCACGTCAGATCTTCGATCTTCCGCCCGATGATCATCGAATAGATCGGCACCGTCCCGATCGGTACGGTCGAATGGCGGCAGAACGCCTCGCGGCAGGCGTCGATATCTCCGCCCGTCGAAAGGTCCATCACCGTGTCCGCGCCCCAGCGTACTGCCCAGTCCAGCTTCTCCAGTTCTTCATCAGTTCCGCTCGAAACCGGCGAGGCGCCCATATTCGCGTTGATTTTCGTCCTGCTCGCGCGCCCGATGCACATCGGGTCTAGCCGGTGTTTCAGGTGATTGATGTTCGCCGGGATCACCATTCGCCCCGCGGCGACCTCATCCCGCACGGCCTCCGCCCCGTGCCCGGGGAAGAGAACGTCAAAATGAGGTTCTCGCTCGGCGACCCTTCGCATCTGGGGCGTTACGATCCCCAGCCTGGCGAATTCCAGCTGCGTCACCGGATGAAACCCCGGAGGCGGCGTCACCTTCCGCGTCACGCCGCGGCAGTCGGTAAACGTCACGCTCTCGCACGCCATGCAGGGGGAGGAAACAGGGCTACCGGTTGGTCGGGCAGCCGACCCGCCTGCCACCCCGATCTCTTCCACATCCCAGTCCTCAGGCATGAAGTCCCAGGCGGTCTTCTCGCTTGGCGCGGGCATGCCGGGTGTATCGGGGCTGGCGAACATCCGCGGCCCGCCCACGTCGGGTGCTAGGGCGAATGAGCCTGGCGTCGTGACTCCGGCGCTGTTGCCGGGGTTACGAGCGCCATGCAGCGGCACAAGGAAACGAGCAAGCGGAGATCCATTCGTCGTCATCTTCAAGCTCCGGGCGTCAGACGCCGGTGAGGCTGACATCCTGATTTCAAGGCATCGGCACAGGCGTGAAGCCGGTGTTCCGCGCGACTTCCATTGCAATCCATTCACTTACATCTGTGTCCGGTATCGCATCACTTACGCCCGGTACTTTCAGATGCCTGAGCATGTTCATGCACTGGGACCGGTGATAGTTCCCATGAGACAACACATGCACGATCGCCCCGCTCCGCGTCATCCGATACACCGTTGGTCCGGCCGACCGCGGCAGCGTGATCTCGATCACGCCATCCATCCCCAGCCGACGCGATTCGGTGATGACATCCCGCAGTTCGCTGCTCGCGTTCTCCAGCAGACGCATCAATCCGTGAGGCGAATGCCCGCCCTCGATCTTCTCGATCGACGGCCGCACTTCGCGCTGCAGAATCCTGTCCGCCCAGCGAAACATGGCGCCCACGATGTGCCCGATCGTGTCGTGCAACGACCCCGGGCCGATCTCAAATCGCTGATGCCACTGCGCGGTGGTCACTTTCGCGCACAGATCCAGCACTACCCCCGTTGCCCAGTGGTTGTGCTCCAGAAGAATGTGATAAGGATCGTGCGAATGCTCCGCCATCGCTTTCCCTCCGCCGGTCCGAACCGGATCAGGTTCAACGGGTGCTTCTCAGCGGTGGGCAGTTCCGGCACCCGGCCGAGCCTGCCCGTCGCGCCCCGAGCGTGCCTCCAGTATAGCGATCATCTCCCCGCGCATTAGTGATCTTTCCAATACCAGAACTCCATGCCGACCGCCTGCCGGAGAAGCTACCCTTGCCCCTCGTTCAGGAGCCAGCGATGTTTCTCATCCGCCAAGCAAGACCGGGCGATCTGGACGACCTCCATTCGCTCGCGAAACAGACGTACTTCATCAATCTTCCCCCCGAACGCGAGATCATCGCGAGCAAGATCGATCAGTCTCTCGCATCGTTCCGCGCACTCGCCTCGGGCAAAGCCACACGGCCGACTCGCCGCTCGCAAGCATCATCCGGGGCCGCGGGCATTCAGGCGCTCACCGGAGAGTCCGATCTTTTCCTCTTCGTCCTCGAGGATACCGAGAGCAGCGGCGTCATCGGGACATCGCAGATCATCGCCCGGATGGGTGGCCCAGACCATCCGCGCGTCAGCCTCCTCCTCGGGCAGAGCAGTCGGCGCTCCGAAAGCCTGAAACTCGAATGGAAGCATCAAGTCGCCACGCTCGCCACCGATCAACGCGGCCCGACCGAAATCGGCGGATTGATCCTGAATCATGCCTTTCGTGGTCACAGGCAAAGGCTCGGTCGATTGCTCAGTTTCGTCCGATTCCACTTCATCGGTCTGAACCGGCGGCGGTTTGCCGATCAGATCATCGCCGAAATGCTCGGCGCAATCGACCACAACGGCTACAGCCCCTTCTTCGAGAAATTCACCCGGCACTTCATTCCGAGGGCATTCTCCGAGGTCTACCGATTCAGCCAGACCAGCAAGGAATTCGTCACCGGCCTCATGCCCGAGTATCCCCTCGACCTCACCATCATGGATCCTGAAGTCGCCAACGCCGCCGGGGCCGTGAGCGCAGCCACCCTCCCCGCCCGACGAATGCTCGAGAGGCTCGGGTTCGTCTACGAAGGCCACATCGACCCACTCGACGGGGGGCCGCATCTCGAAGTGCGCACCGATGAGGTCACGCTCGTCAGGGCGACCCGCTCGCTCGCCTCGCTCGATGTCGCACCTGCCGCCGAACTCAGGAAGGCCGTCGAAGTCATCGTGAGCACCCTCGACCAGACCGGTGACTTCCGGGCGATCCAAACCCGGGCGCTCGTTCGCGGCAGTCGAGCACGCCTGAAGCGAGCCGATCAAGTGCGTTTGCACGAAGATTGGGTCAGCGCGGGGGCAACCGTCCTTGATAGGTGAATCGATCCGGGCGTGGTAAGCTTGCGAATCGGTCATTGTCCGGACGCGAGACGTCGGACAAGGGGGCGAATCCCCTCGCTTGCCCGACACCCATGTCTGCGACACCCACGCCACGCCCGACCCCTCGCCCCGCCATCGGCCCACCCGAAGCGCAGTCAGACGATGCCTACGAACGTGAACTGGTCGCCCGCATTCGCGCGGGTCGCCAGGAGGCATGGGGTGAACTGCTCGAACGGTATCAGGACAGGCTCTACACCATCTGTTTTCGCATGGTCCACCATCGCGAACTTGCCGCCGATCTCACGCAGGATGCCATGATCAAGATCATGCAGGGCTTGGAAAGCTACGACGGGCGGGCCAAACTCAGCACCTGGATCATCCGCATCACCATGAACGTCTGCCTCAGCAGACTCAGGGCCGAGAAAATCAGGCGCCATGCCAGCCTCGATGCCTCGGAGAGTCGCGATGGGTATTTTGACCCAGGCGGCGGGCGCCCCGCAGGACGCCGGCGCGAGCGGGAACATTTCCCCGGTACAAGCGTCGAACACTCTGATCTGAGGGCAACTCTTGCCCGGGCACTCGAATGCCTCGGCCCGGATCAGCGGGCGATCCTGATCCTCCGAGACGTTCGTGGGCTTGACTATGAGCAGATCGCCGAGGTTCTCGGCCTGGCAGGGGGAACTGTCAAGAGTCGTTTGTTCCGCGCTCGTGCTGCGTTGCGCGATGCGATGGAAACCCTGGGACGGAGTGATGGACACCAAGGGGACGAACGCACCCGATGATTGTGGACCTTTGCAGCTGATTTTGGGGATTACCCTGGCGTAAACAAGAACGTATGGACCGGAACCCCACCAACCCGACTCCGCTGGATGAGGCCACGCTGCTGGCCTTCATCGAGGGGGAACTCTCACCAGAGGACACTCGCTGGGTTGAGCGCATTCTCGCTGAAGATCCCGCACAGCGCGCCCGCTTGCTTGCGATGCGCGACGATGCCGGTTCGTTGCGTGCCTTGGGGGATATCCCTGCCCCGGCGGGGCTGCTTGCAGGATTGGCCGATGCCATCGAGCGCCAGATGCTCCTCGGAGGTGTCGAGGCGAATCAAGATCGCGCTGAAACTCGTTACGAAACACCGACCGCACCAGGAAGGCAGCTCGATGTCCGCCCGCTGCGCTTCCAGATGGCGGTGCGGATCGCCCTCGCTGCGTGCCTGGTCCTCACGGTCGGCATTGGGGCGTGGCTTGCCGGCATGACGACCGCCCAGAGGCGGCTTGCAACCCACGGGGTTGAGCGCCGGTTGCCTGGAACTTCCGAGCCGGACATCGCCTTTACCCCCTCGGAACACGCATTGACGACAGAGGATTTTGCGCGAGTGCCAGGCCCTGCGGTCGAGCGGGCGGTTGAGGGCGATGATATCAGTGAACCACCCTATGTCGCGACGGAGTTGGCAGGAACTGTTTCTGAAACAATGAACGCCGAGCGTGCGGCTGAGCTGCTTGCGCAAGGGCGGCTTGTGCTCCGTGTTCGCACGGGTCGGCCGACAGCTTTCCGTGACTGGCTCGGGCGTGTCGATCGACATTCGACGGCCCTTCGCCTCGCCGGGGATGGGGGGGATTCCTTGGCGATGCATCTCGTCACGACGCTCCATAGGCCGATGTCGCCGCATCCGGCGCCAGGGCATTTCCCGGTTGCCTCTGACCGTGTGCATGAAGATCGCGTTCCGACGCCTTTGGAGTTGAACCCGATCAGGTTTGACCCGCACATTGTGTATGTGCATCTCGCGGCAAATGGGGAAACCCTTGCGGGTGCGGTGCGCGCGATGACGGCGACGGCCGGATGGACGGTGGAGTTCGTCGAAGTGGATGCGCCGATGCCTCTTCCCGAGGTGACGCCCGACGCTTCGGAGTTGCTCTGGTGGTTGCGGCCTCCATCGGAATGGACGCCTCGCAAGGTGCTGCCGCTGTTGATCGAACCTGCGTGGTAGAGCGCGGGGACTCGGACGTTTCATATCAAGTAGGCAGGCACAGAACCGTTAGGCTTGGATCATTCGCCCCAATTATTCACCCCAGACATAGGCAGGATTGCCCACGAGGGGGGCGACGCGGCGCGCCATGGGCACCGGGCCGGATTGGACGACCGCGTCGAACGCCAGGCGAATGCCGACATCGGAGAAACGGGCGAGTCGCGGTCTTGACAGTTCGAATTCCGTGGTGACCAGATCGGCGCTCGGAGGGGAGATCGCCGAAAGGCCGACAGCCACCAGCGTGCCGGAGCCGGGTTCTTTTGCGGCAAACTCCGCCACATTGCCGAAGAGGTTTTTGAATTTTGTTTCGGGGCCGGAATAGACCGACCAGAACCACGGGGCGCCGTCATCTCGGTTGACGTGGGACGGTTGATCGGCATCGTCTGCGCCGACCAATCGCCTGCGGGCAGTGGTGCGCTCGAGTTTGCCCTTGTACGGTTCAATGTTGGACCGCTGAGCCTGCTGGCGCTCGAAATTGTGCCAAAGAATCTGCATCCATGTCATGTCGCGCAGGTTCGAGTCATCTAACAGACTGTTGAGAGGTCTAACGGCAAGTTCTGATCGCGCTGCCGCCTGCCATTCAGCGAGCGTCGGCAGCCGGCAACCGATGGCTTTCGCGAGTTCATCAGCGACTTCCGCCGTCAGGTTCTGGGCGGGGGAGTCGTCGGTGGGCCAGCCGTCTTCAAGGCGAGCCTGGAATCCTGCGGGATAGACGGCGGATTCTCCAGGCCGATTGTCGAGCCACCACGATCGGCGCGCAATAATCTCGCCTCGCGGATTGATGGTCCACGAAGACAATGTGCTGGCATCCGGCGCTGTCAGGCGTTGACGCACAGCAGGCGTGGTGATCGACCTTGCGATCTCACGCAGTTGCCCGACGGAGAGTTCGTGGACCGCCAGGAACACGGGCGACCCGTCGCCACGGGTGATGCCATCCACCCGCGCGAATTCGAGGCGCTGACCGTTGCGCTCGATAGCGATGTCGCCGCCACGGGCGACGGGGACCTGTTGCCATCCTTCGGGAATATTGGTGATCTTGGCGTCGCGTTCGGTGGTCGGTGCTTCGGTTTTCTCGGCGGCCTCCAAAATCGCAGCCGCCCAGTCGGCGTGGGGTTTTGCCGCGTCGCCGAGGGCTTCGAGGTTGCTTCGGAGGCGTGCGACCCGTTCGACGAATGCGGTTTCGTCGGTGATCGGAGCCGGCTCAGCGCGGCGCAGGCCCTCGAACTCGTCTTCGAACTCCATCACGAGTAGGTTTGCCCGGGTGCGGCGGGCAAGGTCGTCGCGATTGAAGGCAGCGTATTCGCGTTCGAGACGACGCGCAGCGCGGAGTTGGTCGCTCGAAGCGACGGTGTTGTAAGCCATTGTGAATCGGCGGGCCGACTCGGTGTTCAGTTCCTTATCGAGATCAGTCCGACGGTGTTCGGGCAGATCGCGCCTGGCCGAGATGCGCGCCCGAAGCTCTTTGGTGCGCACAAGATCATCATTGATTGATTCGATCGTCGGCCAGCCGGGAGCGCTTCCGAGTTGCCGCCATGCGGCAAGTGCGGTCACCAGGTTGTTCTGGTCGCGAGCCTGTTCGAGAAGTTGATTCGGATCGCGTTGCTGAAGAATCCGCTGAAGCGTGCGTTCGTGATCGAGCACCGGCCCCAGTTCCTGTTCCAAGCGGGCAAATGGCGCAAGTCGCCTTGCCTGCGCGAACTCTTCCGCCGCGGAGCGAGCGCCGCTTCCCGGAGATTCATCGAGTGGGCGAAGCTGGGTGACCACGAGATTTTCGGCAGCGAGGAGATGATCGAAGAGGCGTTGTGTGTCAACCCCCCATGCCGAGAGAGCCTCGGCTTCATCAAGCGCGTCAAAGTCCGCTGTTTGCAGGCGTTGGGCATCAGGGCGAGCGCGGTCATATGCGAGCGAAACCGCTTCGGCCAGAGTTGTGCGGCGCACCTCGTGCTCACGATCTATGGCTGCCGCAAGCGCATCGCGTTGGCTGCTGGTCAATGCAATGAATGCGGGAGTCGCAGGTCGGCGGAAACGCTGGATAGCGTCGCTTGCGCGCTGTGCAGCGCTTTCGGATGCATTGAGCAGCGCGAGTATCTGATCTTCGGGGTCGCCATCTTGCAGGCGCCTGGAGAGGTCGTTTCGCTGAGCGCGAATCACCTGATCGAGGGCGGGCGGAGCGCCGGGAAGTTGCCAATCGGCGATCCGATTGACCAAGGCCTGCCGACTCTGGCCGGCGCGGCGCATTTCCTGATCGTAGAGACCGGCGATCTCACGTTGACGGGTCCGCAGCTCTCCGAGTTTTCGATCGAGTTCGTCTCTTTCGGCATAGACATCGGCTTCCGGCGTCTGCATGTCGCGTCCCTTCTGGCGTGCGCTCTCTGAGCGTTCGAGCAGGGCCGACAGTTCCTTGAGCCGCATGTCGATATCATCTCGCAGCGTTTCGAACGCCGGGCCGGCATTCTCGGCCATTCGACCGCGGAGCTGCGAGAGCTCGGTGCGAAGCGAATCGGCGCGGATACCAAAGTCACTTCGCCAGTCCCTCAACAGGTCGCGTTCCTCGATGACGGGTGGGCGAGCTTCGGCGATCTGCGAAAGGCTCGCGGCATACACAAACAACCACTGCGTGAGATCTTCATCAGCAGGTGGGGGGGCAAAATCGCTCGGCATCGTCTGCACGCGGCTTCGCGCGGCATGCAGGCCGCCGAGGGCTTCATGCACACTTCCTGCCGCACCGGCGAGAATCGCGTAGCGCTCATTGAGTGATCGTGATTCAGCCGCACGAGCATCCATCACGATCAAGCCCGACTGAACACGGTCGATTCCCGGCAGGCCGCTCTGCTGCAAACGGTTCCATGTTTCGTGCAGGCGATTCGCCGCATCGAGGGCGCGATCGAGTTCCGATTCCGCAGCCACAAGCGCGGGCCAGGCGTCGAGCATCTCTCTCGCGCGGCCTCCGCAAGCCGAGACGATTTCACGATGCGACTGTGAGTTCGTCGGCTGCAGGGCATCGAACCACTCGCTGAGCGTGTCCATCGGTTCGGCCGCCGCACGCGTGGTCTGCGCTGCGAGCTTCCAGCCGAGTTTTTCAAAGGCTTCGGAAGCCTGCTTCGCCTTGCGCAGGCGAGCAGGCTCTTGCGTGCGGAAGGCATGTACCGCATCGATGACCGTTTTGTGCATGCCGGTGAGGTCGAGGCTTTTGATCGGCTCGCTCGCGAGGCTCTCGTTTGCAAATTCAGATTTGTCGGCCAGAACGACATTGGATCTGCCGTTCGGGATTTTGCTCTGCGGCAGGAACGAACTCCCGCCGTCCGCGCTGATGCTCATGAGCACGGTGCGCAGCGGTTCGGGAAGGTGCTCAAGGGCTGTTTGACGCGCTGGTTGATTGAACCCCTGCGCGAGATCGTTCAGCAGCACGCCAGCCCAGATCCACTGACGAAAAATCGCTTCCTGCCCTTGCAGCGAGTCAGGACCATTTTCCGTCGTTGGCGCCTGTCGCAACGCGAACCACCACACCGCCGGCGCCCCGACGGCTGCCGCGGCAAGCAGCCCGATCGCGGCGATTTTCAGGCGGTTGTTGCCGCCTCCGCTGCGGCCGGCCCGCAATGCGCGCAGCTCGGAGTCAAGCCAGTCGAGCGTCAGGGCCTGGTCAGGCGTCTGCGGGTCGAGCATGCGCTCGGTGAGGGCAAACCAGCCGTCAGCCCGATCGAGCAGCTTGCTCCAGTCTGCGGTTTTGCTGATCGGCCAACCGCCGACTTCGCGATAGGGCTTGAATGTGATGAGGTGATAGATGATGCCGCCGATGGCGCGAAGGTCACATGCTTCGCCGCGTGCGAGCTGGGGCGAATCCGACGGCGCCGGATCGGTGAGCTTGACGACGACAGTGCCGAGCTGGCCCACCCTGTCGCGGAGAATGTTCGAACCTTTTAAGGCGCCGTGAGGTCTACCGCAGGCATCGCGAAGTTCTTTGAGGCCCGAAACGATGCCCCGGACGATGTTGTACATCGCCGTCTGATCGATCCGGACCTGCCCACCGGCGAGTTGTTCGAGTGAACCTGGGTAAAGCCGCGTGACATAGCATGCCTGCGTCGGGGTGACGGTGGCTTCGAGCACCGGTGCCCAGTGCTCATTCTGGCCGACGCGCTGCATGACACTGACGCGATCAGCAAAGGCTCGCACCTCGCGTTCGGCCGCGGCTCGATCGAGCGTGGTCGACTCGATCGAGCAGGATTTGATGACAAACTCGACTTTGCCGGGTTTGTCGGCAAGTCGGGCTTCCGCGACGTAACCGAGTTCCCCCCGGTAGAGATCGCGCACAGGTTCATATCGGCCGCAGTTACTCATGAGCGTTTCAGGCTGTCACCGCAGGATTATTTGCTCTTTGGTGGCTCGGGGGGGGTCAACGTCCGGATGCCGCTTCGGCCGACTTCAATTTCGATTTTTCCGGACTTCCAGCGGCAACGATCGAGCGGGAGGATCTCTCGCCGCGCGTCGGCAGCGCCGGCCCCACTCGCCCCGGGCACGCGCAGCGTGGGCGCGAGAACGAACAGATGCATCGAGCCGTCTCTCATCCAGCGGTTCCAGATTTCGTCGTTCATGGAAAGGGTTTGGGTTGGAGCATCTTTGGAGAGGCTCAGCGTCCGAAGACGGTCGCGAGCATCTTGACGCTGGATGCTTGAGGCGTAGGAGTCCATACTCAGTTGCTCCCACCGCGATCGGTCACTCTCGTTGATCGCGATGATGTCGATTTCGACATGGCCAGAGGCCAGAAGGTCTTCCCGGCCGGTGACCTGAACATTGAACTTTCTGGCCCCGGGAGAGCAGCCGCAGCCCGTCAGCGACCACAGCATCAGCACCGAGGCGAGCACGATAGAGATTCGGGATAACGTCATGGGCGTCTGCTCCTGCACGAGATTCGTCCGATCGTCGTTTGCGAGAGTTCCGCACGAATGCAGCGACTCGCCGCGAACGCTGCCATTGTGTTTCAGTCCATTCTACGAAAAAACAAGGCCGGGATGCTCCATACCCTGCCGGATCGATACCGGACGCTCAGCGTCGCGGCGGAGGAGGCGCGGGCCGTCTGTCCGGTGGGGGAGGCCCCGCAGGAGCAGCCCGCAACGTCGGTGGCGGCGAAGTTGGCCCGGGCCGGGGCTGCGCCGGCGCGGCCTGATCGCCAAGCATCGACCGGCGGATCAGACCGCTGATCTCGCGGTTGTAGCTCCAGTCGATCAACATGAGGCTGCGCGTGCGGACGAGCAGCAGTCGCAGTGAAGTCAGGCACTCTTCATATACTGCGTGAAGCCCGCCGGGACGAGCATCTCCGAAGTCGCGACAGCATGAATCAGGCCCGATGCCCGGGAACATGGAGACGAGGAGGGCGAGCACTTCGCGCCAGAGTTCGGGCGGCACGAGATTCATGGCTTCCGCAGGCGTCATGTCGTCGTGTACGAGCCGATGCGGACCAAGCGAGTTGAGCCAGCGAGGATCGGTAGCGGTGATGGCGCCGATGCGGTCGGCCAGAGGAGTGTCGGGCGAATGGCTTTCCGCGACCTGACGGGCGAGGCTCAGCACTTCGTCGATGGCCACGGCGAGTGTCGTGCTCTTGTTGACCAGAAGCGTGCGCACACCCAGCACACCGAGGGCGTAAAGATCGCAAGGAGAAGTAATCAGCGGAATGACCTCGAAGGGTAACTCGCTCAGTTGCACGCCTTCGCTGGCACGCAGCGACTGCTCGGCCTGAGCGCTGAACCGCTGTTCGATGGATCGCAGGCGCCATTCTCCCGCCGCGAGAGCTTTTTCTGATTCGAGGCGGGCGTAAAGTTCGACGCGTTCTCCTCCCAGGTTCAGGGAGACGGCGACCAAGTCGTTGCGGGCAGGGGCAATGCGATCGAGGACACTGAAAGTGCCTTCGACGGTCAACCCGCCCGTTGGCCCGGCCGTGACCTTGCGGAATCGAACGGCGGCTCGACCTTTCCAGGCTGCATGGCCGAAATCGGGCCGGTAGACGCCGCCTGCCCGTGGATCGGGCGAGATGAAGTATCGAGCGTCTGACGATTCGATAGGAAGTTCGGCGCCATCGCCGGGAGTGGTCAGGGTGACACGGCTTGCCCAGAACGATGGCAGGCCGACGCCGGTGGCCGAAAGTTGAACGCGAAAACTCTCCGCCGAGAGATTCAGGAGCGGACGCTGGGTTCGGCGGGTCAGGTCGGCCACCGCCTGAACCGCGGATGCAAACGCCCGGAGTTTCAGGTGCAGGCCCTCTACCACTCGCCCGCGTCGGCCGTGGCGACCCAGGAAAAGGCCGGTTTCATACCAATCTTCACCCTCATCTGCCTGTGATGGCTCGAAGGGCACGGGCAGCCGGCCATGGAGCGGCGCGTTCCAGGTTGCGCCGGCGAGAATGTCGATGAACTGCTCGTATGAAAGCGGGGCGAACGGGCGGATCGCCAAGCGTCCGCCACCGGGATTCAGCGGCACGGCGCTGGAGGGCAGATCGCACGCACCATCAAAAGGTGCGGCGACGCCGGAGACGGGTGTTGCCTCGGTTGCGGCGAAGAATGGCGACTCAAGCCCGAGCGGAGGGGTCCATAAGTAGCGAGACAATGTGGTGGAGTAGGCATCCAGTCCCATTTCGCGGAGAAGTGCATCATCCGTGCAGAGTTCGAGATCATGCTCAAACCCGCTCGGACGAGGGACGATTGGCTTTCGCCGCGCGATGTCTATAAAGATGGGTGGAGCGGGACGATTTTCATACCCCGTCCGGATGGCTTGGCGAGCATCGGTCGCCGCGGCGGCCTCGATGGTCTGCGCCCAATCTCGGTCGAGGACGTGATTCGTGAGCGCCGACCGATATGCATCGACGGCGTGCACAAGCCCGTCAAAGCGTTGAACCCAGATCTCGACCCATTCGTGGACGGTTCCGCTGGAATCGCACAACGCGCCAAGGTAAACCCGGGCAGCGGGTGTGTCGCGAAGGACGACAAGACTGCCGGACAGCGTGTCGGGGGATTCCGAGGAGACGACCTTCACCGCCAGCCCCGTCGAAGGCTCCGGAAAGAGGGGGACCGCGCAGAAGCCCTTCGGCACCGCGCAGCCGAGATCAATCGCCAAACGAACGCTCATGCACTGATTTCCGCCAGGAGGTACGGACGCTGGACCGGGCTACAAGCCTACCGGGGAGTTTACACTAGGGTACCAACCCCGTCGGGGCGGTGCACGTCCGGCAGGTTCAGAGGTGCGGTTTCGGCCAAAGCGGCTGCGCGAACACCGTCGGGCGAGTCGACTTCGGGCAGAGTGTCGGCCGGAAAAAACGAGGAATGCTCATGTCGATCACGATGCCCGCAGTCGAGTCAACCCCCGGGGTTGCGTTTTATGCAGGCGCGGTGGCGGAGGTCTACGACCTGCTCTTTCCGCCGGATTGCGAGCAGGTTGATGAAGCGTTTTTTGCACGGCACATCGTCGCCGGAGAAGGCCCTGCGCTTGAAATCGCTTCGGGCACCGGGCGGTTGCTGCTTCGTCTCCTGGCCCGAGGGCTTCCTGTTGAGGGCCTTGAACTCTCCGCGGACATGCTGCGCATCTGCCGCGAGAGAGCTTCGAAACGAGAGATCCCGGCGGTGCTTCATCACGCCTCGATGGTCGATTTTTCTCTCGGTCGGCAGTTCGCAACGGTTTTTGTACCGTTCTATTCGTTCCAGATCCTGACCGACCGTTCGGAGGCAGAGTGTTGCCTTCGATCGCTCTATAACCACACCGCACCGGGCGGGAAGACCATGCTCACGACCTGGACGCACTGGGAAGACATGCTTCCCGCGGGGGAAAGGGGCGAAAAACCATGGAAACTCGTACGAACCGGCCGCGACGATGATCGCGGGCTTTTCGTTACCAGCTCCGCGGCATCTGAAGTCAATCGGACCGAGCAACTTCAGACCAACTGGTTCCGGTACGACGTGTATCAGCATGGCCGACTGGTCGAAACGACATCGCGTATCGAGACGATCCGGTTCTATCACAAATACGAGTTGCAGATGATGATGGAACGAGCGGGATTCGTTGATGTTCGCGTCACCGGCGATGAAACAGACGAGCCAGCGACCGATGCGCACACGTCATGGGTAGTGACCGGCTATCGACGGTAAGACCATGTGCTTGCGTGGACTCGTTTCGATGCGGACGCATGGCTCGATCAAAGGCGACCCAACCTCCGAAAGGTCATTCATGACTTTCCCGCGTTCGATCCAGACGTCCGATGCTCCGCCTGCAGCCGGACATTACTCGCAAGCGATTGTCTATAAAGGACTTGTGTTTGTTTCCGCGCAACTTCCGGTCGCTCCAGGGCGACCGGGCATTGTCGAAGGCGGCGCGGCGTCACAAACCAAGCAAGCAATGGCCAATCTCCTGGCAATCCTGCTGGAAGCGGGTTCCGGGCCGGCCCAATTGCTCAAAGTGACTGTGTATATGGCGAATATTGCCTATTGGGATGAAATCAACGCCGCCTATGCGAACACCATGGGGACATACAAACCTGCCCGTGCGATGATCCCGACAGGCGGAGCGCTTCATCTGGGAGCACTTGTCGCGATCGATGGGATTGCGGGTCTTCCTGAAACCTGATCCTTGCACTAGGGGTTTCCTTGGCTTTGGGGGCTGCCACCTTGACAGGTCACGGCGGAGGCATCCGTCGGATCATGCAACCCGGACGCCGCGAGGCATCCTCCGCAGCCTGTGAACGCCTGATGGAGACTTTGCCCAACTGGCATGCCGCTCGCAGCCGATGAAGGGACTTCCGACCGTCGCTCCGGGGAATGTTCTCGGGCGTCGCGTAGGATTACGGTGGCGGCGAATGAATAGCCCGAGCCGTGAGTTTGTCGGGGGGGCGGCGCTTGCCGTCCGGATGATCCAGAACGGGCACGGGCCTCGGCCCGTCGTCCGGGGAGATGCACGATGTTCGAGAGATTTACCGATCGTGCCCGCAAGGTGATGGCCCTGGCAAACCAGGAGGCCCAGCGGTTCAACCATGAGTACATCGGGACCGAGCACATCCTGCTCGGATTGGTGAAGGAGGGGTCGGGAGTCGGGGCCAATGTCCTCAAGAATCTGGATGTTGACCTCCGCAAAGTCCGGCTTGAAGTCGAGAAGCTTGTCAAGGCCGGGCCGGAAATGGTCACCATGGGGAAACTTCCCCAGACTCCGCGGGCCAAGAAGGTGATTGAATACGCGATTGAGGAGGCCAGAAACCTCAATCACAACTACGTCGGGACAGAGCACCTGCTGCTCGGCTTGTTGAGAGAGCAGGACGGTGTGGCCGCACAGGTCCTGATGAACCTCGGTTTGAAGCTCGAGGAAGTCCGGGAGGAGGTTCTGAATCTTCTCGGAGCGAGCGCCGAGAACGGCGAGGAGGCCGGTCTGGGTGCTGGCGGGGGCGGCGGGCCGAGCGCTTCGGCCGATCCGCGAGCCAAGGGCAAGAGCAAGACCCCGGCGCTGGACAGTTTCGGCCGCGATCTGACTGAGCTGGCCAAGGAAGGGCAGCTCGATCCGGTGATCGGTCGCCAGAACGAGATTGAGCGCGTCGTGCAGGTGCTTTGCCGGCGCACAAAGAACAACCCGGTGCTTCTGGGAGAGGCCGGCGTCGGCAAGACCGCCATCGTCGAGGGTCTGGCTCAGCGCATCGTGAGCGGCGAGGTGCCCGATATTCTGCACGAGCGGCGACTCGTGGTGCTTGACCTGGCGATGATGGTCGCCGGAACCAAGTACCGCGGGCAGTTCGAGGAGCGGATCAAGGCGGTCATGAACGAGGTCCGCCGCGCACGCAACGTCATTCTCTTCATCGATGAGTTGCACACCCTGGTCGGCGCGGGCGGGGCCGAAGGGGCGATCGATGCGAGCAATGTGCTCAAGCCCGCGCTGGCTCGCGGAGAGATTCAGTGCATCGGCGCAACGACCTTTGATGAATACCGGAAGTACATCGAGAAAGACGCAGCGCTTGCGCGGCGATTCCAGGCGATCACGGTTGATCCGCCGAACAACGAGCAGACGGTCGAGATTCTCAAGGGCCTGCGCGACCGATACGAGCAGCACCATCGCGTGCAGATCACCGACGCGGCGATCAAGGCCGCGGTCGAGTTGTCTGGCCGCTACATCACAGGGCGGGTGCAGCCGGATAAGAGCATCGACGTGATTGACGAGGCCGGTGCGCGGGTGCGCATCCGCTCGATGACCAAGCCGCCGGACCTGGCCGACATCGAGGCCGAGATCGAGCGGCTGAACGTGGAGAAGGACGAGGCCGTGAAGGCGGCCGATTATGAGCGGGCAGCGCAGTTGCGTGATAAGAGCGAACAGGCCCGCAAGAAGAAAGAGCAGTTGCAGCAGGAGTGGAAGGCCCGCGCCCAGGAGATTGACGGCGTCGTCGATGAAGACGTCATCGGCGAGGTCGTCAGCCGCATGACGGGCGTTCCGCTGCAGCGGATGGAGAAGGAAGAAGCGGCCCGCCTGCTCGAACTCGAGAAGGAACTGCACAAGAAGGTCATCAGCCAGGACGAAGCGATCAAGGCGATCGCCAAGGCCATCCGTCGCGCCCGCGCCGGACTGAAGGATCCGAAGCGACCAATGGGGTCGTTCATCTTCGTCGGGCCTTCGGGCGTCGGGAAGACATTGCTCAGCAAGGCGCTGGCCGAGTTCATGTTCGGCAGCGAAGACACGCTCATCCATCTGGACATGAGCGAGTACATGGAGAAGCACAATGTCTCGCGCCTTGTCGGCGCGCCTCCCGGATATGTCGGGTACGAGGAGGGCGGGCAACTTACCGAGCAGATCAGGCGCAAGCCCTATTCGGTCGTGTTGCTGGATGAGGTGGAGAAGGCCCATCCCGACGTGTTCAACATGCTGCTTCAGATCATGGAGGAAGGCCGCCTGACCGATTCGTTCGGTCGCCACGTCGACTTCCGCAACACCATCATCATCATGACGAGCAACATCGGGGCCGACCTGATCAAGGGCGGCGGCGGCTTCGGGTTCCAGAAGCGGGACATCAGCGGAAACTATGAGAGCATCAAGTCGATCCTGATGAAGGAGATTGAGCGGTTCTTCCGGCCGGAGTTCATCAACCGGCTCGACGACATCATCGTCTTCCATCCGCTGACCAAGGAAGATCTCGTGCAGATCATCGAGTACGAGGTGGGCAAGCTTTCCAAGCGGCTCAAGGAACAATCGATCGACCTTTCCCTGGATCAATCGGCCCGTGACTTCCTCATTGAGAAGGGGTACAACCCGGACTTCGGCGCCCGGCCGCTGCGTCGCGCCATCGGCACCTATATCGAAGACCCGCTCAGCGAGATGCTGCTTTCCGGAGAGCTTCACGGGAAACGCCGGATCGTGGCGACGCGCCCGGCGGATCAGGAACGCCTGATCTTCAACACCACCGACGAACCCGAGCCTAAGGAAGGGAACGGCACCGATACGCCGGTCGGAGCGGGCGTTCAGAGCACCTGACGCGGCCGTCATGACATTCGACGCATACGCATTTCTCACCGCCCGATCAGGGCGGTTTTTCTTCCGTCGATTTCCGACTTCCGGAGTCGAAAGGGACCTTTCATCCAAGGCCTGCGGGGCATCCCATCGGTCGAATCGCGGCTATCTTTCCACCCATGCCCGAAGCATCCCCTCGAACTGAGGACACCCAGCAGCCCGGGCGCGAATGGCGGCAGGGGGGAGGCACATTCAAGGAGACGTTGACCGCGCTGGTGATGGCTTTCGGCCTTGCGTTTATCTTTCGTGCGTTCGTTCTCGAAGCGTTTCTGATTCCTACGGGCAGCATGGCGCCGACGCTGCTCGGGGCGCACGTCAGGCTGCATTCGGAAGTGACCGGTCGTTCGTGGGCCGCGTCGACTCGCGATCCGTCATTGGGCGACGCCGAAGTGCCCGCCCGTCGGCAGGGGTCGCCGGAGCGTCCGCTCATTGCGACCGATCCGATGCTCGGGCCGCCGGGGTACGGCGTCGCGCTCGAGTATGTCCATTTGCCCAGGCTTGCCGGCGACCGCATTTTCGTCTTCAAGTATCTGTATTCGATTTTTGATCCGTCACGGTGGGACGTTGTCGTATTCAAGTATCCGGTCAATCCCTCAGAGAATTACATCAAGAGATTGATTGCCTTGCCCGGGGAGCAGGTCGCGCTTGTTGACGGCGATGTGTTTGTGCGACCGGCTTCACTGGCGCGGCCGGATGAAATTTCCTGGGCTGGCCCGGGATGGGAGATCTGTCGGAAACCCGAGCGCGTGCAAAGAACGTTGTGGCAACTGGTGCATACGGCTCGATTCGCCTCTCGCACCCCCTTGCGTGAGGCTCCGCAGCCATGGATTTCGCGTGATCCGGATTGGTTGCTCGGACGGACATATGTCTACTCGGGCGACAAGCCGACGAAACTCATGTGGAACTCGGCTCGCTGGCCGCTGACGGATGCGCTGCCATTCAACGAAACCTCTCCGGAGACGGCATCGACCGCGGGGGGGCTTTCCAATTTTCCGGTCAGCGACCTTCGGCTCGACGCCACCGTACGGCTCGATGGCGCATCGGACGAACCACGCATCGCCGCCGTGATTCGCGCACGCGGTCACGAGTTTCGGGCGGAGGTGACGGATCAGGGGGCTTCGGTCTCGATGCGTTCGCTCGCGGACGACGGGGAGTGGGTCGAGGTTGATGCGGCGGACAAATCAGGGATTCTGACGCGATCGAAGGCGACTCCGACACATGTCGAGTTCTGGCATGTCGATCAGGCGCTGTGGTTGTTTCTCGATGGGAAGTTGGTCGCAGGCGGGCCGAAGCGCGGGGCGTATGACTGGTCTCCGGGGCTTCGTGTGCATCATGCCATGGGGACGGATGTGGCGTCGCTGTCGAGGCAGGCCGCAAACCAGTTTGCCAATCCCGGTCGATACTGGCCTGCTGAAGCTGCATGGGAGATCAGCGGCGGAGCGGTGACCCTGTTCGATGTCGCAATATATCGTGATGTGCACTATCGGGCGGATATTTACCCTTCATTGCTGCAGAATGGCGGCGAGCCGGCGCTCGGCACGCACCCGCTGCGTTCACCGGCGCTGGGGGCGGATGATTTCTTTGTCTGCGGCGATAACACCGGCTCCAGCTCTGACAGCAGGCTTTGGGCAAGTTCGCACCCGTGGGTGTTTGAGACTTTTCCTGATTCGCGGACGGGCCTCGTGCCGCGAGAGCTGCTGATCGGGAAGGCGTTTTTTGTCTATTTTCCGGCGCCGCAGCCCGTCGGAAGGCTGGTCATTCCTGATTTCGGTCGGATGCGTTTTATTCGGTGAAGGGCTATGCTGCGCCCATGACCAGAGATCGGAACGAATTGGCGCGCAGCCTCGCCGAGGTGTGCGTGCTTCGGGGGCAGTTCACACTTCGTTCCGGGCGAACGAGTACGTATTACCTTGATAAATATCGGTTCAGCACCCGTCCCGATGTGTTGAGCAGGCTCGGCGACCTCTTCGCAGATCGCATCGCGGAGATTGAGCGGACGACCGGCCCGGTGCATCGACTTGCGGGGGCTGAGCTGGGGGGAATTCCGCTGGTGACGGTTGCCAGCCTTCGGACTGGCAAACCATGCCTTTTTGTCCGCAATGCCCGGAAGGACTACGGCACGGCCAAACAGTTGGAAGGGGTTTTGGAACCTGGGGAGCGCGTGGTCTTCGTGGAAGATATTGCCACGACCGGTGGGCAGGCCTTGGAGGCCGTGGGTGTGCTTCGCGAAGCCGGAGGCGAGGTCGCCGCGGTGATCTGCACGATCGACCGCCAGGAGGGCGCCCGGGAGCATATCGAGGGGGCGGGGGTAAGGTTCGAGGCCCTGTTCACCAAAGCCGATCTGGGAATTCACGAGTGATTGCCGGGCACAACCTGTTCTCTTACGGACTGGGGTGCTTGCCGCCCGGGGCAGGTGGCCGGGTCGATCGTGTCGGCTGGTGGGTGCGTTTGTTCCGGGCACCGTTCCCAGGTAGGGCCGACCCCGCTACCCTTGCCTCCCATGCCCAGCATCACCATCAACGGCAAGGTTTGTGAGTTCACACCGGGTCAGATGATCCTGCAAGTGGCCAACGCCAACGGGATCGAAATCCCGCAATATTGCTACCACGACGGTCTATCGATCGTGGCGTCGTGCCGCATTTGCCTGGGCGAGATCTGGGCGCCGGACGCCCGGCAGGGCGGGAAGCTCGCGCCGTTCATGGGTGGGAAACTGATGCCGACCTGCCAGACGGCTGCCGCCGACGGCATGGTGGTGCATACCGACAGCCCGAAGTCGGTGGCGAACCAGAAGGCTGTGATGGAATATTTGCTCATCAACCATCCGCTGGATTGTCCGGTGTGTGACCAGGCGGGTGAGTGTTTTCTTCAGGATTATTCATACCAGTATGGTCGCGGGGTAAGCCGCTTTGAAGAGACGAAAGTCAAGAACCCCAAGAAAGATCTCGGGCCGCATGTCTACCTCTATGCCGACCGCTGCATCATGTGCACCCGGTGCGTGCGTTTCACACGCGAGGTGAGCGGCACGGGCGAACTGATGGTGACGGGCCGAGGAAACAAGGAGGAGATCGACGTCTTTCCGGGCGTGGCGATCGACAACGAGCTTTCCGCGAATGTCATTGATCTGTGCCCGGTCGGCGCTCTTCTCGACAAGGATTTTCTCTTCGCGCAGCGCGTCTGGTTTCTCAAGAGCACGCCGAGTATCGACGGCATCACTTCCAGCGGCGACAATATTTTCATTGAGCACAATGAAGGCAAGATCTACCGAATCAAGCCCAGGCCGAACCCGGGCATCAATAAATGGTGGATCACCGATGAGGTGCGCTACGGCTGGAAGCACGTGCATTCCGCCGATCGCCTGCACGCCTGCATGCGTCGCGAGTTCGGCGCGCTTCGGGACTGTGAATACGAATCGGCATATGCCGATGTGGGGCATGCTTTTGCCCAGACGAGAGAGGCCGGTCGGCGCGTGATGGCGGTCATCAGCCCGATGCTCAGTTGTGAAGATGCCTTCTTGCTGGCCCGGGTCGCCCGTGCGGCCGATCCGCACGCGGTGCTCGCGGTCGGTCCGGTTCCCACGGTCGGGAGCGACCGCGTATACCCGCCTACACGAAGTGCAGATGACCCTCTTGCGTTTGTTTCAAGGGCTGAGAAGGCGCCGAACGCCCGTGGCGTGCGTCGTGTGCTCGAAGCGTTCGGGGGCGAGGTCATCTCGTTCGGTGATTTTGCCGCCCGGCTCGGCCGGCGTGATATCGGCACGCTCTTGCTTACCGGAAACTACCCGACAGCCTGGGCGACGGACGATGTGCTCGCCGCTATTCATGCGGCGAGGGCAACCGTGGAAAATGGTCGCCGCACGTTCGTTGTGCTCGTAGACACCCTGCATTCGGCGTTGGTCGATGCCGCGGATGTTGTGCTGCCCGGGGCGACATGGGTAGAGAAGTCGGGAACATTCGAGAACGCGAGGAATCTGCTTCAGGCTTTTGAGCAGGCGATTCCACCCACCGAAGGAGCTCGCCAGGAAGGCCAGATCGCACTTGACCTGCTGGTTCGCCTGGGTGAGGTCGAGCCGAATGTGCAGAACCTGCATATGTATCAGATTGTCGATGAAGGTCCGGGCCAGGTGCCCGCGGCCCGTGAGGTTCATCTGCAGCGGACGCGGCTTTTCAACGCCGCGGAAGTGCGCCGGGATATGGCCGCGAAATTCCCGGCACTTGCATGTTTTGTCCACGACGTCGCCTTCCCGCCTGCACATGCAGAGCGGGCGCCCGATGTCGAAGTTGTCGAACTGTGAGTGTTGCGGTTCTCTTTGATGTTTCGCTGCGCAGTCCGGCGTCTGCGCCTGCTCGTGCCGATCGGCCCGGAGCGTGAAACTCGGCGGGCGAACCGCTAGAATCCGCCATGATGATCTTGCGATTGCTCATCGTTTCCGTACTCGCCGCAACGCTTGCCGCATGCGGAGACAAGAAGTCTGACCCAGGAAAGTCCGATACGCCCTCGACCTCGAACGCATCTCCGAAAGGCCCGCCGGTGTCTGCACCGTCCGCATACAAGCCGGAATATACGGTCGATATCGAAGTCATGGAGTCGATGCCCGAGCAATACGCCGTGGTATGGACGGCATTGGTCAACTCCGGCGGTTGGACGATGACGGTCGAGCAGGTCAATGTCGAAGAGTCCTTCGGCGAGGTCATCGCCGATATCTACGTGATTCTCGAAGAGCCCGCATCGGATGAAATTGTGACGCAGGCGTTTGATACGCTCGAAGGCCGCCATCGCGTAGGTGAGCAGAAAATCGATCGCGCCCAGTTGTTCGTCAAGCGTGTCGTGCGCAACGCCCCTGCCGGAGTGGGCGTGTCGATGTACACCATGGTGAAGACCACCGGGAACTGACTCTGCACGGCCAGCGCATCGCTTCAGCGTTTTCGGGCCACGATGTGATAGACGTGCCAGTGCTTATGGGCATCATCGGTGTATGTGCTCGCACGATCTTCCTCGCGAAAGTTCTCGAGCACATACCGGTCAAACATCGCCATCACCTGCGCTCGCGTGAGGTGCGTGCGGTCACCCAGCTCCACCCACGAATCGCGATCGCCGAAGAGTTGACCGGAGAACCTTCCACCCGTCGTCAGCGATTCGTCGATCATTTTCCAGACCGACGAAAAATCCTCCGGCGGACAAAACGGCAAGGCAAAGCTTGCATTGACCAGGTCAACCCGACCGAATCGGCTTGCCTTGAAGTCCGCCAACTGCACCTTCAACCGGCCTTCGCGCTCGGCCAAGGCGCAAAGAGGCCGCAATCGAAGCCGGCGTAAGCCCTCCTCGTGCGGATCGCACGCGATGACACTCCACCCCCGTTCCAGCAAGGCCTGGGTGTCGCGACCATCCCCGCACCCTAGATCAACCGCCAGCAGAGGTTCCCGCCCAGCACCTGCGGTCTCCGGCCCACGCGCATTGGCGAACGCCTCCACAGCCTCTAGCAGCGTTTTTCGCGGCGGCTCACCCGCGACGCGGTCGTAGTACGCTGGCCAGTCACGCACGGCCGCGGCCATGTGGGCCGGGAGCTTGGCGGGGTCAGATGTCGGTCCTCGATCACTCATAGGCTTGGATGCAATGTATCCCGACCTTCGCACCTTCGTCCACGCGCTCGACACCTCGGGTGAACTTCTGCGCATTGCCGCCCCGGTTTCGCCTGTGCTAGATATCGCCGCATTCGCCGACCTGGTCAGTAAGGCGGCCGCGCCATGTCTGCCCTCTCCTGCCGCGCAATGCAACGATCCCCGTTTTTTTCACCGGGGCGGACCGGCCCTGCTCTTTGAAAGCGTTCAAGGTTCCGGGTTCCCCGTTCTGATCAACGCCTACGGCAGCTACCGAAGGATGGAAA
This sequence comes from Phycisphaeraceae bacterium, assembly GCA_019636695.1. Taxonomy (GTDB): domain Bacteria; phylum Planctomycetota; class Phycisphaerae; order Phycisphaerales; family UBA1924; genus JADLCM01. Next base: position 36,455 of record JAHBXD010000006.1, read on the forward strand.
TGGCCTTGGGCTGCGATGCATCGGGCAGCCGACAACCTTCGCACCGCGGTGCGGGCGAACGGGGTTCCTCGGGTTTTGAGTCCATCGCTTCACGCATCGCCGAGCTCGTCAAACCTCAGCCGCCACGAACGCTCGGCGAAGCCCTCCATAAGGCGCGCCAGTTCGCACCCTTGCTCCGGATCGGACCGAAGCGGGTGCGCCGCGGCGATTGCCAAGAGGTCGTACTCGAAGGCGATGCCGTCGATCTCACCATACTTCCGCTTCTGCGATGCTGGCCCCTCGATGGTGATTTCGCCGTGCTCGGGTATCCCCGTGATACCAATGCAGGTGTTCCAGGGCTTGGTCATCCCGACATCGATCCGGAGACCTGGGATCGCATGTACCGGGGGCGATATATCACCTTTGGAGGCATTCACACCATTCATGCCGATGATCGAGATGCACCGCGCCCGGCGAGCCACAACATCGGGATGTATCGCGTTCAGTTGCTCGGCAAACGCACGATGGCGATGCATTGGCACATGCACCACGACGGCGCGTCCCACTGGCGATCTTGGAAGAAACTCGGTCGGCCGATGCCCGTCGCCATTGCCCTCGGTGGCGAGAGCGTGCTTCCCTACGCCGCTACATGCCCGCTTCCACCCGGGATCAGCGAACTCCACATGGCCGGGTTTCTGAATCGACGCGGCATCCGCATGGTTCGCGCGCGCACGGTACCGCTGTGGGTGCCCGCCAATGCCGAGATCGTGATCGAGGGGTTCGTCAGTCATGAATCAGGCATCATCGGATGGGATCCGTGCGATCCGAACGCCGGGCCGCTCGGTCCCGGGGCGGTCTTTGAAGGGCCTTTCGGTGACCATACGGGGTTCTATTCTCTTCCCGACCGTTATCCGCTACTCACGGTGACGGCGATCACTCATCGCCGAGACGCGATCTATCCCACGACCATTGTCGGGTTGCCGCCGCAGGAGGACTATTACCTCGGCAAGGCTACCGAGCGCATCATGTTTCCGCTGCTCAAGACCATCATTCATGATATCGACGACTACGATCTTCCCCAGTTCGGCGCTTTCCACAACTGTGCGTGCGTGCGCATCACCAAGTCGTATCCTATGCAGGCTCGTCGGGTGATGCACAGCATCTGGGGCGCCGGGCAAATGGCGTGGACCAAATGCCTCTTTGTCGTTGACGACTCGGTGAATGTTCACGACACGCCGGCCGTGCTGCGTGCGGCGGCACGTTTCTGCCGTCCGGATCGCGATCTTGAGCGTGTTCACGGGCCGTTGGACATTCTCGATCATGCCGCGCCGCGATTGGGCGCGGGCAGCAAAATCGGATTTGACTGCACCCCCAAGCGCGATGGTGAGCAGATTGCCGGGCTTGATCTCACGCCTCCGTGGGAGCCCCCGCCTCCGGAAGTTCGCAAGGCACTGGTCTCCCGGGTCTGCGCATTGTCGGGCGTTATCGCCGCGGCATGGCCCGAAGAACTTGCTGGCTGGCTGTTTGTCCAGATCGACATGCAGCCGCCAGCGGAGTGGAACGGAGGGATGCCCGCACTGCCGGAAGCCGTGCCGACCAAGCGTAATGCGGGAGCGCCCTCGTCACCCTCGGGGAGGACTTCAGGCGGTACCGCTGCGAGCGGTTCGGCCGAGCGACATGCCCGCATGGTCGGGCGGGCAGTGCTCGAGTTGCCCGATTGTCCTCCGTTTGTCATCGTGGTCGGACCCCACGCCGACATCACCGACCCGGATTCTGTCCTTTTTCATTGGTGTGCGAATTTCGATCCCGGTCGAGATGCGATCGTGTTCGGCCATCGCATCGCCTTTGACGCCGCCCCCAAGACAGCGGGTGAAGTGATCAACGGCGAGCCGGTGCGTTCGTGGCCTCCTCTGATCAGCATGGATCCGGTCGCAACCGAGCGCATTCGCCCGCTCCTCGACGGCGTGCGGCGGGCGTAGTGGGGGGCATCCTAGGCGTTTCACCGGGGCTTTGTGCTCACGCGGCATTGGCGATGCGCCATGCCCGCATCGAGGTGATGATCGACTCATCCGGCGTCGCGGGCGTGCCATTGGGTCGTGCCAGAAGATACCCCTGCACATGCGTAACGCCCGCCTCGATCGCGGCATGCAGTTCAGGCCTGGTTTCAACACCTTCGGCGATAATCCGGATACCAGCATCGAGCCCGAATTGCACAAGCCCGCGCACCAGATGACGGCACATGCCATCATGCGGAAGAGACTGCACAAAGCTTCTGTCAAGCTTGATCCACTCGGGGCGGAGCATCAGAATCCGAGAGAGACCGCTCCAGCCTGCGCCGACATCATCCAAGGCGATTTGAAACCCGTGCGCGTGAGCTTTGGCAATGGCAGCGGCAAGTGCCACTTCATCGGCCCACGACTGACGCTCGGTTACTTCGAGCACGATCTGTTTCGGTGACAGCCCGAATCGTTCCGCGCGACGGGCGAGTCGTTCGATCGTGCCCGGTTCGATCAACGCCCCGGGAGCACAGTTGAGGAACAAGGCTCCCGGCCACGGCAGACCACGCCATGCACGCAGCGCCCGTCTATGAGCCAGGCGGTCGGCCTCGCTTGCACGCCCGCTTGCTTCCGCCGCGTTGAAGAATGCCTGTGCCGATCGAAATCCTGTTCCGTTCCGGGGTCGGGCGAGGGCTTCCACACCAGCCGTCAGTCCGGTGGCTACATCTACGATGGGCTGAAACACCACATCCAGTGCGCCTTGACGGAGCGTCCGGAGAAGTATCCGGGCCTCCCTTCGCCAGACGCTGTATCCGGTTCTCGGTCCGCTTCTTATCTGCATGTCTCTCATCCCTCGGCGAAGGGGGCGCCCTCGCGTTCCCTGTTTCGGATTCCCGCAGACACCAAACCACTTTCGGAGTGATTGTGCCGCGGCGGTTACGCCGACCGAATCGGTCATCGGGAGGTCGCCGACCATGCGGGCATGTTCTCGGCCGATTGGTTCGGATGTGGAAAGGAGTTGCATTCTGACGTCCGAAAAAAAACCCCGCCGAAATCGGCGGGGTATGTGGCGATGGAAGATGGCCGCGCGGGGTTAGCGAACGCGAAATTCAGAACTCATTTCGTGCCGTCAATGACTCGGGGCGGAGGAGCGGTGCGATCAGGCGTCATGACGCGAATGCCGTCATCCGTCGGAACGGATGCGGTCAGGCCGGCAGTGCTCGGACGCAGGAAGATTTCGACTCGCCGGTTCTGCGGCGTGTTGCCGGTCGACGTGTTGGCTACCAACGGGCGGTGCTCGCCCCAGCCTCCGACCATCATGCGCGAAGCAGGAATACCGAGTTTGGTCAGTTCCGTACGCACGCTGATGGCGCGATGTGCGGAGAGATGCACGTTCGTCGGGTGACGCTCGGCAGTCCGAGCACTGATCGGCTGGCTGTCCGTATGCCCGACGATTTCCACGTCGTACGCTGCACCGCTGCCCTGAAGAATTTGAGCGAACTGGCTCAAAGTCTGCACCGCGCCGGGGCGAACAACATCAGAGCCTGAGTCGAACGTCAGGTCGCTGTTGAAGCGAAGCATGCCGCGTGACGAGTCATAGGTCAGGATGTCGCGGTAGCGAGACGCCAAGGCCGCCAGGGCCTGATCGGTCGCCGGATCGAGCGAAATGGTGTCGAGAGCATTCAGCCCGGCCTGCATGCGCCGGATGACATCGTCCTTCTCGCGGAGCTGACGCTCATACTCACTGATCAGCGCCTGGTTCTGGCCCGGCACGCCGCGAAGGGCTGCCAGTTCGCGATCTTTGAGTGCCAGCGAACGATTGGCTGACTCCAGTTCTGATTGCATTGAGGCCAACTGGCCTTGCAGCGCGCGGTTCGTGCGGTTTGCATCGTCATACGCACGCTGATTCGCGCACCCGCCGAGCATCCCGCCCAGTACGAGTACGCTCATGGCCCCGGCCAACAGCTTCCCTGCCGCGATCCTTCCGATCCCCATGCCAATACTCCTTCCATGTCGCCGCGACTCCGCGCGGCGGGTGCCCGTGAGAAGTCAGCGTACGCCCTCGGAACGCATTCGTCACGGCGGAACCCAGGCAAACGTCGGGAGATCGACAGGTTGTCCACCATTCGCGAACATCCCTGGCCGGTGAACTCGGACTTCTTGACCCGTGCGGCAGCTTCCGGGTGCCCGGTGGTCGAGGTTCGTGCGACGGCCGCGCTCGATGCATTGGGTACTGCGATTGCCCCGGCTGCCATTCGGTTTGATGTCGCCTCCGGAAAAATCCTTGCGCTTGGCGAGCAGGCCGGAGACCTCCCGGCCATTTCTGATGCCGCAGTCCTCAATCTGGAATCGGCAGTCCTCATCCCAGGTCTGGTGAACGCCCACGCACATCTCGATCTCACACTGATCGGGCCGGTTCCGCATGCTTCCGACGCAGGGTTTGTCTCGTGGATCGAGAACGTTCGTACCGGGAGACCGAGCACTGAGGCCGAGATCGAGCGCGCGGTCCAAGCTGGCATCGTCATGACTTTGCGAGGGGGCACGGTAGCGATCGGCGACATCGCGGGAGCAGCCGGCGGAATACCGCAGCGCGCTCCGTGGCGAACACTCGACGCAAGTACGCTCTGGGGCGTGAGTTACATCGAAGCATTCGCTATGGGTGCTCGAGAGAGTGCAGCCCTTGAACGGCTTGAGACCTTCTTCGACGCGCTCTTGTCCGCGGGTTCGATTTCCAAAACGATGCGAATAGGGCTTTCGCCGCATGCACCGTATTCGGTCAGCCGCAACGCCTATCGCTGCATGCTGAAGTTGGCCAAGACAAACGGGTTACCTGTCTGCACGCACCTAGGCGAATCACCAGAGGAGCGGGCATTGGTTGCCCATGGATCCGGGCCGCTGAGGACATTTCTTGAGCGCTTGGGAATTTGGAAGAGCGATCTGGCATCATTATTTGGACTCGGGCTTTCCCCGGTCGAGCATCTCGCAGAGTTTCTTGATTCCAACGTCGCGGCAATCCATGTGAATGACTGCCCAGATGCCTCCTTCGCCCTTCTGGCGAGCTCCGGAGCATCTGTTGTCTATTGTCCTCGGGCTTCGGCCTATTTCGCTGCTGAAGCGTCATTCGGACCACACCGTTATCAGGAGATGCTGGCCCAGGGCATACCCGTCGCTCTTGGGACGGACTCAGTTTTGAATTTGCCCCCCGAAACAAGGGGGTGCGATCTTGAATTCGGCTGTGATTTGCACGGGCGGCTGCCGCAGGGGGGCAGGATCAGCGTTCTGGATGAAATGCGAGTGCTCTCGCAGCGCGATGGTGCGGATCCAGATCTTCTCCTGGCGATGGGGACAATCCATGGCGCAAAGGTGCTTGGTATTCCCCAGGATCGTTTCGGGCTGCGCGTGGGTGACCGGCCGATCGGCTTGGTTTCAATTCCGATCCCGGAACTGCGAGAACCATCGAAATCAGATGCTGCCGAGTGCTGGAAAATTGTCCTCAAGAGCGATTCCGCCCCACGTTTGCTGTGGATGTGGAAATAATCCTGTCAGGCAGCAACGAGAAGCGGTCGCCGTTTGTCCGCGAGGATGGTATCGGGCGCATCAGGCGCGCTGGTACGCGAGAAAGGACGCATGAGCGCCAAATGGGTGCGGAGTAAGGCGTGGGACGACCGGGTGTTCCCACGGTGGGCATGGCCCATCAAGTGCGTGGTGCGTGCGTTCAGCACCATCACCCTCGCGGTGGTGATTTTGTCTGCGATCGCTTTGTATGGGATTGCGGCGAGCGTGCCGATCGGCTTGCTGGCCAAAATCCCGACGTATGTGTTGTATGGGGTCGCGCTCGGATCGTTGGCCGCGTCGATGCTGATACTCGGGTGCGGCTCGGCGTGGTTGGGGCTGCGGCGCCGGTCGCGCGTTGCGCAGTTCAGCGTAACGGTGCCGCTGGGCGTGGTGCTGTTGGCGGCGTCGTGGTTTCTTTGGACCAGTGCGATCTGGCCGATGCTGCGGTGGGATCCAGGGACCGGCAGCGGCTTCATGATGTTTTCGGATTTTGTCGAGCGGAATAAATCGATCACGCTTCGACGGCTGCCTTACGTCGAGATGAGCGAACTTGAGTTCTATTCCTGGTGGCCGATGCGGCTGCTGCTTCTCGCTTTTGTCGCCAACATGGTGGTTGCGACGGTACGACGGATCGAGTTCAAGTTCGTCAACCTCGGCGTATTGATGGTGCACACAGGGATCGTGCTGATCGCACTAGGGAGCGTGTATTACTCAGCACTCAAGCGCGAAGGCGACATGATTCTTGATTCCGGACCGGCGCCCGTGAGGGGCGGCATCACGCCGGGTTCCTGGCGAAGCGGTTTTTATGATGGCCAGGCGGTCGCCGTCTGCGTTCGTCCCGCGGGGGGGCTTCGCTGGCTGACGATTCCGACACGAGGTGTGCCGCGGTACAACGACTATGACCTGCTGGCGCACGACGAGTTGAGCGCCTGGGGCGTCTTCGGTCCGCCTGATCCTCAAGGCGAAGCCCCATCACGCACGCTTGCAATGCCGGTGCGCACGCCTCCTGCCGAGAGCGCATTTGCGGATGTGAGAATGCGTATCGTCGGGTACGCCTCGTACGGAGAGGATGCCGTTGACTTTTCAGTGATTTCACGCGATTCGTCCGACACTCGAACCGAGTCGGCTGCGACGGTTTCGATGCACGTCGTCGAGGTCGGCCGCATGGATCGTGAAACCGGTTTTCAACTGACCAAGCGGCATTTCCTGACGCCGGATGTAGCCAAGTATCGCGGTTTTTCCTTGGCGGACGGCACGCAGGTTGACCTGGTGCCTCGGACTACGGCGGAATCCCGCGATGAGCTTGCGGCCACCGTGCCCGACGGTGCGTTGGCCAGCCTGATCATCGAGATTCCCAATTCGAACGATCTGCGTGGGCCGATGCGGGCCTCACTCGTGGGCGAGGCGGGCGGGCAATCGTGGTTTGTGAAGGATCCACTGCCGATCGGTGAAACGGGCTGGATCGTGCAGTTAGAGGATTTTCAGCCGAAGAACGAGATGCGGCTCATCACACCCGGGTATGAGGACGCCGAGTCGGCGGTGGCTATTGTGCGGGTTGTGCCCCCGGAAGGCGCGCCGTTTCGACGGTACGTCTACGCACGTTTTCCTGAGATTGCACAGGATATTCTTGACGATATCGACCCTGCGACCGGCCGACCGATGCGGCGTGATCCGCACCCCGGAATCCGGCTCGGGCTTATCGATTCATCGGGCGATCGTGTTCATCTGTGTATCGATGAGCAGGGGCATGTCAAGCCGATCATCCGCCGGAGAGGCGGCGAGGTTCGTGTCGGGCCGTGGATGGAGACGGCAGGCGTTATCACCGGCCTGAAAGATTCAACAGCGCTGCGGCTGGCGGGATTCCGGGCGGAGGCGGAGCTTGCGATTCGCCCGCGGAGTGTGCCCGAGCACAAGCGCGAGCGTGAGTTGGTCGGTAACCACGGTTCGGCTTGGATCGGTGTCGAAGTCACCAGCACCCGGTTTGACGGTTTTCGGCGCGTCGTCTGGTTGCCTTTCAACAAATATATTGCTTCTGGATTGACCACCGACCGGTACGCCCGCGTGCTCCTGCCCGACGGCCGCAACATCGAACTTGCGTTCGGCCGGGTTTTTCACATGTTTCATGACTTCATGATTCGGCTGGAGGACTTTCATGTTGAGGAGTATGCGCATCGGGGGGCGCCTCGTGATTATCAAAGCACCCTCTCGGTGGCGCCGCACTGGCAGCGATCGCTTCGATCGGAAAGCGGGCTGCCGATCGAGTCATTCCGTCCGTTCACGCACGTGGCGAAGCTGAATGCGCCGCTGCGTGCGCCGTACAACGTCTATGACACATCGCGCGGGGTGCTGGCTTCGTTCTTCGGCCGGCTCGTCAGCGGGCTTGATCCGCATCAGTTCAAATTTTCGCAGGCCGGGTGGGATTCGACCACGTGGGAGCGCACGCGAGCCATGGTCGATCGAGGCGAACTGGACCGCCCGAGCGTGCTTTTTACGATTCTTCAAGTCGGGAACAACCCAGGGATTCACATCATCGCGTTCGGGGGGATCTTGATGGCAGTGGGCATTCCCTGGGCGTTCTATCTGAAGCCATGGCTGATTCGTCGCGCATCGGCGAGAATTCGAGCAAAGTTGGCCGAGGCTTCGGCGACTGGGCGAGATGGTCGACCGCGTGCTGAACAATCATCACGCGCAACGGCGGAGGTAACCGCATCATGATCAGACGGGGTGTAGTTTTCGTGATGTTGTTCGCCGCCGTGCTCGCAGGCCTGATTGCGCCCGCTTGGGGCCAGGCCGCGCCGGAAGGTAATGCCCACCCGGAGATGCGGCCGTCGCATGCTGAGGGCGACATGATTCGCTATCCCTTCGGTCCGCCCACGGGCGGGCCGGTGGGCGAGGCGGCGCTCGCCGAGGCTGTCGAACGGAAGATCGCGTTCTCGCGTGCAGTGGATCTGTCACCGCTGCGTTCACTGGCAGTCAACGACGGCGGCAGGGTGAAAGTGCTGGCGACGCTCGCCGAGGAAACCGTTTCTGAAATTACCGGGCGCAGGCGGTATATCGAGTTTGTGGAGGATACCTCGGGCAAGCCGCGATCCGTCGCGTTTGATGCGTTGTTCACACTCATCGACATGGTCATCGACCCGGGTTTCTACGATCAACGACCGCTCGTGCATATCGAATATCTGCCGCTGCGGCGGGCGATCGTGGAACGAGGCCTTGTCGAGGTGCGAGACGGGGCGAATCGCTTTGTGCTGCGCCCGCTCTCTGATGAGGATGTTGAGGCGTACCTTCGGCTGACGCGGGTTTCACCGTTGACGATTCAAGGGCATCACGAAGCGATTCGCAATGCCTATGAAATGCAGGATCCGTATCGGCAGGGCATGCAGCGCATGTACCGATCGTTGCAACGATTCTCGTCAGCTCCGGAGAGTTTTCTCGTGGTTGCTCCGGGACGGCAGGATAAGCAGTGGCGGCATCTTGCCGAGGAGTATCCGGCGTCGATCGAAGCGAGGCGGCTTGCAGTTGCCTTTGGTCAGGCATGGCGTGCAGGCGACGCCGAGCGAGTTAATGCCCTGGCACAGCAACTGGCCGAGGTGCTTCCGACGATCAATGCAGAGCATTATCCGACGACCAGACGGGCGTTGGAGGTTTTGTATATCCAAGCCCGGCCGTTCGTGCTTGGATATTGGGCATACCTATTCGCCCTCGTGACGCTCTTGATCGGCATGGGCACGCAACGCCGGGGGCTTGCCTGGATGGGCACGGCTTTTCTCTTGATCGCGGTGACGATGCATGCCGCAGGATTCGTACTCAGGTGCCTGATCGCGGAACGCTTCGCCATTCAGAATCAGTTCGAGAGCATGACCGGCGTGAGCCTCTTTGCGTCGATTCTTGCGTTGGGCCTGATGGCGTGGCGGCGACAACTGCTGTTCGGGGCGGCGGCGGCGGCGACCGGGTTCCTGATTCTCATCACCGCGACGGAGGCAAGAATTCCCGGGCAGGTGATCGGGCGTGAAGCAGCCATTCTGAATACGAGTGTCTTGCTCAAGTACCACGTCACCACGGTGCTGGTGTCGTATGGCCTGATTGCACTCGGGTTTATTCTGAGCCTGTTCTATCTCGGAACGCATTACGGCTCGAAGGCCGGCACGCTGCTTGCCAAGGTCGAAGGCACGAGCGAAACGCCCGCCGCAAAGGCGCCATCGCGAGTGCTGCGTGATCTTGATCGCGCCACAATGATCGTGTTGCAATTGGCATTCTGGACGCTTGGAGTCGGCATTCTGCTGGGGGCGTGGTGGGCGGACCATTCGTGGGGTCGCTGGTGGGCCTTTGACCCCAAGGAGACGTGGGCGCTGATTACCTGGATCATATATCTGATCGTGATTCATGTTCGCATCACGTCTCGGCGGCGCGAACTCGTGACGGCGTGGCTCAGCGTGCTTGGGTTCATCGTGATGTTGTGGACGTATTTCGGCGTCAACCTGCTGTTGCCCGGGCTGCATGCGTATGCCTGAACGTCTCGATCGTAAGTTTTTTGCACGAGGAGCGATCGAGCTTGCCGCGGAGTTGATCGGGCGGCGGCTGGTGCGGGTGCTTCCACGGGGAGATCGCTTGTCGGGGGTGATCGTGGAAACCGAGGCCTATGTCGGAGTGCAGGACCGCGCCTCGCACGCCTACGGCGGACGCTGCACACCACGGAACCGAAGCATGTACGGCCCGCCGGGTACAGCCTATGTGTATTTCACATATGGCATGCACCACTGCATGAATGTCGTTTGCGGGAAGGAAGGAGAGCCTGCGGCGGTGCTGATTCGCGCGGCAAAGCCCATCGAGGGCCTTGGCCACATGCAGGTTTTGCGGGGGCGCGGCACGATTGAACCGACGGAGCTTTGTTCCGGACCGGGCAAGCTTTGCCAGGCGATGCAGATTGACCGTACCCTCGATGGGATTGATCTGGTCAACAGTTCGGAACTCTTTTTGGAAATCGAGGGTGAAGGGCCGATAAGTGCTATAGGGATAACCCGAGGCCCACGAATCGGGCTTGGCGATGTCGGGAGTTGGGCAAAACGCCGCCTTCGTTGGTATGTAAGCGATTCGCCGTATGTGAGCGGAGGGTCAAGAAAGCGATCGCCGTTTCGAGGAGGTCGCAACCGGGGGTAAGCACGGGGTATCATTGGAACGCAACGACGCACGGATGCTGTCGCGTGAATCGGAGTTCGAAGCCGTGGCCGATGAACTGAAGATAAATTGGAAGACCATGCGGGAGAAGGCCGGACCTTATCCGCCGCAGGCCTTTGAGTTTGTCCGCGGAGGGTTAGCGCACACCGTGGAGTTGGTTCACGGAGAGCGTGCGGCACGTGAAGCAACGGAGGATGAGAGTCGCCACGTGTCGGGTCAGCAGTTGTGCTTCGGGCTTAAGGATTTTGCGGTCAAGCAATATGGCATGCTTGCGAGAACCGTGCTCGAGCGGTGGGGGGTGCAGGGAACGGAAGACTTCGGGCGGATCGTCTTTGCGATGATCGACGCCGGATTGATGCGGAAGACCGACGAAGACAGCATGGATGACTTTCGCTCGGTGTATGACTTTGACGAAGCGTTCGCCGCGCTTGCCTTGCCCTCGGAACTTCGTCATTGAGGATGGCGGGCAGGTTGATTTCGCCGACGCTGGATCGAGAGGTTCATTTCGGGCGGTGCGCGGTATTTGCCTGCGTGGTTCGCGGTGGCGAGATGGCGATGGCTGCGGCCACAACGCATCCTGTCAACGAGAGTGCAGGAAGCGTCCAACGCCATCCGGCGGCGACCAGTGCATTGCGGTTGAATCGGTGATGCGGGGCGCTGCCCTCGGGCATCACGGTCATCGCGACATGGTATTGCCAGGTGCTTTCCTGAAGTTCGTTGGCCCGGCGGGGCGGTGGGGGAAGACCTTCTGCCGCGGCGGCTTTTTTGCGGCGGTTGTATGAGCGGAGCGACTCGGGATAGATTTGGCGGGACACTCGGAAGAGTTTGCCGTCGGCGTCCGGTTCGTCAAGAAACTCGTGAAAGACAAAGACCCAGTCGTATCGGGCGAGTTGACCGCGGGTTTGCGGATCTTCACCCGCGGGGAGCTGGCGAGTCACTGCGACAAGGTTGCCGGGAATGCCCGTGCGGGCAAGGCGGGCCGCTCGCATGGCATCGGGATCGAAAGCCGTGCCCTCTTGCCAGAGGATGAGGCGAAGCCAGTCTTCGTGCTGGTGCAGATCGGGCGCTGTGAAGCGAGCAGGGATGGAAACAGGAATAGAAACGCGGTCTTCGCCGTAGCGGATATTGACGCGCGGGCCACCGGGGGCGTCTGGGTCATCCGTGATTTCAACCGAGCGGCCTGCGTGAGTGAAGGTTCGGTCGTAAATCGGATGGACGTAGAAAAGTTGGGGCGGATTGGCTTCGTAGTAGCGATGTATGAAGAGGGCCAGATGCGACCCGCTGGCCAGAAACGCCGTAAAGAGAACTGCGGCGGCGATCCAGGCTTTCGAGAAGGCTCGTTTGGTTGTGCTCATGGATAGAGCCGCTGCGAGGGCGCGTGCGGAGATCAGTCGCCGCCGGGACTTTGGTCGTCGTGGTGCACTTCGGCCGGCGCGAACAGCATCGGGGCCAGCATCGGACGAGAACGGTTTGCGTCAGAGATGTCGGGAGCCTTGGGCTTGTGCTTGGCGGCGAGTTTGGCGACGACCTTTGGAGAGAGCCGCTGTTCGGGATTCTGTTTGACGAACTCGTAGAGCGGAGTTTTGTCGGCAACCTCGACGCGAACAACTTGACCGGTGACCGGATCTCGGTATCGGCTCATGAGGCCGACACCGCCTGTCCCGCCGGCGATGCGTTCGTCGGCCTTGATGGGATCGATGCGGCCGCGGTTCAATATGTCAAGGCTCGTGAAGCCGAGAAAGCAACCGAACGCCAGAATGCAGAAGCACATGATGATTGAATGCAGCTTCGTGTCGTATTTGAGCTGCATGAAGAAGAGCGCGACGAGCAGTGCCTTGATGGTCGCAATGCTCATGGCGACGATGACATTGACTGCATCGGGGAAGTGAATGCCGAAGGTGTAGGCAGCCCACTTTTCGGCCTGGGCCATGAAGACTGTTAAGGCTGTAAAGACAAGCAGGATCATCAGGATGCCCAGCAGCATCTTCCCGGAGACGATGACGTGCCCGTGCGTGTCTCCGGCGTGATCGCCGTGAGGATCGACGGGGTCAAAATCTGGATTCGGGATGTGGGCGTCCTGGGGGACGTGCTGGGGTGTGTTGTGCGACATGGCAAGACTCCGTTCAGGCGGGGCGGAATTTTCGCCCGAGCGGTCAGTGGATGAGATACAACAGCGGGAACAGGAAAATCCAGATCAGGTCAACCAAGTGCCAGTAGAGGCCGACAACTTCGACGCCGGTGTAGTGCTTTGGGCCGTAGGTGCCTTTCAGAGATCGGATATAGAGCCAGAAGATCAACGCCATGCCGATCACCACGTGCGAGGCGTGAATGCCGGTGGCGCTGTAATAAATGCTCCACCAGATCGGTTCGTGTGGATTCTCGGCCCCGGGATAAAGAAAGAGGTTCCCGGGACGCTTGCCTTCGGCCCATTTCGGACCGTATTCAAAGATGAATTTGATCGCAAGGAAAAGCCCGCCGCAGATAAGTGTGATAAGCAGGTTGCGGCGCAGCCAGACCTGGTTGTTCGTCTGCGCATTCCGGATGCTGTAGGCGATGGTGAAACTGGAGATCAGCAGAATGACGGTGTTCAGCCCACCCCAGCGCCAATCGAGGTGGTGCGAACCTTTGGAGAAGGCCTCGGGATACTTGGCACGGAAGATGGCGTAGGCGACGAAAATACCCGCAAAGAGCAGCACTTCGGTCGTCAGGAAGAGCCACATGCCGAGTTTGCAGGCATCGAATTCTTCCTCGTGTGAGCGAAAGTGGTGGGCGTGCCGCGTGCGCGCCCACCTGGGCGTTTTGGCGGTCGTTTCCGTTGCGGAATGGGTGGAGATGGCGGACAAGGTGCGTCTCCGTCTTGGGTTGAAGCGAGTCGGCTTCTCTCGCGCCGGCAAGGGGTGTCAGTGTGCGTCGGCAGGCTTTTCAGGAAGCGGGAATTCCTCGGGTGAACGATGGGGAGGCACAACATCGTCAAAGTCGTACGGCCCATGGGTGACGAGCGGCTCATGATGGAAGTTGTGCTCGATGGGCGGGCTTTCGGTTGTCCACTCGAGGGTCAGGCCGCCCCAGGGGTTTGGCGGCGCCTTAGGACCGTTGAAGAGCGAGTACACAAAGTTCAGCAGGTGAACGAGCATGCCGATCGCGAGGATGTAGGAACCGATCGTGCTGATCTGGTGCAGCAGTTGGAACTCATCGACATAACTGGCATACCGGCGGGGCATCCCGCGAGTGCCCAGGAAGAACTGCGTGAAGAACGTGACATTGAACCCAACGAACACCAGCAGGCACCCGAGAATGCCGACCTTCTCGTTGTACATACGCCCGAACATCTTGGGCCACCAGTGGTGAATGCCCCCGATGAAGGCGATGATTGTTCCGCCCATCATCACGTAGTGGAAGTGAGCGACAACGAAGTACGAATCGTGCAGATGCATGTCGGTCGAAAGGGTGGCCAAGGGCAGGCCGGTCAGACCGCCGATGGCGAAGAGGAAGAGGAACGATAGGGCATAGAGCATGGGGGTGTTGAGCTGGATCGAGCCTTTGTACAAAGTGCCGATCCAGTTGAACATTTTGACCGCCGTCGGAATGGCCACAAGGAACGTGACCGCGCTGAAGACCGCCGCCGCAAGCTCACCTTGCGCGGTGAACATGTGGTGTCCCCATACGATGAAGGAGACCGCGGCGATACCGAGAACGGCATAGGCCATCGATCTATAGCCGAAGAGTTTCTTGTGGGCGTGCACGCCGATGAGTTCGCTGGCGATACCCATGCCCGGAATGATCATCACATACACGACGGGATGGCTGTAGAACCAGAAGAAGTGCTGGAAGAGGACGGGGTCTCCGCCCATGCGCGGGTCGAAGATGCCCACGTGGAAGAGACGCTCAAAGATCAGGAGCAGCAGCGTGATGCCGATCACCGGCGTGGCCAGCACCTGGATGATCGCCGTGGCATAGAGTGCCCAGACGAACAACGGCATGTCGAACCAGCCCATGCCCGGCGCCCGCAGCTTGTGCACGGTCACGATGAAGTTCAGGCCGGTGAGAATCGAAGAGAATCCGAGGATGAACGCCCCGGCGATCATGAAGACTACTCGCCAGTGATCGGCGTCAGTCATGGTCGAATAGGGTGTGTAAAACGTCCACCCCGTGTCTACGCCTCCTGCGATGACCGATACAACCGCGAAGATGCTGCCGGCGACATAGATCCACCAGCTCAGCAGGTTGAGCCTCGGGAACGCAACGTCCTTGGCGCCGATCATGATCGGCAGGAAAAAATTGCCGAGTGATGCCGGAATACTGGGCACGATGACCATGAACACCATGATTGCGCCGTGCAGTGTCATCAGGCGGTTGTATGTCTGATTGCCCGATGCGAGCGTATAGACGCGTTCTTTCTCGACGAGCGGCTTGGCGTCAGGACGAGTTCGCCTTGTCACCGTTCCGTCAGGACCGACGATTTCCTCCTCAAGCGGTTTACCGTCGGTTGCCAAGGCTCGACCTTCGCTGTCAATGACGGGTTTGGAGATCACTGTGCCCGCGTTGAACAGTTGCCCCGTGATTTCGGTGACGGTCTCCTTGGAGCCGTCATCCCGGGTGATTTCCCGGGTGACTTCGCGGTTTGGCGAATACAGCTCGGTTCGCACCGCCAAGGCTGCCACGCCGCCGACAAAGAACAGCGTCAGAATCGCCGCGAGGTACATCACCCCGAGTTTCTTGTGATCGACGGTCGTCATCCAGGCCCAGACCGTGGAGAGGAACCCGCCGCGCGGCGTCAGGTAGCTCCCCTCGTGGTGATCGTGGCCGTGTTCGTCGTGCGTACTCATCTGGTCACCTTTCCCGCCTCAGGGCGGGCGATCATTGACAGGCTACTGGTCGTCACCGTTATCGGAGGAGGGATCGTCAAACCCCGTTCTGGCGCCTCGATCGCTCAACGTGTTCATGTAGGCGATCAGGTTGTTGAGATCCTGATTTGTCAGCGTGCCGGCATACGTGGGCATCTGGTTCGTATAGCCGGTGCGAATTTCCGATCCGGGATTCAGAATGGCGTTGCGCATGTGGTTGGCGTCGGCCATGCGGCGAACGCCGTCGGTGTAGTCGTGCTCGTATCCCGCCATGTTCTTCCACGTCGGACCGGTGCCGGGGCTGCCGTCGAGCGTGTGGCAGGCGTTGCATCCTTTGAGGCTCCACAGCCGGAATCCGATCTCCTCGGGCTTCATGCCCTCTGGCCAGGGCGCTCGCATCCAAGAATCGAAAGCTTCACGGGGAACCACCCGGATGATCGCGGCCATCTCACTGTGGTTGTCGCCGCAGTACTCAGCGCAGAAAACCCAGTGCTCGCGGTTGGGGTAGGGCAGATCGGTGTTGTCGTGATCCGATGGAGTGAGTTTTTCCGTCTGGAACCAGAATGTCGTGAATCGGTTGGGGAAGACATCCTGCTTGAACCGGAAATCAGGCACCCAGAAACTGTGAATTACGTCTTCGGAGATCATCTGAAGCTGGATGGGGGTATCTTCGGGAACGAGAAAGACGGGAATATCCACGGCGCCGTTTCGTGTCGTTTCGGTGGCGCTGATGCCGCCCGGATACGAAAGATCCCAGCTCCATTTCTTGGCCGAGAGGCTGAGCACGACCGCGTTCGAGGGAGCGATCTGCTGCCTGGCATATGTCCAGAAACCCGCAAGGAACATGAACACCACGATGATCGTGGGGATGACGGTCCAGGTGATTTCCAAGGCGGTGTTGTGCGACTTGGAATAGAGCAGACGTTGACCGGGCTTCCAGCGATACTTGATGGTCCACCAGACCATCGGCACCATCAGCCCGATGAAGACCGCTGTACTGAACCAGAACAGGAACATGAACATGGCATCCGTTCCGGCCGAGTATGTCGCCCCTCGACTCGGACGAAACATCCACTGGCGAACGGCATCGGCCAGAAGCAGCGATGGGTGGAAAGCGCTCGTGGTCATGTGGTCGGTTCCATCATGGCGGCTGGCGTGGCATTGAGCACCGGGCGGGTGGACAAGCGTCGGCGGCGGAGGCGATCGCGCAGGAACAGCATGCCGATGAAGCCGCCGAGCAGGACAACGGTCAGTGCTCCGCCGATCTGCATGACGCGCATCGCCTGCAGGGTGTATGTGCCGGAACTCGGATCAAACGCGAAACAGCGGTGCAGAAACCAGTCGCCGATCGAACGGGCGATCTTGCCGTCGCTGGCATCGAGCAGGGCCATTTTCAACTCGCGGCCGATATCCACCCCCGGGGCAGGTAGGCCGTTGAGATAGCGGGCGACGGTGCCATCCGGGCTGAGGATGATCCAGACCGAGGGGTGCGAATACTCGCCGTTGGGCAGACGCTTGTACTGAAATCCCACCGCCTCGGCCAATCGCATCGAAACGCCTTCGCCCGCCGTGTGAAAAGCAAAGCCGCGATGCACACGGTCGTCTTTGCGACGTTGATATGCGTCGTAGGCTCGCTGCTTGGCTTCGAGCGCCTGCGCATCGGTGTTGGTCGGATCGATGCTGACGACGATCAGGTTGAAATCGCGCCCGGTTGTGTAATCCAACGCGTTCAATGCCCTGGCAAGTCGGCTCAGGATCTCAGGACAGATCAGCGGGCAGTCGTAATACACCAGTGCAAGTATCGCCGGCTTGCCGTCGCGGAAGTACTCGTCGATATCCAGCACGCGGCCTTCGGCCGTACGAAGGGTCAGCGGCCTTGGGATCCGCTCACCCAGGCGATCGGCGATGCCCACGCCCTTGGCTTCTTCAGGCAAGATGTTCAAAGCCTGCCCGAAGGCCTGAACACCCAATGCCAACATCAGGCATAGTGCGCAGAGGCGTATGCCGAAGGGGGCCGAGCGAGTTTGGGCGGCTGAACGCATCACGGTGAAAGGCTCTTCAAGCGGACAAGGCACTCAGCGAGTGCCGTGGGTGGTGTGCTCGTACTGCTGAACGACTTTCTTCATGGCTTCTTCGATCGGGATGTGGACTTTCCCCGCCTTCTGGTCGCTCCATGCATAACCCGAAAGCGCCAACTGCGACTGATCTCGGTACGGAAGGGATTCCTGCTCAGCCAGGATCGTGTTTTCGATCTCCTGCTGGCGAAGCTTTGTTGTGTGCCGATCGAAGTAGACGATCAGGCCCGCAACGGTCACCACCAGGAAGGCCGTGATAATGATGAAGATCACTGTCAGCATAAACAGGTTGATGTGTGCCCCATGCTCAACCTGCGGAGCACCCTCTTCGGCGGAGTGCCGATGCCACGAATCGGGGGCTTCGTGCTCGTGCTCGAGATATTGCTTCTTATCGCTCATATCGTCTCGATTACTGTAAGGCAGTATTTCTTATTGTTCCATAAGATTTGCCGGCACAACCCACCCTGATTCAGACCCAGTTCCGGTGTTCAAGAGCCTCGGGCAGGCGCGGATCCTTCAAAGGAACGAGCGGCCCACGCCCGATCCGTGAGGCAAGAACTCCGGCCCACACGCACGCCACGCCCAGAATGCCTGCAACATCGACCCAC
Source organism: Phycisphaeraceae bacterium (assembly GCA_019636695.1). Taxonomy (GTDB): domain Bacteria; phylum Planctomycetota; class Phycisphaerae; order Phycisphaerales; family UBA1924; genus JADLCM01. Next base: position 54,688 of record JAHBXD010000006.1, read on the forward strand.
CAGCGCTCGGCGCCAGGGATTTCGGCAGCAGGGATGCCGACATAGACCATCGGGCGAATCACCCACACCATGTCAAGCACGAGCATTGCCAGCAGCCAAATGCCGACCGCCGCAACACCCGCCGGATGACGCTTGACCGGGCGGAGGAGCAGAATCAGGAATGGGATGATGAAGTGCCCGATGGCAAGAATCGCGGCGAGGTTTTCCCATCCACCCTGCTTGCGATAGACGAACCAGGCGGATTCTTCGGGAATGTTGCTGTACCAGATCAGGAAGTACTGACTGAAGGCGATGTATGCCCAGAACACGGTGAAACCGAAGGTCAGCTTACCGAGGTCGTGCACGTGTTCATTGCTGACGGCGCCGGTCAGGCGACCGCCCAGACGAATCAACCCGGTGATCAGCAGCACGACCACGAGCGAGCTGAAGGTCGTGCTGGCGAAGTAGTACACACCGAACATCGTGCTGAAGAAGCGATAGTCGAGCGCCATCACGTAGTCGAACGCGAAGAACGCCGTGACAAGGGCAAAGGCCAGAAGCCCGCCGGCGCTCGTCTTCCGGGCTTTAAGCGTCAGGAAGCGGTCGCCTGTGCGATCCTGCTCCGTGCTGAACCGCCAGAGCCTGTTCGCAAGGAAAGTCAGCACACCCGCGAAGATAATGAATCGAACGACAAGGAACGGTTCGTTGAGCCACGGCCGCTTATGATGCATCAGGTGGTTGGTGTGATGATCAACCCCCATCCACGTGAGCAATGTGCCGCCGGTGGCAATCTCCGCAACGAGAAAGATGAAAACAAACCCCATGCACAGGGGAAGATTCATCATCAGATTTTCGAACTGGCGGCGCACGGTCGCGCTCCAGCCTGCATTCACCTGATGAAAAATCATGGTCCAGAAAAGACCGCCGAGACTGATCGCGGTCACGCACAGCGTGCCTACGAGATACGCCGCCAAAGCATGCTTGATGTTGCTGTAGACAACCGCGCCTGCGATTGTGGCGATCAACCCTCCGATGCCGAGGCCGATCAGCACGCGAGAGAGACCGCGCAGGCGGTTCTCCGGAAGGTGGATGTTGTCCGTCGCCATGGCGGGATGCCGTGCGACCTGCTCAAGCACTGCCGCGTATTGGTCGCGTGTGATCTGGCTCACTGGTCACCCCCCAGAGCGCGGCGATTGGCGTTGAGCATCTCGCGAGGTCCGGGCGGAACATCGTCGATCGATGCATCGCGAGAGAGCTGCAATGCCCGGATGTACGCCACAATGGCCCAACCATCTTCCGAGGACAGTGCGTGCGAGTATCCCGGCATCAACGGCTTGGGATCTTCACCAGGCGCCGAGGGCGCGGCACGCACGCCGTTCATGGCGACGTAGTACAGATATCCATCGCGACCTGTATACCGCGAGGGATCGCGATACTTCATCGGATCTTCGTTCTGACCGGTCACCGGGTTTTCCGGGCCGTGGAAACTCGGCACTGCATAGGACCAGCGACGACCGACAAGCCCACCGTACCCGACGTTGTCGCGGATGCCGCCGCCTTCGCCCTGATACCCGTGGCATGCCGCACAGAAGATGTTGAATCGCTCCTGGCCGCGACGGAGTAGTTCAGTCGTGACCTGGATCGGAATATGGCGGACGAATCGTTCCGCGGCGTCAGCCTCGTCAAGTCCGATCCATGCCCGTAGCGGGTCGATGCCCGCAGCCGTGCCGAAAGCTTCCTGTGGCGAGTCTTTCAGCAGGCTTGCGCGCTGAATGCGAACGTGTTCGGCCCAAGACTGCCCCTCAAATGCCCCAGGGTCGACATCAGTTCTTCCGAACGGCACCGTGTGTGGCATGGGGCGGCGCATCGTGCGCCCGTCAGCGAAGAAATCGCTTCGCGACTGCGGGTTCCATCGCTGTTGATCGTCCATATCGATCAGAAACTCACGTGGAGGCTTGCCCGAGCGATCTCCGCGGCAGCCTGCCATGCTCGCCGCAGCCGCGCACGCCGACAAAAGCGCAATGAGCGCCGGGCCTCGTAAGCGGGTCATCTTGTACAGCGTTCTCAACACCTCAGTTACCCCTTGCAGAGCGGTGGGTCGGTTGCCAGCAGGTCGATCAGCCTTCAGTGACTTCATCTATGCGTGCTGCCCCCGATTGTTCAAAGAGCTTTTGCACCGCAGCGCGATCAAACTTCGGATCTCGTGTCTCGATGTAAATGAAAAACTTGTCGTCGCTCGACGCCAGAAAATGCTCGTGCTTGTACAACGGGTGGTGGAATCGCGGCAGCCCGTTGAGCGCCAGCATGCCGATAAGCGCGGTAAACGCCGCCGACAGCACGCCGATCTCGAACGTAATCGGGGTAAATGGCTCCCATGCGCCGAACGGCTTGCCTTGCACCGGCAGCCGATAGGCCACCGCGCTCATCCACCACTGCATGAGATACCCGAGTCCCGCGCCGGTTAAGGCGATGACGCCGACGGCGATGGGGAGCTTGGTTCGCTTGAACCCCATGGCGTCTTCCACACCATGCAGAGGGAACGGCGAGTGCAGATCCCACGCCGTGAACCCCGCATCTCGAACGTGCTCGGCGGCGTGATAGACGCCGGGTGCTGTGTCAAACTCCGCGAGCAGACCGTGCAGCGGTGAACCATCGGCGGCAAGGTGCCGATTCGGTGCGGGCTGCAAGGCCCGAGGCAGATACTTCGCAGGCAGCGGGAAATAGTCAGCGACGGCCATGGTCAGTGTCCTCCCCCGGGAGTATCCGGATGGTGCCTCGGAGGCGCATGTCCGCCGGCGCTCTGGCCGCCAGGCGTTCCGTGCTCTTCATTGTGATTGTTGTGCGCTTCATGGCCGTGATGGTGCGGGCTGGCCTGGGGCAGCACCGCCTTGACTTCCGCAATCGGGAAGACCGGCAGGAAGCGAAGGAACAGCAGGAACAGCGTCAGGAAGATGCCGCACGAACCCGCAAACGTCAGAATGTCCACCGGGGTCGGGAAGAACATGTGCCATTCAGCCGGCAGCCAGGCTCTGTGCAGGCTTGTCACGATGATCACGAACCGTTCAAACCACATCCCGATCGTGACCAGCAACGCCACCGCCCAGATCACCCTGGGATCGCGCCGATTGCGCTTCCACCAGAAGACCTGCGGGCTGACAACATTGCAGAAAATCATGCTCCAATACGCCCACCAATACGGAGCGCCATCAGGGTGCAGCCAGTCGGGGATCGCCCGATTGAAGAGAAAGACGTACAACTCAGGCTCGCTGGCGCTGTACCACGCGATGAAAAACTCCATCCCGTAGGCAAACCCCACCATCATGCCCGTTACCAGGAGAATCTTGGCCATGTTCTCTAGGTGCCGCAGTGTCAGGAAGTCTTTGAAGTTCGCGAACAGCTCGCGTGCTGGGATCAGCAGCAGCAGCACCATGGCAAAGCCGCCGAAAATCGCGCCCGCGACGAAGTACGGCGGGAAAATCGTCGTGTGCCATCCCGGCACCACGCTCGTGGCGAAGTCGAACGAAACGATCGAGTGCACGCTCAGCACCAGCGGTGTGCTGATGCCCGCGAGAATCAGGTAGGCGACTTCATACCGGTGCCAGTGGCGGCTGCTGAATCGCCACCCGAGGCTCAGCAGGCCGAAGACATACGCTCGAACCATATCCGGAATCCGCAGCGCCTCGCCCAACGCCCGACTTCGCCGCAGTCGACGATCGGCCCGGTCACGCAGCGTCGCCAGATCCGGAATCATCCCCATATACCAGAACAGGAAAGACACCGTCGCATAGGTGCTCACCGCAAAGACGTCCCACAACAGCGGAGAACGGAAGTTCGGCCAGATCGCATTGGCGTTCGGAACCGGAAATACCATCCAGATGAACCAGATTCGCCCGACGTGAATCGCCGGGAAAATCCCCGCGCACATCACCGCGAAAATCGTCATTGCTTCGGCCGAGCGGTTCACGGCCGTACGCCATTTCTGCTTGAATAGGCACAAAATCGCGCTGATCAGCGTGCCCGCGTGCCCGATGCCGATCCAGAACACGAAGTTCGTGATATCCCAGGCCCAGTTCACCTGGTTGTTCAGGCCCCACACACCCACGCCCGTAATCAGCAGATACCCGATCATGGCCATGCCGATACCCGCCGTCGCCGCCGCCAGAAGCAGCGTCGGAAGCCACCACTTCCCGGGTGGGTTCTCGGCGTATCCGCAGACAATGTTCGTCACATCGCCGAAAGAACGATTATTCAGCACCAACGGCGCGCGAACCGCCGGGTCATCGATCAGCGATCCGTCATCGCCCGGATCGGCCGCGGGGACGCTCCCGATGCCCGCCAGTTGCTCGGCGATCACCTTGTCAGGATGAATCGAACTCATGCGTGCACTCCGATCGGGCCGCCGAGCACCGGAAGACTCAGGGCATAGCCGCCGTCTTCATCGCGCCTTCGCGGATCGATGAAACCGTGGCCTTTGTTGTGAGAATCGTCGTCATGACCCGGACCATGGTGCCCTTCCAGCGGGTCCACCGCTGCACGCAACGCCGGGTGCGGGTTCCGCACCCGAAGCATGTGCGTCGTACGCGGTCGCACGTTCAGATAGCCCAAGAGCAGATACGAACGATGCGTCTCTCTCGCGGCGTGCACCCGGCTCGAAGGATCGAGCATGTCGCCGAAGACAATCGCCTCCGACGGGCACGACTGCTGGCATGCCGTCTGGAAAAAGCCGTCCGGGATATTGGGCAGGTTCTGGAGCTTGGTCTCAAAACGCGCTTCGTTGATCCGCTGGAGGCAATAGTTGCACTTCTCCATCACGCCTCGACCGCGAATCGTTACGTCGGGGTTCTTCTGCATTCGCGTCACTTCGTCCATCTTCTGACGCAGCGATGGCGGGATGAAGTTGACGTTCCGCGGGCGACCGAAGGTCGATTCACCTACGTACGAACCGTTGACCTTTCGCTGCCCCCAGTCAAAGAAGTTGAAACGGCGAACCTTGTACGGGCAATTGTTCGAGCAGTACCGCGTGCCGATGCATCGGTTGTAGGCCATCACATTCAGGCCTTCGCGGTCGTGAACGGTGGCGTTGACCGGGCACACGGTCTCGCACGGGGCGTTCTCGCACTGCACACACCCCACCGGCTGGTGCACCATTTCTTCCGGGTTGGTCCAGTCGCTTCCCGTAAAGTAGCGGTCAACGCGAATCCAGTGCATTTCGCGTCCCTTGGCCACTTCACGCTTGCCGACCGTGGGAATGTTGTTTTCACTTTGGCACGCGATGATGCACGCGCCGCACCCCGTGCAGGTGCTCTGGTCGATCGACATCGCCCATTGCGGCCGTTGCGCATAGACCGGTGGGCGCGGCCGCCCCAGCGGGTCGGGCACGATCTTCGTCGGGTCGGGGTCGCCTGGGCCTGCGTTATACGGATTGTCATACGCCGAAATATTCGGAGGCGTATGCGCCAGTTCTCCGAGTTTCTCCGCCAGGTTCAGTTTCGACTCGTGAATGCCGTAGATCTCATCCTTCAAAAACTTGACGGGCTTGGCCGCATACTTGTCGAAGTAGGGCTTATCGACCTGTCGCACGATACTCGTGCGCGACTGCATCGACCAATGGTTCTGCGTGCTTGCGACGAAATACCGCTTGCTCGTCGGGCTGAGATGTCCGCCCCTCGCGGCAAGCACCCCTGAAAGCGGCCGGATGGGGTTGGCATCAAATCCCACGCCGTCGCCAACAAGGCCGCTGCCGCGCCGGCCGTATCCCAGCGTCACGATCATCGTGTTGTCGGGCATGCCCGGCAAAATCCACACCGGCATGTCTACGCCGCGGCCACCGACCGCCACCGTCGCGACGCGAGCCTTGGGCTCTTTGCGGGTGTACGGCTGAGGCATCACGCCCATGCGCTTCGCCGTGGCCGGGCTGACCAGCACCGGATTATCCCACACCACGCGCGTCCCGAACGCAGGCAACTCCTGCATCCACGGATTGTTCGAAAAACGTCCCGCACCCAGGATGCCCGTCTGGAAGACAACATCCATGGATTCTTGTGTCGGAGCGGCGGCAAGCTGCAACGAACCTAACGCGCGGGCGGCGTTTGCGAGCACCGTGCCCGCATCGGCTGCACGACCCACACGCGCACGGCTGCCGGCAACCACCCCATCATGCAGCGCGCGGCGGAAGCCTGCGTCGAAGTCGCCGGCAATGACCCCCTTCGCTCGCCAGCATGCCCGCAGGCAGGCATATCCGCTCGGGCGAGGCGATTTCCCCCCCGCGCTCGCCTCGGTCAGACCGGCATCCCTTGCCAGCATGGCCAGAAACTCGATGTCGCTCATCGCCGGTTCAAACAACGGGGCGATCATCGGCTGTATCGGCGCGATCGTTCCATCCACGGAGACCGTATCACCCCAGGCCTCGAGCCAGTGGGCAGCGTTGAGCGCCCAAGTCGATGCGGCGGCCGTTTCACTCGCTTCGACGCTCAGCGTGATCGTGACCTTCAACCGTCGGAACTTGTCTGCAAAATTCAATTCACCCGGCGCGTCGTAAACCGGGTTCGCCCCAAGGCATATGAGCGTGTGAATCGTCTCGCGGTCAATCGCGCCTGCAAGCAGCCGCAAGGCGTTGGCACTGCGTGAAGCCTCATCCGACTGCGGAGTAATCGGCGCGTAACCGATTGTCCGCCCGACCGCCCCCAATGCGGTGTTCAACGCATGCACCACGGCATGCACCGGCGCAGGAAGCGTCGGCCCGGCCAGCACAAGAACACCCTGGTGGCGATCGGCATGCTCAACGAGGTCTTCCGCGGCGACCTCGATGAACTTCGGGTCGATCGCGCCCTCGTCCGGTACCGTCACGCCTGCAAGCGCCGCCTTGAGCGGGCCGGTCAGACGATTGTCCAGCCGTGCGGCAATGGCCCGACCGAGGAGCACCGCCGCCGCCGCAACCCTCGATGGGGGCAGCGCCAGCCGATGATCGGCCTGTGCCCCGGTCATGCTGAAGGCCGATTCCACGACATACAGACGGCTCATCGGCTCGTTCGACGACATCGGTCGGCGCGTTGCGGCAAACTCACGGGCATTGGTCATGGCCCCGGGCTCGGTTGAGCACGAGGTGTTCAGAAAATCTCGATCGAGTGACACGATCACTCGTGCCTCGGCGAGACTCAGGACTTCCCGGTACGGAGCGCCGAACGCCGCGATCGACCCCGCCTGCACATCTTCCGCGTCGGCCGGGTCATACGCGAACCATTGCGCTCTTTGCCAACGGGCCAGTAGCCGGTCTCGCACAAAATCGCGCGTCAGACTTGACTTCTTCTCTACGACAAACGCGACGCCCGCGCCTTCCGAGGCATCGAGCCTCTCGAGAAGTTGCTCACGCTCAAGCCAGATCGAAAAGTCGGCCCAGGTCGCCGTCTGCGGCCCTTTGGTCGCATCGTGAAACACAGGGTGCTTCAGCCGATCCGGGTCGTACATCGTGAGGATCGATGCCTGCGCCCATACGCTGCTCTTGCCGCGGTTGTTGGGATGGAGAGGATTGCCTTCGATTTTCGTCGGGCGGCCTTCGTGCGTCTCGATCAGCAGGCCTTCGGCTCCGCCGCCGGGCAGCGGCATGCTCGTAGCGTAATACAGCGGCTTGCCGGGAATAATTTCCTCAGGCACGTCCTTGCTGTACGGCATGATCTTGAAATCAGGACGGCGGCACCCAGGAATTGTTGCAGCACCAGCCAACGCCAGGCCCGCGCCCATGTACTTGAGAAAGTCACGTCGTGTGGAATCGAGCAGCTCGCTCGCTCCTGCCGGGAATTCGCGTTCAAGGAAATCCCTGAATTCGCTTGAATCAGCAACCTCTTCCACGCTGCGCCACGCCGGCTGGCCTGTTCCGCCGACCCGGTCGAGTACCCGACCCGGGCCTGGAATGCGCTTTGTGTTGTGCGTCGAGTGACACTGATCGTGGCCCATGGTGCTGACTCGGTCTCTATGAGGGAAGTTCGATCAGGGAAGAAAGTTCCTGCGACCCATCGGGTCGCGTATCAGTGGTGGCAGGCGCCGCATTCATCCGGGGGGGCGCGATGAATCGCTTCCAGCAGGGTTGCGGTGTCAACCGTGCTCCCGCCGCGGCGACGGGTGTTCATCTCCTGCTCAACCCACACAAGTTGCGTCACTTTCTCGGGCGGCACCAGATGCGGTTCAGGATCGGCGTGGCATGCAAGGCACCACCCCATGCTCAGCGGCTGAGACTGAAACACCACGGGCATCCCGAGAATCTGCCCGTGGCATGAATAGCAGCTCACGCCTGCCTTAATATGCACATGGTGCGGGAAATTCCGCACATAATCCGGAAGCTTGTGAATCCGTCGCCATTCGATTGAACGGTCCTCGTGATACGCGTCCCGCACGAACTGCACCTTCTGCTCCGCCGGCAACGCGGAGTTGAGGTGATTCTCAGCGTGGCATCCGTAGCATGTGGCCACGCTCGGAATGTTCGCCTCCGGAGATTTCTCCACATGTGTGTGGCAATATCGGCAATCAATGCCGAGTTGGCCTGCGTGAATCTGATGGTTGAACCCCGCGCCGGGCTGTTCGGGCATGTACCCGACCTCCCAGAACTTCGGCGTGAAGTAGTACCACACCGCTCCGACCGTCGTGACCGCCCCGCCCGCCGCGGCCATCGCCGCAACAGTGGGTACGGCATTCATCCACTTCGGAAACAGCACCGGTGACTCCTCAATGGCCATCGGGCATCCTGCGGCCCGAACGAAATACTCTCTGATCTGCAAGAGCCTCGTATGATCAGCCCGCAACCATTGCTGCGGGGCAATAATCAGACCGTCTCACACCCCATCTGTCAACTCGGCGTTCTTGTACAACCGGAATTGAGACTGATTCGCAAGAACGCATCCCCGCTTCCATCCGGAGTGCACCGCCGATGGACACCTCCACACACGCACTCTCTCTCACCCGCATGCTTCGCGGGTACATCCCTCCGGCCGTCGTTGGGGGATGTGCTGGCGCGGTCACCATGTGGTGGGCGGCTTTCTTCACACACCTCCCGGGCGTTGACATCGCGACCGGCGTTATCGGGCTGATCATCGCCGCGGCATTGATCTCCGGCATCGCGATCGTTGTTCGGCTATTGCCACCAAGGAAAACCCTTGCCGCTGGTTTGCTTGCTGGGGTTTTCGCGGGTGTACTCAACCTTCCCGCGCTCGGTGCTCGCCTCGCAGACGACTCCAAGATTCTCGCTGCACAAACTCAGCAGTCACAAGAAGACGGCGGAGCACCGCCAACCGGACCCGATCAGAGCCTCGCACCTGGCATTCCGCACCAAGACACTGCCGCTGCCGGCACCTCACTTCGTCCTGGTGCCTTTCTGATGGCCGTGGGATTCCTTGGTACCTGCGGTCTGGCAGGGCTGATCGCAGGCGGTATAGCCAGGGTAATTCCCAGGCTTGCGCCGGATGATTCTGTGCACTGGCTAGGGAGGATGGCGATTGTCGCGACTGTTGCAACAGGGCTGCTGATTGTCCTCGGAGGAGCGGTCACGAGCGCAGAGGCCGGCATGGCCGTGCCGGACTGGCCGACGACCTACGGCGCGAACATGTTCCTGTACCCCCTCGGTGCCATGGCCCACCCTAGGGTTTTCCTTGAGCACACGCACCGGTTGTATGGATCGATGGTGGGGCTGAACGTCATCCTGCTCTGTCTCATGGTCTGGGGCATAGACCGTAGGCGTTGGGCCCGCTATTTCGCGCTCGCGATGGTCGCTCTTGTGAGCGTGCAGGGGTATATCGGAGGCAAGCGGGTGTATGACGACAGCATCCCCCTTGCCATCGTGCATGGTGTGCTCGCACAGGTCTTTTTCGGATTGTTGGTTGCTCAAGCCGTCTGGCTGAGTGCTGCGTGGAGGCGGATGGAGCCCACAGTTCGAATTCCTCGATTGAAGCGGGTGTCGACGGGGCTTGTCCACGCGATGATTCTTCAATTGGCCATGGGGGCTTCCTTTCGCCACTTGCAGGGTGTCAGCAAGGGCGCGATGCATGCCCTATGGACGCACGTCACCTTTGCGATTGTTGTGACCGCACTCGCGGTGATGGTTGCTGCTGTCGCGCAGCGAACCGATCGGACCGACCCTCGCCGGCGAGTGCTCCATGCCGGCGGCAGGGCGATGTTGGTCGTGGTTGCGCTGCAAGTCGTGTTGGGGGTACTCGCCCTGGTCGCCGTAGTGCACAACCCGCGTGCCGGTCGTCTGCCCACAGCCGAGACGATCAGGGCGGGAGAAGAGCAGCCTGTTCGGGTCGGGCAGGCACTATTTGCCACAGCGCACCAAGGGAACGGCGCACTGATGTTTGGGCTTGCCATGTTCATGCTGGCATGGTCGAGACGAGGTGCCGTGCCACCCTCCAAGCCTGTGCAGGACAAGCATCCGGTGTAGTCCCACCCGCGAAGGAAGCAGCATGTCGAGAACACACCCAAGAACTCAAGACGTCGGGATTTGCCTTCGTCAGCGAGGTCGGCGGTTGGTTGTCGCCGTGCCTGCCGCGGCATGCACATTTGTTGCTCTTTGCCTTGCGGGGTGCATTGCTCGCCCGCCAAGCCTGGGGAGTGTCTCGGTCACAGCCCGGCTGGAGATGTTCCCGCGCGAAGGTCTCCCGCTTCATGCACCGGCACGGGTGTATTTCAATGACGATCTCGTCCCTTTCATCGACGCCGAACACGACCTCGACGTGCCGCTTCTGATGGGTGTTGTGCATGCCTATCTGCGGCTCGGGCAGATGGAGATGGTCCGCAGGGTGTCGCAGGGGCGTGTGACTGAGATGGTCGGGCCGCTCGCTTCCGATGTCGACCATCTGATCCGCATGCTCGATTTCGGGCGTGCCTCGACGGAAATGCAACGGTCACTGCCCCCCGAGACGGCGGCGTGGGTCGAGCGATACGTCGAGGGCATCAACGCTTTCCGGCGCCTCTCGAGAGTGCGTCCGGCGGAGTTTGTCGCCCTGGCTTTGTCGGAAGAGGATTGGACGGTTGCCGATGTGCTCACAATCGGTCGCCTTGCGGCCGCCGATGTCAACTGGTTGTCGTGGGCTTCGTACCTGAATCTTCGAGGCGAGCCGGGGTGGGAAGAGTGGTGGGGGCGGATGACTGAATGGGGCGCCGCGGCATCACCGAGTTTCGGCCCAGATGACCCCTTGCAGTTGATCGCGTCATTGGGCAAGTCGGGAAGCAACTGTTTTGCCATTGCAGGCTCGCGCACAGTGTCTGGGGCGGCCATCATCGCCAGCGATCCGCACGTAGGCTTTACGATTCCCTCGTTCTGGGTCATTCTCGGTTACGCCTCACCGAGTTCGAACGTCCTCGGATTGACGATGCCGGGGCTTCCCGTCGTACTTGAAGGGCGGAACGAACGCATCGCCTGGGGCGCGACGAACATGCAGGCGCTCAACAGTTCGCTCTACGACGTGTCCGGGTTGGAGGCAACATCCTTCCGCACGCGGCGAGAACGACTGACTCGTCGTTTTTTTCTCAACTCGAGCGTGACGATTCGGGATACGGACTGGGGGCCGGTGTTGACCGATGCTTCGGCATTCAGTAAAGCCGCTGCGCACGGGCCGGTGACCTTGCGCTGGCGCGGCCATGAACCGAGCGACGAACTGTCGGCGTTTCTGCGAGCCAGCCGCGCGGGCAACTGGGAGGAATTTCGGCAGGCGTTTCGTACATACGCCGTCTCAGGCCAAAACGTGCTGTACGGCGACATCGAGGGCAACATCGGCCAATTGCTCGCCGTGGAGTTTGACCCTGCCGCGGGCCGCACCGCTCTGGCAGGCCTGGGTGATCCCAGGCTTCCTGAGCATCAGTGGGGGGTTCGGTATTCGAGCACCGAATTGCCGCACGAGTTCAATCCTGCATGTGGGTACCTGGTTTCTGCGAATAACATTCCGGTCCGGACTGACCCGCCGCTGACGATCGTGGCCAATGCAGACGATCGGTACGAGCGAATGCGCGACATGATCGAGGCGTTCGGCACGATGACCTGGGCCGACGCCGCCGCGATTCAGACCGATGTCTACTCCGCGGTATCGCACCGCCTGGCAGGCATGATCGTGCATGCCGCACACGGAACGAGCATGAGCACACGGGCTGCCCGCGTACTTGAAGATCTCGCCGCCTGGGATGGCGAATTTAAGGCGGATTCACGCGGGGCACTTGTCCATCAGGCGATACTTGCCCGACTGATCATTGCCGCGTATGAGCAGAACTTCGGCGGAGGCATTGCCCGTATGTTGCGTTCAAGCCCGGCAGCGCAGCCGATGCTCATTGAAGACCTTGCGAACGGCAAGCTTGATATCGACTGGGCCGATCTGCTCGACCGTGCGGCGGCCGATGCACCCGAGGGGCGCGTGTGGGGCGACGTGCATCGCATGCGGCTGGCACACTGGCTCGGCAATGTTCCGGTCATCGGTGCGTCGTATCGTTTTGGCGAAATCGGTGTGGACGGCAGCACGACGACCGTCCTCAAAACCGCGCATCGCGCCACTGCTTCGCGGCATTACACGTCATTCGGGGCGTCAGCGCGGCACGTCTCTGATCTGAGCGACCCAGATGAAAACTATTTTGTCCTCATGGGCGGTCAGGACGGCTGGTTGGGGAGCGAGCATCTCATCGATCAGGTCGAGCGTTGGCGGGCGGGAGAACTGATTCGAATCCCCATGCGGCCGGAATCAGTCCGTGCGACGTTTGCAACCGTCTTTGAGCTGTCGCCCGGGCAAGCCGGCCCGCCTTCGGCCGACCGGTAACGTTGTGTGTTCCGGAGGCGGCGGCCCGCCCGGTCGAAGCGGGCGTGTCAAGGCAATATCATCAGAGTATGACGCACCCCGCCCACGACGCCGCCGAGCCCCAGGGAAGCATCATCGCCTGTCCGAAGTGTGCTGCCGCCATGGAGCAGGTGACCGTCGGCGATGTCGTCATCGACCGTTGTCGCGGCTGCGGTGGATTGTGGCTCGACGCGATGGAGCGAGAGCGTTTGCTCGCTTCAGCCGATCTGGTCAAGGCCGCAGACACGGGATCTGAGAAAATCGGGCGTGAGCTTGACGACCAGACCAACGTGCACTGCCCGCGAGATCGCTCGCGCATGATTCACATGGTCGATCTGCGGCAGCGGCACATCGGGTATGAGAGTTGCCAGATCTGCGGCGGGGTCTTCCTCGATGCCGGCGAACTTCGCGATCTGGCGAGTTTCACTTTGATCGAGCGCATACGATCGATCCTAGGCTGAGCGCACCGATGGCTATGGATGCGTCGTCCCAGCAGGATCGAGCCTTGGCGATGCACGCCGAGCACCTGATGCGCGGAGGTCAGGTTCGAGCCGCTCTACCGATATTCAGGCAACTGGTCGCCCGGCACCCCAGACACGTGGAGGCGCTCTATCACCTCGGCATATGCGAAGTGGCCGTCGGTCAAAGAGCCGAAGGGGCACGGCACATAGAAAAAGCGATCGCCGTCGGCCCGTCTCGTCCGGAGATGTTGCACAATCTCGCGCTTGCATACCGAGGCATGGGGCGATTCGCCGATGCGATGCGCATTCATGATGAGTTGATCCTTCGTTGGCCCGACCACCCCGCCGGCCCTGCCGGCAAGGCCGAGTTGCTCCATTTCATCGGTGAGGAAGCGTCGGCTCGCGCTCTGCTGGAACCCGCCCTCGTTCGCTGGCCTGATGATCCTTCGCTCATGCTCACGTGGAGCCGGCTCTGCGAAGGAGACGAGGAGAAACAACGAGTCGTCGAGCGCTTAGATGCGATTTGTCGCCGCGATGACCTTCCTCCAGCGAGCCGCGCGCAGGCTCTCTTTCGACTGGGGCTTCTGTGCGAAGAACTCGGCCGGTATGACGAGGCATGGACCGCGGCAACACAGGCCAACGCCATACGCAAAGAGCCGTTTGATGCGGCGACCGAGCAGCAGGCCATTTCGCGAATGCTCGAAGCATGGCAGCCTGACGCGATCGCGCGGCTTCATATGGGCCGCTCGGCCGATCAGACCCCCGTGTTCATCGTCGGCATGCCGAGATCGGGCACGAGCTTGGTCGAACAGATCATCGCTGCGCATCCTCTTGCTTTCGGCGGGGGCGAGCGGCCGCACCTTCACGAGCAGATCGCAGAATCCTGCGGCGGGGCGTATATGGATGCTCCCGCGAAACTCGCGAGGGGGGCCTTCGACAGGATGGGAACCCGGTATCTTCGATCGTTGCGTGCCCTCGCCCCGCAGGCCCAGCGCATCACCGACAAAGCCCCGATGAACTGGCGATCGGTCGGGCCGATCGCGATGATGCTTCCGGGTGCTCGGGTGATTCATTGCGTGCGCAGCCCGATGGATACGTGCATTTCGTGCTGGTTTCTCGCGTTTGACGGGGCTTTGCCCTTCGCATATGACCTCGCAGCGCTCGGGGCGATGGTGCGTCTCTCTCGAGTGCTTATGGAGCACTGGCAACGGGTGCTCGATCTGCCGATTCTGCATGTGCAGTATGAGGAACTCGTCGCGGAACCTGAAGGAGAGATACGGCGGATCATCGAGTTCACCGGCCTTCCCTGGGATGATGCCTGCCTGCGGTTTCACGCGACGGAGCGGGTAACCACGACGGCGAGCAACCCCCAGGTACGCAGGCCTGTGTATTCGACTTCCATCGGGCGGTGGCGGCGGTATGCCGCACAACTCGGACCGCTGCGTCAGGCGCTCGGACCGTATGCCGACCCTGAAGGGTGAGGTCTGCATCTTCGTACCTTGGTCGTTTCGCCGGTGCGTGGTATCGTGTTGGACATGCCGCGAACCATTACGATCGACCCCGACATTACGCTTGCCAACACGCTGCCGGGGTGGTTTTACAGCGCGCACGACATGCACGAACGCTGTCGCGAGAGAATTTTCGCACGATCATGGCAATATATCGGCGATCTCGAAGACGTTCGCACACCGGGCGACGTGCGTCCGTGTACGTTGCTGGAAGGGTGCCTCGATGAGCCCCTCGTGTTGACTCGCGATGAAGCGGATCATCTGCATTGCCTCTCCAATGTCTGCACGCACAGGGCCAATCTGGTGGTGCAGCAACCAGGTAAAGCGACCATGCTTCGATGCGGATATCACGGCCGCAGGTTCGGGCTTGACGGTCGTTTTCGGTCCATGCCCGAGTTTGATCGGGTGCGGGGTTTTCCGAGTGCGAAGGATGATCTCGCCCGTCTCTCGCTGCATGCATGGGGAAACTGGCTTTTTACCGCGATCGATCCTGCTCTACCGTTTGAAGCATGGATCTCGCCCGTCGAACAGCGTGTCGGGCGGCTGCCGCTTCATGAGTTCCGGCATCAGCCTTCGATGAGCCGGGATTATCTTGTCAAGTGCAACTGGGCGCTCTATTGCGAGAACTATCTCGAGGGGTTTCACATTCCCTTTGTGCACGATGCACTCGCGGGAACACTTGACTATGCAAAGTATGAAACCGAACTGCACCCGTGGGGCAATCTTCAGATCGGCATCGCGAAAGGGGGCGAAGAGTGCTTTGACGCCGATGAAATCACGGAAAGCGAAGCGAGCGCCGGTTCCGCCGTGGCGGCATACTACTTCTGGCTTTGGCCGAACCTGATGCTCAACTTTTATCCGTGGGGGCTTTCGGTCAATATCGTCAAGCCGTTGGGGGTTGATCGCACCCGTGTCTGTTTCCGCAGTTATGTCTGGAGGCCCGAACGCCTCGGCCGTGGCGCCGGCGCCGATCTTGATCGAGTGGAACGGGAAGACGAGGCGATCGTCGAGTCTGTTCAGCGAGGAGCAGCATCACGCCTGTATGACCGGGGGCGATATGCGCCCGATCGCGAGCAGGGTGTGCACCAGTTTCATCGCATGCTTGCCGAAGCCGTCGGCGATGGGCGTTAGCCGCTTGACGCCGCTGCGGATGCCGAAAGGTGCTCACTCGCTGAAAATGGCTCCAGCACGCTGCCAATTGATGATGTTGAAAAACGCTGAAATATATTCGGCGCGGCGATTCTGGTATTTCAGGTAATACGCGTGCTCCCAAACATCGATGCCGAGGATCGGCTTCCATCCGGGGGGCACCATGTCCTGCTGCTTCTCCATCTGCACGATCAGCAGCTGTCCCGAGGCCGGTTCGTGCGTCAGCCACGCCCAGCCACCGCCTTCCACGGCATTAGCGGCGGCTGCAAAGTGGGCCTTGAAGCGATCGAATGAACCGAAATCGCGATCGATCGCGCGGGCAAGCGCGCCTTCAGGTTGGCCGCCTCCGCCTCGGCCGGCCGGCGCCATGCCCAGCCAGAAGAGTGTGTGATTCAGATGTCCTCCTCCGTGAAACGACACTTCGCGCGACCAGTGCTTGATCAGGGCAAAATCGGCTCGGTCGCGCGCGTGGGCCAGTTCGGTGATCGCTCGATTCAGCCCGTCGACATACCCCTGATGATGTCGTGTGTGATGGATGGTCATCGTCTGGGCATCGATGTGCGGCTCAAGTGCTGCGACGTCGTAGGGCAGCGCCGGAAGAATAAACTTCCCGCTCGCCTCGTCAAACCCCGGCACAGGGCCTCCACCGGGAATCAAAGCGTCCGGGCCTCCCGTGCGGCGACCAGAAGCAGCGCACGAGGCTGTTCCTGCCGCGGCACCCAAGGTAAGCGCGGCGATGACCGAGCGACGATTCATCGATGGGGTGTCGGACAGGCCAATGTTCTCGGGCATGGTGTTGGCTCCTGAATGTCTTATGGAACCGTAGGACGCCGCGACGTTCTCGGGCGTTCGAAGCGAGAAGTCCGCGAACATGCCGTGTCGTCCGGATGCGACGCCCGATAGCAGGAGAGTGAGGTGTGCACGCGACAGCCGTATGCAGGTTCAGCGATGGCGAACCGATGCGACGTCGCCATGAGTCAGCGCCACCCACGTCGTCCATTCGGGTTCCTGCCGCGATCGGCCCGAGATCCCGATAGTGCCGCCGAGCGTCTCGGGCGTCTCGATGTCCTTGCCCACGAACTCAGCGGCCTGCTCGATGGATCAATGCGATGCCTCGGCCTGGCCATTCGGTCGATCTCCGCCGTCGAAGAGGCTGCCCAGGAACTGGTCGATGCGCAGACCCAGATCGAAGCCGCCCGGCGATCCCTCGAGCGCATGAGCGAACTGGTCGAGGCGGCGATGAACGGTTCGGCCGCGTCAATAGGGGCTGTCCTGACCGGTGCAAGCCGCCCCGTAAGTCTCGGCGAGGCGGTGCGTCACGCGATCGATGTCGTCAGGCCGGTTGCATCGGCGAATCAGACGAGCGTCGATTGGACCGCGCCGGATGAAGTTGATGATGTCCTCGCCGGTCCGCTCTATGTCGTCATGCTCAACGGATTGCGAAACGCCGTGGAATCGGTCGCACGCGCGGGCGAACGCGGCAGCGTGAGGATGCGCCTGCATCTGCAGCAGAAAGTCGCGCAGCGGTGGATCGTGATCGAGATTGAAGATGACGGCCAGGGGCTTCCCTCGGGGGTATTGCCCGCGAGCCTCTTTGAACCAGGCGCATCGACCAAACCCCGAGGCGGCGGACTTGGGCTTGCCTTGATCCGACAGGTTGTCGCAGATCTCGGAGGTTTCGTCGAACTGACAAATGGCGATGGACCTGCCCAGCGGAAGGGCGCGCTGCTTCGCGTGGTCTGTCCTCTTGTCGAATCACAGGGCGACCGTCTGATCGGCGGTTGAGTGATTCCGCAACGCCAGGAGGTCACATGAACCACGCCCGGATACTCATTGTGGACAACGATCCGGTTGTCGCAGACTCACTCGCCGAGTTCCTTCGCCGCGAAGGACACGAATCAGCCACGGCCTACGACGCGATCGAGGCCCTCGCTATCCTCGAACAGACGCGAGCCGGAAGGCCCGATACCGCTGCCCCCTTCGCCCTGGTCATAACCGATGTCGCCATGCCGGGCATGGACGGCATGGAGCTTCTTCGCTCGGTTCTGCGCGCATATCCCGGCACGGCGGTTGTCATGCTCACCGGATATGGTTCGATCGAAAGTGCCGTCGAAGCCCTGCGCATCGGTGCGAGTGACTATCTCACCAAACCCGTCGTTGATGCCGAACTGCGTGTCGCCGTCGAGCGAGCGCTCCGCCAGCATACGCTCATGGCCGAGAACCTTCGCCTCAGAAAGCAACTCGATACTCAGCACGGACTGGACGCGATTGTCGGCGCTGATCATCGCATGCAGAAAATCTATCAGCTCATCGAGGCGGTCGCGCCAAGCCGAACCACCGTGCTGATGACCGGCGAGAGCGGCACCGGAAAGAGCATGGTCGCTCGTGCGATCCACCTGCGCAGCCCCAGGCGAGATGGCCCCTTCGTCGAACTTGCCTGCGGCAGCATTCCCGAAACGCTTCTCGAAAGTGAGCTGTTCGGCCATGTCAAGGGCGCTTTCACGGGCGCCCACGCCGACAAAGTCGGCAAATTCCTCGCTGCCGACGGGGGCACCATCTTTCTTGACGAAATCAACAGTGCCTCGCCGGCCATGCAACTTAAACTTCTTCGAGTGCTTCAGGAGCGCCGCTTCGAGCCTGTCGGCGGCACGCAGACCGTCGAGGTCGATGTCCGCATCGTGCTTGCGGGCAACCAGCCGCTTGAAGACCTCGTCGCTGCCGGTGCATTCAGGCAAGATTTGTACTACCGAATCAACGTCGTCAAAATCGAGCTTCCACCCCTCCGCGAGCGCGTCGGCGACATCCCCCTTCTCGCCGAGACTTTTCTTGCCCGGTTCGGGGCTGAACTCGGAAAACAACTCGTCGGTTTCACTCCCGAAGCCCTCGATGCGCTCAGGAAGTATCACTATCCCGGCAATGTCAGAGAACTCCAGAACATCATCGAGCGTGCGGCGGTGCTCGGGGATCGACCGACCATAGGCCTTGACGATCTTCCCCCCGAAGTCGTCCATAGCGCGCAAGGCATTCTCGCCCGTCTCCCTTCCCGAGCCGATGCCGACGACACCCCGTGGCGCCCCATGCCATTGGAAGAGGCCCTCCGCGAGCCTGAGCGGAACATCATCCTCAAAGCCCTCAAAGCCAACGGGTTCAATCGCCAGAAAACCGCTGATGAACTCGCGATCAACCGCACAACGCTCTATAAAAAAATGAAGCAACTGGATATCGACCCCGGCGACGAACGTATCGCCGGATGAGACCTGACTTCTCCCGGGTGACGAGGGATGCTCCGGCCGCGCTGCGCGGCAACAATGCCGACGGCCGAAGCGCCGGAGCACCCATGGATCTCAAAACATACATTCGTGACGTCCCTGACTTTCCCAAGCCGGGAATCAACTTCAAAGACTTCACTCCGCTCCTGGCCGACCCGGCTTCCCTTGCCCTTTCCGTCGAACTCATGGCCAATCCGTTCCGAGGCAAAGGAATCGAAATGGTCGTCGGGGCGGAGAGCCGTGGCTTCATCTTCGGCATTGCTATCGCTCAGGCCCTTTCCGTCGGCTTCGTTCCAATCCGGAAACCAGGCAAATTGCCCCGGAGCGTTCGTGGTGTTGATTATGCCCTCGAATACGGTTCAGATCGTCTCGAAATTCACTCCGACGCCCTCCACCCAGGCATGCGCTGCCTGCTTGTGGATGACCTGCTTGCCACAGGCGGCACCATGGCCGCCGCCTGCGAGCTTACCCGCCTCTCTGGCGCTTTGATTGCGGGCATTGCGGTCTTGATCGAATTGACGTTCCTCCAGGGTCGAACCGGCCTTCAGCGCTACGGGGCCGATGTGCACTCCGTGCTGAAATACTGATTCCATGCCTTCGTATGCCGGATACACCTTGAGGCCCCAAAAATATTCTAACAAATCACCGCCCGTCGATTGCCATGGGTACCCTTGCCCGCCGCAATTCTTTCGGAAGCATTCCGCGGGAGGCTATTTCGCATGCTGGGCAGGATCTTTAAGGCATATGACATCCGGGGAACCTACCCCGATCTCCTTACCGACAACATGGCTTGGCAAATCGGTTTCGGCGCCAGCAAGTTCCTTCTCGGAGATGCCGCCTCCGCCGGTGAAACCAGTCCGATGATGAAGAACATCGTTGTCGGGCGCGACATGCGCAAAAGCAGTCCCACCCTCTCCAAGGAACTGATCGCCGGGTTGAACGCTCAGGGCGGCGGCGTCATCGACCTCGGGATGGTCGATACGCCCTTCATTTACTTTGCGATCAACCATTTGGATTGTGCGGGTGGTGTCATGGTTACCGCGAGCCACAATCCACCGCAGTACAACGGCTTCAAAATCAGCAAACGCAGGGCCAAGCCCGTCGGCGAGGCCACAGGCCTGGCCGAGATCCGCAAGTTCGCCGCCATGGCTGAGCGCAGCACGGTCACTCCCGCGGGCGGCCGTTACGAGCAGCGGGATCTCTGGGATGCCTACATCCGGCACGTTCTCTCGTTCCTCGACCTCAAGGGCAGGAAACTCAAAGTTGCCGTCGATGCCAGCAACGGCATGGCCGGCACAACAGTGCCTCGTGTCTTCGGACGCAAGGGTGCTGCCGTGCCCGGGCTTGAGATCATCGAACTGAATTTTGATAATTCCAAGGGCGAGTTTGTTCACGAACCAAATCCCCTGGTGCCGGCCAACCTTGCCATGCTTCAGGAAGCCGTCCGCAAGCACAAGGCCGATGTGGGCATTTGCTTCGACGGCGATGCTGACCGGTGCATCATCGTTGATGAAAATGCTGAAATCGTCGGGTGCGATCACCTGACCGCGCTCCTCGCCAGGTGGTTCCTCAACAAGGCTCCCGGTTCGTCGATCGTCTACGACCTTCGCTCCAGCAAAGCCGTCAGCGAAGACATCGCCGCGGCGGGGGGCATCCCCGTGCGCGGCCGCGTCGGGCACGTCTTCATGAAGCAACTCCTTGCCGAGCGCAAAGGGGTCTTCGGCGGTGAACTCTCCGGCCATTTCTACTTTCGCGACAACTTCAACGCCGACTCCGGCGTCATCGCCATGGCAAGCGTCCTCACCGTTCTTGCACACAGCGGGAAACAAGTCAGCGAACTCATCCGTCCGATCGCGCGCTATCGCCAATCCGGAGAGATCAACTTCGAAATCGAGGACAAAGAAGGCGCCATGGCCGCCATGCGAGGCGAATATGCTTCGCGAGCCGAAAGCATCGACGACCTTGACGGCGTCACCATCGACTGCTTCAAACGCGAAGGCTGGTGGTGCAACATCCGCAAAAGCAACACCGAACCACTCCTCCGCCTGAACGCCGAGGCCAAGGACGACAAAATTCTTACCCGCATCATCGCCGAGATTTCACCAAAACTCGGCAAACGGGTCGACCACTAAGACTGTGACAGGAAGAGCCGGTGCCTTGCGCTGGAGTTCGCGAAGTTTCGGGTGGTCCGATAACTCAAGAGCGCGGCCATAATCTTCAACGCACGCGGCATCTCAGGCCCAGATCAGGGGCCGCATCATCAGGTGAAGACAAGCGGTCGCCACGTGCGATGTTTCGGTGGTCGAAACGATGTCCTGCGGGCGGCGGTTCTTCTTGTAGGTCGATCATGAACCTCACCCAGTTCCTTGAACACTGGAAGATCGCCGAGAACCCGTTCAGGGCCGAGGAAGCCCGCAACGACGATGTCTTCGCCCGCCTGTGTGCGGCCTCTGCCGAAGCTGTCGCCGGCAGCCGCCCTTCCGCACTTCCCGGTCTTGTCCACAGCGACTTTGAGAAAATCCTCGGACAGTTGACCCGCCCCAGCAGCGCCGTCGTCTTCGGTGAGAAGGGCAGCGGGAAAACCGCCATCCGCCTCCAGATTGAAGCCGCAGTCGATGCCCATAACCGCACCCACCCTAATGCACGCGTGCTGCTCGTCCCCTATGACGACCTCAACAGCAAGCTCGATGCACTCGTCGAAGCCTCGGGCACAACACCGCTCGAAGCGTTCCGCACCATTCGCTTGGTCGATCACCTTGATGCCATTCTCTCCATCGCCGTAACACGCCTTATAGATGCCGTCTTGCGTCGCTCCGGAAGCGAAGGGCCCGATGTGCTCGGGCCTGAGCCGGCACGCGCTGTCAAACGCATGGAGCTATCACTCAAACGCGACCTCCTCCTCCTCCAGACGGTCTACGACGCCGACGAGCGAGCTGACGAACGCACCCGTCGCCTCACACGGTTGATCCGTCTGCCGCGTGCGGCGTCGCGGAGAGTGCTCAACGTCTTGGTCTACGGCGGCTGGCTGGTTCCCGCCGGGGTGTTGACCGCATACCTGACGATCGGCGAGAAACTGGCCGATAACATCTGGGCTGCTGCGTTCGCCGCGGCGGTGGCTGGGTGGGGGGGGTGTCTTTTCAAGAGATTCGGCTGGGACCGAATGAGGCTGGCCCGCATCGCCCGCCGCGTAACCCGTCAGACTCGCCTGGTCGATCGTGACGAGGCCTCGCTCGTGCGTTCACTCGCCCGGCTCGATCCACACGATCGCCGGGCCTCGATTGTACCCATGACCGATTCCGACGAGACGCGTTACGCCATGCTCTCGCGGCTCCGGCGTGTGCTTCAAGTGCACGGCTATACCGGTCTGGTTGTTGTCGTCGATCGCGTTGACGAACCCACGCTGATCAGCGGCGACCCGGAGAAAATGCGCGCTGTTATCTGGCCCATGTTCAACAACAAGTTCATGCAGCAGGAAGGGATCGGCATCAAAATGCTGCTCCCGCTCGACTTGCGCTATGCCCTCTTCAAGGAAAGCAGCGCATTCTTCCAGGAAGCCCGCCTCGACAAACAGGGTCTCGTCGAGCGCCTCGTCTGGACTGGCCCGATGCTCTATGACCTTTGCTCGGCCCGCCTGAATGCCTGTCGCCCTGAAGGCGCCGAGCGCCTCAGCCTGCTCGATCTCTTCGCCGACGATGTGACCCGTCAGGATCTCGTCGATGCCCTCGACCAGATGCACCAGCCGCGCGATGCCTTCAAACTCATCTACCGCTGCCTGACCGAGCACTGCGCCAACGTCAGTGTCGAACAAGGCGCCTTTCGCGTTCATCGTTCCGTCCTCGATCACGTCCGACGTCAGGAGGTCGAACGTCTTCAGCAGCTCTACCGCGGCATACGCCCGGGTTGACCCGTCTTCAAGAATGCCGCATGCCCTCGATGTCCCGCACCCTGATGCCGCCTCTCCGACTGTGCTCCACAATCCCACTTACGCTGTGTCGTGAATCCCAACCGGCTCTCCAACCTCGCCGAGCCTCAGCGCAATCCACCATCAAACTCGGAAATGTGCCCCGCCGTGGATCCCCTCGACCTCTACGAACTCTGCGTCCAATCGCCTGATCGCGATGTGGCCCTCCTCAGGGCGATCCACGGCACCGATCCACGCACACTCGGCGAAGATTTCTCCGGCACGGCCGCGCTCAGCCGAGAGTGGGTTCGCGCTCTCCCGCGGGGCCGCGCTGTCGCCGTTGATCACGATGCGAACGTGCTCGCGCGTGCGTCGGATACTCCGCGTCTCACAACCGTACATGGTGATGTTCTCGATTGCACCCAACGCGCCGATGTCATCTTTGTGGGCAACTTCTCCATCGGTGAATGGCACGATCGCCTATCCCTTATCAACTATCTAAGGCACGCGCGCTCGCGAATCCGTCCCGGCGGTGTTTTCGTGTGTGATCTCTACGGCGGAGTCGATGCCTACCAGAGAGGAACGATCAAGGAAGAGCGCCTCGGCCCCGCAGGAGAACGCATCACCTACACGTGGGAGCAGCGCCACGCCGACCCCACGACCGGCCGCGTCGTCAACGCCCTTCACTTCGCGGTCAAATCCCCGCGTCGCCCGCGACAGATGTATCACGATGCGTTCGTCTATCACTGGCGGCTCTGGTCGATTCCCGAACTGCGTGATGCCATGCTCGAAGCAGGCTTCGCCGCAACCCAGGTATACCACCGCTTTGCACACGCAGTCGACCAGGACGGCGAAGTGCACGTTCAGCCGCTCGGCCAAGGCGAGGAACTTGAACCGGCCTACTTCGTCTTCATCGTCGGGCGCACGCGCCGGCCGCCGCGTGCGGCGTCCCGCTCATCCGGATGATCAACATGCACAAGATGCGCTGGCGTTCCGCTTCGCTTGAAAATAAGCAGGCTCCGTCACGGGCGGTGCGTGCTACCCATCACGCATCTTCGCGATCGTCGCGGTCGTCGAACGACCTTTGACCGCAGGCACAATCTCGACTCGTCCGCCGCACGATTCGACAAAATCTCCGCCCACGACCTGCTCACGGGTATAGTCGCCGCCTTTGACCAGCACGTCAGGGCGCAACGCCCCGAGAAGCCGCTCCGGGGTGTCATCGGAGAACAGGATGACGGCGTTCACCCCTCCGAGTGCGGCAAGCACCTTGGCGCGGTCATCTTGGTGGTTCACAGGTCGGCCTGCGCCCTTCAGGCGTGCCACCGAGGCGTCGTCGTTGATGGCGACAATAAGAAAATCGCCGTGTTTGGCGGCCTCTTCAATCAGATGCACGTGCCCTGAGTGCAGCACATCGAAGCAGCCGTTGGTGAAAACGATCCGCTTGCCATGCTGGCGGTGTGCAGCGACCTCGATCACCAGTTGATCGAGCGTGCGGAGTTTTCCGGCCGTGCCCGAGCGTTCGGTCAGCAGTTGGTGATGAATGCGCTCAAGCGGGATTGGTTCAACCCCGAAAACCTCGACCTCAAGTCCCGCCGCGGTGTTGGCGAAACGCACCGCGTCGGGCCAGGGAATCTGGTTGGCACGTGCCGCGGCAAGACCGGCGAGCATCATGTCACCAGCGCCGGTGACGTCATACACCTGCCGGGCTACGGTCGGAATCGGCAGCGGCTCGCAGTCGCGCTGGTGAAGCAATGCTCCGTGCCGATCGAGCGTCAGCACCACGGCATCGAGCGACAGGGTGTCCAGCAGGCGTCCCGAAACAGCCGCATTGCGCCCGAGGGTTTCCCCGGGGTCCGTAGGAAGGCTGGTCGCCAGCTCGGCCTCGTTCCGATTGGGGGTGATGCACGTAGCCGAGCGATAACGGCTGTAGTCGTCAATCGCCGCAGGGTCCACCAGCACCGGAACACCCGCGTTGCGGCAGAGTGCAATCACGGCCTGGCAGAGCTCCGCGGAACAGACACCTTTGTTGTAATCTTCAATGCACACAACACTTGCGCGCGGCAAAGCGATGCGAAACGAATCCACGATCTGGTCGATGATGCGCGTCGGGATCGGGTCGCGAGATTCATAATCAACGCGGAACATTTTCTGAGGGTGGCGTTGTTGCGCCAGGCCGATCAGCGAACGCTTCACGGTGGTCGGTCGGTCATGATCGACAATCAGGCCTGACGCGTCGATCCCCTTTCCCGAAAGGGTCTCCTTGAGGGCGCGGCCATCCTCATCGGCGCCGACCACACCGAAGCCCAGCACCCGGCCCTTCATCGCGATGAGGTCATGACAGACATTCGCCGCTCCACCCGGGCGATTTTCGGAGCGCCGAACACGGAGCACAGGCACCGGCGCATCGGCGGATAACCGCTCGGCATCTCCGTAGACAAGTTGATCGAGCATGAAATCGCCGACAACCAGCGCCGTGAAGGGCTTCCATTCGGCAAGATGCTGGAGAAGTGAATCCAAAGGAGAGTTCCAGACAATTCCAACGCCAGAACGGGGAAACGGCAGGAGCGAAAGAGCGACGCGAGGGTGGCGGTCCTTGCAGCCAGAGCCTCATCCAATCCCCCTCGGCAAGAGGGTATCCGTCGAACGCCACCAAAGGAGGGGGGGTCAGGCCGGGTGCGGAACATACGCTGGGAGAGAAATCCGGAAATCAGTCCCCTTGCCCGGTTCAGAAAAGACATCGATTCGGCCCCCGTGAGCCTCGATGATCCGACGGGCGGTAGGAAGGCCGAGACCCGTCCCGCCGCTCTTCGTTGTGAAATAGGGTGTAAAGAGGCGAGCAAGGTTCTCCGCGGCGATGCCCGGGCCTGTGTCGATGACATGCAACTCGACGGTGGTGGCCTTGGTTTCGTCGACGCCCCGGCCGGTGCGGAGAATCAGCTCGCGAGGGCGATCAGCCGGCTGGCTCGCCATGGCCTGCACGGCGTTGAGCACGAGATTGAGAATCGCCTGCTTGACGTGCTTGCTGTCAAGCTCAGCCGAGAGCTCACCCGGAGCAAGTTCCGTGCGTAGCCGTACGGACTGAGCCTGCGCCTGAGGAGCGAAAAAATCGGCCAGCTCGTCGGTCAGCAGGTTCAGATCGGCCGGGTGGCGATCAAGGCGCAGCTCCCCCGCATACCGCAGAAAATCCTCAAGAATGCCCTTGAGCCGCTCCGTCTCGCGCCGCAGCGAGGCGATTCGGCGCGTCAACCGCCCCTGCTCCTCCGGTGCAAGCGGGAGTTCGTCGATGGCTTCGCTGAGCAACTGGGCGTTCAGGCCGATCGTGGAGAGCGGGTTGCGGATCTCGTGCGCAAGACCGCTGGTCATCGCCCCTACTTCCGCCAGCCGCTGCGAGGCATTCGCCCGTCGCTCGGCAAGCCGGGCCCGGCGAAGCGCAATGCGCACGATGGGCCACGCCGCAAGTGCGGCGAGGGCGAGGCCCATAAGCAGTCCGATCCAGAAAAGCAAGTGGGATTGAGGATACGAGCACGAGGGTCGGAAGGCGATATCGCCGCAGTACTCCGAAACGAACGTCGAGTGCCATTCCCGCGCAGCTACGGGGCGGATATTCCGCGCAAACGCGGGGAACGAGGCGTAGGTTCCGAACGGAAGTCAGTTCTTGTCCGCAAGAATCGAATCGATTTCCTTACGAATGTCATCTTCCATGCCGGGGACGAAGCCGACATGCACGTTCCGCACGACGCCCCGCCGATCAATGATGACCGTGCACGGAATGCCGGTCACGCCGTAGGCGTTGGAAATCTCCCCCTCAAGGTCGCGCACCTGGCGGAAAGTCACGCCCTTGTCAGCAAGAAACTTGATGACCTGCTGGTCTTCCATTCGCCGATCATCCAGGTTCATGCCGATGAAAACGACATCCTTGCCCGCGTAGGACTTCCAGAGCGACTCCAACGCCGGAAGTGCCTGCACGCACGGCGGGCACCACGTCGCCCAGAAATCGACCAGCACAACCTTGCCGCGAAGTGATTCGAGCGAAATCGGCCCTCCGGTGAGCAGCGTGCCCGAGAAATCGGGCGCGGGCTTGTCCACAAGCGAGTTCTCGCGAGGCTCAAAGTCGAAATCATCGAAATCGGGCATCGCAAACTCAAACTTGTCAACTTTCTCCATGCCCTCTGTGGGCGTGAAACTGAAGGCATTGTCCGGCAGCGTGCCGTTGACGGCGACATTCTGGAAGTCAAACTCGACGCTGGCTTGCACAACCTTGATATCCATGCCTTCCATAAGACCGAAGTTGTCCTCGAGCAGGCTCGCCATGTTGACGCGCATATAGCCCATCACACCGTCGGCGTTGAACCACAGCGTTGCGGGCAGCGTTTGCCCCTCAGTCTCGAACATCCGCGCATCAAGCTGCACGTCAAGCCACGTGCCGTCACGATCGTTGTGCTTGCCGGCCTTGATCGACTCGATCGTGCGCACCGCAGTCATCGTGTCAAGCATCGGTTCGTGCTCGTGGCCGTCGTGCTGATGCGGCGTGTGCGGACCGGTCATCACCGTCAATGAGGGATGGAACACCTGCACCCAACCCTCCGCAGCCTGCTCGCGAAGCAGTTCGAAATCGAAGGCTTCCGGGGCATCACGCTCAACATATTGCGACATCATCCCCGATTCGATCCACACTTTCTTCCCGTCGGTCACCAGCCGGCTCGTCGAGGCCTCGCCCATGGCATCCATCGTCATGCTGTAAGCCAGCTTGTTCGGGCGCGCAAATGCCGTCTGCATGGTCATGCTCTGATCCCCGAACATGCCCATATCCGGCTCGGTCTTGATCTTGAAACTCACCCGGATCGTGTCCGAATACGTACGCGCCGTCGCATACGTCTTCATCGACTTCTCGAAAAACGTCTTGGCCTGATCGGCATCCGCGCCGACATAGTTCACCTTCGGCTGCGGCGCCGACTCCACCTGCGTCATCGCCGGGAAGCTCGTCCCGCAGGTCAGCACCATTACAAGCGCCAGACGTGCCAGTTTCATACATCTACCTTTCGCGGCGTGTCGCCGTCTGCGAGTTCAGGCGGCTCCGTCCTGCCGAAGCCGTACGCTCTGTACGAGAACAAGAAACGGGGCAATCCACCCCGGACATATCCGCAGCGCCGATCCGCGGCGCTGCGAGCTGCCTTGCCGATACGGCAAAACACCGACAACTGTGAATTATAGCGACGATGGCCCCAACCGATGCATTTCCGTACCCAGCCGAGCCTCCGCCGCGGCCGCGACCTCATCAAGGCTGATTCTTGCCATCATGGTTTTCCCTAGGTGGGCATTCTTGTGATCAAACCGATCCCCCGGCATGATCCGTTGCAGCACGTCAAGAGACCGCCCGTACGGTCCCACCCGTGACACGTCAGTCGGCCCGTACAACGCCACAAGGGGGCGATCGAACCCAACCGCCATGTGAACCGGGGCCGAGTCGTTCGCGACCACAAGGCTCGAACGAGCGATCAGTCCCATCAACCCTCCCACGCTCGTTCGGCCAATGGCAATCGACACACGCCCATCGCCTTTCGCCAACTCAACCAGGCTCGGACACTGCACCTCTTCGCCCGGGCCACCTACGACCACAATTCTTGCCACGCCCATCCCCAGCAGTCGTACAGCAAGCCCGGCGAAGCGTTCCTCAGGCCACTGCTTTCCCGGCCACCGGCTTGTGGGCGCGAGCACGACAAACGCCTCCCCAGATTCGGGCACCAACTCGGCCGCCTCCGCCGTACCACCCGCAGGCACGTGCAACCGCATGTCGCACACCGGCGGAACTCCCGCCCCCTCAAGCAGCGCCAGCATCCGATCGACCGTGTGCATCGCACGCGGCGTCTTCACCCGGTGGTTACAAAAAAGCCACGAGCACTCCGCCGAGCGCCGATCACCGATCCGCACCGCCGCCCCCGAAAGCCACGCGATCAGCCCCGAGCGAAACAGCCCCTGGGCATCCAAAACCAGGTCATACCGCCTCCGCCTGATCGACCCGACCCATCGCCGCACGCGAAGCCACCGAAGCGAAGCCAAATCCTTCCCAAGGGTCTTCCGTGGAAACGGAACAACTTCCGAAAGGTCGGGATGGGCCTCGATCGCCTCCCGGAACGAATCCTGCACCAACCAGTCGATCCGCGCACCCGGATACGCCCGCCGCAGGCTGACCAGCAGCGGCACCGACCGGCAGACATCGCCCAAGGCGCTCGGCCGGACGATCAAAATGTGACTGGGCGGTTTCGTCAACACGGGAGGGTGGGCAATGCCAAACGCGTACAATATCGACTGAAACAGCCCACGGATGGGTGGGCGTGCAATTCTACAGCCCAGACTCCGAGCAAATGGATACGCCTTCGTCTGCACGCGCGGGGTGCAGCGCCGTCTGCGCCACAGAGAATACGAAAGGGATGCATCATGACCTCTACTCGTTGCCGAATCGCTCGCCGGGCCTGGCTCGCCGCCGGGATGCTCGGGGTTTCCGGCCTCGCCGCGCCGCTGGCCGCTCAGCCCCAGCCGCTCATCGTTCTCGAACATGCCGCATTGGCCGATTGGGCGCCTGATCCCCGTGATCAGGGGGTGATCAAGGCGATGGCCATGCTCCCGGATCGCCTCCGTGAACTTCGCCACGACTTCCCCAACATGCCCCCCGAACTCAACCAGGCGTTCGATATCCTCGCGGCGATTGTTTCGTCCCCACACCGCTTTTCGGTGGTGTACAACCCGGATGAGCAGGAGGGTGGGCTATTCGGATACGGTCTGACCTTCAGCGTGCACAAAGGCGAACGCCCCGCCGTCCGCGAACTTGAGCGCATGGTCAACCGCATCGTCGATCGTGCGGCCCGCGAACACGATTTTCCGTTCCCCATTCGCGAAGGCACGCGCTACCCCACGCACCGCGAAATCCAGACCCCCGCTGGGCTGATCAGTTTCGGGCCTCGTGAATCGCAAGGCCGCTGGTGGTACGACCTTTTCCTCGGCTCGGTCGCCTCACCCGATGACGGCTTTGCATCGCTTCCCGCTTCTCCGCAAGGCGTCACGCCGATCATGCGCGGTCTGGTCGATCTCAAGGCCCTCTCGCCTGCGCTCGATGTCATCAGCCTCTTCATGGGCAATGCCCGCGAAGATCTCGAACCCGTCCTCGCGCAGCTCGAAGAAATGCGCATCATCGGCCCTCGCGCGATGCGCATCGACTTCCTCGCCGGATACACCGCCGACGCCTCATACTCACGCCTCGCGATACACGATGTCGCCGCCGCGGCTGATGCGCTCGGCCTCCCGCGCGAGGCGCTCGCGCTGCAGGATCTCCGCATCATCCCCGCCGATGCCGTCTATGCCACCATCGCGCGGTTCGATCTTTCGCAGATCGACCGAATGCTCGATGAACTCATCGAAAACGGCATCGATGTCGATGAAGCCCTCGACGCATTCTTCGATGAAACCGGCGTCGATCTCCGACGCGATGTCCTTCAGGCCATCGGCGGCACCACCGCCTTCTACATGGCCGATGCCACCGGCGGCGGCAATCTGTTCTCCAGCGTCATCGCCGTGAGTTTCAAAGATCGTGCCCGGTTTGTCTCCGCACACGGCAAACTCGCCCGCGCTGCCAACGACGCCCTCAAAAACGCCGGCGACATCGGTCGGCGATTCCAGATTGCCCGCTGGCGCCACGGCGATATCGAGCTGTATTCCCTCCGCGCCAATGGCCTGCCCATTCCGCTCGAAATCTCCTACGCGCTGACCGATCGCTGGCTCTTTGCCGCCCTCACTCCTCAGGCCGTGGTGGCCGCCGTCCAGCAGGCCCGAGGTCAGGGCGATGCCGGCATCGGCGAGCAGGCCCACGTCAAGGCGCTCCTCGCATCACGCGGACAGATTTCAAGCGTCACCTACGCCGACACCGCGCGCCTCGGCCGAAGCGGATACTGGCTTGTCAGCCTCGGCGGCTCGGCCTTGGCCAACGCCATGCGATCCCCCGATGGCGATCGCGATCCGGGCCTCGTCATCCCCACCTATCGCGAACTCTTCAAAGATGCTCGCCCATCCATCGACCTTGCCTACTGGAACGGCGATGCATTCATCTACGAATCGCACGGCGACCGTTCCCTTGTCGCCCAGGGCGCGATGTATTCCGGCCTCATCATGCAGTTCGCGCCCGCCATCGCGGCGGTCGGGGCCTCGTTTGCCGCGGCCTTCAAAGCCTCTCAGCGCCACATGGCACCGACCTATGGCTGGCTTATTGACGATCCGCACACCCGGGCGGCCCTCCGCACCGGCTGGTTCATCGATCCGGCCGAGCGAGCGGTCCTGGCGCTTCTGGCCAACACCGGCGCTTCACAAATCGATGCCGCCTGGGACGGCGTCCGTACCCAGTGGGAGGAGCTCTTCCGCGGACGCTGATGCCCACCCCGGAAACTGGCGGCTTCCCCTGGGCAATACACCCGAAACAGGGGGGTTGCAGTCCTCGCACGCCCTCTACCTTCGGGTATACTCAGTCTCATCAGGAGGCGTTCCATCGCGTTGGACGCTCCCGAAGATCCCGACGCCGATCGTGCCCGAGAGTGATCGTCTTCGGAAATGGCTGATACTCTCGGAATGGATCGCAAGCGATGCGGATTTATGTCGGGAACCTCCCCTTCAGCGTAACGGATGATGAACTCAACAACCTCTTTGCCGAATTCGGAACCGTCATCAGCGCACGGGTGATCAGCGACCGTGAAACAGGTCGTCCGCGCGGATTCGGCTTCGTCGAAATGAGCAACGAGGAAGGCAACGCCGCCATCGCTGCGCTCAACGGACGGGAAATCGGCGGTCGCGCCCTCGTCGTCAATGAAGCACGCGAACGTGAAGCCGGCGGCGGCGGTGGTCGCGGCTTCGGCGGCGGTGGCCGCGGCGGCTTTGGTGGCGGTGGTGGCGGCCGCGGAGGCTACGGCGGCGGCGGTGGTGGCCGCGGCGGCTACGGCGGTGGTGGCGGCGGCGGGGGTGGCCGCGGCGGCTACGGCGGTGGGGGTGGCCGTGGCGGCGGTGGCGACCGCGGCGGTCGCGGTGGATACGGCGGCGACGGCGGTTCCTGGTAAGTCCCGTCGGCTTCGCTCCGTTCACGATAATACACAAACGTGTCGATGCGCCGGCGCATCGCCGTCATCGTTGTCAGAATTGCGCCCGGTTCAGAATAAGCACCAGGCCCCATACCGCGGTATGCACGGCGATGATCGCCCACAGCATGCGGCGGAATGGGGCCTTTCGTGTCTTATGACGCAAGAGCCGTCCGGCTGCCACTGCGCCTGGCCACCCACCCGCAAACGCCATCTTCAGAAGCGTCGCTTCGCGGATGCGCCGGCGTTCGAGTCGTGCGGCACGCTTATCGTGCGCAAAGACGATGAACGTCATCACCGACCACGCGAAGTACCACGCGAGAATAACAACGACAATCCGCACGCGAAATCGCTCCTGCCCGCTTGCTTATTACAGCCATCCGAGCGAGCGCAGATCGGTCGTCGGTTCATCAAACGAGCACGAGCCGTACGAAATCGCGAAATGCTCGCGTGCTTGACTCAGCCGCGTGACATCAAGCGTGCGGTCTCGCCACGAGATACCGTTCTCCGAACTGCGAAATGCGCTTGGGTCGGTCTCATCCAGAATACGCTCAAGCCCGCGCCGATCAATTTCGCCCGCTCGCAGAAGCGCTGCACCGAGAAACACGTTCAAAAACCCGTGCATCACCCCGCGCGGAGCGTCCGCCGCATACGAAAGCGCGTGTTCGCTTCGCACCGGGTGGTGCAGCCCCGCCGTCGCTTTGAAAGGCACACCCGCCTGTGCGCAAGCCTCGATGAATGCCGCGACCGATTCGATCGGTGGAATCATCGAGGGCTGCACACCCCCGCACCGAACCTTTGCCGCCGCGTCTTCGCCCGCCAGCGCCGCCACCATTCCGCGGCAGTCGCGATCAACCGGAATCTCAAAGAACGGCGAAAGATGTTCCGGCAGCATGTCCAGCGACCGGTCAATATCCGATGCCGACTGCACCTTCATCTCGATCGTTGCGACAACCGCCAACCCATGATCTTCTACCGAATGATGGTCGTTGAATCGATGCACGATCTCCAGGTCTGCCGCCAGATCATCGCCGATCAAGGCGCTGATTCGCCACGGCTCGCCGCCGGTCATCTCCCGATATCCGCTCGTGGCGTGCGTCCCCGGAAGCAGCATCGCTGCGGCTCGTGAAAACTCGCGTAGTTTCGCCGCTGGGCAGATGAACGTGCCCAGCATCCAGGCATCGTCGCTGCGAAGGTGCCGGGCATACTCCTCGACGGCCCGATCGATCGAGAGCGACGCAGGCGGAAACAGTCCGGCGTAATCAATCAGTCCCGCCAGCAGTGCTCGGGTAGGGGCGTGCATGAACACAGCGTAGCCGTCACACCCACCGCCGATCACCGCCCGGGCACATCAAACGTCCGATCGTCCCCCGCCGCACGAAGCAGCGTGCTGATCCGAGACTGACGAAACGGCTCGTTCGACCACAGGCCGGTCCGATCGTCCGGCTGCTCGAAAGAGCCTTCCGTCGGTTCGACCCGCATCACCACCTCATCGCGATAGAGCGCCGGCCCGGCGTGTGCCGCACCTGCTCTTTCTGCGGGGGCAACCGGCGGAGGCTTATGCACCCAGACTTCCGACCTCCCCCGCAGTTCCGCGGGCAAACCCCCAGGATAAAACCGCGTCCCCGGTGGCACCACGGGCATCTGCCCCCATGCCGTCGGCACATAAACCGATCGCGGAAAAATCGCCACGAGGCCCGAATCGATCCGCATATAGAGATCGGGTCGCCCAGGCACGCGATACACCCGCTCAAATCCCAGTGGATAACGCAGATCACGCGGCTGCATCCGACCGCCCCGCGCCAAAGGGTCCACGTCTTCGATTCCCGCTTCAACCGCCTGAAGCTCCATCGGGCGCAGCGGCTGAGCGGACGCAACGGTGGCCACACATAGACTCGACAGAATGCACACCGCACTAAACTGCATCGTTGCTCCGCTCTTCAATCGTGCCGATCAGCCTTCCGGGTTGCCGTCTCACTGAGCCTTCATCATCATGGCGGTAACAGCGTGATGAAGACCGAATATCGGGCATTCGGATCATCCTGCGGCAGCGCTTCTAACGCTGGCCCTTCCCCCCGCCAGTTATAGATGGCCGCCTGCCAGGGTTCATCGACTCGACTGCTCCCCGAACTTCGCACAAGGGTCACGCGACCCACCGAACCATCCTTGGCAAAATCAATCTGGAAAATCGCGCTCCGTGGGGCCGACAACACCCGTGCCGGCGCACGAAACTCCGGAGGCACCCGGGGATCAATCCGCAGACGACCCTGCACCGCGGCAGGTTGCCCGGGCTTCACCTGTAATGGAGTGTGCCGAGAAGTGCCCGGGGCTTCTGCCTGGTCACGCCCGAAGGTCGGTGCGGGCGTTCTCGCAGGCGGAGGCGTGGGGGGCTGCGCCACCGGCGCTGGCTCATTGATCGAAGGAGATTCTTGAACAGGGGAAATCGCCGGAGGCGACTCAGGCACGACCTCGGGCGCCGCGTGTTGAGGTGAATCTGGGGGCGACATCCCTAGAACGGGTGCAATCAGGTCTCGCAGCAGCGCCCAGGGAGAATCCTGGCTCTCGACGACAATAGGGATTTCCCTAGAATCTGGGATATTTTCGGATGATGTTTGTATTTTGTCGGATTCACCCTGGACTTCAGATAGGCTTTCGTTATGCTCATTCGGCTGATCATCAGGCAAAGGAGGGGATGCATGATCTTCTGGAATAGGCACATCATGGGTTTCGGGGCTGCCACCGAGAACCAACTCGGCTTGTTCGATTCGGGCCTTCTGCGCTTCGTGTGGTGTAGGGTCTTCAAAACCCAGCCACGTCATGGTCATTACATCCGACCGGGCCACCCCGAGCGCCGATTCATCCGGCGTCTCCACTGGTTGATCCAGACTGGCCAGTGTTTTCCCTGGGATGGAAGGCGAAAAGGCAAACAACCCGGCGTGTACCAGAAGGCTGATCGTCATGCCCGCGACGAGCCGGCGGTCCATGAATAAGGGTACGCCCCAGTGCAGCGAAGGATCGAACTTGACCAGCCACCGAAAACTTTGGGGAATGTCCGGGGTTTCAACCCGGTATGCTCATCGGGAGATAGGTGCGGAGCCTCGCATGCGCCGAATTCGGTTTACCAACGTGATCTGCATTCTCGGGCTGCTCGCCGGGTCGGCGCTTGCACAGAACGGCGACCCCGGCGCTGCAGCGCCTGCCGCCGAGGCGGCGGTCGCCGAGTTGGGTGGCCGTGCACCGGCTATCGAGGTGCAGGAATGGCTCCGAGGGACGGGATTCACGGCGTTTGAGCCGGGGAAAATCTACGTCATCGATTTCTGGGCGACGTGGTGTTTCCCGTGCCTGGCGGGGATTCCGCATCTCAACGCCGTTCATGCGAAATATGCCGATCAGGGCGTGGTTGTCGTAGGGTTGAGTTCGCCAGACCCGCGGAACACGCTCGAAGCGACACGGCAGATGGTCCAGGAAGGCGCAAAGGTGCGCGATGCCGTTCACAAAATGGAGTACTCGGTCGCCTTTGCCCGCGGCCGAAGCACGTGGGACACGTACGCCCGGAGCGGGTGGGACGAGTCGATTCCCCATGTGTTCATCGTCGATCGCTCGGGCAGGCTCGCCTGGCACGGCCACCCGGCCGAGATGGACCAACCGCTCGCGGAGATCGTCGCCGGTACGTATGACGTGGAGGCCGCCGCGAAAGAGGCAAGGCGTCGAGCCGAGCTTGAGCGGTTGGCCCAGCCGCTGATTCAACAGGCGACGGTGGCACTGCGTGCGGGCGACGACGAGACGGCGCTGCGGCTGATTGCTGAAGTCACGGCGATGGATTATCGGATCTTCTCGAACATGGCGACATGGCGTTACACGCGCATGGTGGAGATCGGACGCGCTGCTGAAGCGCTCGAATACGGCACAGCGCTGGTCGACCAGCACTGGACGGAGCCGCGCGACGCCGATCTGCACATCATTTTCTCGCGGCGGATTCTCGCCAGCAGCGCGGCTTCCAAAGACTTGAATCTGGCGCTTCGATCGGCGAAGCGCGCGGTGGAACTCTCCAAGCGGCGCACCGACGCTCTTGTCACTTTGGCACGCGTGCATTTTGAGCGAGGGGAGACTTCGCAGGCCATCGAATGGCAGGAGCAGGCGATTTCTGAGGCAAACGAGGCGGATGTGGAGCAACTGGTTCGCATTCTCGATGCGTATAAGCAAGCGCCGGGCAGGTAATGCCCCGGGCTGTCGAGCATCGAGCGGGTACGGGCAACGAGAGGAAGGACACAGGTATGCAGCGTTTGGTACTGGCGGCATTTCTCGGGCTTTCGCCGGTTGTCAACAGCGCGACAGTCGCCCAGCCGGCGAACGCGCCCGGACAGCGGTTGGCCGTGGGGGCGCAAGCGCCGGCCTTTCAGCCCCAGACGTGGGTGAAGGGGGCGCCGGTGACCCGGTTTGAGCCGGGCATGGTGTACGTCGTCGAGTTCTGGGCAACGTGGTGTGGTCCGTGCGTCGCGGTCATTCCGCACCTGACGGAACTTCAAAAGACTCACGGCACGGACAAGCTGACGGTGATCGGGGTCGCCTCCGCCGATCAGCGGATGGGGCTGAGCGACGTGGAGTCATTCGTGGAGCGACAGGGCGCGAAAATGGACTATCGGGTCGCGTTCACGCCGCAACGGAAGATCTGGACGGACTGGATGACCGCCGCGGGACGGAGTGGAATTCCATCGTCGTTTGTGGTGGATGGGGAAGGGCGCATCTCGTTCATCGGGCATCCGGCGTCGGGGCTGGATGCGGCGGTGGAGCGTGCGATCGCCTCGACGGGCCGGTCTTCGCCGGGTGCGGGCGGAGGGGATTCGACCGCCAAGCTTGACCCGCGTGAGGAGCGTCGGCGGGCGATGATCCAGGCCCGGGTGCAAGAGTTTGCGAAGGAGGCGGAAGAGTACATCAAGCAGGAGCAGTATCCGCGGGCGATCGCGACGATCGACCGGATTCTGGCGCTCGACGGCGAGGGGCAGTATGCCTGGGCCGGGCGCAAACTTGAACTGATGGTGCTTTCCTCTCGGAACGAGCGTCCGGTGACGGCGTATGCGAAGAAGATGGTGGAGAAAGACTACGCGGAGCATCCTCGCGGGCTGGCGCAGGTCAGTGCGGCCATCCAGCGGTTGGAAAAGCGCGAACAGCGGCCCGATGTTTCGAAGGAGCTGCGTGATCTGGCTTCGGCGAATGTGAAGAAGGCGAGCGAGATGACGCGCCAGGGTGATCCGGAGATCGAGGAGATTCTGGCGGGCGATCTTTGGATGCGGGGCGATAAGCGAGCCGCGGCCGAAGCGCAGAAGCGGGCCGTGGAAGCGACCAAAGACGACCAGGTGAAGCGCGAAGCCCGAATGAAGAAGCTCGATGAGTATCTGCGCGGGTGATTCAGGGCGGCGTGACCAGTCCCGGTTCATCGCCCACGAGCATGGGGGCGGCCAAATAGATGTCGGCCTCGACGGGTTGGGTCACCGAGCCGATGTGCTCGATTTTTTGCTCACGGGCGTGGGATCGGACAAAGCGAGCGACTTCATGGCGACGGTCGCCGAGTTCGATGGCGTGCTGCAGGTCGGCAGCACGGCCGTCGTCGTCGGCGTGTGAGAGCAGGCCGCATTCGCAGAGGTGATGGATGATTTCGGGGATGGGGGTTTCGTCGGTCACGACGAGCAGGCGATGGCGTGCGTGGTCGATTGCGCGGGGGTCGATGCCTCGGGTCTCTGCGAAGGCCTCGAGGACGGCGTCTTCCATGCTCGGAGGAGCCTCGAAGAGGTTGTCCGCGGGTTCCGGTTGCGCGAACTCGGCGGCATCCAGTTCGAGCACTTTTCGAAGCTCAGGGGGAAGGTGGATCTTGAGGACTTCGGCGAGCATGCGTTGGAGATGGCCGGAGTAGAGCGAAACGAAGGAAGCGGCCTCGGCGGGAAGCGGGGACGGGGGACGGTCTGCGAGGTGCCTGCTGAGGAGTTCGGGAAGGTCGGCATCGGGGAGTCGGATCGTGGCCATCCATTCGCCTACGTCCGGAGTCTCGACAGGCGCGGTGGTGTGGATGCAGACGTCATGATCGGGATAGCGGGAGAAAAACTCGACGAAGATGCCGTGTATGGGCGCGGAGTGGACGATGCCGTAGACGTTGCGATGTTCGTCTACGAAAGCCGAGAGCATCGCGCCTTGGGCGGCAGCGCAGGTAAATCGCCCGACCGGGTGCAGGCCGAGGCGTTGGAGGGCGGCCTCGTTTCGCGCGAAATTATCGGGATCGACGGGAACATCACCTTCAGCAGCGGGCGTGAGCTGCATGTGCATCGACTGGCGCGTCATGGCCGTGAACATGGCGATGACGGATTCGGGCGAGCCGTCACCCCCGAATGCAGCGCGCAGGCTCCTGCGTAACCACCAGCGGGCAAACAGGCCTCCGGCGGCGATGAACAAGAGAATGACGATCGTGAAGGTGAGGAATGTGGGCATCGCTCAGACGCCTTCAAAGCGCTCAAATTCGGGAAGCGGGCCGACGAGCGGGCGGCAGTAATCGTGGAAGGCCAGGCTGACGTTGTTGTGACCGGCGATGAATTCCGGGGGCATGTGGCGCGTCTTGGCGGCGACATCGGCAAGTTCTATGCGATTGAATGCGACGCTGTAGCATTCCCACGGTCCCGGGGTGCTGGTGCGGGTGATGGCGACGCTGCCGTCACTGTCGCCGCTGACGGCAAGTTCCACAGCGTAGTGGCCGGCACCGCGGGCCTCGCGCTGGTCGATGGGTGAGGCGTCGGGGAAGCATCGCTGGACATAGCCGAAGGTGTCCGCGCGGACACGAGGGGGTTTGCCGCCGACGGGGGTGAGTTTTTCCTTCAAGAGGTCGGCGAGTTGATCGCCGAGTGCGCCGGAGCCGGAGAGTTGCACGTTGCCGTGGGCATCGACCTGCGCGCCTTTGATGAGGCGAGCGCCGATGGCGACGCCCTCGGCATCCTGGATGCCTTCGCTGAGGGCGATGTGGCAACGTCCCTTGCGGTCATAGATTTCGGCGACATCGTGCACGAAGCGATCGAGGTCGAAGGGGACTTCGGGAAGGTAAATGAGCTGCGGGCCGTCGGTGCTGCCTTGTTCGCGGTCGTGGCGTCGGGCGAGGGCGCTGGCGGCGGTGAGGAACCCGGCGTGGCGTCCCATGATGACGTTGATCTTGATGCCTGGGAGAGAGATGTTGTCGAGGAAGTCGGCCATGCAGGCCTTGGCGACGAAGCGTGCGGCCGAGGGAAAGCCCGGGGTGTGATCGTTGACGAGCAGGTCGTTGTCGACGGTCTTGGGGATGTGGAAGCAGCGGAGTTCGTAGCCGGCTTTGCGGGCCAGTTCGTTGACGATGCGGCAGGCATCGCTGGAGTCGTTGCCGCCGATGTAGAAAAAGTAGCGAATGTCGTGTTTTCGGCAGGCATCGAAGATGCGTTCGCAATACGCGGCATCGGGTTTGTCGCGTGTTGAACCGAGTGCGGCGGAGGGGGTCACCGCGATGCGATCGAGACGAGCGCGTTCGATGTCGGTGAGGTCGTGAAACTCACCCTTCGTCAGGCCCCGGACGCCATGACGCATGCCGAGGATGCGACCGATGGGCGACCCGGGACGACCCGCGCCGATTTCGCGGAGTTTTTCGACGACACCGACGAGGGACTGGTTAATGACGGCGGTCGGACCGCCGGACTGTCCGATGACGGCGTTTCCCTGGATCATCGCGGGCATGGTCTGCTCCGTGTTCGTGGGGTGGGTGTCAGGAGGCGATGGTAGTGCGCGGGGGCGTGCGAGGGGAGGGGCGGATCGGGTATGCTCCGCGGGATTGTCGAGGAGTTGAGCATGGCGTTCGGGCATGGAGTTCGTCTGAAGCGGTGCGGGGTGCTTGCGCGTCTCGGGCTGACATTCATGGTGCTGACGCTTCTGGGGGGGGCGGCGGCATCGGGGTTTTATCTCTGGCTGAAGCAGGAGAAGCGGGATCTGCATCCAGGGCTGACGATTGACGATATCAAGGCGCACTATCACGGCCTGCAAAGCCGTCCGCGGTTGCTGGTTGCGTTGGAGCGCGGGCATCCTGAGGAACTGAACGCCGAGGATCGGCGGACGCTGACGACGTGGATGTCGGGAACCCCCTCGGAGATGGAGCAGGCGTGGGCGGACCCGGACTCGATCGACCTGACGCCATCAGAGATCATCGCGGCGAGTTGCGTTTCGTGCCATACGCCGGATGCAACGGGGCCAAAGGCGTATCCGCAGTTGAATCTGCGCGTGGGCAGTTTCGCGGCGATTCAGCCGCTGGTGACAAGTGTCCAGATTCAGCCGGTGAGCATGACGATCCTGGCGTTGAGCACGCACACGCATGCGTTGAGCCTCGCTGTGCTGGCGATGGTGCTCTGGGGGCTGACGCTGATGACGCGCTGGCCAGGGCTTGTGAGCGGGGCGCTGCTGGCGGTGATGGGGATCGGTCTTGCGGTGGATATCGGTTCGTGGTGGCTTGCGCGCGATCATGCGGCGTGGGCCTGGGGCATCGCGATCGGCGGTGCGGCCTTCAACGGGGCGGTGGGATTGAGCGGGCTGATGATTCTTCTTGATTTATGGCTGCCGGGGGGGCGGGGTAAGTCGGCGAGTGCGTGAACCGCAGCGACGGGCGCGGGGACGTGCATGGAGCGAGCACGGTCGAGGTGGACATGGACGAGATCGACGGGACGAAGCCGGAGCAGGAGCGCTTGCAGCCGGAGGAACTTCGTGCTTCGGATGAAGCGGCCACAACGCCGGGATCAGGCGACGGAGAGCACGCGTTGCCAGCGGGGGTGATTCCGCCGACGCTGCTTACGCCGCGGGTTAGGGATGAGGCCGAGTCAGCGCTGCAGGGCGAGGGCGCAGATCGACCGGGGGGGATGGGGGCGGAGCGGGTGCGCGTCGAGATCGAATGCGCACCGATGATCAATTTCGCCATGCAGCACAACGATGTGCGCATCGTGCATCGCCTTCGGCTGGAGCACGTGGGCGAGAGGACATTGCGTGACCTTTCGGTTGAACTGATGATCGGGGATTCACTGGGCGAGCCAGTGACGCGGGGTGTCGCGGCGATCGACCCTGGAGAAACGATCGAGATCGACGAGATGGATGTCGTGCTGCGCAGCGACGCGCTGGCGAAGGTGACCGAGGGGTTCAGGACTGAAGTGGTCGCGAGCGTGCGTGAGGGGAGCGTTTTGGTCGGGCGTGCGTCAGCGCGTGTCGAGGCACTGCCGTTTGATCACTGGCCGGGGGCGAGCCGATTGCCGGAGATTCTGGCGGCGTTTGTGACGCCGAACCACCCGGCGATGGCTGCGTTGGTTCGCCGCACGAGCGAGCGTCTGCTCGAGGCGACGGGCGACGGGGCATTGAGCGGGTATGAAGGGACGACGCCGGCGCGGGTTCGGGCGACGGTGCAGGCGTTGTATCGGGCATTGGTGGAAGAGAACATCGGGTACATCATTCCACCGGCGGGATTTGCGGATTCGGGGCAGCGGATTCGTCTTGTCGAGCACGTGCTTCATTCCCGAATGGGGACGTGCATTGATCTGGCGTTGCTGGCGGCATCAGCGATGGAGGCGATCGGGCTGCATGCGCTGCTGGTGGTGATCGACGGGCATGCGTTTCCCGGGGTGTGGACATCGGAGCAGGCTTTTGCTGAAGCGGTGGTGGAAGATGCCGCCCGAGTCCGTAAGCGGGTGGAGTTGGGCGAGATCGTGGTGTTTGAAACCACGGTCATGACGCATCGGCCTGCGCCGGATTTTGCGGGGGCAGTGCAGGCGGGCGTACGGCATCTGGGTGACGCGACGTTTCGGTATGCGCTTGATGTCAGCGCAGCGCGGCGGGCGCGGATTCGCCCGCTGCTGGCGCGGGTGGAGGGCGAGGTGCGGGTGGAGGTCGATCAAGCGGCCGTGCCCGAGATCGCCGAGACGGAAGTTCCGGCGACGTTGATCGCTCGCGCGAGAGAGAAGCGCGTTTTGACGGCGGCGGAGCAACGGCTCGATCGCTGGAAGCGGAAGTTGCTTGATCTCTCGTTACGAAACAGGCTGATTCACCTTCGGCAGACCAAGCAGACGATTGCGATGGAATGTCCGGATATCGCAGCGTTTGAGGATGCGCTGGCGGAGGGGGCGGTGTTCAGCGTGCTGCCGCGAGCGAGGGTCATGGACGCGGACGATCCGAGGGATGCCGAATCGCACGCGCGAAGAACAGGCGAGGATGCGCGGCGGGAGTATCTGCGTGCACAACTATCGAGGCGTTGCGTGCATGCGGAGCTGGAAGAGGCGGAGTTGTCGCGGCGACTGACGGAGGTGTATCGGGCGGCGAAGGCTTCGATCAGCGAATCGGGGGCGAACACGCTGTATCTGGCGTTAGGAAGCCTGAGGTGGTATGAGACGCCTCAGGCGACCGAGGCCCGCCGGGCGCCGTTGATTCTGCTGCCGATGCGGCTTGAGCGGGCGAGCGTGCGGGAGGGGTTTCGGCTGTGCCGGGCGGATGAAGAGGCTCGGGTGAACATCACGCTGCTGGAGAAACTGCGTACGGAGTTCGGGATCGACACGCGCGAACTGGAAGAACTGCCGGATGACGCCAGCGGGGTGCATGTTTCGGAGATGCTGCGGCGGTTTCGGGAGGCGATCAAGGAGATCGATCGGTGGGATGTTCTGACGACGGCGGACCTGGGGCTTTTTTCGTTTACGAAGTTTCTGCTGTGGCTTGATCTTCATCAGCGGTCGGACGCGCTCTTACAAAGCGCGGTGGTGCGGCGGCTGGTCGATCGAGAAGAAATCGCAGGGGCGGATTTGCCGCTGCCCGAGGCTGCTCGGCTGGATGACGACGTGGACGCGGCGAGGGTGCATTGCCCGCTTGATGCCGATTCGTCGCAGTTGGCGGCGGTGATGGCGGGCGCGCAGGGGCGGAGTTTTGTGCTCGAGGGGCCACCTGGAACGGGAAAATCGCAGACGATCACCAATCTGATCGCACAGACGATCGGAGAAGGCAAGCGCGTGCTGTTCGTGGCCGAGAAGCAGGCAGCGCTGAATGTCGTGCATCAACGCCTGGAGCGGGCGGGGCTTGGAGAGTTCTGTCTTGAACTGCACTCGAACAAGGCCGGGAAGAAAGAGGTTGTCGAGCAGATCGCCTCGGCACTGCGAGCACACGGAGCGCAGGCCCCGGCGACATGGGACGAGACGGTGGCGTCGCTCGTGGCGGTGCGCGATCGGCTGAATGCGCAGGCACGGGCGCTGCATCGGCCTCGGGCGCTCGGAATGAGCGTGTACGAGGCTTTCTGCAGGGTCAATGCGCTGCGGTCGACGCCGCGGGTTGCGTGCGCTTCGGAGATTTCGGCAGAACTGGATGGGCGCACTTTTGCGGAGTGGCGTGAGGCGGCACGCAAGGCCCAGGTGGCGGCGCTGGCGGTTGCACCGGTTGCAGGGCATCCGCTACGGGGGATCGGGCTGCGGGTGTATGCAGGTGATTCGGAGGCGCGTTGCCTCGGGTTGATCGAGGCGGCAGCGACAGCGACGGAGCGGTTTGCACGGACGATCGCGGGGATGATCGATGCGATGGGCCGCATCGGCAACGGGGCAGGGGTCGGGGTGGCAGCACGTGAGATGTCGGGGCGTGATCGGGCGTTGCTGCTTGATGCGGCAGTGAGGATGGCTGATGCGCCGGGGGTGACGCTCGCGATCGTGAGCGAAGGCGGGTGGGCGGAACTCGGGCCGGCGTTGGCCCGGTGGATCGAGAAGGCAGGGAAGGCGGATGCCGCACGCGCGGCGTTGCTTACACGGTATCGGCCAGAGGTTTTCGAGCTGGATCATGCCGCGCTTTTTGCAAGAGTTCGGCGTGCAGAGTCGGCAAGTTTTTTTGTGGTGCGTTGGATGCGAGCGCGGCCGGTTCGTGCAGCGTTGCGATCGGTGGCGGCGGGCGCAGGAGAAACCTCGATCGAGGGGATGGCACGCGACCTTGAGGCTCTTCGAAGCGTTGTGGATGCTCAGCGCGAATTGGAAGGGGCGGAAGAGGCGGCGCGGTGCTTCGGCCGATGGTGGAACCGCGGGCGCGATGTGGATGTCGAGGCGCTCAAGCGCCGGTTGGTCTGGGCGGATGCGTTTCGCGGTGTGCTCCGGAGGCTGACCCAGAGCGAAGCGTTGGCTCCGCTCGGCGAAGTGTTTGTGCGGCTGGCGACTGAGGGTGTCGATGAGCTTGCGGCGGGCGCTCCGGTGCGGGTGGCGATGGATGCCATGATCGAGGCTTCGTCGGCGTTTGATCGTGCGATCGCAGCGCTCGTTGAAGGGGCATCGGCCGATTCGGGGGTTTTGATTGATGAGGCCGCGGGAGGGGCG
This sequence comes from Phycisphaeraceae bacterium, assembly GCA_019636695.1. Classification (GTDB taxonomy): domain Bacteria; phylum Planctomycetota; class Phycisphaerae; order Phycisphaerales; family UBA1924; genus JADLCM01. Next base: position 99,227 of record JAHBXD010000006.1, read on the forward strand.
CTCTCGCTGACGGCGGGAGTGCTTGCGCGGTGGAAAGCGGGAATGGGTGATCTGGCCGAGTGGTGCACCTGGCAGCGCATGCGGGGAGCATTGCCTGAAACCCTGGAAGGCGTTCTTCTGGAGCTCGAATCGGGCGGGTTGCCGCCGGAGCAGTTTTCAGATGCGGCGGAACGGGGCGTATTGCAGCGGTGGTCGGGCGCGGTGGTGGAAAGCGAGCCGGCGCTGCGAGAGTTCAGCGCGACGATGCTGGATGATGCCGTCACGAGGTTCGGTGAGTTGGATCGGGCGTGCATCGACATCGCGGCGAAGATCGTGAGAGCGAAACTGGCCTCACGTCTGCCGCTGCCCGGAGGCGGAGAGGCGGATGGCTCGGAACTGGGCATGCTGCTGCGCGAGGAACGCAAGCAGCGAAGGCACCTGCCCGTGCGGAGGCTTATCGAGCGGATGCCGAATCTGCTGCCTCGGCTCAAGCCGTGCATGCTGATGAGCCCGTTGTCGGTGGCGCAGTTTCTGGATGCTTCGTACCCGCCGTTTGACCTTGTGGTGTTTGACGAGGCGTCGCAGATTCCGGTGTGGGATGCGATCGGTGCGATTGCGAGGGGGCGTCATGCGGTGATCGTGGGTGACAGCAAGCAGTTGCCGCCGACGAACTTCTTCCAGCACCTTGAAGGGGGTGATGAAGCATCTGAGGAGGATTTTGACGAACTGGAGAGCGTGCTTGATGAAGCGAATGCATCGGGGCTGCCCTCGATGGCGCTTTTGTGGCACTATCGCTCGCGGCACGAAAGCCTGATTGCCTTCAGCAATCATCGGTATTATGACGATCGGCTGCTGACATTCCCAAGCCCGGTGCGGCATGACGAGCGGCTCGGGGTTTCGTTGCGTGTGGTGGCGGGGGTGTACGACCGGGCGCAGACACGCACGAACCGGATTGAGGCGGAATCGCTGGTCGAGGAAGTCGTGCGGATGTTGCAGGCGGCCGCGGCTGGACAGGGGACGGCGAGTATCGGCGTGGTGACCTTCAGCCAGGCGCAACAGGTGTTGATTGAAGACCTGCTCGATGAAAAGCGTAGAGAAAGTCCGGAAATCGATCGTTTTTTCGGTGACGATGCAGACGCTGTCTTTGTCAAAAACCTGGAGAGCGTGCAGGGGGATGAACGTGATGTGATTCTTTTCAGCGTCGGCTACGGGCCGGATGCCCAGGGACGTTTCTTCATGTCGTTCGGTCCGCTCAATCGGCTTGGAGGTGAGCGGCGGCTCAACGTGGCCGTGACGCGGGCGCGCGAGCGGGTCATCGTGTTCAGTTCGATCACGCCTGATCAGATCGATCTCACACGAACGACCTCGCGCGGCGCTTCGCACCTTCGGGCGTTTCTGGAGTATGCCCGCAAGCAGGGAGAAGCAGCCGATGAGCGCGCAGCCGGAATGCCCATTCGAGACGGGCGCATGGACCCTGCGGCAAGCCTCGCCGAGCACCTGCGCCGACGCGGCTGGGTGTGCGACCTTGCGGTGGGAAGTTCGGGCTATCGGCTTGATCTTGCGGTCCGGCATCCGGAGCAGCAGGGGCGCCACCTGATGGGGATCGAGTTTGACGGCCCGTTTTATGCCCGAGCACACACCGCGCGGGATCGGGACCGTCTGCGTCAGCAGGTGCTCGCGGCACTCGGGTGGAGGCTCATGCGGTTGTGGACGCAGGACTGGCAGCGATCACCTGAGCGTGTGGTGGAACGAGTCGTCAAGACTCTTGAAAGGGCATACGCGGAAGAGACCGGAGGGCGGATTCAGCCTGACTCGGGAGGTACCGGCTCAAGGCCGGTTTCCGGGCTTCACGCGGCGGCCCCTGTGTCAGCGCGAGGCAACCTCTCGATTGATACCGAGAAGCGATCGGACGACGGAGAGGGAGCAGCAGGTAGGGCGGTGTATACGGCATACGACACGAGCGAGGCGAAAGGAACACCCGAGGGCTTTTTCGAGGCGAGGTCAAACCGGTCTTTGGCGGCGAGCCTGCGGCGGATCGTGGATCACGAAGGGCCGATCGTCGTGAATCTGGCGGCTCGTCGACTGGCGGCCTTGTGGGGCATCACGCGGGTAACGAGTCGGGTCGAAGCTCGTCTTGCAGAAGTGCTGGCCTGGGATTCGTCAGCCGGGAAACCGACCGAGGCGGATGGTGTGCTTTGGCCGTCGAGTATCCATCGAGAGACGTATGTTCAGTTTCGACGCGCGGGGGCGGGAACTCATGACAGGCGGTCGATCGACGAAGTTCCGATGGTGGAACTCTCCAATGCCTGCGACTATGTGTTGCGGCAGCATATTGCGCTCTCGCCTGCAGAACTTGCGCGTCAGGCGGTGTTGCTCCTGGGTTTCGGGCGGAGCACAGCGCGTGTTGAGGAGCGTGTGGCGGAAGTTGTGCGGGGAATGTCCCGCCGCGGCGCGTGCATACTGGAAGGCGACATGGTTCGTCTGCCGTAGGGTTCTTCCTGGGTTATGCCGTTGACAGCGGATCGGGGGTTTCGGATCGGGATTGTTGCGGGGCGAGCGCGGGGGCGCTGGTTCGCCAAGCGACGTCGAGTTGTACACCGAACATGGCCTGGAGCGACTTGAGTTGGCGTTCGATGCTGCGCTGGGCCTCGGCCTCGTAGCGATGGTCGCTGGTTTCAAAGAGTTTGGCAGCCTGCTCTTGCGCCTTGGACATCAACGCTTTCTGCGTCGTTGCGTTGACGGGGATCACTTCGAGCAGTCCGAGCACGCGGCCGTCCTGGATGTCATAAGGCGTGACATCGACCATGCGCATCGAGCCTTCGATCGGCGGAAGGTGGATGCGGTATCGGCCTTCGCCGAGGTCTTCAAGATCCTGCGCGCGAAGGCGCGTAAGGTCGACGCCGTATTGCTTTTCAAAATGAAAGATCATGGCGACCCGTGCCTGACTGAGCAGGAGCGGAGGAAGCCAACTGAACCCTTTGGTGGCGGTGGCGATTTCCTTGGCGGAGACTTCAAGCCCGATGAGCCGGCCCACAGCACGCACCTGTTCGGCGATCACGTCGATCCTGGCGTGTTCGGCCATCGACTTTCCGGAACGGAACACGCGCCGAAGAGCCACGAGTGCGATGGCCCCGATGGCAATACCGGCGGCAAGGGTGATGAGCGTATCCACGGCAGGCATCGTAGGGGTTATTCCGCAAGCGATTCGCCGGGTTTCGTCATGCGGGTTTACCGGCTGAATCGGCCGCGGGCGGTGCATCGTCAAGGTGGCCAAGCTCGAAAGCGCGAATGATCAGGTGCATCCCGATGCTGACGCACGCGAGCACAAGCGTGCCGATGACCAGGAGGACGACGATCCCAAGTCCGGCCAGAAGGGGCGAGCTGATCTGGACACGGACGGCCGCGAGAAGAGCGCCAGCGCCGGCAGCGACACCGATGGCCGTAATGCCCGCGCCGGTGAGGCAGGTCTTCCAGGAGCGGGGATGACGATCGAGAACCAGCAGCGCCCCGACGCCAGCGAGCACCGCCGCGGCGGCAAAACGCGCGAGGAAGAACGGATGCACGACGATCTGTCGTGCGGCGAACTGAAGGGCGACCAGGGAGAGGCCCGTTGCGATGACCGCAGTCAGCGCGATCATGGCGAGGGTCATGGCCGGGCCACGTTGAAAGCTGCCGCGCGCAACAAGAACACCGAATACCGCCGCTCCGGCGACAAGCAGCTCAAACCCCACATTGAACCACTGGGTCCGAGCGCCCGAGAAAGCCAGTGAAATGCCGTAGATGACCGAGAGGGCCAGCGCGATGCTGACACCTGCCACGAGCCATCGAAGCAGACGGGGGGCGTTGGTCATGGTGGAGACTATCGGAAGTGCAAGGCAGGAATCTTATGACGAAAGGCCGATGGGCGTTCGCCAGGGAATTCCCGAATGTCTCGCGCACTGCCCCCCTGATTGTGGGGTGCATGTAGGTGATCGCCATATTTCCGGGCATACGGATCGGGATTCGGCGTGGAGTGTCCTCAGGTGATACCCGAAGGAAGGGGGCGTCGGATGTTGCGCGGCACGCTCTGTGCGGAGTGTTTGCAGGTCGTTGTGCGCGCGGTCCGATGGGTTGACGGGCGGTCTGCCGCCAAAGAGGACAGCATGATCCGAATAGGCGCAAAATCGGATGGCGTCCCCGCGGATGCGCGACAGCGTTTTGCGCGAGTCATGGGCCAGTGGGTGCAGGATCTGATGCGGCTGCGTCGAACGGGTCAGGACGTGCCATGTTATAGGACGTTTGATCCACTTGGTGATGGCGGCGTGATGCCGCCTGAGCGAGGCGGGGTGGGCCACCGGGAAGGGCGGAGTCGGGGGGGAGCATCGCGGTTGGATTCAGGAGGTCGAGGGCGATGAGCATTACTTCGAGCGTGGGGCTGTTCAGCGGGATCGACTCCGGCTCGATCATCAATCAGTTGATGCAGTTGGAGGCCCGCCCGAGGACGCTGATTCAGCGCCGGGTGGCGCAGTTGCAGACGCAGCAGGCGGGATATCTGGATATCAAGTCGAGGTTGAGTTCGCTGTTGACGGCCTCGACGACGTTTCGCACAGCGCGTGTGTTCAACACGATGCGGGCGGCTTCGTCTGATGACACGACCCTGACGGCATCGGCGAGCACGACCGCGCAGCAGGGGAGTTTTCGATTCATCGTGGATCGGTTGGTAACCACGCAGCAGGTGTTGTCACGGGGGTTCGCCGATCGCGATGTCTCGGCACTGGGCGTGACGAGTTTCACGTTCGAATCGTCGGCGGGTCGGCTGGATCGGGATACATCGCTTGCGGCGTTCAACGGTTCGTCGGGAGTGTCTCGCGGAAAGATCGTGATCACGCAGGGGGGGAACTCGGCGACGGTTGATCTGTCGCGGGCGGCGACGGTATCGGAAGTGCTGGAGGCGATTCGATCTGCCTCGGGAGTGAACATTGAAGCCCGGGTGGATGACGGCCGGCTTGTGCTGAGTTCGAGCGGCGGGGCCTTCAGCGTGGCGAGCGCCGCGGGGTATACCACCGCCGAGAGCCTGGGCATTGCGGGTTCGAGCGCGGTGTCGGGATCGGGGCAGGCGCTGACGGGGCAGCGGGTGTATTACGCCGGGCAGAATACGGCGTTATCGTCGCTGAATGACGGAAACGGCGTGTATGTAAGCGACACAATCGGTGAAACGCGCTGGGATTTTCAACTGCTGGTGGACGATGGCGGGGGCCAACCCAAAGCGGTGCGGGTGAACATCGGTTCGGTGTATACCGCTTCAGGGGAGGAGATCGAGGGGGCGGCCACAACACTCGGCAAGGTGGTCGAGCGGATCAACGCGGCGATCGCTTCGGCGGGAGTGGCGGATGTTTCGGCATCGATCGCGTCGGATGGGACCAGACTGCAGCTCAACAACTCGGCAGGGGCGACGATTACGCTGAGTGAAAATCTGGGAGGAAGCTCGGCGAGCGACCTGGGGTTCGCCGTAGGGGTCGCGATTTCCGATGCGACGATTTCGGGTCGTCGGCTTCTGGCGGGGATCAATGACACGCTGGCGTACAACCTCAACGGCCGAACAGGGGCATCGGGGCAGGTGCATCTGACCGCCCGTGATGGAACGGCGTTCTCAGTGGACATTTCGGGCGCGGAGACCGTCGGCCAGATCATGGCGTTGATCAATCAACACGCGGATAACGGCGGGCGGATCGCGGCTTCGTTGAATGACGCGGGGACCGGGCTTCAGATCAGGGACATGACTGGGGCGACGGCCACAGCGCTGCTGATCACCGGGAGCGGGGCTGAATCGCTCGGTATTTCGACCGGGCCGGATGGGGTCAGCTCGTCGGTATATCGGGGGGCGAGCGCGCAATTGGCGTATATCACGCAGGCGACGCTGCTGTCTTCGCTCAACAACGGCGCGGGAGTCGGGACGGGTGAGATCCGCGTGACGGACCCGATGGGGCGGACCGCGAGGATCGACATCGGTTCAGACACCAAGACGGTGCATCAACTGCTTCGCGAGTTGAACGGGCAGTTTGCGGGACGGGAGATGAGCGTGGTCGCCGCGCTGAATGATCGCGGCGACGGCATCGTGATTCGCGAACGGGATGGGGTGCCGAGCGGCCCGGGCAAGATCAAGGTCGAGGATTTGTCGGGGCAGGTTGCCTCGAAACTTCGGCTGCTGGGCGAAGCCGGGGGGACGGGGGCGGAGAACTTCATTGACGGGTCGTTCGAAACGACCGTGCAGTTTCTTGCGACGGATACATTGGCTGAGATTGCCGAGAAAATCAATAATTCGAAGGCGGGCGTCATTGCGACGATCATCAACGATGGAGGGGCAGGCGCACCCTTCAGGCTGAGCCTTGTGAGCCGGACAAGCGGGCGGAGCGGCAGGGTCGCCATCGACACGCACGGCTTCGACCTCGGGCAGACGATGCTGGATGCGGGTGAGGACGCCCGGGTGTTCTTCGGTTCGAGCGATCCCGCGTCGGCGGTGCTGTTGCGAAGCTCGACCAACACGCTCGATGCGGTCATCAACGGCGTGCGGATTGATCTGAAGAAGACATCGAGCGAACCGATCGAGTTGTCGGTGACGCGGGACAACAGCGCGATCGAGGCGAAAATCGACGAGTTCATCAATGCCTTCAACGCAGTCACGCAACGGATTGATTTTCAGACGAGGTATGATGCCGCGACGCAGCAGCGCGGTCCGCTGCTTGGTGACGGCACGCTCGCATCGCTACGCACAGCGCTGTTCTCGGCGATTCAGGCTCCGGCGCGTGGAGTGAGCGGACCATTTCAACGACTGGCGGATGTCGGTCTGCGTTTCGGCGACCGGGGTCAGCTCTCGATCAACAAAGAGCGCCTGCGAAGCGCCATGGAGCAGGACTTTCAGGCGGTGGCCGACCTGTTCGCCGCGAGGGATCTTCTCAGCCAGGATGAGTTTGAGGAGATCGAGCCTGGAATTCGAGTTCGACGGGTATCAGGCGGGGACGAGTTTTCGCGGCTCGGGCTTGCGGGGATCGTCGAGAGTGTGGCAAAGGTCTACGGCGATTCGATCGATGGGTTCCTGACGGCGAGATCAAACGCCCTTGATGTCCAGATGCGTTCGTTGAACAGGCAGATCGACGATTTCAATGTGCGGTTGGAGCGGCGGAGAGACACCCTGCAACGTCAGTTCCTGGCGATGGAGCGTTCGGTCGCGCAGCTTCAGTCGCAAAACTCCGCCCTGACCGGGCTTATGACGCGGAGGTAGGGGGATCGCCTGAGGAGTAGGCATGCGTTTTTGAGCACCATTCGGGCTGAAGTCGCCACCGAGTCGCACCGATAACGAGAGCCATGAATCCTCCTGACACCACATCGGCCAATACGTACCTTCGAACCCGCGTGCTGACCGCATCGCCGGAGGAGCTTCGGCTGATGCTTCTGGACGGGGCGGTGAAGTTTGCGAGGCAGGGCCGAGAGGCGATCGAACGCAAGGACTACGAAGGGATTTATTCGGGCGTCAGCCAATGCCGCAGCATCGTGGCAGAGTTAATCACATCGATCCGAGATGACGTCGATCCGACGTTAGCTGAGCGGGTGCGCGGGGTGTATATGTTCCTGTTCCGCGAGTTGCTCGAAGTCGGGATGAGTCGTGACGGTGCGCGTCTGGATAGGGTGATCGAGCTGCTGGAATATGAGCGTGAAACGTGGGCGCTGGTGATCCGGAAGTTGACGCGTGAACGGAGCGTGGTGACGGCGACCGAATCGGCGGCGATCAGCGTGCAGGCGTAAGAGTGGGCTGCCGCCAGAGCGAGGCCCAGTCGGCCACGAGCGATTCCATCACAAACTGAACATTCACGTTGCTGGCGACATGCCGCTCGGCATCGACGATGCGCTCGATCGATGCGCTGAGGCGTTCGCAAAGCGGTGAGTTGTCGGTGTGTGCAAGCACGCGGCGATTGAACATGGATGCCGCAAGGCGCAGCACCTCGAATGCGGCGGTTTTGCCGGCGACATCCTTTGAGGCGAGGTCGTTGCCTTCAGCGAGGCGCTCAGTCCAGGCCTTGGCGAGGTCGGTCATGAGGTCGGGCAGGTTGTGTCGATGCTCGCCATGAAGCAAGGCCTCGACCGCAGCATCCATCGGTTCGGCCCAGCGCGAGAGTTCGAAGGTCAATGCCCAGGCAACAGCGCCCGGCGAGCCTTGCCCGTAATGTGCGAGCCAAGCGGGAGGAGCGTGCAGCAGACCGCGCTGGGCGTACCAGGCCGCCATGGCTTCCTCGGTCAAAGGGGTGAAAGGAACGCGCTGACAGCGAGATCGCACGGTCGGCAGCAGGCGATCTTCGTTGGGTGTAACGAGGATCATGATGGTGCCGGAGGGGGGTTCTTCGAGAGTTTTCAGCAGGGCGTTCTGGCCTTCTAGGTTCAGCAGGTGGGCTTCGTCGAGAATGAGCACCTTGGCTGCGCGCGAGTCGACCTGTACACGCCGCGTGCGGGCCGCAGGCTCGATGAAGAACTCACGGAGCACCTCGACGCCGATGACTGTCTGTCTGCTTTTGCGCGTGTCGGCATCGCGGCTGAAGGCGGCGAGTTCTTTGCGGATGATATGAAGGTCGGGATGACTCCCCGCGCGGATCATGCTCTGGATGTCGCTCTCGGGGTCGGGCGCAGGATTGCCGCGGGGATCAAGTGCTTGAGAGGGGTCGAGCAAGGCCGCCGCAAAGGCCAATGCCGTCGTGCATTTACCGACTCCCACCGGCCCGGTGAAGATCCATGCATGGTGCAGGCGACCGGCGGCACACGAATTGCGCAGGACGGCCAGCGCGCGTTCTTGGCCGAGAATGGCGCTCAGCGGGAGCACATCAAGCCCCCTTGAAGGGCGTGCTGCTTCCGGTTGGTTCTGGGGTTCGGGGGACTTGGGTTTGGTGCGTTTGGCCATAGGACGACAAAGCCGGGAGAATCGAATAGTGGGGATTACCTGGGGTCATCGGGCGGGTCTTTGGGGTCTTCTTTACGACGGTCGCGGCCGCCTCCGAGAAGGCCGTCGATGCCTCGGTTGAGCAAATCGCCGCCGACGCCGTCGAGGATGCGAGACCCTTCGTCACCGAGAATGCCTTTGCCGGAATCGATGCCGAGGGCTTTTCGAAGTTGATCGGCCAGAGCAGCACGGCCGACATCTCGAAGGGCGTCGACAAGGGCATCGGCGGTGATGCCGATGCGGGGGGCGCTCAAGCGTCCGGAGAGGGCGATCGGCAGGGTGAGCCGATCGACCGTGGTCTGCCCCACGCCGGGAACGTTGACCAAAGCCTGATGCATGAGGACATCGAGGTTGAGGCCGAGTCGAACACCATCGGCGAGGCGGATCGGCCCGTCGAGGACGAGGTCAAATGTCTGCGCGCGGACGGGGAGTCGGTCGGCTTTGATTTTGAGCTGCTTTTCCACCCACGCCCCAGGAATGGCACGCTGGTGGAAATGAACCATGTCTTGACGACGAGTGCCCGTTGAGGGATCTGTTCGTGCAATTGAGCCAAGCCCGATCGAAAATCCGAAAGCACCCGACCGCGACTGCATCGAAACATCGGGCGGTGTGTCCACAAGCCACGGTTGGGTGGAAATGGACAGTACGACCACATCGACAGGGTCATCCGGCAGGGCATCGACCTTCATGGCGTCGATCTGAATCCGCCGCACGAGCAAAGTGGGTGACTTGTCAATCAGGTGTGCGGCGACGACGCGGCGATAGCCGAGCAGGGCGACTTCGCGTTCGATGCGTTGGCGATACGACTCTTCCCCTTCAGGCTTGTCTTTGCGGGTGGGATCTCGGCGTGCAATTTTGTCGATCCACGATTCGATCTGTTCGAGGCGTTCTTTCCATTCCTCGTACTGTTCGAGGTAGTCTTCGAGTGTTTTGCCTTCGCCCTCGGGCTTGGGCGCCGGTCGTTTGCCGACGATCCGGCCTGGTGTTGAGCGCCGTGACCCGCTGTAGGCTTCGGAAACGATGACTTCGTCGATGGTCAGGCGCTTGCGGAGCAGATCGACGCCGCTGATCGCGCCTTCAAGGCGCGAAGCGCGGAAAACATCGCGATCGAGGCGTTTGCGGTCGGCGATGGCCAGCCCGCGAACGACGATCGAGCCGTTTTCAAGGTCGAGTCGCACGCTCTCGATGTCGACCGTGGCCCCATTGACCCTTTCGAGTTGCACCTGGGCCTGGCGCGTCAGCACGGGCGTGAGAATGTCTTCGGTGATGAAGCCGCGGCCGAGATAGACCACGAGCGCCACGCCGGCGACGAAGAGCACCCCGAGCGGTCGAAAGGGCAGGCCGAATCGCCTGCGGGCGAGTTCTTCGTACGACTTGCGCGCTTTGGGGCCGAAGATCACCCAGATCACAAGCCGACCGACGGGAGATCGGGCGAGTTTGCGCATCGTGCCGCCCTCTTTCCCAGCGCGGGCGGCCATTCGGCGGCGAAAACCCTGCACCACCGCGATGACGAAAATCGCCCAGAAGAAGCCGTAGATCAGCCCGACCGCGATGCCGCCCGTCGTCACGTAATACTCAAGCCCCAAGAGGGCGGTGCCCGGGGCGTTGATCAGCATCTTGAAAAACGGTTGCATGGGGCCGTCGAGCAACGCCTGGCCGACGGCGAAGGTGATGGGGGTCATCACGAGCGAAACGAACTGGCCGGTTGCCGCGACGATCGCGGCGACGATGAGGTTGGCATGAAGAATCGCGAAGAGGACAAAGAGCAAGACCATCAGCCCCGGCGCTTGGCGGAAGCCGGGCACAAACCCAAGCACACCACCGAGAATGCAGGCAAGAAAGAGCTGCAGCGGTGTGGATTTGCCCCGGAGAATTTTGCCGATACTGCGTGTAATCAGCATGCCTGGGTGCTCCGTGGGGTGGCATCGAGGTGAGGCTGCCGCAATAGGGTAGACCGCACGGGGGGGATACTCCGAAAGTCATCTTTGCGATCGGGCGCCTGTGTCAGCCCCAAGCGGTTCGGAGCGGTATCGGCAGGAGGGGCCTGGGTCGTAGAATCGCCCGAGTTCGGTCGAGTGCTCGGTCGGGGCAGCGTGCGGTGTGCATCCACGACGGGGAAGGGCGATGTATGCGCGGGGTAGTACTGATCATGCTGGCGATGTTGCTCACGGGATGCACAGCAGGCAACCCCTGGCGCGATGCGTACGTGGCGATCTTGCCCGTACCCCAGGCAGCTTCGGCCGCAGTCGGACGGGCCCCCTCTGTGATGCTCGCGGATTATTCCGAGATTTCACACGAAAGCGATCTGTCGGGATATGAGGCAATCGGGTATTCAACATTCACCGGAATGATGCATCCGGGCCGCGAGCGAGAACTTGCGCAGTTTGCCCGCGAGATCGGCAGCGAGCACGTGGTGTGGGGGCTGCAACTCCTGCATGTAGAGAGCAGGACATCTCTACAGCCGGTTTCAGAATGGTCGGACACGAGGTCGCGAGGCAGGATCTACAACCCGGCCACAGGACGTTATGACCAGCGGTTTCGCGGGACGCATCGAACCCACACCACGGCCTATGTACCGGTCATCGAAGATCGTGCATATTACGCTTTTCGTGCGGTGTTTTACCGAAGCCTGACGGGCCGTTGATTTGCCGTCGTGAAGGAATCGCTCGCCTTCGGCGGTATTCAGCCTGCACGAGCACCCGCTTCGTGCTCTCGGGTCTCGGCACTCTGCTCGCCGAAAATCGCTGAGCCGATGCGCACAATGTTGGCCCCTTCGGCGATGGCGATTTCGTAATCGCCGCTCATGCCCATCGAGAGCAGGTTGCACTGGCCGTCGCCCACGCCGGCGTCTCGAAATTCTTCGAAAACCTCGCGGCAGCGGACAAACACCGGTCGAACATCTTCCGGTCGTTCGGTCAGGGGGGCCATGGTCATCACACCGCGCACGCGGACATTGACCATTGTGTCGATCTGTTCGGCGAGCGGCAACGCCGCGGGGACCGGGCAGCCGAACTTGCTGGCTTCGCCCGAACAGTTCACTTGGATGAGCACTTCAATATTCTGGTCTCTCTTCAGGGCAGCCTGCTGAAGCTCTTCGGCAAGACGCAGCGAATCGACCGAATGAATTAACCGAACAAAATCGATTACTTTGCGTGCCTTATTCCGCTGGAGATGCCCGATCATGTGCCAGCGGATGCCCTGGGCAGCGGCCTTGGGAAGCAGTGTGTCACCGGCGATCGATCGCCGCGTTGCGCTGAGCACACGCAGACGGTCGAGATACTCCGCCAGAACCGCCTCGCGCTGCACGAGTTGCTGAACCTGGTTTTCACCGAAATCGCGATGGCCGAGATCAACCAGTGCCTTGATCTGGTCCGGCTCGGCATACTTCGAAACCGCCACAACAATGATCTCTTCCGGCCGTCGCCCCGAGCGGACGGCGGCTTCACCGATGCGATTGCAGACCTCGGCATATCGGTCAGCCAGATGAGATGAATCGGTCATATCGCCTCCTGCATTCCGACTCCCCGCGCACTCCGTCGGCGGGGCATCGCTAGCATACCACCTTCGCCCGGAATCGGCCGGGCGGGGCTTCTCGGGAGTATTGACTCATGAGCGACACGTTGACACCCCGGCAGACTCCGATCGCGGCGGGCGAGATCGCGCCTGACTTTACCCTGAAAAACCAGAATCGCGAAGACTGGAACCTCGCAGAACACATCCGCACGAACGATGTAGTCCTCTGCTTCTATCCGCTTGATTTCACGGGTGTATGCGGCGTTGAAAACGAGTGCCTGACTCGCGAGATGGATCGCTGGTCGCGCACCGGGGCGGTCATGGTCGGGGTTTCCTGCGACAGTTTCGCCGCACACAAGGCATGGGCCGAGCAGATGGGCTTCAAGCACACGCTGCTCGCCGATATGCATCGGCACGTCTGCAAGGCCTACGGCCTTTACTGGCCAGAACTCAATGTCGCTCGCCGCGGCACGGTTGTCGTAGGGAAAAGCCCGGATGGTATCGGGCGGGTGAAGTGGGTGCAGGCACGCGAGCCGGGGCAGGCGATGAACTTCGACGAGGTGATCGCGGCGATGGCCTGAGGGTGTTCTGCCGCGGGAGTGAGCATGTAACGATCCGCGGAAACGGTGCGCGGCATGCACGGTTCAAGGTGAGGGCGCTAGCAAACGCACGAGCGTAGTGAACCCCGAATCGGTCGAGGTTTGCGAAGTGACGATGTCGCCGACAAACCTGCGCCAGAGTTCGCGAGGGGGCATCGCCTTCATCCATGCCGGAGCGTTCGGAGTGGATTTCGCGGACTCAAAGCTGTCATAGAACCATGCCACAGCCCGATCGGTCTGCATATATGCGGCAAAGACGCCGCGGCTATCGACTGTTCGAATGGCCCGTTGGAAATCCGCATCCTGAGCGAGGCCCCCGGCGCCTGGGTTCGCCAAAGCACGCATGGCGTCTTCGAGTGCTTCGGGCGAACTCAGCATGACATAGCCGTGCCCGATTGCGAGCGCGATGGCAATGCCGAGTTCCTCGGATTCGAATATTGTCGAGCCCTCAAAGGTTCGAGGTTTGACACCGAGTTGCGCACCGAAGCCTGTAATCAGGTCGCTCAGGGGCGCGGCATCTCGCATTTCGACAGCCAGAAGAAACGGCATGGTGTCGCCGAAACCGAAAGGATCGAACCTGCTCGGCCAGTCGTCGTCTGGCGCAGCAGGGGCCTGCTTCGGACGCAGCAGGGCGAAGTGCACCTGCATTCCCATGTTTTCGAAGATGGATCGTGAGGCAATCAGCCCGGTCATTGCCGGCCCGGCTTCCTGTCGAAGCGGCTCGGGAAGTGCAAGCAGCGACTTGATGATGGTGTCTGGCAATCGTGGAAGGTCGGCGACCATGCGCCCGGCGGCGACTGCCGACGCGGGGATGAACGGCGGGGGTGTGTACGGCGGACCGTTCCGGCTGAGAAGCTCCATAAGGCCGGATTTTCGGACGAAAAGCACGGAGTTACGAAGTTCGACGACCGCGTCTGGGCGATCAAGCGAAAGGCCCCAGGCCGTGGCCTGCATTGCGTCTAGTCCGGTGATCGACGACATCACGTCGTTGATGTCGTCATCGTCTTCGGACCCAAAGTCGAACTCGCGTGAGTTCGCCTGACGTTCTGCCCGCGAGAGCCGCCGAACAAGCTCATCGTTTTCGAACAGCCAGGCGTGCAGCCCGGCGCCAAGCTCAGCCAGAGCTCGTGCGTACAGCGGCGAGTCAGAGACAGGGTCATTCGGCTGGATGCGAACAGCATCGAGAATGCCCGAAACATTCGCCGTGGTCTCGCCGAGAACGATCGTGTCCTCAATACGGGCGAAAGCGAACTGCGGGATATTTGCGAGCCGCTCGCTCAGAGCATCGATCAGCGCATCGCCCGTCGGATCAAAGCCCTGCAGTCGTGCCTTCCAGTACCAGTCATACACCTGTGAACGTGCTTCCCAGTCCTGATCTCTTGATTGGGCCAGGCGGCGACGGAACTCGGCATGAAGTTCTTCCTCTCGTGCCATGCGGCGATCATGCACCAGTGAGCGCAGGGTCATGACATCTTCGTCGCCGTCGGCATGGTCGAACTGAAGAAGATCGTGCTCGATGCAGAAGTCGATCAGATGATCCAACGCGGCCATGGCCGCGTCGGCGCCCTCGCCGAACTCGACCAGCAGAAGCCATGAAGTCGAAAAAATCGAAATGTCATCGGGCGGATTCTCGCCGGCAAGAACATTGCGCACCTGCGCGGGATAGAGCTGCGCAAACCCGATGTGCCCTGTGGGCCACGCAAGCGCATCAGCATCGATACCCACGCGGTCCATCGCGGAATCAAAATCGAGCTTCGCTTCGCCCGCGATCGCCTGGAGGAACGATTCGACCCGTGGATCAACAAAAAGGTCGTATAGTTTTGATGCCCGGGCAGATTCGAGAAGTAATCGGGCATCCGGAATCTCGGCGATCATTTTCACCTGCGAAGCATCGACAAGCTGCGACAACGGTGGAGTTGCCGCTGAAGAGAACGCGGCGGCAGCACCAAAGGCGGTCAATGCGAGAGAGATAAACCTGTTGCGGCCGAACATGTCGAATACTCCGCAGACGCACATCGGGTGAAATGCGATCAGGAAAGAGGGATCAAGGCGAACCGGTCTCGTCGTCCAGATGGGGCGGAGGGCCGAAGCGGCTGCGCGTGGGCGCTGTGTTGTAGGAATAGCCGCTGTTGGGATTATCCCGGTCGTACGCAAAGGCATCTCGGTTGCGAATGAAATCGCGCAAGTAACGCGCCGGAATGGCGAAATTCAGACCCTCGCCGAAAGGAATACCCATATTCGTCACGCCGACTACTTCGCCTTTGTCGTTGAACAGAGGGCCGCCCGAATTCCCCGGGTTGATCTGCGTGTCGGTCTGGATGAACGTCAGTCCTTCAAAACTGCGATTTCTGACGCTGACGACGCCGCGAGAAAGCGTGCGCTCAAGTCCGAGAGGGTTGCCGATGGCAAAAACGCTTTGTCCA
Source organism: Phycisphaeraceae bacterium (assembly GCA_019636695.1). GTDB lineage: Bacteria > Planctomycetota > Phycisphaerae > Phycisphaerales > UBA1924 > JADLCM01. Next base: position 114,703 of record JAHBXD010000006.1, read on the forward strand.
GCGCCTAACTGGTCATCAGTGTTGATGTAAACAAACTTGAACGGCCTGCCTTCAGGATGTTCGATCTTGATCAACGCCAGATCGACATGATTGTTCACCGCAACGATGCGAACGTTATCGATCAAAAGGCGGTTGAAATCGTGCCGCGACTGCTCCCAAACCGTTGCGCGGATCCGCGTTTCTCCTTGGATCACGTGCGCGTTGGTGATGGAGTAGCCGTCAGGATGAATGATGAACCCTGAACCGAGTCCGCTGGGCGTGGACACCATGATGACCGCATCACCGATCTGCCGGGCCTGCTCTTCAGGTGATCGCTCGGCCAGGCCGGCCGCACTGCTGAACAGGTCGTCGTCGCGGGCATCGGTCTGTATTTCGCGTTCCGCCCGGTGATGCTCACGCACCTGCGCCTTCGGGATCTCAATGACCGTGAATCCGAGGTCAAGCCATAACGCCCGATCCGTCTCTTTCAGCACCGGGGCGACAAGCGTGCGGCCGTCGCCCAGGGTGATGGTGTCGCCGGCAGCGGGGGGGACGTCAGCCGTGCCCGCGGCGTTGAGGGTGGCTCCGGATTGGGTCGCGACCAGCGCTACGCCGGTTGCACAGGCCAAAGCGGTAAGCAGCAGGACCGATCGAGCACCTATGGGTGTCATGGCGAGTGGCTCCGGCAAAGCAGAATCGACTTTAGGAAGCGTATCGGATTTTCGGGTCGCGGGCATTCCGCTCCTCCGGCGTGCAGCGGGGGGACTCGGTGTGTACGCTGGAGCGGTCGATTCGTTCAATAGGGCAGATGACCGGGAGATCAGGCATGTCAAGGACGGGTGTGCGGGTGTTCGGCATCGCGGCGGCAGGTCTTGGGTTGGCGGCAGGGGCGTCGGCCCAGCCTGCCGACCCGTTAGCCGCATTTTTCGGGTTTGACCCGATGCGGATCGTGAGTATCGACCCGAACTGCGGCCCGGTGACGATTGCGGACTTCAACGGTGACGGAAGACCGGACATCGCCGTGGTAAATAACCGCAAGAGCCGGATCGAGGTGCATTACCTGCGTGTATCCGAGCGATCTCTCGAAGACATGCAGGCCGAATATCGGGTCAACGAACTTCCGCCGAACCCTTGGTACGACCGTTCGTTCATCAGCGTGCGGCACCGTGTCGGGGCGTTGGCCGCCATCGACGCCGACGGCGACGGCCGTATGGATCTTCTCTACGCCGGGACAAATCCGGAAGAACTTGTCGTGTTGGCGCAGAAAGCACCCGGAGAATTTGAAGTTGCTGCTCGTCGGCGAGTTCCGGGCCTTGCCGCTGGGCCGAAGGCCTTCGCCGTGGCGGATGTACTCGGAGACGAGAGGCCCGAAATCCTCGCGCTGGTTCGCGGGCGGATTGCCATCTTCACCCTTTTGCCCCGCCCGGAGTTCAGCGAGCCGGTCTTCATTGGCGCTGAAGGTGCAATTGCCGAGTTCCAGACCGGCGACTTTGACGGCGACGGATTGCGCGACATTCTCGGCATGGCCCGAGGCAGCGAGACCCCGCTTCGCCTCTGGCTCCAGACGCAGGATCCGAACGTTCGCGGTCGTCGCGCGGGCATTCTTCCCCGCGAATACCGATTTGAGATGCCGCAACTTCAGACAATCGCGAGCGTCTCAGTGCCCGGGCACCGGGGCGACCACATCGCCGTGCTCGAGAGTGCAAGTCGCAGGCTTGTGCTTCATCAACTGGTGAGTGAGACCTTTGATGGCGTGCAGGCCGGTGCTTCGATCGATCGCGAAGTGCAAGCCGAAGTCGGCGGGTTTGTCGATGGATCGAGCAAACTTCGGTCGATCGCCCTTGCCGATATTGATGGCGACGGCCGCATCGACCTGCTTGCCACCGACCATGCCGGGAACGCCATCGTGCTGCACCGCCAGGCGCCCGGGGTGGGTTTCTCCGCGGGAGTTTCGTTCCCTACGTTCAAAAAACCCCTCTTTATTGCCGTAGGCCAATGGGACGGCGGCGGAGTTCCCGAAGTTTTTGTGCTCTCGAATGAAGAAAAAACGGTCGGCGTGGCTTCGTATGACCCGCAGACTGGTCGCCTCGATTTCCCGCGCCCGCTTCCGCTGCTTACGCCCGGCGCCTCTCCCGAAGCCATGCAATATGCTGTGATCGACGGCCTGCCCACAGTGGCGATCGTCGTCAAGCAACGCCGCGATCTCGCGTTGGAGTTGCATCACCCTTCCGGAAGCGGACGCGAACCGACAGTGATTCCCCTTCCTGGCATCACAGAGGCTCCCAAGTCCATTCTTGTTGCCGATGCCGATCGAGACGGCCTGACCGATCTGCTCCTGCTCACCCCGAATCAGCCGATGATCATGGTTCGCGGCAAACGAGATGGATCATCGGCCCGCCCGACTGAAGTGCTCACCCGCAACGAGATGAAGCAGTTCGGCCTTGTTCAGGCCGCCGGGCCAGAGAACACCATCCTGCTCGACAGCAATGGCGACGGCAGCGTCGAACTGCTCATCGCCGATGAGAATTTCGTTCGCGCATGTGTGTACGACGAGAATCTCGGCTGGAGGGTGGTGTCGCAGGTCAACGTTCCGGGCGCCTCAACGCGATTCGTCAGCCTCGCACGTCTCGATGAAACCGACAATACTGCGATTGTCGCCGCGGATCGCGATGGTTCGCGCTTGATGATCTTCCGCCAGGATCGCACGGGCGCCTGGCAGATCGCCGACCGAGTGCGACTCCTTGGGTTTCCTGTCGGACCGGTTTGGGCCGGACAGTTTGCCGGCGACGATCGCCCTGGAGTGCTCTGCATAGGTGAAGACGGCTTTGCGCTTGTGCGCCTCGCCGGACGGCGGATAGTGCTCGATCAGGTCGCGGCCCATCGGGCGGATTCTGAGAACCGGCGAGAACATTTCGTGGCGTCTGGCGATCTCAACGGCGACGGGTTTGTCGATGTCGTCGTGCTCGATGCCCGCGAGCAGATGTGCTCGATACTTTCCATCAGCAAAGCCCGTCGATTGCTTCCCGCCACCGAGTTTAAAGTTTTCGAGTCAAGGCTCTTCTCACGAGGCGATGCGAATCAGTTTGAGCCTTCGGCTGCGATTGTGCGCGATCTGACAGGCAACGGCCGAGACGACCTGCTGCTCGTGGTGCATGATCGAATCTTGGTCTATCCCCAGGCAACCCGACGCTGAAGGCGAGGGGCAGAGAATCCGGATCTGCTCCGAATAGACCTGGGTGGTTTCATGCCGGTGGCCCATACGTACCCGAATTCCAGGTGGTCCCCTCCCCTTCGCCCGGGTATTCAAGCAGGGCGCGGCCAATATTGGCCACCCGTGTTCTCTTGCGTTGTCGAACGCCAGAATTCGAGATCGCTGTACGGGTAAACATCAAGGGGGCTTTTTTTCACCCTTGACTTGCGATACTCGGATGCAATAGTGTACTAGTCGATATACATTCTCGATATTCAGGAAGTGCGGCGATGATCTCGCATACCTCCGAATATGCCCTGAGAGCCGCCATCTGCTTGGCGGCACGCAAAGACGATTCTCCAGCGTCTGCGAATGAAATCGCCCAGAATATTTGTGTTCCAGTAGGGTATTTGCAAAAAATCCTGCGAATGCTCGCGAGATACGGCATTCTGACCTCGCAGCGAGGCATTCACGGCGGGTTTGCCCTTGCCAAGCTCCCATCAGAAATCAGCATCCTCGATATTTTAACAGCCTCAGAAACCCAGCTTCAAAGGATCACGCGCTGTCCGCTGGGCATCGAGGGCCACACCAAGCTTTGCTCTCTGCATCGCCTCCTCGACCAGGAAATGGCGCGAGCTGAGAAGACCTTTGCCGCCACCACCCTCGCCGATCTGCTCGACGGCCAGGGCGGGGTCAGGCATCTTTGCGATGTTTCCGGGAGGCTGCCAGTCGCTGTCACCATCGACAGCCCCGCCAGACCTTCTTCCCCACCTGGAGTTTGAAAGTGGAGTGGCTTGACCACTTCTTGACCCTGTTTTATTCTAAATGTGTATTTATGTATCTACGTATGTACTTTTCTGCTCGACATTACCCTGAGGGATAGCGATGCAACCCGCAACTCAATCTCCTGAGGGGTTCTCACCAGTGCCCGAGACAGCCGTTCCGCCGAGAACGCACAACACCGCACCATCGAACAGGAACACCACGATGACCCGTGAAATGACTCCCGACATGACCGTCGGCCATCTCGTCCGGCGCTACCCCGACCTGATCAACGAGCTAGAGAGGTTTCACATCGATTATTGCTGCGGCGGCGGGCGAACACTCCGCGAGGCCGCCGCGGAAGCAGCGGTTGATCTCACCGTGCTGCTGACCAAACTTCTCGAGCATACGCCGCCTGATCACGCCACCCCCCCTCGCGACTACGCCGCGATGTCGATGACCGAGCTGGCCGATCACATCGAGCAGACCCACCACGCTTATGCGAGAGAGGCCCTCCAACGTCTGCACACACTTGTCGCCAAGTGCGTGCACGCGCACGGAGAGGACGATCCCCGACTTGCTGAACTCCAACGCACGATTGCTTCGCTCGCCGAAGACATGCACGACCACTTCGTGCGAGAAGAACGCGTCCTCTTCCCTTGGCTGAGACGGCTCGAGCGCAGAACTGAAATTCAGGGCGGTCCGCCATGGAGCGTTCGCCGTCCAATCGATTGCATGCTTCATGACCACGACGACGTCGGTGAGGCCTTCAGACGCATCCGTGAGCTGACCGACGATCTGACCCCTCCTTCCGGCGCATGCTCAACCTGGTCCGAATGCTACCGCCTCCTTGCTGACCTTGAGCGCGATACCCATCTTCACATCCATAAAGAGAACAACATCCTCTTTCCTGCGGGCATCGAAGCCGAGCAGCGTCTCGGTGGCCAAGGGCATCGTCGCCCGGTGTCTACGCCGTCTTGATAATCTTCGATCTGACTCAATGCATGCGGAAACGATCCCGGGAGCAGTGTTGCGGACCGCTCATGGGCAAATTACGATCCACGAGGCCGACAGTCATCCTCCTCGCCGCCGCTCGTAACGATCTTGGGTGACCGCCTGATGATTTGAGACCTGAGCCGAGAAGGGCATCCTCCCGTGCGTTCCTGCCGTGCATCGCTGGTATTCGGGGCGTCGATGGGCAGGAAACTGCTGCGATCGCTCGCTTCGCTTCGGCTGACGGTGACGCTGTTGGCGCTCTCCATGGTGCTCATTTTCCTCGGCACGCTCGCGCAGGCCCGTCTGGGTATATGGGAGACGGTCGATACGTATTTTCGAAGTCTCATCGCCCGCATCGATCCTGCCATCTTCTTCCCGCAGGGCGAACACTCCTCCCGCCTCCGCATTCCCTTTCCCGGGGGCTTCACCCTCGGCGCACTCCTCCTCGTCAATCTTCTGGCTGCCCACGCGGCAAGATTCCGATTCTCAGCGCGTCGACTCGGTGTGTTCGTCCTTCATGCCGGGCTGATTGTCCTGCTGATCGGCGAGTTTGTCACCTCCCGGTATGCAGACGAAGGCATGATGCGCATCGGCGTCGGAGAATCCTCGCAATTCGTCGAAGACCTCCGCTCCGTCGAACTCGCGGTCAGCACAACTTTAAACCCGGCTTCGACCTCCGAAGTGGTCGTCCCGGGTTCAGATATGCTCCATGCGTTTCGGTCAGGCCGTCCGCTCCCCATCGGTTCGCTTCCGTTGCACATCATCGTCGAGCAATGGCTGCCCAACGCGCGTCTTGTCTCCGCCAACGAAAGAACTCACGCCGACCGCGGCGTCGGTGTACACGCCCTTGCCGAGGAACTTCCGCCCGCACGCGGCGTGGATGGCGCCCAGACCGATTCCCCCGCGGCCTACGTCAGTATCATCCAGAATGGTCGCACCCTCGGCCGTTGGTTGCTCTGGACTAATCTTATCGATCCGCAGCAGGTCACACTTCACGACGGCTCGATCATCCACATCGCTCTGCGATATCGCCGAACCTACAGGCCGTATGCCATCCATCTCCTCGAATTCCGCCACGATGTATTCACCGGCACCACGATCCCCCGCAACTTCTCCAGCCGTGTACGCATCGTCGATCCGCAAGCAGGCGTCGAGCGCGAGGCAACAATCTGGATGAACAACCCGCTGCGCTACCGCGGCGACACGTTCTATCAGGCATCCTACGCGCCCGATGGAACAGGCACCGTGCTTCAAGTCGTTCGCAATCCCGGGGCCTTTCTGCCTTATCTCGCTTGCTCGCTCGTCGCGGTCGGCATGACCGCCCACTTCACCTTGGGCTTGACTGCATTTTTCGGCCGTCGCGCTTCCCGCAATGCTCGTCCTCGGCTGGTGGGCTCCTCATCACCACGCGATTCACGAAGTATTCTCCCTCGGCTTACACCTTGGATTGCCGCCTGCCTGGGCATCCTCTTCGCGACTGCCGGACTATGGCGACCGGCGCCCTCCGGCGATTATGACCTGCACACATTCGGCAAGCTCCCGGTCTCTGCCGGCGGTCGCGTCAAGCCCATGGATACCGCCGCACGCCACGCGCTGCTCGTCGCCGGAGGACGCCAGTCCATCCGCACCGATTCTGAAAAAATCGATGCCCGAGCCTTCTTGATCGGGCTGATCGCCCGTCCCGATCAGGTTCGAGACTTCCCCGTCGTACGCATCGATCATCCTGACCTTCTGGCCATCTTCGGCCTTCGCCCTGAAGAGGTCAGCCGTGTGAGCCTCGCCGCCGTCGAACCCCATTGGGAAAATATCGCCGAGCAGGCCCTTCGCACGCTTGATGTTCCCGCCGGAAAGCGAGATCCCTACCAGCGGGCCGTCGTGCGGCTCTACAACGGCGTCCAGTCACTTCTGTTGATCGCGCACTTACGCCAACCCTACATCATCCCCCCCGACGAAATCCACGACCAGTGGCGCCCCTTCACGCAGGCGTTTCTCGGCTCTCCGCTCGCACTCCCGCCCGGACATCCCGACATCGCCCCCGAGCCGCAATCGGTCCACCCCGCCGTGGCCTACTACGCCGCGATGCTCACCGCATACCACAACGACAACCCGCGGGCATTCAACCAGGCCGTGCAGGAGTACGAAGCGCTCCTGCGCGCGGAAATGCCCGCCACGATGCGTCGCGTTCAACTTGAAACGCTCTTCAATCGTGCATCCCTATTTACCGGAACCATGGCCGTCTATCTCCTGGTCTTTCTCCTCTCCTGCGGTTCCATGCTCCTCCGCCTCGGTGCCGAATCAGGCCGATTCGCCCCGGCCGGGGAGCGGCTCCGCGTTTTGGCTTCGGCGTTCCTCTGGGCAGCACTCATTGTCCATACCGCGGCGATCCTGCTCCGGATGGAGCTTCAGGGGCGACCCCCTGTCACCAATCTCTATTCTTCAGCCGTCTTTGTCGGGTGGGCCGCAGTGCTGTTCGGCGCGGTGATCGAACGTCTCTATCCTCTCGGTGTTGCGGCGATCGGGGCTTCGGTCGTCGGCTTTTCCACGCTTGTTGTCGCCCATCATCTCGGCAGCGATGGCGACACCATGCAGATGATGCAAGCCGTGCTTGACAGCAACTTCTGGCTTGCAACGCACGTGACCACCATCACGCTCGGATACTCCGCGACCTTTTTCGCCGGCGCGATCGCCGCGATCTACATCCTTCTCGGCGTCTGCACCAAGCGCCTCAATCCGGATCTCGCCCGCATGCTCGGGCGCATGGTCTACGGTGTGGTTTGTTTCGCGTTGCTCCTCAGTTTTGTCGGCACGGTGCTCGGCGGCATCTGGGCTGATCAGTCCTGGGGCCGTTTCTGGGGGTGGGATCCGAAGGAAAACGGCGCTGCGCTGGTCGTGTTGCTCAATGCCATCATCCTCCACGCACGCTGGGCGGGCATCGTCCGCCTCCGCGGAATCATGATGCTCGCCGTTGCAGGCAACATCGTCACCGCATGGAGCTGGTTCGGCACCAACATGCTCGGTGTAGGACTTCACGCGTACGGCTTCATGGATTCTGCCCTCTTCTGGCTCGTGCTCTTTGTGATATCACAACTCGCCCTTATTGCGCTCGCCATGCTTCCCGTGCGCATCTGGAGAAGCCGCCCCCTCTCCGCGCAGATCGATCGACCGAACCCCTCGCGGCGGCAGAACGTGGAGCTATCATGAATCGACACGCTACGCTCAAAGTCGCATATCTCGGCATGGCCGTCGCAATGGCCTGCGCTGCGCCCGCTCGCTCCCAGGCTCCACCTCCCCCCGTCCCCCCGGAAGTTTCGCCCATCCCGGAACCGCCCCCGCAAAAAGAGCGCCCGCTTGGCTGGCTCTCGCATCCCGACGACAAGCCCGATGATCTCTTCGATGCCCTCGTCTCCGGCAAGTTCCACCTGAACAACCGCTTCCGTATAGAGCTTGCCGACACCACCGGGCGCGATTCTTCCACGGCCATCACCAACCGATTGCGGTTGGGCTACGAAACCAAGCCCTACCACGGCCTTCTCGCCATGGTCGAGTTCGAGCACGTCTGGTCGCCGGATAAAGACAACTACTTCGTGCCCGCCACAGGCAGCGGAACACCGACTCGCACGGTCGTCGCCGATCCCACCGGCATCGAAGTCAATCAGCTCTACCTTCGCTATGCCGGGCAGATTCGAGGCTTCCGCGTCGACCTTCGCGGCGGACGCCAGCGCATCCTCTTCGACGACGAACGCTTCATCGGCAACGTCGGATGGCGGCAGTTTGAGCAAACATTCGACGCCGTGAGCCTCCAGACCGATCTCGGCGTCAAGGGCTTGGAAATGACCTATGTCTATGTCTGGCACGTCCAGCGCATCTTCGGTCCCGATGGACCGAACTGGGACGCCGATTCTCACCTCTTCCGATGGTCCTACCGCTTCTGCCCCGAACTCATCGTCACCCCCTTCGTCTACCTCCTCGATTTCCGCGATGATTCCCCCGCCGACTCGACTAACACCATCGGCCTTCGCCTTTCCGGCCGCTCCGTCCTCGACGATACCGAGCGCTACACCCTTCGCTACGAAGCCGCCTACGCCCGACAACGCGACGCGGGCGACAACCCCGTCGCATACGAAGCCGATTTCCTTGCGCTCGAGGCCGAAATCGCTCGGACCGATCTCGGAGGTCTCTTCCTCGGCTACCAGTTCCTCGGAAGCGATGCCGGAAATGCCGCATTCCGCTTCCCTCTCGGCACCAACCACAAGTTCCAGGGGTTCGCCGATAACTTCCTCGCGACTCCCGCGGCAGGGCTTCAGAACCTCTACGCGGGCATCAACGCGCAACTCCCTTGGGGCATTCGCGCATCCGCTGTCTACCACCGGTTCTGGTCCGATGAGGCCGGCAATGATCTCGGCTGGGAACTCGACGCCACGCTCACTAAAGCCATCACTCCCAACTGGTCGGTCATGGTCAAAGGCGCCTGGTTCGATGGCGATTCGGGCCAGCCCGACACCGCGCGCCTTTGGCTTCAGACCGAGTTCCGCTTCTGATAACCCTCGCCAACGACCTCCGCTCGCCACGCTCCCACGCGGACAGGTGCGCGGTGGGATCGCCAGCAGCGCTCCGCCGGGCAGTTGTTCCCGACCTTGCGACCAGTGCGTATCCCTCAACCTCGTCCCACAACCCCTTCCCGCAACCTCATGACACAAGCACATGTTACTGACCTCGTGCCACTGATCCTGCGAGGGGCGGGTGACACGACATTCTCGAACACACACGATTCCGTGCCACGATCGATGACGCGGCGACATCGTCGTGCTTCTTCACTCCCTTCTCGCACGACAATCCGCCAAAGCCCAGATCGTCGTGGCCGATGGCACGACCCTTACCCCTGATCCTGCGTGGCTCTGCGAGCAGGTCAGTGTGCCACCCACGCCTTCCTCGCCCGAATCTCGGCACACCCCTCCCATGCCTCTGATATCCTGACCCCGTGCTCTGGGCCGCGCCCCAATCCGCCATGACTCCACGGCCCTCCCGCCGCTACGGCTACTCCCACATCACCAACGTGCAATTCAGCACCGAGAGTCTGATCAGCGACGTCTGCAAACTCGTCGAGCGGATCAGGTACGAGGCGTACGGCCGCGCGCGGCACTCGTGGCCCGAAGACCTTGACGAAGACGGGACGTACTGGTTCATCGACCGCAACATCGCGCTCGACCACATCTCCGGCTCTGCGATCGGCGACAGCGGGTCGTGGCCCGCCAAACGCTACAACGTGCTCATGGACCTCGACTTCAGCGGCACGATCGAGCAGGACGAGTACGACGCGATCCAGAACAATCCGGATCGCGCAGCCCTGCCCGCGGGCCGCATCAGCGATGCCGACTTCGCCTCAGGCCCTTGGAGTCCGATCGGCTACGACGGTTACGTCTACGACGACGCGGCGGACATGTCCGCCGTCAGGTTCCGGTGGTACGACGCGAAGTTGGGGAGGTGGGTGAGTCGGGATCCGGCGGGGTATGTGGAACATACGTTGTATTCCTATGCCATGAGCGATCCGGGACAATATGCAGACCCACACGGATTATGGCCCAAGCGTTTTCCTCAGATTTATCACGAGTGGCTAACTCCAACGCCTGTTCCACATTCACCAAATCCGCCACCGCCTTTTCCGTTAACTCCCAAGACACGTGATTCGACTCCTCGAACAATCGTGCCTCAGAAACAGCCTCCACTTCTTACGTGGAGAGGATGTCCCAGAGCAGCTGCGGGGAAAGGCTTCGCGGATGTCGCTCAGTGGTTCGGAGATCTCGTGGAGGGTCATTTGACTAACAATCGTGCGAGGTACGTCGATGCCCAATTGGACAAATGTATAAATGATGGGAAATGGCCAATATTATACTATGTATATTCAATTAATCTCGGCCCTCGTGATTTACAGATTGAATGCGCGAGCGACCCTTGTGCAGCAAAAGAGCGGATTCGAGATACCATGATACCATTTTATCGAGGATGGGACGAATGGGAAAATGGATATTACTTCATGGGAAGAGATTATTGGGCAATGGGTCCAATATTGCACCCACACTTGCGAGATTGGCGTATTTATGAGCTAATGAGAAAACAACTGTCACATGCTGGAAGACAATGCTATCATTTAGTATTGGAGCAAGAACACGATAATTGTCGTGATGTTTGTGATTACAATAAGGCATTGGCGGAGCCAAGTGTCAATTCGCTGTCTAATAACAAATAATATGACTCTTCAGTGGTCTTTATAGACTATTTTCAAGAAGGAACGACATGCATGAGTATCCGCAAGAAGCCTCTATGGTTTAGATTCATGTCAATATTCATGTTATGCTTTATTGGATTAGGCGCCATTGCAATATGCTACCATATTGCAACAGGATCGCTTCAGTACAAGCGTGAGCCGGGAGGGCTAGCGTTTGCGGAGAATCTGTGGAGCGAGCTTTCAAGCCTTGATAACCTTGAGTACAGGTTACTGATTGATCATGAGTCCAGAAATATCCGCGCTCTATCTGCCATGAGAATGGCAAGATATAGTCTTAACGCGGAACATGGAGCCATTTTAGCTCGAGCAATTATGGCGCGACCGGAAGTGTACTTGGATCGATATCGTAAATCTGTAGCAGCCATGCTTGTCAGTGAACGTATGCAATTTTCGCAATCGACGTGGATTGAGCTTCTGTGTCATTATCGGCTCCAACACAACAATCAGGAAATAATCGAGTTTGTTCTTGATACCTTGTACCAAAGGCTTCCGAGCCTTCAAGGTCGTGTTGTTGTCACAGATTCTGGCATCACCGTAGATGATCGCTCCATCTGTGATGTATTGCAGGCAATCCATTGCGAGTGCTGTGTAAATATGCCATAAGAAACTATCTCAAATCGAGTTCTTCAATCGGTCGAGGCGTCTGAACCAGAGCAAGATGCAGGCGAGTTGGATGACAGCGAGGTAGTTGGATGACTTCTTGGCGAAGCGAACGAGGATGGCGGGCGGGTGGCCCGACGTTCTCGAATTCACCCATTATCGTGCCACGATCGATGCCGCTTCGGCATCGTCGTGCTCCTTCACTCCCTTCTCGCGCGACAATCCGCCAAAGCTCGGATCGTCGTGGCCGATGGCACGACCCTTACCCCTGATCCTGCGAGGCTCTGCGAGCAGGTCCGTGCCCCAAGGCTCGCGCATTAACACCAACACTCACCGACGGCTCTTCCCCTCATCCTCTCTTTCTCCTTCCCCTCCTCCGGTGGGATGGGCTTCCCGCCCGTCCCTACTCCTGCTTCTACGCTTCCCCTCCATCGACCTCGCCCCCGAGCCCACCCAAACCGACTCCTTCTCTCCATCTCTTCCCCTCTCCGTCTCTTCTTCCCCCGCGCACAAACGCGCTCGCGCCTGCGACCCCGTTCAAAGAAAATGAAATTATCCTAAAACCAGCTCACAACGGCACTTGCGCGCCATCCACGCTCGCCTTTCGCCGGTTTTGCGCGCGCAAAAACGCGCCCCGGAACCAATAGGCAAAGACCCGCCGCACTCCCCCAATCGGGAACTCGCGGCAGAAAGAGGAGCGCCCATGCCGACATACACGCCCACAGGGCCTTCACCGAGTGATCCGTCATCCCACTCGCAAGTCAATCCCGCGAAGGGTGCTCGCGATACCACGCGATCGTGTTCGCCAACCCCTCCTCAAAACCCACTCGCGCCTGCCACCCCAGAAGCTGCTTCGCACGCTTCGTGTCCAGCATCCGCCGCGGCTGGCCGTCCGGCTTCGTCGTGTCCCACCGGATTTTCCGTTCCCATTCTTCCGGCGTTGTTGCAAACCCCGTAAGGCGGCAGATCAAATGCACAAGATCCCGAATCGTGATCTCCATCGAAGTGCCGAGATTCACCGGCACCGGCTGGTCCATCTCTTCCGCCGCCCGCAGAATCCCCTCTGCCGCGTCATCGACGTACAAAAACTCGCGGCTCGCACTCCCGGTGCCCCAGCACACGATGTGATCCGCTCGGCTCTTCTGCGCTTCGACGCACTTGCGAATCAACGCCGGAATCACGTGGCTCGTCGTCAGGTTGAAGTTATCGCCAGGCCCGTACAGGTTCACCGGAAGCACATACGCGCTCTTCAGCCCATACTGGCGGTTATAGCCGTCCAGCATCACCATCGCGGCTTTCTTCGCCACCCCGTACGGCGCGTTCGTCTCCTCAGGATACCCGTTCCACAAGTCCTCTTCCTTGAAGGGCACCGGAGTATGTTTCGGATACGCGCAGATCGTTCCCACCTGGACAAACTTCTCAAGCCCGCGCGCTCGCGCCTGCTCGATCAGGTGCAGCGCCATTGCCATGTTCGCGAAGAAATACCGGCCCGGGTTCATCATGTTCGCCCCGATGCCGCCGACCTCCGCAGCAAGGTGCAACACCACCGTCGGCTTCAACTCGTCATACATCCGCGAAACATCCGCCTCGCGCGTCAGATCAAAGTCGCGCTGCCGAGGCACCAGCACCTCGCGGCAGCCTCGCGCTGCGAGCTTCTCGCACACCACGCGGCCGAGAAAACCGGCCCCGCCGGTTACCACGATGCGGGCGCTGGTCAGGTCTGTGGGCATGGTGATCATCCAGAAGGAAGGGGCGCTCTTTTCAAACTTCTGCCGACGCCTGCACGCCGCGTCGGTGAACCGGCACACGCGCCGATGCACCGCGGTTCATCGGCCGACGCGATCGATTCGATTCGTTTTGTCCTCACGACGATCGCGCCTGAGGATAGGCCACGCCCCCGGGGCCACCCGATTCGGGTCGTCCCCCGCAGGGTTTCCCTGGCGTCGCCGGACCGACTTCTCGGACCTCGTTCTCGATCGACGCCGCCGAAGCCGCGGCACGCGCCGGTTGTGCGGGCTGGGCAACTCGTACACGAGCTTGTCGAGTTTGCGCTGGTTCACTGACATGCCCCGGGGTCCGATGTTGGCTGAAGCACGGGGACGGTCCGCCTCGCCGGGAGCGGCGACGACATCCGAGAGTCGGGGGAAGACGATGGGACTGAACGTACTCAACAAAGCATCCAGAACGGCCATGAACCTGGCGCGCATCGCGCACGCTCCGATCGCCGTCGATTTCGGCGTCACGGCCCTCAAAGTGCTCCAGGTTTCGACCGCCGAGCCTCCGGCCCTTGTCGCCGCATCCATGCTGCCGACGCCTGATCCGCTGCTGTATGACCCGGCAAAGCGGTTCGCGTTCCAACTGGAACAACTTCCCAAGGTGCTCAAGCGGAGCGGTTTTCGCGGCAAACGCGCCGTCTGCGTCATTCCCGCCGACCGCACCTTCTGCAAGCACCTTCAACTCACCCGCTCAGACGGTGTCAACCTTCGCGACCTTATTCACTCGGCGGTGCCCGCCGAACTCGGTTGCCCGGCGTCTGCACTCGTGCTTCGTCACATCGAGGTCAAGGGCGTCGAGCGCCCGGGCCAGGCCAACCGCAATGAAGTGATTTGTCTTGCCACGCCGCGCGAGATCGTCAATCGGCTCATGCAGGCGGTGCGATCGGCACGCCTTGAATCTGTCGGCATGCACGATGAGTTCACCTGCATGCTCAATGCCTTCTCGGGCATGGGTTCGGAACAACCCCAGACAACCTTGTATCTCGATATCGGCTGGGCGCGAACGCGCGTAATCATCGCGAGTGGGAAAGAACTGCTCTTTGCCCGGTGCACCGAGATCGGCGGAAGGCATCTTGATGAAGCCGTGGCCCACCAACTCAAGTATGAACTACCCCTGGCTCGCCAGGAGCGGCTGGCGATGGAGCACCTGACGCCTGACGGCGTCGAGCCGTCGGTCACTCCCGCCCCGGAGGGAGCCGGCATGGCGATGCTCAACGCCGCGATGCGCAAGGCCGACGGCGAGGCCAAGTCCGGCCCGGCGCCCGCGGCGCGACGAGCCGACCTCAGCGAGCCGCTGGACATTCTCAAGGACGAAATCGCGGCGTGCCTGCGCTACTTCGAGTCGTTGTTTCCGTCGCGGCGCGTCGATCGAGCGGTGTTTCTGGGAGGCGAGGCTCGACATCGCGCATTGTGCCAGCACCTGGCCAAGGCGCTGCGAGTCGCCGGGCAGGTGGCCGACCCGATGGCGCGCGTCGCGCGGACGGGCAACGAGCCGACGAACGGCGTGGATTTTCACCACCCCCAGCCGGGCTGGGCGATCGTGCTCGGGGCGTGCCTGAGCCAGACGGACCTGTGACCTCTGGGTCGGCCGCCCGCGGCCGTGGAGCATCCGATGTTTGATCGCATGAAACGAAGTGAAGGCGGGGCGAGCTTTCTCCCCGAGGATTATGTGCAGTCCAAGGCCGAGCACCGGGCGAGCTTCATCGCGGTGCTGATGTTCTCGGTGGTGATGTTCTGCATCGTTTCAGCCTTTCTGATCACCAACCGGCGATGGGAGTCGGTCCGGACGCAGCAGAACGAGGTCAACCAGGCCTATCAGTTGCAGGCCAAAGAGATCAAGCAGCTCGAGGACCTGGAGTTGCAACGGGCCGACCTGATGGACAAAGCCGAACTGACCACCGCGCTGATCGAGCGTGTGCCCCGTTCGGTGCTGCTGGCCGACCTTGCCCTGGCCTTGCCGGCGCAGATCACGCTTCAGGAAATGGAGATCGTGAGCAAGCGGATTCGCGAATCGGTGGTGCCCGCTGACAAGGGACAGGTCAAGACCCTCTCTCGATCAACCCGGGTAAACCGAAGCAACGCCAAGACCGAGGCGCCGCGGCCCAAGGTCATCCCGCCGCGATTCGAGTTTTCCCTGAGCATCGTGGGCACTTCAACGACGAACGCCGCGGTGGCCGACTATCTCTCGGCGCTCAAGTCCAGCCCGCTTCTGGCGACGGCGGACTTTGAGTACATCCAGGACACGGTGGTGGACGGTCGCGAGCTTCGGAAGTTCAAGATCGTGGCGACGCTCCGCGGCGAAGTCAGCGCGGAGGATGTAGACCGGGTGCGTGACCGCCTGGGCATTCAGCGTGTGGTGAACGCGGGGTCACTGATGCAGGATCAGGAGTAAGGGCCATGAAGTTCGGCATGCGTGAGATTGTGCTGCTCGTGGTGCTGCTGGCCCTGCCGGTGGCGAGTTATCTGCTGGTCTTCAAACCGCAGAATGAATCGATCACCCGGGCGAAGGCCGAGATCGGGCACAAGCAGGAGATGCTGCGGCAGCTTTCAAAGGAAACCGCGCGGAACGAGGATCTTCGGCGGGCCAACGACATCATCCAGGTTCGCATCGCGGAGGTGGAAGACCGCCTGCCTTCAGAGAAGGAAGTGGACCGGGTGATTCGCCAGGTTTCGGACCTTGCGGTGCGCGCCGGGCTTTCAGCTCCGGCGATGCAGAACCTCAAGCAGTTGCAGGCGGCCCAGTATTGGGAGC
Source organism: Phycisphaeraceae bacterium (assembly GCA_019636695.1). Taxonomy (GTDB): domain Bacteria; phylum Planctomycetota; class Phycisphaerae; order Phycisphaerales; family UBA1924; genus JADLCM01. The sequence continues at coordinate 131,040 of JAHBXD010000006.1, forward strand.
AGCCGCTGGAGGTCAAGACCTCGGGCACGTTCAAGGGGTATTACGAGTTCCTGCTTTCGCTTGAGCGGATGCCCCGGATCACGCGCATTCCGGATGTCAAGCTCGTGCGTTCGCGCGGGACGGACGGGATGATGGACATCACGTTCACGCTGAGCATCTACTACCAGAACGACGGAGGAGGCAGCCGGTGAACCAAGACCATGACACCATGCCGCAAGGGTCGAAGTCGTCGCCTCACTCCATTCTTCGCGATCTCTCGAATGCGGAGAGCACGGGGAGCGCGAAGGGCCGGCGTCTGAGCGCATATGTATTCGTGATGGCGTTCGTCGTGGTGACCGGAGGCGGCGCCATCGGCGTGATGCGTCACATGGGGCTGAAGTCGGGCATCGACCTTTCCGGGGCGAACCTGAAATACACGGCCAAGCACGCGGTGCCGGCGGCGAACTTCGAGCGCGTGCTGCACACGCTTGAAAACAGCGCATCGCCGAAGCAACTGCCCGCGACAGTGATCACGATTGATCCGTTCCGTCAGGACACCGGGCCGGCAGTGCGCAATGACGATCGCGCGCTTGCCGAGGCCGAGCGAGCGAGGCAGCGGCAGATCGAGGAGGAGAAGCGCCGCGCGGCCGACCGCGCCCGCCAGATCGAGAGCAAGCTCTCGTCGATGCGCGTGGTCAGCATCATGAACGGGCCGATCCCGATCGCCAACATCAGCCTCGGGGGCAAACGGAACTTCGTGAAGGTGGGGGACGTGATTGACCAGTTGTTCATGGTGGTGCAGATCGAAGGCTCGCGGGTGGTCGTCGAGGTCGACGGCGTGCAATACACCTTGTCAACGGCGGAGCTGATGCACAGCGACGACCCGATGGGCGGTTCGCGCCCATCAGGGAGATAACCGCAGGGATCGGAGCACGTCGTGGGCAAATACAATATTGATGACATTCTTTCGCGGTTGGGCGTGGATGAGGGGGCGCCTGCGCCGGCGCGCCAAACGCCGAAAGAGGAACCGCGCAAGGTGCACACGATCGACCAGGCTGAAGATGTGTTCAGCCCGCTTCCTTCCATGCCCGCGAACCAGCGCCGCCCGGGTGGGGATAAAGACGACCCGGCGGTGCGGCAGCGTAAATCGACGCCCAGTGCTCAGGTAGGCGACGCCATCAGTGAGGTGTACCGCCCGGAAGAGGCGCTGGCGGTCACCTCGGGACGTGACCTAGGAGAGATGCTCCTGGCCGGGCAGGCGGTCAATGTCGAACAGTTGAATATCGCGCGCAACGTGGTGAAGGCCTCACCGAACCGGCGGTTGGTGGATGTCCTGGTTGAGCAGGGCGCCGATGAAGCGGCCATTCAGCGGGTTGTTGCGGGTACCGCGAATGTGCCCTTCGAGCGGATTGACCTGGAAAAAGGCCTTGAGGGAGGTTTTGACGGTAAGTTGCTTCAGCGCCTCGGTGTGGATTTCTGCAAGCAGAACGTGGTGATGCCGCTGCGGATGGAAGGCGCGCGCGCCGTGATCGGCGCTTCGCGGCATGATGACGTCTTTCTGCTGGACGAGATCAAGCGACGCTTGGGCGTGAACAGCGTCAAGCTGGTGATGGTGACGGGGTATGACGTTCGCGGGGCGCTTGAGATCGTCGGACACTCGACGGGGGACACGGGGCAGGACGAGAACATCGAATCGCTGCTGGCGGACGTTGAAGAGACGGACATCGAACTCGCGAAGGACTCGACCGAAGTCAACGACCTGGAGCAGCGGGCTGGCGAGACGCCGGTCATCCGGTACGTGAATCACATTATCCAGACGGCGATCAAGGAGGGAGCGAGCGATATTCACATTGAGCCGCAGGAGAAGAAACTGCGGGTGCGATTCCGCATCGACGGGGTGTTGTTTGAGATGATGAATCCGCCGGCGTCGATGGCGGCGGCGATCACGAGCCGCCTGAAGATCATGGCGAACCTGGATATCGCGGAGCGGCGCATTCCGCAGGACGGTCGGGTGCGGTGCACGGTGCAGGGAAGGAAGCTGGACCTCCGCATGTCGACGCTGCCGACGCCGACAGGCGAGAAGGTGGTGCTGCGTATTCTGGACACACGCTCGATCAACCGGAACCTTGAAGAACTCGGGTTCGAGGGGTCGATGCTGGAGATCTGGCGTCAGCAGGTGGATGCTCCGCACGGCATCGTGCTGGTGACCGGCCCGACCGGCTCGGGTAAGACGACGACGCTGTATGCCTCGCTGCGACAGCTTGACAAGAACCGGCTGAACATCTCGACGGTGGAAGACCCGGTCGAGTATCACCTTGACGGGATTACGCAGACGCAGGCGCATGAGAAGATCGGGATGACGTTCGCGGTTGCGCTTCGGGCGCTGCTGCGTCAGGATCCGGACGTGATCATGCTCGGCGAAATTCGCGACCTGGAGACCGCGCACATCGCGATTCAGGCGGCATTGACGGGCCACCTGGTGCTGAGCACGCTGCACACCAACGATGCGCCGGCGAGCATTACGCGGTTGGTGAACATCGGGATTGAGCCGTTCCTGGTGGGCGCGGCGGTGAACGGTGTGCTGGCGCAGCGGCTGATTCGGCGGTTGTGCACGCACTGCAAGGTCGAAGAGGAAGCGACCGAGGACATGAGGGATTTCCTGACCCTGCAAGGGCTGGATCTTGAGCGCGTGCCGGCGTCGAAGGGGTGCGAACGCTGCCGCGGGACGGGATATTCGGGCCGAGTGGGTATTTATGAACTGCTGGTGATCGACGATCTGCTACGAGACGTGATCGCCCGGAATCCGAATGTGGCGGAGTTCCGGCGGATGTGCATCGAGCGGGGGATGGTGAGCCTTCAGTCGGACGGGATGCGGAAGGTGGCCCAGGGTTTGACGACGATCGAAGAAGTGATGCGGGCGACCAGCGAAGGGCACTGATGTCGAACCTACCATCCGCCCCCAATCCGGGAGGCGCGCATGGAAGTCGGGATTGTCGGTCTGCCCAATGTCGGAAAGTCGACCCTGTTCAATGCCTTGACAAAGGCAGGGGCGGTGGCGGCGAATTATCCGTTTGCGACGATCGAGCCGAACGTGGGGGCGGTGGCGATTCCGGACCCTCGGCTGGAGGTTATTCGGCGACATATCGCGTCGCAGAAGATTGTTCCGGCGACGTTGCGGGTGGTGGACATCGCCGGGATTGTGAAAGGGGCGAGCGAGGGCGCCGGGCTTGGGAACCAGTTTTTGAGCCACATCCGCGAGGTGGATGCGATTCTGCATGTCGTGCGGTGCTTCCAGAAGGCGCCCGGGGGGGAGGAAATTACGCACGTTGACGGATCGGTGGACCCGATTCGGGATGCGGACACGATCGACATGGAGTTGATCCTGGCGGATATGCAGACGGTGGAAAGCGCGTTGCCGAAGGCCGAACGGGCAGCACGCAGCCGCGAGCCGGAAGCCCTGGCTCGACTGGCGGTTCTGCAGAAGATGGGGCCGGTGCTGAACGCCGGGAAGCCGGCGCGGGGCGTGTTGGGGGAGATCCAGGATCCGGAACAGCGCAAGGCGTTGCGGGGCCTCGGGCTGATTACGGCGAAGAAGGTGCTGTACGTGATGAATGTCGGGGATGATGACCCGCTGGGGGAAGGCCCGCTGTGCAGGGTCGTGCGTGAACGAGCCGCTTCGGAGGGAGCGGAAGTGGTTCCGGTGTGCGCACGGCTGGAAGAAGAGCTTGGTGCGTTGGATGATGCGGATCGGGATCTGATGCTCAAGGACATGGGGCTGGATGAGCCAGCGCTCGGCAAACTGGCGAGGGCGGCGTATCGACTGCTGGGGTTACAGAGTTTTTATACGGCCGGGCCGAAAGAGATCAGGGCGTGGACGATCCCGATCGGGGCGAAGGCGCCGCAGGCGGCGGGAGTGATTCACACGGATTTTGAGCGCGGGTTTATTCGGGCGGAGATTTATTCGGTTGGGGATCTTGAGCGGTTCGGATCGGAAAAGGCGATTCGTGACGCCGGGAAGTTGCGCGTGGAAGGCAAGGAATATGTGATGCAGGATGCGGATGTGTGCCACTTCCTGTTCAACCTGTGAGCCTTGTTGCGATCGGTGTGTGCGCAGGAACGGCGAGCGATGAGGCGGGGCTGGGATCGCATGGCAAGACGATGCATGTGCGAGTAGTAGCGGCGCCTGGGGCACTGACCTGCTCGCCGAGCCTCGCAGGATCAGTGGCACGGGTTCGCGCCACCGGCCACGACGATCCGGGCTTTGGCGTATTGTCGTGCGAGAAGGGAGAGAAGGAGCACGACGATGCCGAAACGGCATCGATCGTGGCACGGATATGGCACGGATATGGCACGGATATGGGTATCTTCGAGAACGTCGGGCCACCTGACCACGGGTTCGTGGGACGTGGCTGTAGGATGAGGTCTTCTGGGGTGAGGGGGAGTCATCAGACGCGCGGGGAGGAATCGCCGAGGTTGTCGAGGGCGTCTTTGTATTGCTCGCGCAGGGGTTCGACGACCTCGGCGATGAAACGTTCGGTCTGCTCGACGCTGCGGCCGATGTATTTCATGGGGTCCATCAGGCCTTCCCAGTTGAGTTCTTCGCGCAAGGGGCCGCCGCGGGAGGCGGACCAGAAGTTGGGGTCGTTGCGGAGGCGTTCGAGGAGGTCGTTGTCAAGCCCCTCGTGCTTGACGCGCATGCCGGCGGCCTGGGCGTGGCTGCGGATGAGTTCGTGGTAGTGCTGGCGGTCGCCCCCGGCCTTGACGGCGGCCATGAGGATGTTCTCGGTGGCGAGGAAGGGGAGTTCGGCCATGAGGTTCTTGCGGACCATGGCCTCGTGGACGATGAGGCCGCTTGCAACGTTGTGCATGAGGTCGAGGGCGCCATCGAGGGCGAGGAAGGCCTCGGGGAGGGAGAGGCGGCGGTTGGAGGAATCGTCGAGGGTTCGCTCCAGCCACTGCGTCGCGGCGGTGTCATAGGCGTTGCCGACGAGATTCATCACGAAGCGGGTCAGGCCGCAGATCCGCTCGCAGCGCATGGGGTTGCGTTTGTAGGGCATGGCAGAGGAGCCGATCTGCTTCGTCTCGAAGGGTTCGTCGAGTTCCTTGCGGTTGCAGAGGAGGCGGATGTCTGTGGCGATTTTGTGGAGGACGGCGGCGATGGCGGCGAGGTCGGCGAGGATGAAGGTGTCGATGACGCGGGGGTAGGTTTGCGCTGTAAGTTCGAATGCGCGATCGAGAAGTGGATCGACCCGGAATCGCTGCATGGCCTTGTATTCAAACACCGTTGGCCCTGATTCCGTGGTGCTTCCGAGGAGTGCATCAAAAGAGGCTTGCGACCCTGTCGCGCCCCGAAGTCCGCGCAGGCGGAGTGAGCAGAGAGTGGACTTTGCTCGCTCTCGTGCCAAATCAAGGTCGTAGGCCCATTGAGCGAGTCGCCGGCCGACCGTTATGGGCTGGGCGGCTTGGTAGTGGGTAAATCCTAGTGTGGGCGTTTGTGCATGTTGCCTTGCAACGCGGGCAAAGGCCTCGACCACGCGAAACACCTTCGTTTCCAAAAGTTTCAACGACGCGAAGAGCGTATTGAGGTCCGCATTGCAGACCACATCCTGGCTGGTCATGCCGAGGTGGATGATGGGGCGGGCCTTGGGGCAGGCGTCGCCGAGGGCGTGGACGTGGGCCATCACGTCGTGGCGGAGGTCACGCTCGTATTTTTCGGCGAGGCGGATTTCGTCGTCGGTGATGCCGCGGGAGACAACGGCGCGGAGTTCTTCGACTTGTTCGCGGGTGACAAGGGGTTGCACAGGTTGCAATGCTGTGCCGGGGGGAGGAGGGGTAGAGACGGGCGGGGCGCCCATCTCACCTGAGGGGGGGGAGGGGAGAGGTGACCCACCTGTCGTCACCTCGTGCTGGGCTTCGGCGACGGCGAGCCAGATTCGCCGCCACGTGTTGAACTTGTGGCGGGGGGACCAGAGGCGGAGCATTTCCGGGCTGGCGTTGCGTTCGGCGAGGGGGCTGGCGTAGGTGTCGTACCTGGAAGCATCGGGCATAGGCAAGGCTAGGAGCAAAGCGGAGGAATTGTCGATCGGCGCGGGGGGGGGCAACAGGCGTCAGTGTCCGGCGAGCGTGCGATAGATTTGGACGCATCGCTGGGCCGCGCCGTCCCAAGTGAGGGCGCGGACTTCGAAAGCGCCGTGTTCACGAAGGGTTTTGGAAAGCGGGGGGTAGCGGAGGACCGCGACGATTTTGTTGGCCATTTCGTCGACGTCCCAGAAATCGACCTTGAGCGCGTGCTGGAGGACTTCGGCGACGCCGCTGGTCTTGCTGATGATGACGGGCGTGTCGTTGTGCATGGCTTCGAGCGCGGCGATGCCGAACGGCTCGCTGACGCTGGGCATGACATAGCAGTCGGCCATGCGGAAGACCCGCTCGACATCGGCCCCGCGCAGGAAGCCGGTGAAGAGCACCTTGGCCCCGATGCCGAGTTGGGCGGCCTGCTCGATCATGCGGAGGGCGAGGTCGCCCGAGCCGGCAACGACGAACTTGACGTTCTCGACCTTTTCGAGGACGCGTTTGGCGGCGGCGATGAAATACTCTGGGCCTTTCTGCATGGTGATGCGGCCGAGGAAGAGGACGATTTTGTCTTTCGCACCGATCTGCTGGGCCTGGATGGGCTGGCGCTCGTCCTGATCGACGCCGTTGTAGACGACTTCGATCTTGTGGGAGGGGATGCCGTAGCGCCGCTCGCAGATGTTCTTGGTAAGCATGCTCACTGCGATGAGGCGGTCAGCGGCGTGCATGCCGGCACGCTCAATGTCATAGACGCCCTTGTTGACGTGTTCGCCCGAGCGGTCGAACTCGGTGGCGTGAACATGCACCACCAGCGGTTTGCCAGTGATCGCCTTGACGGCCATGCCCGCGGGGTAGGTCAGCCAATCGTGGGCGTGGATGACATCGAACTGCTCGCGGCGAGCCAGGGCGACGGCGAGGCGGGCGTATCGGTGTGCATCACCGAAGAGGTCGGTTCCGTAGTGCGCGGAACCTGGGGCGATTTCGCCGATTTCTTCAATCTCTTCGGTGAGGGTTTTTCTGCGGATGCCCATCTCGGCGAGGGCCTGGGCGGCGGCGGCATCGCCCCGCTCAGCGCGGATGATCAGCTCGGCGATGGTCGCGTGACTCACCCCCTCGGGCAGGGACGTCGCGGCGAAAGAGGGATAGGGGCTTGAGAAATCTGCGGGGAGCGCGTGAAAGACGGCCTTTTCGAACTCGGCACGGCGTTCGGGCGAGAGAGGTTCCTCGGCACGGGCGACCTGGGCGAGGATCGGGTGCTCGGTGACGACTTCGCGGGAGACGCGGCGGAGTTCGCGCAGGGAGTTGGGCGAGCGAAGCTCGACGTGGCTGGCATGGGCGGCATCGACAGGCTTGGGCAGCACAAAGATGACCTCGTGCCCCTGGCGATCAAGGGCCTTGGTCAGCCCATAGCAGGCTGTTCCGAGTCCTCCGGCGATGAAGGGTGGAAACTCCCACCCGAGCATGAAGATCCGCATCGCGTATCCCGCCCTTCACGTCGCTCCGCGGAGGAAGCTTCGGCCCGGTCGATGTTGCCCGGGGATGAGTTGGTGTCTGTGCGTCAGTAAACCCAGCGATCGGCAGCTCGTGCCGGCGTCATTCTTCGTCGTTCCCGGCGGACATGTCGCCGAGGTTTCGGAAACAGGCTTCGTAAGCCAGGAGGCAGGTTGCGGCCGTCTCCGCCGCATTGGGGGCGGCGACGTGTTCGATCTCGATGGGTAGGGGTGAGCGAAAGGTGAAGAGGCGCGCATCGGAGCGGAAGTGTTCGATGGGAAGGGGGCCATGATCGAAGCCGAGTTCGACCAGTTCTTCCTCGAGCAGTTCTTCCATGGAGTCGCCGGTGTGCATGAGGTCGGATTCGATGGATTCACTGAGCCAGCGATCGGCCATGGTGAGCGAGACCCAGAGGCGGTCGCCGTCCATGCCGAGGCGATAGTGGGCGGGTTCGGCGGATGCGGCGGCCTCGCAAAGGAGTTCGTTCGCCTGGATGGTCACCCGGCCGAAGACCCCCGCATCGACGGCCAAGGACCGAACACGCTCCAGAAGCGTTGTCAGGGAGGGTGTCGTTGCGGTCATTCGGCATCGCTCCATTCCGCCGGCAATCAAGCGCCGGACTGCGCGGCCCAAGGGTAGCGCCGAAGCGTCACAATGCCAAGCGCAGCATCTCTGAGAGCGTGGCAATCGTTGCTCAGGGGAGGGTGCGTAATGACGGCTGCACGCGAGCGGCGACGCGCTGCCCGTCGGTGCGTTCGACCCAGAGCGTCGTTGACGGCTCGGTGTGCGAGAACTTGACCATCGCAAAAGCGACCGGTTCACCCCCGAGCATGGGGCTTGGCGCAGCGCTGGTGATGGAGCCGACGGGTTCATCGCCGTGCTCGGCCAAATAGACCGAGGCCCCAGTGTGAAGGTCTACCCAATCGGAAGAGGGGCGGGCGGTCGCGGGATCAAAACGGAGGGCAATGAGACGTTGCTTGGGGTGGCCGCGGGATTCCATTCTGGCGACGACTTCCTGACCGAGATAGCAGCCTTTTGCGAAATGGACCCGGTCGCGGAGCACACCCGTTTCATGGGGGAGTGAAGTCGGCCCGAAGTCGACGTAGACCATCGGTGTTCCCGCTTCGATTCTCGCGACGTTAAAGGCCGCCCATCCGCCGATGCGGACAGGTGGGCGCGCCCCCCCGATCGGGGGGGCGGTCGCAGCGGCAAGGTCGGGCACTAAGGCATCAAGCACGGTGGTGACGGACTGGGTGGGCATGAGCATGTGGAGGCCGGGGGCGCCGGTGTCATCCTGGCGATCGACGACGATGCGTACGCCGGCGACACGGATGAGGGCCGCATGACCGGGAGGGAGGGCGTCGGGTGAAATGCCCCCAATTGTTTCGGCGACGGCAGCGAGCACTGCGGGAGCACCGGGGCCGTGGAGGGCGAGGCGGTGCATGTCGTGTGTGCGCTGTGTGAAGGTGACCTCTTCAGTGAAGATGAACGCTTCGAGGGAAGTGATCGTGCCGGCGGCGGCGTGGAGATCGACATCGAGGAGGAGCGCCTCGGGAAGGGAGATGAGGCGGAGGTCGGCGTCGATGCGCCCCTTTCGATTGAGCCAGAACGAGCGCCTTAGGGAGTAGGGGGGCATATCGGCGAGTTTCTGGGTGAGCATGCGCTCGAGGAAGCCGAGGCGATCGCCGCCGGTGATCTCGATGGTGGCGCGTTGCGGGAGATCGAGCAACAATGCTGATTTGCGAATGGCGGCGTATTCGAGTGCAACTTCTCCGAAGGACTCGACAACGGCGACAGGCGCTTCGGGCGGCCCCCAGGGAAGGAAGGTCGCGGCAAGGTCTTCAAATCGGGGATGGAGCGGGCTGGGGTGCGTCATGGTCAAAGCCGTGCGGGGCGGGAAGGGTAGGGGAGGTATCCGCAGTCGATAGAGCATTGCGCGGGATGTCGTACCGCACGCATCGAACCGCAGGAGCGGCGAGGACCAATGGGATGGGTCGTCATGCGAGGATGCGGTAGTAGTAGGTGGTGCCGCAGGGGCGGCCGTCGGGGTAGCGGGCGTATCCGGGGATGTCGCCGACCTTGAGCCACCCGTGCTTTTCGTAGAGGCGTGCAGCGTCGCCGCCGGTGACCGCGTCAAGAACGAGGAGCGATCTGCCGCAGGAGCGAGCGAGATTTTCGGCCGCGAGCAGGAGGGCCGCTCCGACGCCTTGCCGACGTGCGCGGCGATGGACGAGCATTTTTACGAGGTCTGCTCGGTGGGGCTGGTTGTCAGGTTGAGCGAGCACGAGATGGACGGTGCCGCAGATGCCACGGTGATCGGTTGCGGCGATGAGTGCCCGGCGGCCGAGGGCGACCTCGTGGGCGATGGCGGTCCAGAAGGCTTCGGCGTGCTCGCGAGCGAGAGGGTGCATGAAGCCGACGGAAGCGCCGCTGTCGACGACATCGATGAGGAGTTCGGCGAGTTGGCCGACCTCGTGGGAGGTGATGTGCGTGAGGCGATGGAGGGTGCAGGAATCGCGGGACATCGGGTGTGCTCGAACGAGCGGCGGATCAGGGGAGTGAGGGCGGGGAGGCGTCTGCATGCTCGCGGCGGAGTTGGCCGCAGGCGGCCGCGATGTCTCTTCCTCGGCTTGCGCGGATGTGGGCGTTGATGCCTCTGGCGCGGAGGATGCGCTGGAATTCACGGACGTCGTCGGTCTGTGGGCGGCGGAAGGGGAGGCCGCTCACTTCGTTGTAGCGAATCAGGTTGACATTGGCACGGATCTGGCGAGCGAGGGCGGCAAGTCGGGCGGCGTGGTCTGGGTGGTCGTTGATGCCACGAAGGAGTGTGTATTCGAGCGTGATTTCACGACCGGTTTTTTCGAACCATCGGCGGCAGGCGGCGAGAAGGTCGGCAATGGTGGTGTACTCGGCCCAGGGGATCAACTGTCGGCGAATCTCGTCGGTGGGGGCGTGGAGGGAGAGCGCGAGCGTGACGGGGATGTCGAGTTCGTCGGCGAGGCGCTCGATATATTTCGGAAGGCCGACGGTGGAGATGGTGATTTTGCGAGCGCTGATGCCCATGCCCCAGGGCGCAGCGAGGATGCGAACGGCGTGCGTGACGGCGTTGAAGTTGCTCAGCGGCTCGCCCATGCCCATGAAGACGACATTGGTGATGCGAGGCGGCGGGAGGTCGGGCTGGGCGTGCTCGAGCCTGATGAGTTGTTCAAGCCTCCAGACCTGCTCGACGATGCGGCCTGCCGAGAGGTTGCCGTCGAGACCTTCGAGGCCGCTGGCACAGAATCGGCACCCTACCGGGCACCCGACCTGCGACGAGATGCAGGCCGTGCGACGTGCGCCGGTGGGATCGAGTGCGGGGATCATGACGCATTCGGTCTGGCGAGACGGGCCGGCGCCGGGCGCAAGTTGCGGGAGGGTGCGTGACTGGGGAGTCTCTTGCGTGGGTGCGGAGGGAGCGGGGAGGGGGGAAGGAGCGTCATCCCACTCGATAAGGAGTTTTCTGGTGCCATCGGTGGCGAGCCGGCTGGTGAGTGTGCGACCGGAGAGAAAGACCCAGTTGTCTTCGAGGGTTGATCGCTCGAGGCGCGAGAGGTTGGTCATGGCCTGGGGGTCGATGACTCCCCGGCGAAAGACCCAGTCGAGGACTTGGTCAGCGCGGAACGAAGGCCATTGGCGCTCGCGACACCAGGCGGCGAGTGCTTCGGGGGTTTGCTCGAAGATATGCCTCGGAGGATGGCGCACCAGGAAGGGTATGCGAGAGAGTCGGCGGCATGAGCCGATCAGCGTGCTTCGTAGCCGAACTCGCGGATGAAAGGTTCGAGCTTGGGAAGGTGCGGATCAAGATGCCAGGCATAGTTGCGCCAGCGCCCGCGGGCACGGCCGTGGATGGGAGAGGCGACGGCCTGGTAGCTGGGGGTGTTGATCTGCGCCTGGGTGGTGCTTTCCTGATATCGGAGGACGGCGTCGTCCCAAGATTCGCCGAGCCACCGGACGACACTTCGTGCGTGTTCAGACGGATCGGCGATGAGATCTTCGTAGCGTGTCTGCATGAAATCGAGGCCGAGGATCTCGCGCTGGCGGAGCCAGAGGGACATCACTTCTGTATAGAGGTTGACGGTCGATTCGAGCGTATGGAAGTGCACCATAGCGTGGTTGGGGCCGAAGACCTGGAAGAAGCAACTCAGCACGACGTCGCGCGGATCGCGGATGGCGACGAGCACCTTGGCTTCGGGGAAGATCCGGCGGACGGCGGCAAGGCGCGCGATGTTGAGCGGGAGCTTGTCGACGATGCGTTTGCCGGAAGATTCTTCGATGCCCAGGTGGGACTGGGCGTCGGCGAGATAGGTGCGACGAAGTTGCGTGATCTGGTCCGGGTCGAGGTAATCGAGGTTCTGTGGAAAGAGGACCTGATCGCCGATGAACGCCTTGGCCTTGTTCATCAGGTCGGGGAGCAGGCCGGCTTCGTCGGTTGCGATAAGGCGCGGGTGGGCGGCGAGCATGCGCTCGAGGAGGGTTGTGCCTGAGCGAGGGAAGCCGACAAAGAAGATCGGAGCATTTGCCGGATCGAGCTGGGGTGGGGGCTTCCAGCCGGCGACCTGCTCGGCCGAGAGGCTCTGGCGAACGTGGCGCAACCATGCGGGGTATTCGGCGAGGGGAAAACGGCGGGCTTCCTGCCGCTGGGCGAGCACATTCTGGGACTCCGCAAATCGCTCGTAGGCTTCCTGGTAGAGGCCCATGGCGTCGAGCGTCATGGCGAGTTCGTTGACGACATTGGCATAGACCCAGCGGCTGGTGATGCGCGGACTGCGGATCAATTTTTCGAGTCGAGCGCGAGCAACGGGCAAAGTGCCCTCGCGTCGGTCGATCTTGGCCAAGGCGAGGTTGAGGTCGGTGTTTTCGGGATCGCGATCGAGGGCCGCGCCGGCATACCAGCGAGCGTCATCGAGCCGGTTGAGGCGCTCGGAGAGGGAGACGAGGTGGGCCGCGGCGCCAGGAACATCGGGATCGAGTTCGAGGGCTTCGCGGAAGGCATGCCAGGCGGCTTCGAGATCTCTGGCGTTGATCAGGGCTTCACCAAGTTTGACGAGCAGCCCGGCCGATGGAGGACCGATTTCCCGGGCTTTGCGATAACAAAGCAGCGCCTCGCGCGAGCGGCGCGTTCGGGCGAGTTCATCGCCGAGGCGTTCGGCATCGGCCTGAGTCTGCGGCAGGGCGGCTTGAAGGGCCGCATTCGCCGCGGTGAGTTCATCAGCGCGACCAGCCTGAGCAAGGAGCCGGCAGAGCTGGTCGTGCGATTCGAGGTGGTCGGGGCGGAGACGGATTGACTCGCGCAACTGCTCGATCGCGTCATCGATGCGGCCGAGCCGACGGAGCGACTGTGCGCAGAAAAATCGATAGAGGAACTGGCCGGGATCGAGCGCGATCGCTTTATGAAAGGTTTCTGCGGCACGCTCGAAGTGGTTCAACTGGGCGAAGCACTGGGCGAGCATGCTCCAGACGATGGCCCTCTGGGGATCGAGTTCGAGCACCTGGCGATAGAGCGTCATGGCTTTGGCCAAGTCGCCGGCGCGATGGGCCTGAGAAGCATCTTGGATGAGTTGGGCAATTTCGGCCATGAATCAGCTCCGCGCGTGGCAGCGTCGATGCCGTCGAGTCGATCCGGAGAAGTCGGGAAGGCCGGCGGCGAGGCGATAATACGTCGGGGATGCGAGGGGACGCCTTTCGCACGCCGTGCCGATCGTTCCGGCACATTCCGCCGGCCAAGGCAAGGCGTGCGCGCGGTCGCGTAGAGGCTGATGCGGCGGAAGGCCGGCAATGGCCCCAGGGAAGGCGTGATGGGGCGTCGGCGTTACTCGTACCCGAAGGCCTCGACAAAGGGCTGCAACTGGTCGAGGATAGGGGCGAGGTGGTTCTCGTAGCGCTTCCATCTCGCGATGCTCTTTTTATAAATGGGTCGGCGAACACTCATGTAGCTCGGCGTGCTGACCACCTTGTCGGCAAGGTTTTCGTGATAATCGATGACGCGGTCATCCCAAGGCTCGCCGATGAAGTCGATCAGTTTTCGGGCCTGGGTGTCCACATCTTCGACAAGATCTTCATATCGAGTCTGCATCCACTCGAGACCGAGGATGTCACGATATTTGAGCCAGGCATTCATGACGGCGGTGTAGAGCCGAGCCGTGCCTTCGAGCGTCTGGAAGAGCACCATACCCGGGTTGGGGTTGAAGCGCTGAAAGAAGCAACTGAGGCAGACGTCTCGGGGATCGCGGAGGGCGAAGAGCACCTTTGCTTCGGGAAAGACGCGACGGATGACGAGGAGACGCCACGTATTGAGCGGGCTTTTGTCGATGAGGCGTTTGCCGTCGAGCGCATCGCCCATGCGCATCTGGGCCTGCTGCCAATAGGCAGCGCGGCAGCGGCGGAGATGCGCATCGGTGAGGTCGGCGAGGTGGTCGGGATAGGGCACGCCGGGAGCAATGCGTAGACGAAGTTCTTCCATAACTTCGCGCACGAGAGGGAGTTCGTCGCTGGTGACGAGATTGGGGTGTGCATCGAGCATCTGCTCGGTGAGGGTTGTGCCGGAGCGCGGGAAGCCGAGGAAGAAAACCGGATCGGGCAGGCCGTCGTCGGGTGATCGAGCGGTCCACGTCGAGAGGATTTCGGGTGTGATCCATCGAGGACCGCGCTCGACCCAGTCGAGGAAGCGTTCAGGCGGATGCCTCTGGGCGGCGGGTGACTGCCCCCACAGCAACTGGCCATCGCGCACGCATGTGAAGGCTTCGTCGTATTGCCCGAGGGAATCGAGGACGTGTCCGAGTTCGATCAGGAGCATGCCGCGATCGGGCGCCTGGCGGGGAGTGCGCGCGGCTTCTTCACGGAGCATGGCAGCGGCGTCATCGTGCCGTTTCTGACGGCGAAGCACGCGTGACTTGGTCATAATCGCGACGGCATCGCCGGGAGCGCGTTGCAGAAGTCGTTCGATGGTGGCCAGGCATTCTTCATCCTGACCGATGCGATCTTGCATGCGGGCAAGGCCGAGGAGCGCACCTGGTGTATCGGGGTCGATGGCGAGCGCCTGTTCATAGGTCGCGCGTGCGGAGTCGTAGGCTCGCTTCCGCTCGCGGATGGCGGCGAGACGCACGAGGAGTGCTGCGGGCGCTCCGGGCAGCGCGGCGACCTGGTCGAGACATTCTTCGGCGTCGTCAAGCCTTTCATGCTCGTTGAGGGCCTGGGCCATGCGAAGCAGTGTCTGGGGCTGGCCTGCCGCAAGATCGATTGCTTTGCGGATGGATTTCCGTGCATCGGTGAAGCGACGGGCGCGATTCATCGTGAGGCCGCGCCAGAGTTGGGCATCGGGATCGAGAGGAGCGGCCTCGACAGCACGCTCGGCAAGCTCCAGGGCTTTGGGGAGGTTGCCCGTGAAGGCGTGCATGCGCGAAAGTGCGATCATCGCGCCGGCGTGCTTCGGGTGTGCGGCATGCACGGCTTCGCATGCAGCGATGGCCTCGGCGGGTCGCCCGGCGTGGAGGTGGAGTTCCGCGAGGAGCAGGAGCGCCTCGGGGTTTCCCGGGGATTGACTGAGCACCCTTTGGCAGAGGGATGCGGCTTCACCCAGACGACCAGCGCGGGCCATTGCGGCTGCCTGCTGCAAAGCCCGAGCGATGTCGATCGGTGGTGGGCCTTCGTACATGCTCATCGCAGATCCGAGAGAAACTTGGACATGAGGTCGATCCCCCTATGGATGGTCTCTTCAGAACATGCGAAGCTCAGGCGGATGTGGTTGCGTCCGATACCGCCAAACTCTTCGCCCGGGATCGCCGCGAGGCCGATTTCCTCCAGCATCGCCTCGCAGAAGTCCACACTTGAGCGGATGATGCGCCCGGTGGGGGTCGTTTTGCCGAACGCGGCGGAGATGTCAGGAAATGCGTAGAACGCTCCGGTTGGTCGCGGGGTCTGCACCTGGGGTAAACCCGAGAGGCGTTCGGTCATGACAACTGCACGTCGCGCGAAGGCCGCACGCATAGATTCGACATCGTCGGCGCACTGCGTGAGGGCCGCGCGAATCGCGGGATAGACGAAGCTGGTGATGTTGGTGCTCATCTGGCCCTGCAGGGTGCCGAGGGCATTGATGAGGCGCAGGCCGAATTCTCCTTGGGCGGCGGCGTATCCCGCACGCCATCCGGTCATGGCGTAAGCCTTGCTGAGACCGTTGACGGTGACCGTTCGTTCGGCGAGTTGGGGGATCGAGCCTATGGAGAAGTGCGCGATGCCGCCGAAGATGATTTTTTCGTAAATTTCATCGGAAATCACGACAAGATCGGGCGCGATGGATACGGCAGCGTCGACAAGCACTGCGGCGATGTCGCGCAGTTCGGACTCGGTGTACATGGTGCCGCAGGGATTACTCGGCGAGTTGAGCATGACCGCGCGTGTGCGGGGCGTAATGGCCTGACGGAGCTGCGCCGGGGTCATTTTGAAGTCGGACTCGACAGTGGTGTGGACCTCGACGACTTCGGCGCCTGCGAGCCGGGCAATGGGAGCGTAACTGACCCAACTTGGGGTCTGGAGGATGAACTCGCGGGGTGCTTCGCCTGGGCAGGTGTGATCAAAGAGGCATTGAAAGAGGTTGTAGAGCGCGTGTTTGCCGCCACTGGTAATGGCGATGTGCTCCGGCGTGACCCCCGCGAGGCCGTTCTCGGTTCGGAGTTTTGCGGCGATGACCGCGCGTGTTTCGGGGTCGCCGAGGGTGGGCATGTATTTCGTCTGGCCCGCGAGGAGTGCATCGATCGCGGCTTGCTTGATCTGCCGGGGGGTGTCGAAATCCGGCTCGCCGAGCGTGAACTGAAGGATCTCTCGCCCCTGGCGGGTGAGGGCCTTGGCGCGATTGGCCATGGCAATGGTCGCCGAAGGCTGAAGGGAGGAGACACGCCGGGCTACGGAGAGGGCCATGGAAGAGGGTAGAAGCAATGGGCGAAAAACGCTGCGGCAGGAGGGTTGGTGTGGATAGGGGGGTTGAGGGTGGGTTGATCCCGGATCGGCCGCGGTCTACCATTTCGTTCGTCCAGAATCCGAACAAGTACTGACCCGGAAGCCCGACTGATGATTTCCGCCGAGAAGCGTAAGAACGCCGTTAAGACCTTCGCCCGTCACGATACGGACACGGGATCTCCCGAGGTGCAGATTTCGGTGCTGACGGAACGGATCAAGGATCTGGCCGAGCACATTCGGAGCAATCGTCTGGATTTCCATTCTCGCCGCGGTCTGGTGCAGATGGTGAGCAAGCGGAATAAGCTGCTGCGTTATCTTGCCCGTACGGATGCGGCGAAGTACCAGGAGACGATCAAGCGTCTCGGGTTGCGTAAGTAGTGGTATCGGTCTCGCGGGCGTGAAGTCGGCGAGACTTTTCGTGTATCGGGTAGATAGGGCGTCCCTGTCTTGCTCAGCGGCAGTGGGCGCGCGGCAGTGTGCTGCCCCGCGCCTTCTGCCTCTGCGGCGAATCGGGCGGGGTTTGCCGACGGTCAACCTGGATCGAGTGCGCCTGATGTGCCGACGAGTTGCGTGCGGCATCGGCGCGGTCGATCCGTCAAGGGCTGAGACGGCCCAGAGGCAGAACGATGGTCAAAACAAGTGCGTTGCTCGGAACGGTCGTGGTCGAGAAGGAGATCGGCGGTCGCATGCTTTCGTTCGCGACCGGCAAAGTGGCCAAGCTCGCGACGAGCTGCATCATCGCGACCTATGGCGAGACCTCGGTGCTTGCGACGGTGATGCGTGCCGCGCCGCGGGAAGGTCTGGATTTTTTCCCTCTGTCGGTGGACTACCGCGAGAAGCTGTCGGCGGCAGGGAAGTTCCCGGGTGGGTTCCGCAAGCGTGAGGGCGCACCGAACGAGAAGGAAGTTCTGACGATGCGGATGATCGACCGCCCGATCAGGCCGCTGTTCCCGGATGGGTTTGTCGATGAAATCCAGATTCAGTGCTGGGTGATGAGCCACGACGGCGAGAATGACAGCGACGTTCTGGCGGGGACGGCGGCTTCGGCCGCGCTTGCGATCAGCAGCGCCCCCTTTGAGGGACCGACCGCGACGGTGCGTGTCGCGCGGATTCACACGGAAGACGGCCCGACGCTGGTGATCAACCCGACCGTGAGCCAGATGGAGTACTCTGATCTTGACCTTGTGCTCGCAGGGCATAAGGACGGCATCAACATGATCGAAGTCGGCGCTGCGGAGATCAGCGAGGCCGACATGGTCGCCGCGATTGAGTTCGGCTATGCCGCGATCAAAGAGATCCTGGCGTTGATCGATGAACTTGTCGCGAAGGTCGGCCAGGCGAAGACGATTCTGCACGAACCGATGCTTCCGCCGAAGGAAATCGCAGAAGAGGTGCGAATGCTCGCGGAGAAGGATCTGCTGGCAGCGCGTCAGATTCCCGGCAAGGCCGAGCGCAGCGCGAAGGTGGATGAGGTTCGAAAGAAACTGATCGAAGAGCATTTCCCGCTGAACACGGGCGGCACGTATGAAGTGTATTCCGAGTCGTTGAAGCGGCAGAAGTGGGCCAAAGAGGCCTTCCGGACGCTTGAAAAGAAACTGACGCGGAAGCTGATTCTTGAGAAGGGGATCCGTGCTGACGGTCGCAAGCCGACAGAGATCCGGCCGATCGAGTGCCAGGTGGGCGTTTTCGCCCGGACGCACGGGTCAGCGCTCTTTCAGCGAGGTGAGACGCAGAGCCTGGTGAGCTGCACGCTGGGAACGGCACGTGACGAGCAGATCGTGGACGGCCTGCTGCCTGAATACAGCAAGAAGTTCACGCTGCATTACAATTTCCCGCCGTTCTGCACGGGTGAGGCCGGGCGCATCACAGGTCCGGGACGTCGAGAGATCGGGCACGGCGCGCTCGCGGAGCGTTCGTTGATGGGGATTCTGCCGAGTCCGGAGGAGTTTCCGTACACCATTCGCCTGATCAGTGACATCACGGAGAGTAACGGCTCTTCGTCGATGGCTTCGGTGTGCGGCGGGTGCCTTGCGTTGATGGATGCGGGCGTGCCGATCAAGGCGACTTGCGCGGGCATCAGCGTCGGGTGGTTCAGCGACGAGAAGAACACCCTTTTCGTGACGGACATCATCGGCGAGGAAGACTTCTTCGGCGACATGGACTTCAAGGTGTCGGGCACGCGGGAGGGAATCACGGGGATTCAGCTTGACCTCAAGGCTCGCGGGCTGACGATCTCGCAGGTGGAGCAGATTTTCGCACAGGCCCGCCAAGGCAGGCTGCAGATCATCGAGACGATCGAAGCCGCGATGCCCGCACCTCGGGCGGATATCTCGGTGTATGCCCCTCGCCTGGTCACGATCCAGATCGATCCGGAGAAGATCGGCAAGTTGATCGGCCCGGGCGGCAAGATGATTCGCGCGCTTCAGGACAAATACGGTGTGACCATCGACGTGGAAGATGACGGCACCGTGATGGTTTCAGCGCCCAACGGCGAGACGATCGACGCCGCGCGTGCGGAGATCGAAGCGTTGTGCGCGGAAATCAAGGTCGGGACGATCTTCACCGGCAAGGTGGTAAGCACCAAGGACTTCGGCGCCTTCATCGAACTTGCGCCAGGCACCGACGGCATGTGCCATATCTCTGAACTTGCCGAGGGATATGTCAAGAGCGTGTCGGATGTCGTGAAGATCGGCGACATGGTGAAGGTGAAAGTGATACTGGTGGATGACCAGGGCCGCATCAAGCTCAGCCGCAAGCAGGCGCTGCTTGATCTGCGAGCGCAAGCGGAATCCCCGGTTATTCAGGCGCCGGCGGGCAATCCGGCCTGATTGCCCCCCCAAAGAGGGGTGCGTGTTTAAGTATTGAGCGGCGGAGAGGGATGTCCTCTTCGCCGTTTCTTCTTGCACGGACCGGGAAGAAGCTGGTAAAATAGGTAATGTCGAAGGTTTGCTGAGGCCGGGGATCCCTCCTCCCCGCGACCTTGCGTGACCCGGCAGGCCATGAACGCGCCGCGTTTTCGGCTGTGGTCCGCCAACCTTCATCGAGGGACCGCCATGAGCGATCACCCAGCGACTCAGCTCACAGGCGTGCGTGGCACGGTCAAGTGGTTTGATCCACGGAAAGGGTTCGGGTTTATCACCGGTCCTGAGGGTCAGGATATTTTTGTCCACTACTCCGTCATCGAGGGAGACGGGTTTCGGGTGCTTAAGGACGGGAGCCACGTGATTTATGACGCTTCGCAGACGGATAAGGGATGGAAGGCGACGCGCGTGACTCGCGACGAAGGCATTGAAATTACGGTGCTGCCTCGCAGGAACTACACACGATCGCCTCGACGCTGACCGAATGATTGCAAGGCTTCGCAGCGATCAGGGGATCTGCCGGTCGTGCGGATCGAGTTCGCCGTGCTCTCGCTGGGGCATGATGCGGCCGGAGGCGTCGCGGAGATGCTCGAGACGTTCGGCGGTGGGGTGGACGTGGTCGGGCCTGATGCCGAGTTCCCGCACGAGAAACAACTCCCAGAGCCGATGACTTCGCACGATGGTTCGTGCCTCTTCGCGGCCTTTGTCGGTCAGTCGTATCACACCGGCAGGAGCATTCACGACGTGCCCTGATCGGCGGGCGGCCGAAATGCCCAAGCGTGCGGCACGGGCCGAAGCGAGAGATCGCCTGATCGTTTCGAACGACAGGCCTTGGTTCTGGCCAAGTTCTTCAGCACGATAGACCATCGCGATGACGTCTTCGCGTGCGATGCGGCGTTCGAGCGCGGTGCGACGGCGACGGACGGAGATCAACCCCTGCCCCGGTGCGGCGATCATCGCCGCCACGAGGAGGAGGCCCGCGATGACCGTCGCGGAACCGGAAACGATGAGTGAGCCTTCGAACCCCAGCCACCCGGGCCCGAATGCCCCGACGATGTATCCGATGAGGCCGCTTGCGGCGGCGAAGGCACCGCTCAAGCGGATCTGGTGCTTGAGTTTGTCGGTGCAGAGCCGGGCGGTGGCGCCGGGACAAATGAGCATGGCAATGACCAGAATAGAACCGATGGCCTCAAAACTGACCACCGTTGCGGCGGCGATCAGGACCATCAGGCCACGCGTGATCCACACGGGGGAAAACCCGAGCGAGCCGGCAAGCCCTGGATCGAAGGCCGCGAGGGCAAGTTCTTTGTGAAAGAGCCTTAGGCAGATGACGGTGACCAGGAGCGTGCAGGCGAGCGCAACGACCTGAGAAGGCACTCCGCCGACTGCGTGCCCTTCGGGCGAGACGTATCCGACCAGCGTTGCCCATGTGAAGAATTGGGACCATTCGGCGGGGGGGTACCAGATGATCGTTTCGGGCTGGCCGTACAGGACGCAATCGGCATCGAGATCGACATTTTCGGCGCTAGCAAGGCGAAGCAGGAGTACGCCCGCCGCAAAAAGCACGCAGAAGACGACACCCATCGCGGCGCTGCGCTCGACGCGTCCGTAGCGGCAGAGGGCATCGATCAGGATGACCGCCACGACACCGGCGCCAGCAGCCCCGAGGAACATGGGGAACGCATCTCGACTGCCGGTGAGCAGGAAGGCGAGGACGATTCCGGGGAGAACACTGTGGGCGATGGCATCGCCCATGAGGCTTTCTCGGCGCAGTACAAGGTAGTTGCCAAGCAACCCGCAGGTGAGGCAGGCCAAGGTGAGGGCAAGCATCGCCGGGAGATCTACGGCGATAAAGGTGTAGGTGCTCTCATTCATGGGCGGCCTCGCGCGGTCAGCGGGTGAGCGCTGGGAGGCAGCCCGGAGCGTTCAGCATCGTCTGAGAGAGCTTTTTCCAGATCGGCGATGAGGGAAGGGTCGAGCACGTGTTCTACAAGGTCGGCAGACCAGTCGACGTGAGACGGGGCGATCTCGGCATAGTGCATCAGGTATTGCTCCCACAGGCGGTGGTTACGCACGACGCGGAGCGCATTTTCCAGGCCGCGAGGGGTGAGGGTGATCCCGTCTGTGCTGCGAGAAATCAAGCCCTGACTGCGTGCAAGCAGGATGGCCAGACGCCCGCTCAGCGGTGATGCGCCGGCGTGTCGGATGACGGCATGCGGATCGGCTGCGATGGAAGGTTCGACCAGTTCCTTGAGTTCAAGCATGGCTCGAAGGACATGGTCGCGTGTGATACGGAAGCGAAGGACGAAACGCCGTGCCGCTGCGGCGAGCAGGCCGCGACGCGGGGCAAACGCCATGCTGACGAGAAAGAACAGGCCTGATGTCAGGACGATGACGGCTCCGGCGGGCATTCGAGGCAGAAGCGAAGAAGCGGCAGCGCCGAAATACCCACCTGCCAAACCGATTCCTCCCGCAATCCAGAGGAGGCGATCGAGTCGGTCACTCCAGAATCGCGCTGCAGCGGGGGGGATGATGAGAATAGCGACGACAAGGAGCAAGCCGACGGCTTGGAGACCGACCACGAGCACGACGAGGACCATCGCCAGGATCAGGTAGTCAAGGGTGTTTGTCGGCCATCCCTGGGCACGAGCGAAGGTTTCGTCAAAGCAGAGCAGGCGGAACTCTTTGAGCAGGAGACTGACTAGGATGATCGAGGCGATCGCGATTGCGCCGATGTTCGCGGCATCAGATGCCTGCATGGCGGCGGTCTGGCCATAAATGAACGTTTTGAGTCCGCCTTCCTTTCCTGTGCTCATGCCCTGAATCAGACCGAGGAGCACGGTTCCGAAACCGAAGAAGACGCTCAATACGATGCCGATGGCGGCATCTTCGCCCAGACGTGTCCAGCGTGCGATCGCATGAATCGCCAGCAATCCTGCTATGCCGCCTGCCGCGGCACCCGCGAGCAGCAGGGGGGTTGAGCGCCCGTGGCCAGCCAGGGCGACACCCACCATGAATGCGAGTGCGATGCCAGGGAGCGCAGCGTGGCTAAGGGCATCGGCCACGAGGGCGCGACGCCGGAAGAGCGCAAACGTGCCGACAATGCCGCCGGCAAGACCGAGGAGAGCAGCGCCGACGATGACGACGGTGGTGTTGTATCCGGCTCGCAACGTCAGGGTGCGCACAATATCTGCGAGCGAAGGCCATTCGATCGCAACGTCGGTGATTGCGCCGAGCGATGCGTGGATCACGAGCTTCGCCCCGTATCCCTCGCGATTGCTTCGGCAGCCGTGGAAAGCAAGGTGAGCCTTCCCCCGTAGGTCTTCTGAAGGTTCTCGTGCGTAAATACCTCAGAAACAGGTCCGGCGGCGACAATCCGCATGTTGAGAAGCACAACACTGTCGAAGTAGTCAGAGACGGTCTGAAGGTCATGATGGACGCAGAGCACTGTTTTTCCTGATGATCGAAGGTTCCGAAGCGCATCGACGATCGCCTTCTCGGTTGCGGCATCAACGCCGGCGAACGGTTCGTCCATGAAATAGAGGTCGGCTTCCTGCGCAAGCGCACGGGCAAGGAACACCCGCTGCTGCTGGCCACCGGAAAGTTGGCTGATCTGCCTGTCGGCATATTCGATCATGCCGACACGTTGAAGTGCTTCCATGGCGGCTGCACGATGCGAGCGACCGATCGGACGGCACCAGCCGATGCGGCGATAGCGTCCCATGCAGACGACATCAAGGGCGGAAACCGGGAAATCCCAATCGACGCTCTCTCGCTGAGGAACGTAGCCGACACGAGATCGAACCTTCGGGTAGGGGCGTCCCCACATTTCGACGCGGCCCGATGCGATCGGGATTAATCCGAGGGCTGCCTTGATGAGCGTGCTCTTCCCGGCGCCGTTCGGTCCGACAACGGCGATCAACTGTCCCGGGGGGGCATCGTAATCGACATCCCAAAGTACCGGTTTTCGTTGGTAGGCAACGGTCACGGCGTGAATCGACAACGGGCTGTGCTCGCTGTGCTCGGGAAGCGTGCTGATTGTGCTCGGCAGCGGCTGTGGTGGATGGAGGAGCGTCATGGCACAGGCTCCGAGAGTTGGCCCGTCATGCCGCGTTCAGGCGCCTCGCCGCGCAGTGCGCGAGCGATGTGGGTTACGTTGTGATCGATCATGCCGATGTATGTGCCTTCGTACGAGCCGGCAGCGCCCATGGCGTCGGCAAAGAGCGACCCCCCAATACGGACTGACCACCCTCGGCGCGCTGCGCCCACGACGAGCGCTTGTGTGTTGCGATCAGAAACGGTGCTTTCGACAAAGACGGCTGCGATCTTCCGAGAAACGATCAGTTCGACCAGACGCTCGATATCACGCACACCGGCCTCACTCTCGGTGCTGATGCCTTGAATGCCCACGACTTCAAAGCCGTATCGACGCCCGAAATACCCGAAGGCGTCGTGTGCAGTGACGAGCACTCGCTGCGCTTCGGGAATCGTTGTAAGCACCGCGAGGGCGTATGCATCGAGTTCGGCGAGCTTGGAGCGGTATGCCGCGGCATTTGCGGCGAATGTTGCAGCATGTTCCGGTCGGAGTTCGCTCAGACGATCACGAACGATATCGGCCACCAACGACCAGAGGGTCGGATCCATCCAGACGTGAGGATCTTCGTGGCCTTCGAAGTCACCGGGAGTCAGGAGTCGATCACGGGGAAGAAACTCGGCAATCGGAAAGACGTGTTTGCCCGATGCCGCGGCTTTGGCCAAGACGTCAGTCAGCTTGCCTTCGAGGAGGAGGCCGTTGTAAAAGACAACATCGGCGTTGAGCAGCCGGCTGATGTCCGAACGGGTGGGTTTGTATAGGTGCGGATCGACGCCCTCGCCCATCAGCGATGTGACCTCGGCCGTTTCGCCAGCGACGTGCCGCACGACCTCAGCCACCATGCCGACGGTGCAGGTGATCTTGATGCGGTCGGGAGAGCGGTTTTCAGTCTCGGCGGATTTCGCACACCCTCCTAGACCAGTAAGGATGGTGATGAAGAACGCACCGAGGATCTGTGATGAAAATTTGGCACAGGCTCTGGCGCTGCGGGGCGCAAATTGTAGCATGGGCTACATTATGCATCGGATCTGCTCCTGACAAGTCCCGGAATCGGGGTCGAAGCCGATGATGTCCGAGCCGAGCGACAATGCCCATCTGGTCGGACTCCTGGGCTATGCGGTAGACTGCGAGCGTCGGCGTCGGCTTCACGTGGAAGTGATCCCTTCTGTTCGGGTGACGGAATACAAGCCGGATGCCGATCCGGTACATGTTCCGGCCACAAACCCAAGTCCAGTCCGAGCCGGTCGATGCGTCGGGCATAAAGTCCGATAAGATAGATTATGTCAAGTCATCATGGTGGATGTGCAACGTTCTGAAATGGAAGCTGGAAGAAATCTGGAAGAAAGAAGGATGCTCGGACGAGTCACAGCCGCCGGAGATTGAGCATGAGCTCGACGTGGCCCTGCGGCTGGTCAACTTCCTGAGCGATGTCGCGGGGGGAAAGCCCTTGGTCGGCCAAGGCATAGACACGGGACATCAGCGGCTCGGCCGGGGCCGAGGATGGCCGAGAATCAGCAGGTGGATGCGTGGACCGCTGCGGCGTGGGCGTCTCGGCGAGCCGGCCGTCGAAGTTCGAAGCCATTGACTCGGCCCGCGCGATGAGCTGCTCAAGCCTTGCGGCCTTGGCATCAAGCTGGGATGCCAGCCTTTGGCAAAGCTCAGTGGCATCGGCCATCAGGGATTCTACGGGGTCGCGTCGCTTAAGGGCCTCTTGGCGTAACTCGGAGAGTCGCTCTTTGGGTGGCCGGGACATGTCGGATGTGCGTGCTCGGCTTCGCCGCATCGACCTGATCAGTGTGTGCATGAGCACGACGAAGCCGAACATGGCAATGCCCAACGGCACCCATGAGGGGAGCGATGTCGTAGGCTCGGGAAGAAAATCATGCTCATCATCATCGGGGTGGGCGATAAACCCTGCCGATGGGTCAGGTCGGTGATCCGCGTGCTGGGGAACGGGACGCATCATGCGAACCCTATCATCGGTTGATGGTCGGTGCACGGTCCATTCCTCGGCTGCCGCGGAGCGATCCACTGGTCGCCCGTGTCATCCGTGATTGGCGGGCGCTGACCGGGGGGGGGCGTGATGCTCCGGGGATGCGGAGAACACTGATCGCGTGTTCAGGTGGAGCCGATAGTTCGGCGCTTGCGATCTGCCTGACTGCCGCGAGCGATGACTTGGTGATCGGGCATATCGTGCATGACATGCGTGCGGGGGCCGAGGCCGCGGCGGATCGTGATTCTGCACGCAGCCTGGCCGAGTGGCTTGGGGCGCCTTTTTGCGAGGATCGTGTCGAAGCTCGACCCGCCGGCGGAAATCTGGAAGCGAAGTCGCGTCGGATGCGGTATATCGCGCTGGCTTCTCTTGCGGAGGCGCACGGCTGCCGTTTTGTTGCGACGGCGCATCACCTTGATGATCAGCTCGAGACGGTGCTGCTGCGGATGCTGCGTGGCGCCGGCCCTCGAGGACTGGGAGGCATCGCATCCAGACGAATGGTCCGTACTCGTCTGGGCGGAGCCATTACGATTGTTCGCCCGATGCTGGGGGTGCATCGACGTGACACCGAAGCGATTTGCGGGAGAGCGGGTTGGAGTTGGCGTCATGATGTGACGAATGAGGATGTTTCGCGCGATCGAGCTTTTCTTCGTTCGAGGGTGCTTCCGCTTCTGGCGGAACGGTTCCCGCGAGGGGCAGAGCGGGCTGGTGAGGTTGCGGCGCTGCAGGCCATGATTGCGGACTGCCTTGCGGTGGATGCTCGACGCGTGCGCCCGTTGAAGCATGATGGGGCGCTTGAGTGGTCTCGGGCGGAACTCAAGTTGCTGCACCCGGTTCACCTTGGGGAAGTGCTGCGCTCTGGGTGGATCACATTACAGGGAAATATCGGCCTGGATCGGCTATCGCAACGATCGTTGCGAGCAGCATGCACAATGATCAGCGATTCGTCGGGAGCAATGCGGCGGGTCGAATGGGCGGGCGTGGAACTTGTGGTGACTCGATCTGCGGTGATGATGCGTCGAAAGGACGCTGTGCATGGAACGTGAACCTTTGATTGTTCTAGTAGGACACTGCCGACCGGATGCCGGGATGATTTCGAGCATGGTCAGGCGGGCTGCGCCACAGGCACGAATCGCCAACGTAGAGAGCCTGCGTGAATTGCTTGCGAATCTGCCGGAAGCGTGCCTGCTGCTGGTTAATCGCGTTCTTGATGGCGACTTTAATACTGCGGACGGCGTTGACCTTATGCGGAGCATCAACCCATGTTCGACGTGGATGCTCGTGAGCAACTTTGAGGATGCGCAGTCGCGGGCGATGGAGGCCGGGGCTTTGCAAGGATTCGGTAAATCCATGCTTTACGACAGTTCCACGCTGGAGCGAGTACGTCAAGCGGTGAAGGAACCACCGCCTGCCCGTCCGGGAGATTGCGGATAGGCTATCGCCTTGAGAACGCGAAGCCGTCTACTGAGAGCGGGTCATACGTCGGAGTGCATGGTTCCATGAAGTATTTTACGGCCCAGGTCGTGTACATGCTTCGCCAGCGAGGGAGTCGTCGCAACATTCTGCTGCTCGTGCGGTTTCTGACGGTGTTGGCGATTCTGATGGCCATCTACAGCGTTGCGTTTCACTACCTGATGGCGTATGAAGGGCGGCATTACAGTTGGATCACCGGACTGTACTGGACGCTGACGGTGATGTCGACGCTGGGATTCGGGGACATCACGTTCGAGACGGATCTCGGTCGAGTATTCTCGATCATCGTGCTGGCTTCGGGGATGATTTTTCTTCTGACGTTGCTGCCCTTTACATTCATTCAGTTCTTTTACGCTCCGTGGATCGCCGCACAGCGAGCATCACGCATTCCGCGTGAAGTGCCGCCCGAGACCAATGGGCATGTGCTGCTGACCTCGGATGATTCGGTGGCCTCGGCGTTACTTCGCAAGCTTGAGCAGTTCAATTACGACTATGTCATGATTACTCCGCAGTTTGATGAGGCATCTCGCCTGCTCGACCAGGGGCGTCGCGTGATCGTGGGCGAGCTTGACGATCCGGATGTTTATCGACGGGCACGCGCCGATGTCGCGGCGATGGTGGTTACCACGCGGGGGGATGTTCTGAATACCAACGTCGCCTTTACTGTGCGTGAAGTTGCTGCGGCAACACCGATCGTGGCCACGGCGAACACAGCGAAATCGGCGGATATTCTGCACCGTGCTGGAGTGACCCATGCCCTGCAACTCGGCGAGATGATGGGCAAGGCCCTTTCTCGAGGGATCGTCGGCGGCGATGCAGTGACGCACGTTGTCGGTCAGATTGACGAATTGCTGATCGCCGAGGCCAACGCCGCCCGCACCCCCCTAGTCGGCAAGACGCTTCGCGAGAACCGGCTGAGCGATATCGGCGTGAATGTCATCGGCGTATGGGATCGTGGTGAGTTCACGTATGCCACCGCGGACACCCTGATCAGGCCGAACTCGATCCTGGTGATGACGGGAACAACTGAACAACTGGCCAATTACGACGAACATTTCATTATTTATAACGTTTCGATCAACCCTGTAGTGATTCTCGGCGGTGGGCGCGTCGGACGTGCGGCTTCGCGGATGCTTTCGACAAGAGGCGTGGATTGGCGGATCGTGGAGCTTGTTTCCGGGCGTGTTCCTGAGTCTGACCGTACGGTGATCGGCGATGCGACGGACGCTGATGTGCTGAAGAGGGCCGGACTGATGGAGGCTCCGGCGGTGCTTGTCACGACGCGAGATGACAGCCTGAATATCTATTTGACTATTTACTGTCGCAGCCTTCGGCCGGATATCCAGATCATCAGCCGTGCAACGGAAGAGCGGAATATCGCCACGCTGCATCGGGCCGGAGCGGATTTTGTGATGTCGTACGCTTCGATGGGCGCCACGACCATCTTCAATTATCTCAAGCGAAGTCGGCTGGTTTCCATTGCCGAAGGGTTGGATTTTTTCAAGATCGAAGTGCCGAAATCTCTGGTAGGCAAGACCCTGGCCGATGCTCGCATCCGTGAAAGAACCGGATGCACCGTCGTCGCCATTCGAGACGCCAAGGGCATACGGCCTGATCTTCGTCCTGAAACGGTTCTGGAGGAGGGCCGAGAAATGGTGATCGTGGGCAGCATTGAATCCGAGGCAAGATTCCTTGAACGCTTTGTAGAAGCATAACTGTTCGCGTTTTCTACCCTTGACACTCCGGTATGCAACCGGAAGCGACACTATCCTTGTTGCCGTGACCCCTGCCGATCTGGAACGCTTGTGGTCGATGATTGACGCCTGCATGGGCGTGGACCGTGATCGGCTGCACAAACGATTGCGCGGCTTGGTGGAATCGGTGCGGGTTTCCCACCAAGATCGCTCAACCGAGCGGCGAACGCGGCGCAAAGGGCTGATCGACCGGGATCGTCGCATGCCGACAGCGAGCGATGAGAAGCTAGCCCCCCCACCGCCATCTCATGGATTGCAGGGCGCATTGAGCGAGATTGAGGCGGAGATCAAGGCATCGATGGAACGCCGATCGCGGAGACTGCGCAGTATCCCGGCGGTGCACTACCCCTCGGACCTTCCGGTGTGCATTCGTCGCGAGGAGATCGCTGACGCGATGCAACGACATCAGGTCATTGTTGTCTGTGGAGAAACGGGTTCCGGCAAAAGCACGCAACTTCCCAAGATCTGCCTTGAGCTTGGGCGGGGAATCGACGGCTTGATCGGGCATACGCAACCTCGCCGCATTGCGGCGAGGACCATTGCCGCACGATTGTCTGAGGAACTTCGGGTAGTGCTGGGACAGGAGATCGGCTTTAAGATCAGATTCAACGATCGGACTGACCCGAATACGCTGATCAAAGTGATGACGGATGGTATTCTTCTTGCTGAGACAGCCTCTGATCGATTGCTTCGACAGTATGACACGCTGATTATCGATGAAGCCCACGAGCGATCACTGAATATTGATTTTCTGCTGGGATATCTGCGGCAGATTCTGCCGAAGCGCCCTGATCTGAAAGTGGTGGTGACCTCGGCGACGATCGATCCTGAGCGATTGAGCAGGCATTTCAGTGATGCGCCCATTGTACGTGTGGAAGGCAGAACATACCCGGTTGAAACACGCTACCGCCCGCTTCCTGAGCAAGATGATCGCAACGGCCGGGACGATGATGTGCTTCTGGACGGCATTTTGAACGCCGTGGATGAAATCGCCGCGGAAGGCCCGGGAGACATTCTGGTATTCCTGAGCGGCGAGCGTGAAATACGCGAGGCGGCGGAGGGTCTTCGAAAGCACCATCCTCCGAATACGGAGGTTCTTCCACTCTACGCCCGATTGAGCGTTGAAGAGCAGCAACGTGTATTCACGCCGCACAACAGCCGCCGGATCGTGCTGGCAACCAATGTCGCGGAGACATCTCTGACGGTTCCGGGCATTCGGGGGGTGGTTGACACCGGGGTCGCCCGGATCAGCCGCTACTCACCCAGGACGAAGGTGCAGCGTTTGCAGGTTGAGCCGATCAGCCGAGCGAGCGCCGACCAGCGCCGAGGTCGGTGTGGGAGGATCGGACCCGGTGTCTGCCTGAGGCTCTATAGCGAGGAATCCTACTCCGAACGGCCGGATTTCACTGAGCCTGAGATTCTGCGATCTCATCTTGCCGGTGTGATTTTGCAGATGAAGTCGCTGGGTTTGGGCAAAGTGGAGCAATTCCCGTTTCTTGATGCGCCCGATTACCGCCAGGTGCGAGAGGGATATCGCACATTGCACGAACTGGGCGCAGTTACGAGCGAGGGTGATCTGACGCCGATGGGACGACTGTTGGCCAAACTTCCGATCGATCCTCGAATCGGCAGGATGGTGCTAGCCGGCGGACACGAGGGTGTACTTCATGATGTGCTGATCATTGCCGCGGCGCTGAGCGTGCAAGATCCTCGTGAACGCCCGCATGATCGCCAGGAGCAAGCGGATGCCCTACACGCCGAGTATCAGGATGCCGACAGTGATTTTGTTTCATACTTGAATTTATGGGCGGCGTATCGAGCGTTTGATCACTCGATGAGCACCAGACAGCTCCGCCGATGGTGCCGCGAGCGGTGCTTGTCCTTTCTTCGATTACGAGAATGGCGAGACGTTCATCGACAACTTCGAGATGCAGCGCACACGCTCGGATTTGCTGTTGGCAATGGGGCTTGCGACCGTGACCGTGTGCACAAAGCACTCTTGACGGGGCTGCTCTCAAATGTCGGTGCGCGTTCCGAGAACACGGAATATCGAGGCCCGCATGGCCTGAGATTTTATGTACATCCAGGCTCAGCAGTGTTCGATGGTAAACCCGCGTGGATCATGGCTGCGGAACTGATCCAGACCACCAGGTTGTATGCGAGAATCGTTGCCAAGATCAGGCCTGAGTGGATCGAGTCCGCCGCCGAACATCTGATCAAGCGCACGTATCATGATCCTTTCTGGGATGCTCGTCGTGCACGGGTGCATGCCTATGAGCATGTGACGCTGCATGGTCTTGAGATTGTGCATGGTCGCGAGGTGCACTACGGCCCGATCGATCCCGCACTCAGTCGCGAGATTTTCATTCAGAAGGCATTGGTGGACGGCGACTTACGAACCAATGCGCCTTGGGCACGGCACAATCGCAAATTGCTTCGTGAGGTCAGCGCCTTGGAGGATCGATTACGCCGCAGAGATATTGTCGCGGGACCGGAAACCCGCCAGATGTTCTTCAACGCACGGGTTCCCGACCATGTCTTTACGGGGGCAGCCTTTGAGCGATGGCGCCAGCAGGCGGAGCGTACTGATCCGCGGCGGCTGTTTATGTCTCACGATGATGTCGTGGCCCGAATGCCGGGTGACGAGGAACAATCGCGGTTTCCAGTGCGCATCGAGGTCGACGGCGCGACCATTCCTGCGGCGTATCGTTTTGAACCGGGACAACCCGACGACGGCGTTGTGCTGACGGTACCGCTGGAGGCCCTTCACCGGCTGAACGAGGCACAACTGGAGTGGATCATTCCCGGTCTTGTGCGAGAGCGGGTGATCGCCCTTGTCAAATCGCTGCCGAAGACCCACAGGCGGCTGCTGGGATCGGCCGCAGCATTCGCAGACGAGTTTCTTGATTCAGAACCTGATAAGAGCATATCGCTTCCACATGCTATCAACGAATATCTACGTCGTTCGACTGGCGAAGCAGTTGCGGACGACATCTGGCGCCGGATTGAAGTCCCTGATCATCTGCTGCCGATGCTTCGTGTGGTTGATGCGAACAATGTCGAATTGGCTCGGGGAAGGAACCTGGCTGCTGTGCGACGCGCAGTTGCCGAGCAGACCGGTGACGATTATGCCTTGATTGCAGATGAACGCTTTCGCCGCGACGGCATCGTGAAATGGGATTTTGACTGTCTTCCAGAGCGGGTTGAGATTCGTCGGCGAAGCGCTCTGCTTGAAGTGTATCCGGCGCTTGTTGATCAAGGTCGAAGCGTCAGCATTCGAGCATTCGACTGCCCTCATGATGCTGCATGGGAACATGCCCGTGGGTTTTTGCGGCTCGTCATGATTGAGGCTCGTGACGAACTCTGCCGAGCAGTTCGTAGCATGCCCGAACTGGAGCACATGCAGCTGCTCTATAGCATGCTCGGTTCTGGCGATGCATTGCGTGAGGCATTATGTTTACTCCTCGCAGAGCGAGCGTACCTTCACGATGCACGCCTGCCACGCACTCGGAAGGAATATGAAGCTCTTCTGGCTTCCGGCTCCGAGCGCCTTGATGCAGCCAGTCTTGAAGTGATGGAACTCGTCAGTGCTGTTCTGGCGGTCTATCAGCACGTGTCCCTTGACCTTGAGCGTCGAATGCCCCCCGCATGGGATCCATGCATCACCGACATGCGAACACAACTCAGCGGGTTGGTTTATCCCGGTTTTCTGCTTCAGACGCCTATGCCGAGGCTGGCACATCTGCCGCGATATCTCCAGGGAATCCGTCTGCGGCTAAAGAAAATCGCATCGGGCGGGCTTGACCGGGACCTCCAAAGACTCCATGAGTTGCAGCCTCATCTCGATCTGCTGCATCAGGTTCGCAGCCATTCGGTCGGCCGGCGAATGCCGAATCATGACGTCGAGCAATATCGCTGGATGATCGAGGAAATGAGGGTATCCATGTATGCACAGGACCTGCGGACTGCCTTCCCGATTTCACTCAAGCGACTTGCAGAGCACGCATCACGACTCCCTCAAGCATAATTCCACGCAGTCATGGACCAGCCGGAGGCCAGGCGTGACGCTCAATCGCAGCGATCAGGCGTTTCGAAAGCTGCGGTGCATCCAAATTGCCGTCGATCAAGGGCACTGATAAAATCATCTTCCATGAACTATCTACGAGCAATACGAACCCGATACCCTCTGCGTGGTTCGTCAAGAGGGCATCGCGGGCAGTCGACCAAAGCAGGGGCGAACTTTCCGGCCCACTCCCCCAGCGAGTGAACTCCTCCGACACTCGCTGTCGAGAAAATTCACTGGGATCAAACACACAGAGCGGCCTGACAAGCAGTTGCGCCTGTACCGACGATTGCCCGGAAGCATGCCGCTCGGTCGACATCAGTGCAATTGCTTCGGCGGCATCGACAGCCATCGCCCACGCCATCTGCACATGATCGGTTTGGCCCTCCGCACGCCAGGGATACACGACAAAAGCGGCATACCGGTAACCACGAATAGGTCGATCCTGAGTTTCCGTCCCCGGGCTGAACTCGCGAGCGACGTTCCATGGTTGCATGGTCCACGTGTTTAACCGCGTGAGATCGACGACATCGCCGGGCACGAGTAGTGCAGGAATGGGTCTGAAGTCGGCTGCACTCTCTACACGCTGCCGGCCATCGGCAATGATGTCCCATATCTCAGGCTGTCCGGGATCGATCGGTTTGAGATTGATCGTGACAAGGGTCTCGCCGGCACGCGAGGGCCACGCTGCTTGTACTCGCGCAAGCCGCCAGGAAACGGTATCGATCAGAACTTCCATCGGGAGTGGTGCAGCAGATGGCAGAGAGTTCACGCTGATCAACCCCACGACGCCGGAAGGAAGGTCCGATCGCTTCGAAAGAAACCACCGTGATTCTCCAGCAGCAGGAAGCAACGGTTCGCGATTGTCACCTAGCGCCAATGTCGCTCCGGGCAGCGGCAACGGGGGCAGAACTCGTCTGATCGACGACATCGAGAGAGAATCGTCGAGCACCCACTCGACGTATCGCAAAGTATCACGCGGATGCACCGCAAGAACTCTTGTTCGATCAGCTTCTTCAACGGCGGCAAGGATCAGATCATCCGTTTCGACTCGCAGACGAGCAGGTCGATGATGATCGCCCGCATCCATTCGTACGACCACCACTGCACGCGAAGAGCCTGAAGGTGAATCGAGATGAAACTCCATGCTCTCGGCGATCGGCCCAGCGCGATACCCCCGGATCAGGGTCATCAGAATTGCATCTGCTCCGTATGCTCTCCAGTACGAGCGTGCAATCGGCGCCCCTCCCGACGGCGGCCGCGCTTCCACAATACCGGATGCAATCAAACCGATGAACATTGCCGCGCATATTGCCAGTACTCGCAGCATGGACTCAGAAGCACTCGACCTGATACTCCCGTATTTCTGTGAAGATCTTGCTTCGCGGGCGTCACTTCGATCCGCTTCTTGCATCTGGATACGACATGCCTCCAGATGCTCGTGAACAGTACATCCGGTTGTCGGAATGACACGATCGCCCGCGATCTCCGCGAGTGGCTCGAGAACAAACGGCCGCTCTGTCATTCGAGGGTGGGGAACCGTCAAACCCGGCTCCGCAATGATACGGTCATCATACAGCAACAGGTCGAGATCGAGCGTGCGCGGTCCCCAACGAGATCCGTGTGTTCGATCGCGGCCGTGCTTCCGCTCAATCACCAGTAGTCGTTCGAGCAGTTCATGCGGAGTTGCAGACGTTTCCAGTTGGACAACGGCGTTGAGATATCGCCCCTGTCCAGAAGGGCCGACCGGATCTGTTTCTATCACCGTACTGACAGCGCGCACGACGATACCTGGTGAGGCGGCAAGATCGCTGAGGGCAGCGAGAAGAACTCCCAGGCGATCTCCGAGATTCGAACCCATCGCAACATACGCCGTGCTTTCTAATCGAGTCGGCATCGCATTCACGCCCTATCCGCGACAGGCGGATCTTGAATCGCTCCACTCCTGCTTCGCGGCTGCTTGAGAATATCATGATACAGCGTACGCACGGCGGCTTTCAGGGCTAACTCATCACCTGAATTGTCCAGGACGACCGTGCTGGCTTGCCGCTTCTGATCCGAGGGCCACTGGGCCGATTCCCGACGAGTAAGTTCATTGTCGGTCCATCCACGTGCACTGGCGAGCCGCTCGAGCCGCAAAGCACGTGGGGCATCGACAAAGACCGTGAGCTCACATGTCTTCTCAAGACCCACCTCAAACAACAATGGAGCATCCAAGACCACCATGCGGCATCCCTGTTGCGAGGCCTGCCGAATAACCGCTTCCCTCTCGTGTTGAATCAATGGATGGATCAGGCTCTCAAGGCGAGCTCGCTCGCTCTTGTCCGCAAATACAATCGCGGCCAAGGCACTCCGGTCCACTTCGCCTTTGTCATTGAATACCTTTCCGCCCCACCACTCCCGAAGTGTCTTTTTCACGTCATCTCGCTGCATTGCTCTCCGAGAGATGGCATCGGAATCGATGACGACCGCTCCAAGACGAACGAACTCTTCGGCAACCGTGCTCTTGCCGGCGCCGATTCCACCGGTAAGGCCGACCAGAATCGGTCTGTGCGTTTCAACGACATCCGGCTTGTTCTGAACGGTGGATACGGCCTGTTCGTGCACGACTGGCGAGGAAGTCAGGACTCCATTCTTTGCAAGTACGTCTTGTAGATTGCGATAAACGCGGTGAGGCCGGGCCACACCGATCCATGCGGCATCGAGGCCGCCCGCCGCAGAAGCCATGCCCAGACTCCCGATGCCGAGCAAGCGATCGAAGGGATCTGCCTTGACGATGACATGCTGGATCCGATCGAGAGGGATATCCACGATTCCACGGACAAATACGCCGAAGCGGACAACTAATCGCCTGTTGCTCAGAAAGTACAGTCGACTCTGGCGAACGCAAATGAGCCAGAGAAGCACGACGATGATTGAGACCAGAGCAATCGCCATCAGGCGATCGGGCCAAAGAGCAATCCAACCTCGCAGCGACCATGCGGCAAGCCAGATCGAAACGAAAATCACCAGAGGACGTATTGCAGCTCGAATAATCCAACGAAAGGCGGGCCGGGAAGCCCACAAGACAACCTCGCCCGCGGGCACCATCCCGAGAGGAATAGAAGGTTGGGCAATATTCTCTTTATCAGTCATCCGTATCGCGCAGTCTTGAGAGCAGCTCGAACCGTATGTACTCTTTCAAAGACTTGGGCCATACATTATGGCGTTCAAGAGCAGGCGAGAGGGAGCATGCATGAAGCCGCGCAGCGTAACGCTGTCGCCGATGCAGATGACTCTTCCTGATCCGTGTGTGTGGATGGTCATGAAGGGCTGTCCCGCGAGTCGACGAATATTGCGATCGTTGATTCGCTCACCGATGGCAGGGTCATCTGCGTATCGGCCGATGGCGTGTCCGGTTCTTCCCAATCTCTGCCGGTGATCGTTGTTCTTGACCACGGCGATCCACGACCCGACGCCCGCAGCAAGCGGATGCGACTGGTCGATCAGCACAAGCATCGGCACACCGGGCATGCGATCGTCGGTCGCTCGGTCTCGACGCTCAGCGAATGACAATTCGTGCGTCTCTGGTCTGCGCGGAAGGTCCGTCGGATCGCGGGGGGCTTCCAGTTCAAGAATTGACGTGGCCGCCCATGTGGCAGCACGCTCGAGACACACCAGCGTGCCGCCGGCTTGCACCCAGTTCTTGATTCGTTCTTGCGCAGCGCCAGAAAAACTCATCCCGTCTGGAAGCACGATCACGTTGTAATCATCAAGCCTTACCGACGTGATGCGATCGCTGTTGACAACCGTATGTTCAAGAGGGTGAACGATGTCGATCAAGTGCCAGATCTCTCCGAATGAAAGTGAGTTCGCAGGACTGCCACGAACAAGGGCGATGCGTGGCAGTTTCATTAATGCATTGGCATTCGCACCGAGAACCGGACCTTCCTCAGTCATGCCGGTGCCCACCCGTACAACATGCACGCCCAGATTCGCGACATCACGGGCGAAGACATCCAAATCGGCATGCGCATTCCGCAGGCAGTGCACGATCAGCGACCCGGCGCTGAATCGAGTTCCTTCGATCACCACTGCCTCTGCGGTGCGACGACAGATGAGCCGATGTTTTTGTGCGAGGCCGATCGCACCAGGGAAATTGCTCTGGCCAGCGTCAATCATCAGGGCAACCTGACCTTGCCCCGAGATACTTCCGATGGGCGGCTGCCGGGGGGGCAGCGGCTGAAGATCGAGCGAAAGCTCCTGTCGGGAATAGGCTGCATCAAGCCCGAAGAAAAGAGGGACACTCCACCCGGTAATATCATATGTAGAGGGGTGCGTTACCGTCGTCGTGCGCTCGAAAAGTGCCCGTACCAAGCGGCCCATCGGCTGATCCGTTCGCACAACCCACGCCCCTTGTGCGAGTACACCTCGTGAGGCGATATCCGCTGCTATCAATGCATTCCGCTCGAAACAGTGAACTTCTACTTCAGCCTGCTTGACGAGTTTCTCAATCACAATACCGTGTGATTCGCAGAGCACTCGCACGCGATCGAGCATGACCGGGTCATTCAATGGCGAGAGAAAATAGGTCTCGGGCCGCCCACGTGCTTCATCAATAGTTTCCGCAAAAAAAGCGGCAAAACGTTCGAGCTGCTCTCGGCGGTGCCTGGCGGTGTACTCCAGCGTGGCCATGCTCGTGAGATAGTGATTTCTGGCTCGTTCAGTCAACGTCAGTTCGTTGTGTTCATCGAGCTTGAGGCGAACTCCGGCAAAGCCGTGCCCGGCCTGTTCACAGAGCATGCCGATCGCGCCGTTATAGCACGGAAGCACCTTCCCGTAACCAGGATATAAATAGTCAAATCGCTCCTTGGTGCTGTATTCCAAGCCGCGGGAATCGAACGGCGCCGCCATCGCGTCGCCGTATCGTCCTACCCATTGCCGGGTAGATGCAGGAATGTTTGTATTATACGGATCATCACCAAGCCCCAGGAAATAGGGCGACGACCACCCTTGTTCGTGATAGTCGATGTGAACCTGCGGCATCACTTTTCGATACTGCGCTACTCTCGATCTGGACTCCGGGTGCACCAGCCACACCCAATCACGATTCAGATCAAACAAGTAGTGATTGGCGCGGCCGCCCGGCCAAGGCTCGTGGTGCTCGCTCGCCGCGTGATCCGGATTCGGACGTACTCCCATAACAGATCGGTAGAATCCCGTATAGCGAGCATGGCCATCAGGATTCAGCATGGGATCGATGACAACCACGGTCTCATTCAAGATTCTCTCGATGCCGTCGCCCACCCCTGCCGCAAGTTCGTAAGCCACCCACATTGCGGTCTCGGCTGGGCTGGGCTCGTTACCGTGGACGTTGTAACTCAGCCAGACAATGGCAGGATTTCGGTTGATAATCGCCTGTCGATCAGCCTCAGCAAGTGATGGGTCAGCCAGCCGCCGGTTCGATTCCAGGATCGAATCGAGTCTGGCTAGGTGCTCTGGTGCCGAAATGAAGAGCACGTGGAGCGGCCGGCCTTCGTGTGATTGTCCGTATTGCTGCATACGGACGCGGTCGGATGCCGCGGCGAGAGCAGCGAGGTAAGCCGTCTGATCGTGGTGGAATGTGAACTGTGACCCTAGGGGATACCCCAGGCTCTCTTCGGGTGTCGGAATGCCCGGCAAAAACTCTTGCCTAGGGAAGAAGCGATCGAGCCGGGGATTCCCACGGGCGACAGGTTCAACTGCAGGTGAAGTGACGGCGGAGAGGGTAAGGCCCGACAGAACGAAAAGACATGCATATACGAACGTTTTCCGCATGTACGGACTCCGGAATACTCGGACATTATGACGTGTCTACTCGCCTTGAGCGAGTAGCGAGCACCTAGCCTGCCCCCGAAACAGGGTATCACCAATTTGAAATTTGCTGCGGGGTGCGCGCTGCGAGCTCTGACCTGCGTCTTGCTGAGCAGAGGAGGAGAGAACGACTCCGGGCGGGCGGCGGGATGTCGAAACCCGTCGCACCGAGCCCTGCAGCGGGTAGCATGGTTCTCACGCGTCAGGAGGGATGAGAATCACGCATGTCGGCGTGTCGACCGTCCCGCCCGGAGTCTTCCTGTGAAAGAAGATGTATTTCCACTGACGATGAACACCTGGATTCGCGACCGTCTCGTGGATGGAGACGGTGGCCGCTTGGATGTGAATCGCCATGTCATGTCGGTGTATCTGATGCCCTTGCGGACGTATTACTTGGGCACGAACGAACGATGGCTGGGCGAACCGGAAGAGGTTGTCCAGGGGTTCTTCGCCGACAGGCTCGCTCGCGGAGATTTTTTCGCGGAGTGGGAGCGATCGGGCATGCGATTGCGCCGATGGCTCGTCAACGCTTTCTGTTTCTATCTGAAGGAACTTCGGCGTAGAAAGTATCGTGATGGGCGTGCCGGCGAAATGGCCGACGACCCTCTGACTTTCTCCGGTGACCCTGAGCGAGCGGTTGACCGGGCGTTTGTTGTTTCGGTGGTGCAGCAGGCCCTTGAAACAGCACGCCTGATGTGCAATGACACCGGCCTTGGTGAGCATTGGTCGGTTTTTGAACAACACTATTGCCGCCAGATGAGTTATGCCGAGATCGCGGAACAAACGGGTTACAAACCCGATCGGGCCGCGGTCATGGCACGAACCGCCGCTCGCAAGTTTCGAGCCACCCTGCGAGACTTGCTCGAACGCGATGCGGTGCACGGTGACGTTGATTCGGAAATTGCCTCCCTGCTGGAGATATGTAATGACCTCTAACACAGGGATAGGACGTTCCGAAGGTGAGTCGCTGAAGGGGCCGACGGTAACTCGGCTCCTTCAACTAGGCATCGCAGGCCCACGTAGGCCGGTGGATGCCCTTCTCGATCGCCTCGGAGCTGCGGACGGACCGGCATGGTTTGCCCAACTGCTTCAGCGGCATCCGATTCGGCAGATCGGGGATCCGCTGCAGACGCTGGTTCACGGACGAGTGGACATGACCGCGCTTGAGCGGTTGAAAGAAGCGAGCAAGAGGCTGTTGCAGGATGCGATATCTGAAAACGACCGCCTTGCAGGGTTGGGAGGATATTTTCTTTCGATCGCCGCTGGAGTCGAACACCACGGACGCAACATCAGTTCACGTCCTGCGCAGGAGTTGCACGTTGTTCTGCTCGATCTTGCCGCAGTTGCGCCGATGCCATGGTCGGACCTGCTCGCCAGTGCGGCGATGAAAGCCCTACCCATGACGGGTTAATTATCGACTGACGGCGATGAGCCGTCGGGCCTACTCGGAACAACTTGGATCCAAGTCTTGAAGGTGGAGATGTGTTGATTGCCGTCTTCATCCACGCCGGTGATGTGTACGCGCACGCGGTGGATACCGGCTGGTACACCCGGGATCGGCCCGACTGCCCATGCGGCGACGTCGGCCTCGAACCAAACTGCGGAGAGAGAGACACCCAATTCAATCGGCTCGTTCTGCTCGATATGAACTATCACTGACAGACGATCGTGAAATTCTCCTTCAACCGCGGCGATAAGACCGAGCTGGAATGCTTTACCGGCCACGGGATCGGTCCGCCGGAGCGCATCGTCGCAAGCAAAGGCATCGGTGAGAATCAGGCTGTTCGACCAAGAGATATGATCGTCGAAAGGATCGACTGCATCGTCGGCCAAGCGGGCGAAGATTCGGCCATCGGCCCATGCACCGACCATCATTCCGTTCGGAAGCACGGCAAGTGCCTCGACGGCCGACTCGGCTCGCGCAAGTGAGAGTATTTCTTCGCCTTCGTGAGTATGAAACAATCGCACCGAGCCGTCTCGCCAGCCGACAATCACACGCGAGCCATCTCGGACAAATGCCAGTGCTGAGACTGGAGCTCCTCCACTGCTTCGTTGCACCAGGACCGGATCGTCCGCATCGGTTGAAAAGAACCGGAGGTCACCCCGAAAATCGCCGCAAACTCCGCGCCCATCAGACGTCATACCCAACATCATCACCGGCCCGGCACAGATAAATCGAAGGAGAGGTTCCGAGCGTGAATCTTCGTACGCATATACACTTCCATCAGACAGTCCGATCAAGAGCACGCTGTGGCCTCGGCCCCACGCAAGCGCCGTGATGACTCCGGGCATGGAGAGCGTCTTCACCGGTGCTGATGGTCGGGAAACACCATGAATAGCGAGCACCGTTTTGTCGGCAAGGGCAAATCTGGCACCATCATCACTCAACGATCCGATACCGAAATCGACTGAGACCGACCCCAAGTGCGTTCTGTGCTGCAGGCTGTGGTGGACTACGGCATCGCCCTGCCCATTGATCCATGCAAACGTATTGCCGTCGTCTGAGGCACCGAACCAAATGTAGCCGTGCTGGTCATGGACGATGCTAGCGTCTATCAGCTCGAGCGTGCGGGGCTCAAACTGTGCGAGCCGACCATCCAGGCTTGCAAGCAGCAGACCACCCGCTCGTGATGTGATTTTCATGGCGAGAGGTCGGGTCGCCGACGCCCGCTTCCCCGCTTCATCAAACAGAATCGGTTCTAATCGCCACCAAAGAACTCCCTGGGCATCATCTAGTGAAACCAGACGCAATTCCCCAAGAGTGGTTTCGATTGTTGTTGCCGCACGAACGGACGCCGTATGTCCTCGCAACATCGCATAGAGTGTACCATTCAAGGCATCGAGCACGTGCATGCGGAGGTCGGCCCCTCCGGCGAGCAGGGCGCTGTCGCCGATCGGCGCAAGAGTGAGCACTTCGCTCTGGTGCTGTGCCAAACGACCACGATATCGATAGTCACCCGATTGAGCCTGTTCCCAGACGAAGACCCCGCCGCCGCTTGTCCCCGCTGCGATAATTCGCCCAGACGGAGTCTCCAGAGTGGTCATGGCCCGTACCGCAGAGCCATCGGTCTCTCCAGGCCACTGAACCTTCCACAGCGTGGTCTCACCACTCTGATCCGGCACAAGTAACCGACCTCGGGCATCACCTGCGATCGGAAATTGCTCTCCCGATGGATAAACCAAGGCAGTCAACTCGTAGGCTTCATCCGCATGGGTCCACATCATACTTGGTGGGCCACCATCGGAGTACCAGCCACGCCCGAACTGGTCGATGAATGCCCACGTCTTTGCGCCATCAGAAATAGCAATGATTCGAGGAGGCAGCAATCCCCTCGTTTCAGGTACGAAAAGCTGCAAACTTCGGCCATCTCTCTGCAGCAGCCATATCCCTCCTGCTTCATCTGACGCGATAAGGGTTTGTGCATCGGGAGAGGCGACCAACCGCGCAAGCGGAATGCCAAGATCGGCTCGCGCGATGATGTCTCCATCCGCATTCAGCATAATCACTGCGCCATCGCTTGTTGCTACGGCCACATGGGGTCCGGCCTTGGCAAGACCTCGAATACCCGTTACCCCGGGAATGACCAGACCATGGCTGCGATCGGCCTTCCTGCGAAGGTAATCAAGCTCCCACCCACCTAGACCTGTCTGTAAAGCCACACGCTCAGCGGCAGCGAGCCTGGCCCGGGCCTGATGAGGATCAACCTCCAGGGCAAGGTCTGCCGCGGATACAGCTCGCAGATATGCGCGTAATTCAGCGGCGGATCGCGCAGCTTCCGAACGCTCGCGTTCATGGCGCAGGGCATCCACTGTTCGATGAAGCTGGCGGTTAGCCGAAGCGGCCTTTTGCCAGTTGACGATCGATGCGGCAAACGCGCCGATGAGTGCGATCACTGCCATGCTGCCGATTAGCAATCCACGGCGATGTCGTCGTATGAATTTTCGGATACGGTACGCACGCGACGGCGCCCCGGCAAGCACTGGCTCGCTCATCAAATGTCGACGTAGATCGGCGATCAACTCAGCGGCAGATGCATATCGATGATCTCGCTCCTTATCCATGGCTTTCATGACGATCCAGTCAAGATCATCTCGCAGCATTCGCGCAAGTGTTGCCGCGTTTGTGCGTCGCAATGCGGCGACATGATCCTGTTCCGACGATCGAAGTACACAGAGACTCGGACGAACGGTTTGAGCATCCCGAATCGCCTGCTGGACTTCGGCATATCCGCCCTTACGAAGGGCTTTACTTTCAACGGGAAGCGCTCCGCTAAGTAACTGGTAGAGCAACACACCCAATGAGTAGATATCCGCGCGAGTATCCACGTCGTATGGTCCGAGTGCCGCCTGCTCCGGACTCATGTACTCCGGTGTGCCCACGAACTGACCGACCTCAGTCATCATGACACGTGCAGGGTCTTCATCAGGCTGGGTGGCCTTGGCGACGCCCCAATCGATGACCTTGGGCTGGGGCCGCGGACCGTCAGTCGTCACGAGAACATTGCTCGGCTTGATATCTCTATGGATAATGCCTTTGTGGTGTGCATACTGCACCGCGTCGCATACTTCCATGAACAGACGAATCCGTTCCGAAATGTTCAATCGATTCGTGTCGCAGTACGATGTCAGGGTCTCGCCGCGAACGTACTCCATCACGAAGAATGGTCTCCCGGCTGGTGTCGTCCCGGCGTCGTAGATACGCGCAACCCCTGGATGATCCATCAAAGCCATTGCCTGACGTTCGGCCTCAAAGCGGGCGACGACCTGACGCGTATCCATGCCCGGCTTGATCAGCTTGACAGCGACCTTGCGGCGGACGGGTTGTTCCTGTTCGGCCAAATAGACGAGCCCGAATCCACCTTCCCCCAGCAGGCTGATCAGGCGGTAGGCATCGACTCGATCACCGGGGGCAAACTCCGGATCACCTGTGCGGCCTCCCCAGGCTAGCCCGGATAGGTCGGCCGGGGGGTTTGGATCGAAGCGGGGTTGAACGTGACCGGAATACATGTCAAGAACCTTCCCGTGGCACAGCCGCACTGCGTCTGGAACAGGAACACGATACCATGCCCAACCCTGACCTATGCGCCATGACACCCAACGCATCTTTCTCGGGTGGGACCGGCCCATCCTCGGATCCGCGGCAGAGT
Source organism: Phycisphaeraceae bacterium (assembly GCA_019636695.1). Lineage (GTDB taxonomy): Bacteria > Planctomycetota > Phycisphaerae > Phycisphaerales > UBA1924 > JADLCM01. The sequence continues at coordinate 174,783 of JAHBXD010000006.1, forward strand.
GGATTGTGAACCATTTCGCGGACGGGAACGAAGTAGATCTCGCCTCGTACGGATGTGTACTTCCCACTGCACGAGCAGGCCAGTTCATGCTCGGTGCGTTGATGGATCGCTGTGAGGCATATGGCTACGCGCTCGCGCCTCCGGAGTTTTTCACCCCGGGGCATGTGGTCTCGCGGTTGGCGCCACCCCCTCGTCCACCGGCCCATGCCGCGATTCGAACACTTGCCTGGGTTGATGCCCTGCGATCGATGGCTGACAGACTAGGCCCGCTGGTCAGCCATCCTCCTTCGGAGCATGAGTGGAATGCCTGGAGTGCAATCGCGAAGGTATGTGCAGATACATCCGCATCGCTTGCTCAAGGCGGCTTACTTGCCGACGACGTGCTGGAGCGTGCAAGGAAGATCCCCGGATGGCATGATGATGCTCGCTGGGAAGTCTTTCGATGCGTTCAAGCCCGATATCGGGAATTGCTCACAACATGGGGTGTCGTGGACCTCGACATCTGGGGAGCGGAAGCACGCTTAATCGAGGGTGCTCTGCGCAACATGCCATTGATTCTTGTCGGCGTCGCCGATATGCCGCCGGCAGTTGCGGGTGTATTGCGAATCGCGCCTGGCCGCAATATCTCGCTCATCGGCGCACCGGAGTCCGAATCAGACGCATTTGATGACCTGGGAAACGTCTGCACCAGCGCGTGGGCAGACCGATCGCTGCACGTACCGGAAGATATGCTCACCGTGGTCGACCAGCCGAAAGATGCTGCCGACCAAGTACTGGTGATGCTCGCAGAGCTCAACGGAAGGTACAGTCCGGATGATATCTCTGTGATTGCAACCGACAGAGGCATTGTGGCTGCCATCGATCGCGCGGGGATCGCCTCAGGCGCTGTGCGGTTTCGAGCCCCCCCGGGAAGAACCCTGGCCGCATCAGCTCCGGGGGTGCTGCTCAATCTTGCCGCATGTTTCGCTCGGACGGGTCAGGTACGCGACGCAGCAGCGATTCTGAAGCACGTGCATGTCGGCGACTGGATTGAACGAACTACAGGAGAGGATTGCACTCGACTTTTCACGCGGATCGACCGTTACCTGATGCGTCAGATCCCGGGGAAACTCTGCGATGCCCCCGCGGCAGAACCCCGAAATGGTCAATTCCATCTGGAGACGCTCAAGGACCTGCTTTCGGCGCTGATGGGAGACCTTATCTCAGAGGCAGACTCTGTTCGCGCGATCGTCGAATGGTCCTCGCCCATTCTGCACATGCTGAAGACCGTCTATGCCGAGCTGCCTTACAACCGGAAGGATCCAGGATCACTTGAAACGGCACAGGCCTGCCAGCATGTACTGGATGTTCTACAGGCCATCAGGCGGATGCCGGCGAACGCTTGTCGGGTCAGATCGTTCGAAGCGATTGCCTGCGTGCTCGACTCCGTTCGCGACATTCCGCTTGCTTCTCCGCCTGATCATGAAGCTGTTGAAATGCTTGGATGGATTGAGGCTCCGTGCGAAGAGGCACCGGTAGTGATCTTGGCTGGCATGAATGAAGGGCTGCTCTCGCGTGGAGATAGCTCGGATTCAATACTCCCTGAATCGTTGCGGACAACACTTGGACTTCATGACAGTCGTCATCGGCTTGCACGTGATGCATATTCGCTCATGTTCCTGTTATCATCACGACTTATTACGCGATTCATCACCATTCGCAATAATGATACCGGCGATCCGTGGATTCTGAGTCGCTTGCTTCTGCAACCCGAAGATGACAATGTGTTAGCCGGACGCATAGACCGCTTCTGTCGCGGAGGTAGACCCCATACACGTGTCGTCAGCCCAGTACGAGATCGCGATAGGCCACCATTCTCAGTTCTCACCGTGCCGACAGAGCGACTTCAACCGGTGATGTCAATTGCTGTTACGGATTTTCAACGGTACCTTGCAAGCCCATATGCCTTTATGGTTGAGCGGGTCTTGCGGACTGAAGAGATCGAGCGTGACGTTCGCGAGCTTCGTCCGACAGAGTTTGGGGCGCTTGTGCATGACGCGGTTTCACTGCTTGCTGAGCCGCCGTGGAGTACCGAGGAACGCGCCACACATCTTGCTGCCGGAATGTGCGATCGCCTTTCCATGATTGCACGACAACGATACGGCACGAACCCTTCGGTGGCCGTTCGCGCGCAGGTTCGAATCGCCATGCGACGGCTGCAGGCGTTTGCGGAAATCCAAGCAAATCGTGTGCGCGAAGGCTGGGAAGTCATTTCGGCTGAATGGTCGCCCTCCCCGGGTGCTGCAAACATCGTTGTAGACAATGAGCCGATGTTACTCCGAGGGCGTATCGACCGGATTGATCGACATTGTGTGAACGGTGTGTACGCCATTCTTGATTATAAAACCGGTGACACTCCCATCACGCCGCAGAAAGCGCATCAGCACACTGTGCGCGGATGGACAAACCTGCAACTGCCGCTCTATCGATATCTGGCAAGACCGATCACCGGGAATGCAGATATCGTATTAGGCTACATTCAAATCCCCCGTAGAGCGCACGATACACGGTTTGAGTATGCAGGATGGTCTGCTGCAGAGCTGGCGGACGCCGACGCCGTGGCAGCTGATGTCATTCGACGTATCCGTAGACAGGAGTTTATCGATCGAGGAGATCCGAACCGTCTATACGGTCGCTTGGCATGGATCTGCGGCGGCGGGGTGCTTCCCGACGAGTCGACCGAGAACGATTTTGACGACGAGGAGGACTCGCCGTGACAAATACGATTTATTCTGAAGGTTCTGGAAGCCTACAACCTGGGGACATCGCCAGCGCTCCGTATGTGATGATTCTGGCTTCGGCCGGATCGGGCAAGACCTATCAGTTGACCACGCGGCTCGCCGCACTTCTCCTGAATGGGTGTCCACCCGATCGGTTTCTGGCCTCGACATTCACTCGAAAGGCCGCAGGTGAGATTCTCAGTCGCGTGCTCGCTCGTCTGGCCAGGGCTACGCTGGAAGGAGACCATCGGCGTGAACTCGGATATCAGATCGGACGTCATCTTGATGCAACAGAGTGCGGAAGAACGCTCAGATCCGTGTGCTCTCACATCAACCGCATATCCATCCTGACTCTTGATGCACTGCTTTTCAAAGCGGCTCGCTGCGCCGGGCTCAACCTTGAAGCGCCGCCCGGGTGGCGGCCCGCGGACGATATCGAGCTTGCCGATGTTCAGCGACGAGCAATTGAGAATCTCTTGCGCGAAATGGATGATGACATGCTTGAACAGAGCATGCTCCTGCTCGGACGCGGTGCTCCCAGTCGGTCCGTGGTTCAGGCGATTGATCGATCGGTTTCTGCAGCGCACCGGGCGATGCAGGAAAGTATCCGCGTGCCATGGGCTTGGGAAGTTGTCGGATCAAATGCTCCGCCTGCGATGACAGAGGCTATCAATTCAGCACATAGAACCATCGAGAAGCTGTGTACGGATGGCGTGCTTCCAGATAGAATGGCGACCGCAGCAAGGAAGCTCGTCGAGCATTTCCTCATGCGACAGTGGAAGACGTTCGTTAAGAGCACGCTCGCGAAGGTTGTCTCGACACCCAATCCGAGTTATTACCGAGCGCTGATTCCGGATGAGCTTCAAGAAGCAATCAGGACAATCCGGCAATTTGCGTCAGCATCGCTCCTTCATGAACTTCATGGGGAGAACCGCGCCACCCGCGATCTGACCGCCAGATATGACCTTTATCTTGCCGCGGCGAAGCAGCACTCAGGGTTATATGCATTTGACGATGTGCCGAGCATGCTCTTGGCAGACCAGATGTCCTTTGCCGACATGCAGTATCGGATGGATACGACGATCGACCATGTACTTCTGGATGAATTTCAAGATACATCTCGGGAGCAGTTCGCATTTCTTGAGCCGATGCTCGACGAGCTGATTTCATCTGATTCGTGGCGGACTGTAATGTGCGTTGGCGATATGAAACAGTCGCTGTATGCATGGAGGCGTGCCGACCCGGAAGTGATGGAGCACGTGAGCACCCGATGGCCGGGGCTTAAGCAGATGCAACTGCTTCGCAGTTATCGATCATCACAGGCGGTTCTTGATTTTATCAATCAGGTATTTCTAGATCTATCAGCCAACACTGCTCTCTCTGAGTGGCCTGATGTCGCCGAAGCATGGGGACGGTGGTTTCGTGCTCATGAACCCGCAGTACGGTTGCAGGGACATGTGCGTATTGCAGTAGCCTCGCCGTATCCGGAGCGTGCAAACAGCACGCACGATCGCGAAGCTTGCTACCACCTTGCCGTTGATCGCTGCCTTGCACTTCATCGGATGTCGCCCCAAGCTTCGGTCGGAATCCTGCTCCGCGAGAAGAAGGGCATGGCTCGCCTCTTTCAGATGCTCCGTGCTCAAGGACTTGATGTCAGTCTCGAAGGAGGCGGCATGCTCGCCGATGCCCCTTCTGTGCTTGCAGCACTTTCGCTGCTGCATCTTGCTGAGCATCCCGGAGACACGCTGGCATTCTTTCACGTCGCGACCTCCCCATTTGCGAACCTTCTGGATATCAACGATCCGATCGATTTCTCGCACGCTCCAGTCGTCAGCCGGCAAGTCAGTCGGTGGATTGCTCGCGACGGTCTCGAACGCACCCTTATGCGGCTCTATCCGGGTGTCTCCTCGGGGCCATCGTCACGCAACTCCGAGCGATTCTTGCAGCTTGTCGAGCTCGCGGGGCGCATGGAATCTCGCCCCCCCCTCGCACTCAGCGTGTTTATCGATGCTGCGCTCTCCACGCGTGTTGAATCACCGTCGCCTGCCGCGATTCGAGTGATGACGATTCATACCTCCAAAGGTCTCGAATTTGATGCCGTTATTCTGCCTGAGTTATTCATCCCGTTTATACGATCTCGTCGGCGCCTGCTGATTGACCGAGAACATGCCCTCGGCGAAGTTCGCTCGGTCACATGGAGCGCAGATCAGGATCTCACTGCTGCCGACGACAGGCTTGCCGCGATCACTCGAAATCATCAGGCACGAGAAGTGCGTGATGAATTGAGCACTCTCTATGTTGCCCTGACGCGTGCTGCCCACGCGATCGAGTTGATTTTCCCCCCGCCAAGAACAAAAACGAAATCTGCAGCCAGACTTACTCCCGCCGCAGTCATATCGAGTGCCCTACACCTCGGTGAATCCCCTTCATCTGAGCAGGTTCTGTACGAATCCGGAGACCCGATGTGGCACACCACGGTGCCTGCTGCTCAACCGCCCCCGGCAGCCGAGCCGATCACGCTGCGCCTCGCTGAAGCGACAACTCCGCGAACGAGCCGACTTGCCCGCGTCACCCCTTCACAAATCGCTTCAACGGGTGCATCGACCTTATCGTATCTCTTCCAGGCCGACTATCCCCATGCTCGTACACGTGGTGTTCTCTGGCACGCGTGGCTCGCGCAAATTGCGTGGCTTGACGAGGGTATACCGGATTCTGATGCACTGCGAAATGCCACCGAGACCGTCGAGGTTGAAGGGCTTGATATTGAGCTTGAACTACGCGCCTTCTATGCGGCGTTACATTCAGCCACGTTCGAACAGGTGTTGCGCCGTGCACGATACCTCGGTTTCCCGGGGCAACTCTCGGTATTCCGCGAACGCCCTTTCAGCATTCGACTTCCCGATGAAAGCGCGATACTTGCCGGTAGAATCGACCGCCTTGTCGTCGCTCGCGGAGCGGACGGTGCGCCTCTATGGGCCGAAGTGCTCGATTTTAAAACCGATCTTTCCTTACACCCATCCGCGGCCGCAGACACAACGGAAACCTATCGCCCGCAGATTGACGCCTATCGCCATGCTGCAGCTTCACTCTTTCGCCTGCCGCAAGCCAAAGTCGCCGCGACATTGGTCTTTCCCAGCACCGGCAACATCATCGAGTTACATTCCCTGGATGCCTTGCGCTCGCCATGACCGTTCGGCCAGCCATTGAGATCAACCCCGCTGAATGCCCTTTTGCACGTTCACTGACACCGGCCTACGCTGTGTGCATCGTGGAGTTTTCTCGATACGACAGACAGATGCTCATTCCGGGAATCGGCATCGAAGGTCAGCAACGACTTTCTGAGGCTCATGTCGCCATCGTCGGGTGCGGAGCACTCGGTTGCGTCTCGGCCGACCTGCTCGCTCGTGCAGGCGTGGGTCACATAACGCTGATTGACCGCGACATTGTCGAATGGTCAAACCTGCAAAGGCAAAGCCTCTTCGCTGAGGCCGATGCGCAGCAAGGCATGCCCAAGGCCCTAGCTGCCGCGGCACGGCTTAAAGCGATCAACAGCCAGATTACCGTACGTGGCTTAGTCGCCGATCTTCTACCTGCAAACTCCTTGCATCTACTCGATGTGGCGTCCACCCATCCTCCCAATGCGATCGTCGATGGAAGCGATAATTTCGCAACTCGATTTCTCTTGAACGACATCTCGATCTCCACCGGCATTCCTTATCTCTACGCAGGCGTCGTAGGGAAACATGCAACCGTCATGCCCGTAGTTCCCGGAAGAGGTCCGTGCCTACGTTGCCTCTTGCCCGAGCTGCCGCCTCCCGGCTCTACACCAACCTGCGACACTGCCGGTGTGCTCGGCCCGATCGTCACTATCGCCGCTGCGGTTCAAACCGCGCAGGCCCTTGAGTTGCTGCTCGATCGATCTGCCTATGTTGTTCCAGGGTTGATTGAGTTGCAACTGAACCCCTTTCACACACGCACATATGCTCTCTCCGCTGATGTCGGCTGTGCATGCTGCTCGAAACGCGATTTCTCGTTCCTGAGCGCCGATGATGCGCAGGCCGATGCAACGCTCTGTGGTCGAGATGCCGTTCAGATCGCCTCTTCGGGCTGCCATTCGCTCGATCTACCGCATATAACTGCCGGGTTGCAGGCTCACGCCGATGTGCAGATCTGGCCGTTCATGCTCCGGGCGAGCTTTCGATCGCAAATGAGCGAGTTGGGGCTTCCGATCGCGCTGACTCTCTTCCGCGATGGCCGTGCAATCGTGCAAGGCACACGCCGGCTTGATCTCGCCCGATCAATCTATTCGCGATTCGTCGGTGGATAGCTTCGACGGACTCGCTCCAACCACCATCCTATGACTTCGTCGCGTAGATGAATCGGAACGAGATACGCATCGAGCATGCCCTGACCCATATCTTCAAAGTGCACAACCGCCTGCGACGAACTCAATGCTTCGCCTGCTGCACGATAAGACACCGCTGCACCCCTCCAGGCTTCGAGGTCTGCCGGCATGGGCAGGCATCTGACCTGCGCTGCGGAGAGTTTGATCGCATTCGCATGCAAGGCGCTTCCGGCATAGTTCTGCATCGCCCATACCGTCGCCATCGGTGATGATATCGCCGCACCGAGCATCCAGAGCATGGATTCATCATGAGGTACGATCGAAATCAGTGGTGTCACAGGCATCCATAGCCCGCACGTGTCCGCTGCAACTTCCATAACAAGTGTCTGCGTAGCCAGCACAAGTTTCGGCCGCAGCCGCTGCTGAAGTCGCGACCGGACCTGCTCAGAACACTCGATCATCGTGACATCCAGCAACGGCATTTGCCAGGAGCGGCGGAAAAGACGCGCTGGTCGTTCTCCCCAGGCACACCGCGCGGGATCGATCAACCCGGTGGTCACAATGCGCGGCCAAGCGTGGCGATCCTCCGGCCGAACATCACACGCCTCCCGGATTGCATGCTGCAGCGCATAGTACTCATCGCGAAAATCCGCCGATATCTCTGCCGCATCACCGAGAATGCCATTGTGCGCCATCTCCAATCGCGGAACGCCTCGCAGACTTGCCGACAACGGCGCCCAGGTCGGCGCTGTACTCAAGGCTCTCATGTCCACATCAGCATTATCTTCTTTCATCAATCCCGTACCGAGAACCAGCCTGCACCGCCCCGCACGCTCGGTTGTCAATTGCATGATGACTGCGCAGGCGTACACGCTCGCATTGAATACATAGTCATCCGCAAGCCACAACGATCGCAAGATCGTTCGCTCGGCAAGAAACCTACGGACCGCGGCGGCGTCTCTCGCGGCAAGAAACGACTGCGGCATTACCATGCCGATCGCCCCACCGATTCGGCAGAGTTCATGCGCCAGCATCATGAATGCTGATGCCGTGTCCGCATATCCCTTTACGCAGCCATGAAACCGTGAACACAAAAGTGCTGCATCATGACGATTGATGGCGCTCGCCCGCTCAAGTTGGTTGAGAAAGGGGGGATTCCCGACAACAGCGTCGAACCCCGCATGATCCCCATCAAATACTTCGGCAAACGCCTGATCCCAATGAAACAACGCACCAGGCTGAACACCCGGCGCTGCACGTTCACACCACATATCACGTTCGCCCACGGCCGCATCATGCCCGAACAACCCCACCGGGCACCCGCGCAAGGCGTCCCCATGGCGAATATGACGTTCTAATGCTCGACGCACTCGTGCGCTGCCGCCCGCCATCGCACTCAAGCTGCTGCGACATGCCTCTACGGCATCCGAATCGATATCAACCCCATACACACAATGCTCGATGATATGCTCGATATCCGCGGCAGTGCCGCTGCCGCGGCTCGCACCATCTCCCGTGAGCCTGTGCGCTGCCGCAGCCAGAAACCGCCCATCCCCGCACGATGGATCGCAGATTCGCACCTGCCCGAGCGCAAGTCGATGTGCATCAATACAGCGAAATACCCCATCAAGTACGTGCTCAACAAGATGCAACGGCGTATACACCGCCCCGAGTGCACGAACACAATCGCGTTCTGCGCGAGCGGGAACGCGTCCGTCGTTGCTGCCGACTGCCGCATGATTGCGGTCGAATTCTCGCCTCACCGATTCATCCCCGTGGTCAATCACGATGCTCAACACATCTTGACGCGTTCGCGGAGTTCTCGCAACACATCGAATGCCTGCATTGGAGATAGTGCTTCGAGATCAAGCGTCCGAAGCGATTGCACAACCGGATGATCAAGATACTCCGTAAAAAGATCCAACTGGCCTTGCGCTGCCTCAGGTCTCCCCATGACACCGTGCTGAAGTGAGAGGCTCCCCAAGATCTCTTTGGCTCGCTCGATCACCCCCCGAGGCACTCCCGCCAGCCTCGCGACATGCACCCCGTAGCTTCGATCAGATCGACCAGGCATGATCCGATGCATGAATACGATTTCATCTCCCACTTCGCGAACAAACACATGAAGATTCTGAACCGCACCCGGCAACTGCTCTTCCAGTTGGGTCAACTCATGATAATGGGTCGCAAACAGCGTGCGGCAACGCTTGGCTGCCAGAAATTCCGCGATCGCCCAGGCTAAAGACAGCCCGTCCAGAGTGCTTGTTCCACGGCCGATCTCGTCCAGAATAACCAGAGAGCGCGATGTGGCATGATTGAGAATATTGGCGGTTTCAATCATCTCGACCATGAAAGTCGACTGTCCTTGATGCAAAGCATCGTCCGCACCGACGCGGGTAAAAATGCGATCGCATATCCCGATGACCGCTCGATCCGCGGGCACGTAACTCCCGACAAGCGCAAGAATGGTAATGAGCGCGGTCTGTCGAATAAACGTACTCTTGCCCGCCATATTCGGACCGGTGATCAAGGCACACCGCGCCGCTGTCTCATGACTCTCCGTGTCTGGTCTACCGAGCACGACATCATTGGGCACGAAAGATCCTGCGAGCGCTTCGTCAAGCACCGGGTGCCGCCCTCCCTCGATCCGCAATACGGCATCTTCAACGATCTCGGGGCGTACCCAGCGATGCGCACTGGCTTTGTCGGCCAGTGCAAGAGTCGCATCCACCTCGGCGACAACGTCGGCAAAGGCTCCGATCCTGCTGACCAGTTCGCAGGCCCGTTCACACAGCGACTTGAAGATCGCGTGCTCTCTTTCAATGGCGCGTGCCTCGGCCGTCAACACTTGATCCTCGAACGTCTTCAACTCGGGTGTGATGTATCTTTCCGCATTCTTGAGCGTCTGCTTTCGCGTAAACGCGGTCGGTGCGCGACGAGCCTGTGCGCTCGGAAGCTCGATGTAATACCCGAATACCGAATTGAACCCCACCTTCAGGCTGGGCAGGTCATGCTCGGCGATCAGCCTTGCCTGATACGCACTCAGCCAGGTCGATCCGTCTCGCTGCAACCCCCTTGCTTCGTCCAGTTCAACATCTACGCCGTCACGAATCAAACCGCCTTCCCGCAAGTGCCCAGGCGGATCATCAACGCATTGCTTACGAATCGTCTCTGCAAGTCCACTCAGGAAGACGGCATGACTCTCAAGTCGCGCAAGGTGCATTCCGAACGCAGGAAGATGCTCGAGCGCGCTGCCGATTTCCCTGAGCCTACTGAGCGATTCCCCAAGCCCGACAAGATCCCGCGGCGTTGCCCTGCCCAGGGCGATCCTCCCTGCGATCCGAGCGACATCCTGCACACCGCGAAGAGCCTCGCCAAGTTCCTCCGCAGCTCGACGATCCTCCACCAGCGTCGCAACACCCGATTGTCTCGACTGAACCAGTGCAATATCCGCTAACGGTCGCTTCAGCCACTCACGCAACTGCCGTTTGCCCATCGATGTGCGACAGCACATTCGCCCTGAAAGAAAAACCCCGAGCAGCGATCCTTCCAGCGAGAGCGTTCTGATCGTTCTCTCGATCTCAAGCGCACGAAGGCTCACGGCATCAATCGTGCAATACTCTCGCGGATTCTCCCTTCTGGGTGGGCGAAGATGCGCAAGAGTCGACGATGTCCGCAATCGCAAAATGCCGTTGCCGACTTCGTCTCCTCCGCTCGCATGCATCTGCCCGTCGCCGCCGGCCACGCGGCCGGATGGCAACTGTGTCTCCTGCAGATATCGAATAACCGCACCCGCCGCTCCCAGTGACTGATCTTCCTCACTCAAGCCGAACCCGGCCAATGTCGCCACGCCGAACTGGTCGAGCACGGCCTGCAGCGCTTCCTCTCGCCTGAAATGCCACCCCGGCCGAGGCGTGCCGGAAATGGACAATGCTTCAAGCACTCGTCGAGCACGCGGCGGCGGCTCTCCACTCCCCGGATCGGCGTACAACAACTCCTGCGGCGACCACCTCGCCAACTCATCGACGAGCGTTTCAGCCGGAGCGTCAAAAACCACGAACGAACCCGATGCGAGTTCGATCACGGCGACTCCAGCGCTGGATTGGTCTCCGCTCTCCGTAAACACCACCGCCGCCAGATGCACCGGCGCATCGTCTGCGATCAGCATCTCATCGACCAGTGTCCCCGGAGTTACAACCTGCGTGACCGCACGAGCCACCAGCCCCTTGGCTTCCTTCGGATCTTGCACCTGGTCGACGACCGCCACCCGGAAACCCGCCGCCAGCGCTTTGCGCAGATAGACATCCCGCTGGTGATAAGGCACTCCGGCCATGGGCAGCCCGGCAGAGCGCTGCGTCAGGGTTAACCCGAGTGCCTTGCTCAACACCACGGCATCGTCGTCGAAAGTCTCGTAGAAATCTCCCATCCGAAAGAACACAACGCAGTCCGGGTGTTCACGCTTGAACGCGTAGAACTGCCGCATCGCCGGCGTGTCACGGGGGTCGGCCATGGTCGGTTCCGCATCGGGGAAGTCCCCCGCTCGATTCACGCTCCCCAAAGGGCATCCCAGTTTCGGAGGGATGGGCGTCCCGCCATGCCTTCCCCTACACCGTTTCCCTTATTGGGGGTGCGCGTCGAGAACCGACACAATAGCCCGCGGCAGGCGGTGAAGTGGAATCTCAACCAGCCTCCCGGGCGGCAGGCCGGAGGATTCAGCCCCTTCACCATCCTGCACACAGGCCGGAGGGGTTCTGCCTCAGTCGCACGGTCGTATATTGCAAACCAGCATCGCGGTTGCAATCTACGGTGCTGGCGGACCTGAAACATGTGTCGCCCGCAGGCGCATCCGCGATCCAAACTGGTGCGCTCTTCTCTCCATACACTGTCGATGTGACGAGTTCCCCAGCACTCCAGCTCGATGGTTCAAGCCTTTCCATCAATGCCGTCTGCGATGTTGCCCGAAGAGGGCGTCCAGTCGAGATCGGCCCGCAAGCCATCGCCGGTCTCCAACGCTCCAGAAGCGTTGTTGAGAAGGCCCTTACAGACGGTCTGGCCCATTACGGCATCAACACCGGCTTCGGATCGCTCGCCCGCGCCCGCATCCCCGCCTTAGAACTTCGAGAACTCCAGCGAAATCTCGTCCGATCGCACGCCGCCGGTATCGGAGATCCACTCCCTCACGACGTGGTGCGTGCAACGATGCTTCTGTTGGCAGCCTCCCTGACTCGTGGCCGCTCAGGAGTTCGGACCGAGGTCGTAGAGCACCTCTGCCGACTGCTCAATACGGCGATCACCCCATGCGTTCCCGGTATAGGCTCTGTCGGGGCTTCGGGCGATCTTGCACCTTTGGCGCACATCGCTCTGGTCCTCATTGGCGAAGGCTTGGCTTGGGTAGCGGGCAAGGGGCCGATCAGTGGTGCGCAAGCCCTTGCTCAAGCCAGTGTTACGCCTATATCTCTCGAAGCCAAAGAAGGTTTGGCCCTGATCAACGGCACGCACCTGATGGCTGCCGAGGCCGCCCTGCTCTGCGCTGATTGGCAGCGGCTCTTCCAGGCAGCGCTGCTCGCCTGTGCGATGTCAATCGATGCCCTCAAAGGCACGGATGCACACCTCGATCCACGTGTGCATCAGGCACGCAATCAGCCTGGACCCGCACTCGTTGCCGATTCCCTTCGTCAGGCTCTTGCGGGCAGTCAAATCTTGGGATCGCATAAGGACAACGACCCACGGGTCCAGGACGCCTATTCCCTGCGCTGCGCCCCCCCGGTTTTGGGGGCTGCAAGCGACGCAGCGGCCTACGTCCAGTCCATAATAGAAAGGGAACTTGGTGCCGTCACTGACAACCCACTCGTATTCACCGAGGGTGACGGGGTGATTGTCTCAGCCGGTAACTTCCACGGCATGCCCCTGGCGATTCCCCTTGACACCCTCACCATTGCATTGGCCCACGTTGCGGGCATCGCGGAGCGCCGCGTATTTCTCATGCTCGCTGCCCGCGACCCCGAAGCCGGGTTGCGACCATATCTGGCTGCCCAACCAGGCCTCCAAAGCGGCCTCATGATTGCACAATACACCGCGGCTGCATGCTGCAATGAGATTATCGGACTCAGCATGCCCGCAAGCGTGGCAAACCTGAGCACCAGTGCCGGGACCGAGGACTACAACTCGTTCGGCCCACGGGCGGCAGCAAAGGCTCGTAAGGCCTTAGAGCTTTGCCGCTACGTGGTTGCCATCGAGTTCCTCTGTGCCGCGGAGGCACTGGAATGTCACCGACCTCTGCGCTCCGGAGCCCGGGTTGAGCACGCGCACGCAGTCATCCGCCGCACGGTTCCCCGTCTCGACCATGACCGTCCGCCCGCTCCTGATATCGAGGCGATCAGTCAAGCCATAGCCCGCGGCGATTTCGACGCGGTGACCTGACCGCGTGTTCAACGCCTTGGGACATTGATCACCAGTTGGTCCGTTACACTTCAGACGATGAGCATTCCCCACTGCACCCCCCCGGAGTGGTCGTCTGACCTCAACCCTGCCCGATTTGCCTCCCGCATCCGGACCGACACTCCCGACGGGTGCGCAGTGGTGTTTCTCGGCTTGGCCGACGATTTAGGGGTTACCCTAAATGGTGGGAGGATGGGGGCACGTGACGGCCCACGAGCTATCCGTCGCGCACTTGAGCGTTATGGTGCCTCTGACCCTGCCTCCGGACCTTGGCCCGCAATCTATGACGCCGGAGACATCATCCCCGGCGATACGCTCGAAGACACACATCGCCGCGTGACAGAGGCGACCGATGCGATACTCGACCTCGGGATGTTCCCAATCGGCATCGGCGGCGGCCACGATCTGACTTTCCCATTCGTTCGCGCCGCGGCGAAACGCTGGCCGAATCTTTCGGGGATCTATTGTGATCCGCACCTGGATGTTCGATCCGAACCTGGATCGGGGATGACATTTCGCGCGCTCCCGGAACATTGCAGTGTTACCAGACTTTATATTCAGGGATACTCGCCGACGGTCAACTCTCGTGAGCATGCCGACTGGTTCTCGACTCATGGCGGTTTCGTTGATGCCCTGACTTCATCAGGGCCGTGGCCCGACGCTGATTTTTTCTTTAGTTTCGATCTTGATGTCCTTGATGCCGCATATGCACCCGGAGTCAGTGCCGCCAATCCCTGCGGCTGGACACCTTCGCAAGCACAGGCCTGGGTCTACGCAGCAGGTCGCCATCCTCGCGTTCGGTGTTTCGACCTGATGGAATTCAACCCGGGCTTCGACCCTGCGGGCTTGACCGCACGCCTGGCAGGCCACCTGATTTTGACGTTTCTTCGCGGTTTCGCGGAGCGCCCTCGATGAACACCCGCATTGTCAATGCCCGGATTCTGACGCTCGCGGGACCGCGTCGACGGCGAGCAAGCAGCCTAGGTGACTTGGGTGTCATTCGACGCGGAAGTGTTCACATCGACGGTGAAACCATTGTGGATGTTCAGCACGAAGGGCCGCAGGACCATTCGACTTCAATGCGTGACGAACGCGTGATCGACGCCCGCGGTCGTGTTCTGATGCCCGGCTTCGTCGATGCCCATACCCACGCTTGCTGGGCCGGAACACGACTCGATGAGTGGGAATTGCAGCTCCGCGGTGAACCGTACCTTGACATCCTTGCTCGCGGCGGCGGCATCATGTCCACCGTGCGAGCCGTGCGGCAGGCTTCAGAGCAGGCGCTTACCGAAGGGTTGGTGGATCGCCTTAACGCCATGCTCGTCCATGGCACGACCACAGTCGAGGTGAAATCCGGATACGGACTGACAACAACTGACGAACTCAAGATGCTTCACGCGATTCGCCGAGCCGATGACCTCTTCGCGGGCGAAGTAGTCCCCACGGCCCTCCTCGGCCATGCCATCGACCGAGACACGCCGGATTTCGTGAATCTCACGATTCAAGACACGCTTGATGCCGTCCACGAGGCATTCCCTGGCATCACGGTGGATGCGTATTGCGAGCAGGGGGCCTGGAGCTTGGCCGAGTGCGCTCGGCTCTTTGAGAAGGCGATCGCCCTTGGGCACCCCATCCGTGCCCACGCCGATCAGTTTCATTCACTCGGGCTGGTTGAGTGGGCAGTAGCGAAGGGCGCAGTCAGTGTTGATCATCTCGAAGCGGCAACAACCGAGACGATTGCCGCGCTCGCGGGATCTGACACGTTCGGTGTGCTCTTGCCATGCGCCGGCTTCCATACAGACAATCGCTTCGCGCCCGGACGAACGCTGGTTGATGCAGGCGGGCTGCTGGGCCTGGCGACAAATTACAATCCGGGAAGCGCCCCGTGCGGGTCGATGCCCACAGCCATGGCCCTTGCCGTCCGCAAAGCGGGGCTCACTCCGGCCGAAGCGATCGTCGCCGCAACACTTCACGGCGCCGAGATTCTGCACCTCCATGACCGTGGACAGATCGTTCCCGGCCAGCGTGCCGATCTTGTCCTATTGCGACACGACGACGAACGCTGCCTGACGTGGGAATTCGGGTTCAACCCGGTCGAGATCGTCTGGGTCGCGGGTCGGCCGGTCGTTGACAGGTCACAGGCCGAGTCGCGATCCTGCGATCGCTGATCGCTCCGGCCGTATGCGTTGCCGGAGTCGGTTTCGACCACCATCCACACCCGTTGGCCCCCCGGCTACCATCCGGCGATGACGCCGATCGGAAAACTTTCACCTGCAGATACGGATGCCGCCTATGCCGCCGCGCAAATTGTCGTGGAGGTCCATCGTCGTCTGAGCACCTGGCTGGCACCGGGGCAAACCCTTGTTCAGATTGATGCGTTTGTGGCATCCAATCTTGAAACGCTCAAAGCTCGCTCGTGTTTTCTGGGCTATCGCGCCGGAGGTTCTCCTGCGTTTCCATCTCATGCCTGTCTGAGTGTCAACGACTGCGTCGTTCACGGCACCGCGACATCGCACTCGCCCCCGTTGCAACCGGGTGATGTGCTCAAAATCGATATCGGCGTGACCTATAAAGGATGGATCGGCGACGCCGCATGGACCTATGTCTTCGGAACCCCATCATCTGAAGTCGCCAAGCTCTGTGCCGTCGGAAAAGAATCACTCCGCCGCGGAATCGAACAACTTCGGCCAGGGAACCGCTATCTTGAATGGGCCAGGGCCGTGCAGGGGTATGTTGAAGGCGAGCACAAGCTGCATCTCATTCGCGGGCTTGGTGGTCACGGGTACGGCCGCAAGCTTCATGCCCCACCGTTCATCAGCAACACCATGCCGACCTATTACGATGAATGGCCCGATGGAGCTCTGCCGTGCAGACCGGGAACGCTGCTTGCTGTTGAGCCGATGCTCGCGCTGGGCACGGGCGCAACCCGCCAAAAGCGCAACACATGGCCGGTATATACGGCCGACGGCTCCATGAGCGCGCACTACGAGCATGATGTACTGATCACGGATTCAGGTCCGCGTATTCTCACCGAGGGCCTTGACGACATTCGTGATGTCATTGCCTGAAACGGTCAGGACATCGTCCCGATCTGGCAATTCGATCCACGGCAATGCCACCACAACCATCGGTCAATAGCGATAATGATCTGGCTTAAACGGCCCTTCGATGTCCACGCCGATGTACGACGCCTGCTTGGCCGTCATGGTCGTCAGTTTCGCGCCAAGATGATCCAAATGCAGGCGGGCGACCTTTTCATCAAGCACCTTCGGAAGGGTGTACACCTTGCCGGCCTCATACCGAACACCGCTTAGCGTGGGCTTGCCCGTTGCACTCAACCAGAGATCAATCTGTGCGATGACCTGATTCGTAAAACTCGCGCTCATGACAAAGCTCGGATGCCCGGTTGCACACCCGAGGTTCAATAGTCGGCCTTCCGCCAGAATCAGAATGCTCCGACCATCGGGGAAGAGCCACTCGTCGTACTGCGGCTTGATGTTCACCCGCGAAATGCCTGGAACCCTTGCCAAGCCGGCCATGTCAATTTCGTTATCGAAATGGCCGATGTTGCCCAGGATCGCCTTGTTCTTCATTTTTTTCATGTGCTCGACAGTGACAATATCGCGATTGCCCGTTGCCGTGATGATCACATCGACCGTAGAAATCACCTCGTCAAGCGTCACGACCTGGTAACCTTCCATCGCGGCCTGCAAGGCGCAGATCGGGTCTACTTCCGTTACAAGCACGCGGCAACCCTGGCCTTTGAGACTTTGGCAGCACCCCTTGCCCACGTCACCGTAACCGCAGACAACCGCGACCTTCCCGCTGAGCATCGTGTCGGTTGCACGATTCAACCCATCAAGCAGACTGTGACGGCATCCATAGACGTTGTCGAACTTACTCTTGGTGACAGAGTCATTGACATTCACGGCCGGGAACGCAAGCACGCCCGACCGGGCAAACTCATACAGCCGCTTCACGCCGGTGGTGGTTTCTTCGCTGACGCCGCGAATTCGCCCGATCGCCTTGGAAAACCACCCCGGATTCGCTGCGATCTCCGCACGCAGAAGATCAAGGATGACCCCCCACTCCTCCGGGTCGTTCACGGCGTCGAAGGGAGGCACTGCACCAGCGCGCTCAAACTCCGCGCCCTTGAGCAGAAACAGCGTCGCATCTCCCCCGTCATCGACGATCATGTCCGGCCCTTCGCCGTCGGGCCACGTCAACGCCTGCTTGGTGCACCACCAATACTCTTCCAGTGTTTCGCCTTTCCACGCGAAGACCGGCACGCCCGAAGGCCGCTCAACCGTGCCTGTACGACCAACGGCCACCGCCGCGGCGGCGTGATCCTGCGTACTGAAGATGTTGCACGAACACCAACGCACATCCGCACCGAGATCCACCAGGGTTTCAATCAGCACCGCGGTCTGCACTGTCATGTGCAGCGAACCCATGACGCGTGCCCCGCGAAGCGGCTTAGACGGGCCGAATTCCTTTCTTGCCGCCATCAATCCGGGCATCTCGTGCTCGGCCAGGCGAATTTCCTTCCGGCCGAATTCCGCAAGTGAGAGATCCGCCACTTTGAACTTCGGGGCGGTGCTGGTGCTTGTCATCATCGTCGTCATGGTTGCTCCTCGTGCGGGTCGCTTTACCCGATTCAAAATCGCCAAAATCAGCCTGAAGCATCCTGCTCTCGTGGCCGAGGTCAATCCACCGTGCGCGTACTCCCGGTTGCGACGAACAACCCAGGGCCTTTCCCTTCAGGATCGCTCGGCAGCTCTCGGAAACGAACGTGGCTGAAACCCGCCTTCTTCAGCAGCGTTGTGATTTCCGCCTCACTGAAACCAAGGTGCAGGTGCCCAAGGTCATGCTTGTATTCCGCTCGGTCATGTTCGATCATGTCCACAATCACCACCACCCCGCCCCCGCGGTCGGCTCGCAGCACTCGATGCATCCGCGAAAGCGCCGCGGCCGGATCTTTGACGTGGTGCAGCACCAGGAGACACATCACGGCGTCCACGCTTGCATCGGCCAGGGGGGGGTCTTCAAGCGTACCGAGCCGCCACTCGACATTCCGAAAACTCGACAAGCGCTTGCGGGCCGCTTTGAGCATCGGCTCAGACTGATCGACAGCAATGACGCGTTTCACGTACGGCGCGATGCATTCGCTGCCGTTGCCCGTGCCGCACCCCAGATCGGCAACGGTCCAGTCTGCGGGAACGAGCGCGAGGAGTGATTCGGCCGTAAACGCGCTCCCAAAGAGACTCCGCCGCAGGTCATCCCACTTTCCAGCCAGTTGGCCGAAGAAGGCGACGCTGTCTTCTCTTCGTTCAGCGATTACGGAGGCCAGCCGACGATCGTCCTCGGCCCACTCGCGGCCCCCGCCAAGGTGCTCACGGACTGTCCGCCAGATCGCCCGCTGAGCCTCGGCCAGTTCCTCCGCGATCACCCGGTAAAACGTTGCCGTGCCCACAGCGCGGCGAACAACCCACCCTCCATCGGCCAACAGCTTCAGGTGTCGACTCACGGTGCTCTGAGGAAGCTGGACGACCTTTGCCACCTCGCCCACAGACAACTCTTCCCGCTCGAGCAGCCGAAGCAGTCGTAGTCGTACCAACTCGCTGAGGTCGGCGAGCCGCTCGGTAATCGGGATAGTCGCGGGCGCTTTCATCCGTCGATCCGGATGAACTGTAGAAGCCGAGGCCGGATTCGTCAAACCAAGTGCCCGGCGCTTTCGCGAGGGCGAACGCAGGCCACTCGGCCCTCCTGCGACCTTTGCGATCAGCACGGAGGCTATATCGGGGGCAACTCATAGCCTGCGCGTCTGGATACATCCATCAGCGACATATTGCCCGCATCCTCGCCCATGAATTCCCAGGATGATGGATTCCAGCGCAAGACCTTCTGATGCCAATATGCCAGGTTCAGCAGGTGGCAACATGCCACCGAACGCGCGCCGACTTCTACATCGCAAATGCACCGGCCCCGAGATTTGATGTTCTCGATCCAGTCGTCACGATGGTCTTTCGGCGCGGGGAGCCGTACAGCATCGGGCGGCAACGGTTGGCTGATGATCCGCTCGTCGCTGGCGGAAAGTTTGTCGCGAGAGACAAACAACCATCCGGTCGTACCGGTGAACATCACCCCCGTCGGTCCCTGGTGCGTGACTTCGATTCCGTTGTTGTAAATCAGGCGAGCGCCGAATCCGGTCGAACGATCTCTCGCGGGCAGCACTTGCGTCGGGCCGGCCTGATCCATGTTCAACCCCCACTGGGCAATGTCGAACATGTGTGCGCCCCAGTCGGTAATCATGCCGCCCGAGTATTCGCGATAGATTCGCCAGTCAGGATAGAAATTATTGACGCCTCGCGGGCTGAGCACGCTGTGATAGGGTCGCATCGGCGCAGGTCCGAGCCAGCGATCCCAATCAAGCCCCGGTTCGATCGGTTCTTCACCCAGATCGCAGAAATGGGCGGTCGGGCTTCCCTTGTATGCATGTATGCCGACCGAAACCGTGACGATATCTCCGAGTCGCCGGTTCCGCACCAGTTCACATGCCGTGCGGAATCGCCCCCCGAATTCGCTCCGCTGCTGGCTGCCGGTCTGGAAAACTCGTCGATGTGCACGGACAGCCTCCATGCACAACCTGGCCTCAAACAAGGTCAGTGTCAGCGGCTTTTCGCAATACACATCCTTACCAGCGCGACACGCGTCGATCACCTGAATCGCGTGCCAGTGATCAGGTGTACTGATGACAACCGCATCGATATCCGGTCGTGCCAGGAGTTCGCGATAATCGTTGTACGCCGCACAATCGTCCGACTCATAGGCCTTGTCTGCAAGGGCCTTGGCATGCTCGCGGCGAGTGGTATCCACATCGCACACGGCAAGCACGTGCGTATCCGGACGCTTTAGGAACGCTTGCAGGTGAAAGCGGTTCTGAATGCCCATCCCGATCAGTCCGAGGGTGATTCGCTCACTCGGTGCAGCAAGTCGAATCCCGCGAGCGCTCGCGCGCGGGAGGATTAGCGAGGGTGCTCCCCCGACCGCCGCCGCGGCACCCATGGCCTGCACCAGAAACCGACGGCGTGAATAATCCATTGCAAGCCCTCCTGAGTCGAGAAGGGCATGATACACGATCCTCAAAATGATTCATCGGATTACTGGAGCAGCCCCGACCGGCGCAGGTCGTTCTCGCTCACGATTTCGGGCATGACTGCGCGCCAGCGCATCAGGATGACCCTCGCGCCAGGGAAACCACGGGCACCTTGCGCAGCCTTGATCAGGTCTTCAACGCCTTGACGCACGGTAACTCGATCGCGCTCGACATCAAGCACACCGTCGGCCAACCGGTTGAATTGATACAACCCGCGGTAGAGCATCCCTCTCTGGCTTCCCAGCTCGACGGCGCGGTCATACGACGGCAGAGGGTCTCGTCGCAGCTCATCAGGCTTGTTGACGATCCGCGTACTCTCAAATATTTGGCCCAACCGTGCATGGCAGTCGCCGATATCCCGACTCGCACCCATTCGGTACAGTTCCGCCGCGACAAGAATCTCTCCTGCATCGAGCCGCTGGAGTTGCCCGTCACGCCTGCTCGCCAGATCCCCGAGATAAAAAAAATGCCATAGGGCGTACGTTTTGGGCTTGCCGCAAGAACTTGTGCACATCGTCAAAATTATCCGTCGCCACGGAAATGTACTCGCGGTCGTTATACCACACGTGCGAAGTCGCATACAGCCAGGCGACCTCCGGTGAAGCCACTGTCTCCGCTACACGCTTGACGTCCCTTCGCATCTGGGCCGACCATCCGCGCTCCCGCGTACGCTGCACCGGATCATCCGGAACATGCGTTTCATATTGCTGCACAAGCAGGCGAGCCTGCTCCTGGCACGCAGGCGCATTCACTTTCGATTCTGCCGCCTCAGCCAAGAGGCGGAACGCCTGCTCCCAGTCCTTCCGCTCGCTCAACACCTCGATCTGCGCCATGAACGCCGTGAAAAACGCTTCGTCAATTTCATGCAATTTAGCGGGGATGTTCGCAACGCCTGCCGCTGCTCCACGCTCTTCGACAGCCCGACGAGCCTGCTCCCACTGCAATCGACGAAGCATCTCGGCAAGATCTGAATCAAGTTGTTGCATCTGGCGATTGCGGTGCAACGACGAGACGGGTGCTTCCCGATTCCTCGCTTCGATTTCTTTAATCATACCAATAGCTTCATTAGTATCACTATTATCTAATGCATTATGAAGAATCGGCAAAATTTCTTCTAATGAGTTTATCTGAGAAGCCGTCAATCCCGATTCAATTAAGTCGTGTTTCGATATATCCGCAGGCAAAGAAGCATACAGCAGCATTAAATGCACTCTTGCTTGGTAGAAAATATGTGTGCCCCGCCATGCTTTGATACAATCATCTGCCATCTGCCTAGCAATCCTTGGGCTGTAGCCGTCTGGGTTCTCCGCTAATAGGTTATAAGTATATGTTGCGCGATACAGCATCCCTCTCTGGCTACCTAACTCGACAGCACGATCGAACGACGGTAGTGGTTCGCGGTGCATTTCGCCAAGGATGTCTTTGTATCGCGGTTCATTATACATTTGACCTAATCTTGCATGGCAGTCGCCAACATTCCGTGAAGCTCCAACTCGGTATAACTGCGATGCATTCAGAATGTCCTCGTGGGTGTTTGCGCGTGAGGGCCCATCACGTCTGCAATACAGATCCCCGAGATAAAAGAAGACCATTGGGCGGACATTCTGGGCTTGTAGAAGAAATTTGTGCACATCGTCATAATTATTCGTCGCAACGATAATAAACTCGCGGTCGAAGTACCACACTTGCGAAGTCGCATACAGCCATGCGGCCTCCGGAGAAGTTGCCGCTTCTGCCACACGCCTCACGTCCCTTCGCATCTGCACCGACCAGCCTCGCTCATGCGTACGCTGCACCGGGTTATCCGGAACCTGCGCCTCGTAACGACCGACCAGTTCACGTGCTCGATTTCGACATTCCGCGGGGTTAACCTTCGATTCTGCCGCCTCAGCCAAGAGGCGGAACGCCTGCTCCCAGTCCTTCCGCTCGCTCAACACCTCGATCTGCGCCATGAACGCCGTGAAAAAGGCTTCGTCAATTTCTTGCAATTTAGCGGGAATGTTCGCAACGCCTGCCGCTCCTCCACGCTCTTCGACAGCCCGACGAGCCTGCTCCCACTGCAATCGACGAAGCATCTCGGCAAGGTCTGATTCAAGCTGCTGCGACCGACGTTCTCGCAATTGCGATGCCCACTCCAACGTATCCCGATTCTGCGACTCAGCCTCTCGCAGCAGCCGCTCAGCCTCATCCAGTTGACCGCGGGACAATGCGTCCTCAAATCGACGCTCATGGAACTGCTGCCACTGCGCCTCGGTATAGCGGTCAGGCGAAAGCCTGCTCCGCTGCACTTCAAGCGATTCCCAAGCCGCGTATTCTCCTCGCTCCCGAGCGCCTTCAATCGCCCGTTGCATGCTCTGCAGCATCGCCTCGCGTATCTGCTCCAGTTCGTTCTGCAACTGGCTGTCACGCGGCACGTTCGGCCCACCCCGCAACGCCTGCTCGATCTCCAGAAATCGCTCGATATTCAGCGCATCTCCCGCCTGACGAAGCTCCTGGGCATAGTGCGTGCGGCGGCTCGATCCAGCCCTTTCGGTCAACTCACGAAGCTGTGCATCATCCAGCAGCCGCAGCGGATCACGCCGAAGCTGTGCAATCAGCTCAAACGATTCTTCATACGCCCTATGCGACAGCCGGTCCTCGAGCCGAAGTCGCATCGCCTCGTAATAGCCGCTCGAAGCCAATCGCCTCGCTTCGAGTTTCTCTTGCGGAGCCACTCCGCGAAGTTCATCAATCGCCTTCCACGCCTCAATAATCGCCGCCGGATCCCCCCCCTTGATCGCCTCTTCCAAGAGACCTCGCCGTTCCTCCCATTGCTGCGAGATCAGCGTGCTCTCACCAGACGGTGATCCAGAAAGCCGTTGGGCTACCAGCACGGCCCCGCCGCCCACCAGAATCACCGTTCCCGCGATCAACGCCAACTTACCGGCAAGCCCGCGCCCAGATCCTCGCGTGCTGGTTCGGTCCCATGCTGTGGCCCCGCCCGCCGCCGGGGGCGGCACGGGGATCGGCATCCCCCCCGGCGCCAGCGTTTCGGGAATCTGCTGCTCCACGCTCGTCTTGATCTTTTTGAGCACCTCGCGGGTCGGTGAAGCAAATCGCGACCCAGTCGTGGTTCCCGCACGAAGATCTCTTAGATTCGCCGGACCACCCAGCCCATCGAGCACCCGTCGAAGCTCGCTCGCCAAGGCCTCACCGTGCTCCGGGCGAGCCTGAGGATCGCGCGAAATCGCCCGACACACCAGGTCGGCGACCTCCGAAGGAATATCCGATCGATACGCCCGCGGATCCTCCAGACCCACTCGACCCAGTTCATCCTCAATATCCTCGTACGTCATTCCCGAGAAGGGGTCTTTCCCGACGAGCATCATCCACAGGGTCGCCCCCAGCGAATACACATCCGATCTCGTCGTGCACCGTGCCGCCCCGCGGAACTGCTCCGGCGGCATGTACTGCGGTGTTCCCATCACTACGTTCACATGCGTTGTGATCGTGTCCCCGACGCGCTCACCAGATGCGATCCCCAGGTCCGCCAGCTTCACCTCGCCCTCGCGAGAGACCAGCACGTTCGCCGGCTTCAGATCGCGGTGAATCACCTTCTTTGCATGCGCAGCCGCCAGACCCTTGGCCGCCTCCCACGCGATCGTGCATGCCTCGGCCGCATCCAGTTTTCCCTTGCGCTGAACACGGTCGGCAACACTCTCCCCGTCGACCAACTCCATGATGATGTAGTGCAGGCCATGCGAGTGACGAACGTCAAATACGCGAACCAGATTTGCCGCGTTCACCTTTGCCGCAAATGCCGCCTCACGCTGGAAGCGATCGACGTGCTCGCTCGACTGGCCCGATGAAATAAGCAACTTGACCGCGACATCGATATCCAGGTTCAGGTGATACCCCCGATATACCGACCCCATGCCGCCACGACCCAGTCGCTCGTACAGCACGCACGGCCGGAGCACCCGGTAGCCCTGCACCAGCGGAAGACCCGCCAGAAAATCATCCTGCGTCGCCGGTGTCTCCATGCTCATCGCCTGAACGCCGCCTTGGACCTCAGTCGGTACGACCGTTGGCAGTATATCGGCGCCCGCCATAGCTTGACCCCCAAGGAGACTTCCTGATTCTCGTGATTCCCCTCAAGAAGTAAGCCCTCAACCCCACCCGCCGGCGCGCAGCAACCCAGCGGAGGCTCAATGCCGCGTTGCCCGCCAAGCCACTGAGCTATCCGAAGGAGTGTTTATGACGCCTCAGCCAGCGACCGGCGAAGATCCTCCAGACCACCCTCCGCATCCGTCAGAGCAACCAACGCAGCGACCGCTGCCCCGAACTCGGCCAAGGCATCGGCCCCGCCACGCGGCTCCTGTGCCAACTGGCGTCCGAGTGCTGCAAAGTGACCGGACAGGCTCGCCTCCATTGTCGATCGCTCTCGCTGTATTTCGTTGCGTTCAACTTCAAAAGTACGCATCTGGTCCTGATGCACCCGGGCGGCTTCAGTTCGCTCCGCCTCCAACCCAGCCCGTACCACTCGGGCTTCCTCGACCCGCCTTTCGGCTTGCTCCATCGTTCTCCGGCTCACTCCGCGCGCCTTCAGCGCCGCCTCGACACCAGAGGGCACTACGCCCAACTGCAGGCCCACCTCCTGAAGCACCACTCCGGCCCTTTGGGCTGACTGCACGACTTCGTCCGAAGGTTCGCCATCCAACTCGCTCCTGAGTGCTTCGAGTGCGTCAACCCCCCCCGCAACAGCTTCTCGCCACACCGAGAGCGCCTGGAGCAATCGCTCCCGCTCATACTGCAACTCAACCCGGCATTCTGTGCATTCCTTCTCGACGGCACGAGTGCGAGACTCCGCATTCTCCCTTCGCTGTTTCCAGTCCGACTCCCATGCTTCCCACGCTCGCAGTTCGTTTTCGTGTTTGCGTTCCGCGTCCTCAAGGCGAGCCTGCAGCAACTGCATCTGTCCTGCGTGTGCTTGGAGCTGGGCCGCTCCGGGAAGCCCATCCATTGCCGCGGCGTATCCACTCCAAGCCGCCATCCCAAGCGCTGCCGATGCCCGTTCCGCCGCTGCACGCAGACCAGGCAACCGGTCCTCGATTTCACGAATCTCTCGCTGAATTTCTCGCCGCGTCTTGATTCGCTCGTACACCTTCGCGACGCGCTTAAAGGGGTTCCACCGTCGATCATCCTCCGCCTTGGATGCAGATTCCGACCGGCCTTGGCCGGCTTCTGAAACTTGTGGCGCATACACCCCTGGCGCAACGGGGGCAGGGCCGCTTACGCCTGCCGCCTTTCCTGACTCTCGACTACTTCGCGCGCCCGCCCCCGAGAGAATCTCAACCGTTGCCACTCCGTCAAATCCCGGAGGACCGAAGCACACGACATCTGCGTCATAGAGCCGTCGAGGATAAGCGATGGCTTCACCATTGACGTACGTCCCGTTCGTCGATTTCAGATCTTCGATCCACCACAACCCGTCTCGCAGCCCGATCCGGGCGTGCCTCCCGCTCGTCATCGTGTATTTGTTCGGGTCGAGCACGACTTCATTGCCCGGTGCGCGACCGAAATACACATTCGGGAGCGTCAATTCCACACGCTGCCCGTTGACACTCAGACGTATGGAGGCTCCCTGGGGGGTTCCCCAAGCCACTGCCGATGCATCCACCCCTTGCCCGTTCATCAGCTTTCCTCCCGATCCCGGCGTGCACCGACCGCGAGCGGCATGGTCCATCTGTCGATGAGCCGCCGCGAATCAGAAACCTGCTACCCAGACGCTCATAATCTACGCTCTCACCCTGAACTCGGCGCATTCCCCGGCCTTCAGATCGATATGCCCGCTCCAGATCTGCAATCCGGGTTGACTACGCTCCACCTCGGACGTGTGGTGCATTACGTCGAAACCTGCACATCGACCCGCGATCTTGCTCCCCTGCTTCTTGCGGATCAGGACCTCCCTCATGGTGCCGTGATCGTGGCCGGCCGCCAGACCGCCGGACGCGGCACCCCGGGGAAAACCTTTGCTTCAGATACTCCCGAAGGGCTGTGGTGCACGCTCGTGATCGATCGGCCCACTCCTGAACCGATTACCCTCCTCGCATCAGTTGCGGTCTGCCGCTGCCTTCGGTCGTTTGGCCTCTTGCCTCATGTGAAATGGCCCAACGACGTCCTGATCGACGGTCTGAAGATTTCGGGGTGCCTCTCCGAACCGGCTCAGCGTCCTTCTGGCGCCCCGGTGCATCTTCTGAGCATTGGCCTGAACATCCAGCAGGCGACATTCGCCCAGACTCCCCTTGATGGCATTGCCGTTTCGGTGCGGATGTTGCTGGGCGAGGGCTGCCCAGGCATTCCACGCATTTTTTGTCGGCTGATGTCGATGCTTGAAGACCTGATTGTGACCTGCCACGATGTCCGCGCTGAGTGGCTCGCCTGCACGGCAATGCTCGGCCGCTGGTACAGGCTGGTCCGCCCAGGGAGCACAATCCTGATTGTTCCTGTCGACCTTTCGACCGAGGGGCATCTGATCGTGCAAGATGCGCAAGGCACTCGCCATCGACTCGCCGGCTCCGGCGATCTGGATCTCAGACCGCACCCACGCCAAGAACCACCTGCTTCGAGATAATTTACCGGCCGCTTGCGCTGTCGGCACGCTCGCCGCGGCTCATAGTCGGACTCACGCCGCTGGCTCGGAGCAGGGTCTGGAAGGTCTCGCCGAACACGAAGTTGTCCGCCGGGAAATCCAGACCCGACATGTTTTTATCCAGAAAACTGAACATGAGGTCCACGAATCCCGCGGTTTCGAAAGGTCCGGAAGGATCTGAGGCGTCCCTGACCTCGATGATCGCACTGATCGCCGCTCCCTGTGCCCCTTGGTGGGTTGCCTTCGCGGTGTATCGAAGCGTTGCCCCCGGCATCGCGTCGCGTGTGAGTTCTGCACGAGAGATCTTCGCGAGCACGATCTTCTCACGGAACCCGTCGGCAACACCAAGTAATATTCCTGCCGTCTGTGCCACACCTTCAATAATCAGGGACGCGGGCATGACGGGCATCGCACAACCCGTTTCATCACGCCCGAAATGATCGAGCAGGTGCTCTTCAGAGAGCGATACATGCTTGACTGCCACGATGTGCGCGCCCGGCAAGACCTCCACGACGCGGTCGATCCAGATCCATCGCATGGACTTAGGCCTTCGCTGCGAGTTTGCGTTCGCAGAACCGCACCAGCGCATCCACCGTGAAAATCTCTGCGACTTTCGAGACGTCCGCATCCGCATCCAGAGCGGAAAAATCGACATGCGGCAGCCGCTGACGCAGCGTTTCAAGCCCCTCGGGCGTGACCTTGCCGTTCTTCACATAGCGATCATCGGACATGACGTTGTCCGGAAACAACTCGCCCTGGGCAACCTTGAATCCGAAAACCTGTTCGAGCTTGAACACGATGTCCAGGAAATCGATCGATTCGGCTCCTAAATCGCCGTTCAAAGTCGCCTCGGGGCGAACCTCGTCCTCATCCACCGCAAGAGCGTCTACCAACACCTCGCGAACTTTCTCGAATACCTCTTCACGCGTCATGCCGGAGAGCCCCTGTCGTGCGGCGGATCATCCCGCCCCACGCTTCTGAATACGATCCTACGCCCCCACGATCCTCACGCCAACCCTCCCCGCAGCGGACGAAGCCCGAATCGCCCTGAAGCCGCCACCACCCCAGGCTCGGGCCGTCCCGCGCCGCAAACATGCCCTTCTCCGCGAAAAGAAAGCCCCTGGTCATCTTGTCCAGACAGCGTCACCGTCACACGAAGCGTGTCCCCCGGACGCACCAAGTGACCGTATTTCAATGCCCGAACCTCACCGAGCACCCATCGAATTCCCGGTCGATCTCGCACGGCCAATCGGCGAGCAGCCTGCACCATGGCTTCGAGCATCAGCACTCCGGGAAGAACCGGGAACCCTTCAAAGTGGTCGCGCAGATACTCCTCGCCCGCAGTCACGTGCTTCAACGTGACAATTCGCTCAGCGCCGAGATCGACCACCGCATCGACCAGATCGAATCGCATGGGGCACAGATTAGCCCTTCTGCGATCCCGCGGCGACCTCGCCCCTCGCGTACCCTCGCGCCATGCCCGCGATCAGGGAAGAAGCCCTCTGCCTCCGCACCTGGGAATGGTCTGAAACGAGCCAGACCGCGTGCCTCTTTACCGAGGGACGCGGGATTCTCAAAGGACTCGCCAAAGGCTCAAGACGCGAACGCTCCCCCTTCGGAGGTGGGTTCGAACTCCTCACCCGGGGAGAACTCCTGGCAATTGCCAAGCCGGCGGGGCAGCTTACAACTTTCACCGCCTGGGATCTCATCGAGCCGTTCCGGCCCCTGCGCTCGGCGCTCCCCGCCTTCTATGCTGGGCTTTATCTCGCTGACGTCACCATGCACATGCTCAGCGAGGCCGACCCGCATCCTGCAGCCTACTCGGCGCTCCTGCTGGCCCTTCGCTCGCTGAACCAGCCCCTGCACACCATGGCAATCGTTGCCTGGTTCCAGTGGCGACTGCTCGAGGATGCCGGGTACCGTCCAGACCTGCTTCACCTGGTCGGAACATCGACCCCCACCCCCGACGAGGGCACGTTGATATTCGATCCGACCCGAGGTGGCTTTCTCCTCGATGCTCAATCAGGCCCGAGCCAGCGCCCCCCGTGGCGTATGAGGGTCGAAACGCTTCAATTCCTGCGAGTTCTTGACTCCTCACTCGCCCCCGAGAACATCCCGAACCCTGCCGACCCCTCGGCCAACCGCTCTGCCCGGTTCCTCGCGGCGTGGATTCGGGAAATCACGGGTGTGGATCTTCCGACCTACCCCCCTCTTTTTGGGACTTGACGCGACCAGCGCCACCCCCCCAAACCGGCGTGCCTGGGGAGATCCCTCGCTCCTCCGAGCAACCCGGGTCAGCCCGAAACCGATCCCCCCATACTGAAGGGACGGGAAGACCGGATGTCCTCGGGGAGAGCGCATGAACGCCCTGCTGCTTGAAACCATCTTGAAATGTCCGAATTTGCCGTCCTTGCCCGCTGTAGCCGCCCGGGTGGTCGAGATGACCGCTCAGGAAGACGTCTCCCTCGACGAACTCGCCAAGTGCATCCAGAACGACCAAGGGTTGGCCGTCAAGATTCTCAAGACCGTGAACTCAAGTTTTTACGGGCTTCGGACCCGATGCGCCACGATTCAACGGGCCATGGTCATGCTGGGCCTCGGCCCGGTGAAGGGCCTTGCTCTCGGATTCTCGCTTGTCCAGGCCATCGGACAAGACGGTGAGGATTTTGATTACGTCAGTTATTGGCGACGTGCCCTGTTGACCGCTGCCGCGGCCAAACTGATCGCCGATGCCGTTGATCTCCACGACATCTCCAACGAGGCCTTTCTCGGCGGGCTTTTCCAGGATATCGGGATGCTCGCGATGCACCGTGCCCTTGGTCCTGAGTACCAAGCAGTGATCCAGCAGGCTCAGGGTGACCACCGCCGACTTGTAAAGTACGAACTGGCCGCTTTCGAACTCCAGCACCCTGACATCGGCGCCATGCTTTGCGCCCGTTGGAAACTCCCTGACGAGTTGCTCCTCCCCGTGAAATATCACGAGCGTCCGACCGCCTCACCGCCCAAGTGCACCGAGATCGTTCGCGTGGTGACCCTGGGCAACTTCATCCACGACGTACTGAGCACCTCGGAGCCGGCCAACCCTCTCCGGCGTGCGTATGCCAAGGGCGCGGAGTGGTTCCGGCTCACACCCGAAACTGTCGATGGAATTGTTCGCAATGTCTCCGCCGCGATCGGTGAACTCAGCCGACTGTTCAGCCTGGATACCGGCGAGCACCCAGATGCCGAACGGATCCTTGCCGAGGCGGAATCCCAGATCGGGCGAATTGCCGCGCAAGACTCTCCAGAGGGTGAGTTCATTCGCAACGTCGACCGGCTGACCATCTGTGCTTCGGAAACCGATTCGTTGACCGGAGTATTCAACCGAACAGGCTTTGATTCCGTGATGCGGAGTGCCTTCGTCCTCGGGAAATCCCGCTGTGAGCCGGTTTCCGTCGTGCTACTCGCGCTCGATGACTTCGCCGAAATTTGCCGAGTCGGACCCGACGAAATCGACGGTGAAATCGCCCTCGGCGTCACCTCGCTTCTCAAGCGTCACTTTGACCCGGTCGGGGGAGTCGTCGGACGCCTCGGCCCAGACCTTTTCGGCGTCGTGGCCACGGGAAAACCCCGGGCACAGGTCACCGAGCTTGCCGAGCGGTTCCGCAAAGACCTCGACTGCCACAGCCAGCAGTGGGTTGTTCCCGACTACCCGGGCAAACTCAGGGTCACGGCCAGTGTCGGCGTGAGCGGCAATGACCAATGGAATCCGGGCGGGTTCGTCGCTCCTGAACAACTCCAAGCGGCATCCCTGCGGGCGGCCCAGGCAGCCAAAGTCAGCGGCGGCAATACCGTGAGAACATTCATCCCGCGAATGGCGGCATAACGCACCCTCACGTCGGCATCTGCATGGCTACACTTTCGGTACGAACGAGCCTGTAGTGTGGGGTGCTGATGTCCGTCACGATGCAACTGCTTCGCGTGTTCAGGGTTGACCAGCAGATTCGGGGGCTTCAAAGCCGCCTCAAGACAGCACAGCGGTTTCTGGATACCCAGGAGCGGCAACTCAACGACTTGTCCACCCGACACGCATCCCTTCAAAGCCAGATACGCCAGCTCAGCGCCTCGGCAGCCAATATCGAAGGCGAAGCAAATCAACTACAACTCCGTATAGACTCGCTTCGCGAGAAAATGAACACCTCGCGCACGAACAAGGAATACCAGGCCCTGCTCGTCGAGGTCAACACTCTCAAAATCGACAAAGGCAAACTCGACGAAGAGGCACTCGGCCTCATGGCCAAGATCGAGGAACTTCGGGCTGAAGCGGCTCAACTCGAATCCCAGATGTCCGAGCGAAAGGGCATTCGCTCGGTCGCCGCCACCGAACGCGATCAGCGCTCGGGCGAAATTCAAGACCGACTGACCGAACTTCAAAAACAGCGAGAGGCCATCGTCGCTCAGGTTCCCGCCGACGCGCTCGCGCTCTATAACGAACGCCTGCGAAAATTCGGCGACAATGATGAAGGCGTCATGGCCGCCATCGAACTGCACGATGTCCGCAGGCACGAGTTCACGTGCAGCGCATGCCAGACCCACCTGCCCGTGCAGACCCTCAACGCCCTGCTCAAAGGCTCGCTCACGCGGTGCGCTTCGTGCCAGGTCATTCTGTACATCGAAGAGGCCGACGCCGAACGCCTCTCCGCTAAGCAGAAATAACCCGCCCCCTTACGGGCCGATCTCCGGAATCGAACGCATCGTCTGATCGATTCGGCAGAACTGCTGCGGCGGCACCGGCACGCTCTGATCAAGCACGCCATACTCGGTCCCTGCCGGCCAGATGGCATACCGCAGCGTCCACGATTTGAGATCGCCCCGCGATTTTTGGTTCTCTTCGAACCGCATCGAAAGTTGCTTCCCTACCGGAAGCTCCATCGTCCACACGGGGGTATCCGTTCGAACATCCGTGATCGTGATCGTGAGCGGTCGATGGCCCGTGCTGATGTATGTAAACGCATTCAGCGAACGCTGGTTGCCACCTTCACGCCAACCGTGATACATGCACCCACCCAGCACTGCCGCAATCGCGACACACGCCCCAAACTTTCCCGCACGATGCCGCATCACACCGGCTCCTTCCCCAGAAACTACCTCGGCCGGGGGTTTCCCTATCTGGCCTGCCGCCTTGGCTGCACGAGTCTATCGGTCGATTCCGGTCCCGTCCCGCACTCACACCCCAGTACGGACTTCTACCGCCCGGGTTCACACCCCAGGTCAGGTTGCCATGTCGCCGGGTGAGTTCTTCGGAACGCGGCAGGCTCGATCACTCGCGTCCGGCTCTCGCCAGGGCTTCCCCTCGACCATAGTCCGGGGAGAATCGATCATGCCATCCTTCGAAGTCCTGGATCGCCAGTTCGATGGCTTCCCCGGGTTCGGGTTGCAGCACGAATCGTCGAATGGCGTAGAAATCATCGCGATACGACGTGCCGCAGCCGCCTATGGCCGCCCAGAGCACGCCCGCCGCGGCAGCGCCCATGAGTGTTCCCGCTGCGTGCCCCCGCCTCCTCACACCGAGAAGTTGAGCTTCCCTTCCGCCCCGTGCCGGCCAAGCGCGTAAACGCATTGCCGCCATGATGGACTCTCCCTCCAGAGAAAAGGTCGCATGCAATCCCGCAATCGCGACCTATCTCAGGAGAGAGAACCTCGGGCGGACCTTTCCCATGCCCCTTCGACCGTCACAGACGCGTCACACGGACTGGTGCGGGTGCATGGTGCCACATGGATATGACGCTGAACAGAGCCTGACGGCCAACGTCTATACCGATCCGAAACTCATGGACGTCGCTGGGGCGGTGGCGAGCCTGCAGGACCTGCCACTGGGCGCAGTCTGCCCGACAGCGACAGCCGTGGCGAACTCGTCGTGCTGATGGGAAGGCGGGTCGCGAACAACTGCCCGTGATGGCGTGGCCCCCAAGCCGAACCTGCGGTCTCTGTGCACAAATCATGCTCACGCCGTACAGTCGTCTGCTGTACGCATTTTGGAGAATTCACATGGATGATCTCCTCTTCTATGGGGACGACATGCACGCCACGCTGGAGAACCAGCGCGGGAAGGCGCGGGCGGCCGTTGAGGCAATGACTCCCGCCCAGATGAACGCCGCGGCCGATGACGAGATCATCGCCAGCGTCGTGTCCCGACTCCGAATCGAGCCGCTAGCAATTTACGCGGACAAGGTTGAGGCGGACCACGTCGAAGCTCAGCTGGACGTCTCGCAGCACCGCGATCGCGCTGTCTTCGACCGTAGTCGGCCCTGCATGATCAAAGCCAACCAGATAACGCTGCGGATTCCCTTCACCGGCGACCCA
>JAHBXD010000007.1 GCA_019636695.1 Phycisphaeraceae bacterium
CGGCTTCCTCTTCACTGGGCCACCCGCGCCCGTGGTCCGGGTCCGCGAGCATGACTCCGCCCTCCTCATCCTGAATGACCCAATACTCCGTGGGGTCATCACGGAGAAGGATGCTCGCGGTGGGCGTGCCCGCGTCGAAAGCGTCATCGTCGGGATACTCGGCCACCGCGTCATCGGAGAAGACGACGATGGAACCGTCCGGGCGGCGCAGCGCGACGACGTAGATACCGCCTCCGCTTTGCCACTCCTCCCCGCCGATCACCTTCGCTAGCGCCTTCGCTTGGGCTTCGTCCATGCCCAGAGTGTACGTTTGGATTCGGCCCGCGCCAGCGCGAAGGAATCTTCGCGCACGCGGAATGCCGATCCCGCGTCCGGTTATGTAGCCACCGTGTAGCCACGGCACTTCACCGCGAAGAGTGGTCCAATAAAAACGCCTCCGGCATCATGCCAGAGGCGTTTTCAAGCGAGGCGGACGGGACTCGAACCCGCAACCACCGGATCGACAGTCCGGTACTCTAACCAATTGAGCTACCGCCCCAAACGTTGTCACCTGCCGCGTTTGGACCCGGAGCACGCATGCTCCCGGTTGCGGCGTCGGCAGGGCACCCCAAATGTAGTCGCGCCCGCCCCCCTGTCAAGTGGTCGTGCCCATCGGTTATGGTCAAGGTCCGATCTCGCCGTATGTCGGCCCCCCATCCGTATTCCTCCTCGTCCGCAAACCTCGCCACCCGCCGGCCGGCCTCCATGTCCATGTCGGTATCGCCGTGTTTCGACCACCCTCCATGTTGGTTTCGCCACATCTCGGTCGACCACCTGCCAACCTCCTCAAGCGTTGGCTTCCCCGACCAATGCGCCGAGGACGTGGTACACACGGACGATCCGTCGGCCGACCACCCTTCGGCCTACCCATCCGCAAGCCGGCCCATTCGTTGGCCTGGCCCTCTATCGCGTTCCCCGTCCTGCGTCGTTCCCATCTCCCGCGAATCGGTTCGCCCGTCAAGCCCATTGCCTGATAGTCGCCCTTGGCAGATCTCGGGGCTGCGTCAGCAAAATCAAGTTCCATGCGGCCCTCTCCGGCATTGCCCCACTCCAGAGCAGCGCACGCCCCCTCAATTGCAGCGTCGAAGGCGTAGAGCAGTTCCGGTATGTCGTTGCGCGCCTGTCGCGCTGCAAAGCCGGAGAGCCGTCGCATGCACGGAACACGATTGTGCAAAGTGCTCTCAAACCACGCGGTCAAAAATGCTCCCGAGGAAGAAATGCGGATCGAATACAAAAACCGACGCGTGCGCCAAGCGGCACACGCGCGGAGGAAAGACATCGTGAATCGGATCGATCGGCAGGCAGGCTCGATCAAGGAATATCAACGCCTGGGTGGGTCTTTCAGGTCGATCTTGCCGCCTTCGTGGACGGCGAAGGGGCTGCCTTTAGGCCCGATTTTGCTGCCCTGCATCCAGAGCACGGCCGTCGCCAAGATCAGCGCCGCCACGGCAAGAAACAACAATCCTGTATAGACATCCACGCCCGCGGCCCGCCGAGCCCGTCCTCCGGGCATCTGCATCCCAAACTGGTTCATGTGAAGACCTCGCAGTCCGAAAGGGGCTTACTGGCTGATGAGGCGGCTCTGGACGACATCACCCGCCTGGATGGTCTGCCCCGAAGCGAGGCTCGTGACCTGGGCGACGGAGAAGTTGAGGTCGGTCTGAATCACGCGAAGGTTTGCGATCCACACCGGCCCGCGTTGAACGTAAAGAATCGTATCGGGCTGCACCGAGTCGTTCGTTCCCACGTTCACGCGAACAAGCGTCGTGCCTGTTGCGGCTTCGCGAGCGACTTCATCCACTCTGCCCGCGAAGAAGTTGATCGCGGCCACGCCGTCGCCGGTGTCTGCCGGGCGAGCGCCGGTTGAGGCCGTCGCCACTCCCGGGCGGCCATCGATGCGAGACTGAAGATCCGCGATCGTCTCACGAAGCGAACGCACCGTGCCGGTCAACACCAGCGCCCGACTTTCCGAGTCGTTCAGGCGATCGGTCAACTGGCGGACAACTTCACGCATGCGCAGGTCACTCTTGCGCATCTCGGTCAGATCCGCAAACTGCCGTTCGGTGATCGCCTTCAGCCCAGTCGCGAGGTTGATCGCCGTCGTCGATTCATTTCTTGCGGAGGCGAGTTCACGGTGAGCGGTCGCACGATCCGTCTCCGCGACGTTTGCGCGACGCTGGGCGTCATTGAGCGAAACGGCCATGCCGCCCATTTCACCCCGCAGAGACTGAATCCGCAGTTCCAGCACTTGCGTCTGGCCCGCGCGCTCCTGCTGAAGCCCCTTCATCATTTCTTCCGCGGCCTCGCGAGCGGCACGCTCCGAACGCCACTCCTTCACAATCCGGTCCGCATTCACCGCATACGCCATGGTCAACGTGGACAGCGCCACGCACAGCACCGCGGCCAAGGCGACCAGCAGCTTCGTCATCAGATGCACAGGCAACTCCTCGACTTGCGCTCATCCACGTCGTTCGGCCCGGCAACCCAGCTCCGCCGATGGGTGCCGCCCACAATCCGTCCGTACGGCCGTGGACACGACCGAATCCCACACCCACGACCCCACGGCCGCAGTGGGGAGCAATGATACACGACTTCGCCCGGCACGCAACGCGGCTGGGGATGGTCTATACGACTGACCCCATCGCCCCGGATCCACCCCCCGGCCACCCATCTTGAAGCTCGCCCCCTCCGCAATTTCCCTAGGTGCCTACCCGGGTCATGTCCTAACCACTACGCGTCCGGCACGCTCCGCCCCCGGCTGCTGCATGCGCCGGCTTGGATTACGGCGTAGAGCCGGAATATTGGCGCACAATCCCCGCCGCCGCGGCGACCTGCACCAGCGGATTCGGGTCATCCAGGAGGTTGCGCAGGCTTTGCACATCTGTCACAGGCCGAGACCATCCCAGCAGGTGGGCCGCCTGGGCCCTGATCGGGGCATCGGCATGAGTTGAATATTCACGGCCGACCTTCCACGCCTGGGGAGGCCCGGCTTCGCCCATGCGTACGAGCGCTGTGGCCGCCGCGAGCCGCACCTCGGCCGGCATGCGAGGATCTTTATTCGGGTCGCCGGCGAGCAGGTTCTGTAAATCGGGACGGGAACTCCGGCTGCCGGTTTCGCCCAGAATCTGGGCTGCCAGCACCGTCGCCTCAAGGTCCTCAGGTCGTGCAGGGAACAACGCGGCGTGCAAAGTCCCGAGCGCTGTGTGGTCACCCAGTTTGAGCATCGCCTCGGCGACCTGAAGATGCATCAGCCTGTTCTCGATATCCGACGCCCTGGGTACGCGCTGCTGAGCAGCCTGCCGGAGCATCGGCAATGCCGAGGGGTCTCCCAGTTCCCCGAGAAGAAAGGCCGCCTGTGCACGTGTCGCGGTGCTTGAG
Source organism: Phycisphaeraceae bacterium (assembly GCA_019636695.1). Lineage (GTDB taxonomy): Bacteria > Planctomycetota > Phycisphaerae > Phycisphaerales > UBA1924 > JADLCM01. The sequence continues at coordinate 3,418 of JAHBXD010000007.1, forward strand.
CCATGAAAAAGCACTTGCGAGAGCATGTGGATGTGCCGGTGATCATCGCAGCGAGAGAGCATGAACGCCGACGCCGTCCGGACAAACTCCGACTCGTGCTGAATCGATGCTGTCGCCAGCGGGGCAAGGTCGCACGCGCGGAGGCGCCCGGCCGCGATCAGGGCTGTCGTGCGTGCGCCCACGTTGGGGTCATTGATCGCCGCCGGAAGTATCGGTTGCAGGCGGGTCGGGATCATCGAGAGCGCTTCAATCGCGTTTGAACGCACCTGGGCGTTCTCGTCGCGGACCATGCGTTCGAGCAGTTCCAGGGCCTGCTCTCGCAGCGCAGAGGCTTGGACCGCCGTCAATGCCGTCGGTGCGTTGTCCTGCCGCTCCGTCGGGGTCGAGCGACATCCGCTGCACACGCAGACGGCGAACCAGATCACCGGGAGAGTCCATCCGTGCCGGGGCATGCAGAATCCTCGTGTCAGTCATGAAAGTCGGAGCGCAGAGCGGCTTCAACCGTCGGCGTTCAGGCAACATCGGCCGATCGACGGCGATTGATGTACGTTCCGCACCAGGCCAGGATCGTTCCTCCCGAAAACGTCCATCCGAAGATGTTGCCTATGGCCGCGTACGGTCGCCATGCCCGGCGCACAAGGGGCGCCTCGAACACGGCATGCGATTCCTGCCTGGCGGGAAGCACGTTGATCGTGCGTCCTGTGTGATCAAACACGCCCGAGATGCCGGTGTTGGCCACCCGAACCAGCGGTCGCGCCAGTTCAACACAGCGCCAGCGGGCAGTCAGTTCATGATGACGCCGGCCGCCGTCAAAGGCGCCGTACCAGCCGTCGTTGGTCATGTTCACGATCACATCACCGTCGAGGCGTCGCACCAGTGAAGTGACCGTGGCCTCAAAACAGATGGGGGTCGTCAGGGTCACCTCGTTGATTGCAAACCGCACCGGCCGAGCACCTTTGGCGAGATCGAACGTCATGCCCGACGCCCCGAACGCAAGCAGACGCTGCTCGAGCCATGGCCAAGCCGAGATATACGGCATCTCTTCACCGAAAGGGGCGAGCCGCATTTTGTCGTATCGGTCAGGCGCAATTTCGCCTTCTATCACAAGCACGGCGCTGTTGTAGCGGTGGTCGAATCCCCACGTGCCGGTCTGCGATACCCGTTCGAACGACAGGCCGTCATACGTGCTTGTTCCGACGATCAGCGGCACACCCAGGCCGCGTTGGGCCGACAATACGCCCTCGGCGAAATGCCGGGTCACGTCGTATAGCACCGGATACTTCTCGCGGACTTGCGCAACAGCGGCCAGACTCCCGCGGTCAAAAAAATCGCCGGGAAACATCGTCTCCGGCCAGACGATGACGTCAGGGGTGGGAGCATCGGTTCCCAGCATGACTGTTCGCGAAATCAGCGTCTCAAAGTCGGCGATGCGCGCTTCCAGAGGCCACGCACCTCGAACCGATTGTGGCACGTTCGACTGCACCACACCGATCCGGAAAGGCGTTTCGGCAACGCGAACGTGCAGACGCAATGCCGCCGAAACGGCGTAGACAACGATCAATGCAACGGCGGTGAACGCTTCGGCCCGTGAGCCGTGATCAGAGGAAGTCTCGTTACGTTCGGTGCGCATTGCCGCGGATGCGCGCACCACGATCACGCCGTTGAGCGCGGCGACCAGCGCGCTCACGAGGTATTGCCCACCGAGCACGCCGGGGGCACTCAGCCATGGCGACGCGATCGTCGGATGTCCGAGCAGGAACCATGCGAACCCGTGGAAGACCACTTCACCGCGCAGAAATTCCAGCCCCGTCCAAACCACCGCCGTCAGGGGCACGATCGACCATCCAGGGTGCGCGCGGCGGATCCGTCGAAGCCCATGCACGAAGATGCCCGGCCACAGCGAGAGGTAGACCGCCAAGGGCGCAAAACCTGCGCTCGAGATCGCGGCCGTCCAGTGCATGAAATACATCCAAGCCGGAAGTGACCCGATCGCCACGAGCGTCGATGTCAGGCGTGGGCGTCGCACGCGAGGAGACGAAACCCACACCAGCGGCACGATGGCCACGAAGACCAGCGGCCACACGCCCGCCGGCGGGAACGCCAGCACCATGCACGCCCCATGCAGCATCCCGGCGCACAAGCCGCCGAGTGGGCCGTTGAGTCGGTCGAATGATCGCATGCCGTCCTGTGGGTCGATGCCTCGCCCAGCCTCGGCTGCCGCGATCGCGAGGCCGGTACACCGTCGCGGCAGACTGTGCCTCCACGCCAAGAGCGAGTCGAGCCTTATTTGCCGCTGTAGTCGATGATGCGTGCCAGTTCGCTTCGCAGTTGATCCCTGGGAACCACGCGATCGACAAGTCCGCATTTCTTCAAGAACTCGGATCGCTGGAAGCCTTCCGGAAGTTCCTGCCGGATCGTCTGCTGAATCACGCGAGGGCCGGCGAAACCGATCAATGCGTCGGGCTCGGCCAGAATCACGTCGCCAAGCATGGCGAAACTGGCGGTCACGCCCCCCGTGGTCGGGTCGGTCAGCACGCTGATGAACAGGCCTCCGACCTCGTGGAAGCGGGCGAGCGCTGCGCTGGTTTTGGCCATTTGCATCAGGCTCAGGCCCGATTCCTGCATTCGCGCTCCGCCCGAGCAACTCACGATGATGAGTGGAATGTTGCGCCCGGTGGCGTGCTCGATCGTCCGCGTGATGGTTTCGCCCACCACCGAACCCATCGAACCCATCATGAATGCAAGATCGAGACAACAGATTGCCGCCTGCCGACCCTTGATGAAGAGTTCACCGGCGATAATCGCGTCGGGCCTGCCGCTTTTGGCTTGCTCAGTCCGGAGCCGGTCGGCGTAACTTTTCAGGTCCACGAAGCCGAGGGGGTTTCCCGGTCTGAGTTCCTCAAACAGGGGGGCGAATGTGCCTTGGTCGGCAAGTTGGCGCACACGCTCTGTCGCGGAAATGCGATAGTGGTGTCCGCATTCCGGGCAGACGTGAAGGTTTGCCTCCATCTGGCGTCGGTAGATCATCTGGCTGCAGCCGGGGCAGCGAAGCCAGAGTCCTTCGGGGATCGTCGATCGTCTTGCCGGCCTGAGATCTGTCCAGGTGCGGGTGGTGGCCTGGCTCATGTTGCGTACTTCTCCGTCGTGTGTGTTGGCGCTGTGGTTTGCGCGGATGGAAGCGTGTTGAAAAGGGCCTATGTGGTTGGTGGCAAGCAGTATCTCATGTTTTCAAGGGCGCTGCATCGAGCACACCGCCCGTCAGGCCCGAACCGTGACCGAGGCCGCCCGATCTCGCATTTCTTTGAGGCGGGCACGGGTCACCAGGCGCCACTCGGTCACGGGCGCCTGGGTCATTTCTCTGCAGAAGGCGGATTTCAGCTCGTTGTCAAGCGCCAGCCGCATCAGGGTGTAGGCCATCGGCCGCAGGGCGAGGGCGATGGGGCCATCAGCGGGCTTGGCCTTGGCGAGTGCCCTGTAGAGTTCATCCAGAATCCGCTCTTCGGCCATGACCAAGCTTTCCCCTTCGGGGGCGACCACGCCGGCGGGGTCGTCGGCCCATTGCTTGCAGGCCGTAGGGAATTTCTCCGCGAACTCTTCTCGCAACATGCCCTCCCAGAGGCCTAGGTCGACCTCGTGGAGTTCGGGTGATTGGCGAATGCGCCCCCCCGCGGCGGCCTGGATGGTTTTCGCGGCCGTCTGGCTGGCTTCATCGCGTGCCGCAAGGATGACGGAAAGCCGCGGTTCACGCGAGGCTTCCGCGGCGGCGGCGGCCGCGAGTTCGACCCCCTTCGGGGAAAGGGGCAGGTCAGTTGATCCTACGAGCCGACCGGCTTCGTCCCAAAGCGTCGGCCCGACACGCACCATAAAGATGCGAAGTTCGTCGGTATTGGTCATGCGCCGCCCGGATGGCCCGGGCCTCCTTCCGCCCCGGCCTCCGGCCGCGGGCGAACGAGGAGAGTCTAGCACAAGAAATGTCGGAACGCCGGTTATTCGGGGCGATATTTTCGATTTTTGTATGGTATATCGCGAGAGGGGGCGGTTTTGAGCGCGCATTAGAGGACATTGTGAACGCGGGGCATGAAAAATACGTGATTTTACTTATAGTCATGCGCGGGCGGGTGGATGAGGGCTTCGGTGAAAGGCGAGGCGAAAGGGCCTTTCAGATGAACTTGCAGTCCTGTGGCCGCGGCGGGTGGGTCATGGCTGGTTGGGGCGGTGGATAGCACGGGAGGGGGATAACTCATGGATGAGTGTGCGGAGATTCGGGAGCGGATGGCAAGGTAGGGGCACGGACCTGCTGGCCGATCGCCGTTGTACACTGACCGCAATGCCGACTCCGCCACCCCTTGACGCCGAGATCCGAGAGCTTGCTGCGAGGATGGAGGCCTTTGAGGCGTCCGAGAGCGTTGCGAACACTGGCCCTGGCTCGCGCCTGGAAGGGGGCGAGTTCGAGGACTTGGTCCAGCAGATGTGGAACTTGTTCAGCGACGTCTGTGTCGATGGTGGCGCGGTCCGGACTCAAGTGACAGGTGCGCGCTTCCGGAAGAAACTCGTGTGGCATCGGCACATTGTCCACCAACTGGTTGTCGGGGATCGGCGCCTGGTAATCCCATTTCAGGATGTACGCGACACCGGAGCAGGCGGAGCCGACCCGCGATGGCTCGAGACCGAGTTCGCAGTCCAAGACCTTGTGGAGCAGTTTCCCGGAACAACGAACGCCATCCGCAACTACGCGCCAGCGGTTGGCCCATTCACTGGCGAACGGTATCCGGCGATGTACGCCGGGATGAGCACCGGCTTCGACGACACCGTTGTGCTTGTGGAAGCGGGTGTACTCCGTGAGAAGATCCTCTTGGAGTACAAGACGGCCAAGTCGAGCAAGGGCGGCCAGATCGACGGCAATGCACACGAGCGGCTGTCATTCCAGATCATGCAGTACTTGGAGGCGGCTACCCGCTACACCAAGTGTAGCTTTGTTGTCCTTGCCAATGGGGCGTTCGTTCGCTACAAAAACAAGTACCACGTCAACTTTCACGTTCAGGCGGAACGTCTCAACAATTTTGAGTGGTTCTCAATGGAGCATGCCTGCACGGCGAAGGAGTATACCCGGTTCCTCTCGGGCCTCCTGTCCTGGTTGTTTGAGGGCACGCCTCGCACATCGGGGAACTCGCGTTGATCAAGTACATCGGTTCCAAGCGGACGCTTATTCCCGTCATCCTTGAAGCCGTGCGGCGGGCGTCAAATGCGCACTCGGTGATCGACCTGTTTTCCGGCACCTCGCGAGTTGGTCATGCCCTCAAGGCCGCCGGGTATCGCGTCCTCTCGAACGACCACAACGCCTACGCCGCGACGCTTGCACGGTGCTACGTCCAAGCCGACGCCGAGGATGTGCTGGAGGATGCCAAGAAACTCGTCCGCGAGTTCAACGCGATGAAGGGCGAGCCGGGGTACTTCACCGAGACGTTCTGCGTCAAATCCCGTTTCTTCCAGCCCAAGAACGGAGCGAGGATCGACGCGATCCGTGAGGCTATTTCGGCGAAAGGGCTAGAGCCGGAGCTTGAAGCGGTTATGCTTGTTTCGCTCATGGAGGCGGCGGACCGTGTGGACTCCACGACCGGCTTGCAAATGGCGTATTTGAAGACGTGGGCACCTCGCTCGCACAATGATTTAGAGCTGCGCGTACCGGAAATACTACCCCGCGCCAAGCACGGCAAGGGCCAAGCCACCTGCCTCGATGCGCTTGAAGCCGTCAATGTATTGGAAGCCGATGTCGCGTATATCGACCCGCCGTACAACCAGCATTCCTACTTGGGCAACTACCATGTGTGGGAATCACTTGTGCGCTGGGATAAGCCGGAAGTCTACGGCATCGCGTGCAAGCGGGTCGATGTTCGACAGCGGCAGAGCATTTTCAACTCACGCCCGCAGTTTGCCCGCGTCATGCAACAACTTCTCGACTCCGTCCGTGCCCCTGTTCTAGTCGTTTCATTCAATAATGAGGGGTACATGGCCCGTGAGAAAATGGAATCTATGCTCGCCGCGCTTTGGGATGGCGAGGGCAAGGTCACGACCATCGAGAACGATTTCAAGCGGTACGTTGGCGCGCAGATCGGGATCTATAACCCACAGGGCGAAAAGGTCGGCAAGGTAAGCCACTTGAACAATAAGGAATATGTGTACGTCGTTGCTCGCGAGTGCCTAGCCGATCGCCTCGCGCCGATGCAAACCTTACCTATAGAGCAACTGGAGCTGTTTACCTGACTCCGGTCAAGTAGAATCGAAGACAAGCCGGTACCCGGAGTGCCGCTCGCGATCCAGCAGGCGCACCTCTTCGCACGGGAGCGAGCCGGGCTGGGTTGTCGTAGCAGGTTGGGGGGCAGCCCAGAGCACGGGTTCAGGATACCAGAGGAAGGGGGATGGGGTGTGGAAATTCGGGAGAGGATGGCGTGGCGAGGACACTGGCCTGCTCGCTGCGCCTCGCAGGTGCAGTGGCACGGGATCGTGGGACGTAGCGTTGGGATGATGCTTGGGACAGTTGCTGAATGGATGGTAGAGGGGTAGAGGCGGGCGGGACGCCCATCCGGCGGAGGATGAGTAGAAGGAAGGGGAGAAAGAGGAGGAGAAGGAAGAGCGATTGGAAGTGGATGAGGAAGAGGAGAGACCACGCCGAGCATTCAAAGGAGAGCAGAAGCACGACGATGCCGCCGCGGCATCGATCCTGGCACGGGGAAGGCACGGGGAAGGGAATGACGGATGGCGTGGGGTAGATCGGACTGGCCTGGGGCCAGTGGCAATGGCCGCCCATTCCGGTTGATTGCAGGGAACGGCTGGTGTCATCCTCGCAGAAGTGCGATGGCTTCGCTGCGGCGAGCCGGGGGAAGCCCGAAGATGGCGCTTGCGGCGACGAGCACATCGACCCCGGCCGCGCGGATGGTCGGCGCGTTGGCGGGAGATACGCCGCCGTCGATCTGGAGGCGTTGGTCGTGCCGCAGGAGTGGGCGTATGCGTCGTGCCTTGTCGAGGACTTCGGGGATGAAGGCTTGGCCGCTGAAACCTGGGTTGACGCTCATGATGAGGATGAGGTCGAAGTGTTCGACGAGGCCGAGGAAGCGTTCGACGGGGGTGGGGGGGTTGATGGCGAGGCCGGCGGTCGCGCCGAGTTCGCGGATGTCTTCGGCGAGTTCGAGGGCTTGGTCGGCTGCGTCGGCGGGGGGCATGGCTTCGATGTGGATGGTGAGGTGGTCGGCCCCGGCCTTGACAAAGGCTTCGAAGTAGTTCTGCGGGTGCATGACCATCAGGTGGACATCGAGCGTGACCTTGGGGAATGCACGGCGGAGGCCGCGGCACATGTCCGGCCCCATGGTGAGATTGGGAACGAAGTGGCCGTCCATGACATCGAGGTGAAGAAGGTCGGCCCCGGCGTCGAGCGCTGAGCGGCACTCTTCGGCCATGTGGCCGAAATCGGCCGAGAGGATGGAGGGGGCGATGAGCGTGCGGCGGGCGGTGGTGGAAAGGACGTTGGTCATGTCGCGCCGAGTGTAGGTTCGCGAGTGGTTCATGCAGGCCGACGATTTTCTCAATACTACCGCTTCAATCCCTCCCTCTTCTCTGCGGCGGATACGTCTTGCCTGCCGGTTCTTCACCTTTGACCTACATCCCCCTCCCCTGCCGCCCCCACGCTCTCAAGGCCGCACCGAATGTCCCCTAGGGTGGTGGGGAAGCCTCTTCCACTCGCGGACCCCACCCGAGGCCTCATGTGTCGAGGACTCCCTGTTCATCTCGAGTATCATCCGCCCATGGAAGGGTCGCCTCCTGCTCTTTGCCCACGCTGCGGCTACTGCCTGTCCGGCATTGTGGCGACGTGGACAGACGCGTGCACGCTCGTGTGGCGGAGTCGTAAGTTTGATTGGTGAATTTTTCGTCACGAGCCAAGAAGTGTGTCATTGGTCGATTCAGTCGAGGCCCCCTATTCGTGGGATAGAGTGTAGAAGTTAAGACACAAATTATTGAGAATATTCCGTGGATCTTGATTGCGATCTGGGAATGGGGGGGGTAAACTGGCTAAGAGAGGCAAATCTGCGCCTCAACAACAAGGAGTCGATCCAATGATCAGAAAGTGCAACATGTCAGTGGCTTCGGCGTGGGCAGGGTTGGTCGTTTTCGGTGCATCAGTGGCATTTGCGCACCTTGGCGATCCTGAAGACACCCAGCCCGCATTGATACCCTGCACCGCACATTGCGGGGGGCACGCCACGGGCTGCGGTGCAAATGCCACGGCGAGTTGCTGTCGCCAGGGGACTGGGGCGTTCTCTTGCACGTGCTGCAATGCGAACTTTGATTGCCTGAACCCCCCTTCCGGTTGGAGTTGCAACGATACTCACTGACTGTTTACGAGGGCTGATCGTCCAGAAGGGCCAGCCATGCCGAGCCAAAGTCATGCACTTCCGCGCTTGTTGTTGGTATTCCTCATTGCGATCGGAATCGGTGTCCCCTTCATCGTCTGGCAAAGAGCGGGCAATGCAGCAGCGATCACTGGCAGACCTTGGGATGAACTCTCTAAAGCAGAGCAGGATGAGTTCAGCCAGAAATCATATCAAGAACTGCAAGAGACCCCCGTCTCGTCCTTGGGCGATCTCGAAGGCGTTCGGTCACATATGAGTAGAATCAGATGGGGGGTTGAAGGTGGAGTAAGAGCCTTCAACGTTGATCGCCAATTTGAAGGTACGTCGGCAGCAGCAATCGATCGCCAGATTTTGATCGAGCTCGCGAGTGAACTTATCTACTACCGATACATGCAGAGTGATGTGGAAGCATACAAGCGGTGGAGGCGAGATCTGGGATATGCACTTAAGCCGACCGATCGCCTGCTGAAAGTATGGTCAGTTGCCCAGGATTATGAGACGGTTTTCGAGGAGCAGTATCCGGGCGACGAGCACTTCGAGCAGGTGTTTGACCGATTCTGGGCGCATGGCCTGAGCGGAATAAACAAGGCCAATCGTGTGCTCGGTCTGTGCGAAGGCCCTGGCGCTGCGTACATCGCTTTTGGAAAAGTCTCACAGAATCGGCCCGGTGACTGGCCGTTTCCGGAGAGTGCCGGAGCGGGTCGTCCAGGGCCGGTATGGGTCGGCACCAGCGCAAGTACCCATCGAGACTGGTGGACGGCGCCACATGGCGAGTTTGCTGACGTTCTCAGGGGCGGTCAGATCATTCGGGTGGCGTGCCTGGGGATCGTGGTCCGCTACGGCGACGGGATTCGGCTTCCGATGCTGCTTCAGTTCTATCAATATCCTGCGGGTGGCCAGTGGTGGTTTCGGCATTTTGTTGTGCAGAATGTTCCTCTGAACCGCAATCCAGGTCCGACGGAATTTTAGTGTTGGTAAGAGCGTTTCGAGATCGCCGAACTGTCGCCGCTGTGAGTTGCCCTGTGTTCTCATCGGGAAGGTGCTTCCTTGGATCGCGTGGAGAACATCACCCGACGCGTGCTGTTCGTTGTTCTTGGCGGCACGTTCCTGATGGCCGGCCTCCTGAAGGCCTGGCATCCGGTGGAATTCGCCAAGGTTCTGCGATACCTAGTCGGTGACGGCACCCTTGGGTATGGCTCGCGCATGATTGGTGTTGCCGCGCTGGCCACTTGGGAAGTCGGCCTCGGCGTCATGCTCATCGCGCAGCAGCGAGGTAGGCGGGTCTTGCTTACGACACTCGGTACACTCTTGGTCTTCACGGTCGCCCTCGCTTCCATGATGATCCGGCCCAATCCACCGAGCTGCGGCTGCCTTTCCGTCCCCGTCAGTTCCAGCGGAAAGGGCGAGTACATCATCGGTCTCGTACGAAACATCGCCCTGCTCTGGATGACTGTCTGGCTGCTCAATGCCACGAGGTTTTCGGTGGATGGCAAACCGAAGCGACGGCAACGCGTAGCTCATGAAAGTCGCCCCTCGGGCTTCACGCTGATCGAGCTGCTTGTCGTGCTGGCCACCATTGCGGTACTGATTTCAATTATCTTGCCATCACTCTCTGGAAGTCGGCAAGCAGCCAGAGACGTTGCACGTGTCGCAACTCTGCGAGAGGTGCACAGTGCTGTCTCGGCGTACAGTATCGACCACGCGGGCATACTGCCTTACATTCAGCAGCCTTGGCAACCCTTCTTCAGAAGAACACTCGCGGGGCACGAGTTCGTCTACGACTATTTCACAGCACAGAAATGGCTTTGGGCGAATGTCATCTGGCCGGACTATTTTGCCGGCGGGCGCAATGCGATCGAACGCGAAGAAGTTCGTAATCTCAACCGGATGCAAAGAGGGTTCCCTGAGCAAATCATTGTCTCGGAGTACTTTCTTACCTTCAATGCCGCCGCAACGCCCGCTTTTTGGACTGATCGCGCATTTCGCTGGCACGGTCTCGCGGCCATCAGGGAGCTTCGCCCGATGGCCATTGATGATGTTCGCTTCCATTCGCAGAAAGGGCTGTTGATCTACGGCGAAGGGTTCAATTTCGCCGATGACCGCGAACGGGCCTTCGTCGCAACCGCTGATGGCGCTGCACGCATTCATCACGTTTCCGAATTTCGGCCTGACGCGGCGATCGCTCGGCCGTTTGGCGCGTTTAACGTTCCCGTGATGTCGACCCGCGACGGCTTGAATGGACGCGACTATTGAGCCTGCCGGCCCGGAAAACTCTCGGCTCGGCCAGACGTGCCACAACAGCCGACCGAGCGATACCATCCCCCATGGACCCATTCGCCCAAGGCGTCGTTGACCTCATCGCCCGAACCGATCCTGCCGCCGCGAACATTCTCGCCGCGGAGCAGGATCGGCAGGCCAACACCATCGAACTGATCGCCAGCGAGAACCATGTCTCGGCGGCGGTGATGCACGCCATGGGCTCGTGCCTGACGAACAAGTATGCCGAGGGGTATCCCGGGGCGCGCTATTACGGGGGGTGCGAGTTTCACGACCAGGCCGAGAGCCTTGCCCAGACCAGGGCGAGGGAACTCTTCGGGTGTCGGTTTGCCAATGTGCAGCCTCACTCGGGGGCACAGGCGAATGCCGCGGCGTTTCTGGCGCTGCTGGAGCCGGGAGACACTTTCGCCTCGCTCGTGCTGGCCGATGGGGGGCACCTATCGCACGGGATGAAGCTGAACATGAGCGGAAAGTGGTTCAAGCCTGTGCACTATCCGCTGCACTATGAGGCGGGGCATCCGAAGTTCGAGCAGATTGACTACGACGCGGCGGAGCGCATCTGCATCGAGCACAGACCCAAGGTCATCATGTGCGGGTATTCGGCCTATCCGCGGGTGATCGATTTTGCCCGTTTCCGTGAGATTGCCGACAAGTGCGGCGCCCTGCTCATGGCCGACATCGCTCACATCGCTGGGCTTGTCGCCGCGGGCGAGCACCCTTCGCCCTTCCCGCATGCGCACGTGGTGACGAGCACCACACATAAAACATTGCGCGGTCCGCGGGGGGGGGTAATTTTGACTGATGACGAGGAGTTGAGCAAGAAGATCAATCGGGCGGTCTTTCCCGGGATGCAGGGCGGGCCGCTGATGCACGTGATTCTGGCGAAGGCGGTGGCGTTCGGCGAGGCACAGAAGCCCGAGTTCAAGGCCTATTGCCGCCAAGTGATCGCCAACGCGCGGGCGCTGGCTGGGGCACTTATGGAGCGCGGGTATCGCATGACCAGCGGCGGGACCGACAACCACCTGATGCTTGTCGATCTCAGGCCCAAAGATGCCGAGTTGACAGGGGCGGACGCCGAGTTGTGGCTGCAAAGGGCGGGCATTGTGTGCAACAAGAACGGCATACCGCAAGATCCGCGCCCGCCCAAGTTTACCAGCGGTGTGCGCCTAGGCACACCCGCCGTGACCACGCGCGGCTTTGTCGAGCCTGATATGCGAGTTATCGCGGGATGGATTGACCGGGTGCTGAGCGCACGCGGCAACGACGCGGTGCTGGCCGAGATTCGCGGAGAAGTGCAGCGCATGTGCGCTCAGTTCCCGATGCCGGCGTGAAGGGGGCGTCAACGCGGCATCGACGGCGGGCTTGATGCCGTTCTCGGCCCGCGCCGGAGTGCGCGGATCGCCTCGACAACGAACATAGTGGCGAGTGCGGCCAGGCCCGTGGCAACGAACAGATTGAGTTGCTCCGGTCCGCCGGTGAAGCCCGCGGACGCGATGGAGCGAGCGCCGGCGATGATCTGCATCGTCAGGGCGGTGACGGTGATGGTCATGACAAAGAGCATCGGCCACAAGATGTACCAGGTGCGCCGGCCCTCGCGCCGGAGCCAGACATACACCCCCAGAAGCGTGAGCGAGGCGAGCATTTGGTTCGAGGTGCCGAAGAGCAGCCAGAAGACTCGCCACGAGCCTGCTTCGGCGGTGAGCAGAAAGACAAGGGGAATGCCGGCGGTTGCTGCGGCGGCAAGGAAGCCCGCCCAACGTCCGGGAGTGTTGAGCAATTCCTGGAGCAGGTAGCGGCCGAGCCGGGTGGCTACGTCGATGGTGTCGAAGACGAAGGTCGCGACAGCCATGGTGCCGAAGACGCGGGCGAATCGGTATAACTCGTCGTTGGTCAGGCCGGGATCGCCCAAGAGCGCCATGAGGAAACGCGCCAGGCCGTCACCGTAAATTGCCCCAGGGGGCATGTCGGCGGCGGGTGAGCCGGGTTTGAGTGTCATCACGGTGGCCAGCGCGATGACCGCGACAAAGCCTTCGAGAAGCATCGCACCGAAGGCGACGGGCTTGCAGTGGCTTTCTTTGGCGATTTGCCGTGAGGTTGTGCCGCCGCAGACCAACCCGTGGAATCCTGAGCATGCGCCGCAGGCGATGGTGACAAACAGGAAGGGAAAGAGGATGCGTTCGATTTTCGGAGCGTCGTCGCCGCCTTTGAGCCATTGGGGGATGGTGCCGATGCCATCGCGGAATGCGGGCTGCTCGATGGTGTATCCGCCGAAGAGAATGCCCAGGGCGCCGATGCCGATGGCGATGTAGAGCACAAAGCCGCCGAGGTATCCTCTGGGTTGCTGAAGGAGCCAGAGCGGGAGCATTGAGGCCACAAGGCAATAGCCCAGAATCAGGGCATACCACGCCTTGGCCGGAAGGATGAATGAGGTGGAGACCTGCGTTCCGAGCCAGACAACCCCAAGGGTTGCAGGAACAAAGATCAGCGTGGCGAGCCACATCGGTGGGCGCAGAAACCGCATGACCAGACCCATGACCAGCGCAAGGCCTAAGTACATCGTGCTCGAACCCGCGACCGCGCCGCCACGGTGGAATGCCCCCTCGATGCCCGCGACCTCTTCACTTTCACCAAGGAACGTGCTGGCGGTCACGTCTGTAAACGCGGCAATGACGTACAGGAGCGCCAGCCAGATAAAGGCTGTCAGGGCGATCCAGGCTTTTCGGCTTATGTTCTTGCGTGCAATTTCGGCGATCGAATGTGCCCCGTGGCGCACGCTGGCGACCAAGGCCGAGAAATCATGCACAGCGCCGATCAGCACAACCCCGAGCAGAATCCAGAGCAGGCACGGCCCCCACCCGAAGGCCAGACACGCAAGGATCGGGCCGACGATCGGGCCGGCGGCGGCGATCGCGGCAAAGTGCTGCCCGAGGAGATAAAAAGGACGCGCGGGGACGAAGTCGATGCCATCGTTATTGGTGACGGCCGGGGTTTGGACTGAATCGTCCAGGCGATACTGGCGGGCAATCAGTCGCCCGTAGAAGAGATAGGCCCCGGCCAGCACGGCCAGCACGACAACGGTCAGTGCGAACAAACTCACGCGGAAGGCTCCGGACAAATCTCGCGGCGGACGCCGACGGAGCCGAAGGTACCCGATCTGGAAGTTTCAGGCGAGGAAGGCGGTCAATTCCGCATCGTCGCGGAGACGAGGACTGCGCCACGCGAGGAGCGCAGGCATCAGGTCAACGTGGGAGCGTCGCTCAGACGCGAACCTGCTTGATTTCTTCGACGGCCTGCATGACCTTGTTGCGCACGGCCTGGAGCATGCGGAAGGCATTGTCGGCCTTTTGCGTAGCGAGAATTACGCCCTCAACATCGTCGCGTCGGCCGGTGGTCAGGTCTTCAATGGCGGAGTTGGCGTCGTTCTGGAGTTGATTGACCTGCTGAAGGTTCTTCAGCAGGAGGTCTTTAAAGTTGGGGCCTGAGGTCGGGGGCGTGATGGCGGAGGGGCGCTGCGGGTTGATGCCGCCTCCAGAGATCAATCCAATCGGGTCTGCCATCGTCGTTCTCCCGATTCAACCTGGGGTAACCCCTGGCCGAAATCATCTGCATCAAGCGAGCAGCCGCAAGGCCTGTGCCATCATGGTTTTGGTGGCTTGGGCAGCGGCAACGTTGGCTTCATAGGCTCTTAGGGCTTCCATGGCGTTGACCTGCTCGGTCACAGGGTCGATGTCGGGCACCATGATGTACCCATCGCCGTCGGTATCAAAGGGGCTTCCAGGCTCCCATTTCGGGCGGAGGGCATCGTGGTTGATGTGAATGTCGGCGACGTGAACGCCCATGGATCGAGCGGCGGGCGATGTCGCCGAGGGGTTTCCCGGGGCGAACATGACTTCGCGACGGCGGTAGGGGTCAAATTCGCCCGCTGGGTTGAGGAGAGCATCGCGATTGGCAATATTTGCGCTGATGACCTCCAAGCGGATGCGCTGGGCGATCATGCCGCTGGTGGAAATGTCAAGTGTGCCGTACATGGATTACCCGGGTGTGATTGGGGTCAAGCGGTTTCGCGAATGGCGCTTCGGAGGAGATCGACGCGGGTGCGGAGCAGTTCGGTCGCGAGGCGATGGGCGCCGGCGTTTTCGGCTAGTTTCTGCATTTCGCGTTCGACGCTGCGGTTGTTTCGGTCGTGGAACAGCACGCCGTCAGACGGTGTCCGCGGCGCAAGGAATAGTTCGCCCCGGGCATCGGCCTGGAGTTCGCGGGTCGGCTTCCAGGGCAGTTGGCCGAAGGCGCCTCCGGTGCGTTCGCGTCGGGCCACGATGGCGCGGTCGAGCGTGTGCTGGAACCCCTGGACGCTGACATCAACGGGCCGGAAATCGGGAGTCGAGAGGTTGGCCAAGTTGTGCGCGATGAGGCGCTGTCGTTGCGCGGTGAAGCGCACGGTCATTTCCAGAGCCGGAATCGCACCCGCGTTGGTGATGCCGTCGATGAGCACGCAAGGCCTTTCGCAATCGGTGTGCCGTTGGTCGAGCGTCATGCAGGCGCTATAACCCGTGCTCGACCAGTTCCTGCTCTTTCCATTTCTTGAGTTTGAGTCCGAGGGTGCGAACCCCGATCCCAAGCGCATGGGCGGTTCGCTGGCGATGGCCGTTGAACCGGCGAAGGGTGTCGACGATGACCTGACGCTCGATCTCTTCAAGCGGGCGGATGGGGCCTTCGTCGGGGTTGTGGACTATGGGGGAGGTGCGTGGGGAGTTTCTGGGCGGCTGATGGTGTGCGCCGTTGCCGTTGTGGGTGTGTGCGTCGACAGGCTTCGGCTCGACGAGCGTGCTCGGCGGAGAGATGCTGTAGCCCGCACGAACTGCAAGCAGCCACGGCTCGATCATGTCGCGGGGAATTTCGGCAAGGTTGCCGCGAGCCTGGGAGAGCACCACGGCACGCTCACAGATGTTCTGTAGTTCGCGCACGTTGCCGGGCCAGTCATAGCCCTGCATCAGGGCTTCGGCCCCGGCGCTGAATCGCAGCGGAGGGCGGCCTTCACGCCGCGAGATCCGATCGACGAACGCTGCGGCGAGCGTCGGAACGTCTTCAAGGCGGTCGCGCAGGGGCGGAAGATGGATGGGCAACACGTTGAGGCGGAAGAAGAGATCCTGCCTGAACCCGCCGGAAGAGACGGTGCGCGGCAGATCGCGGTTGCTCGTCGCAATGACACGGACGTCCACGCCGATACTCAGGCTCGAACCGACGCGCTCGAAGGTGCGCTCTTGCAGCACGCGAAGCAGTTTCGCCTGTACATGAGGAGAGATTTCGGAAATCTCATCAAGAAGCAGTGTGCCGCCGTCGGCAAGCTCGAAACGACCCTTTCGCAGCCTTTCGGCGCCGGTGAAAGCGCCGCGTTCGTGACCGAACAGCTCGCTTTCCAGCAGCGATTCGGTCAGCGCTGCGCAGTTGACACCGAGGAAGGGTCTGTCTCGGCGTGAACTCAGTTCATGGATCGCCCGGCTGACCACTTCTTTGCCTGTGCCGCTTTCACCCATGACCAGGACGTTGCCGTGTGAATCCGCAACCGCGCGAACCTGTTCTTTGACTCTACGCATGGCCGGAGAATCACCGAGCAGCCGATCAAGCCCGCCCGTTCCGCCATGGGCGGCACTCTGAGGCTGGCCTGCGGCACGCAGCACGGCGTTCTCTCGCACAACGCGGGCGTGCGCGATGGCCCTCTTGACGGCGATGATCAGTTCGTCACCTTCAAACGGCTTGGTGATGTAGTCGAACGCGCCGAGTTTGATCGCGCGAACAGCGGTCTCGATCGTGCCGAATGCCGTCATCAGGACAACCGGAAGGTCTTCGTCAATTCCCCTGAGCTTCTCGAGCAGCTCCAGACCCGTCATGCCCGGCATCTTGAGGTCAGAGATGACAGCGTCGGGTCGTCGCCGGGCGACGAGATCGAGGGCTTTTTCGGCGCTGTCGGCAGTCATTACACCGAAACCGGCGCGTTGCAATGTCGCGCCCACGCTGTCGCGCATCATTTCCTTGTCGTCAACCACGAGAACAGTATTCATGCCGCTCGCTCCGCTCCGGCCTGTGCCGGGAAGGTGCCCGCGATGTCCAACTCCGAACGGCGAAACCGCATGCCGGCGGAGTCTTCCTGCAAGGGCGCAACCGGGAGCACCAGCTCCACCGTTGCGCCACGATCGTCGTTGTTCCGCACTCGGATCGCGCCTCGGTGCGCATCCATGATCCGGTGCACGATGGCCAGCCCGAGGCCCGTGCCCGTGTGCCTCGTCGTAAAGAACGGGTTGAAAATGCGGTCGAGCACGTCGGGCGAAAGGCCCGGACCCGTGTCGGCGATCAGAAGGCTGATTGTGCGCCCGCTTCGACGCACATCGAGGCTCAGGCGGTGGGGGGGCGGGGCTTCGCGCATCGCTTCAAGCGCATTGCGGATGACATTGACCAGCGCCTGCCGCATCAGGTGCTCATCACAGATTGCCCACGTTGCGCGGCGGCGGCGGTCGAGGCGTTCGATGGTCAGCCCTTCAGGCGCGAGCGAAGCAAGCGAGGCTTCGAGCGAAGAATCGAGGAGATCGCGAAGATCCACGGGTTCGGCCTTGATCCGCAGTTCGCGGGAGAAAGCGAGCACATCCTGCACGATCGCTTCGAGTCCGCGCACGGCACGGCCGATTTTGCGGGCTGTGTCGCGCTCGGTCGGCCGGTCGGCGAGGTCTTCATCGAGCATCCGGGCATACAGCGCGATCGACCCCAGCGGGTTTCTGATTTCGTGGGCAATGCCCGCGGCCATCTCACCCAGCGCGGCCAGGCGGCGCGATCGTTCAAGCTGGTGATTCGCCTGGCCGAGTTCCTGTTGCAGGCGGGCTACCTCGGCGTGCAGCCGATCATGCGAAGACTGCAGACGCGCGGTGACATCGTTGAACGCGGTCAGTAGATCGGCAAGGTCTGTCGGCGTAAGCGCCGCTTCAGCGGCGCCGGGTGTCGCAAGAGCACAGACAGGTTCCGTCGGCATCATGCCTCCTGATCCTGAAATCGCGGCGAGTTCGGCGCGGCCGGGGCATAGCCTCGCGTCGCGGTTCGCGCGCGGAAAATTTCGGCCAATTCGCGGGCCATGGTTTCACGTCGCGATTCGAGAAGCCGGTGCTGTTCGGCATCGCGATCAGAGATGACTGCTGCGAGCGTGCGGCAGGCGGCGAGCGTGTCTCGCACTCGGTGGGCATCCTCCGGGCAGAGCGTGCGTAAGGCATATTCGGTCGCATCGCGCCCGGCCGGGAGCGAGCCGTCGGTCGCCAGGATCGCATCGACAAGCACCTGTCGTCGGGCAACAAGTTCAGCGAGTTCATCGCCGGGCTGGTTGTCGCTCGCGCAAAGTCGAGCCAGTTCGAGGCTGAGCGCATCGAGCGATTCAAAAAGCGCATGAAGTCTTTGTGCGCGCTCGACGAGCGATTCAGCGGAGGGCGGAATTGACGCGGGAGTGCTGGGCATGCGATGTCCGATCAGTCTCTCGAACCTCCTTGCGCGTACAGGCGACTTGAAGACTCAAGCCAACGCTCCCAGTCCGTGCGGCTCATGGGAAGATGCGGGTCATCCCACACTTCGTCGGGGAGTGAGTGGAAAAAGCGGCGGGCGCGGCTGTTGCTGGCACGAGCACGCTCAAAATCGCCCTGCTCGACATAGGCGTTGACTATCTGCACCAACGCGGCAAGCGATGCGGGGTCTTTCGGATACCGGTCGTATGCGGCGTCATAAAACCTGATCGCCGCGGCATGGTCACCCAGGTCAAAAGCGCAGGCCCCGCGGAAGAAATAGGCGTTGCGAAGGCTTTCCCGCTCGAGTCGCGTGCGCCGGCGATCGTCCTTGGCTTCCAAGCCCTCGATGACAAGGGTGTATACCTGCAACGACTCGGTCAGGCGGCTGTGGCGCTCGGCTTCCAGGGTGCTCCGTTGCGATTCCGGAAGCGAACCCGCGAGCAGATCGCCGAGTTCGCCGCCGCCGAGTCGGAGCGAGTCGGCCAGGCGATATCGGATCATGTGGGTTTCGGGATCGTCGGGGAAGCGGGTGAGGGCTTCGCGGAGGCGCTCGATTGCGCGAGGATATGCCCCCGTGCGGTAGTAATAGGCCCCGAGCTCGACCAGCCCATCGCGGAAGGCGCGTGTCGCGGGATCGACCACAATGCGGCCGTCAACCACCGCCAGCAGCAGGCGTTCGGCTTCGATGTCGTTGGTCGGGTCGGCATCTAGAATGTACGACTGCGCCAGTGGGACGTAACTGGCGTCTCCCCACGGGCCGGCGCCCTTGGCGCTGCGATCGTTGCGATCTTCGATCAGCCCACGATAGAAATCAGCAGCCACGCCGTATTCGCCGCGGGCACGAAACGCCTGTCCGAGTCGGAAGCGAGCCTCTGCACGACGGGCATCGTCGGGGAATGAGGACAGAAACTCCTGGAAATTGGCGATTGCTTCCTCCAGATCACCGGCCAGGTCGTAACTGTCGGCGGCGAGCCAGATGCTTCGGCCATAGGCCTCGTTGTCAGAGACAGCGACGCTGGTTGCGTGACGCCGAGCGTAACTCGCTGCGGCGACAAGATGGCGTCGGGCTTCTTCGCGAGTGGCCGGGTCGAGGTCTTCCAGGCCGACGCTCTGTCCTGCGTCGGTGCGCCTTCCATGTTCGCGCATGCGATCGGCCAACGATCGATGTGCAATCGACATGGTGAGCAGAATTTGCTCCGGGCGCTCGGCCCCGGCGTAAAGCTGATCGGCGATCGAGGCATATTCCAGCGCGTTGTCGAGGTCTCCCTGTTCGGCGCATTGCCGTGAACGGCTCAACAGGCTTTGGCCGACGTTCTCGGCATCAACGCCTGGG
This sequence comes from Phycisphaeraceae bacterium, assembly GCA_019636695.1. Lineage (GTDB taxonomy): Bacteria > Planctomycetota > Phycisphaerae > Phycisphaerales > UBA1924 > JADLCM01. The sequence continues at coordinate 22,965 of JAHBXD010000007.1, forward strand.
TGCCTGCGGCCGGATTTCAGTTCGGAAGTGAGGCGGCGATATGCCTCGAGCGAAGGACGGATATTGCCGAGAAGGGCCTCGGCTTCAGCAAGGCCGAGCAGCGCGGGGAGAAGTTCATCTCCACCGCTCATTTCTTCGACGATCACACTGAAACGCGTGCGTGCCGCGGCCGTGTCTCCTCGCGCCTGTTCAATCCATGCGCGCAGCAGGGCGATTCGCGCGGCCCCCGGTGCTGTCGGCGGCATGACCTCTTCAGCGCGGGAAATCTGCCGCAGGGCCGATTCGATCGCACCGGTTTCGAGATATGCCTCGCTGAGAAGGCCGTAGATGGGCGCCAGTTCGGCCGCTTGTACACTCTCGAATCGCTGCACTTCGCGCAGGATCTTGGCGATCGCATCTTCTGCGTAGCCCTGGTCGATCAATGCGCGGGCTTGCCGATCAAGCGCCCAGATGCGCTGATCGGCATCCAGGCCCGGCTGGGCGAGGTATTCCGAGATCAGGCGCAGGGCCAACTCTCGATCCCCTCGACGTGAAGCAAGCTCACGATCGACCGCCCGTTTGAGAAGTTCGAGCCGACGAGAGTGCTGGCCCTCGGGAAGGCGGCGGCCGATCTCCAGCGCTTCCTGCGTGCGTCCGAGCGAGAGCAACGTGTCTGCCCGGGCGAACAGGTCAGAAGGGGCGAGCGTTGCGCCGGCCTCTTCCGCCTGCTTGAGCGTCGCCAAGATGCGTTCGTGGTTTTCCGTGCGGCTGATTCCCAGATTCTGCTGCCCGAGATACAGCGCGCGGGCGAGTGTCAGTTTGAAGGCGGCTTCCTGCTCAGGGCGGAGCTTCTTGGCCGTCGCGAATGGCAGGAGCTTTTCGTTGAGATACTTCAGCGCATCCTGATACTCGTGCCTTTCCACCATTCGCCCTGCGGTGCGGAGCATGGCATCCACCGGCGGCTCAGGGCGATGAAGCACGGCCACCATCAGCGCTCCGCCGAGCAGAGCGACCGACCCGACAAGCGCCGGCACCTGCCACAATTGCCGCCAACCCGGGAGTGGGCGCTCTCCCTGAGGGTGCGGCTCGGGCGCATCGGGCAACGTGGCCTGGTCCACTTCGGACACGCGCGAAGATCCTCCTGATCGACCGGGCCGACTCCTTCGGCCGGGGCGTGAAACGCCGGAATCTGTCTATCGGCTCATGAGATAGCGCAAACTTGACCGGTCGCGGCAACTTTGGCCGCCGAATCCCCTGAATAGGTGCCTGGTTTTCGGGAATTCCCGAGTCAGCCCCGTGATGGAGGGTGTTCATCGTCCTTGGTCGGTCGAGAGGCATCCTCGGGCTGCTCTGGGGGGTGGATGCCGACCACAACGATCGTGCCGGCGAGCGCATCGCCGCGATGGCGCAGGTTGGGGTCGAACAGCCCGGCAAGTGCCAGGGGAGGGACGAGCCATTTGCACAGGTTTCTGATGAGCGAGCCTGCAAGCGTGGGAACGCGGCCTGATCCGTCGATGCGTGTGACGCCGCCGCCGAAGAGCCACTTTCCGGGAGTTCTTCCTCGCCATGATTCGAGGACAGTCGAACCGAGCGCGCCGACAAGAAGCATAACCGGGAGGCCCCAAGGGTTTTCAACCTGTGAGGTCAGGGCACGGGTCGTGAGAATTTCGCTCGTGGGCACGCCAAGCAGGAGCGAAGTGATCCAGCCCGCGAGCAGCACGTCGATGACGAAGGCAAGCAGTCGAGGCAGGGGGGGCATCAACGCCGTGCCGGGGGGGATCGTGATCGTCCGGTCGGCGCCGGCGTTTCGGAACAGGAACACAAAGACCAAGGCCACGCCGGCGAGCATCAGGAGTGCGAGCGATCGCAGTTCGACGTCGGAAAGCGGGCCGGAGAGCCGACCGGGACCGTCGTACCACACGCGGCCTGAGATTGCGGACAACTCGATAATCCGGGGTGTTGTCCCAGATCGCGAACTTGTGTCTACCCAGACGACGGCGATGCGATCGACATCGTGGAGAGGAGCAAAGGCCGGGCGTGCGTCCAGCCCTTCGAGCGTTGCCAGTGCGCGCACATCGCGCGAGCCATGCCTGTAGAGGGTGAGTGCTCCGGACTCAGCCTCAACGGCCGAGACAAGTCCTCCCCCGATCCACCAGGCATCAAGCAGGTTGTCGGCCGATGGCGAAGCCAGTCGGACAACTGTCCAGAGCGCCGATATTGCGACCTCGGGCCGGGGCAACGGGGTCAGCGGATCGACCGGCCCATCTGCCGCAGGCGGATGCGTGACGCGGCGATCCAGCGATCCGAGAAAGAGTTCAAGTCGGTCGGGTAGATTCCAGCACGCCACCGCTACGCCATCGGGGTGCGGCATCACCTTGATTCGCGCGTTTGGCGTGATGACCAGTCCTGGAGGCAACGGCACTTCGCGCCAGGCATCGAGCGCAAGCACGAACAACCGGCCTTGGCCGTGCGTGCCGGGCATAGGTTCGTCGTGCAGCAAGGCGACGAGGCCCGCCGGGGTTGCTGCCATGCCGACCAAGTCACCCTGAGGGGGAATGGCGGGGTGGTTGGTCAGTCTTCCGATCGCGTTGTAGACCCACAGCGAAGCATCATGCTCGCGGGTCGCGGAGATGGAGAGCACGCGGCGTGGTCCGGGGAGTGAAGATTGTCGTGCTCTCGCGTCGGCGAGTCGGCCGAACGCCATGTAGGCGGTTTGGCCGGTCGCGGCGAGAGCAAGCGGCGGTTCGGCAAGAGAGGTCACCCGCCTGAGGGAGCCTTCAGGAGCGCCTGCAAGACCGGATGGGCTTGTAGCGCGGGGCGGAAGATGGAAGAGCACCGCGTCGGAGGCATCGGTCGCAAGGACGACCCATCCGTGGCCGCCGGGCGCAGCGGCCTGTGTCGCTGCGGGCAGGGCCGCGAAAGCCGCGAGCATGAGGGCGAGGAGCACTCGAAGCACGTGCGTTTCCGGAAGGGCGGCGATGCGAATCAACCGAGCGCCATGGTCATCAGGAACTCGGCGTTGGACTTGACCTTGCCGAGGCGATTTTTGAGCAGTTCCATCGCCTCGACGACATTCATATCGCTCAGCACCTTGCGCAGGCGGTGCACCAGTTCCAGTTCCTTGCGATCGAGCAGCAGCTCTTCGCGGCGGGTGCCGCTCGCGGCGACATCGATCGCGGGCCAGATGCGTTTGTCGACAAGACGACGGTCGAGGTGCAGCTCGCTGTTGCCGGTGCCTTTGAACTCTTCGAAGATGACTTCGTCCATTTTCGAGCCGGTATCGACCAGCGCGGTGCCGATGATGGTGAGGCTTCCGCCGTTTTCAATCGCGCGGGCCGCACCGAAGAATTTCTTGGGCCGTTGCAGGGCATTGGAATCCAGGCCGCCGGTCATGATCTTGCCGGAATGCGGCATTTCCGCGTTATACGCGCGGGCGAGGCGCGTAATCGAATCAAGCAGAATCACGACGTGATCGCCGAATTCGACCATCCGCTTGGCCTTTTCGATCACTACTTCGGCGACCTGCACGTGACGATTGCTCTGTTCGTCGAAGGTGCTGGCGACGACCTCCACGCCTTCTGCGACGTTGCGCCGGAAGTCGGTCACTTCCTCGGGGCGCTCGTCGACCAGCAGCACGATGATCTTGACATCGGTGTAGTTCTTGCTGATGGCCTTGGTGATTTTCTGGAGAAGCACCGTCTTGCCCGTTCGCGGCGGGGCCACGATCAGCATGCGCTGCCCCATGCCGATCGGCGTGACAATGTCGATGATACGGCATTCGATCTGGTCGGGTGTGGTCTCCAGCACCAGGCGCTTTTCCGGATGCATCGGCGTCAGGTCTTCAAAGTTCACGATCTTCTGGATCGACTGCGGCTCGCGGCCGTTGACGCGCTCGACCCGAAGCAGCGCAAAATAACGCTCGCTCTCCTTCGGCGGGCGGATCGCTCCCTTCACGATCATGCCGCGGCGGAGGCCGAAACGGCGGATCTGCGAGGGTGACACATAGATGTCATCCGGCCCGGGAAGGTAGCTCTGCTCCGGCGAACGCAGGAAGCCGAACCCATCGGGCATGATCTCCAGCGTGCCTTCACCGAACATCAGGCCCTGCTTCATCGCGCGGGCCTTGAGAATCTTGAAGATCAGATCCTGCTTCGGAACCTGGTGAACGTCGGTCAGCCCTTCCTTCTCGGCGACCGTGATCAGTTCTTCCATCTCCATTCGCTGGAGTTGCGAGATAGTGACGCTGTCGCCCGTCGTCTGGGCATTGGCGATCATCTTCTCAAGTTCGGCGGCTTCTCGCTCAAGTTCTTCATCGCTGGGGAGCGTGTGGTCTGCCCAGTGGTGGGGGCGCTGACCGTGGCTCGGGCCGCCCATGCCGCCACCCATGCCTCCGCCCATCCCCATGCCGCCACGTTTCTTCTTGCGCTTCCGGCGACCCATCCGGTCGTCGCCCTGTCCCATCGATGAACCTTGCGACGATCCACCGTGACCGCCCTGCGGGCGATAGTCCGGACGATCGTTGCGCTGGTCGTGCGGCCGATCGTGATAGGAACCTGAGCGGGGGGCCGGTGGCTGCTGTTGTTGCGGAGGAGGCGAGGATTGCGGAGGCGCTGCCGCTCCAGCAGCAGGCGTCGAGTTGGCAGGTCGATGTGCAGCCGGTCCCGAGGCGCCGTCCAGAACAGGGAACCCCCCCTTGGCGGGCGGCGTGCCGCCTTCTGTCCGGCGGGGATCCGCGGCAGGGCGAGCATCGGCTTTGGGCGATTCGGGTCTGGGCTGCGGGCGAGCATCGGGCCGAGCTTCGGGCTTGGCCTCGCCGGACTTTGCGGCGGCTTTGGTCTCGGCAGCTGGACGCGAGGGCGTGGCCTTCGGTGGGCTATCGGCAGCCTTCTTTGCTGTCGATCGAGGACGTCGAGCACGAGAAGTGCTTGAGTCGCCATCGGTCTTCGAGGAATCATCCACGACGTTAGGTGCTTTGGCCATGTCAGCCGGTTCCTGCTGTCAGCGTCGGGTCCGGAGGAGATCCGGCACCGCCTCGCCATGCGTGCGTGGGCTTGACGCCGAAATGATGCGCCAACGGGGGTCGCCCAGACGGTGGGCGGTATTGATCGTCGGCGAGATTGATCGTGCAGTTGGTGCGCCCCGCAGGTGCGAGGGCGAAAGCGGCTTGCCTTACAGCAGCCCGTAAACCGGAGCTACCGTCTTCAAGCAGCTTGTTCAGAAGCCAGTATAGGCGAGACGGGGGGAGTCAAGCAACCCCTCTCAACGCATTTCGGCGCTCTCCCCGAAGGGCTTTCCCGGTCTCGGCAGGATGGGCAACCCACCCGGGTTACCCCTGCTTCATTTTCCTTGCGGATGCTCGTCGTTTCCATAATCCGGACACAGGCCAAAGCCCCAGCCCGGGATGAGCGATCGTTCCCGCGCACTCATCCCGAAGGCCGCCCGGGACAAGGCGTCTGAACGGCTTATTCCACCGGTTCCAGCTCTCTCATGCGATGCTGCATCTGTGCCTTGAGACGAAGCAGTATCGAACTGTGCATCTGGCTGACGCGACTTTCCGAGAGGTCGAGGGTCGCCCCGATCTCCTTCATCGTCATGCCTTCATAGTAATACAGGATCAGGATCAGCCGCTCCGCCCTGCTCAGGCCCTTGGTCATCAGTTCCCGAAGATCGCGGCGCTGTGCCTGGCTGATCGGGCTTGACTGGGCATCATGATTGATGACGTCGATCTCCCGCACATCGCGACCGCCGTCGGAAGGAAACGCCTTCCGGGTGATGCTGATCGTCGAAACGGGCTGGCCGTCGCGCTTGAACTTCTCGAACTCTTCACCCTGCAGGCCGAGACGATCAGCGACCTGCTCATCGGTCGGGGCGCAGCCGTTTTCCATGCTGTACCGCTGACGGATCTGCTCGATCTTCGCCGTCCGATGACGAACCAGTCTGGGCACCCAGTCCATCGAGCGCAGTTCATCGAGGATCGCCCCTCGGATGCGAGGAGCGCAATAGGTCTCGAACTTGACCTTGCGTTCAAGCTCAAACGCGTCGATCGCGTCCATCAGCCCGAACTGCCCGGCCGACATCAGGTCCTCAACGTCCACCTCATCAGGAAGGCGGGCGTAAATGCGCTCGGCGTTGTACCGCACCAGCGGAAGGTAGCGCTCGGCCAGATAGTTGCGGATGACCTCGGAACGGGTCGCCGCGTATTCCTTCCAAACCTCTTCGATCGGCATTGCGTCATACGGAGAGCGGGCGCAGGAGTTTTCGGCCTCGCGCACGGCGTTACGGACACGCGCGGAGGAAATCGCCCTCGATGACGACTTCAGTGATGCCATGGTCGGCTCCTTGACCCTGTCAGGCCGCCTGCCTCAATCGCAGACGGACGTTTGATTCGACGGCCATCCTTGGCCGGTGCGGGCACTATACCCGCCGTCCGGACGGACGCAAGCCTCCCTGCCGCATTATCCACCGGCCTGAGGAACACCTGTGGATGAATGGTCGATCTCCCCGAATCCCCTCCCCTGCCCGACTTCCGGCAAGGGGTTGTTTGCCTGATGCACGGAAACGTGCTCGCGCACCACGTGCTCACCCGCCAACCCAACCAGCCACCCCACCACTTGGCAGCACAGCATCGCTCCGATCGCTCGTACCAAGATGGTGTCGGCCGGGTTGCCTGCGGCAAGGCCGGCCACGATCGCGACGCTGAATGCCGCCAAGGCGATCGAGTTGGAGATAATGCGCGACGGTGCGTGCACGCGGGAAACCCCTCTCTCGGGTTCTGGGGCCATGCGACGGGCTTCGTCTCCATCGGACGAGTCCTTGAGCGCCCCAAGCAAAAGTGGCGAAACGGTTCGTGAATATGCAACGCGCAAACTTCGCCGTTTGCGAAGCGTTCGTGCGTTTCCGCAAACTGCGCGCCAATACCCGGACCAAAGTCGGGTTATCGGAAAGCCCCTTCGGAGCGATTCCGTCCGAATCGCAGGTCACGCAGGGGGCCTGATGTCACCTTATCAGAAGGTATTGCGCAAAAATCGCGCTCTCTTCAGAAGAGTCGGGTCTCACGTGGGGGAATCACGCCTCGAACGTCACGCCGGGGACAGTGGCAAGGCGAGTACGCGGGCAAGCGTCATCAACCGTGCGGAAACGGAGTGAACTTCTTGTGACACCTCGGTTTGCGCATCTTTAATCGGCCCGCATGCCAGGGCAGGCACCCGCCGGCCTCGCACGGCCTGACGCACGGTGTTCGCAAGCGGGATCCAGCCGAACAGCGGCACACGCCACCCGAGGAAGCGATCGGCTGTCGCGGCAATTCGCCCATGGACTCGAATCGCCTCGGCTTCGTCGCATGCCTGATTCAGAACCAGCCCCAGGCGTCGAGTTGAGGCGGCATGTTCAGGAACCGGCGCGCCGGCGAGAACTTTCAGCAGGGCATACGCATCGGCAATCGAAGTCGGCTCGGGTGTGGCGACCACGGCCGCGGCATCCGCAAATTGCACCAGCTGCAGCACATCAGGGCCGATGCCCGCGCTGGTATCCACTACGAGCACATCGCTGATCGCATCGAGCGAAGCAAGCGAAGCCAACAGCTTGTGCCGCCCGGCCGGATCGAGCGTCGCGGCTTCTGCGCTGGCGGCAGCGCCAGGTACAAGGGTAAACCCCCATGCCGTCTCCACGGCGAGATCGGTCAGGTCGGGCATTTCTGCCGACAACAGCGCTTGATCGAGCCGTCGTCGAGGAAGCACGCCGCACAAAACATCGGCATTGGCCATGCCGAGATCAGCATCGACAAGTGTTGCCCGATGGCCGAGGCGTGCAAACGCCGCCGCAAGGCAAACAGCAAGACAGGACTTTCCTACACCCCCTTTGCCCGAGGCGACGGTGACCACCATCGCCTTGGGCCGGGCCAGCTGGGCATGGACAACCGGCGGAGCATGGGAATACGCACGGTCTTTCTCGCGCAGCGCTGAGACGAGCAGGCGCAGGCGTGCGGCCTGATCATCGGGCGTCAGCGCGTGGGCGGTCTGAGGGTGCATGGGGCGGCTCAGCGGGCATGCGCGGGGCGGATGGCATCCACGCCGTCGAGAATCAGCCTTGCGAGCCGATCGGCGTCGGCACGCTCGATGTCGTCGGGAACTTCCTGCCCGGTCGTAATGAAACTCAACGGCAGGCCGATGCGACGAGCGACGTTGAGCACCGGGCCGAGCGTGACGCATTCATCAAGCTTGGTGAACACGACGCTCTGCGGATTCGTCGCAGCGAATCGCAGGCCGATGCGCTCGAGCACCGCTTCCGAGGCCGTCGAACTCAGCACGAGGTGGGTTTCGTGGGGCGTCGCCGCGGCCAGCAGATCGTGCAGCTCGCCGATTCGCGTCGCGTCGTGCTGGCTTCGGCCCGGGGTGTCGATCAGCACCGCATCGGCATCGCCGAAAGCCTCGATCGCCGAGCGCACCTCCTGCGGCGTGGCAGCGACCTTCAACGGCAGCGCGATGATGTTGGCGTATGTGCGAAGCTGCTCCACCGCGGCGATGCGATACGTATCGCAACTGACAAGACCGATCCGCTTCCCGTGACGCAGTTTGTAGGCGGCGGCGAGTTTCGCGAGGGTTGTCGTTTTGCCGACGCCCGTCGGGCCGACCAACGCCAGCACGAGCGGCCGGCCGTCGGGCATCGTGCCCGGGCGAGGGGGCGCCGGGGTGACCGCCAGCCTATGCGCAAGGCGGCGAAGCATCGTCTGTCGAACGATGTCGGGGTCAGCCAGTTCGCCCGTTGTGAGTTCATCGCGCACTTCACCAACGATGACATCGGCTAGATCGGGCGCGACGCCCTGTTCGAGAAGGCGAAGATAGAGCGCAAAAAGCGACTCAGGCATCGCCCCGAGATGCAGCGGCGCTTCGGGTGAAGACTGCGGCGCACCGGTATGACCCCTCCCGGCCTGCACGATCGCCTGACGCGAAACCTGAAGCACCTGACCCATCATCTTCTTGATCGAGGCCAGTTCTTTCTCAAGAGTGTGGGCGGCCGTGGCATCCACTGGCGCAAGCGGCGCACGCACGGTCAGATGGCTCAGGTCGTGTGTTTTCGCCGGCGGGGGCGCGGGGTCGATCTCTGGAAACTCCCGGGCGATTCGGGATGGTCGCGCGGGCGGATTCCTTCGCACACGCTCCGATGTTGCCCTCGCGGTGTCGCGGATGGCCCCATCCGCGCCTGCCATCACCGGCTGGGGGGCAGCGCGCGCGCCCGTGGGCATCTGCACATTCGCCCGCAATGCAGGCGCGACCTCGTGCCGTGTCGGGGCGCCCGAAGGCGCTGCGACCTTCGGTCGACGTACCTGCACTCCGGTGGCGTCGGCCGTCGCGGTGATCTCGACCATCTGCCGCGAGCCAAGGCCCATCCACCCGCCGGCCTTGTACGTTCGTGTGTGCAGAATGACCGCTTCAGCACCAAGTTCGCGCTTCACCTCGGCCAGGGCCTCGGCCATGCTTGGTGCGCGATAGGTCTTGAGGGTCTTGGCGGCCATCCGTGGCTCTCCGTCATCCTGACGAAACGGGCTTCCAGTGTATCAACTCCATCGCTAGGCTGCTGCCGCGTGAGGCGGGCTGACCAGCGCCACGGTCTCGACATCCACTCCCGAAGCGACCTCGTTATAGCCCAGCACCGCGACGCTGGGGATTCGATCCGACAGCATCTGTCGCACGACCGCCCTGACCTGGGGCGACGCGACAACCACGGGATGGTGGCCCCGACCGGTCAGTTTCTCAAGCGATTGGGCGACCTGCTGGACAAGCCGCTCGGCCGTGGCCGCAGGCATCGAGAAAACGGTGCCGGCCGGACCGCGGTCGATGTAGGCGTTGATCTGGTCTTCAAACGCAGGATCGAGAGTGATGCACGCCAGGCGCATCCGCCCTGCGGCATCGGGTGTCGCATAGTGCTGGCAGATGGCCCGGCGCAAGGCATGTCGGACGTATTCGACCAGCACATCGTGGTCTTTGGTCTTGGGGGCCCACTCAGCCAGTGCTTCGACGATGGTTTCCATATCGCGGATCGGTACACGCTCACGCAGCAGGCTCTGCAGGATGCGCTGGACATCGGCAGGCTTGACGATCGCCGGGATGGCCTCCTCAACCAGTTTCGGAGCGCGTTGCTTGAGACCCTCGATGAGATTGGCGACTTCATCGCGGGTCAAAAGTTCGTCCGCATGCGATTTCACGACTTCGCTCAGGTGCGTGGCGATCACGCTCGTCGGTTCCACCACGGTGTAATTCATCGCCTCTGCACGCGACCGGAGCGCAGGCTCGATCCACCATGCCGCCAGGCCGAACGCCGGCTCCTTCGTCGGCTCGCCTTCGATCCGACCCGTGCTCAGGCCCGCATCCATCGCCAGCAGCAGCCCCGACTTGACGACACCACCCGCCACCGGAACTGACCGAATCTTGAATCGATACTCGTCTGCCCCCAGTTGCACATTGTCGCGAATGCGCACCGGCGGCATCACCAGGCCGATCTCCGCCGCGAGTTGCCGCCGAACACCCGAAATCCGTTCGAGCAAATCCCCACCCGCAGCGCGATCAACCAGCCCGACAAGCCCGTAGCCGACTTCCAGCTCCATCGTGTCGATCTTGAGAAGCGACTCGATCGGCGCCTGCTCCGGCATGCTCGTCGATACGGGCGCGTGCTCGCCCTTCGGCAGGTTCTGCGATCGACGCAACCCCCACGCCACAAGGCCGAGGCCCATGGCCGTCGCCGCCAGAGGCACCGTGGGCAGGGGCGTCAGCGCAAGCGCGCCGATCAACCCCGAGCAGATCACCAGGCCCTTGGGCTGGCTGGTCAGCTGATCCGCCAGTTCATTTCCGACTTCATCCTTCGACCCTGATCGCGTGACGATCAGCGCTGCCGCGATCGAAACGACAAGCGCCGGGATCTGCGCTGTCAGCCCGTCGCCGATGGTCAGCTTGGTGAATACTTCCGCCGTCTGCCCCGCCGGCCAGCCGCGATCAAGAATGCCGATGGCAAAACCCCCGGCGATGTTGATCAGCGTGATGATGATCCCTGCGATTGCATCACCCCGGACGAACTTGCTCGCACCATCCATCGCACCGAAAAAATCCGCCTCCTGCGAAATTTCCTGTCGCCGGCGTCGCGCTTCGTGTTCGTCGATCACCCCCGCGTTCAGGTCGCTGTCGATCGCCATCTGCTTGCCCGGCATCGCATCGAGCGTAAACCGCGCAGCGACTTCACTGATCCGCCCTGCACCCTTGGTCACCACCATGAACTGCACGATATTCAGGATCAGAAAGATCACCACACCTACAAACAGCGAGTCTCCCGCGACAAACTCGCCGAATGCACTGATGATGTTCCCCGCCACGCCCATCGCTTCCTGCGGAGACGCGGCGTCCGCCGTCAGAATCAACCGCGTGCTCGCGACATTCAGCGTCAGGCGAAGCAGCGTCACTCCGAGCAGCAGCGACGGAAACACGCTGAAATCCAGCGGGCGGCTCATGTACATCGTCGTCAGCAGCACCAGCACCGCCAGCGAGATGTTGATCGTGATCAGCATGTCCAGCACCACCGGCGGCAGCGGCACCAGCAGCACGAACAGCAGCAGCACAAACCCGATCGGCGCAATCACACCCCGGTGTCGACGGATGCGCTCCATCCACAGCGCCATGCCGGAGGTATTCAGCCGCGGTTCCGCCACGTGTCTTCCTTACTTCAGCAAGTTCCGGTCCGGCCGACTGTCCCGGGGCGCACACCGCAGCCGAGGCCTCCCGCACACCGCGGCACAGCCCGCGAAAACTTCCGCCTGATCTCCCGCATGCGCACGTCCTCAGCCCTCCTGTCATTACTCCTCATGCGGCCGCCGCCTGCTCGGTTCGATACACATACGCCAGCACTTCCGCGACCGCTTCATACATGTCCTGCGGAATCTCCCGACCGACCTCCACGCCGAAGAACAGCGCGCGGGCCAGCGGAGGGCGCTCCACGATCGGCACCGCATGCGCTGCCGCAACCTGCCGCACCCGCAGCGCCATCAGGTCAGCGCCCTTGGCCACGACCTTGGGCGCCCGCATCGACTCCTGGTCATACCGCAGCGCCACGGCGAAGTGCGTCGGGTTGGTCACCACCACGTCGGCCCTGGGCACCGCGCTCTGAATGCGCTGCATCGCGATCTGCATCGACATCTGCAACCGCCGTTTCTTGACCTGCGGGTCGCCTTCCATGCTCCGGCGCTCGTCTTTCACTTCGTGCTTGGTCATACGCAGATCGCGCTGGTGCTGCCAACGCTGATAGACAATGTCAATGATCGCCAGCACTACCAGCACAACCAGCAGCCACGCCGCGAGCTCCAGCAGCAGCCCCAGCACCAGGTACAACCCCTGCGCCGCCCCCAGCCGAGGAACCGCGGCAAGTTCTTCCGCGTGGCCGCGCCCGACCAGCCACGCGATCAAAAGCACGAGCAGCAACTTCAGCGCGTTGATCCCGCTCTTGGTCGCGTTGCGAAGCCCGAAGATCTTCTTCAGCCCGCTGATCGGGTTGATTTTCGACAGGTTCGGCTTCAGAGGCTTGGTCGTAAACAACGGCCCCACCTGCGAAAACTGCGACAACACCGTCGCCGCCAGCACAATCGCGACCACCGGCAACAGCACCAGTCCTCCCCGAATCAGCATCGCCTTCATCGTCCGGGGCAGTTCCGAAGCGTCGAACTGGTTGTGCGCGGCTTCTCCGCTCAACGCGCTCCGCATCATCGCGTGCAGGTCCGAGGCCAGCGGCCCGCCCAGCACCACCAGCACGATCACGCCCGCCGCAAGGCCGACTGCGGCCGTCAATTCCTGGCTCTTGGCGACCTGCCCACGACGCCGAGCATCGCTCAAGCGCTTGATCGTCGGCTTCTCCGTGCGTTCGCCCATGTCATCGGCCACGATGCTCGCTCCTCCTTCACGATCCCAGTTCGCGCAACCAGTGCGCTAGCACATGCAGCGCGGTCTCGACTTCATCCGCCGCAACTTCCGCGATCGTGCCGACCGCCCACAGCAGCACCGCTAGCCCGCACAGAATCTTCAGCGGGAACCCGACCGACATGATGTTCAGTTGCGGCATCGTCTTCCCGACAAACGCCATCACCATCAGCACAACCATCAGCATGCCGATCACCGGCAGCGAAACACGCAGTGCCAGCTCCGTCCCCGAGGCCAGAAGCGCTACAAGCACATCGAGCGGCGCGTCGGTAAACCCCGCCCCGCCGGCGGGAAGCGTCGCAAACGTCCCCCCCAGTGAGACGAACAATGTCTCAAGCCCGCCCGCCGCAAGATACCCCGCCGTCGCCATCAGCAGCAGCATCTGCCCCAGGGCATCCGAACTCTCATCATCAGGCGAGTACGAGGCTACCAGGTTCAGCGCCATCTGGTGCCCGATCAGAAACCCCGAAGTCTGCAGTAAGAGCAGCGGCGCCGCCGCAATCAGCCCGATCGCCGCTCCGACAAACACTTCCGAAGCCACCAGCGGCAGCAATGACCACGTATCCAGCGTCGCGTTCCCCGCCCACGTCGAAGGCACCAGCGGATAAAGCCCTGCCGCCAGCATCACCGTCAGCAGAATCCGCGCCTGCATCGGAATGCCGAGCGAACTGAGCACAGGCGCCACCACCGCCAGCCCCAGCAGCCGAAACAGCACCAGCATGAACGGCACGACATGCATCAGGATGGGGCCGAGTTCAAGCATGTCGATGTTCACCACAAACCACGCACACACTCCGGTCCGGCTTCACGACGCACAGCGCCGGCCACCGCTTTGCAGAAGTCAACGCGTCTCGGTTCTCAAGAGTGTCGAGCCGCTATAACCACGACCATGCAATACCGAGTGCTCCTGCCGAGAGTCGCCAACCTTCTATACCGCGAACGTAAACAGATCCTGTGCAAACTCCATGAGCCGCTGCGCGATCCAAGGCGCCAGCATCGCCGCCACCACCACCATCACTACGATCTTGGGCACTGTCGTCAGCGTCTGGTCCTGAATGCTCGTCACCGACTGAATCAGGCTGATCACCAGCCCCACCAGCATCCCCGCCCCCAGAATCGGCGCTGCGATCTTCAGCACCACGACCAGCGTCTCGCGAACCAGCATGACCGATGCGTCATCAACCACGGGCCGCCTCCTACGCCATCCCCATGGCGCGCAGCGACGGCTCGAACACCGGCGCTGCCTGCGAAATACGCACCGCCGCCTCAGGGGTGCGAAAACTCGTCAACAGGCTCCCCACCACCAGTTGCCAGCCGTCGACCAGCACAAACAGCAGCAGTTTGAAAGGCAGGCTGATCAAGACCGGCGGCAGCATCATCATGCTCATTGAGATCAAGAGACTCGCAATCACGATGTCGATCACCAGGAACGGCAGATACAGCCTGAACCCCATCAGAAACGCCACCTTCAGCTCGCTCAGCATGAACGCCGGAATCAGGCTCGTCATGTCCACGTCCGCACGGGTCAACTTCTCCGGTTCGCTCGTGTCAATCCCGCGATAGTTCAGCACCATGAAAACGCTCGACCAATTCCCCGTTGCCTCGATCTGGTCGAACATGAAATCCCGCAGCGGCTGTCGCGCACGCTCCCACAACTCCCCGTGATCGCGAACTTCGCCCCGGTTGTGCGGCACGATCGCCTCGTTCCACACCCGCTGGGCCGTCGGGGCCATCACCAGCATCGTCATGAAAACCGCCAGGCCCGTCGTCACCTGCGTCGGCGGCAGGCTCTGCGTGCCGATCGCCTGCTTCAGAAGCCCGAGCACCACGAGAATCCGCACGAAACATGTGCACATAAGCACGATCGAAGGCACCAGCGCGATCACCGTCAGCAGCAGCATCACCGAAATCGCCGGGCTGAGTCCGCTCGTGGCCCCTTCCCTCGCGACTCCCGGAATCAACCGCCCCGCGGCATCCAGCACGCTCACCGGGTTGATCTCGCCGATCATCCCCTCTCCGCCGGCTTCGCCCGGCGCGAGCAGCCGCAACGCACGATCCTGCGGGGTCCAGCCCATGCCTTCCGGCAGGGGGCCGTACACCTCCTGGCCGAAGCTCGGAAATGCGCACGCCGCCAGTACGAGCAGAACCGCCGCAATGAACTTCACCACGGGGCCTCCTCTCTCTCCCCGCGCAGTGGTCGGCCCCGCGCTCCCGCCCCTTCCGAATATCCCGATGCCCCCATCGCCTCAACCTGCCGATAGCGGTCGAGACGGCGCCGCAGCACATCCTCCTGCATCGGTGGCAAGTCATCGTCCCACAACTCCAGCGCGTCTCCCGAGGTCGTCTGCTCGACCCTTCTTCCGCCAACCTCCGCCGCTTCCGCAACTCGATCCGCCTCGTGCAGCAGCGAACTGAACCGTCGCTGCATCGAGTGCTCGCGCTCGTCCTGCGTCTGCATCAGAATTGAGGCGACTTCATCCGGGTCGGTGATCTCACACAGCGTCTGAAAGCCTCCCGCTCCCCCGCGCAGCCGCCCCTGCGTTTGCGACAGAAGCAGGATTCGACGCTCCACCTTCAGCAGCACAAACTGCTGCCCCGGCCCCGCCGGATAGCGCCCCAGCACAAAAAGCACGCCCGATGGCGATCGTCCACCCGCCCCGAGCGCCGCCGAAAGCCCGCCACGCATCCGCGCAAGCCGCTTCATCCCCCATGTCGAAGCCACCGCCAACGCCAACACCCCCGCCAGCGCCGCCGCGGTCTTCGCCGCCGACTGCACCATCGACCCCGGGCCGCTCGATACTCCGGGCGATGCCTGCCGATCACGCGCTGGGCCTGGCCCGAGCGATTGCGATTCGCGCGGGCTTGTCCGATTCGCCGCCTGCTCCTGCACGGCGTCTGAAGGCATCGGCCCGACAAAGTCAAGCGCGCAGGCATCAGCCGAGGCAATCACAGCCCCGGCCAGGCACGCCCACACGCTCACCCTTCGCGAGTTCGTCAAAAAGCCCTCCTGGCATCTCGTGGGTCGGTACGACCCCGGGGGCATCCTGCCCGCAAGACGAAGTCACTCACGCCGATCGGCGCTGCTCTTCTCCCTTCGTATCCACGATTTCATGGATACGCACGCAGAAATTGTCGTTGAGCACCAGCACCTCCCCACGCGCGACCAGCCTCTCATTCACATACACGTCCACCGGGTCGCCCGCGAGCTTGTCCAGTTCCACCACCGCCCCTTCGCCAAGGCGAAGCACGTCCTCAACCAGCATCCGCGTACGCCCAAGTTCGATCTTGACGTTCAGCGTCACATCGCCAAGCAGATCGATCTTCTCCGGCTCGCCCGACCGTGCTGCCGGTTGGAACGACGGCAACGCAAATGGGCTGGCGTCGCGTGCGTCAAACGATGTCCCACCCTCCTCCGCCGGCTTCAGCGAATCGATCGCTTCCTGCGCTTCGTGCAACGCTCCGGCCAGATCATGCGCCTCGGCGTCCGCGTCGCCGTGCGGCTGCTCAGGGGGGTCGGTTGGTGGTGGGGTCTTCTTGGGCATCCTGCCACTCCAGTTCACAACTCGGGCTCTCTGCCCGAAAAGTACCGGATGTGTCGGCAGGCTCCGCCCGCGCCAGACCACCCGGAATCGAACCGGGTCCATCGGCCGCAAACCCACCTACGGCGCACAATTCACCTCGACACTTCCAGACCGCGCCATTCCTGCGCCAATGAAAAAACTGGGTCGGGTGAACTTCAGAATGCAAGGCTCTGGCATCGCATTCGACAGCACGCCTGCTGTCGTCTCCAGAGGGCCACCAAGGTGTCAGGTCTGCAGCCCGACAAACGCCAGGCTCCACGTCCCGCAACTAGGGGAAACACTGGTTCTGCTCGGATGTGCTCATAACACTTGACAAGACCCGAAAATACCACACAATACCCAAATGGAAAACCATACAAATACCTTCTTGCAGTGTCAGGGGGCGACCCCCACATTTCAACCCTCGACCTCCCGTTATCCGTGGTGGGGTCGCGACCGCTTTGAAAGCAGGCATTCCAAGTTGACCTCAATCAGTCATGACCATCCCTGAGTCGCTTCTCGGAAACCTCAACCTTCGCGAGAACCCCTCTCGCTCCGGAAAGACCGATCCATGCGCATGTCAAAAAACAAGGGCGCGGTCGAAACCGCGCCCTCGAAGCAGGATGCCCGTCGTGCTTCAATCGATCTTCAGTTTCTTAGCCACTTCAGGCTTGGCGCGGGCCACCCGGACGGTCAGCACGCCGTCGCGCAGTTCGGCCGTCGCGCTGCCCTCACTCACAACGCCGGGCAAGGCCAGACGCCGGCTCAGGCTTCCGATGCGCCGTTCACGCCGGTAAAAGCGCTCGCTCTTTTCCTCGTGCTCTTCGCTGTGCTGGGCCATGATGGTCAGCACGCCGTCGTGCAGTTCGACGTCAACGTCCTCCTTCCTGAAGCCAGGCAGGCTGGCACGAACGATCACGTGCGTGTCGTCCTCCGAAATGTCGAGGGCGAGCGTGCCTTCATCGAACGTCTGGGCGACACCCACGATCGGGCCATCGGTGAAAAAGTTCGAAAGCATCCGATCGAAAATCGCGTTCAGATGATCCGGACGGCGAGTGAGCATGGTCATGGCGATCCTCCTTGTGTTTCTTCAGGCCGCCGAGTCGCGGCCTCCACTCGGAAATTGCAACCGCCGTGCCAGATCGACCAGCGCGCCGTTGCCCCCGCATGCGGCGTGCGCGTTGCCATGTTGGCCCGCGCAGCCGTCCCGGTTGCCAACCTGGCAGATTCCTCAGCCTCCCGGGGCGGCGATAATGCGCTCGGACCAACCCGCACCCGTCCGCCGCCGTTCATCAGGTCCACGACCACCCGAAATGGGGGAGCCATGACCCCGATCGATCTTCGTTCGGACACCGTTACTCGTCCCACACCCGGCATGTATGAGGCGATGCGCGCTGCACCGCTCGGCGACGACGTGCTCGGCGATGATCCGACGGTGCGTCTGCTCTGCGAAAGGCTCGCAGCGCTATTCGGCAAGCCCGCGGCGTGCTTTGTTCCCAGCGGCACGATGGCCAACTTGTGCGCGGTTCGTGCCCTGACGAATCCGGGTGACGAAATCCTGCTCCATCGCGATGGGCATGTCTATCACTACGAATCGGCCGGTTTCGCCGCGATCGCCGGGTGTGCTCCGGCGTTTATCGACTCCCCCGACGGCATCTTCGGGCCAGAAGCACTGGCCCCGCTCATCAGGCCGCGCTCGCCGCATTTTGCACCGGCATCGTTGGTGGTCATCGAGAACACGCACAACCGCGCCGGCGGTGTCGTCTGGAGCCTTGCTCAGGTCGCGGCGGTGTCGGCCGAAGCACGCCGGCTGGGTCTTCGGGTGCATCTTGACGGCGCGCGGATCTGGAACGCCTCGGTCAAGACCGGGGTTCCGGTCGCGTCGTTTGCAGCGCACGCCGACACGGTCGCCTGCTGCTTCAGCAAGGGCCTTGGGTGCCCGGTCGGTTCAGCGGTCCTCGGCGAGGTGGAGGTCATTGAGCGCGTGCTGCGCTCTCGCAAGATGTTCGGCGGGGCGATGCGTCAGAGCGGGATGCTCGCGGCGGCCGCGCTGTACGCGATCGACCATCACATCGACCGGCTCGCGGAAGACCACGCCAACGCGCGGATATTCGCTGAGGCCATTGCCGGGGCACCCGGGCTTCACGTAGATATGCAGCGAGTGCAGACGAACATGGTGTTTTTCGATCTCGATCCTGCGCTCGGATCGGCGGGGGACTTCTGCGATCGCCTGGAGCGATCCGGAGTTCGAATGCTCCCGGCCGGGCCGCGGACAATCCGCGCGGTGTGCCATCTTGATGTCAACAAGGCCCAGGTTGAACACGCCGCGGCGACAGTGTCCTCGGCAGCGAGAGCGACCTGACCGGGGAAGAGCCTTGACCACCCGGGGTCGGGGAAGAACCGCAACGTTGAAGACGGCAGCTGGAGCGCATACGCCAGATGGCGTCACGACCGGTCTTATGGAGCATCGGCAGGGCGGGGGTCGATCGGTTCGACACCGGCGTCGATCAACCAGCGTTCGAGGCGGTTGCTCGTGATGCGGAGCGTGGTCACTTCGTTACCGTCTTTGTCGAATATCTTGATCACGCCGTCGGTCACATCGACCGCGTCGGGCCAGAGATCGCGCCGCGCGGGGACCGAGTCGGTCGAACCGGCGGCAAGTACAAGTTGTTCGGCTCGACGTTCAAGACGCTCGAGTTCGCGTTCAAAGCGTTCACGGGCGCGCTCGATATCGCGAAGCTCGATGAGGGCCAGCTCGTTGCCGCCGATGCCTTGCTCACCGGTCGGGGTGAACTCGCCGTGGTCGAGCCGGGCCTGCATGGCGCGAATGGCAGCGGCAAGGGGTCGATCTTTCAGGTGTTCGACGATCCACTCGGGGTTGTCCCAGCGTTCTTTGTCGGGGTCACGAGGGGTTTCGGCAATGCCGTTGCGTGGGGAAGATCGGATGACTTCCTGCTCGCGCCTGGCGAGGAACATGTCGAGTTCTTCCTGGTCGCTGGTGGCGATGTAGTAGCCGGGAGTCGGATCGACACCCCAGGAGGTGGAATCGGGTCTGCGGTGGAGGAGTCGGCCGGAGGGGAGGTAGTAATACTGCTCGGTGATCTTGAGTTGCGCGCCTTCGCCCGCGTACCGGAGGGGAATGACGCCCTGCACACTGCCTTTGCCGAAGGAACGGGAGCCGAGGACGATGGCCCTGTTGTTGTCGGCAAGGGCGCCTGCAAGCACTTCGCTGGCGCTTGCGCTTGCGCCGTTGAGCATGACGATCATCGGAAAGTCGGGGTAGGTGCCGGCGGAAGTCGCGGTGTGGACCTGCTCGGGACGGGCACGGCCGCTGGTGGAGACGATGCGTCCCGAAGAAAGGAACATGTCGGCGATGTCCACGGCGTCATCGAGAACACCCCCGGGGTTGTTCCGCAGGTCGAGGATCAGCCCCTTGACGCCGCCGCGAGAGGCGTTGAGCGCATCAAGGGCCTGGCGAAGTTCCTGGGCGCATGCCGGGGTGAACTGGACAAGGCGGATGTAGGCGATTGAGCGGGCGGGGTCGATGAAGAACTGCCATTTTTCGGGGTCAAGCGGGTCGCGGTGGAAGCCTTTGACCG
The DNA here is from genome assembly GCA_019636695.1 of Phycisphaeraceae bacterium. GTDB lineage: Bacteria > Planctomycetota > Phycisphaerae > Phycisphaerales > UBA1924 > JADLCM01. The sequence continues at coordinate 43,053 of JAHBXD010000007.1, forward strand.
ACCGGGTCTTGATGTGATCGCGGACGATATCCATCGAGAACCGTTCGCCCTTGCGTTCGACGGTGATGCGGACGCTGGTGCCGGGTACACCGACGAGGCGAGCGACGCATTGCTCGACGGTAAGTCCGTAGGTGCTTTCGCCTTCGATTTCGACGATGCGATCATCCGCCATGAGGCCGCTGCGGTAGGCGGGGGAATCTTCGAGGGGGCTGACGATGGTCAGCCAGCCGTTCTGGACGTTGACTGAAGCGCCGATGCCGACGTATTCGCCGGTGAGGTCTTTCTGGAAGTCGCGGCTCTGCTCGGCTGGGACAAAAGTGGTGTAGGGGTCGTCGAGGGCTTCGAGGAGGCCCCGGATCGCGCCTTCCTGGAGTTTTTTGTCGTCCGCTGCGACGACATAGGCGTTGTCGATGATGACCTTGATTTCCAGGAGGGGATCAAAGAAGCGGTATTGGTCGTCGCGCCGGGCCAGGGCCATGGTGGCGCCAAGGACGGCGACGCCCAGCACGCTCACCAAGGTGACATCAAAAAACAGTCGGGATCGTTTCACACCATGCTCCCATGCTGATGCGGCGGCCCAGGCAGGCCGCCCGGGCGTTTCGCGGGAGATGGTAGGGACTTCGGGGCGGGGTTCGGATGAGAAGGATGGCATCAAGGCGGCTGGAATACACTCGGGCACTTTCTCCGATGAGTCAGGAGAGGGGGGAGAGGGGCAGATGCCCACCCCGCCGGGTTTGAGTAGGCTTTTTCCTTCGTTCCTGAAACGCCGACGGAGGCTGCTGCATGTCCAAGGCTCCCCGACCGACACTCGATCATCCGGCATTTGCGAGCGTGAAGGCCCGATTTCCGGGGTCGCGGCTCCGCGCGACGGAGTTCCGCGGGCAGAGTACGTTGATCGTTGAGCCGTCGGAACTGCATGCCGTGCTGACGTTTCTGAAGTCTGAGCCTTCGCTGGAGTATGTGTTTCTGTCAGACGTGACGGCGGTGGACTATCTTCGCTATCCGACCGCGATGCCGGGCCGATTCGCGGTTGTGTACATCCTGCGGTCTTTCGCGCGGGACGATGTGTTCGTGGTAAAGACCTATCTTGATCCGAGTTTGCCGACGGAGGGGATTGACCCTGACCCGGCGCTCGTGGTCGATTCGGTGACGGACATCTGGCCGGGGGCGGAGTGGCGTGAACGCGAGGTGTTCGACATGTTCGGGATTCGCTTCCGCAATCATCCTGATCTGCGGCGGATTCTGACGTGGGAGACCTATCCAGCGCACCCGCTGCGCAAGGATTACCCGCTTCGAGGCCGAGGCGAGCGCGAGAGTTACCGCGTGGTTGATCGCAGTTCGGCATGATCTGCGCGGGTGCATCGATCGGTGCGTGCATTCGGCGGGAGATCAGGGACATGGTCAAGCCATGTGCCTGATGCGCGTTTCCGCGTGAGGCGCGACACTTGCGGTGCATGGGCAGAGTGGGGGGCGAGCGGGGGTGACCGGGTCAGGTTGAGTGTTCCGCGATCGGTGGGGAAGGCCCGCCGCGCGTGGTGCGCGTTCCGGCACGCGGATTGCGAGTGGCGGCACAGACGCGGATGGAGCCGCGCGTACGGGCGCTGTATCGGCAGGGAGGCCGATGCGGCGGCGCCCGATGTGGCCCCAGGGCGCCGGAGGTCAGTGCATGAACTACGGCATGCAGATTTCGGCCTCCGGCGCTCTGGCCGCCCTTTATCGTCAGGATGTGCATTCGAACAACCTGGCGAACGCTTCGACGGCGGGATTCAAGCCGGTGGTTCCGACGGTGCGCCAGCGTGACGACGTGCGGACGGAAGATGGGGTGCATTTTCTGCCGAGCAATGCGCTTCTGGAGCGCCTCGGCGGGGGTGTGCAGATGGCGCCGAACCATGTCCGATTTGAACAGGGGGCGATCACGCCGTCGAACAATCCGCTGGATGTGGCCATTCGCGGGGAAGGGTTTCTGGTGGTTCGGGCGAATCGAGGTGAAGCCCAAGATCGCATGACACGCGACGGCCGATTGACGCTCGATCGAGAAGGCCGCCTCGTGCGGGCTTCGGATGGCCTGCCCGTGCTCGACACGGCTGGACGCACGATCACGCTGCCGCGAGATGGGCACGTGACGATCGACGAGCGGGGGACGATCCGGGTTTCGGGGCAGGAGGCGGCGACATTGCAGTTTGTTGCGTTTGATCCGGGTGTGGAACTCCGCCCGGAAGGGGATGGACTTTTCAGTGTGCATGGTCCGAACCAGGCGAGGCGACTGGCTGGGAACGGGACGATTCTGCAAGGGATGGTCGAGCAGTCGGCGGTAGACGAGTTTGATGCGATGATGAAGATCGCGGAAGCCGGGCGCGCTTTCGGAGCCAACCTCACGCTGATCGGGTATCACGATCGCGTGCTTGAGCAGGCCATAGGAACGCTCGGGCGCGTGATGGCGTGATAGGATATTGCGCGGTTTGCGCTTAAGGCTCGCACGAAGAGGTGGTAAGCGCCTGAGCAGCGCGGAGCGCATGCATCGATGATGCGCAGGCTTCCAGATCGCACTTAGGCGTTATTGTCTTCGTCATCATCATCCGGTGCTCTTGGGGCGGGTTCGAGCATTTCACCGCTTGCGGCGAGGATGGTCGCCTGCGAAATGACTTCGTAGCAGGTGGCGAGCAGACCAACGAGGGGGAACTTGCTCTCGGTGAATGGACTTGGCCCGAGTCGGCGAAGGAGCGGGTGGCTGATGCGCGGCGGCGCGACGGGCAGATCAAGCTCGTGCAGGCTTGCCGGACGCTGCCAGAAGAGTTCAAGGTGTGCTTCGAGCGGTTCAGCGGTCAGGTCGGTGACTCCGGGCAGATGACTGGCGTGGACGGGCACCGCACCGACACTTCCGGCGATGGCCCGGCGCTGGCGAACGCGGTCAAGGAGTTCATCGCCGGGCATGCCGCGAAGGGTGAGCACGAGCAGGGGTTCGGTAGCAAGTTTTTGTGCGAGGATGATCCCCAGGCATGCCAGGTGTTTACACCAGCCTTCGGGTGATTTCGGTTCGCGGCAGGAGCACGTCATCGTGAGTTCCTGCGGGATCGTCGGGAGCAAGCGCACGCCGAGGGGAAGCAGAAGTTCATCGATGGATTCGGGAAGGTCGCCCGAGAGCACCTTGGCGGCAAATACGGCCTGATCGGCCATGGCGTCGGCAGCCTTGGACCAAAGTTCTTCGGGGAAAACGGGCACGGCGATGGACGTGCGGTAGGCGACATCGAGGCGTCCCTGGATGAAGGCGGAGGCGGCGCCGGGATCGATTTCGATGCTGCGCATCTGGCCGAGTTCGGCGTATTCGCGGCCTTCGGTGAAGATTGACTCGGGGACGGATGCGCGGAGCGCGGTGAGCCAGCGACCGGCAAGCCAGGAAGTTTCGATCTGGTCGAAGGGTTGGGAGAGTTTGACGCCGCTACGGACGCGCTTCGGGCGGAGGGCCGGGTCGCGCCTCGGACGCGTGGAGGACTCAGGAGGAGCCGGGGAGGCCGGCGCGGCAGGGGTTTTGGAGGCGCGGGCGATGGGGGTTCGCGAGCGAATAGGGGCCTGTGACCGTGGTTTTCCAGGGTCGGGCTGCTGAGGTGGGCGTGGTGAAGAGGACAATGCACCCTCCGTGGTGGGCGTTGAAACCGGAACCCAAAGGGTTGACCGTGTGCCGCGGATTGTCCAGTTTGGGGATTGGAGGAAGGCCAGTGGGCTACTCTCGGACGGTTTGGAGGGTGAGCTGATGTCGTTTGGGCGTGTCTTGGTTTTGATGGCGGTAGTGCTGGGGTGTGCGTGCTGCACGGGTTCGGCGGTTGGGCCGGAACTGCGGCTCGAGGTGATTTCGCGGGCGAGGCTGACGGATGCCGAGGTGCCCGCCTTCAGCCCCGAGGGGCCTTGGGTGATCGTTGCGGCGGGGCAGGGCATTCGGACGTATGCGATGGATGCTCGTGGCGAGTTGCGGCAGATCCGCGATGAGAAGCCCGGGGAGTGGCTTGGAGGGGTGTTTGAGGGGGCCGACGTCACGCATGTCGTGGTGCATCCCGTGCATCGAGGGGTGGCGGCGGCGACGCTTGTGCCGCGGTCGTTCGCGACGGAGCGAGGCGGCGTGGTGCTGTGGGAGATCGAGAGCGGGCGGGTTCTGGGCACTGGGAGAACGGGGTTCAACCCGGACAGTTGCGCGTTTACGGCGGATGGTGCGTTGCTGGTGATTGCCGACGAGGGTGAGCCTGACGGAGCGATCAACCCGCCGGGGTCGGTGACGCTGGTGGATGTCGGTGGGCCCAGGGCGTGGTTGACTGGGATCGAGACGCTGGCGATTGCGGAAGAGATCGAGCGGGTGGGGGGGATTCGGGTGCATCCGAATACGAAAAGCCTGGCGGAGGATCTAGAGCCGGAATATGTGGCGATCATGGGCGATCGCGCGTTTGTGACTTGCCAGGAAAACAACGCGGTGCTGGTTGTCAACCTTCGGGAGCGGCGTTGCGAGCGGCTCATCGGCCTGGGTATTCGCAGGATCGAAGCCGACGTGAGCGATCGAGATGGCCGGGTCGGGGCGTTGTTGCCCATGGCGGCAATGCCGATGCCGGATCAGATCGCGGCGGTTGAAATCGGTGGGCGGCGTTTGCTCGTGACGGCGGATGAGGGCGACGATCGCGGAGCGTGGGGGTCGAGTGTGTTCGGGGATGTGGCGCGGCTCGGCGAACTGGTGAAATCTGGGGCGGTATGCGATTCGTGGCTTGCGGGACGGGATGTTTCGGATGTCGGGTATGGGCGCGTGCGGGTGTGCGCGTTTACAGGGAAGGAGAAGGGATGCATCAAGGAGCCGGTGATGCCCGGGTCGAGGTCGGCGAGTTTGTGGGATGCCGACACGCTGGAGTTGCTCGACCACACGGGGTCGTGGTTTGAAGAAGCGATGGCCGAGGGGGAACGTGCGGCGTGGTTCAACGCGAGCCGTAGCCGGGAAGAAGTGGATAGTCGATCAGATGATCGCGGGCCGGAGCCGGAAGGCGTGGTGATCGGCAAGGTGGGTGGGCGCTGGTATGCGTTTGTCACGCTCGAAAGGCCGGGCGCGATAGCGATGATGGAGATCGATGCGGAGCGCGGGCGGTTTCGTCGGGCGGGGGTGCATCTCTCGGCCGCGGATGGAGATTTCGGGCCTGAGGGGGCAGCCTTTGTGCCTGCGTCAGAAAGCCCGACGGGCGGAGATGTGCTGATTGTGGCTTTCGAGGCTTCGGGGACGGTGGTGGTGTATGCCGTCTCGGAAGGGGTGGTACGCAGGTGATGTCAGCGCGTGCCGGAGGGGGGATCAGGGTGATGGGGGGCGCTCGTAGGTCATTTCGAGGCGGTTGCCGCGTGGGTTGAAGTCAACCCGGGTCATGTAGGCGCGGATGAGCATGAGGCCGCGGCCGTCGGGCTTGGCGAGGTTTTCATCGAGCGTGGGATCGGGGATGGTGTCGGGCGTGAAGCCCGGCCCCTGGTCTTCGACGGCGATGCGCACGCGGCGGGCATCGACGTGGGCTTCGACTGTGACGGCGGCATCGGGTGGAAGGAGTTTGTGGCCGTGCCGGAAGGCGTTGGAGACGGCTTCTTCAAGGGCAAGGTGGATGGCGAATCGAGAGGTCTTGGGATAGTTGAATCGCTCGACGATATCCATGATGCGGGAGACAAGACCGGCGACGGCCGAGCGATCGGCGGTAACGGTGGCGCGCAGGGACTCGTGATCTGGGCCGGGGGATGGCTGCATCGTCAACGCCGGAAGGTCGTATCAGCTGGTGAAGCTGGCGATGGCCGAGGGGGCGTCGTCGTGGATGCTGAAAAGTTTGTTGAGGCGGGTGATGGCGAAGACTTCCTTGATCTGCGGATCGATGTTGGCGAGGCGCAGTTGGCCGCCCTTGGTCTTGATCCTGTTGTTGATGGTGATGAGCGTGCCCAATGCCGCGGAGGAGAGATGATCGACGTTGGCGAAACTGATGAGGAGGCGCGGTTGATCGCGTGAGTCGATGATGCTGGAGATTTCTTCGCCGATCTGCTGGATGTTGGCTTCGTCGAGGATGTTGCGGTCAACGAACTCGACGAGCGTGACGCCGTCGTCGTGGGTTACTCGCAGTCGGGAGTCAGCGGGGGACATACGTGGGTCTCCTGGGCGGGTGCAGCGTCCGCCTCGGCTCCATCATAGGAGACAGGGGCGGGGCGTGTAGTGCTCGGGGGTGCTCCAAATACAAGACCGGCCGCGGAGGGCCGGTCTTGTGGATTGCGGACGAGGAAATGTCAGTGCCCGAAACCGAGGTTGAGTTGCTCGGCGAGGCCGGGGAACTGGCGTTCCTCTTCTTCACCGGAGACGAGGACGGTGGGCTTGAGCAGGATGAGGAGTGTGGATTCTTCCTTGGAGGTGATGCGGTTGCTGAAGAACCGGTTGAGAATCGGGATTTTGCTCAGGACGGGTACGCCGGTTTCGACCTCGACTTCGTTGACCAGCCGCTGGCCGCCGAGCAGGATGGTGCCCTGATCGGGGACGGTAACGGTGGTCTGGACACGCGTGACGGTCACGGTAGGAATCTGGACGAAGGCGTTGGTCTGGGCCGAGCTGACGAGCTGGCCGCCGGCGACGGCGGTGACGGGTTCGCGGGCGATGCCTTCGATTTCGGCGATGGCGGCATCGATGTTCATGGTGACGAAGCGACGATCGGCCGAAACGATGCCGTCGACGAGCATTCGGACGCCTTCGGAGACCGGCTCGATGGTGGGGTCGAAGCCGACGGCCGAGTCTGAGACGACGGGCTGGAGGTCGGAGACGAAGCCGACCTGACGGACGACGTAGATGTTCGAAGTCTGGCCGTTGGTGAAAGTGAGGCGAGGCGCGGTGAGGGAGACGGTGCGGCGGTCGGCCTGCGTTGCCTGGACGAGGAAGTCGACCTGAATGTCATCAAGGAACTGGCCCGTGACGCCGAGTGCCGGGGCGCGGCCGAGGATGGTCGAGGCGAGGCCTTCGGTCGGCATGAGCACGCCGGCAAGACCGAGTGAATCGGAAATAGTGCCGAAGACCGAGGTTCGGTCGGGCGGGACGGTGGCCTGGGTGACGGGCGTGGTGCCGCCGCCGGTGACAGCGCGCTTGAGGCGACCGTTTGAGTCGAAGAAGTCGCTGGGGAGGACGGTGGGGTCGGTGCCACGGGCGGCGACGACCTGGTTGTTGTCGGCGTTGAAGTAGACGTCGAGGTCGAAGCCGATCTGCTCGAACCAGTCTTGGCTGACGAGGAGGAAGCGGGTTTCGACGTTGATCTGAAGGGCCTTGACCTGACGGAGCTTGCTGAGCAGGCCGCGGATTTCGCGGTGGTTGGCGGGTGTGTTCTTGATGACGAGCTGGCCTTGCCAGTCGAAGATGCGGCCGGTGGTGCCGCCGTTATTTTCCCAGCCCATCGGGTCGATGAGCTGCTCGATCATGTCCTTCATGCGATCGATGCGATCCTGAAGGGGTTCGCGATCAACATCCTGCTCGCGTTGCTGGAAGGGGCTTTGCCCGCCGCCGCCCTGCCCGGACTGGAGCACGGCGTTGAGGTCGAACTCGGGGGCGTTGGTGTAATCGGGTATTTCGACGACGAGGTCACGAATGTCGTAGATATCAAGGATGGTGTGCTTGCGGATTTTCTCGTCGCTGGCGATGAAGAGGACGCCGTCACGGACAGTCCAGGTGGCCTTGTCGGTGCCGAAGCCGGACTCGCTGACTTTCTCAAGGATTCGTTCAAGCAGGTTTGCAAGTGTGATGTTGCGGAGGGTGAGGTCGATCGGCCGATCGCGGGTGATGTCGATGAGGGCGAGCGAATCCCAATCGACATCCATGTTGACGGACTGGGTTTCGGCGATGTACCCGAGCGCCTGCTCAAGGGTGCGGTTGCGGAACTCGATGGAGGGAAGGCGTTGATCGTTCAGGCGAGCGAGGAGCGCGCGATCCTGCGGTGAGTCGGCGTAGGAGGCGCTGCCGAGGCGCTGGTGGCTGAGGCTGGGCCAGTCGGGCGGGAAGGCGATGATGTCAAGCGGGGGGATGGAGGCGATGTAGTTCTCGAGGCGCAGTTCGGCCATGTTGCGGTCTTTGGTGCGCTTGGCATCGTGGTAGGCCATGAAGATGGCGGTGTCGTGGAGGACATCGCGCAGAAGGAGGCCGGCGGGGTTGTTGGGTTCGAGGAAGAGAATCTGGCTCTCGACGATTTCGAGGGCTTCACGATATTTCTGGTTGCGCTGCAGGTCGCGAACACGGGTGAGGGCCTCGCGAATCTGGCGTTCGCGGTCGAGCATGGTGTCGCGTTCAAGTGCGGCGAGGCGTTCGCGTTCGCGGCGTTCGCGTTCGGCCGCTGCGCGCTCGGAAGCAGCGCGTTCATCGCGGTCGATGCGGGCGACCCTGTCGTCGGCGCTGCGGATGCGCTCCTGGAATTCGGCTTCGGCGAAGACCGAGCGTTGCTCCTGCATGCGCAGCTTGGCCTGAAGCGCCAATTCGCGAGCGCGGGCGAAGTTGCCCTGTCGCGACTCGGTGTCGGCCTGCTGGAGCAGGTTTTCGAACGCGGCGCGGGTTTCCTGACGTACGAGGTCGCGTTGGCGGGTGACTTCTTCAAGCGGGCCGGCGCCCGGGCCGAGGTCGCGGCGCTGGAGCAGGCGCACCTCGTTGATTTCGGAGGCGACGCGGGCTGCTTCTTCGGCGGTGAGTGAAGCGCGGTAATCGCGGTCGAGTCGATCAAGCAGGTCGAGGGCATCGCGATAGCGCTGCTCGGTCTTGGCGGTCATGGCCTCACTGAGCAGGCGCTGGGCTTCCTTGCGATTGGCTTCGGCGATGACGTCATCAACGGGTGGCGGGGGGGCGGTGGGCTGTGCCTGGGGTTGGGCTTCGGCGGGTTGGGAGGGGGGCAGTTCACCTTCGCGCCGGACGACGCCGGGTTGGACTGAGAGCGTCAGCGGTGCGTCGAGCAGTTCGCCGCGAGCGATTTCGGTTTCGACAATGCGAAGCTGATAGGCCTCAACAAGGGCCTGCTGCTGCGGAGAGAGCGTGACGTCGGAACGTGTGACCCAAGTCAGCTCGGCCTTGGCGCGGCCGTAATCGCCGGAGACGAACGCCTCGTGCGCCCGCGAGAGGCGACCCGGGACCAGGGGCGCGAGTTCGGCACGGCGCTGCTCGATGCGGGTGGAAAGGGCTTCGGCTCGGAGCATAGAACGAGCATCGGACGAGGCCGAGTTGAGGATGGCCTCTACCTGGGCGCGGGCAGCGGTGACATCTCCCTGGGCGAGGGCGAGTTCAGCCTTTTCGAGGCTGAGTTGCGACTCGTTCATGCCCCTGATGGCGATGTTGGCGTTGCTGAGGATCTGGTAGGCTCGAGCGCTTTCGCGATCACTCAATCCGGCACCGTTGGCCTGGAAGAGATTGACCACCAATGCGCGAGCGTGGACCGGTTTGCCTGCGGCAAGGAGGTCGCCAGCGCGCTGAATGGTCGATTCGACGGAGGCAAGTTCAAGCCCGACGGTGAAATCGTCACTCGCTTGGGCCGATGCCGTCAACAAAGTGAGGCCGGCGGCGAATCCTGCCGCAGCAGCCAAGAGCGAACGAACGGAACGATGCTTGCCGAAGCCCATGCCGATCTCCCACACGCAGCGTTGTGGAGCGGCGACTGAAACGGGACGATCCCGCGTTCAACCTCAGTTCGCCGAAAGCCCCATGCGCTTGGACCCTTGTCGGCGGGGACAGTTCCCGAAAGCGCCGAAAGAAGCCCATCACCCCTTCGAGAGGAGCCTCCCGCGGGTGAGGCGGGAAGATACTCGGAAGGGCATGTCAATGCAACCCGGTGGCAGGCCACCGCGGGACACTTTCCGTCGAGACGGGCAGAGCGGTTCCGAAGGCTTCGGTGTGATATGGAAACGAGATTTGGGGAGAGGGCTGGCCGTGGGTTTCCCGGGTGGTGGGTGCGGGACGCGTGGATCAGCCGAGCCACTTGATGCGAATGAGATTTCCAGAGGCTTTGGGGACAGTTTTTGAGCCGGGCGTGGACTTGTGTTTGGTGAGTTGGGCGTCCGTCAGGCGGTCGGCACTGACGACGAAGTTGTCCACAATCTTTTCTGCAGCGGAGCCTAGGGCTTCCTCGGCGGCATCGAGCGCAGTTTCTTCGGCGATGCGAAGGCCATCGGCCCAGAGGAGTGCTTCGGCGTATCTCGGGGCGGGTTCGCCTTCGAGGGTGGTTCGGACGAGGCAGCGCCACGGCGTCACGCCCAAGGGGTTTCCTTGGTCATCTTCATTGGTTTCGGTGTCGATATTGAGGACGAGTTTCCACTCATCGCGCAGGCGCTCGATGACTTCTTCGGGGGTGAGGAGGTCGGCGGCTTCGGGTGGCGCCGTCAGGACACTACGGTGTTCGTGAGCGGCGGCATCGGCTCCGAGCGGCTCCGGGACTTGTTCGAGGTCGAAGGCTTTGAGGATGCGCTCGACTCTTTCGCGGGCTTCGGCGGCGACTCGGATGGTGAGTATCTTGTGTTCGTCAACAAAGAGGTAGGCGAAGGGGTCGTCGCACATGGCGCCGAAGCCGCAGAGGCCGTCTTCAAAAAGGAAGGGGCGGAAGCGGCGTATGCCTTCGACGAGGCGGTCGAGGCCGACGAGTTCGTATGCGATGTAGGGGTCAATCTCGCGGTAGGGATCGTGCCCCATGACGTCGAGGATGGGGTAAACCCTGGGTGGGAGGATGGAGAGCAGGGATCGGATGAGGGGAGCGAGGCGTTCGGAAGTGATGACGATGTCGAATACGTAGCGATCGGGCCATTCTTCCCACTCGGAGGCTTCGTCGCCTCCATCGGCGGGTTCGAACTCGACGAGATATCCCGGGCGCGGGGTGAGCGGCTCGATGGGGTATACGCCGAGGGGAAATTTGAAGCCCCCGATTTCGACCCTGGGAATGGAACTGTCGGCGAGACAACGGGTCATGGAAGCAAGGGTACGTCGCGGGGCGGGTTGCTTCTTCGGATGGAGGGCGAACGGGATCGGTTGGAGTTTGGGGTAAGATAGTGTCTGCGCGGCCGCCGTGCGGCAGGCGGAGATCACAGAACGGGGATGATGGCTTGGCACTATTCGGCAAGAAGAAAGACGTTCAGGGCGAAACGGGCGGCGACCGGGGCGATGTCGAATCGGAGGTGACGTTTTCGCCGGAGAAAGCCAAGGCGTTCTTCGATCGGGCGAAGACGGTTCACGAAGCGACGAATTATGAGTATGCGATGACGTTGTGGCTGAACGGGATGCGTCTTGACCCGACGAATCTCGCGGCGATTGAGGGGTATTGGAAGTCGGCGGTCGCGTTTGAGAATGAGCCAGGCTCGAAACTGAGCAAGGACACACGAAAGGCGTTTTCCGGGAGGGGGGAGATCGAGAAGTTTCTGTCGGCGATGCTGGAGTGGGGCGTGATGCCGGTGGAGCCTTCGCACCCGGTTGCTGCGGCGCAGGCGCTCGCGAAGGTTGCGGCGGGATCCGGGCTTGATTTCAAGCCGGTGGCTCGGTGGTTGTGCGAGCGGGCGCTGGGTGTGGTGGCGAACCAGAAGAAGCCGCGGAAGGATCACTACATCAAGTTGATGGAAGCGAGCGCTGCGCTCGGGATTTTTGAGATCGCGGTGCGGGCGGGGGATGCGGCGTCGAGGCTTGATCCGGGGGACACGGATCTTTCGACACGTACGCGGAACATGGCTGCGCAGGCGACGATGTCTACGGGCGGGTATGACCGAACGGGGGAAGAGGGCGGGTTTCGATCGAACATTCGCGACGCGGAGAAGCAGCGTCGGCTCGATACCGGGGATCGTGTCGTCAAGACGGAGGATGTGAAGGACCAGCAGGTTCTGGATTGGGAGCGTGATTATGCGGGGAAGCCCGACGATATTCCGACGATCAACGGATATGTGCGGGCGTTACTGGAGCGCGGCAGACCGGAGGATGAGAAGCAGGCGTACACGGTGCTGATGAAGGCGTATGAGACGACGCGTCAGTTCACATTCCGCAAGAAGGCGGGTGAGATCAAGATGCGTCAGGCGAGGCGTAAGCTCGAGGAATATCTTGCGCGAGCTGAGGCGAACCCGCAGGACGAAGTGGCGCAATCGCAGGCGAAGCAGGCGGAGCGGAAGTATCTGGAATGGGAGCTTGATGAGTATCGACTTCAGGTGGCGAATTATCCGACGGATCTTTCGCTGAAGTTTGAACTGGGTGTGCGGGAGTACAAGCTCGGGAATTCCGAAGAAGCGATCGCGTTGTTCCAGGAGGCGCAGCACGACCCGCGAAACAGGACGCCTTCGCTCATGTATCTGGGGCTGGCCTTTGCGAGAATGGGATGGATGGATGAATCGGTGGACACGCTTCGCAAGGCCGTGGAGCAGCACGCCGATGTGAATGACGCGATGGGGATGGATCTTCGGTATGCGCTGATGACGATTCTCGAGAAGAAAGCGGCCCAGTCGCGATCGCTCGACGATGCGCAGGAGGCTGAGCGGCTGGCGTCGAGCATCGCGATTCAGCAGATATCGTTCAAGGACATCCGTGAGCGTCGTGATGCGCTGAAGAAGCTTGTTGCGGAGCTTCGCCAGGCATCGTAGTTTTGCACGCGTGCATCAGGGGCGGGCCATGGGGGAGAAGGTCGTCGCCATCATTCCCGCGAGGCTTGCTTCGACGCGGTTTCCCCGGAAAGTATTGGCTGATCGTACAGGGCGGCCGCTGATTCAGCATGTTGTCGAAGCGGCGAGGCGAGCGACCATGGTGGATCGGGTGGTGGTCGCGACGGATGCCTCGGAGGTTGCCGCGGCGGTGCGGGCGTTCGGCGGTGAGGTGGTGCTGACGAGTGAAGACCACCCCAACGGTACGAGCCGACTGGCGGAGGCCTCGGCAGCGCTTGGGTTATCGCCGCAAGACATCGTAGTGAATGTGCAGGGGGATGAGCCGGAGATCGAGGCGGACGTGATCGACGCGGCGGTGGAGGCGCTTCGGGCGAGCGGGTCGTCGGTGGCGACGGTGGCATCGCCGTTTGCACCGGGGGAGCATCCGGGCGATCCGAACATCGTGAAGGCCGTTGTGGGACGTTCGGGTCGGGCGTTGTATTTCACGAGGGCGCTTGCGCCGTATCCGCGGGATGGGACATTTGCACCAGGGGCAGGGCCGTATAAGCACATCGGGCTGTACGTGTATCGGTGTGCATTTCTTGAGCAGTATGCCGCGTTGACGCCGACACCGCTGGAGGAGACGGAGAAGCTGGAGCAGCTACGCGTGTTGGAACACGGATTTGAGATTGCCGTGGCGATCCGGCTGGCGAAGCACTGCGGGATTGATACGCCTGAGCAGTATGACGCATTTGTTGCGCGATGGCAACGTGCCGCAAGCACAGGGATGTGAATGTCGCGGGAGCGCGGGATTTTGCGTTTGCCGCGAACGGATCAGCCTGCAGGATCGCCCAGAACTTCGTGATCGTGTGCGCGGCTGGTTGCGGTGGCCGAGGGGTCGATGACATCAGATGCATCGGCGGGGAGGACGATGCGGAAAGCGCATCCGCGTTTTTCGGAGGACTCGACGGAAATTCTGCCGCAGTGTTCTTCGATGATGCGTTTGGTGACGGCGAGGCCGAGGCCGGTGCCCTTGTTGCCTTTGGTGGTGTGGAATGGTTCAAAGATCCATCGCTGGCGATCGGCGGGGATGCCAGGTCCGTTGTCGATGATGAAGATTTCGGCATAGGGAGGTTGCTGGCCGAGGAGCGGATCGGGGACCTGGTATTGGGTTCGGATGGTGACCGCGCCACGGTCGGAATCGACGGCTTCGACGGCATTGGTGACCAGATTGACCAGGGCCTGGTGCATGAGGTTCGGGTCGAGCGGGATGGGGGGCATTTCGGGATCGAGGTCGAGGATGAGGGCCACCTGCTTGGTGACGGCTGCACCCTGGAGGAGTTGAGCGCATTCTTCGACGAGCGCGTTGAGCTGGCAGAGTTCGATTTCGACTTGGCGTTGGCGGCTGAAGGTGAGCATGTTCAGCGTGAGGTTGACGATGCGGTCGAGATTGCGTTTGAGGATGCTCCAGCCGCCGTTGGCGACGGCGAGGTCTGATTTTTTCAGCCCCATTTCTACGACATCTGCCCCGCCGCGAAGGCCCTGCAGGATGTTCTTGATGGAGTGGCTGAGGCTGGCGACGGTTTCGCCCATGGCGGCGAGGCGTTCGGCGTGGATTTTCTGTGTGGTGAGCTCGGCGTTTGCGAGCGCGAGGCCGGTGTGCTGGCCGATGGCGTTCATGAGGGCGAGTTGTTCCTGCGTGAAGGTGTAGTTGCTGATCGAGGAGTCGATATAGATCGCGCCGAAAGTTCGATCGCGATGGCGGATGGGGGCGCAGATGGCCGAGCGAATGTGGAGGCGCTGGACGCTGTCTCCTGCCTGGAAGCGCGGGTCGGTCATGGCGTTGGTGCAGATGACGCCTTCGCCGTGTCTGAGGCAGTGCTGAAGGATGGTGCGGCTGACGTGAATGCGTGCTTCGTTCGGATCGCGGGGCGGCTGGTGATATTTTACGACGGCGGGTTCGAGTTTGTCGGAGCCGTCTGCGTAGAGCATGACGCAGCCGCGCTCGGGTCGGAACTCGCTGAAGACAAGTTCCATGACGGCGGCGAGGAGGGTTCGGCGATCAAATGCCTGGGCGGTCAGCGTGGTGAGGCGGTAGATGACCTTGAGATGGTGGACGGCGGCTGCGGCTGGTTCCGGCTCGGCGAGGACGATCGAATCTTCGTTGCTGGCGAGGGTGTGCTCGAATTCGGCTTCGATCTGGTCGGGTCTGAGCACGCGGACGACGCTGGGGTCGTTGGGGTCGGCATTGCCGAAGACAAAGAGGGTGGATCCGACGCGGATCTGATCGCCGGGCTTGAGCGCGACGCGGGATTCGATGCGGTGGCCGTTGACGTAGGTGCCGTTCTGGCTGGAAAGGTCGCGGATGAACCAGAGGCCGGCGTCGGGGGTCAGTTCGGCGTGTCGGCGACTGACGGTGTTGTCAGTCATGGGCAGGGCTTCACTGGAGCGACCGATCAACTGCGGCTCATTGGCGGGCAGTTCGAACTTTCGCCCGCGGTCTGGCCCTTGGAGGACGGTGAGGATGAGCATGCTCCATGAAGATACGCCGATTTCGGGTCTGCTGATCGGGAAATCCCCCAGGGCGTCGAGCGTAGATGCCGGTTGCCGCGTACGCTGGAGCGCATGGCTAGGAAACCCTCAGCCGGGAAGAGCAAGCTTGACGCGACCTGCCGCGTGGTGGTGTTGCACGGGCCGGAGGCTTTTCTGCGGGCGGAGTACACCAGCCAGTTGCGAGAAGCGCTCGTCGGACAGCACGGAGAAGTCGATGTCCTGCATTTTGACGGCACGACGGCGCAGCCCGCGGATGTTCTGGACGAGTGCCGTAGTTTCGGTTTGATGAGTGCGCACAAACTGGTGGTTGTGGACCAGGCGGACCAGTTCGTAAAGGAAGCGCACAGGCCGATCGTCGAGCGGTATGCCGAAGCGCCGAGCGAAGCGGCGACGCTTGTGCTGCGGGCGGAGCGGTGGCACGCCGGCAAGCTGGACAAGATGGTGTCGGAGGTCGGGGTGATCATCAAGTGCGAGGAGATCGAAGAGTATCAGGCGGTGAACTGGGTGATGAAGCGCGGCGAGAAGCGGCATGCAGCACGAATCGGGCGTGATGCGGCGGAACTGCTGGTGCAGCGGATCGGTGTTGATCTGGTTCGGCTTGACAGCGAAGTCGCCAAACTTGCGGCGGGCGCTGGGCGTGACAGCGCTGTGACTCGGGAGATGGTGGTTGAACTTGTCGGGCAATCGCGTGAAGAAGAAGTGTGGGGGATTCAGCAGGACCTGTTGATGCGAGACGCACGTCGGGCGATCAGTGGAGTGCGTGAAGCTCTGGATGTTTCGCGTCACCCACCGGTGCTGGTGGCATGGGCGATGTCGGATCTTGCGCGCAAACTGCATCGGTTGTCGTGCGGGTTGCGGGCCGGTGCGACGGCGGCATCACTGCGTTCTGAGCTGAAAATCTGGGGTGCGAGCACGGGGCCGATGGAGCAGGCAGCCCAGCGGTTATCGCCCGAGCAGGCTTCAGTGCTGCTTCGCGCCTGCGTCGAGACGGATTCGAAGCAGAAGTCCGGGTGGGGTGATCCTGAACGATTGCTTGAGCGGCTTGCGTTGCGATTCGCACAAGGATGACGCATGCCTGGTGTCAACCCCTTCAGGACGAAGCCCAAGGGGCGATCGCCTGGTGGATCGCAGCGAGCGAAGCGAGCAGCGGTTCGATGTCATCCAGACGAAGTTGCGTTGAAGCATCGCTCAGTGCGCGGCGAGGATCGGGGTGGCACTCGAGGAAAACGGCATGGACACCCGCGGCAACCGCCGCCCGCGCAAGAAGGGGGGAGAAAGCGGGTTGTCCGCCGGTCTGTTCACCCAGCCCGGGGAGTTGGGTCGAGTGGGTGCAGTCGAAGCAGACGGGAGGAGCCCCCTGCGGGACGGCAAGGGACATCAGCTCGCCGACACCTACGAAATCGTTGACGAGTCGGTGATAGCCGAAGAACGTGCCACGCTCAGTGATGAGGACATTTCGACAGCCGGCCTCATCGAGCTTGCGGACGGGGCCTGACATTTCTCGAGGAGAGAGAAACTGACCCTTCTTGACATTGACCGCACGGTTGTGACGACCGGCGGAGGCGCCCGCCGCCTGGAGCAGATCGGTCTGGCGACAAAGGAAGGCAGGAATCTGGAGCAGGTCGAGTTCCCGGGCGACAGGTTCGGCCTGGGCAGGCTCGTGGATGTCGGTGGTCACAGGCAATTGCATGGAGGTTCGGATATCGGTAAGCCATCGCAGGCCTTTTTCAAGGCCGGGGCCGCGTGGCGAGGTGATGCTTGAGCGATTGGCCTTGTCGAAGGATGCCTTGAAGATATAGCTCAACCCGAGGCGGGCGCACATGGGGGAGACATGCCGGGCGACTTGCATGCCCAAGTCGAGGGATTCGAGAACGCACGGTCCGGCGATGATCGCCAGCGGCTTCCCGGGACCGATTTCGATGGATCCGACACGGCAGGTTCTTGACATGCTTGCGCCAATCATTCGCAGGAACGCTTCTGCGGAGCTTCTGAAACGCGTGGAAGCGCGGCCTCGGCAGCGAGGATGAGTTTTTCGACCAGTTCGGCAGCCTGGCGCAGGAAGTGGGGATCATCCGGCCGGACGAGGTTGAGCGAGCGCCGGCAGCGGTCGAGCGTCCGGCCGAGGTGGGCGTCATCGAGCACCCCGTAAGGGCTTGCCAGTGCATCGCAGAGGTTGTCGTAGCAATCGCCGAGTTTGACCAGCCGGGCCTGCCATGGCGCGGCCGCGAGTGCAGCGTCGTATTCGACTTCACGCCTAGGTTCCGGCAGGGCCATGTTCTTGGTGAGGGCGGCCACGACATCGGCAACTTCGGCGCCGAAGGCCTGCGCGATGTCGTCGTAATCTGTGGTCGTGTCTTCAATCAGGTCATGGAGCAAGGCGGCGACCAATGCAACAGGGTCAGGGCAGTCGAAGGCATCGCGCAGAGCCATCGCAACGCGAAACGGATGGGCGAAGTAGGGCGTGCGGCCGTCTTTACGCACTTGGCGCCCGTGCCTCCGAGCTGCGAACGACGCCGCCGCCTGCCAGAGTGGAAACTGCATGAAAGCGCCTCCGTGCGGGTGTTGACCTGAATGACGACATCATGCATCGACGGAGAGTCTGACCTTGCCGGGGATAGCGCCGTGTTCGTCGAAAATGACCAGTTCATTGTTTGCACCACCCAGCCAGCCCGCGGGAAGGAAAATTCGGTCCTGCGGAGGGACGCGGTGTCCATCGGGCGTGGCGACGAAGTAGCGGCCGAGGTGACGGTCATTCAGGTAGACCTGCCCCTTGGTCAGCCCTGCCAGATCGAGCCAGATGCCAGGCTCGTTCCCAGAAACGGAGAAGTGGGTTTTCCACCACGTGGGTGTGCCGGTCGGTTTCGGGTTTTTGCTTTGCGGGGTATAGGCCGATGGCGGGGGTTGCTCCCACTTTGCGAATGCCCATTCGGCTTTGGCGGTGAGAGCCTGTTTGGCATCAAAAAGTCTGAGGGATTCGCCGACACGTTTGACCAATGAAGCGAAATGGGCCTCGTCTTCGCTATCGGCAAGAAGGGCGACCTGGATGTGCACCTGACCGCGCGGCAGGGCGTCCTCAGAAAGGAAATACTGCTCGGAGCAGCCCTGTTCGAGGAATGCAATGGGCTGGTCGTTGCAAAGGAGAAGTCCTCTCGCGGGGAATTCGTCAGCAACGATGATGATCGGCGATCGCTTGCGATGGGCGAACGACCAAGTGACGCGCATCGGATCGGTCGTGTCGCCTTGGCGCAGTTCCCACAAAGGGGCGCGAAATGCGAGGGGCTCGATGGGCTTGCCTGACACCAGCCTGGGCTTGATGGATTTGAGTGACTCGGCTTCCCAGAGGTGTCCGAAGAGTCCTTTGGCCTCACCCATGGCGGCACCGGAAGACCAGCGCCCGTGATTGTCGGCAAGAAGGACAAGATGGCGTAAACCGGACTTGAGCGGCACGGCAACTTCTCGTGAGGCTCCCGGACCGATGCCGACGACACCCACCGCCTCGCCATCGGCAAAGAGATGGAGGCGGTCAGCCGATTGCGGCGCCATGATCCGAGCTTTGCGTGCT
The DNA here is from genome assembly GCA_019636695.1 of Phycisphaeraceae bacterium. Lineage (GTDB taxonomy): Bacteria > Planctomycetota > Phycisphaerae > Phycisphaerales > UBA1924 > JADLCM01. The sequence goes on from JAHBXD010000007.1 coordinate 61,762, forward strand.
TTGCTCGAACGGATTGTGGCCCGATACCAGCCGTATCCGAACGGAGCACCGAGCCGACCGAGGTCGGTAGGCGCATCGATGGCGGCAAACCGCGCGCTGGAACCATCGAGATAGTCCGTCAGCACGGCGCTTGTCCAAGGGGCGAGCGTCGGTACGGTTCGGCTCATCCGCGGAGCAGCGGCTTCGGTTGCGGCGGTCGATACGGCGCCACTGGCGTCGACACGGGTGTACTGCCGCGAGCCGGAAAGCGGGATGGGTTTGCCATCGACGGAGATGCCGGCGACGCCGACGAGCACGGCGTCATCGAGCACGGCGATGTGCTCGACATGAGATTCGGCACAAACCACCAGGGTTATGCCTTCATGCTCGATGATCTCGGGTTTCTTCCCGTCGGGCACCGAGAGCATGATGGGCGAACCGTTGATTGAAATTTCACCCTGTCCGCCCGCAGGTCCGAAGCAGACCAGCGTTTTGCCGACCAGAGCCAGCGCATTGAGGGCGCAGAAGTCGAGGTGCGCGCGACCGGCAAGATGCACATTGAGCAGGCACCACGCTACACGCTGCGAAGCAAGATCGACCTCAAGCGTCGAGCCGTCAGGCATCAGCAGACGATGGCGAGAGCGTTCCCGCTTTGATGAGGTCGTTGGTGGGGCGAAGACGAAAAGCACATCACCCTGTGACCCGCGTCGATGCACAACCGAGACCCCGCCATCTGTGATTCCCGGTGCGGCGATGATGGGGTGATATTCCGGATCGAGGTGTGAAAGGACTTTGCCGAAGTGCGTGCTGAAGAGGGCGATTTTTCGGACTGCGTCGTACGAGGATCCCGGGCGACCGTGTTCGGCGACGGGCGCCTGGCGGTCAAAGCTCTGGGTGACGAACCCCGGGGATGCGCCTGCAATGCGACCGCCGCGGAAGCCGAAGTTACTTCCCCCGGCGAAGGGGTCGATGTTGAATTGTCCGCCGCCGGCCAGAATTTCGGCGAGGCGACGTTGGATTTCGAAGGGTGAGAGCTTATCGGAAGCTGAGTGGCCGATGGTTTCGATGGGAGAAGTCGAGAAATCGATGACAAGCCTCGGGCGTGAGGGCTTGACGACAGCCAGTTGGCGCATCGTTGCGAGCATGTCCTGGCTGCCCGTCCAGCAATCGATTTCACTTTCGACCTGCGGCCACAGATTGTTGGCGTTGATCGTGGGGACGTTGAGGCCGGCTTCGCGAAGGTATCGGTGAAGTTCGCCGAGGTAGGATTCGGCGAGTTGGTCGTGACCGCACGTCCAGCTTGATTCGTTCTGGATGAGCACGATGGGACCGCCGCCGCCCGGACTGGTGACCTGCAGATCGCGGACCTGATCGGCCACGGCGGTGATGTACCGGCTGGCGGCTTCAAGGAAACCTTGGTTCGCGGTTCGGAGGGCAATGGCCGGGTTGTGGATGAGCCAAGGGGGCAGACCGCCCATGTCCCACCCTGAGCCGATGTAGGGGCCGACACGAAGGATGCAGTACATCCGGGCATCGGCGATGAGATGGACGAAGTGCCTGAGATCGAGATCATCGGCAAAGTCGAAGACACCCGGGCGCGGCTCGTGGATGCTCCAAAAGATCGGGGTTTCGATGCAGTTCAGCCCGGCGTGTCGTGCGAGGCGGATTCTTTCGGCCCAGTGCGCCCGGGGAACCCTGGCGTAATGGATGGCTCCGCTCGTCAACCACACCCGCCGACCGTCGAGCATGAAACTCCGACCGTCGAAAGTGACCATCGGCATGAAGGGGAACTCCCAGGAGCGCCATCCAGTCAAAATACAGACTGTGGGCGATCAGAAACCGTTCAAATCGGGCTCGCGGACCCTCCTGGCGCGCGGCGGACAGTGGAAAGGGAAGCATAGATGAGCCTTCGATAAAGGCAAACGTCGGTGCCCTATCATGCACCAAATATTCTTGATGCAACCCGCATCGCCGAGATGTGTAGACTCCCCCCCACGGGTGGTTGGGAGACGTCACCCGGCAATCACCATGGAAGAACCTGAAGCGCATGAAGCCACGCCCCCGAGTTGAGCGATCGTTTAAGAGGTGTTTGCCCGTTGTGCTTGCCGCCGGCATGGTCGTCGGTTCAGGCGGGGGGTGTTCGTCGGGCATGGAAGCGATTGACAATCGGACCCGATCATTGATGCGAGAGCGGTCGCTGGCGTTAGGGAAAGACGCAACACCGCCCGCGCGGGTGCTGCAGGCGGAACATGCCGCGCGGGAATCGATGTATGAGCGAAGGCCGCCGACGCTGAACCCGGATGCAGCTTCGCTGATGTTCGCCAGGGCGAAAGCCGATCGGGACGTGGCGTCATTGTTGGATGCGTATTCGACGGCCAGTGAGGAGTATGCCGAGTCGGCCACAAGGCTTGACCTGTTCGGCGTATGGCGGACGGCGCAGCAGATGGGGCGGGAGTATCTGGCCCAGGAAGAAGATTACATTTTCGCGGCGATTCGATTATTAATTGAGCGGCATCGCTGGAGCCCGCGTCTATTCAACGACACTTCGGTCAATCTCAGCGGGCGTGGTGATGACGGCGCATGGCGTTCAGCACTTAACGTGATCAACGAACTTCGTGCGACACAGCGGTTGCCTTTCGGGGGTGAGATCGAGGCGCGATGGCTCGTCGAAGCCACGCGGCAGTTGCGAGATGTCGCTACGGATCGGTATGTCCAATCGTCGGAGCTGGCGATTTCAGCGACGATTCCGCTCCTGCGCAACGCCGGTCGGTATGCCCAGGAGGATATCATTCAGGCGGAACGCAACCTTGTGTACGCAGCGCGGGATTTTGAGCAGTTCCGGCGGGCATACCTCGTGGAGATTGCGAGGGATTATTTCGCGCTGCTCCAATCGCAGGCGCAAATCGCCAACCAGTTGCGTCAGATCGAGAGCCAGGAGCGTTTTCTTGAATCGACCGCTGAGAAGGTGGCCGCTGGTCGACTGCGCGGCTTTCAGGAACGGCTGGTTCGTACGCAGCTGGCCCGGAGCCGGAGCAGCCTGGAGAATCTGCGAGAGCAATATCGGCTGCAGCGTTCCAGGTTCAAGATCAGAATGGGTCTCTCTCCCGACATGCCGGTCGAGTTCGATCCGTTTGAACTTGACCTTCCCGTGCCCGATGTGAGCGAGCTGCACGCTTCGGAATTGGCATTGCTGTATCGGTTGGATCTGCAGAATCGCCGCGATCAGCTCGCGGATGCGCATCGTGCGGTCCGGAATGCCCGCAATCAGTTGCTTCCGGATTTGAATTTGCGTGCGACCGGCGCGTTGCCTACGGACGAAGACCGGAGCGAGGGCGGCCTGCGATTTGACGGTGATGATGCGAGGTATTCGCTCGGCGTTACGTTCGGGCTTCCGCTCGACCGAGAGATCGAGCGGCTGAATCTGCGGCAGAGCCTGATTCGCCTGGGGCAGCAGGAGCGTCAGTACGAGCAATTCCGCGACACGCTGCTGGTCGAGGCGCGTCAAAGCGTTCGGAGCGTCGCGCTGGCACAGTACCAGTTGCAACTGGCCGAAGCGCAGATTCGCGACACGGAACTCCGACTGGAAGAACAGCGGATCAATGAAGACATCATCGATCCGCAACAGCGCATCGACACCGAGAACGATCTACTCGAAGCCCGCAATGCCCGTGACCAGTCGATCACCGATTTGCGCAACGCGATTCTGAATTATCTGCTCGTGACCGGGCAGCTTCGTGTCGAGCCAGACGGCACGATCAAGCGGTTGCCAGGGATGACCGTGCTCGATGCGGAGGAGCGGCCTCCGCAGTCGTCGGAGAACGGTGAAGGCGACTAAGCGACCGTCCGGCAGCGCATAGTTTCAGCCTGACGGACGAGGCACACACGAGGTCAAATGCTACGGCAAGGTGCATCACACCCGCGAGCGTCGCGAGTGTGAGGACGCTCCGGGTGAGCACTACCAAAGCTATATCCGACGTCGATCAGTCGAGTTCGACGAGCCGAATATTGCGGAATTGGATCTCGGTGCCTTCGGATTGCAGGCAGATTTTCCCGGCGACTTCTTCCACGTCCCAGGCGCGATTCACCTCAATGCCGTTAACACGAAGGATGACTTCGCCCTTGTACACGATGATTTCATAGGTATTCCACTCCCCGGCGGGGCGCTCGGCGTCCAGGGTCTTGCGGGTGTTGCGACCGCTGGTGCGCGCGGGGTCGGTCTTCATCGTGAATTCACCGATGTTCCAGAAATCTCCCGCGCTGCCGTGCATCAATTGGGCTTCGACGCTCTTCGGCCAGACCTTATCTTCGCCGATTTGTCGTACCAGGACGCCGCTGTTGCCAGTCTTTTTCGTGATCGGGTTCCAGCGCCACTCGAGTTTCAAAACGAAGTTCTTGTACGTCTTCTGCGTACTGATGTATCCGGCTGGCGTCCCGCGACAGACGAGCACGCCGTCCTGCACACTCCAGACCGACGCAGGAGACTGTTGCCTGTTCGAGAGTTCGGGTACAAAAGCGTCCCAGCCGGTCAGGTCTCTGCCGTTGAAGAGTACAACCTCCCCCGGCATCGGCGCCTTGAGATCACGAACCTTGATATTGCGGTAGTGGACCTCATCGCCGTGATCCTGCAGCGCGATATGGCCGACCGACTCCATGCCAAAACCGGCGTAGCCACGGAACTTGCTCCAGCGGATTTTATCCTGCCATTCGCGACCGTCCAGACGCGCGTTGACGACTTCACGGCCGTTCAAGAAATGCTGGAGTACTCCGTCATAGATCCGGATGCGGGCATGGTTCCATTCCCCGGCCGGCTTGGTCGGTTTGTCCGCTGCGGGCGAGCACATTTCGTATACCGAACCGACCGAGTGCATGTGGTCCGGTGTCATGTTCGATGCTGCGTCATCGAGCACCTGATACTCCGGACCGGTCATCCAAGGAGCGCCGTGCTTTTCACTAGCACGATAGATGATTCCGCTGTTCGCGCCGGGCGTAACCCGAAATTCCAGTGAGAGTTCGAAGTCTCCGAACTGGTCGGTTGTCACGATGTCCCCGCCCCCTCCGCCCTTGGTGTGGCGCAGTTCTCCGTCGACAATCACCCATCCACGCGTGGGGAAAGCCGGTTGCCGGAAGCCTCGCCATCCAGTTGACGTCGCGCCGTCAAAAAGGAGTTGCCAGCCGCTCGCGGCTTCGATGGCGGTCAAGGTATTCGGTGGCGCCAGTGACTCTGCTCTTTCGTGGTTCGGCGTCGGCGCGCAGAATGCGGCAGTGCACACAGTGAGCAAGAGGGCGGAAAATGTCATCAGCGTGTCCTCCGTTGCGGCCGGATCGCCGCAGACGAGCACTGTAGCGAAAGGATGAGAATCGCGGACGACCGGGGAAGGGACTTGACGCCGCGGCTGGAGCTGGGACTATTGCTTCATGCTGGCTGTTCTTTGCCCGCATCACGCGCATCATCTCCTGCATTCAGCAGGCCGGTGACGGCGCGGAGACTTTCTATCCGCTGACCACGACGCCGGCCCCTGCCGGCGTCGCTGCTTTTGGGCGGTAGTCGCGCGGCAGGGGCCTCTGACAGGAGGCCAGATGTCGCAAAATTCCCCAGACAATCTGAAGTTGGCGCTCCCGAAGGGTCGGATGTACGACTCGGTAGTACATTTATTATCGGACTCTGGAATTGCCATCTCGGCTTCGCCCCGTGGTTATCGGCCGAGGATCGGCCTTGCAGGCGTTGAGGCCAAGGTGCTCAAACCCCAGGCGATCGTGGAGATGTTGACAACCGGAAGGCGAGACTTGGGGTTCGCCGGATCGGATTGGGTTGCCGAACTCGATGCCGACCTGATCGAAGTGCTCGATACCGGACTTGAACCCGTTCGCCTCGTCGCGGCCGCTTCACGGGAGATTCTGATCGATCAACGGCTTCCGGCTCGGCGATTGGTAGTGGCATCGGAGATGCAGCACCTTGCCAGGCAGTGGATCATGCGGCGCGAACTTGATGCGACCTTCGTTCGGTCTTGGGGGGCGACCGAGGTATTGCCCCCGGACGATGCAGATTGCATCGTGGATATTGCCGCTACGGGGGCCACGCTTGAGGCAAACGGGCTTGTGGTGATTGATGAATTGATGACAAGTTCCACGCGCTTGTATGCCAGCAGAAATGCCTGGGGTAATCCCGAGAAGCGGGATCGGATTGAGGAAATCGCACTGGTGCTATCGAGTGTGCTCGAGGCTCGACGCCGCGTGATGCTGGAGGTGAATGTTGTGCCGGGTAGGTTGGAGGATGTGTGCAACGTCCTCCCCTGTATGAGGGAGCCGACGATTGCCCCTTTACACGGGGATGCCGGCTACGCCGTGAAGGCTGCGGTGCCGCGAGATGAGTTGCCGCGATTGATCCCGATTATCAAGAACCGTGGGGGGACAGACCTGGTGATATCCCCGATTGCGCAGGTGGTCCCATGATCGGTCCGGCGTCTTTGACCCAAGCGCGAGGCCTTGGGGCCTATTCGGGGCCACCACCTGTTACGCCTGGGATGTTGAAGTTGGATGCGAATGAAGGCCCGCGCGGGATGATGCGATTTGAGGATGTGCTTGCGAAGGTGGATGTTGAGACGATCCGTCAGTATCCGAGAACGGAAGCACTGCGAGGTGCGTTGGCAGAGAGAATGGGAATTGACGCAAAGAGCGTGCTTGTGACGGCAGGTGCGGACGATGCGCTTGATCGATGCTGCCGGGCGAGACTCGGTCCGGGAAATTTGGCGATCGTAACGACACCGACGTTCGAGATGATTCCGCGATATGTTCGCGCGGCTGGGGCAGATCTTGATGAAGTGCCGTGGCTGGAGGGGCCATTCCCGATCTGCGAAGTCTTGGGGCGAATTGGGGAACGAACGGCGGCGATTTTCATCGTGACGCCGAACAACCCGACGGGTGGAATTGCGTCGGAGTCAGATCTGCGGCAGATTGCGGAAGCCGCTCCCGGTGCGCTCCTTATTGTGGATTTGGCCTATACCGAGTTTGCGGAGGTCGATCTGACTTCGACAGTGCTTTCGATTCCGAATGCGGTGTTGGTGCGCACCTTCAGCAAGGCGTGGGGGCTGGCTGGTCTACGGGTCGGATGGGTTGCGGGCCAAGCGGACATGATTGGGGCACTGATGGGTGTCGGCAATCCATATGCCGTAAGTGGTGTTTCTGCGGCAGTTGCACTTGAGTGTCTTCGTAGCGGTGCATCGGTGATGTCGGCAGGCGTCGAGCAGGTGCGTGCGGAGCGAGAGCGTCTTCGCATCTGGCTGGCAACTCGGAATATCCGGTCGTCGCCATCACAAGCGAACTTCGTGCTTGTCGAGTTCGGCGATGCCGCGAGTGTGCATCGAAGGCTGTTTGATGCTGGTGTTTCAGTACGCAAGTTCGATATCCAGCCGCTGAGATCATGGTTGCGTGTGACCTGTCCGGCGGGGGAAGAAGACTTCGTGCGATTGCTCCATGCGCTTGAAATGGTGATTTGCGAGGTGCAGCCATGAGCGGCCGAACGGCATCGGTGCATCGTGAAACACGGGAAACGCGGATTGAGGGTGTAATGGCGATCGACGGCCGGGGGGACGTTGTTGTATCCACAGGGATCGGGTTCCTGGACCATCTCATCACCAGCCTGGCGACGCATGCCGGGTGGGATCTGGTGTTACGGTGTGAGGGCGACCTGGATGTGGATGATCACCATACCGCTGAAGATTGCGGGCTGGTGCTCGGAATGCTGGTTGATCAGTCATTAGGGGCACGGCGTGGCATACGTCGGTTCGGCTGCGCGCATGTGCCCATGGATGAATCCCTTGCGCGCGCTGCGATCGACCTTGTGACGCGTTCGAGCGCGGTGATCTATCTGGGGCTGAAGCGACATTTACTCGGCGCACTCGCGTGCGAAAACATCGGTCATGTGCTCCGTACGTTTGCGCATGCGGCACGATGCACATTGCACGTCGATGTGCTCAGGGGTGAAAACGACCATCATCGTGCGGAAGCAGCTTTCAAGGCGCTTGCCATGGCGTTTCGCGAAGCGGCTTCGGAGACAGGGGCTGATCTTGTGCCGAGCACAAAGGGGGCCATGTGAATGGCGAGAGTGTCATTGTAAGGACCGGGACGGCCAATCTGGCCTCAGTGGTTGCATGTTTCAATCGCTGCGAACAAAGGGTGCGCGTGGTGAGCGATGCCCGAATCATTGCTTCGGCCTCATGCGTCGTGCTTCCCGGGGTGGGTAACTTCGCCGCGGCGATGGAAGTGATTGAATGTCAAGGGTTGCGTGAGGTGCTTTGCCGGCGGATTCAGGAAGGTCGAGCGACGCTGTGCATCTGTCTCGGCATGCAGGTGCTGTTCGAAGCGAGTGAAGAGTCTCCCGGCATTTCCGGGTTGGGAGCAGTCAAAGGCTGCGTGCGGAAGCTCGGTGGACCACGGGTGCCGCACATGGGTTGGAATCGCGTAGAGCCGGGCCGCGTGCGCGAGTGCGCGGCGTTGAATGAAAGCACGCGAGCGGGAGAGTGGGATATCGAACCAGGCGAAGCCTATTACGCCCACTCATTCGCCGCGCAGGCCGTGCCCGAGGGCTGGCGTGGGGCGTGGAGTCATCACGGAGAGGCGATTGTCGGCGCGATGTGGCGAAGGCACGTGCTGGCGTGCCAATTTCATCCTGAGCTTTCGGGGCGGTGGGGGGAGAGGCTGGTTCGATCGTGGCTCGAGTACACCACCGTGCGTGCGGAGGAGGTCACATGCTGAAGCCGCGTGTGATTCCATGTCTTGATGTCCGCGAAGGGCGAATCGTCAAAGGTGTGCAATTTGCGCGACTGCGTGATGCCGGAAATCCCGTGGAGCGTGCCGCACTCTACGCGGAACAGGGGGCAGACGAAATAATCATGCTCGACATCTCGGCAACGCCCGAGGGTCGGAGCACAAGTGTCGAAACTGTCAAAGCGATTCGTCAAGCGGTGGGGATTCCGCTGGCGGTGGGAGGCGGAGTGCACGCTGTGGACGATGCGGCTTCGCTTCTTGATGCCGGCGCCGACAAGGTATGCGTGAACACCGCGGCGGTGCGAGAGCCTGCGCTTCTGGAGGCATTGGCCGATCGATTCGGAAGCCAGTGCATTGTGCTTGCCATCGATGCGAAGCGCACGCCGTGTGAGGATGGCCTCACGCATGCATGGGGAGTAGTTGTTCGTTCAGGTGCTGAGGCGGTGAAGATCGATGCCGCTTCATGGGCGATGGAAGGTGTGCGGCGAGGTGCAGGGGAGGTCCTGCTGACGAGCATTGATCGTGACGGCACTGCAGAAGGTTATGACCTGGACCTCATTCGCGCGGTTCGAGCGAGTATCGATGTGCCGGTCATCGCCAGCGGTGGCGCTTCGACGCCTGATGATCTGGTAGAAGCGATACGTGCTGGCGCGGATGCCGTGCTCGCGGCGTCGATCTTTCATGACGGCGTGTATTCGGTGCGAGAGGTCAAGTTCTTGCTTATGGCGAAGGGCGTGGAGGTGCGGATGTGATCATTCCATCGATCGATCTCATGGATGGGCGGGCAGTTCAGCTTGCCCAGGGAAGGCATCATGTGCTGGATGCCGGTGATCCGCTACCGTTTGCGGAGAAGTTCGGACGCACGGGTGAGATAGCCGTTGTCGATCTCGATGCAGCGTTCGGTCGTGGGGATAATCGTGAAATGATGCTCGAGTTGCTTCAACTCGCACCGTGTCGGGTCGGTGGGGGGATTCGAGATGTTGCGACTGCTCGGGCCTGGCTTGATGCGGGGGCCACGCGCGTCGTCATCGGCACGGCCGCCAATCCTGAAGTGCTGGGTGCACTGCCGCGCGATCGAGTCATCGCAGCCCTAGATGCTTATGACGGAGAAGTGGTCATTGAAGGCTGGAGAACCGGAACCGGCGTTCGGGTCGGCGACCGAATGCGGGAACTTTCACCCTACGTCACAGGGTTCCTCGTCACCAGTGTTGAGCGTGAAGGGATGCTTGCAGGTGTGGATGTTGCCCATGCGATGGAGTTGCGGGCGATTGCCGGTGATCGCGAACTTACGATTGCAGGCGGCGTGCGTTCGGTGGAAGAGATCGCGGAACTGGATCGTCTCGGGATCGATGCACAGATCGGCATGGCCCTGTATTCCGGGCGTTTTACTGTTGCCGACGCGCTGATCGCGATGCTGCAATCAGACCGACCTGACGGACTCTGGCCGACCGTGGTTGTTGATGAGTCAGGGGCCGTGCTTGGGCTGGCGTACAGCAATGCCGAGAGCCTTCGTGCGGCGATCGATGAAGGTCGAGGCGTGTATTGGTCGCGATCTCGTCAGAGTGTATGGCGCAAAGGTGAGTCAAGCGGCAACCTGCAACACTTGCTGAGGGTTGAGCTCGACTGTGATCGAGACGCGATTCGATTTCTCGTGCGACAGAGCAACGGGTTCTGTCATCGCGGAACACGAACCTGCTTCGGTGAAGCCGTTTGGCAGCGCACCGGGATTGATTTCTTGATGCAAAAGTTGAGTTCCGCAGCACGGAATGGCTCTTGTGATCCGGATTCATATACAGCCAGACTCTTGGGCGACCGCCGGTTGCTGAATGCCAAAATCTGCGAAGAAGCCGAGGAGCTGACCAAGGCCGTTTCGTATGCCGAGGTGGTGCACGAAGCGGCAGATGTACTCTATTTCACGCTCGTCAAAATGGCTGCTTCGGGCGTCTTATGGCAGGATGTGGTCAAGGAGCTTGATCGTCGATCACTGCGGATCAATCGACGAGGCGGCGAAGCAAAGCGTGTGGAACCATGCCGATCGAGCCAGGACGAGTCAGCGGAGATGATTCGTGGTAGTCGTTTGTAATTCTCATGCTCAGTCTGCATTCAGGGTGCTGTGTGTGCATGATCGAATGCGCTCACGGCGATGCTATTCCGCTTTCTGACCACGTGAGGAGAACCGATGGCGCTTCTTCGAGTCATCGCCGCCGCCGATGCCCGACCTGCTCGGGGAAGAGTCGTTGACGCTTCAACGCGATCGGCTGTAGAAGCCATCGTGGAGGATGTTCGACGCCGCGGTTGGTCTGCTGTCGTTGAGCATGCGGAGCGATTCGGCGATGTTGCGCGTGGCGCGGCACTTGTGTTCGGGCCGGAGGAGCTTCTGCGCGTGTTGCATCAGCTGCCCACTGAGCAACGCAAAGCATTGGAGGCCGCTCGCGAGCGAATCTCAGCGTTTGCAATCGCACAACGCACGTGCCTGCGAGATCTTGAAGTTACGATTCCGGGCGGTGTGATGGGGCACACGTTTGCCCCGGTCGAGCGTGCCGGGTGCTATGCGCCTGGGGGAAGGTACCCGTTGCCGTCGAGCGTCTTGATGACGGCCTGCACCGCTCGTGCGGCGGGAGTTCGTGAGGTGTGGGTTGCGTCTCCTCGCCCAGCGGGGGTGACCCTCGCCGCGGCGGCATTGGCCGGAGTCGATGGGTTTCTGGCGATCGGGGGTGCACAGGCGATCGGCGCTCTGGCCTATGGAGCGGGGGAAGTTCCGGCGTGTGATGCGGTAGTCGGCCCTGGGAGCCGCTGGGTAACCGCAGCGAAGCAGTTGGTTTCGGGCCTCGTGGCGATCGATATGCTCGCCGGGCCGAGTGAGTTGATGATCCTTGCGGACGACACGGCCGATGCGAGGGTGGTTGCCGCTGACATCCTTGCGCAGGCGGAGCATGACATCGATGCGGTTCCGATGCTCGTCACCACGGATGCCTCGTTGCCAGCGCGAGTTGAAGTGGAACTTGTGCGGCAGTTGACGTCGTTGTCGACGGCATCGACAGCGATTCAGGCATTGTCCAACGGGTTCACCGCAATAGCGAATGATCTGGAAGACGCGATCGAGTGTGCAGACCGTTGGGCGCCGGAGCACGTGGAGATACAGATGAAGGACGCCGCAACCCTCGCGCGCCGGCTGTCTCATTACGGAGCGCTCTTTATTGGGGCACGGGCGGCCGAGGTGCTCGGGGATTACGGTCTGGGGCCGAACCACACGTTGCCGACAGGGGGGACGTCTCGTTCGTATGGTGGGCTGAGCGTTGTGAACTTTCTCAGGTGTCGAACATATATTCGTATGGATTCGGAATTGAGCGAACAGGCGCGAGATGAACTGCACTTGCTGTATGCACAGACCGCGGCAATTGCACGGATGGAAGGGCTTGAAGCACATGCCCTTGCTGCCGAAGCGAGACGGTAAGGCGATGAATCATTCAAGCCAGTCTTTGGCTTTCATCCTCTGGGGGACATAGGTCTCGGTAACGTAGCTGATGTCCTTGGTGATCATGGCTTCGACTTCCATCTTGAAGCCGTTCTGGAGCATTGCCGCGATCTCTTTCTGCCAGCCTCGATGGTGCTCGAACCACGGATAAGCGGCGATTTCTTTGGCGCGTTTGACATCATTCTCGGAAAGGTCAATCTTCACCGCATCCGACAGATCGCAGGCGTGGAAATCTTTTGCGCGAATGCCCAGAAATTTCGCTTCAGGTATTGCCAGACGGGTCGATTCAAAGGCAAGAGAGATCGAGCCTTGTTTGATGACGCTGTAGATATAGTGGCCCCAAGGGTCGCAATCGAGAAGGCAGATGATGGGAAGGCGGAGTTCCTGGTTGAAGCGCTGAAGCAGCCGCCGCACTCCTCGCGGCGGTTGCCCGCCGCCGTGGGTAAGAATGCAGTTGTGCTTTTCCCAGAAGCGGTCTTCGTTAAAACGGTTCCAGACCGTGCCTTTTTCAACGTGCAGCACGAAGTCGGCATCGCATTTCTTGAACTGAATCACCTCGGGCTCGACGATGCTCGGAATGCCGTATCCGCCTGATCCCATTCGGCGGCAATTGATCTCATCGCCCTTGTCGATGATCGTCAGGTTGCCCACGAGCGTGCCGCGATTCTCCGCGAAGATGTGCAGTTCTTCACGAAGAACGCCGAGCGTCACTTCAAGGTCTTCAAGAATCGGGTCCGATTCCTCTTGGCGGTCGAACGTGTTTTCCTTCGTGCCCGCGACGGTGTGCTTGGCCTTGTAGAAGACACCGCGGAGGCTGGAGGTCTTGTCCGCATCGATCAGTTCTTTGATCGTTCCGGCGTGCAGCATTGTCTGCATGAACTGCTTCGCCTGGTTGAGATTGAAGAGCTGCCGCTCCTGTCGTGCGCTCCCCATCTCAAGGATGCCGCGTTTTTTGTTCCACAGTGTGTTGGAGCGCGACCGTGTGGGGATAGCCACGACCGGGTCTTTGCCCTTGATTGCACGGGTTGCAACGTCATCGGCCAGTGCGGTTATTTTTTTCAGAGTTTGTTGATCGCGGGCTTTGAGTTTGATTGCGGAAGGTCCGGTGGCTTGTGACCGACCTGTAACCGATTTCTTCGCCATCCTCGCGTCTCACTTTCATCTGTTATGCATCGCTGCTGCGACCGGTATCGGATAATCGCTCTTGATTGCAAAGGGATGCTCTGCGAAAGAGTAGACTTTGCTTTGGTCGTTCCGTGCCCGAAATTCAGGGAGGTGTCAGTTCGTGCTCCGGTCATCGCCGAGGCCGGCATGAGGCTTGTCAGAACAGCCCAGGTTCATCATCCACCCGCACGAGCTTGCCGTCGACCCAGCGCAGTTTGGCTCGGGGTTTTGTAGCCGGTGCAGCGTTGTCTGTTCGCGATTTTCTGGTGGAGCGGCCGGATGCGGGCTTGCGATCTGGATCGAGCGTTGGCCGGTTGGCAGCTTTCGCTGATGCGGGCTTTGAGGCTTTTGTGCGTGGGGATTTCGTCGGTTTGGTGCGTTTCCCGGGTTCGGCGCTCTCCGAATCCGAAATCAACACGGGCGATTCGAGATCCTTCGCCCTGGCCGCGACCTTGAGCGCTGCGGCCTCGCCCCGCGTCTGTCGAACGGGCGGCAGTTCGGGATGGTCGTCTCGTGGCTGCTCAATAATGATGATGCCGTCGTCATCGGGGGCAGTGACTTTCCGAACGACTTTGCCGTCTTCGTCGAGTTCGGCATCGGCGATGGCCGTGTGCTTGCGTGCCTGGGTCAGCAATGCATCATAGATGAGATTTGCTTCGCGGCCGGTGATCGACTCAATGGCTCGGCTGATCTCCCCGATGTAGCGTTCGAATACATCACGTCGTTCGCTTTCCCGCCGCATTTTCTGACGCTTGTTCAGATACGTTCCCAGCTTTCGGCCGCATTCCATCAGTGCGAGCTTCATCTCCTTGCGGATCTCGTCATAGTCGGCGATGGCTTCCTTGCTTTCACTTGTGAAAGGAACCCACACGCTGGCCATGTGAATCATGATGACCAGCGGCCCGACAGGCAGGCCGCCTCTGGGTTGCTGCAGGTTGTAGTTTTTCCAGCTCGTATCGATCACCGCTTTGAAACTGGAGCACGCCGACTGCTGATATTGCAGCGGCACTCGGTTCGCGAATCGGATCACCCGGGCCTGTTCGTCCCCGGGAAGTTCGCCGCCGTAGGCCAGTGCGGCTTCGATCTGGAAGGGGCGACCGCGATACACGGCCGGTTCGCGTGAGCTTGCGGCATAAAACTCGGCGCGCACGCCTTTGAGCAGACCTGCAAGCATTTGCCTCACACCTATCGGGGCAAGGCAGTCAGTCGGTGGTGGGGGAAGTTTCACTTCCTGAAGTTCGCGGTAGAGTTTCTCAACGCGCGCGGGGTCGACATCACTCAGCCGCGTGCGGCTGGTCGCTCCGATCGCTTCGCAGAGCTTCGAGGCGGTTGTGGGTGAGACTCTGCAGAAACGATCCTGAAGGAAGGAATAGAGCGATCCCCCTTCGCTCGCCTGATGATCCTTGACCATTTGCAGCAGGGTGCCGAGCTCCACGCCACGCGGGTGCGGCTGAATCTCCTGCGTCTCTCGAGGCAATTCATGCACCGCGCGGGGAAAGAAGGTGACACCGTCGTGTTCGAGTGTCTGGACTGGGTTGAAAGTGCCGTTGCCTCCGGCGGTCTCGGCAGATTCCGGCATCAGGCGCGGCTGCCCGCGATAGGATACATCTGAGTCATCATCACCGCTGATCTTCGTCGGTGCGACAAATGAAATTCGAGCGTGCGGATTGGCGATGGCGGTGAGTTCGAGAAACTCGTCAACGCTGCCCCTGCCGCGTTGGTATCGCCCTTCCAGTTCGATCGAAACGCTTGTGCCCGTCGGATAATCGCGTTCATCGAGGAGAGCGGCGTGCCCTTCCGGTTCAATCACCTTGGCTAGGCGACGTGTCGCGGCGTGCAGATCTCGCAACCGAGCAGGAGGAAAATCCTGTGTTTCCACATCCACCGTGACCTCTGCACGGTTGGTCTTGGTGTTCATCGCCAGTTCGATGTGATGGGCGGGCTTGCGGGTATCAGGCCGCGTGTGAATGATCGTCGGCTTGCCGGTCGTAATCAGTCCGTACATGCCGGCTGCGGATATGCCGATGCCCTGTTGCCCGCGAGACATCTTCAAACGGTGAAATTTCGACCCGTAAAGCAATCGCCCGAAAATGTTCTCAACTTGCTTGCGGACAATGCCGGGGCCGTTATCCACGACCGTCACTCGATACCGGCTGCTCTTGGCTCCGGCCGCTCGATCCGGCTGCAGGTCTTCGATCACGACCGTGACGTCGGGCAGAATTCCCGCTTCCTCGCACGCGTCCAAAGCGTTGTCGACCGCTTCCTTGACTGTCGTCAAAAGTGCTTTACGTGGGTTATCGAACCCGAGCAAATGCCTATTTTTAGCAAAGAACTCGGAGACGGAAATATCCCTCTGCCGACCCGCCATCACTTCGGCGGTTACTCGCGGGCGGCGCGGGGCTTTGGCAACCGAACTCATGCGGCAACCCTCCATGGTGGCCGATTTCAACGGCATTCCAACAACAGTGGACACTCTACGCCCAGAGCCGCGCTCAGGTGCAAGAGTTCGGCCGCAAGGCATACGTGAAAGGCCCTACTTCGTCTGAAGGTTGCGCAAACCTTGCCTGCCAGCCGGGAAAGGGTGTATCACGCCTGATATTCTCTCGTGCCGCAATGAGAGGAGCGTTGCGGTGGCAAGTCCTTCCGGATTTGTCTTGTACCGGTCGGCTCGACCGGTGGTGAGACGGGTAGCACGAACATTGGAGAGAGATGCCATGAAACTGTCCTTGATGATCGCGGTTGTGGGTTCGGCTTGCGCGCTGGCCGGGGCGAGCACCATTGCTTCTTGGGATATGCTGGGCCAGCCCGGTAACCAAGCGGCTTCGCCTGGTGTCGCTGCTGTCGCCAACGTTTCAGCACTGAGCATGGTGCGTGGCGCTGGGTTGTCGGCCAACGCTGGCGCCAACTCGTTCAACTCAGCCGGTTGGACCCAGGAAGCCACCGATTACATTTCCTTCGGCTTTTCCGTCGATGCGGGATATAGCGCTGATCTGACTTCACTGATCATCGGCGCCCGGTCATCGAATACCGGTCCGGGGTCCATGGGAATTTACTACAACGGCGATGGGTTCTCTTCACCGCTGGCCACCCTCACGCTGCTTCCGGACAATGTGTTCACCAACGCCATCATCGATCTGAGTGCGCTGACCGGCCTGACCGGCCTTGTCGAGTTCCGCCTGATCCAGGTCGGCAACGTCGCCGCAAACGGCGGCACGACCGGCGCGAGCGGCACGTTCCGCGTCGCCGATTACTTTGACGGCAGCAACTTCATCGACACCCAGTTCACCGGGTCGATTGTTCCGGGCTCTGCTTCCTTGGCCTTGCTCGGCCTTGGTGGCTTCGCCGCGGCTCGTCGTCGCCGCAACTGAGACCGGCAGCCTAGTTCACGGTCCGGATCCTTTTCTTGCCTTATTCAGCGGGCGGCTCTTCAGCCGCCCGCTCTTTTTTATTTTCGACGAGGGCATGTCGCCAGGTGGATGTCGGATATCGGTTTCGAGGGCGTGTAATTTCCGTCTGAGGACGCTATGGTTCTGCCCATCGCGGGGGCGGAATCCCCGTGAGCCAGTCGGAGAAACCAGCATGGAAACCACACTGATTATCCTGAAGCCCGATGCGGTGCAGCGCGGCCTCATGGGGCGCATCATCGGCCGCTTTGAGGACAAGGGGCTCCACATCGTCGGCTGCAAGCTGATGCAGATTTCATCCGAGCTTGCCGCCACCCATTACGATGCACACAAGGGCAAGCCGTTTTATGAAGGGCTTGTCCGCTTTATGACCAGCAGCCCTGTGCTGGTGTTGGCCGTGCGAGGCATGGGGGCAATCACCATCTGCCGAAACATGATGGGAGCTACATTCGGCTCGAAGGCGGCGCCGGGAACGATTCGGGGCGACTTCGGCGTGAGCAACAGTTTCAACCTCATTCACGGATCGGACAGCCCCGAAGCGGCCGAGCGTGAACTGGGCTTGTTCTTCAAGCCCGGTGAAGTGCTGAATTCATCCCGTGCGATCGAAGGCTGGATATACGACCTCTCCGGCGGCAAGCCCGAATAAACATCTGGTGCACGATTGCATCCGGTGCATTCAAGCCGGTGAGAGCGTCGCGAGTTGTTGCCAATATGTCGGGAATGTCTTGTTGACGCACGACGGATCGTTGATCCAGACGTTGGGTCGTCGCAGACCGAACAACGCAAGCGCCATCGCCATGCGGTGGTCGCGATAGGTATCGAATGCAACGCGTTCGACGCCGGCTGAGCAATCGATGCCGCCCACCGGGGGTGTGATGGTCATCGTGTCCGGGTCGGCATGGACGTCCGAGGTCAGACTGACCCCGACTTTCGCCAGTTCGGTGCGTAACGCCGCGATGCGGTCCGTTTCTTTGACCCGCAATGTACGCACGCCCCGAATCACACTCGTTCCGTCTGCAAAGGCAGCCACCACGGCGAGAGTGACCGCAGCATCAGGCATGTTGCTCATGTCGGCAAGAATCGGCCGCAGTCGTGTCGGTCCCTGCACGACAATTCCTGACCCATCCGGAGCGTTGGTCAAACGGGCGCCCATCCGAGCGAGCAATTCGGGGAAGTCGCTGTCTCCCTGCATGGATTCTTCCGGAAGTCCGACGATCCGAATGCGGCTATGTGGGCACAAAGCCGCCGCAGCCCAGAAATAGGTCGCGCTGCTGGCATCGGGTTCGATCTCAATTTCAAACGGCTCGACGCCTCGTGATTTGTCTGATGTCGCGGAAGACCACTGGGGTGTAACGCGCAGTACGCGAAGATCAGCGCTTGTGCGAACCGCGGCGCCAAGCCTCGCAAGCATTTCAAGGCTCATCTGCACATACGACCTGCTCGTCGGTTCGGCAGTCAGCCTGATCGTCAGCCCACCGGGAAGCCATGGGCCGACCAGCAGCATCGCGGATATGAATTGGCTTGACTGGGTACGCCCGAAACTCACGTCATCGCCGATTTCGTCCGGCGCTGGCGGTTCGATGCGCAGCGGCGGGCAGCCTTTGACTCCGAGCCAGCGGATCCCCGCACCAAGCGCATGCAGGGCTTCGGCAAGTTCGCCGATCGGACGCTCTCGCATCCTTTCATTCCCATCGATCGTGATCGGCGCGGGGCTGAGCAAGGCCGCCGCGGCGAGGAATCGTGTCGCGGTGCCTGCATTGTTCATATTGAGAGTAACGCCCTCGGGCGGCACCCTCCAGCAGCCTCCGACGCCTCTGACGTGGACGGCATCAGGAAGCACCAATCGAATATCGGCTCCGAGCGTGCGTAACGCTTCGGTCATGCGAAGCGTGTCGTCCGCCCCGATCAAGGCTCCACGAAGGATGCTCTCGCCGTCGGCCAGCGCCGCGAGCAACAACGCCCGATTGGTGAGACTTTTCGACCCGGGCGGTCGGATGGAGGCATCAAATTTTTCACCCTCCGGGATAGGCCGGAGAGGCAACGGGTCGGGAAAGTCATGCGGGTTGGAGGCAGACGTTTCGCTCAATCGCTATGGCCCCGAGACGTTACGTGCGGGCGTATGGCGGTGGCCGCTCGAAGATTGTCTATCCTTCCGGCGGGTGTCTCATTCGTCCGCTTCGCGCCGGAAGACAGCCACGATGTCTTCGACGGGAACAACAAAGAGGCGATTGTCCCCCTCGAAATCGACCGGGATCGCATGCTTAGGATTGAAAAGAACACGGTCGTATCGCTTGATCGGGTAGTCGTCATCGCGTGAGACTTGAGCCGATACCGCGACGATCCGGCCGGTCAGCGTGGGGATCTCGATCTTGTCCGGCAGGTGGATGCCCGTTTTGGTCTGCTTGCGGTCTTCATCCTTGCGCAGCAACACCCGCTTGCCGATCGGCTCAACGGTTTCGATTGCCGCGGGTCTCGGAGTCTTTCCGGAGTGGGTTGCCATGGGGCGAACTTTAGACATTTCGCCCGGGGTGCGATCGTGCGGCGTCGCAAGCGTCACTGGATGAACGGCAAGCCCGTCATCGGGCGTTTCCCCGGTGACGGGCTCGTGGGGAAGACAAAGTCTTGTCTGACACTCCCGGGCCCCACGCTCCCGGCGAGCCTCCTACGACTCGTCATCGCTTCCCCGACACTCTCCTCGGTGTCAATGTGTGCAAGTCGCGTGCCGCAGCCAGAACTGGTCAATGGCTGCCTCACGCGACCTCGGATCAGCCGGTGAGCGCTCTCCAGATCGGTCGTCGCTTCTTTACAGGACCGCTTCCCTAGGTATGTACGGGGTCTTCCTGGGGGTTTCATTGGATTTGCGAACCGATCAGCGTGGCTATCCCTGGCCACAGCCCCTCCATGATCGGGTCAGCTGGTGGCCAAGGTTCACCAGATTGCCCAGCCGTGCTTGAGTGCACCTACTCGAGCGGAAGTGCAGTGTTGCTGGTGGCAAGCCGCGGCGGTGAATCGGAATCTTGAGTCAGCAGGGACGCGGAGTCGCTGCAACCCAAACCAGCATGAGAGAGGGAGCGACAAAAATGAAGACGATGTATGCAGTCATGTGCGTGATGGCCGCCGGTTCCGTGGCGATGGCCGATGGCGTCGAACTGCGGTACCTGGGCAAGGGCGCGGGGTCGAACGTCAAAATCAACTTCGACAACTCAACGCAGAATGTTTTCGCAGGTCAGTTGCTGCACGAGTTCAGCAACGGCACGGGGATCATGGCCGACATCAACGGCAGTTTCTACACCTATTGCACCGACCTCACCCAGTACGTGACGAGCACTAAGAAGTGGTATGATGTCACGCCGCTCAACCAGATGCCCAACGCCCCTGGCGTGACGCCGATGTCCTTCGAACAGGCTCAAGCGATCCGCAACCTGTTTGCAGGCGTTGCCGGGGCACAATTTGCACAGAATGCGAGCAATGATTTCGCCACGGCGTTCCAGCTCATGGTGTGGGAGATCGTCTGGGATTTCGGCCCCGGTGAATCGATTGTTGATCTCAGCCTGACCACGGGCGCTTTCACCGCGACCAAGACCAACGGCTCGGCACTCTCCAGCGGGGTAATCAACAACTTCAATGCATTGAAAGTGCACGTCGGGCAGTTGTCCGGCGCTTCCGGCCTTGTCGGTCTTGCTTCGGGAACCGCCCAGGACCAGCTCTTCGTAGTGCCCGGCCCGGGAACGGGTGTCCTTGCCGGCATCGGCGCATTGATGGCCCTCAAACGTCGCCGCCGCTCCTCCTGAGCATCGTCTGTTGCTGCGAAGGCCTTGCTGCTGCCATCGACCCCGGCGGGATGATCCGTCGGGGTCGTTGCTTTGGCGCCGCCGACAGGTTCGGGGTGATAAACTCGCCCGCGATAGTCGGCGACCACTTCTGTTGGAGCCTGGGCATGTCTGAGCAGTCGGCGGTGTTCGTGCGCATCTTGGCGTGTATTGCCCACTCGCCCGGCGCGGAGCGCCTGGCCCGACAAGCCATCGGACTAGCACAAGCGTGCGGGGCAGAGCTGACGTTCCTCCACGTCGGCAGCGATCGAAAGCCGCTTGAGTCCTTGATCGCCTCGGTCATTGCCGAGTCGTCTCTCGAGAAAACTCCCGAACTGCTCGATCGCGTTGGAAGGGCTGATCGCATCATCCTTCACGAGGCCCGACGTATAGGGGCCGACCTTATCCTCGCCGGGGCGCTTGGTGTCGATCCGATGCTCCGCGAACTCTGGGGTTCAACTTCACGCCGACTGGCTCGGCGGTTCACAAAATCCGTCTGGTTGACGGTCCACCGCGGTTTGCCGCAGGAGATGGCCCGGCGCATCGTCGCCGTGGCGCAACTCGATGCGGCATCGTCTGCCATGGTCCGTGACGTCGCCGAACTCGCGAGGCGCCTGAGATGCGAGCAGATGCACATCGTGTACGAGTACGATCCCTACCTTATCGGTGTAACCGAGGCCACCGGCACCCAGGGCGCGGATTCGGAGGAGTATGAGCGCATGGCGGATGCGGCGGCTCGCCTCGGGCTAAGTAATTTTCTAGAGGGTTTTGATTTTTCAGGGGTGCAGGTCAAAGCCGAACCCCTGGCGGGAAAAAACCTTGTAGAGGCAAGTCAGTACGCGCGATTTGTGAAGGCCGATCTTGTTGTGATTGCGGCGCCCATCCGGCGAATGGGGTTTCTCGATCGTTTTTTCAGACACCCCGCTGAGACCGTCATGCTCGACATGCCGTGCTCCGTGCTCTTTCATCGTGTTCGGTCGGCTGAACGCCGCGGCTAGAGGAGCGTTGTTTGGGTCAGCTCTCGCATCATGAGATTGTGCAACTGTTGCTCAGCCTCGCCGTGCTGCTCGGGGCGGCGCGTATACTCGGTGAGTTGGCGAGAAGGCTGCGTCAGCCTGCAGTGATCGGCGAGTTGCTCGCAGGCGTCATGCTCGGGCCGACCGTGCTGGGCAAGCTCTGGCCGGCGGCCAACGCAACGCTCTTTCCGACGGAAGGCGCCGTTTCGGTCGCGATGCACGGATTCACCGTGATCGCCATCACACTCTTCCTGCTTGTCGCCGGCATGGAGGTTGATCTCTCCACGATCTGGAAACGGCGTATCGCGGCGTTTTCAGTCGGCATCGGCGGAATGGTCGTGCCGTTTGTGATGGCGTTTGCGGTCGCCTGGTTCGCTCCGAGTCTGCTGGGGGCAAAGTCCGAATCCCCGACATTGGTCTTTGCGCTCTTCATCGGCACGGCGATGGCGATCTCGGCTCTACCCGTTGTCGCCAAAATGCTGATGGATCTTCAACTTTTCAGAACAGACGTCGGCATGACCATCATCGCCGCGGCGGTATTTAATGACCTTGCAGGGTGGATGATATTTGCTGTCGTTCTGGCGATGATCGGACAAGCCAGTAGTTCGGGCCTTGAGGTCTGGCAGTCGATCCTCGTCACGGTGCTTTTTGTCGTTTTTATGCTCACGATTGCCCGGTGGCTGCTGGATCGCGTTCTCCCGTGGATTCAGGCCCATCTCAGTTGGCCCGGGGGCATGCTGGGCTTCTCGCTTGTCATGGGCATTCTCTGTGCGGCATTCACAGAATGGATCGGTGTCCACGCCGTCTTCGGCGCGTTCATGTTCGGAGTTGCGTTGGGCGATTCACGACACCTGCGGGCATCCACGCGAGAGACTATCGACCAGTTCATATCCTTCATTTTTGCTCCACTATTTTTCGCAAGTGTCGGCTTGCGTGTGAATTTCTTCGAGCATTTCGATCTTGGATTGGTCCTGATCGTTCTGGCGCTAGCCACTGTCGGCAAACTGCTCGGGTGTGTGCTCTCTGCGCGAATGGCTCGTTTCCCTCGCCGCGAAGCCTGGGCAATCGGTTTCGGCATGAACGCCAGGGGAGCGATGGAGATCATCCTCGGCCTGCTTGCGTTTGAAGCAGGCATAATTGATGCCAGGTTGTTTGTCGCGCTGGTCATCATGGCTCTGGTCACATCCATGACCAGCGGGTCGTTGATGCAGTGGGTGATGGGGCGAACCGAGCAGGTTCGGTTCTGGGCATTCGCAGGCCCAAAACTCTTCGTGCCCAGGCTCGACTCAACCGATCGCTTCGACGCCATTCGCGAACTCGCCCGCGTTGTCGGCGGCGAATCTCGCATCGACGCGATTGCAGGTTCGGCGGTGTCGCGCGAGCGGCTGCTCGGCAGCGGCATCGGCGGCGGTGTGGCCGTGCCTCACGCACGGTTGGAAGACATTACGGAACCGATCGTCGCCGTTGGCATCTCGCGGGTGGGTATCGATTTCGATGCCCGCGACGGGCACCCCGCACGCATCATTATTCTCCTGGTGACTCCGGCGAGTGATGCCCGCGTGCAGTTGCAGCTGCTCGCAAGTGTGGCCGCCGTCTGCCGCGATGCGCAGACAGTTGAGCGGTTGGCTCTTGTCGGGTCGTGGACTGAGTTTCTCGCGGTACTCAATGTTGATGCCGCCGCCGCTCGCTCGACGTAAGGGTCAGGCCCTTTGCACGTGCGCCCATGATTGCCTGAGCTGGGCCACGACCGCCGTGACGATCCTGACCGCTTCAGCGGCTTGTTCATGCGTCGTTTCGCGACAGGTCGAGAATCGCACAGATCCGTGCGCAACGTCGTACGGAATCCCCATCGCCAGCAACACGGCCGAGGGTTCCAGCGCTCCGCTCGAACACGCCGCTCCTGCACTGGCGCATACCCCGCGTTCGGAAAGAAGGATGAGCAGCGCTTCGGATTCTAAACCCGGAAACCCGATGTTCGCAGTATTCCAGATTCGTGAACCGGGTTCGGTCGGGCTGTTGAGCACGGCATCGGGGATGGCTTCTAGAATCCCCCGCTCAAATGCATCTCGAACTGCTTCCGCACGTTGCTTGTTGGCAGGGTCTGCAAGCCACGCACTACATTCCGCGGCAGCAACGCCCGCTCCGACGATTCCCGGAACATTCTCTGTGCCGCCGCGTCGGCCCAGCTCCTGCTGGCCGGCGATACATGGCTTGATGCGTGCATGCCGACTGATCCACGCCATGCCGACCCCCTTTGGGCCGTGGAATTTGTGACTGGAGAACGTCAGGACATCACACCAATTGCTGCTGACATCCGTCACTTCCTTGCCGACCCACTGTGTGGCATCGACATGGAAGGGAATGCCGCGCTCCTTGCACATCGCGCCGATGGCCTGCACCGGCTGCACGGCTCCGTTTTCATTGTTCGCCCATTGAATGCTGACAAGGGCGACTGCATCATCCAGCAGCGAGGCCAGGCCTTCCGGGTGCACCTGACCGAAACGATTGATCGGCGCGGTCCGAATTTCGATTTCGCCGCACGCGGAGAGACGCTTACAGAGTTCTCGAACCGCAGAGTGTTCGACCGGAGAGGTCACGACTACTCGACGCCCTTCGGCCGCTCCCAGCAGACCTCGGATCGCCAGGTCGCACGCCTCAGTGCCGCCGCTGGTAAAGGTGATATCCCTCGGTTTCGCATGGATCAGTTGGGCAATCTGCGTTCGCGCTCGTTCCATCTGCATTTTGGCGATCTGTCCCGGCCGGTGCAGCGACGAAGGATTGCACCAACCTTCGGTCAATGCTCCACTGACCGCCTCGACCACGGCGGGCGTGGGGCGGGTAGTTGCGTTCGAGTCCAGATAAATCATGGCCGTGCTCATCTCAAGAGCCTAGTCCTTGCGGGCCGGAATACCAAGTGCGAAATCGTCGCAAACCGAGGAGTCAATTCCCGCGAAAACCGGGCAGAGATCGGGGCTTGGGCAGGCAGGCTCACAACTGCCAGAGGCTGGTGCCCCAAGTCAATCCGCCCCCGAATGCCACGAACATGACCCGCTGGCCTTCATGCACTCGCCCCGCGCGGCGCAGTTCGTCAAAACACAGGGGTACGCTGGCCGAAACCGTATTGCCGTAGCGATCGATGTTCACGTACAGCTTTTCTTTGGGCAGCCCGAACCGTTCTCTGGCCGCCTCTAGAATCCGCGCGTTAGACTGATGGCAGATGTAGTGATCAACTTCGTCTGGCTTGAGATCAGCGGCGTCAAGCGTCTGGGCGATCACGTCCGGGAACGTGCTTACCGCGAACTTAAAGACGCCCTTGCCGTTCATTTGCACGCGATGGAGTGCTTCCGGATTCGGCTCGACCCCTTCGGGGAAATGCGACATTTTTTCAGGGATATACAAATCAACCCACCGGTTGCCGTCGGAGTGCATCGTCTGAGCGATGAGTCCTTTGGAGGTATCGTCAGTTGCACGCATGATCACGGCGCCTGCGGCATCGCCGAACAGGATCGCTGTGGACCGTCCCCTGGAATCGTAATCCATGAACGTGCTGATCGTGTCCGCCCCGACCACGGCGACATTTCGATACATTCCGGATCGAATCAGCCCCCAGGCCGTGTTCATGGCAAAGACGAAGCTGCAACAGGCCGCCGAAAGGTCATAGGCACCGCAGTTTTGCCCGCCCACGGCAGCGATAAGCTGACAGGCCGTCGGGGGGCAGTGCATCTCCATGCTTATCGTGGCGAGAATCAGAAGATCAAGGTCGGATCCGGTCATGCGGGCATCGGCCAGTGCCGCTGTGAGTGCCTGCGTGGCCAGTGTCAGTGCATTCTCATCCGCGGATTTGTCAATGATTCGGCGCGTATGGATGCCGGTACGCTGGACGATCCACTCGTCCGAAGTGTCCATCATCTTTTCAAAATCGGCGTTGGTGAGCACTCGTGACGGCGTTGCAGATCCCGTGCCGGCAAGGCGAGCGCCCACGCGCGGGGGCTCGAGCGTCGGGCGAAGGGTCATGCGTGCTCCTCGGTCGGCGAAGGGGTAAGCCCTTCGATCTCGGCAATGCGGCGACGAATCGCCTCGTTGACTCCGGTGGCGACAAAATCACGGCTGTTCCGAATAGCCGCTCGAATCGTCCGGGCTTCACTTGAACCGTGGGCAATCATGAAGGCCCCATTGACGCCGAGAAGCGGTGCCCCCCCGTACTCGTGGTAGTCATTCTTCTTGTAGATGCGCCGGATAACCGGTTCCAGTTGCAAAATCAACTCAGGGTCTGCCGCCGCCACTTCGTGCGCGATGGCTTTGAGCAGACTCGCCGCGAGGCCCTCAGCCATCTTGAGGAGCGTATTGCCGACAAATCCATCCGTAATAACCACGTCCGCGGCACCGTCGAACAGGTCGCGCCCCTCGACATTCCCGATGTAGTTGATCCCGGGGGTTTGCTTGAGGAGGTCGTGGGCCGAGCGGACAAGATCAGACCCTTTCCCCTCTTCCGATCCGATGTTCATGACCGCGACGCGAGGGGTGGCAATTCCTAGCACGTGTTGGGCATAGGTGGAAGCCATGACCCCGTACTGCCAGAGGTGGCTCGGCAGCGGCTCAGGGTTTGCCCCGGCATCACACAACACAACCGGTCCGACCAAAGCCGGAATCGTGACCGCAATCCCCGGGCGATGCACGCCGGGCATCCGCTTCATATGCATAATTGCCGCAGCGACGCATGCGCCGGTATTCCCAGCCGAGAGGCAGACATCGACAGGCCTCTGAGCCTTCCGTGACCCAAGCAATGCCATCTTGACAATCGAGGACTCGGGCTTGCCGCGGACGGCCTGGGCGGCTTTATCGCCCATGCCGATGATTTCAGATGCCGGCTCAACCACGACCCGGGAATCGACAATTCGACGCTCGCGGAGAACATCTTCGATCACCGCAGGTTGGCCGACAAGGACCAACTCATCAGCGGGACCGATGACATCCAACGCGTCAAGCGCGCCTTTCAGGATAGCGTCGGGAGCGTGGTCGCCCCCCATCACGTCGATCGCGATCCGCATGAGCGGGTTTCCGGGATGACGCGGGCGGAGGGCCCGGTGGGATCAATCAGTCCTCGTTGGTGCCGATCTTCAGCTTCGGCACACGAATTTTCAGGCCGGGACGGACATATCCCGACACCGAACAGGCCTTGTGGGGAAGCTTCGGAGCACCCGAATCAGGGCAGGTTGTCGGCGTTTCCGCCGTGAGCGCGTGGTGCGAACGACGAAGCCTGGATCGGGAATGGCTGACTCTCTGTGGGGGGAGCATGTTCCCGCCTCCATTTACAAACAAGCCTCATACGGCCGGTTCCAGTTCACCCGAGCCACCTGATGAAGGGTCGCCTAGGCCTGTGCCGCCATTTGCCGCATCAGGGAACAAGGCTAGACCTCGCCCCCCCCTCAGTCAACGAACACAACCGACGCGGAACCCGCTTGGAGCCAAGGATTTTCACGGGGGTTCAATCGCCCTGAAAGGCCTGGGGCATTCCCCGGAAGCCTGGGGGTGGTCCCGCTGCCAAGTCCCTCCGAGAATAGCGGACGATGTCCGATCCTTACGAACTGGCCCCGGATCCGATCGTGCCCGCATTGCCGGGAAGGGTGCTTTGTCGCCCGACGCCTGATGAAGTCATCGATGCAGTGCTCGCCGACATGCTTGTGCAGTGTCTCATGGCCGTGAGGTCGTTCGGGGTGTGTCACGTTGCGTTGACGGCCTGCCCTTCACTCGATGCGGTTTACCGCCGGCTGATGTACGACCCGCCGCTCAGGGCCTTCCCTTGGTCAGTCACGCACGTATGGCTTACGACAGAGGGCGCGCGGTCTCCGGACGAAGGGGCAAGTCATTTTCGGCGAGTCACGGATTGGTTCCTGGAGCATGCGGAAGTTCCGAGAGAGCAATTGCACGCCGTGCCGCACGATGTCCAGAACGCGGGTCACGCGTATACCTCTTTGTTCCAAGCGGCTCAGGCCGACCGGCACCCTCTCGAAGTGCGCATGGATTATGTGTTGCTTTCACTAAATCCTCTGCCGTCATTTCCTATTAGAGCCGAATCAGCCGGTGTGCTGTATGCCGGTTTCGAAGGAGGGGTTGCCGCAACAGATGCACTCGTCAACGCGGGGAGATTCATCGCGGTGCTCGGCACCGGCGATGTAGCCCGTTCGGTTGTGCGGCGGCTTGTCTCGGGCGACGATGGCGACTTGGCAATTGCGCGTCTGGCTTCCATACGTCCTGATCGCGGTGTGCTTCGGTGGTATCTCGACGCCGCGGCGTGTGGATAGTGGCTGAGCGGGCCGGATTCCGGCAGGCGGTCTTCATTCGCCCGGGATATAAGAAATGGTGCCTTCCCACGGGCTACTTGCAGAGGCATAGAGCCGCTTGGGAATGCGCCCGGCTAGATAACACGCGCGGCCTGCTTCGCACGCCTGCTTCATGGCGTGTGCCATGAGAACTGGATTTTGAGCGTGCGCGATGGCGGTGTTGAGCAAGACACCGTCGGCTCCGAGTTCCATGGCGACGGCGACATCACTGGCTGCACCGACCCCCGCATCGACAATAACCGGGTAGTTCGGATCCTTGTCTTTCAGCAAGGAAAGAGTGAGGACTATGTTGTTTCGGTTGAGCACACCTTGTCCGCTGCCGATCGGGCTTCCAGCCGGCATCACGCATGCGGCGCCGGCGTCGCGGATGCGTTGGGCCGTGATCGGGTCGTCGCTCGCATAGGCCAGCACGCAGAATCCCTCTTTCACCAACTCACGGGTGGCTTCGAGCGTACCGACCGGATCGGGCAGAAGGGTCTTTCGATCACCGAGCACTTCAAGTTTGACCCAGGCAGCTCCCGGGTTGTCGAGTTGCTCCAGGATGTCTCGGCCGAGGCGAGCAACGCGGACAGCATCTTCCGCAGAGAAGCACCCGGCGGTATTCGGAAGAATCATGTAGCGACGGGTGTCGATAAAATTGAGAAGGCTTTCACCGCGTTCGTTGACGAGCCGTTCGCGGCGAACTGCCACGGTGACGACTTCAGCGCCAGAGGCATCCAGAGCCTGCTGCATCTGGGTGTAGTCGGCGTACTTGCCCGTGCCCACGATCAGCCGGCGATTCAACGTGATGGGACCGATTCGCAGGGGGTCATCTCTCCGCTGGGGAGTGGTCGTGCTCATGGAAGACTGTAGGATTGGGCTTGACTGAGTCCCTTCGCCGCGAGTCTGCCCGATGGTCGCTCGATAGCCCGGCTGGTCGGCCGGGCGCGTTGGCCATTTTCAGTATTCTCGGAGAGGTTGACGCCGCGATCGCCCGGATGGGGCTTCGCCCGGTTGCGGTCGGAGCGGTGACGTTGCGGCGAATTCCGGGGATTGACGAGGTGCTCATTGCCCGGTGGTCGGTTGGCTCGGCATCGTTCATGCCTCACGGAGGGATCGCGTCGATTCAGGCAATGGCCGATGCGCTCGAAGCGGCGGGTGTACAGCGCGATACGACGCCTAGGCCTGGCGAATCCTATCCCGAAGCCAGGAACGAAATTGAAGCGCAGATGCTTGAATCCCTAGTGCACGCCGCCAGCCCGGCGGCAGTTGATCTTCTGCTCGATCAACCGCGTCGATGGGCACTGGCCGCGGCAACGGCGGATCCGACGCGAGATCGAATTCTGCGGAGATTACTCATTCCACCCCTTGTTGTGGCGATCGGGCCGGCGAATATCGGCAAGAGCACGCTCTGCAATGCCCTCGCCGCTCAAATGGTTTCCGGTGTTTCTGAAGAGCCGGGCACCACTCGAGATGCCGTAGGTGTCTTGCTCGATCTTCACGGGGTGGTTGTGAAATATCTGGATACGCCCGGCATCCGGGTTTCGGCTTCCGTAGACGAACGCCAGGCGATTGATCTCGCCTTGTCGTATGCCGACCACGCCGACCTGTTGCTGCTCTGCGGCGATCCGACCGCGCCTCCGCCGGAACCGCAGGAGATTCTTCCGGGAATTGCTCGTCGTCTTGATTCCGGAGCCGTATCGATATTGCGAATATGTCTGCGTGCGGATCGCGGTGAGCCGATGTTCGAGCCCGATCTCTCTGTCAGCGTCCATCGCGGGGTGGGCGTCGATTCGCTCGCAGCCCGGATTCGGCAGACCCTGGTTCCGGACGAAATGATCAGACACCCCGGGCCGTGGCGGTTTTGGTCAACAGAGCAGGATGCCTGAAATGGCCCCGCTCGGATTCGAACCGAGGACCAAGCGATTATGAGTCGCCTGCTCTAACCGCTGAGCTACAGGGCCGTCGGCAACAGCATAGCGGAGCGCAGGGCCGGCCGAAGGCCGGGCAGGGTGTTGCCGAGGCTATAACGAAAAAACGCCCGGGAATTCTCCCGGGCGAATCCAACCGCGTGCTGAGGAAGCCTTTGGAAGTCGGTATCAGCGGAGCATGAGCATCTCGCGATATGTCGGCAGGGGCCACAGGTCGGCGGCGACGACACCTTCAAGTTCGTCAACCACGATTCGAAGGTCGTCTATAGCGGGGCGGACGCGATCACGCACGTGCACGGCGTGGGCATGAGGGTCGGCGTCGTGGCTCTGCATGGCGACATCGAGTTTGGCGATCGCGGCTCGCAGGTTGGTGATGAGTGAAGCAAGGTCGTCGAGGGCCTCCCGCAGGCTGCCTGCATCAACGTCGGCCGCCTGCGTCGCGGAGATCGCTTGGGCGAGCTGCGTCTGGTATCGCACCGCTGCGGGAAGGATCATGGTCTGCGCGATGTTCGCGGCGGTTTCAGCCTCAACCATGACCTGCTTGACGTACTTCTCGAAAAACACATGCTGACGGCTTTCGAGTTCGGCCTTGCTGAGCACTTTGTGACGGCGGAAGACATCAGTATTCTTTTTGGTGCACAGGGTCTCGAGGGCCGCGACCGTCTCGCGATAGTTGGGCAGGCCGCGACGTGCGGCTTCCGCGTGCCACTCGGCGGTGTATCCGTCGCCGTTAAAGATCACGCGGTTATGCTGCTTGACCAATTTCTGGAGGACCGAGCGAACGGCTTGTTCAAGCTTGGCGGGAGTCGGGTTCTTGCTTGCGGCTTTTTCAAGTTCAGTGCAGAGGACATCCAGGCTCTCGGCGACAATAGTGTTCAGGACGGTCATGGGCCATGCAGCGCTCATCGACGACCCGACCGCGCGGAATTCAAATTTGTTGCCGGTAAAAGCGAACGGGCTTGTGCGATTGCGATCACCGGTGTGGCGAGAGATCTGGGGGAGTGTGCGTGAGCCCAGATCAAGCTTGCCGCCCTTCATGGTGCTGCGAGGAGAGTTGTGCTCCAACTGATCGATGATGTCGCTGAGCATGTCGCCTAGGAAGATCGACATGATGGCGGGCGGGGCCTCGTTTGCACCCAAGCGGTGATCGTTGCTTGCGCTCGCAACGCTGGCCCGCAACAGGTCGGCATGCAGGTCAACCGCTCGAATCACGGCGCACAGGAAGACCAGGAACTGCATGTTGGTGTGCGTGTCGTCGAGCGGGTCAAGCAGGTTGACGCCCGTGTTGGTGCACATCGACCAGTTCAGGTGCTTACCGCTGCCGTTGATGCCCGCAAAAGGCTTCTCATGCAGAATGCACTGCAGGCCGTATCGCGGAGCTACGCGCTTGAGCGTTTCCATAACCAGCATCTGGTGATCAGCCGCGATGTTGCTGGTTTCGTACAGCGGTGCGAGTTCATACTGCCCCGGCGCTACCTCGTTGTGCCGGGTCATCACGGGCACGCCGAGACGATAAAGTTCGCGCTCGACCTCAGACATGAAGCTCAGCACGCGTGTGGGGATCGACCCGAAATAATGATCTTCGAGCTGCTGGTGCTTGGGCGGGCGAGCGCCGAAGATGGCCCGATCACCTGTCACAAGGTCGGGGCGACGGTAATAGTGGTCACGGTCGATCAGAAAGTATTCCTGCTCGCACCCGGCGGTCGTGCTTACGCGGGTCACGCCCTTGTCAGCACCGAATAGACGCAAAACCCGGATCGCCTGCTCGCTGAGCGCATCCATCGAGCGGAGCAGCGGCGTCTTCTTGTCCAGCGCTTCGCCGTTCCACGACACAAACGCCGTCGGGATGCAGAGTGTCGCGGTGTTGCCGTTACGGTTGATGAAGACGGGGCTTGTGGCGTCCCACGCGGTATATCCGCGGGCCTCGAACGTTGCCCGCAGACCCCCGGAAGGAAAGCTGCTCGCATCCGGCTCGCCGCGAACCAACGCCGAGCCGGTAAACTCGCTCATCGCGCCGCCCTGGCCATCAGGGATCAGAAACGCGTCATGCTTTTCGGCGGTAAGGCCCGTCAGCGGCATGAACCAATGCGTGTAGTGCGTTGCGCCGCGTTCGATCGCCCAGTCCTTCATCGCTGCGGCGACAACATCCGCGATGGCGGGGTCGAGCGGTTCGGCGTGATTGATGGTCTGCTGCAGCCGACGGAAGACGTCTTTGGGCAGACGCTGCTGCATGACACGCTCGGAGAATACGTCCACTCCGAACATGTCTTGGACGGTCCCGCGGCCCTTATCGGCGGGCAAGGCATACCCGTTGGGCCAAGAGTTCACGGCGGGGTCGGGACGCGAATCGATCGTCTTCGGCATGGCCATCGGCTCCATTCTCGGCTTCGCCAGAGACACTGGCTATCGGGCAAACGCGCCCGAAGCACGCGGGATTCTCGCGGGCAAGCGCGCGGTTGCAAGCCGATTTGGAAATCGTGCAACGATTTCCGGACCTGCGGCCATGGGATGCCGCATTCGGGGATGGCGGAGTCGACTTTTGCGAGGAAACGGCTCAGCAGTGGCGCAACCAAAAGCCGAACGCCACTAAGGACCATTGACGCCCGCAGCCGGTATGCGAAATTGGCGATAACCGACTCAGCCGCGCTGATCGATCGGAACATACGGAGCATTGTGCGGCCCGACATACTTGGCCTTCGGACGGAAGAGCCGATTGTCGGAAAGCTGCTCGATGATGTGGCCCGTCCATCCTGCCAGGCGCGACATCGCGAACATCGGTGTAAAAAGGTCGAGCTTGAGGCCGATGCAGTGATACGTCGTGGCGCTGTAGAAATCGACGTTCGGATAGATGCCCTTGGCCGCACGTTCCCGATGCATGATCTGCTCGATCTTGTTGGATTTCTCGAACAGAGCCTGATTGCCAGTGTCGGTCGCCAGTTGCTTGGCAAGCACCTGCAGGTGCGATGCCCGGGGATCCTTGGCCTTGTAGACCCGGTGGCCGAATCCCATGATAAGTTCCTTGCGCTCCAGTTTGTCCATCACATACTTCTCGGCCGCGTCGACCGAGGGAATCTCGTTCAACATCACCATCACTTCTTCGTTCGCTCCGCCGTGCAGCGGGCCGCGGAGTGAGCCGATCGCGGCAGTCAACGCCGAATAAACATCGCTGAGCGTGCTGATTACCACCCGCGCCGTGAATGTCGAGTTGTTCAAGCCGTGATCCGCATGCAGAATCATGCAGATGTCAAACGCTCGCGCCATTGTGGGCGTGGGCTTGGTGCCGTTGAGCATGTACAGGAAGTTTTCAGCGAAACTTAACGAGGAATCGGGGGCCACTGGGTCAAGCCCGCGACGATGACGATCAAACGCAGCGACAATCGCCGGTGTGCAGCCGAGAATGTTCAGGCCCTTTTCGCGGGCCGAGGGCACGTCGTTGGCGTTAGGGTTCTTGTCATATAAAGCAAGTGCCGAAACCAACGTCCTCAGCACGTGCATGGGCTGGGCATCTTGAGGGCACGCGCGGATGCGATCGATAAACCCATCCGGAAGCCGGTAGCGGGCACGCAGATCCTTAGTAAACCCATCAAGCTCTGCACGCGTCGGCAGACGGTTGTTCCAGAGCAGAAAGACCGTTTCTTCAAACGTCGAATGCGAGCCGAGTTCGCCGATGGGGATGCCGACGTACTCCAGAATGCCTGCCGTCCCGTCGATATACGACATCTGGGTTTCGGCGGCAGTCACCCCTTCAAGCCCCTTGGCGTAGTCGCTCATGGCCTCTCCGAAATAATCTATGGTCAGTGTTCAGTTGCGTCCGACGCCCGCGCGTGTGGTTCCTCGCGAGCACGGCACTATAGGGTTCAGTTCGCATCGACTCCACCTGCCCAAACACCGAGCCTGGTGATTGCGGTAAGCTGCATCATGCTTCTGCCTGCTCTTCTGCTCGGTGTTCTCCCGCATGCGGTCTTTCCGGCAGTCGACCCGGTCCCCGGCGTGGCCGAACACCTCGCCCGGGTTTCCGCCGAGCGCATCCGGGCCGATATTGACATCCTTTCCTCTTTCCATACTCGTCATTCATTGAGCGACCCCGACCCTGAAGGCGTCGGAATCGGCGCCGCCCGGCAATGGATCCTCCATCGGTTCCAAGAAGCGGGTGGGCGGCTCAAGCCTTCGTTCGATGGGCATTCCGTGCCTCCGGGGCGAAGAATTCCACGCGAAACAGAACTGGTCAATGTGCTTGCCGTCCTGCCCGGAACGATGCCCCAGGCGGCTCCTCGCCATGTCTATGTCATCGCGCACTATGACAGCAGGGCAAGTGATCCCATGGATGCGCGTTCCGCGGCTCCAGGCGCAAATGACGATGGCTCGGGAACCGTGCTCGTCCTCGAACTTGCCCGGGTGCTCGCCGAAGTATCTCTCGATTGCACGGTCGTTTTCATGGCAACCGCAGGGGAGGAGCAAGGGCTTTTGGGTGCTCGCGCCCACGCCCGTGCCGCGCATGCCGAGGGAAGGAGCATCGTCGGGGTGCTCTCGAATGACATCGTCGGAGATCCGACCGGTCCGGGCGGCCGCGAAGATCGGCGGCACATTCGTCTTTTCAGCGAAGGCATCGAATCGAATCTTGTTCAAGTCGGTACACGCGGCGATGATCCGCGCGAACTCGAAGGTCGCCTGCGCGCACTCGGTCAGGTCAGGGCGATCGGGAACGAGCATGATGCCCCATCCCGCGGGTTGGCCCGTTATGTCGCCGAGGTCGCCGCGAGAGAGCAGACAGCCGTTCAACCGCGATTGGTCTTTCGTCCTGACCGGTTTCTTCGCGGCGGTGATCATTCCGCTTTCAACGAGTTTGGATTTGCCGCAGTCCGATTCACGGAAGTCTATGAAAACTATGACCGCCAGCATCAGGACATTCGCGTCCGGAATGACCGACCTTATGGGGACCTACCTGAGTATGTAGATGCCGAATATCTCGCCGATGTTGCTCGGCTCAATCTCGCCGCACTGATCCACCTCGCCAACGCCCCATCGCCACCTCAGACGCGCATGCTCGCCGGCACACTCGCGTACGACACGACCCTCCGATGGCTTCCCAGTGCTGAACCTGACGTGGTCGGATACGAGGTCGTCTATCGGGCTACCACCAGTCCGTTTTGGGAGCATGTCGTAGATGTCGGCCAGGTGACCGAGGCCACACTCGAGCTTTCCAAAGACGATTGGTTTTTCGGGGTCCGTGCCTACGACCGTGACGGCTTCCGGAGCATGGTATCGATTCCATTGCCGGCATCGGACTGAACGTCCGAGAATCACTCCGCTCGCCGTGGTTTCCATTGATCACCACGGCTCGACGCTGGGGTTGCGACGGTCGTAGTGGTCGCACGCGGTCATCGAGCGTCTGCTTGACGCCGCTACGTCTCAGACTCGGTCGGTTTCCGGCCGATCACTTCGGTCCCATGACCATGCGCTCATCATCAGTAGAAGGGTCGGAGGCAACCCCACTCACCCATCCCCATGTCCTTGCGGATAGGCGCACAGCATCGAACGCGAGTGTCCTGTTCGGTTCCTGCGGCGTGGTAGCCACGGCATTTTTTCTAGGCGCCCATTGGCTCGGGACGCCGATTCTCGGCATCCCCCTGGGTGTCTGGGGAATTCCGCTGGTCTTCGCTGTCGTTCGATGGGGTGAGCACATCTCGATCGGCGGCAAGTGGGGGAGTCGGCTCTGCGCCATGCCTGTCAGCGTGATGGATCGAGTTCGTACGTTCTGCCGCGAAACTACAGGAAGTATCCGCAAGAGTGTTGAGGAGATTCGTGCTGCGGCGACACCGAGGCCTTCATCCGCTGAGCAGGATCCAGTCCAACTCTCGCTCTTTGAAGATCCCGGTGATTCCAAAAATTCGAACCGACGCAAGTTCGGTCGCAAAGGCTCGCAAATTCGTATCGGGGTCTCCACCTCGCCGTCGGTGACGACTCGGCTTGTTTCGGGCGAACGCCCCCTGGGCTTCGAGTGGATCGCACTTGAGCCGGGAGCGGGCACGCCGATCGTTGCCGAGCGAATGGAACTTGACGCCCTTGTTCACGATGCCGGGGAAGGTGAACTCGTCATCACAACCTTCGGTGCGGAGGACAGCGGAATCACCGATTGGTCTAAACCCTCCGAGGCCACCTACGCGGGTGTTTTCCCTTCTCGCCTTGATCCGAAGCGGTGCGTGCTCGGTGAATTGAAGGAAGATGATGCCCTTCAGATCGAGTTCTTTCGTGCGCTCGCCGAAGCCGCTGCGGCGTCTGCGCGGAGCACCGCGGATGCGCTGAGCGGTATCCGGCGGATCACAGGGGAGTTTGATATCCAGACACGGGCGATGCTTCACCTGCGCGACCTGGTTGTGCGGGCGGCACTCCGTCCGCATGCGCCAGGCAGTGCCATGACCGCTGCTCGGGTTCTCACTGGGTGGCTCAGCACATGGGATGGTCCGATCGACGCTGAAGACCGGCTCGAAGGTTTCGAGGCAGCGGCTCGCCTTGCGCCTGATGACCCTGCGGTGCAGCTACGGCTGGCCGCAGCCAGGCTCGCCGCGCTTGAAGATGCTTCAGGTATCGAAGCGATCCGACGTGCGGATATGCTTGTACGCGGCATGAACATGCGCGATCTGCCGGACCCACTTCCGTTTGTGCAGTCTGAACTCGAGTGTGGGCTTGTCGGCGACACGATGATCGTCGGGCGAATCGCCTCGGGTTTATGTCTCGCTGCCGCGACCTCACCCGGCTCAGTGCTCGCGTATCTGGAAGAAGATGTCCTCGACGACATGCGGTACTCGCCGGTCTTGATCGGCCGCGACCCGGATCGCCTGCTGCTGATGAAGGTGTTGCGCGAACTCCAGCGGCTTCACCGTGCTTCAGGAAGCGCGACCCAGGCCGCCTGACGCTGTTCAGGCCTCGACATCGAGATGGCCCGGTGCTTCTGCTCTCGGTCGGCCGCCTTGGGTGTACGACTGCGGGTGATCTCTCCGTGCTGTTTCGTCTTGTTGACCGGCCGGCGGACGTACGGCCTCGGCACCCTCGATCGCTTCGGGCGCGACGTTCACTTCGTCACCGTCCACGTCGCGTTCCGAGCGTTTGACTTCTCGTCGGCGCTCCTGCCGATCGAGTCCTTTGCGGGCGAGTTGATCAGCCCGCGCAACCCCGCTGGCCGCTTGGGCTGCCGCTGCTCCCAGTGCGCTCATGGGTGATGCATCGGGTAAAGCAAGATGTCGGCTTGAATCGCGACTGGGGTGGAATACGTATTCTCGGACCCTATTCTCAGGAACTCGGTTCCGACGCTCTGCACGGCGCGCAGGCCGTTCCAATCCCGCGTCAAAGCGGTAGGATCCTGCAATGCCGGCCGCTTCTGAGACGCACGTGTGGACAACCCGGCAACTGTTGAAGTGGATGGGGGATGCCTTCGCCAGGCGCGGCCTCGATCAGCCTCGCCTTCTTGCGGAAATGCTTCTTGCAATGGTGCTCGGCTGTGATCGCCTCAGGCTCTATCTTGATCCCGAGCGGCCGGCCAGCGCTGCGGAACGAGCACGGCTTCGAGAACTTGTTGCACGGGCTCTCGCCGATGAGCCTGTCCAATACCTCACTGGCGAAGCCTGGTTCTTCGGTCTTCCTTTTGCGGTCGATCGCCGAGTGTTGATCCCGAGGCCGAGCACCGTCACATTGATAGAGCGCGTGCTCGCCCACGCTCGCGCTCAGCCCGGCATAGAGGATGACCTGCTTATCGCGGATATTTGCACAGGATCCGGGTGTATCGCGGCGACACTGGCGAAGCACCTGCCTGCCGCTCGTGTGTTGGCGAGCGATATCTCCCGCGAAGCGTTGTCCGTCGCATCACAAAACATCCAACGGCACGGTGTTGCAGACAGGATCGAATTGCTGGAGGGCGACTTGCTCGATCCGATTGCTGGGCATCCGGCTGTGGCGGAAGGTTCGACGACATCCGGAGTTCGGTATCTGGTGGCAAATCCTCCCTACATCCCAGATGATGAATGGGGAGCTGTGGAACCAAACGTCAAGAACCATGAGCCTACGGTCGCGCTGCGTGGTGGCCCTGACGGCATGGCGTACGTCGGCCGAATTCTCCGTGAAGGGCCGAAGTGGATCAGGTCTGGAGGGCTGCTTGTGGTTGAGCTTGCCGCAGCCAGGGCTTCCCACGGGCTTCAGTTGGTTCAGGAACATCCACGTGTTGCAGCGGCAGAAATGGCAAGAGATCAGGACGGCCTCGACCGTATCCTGGTGGCGTCGATCCGCTGATACGCACTTACAGATGGTGTTTACGTAATTGACAGGTCATCCACAATCGCCCGAGATATGAGCCAGTGGTTTCCTTGGGTGTGCTCTCACTCGATGAAGGCATCGCGGAAACGTCGCCTGGTGCGGTTGAACCCTAAGGCGAGCCCAGCCCCTTATTTCGGGGTATCGCGGGCTTCACACACAAGGGAAACCCTTGGATGACCGGTGTGAGTTCAGGAAGTTGGAACAGGCTTGACGCGCAGGGCGTCGAATCGGTTAGAATGCATCCGCTGCGGCGGTATGTGCGTACCGTTGCAGCAGCCGACGCGGAACCCCGCCGCGAAGGCACCTGGGATTGACGTATTGGGATGGCCCCCGCTTGCCATTCGCACGCAGTTCCGGGCGGAATTCCAGGGAAAGCCCTGGTCGATCACCTTTCGGCTCGGAGTCCGTGATTGTCTTGTCATCGCTGTGCTTGGCGTCAAGGCATCGACATCGAGTTGCGAGTTGAGCGAGAAGCAAACACGGGGTAGTTTGTGCCCGCGTCACGCCTTAGGGGTGGGTTTGGCGCGTGCAGGCCGGTCGGCAGGGCCGGTTGGGGCAGGGTGAACGCGGCGTGCATCGCCACGGGCAACCTGCGAGATGCGGCAACGTCAAGCGGCATGGCCGTTTGCGTGGCCGGGCGCTGACTTTCCCGGCCTTTCGGGGTCGGGCGGGGAGGCGTCGAGCGGTAGACATGCAGGACATTCGGCACGGCCGCGTGCCTCGTAGTGAAGCAGTCAGGAGTGATCATGAAGCCTTCGCGTCGCTCGCATCGTCCGTACGCGCGTCCGGGTCGTCGGGACCGGGGCGTCGAGCGTGGTTCAGCAGCGGGCCGTCTGGCGTCGTTGGCCGGTGTGAGCCGGAGCACTCTGGTCGAGAGGCTTGAGCCTCGACAGTTGCTGTTCAGCCTGACGATCACGCCGGACGTGGTCAACCCGGCAACAGGGCTGGGGACGGTCGGGGCAATCTTCGGGTACACGATTCCCTATCTGGCGACCGAGCAACTCGTCCGCGATCCGGGTGATCCGAGCGCAACCACCGAGAACTTCGCCGATCGTCCGGCTGGGAACGTAGCGAGCAATTTCGAGTTCGACGATTCGTTCCTGCGTGTCCGGCACAACATTCTTCCCGCGAGCGATTTCCGGATCGTGGTTGATCTGGATCCGGACGGTCAGCCGATTCAGGGGAGTGAGCGGCTGCGGGTTCGGCTTGGTGACGTCGGCGAGTTCTTCAGTTTCGAGTTTGATACAGGCGACGTGGTCACCGTGGACGATCCCGATGCGCTTTTGTCGCAGGTGTCGCTGAATTTCAATCGTGCCGGCGGGCAGTTCGGGCTGAACTACAACAACGTTCGGGCCGTGCTGACGTTCCGCGGGCAAACCGTCGCGTCGATCACGGGGAACGCCCTGCGGAATCTCAACACCGCGCCGATCAACAGCGCCGATTGGCTTGCAGGCGTCGGTACGTTTGTCTTCACGGCGCAGACGCCGCAGATTCCCGAGCGGTTTGACCGCATCCGCTTTGAGGCAATCGAAGGCTCGACGGAATTTTTCGACGTTGATGATGTGACAGGGGTGAAGCCTGAGCCGATCTTCGTGGACATCGTCACGAGCCGCATTTTCGGAGCGGAAATTCGACTGACCGGTCCTGTCGGCGCGCAGGTGCAGGTGTTTGATCTGTACGGCCGTCCGATGATCCCGACGCTGGCACTGGGGATTCCGCCGAACAGTTCGTTCGCGCTGGTCGATCCGGATGACAACGGTATCCCGAACTTCAACGACGGCATCGGCCGCATTGTGCTGACGGGCGTCGATCAGCGGTCATCGCTGACCTTGGCCGGCGGCTCGATTGAAGAGAGCAATCAGGCGGCGTCGACGAACCCGTTGTCGTTGCCCGATGGCCGGTATACCCAAGGCGGGTTCCTGTATTCGCGTCCGACCGAAGTGATCGGCATATTCGATTTATTCGAGACCGCCGGTTTCGGGTATGCCTTTGACACCGACGGCGGGGCTGCCGGCCTGCCGCCCGGTCCCGGATCCGTGATCCTGGGTTCACCGTTCGTGCGGAACAACGCGAACACCGCCACATACAACCCCGGCGGCCTGGCAACAGGCTTTACGCAGGCCATCGTCGGAGATCCGACGGCTTTCAACCGGCCGGATCAGGGCATTTTCATTCCGGATGGTTCGAGCATGGGCACGGTGCGCCTGCACGGCGTAATGCATGGTTCTAGCGATTTTACGGGTGCGCTGCGCACGCTCAATGTGGGGTACCTGGTCGGCTCGGTGACGGTCGCGGGCGACTTGGGTTCGCTGGTGGTTGCCTCAGACGCCGGGCAGTGGGTCGCCGACCCCGACTTCACCACAAACGACTTCACATTGCTGGAGATCGTCAAGACGCAGTCTGAACTGATCGTGGGTCGAACGGTCGGCGAAATCATGATCGGCGGACGATCGCTGCTTGAAGTGACGGTTTTCGGTGATCTTTCAAGTCCGGCTACACGGCCTCCGCTTGATGTCCTGCGATATCAGGAAAAGGAGTTCATCTACGCCGTTGATGAGAATGCGCAGTTCCGTGAGCAGCAGTATTACAACCTTTGGATTGAGTCGACGGGCACGGGAGCGAACCAGATCGCCGGTCGGGCGCTGTTGTTCGGCACCCAGATGATCCGTAACGACAACATTCTCAATGCCGAGTGGGTCAATTCTCAAAGCACGAGCGTGATTATCTCGGGCGAAGTGGGGGGCGGCAATCCTGCGATTGATAGGGCTGAGGATCCCTCCGACGTCTTTGCATTCGCGGCGACCCGTTCGCAGCCTGTCGAGGTGCAGACCAGCGGCACGGTCAGTGTTCGAATCGTCGACCAGGATGGTCGCACGCTCGCCGCAACCGAAGCCGCACGCACGGTGCAGAACTCACAGGTGCTGCGTTTCACAGCGCCGATGGACGCGGTGTATTACCTGATCGTCAGTGAGTTCACGAGCGTGGACGGTGACTTCGACGGGTCGGTCGTCGGCTACGAGATCTCACTCAACGGCATCGCGCCGACCACTCTCGGCAGTTATCGCACAGGCGCCGGCACGGGCGGCCTGCTGGGCAGCACGGCCAACAGCATCCAGGTGCTCGGCGGCAGCATCGGCATGATTCGCGTGGGCACCGGGTTCATGACCGGCGGTGGTGAAGACTCGAACCCAACCGAGATCTTCAATACGTCGCAGGCGGTGCTCGACACCAATATGCGATTCGCGGCGGGTTCCATATCCACGCCCGGCCACTTGTACTCGATCGTGACTGGCGGCGACATCGAGGCTTCGCTGCAACGAGGCATCACCATCAACATCGGCGGCAATCTGGGGTATCTGACGACCGGACGGTCAGAGTTGATCGGGACCGGCCCGCTGCAGGGCGATGTCGGGTTCCTCACGATGCGGGTCGGCGGCAGCGTCGGCATGCTCGACATCAAAGGCGCGGTCGGGATCGATCAGGATGCTGGTCCGAACTCGTTCTTCGCCCAGGGCCTTGACCTTGTGACAGGGTTGTCAGGCACCGGCGGTGACATCGGGATGATTCGCATCGGCTCGCACGTTGCCGGCGGCACGCTGAACGTGACCACGCCCGATGGGGCGGTGATCGGTGGTATTCTCATCAGTCAGGACAATGAAGGAACCGATGGGCAGCTTCGGGGTATCTACGGCGGGACGCCGCTGTTTACCTCGCGCATGATCTCTCGCGGCATCGGCGGAGACGTGCGATTCGTCAACTTCCCGCGCATCGACCTTCCGAACGGCGTCAACAGCCAGATCGATCTGTTCGAAGGCACCACGGTCGAAATCACCGACGACTCTGGCGGTCGGGTGCGCATTACTGTTTCGGGCGTGCCTTCGGGCGCCCCGGTCGGGTTCATTCGCTTCCTGCCGATCAACGGGTCAGAGGGCGTGGCGATCTCGACGATTGCCGCGAACCTTGCCGGCGGTCGCTCGCTCAACATCGTGAGCGTGGGTGTGACGGGTCAGGCTGGCCCGATCGCCATCGGCAGCATCGACATCACCAACTCGACGCCTCTTTCGAATATCAATATCTCAGGGCCGCTTGAGGTGGATATCTGGCGTATCCGCGACTCCGGCGGCGGATTGAACATCATCTCGAATACGACCCCGAACGGCGACATCGTGGCGATCGATGTCAGCAGTCTCAACACGTTGACGATTCAGACCGGCGACCTCGGGCGCACGCAGGTGCCCACGTTCGGCCCGCGGTTGATCGGCCCGGTGCTCGGGCTCGAGGCGGGCTTGAACAACGAAGTCGGCGGTGTGCTCGGCATTTCGGCAGGCGCCATGGACCAGAACTGGAACGGCCAGCTCTATCGTCCTGCGAATGAAGCCACCGACGATCCAGGCACAGCCTATCTCGACGACATCGGTGGGCCGTTTGATGACCGGCTTGACGGTCTGGTCGTGCGTAACGGCAACGTGCTGGACATCAGCGTCGGCGGTTCCATCGGCGATGTGATTCTGCAGGGGCCAGGCTCGATCCTGCAATCGCTGAGGGCCAATGCCGACAATGTGACCCCGCTCGGACGTTTCGACGGCATCGTGGGCGTTATTTACGCCCCGATCATTGCATTCGTCGATGTCGGCAACGGTCTGGCGGCACGCGACCAGTCGCCCATCGCCACGACGGGCATCTTCGCCGAGGATGAAATCCGCAACGTCATCGGCCGCAACGGCGCGAACATCCGGAGTGTGATCGCCTCGGCCAACACCGTTCCCGGACAGCTCAACGAATTCGGCGGGATTGACTCGGTCAACCTTACCGGCGGCGGCGATTTCATCGATGCCCACATCACCGTCGCACAGCTCGATGCCTTCTGGACCAGTTTCTATTACGACGATGCGCCGATTG
Organism: Phycisphaeraceae bacterium; assembly: GCA_019636695.1. Classification (GTDB taxonomy): domain Bacteria; phylum Planctomycetota; class Phycisphaerae; order Phycisphaerales; family UBA1924; genus JADLCM01. The sequence continues at coordinate 104,826 of JAHBXD010000007.1, forward strand.
TCGCCGGCGATATCAACAGCGTGACGGGCACCAACGCCGACTTCTTCCGTTCGACGATTCTGGCGACCAACATCAATACGTTCCGGTTGACCGGCGGGTTCTTCGATGCATCGTTCTACAATGCCATCCGGCGGGCAGGGGTGATCGAGGCCGCGGGATACCGCAATTCGACGCGCACAGGCACAAATCTCGAGTTCCGCGAGAACTCGATCTACATCGGTGAAAATCTCAACCGCATTCAAACGCTCGGCAATCAGGGCGAGATGAGTGATCTGCTCGTCGACATCGTCGGTACGGTCACCGGCAGCATCTCCGCGCATAACTTCACGCGCGTCGACTTCCAGGTCAATAACGAAATTCGCGTTCTGACGGCTACCGGGTCGTTCCGCGGAAGCAACATCACCACCGGTCAACTGACGGCGATGACCGTCGGCCAGACGATCGCGGCTTCGTCATTCAATGTCGCCGGACCGATCATCAGCGTGACTGCCGGCACGAGCATCATCAATACCGATTTCGCTTCGACGGGACCGAACGGGCGGATCGACCTGATCCGCGCGGCTCAGCTCATCAGCGGCTCGGTGCGCTCGAGTGGTCCGGTCGCCACGATCACCACGACCGTCGGCGACATCGACCTTGATATTCGCACGACCACGAGCCGGGGCACTGTCAGCCTTCTGAGTGCCGCACGAGACCTCAAGCTTCGTACCGATATCTCGGCGGGTGTTCGCGCCATGGTCGCGGGTCGGCACATCGGCGACCGTGACACCGGCGGTATCGTGCTGATTCGCGGCGACCTGACGGCGATCAGCGTTCCCAATGGTCAGCTGTATTCCGAAATTCGCGTGGGCGGCACGGTCGGCGTGAACATCGTCACCCCGGGCGGCGGGGGCAGTTCAGGAGGCGCTGGATCGAGCGTACAGCCCGGAGTCGTGATCGGCCGCGCCACGCATCTTGCCAACAACAACACCCTCGGCCGCGGTTCTATCGTCGCGTTTGATCGGATCGGTCCCGTGACGGTGAACGGCGATTTCGCAGGGAGCGTGATTTCCTACTCCAACGGCATCGCAAGCGTCACGATCAACGACGGCTCTCTGCTGCCGAATTCCACGATCGCGGCGTACGACGGCACGTTGACGAGTCTGGTGATCAATCGTGGGCACCTGCTGGGTGACGTCCACGCCGACTACGACATCACCACTCTCCGCGTCGCGGGGAGTGCTGACGGAGTTTTCGGCCATGTCGGCATCAACCCGGCGCTCTCGCCGCTGACGGCGGTCGATGGGTTCCGGGCGCAGTTGCCGTTGGGCGTCGGCGTATCGGCAGGCATCGACGGACCGAGAATCAGCGCGGGTCGCAACCTCGTCAGTTTCGTGGTGACCAACGGCTCGGTGTTTGAGGCCGGCGTCTCGGCCGGGCGTCAGATTTCGGCGATCACGATCGGGGGCAGTGTTGCCAATGACGGTCTGACAACGGGCAAGGGAAGCTTCTTCGTCGCCGGTGACCGCATCGTCAATATCTCGATCGCGGGTCATGTCGCCGGTGCGCTCTTCGGCGCTGGGTTCTTCGATCTCGGTGACGACAATCGGCCTGGCGGGGTCAACGCGGGTGGTGTCTTCAACGCGGACACCATTCGCCCGGGGATCGTTGACTTGATCTCCATCGGCGGCAACGCCTCGGATGTTGATGTCGTTGCGGGGAAGCTCGCCGGGAATGACGGCATCTGGAACACCAATGACGACCGCCTCGCCATCGGGTTCTCGACGATTTCGAATGTCACCGTCGGGGGCACGGCGACGAATGTCGTGGTCGGCGCCGACACATTGGCGCCAGCGGTGCTGAATAATCCCAAGCTTGTCGTTCGTCCCGGGGGCATCGTAGAGAGTTTTGCAGGCGATCCCACGATCGTCACCGGCACGCCGGAAGGCGTGCTCGTCCCGGGAACGCTTACTGTTTCGCATTCCGGTGCGAATATCACATTCACGCTCGCCGGGCCTGGGCAAGCGTTCTGGAACGCCGCCGCGGGCCGTCTGACCCTTGCCGACACCACGTTGTTGAGCACACTGACTGTGACCAGCAGCACCGGTGTGGCGACGAACCTTGACATTGTATCGACCAATAACTCTTCGATCGGCACACTCAACATGACGGCCGATCTCGCCGGTGATTCAGACATCATCATTGATGATGCCGGCGGCTCGATCGTCTTCCGCAATGTCACTGGCACGGGCACCATCCGGTTCGGCGGCAATGTCACCTCGATGTCGTTCCAGTCGTTGACGGGCGGCTTTGTTCATGCCCGTGATATCGGCACCGTGGCCATCGCCGGGAATTTCGGTGCGACCAACCCCGCCATCAGGGGCGAGGCCGCCGTGAATATGCGCAACGGCGGTACATTCACCGTCGGCGGCGCGATGCGTGCCTTGTTGAACGTTGAACGCGACCTGACCAGCGCGCGCGTCACCGGGGCCGTGGATAATGCCCTGATCCGCGTGGGGTCGAGACTCGGCATCGCGCAGCCTGCGGGATCAACCGGAGGCACGGGCGCCCTCGTTGTAGGTTCCTTCCGCCAAAGCCGTGTTTCGGTCGGCGACGAGCTGGGGAATGTCGTCGTGCAGGGTGAAATGTTCCGGACGGCCATCCTCATCGGCGGCGATCTCGGCGCCGATGGCGACATCGGCGGCACGGGGCTTTCGGCCGACCGCGTGTCGAGCGGCTTTGCATCGAATTTCACGATCAACGGCAACTTCTTCGAGTCCGACATTGTCGCCGGCGCGCTACGCGGCGTCGATGCCTTCTTCGGCACCAGTGACGATCGGATCGCCGATGGCCGCTCACGGATCGGCAACATCGTCATCACGGGCACGGGCGTCGGTTCGAACCGCTTCACCGAGGCCTACCGAATCTTCTCTACAGGAACGTTGGGCAACGTGACGATCGGCGGCCAGCAAGGACAGGATATCGGCAACTTCCGCATTGTTCGCGCGACCACCGTGCCTGCGCCGATCTCCGTGACGGATCTTCGCGTCACCGAATCCAGCCGGATCTACACGGCTCGTATCTTCTTCAACCAGGCGATCGACGCCAGCACACTTCCTGCAGCGCTCACCGTCCGCGAGGTTCGCGGCAGTTCCGGCGATGTCGAGATCTTCCTCGTTCGGGATCTGGATTACACCCTGACCTACGACGCAACCAGCAATTCAGCCGCCATCACGTTCAATCGCGATATCACCAATCGAAGCTTGCCTCAGTTGCCGGGCGTGCCTGGCCCGGGCATCTATCGTTTCGTGCTTGATGCCGATGTGCTTCGCGCGCAGCTCAGTGGTGCGCGTCTCGACGGCAATGGCGACGGGTTCGCCGATCCGGGCGACTATTTCTCGCAGGACAACATTGTCGGCGATGCCGGTGACAAACTGGCCTCTGGTTCCATCAACGTGGTTAACAACTTCGGCAATGTCGTCCACCGGGTCGATTTTTACCAGCCGATCGACCTCGACATCGTTATGGACAACAACTATGCCCCCAACCGCCTCCCCGACGTCAACAAGCCCTTCACCGTCCGAGGCGTCATCGGCGACCACCCGGACAACAACGTCAACTTCTTCCGTTTCGCCGGCGACATGGACGTCTACAAGATCACGCTTCAGGCAGGCCAGATCCTTCGCCTTGGGCCGCTCTCCGGCAGCGCCATCAACACCCAGGTCACGCTCATCACGCCTTCGGGTACGGGCGTCGGGTTCTTCGCCAACACCCCCGAGATTGTCACGCTCCCGGTCAACGTGCTGACCCCGACACAGCTCAACTCTGAACAGGTCTATCTGGTTCGCGTCACGGGCACCTACTTCATCGCCGTCGGGAACACGGTCGAATCTATCGCCCAGGCGAACATCCCGAGCGTCACGACCACCCCCGGCACCATCGGCGACTATGCGTTCACTGTCGAAGTCTTTGACGACGGCAACAGCGGATTCGCCGACTCCACCGATGCCGGAAACGGCGAGCGGTTGATTGATGCCCCGTTGCCCAGCGCGTTCCCTGCCAACAGCAATGTGCTGAATATCGGCAACTACACCTTCACCCTCAACGTCGGACCAGACGGCATTCGCAATACCGCCGACGACATCGTCACCGGCGGCAACGGCGCCGGCGTCACCTCTGTTCGTGCCAACGGCGTGGTCACGACGACTGTCGAATCGGCCATCGGTCCCAAGGGGCACTCGGGTGTGCCCGGCGCCGTCTTCGCCGATGTCGATATCTTCCATCTCAACAACGGCAATCCGATCGCGCCCGGCACGATGATGCAGATCACCGTCAAGCTCACCGATGTGGGTGGCGACCTCGGCAGCCGCGGCAGCAACCTCGGCTCCGACAGCCTCTTCAGCTTCCAGGACTTCACCGGCGGCGTCCAGTTCGCCCTCTTCGACACGACCTTTGCCACCGCGGTTGATGATGCCGTTCTGGTTTTCGCGCCGACCGATTTTGCACCCAATGGCGGTCGTCCCGGCATCATCGCCGATGATGGGCAGACCGCATACGGATACGACGCCAACGGCGATTTCTTCATTCGCTTCCCGGCCCCGGGCCGCATCGGCACGGTCGGGCAGGTCTCCGCCTCGTATGCCGTCTATATCCAGGGCGTCTTCAACACGGATTACGCGATCGAAATTATCACCGGCGGCATGGGTGCGGTCACGCAGGCTCCGCAGAACATCTTCATCGAAACCCGCGGCGGCCAGATCAACTGGCTCGAGGCCGGGGGGCAAACCACGGATCTCCGCGGTTTCGATCTCAGCGTGCTCAATTTCACCGGCACAACGCTCAACGGCCAGACAGTCAACGATTACGTCCTGCAGCGCATCGTCATCAACGTCCGCAATATCTACGCCAGCCTGGGCGTTCAGGTAAACATCTCAACCGATCCGTCAGTCTTTGAGTTCCAGGATTTCTCGACGGTCTTCCTCTCCAGCACCAACGATCCGATCAGCCAGATCTTCGGCACATTCAACTTCTTCAACTTCGCTGCTCAGGGCGGCTTGTTCAGCACCATTACCCAGCCGTTCGGATTTGCTCAGCGCTCCGACCCGCTTAACGCCGATCGCAATGATGAAGCCGTCGTCTTCCTCCCCGCGTTCGCCAATCTCAACTACACCCCAAGCCAGACTGATGTCGACAACCTTGTTCAGTCGCTCACCGCGGCGGTTGGACGTCACGTGGGCGAACTTATGGGCCTGCGCATCACCGGCAACGCCGGGTTCGGGGCCGTCGATCTGTTTGCGGCGAACTCCGTCTCCAACGTACCCGGTGCAGGCACCTACTTCATCCCCACGATCGACCGCGCTCTGTCAAACAACTTCGACTCCGTCAACGACACGGACTTCTGGCTCGGTCGCCAGAATTCAGGTGGTCTACTCCGCAAGGTGCTGAATTGATTTGTGCCGCCGCAGGCGGTTGATGTGATTGCAGCACGCGCTGCGGATGCATGAACAAGAGCGGGCGACCGGCTAGAGGCCGGTCGCCCGTGGTTTTGTCACATGTGCGCAATTCAGACCGTTCTACCGATCAGTTCGATGCGAAGGCATCGACCGCAGAATCTTATCGACGAGGCCGTATTCAAGCATTTCGTCCTCATCGAGCCACTTGTTGCGATCGAGATCGCGCACCACGACTTCACGAGGCTTGTTGGTGCGTTCGGCGTACAGGTTGTAAATCTTGTCCCTGATACGAAGCATTTCCCGGGCTTCGATTTCCAGGTCTGTCGCCTGGCCTTCCAGCACACCGCCGAGCAGCGGCTGATGCATCAGGTTCCTGCTGTTCGGAAGCGTGAAACGCTTCCCCTTCGCGCCGCAGCAGGAGATGATGCTCCCCATGCTTGCCGCCTGTCCGATGATGTATGTGCAGACATCGGGTTGGACGTAATCCATCGTGTCGATGATCGCCAGACCGGCGCTCACGCTTCCGCCGGGCGAGTTCACATACAAGTGCACATCGGCCTTGGGGTCTTCATTGGCCAGAAACAGTAACTGCGCGACCACGATGTTCGCCAGATCATCGGTGATCGGTCCCCCGATGAAAATGATGCGATCTTTCAACAGGCGGGAATAGATGTCATACGCCCGCTCGCCTCGGGCGGTCTGTTCGATCACAATCGGTACCAGATAGCCGGACATGTGCGTTCCTCTTTCCTTGGGAAGCCTGCAGGCTTGATATGGATGAACGGATGAATCAGCGAGCAAGGTTCGGGCCTTGCGTTCCGCTCGGCTCAGTCAGCACTTCATCCACAAGGCCCCACTCGCGTGCTTCAATTGCGGAAAAATACCGGTCTCGCTCGCCCGCGGCCTGCACCTCGTCATACGAACGGCTGCTGTGCGCCGCGATGATCCGGTTCAGCTCCTGCTTGGCCTTGATGATCTGCTCGGCCTGAATACGAATGTCCTCAGCAGGACCGGTGATCCCCCCATACGGCTGGTGGATCATCACCTTCGCGTGCGGCAGAATGAACCGCTTGCCTTTCACACCCGCTGTGAGCAACACCGCGGCTCCGCTGTAAGCCCTGCCGATGCAATATGTGGCCACAGGGCTGGAGAGAAACCGCATCGTGTCATAGATCGCCAGCGTGTCGTCCACCGCACCGCCGGGAGAATTGATGTACAGACTGATCTCCTGACCTCGTTTTTGGTTCTCGAGATACAACATCTGCATCATCACTCGCGCGGCTGAGACATGGTTGATCTCCCCGATCAGGAAGACGATCCGATTCTCGAGCAGCAGCTCGTCAATCGTCATTTCCCGGGTGCGCTGGTAGGTCACGCTGGCAGAGGGCATCAGGCGGCTCCTGGCGTTGTCGCCGACATCACCCGCCGCACGGCGGGTCACGGGGCATGGTAGTCCCGAGCAAACATCGGGCCGAACGAGGGGCGACTCTTCCGAAATTGCTTCCGAGGGCTGTCCGTCGGATACCGTTTTTTCGGCGGCAGGGCTGCCGATATGGCAGGGATTCCCAGATCAATCCACGCGCGGGATCTGCGCACCGGCCCCGGGGTTTCCCCGCGGCATTGCACCGAACCCGCCCGATCCCTACCATCGCTCCGCCCCCTGCAACCTTCCGATCAGCCCCATGGAGCTTGCGACCTTGGTCACGGCAGTCATCAGCGACATTCACGGCAACTCCGAAGCGCTTAAGCGCGTTCTGGATGACATCGACCGCCGTTCCGTCGATCGCATCATCTGCCTCGGCGACATCATCGGCTACGGACCAGATCCGCTCGAATGCGTCGATCTTGTCCGCGCACGCTGCGCGTGGAGCCTGATGGGCAATCACGACTTCGGTGTGCTGTACGAACCGACCAATTTCAATCAGCTCGCCGAATCCGCCGCCTATTGGACTCGCGAAGCCTTTGACGCCGAGCCTGATGATGCCCTCCGCGCTGCACGGTATGAGTTTCTGGGAAGGCTCCGAGTCAGAATCGTCGAAACGCTCCCGGGAATGGCCTTCCCGGTGCTCGCCGTTCACGGCTCGCCGCGAAGGCCCATCAACGAGTATGTCTTTCCTGATGATGCCACGAGCGCAGCCGAAAAGCTCGAATCGATCTTCGAACGAATTGACCGCCTCTGTCTCTGCGGCCATACGCACGTGCCCGGCGTCTTCACGGACGAGCCGGACTTCTATCCGCCGGGAGAACTCGGCGAAAGCCACGTCTATCGCTTTATAGAGGGCGAAAAGGCCATCATCAACGTCGGTTCCGTCGGACAACCGCGAGATCTCGATCCGCGTGCGGCATACGCCGTCATCCATCCCGATCGTGTTGAGTTCGTTCGGGTCGAATACAACGTCGAGGTCACCGCGCAGCGCATCAAAAACGTTCCTCAACTGCACGACTGGCTCGGTGAACGCCTCTACCTCGGCCGCTAGGCCGGCGGGGCTGCTCGCCCCTGGGTGTTGTGCGGCGGCCTCGGCGAGGCCTTGCCGCTCTTGAATCTCCTGATCGCTCGCGTGCCCTCCGGGGCCTATTGATCCAGACCCATGGCACGAAAGAAGAACCCCCTCCTCCGCGTCCTGATTCCCGTGCTTGTGCTGCTGGTCGGCATCGGCTTTGCCGTTGCCGTGATGATCAACAGCTCTCGACCATCGGTCACTCCTCCACCTCCCGACACTTCGACACCATCAGCCTCGGATCCGGCACCGCCTCAGCCGATACCCGATCCGCAGCCCGATTCGCGTGCGCAAGCCGAGACGCCGATTCCACCCGCCGTTGCCACGGATCAGACGGAGAGTCAACCTCCTTTACCGCCGGCTGCCACTCCCACCGCATCGGCCGAACCCGGTTTGCTTTCAGGGCTGCACGCGGCGGAAATCGGTACATGGGCGATTGATGCCCCGTTTACACCCTTGGGAAGCCTATCCCCGGATCAGGGGGATCAGTTGCTGATCGAGTTCAGCCGCTACGGGGCAGGTGTCGCGGCGCTTGACCTCGGTTCCTATTTCCAGACGTACCGACGGATCGATCCGATCCGGCTTCAGCAGGAGTACGACCACGGTGTAGACGGCGTGACGCCGTTCTCCGCCGATGCAGTCATCATCAACGAAGTTACGGTTCGATTGCAGGGGATTGTGGGTGCAGACGGGCTTGAACGCAGGATCTGGCAGCAGGTTGGGCCGGGGCGCTTCCGCGCCGAGATCCGAAACGCTTCGGATGTCCCTGTTCTGGAGATCACCCGGACTTTTGAGTTGGCGCCGGGGGGGCTTGAGTTCTTTCTGCGTCAGCGCATCCGCAATCTGACTGATCGTCCGTTGAAGATTCAATATCGCGAATTCGGCGCGGTTGACCTTCCCGACGATTCCGGCGTGCAGATGGGCGATCGACGCCGTGTCCGTTTCGGGTACTTGTTGAATCCCACCATCGATCCCTCGCAGAGTGCGGTCGTCGCGGATGGTGATCTTCGCACCCGTAACTCAGTGCTCGGCAAGAAGCGGGCCGACAGCCGTTACGAGACCACTGCCTTGGTCTGGCCTTCTACCCGGGCCAAGAACCGCTCCTACACATTGGCATGGGTCGCCTTGACAAGCCGTTACTTCGGGGTCACGGTGCACTCTGCGCTGAACAATGGCGCTGCGCTCGGGGCCGACCGCACGGTCGAGCGATACATCCTCAACCGCTCGAATACGTCGGTTGAGCCGCCGATCCTCGCGCTGCGGTTGACCACCGCGTCGTTTGATCTTCAGGCGGGGCAGGCTCAAGACCTCGATGTGGCCGTCTATGCCGGACCACTCAAGCGCTCGATCATCGGCAAGCAGCCCCTGGCACAGGATCTTGCCCTTGATCGGCTCGTCGTGCTCAATCTCGGCGGCCCGTGCGGCTGGTGCACATTCAGTTGGCTTACCGAACCGTTGCTGGCGTTGCTCAGGGTGCTTCACGACGGACTGTTCCGTGACTGGGCACTGGCGATTTTCGGCCTTGTCTTCATCGTTCGGCTGATCCTGCACCCTGTGACCAAGTGGTCGCAGATCAAGCTTCAGCAGTTCGGCAAGCGCATGCAGGCGCTGGCTCCTAAGCAGAAAAAACTCCAGGAGAAATACGGTTCCGATCGCAAGCGACTTCAGCTCGAAATGCAGAAACTCTGGCGAGAAGAGGGCGTCAGTCCTGCCGGCTTTCTGGGCTGCCTGCCCATGTTCCTGCAGATGCCTGTCTGGATCGCCGTCTACGCCATGATCTACTACGCCTTCGAACTGCGGCATCAGTCGGCATTCTTCGGACTGTTCCAGTCGGTCAGCGGCGGCCAATGGGGCTTTCTGGCTGACCTTGCGCAGCCCGATGCGCTCATTTCCTTCGGAGGCGGCTTCAACTTCCTCTTCTTCGGAAGGGTTGAGTCGTTCAATCTCCTTCCGTTGCTCTTCGGGTTTGTGCTCTTCGCACATCAGAAATACATCACGCCCTCCAACGTGGCCATGACACCGGAGCAGAAGACCCAGCAGGCTATCGTCAAATGGATGAGCGTCATTCTCTTCCCGCTGTTCATGTACAACGCTCCCGCAGGGCTTACGCTCTACTTCATCGCCAACTCGACCATCGCCATCTTCGAGAGCCGTCTCATCAAACGGCATATCGAGAAGCACGATCTGCTGAATGTGGAGAAACTTAAAGCTCGTCAGGCCTCACGCGGGCCCGGCTTCTTCCAGCGCATGCGCCAGATGGCCGAATTGCAAGCGCAGCTCAAGCAACAGCAGGCCACGGGGAAGGGACCGGGAGGCCGCAAAGGTGCTGGCACCGTAAGGCGCAACGAGCCTCCGCCCGACCGCTTCAAGAAACGCGGGTGATCGTTTCCAACTGGGTACCCCGCATCGATCCGGCATTATCCTTCGGCAACGCAGTGATCTCCTTCATCAGATCGTCACGCACACGGGGAATGATCCTGGTGTTTCACCTTGGCGACGTGGCCAACAATCGCAGGTGCTGGGAAATGACACGATCTTCGCGACGGCCACTCCTACCGGGAACTCTCGGCGCATGCTTCTGCGCATCAGTGGCCCGAAGGTGCAAGACATCGCCTCAACGCGCTTTCGCGACCTGCCCGATGACCGCGGGGCATGGCCAGCCGTAATGGCGTTCGAGACAGGAGCCGAACTTCCGGTTCTCGTTATCCGCGCTTATGCCCCTGCGACATACACAGGTGAAGACACCCTTGAGATTCTTCTTTCCGGAAACATGCACCTCGGGAACAGGGTGATGCAGGCCATCGCGATTGATCCGAGCATCCGCCCGGCTCGCCCGGGAGAATTTACCGCTCGCGCGTATCTGAACGGGCGGCTTTCAATCATCGAGGCCGAGGGTGTCGCGGCGACCATCGCCGCGGTGACCCAGCGCGACCTTGTGCGTGCCTACCAGCTTCGGGCCGGTGTCCTCGCCGCAGAGTATGACGCCCTTCACGACAGGCTTGCCGACCTTCTTGCGCTGGTGGAAGCGGGTGTTGATTTCTCAGATCAGGAAGATGTCCGCCCCATTTCGCCGCACGATCTCCTTGCCGCTGTGCGGTCCGTCGCAAAGACTGTCGAGCAGGCGCTGAGCAGGCGAGTATCCGGCCGATTCGATCGAACCGTGCCATTCGTGGTCTTGGCCGGTCCACCGAACGCCGGCAAGAGCACCTTGTTTAATGCCCTCCTCGGACATCGCCGAGTGGTCACATCACCGGTTCGCGGCACGACGCGCGATGCGATCATCGAACCCGTCACATGGCTCACACGAACTGGGGGCGACCACATCGATATCCGGTTGGCTGATCTTCCCGGCCTTGATGTGCAGGCCGGCTCGCCCGCCCACATCGCGGCACAGCATGCCGCCTTACGCACTCTCGAATCAGCGGACCTCATCCTCTGGTGTTCTGCGTCAGGCCGCGATTTGCCCCCGGCTGAAATCGGGAACAGGCACTTGGTATACGTGCGCACCAAGTGCGACCGTCCCTCCGCCGTGCCGATGCAATCGAGGGAGGTCGCAGTGTGTGCAATCGATGGTCGCGGGCTTGATGAGCTGCGTGCCGCCGTATCTGCTGCAATCGCCGAAGGCGAGGATATCGGTGCTGATGATGCCTTCCTGCTCCCGCGGCATGCCCACGCACTGCGGGCGGCACACAGTGCCCTCGAGCAAGCCATCGCTGCGTTCGATGCATCCATAGACGCCGATCCGGCGATGATCGCCGAATCGCTGCGAACGGCGATTCGGCACCTGGGTGAGCTCACCGGGCGAACGCACACCGATGACATCCTCGGTCGCATCTTCTCACGATTTTGCATCGGGAAGTAGTCGCGGCGCGAATTGCCGAACCCAAAAACAACACCGACCGGCAACGCGCCGGTCGGTGAGGTGGGTCAGGTGTAATCACATTCAGGCGCGACGGCGACGAACCGCCACGAGACCGGCAACGCCCATCAAGGCGGCGGAGGCCGGACCGGGGATGTTCAGGCCGACAGCGATCTTGTACCGGAAGTCCTGCGACACCGGAGCGCCGGTGAAGTCATTCAGGCCGTCCAGGTCGAAGTCGGGGTACTGGCTCATCACCAGGTAATACGTTCCGGCAGGAACGATCGCCTCCAACGCGGGGAACAACGCCACGCCGGAGTCATCATCCTGCGCGATGATCGTGACGCCGTCACCGGCGAGAAGAGTCATCACTGCATCGCCGACGAGACTGTTCGGCACGCCGAACGCGGCAGCCACGATCTGCGTCGTGTGCGTCACCGAGAAGCTGAACCAGTCGACATCGCCGACTGTCAGGCGACCGTCCACAGCGAATGAATCGCCGGGCTGGGTGTATGTCCCCAGGAAGTTCGCCGCAGCGGCGGTGTCGTTGTTCTCTGACTCGAAGAAAAGGTTTGCGTTTGCCGCACTCGCAAGTGCACCGGCGGCAATCGCAGCCACGAGAGTGAATTTCATCTCTTCAGACCTCCCTACTCCGGGACCGCGTCCCTCGTGCATTGCGGCCACACAACCACAGCACACGAGCCCCGCGGCCCGCTCCAGCCTTCAAAGTGCCACCTGGCCTCAGAAAGACCACCCATTCAAAAAGAAAACACGGAGAACCGTGAAAACACCTAGGCGCACTCTGTGGACTGGGGTTTTTACTGGTCCGAAAAACACATCAGGGCGAGACCAATGGCCCCGAAGAAGGGGTCTGAACGGATATCCTCTGGGTTGCCAGCAACTACCCATGATGCCAAATCTCGTCCTTGCAAATGAGTTCCCCGTGTGATCGCGCCTGACGCCTGTGATCTTCTGACGCCGCTCGCCGAGATCCGGGGAATTCCCGGAACGGTGGCTCGTGAACTGGAAGTGATGGGCATCACTCGTGTCGGGCAGTTGCTTGTCCATCTCCCTCATAGGCACGAGAGGATCGAATCCCGGACACGTCTCGGCGACATCGTGGCGGATCAGATCGTCTCAGTGCAAGGAGAGATCACGGCCACACGAATCGCCGGGAAATTCCCTAGGCAGCGATTGGAGGGAGTGCTCTGGGATGAGACGGGCCGTCTCGATCTCGTCTGGTTCAATGGTGCTTATCTGCGGTCGAAGATCATGCCGGGGGTACGGCTGCGTGTTCAAGGGAAAACCCGGGCGCGAGGGCCGGGCTTCCAGATTGCCAATCCGCGTTTTGAAGTCCTCGACCCGGACCATGCCACAATCGAAACCGATGAGGGGGCGGTGTTGCGACCGGTCTATCCGGCGACTGAACGACTCGATTCCCGCCGCATCGAGCGTGCGATTCGGCTGATTCTCGACAGAGCGGCATCACTGGTTGAAGATCATCTTCCGGATGTGTATCGAGCTTCGCGAGATGTCCCTCGACTCGATCGGGCCTATCGGATGATGCATCACCCGGCGGACGAGACCGAGGTGGCGGATGCGCGGCGGCGGTTGGCATTTGATGAACTGCTCATGCTGCAACTGGGGGTGCATCTCAAACGGGCGGAACTCCGCGAGCGATTGCGGGCGCCGGCCTTGCCGCTGACCGACACCATCGACAAGGCGATCCGCGATCGTCTGCCTTTCAAGTTGACGGCCGCACAGGATGCCGTCGTTGCGGACATCGCGAGAGACCTGTCACGGACCGTGCCGACGAACCGTTTGATTCAGGGCGACGTCGGTTCGGGGAAGACGGCGGTTGCGGCCTACGCCATCTTGATGGCGGTCGCGGCGGGGCATCAGGCTGCGCTGATGGCTCCGACGGAACTGCTGGCGGAGCAGCATTATGCCTCATTGTCCGGCATGTTGACCGGTTCGCGCGTGCGGATTGACCTGCTGACAGGAACGACCCCCCGGGCCGATCGCGAAGCGATGCTTGATCGGCTTGCCGCGGGCGAAGTGGATGTGCTCATCGGGACGCATGCGCTCTTGACCGAATCGGTTCGATTTGCATCGCTGGCGGTTGCCGTGATCGACGAACAGCACCGATTCGGTGTGCACCAACGCGCCCGGCTTCGCGCAAAGGTCGATGAGCCTGGCGTTACGCCGCATGTGCTGGTGATGACCGCTACACCGATCCCTCGGACCCTGGCGATCGCTCTTTTCGGGGATCTTGATGTCTCGACCATCGCCGGGCTTCCGCCGGGGCGAAAGGGGGTCACCACTCGATTGGTCGGGCCGGAGAAACGAAGCGAGGTCTACGCCTATCTTCGCGGCAGGATCGAGCAGGGCGAGCAGGCGTATGTCGTCGCGCCAAGCATTGAGGGCGAAGCTTCCGCCGGAGTCCGGCGGCTGGCATCGGAACTTGAAACCGGGATTCTCGCCGGCATTCGCATCGCGGTTCTGCATGGCCAGCTCCGTCGGCCGACGCGAGAGCGGATCATGGAGCGATTTCGTCAGAAGCTCATCGACGTGCTCGTCTCGACGACGGTCATCGAAGTCGGTGTTGACGTTCCCAATGCGAGCGTGATCGTCATCGAAAACGCTGAGCGTTTCGGTCTTGCACAGTTGCACCAGCTTCGCGGCCGGGTCGGTCGCGGCTCAAAGAAAGGACTGTGCGTGATCATCAGTGCCACCGAGACGGAGGAGGCTCGCGAACGGCTGCAGACGCTTGTCGCAACCGGCGATGGCTTTGAACTTGCCGACAAGGACTTTGAACTGCGAGGTCCGGGAGAGCTTTTCGGAGCCAGCCAGTCAGGGCTTCCAGATTTCAAGGTCGCGGATCTGATGCGTGATCGTGAATTGCTGGCCATGGCGCGACGTGATGCCGCCGCGTGGATCGCCCGCTCGCCCCGCCTGGAGGGTTCAGATGAGCAATTGCTTCGGCACCGACTCTTGAAACTCTACCGTGAGGGGTTGGGTCTGGGCGATGTCGGGTAGACCCATGAGGGGTCGAGGCTACTTGTCCTGCTCCATCAGTCGCCTGCGAAGCTGGCGATTCTCGTAATCTTGCTCCCACAGACCGCCGAGCTTCGGCGGGTTGACATAGCTGCGTTCGGCCGAGCGGGGCTTGAGTGTGGCATTGCGAGGCAACGGGCTGAGGCCCAGCGTGCCGGTGGTCGTCCGCTCTTTGCGAGACGTTTCGACGCAGCCTGTCGCGACGACCAGGGTCGACAGCAACGCGGAGATGGTTCGAATACGTCGGATCAAGGTCATTTCGCCTTCGGTGGAGAGATGATCCGGCGGCGTGCCGTCGGCTTCGGTGCTGCGCTCGCGGGGCGAACTGATGCGACGGTAGTTTTTGGGGCCTTGATGCGTGATGTGTGGGGTGTTGCGAGCGCACTCCGGACTGGCTTTTGAGTCGACTTGGCAGTGCCGCGGCCTTCAACAGACGATTTCGGTGACGTATTCGCTCGCTCACCCCGAGGGGTTCCCGATCGAACCATGCTGCGGGCTTTCCGCTTCTGGCGCAGGGGTGGGGGTACATCGGCAGGAGTATGCCGCGAACCCGGAAGCACGCCCCGAGCAAGCACGCCCCGAGCGTTGCTGCGGGTGGTCGAATCGTCAGAAGGCGTGCGGGGTTTCTTAGCTGGAGCAGAAGCACGCTTGATACCCTCGCGCAGCAGCCGCAGCTCTTCACGCGTCAATTCGCGCCAGCGGCCACGGGCGACGTTCGATAGCGTGACCGGCCCGATCGCGACGCGTTCGAGCTTGCGGACAGGGCAGCGGACGGCCGCCAGCATGCGTCGCACCTGACGATTTCGCCCCTCCTTCAGCGTAAGGCGGAGCACGGTGCGATCCTGACCACGGGCGAAGATCTCAATCCGTACTCGTGCGGTGCGAACCGCGCCCACGGTGCGGCCGGCCTTTCGCTCGGCAAGGTATATGCCCTCTTCCAGTTTCTGCACGTCGTCGTCTTCGAGCCGGCCATTGACCACGGCGAGATAGGTCTTGGGCAGGCCGTTTCGCGGATGGGTGATGGCATTGGCGAAGTCGCCGTCGTTCGTCAGCAAAAGAAGCCCTGTAGTGTCGTAATCGAGGCGACCCACCGGGAAGAGACGCGCTCGAGACGGGTGGTTGACAAGATCGAGCACCGTGCGCCGGTCGGCTCCGGGTTCATCGGCCGCCGTCGTCAGCGTTCTGGGCGGCTTGTTGAGCATCAGGTAGATATGCCGTTCGGGCTCAGGAAGGGGTCGCCCGCGGACCGCGATGCGGTCAAGTTTTGGATGCACCCACACCGGCAGAGACCGGACAACCTTGCCGTTGACGGTGACAGCTCCATCAAGGATCAGTTTCTCACAGTCACGTCGAGCCGCCACGCCGGCATCGGCCATGACGCGCTGCAGACGCTCGCCACGTCGGGCGTCGTCGAGAGGAGGCAGTTCCGGGTGCGATCGGCCGCGAGGAGGCATGCCGCATCGTAGAACCTGCACGGGGCATGCGAAGGATTGCAAAATATGGTGTACTGTGCGCAGGGTTCCAGGGAAGGAGCAACCATGACGCAGCGCCAAGGTCAGGGCGTCCCGATCAGCGGTGATGATGTATTCCTGACGCCGAGAATCATCGACCGCCTGGCGTTTGAGGAATATGCCCAGCAGCTTCGAGGACTGATTCATCAGGCGAGCGGCGAGGGCAACGCGCTTCGCCACGCCCTGCTTGAGGTCAAGTCGTTCGATCAGTCAGCCAAGGCCATCACCGGCGAACTCGCCCGCCGCCTGGAAGCCGTCACCCGGCTGATTCCCGCGATCGACGAACGGCTCGCCAAGCTCGAAGCCTTGGCGACGGCGGCCTTCGACCAGGCCGCGCTCGCGCGCAACGTCGAAATACAGGTCGATGAGTTGATCGCCCGCAAGCTCGATGCCGCAGTACAGCAGATGGCGAACGTTTCGGCGAGTTTCGATGCCCGTTGCGCCGAGGTCGAGTCTCGGCTTCGCGGCGCCTGGTCGTCAAGCACGCACGACGCCGAGCAGGCCGCGGCGATGCTCGCACAGCGCGTCGCCCAGGCTTCCGCTGAACTCGAATCGCGCATGCGCGAGCAGGTTGCTCCGGCTGAGTCTCGGTTGGTTGAGGCTTCGAGGTTGGCGCAGGCCTTGCTCGAACGCGTCGAAGGGTCACTTCCCCAGCTGCAGGAACGGATTGAGCAGGCGGGCATGCAGATCGACGAGCGGTTGCATCGTGTGACCACCGGGTTGGAAAAGCGCATCGAGCAGATCAAAGCCGAGGTGGCTGTCGCCACCGGCCCGGCGATCACCAACCTGAATCTGCTCTGCCATCGCGCCGTCGATGTACTGGGGATAGATCCGCGTGCGGCGGTCGATGCCGATGCTCCCCCCGCACACCCCGGGAGTTTGACCGACATCGTGCTGCGTGCCGAGCACGCAATCGAGCACGCCGCGGGCATGGCCCAGCAAGTTGAACAGGAACGGCGGCATCTTGAAGCCTGCGCGGGCCGCCTCGATCGACTGCGTCAGGCAGCGCACGATGCCGAGCGCGCCTGCGAACGCATCGAGGCGATCCTTGCGCATCGTCGCGCCGACATCGCCGCCGTCGCCGCCATTCCCGGAGAACAAGAGCTGGCCGACCTCGCCCAACGCGCAACGGAACTGCGCGACATCATGGCCGATGCTGCGAACCACCATCGCGCGGCGGAGCGTGCTGCCGCACGCACAACCGAAGCCCTTGCACGAAGTGAGGCCCTGACGGCACGCCTGCGTGAGCTCGAGGCGATGATGGACCTTGCCGAGTCTCGCGTTCGTGATGCAATGACCGATGCGCAAAGGCAGGTTGGTGAAGTCGATGGTGCGATCGCCGGTGCGGCAGCGCACATGCACCGCACGACCGTAGAACTCGAACAGCGGCTCGAAGCGGCTGCCGCTCGCACGCAGGCCATTCTCGACGACGTGGCGCAAGCGTCGGAGCCAGTGAACCGTCCTGCACGAGAAATTCGTGCGACTTCGAGTGAGGCGCCTCCCGTTCGTTCGCAGGCGAAGCCACGTGCAAAATCCAAGGCAGTGATTGGCGACAAGCCCGCACAGCGCAAGCCCGCATCGAAGAACGCCTCGCGTCGCAAATGACTCGGAAGCATTCATACGGTCCTGGCCTATGGGGTGAAACCCGGAACGCGATGAGCCGTGTGACTGCCCTGCATGCGCAATCTTGTGAGCAGGAAATTATCGCTCCGCATGATGACTGCCCATCATGACGTAGCCCTATTCCGAGGCGTTTGCGGCCGTGCGCCAAGGAAATCCCGAGCAGCAAGTGCGCGGATTGAGCTTGTATTATGAATGGGTTCCTGTATAAATGGGGTCCGGATAGTCCGGAGCGTCAGGGGGGATTTTCAACAGGAGGGATCCATGAAGATTCTGTGGTCCGGAGTGACGGTCTCTGTGGCGATTGTCGGGGTCGCATCTGCCGGTCCCGAAATTCGCCGCGATGTGCATGGGAATGTCGCCCTCGGCGGTCTTGTCGACGACGGGTCTTCGCATGGGGCGACCCCTGGCGAATCGTTGACGGAATGGACGCCTATCGGTCCGTTCGGCGGCGATGTCCAGGATGTCAACGCTTCACCGACCGATCCGATGATGGTGCTCGCCGCGATTGCGCCGGGCGGTTCGGTCGGGGGCACGCTCTATCGTTCGACCGACGGCGGCTCGACATGGGCGACGGTGCCTGCGCTGGCGGGCAGAAGCGTCTACGACATCGAGTTTGATCCTTTCGGCGTCGCGTATATCGGCACATTCGACGGCGTATGGAAGAGCGTGGACAACGGCGCCAGCTTCTCTCCGCTTGATCTGGGCATCGGTGTCAACGATCAGGTCTTCGATGTAGCCATTGATCCCAACGATCCGAACGTGATCTACTGCGGCGTTGCCGATGCCAACGGCAGCCAGACGCAAGTGCTGCTGCGAAGTGTCAATGCCGGGGCAACCTGGTCGAATCTCACCCCCCCGGGAGCCGTGGGCCAGAGCTGCCGCGGCATTGCGATCAACCCGAATAACTCGCTGGAAATCATGGCGGTTTTCGGTGGGGCCTTCGGCGGTGGGTCGGCCTGGTTTACTTCCAACGGAGGCGCCACCTGGAACAATGCATCCAGCGGCCTTCCCAACAACCCCATGAACGATGTCATCTGGCAGAATGGTGACTGGATCATCGGCGGCGGCCAGCTCTTCGGTGGTCAGGTTGTCGGTGTCTATCGCAGCAACAACAACGGCACAAGCTGGACGGCCATGCACGATGGCTCGTGGCCGAGCCTCGTCGTGACCGATGTGCAGGCCATTCCCGGCACCGTCGGAGGCCTGCTGGTTTCGACGACAGCGGGCATCCACCGCTCGATGAGCGGCACTCCCGGCACATGGGATATTTCTGCCGGCGGGACCTCGCCGTATGCGTGCTTGGCGGTTCGTCATGCACCCGATGATGCCAATCGAATTTACATCGGCGCTAACTCGTTCGGTGTTGTGCGAAGCACCGATAACCTTGCCTCTTCGAGCATCAGTTCGGTCGGGATCGGTGCGCTGGATGTTCACTCCATCCACGCCAATCCCGTCAATCCCGATGAACTCGCCATCGCCTTCCAGGGACAGAACAACGGCGGCATCTACGTTTCGCTCAACGGCGGCCAGACATGGACCATTGAGACCGGCCTCCCCGGCAGCCGCTACAACACCGTCCGGTTCGATGCCAACGGCACACTCTTCGCCATCAACGACGGCCCGACCGGCGGCGGCATCCTCGAAGGCCTTTACCGCCGCAACGCCCCCGGCAACTGGACGCCGCTCGGCCCGGACCAGGGGCCATTCTTTGAGAGCCGACTCTACGGCATCGACTTCGGCAAGTTCGATCCGCTCATCATCGTGCTGAGCGGCCAGGACTTCGGCGTCGCGGGCTTCGAAGCGACTGTCTGGCGCTCGCTCGACGCCGGCGGAGAGTGGGTCAAAGTCTACGAGAGCGTCGAATCCAACGAAACCGTGCAGTCTGTCTTCATCGTCGATGATGGCAGCGACCTCAATATGATCGCCTCTTTCACGGATTTCGGCACAAACCAGACTGGCGGCGCGCTTCGCTCCACCGATGGCGGCACCACTTGGGTGCCCGCCGATAACGGGCTGGCGACCAATGTGCAGGGGTACAGCCTCGCCGTTTCTCCCGATGACGCTTCAACCTTCTTCATGGCCGATGGGGCGACGTCTTCCGGCGGCGGCGGCCTCTGGGTCACCACAGACGCCGGCGCGAGCTGGACACGCCAGATTCATACCCCGGGTTTCCGGGCCGTGGCGGTTAACCCGAGTGACGCCGATCACATCATTATCGGCACCACCTTCGCCGCACCGCGCGTTCGCGAATCGACGGACGGTGGCCTGTCGTTCTTTGATTTCATGCAGGGTCTGGCCGCAACCATCACGGTCCGGGGGCTGAGTTCCGGCCCTGAGCAGATCGTCTACCTCGCCACGAATGTCGGCACCTACAAGCGAGATCTCCCAGGCGGCGGCTGCCCGGCCGATCTCTCCGGTTCTTCCGACCCCAACGACCCCGGCTACGGCGTTCCCGATGGCCAGGTCGATGCTTCCGATTTCTTCTACTTCCTCGACCAGTTCGTCGCCGGCAACCTCGCCGTCGCCGATCTCTCGGGTTCTTCCGACCCCAACGATCCCGCCTACGGCGTTCCCGATGGCCAGATCGATGCTTCCGACTTCTTCTACTTCCTCGACATCTTCGTCGCCGGTTGCCCGTAATGGACCTCAAAATGCCGTGTGCTCATGCCGCCCGGGGTATTCGACCCCGGGCGGCGGTTTTTCACGAACTCGATGACGACGCGCCACTCCGGCTGCGGGCAACCCGTTGCGATGTCGCGGACGGGCGCTGAATTCCCATCCGAAGTTGGGGCCTTTCGGCTACCATGTTCCCTGACGTGATCAAGCTTCCCGCCGAGCTTGTTGTCCGGTTGCGTGGGCCGTACGAAGGCATGCGCGTCTGCGTCACGGGCGGCGCGGGGTTCATCGGCGGCCACCTCGTCGACGCGCTTCAAGCGCTCGGGGCAACTGTTTGGGTCATCGACGATTTATCCAACGCGGATGCCTCGCATCTCGCCGGAATGATGGATCTCGCCCCCGATCAGGTCAATTTCATCCACGGTTCCATACTCGAAGATGCCGCACTACGCACGGCCGTAACCGATGCGCACGTCATCTTTCATCTCGCGGCCGTCGGTTCTGTGCCTAGGTCGATCAGCGATCCGGAGCGATCATGGATCGTCAATGCTTCAGGCACCGTCCGCGTGCTCGAAGCCGCACGAAAAGCCGGGAGTAAGCGTGTCGTCTTCGCGGGCAGTTCCAGTGTCTACGGCGATGATCCCGACCTTCCCAAGGTCGAGGGTAAACCGCCTCGCCCACGCTCGCCCTACGCCGCATCAAAGGCTGCTGCTGAGCATGCCTGCTTGGCTTGGTCTTCCTCCTACGGGCTTGATACCGTGAGCCTGCGGTATTTCAACGTCTTCGGGCCGAGGCAGTCTCCTGAGTCCGAATATGCTGCCGTGATCCCGCGATTTGCAAGTCGCCTCCTCGCCGGTGAGCGCCCGGTGATCTTCGGTGATGGCCAACAGTCACGCGATTTCACCTATGTGGCCAATGCCGTGCTCGCGACATTGCTAGCGGGTTCGTGCGAATCCCCGCTTCGGGGCGAGGTCATCAACGTCGGCGCGGGCAAACGCACCACCCTGCTTGAACTCGCAGCCCTCATGGCCGAACTTTGTATAGATGATGGCCGTGCGATCACCGCCGAGCCTGAACACCGACCCATGCGCCCGGGCGATGTGATGCACTCACTCGCCGATATCTCCAAGGCGGCGACAATCCTCGGCTATAAGCCCATCGTCGGTCTCAAGCAAGGTCTTGCCGACACCATCGCGTGGCAACGCGGCCTGCCCGCTTCGAAGCCCGACTCGGCCTGAAAACCCAGGAAGAGTTCTCGCGGCGAACACAGCTCAGCGTCGTCGATGTTCCACGCAGCGTCTGATCGAGACATCGTGGATCGGAAAGCGTGTGCCGAAATCTGTTGGCCGCAAGGTCGGTGAGCGTTCCAAGGCCAAACTTATGCACAAGCAGCCAACAGCCAACGAAAACCAAGGGTTTCATTGGCCGCCCCGCGATCCAGCGGGCCCGCTGGTCGATCCTGTGCCGACTCGCCGACCGGCTTCTTCTCCGATAGTCCCCCCCCTGCATTGGTGGGAGTGCATCGAGCGCGCATGGCTCTCGGTTCGCACAGCACCCCTCAAACGGAGGTTCATGGATGAAGGCTGGGTGCCCGACCACGCCGCGGCATACTGCCCTCGGTGTGGCGATTCTGTCGGCCCGTTTGAGGCCGACCTCAGCGGCTGTCAGGCATGCCGTGCTCGCAGGCTTCCATGGGAACGAGCGATCCGCCTGGGTGCCCACGAGGGGATACTTCGGGAGGCCATCCTCGACCTGAAGTTCCACGCCTGGCGTCGTGTCGGAGATGAGCTTGGGTGTCTCCTGGGTCAGGCCGTCAAAACCGCACTGCTCAATGCCGCGATTCCGCTTGAATCGGTCACGGTCATCCCGGTGCCCACGACCATGTTCCGCAGGCTCGGTCACGGCGTGGATCATGCTCTAGTTCTGGCGAGGGGTGTTGCCCGCGAACTTGATGCCCCGATTCGGCGACCGGTCTGGAGGCGACGTGGGCCGGCCCAGCGTGGTGCCAGCGCAACCGAACGCAGATACCGAATCGCAGGAGCCTTTCGGCCTCGTGAATGGGGGGGATACCCCCAGCTGGCGGGCAGGACGATCGTGATTGTGGACGATGTGCGGACGACTGGTGCAACACTTCGCGGGGTTTGCCGAGCGCTGAAGTCCGGGATGCGGCGGTGGGAAAAACGCTCGGGGAAGCGACCGGCTCCGCTGAGGGTGATCGTGGCGACCATTGCGGTGACGCCGATTCGAGAGAATCGTCGCGTAAATCAAGGAATAACAAGAGCTTAGAAAACCTCCAGAGCCGATTATCCGGCCGTCCGCAAGTATCGCATATGTGAAAATGGTGAACCGAA
The DNA here is from genome assembly GCA_019636695.1 of Phycisphaeraceae bacterium. Lineage (GTDB taxonomy): Bacteria > Planctomycetota > Phycisphaerae > Phycisphaerales > UBA1924 > JADLCM01. The sequence goes on from JAHBXD010000007.1 coordinate 127,773, forward strand.
AGTGAAGACTTGAGCGAAAAAGTGATTCCGAACAGTTGACCGGCGAAGGGTAGGTCGTACCATATCCCCTGCCCCTAAATGGGGCGGCGAGAGCCGGCAGCGGCGATGGGTATCTGTCGCATCGGACGGTTCGGGCCTTTCTCTTTGACAAGTGAACAGTTGGTGATCGCGAGAGTGCGAGGCGCCGCCGACGCGTGTACGCGTGGTTGTGGCAAACCGGGCGTCGCCCTGAACAGCTGGCCGTGTGTCACAGCACACGGTCTCTGACTCTCGTGCACTGCTCACCTCGGGCAACCGAGGTGGAGTATCCCTTTCAGAGATCAGAAAAATACCGCCGGGGCGAGTACCCCGGTGGGCCGGCGGGTTTCCCGTCGGTAAGACCGGTCCGCCCGTAAGGGCGGATGCCGGACAAACAATTTGTTGATTACCGGTTTTTTCCGCAAGGGGGAAATCGGACACAAATAATCAATTGAAGAGTTTGATCCTGGCTCAGATTAAACGCTGGCGGCGTGCATAAAGCATGCAAGTCGAACGGGCCCGCAAGGGCCAGTGGCGGAAGGGTGAGTAATACGATCGAACGTACCCCGAGGTGGGGGATAGCGGCGGGAAACCGCCGGTAATACCCCATGTGCTCTCCGGAGGAAAGCTTTGGCGCCTTGGGAGCGGCGATCGTCCTATCAGGTAGTTGGTGGGGTAATGGCCTACCAAGCCGAAGACGGGTAGCGGGTGTGAGAGCATGACCCGCCACATCGGGACTGAGACACTGCCCGGACTCCTACGGGAGGCTGCAGCAAGGAATCTTCCGCAATGGGCGAAAGCCTGACGGAGCAACGCCGCGTGCAGGATGAAGCAGCTTCGCTGTGTAAACTGCTGTCAGGTCCTAGGAACACTGACCGGGACCAGAGGAAGGGCCGGCTAAACTCGTGCCAGCAGCCGCGGTAATACGAGTGGCCCGAGCGTTAATCGGAATCACTGGGCTTAAAGGGTGCGCAGGCGGGTCGGCAAGCACCTTGTGAAATCCCTCGGCTCAACCGGGGAATTGCAGGGTGGACTGCCGATCTTGAGGCAGGTAGAGGCGGACGGAACTATCGGTGGAGCGGTGAAATGCGTAGATATCGATAGGAACGCCAATGGTGAAGACAGTCCGCTGGACCTGTCCTGACGCTCAGGCACGAAAGCGTGGGGAGCAAACAGGATTAGATACCCTGGTAGTCCACGCCGTAAACGATGTGCACTGGATCGGAGCAGCTCTCACGCTGTTTCGGTCGTAGGAAAACCATTAAGTGCACCGCCTGGGGAGTACGGTCGCAAGACTAAAACTCAAAGGAATTGACGGGGGCTCACACAAGCGGTGGAGCATGTTGCTTAATTCGAGGCAACGCGAAGAACCTTACCTGGGTTTGACATGCACGGATTAACTCTATGAAAGTAGAGCCACACCCTTCGGGTGGAACGTGCACAGGTGCTGCATGGCTGTCGTCAGCTCGTGCTGTGAAGTGTCGGGTTAAGTCCTCTAACGAGCGCAACCCCTATCGCTAGTTACCAGCGGGTCATGCCGGGGACTCTAGCGAGACTGCCGGTGTCAAACCGGAGGAAGGTGGGGATGACGTCAAGTCCTCATGGCCTTTATGCCCAGGGCTGCAAACGTGCTACAATGGTGCGTACAGAGCGATGCAAGGCCGCAAGGCGGAGCAAATCGCAAAAAGCGCGCCCCAGTTCGGATTGCAGGCTGAAACCCGCCTGCATGAAGCCGGAATCGCTAGTAATCGGAGATCAGCTACGCTCCGGTGAATAAGTTCCTGAGCCTTGTACACACCGCCCGTCACGTCATGGAAGTTGGGAGCGCCCAAAGCCGCCACGGCTCAGTGGTGTCTACGGTGAGACCAATGACTGGGACGAAGTCGTAACAAGGTAGCCGTAGGAGAACCTGCGGCTGGATCACCTCCTTTCTAAGGGATTTCCTTAGACCTGGGACTGTCGAGTCTTTTGACTCTTTATCCCACAGTCAGCGGGGCGACCCGCACCAGGCTCTGTGAGCGCACTCTCGTCTGACGCCCGTCGGCCGTTTCACAACGGCCGGAGGGCATCGGATAGCCGATCGGGCAACCGGCGGCGAAGATCACCAACTGTTGCTGTATTTCAACGCCCGGGTTTCGGCCCGGGCGTTGTCTTTTTTCAACCCACGTCACTCGTTGTATGCCTCTGCGGATGCACTCTCGTGACTGTTCCTCGCCCCTGATGTAAACGAGAACCGTGCCATGACGAAGTTGCCATGACAAAGTACGGCATGGTTGGGGGTTCAATCGTTGCACGGGCGAAGGGAACTTACGGGTCGATCAGACGCTCGCATGCTTCCACATACCGTGCCTGGGTGCCTTCCACGATTTCTGCTGGCAAGGAAGGAGCGGGGGGGGTCTTGTTCCAGGCGCCAGCGTCTGCGAGAGACTGGAGGTAGTCTCGAAGGAACTGTTTATCGAAACTCTGTTGCGCAGTACCTGGTTGCCAGCGATCAGAAAGCCAGAATCGCGAGCTGTCCGGGGTCAACGCTTCGTCGATCAGGATTGCCTCGCCGGATGGTTCGCCGGTATTGTCCAGGGGAAACCCGAATTCAAACTTCGTGTCGGCGATGATGATGCCGCGTTCGAGTGCCCGTGCTGCCGCCGCGTGATAGATCGCCAGTGCGCGGTCGCGAAGGACGGCCATGAGGTCTCTACCCACGCGATGGCAGGCCTCGTCATACGTGATGTTCTGGTCATGCCTGCCGCCTTCCTCCTTTGTCGCGGGCGTGAAAATCGGTTCGGGGAGGCGATCTGCGCGTTGCAGGCCGGGGGGGAGGCGAACGCCGCAAATGCTTCCGGTTTCGCGATAGTCTTTCAGGCCGGAGCCATCGAGGTAGCCTCGGACGACGCACTCGATCGGAATCACGCGACACTGTCGAGTGATCATTGTTCTTCCCGCGAGGTCATCACGCGTGATCGAGGCGCCTGTGAAAGCGCTCGGAGGGATCTGGTCGAGGCTCGCGTCGAGAAGGTGGGTATCACACAGCCCCTGTTTTTCGATCCATGAAAGCCAGAATCGAGCAAGTCGCGTGAGCAGGATGCCTTTGGCAGGGATCGGCGTCGGCATCACCACGTCGAAAGCGCTGATGCGATCGGTCGCGATGATCAGAAGTCGCGGCGGGTCTGGCGGTCCGTGCGAGACGTCAGCACGAGGCGGCAGCGCGTAGACATCGCGCACTTTACCCTCGCGTCGTCCGGGGAGGTGCAGGTCGGTTCGGAAAACCGACCGCGAAGATCCCCACTGAGTACTCGATGCAGCCCCGGTCATGGTGGGATCGTATCGTTCAGTGGCGGCCGTATCGGCGTCCGGGCGTTCCTCCTGCGCTCGGGCCGGTGGTTCGGGCCGGCCTTGCTTGCGATCAGTTCGCAGGCTGTCACAATATGCTTCGGCCACGCTATGCTGCGGCGTCGGTCGGGAGGACTGGCGCAGGCATGCTGAGCTTTATTCTTGCTGATGCTGTTGAGGCTGCTCTGGGTCGAAATCCGACCCAGATGTATCTTTTCGGGAATGACGAAGTGCCCTCCACTGGGACATTTGCCCATGAGCCGGGGTTGTTGCGTGCTGAATCGCAGGGAGCCGAAGCAGCGGGGCTTTCGATCCAGCTCGATCTGGATGCGCTCGCTGCCGCGGTCGGCCGCGACGGAGAACCTCTCGGGAAGGTCACGCTGACCACGTGCCTTCTGCCGCATCGGGAAAAACCCTATGTGTTGGCCTTGGAACTCGCGCGCAAACGGATCATGCAGCTTGTGCACAAACTCGAAGAGTGGGGGATGTTCGAGTTGGGGCCGGACGATCCTTCGATCGAGCGCGTCGAGAACGCACGCAGGATGTTCACCGAGGCGCTGGTTGCCCAGCGCCGGGCCGGGACGTGGGTTCCCGGACGAATGTCGGATGACGAGCGGTCGGCGTGTTTGTCGTTGCTGCTTGCGGTTGAGGCGGGCGAACGTCTGGCCATGCGTCAGTGCGAGCGGCTGTGGCCTTCGCGGATGTCGGGTGAGTTGCATGCGAAAGCGTGCACGCATTATGAACGGATGCAACACGAGCGCCCGCCTGCCGGAGCGCCGATCCTGATCCCCGGGAATCTGGGTGTTGTGCTTCCGGGGAGGCCGATGGTCGGGTGCTCGGTCAGCCCAGCCGCGTTCAGCGAAGCGCTTGGGAAGATCGTGGGGGCGACTTGCGACTTCATCAATGTGCCGGTGCGATGGGGTGAGATGGAGCCTTCTGAGGGCAAGTACGCCTTCCAGGGCACAGATCGATGGATCGAGTGGGCGGTGCGCACGGCCAAGATGCCCGTCGTGGCCGGACCGTTGATTGATTTTCGCCCTTCGTGCGTGCCGGAGTGGCTGTATATCTGGGAGAATGATTACGAGACGCTCCGCGAGTTGGTTGCCGAGCACATCAAGCAGGTTGTGACACGATATCGCCGCACGGTTCGACGATGGACGGTCGCCAGCGGACTGCATGTCAACGCGAATTTCCCGCTCGGTTTCGAGCAGATGATGGATCTGACCAAACTGGCGGTGCTCCATGTGCGCAAGCTGCATCCGCAGGCCAATGTTGTGCTGGAAGTGACGCAGTTGTGGGGTGAGTATTACGCCCAGAACCGCAAGAGCGTGCCGCCCCAGCTCTATGCCGACATGGTTGTGCAGGCTGGGCTTCCGGTTGATGCTTTCGGGCTTCGCATCCAGGTCGGCCAGCCCCGGCCCGGGCAGGCCACACGCGACCTGATGGCCATTTCATCGATTTTGGATCGTTTCGCAGATTTTGAAAAGCCGATCATCGTGACCGCGCTTGGGGCGCCCGCTTTGCCGGTGGTCGCGCTGCGCGGTGAGAACGGCAAGCCCGGCGAACCTCGCACCGGGGCCGATGGCAGCCTCGATCCGGGCTATTGGCATCAGCCTTGGAATGAACAACTGCAGGCCGATTGGCTTACGCAGGTCGGGGCCTTGGTTCTCTCCAAACCCTATGTGCACAGCCTGTGTTGGCAGGAACTCTTTGACGTCCCCAACTCGCCCGAGATGCCCGGAGGAGGGCTGATTTCGCAATCCGGGGCGACTCGTCCCGCGGCGATGCGCATGGCGGAACTGCGTCGGGCGGTACGGGAGGCCAGGTTGCCCACGTTCGGGTCTGCGCCTGCCATGGCAATACCATGAGGCGGTGGATGCGATCGGTTCAGCAAACCATGCCCGAAGCGGTGTGCACGCATGGACCGGCCAAGTGGGCGGCGGTTGTTGTTTTGCTGACGGCGTGGACGGCTCTCGGGCTTGTGTGGCACTCGCGAAGCGCACCGGAGGGAGCGTTTCGCGGCAGTGCAGCGCATCGAGTATCGCTCAATGAAGCGGGGGCCGAGGAGTTGGAACTCCTGCCCGGCATCGGCCCGGCGCTTGCAGATCGAATCATCGAGGATCGAGCAGCGAACGGTCCGTATGCCGGGGTGAACGAGTTGGCGCGAGTCCGTGGGATCGGCCCGAGAATAGTCGAGCGTGTGCAGAGATTTGTACGGGTTGATTGAATCGGAAGCGTCGATCATCCATCGCGTTGCGGCGTGAAGGATGGGCCTTCTTCGAGAAGGCGCTGACGCATCTGCCGGAAGGCCGGCATGTCGGGCGGCTCCGGGAAGACTTCGTCAAAGGCTCTGCCTCCGAGGGCGACATCGCTGTTTCGAGCTTCGCGGTATTGATCGAGCAGGTAGTCATAGGCCCACTGGCGAAGATCGATCGGCGCGCGGTCGTAGACTTTCTCGGCATCGGCAAGGTCAAGGTTGGCGACGAATGCGGCAAACCGGATGCCCGCCTGCACGCGAAAATCGTGGTGGAACATCTCGGTCCGGGCGATGTCGCCTGCGGCGGCGGTCATGTTGCGCTGTTCGCGCATATAGGCGGCGTGGTAGGTTCGGGCATACGTCAGGCTGTTTCGGAAGATATCGGTGTTGCCCGAGAGCAGGCCGATGAAAGCACCCTGCAGAGCCGACTCGATCTCGGAGTTGGCGACATAGACGCTGGTATAGCGAATATCCTCGAACTGTTTGGCAATGAACGTGTTGAGATCGGTGGCGTAGACCTGCATGCGTTTTTCTACATCGTTGATGTTGCCTTCAAACTCAAGCAGGCGAAGTTGATATTTGTGCGCCAGATCGCGCTGCCCGCGCCGATAGTAAAACCGAATGACGTCCTGCAGAAAGTTCTCGTATCCCGCGGCGTAGAGGGTGAAAATGCGGGCCGCGCTTTCGAAGACTTCGCCTCGCTGAATGCTTCGTCGGCGAAGTTCGACAAGGGCCTCGCCGTAGGAATCGACAAAGAAGGGATTGGGCACGGCGGTATAGAGGCTGGCGACCTGCGGATACGAGGATGAGCGCTGCAGCCGGAACTGCGGAGCGCTCCAGTAAAAATAGTTGAAGTAAATATCGCCGGAACGATAGAGTTCCTGGATTGAGTGGACGACCTGCCGGTCGGTGTTGATGAAATCGAAATCGGCCCGATTTTCTTCGTTGACGACCTCGGCCGCCCGCTCGGTGCCCATGCGCGTCCAGTAGAGTGCATGGGCGCCGGCATGGCGCCAGTCTATGGGGCCGTATTGCCGGGTGTAGCGGATCATCCGCGGCAGATCCATGCGATAGCGATCCGTAAGAACGCGTTTACGCACATGCAAGATCAGTTCATCGAGTGCAGGGGCGAGTTCGGGATCGCGCATCAAGGAGAGCATGGCCGTGGTTTTCGGGCCCATCGAGGCTTCGGCCTGACTGCCGGCGTACGGCGATTCGTTGAAGGCTCGCGCCTGGGTATAAATGCGCAGCAGGTCGCCGTCGAAACGGGTGGTTATGCGCGCGCGGATGCGTTCGGCCACGGTGCGCGTGGCGGGTGAACGCCTGTGGAGTTCGGTCAGGGTGTCGGGTGCTCGGTCGATCTGCGTCAGCCAGGCGATATAGATCAACGAGGCGCGGGAGCGGTCGAGCACATCTCCTTCGGCAAGCGGAATACGGTCTTCTGGCGTCGCCGCGGGGCCGAGATCGGCGAGATATCGCGCGACCATCTGGGCTTGGTCTGCGGTCACACGAAGACCAAGTCGCGGCGGCTCGCCGAGCACTTCGGTCCATTCGGCGGCGAGTGCGCGTTTGTAATACTGATTCGATTCGTCGGTATACCCGCCGATTTTCTGGAGGTGGATCCACCCCAACTCGCGGAAAATGGCCATGTCGTGCGGGTTGTTGGCGATGCCGTCGGTACGCAGCAGGTCGATCCCTCGACGCACCCACTGCCAGCGCTCGGCCGGGTCGGAAGCCGAGACCGAGATGTTGTACGCCATGTTCCAGGCGTGGAAGACCCAGACCGGCCCGAAGCGGGGCTGGAGCTGGGTGATCGCGCGAGCCAAGGTCATGGCTTCGTGATACTTCCCGTCCTCCTTCAACTGGTTCGCACGAATCCAGAGGAAGTTGACAGCAAGGCCGCGGAAAGCCCCGATCGCAATGCCCACGCCGACCTGCGGCGGATAGGCCTGCGAAGCGCGATCGGCGTAGACGAGCTTGTTCCGCGTCGCCGAGGCGAAGATCTCCGGACCGAGCACGCCGCCGACGCCGATGGCCGCGGCGGCGACGGTTCCGGCGATGCATTGGACGAGCACGTCACGATTCACGACGATCTCCGCAAGGAGAGGACACTGGTTTTACTGCCCGGAATAGGTCGCGAGTTCGCGCTTCCTGAGCATGACTACGCCGAAGGCATACATGAAGCCGGCAAAGGCCGAGAGGGCGAGCAGCCCGCCCGTAAAGGCGCCCCAGGAAAGCAGGCGACCATCGACCAGACGCGTGGTCGGGCGCAGTTCAGAATAGACGTGAAAGAGCTTGGTGATGACCGAGGCGATCGCCGCGATTACCCATTTAAAAAGGATGACATTGCCACGTTGGTCGGTCGTGGCGTAATTCTCGAGTGATTGGGCCAGAAAGCCCGTGCCCTCGGCCGCAAGAAAGACCACGAGCGCAACAAGACAGGCGACTTGGAACCCAAGGAACGTCGCCAAGGCGACACCCACCATGGCCAGCGTAGCGATTTTGCACCAGAGGATGATCATCGCACGAAGGAAGTTGGTGCGCCAGCTTCCTGCGGTATACCAGACGACCAGTTCATCAGGAGGGAAGATCACCGCTTCCGAGGCTTCGGGGGCATCGACAAGTCCGTAGTTGTGCACCCAGAGGTACAGATCGCCGTTGGCGTCTACGGCATCGGCGGGGATAGTCAGCGACTGGCGGCTCGACACCGGCACCTGCGGTGCGCGCAGCGTGAGCACGCCGGTATCGCGCCGGTTGATGGTGAAGGCCAGACGATAAAAGTGCGTGGGATTGTTGGCGCCTGCTTCAATCTTGTAGCCGAGCGTCAGCGGGGTGTTGCGGCTTGCGGCGTGCGACAACCCGCGGAAGCGGAAAAGCCGCGAGCCGTACGGTCGCCAATCCATGTACGAAACGCCGCCTTCGAGCATGACCGGGTAGGGTTGCGGCGGCGGTACGAGCCGCAGCTCCATCGTCAGATCGCTGAAGAGGCTGTCGGTGATCTTCTGGAGCGCTTCCGGATCGTCATCGCCGTTGGGGAGTTTGGCGAAATCGGCATCGCGTCGACGCTCGTTCTGAATCCACTCGCCCACCCACGTCTGGAACTGTCTGGAGCCTTTTCGAAGCGGCTCGGGGTCTCCCGGCAGCATGTATTCAGGAGATGTGCTTGCCAGCGCGACGAGAACGCGGCTTTCAAGAATCAGCCGGTCTTCACTGATTTCGCCGTACTCGGCCTTGAACGGCGCGACTTCGCCCAATGCACGCTGATTGCGAAGGTGTTCGGTGAAGAGAAATACCCCCGCGGCACAGACTGCAAGCAGCACCGCAGCAAGCGTGACGACGCCGAGCCACTTGCCCAAGACATATTGCCAAGGGGCGACCGGCTTGGTCATGGTCTGCCAGATGAGCTTGTCACGCTGTTCGAAGGCAACCGTCGAGACAGCGAAAAGGGTGATGAGCAGGGCGATGACCCAGAATGAAGCACCTGTGCCGTATTGCAGAAACGACTGGACGCGATAGCGCAAGGCCATCTCGCTTTCCAGAAGCCCCGGAAGAGAAGCCATGCCGAACCCAAGCGCCACCAGCAGCACCACCGAAAGGCGCAGCCGGGTTGCCTCGGCCAGCACGTTTCGGGCGATGCTCATTACCGGCCCAGGGCCGCCCAGAAGAGCCTTGGCCGACTGCAGCAGCACGCTGAACGACGCCGCAAGCGCCAGCAACCCCGCCAGGATGAGTGCGCCCGATTGCGTCGTTTCGAAGAGCGTGAGGGGGTAGATGACCATCCCCCCCGCGGCAAACAGGGCGATCGCGGTCAGCGCCATGCCCAGCCAGATCACCGCAAGCGAGATTCCCAGCCCCATCACCACGCCGAGAATGAAGGTCGTCGGATCTCGGGCCGGTTGCAGAATCTGCTCGATCGCTTCCGGGGACAACAGATATCGTTCAGAGAGCGCGATCGCGTCAGACTGTTCATCCGTAGCCGACCCTGTGCCGACTTGTGCATCCGTCTGCCCGGCGGCGTCCAGGGCGGTTCGGGCGACATCCAGCAATTGCCAGCCGATCAGCACCACCGCCACGACCGCAACGATCACCGACGCCAGAAGCTTGAAGCCCGACGTCTGCTGGACATGGTTCAGTCGACGCAGCCGGTCGCGAAGGCTCACGGGCGTTGCTCCGGGGGCGAAGATCCGTCGGGGCGATCGACAAGCGCATCAATGATCGACAAGTCCACCTCATCGGTCTTGATCGGGGCGCCCGCCGCAGGCGCGGCCGGGCGAGGCTCTTCGGCCTCCGGCTCGGTATCCAGCAGCGTCTCGATGACCGATGGCGCAGGCGCCGCCGACTCGGGGGCAGAGGGTGGAGGCATGGGCTCATCGTCGACCCGCACAAGGCTTTCGATCAGGTCGGCTTCGGCTCCGGCCTTCAGGAACGATGCCACTTCGCCGTCGTTGGTGGCTCCGCTGGTCTGCAGGCGCTCTTCCTTCGCCCGACGCACGATCTCCAGAAATTTCTCTTCCAGAGTCTGCCGCGGGTGCGCGACTGACAAGATCGCCTGTCGGCCGCCGGTGCGGCGGCGGATGACGGCATCAATTTCGGCGATCGTTCCATCGTCGAGCTGATCGGTCTCGATTGTGGTGCGCGACTGCTTGGTCAACAGGTCGTCGCATGTGCCTTCATCGCGCTTCTGGCCGCCGTAAAGAATGATCATGCGATCGACGCAGTCTTCGACGTCGGCCAGCAGGTGGCTCGACAGAAGAATGGTCTTCCCCCGTCGCCCGAGTTCGATGATCAGATCCTTCACCTGGCGCGTGCCGATGGGGTCCAGGCCCGTTGTCGGCTCGTCCAGGATCAGGAAATCAGGATCGTTGATAAGCGCCTGCGCAATTCCGATGCGCCTCTGCATGCCCTTGGAATATTCGCGTACGGGCCTGAACTGCGCGGCCCGCAGCCCGACCATGTCAAGAAGTTCCTCGATGCGCCGCTGCCGCTCGCGTCGCGGAAGCCCGAAGAGCTTGCCGTAATAGTCGAGCGTCTCTCGAGCGTTGAGAAACCCGTAGAGATACGATTCTTCCGGCAGATAGCCGATCCGCCCCTTGATATCGACATCGTTCGGGGGGCGGCCGAAGATCGCCAGTTGCCCCGCCGTCGGGCGAAGTAGCCCGAGAATCATCTTGATTGTCGTGCTCTTGCCCGATCCGTTAGGGCCGAGCAGCCCGAAGACCTGCCGCGGCGAAATCTCGAAAGTCAGGTTATCCACCGCCCGAGCGCGCGGACGCATCCAGAAATCGCGAAACGTCTTGGTCAGTCCTCGGGCCGCGACGACCGGGGCTGATGACGTGCTGCGGGCGCGTTGGGGGGCTGGTGCTTGGGCCATGGCGGTTCAGCGTGAATCCATGATGCGGGCCTCGGTGTCGGTCATGAACATCCCGCGCTGACGCTCGATCTCGCGCTGGCGGCGGGTTTCTTCTTCACGACGACGCTTGGCCGCGATTTCGATCGACCGTGCGAGTTCGGGGTCCGAGTTGATCAGAATCTCGACAATCCGCGATGATGGCGGCACATAGAACACCTGTACGCTGTCGCGGCTGATCATCGTTCGAAAGGCGTCCGACCATTCCCGGTGAATCGTCACCAGCGGGTTGAGCGCATACTGCGCCTGAATCGCCTCAAACCGGGCCAGTTCTCCCTGGCGGCGCTTCGCCTCAGCCGAGCGGAAAAGCCTTGCGTCATTCATCACCTGCGCGACTTTGCCGCCCGCCAGGTCGCTCTCAAACAACAGGTGCATCTCGGCCAGAATTTCCTCTCGAACGCGCGCCCACTGTTGCGCGCTGTCCAGATCACCGTCACGCTCAGCGCCCGCGCCGGCATCGGCCGCCCGAGCGAATTGATCGATCAGCTCGATCGCCCGCGTCGTGGCCTGGCCGGCGGTTTCTCCGAGCGTCTTGGCCGCGGTCTGGTTCGCGTTTTCGATCTGTTGGCGGCGGTTGGCCTCCGCGCTTGCCACATTGTTGAACTCGGCCCTGGCCGCCAGCGGCGGCATTTTCGCCAGAAGCTCAATGCTCTCGATGCTGATGCCCGCACCGATGTCGTCAAGCGCGCTCTGCGCTCGCTGGCGGATTGACACCGCAAGCGGGTCGTTCTGAGAACCCGACTCTTTCAGAAGGCTGTCGATGCTTACCTCGGCGACAGAATGCAGAATCGCCCGCTGGGCTGCCGCCCGAACCACCGCATTGCGGAAGTCGGGATGAACGTTGCGGGCATAAACGCTTGCGCTCTCAGAGGGAACACGAAAGTTCACGCGAAACTGCGCATGCGCGACGTTGCCGTCCCCGGTAATCAGCGATCCGTCACGCCCGGGGTCAAGCCGGTTCGCGCCCGTCAGGTTCTCGACCGACTGGCGCTTCTGGTCTTCCGTCAGAAACGGCCAATACCCATCTGAAGAGTCCGTGATATCGATGCGGGCCGAGCCGGTCTGCACTTTCACCAGGTCGCCGATGGGGAACGGCCAGGAAAACTGAAACCCGGGCTTGAGATCCTGCGCAGTCACCCGGCCGAAAAGAAGTCGAATACCGCTCTCGCCTTCCTTGACCGTCTTGGCGCCGCTGAACAGGAAGAGCAGCGCCAGCACGATCATGCCGAACTGCACGATGCGCAGCATGATCTGCAGCGCTTCGGCCAGAGACTGATGCGCCGGGTCCATCAGCGCCTGCGTATCCGCCGTCGAAGAAGCGACCGTTCGCTGCAGCGTGATCGAACTCGACCGCCGTACGGGCTCGTTGGCGGGCGGAATCTGCTCGCTCATCGCGCCCCTCCGATGTTGCCGCCCTCGTTGGCAGGTTCAGTTTGCGTGGTCATCGCAGGAATCTGACCCGGCATGAGATTCCGAAGGGCCCGCGGGTTCACGAGCTGAAGCCCGGGTGTCTGGTCCGAAAGAATCAGTGTCACTTTCCCTGCGAGCGTTTCACGCATCGTGTCGAGGTGCCGCAGGAACTTCGCCAGTTCAGGATTGGCCGACATCAACGCCAGATATTGCGCGGAATCGCGATCACCCTGCGCCCGAATCTCTTGTCCGCGCTGCTCGGCGAACGCCATGATCCGGTCGGCGTTGGCTCTCGCCCCGCCAGTGATGCGATCCGCCTCGGCCTTGCCCTGCTCTTCGATCTCCGTCACCAGTTTCTTGCGGCTTGCCGACATGCGCTCGATCACCGCCGTCGTCGTGTCCGAAGGGAACTGAATTCGCGTGATGCCGACCTGCACGATCTCAATGCCGAAGTCATCCAGCCGCTGCGCGCCCTCGGCGGTCAGATCGGTCGATCGCGTCATCGCCGCCAGAATGTCCGATTCAAGCCGGTCAAGCTGCGAAGTCTGGCCCGATGAAGGAAACAGTTCGCCGAGCGAGTAGGCGCTCGTCGAAGACATCGCACTGCGAAGCATGCCGTTCAGCCGTGTTTCCGCCTCGCGATAATGATCCGCGGCGCGTTCTCCTGCAATACTGAAACGCTTGAAGAACCGCATCGGGTCTTTCACGCGCCACAGGCAATAGGCCTCGAGAATGATCTGCTTGTTGTCGCGTGTCTGCTGCGTTTCAAGCTTGGTCTGCACATAGCGCATCCGCGTGTCATACTTCGTCACGCTCTGGAAGGGGTAGGGCAGCTTCCAGTGCAGGCCCGCCTGCTTGGCTTGCGCGTCTTCGCCGGCCTGCCCGAAGGTGGTCACCACCGCCGCTTCAGTGAAACGCACGGTGTATGTCACCATGAATGAGGCGATCGCCAGAACGAACACCGTCACCAAGGTCCAAATCAGAAGGCGCTTTGCTTGCACGTTCAAGTCTCCGTGTCGATGCGTCTGGTCGTGTGCCGTTCCGTCCGTCGTCGAACCTTACGGGTTCTCCTCCGGCGGGGCGAACATGTTCTGGGCTGTGTCAATATCCTGCAGTTCAAGTCGAACCTGCGAGGCGAAGGCTTCATCCACGATGTACAACCTTGCATTCCGCACGATCGACCGCAGCGTGTTCAGATACAAAATCGTCTCGTAGAGGTCCGGTGCGGCGTTATACGCCGTCAGTTGTCCGTCGTATCGGGCCGCGTCGCCCTTGGCCGAGTTCAAACGCTTCCAGCGGTCGGCCTGGGCTTGCGCCAGCGTTCTCGCTGCCGCGCCGCCCGCCTGCGCCAGCCGCTGTTCGATTCGTGCGGCAACGAGCGCCCGCTCCTCGGCGTTCTGTTCCTGCGTGCCCAGACGCTCATACTGCTCAACAAGAAGCACGATGGCATCGGCCTGACTCACGTTGCCCACCGCCTGCGTCAGCAGCCTGATCTTCTCACCCTCGGCCGAGGCCAGCCGCGCCTGGCGACGCTGTTCCGCCTGCACAACCTGTTCAAACGGCATCGCTGCCTGCTTGGGTGGGTGCGCGCCGGCAAGCCCGACAAAGAGCACCCGCACGCCCGCGCCGCGAGGCGCTCCATCCGGGCCGGGGTTCAGTCTTGCCAGGGCCTTCTCGATTTCCGTCCGCAGTTCGTCGGCCAACTGCCGACGATCGCCGCCGAGCAGTTCGTCGCTCGTGCGTGCGGCGAGGAATCGCATCACCGCGCGGCGGCCTGTCGCCTCGATGATCTTGTCGCGCATTCCCGCGGCGCCGAGTTCCTCATACAGCCGTACGTCTTCGACGACGTACTGCATCGGCACTTCCACCGCGACCAAGGCAAGGTCATTGCCGACCGATCCCGACTCATCGCTCAAGAACGGGTCGTCGCTCGAAAGTTGACCCGTGCGTTCGGCTTCTTCTGCAGCGCGACGTTCCTCCGCGCTGGCCAGCACGATGGAAAACAACTCTTCGCTCACGTGCTCGTTCGTCCACAGAATCGCTCCCGTGGTGGTCGGCGCTGCGGCGCCGAGTTGCAATTCGCGAACGCCTGTCACGGTCTTGATGCGCCGCCTTTCCGTTCCGCGGGCATCACGCTCGACATACTCGGGCACGAGAATCTGATCGATCGGCCACGGGGCTTTCAGGTGCAGCCCGGGGCCGAGGTCATCCGCCGCGACCGAACCGAACCGAAGCAGCATCGCACGCTGGTGCGGTTGCACCACCGCGAAGCTGCTCATCAGCCATGCCACCAGAATTCCCGTGGCGATAAGCGCCCCGAACCACCGACTCAGCAGCCTGTACAACCAGCCCGAGGTCACATTCGTCCCGAACTGATAGTTGATCGCCTCGCCGATCGATTGCGCGACTTTGTCTGGCGCTGCCGCAAACCCGAGCAGCCTCGAATCAAACGCTGCACGCGGAACTTCACCCGCCCGCCGCGGGCGATATACCTCAAGCAGCAGGTTCAGAAAAATCTCTGTCCCCAGAATAATCATGACAATCGCCAGAGCAGGCTGAAGATACCGAACCAGGGTGTCCGGCCCGGCGATGTCCACAAACTGGCCGACGGCGATGCTCAAACTGATAAGCGATGTGCCCACCGCCCACGAAGCCCCGGCTCCGAGGTTCTTCCATACCTCCTGCTTGGCCATACCCGAAACGAATCGTGCGAAAACAAACCCGATCACCGCGACGGTGATCGTGACAAACAGGACGAAGAAACTGTCTTTCGCAGGCTGGAACATGTCCGGCGAAACCAGCTTGCGCCCCGAACTGAATCGCATGATCCCCAGGACCACCAGCAGTGAGCCGAGCACGATCCCCGTCACCGGCATCAGCACCCGGTGCATCATCTTCAGTCGGCGCGCGGCCACCCGAAGCATGTCGCCCGACTGGTCGAACACGCTCGAAGCCCCCGTCGTCTCCGACAGCGATTCCGACTCGAAATGCTCTACCCGCTCGCGCCGATGCTGATCAAAAATCACCGCCAGGATCACCCAGACGATCAGGCCGATCGCCGCATAGGCCGCCGCGGTCGTCGCCGAATGGTCACCGGCTCTGTTCGCCGGGGTCCGCTGAAGAAAGGCATACGTAAACAGCAGCCCCGCCATGATCGCCTGGAGCGCCAGCCCGATCAGGCTGACGGTCGTCGCGCGGCGGTACGTCAGGTAGTCCGCTCTCATGCCTGAACAGGCCCCCGTACACAAGGTCGAAGCGAAGACGCAAGCTCCCCCAGTCCGAAGGGGGCAGTATTGTCACAGTTCGGGTCCGGTGTTTCCACCCCGGAGGCCGTACCTTACACCCGAAGACACCCGAGTGTCGCCGGGCTGACTCTCCTTCCCCCGATCCGGAATCCGTCCCGACTGGTTCAGCCGGGCCGTGCAGAACGCGCAGAACGCGCGCCCGCGACCATGCCGCAACGTTGAACTACGAAGGGTCCGAACCTATGTTCGACGAGCTTCGTAAAAATCTGTTCGACTGGCCGGGCCTCTCGGCAATTCTCAAGCCGACCCAGCGCGGACATCACTCTCACCGAAATCCCCCATGGTCATTCGACTCTTCAGCATCGCCCGCAACGCGTTCGTCGAGTCGCTCCGGCAACCGATCTACCTCTTTATCCTCATCGCGTGCGGCATCATGCAGGTGCTCAACACCTGGGTCACCGGCTTCTCGATGCAAGATCGCCTCAGTGCAGGACTTACAGGCGATGACCGACTCCTTCTCGACATCGGGCTGGCCACGATCTTCGGGTGCGGCACCCTGCTCGCCGGCTTCGTCGCCACGGCCACCATCAGCCGAGAGATCGAGAACAAGACCATTCTGACCGTGGTCTCCAAACCCATTGGGCGGACCACAGTCATTGTGGGCAAGTATCTGGGGGTTACCCTGGCTATTGCCCTCGCAGTCGCAACCATGTTGATCTTCCTCCTTCTCGCCGTACGGCACGGCGTGCTCTCTACCGCGGCGGACAAAATCGACGGCCCGGTGGTCACTTTTTCGATCTTGGCGCTCTTTGTTGCGGTCTTCATCGGCGTCTGGACCAATTTCTTCTATGGATGGTCCTTTCCGCAGACGGTCAGTGTTGCGCTCTTTCCGGCCTTCTTTGTCGCGTATTTGCTCGTGCTCAGCCTGAGCAAACGCTGGACGTGGCAGGAACTCGGGCACGACTTCAGACCGCAGATCGCCTTGGCCTGCGGTGTGCTTTCACTCGCACTGCTGGTGCTGACATCGATCGCTGTCGCCGCATCCACCCGGCTCGGCCAGGTGATGACGATCATGCTCTGCGCGGGGATATTTGTGTTCGGTTTGCTGTCGAACCATCTGCTCGGCCAGAGGGCGTTCGAGAACCGGGCAGTGGCATCCATCCGTACGGCAGTTGCCGAAGACCCTACCGACCCGTCATTTACTAAGCCGGGACAGATCTACACGATCACCCTTGATGGTCCGCCCGAAGAGGAATTTCGCCCCGGCGATTCGTTCTACTACGGTTCATCCGCAAATGGCTTCCGGCTTGCCGTTGCGGCATTCCCCCCATTTGAGGGGGATCCGCGAGCAGAAGGACTTCTGCGCGATGGCATCGAACCGCGGATCATCGTGACCGATGTCGATGGCGAGCGGCTCACGATTCGGCATATCGGGGCAACACCGCTCCGCGTCACAAGACCCCCCGAAACAGGGGACATTATTTTCAAGACCCCCACACAGCGCAATGTGCCCCGGATCGTGGCATGGGCACTGGTGCCCAATATGAACGCATATTGGCTCATGGATGCGATCGCCCAGAACCGGAAAATTCCCCCCAGGCACGTCGGGCTTGTTGCCCTGTACTCTCTGTGCCTGATTGTCGCATCACTTTCTCTGGCCGTGGCACTTTTCCAAGGTCGAGATGTAGGATAGTATTTTGTACGGCAAGAGGGTGGCCGGGCGGCGGCCATAGTGTACAATCTGCGTTGTGCAGAAGTTTGCGCCCGTTCTGGGCCGTGGGGATTCAGGAAGGCCCGATGCCTCGGGTCGCAGCGGAGAACAGCGAATGAGTTCAAAGACTGACAAGGTGAAGCTGGGTGTAGCAATCGGCGCCTTGGTGATTGCCGGTGGTGCACTCGCTTGGCACTTCGATGTTTTCGGCACCAAGCGTCCGCCGAAGCTTGCCCCTCCTACGGAGCAGGAGCAGCAGCAACTTGCGGAGATGGAAAAGGAATTCGACCAGCCCATGCGCCGCCAGATTGAGAACGCACCGGGCACAGAACGCTCCGGCAAGTAATTTCCCTGGTCGCGCCGTCAGGGCACTGGGCACAATCGGCGCGCGGGGCAAACTCAAGCCGCATCGTGCGGCCGTGGCCGCTAGGTTTTCAACACGCTCTGGGGTGGGGGCGTACACCAGTGCCTGGTGCAGGAAAACGACTTCATGCCCGGTTGTCGACGGTTCGTCCTATCGGTGGGGATGGTGTCGCTCGCCATGGCTGCCGTCACCGGTTTGGTGATGGCAATAGTCGCGCCATGGAATACGTGTTTCCCACTCCAGATGCCTGCCGCATGGCATACCGCGGCTTGGGATGAGCCGGAGCACGACCCCGCGGAGGCGCAGGATCCGCTCGTGCCTGACGTCGCGGTCACGATGCGTGACGGGCGTCGGTTCGTAGGGCAGTTGGTTGCACGATCGGAGCGCGAAGTCGCGATCGAATCGGAAGGGGCCGTTCTGCGGTTTCAGTCGCGGGATGTAGAACGAGTCGAAACCCTGGAACCGGTTTCTGTGGTCTACGCCCGGATGCGCGAGGCGATCGCCGACAACGATTCTGAGCAGTTGTTGTTGCTTACTGAGTGGCTGATGAACAAGCGGCGGTACCGGAGCGCGCTCCGGGAGGTCGAGGGCGTGCTGAGTCGCGACCCGGGTAATCCCCAGGCTGAGCGATTGAAACTCATGCTCGAGGCCCAGATTCGCCTGCTGGAATCACCGGAGGCCCCGGCTTCGCGGACGTCAGTTCGTGCTCGCCGGGGGTATCCCCTGCTCACGCCCGCGCAAATCAATCTCATCAAGGTCTACGAGCTTGACCTGCGGCGGCCGGGCAGGCTGGTGGTTCGTCGTGAGACCATCGACCGGATGATCGCGCAGTACGCCATGCACGAGTTGATCCCGGCCAGTCGTGAGGGTCGCGAGGCGCTCTATCGCAAGCCCGCCGCGGAGTTAGTCGACCTGATGTTCCGGCTTCAGGCTCGCGACCTCTACGGGGAGGTCGAGGTGTTAGATCACCCGCCTTCATTGCGGCGGTTCCGTGACGACGTGCATCGTGAATGGCTGTTTCGTGGGTGCGCTTCGAACAAGTGTCACGGCGGGGAAGAGGCCGGGCGGCTTTGGCTGGCGACCGACCAGCCCAACTCGGATGCGACGATTTACACGAACTTCCTGGTGATCGAGCGGTTCCGGCTGCCTGACGGCACGCCGCTGATCAACTATGACATTCCGGGTGAGAGCGTGCTGTTACAAATGGCGCTGCCCGCGGCGGACTCGAAGCGCCCGCACCCGGCGATCCGGGAAGGGTCGCGGGAGATCCCATGGCGAGGAGTTTTGCGCGGGACACACGACGACCGGTACGAGAAGACGTTGGCATGGATTCGGTCGATGTACAAGCCTCGGCACGAGTACCCGATCGAGTTTGATCCTCCTGAGCCTCGGGGTTGGACTGCGGGGAAGCCCTGAGAGGCGGCTTCGAGGGGATGCTGAGATAAGCGGGATCGTGCGAGACGCCCACCCCTCAAGATGAGGAAGCCGGTTGGAAGTGCGTCTTGCGGGGATGGGCGGTAGGGATTTGTGGGCAGGTGCAACCGGTGCCGCGACGGGGCCGGATGGATCAAGCGCAGCGTCACCGGGCATCTGCTACAGTCCGCACCCGCATCGGGCGAGCCCGGCGCGATTGGACTATCTGGGATTCGGACATGAGACGAACACAACGTTTCGCGGGGCGGAAGATTCGCCGCACCCTGACGGCCTTGGCGATTGTCGCGGCATCGGGTCTGCTGGCGGGGTGCGACCAGACCGGCGAAGTCGAATATCAGTTGCGTGAGGCGGCTTCGCTCTTGGCGCAGGTCGGGCCGACGCCGACGGGCGAGTACATCAGTCAGGATGATCTGGGTAGGCGTCCATCGGGATTGAACGACGAGGACGGAGCCGACTTCGCGACCGCTTCTGAGGCGTTTGCGGCTGACCTTCGCCGGGACGAGGCCAAGCTTGCGAAGGCCAAATCGATTCTGGCGGAGGTGGCCAAGCGAGGGCTTCCTTCGCAAAAGGCTGCGGCGAATCTGCTTCTGTCGGAAGTGCACTTTGCCGAGGCGAGCCGCAAGCATGCGATTGCCGCGAGAGAAGGGCGGGCGTTTGCGGCGGCGGTCTGGGCGGTTGGTCAGGATCTCGAACTCTGGGGTGAGTGGCAGCACCAGGTGAGGCTTGCGCGCGTGCTTGAGGGGACGGACGGGAACGACTCTCTGGCGAAGACACAGGCGGCTTGGCGGGGGTCGATTCGTGAAGCGCAGGAAATGATCACGGCGATCGACGCCGAGTTGGCTGATGCCGAAGCGAGTTTGACTTCGTTGCGGGGGCGCGTGGCCGAGATCACCTCTCGCGCGGAGGCCGCGCGTGCCGGGGCCGCACATCTGCGGCTTGTGGCCGACAGCGCCGACGAGCACAGAAGCCTGGAACTGCTTCGGCAATGGCAGGTACATTCGCGTGATGCCGATGTGCTGGAGCTTGAGGCGGAGCGAGTAGAGGATGACATCCGGGAGATTCTGCCCCGGATCCACGATCTGGAGTCTCGCAAGCAGGCGATGGTGTCGAACATCGCAGCGCTTGAGCGGGCGCTGGCTGATCTCGATCAAGGGCGACAGGAGGCCCGGCAGCGTCGGGAGGGGTTCGAGCGCCGATCGGAAGAACTGGCGAAACGGATCGATCTCGCGCTGTTCGAGCCGGAAATGGGGCTTGTGGCCAGGCGAGATGCGTTGTACGGCGAGTCAGGCGTTTTTGACGATGCGATCAGGACATATCAAGCCGGTTCAGCGGCTGCGGGGCTTGCGCGGTCGGCCCTCAAGGTTCATGCAGATGTTGCGACGGCGAGAGCCATGCAGTCGATGGGTTCGGTGCATTGGCAGGCGGCGGACGATCTGGCCGCCTTGATCGCGCTTTTGCAACGCGTGGCGACCTTGCCGGAGTTTTCGGGTCGCGGGGGCGAGGCCTTGGCCAAGGCGATTGAGGACACGGCTCGCATGGCCGAGACCGAGCGAGAGAACGCAGGATCGAGATTTGAGAATGCCTCGACTTCGCTCGGGATGCTGACGTTGCGGAGCGAGCGAGGGCGTGTGATCGCCTCGCATACGGAGCGCATGCTGATGGCTGCCGTTGACGGCACGGCTGGTCGTGAAGTGCTGTACGCGGAGATTCTGGCGGACAGCCTTGCGGCGATGGCGAGCGGGCGCGAGTATATTCCGCCGGCGTTTGAAGGCGGGGACGACGAGTTTGATGAACTCGATGCTCCGATGTCGGATGACCCCGAGGACTGGTAATCGTTCTTCCGACGGAAAGTCGGCGATGCATCGGCGCGCCGGGGCCTCCGAGCCGGTACGATGAGAACCGGATGGATAGTCGCGCGGTGAACGCGGGCATGCCACGGACGGCGCCAACGACGGACGCCGCGCTGTACCTGCACCCACAGACGTTGTCGCGGCTGGGGTCGATGGAGATGCGGGCGCGGCACATCGTCGAGGGCGTGATGAGCGGGATGCACCGCTCACCGTATCAGGGGTTCAGCGTCGAGTTTGCGCAGCATCGCCCGTATGTTCCGGGCGATGACATTCGTCACCTTGACTGGAAGGTGTACGGACGAACGGACAAGTTGCATCTCAAGCAGTATCAGCAGGAGACGAGCCTGGACCTGATGGTGATGGTGGATGCATCCGGTTCGATGAATTACGGAAGTCGTGATTTTGCCGAGGCGAGCGGGGTTGGCGCGGCGACCAGCCCGGACGGTCGGAGCATCTGGACGAAGTTTGATCATGCAACCGCACTCGCTGCGGCGTTGTCGTATATTACCCTAAGCCAGGGGGATCGAGTCGGGCTGGCGATTTTTGCCGACCAGGTGCGCGAGATGGTGGCGCGATCGAGCGCGCAGCCGCAGTGGCGTGCTGTCGTGGGTGCGTTGTCGTGCACGACGGTCGACCGCACGACGGACGTGGGGCGGGTGATTGAGCAAACGCTGGCGAAGATCACCAATCGATGCCTGCTGGTGATTATCAGTGATTTCTTTGTGGAGTTGGAGCAGTTGCGGGCTGCGCTCGCGCGGGTTCGGCATCGTCGGCACGACATGATCGCGATGCAGGTGCTCGACCGGCAGGAACTGGCGTTTGATTTTGCTCATGCCTCGCCATTTGAGGGTTTAGAGGGGGAATCGAGGGTGCGGATCGATCCGAGGGCGATCCGGGCGGCGTATCAGCGTGAGATCGGCTCGCACGTGGCAGGGGTCGAACGGCTGGTGCGATCGTTCGGGTATGACTATGTCCGAGTGGATTCGCACGATTGGCTCGGCCCGCCGCTGGCGGCGTATCTCGCACAGCGCAACGCGCAGATCAAGCGAAGCAAGCACGGGTAGCGGGTAGTAAGGAAGGATGACGGACGGATGAGCTTTCTGCATCCCATCCTGGCGGGCGTCGGGCTGGCGTGCGTTGCCGTGCCGATCTTGATTCACATTCTGATGCGCCGGCGCCGGGCGCCGGTGCGATGGGGCGCGATGAAATTTCTGTTGGCGGCGTATCGACGGCAACGCCGGCGATTGCAGTTCGAGCAATGGCTGTTGCTGGCGGTGCGATGCCTCTTGGTGGCGGCGGCGGCACTGGGCATCGGTGGTTTGCTCTGGGGGGGTGGAGGAGAGACCGGCGGGGCGCGCCCGGTGGTGATGTTCCTGGTGATTGACGACAGCCTTGCTTCAGGCGCAATCGACCCCACGACGGGAGAAACCTCGCTTGAGCGTCAGATTCGTGCCGCGCGGGGGGTAGCTGCGCAACTCAACAGCGCACGGGGCGATCGGCTGGGCATACTCGCCGCGAGCGGGCCGGCGCGGCCGGTGCTGATGCCGCCGACGGTCGATCTTCCCGGGGCCGAGCGAGTGCTGAGCCAGATGACACCGACAGATTCCGCGGTGGACTGGGCAGGGGCCATGCGGATTCTCGGTTCTGTCGAGGCGTCTGACGGTGAGCGGCGCATGGCGGGGTTGTTCAGCGGTTGGCGAGAAGGTTCTCTGCTGGATTTTTCAGGAGTCGAGGCGCCTGGGTGGCTTGAGCGGGTGATCACGTCGACACCGGAAGAGACGGTGATTGACAACGCCACGCTCGCGGCGGTTGAGCCGATGCGTTCGGTGGTGATCTCGAGTGGCGTGCTGGGCGATGAGGGGGGAGGGCTTGGCGGGTTGGATCAGGTACGTGTGCTCGTGCGGCGCTCAGGCGGGTGGACGGATGAACCCGGACGTGTTGATGTGCGGCTGAGCGTGCAGCGCGGCACACAGCGTGTGGCGCTGGGCGAGGGGACAGCGATCTTCAGCCGCGGTGGGATCGAAGCCTGGGCGGTGATCAACGCGGATCTGGGGGCGCTGGCGTCAGGCGGTGGAGTGCTGGTGGCGGAGTGCGGCCCTGATGGGCTGGCCGGAGATGATGTGTCGCGGCGTGTGATCGAGTTGCAGCGATCGCTTCGAGTGGGGCTGATTTCGGAGGGAGGGGTACGACTGCCGCGGACGGTTCTGGAGTTTGCTCCGGCGGATTGGCTGCGGTTGGCGCTGGGTCCGGAGGCGGCTTCGTCGGGTGAGCGCGAGATCGAGACGGTGCTGATCGATCCTTCCGGCGTCGATCGAGGGCGGCTGGTCGGGCTTGACGCCGTGATCGTGGCGCAGCCGAGTAGGCTTGCGTCCGGCGCGTGGGGACGACTTCGGGCATTTTCGGATAGCGGCGGGCTGGTGGTCGTGTTTCCGGAGGCGGGCGAGCGTGTGCAGCGTTGGACGGATGATGCGCTGGCGGCATTCGGAGCGAGGTGGCGTATCGAGCGTGAGACGCATGATCTCGAAGGGGCGATCATGCGCGAAGTGGAGCGAGGGGCCGGGTTGTTCTCGGCTATCGCCGGAGAGTTGGCCGAACTGGCGCGGCCGGTGCGGGTTGAGCGCGTTCTGGGGATCGATGCGGAATCGGGCGTTGCGCTGCGACTGGAGGATGGTTCGCCCTTGGTGGCGGTATGGCGTCCGGGGGAGGATCGGCGGGGTTTGCTGGTGCTGTTTTCGGTGGCGATGGATCTTTCGTGGACGACGCTGCCGACCAAGCCGTTCGTGATTCCGCTGGTGCAGGAGACGATTCGTCAGGGTGTCGGGCTGGCGCGAGGTGAATGGAGCGAAGTGGCAGGTTCGCGCCCGGCCGCTCCGCCGGGGGCGGTGGAACTCAGGCCGCATGTCGGAGGCGGGTTGACGCTCCGCGTTGGGCCAGATGGGCGTACGGAGGAACCGGTGCGTCAGGCCGGGGCATGGCGCGCGGTAGATGGCGCTGGGGTGTTGGTCGGCTCGGTCGTGGTGGAGCCGGATCGTCGCGCGAGCCAGATGGAGACGGCATCGGCGGAGCGCGTACGCGGAGTGCTCGGAGGGCTGGGCGTTGAAGTGGTGATGCTTGAGTCTTCTCGGGAGGGGGTGGTCGAGCGAGAGGGCAGCGGGCAAGGAGCAATGTTGGGGTTGATGCCTCACCGGGAGAAGTGGTCGCTAGGGCTGGCCATGCTGACGGCAGCGCTGATCTTGGCGGTTGTGGAGACGTTGCTCGCACGCCGGGTTTCGCACGCGACGGTGCGCCGGGAGGTCGCGGGATGAATGCCCTTTTGAATTGGTTATTCGGTGTGGATCGGCTGCCATTCGGTGATGAAGGGGTTGTGTTTGCGTTTCAACGTCCGCTTCCGGCGTGGGGGTGGGCCGCGGTCGTGGCATGTGCGGCGGCGCTGGCGGTATTGAGCTATCGGCGGCTTGAGGGTGGGCGCGGGGTTCGCGGAGTGCTTGCCAGCGCGAGAGGGGTGGTGCTGGTGCTGCTCGCCATGCTGGCGTGCGGGCCGTCGCTGATGCGGGAGCAGGTGCGCATTGAGCCGGACTGGGTGGTCGTGCTGGTGGATCGCTCGGCATCGTTGACAATTGAAGATGCGCACGACGCGGCGGGGCGACCGATCAGCCGCGAAGCGCAGATGCGAGCAGCGCTGGCGGGAGCGTCGGAGGAGTTTGCACGTTTGTCGCGAGATCGGCGCGTGCTGTGGCTGGGATTTGCGGGGGGGGCGTTTGAATTGGAGCCGGACGGGTCGGGGATTGCGGAACTGGGCGCCCCGACCGGGTTGAGCACGAGTTTGGGTGGAGCGATCAGCGAGGCGCTTCGTCGCACGGCGGGCAGGCCGCTTTCGGCGATTGTGATCGTGAGTGACGGTCGGAGTGTGGACGAGCCGGCGGCCTCGGCGATCAGGCAATTGCGTCAGGAGCGCGTGCAGGTGGTGGTGACGCCGCTGGGCAGCGCAGAGCCGATGTCGGACCTGGCGTTGGGTGTGGTCGAGGCGCCTTCGCAGGCGTTTACGAACGACCTGGTTCGCATGCACGTGCGGGTAGATCGCCATGGAGCGGGAGACGGCCCGGGGGCTGTTGTTCGCCTTGTCGAAACGTCAACCGGTCGTGTGGTGGATGAGCAACGGGTGGAGGCAGGGCCCGCGGGTTCGCACGCGCTGACGCTCGCGACGCGGCATGAACATGCGGAAGGTGTGTGGTACAGCGTGGAGATCGTGCCGGAAGGTCGCGACCTTTCCGTGCGTAATAATGTGCGGCAAGTCGAGGTGGCTTTCGTCGATCGGCCGCTCCGAGTGGCGTATTTCGACGGGTATCCGCGGTGGGAATTTCGATATCTGAAGAATCTGCTGCTTCGAGAGCGGACGATCCGGAGTTCGAATGTGCTGCTGGCTGCCGATCGGCAGTACATTCAGGAAAGTGATGTCTTGATGACGTCGCTGCCGCGCACGACGGCGGACTGGTCGGCGTACGACGTGGTGCTTTTGGGCGATGTTCGCGGGGAGTTGCTGACAACGGTACAGGCTGAGGCCCTGCGCGAACACATCGCCTCGCGCGGGGCGGGCCTGATTTGGATCGCGGGGAGCGGGGCGACGCCTCGAACGTGGCGTGAGTCGCCTTTGGCGGACCTGTTGCCGTTTTCTCCTTCTGCGTTTTCGGGGGGTGATCCGCCCGTGTGGCCCGAGCCGGTGACGCTTGTGCCTACCGAGGCCGCGAGGCTTCTGGGGGTGCTGGCGCTGCCCGGCACAGCCGGCGGCGGAAGCGCAGAAGAGGAGGGCGGGGTTGACCTGACCGACCCTGCCGGGGGGTGGACGCTTCTTCGGTGGGCGCAACGGATTCCGACGAGCTCGCTCAAGTCGGCGGCGGAAGTGCTTGCGGAGGGGCGGCCAGCGGGAGGGTCGTCAGAGGCTTCGGCGCTGGTCATTTCGATGCGCTATGGGAGCGGGCGCGTGTTGTATGTCGCGACCGACGAAACGTGGCGATGGCGGTTCGGCAGGGGCGAGGCGCTTTCGGAGCGATTCTGGGTGCCGCTGATCCGGCTCTTGGGCAGTGACAGCCTCGGTCGCGGGGGGCAATCGGCTTCGCTGCGGGCGACGCCGACAGATGTGCTTGTGGAGCAAGGGGTGCGGATTGAGTTGCGCGTGCTGGATCAGGCCTTCATCGATGCGCGCCCTTCGTCAACACCCGTTGCGATTCGTCGGAAGCAGGAAGGGCTGGCGCGGCCGGTGACAGCGGCGTTGGTGCGGACGGATAGCGCGGAATCGGCGGCGATGTCTTTCGGTGGGTTATGGACACCCACGGAGCCAGGCGAGTACGTGATTTCAGTGAACGATCCGCGACTGGTCGATAAAACCCAGCCGGTGCAGGTGACGGTTCGCGAGCGTGATGATGAACTGCGTTTCCCGGAAGCCGATCACGGGTTCCTTGCGCGACTCGCCGCGAGTGCGGAGGATCTCGGAGCGGTCGTGCCGATTGAGTCGTTGCACACGGTTCCACCGATGCTGCAACGGCGTGAGCTTCGGCTGGAAGCGCCGCCGGAGGTCGAAACGCTCTGGGACAAGCCTTGGGCGTTGATTGCTTTGCTGACTCTGCTCGTCGTCGAGTGGGTCGGTAGGCGCATGCTGACCCTGGCATAGCGCAGAGAGGCGTGGAGCGGGCGAGGCGAACGGATGATTGGGGTATGTTTGTAAAAACTTCAGCAACATTCTTCTGCGTCGAACGGTTGACTGGTTGAGGATCAAGATGGCACGGGCAGGTTTTTCTGAGGGAATCGGGTCATCACCAAACCGTAACAGGTGTGTCGGACGAAGTGTATTTGGCGATTGAGCTTGGAGGGTGTGCATGACGGCGCGAGGCCGAGGCCACACGACCGACAGGAAGGCAGGGGCTGCGACGGCTTCGCTCCGCCGCGTGCTCACGTCTCTTCGTGCGCGGATTCGACGGTTGCTGGTGGCTGAGGCGTTGATGCGGATGGCGGCGTGGGCCGTCGGCGCAGTGCTGGTGCTGGTCGTGCTGGATTTTTTGCTGAGGTTTCCCCGTGAACTTCGGTTTGTAATTTGGGGCGCGGGGTTGGCGGGGTTGGTGATCTGTGTGCGGGCATGGGTTCTGCCAGCGTGGCGTTTTTGTCCTTCGCTGACGGATCTTGCGTTGCGGATTGGTCGCGGTGGTGCATCACCCGATGCGCAAACGGGTGAGATTGTCGCTTCGGGGCTGGATTTTTCCGGTGAATCCGGGAAGGCAGAGGGTTTGGCTCCGGCGCTCGCCGAAAAAGTGATACTCGATGCTGCGGCAAGGTCGGCTCAAGTCCGGGTGCTGGCATCGAAATTGGTTTCTGCTCGGCGGGCCGGGTGGGCTGCGTTGTGGATGGTGGTGTTGGTAGGCGCCGGATTCGGAGCGCACGTCGCGTGGCCGTCTACAGCAACGATCGGCGTGCAGCGCATTGTTGCGCCTTGGAGCAGCGCATCGTGGCCGAAGCCTACGCAGGTCGTGCATGCCGGCGAGCATGGTGTGCACCCCATGGGACTGAAGCTGGAAGTGCAGGGTCTCCTGACTCGAACACGTAGCGCATTGGGCAAGACGCCCGTATTCGTGCGCGCGAGGATTGACATTCCCGGGCGTGAGCCGATCGAAAATCGTGTAAGGCTTATCAGCCAACAGCGCATCGAGGAAATCGGCGGTCAGCGCGGGGAGTTGTATAAAGGCGAACTCTCGATACCGCCGGCAGAAGCCGGAGGTGCAGTTGAGGGTTGGGTGGAATATCGGATTGAGACCGCGCACGACACGACGGGGCCGGTTCGCATTCGTCTGGCAGCGCCGCCGACAATTCGGAGCGCTTCCGTGCGCATGAAGCCGCCCGTGTATGCGTCGGGGATCGCCGGGTATTCGACCGGTTCTGGCATTCGGGATCTTGGGCCTGGGGTTGATGAGCGAGCCGTGGTCGGGCCGATGCTCGCCGGTTCTGAGGTGGAAATCAGGATCGAGTTCAATAAGCCGATCCCCCGAGAAGCCAATGACTGGACCGCGGCGTTTCACGAGGCGATCGAGAGCGGCTCGGGCGAAGTGCAATTTGAAGGGGCATCGATCGTGATGAAGGGCGTGCTCGCCCAATCGTTGCGGCTCGATGTTCGAGCGGTGGATGGCTTCGGATTGGAAATGTCGGATTACGCCGGTGTCTTCAGCTTTGACGTGGTGCGTGATGAGCCACCCGGGGCGAGCATTCTCGAACCGATGCACGACGAAGCCGTGTTGGCGACGGCGGTGGTCCGCGTGCTCGCCGAGGGGCGCGATGATGTCGGTGTGCGTTCGCTGTCGATCGAGCATCAGCCAGCTCGGCTGCCCGCGGGCAGCGCCTCGGTTGCTCCGGAAGCTGCGGGGAGCTGGAATTCGATCGCGATCCAGTCGCCCGAGCCTGCGCTTCGACAGGTGCGTGCTTCGGTGGATGTCGATTTGCGGGAGTTGGGGCTTCGGGCAGGCGAGGAACTCTGGCTAACGGCGCTGGTGGATGATGTGTATGAGATGGAAGGGGAGCGTCATCCGCCCGTCCGGTCGGCGCTTCGCCGGGTGATCGTGATCGGGGAGTCGACATTCGTCGAGCGCATACGCAGCGAACTTAACAGCGTACGACAGGCAGCCCAGCGGATTGATGATCGGCAGAGAGACGCCGCCGCAAGGCTTGCCACGACCGGGCCGAGCGAGGGTGTGCGGCAGGATCAACAGGCAATCAGCGAGCAGATTGCATCGCAGCGAGAAGTGCTTGAGCGTCTGTCGCAACGGATTGCGACAAACCGGCTCGACGACCCTGCGCTTACAGCGTTGGTTCAGGATGCGATCGAGGCGGTTCGGGAAGCGGGCGATGCCTCAGACCGGGCATCAGGGGCTTTGGAGGCCGCCGCGGAGGGAGAGGCCGAGCAAGCGGAAGCCGCGAGGGAGCAGACGGCGGTTCGTGACGAACTGCACCGCCTTGCGGAGATGCTCGATCGCGGTCAGGACGGATGGCTGGCGAGACGGGATGTCGAGCGGCTGCTCGAGGCACAACAGGAACTGCGGGAACTGACGGATGCGATCGCCGGAGCGACGGCGGGGCGGTCGATCGATCAGCTCAGCGAGCGCGAGTTGAGCGAGCTTGAGCGCATCGCGCAGCGCCAGCAGGAGTTGGCTGACCGTGCCGAGCAGGTGCTTGACAGCCTGAGCGAGCGGTCGCGCGATCTGGCAGATGTCGATCCGGCAACGGCTTCCGGGTTTGCCCAAGCGTCGACCCGAGGGCGGCAGGATCAAATCGCCTCGGAGATGCGGCGAGCGTCTGATGATGTGCGGCAGAATCAGCCGGGCCAGGCGGGTGGCGCGCAGCAGCGTGCGATGGAGTCGCTTGAGCGGATGCTCGCTGATATCGAAGCGGCCGAGCGAAATCGGCATGACATGCTCAGGCGGGCGCTTGCGAGCATCCTGGAATCGCTCGATGGGCTGATTGTGCAGCAACGACGCGAGTTGCAGGCCTTGATCGCAGCAAGGGCTATAAGTGTG
Organism: Phycisphaeraceae bacterium; assembly: GCA_019636695.1. GTDB lineage: Bacteria > Planctomycetota > Phycisphaerae > Phycisphaerales > UBA1924 > JADLCM01. The sequence continues at coordinate 157,345 of JAHBXD010000007.1, forward strand.
CTTGAGGGTCGGGCCGATGCGCAGCTTCGCATTCAAGTGAACACGCTAGGCGTGCTTGATCAGATTGAACGAGCCGGGAGCGAGTTGGAGGTCGTGGCGCGCATGGTTTCGGATGCCGCGACCGCGCAGGGCGAGGGGGTTCGAGCGCTGCGAAGCGAACCTGCGGCCGATGCGCGGGCGGAAGAGATGGCCGCGCTTGCATTGCAACGGCTTGAGCAGGCGCGTGAGGAAGCGCAGCGCATCGAACAAGCAGCGGCCGAGCGCGATCAGGCGCAGCGTCGGGCGGAATTGCGCGCGGCATATCGCTCATTGCTCGAACAGCAGGTGGCGCTGCGATCGGAAACCGCGCCGCTGATCGACCTGGAACTGACTCGGCGCGATCGTCAACGGGCGAGAACACTCGGCGAGAAGCAACGCACCTTGCGCGAGTTGATGTCGGAACTTCTGACGCAGACGGCGGAGCTTGAAGAGGCCGCGATGTTTCGATTCGCACACGAGCGGCTCGATGCGGCTTCGCGAGAGGCCGCTGAAGTGCTGCTTGACGGTCGGGCAGATCGTGTGGTGCAACGACGACAGGATGGCATCGTGCGGCTGCTGCAATCCCTGCTCGAAGCGCTGGCCGAAGAATCCAGACCGCAGGATTTTCGGGATCATCAGGATGGCGGCAGTCAGGGACAGGGCGGCCAGGGAGGCCAGAACCCGCCCTTGGTTGAGGCAATCGTCGAGTTGAAGCTGCTGCGGGCGATGCAGCAGGAGGCCTTGGAGCGAACCAGAATGCTGGATGAAGCGAATGGTTTGGATGAAGCCGAGGTTCGCGAAGTGGCCGAGCTGCAGGAGGAGCTGATGCGTCTCGGGGAGGATTTGATTCGCCGGCTGACAAGGCCATCAGGGGCCGAATCGGGGGATCCTTTCTCAGGGATGCTGCCATGAGGCCGCTTGTCATGCTGTTGATCGGGGCATGGGCTGGGTTGGGTTTTGCGCGGGTGATGTCGCCGCCCGATCTGGATGAACTGTTGGGGCTGCCGCCCGAGCGGTCGACGCGAGGTGGAGCGTCTGGTGAGGTGTTGCCGGAAGCCCAGGATCCTTCGCGTGCGCAGCTCGAGCGCAGACTTGCGGCAGAGCAGGCGAATGAGCGATTTCGAGAAGCGGTGCAGTTGATGGGTGAATCGGCTCGGCGGCTTGGTGATGCTCGTGATGTAGGCATACGCACCCAGCGCCTTCAGCAGGAGATTCTCACCAAGCTTGATCAGGTGATCGCATCGGCACAGCAGGGAGGAGGGAGCTCGTCATCGAGTTCGTCATCGCAGCCTCCGCAGCAGCCGCAGCGCCAGCCCAATCAGGCATCGGCAGGTCAACAGCAGGGCGACGGCGAGCGGGCTGACATGGGGCCACAGCACCGGGATGGTCCGCTGAATCCGGAACTGGCAACTTCCCATGCCGCATGGGGGGCGTTGCCGGATCGGGTGCGCGATGCGCTCGTGCAGGGAACCAATGATCCATTCAGCACGATGTATCGAGCGCTGACCGAGGCGTATTACCGCCGTCTGGCTGAGGAGCGTCCGCGATGACTCTAGCGAGCGTGTGTCTGCTCGGGGTGATGGGGTGGGCGCAAGGTGCAGCGCAGCCGGCCGAGGGGGCCGCACAGCCTTCGGAAACGCATCTGACCGCGGAAAATATGGCCGCGCCTGATGAAATGCCGGACTGGCTGCTGAAGAGCGTCGAGCTCGGTCTGGCGCGGCTTGCCCGTGAGCAACAGGCGGATGGCTCATTCGGAGCGGGTCGGTATGGGGGGAACGTGGCGGTCACGGCGCTGGCGGGCATCGCGTTCATGGCGGACGGAAACTTGCCAGGACGCGGGCCGTACGGTGAGCACGTTCGCAAGAGTCTCGAGTATGTGCTGTCGCGTCAGGCTGAGAACGGGCTTTTCGTGGCCGAGGCATCGCAATCCCCGATGTACGGACACGGTTTTGTCACGTTGTTCATCGCCGAGGTCTACGGCATGACCGCAGGCGGGGGCGACACCGTGCTGGCAAGGCGTACTCATGAAGCTCTCGTGCGAGCCGTGCGGCTGATCGAGCAATCGCAGAACTCGGAAGGCGGCTGGCGGTATAACCCGGTGCCTTACGACGCTGATGTCTCGGTCACGATCTGCCAGGTCATGGCGCTGCGATCGGCGAGGAATGCAGGGATTGAGGTCCGGAAAGAAGTGATTGATCGCGCCGTGGAGTATGTCAAGCGTTGCCAGAACCCTGATGGCGGATTTCGCTATCAGGCTGAGGCAGGGACAAGCCTGTGGGCGCGGTCGGCAGCGGGTGTCGCGACGTTGTATTACGCGGGGATCTACGAGGACGATTCGATCACACGCGGACTGAGGTATGTGCGCGATCAGAGCCTGCCGGGGCGCGTTCCGCCGCAACGAGCACATTACCACTACGGACATTACTACGCGGTGCAGGCGATGTATCTTGCCGGGGGGGGATCGTGGGCTGAGTGGTGGCCTGCAATACGAAATGAAATGGTTGCGTCGCAGTCTCCCGACGGTGGTTGGGAGGATCGTTCGTACGGCACGGCTTATGCCACCAGCATGTGCCTGATCGTGTTGCAAATGCCCAAGCGTTATCTGCCGATATTCCAACGATGATCCGACGCCGCGTGCATTATCCGTTGCTGGGGCTGGCGGTCGGTTTGATCGGCGTGCCGGTGACCGGTCAGCCGGAATCGCCCGTTGGTGTAGAGCGCACGCTGGTGCTGAGTGATCTTTCCCGGGTGCCGATGCGGCTCGTGGGCATTGACGGCGGCACAGTGCGCGGCGTGGTGGACGGCCGAGTTCAGATTTTTGGCCCGGGAACCTGGGCGGCGGTGATCGGACAGGCAACCTTTTCGGATGAGGGCGAATCGACGTCCGAGAACACAATACGTTCGATGATCGAACTGACCGATGGTCAGCGCCTCGCGGGTGTTCTTCTTAGTGGTGGGAATGGCGAAGAGTTTTGGTGGGAGGTTGCCGGGCACGGAATTTTGAGCGTTCCGCTTGATGCCGTGCGCGCGCTGTGTTTTGACGGCTGCCCCGATCGGTGGGAGCAGACGCTCCGCGATGTCGTCGTGTTGCGAAACGGTGACCGCCTGGAAGGGTTCGTTGCGGCGATCGGTGACCGGATCGAACTGGAATCGGCGGGGCGAGTGCTTGCGTTTGATCCTGCGTCGATCATTCGGGTGCAACTGGCGGCCTCGGCGCAGCAGGTCGAAGGCGCCATGCTGTGGCTTGCAGACGGGCAGGTGGTCCGTGTCGGTGCATTCGGGGGCATGGAAGGGGTGCGTTTCAGCATTCAGCCCGATTGGCCCGGAGATGCACAGAGCGAGGCTTTCAAACTCTCGGTGCGGATCGATGAGGCGGTGGCGTTGGTTGCGGATGCCGCGGTGTGGGCTCCCTTGGCGTCGCTAGGGATCGAGCGTCAGGGACCGGTGGCCGGACGTCGGTGGGCATCGCCTGTCATCGTGGGCGAAGTGGGGCCGGCGGGGTTGGCTGACCTGCGCTTGCCGGGGCCGATGTTTGTTGATGTCCCCCTTCCGAGCAACGCGCGCCGGTTCGCGTGTGAGGTCGAATTGCCGGAAGATTCGAGGTTGTGGGGCGATTGCATCCTTATCGTGCAAAGCCTTGATCGGCGCGGCGGCGAGCATGAACTTGGGCGAGTGCGTGTGCACGGTGGCTCACCTCGAGGGGAAATCAACGTGGCGCTCGATGGCGTCTCGACGCTGCGCCTGGTGCTTGATCCAGGCCCGGGTGGGCCGATTCAGGACAGGATTATTCTTCGCCATGGGGTCCTGCTGCTTGGACGATCGGCGACCGTCCCACCTGAGTAACAATTCAGGCGCAAGTGCGCGGACGATCCGGCTTGTGATCTGGCATGCCGCGAGAATTGGTGTCGGTTGCGGCAGTCAGTCCGGCTGCGGGGTGCGTGGTTCCCATCGGACACGGGCAGCACCCAGGAGCGAGCCAGTGGCGAGGGCGAGGTCGATCTGAGCCAATTGATATTCGACAATGGAGCGGATCTCCGCGCTCTCGGCATCGGCCAGCCGTGTCGCGGCATTGAGTACATCTGTAGACGTCGCAGTGCCGGCGTTGAACTGACGGGTTTCGGCCTCAAAGGCGCGTCGGTTCAGCACAACAGATTGCCGCGCGGCAAGAATGCGCTGCCAACCGGCCTCAAGGCGGTCGACGGCGTCGAAGACCTCCTGCCTGATAGTCTGCTCGCGAGCCTGCTTTGTCGAAAGGCGCTGAAGGCGTGTAAGGATGGACTGGCGAAGACGGGCTTCGGCCGCGCGGTTGCCGAGAGGCACTTCGGCCCGGAGACCGATCGTCCAGTCGGTATAGTCGTTATCGCTGAGCTGGCGGAAGGCATCGCCGAAATCGCCGCCGAGGCCGTTGACACGGTAAGTCAAGTCCGCGTTGAGCAGCGGCAACAATTCGGATTGGCGAAGACGAACATTGGCGGCATCGGCGAGAAGTTGCAGTTCGATCTCCAACAAATCCATGCGTTGCGCCACGGCAATATCCACCAGTTCGGCTGCGCGAAGTGAATACCGAACAGGATCAGGCGGGGATGTCGGCAGCAGAGGCGTGGGTGAGTCGACGTCAAGCCCCGGAGCGTTGATGCGTCGTTTGAGTTCGCGTTGCTCACGCAACACAATCTGCTCGGATTGAAGAATGGCATCAAGCCGATCGGCCAGGCCCGCTTGCGCACGGAGGACTTCGATCTCGGCGACACGTCCTGCGGCGAACTGGCGCTCGGCGCGTTCGAGCTGCGCGCGGGCCAGTTCATATTGCTTTTGCCTGACCGAAAGTTCTTCGCGCGCGCGGTAGAGCGCCCAGTAGGATCGGTCGATTCGGGCAAGCTCGTTGATGATGGCGAGCGTGGTGCGGGCTTCGGAGATTTGCCGGTTGTACGACGCGATGCGAATGCCGTGCGTCGCGGCGAAGCGACCGGCGTTGCGAAGCAAGGGCTGGCTGAGAGTCAGTTCGAGATCGGTTTCATACGAGGGGTTGAGAGTCGAAAAGGTATTATTCGTTTCGATGCGATTGACCGGCAGCGAGATCTGGGCCGTACCGCCTGTGCGCAACGGAATGCGTACGCCGGGTTCGAGGGTCAAAAATTCCTGCTGAGCGGCATTGAGGGTGCTTGCCGTCGGTGTATCGGTATCGACATAGCGGGCATTGGCGAAGAACACCGCTTCAAAAGCAGCTTCCTGCGCGGAAAGACTGGTATTGGCGATGGATGGTTCGACCAAGGCCACCTGCAGATCAAGATTGCGAGCGAGCGCCCAGGCTCGACAATCTGCGATCGAGATGGGCAGCGGATCATCAGGCGTCAGCAATGTCGGCAGATGGAGATGGCCGGCCGGGTCATGCGGCGGGGTTGGTTGCCGAAACGTGCCGAGATCAAGAACTTCAGCCGTACGAAGCCGGTTCGGCGAGACAATGCCGCCGTAATCGGTAGGGTGCGAGGTGAAGGGGTTCATGCATCCGGGGATGGTTGCGAACAACACTGCCGCACAACACGTGACCGGTAATCCGGGTGCGGAGTATCGACGGAGGCGATTGTGGGCCATAGGGCGAGCACTCGGAATGAGGATCGGGTGTGCCATGCCGGGGCGCATGTCCGGATGATGGGTTACTCGTGCCTCAAGGCTTCGATGGGGTCGAGTCGTGCGGCTTTCAGCGCTGGGAACATGCCGAAGATCACACCGGTCGCGGCACTGAAGCCGACGGAGAGCACTACGGCCCAGGCCGGAACGAGCGCGTCTTTGAGCGGGAAATTCGGAATCGACCGCATGCCTTCAACCATGAGCTGACCGAGGACGAGGCCGATGGCGCCGCCGAGAAGGCAGAGCGTCACGGCCTCGACAAGGAATTGGGCAAGGATGACGCTCGACTTGGCCCCGACAGCCTTGCGGAGTCCGATTTCCCGTGTGCGTTCGGAAACGCTCACGAGCATGATGTTCATGATGCCGATGCCCCCGACAAGCAGGCTGATGCCGACGATGCCCCCGGCGCCCGCGGTTATCGCGCCGGCGAGCCGATTGAACTGATCGATGAACTGCTGGATAACGCGAACCTCGAATGTGTCGAGGTCTTCAGGGCCGATCTCGCGGAGTTTTCGGAGCACGAAACGTATTTCGGCGATGGCATCATCGGCGTTGCCGGTATCTTTCAGGCGCGTCCATGCGAAGTTGATCCAGCCGTCAGGGTTCATTTCCATCGCGGTCGTGAGCGGGATGAAGACCTCGGCGTTGCTTTCGCGGCCTCCGAACATCGCGGAAAACTGGATGGTCTCGACGACGCCCACCACGAGAAAGCGTTGTCCGGAAAGATTGACATATTGGCCGGTCGGATCGATATTGAGTCCGAGTTCTTCGATGCCTTTATCGTTGATGAGGCAGACTCGTCGTGCCTGGTCCATGTCTATGGCGTTGAAAGTTCGGCCGCGTATGACCTGCCGGCCTTCGACATCGTGCCATTCGGGCACAATGCCGATTGTGGAGACGGCATCGATACGTTCGCCGCCGAACTCGATGCTGTACCCTCCGAAGAACATCGGTGATACGAGGTCGATCGCATCGACACGCTCACGAATGGCTTCGATTTCATGAAGGGTGAGCTGCACGTCGCGGATAGAATGCGTCCCGCGCATTGAGGGTGGGAGCGTGCCGTCGACCCAGACCTTGCGCGTGCCGAATTTCTCAAACTCGTTGAGAATGTTCTGACGCAGGCCCTGCAGCGCTGCGATGACCGCGATGATCGAACTCACGCCGATGATGATGCCAAGGGTGGTGAGGAGCGAGCGGACTTGATTTGCCCAGATCTGCTGAAGGGCCAGAACAACCGTCTGTACGCCGAGCCGAGCAATGGCGACGCCGAGCGCAAGGGGGTTCACCGTTGGTCTCCTGCGGTACGTGCCGCGACCGCTGCGAGTGACGCGGTCACCGAGGCCTGCCGGAGATACTCGCGGTGGATGGGGTCGAGGTCTGTGGGAAAGTCGCTCAGGATCCGGCCGTCTCGAAGTCGCACGATACGTTCGGCATGACCGGCGACATCTTCTTCGTGGGTGACGATGACGATCGTCTGCCCTTCTGAATGAAGCTGCTTGAAAAGTCGAATGATGTCGAGGCTGGTGGTGCTGTCAAGATTCCCCGTAGGTTCATCGGCAAGAATAAGTGACGGCCGGTTGACAAGTGCGCGCGCGATGGCGACTCGCTGACGTTGACCGCCGGAGAGCTGATTCGGCCGGTGCCGCATGCGGTCGCCGAGTCCGACACGTTCGAGGGCCTGCTTGGCCAGCGAACGGGCGCTCAGCCAGTTCGCACGTGAGTAGATCATCGGGAGCATGACATTCTTGAGCGCCGATTGGCGATTCAAGAGCTCAAAGCTTTGAAAGACGAAGCCGATACGTTCGTTGCGTACGCGGGCGAGGGCTGAGCCATTCATACGGTGTGTCGGGCGGCCGTCAAGCAGATATTCTCCGACCGTCGGACGGTCGAGGCAGCCGAGAATGTTCATCAACGTGCTTTTGCCAGAGCCGCTGGCGCCCATGATGGCGACAAATTCGTTGCGCTGAATGCTGAGATCGACTCCGCGAAGCGCGTGTACACGCTCTTCTCCGACGCGATAAATCTTCTCAAGTTTACGGATTTCGATAGTCATCCGTCGATCGACTCCGGCGCATCGGATGAAGATGGTGCGTGGGCATGCGCGGGCACGGTCGGCGCTTCGTCCGTACGTACAGCCTGACCGTGTCGGAGCGTCTGCAGTACGCTCGATGGGCCGACAATGATGTTCTCGCTGCCTTCAAGTCCTTCAAGGATGACGGTGTTGGCCAGATCACTTACACCGACACGAACAGGCACGGCGAGGGCGCGACCTTCGTGCATACGGAATACAACCGTTGTGAAAGGCCGCGTCACATCGATGATTGTCGAAGCATCGACGATTTCGCGAGGAAGCTCGTCGACACGTCGGTTCAATACGGCCTGGCTGGGAACCTGCAATGCATTCTTGACGGTCTGGACATCAATTTCACAACTGGCGCTCAGGCCCGAGCGCAGAGGCGAGTCGGGCCTCAGGCGGACCGGCACATCGACTTCGAAGTAGTTGGTGCCATCGCGCCAGGTCCTGCGCAGATGTCCGATGCGCTCCACGGTGCCTTCAAACACGGTTGCGGGGTAAGCATTAAAATAGACGCGGGCCGTTTGTTCCTCCGCCACGAAGGCGATGCTGCTTTCGCTTACCCGGGCTTTGAGGATCATGTCGTCGAGATCGGCGATTTCCATGATGACGCTGGCGGGATTGTTGAATGTGCCGACGAGCACGAGTTCGCCTTCTTCGGCTTCCAGCAGCGTAATAAGGCCGTTGATAGGCGCACGAATCGTGCAATTCTGAAGGTCTTTCTGCGCGCGCCTGATATTCGCTTTGGCGATATCGACAGATGCGCCTGCGGCGAGCACTTCTGCCTGTGCACGTTGGATCTCCTGATTGGCGATCTCAATGGCGGCTTCGGCGCTCCGGAGCCGCGATGCGGCTTGCAGGTACGTTGCTTCAGCCCGATCCAGTTCGCTCTTGGGGACATCACCCGAGTCGTACAACTCGCGAGAACGGCCGACTTCGGCGAGGGCTTCGCGATAGGCCGCCTCGGTGCCTGCGTGAGCGGCCTGTTGGCTGCGGAGGGTTGCTTCGGCAGACGCCTTGGCGACGTTCGCCTGCAACTCGCGGGCAGAGGCAGACCGCAGACCGGCCTGGGCGGATTCGAGCGCTGCCTGAAACTCCTCGTCATCGAGCTGAACGATGATGTCCCCCTCGCGGACACGCTCCCCCTGGCGGAAGGGGAGTTTCTTAATCCGGGCGACGACCTGCGCACTGATCCGTCGATTGGAGCGAGATTCAACAATGCCAGGGGCACTCACGCTCCGGGTCAGATCCTTGCGAGAGACGGTGACGGTGCGGACCAGCGTCGTGGTGTCGCGTTTGCCGACCAGGGATGACTGCTTCAGGAGCAGGTAGCCCCCTCCGCCGCAGAGCACGACGATGGCAAGGGAGGCGCCAAGAACCCATTTCCACACGTCGCGTCCCTCCAGGCAGGAAGATGCAGCCGGCACCGAGGCGGGCGAAGCAGCCATAATCATTGGCAAGTCGGCCGGCCGGGTTTCGGTGGCGAACAGGTCGGGTATGCTCATCGTGTGACCGATGCCGAACCCATCATCCGATTGCGTGGCGTGACAAAACGGTTTGGCGATCAGACCGTGCTCGACGGGTTGAACCTCGATGTTGCGCCAGGGGAAACCATGGTCATCATGGGGGGGTCAGGTTCGGGTAAGAGCACGACGCTGCGGATGATGATCGGCTCTTTTCCTCCGGATGAGGGGTCGATCGAGCTGTTTGGTCGTGATATCTGCTCGCTTGGTGATGAGGCAATGAACGAAGTGCGAAAACGCTTCGGAATCCTGTTCCAATCCGGTGCGCTCTTTCAATCCATGACGATCGCCGAGAACGTGGCTTTGCCACTTCGGGAGCACACGGATCTTGACCCGGACATCATCGAGATCCAAGTCATGATCAAGTTGGAACTGGTCGGGTTGCGAGAAGCAGCTCAGAAGTTTCCCGCGGAAATTTCAGGTGGCATGAAAAAGCGCGCGGGTCTGGCACGGGCGCTTGCGCTCGACCCGCGCATCCTCTTTTATGATGAGCCTTCGGCCGGACTCGACCCCGTGACGAGCGCGCAGATCGATCAGTTGATCGTTTCGCTGTCTCGCAAGCTCGGGGTAACCTCGGTTGTCGTCACCCACGAGATGGACTCGGCTTTCACGATTGCGGACCGAATGGCCATGTTGGATCGTGGCCGTCTGATCAAAGTCGCGCCGCGAGAGTGGTATGACACGTTGCGGCGTATGTCGGCCGAGGAATCCGAGGGACTTGAAGAGCAGGATCGCCTGATTCGGCAGTTTTTGCGCGGAGACCCTGACGGTCCCCTGACGCATAGGCGTGAGGGGTCGGGGTATGAAACGGCCCTCTTTGGTCCGGGGCCACCCCTGGCGCCGGTGCCGAGCATCGAACCGACACGGCGGTAGGAGGGCGTGGGGACGGATACGCAAATCGGGTACAGTGAGGGTCATCCCGCAGTGGAGCATGCATGACCGCAGAAGAACTGATCAAACAGGGTCGGATTGATGAAGCACTGTCAGCCCTCAAGGCTGAAGTCAAAGCCAAACCCGCTGAAGCCGGGTTGAGGGTGTTCCTTTTTCAGGTACTTGCGATCAACGGCGATTGGGATCGTGCGTTGACCCAACTGAACGTCGCCGCCGAGATGGACGGTCAGCACCTGCTGATGACGCATCTATGCCGCCCGGCGTTGCAGGCCGAGGCATTCCGGCGCGATGTTTTTGCCGGAACACGGACACCGATGCTTTTCGGCGAGCCGGAGCCGTGGATGGGGTGGCTGGTCCAGGCGAATGCATATTTCGGCCAAGGGAAATTTGCCGCGGCGGCGGAGCTTCGCGATAAAGCGTTTGAGGCGGCACCCGCGATCGGCGGCTCGTTGAACGGCGAGCCATTCGATTGGATTGCGGACATGGATGGCCGATTAGGGCCTGTTCTAGAGGTGTTAATCGATGGGAAATATTACTGGCTGCCGCTTTGCCGCGTTCGTCAGTTGTTGATCGAGCCGCCGGGAGCATTGCGGGATGTCATGTGGACACCGGCAACGCTTGTGCTTGCAAATGGGGGTCAGGTCGCAGCGCTGATTTTTTCGAGGTATGCCGGTTCCGAGCGTTCGTCTGACCCGATGGTGCGGCTGGGGCGTCGTACGGAATGGGATGACCATGCATGCGGGATCAGCACGGGGTTAGGGCAGAAAATGCTTGCGAGTGCGAGTGGCGAGTATGCGATGCTCGAGATTCGCTCGTTCGTGCAGGATCTACCTGCGCCGACGCCGGGCGGAGGGGCAACCGTTGGCTGAACTGCTACCCGGACAACGCCTGCAGCCGAGTCTTCTCGATCGGTTGACAAACGACACCCCCGAGTCCAAGGTCGAGTCTCGGGAGAAGCGTGTGATGTCGATGCGTCAGCTGCGTGCGGCAGTGCTGCGCGATCTCGGTTGGCTGCTCAACACACCCAACAAGGATAACACGCATGAGTTCGACAATTATCCTGAAGTGCGCAGGAGTGTGCTGAACTTCGGTATGCCCGACTATACCGGGCTGACCGTATCGATGATGACGTCAACCGACCTGGAAAGGGAGATTCGCGAAGCGATCGAGTTCTTCGAGCCTCGGATTGTTCACGGCTCGTTACGGGTCAGTTCACTGCCTTCGTCGCAGCAGCCCGGTTTCAACTCCATAGCGTTGGAGGTGGCCGGCGAGGTATGGGCGCAGCCGGTGCCTGAGCACGTGTACTTGAGGACCGAGGTGGACCTGGAGACCGGGCAGTGCAGGTTGCAGGAGGGGTCGCGTGGATAACCGGCTGCTCCATCATTACAACCGGGAGCTTGCGCACCTGCGGAAAGGCGCCGAGGAATTTGCGCGAGAGTTTCCGCTTGTCGCCAAGCGGCTGGAGCTTGAGGGCGGAGTTTGCCCCGATCCGTATGTCGAGCGGCTGCTGGAGGGGTTTGCGTATCTGACCGCGCGCATTCAGGTCAAGCTTGACGCTGAGTTTCCGCGATTTACTCAGCATCTGCTTGAAGCGGTCTATCCGCATTTTCTCGCGCCTACGCCGAGCATGTGCATTGTGCAGTTCATACCGGATGCTTCCGACGCCGCGCTCGCGGCGGGCCTTCGAGTGCCCAAAGGCTCGACCTTGAAGAGCGTGCTTGGAAGGGGCGATCACACCGCGTGTCAGTATCGAACCGCACATGAAACAACGCTGTATCCCCTTCGACTGACCGAAGTGCAGTATTACACGCGTGAAGTCGGCACGCTCGAATTGCCGCGAGCTCTGGGCGCACGAGGGCCGATCAAAAGCGCGCTTCGCGTGAAGATTGAGGTTGGCGCCGGGCTTGCTGCCGGAGAGATCAAGATCTCGGAACTGCCTTTCTTTCTTTCAGGCAGCGATCAGTCGCCGATGCGCCTGCACGAGCTGATTATGGCCCACACCGCGGGCATTGTGGTCAGGGCGACGGGCAAACCGTCGGCATGGGAGAGCCTGCTTGATCGCGAGGTTATCCAGCCGCTGGGGTACGACGACGAGCACTCGCTGTTGCCGCTGACGCCGCGTGGTTTTCACGGATATCGCTTGCTGCAGGAATACTTCACACTTCCGCAGCGATTCCTTTTCGTCAATCTCCGTGGTTTAGATCGCGCGCTGGCCGAGCGTGCAGAGCGGGAGTTCGAGATCATCTTGGCGTTTGATGATGAGGATCGGAAGCTCGAAGGCATGATCGATCGCGAGAATGTGGCGATCTTCTGCAGTCCGGCGATCAATCTCTTTGAGCGGCGGGCAGACCGCATCAATGTCACGGACAAGGAGTTTGAGTTTCACGTCGTGCCCGATCGGGCGCGACCGCTGGATTATGAAGTCTATGACATCCTCGGCGTGGAAGGGTTCGGCGCGCAGGGCGATGCGCAACAGCGTTTCAAGCCGTTTTATGCCGCCAATGATTTTTCCGATGTCGCGGGCGAAGCATATTTCTCGGTGGTGCGCCGTTCTCGCGTGCTCAGTGAGAAGGAGCAGCGTCAAGTCGGCAAGACGCAGTCGTTGACCTACAAAGGATCGGAGGTTTTTCTTTCCATCGTGGATTCGTCACACGCACCGTATCGCTCCGATCTGCGCCAGTTGGGTGTCGAAACGCTGTGCACCAATCGTCATCTGCCGCAGTTCATGCCTGTCGGCGAGCGTGCGGGTCGTACGGATTTTACAACGGAACTCGGCGCCGCGGTCAAGGAAGTCCGTGTGATCAGCGGGCCGACCGAGCCGAAATCCAGCGCTGCCGAGGGTGAAGTTGCCTGGCGCCTCATCAGCCATCTGACGTTGAACTATCTTTCACTAGCCGACAGTGCCGATGGGGCGGGCGCCTCTGCGCTTCGCGACCTGCTTCGTCTGTACGCCGATGCGACCGATCTGGCCAGCCGACGCCAGATCGAGGGCGTTCGGTCCGTCTCGTGCGCTCCGATCACCCGTCGCGTCCCGACGCCCGGACCGATCGCGTTCGCACGTGGGCTGGAAGTTCACCTGACGCTTTCCGATACGCTCTTTGAAGGCCGCGGGATCTTCATTCTCGGAAGCGTGCTGGAGCGTTTCTTTGCGAAATATGTTTCGATCAACTCGTTCACGGAGACGGTTCTCCGTTCAGAGGAGCGGGGGCTGGTGCATCGATGGAAGCCGAGACTCGGCCAGCGGGCGATCGTATGACCAGTTCGGAAGGAGCACTTCCGGATGGGGTAAGCCCGGGCGTCGTCTCGGATGTGCCCGCTGCGCCAGACGCCCTCACGGAAGCGCAGCGTGCGATCGACGGCTGGAAGGACCGGCCGGAAATCATGGTTTTTCTTGAGGAACTTCGGGAGCGACCCCACGAGTTCGATTTCTTCGCCACGCTGCGTCGGCTCGAAGCACTGGCTTCTGATCGTCCTCGATTCGGCCGATCGCCGACTCCGGATCGAGAAGTCGTGCGGTTCGGTCAGGAGCCGAGCCTTGCCTTCGCACCAAGCCCGCTCGCGCGAGTACATGACCCTGTGGGGCGCCGTCCTCCCCGGATCATGCTGCACTGTTTCGGGCTGCTCGGGCCGAACGGACCGTTGCCGTCGCACCTGACCGAGTTTGTCCGCGATCGTACCTTCAACTGGAAAGACCAGGGGTTCGCTCGTTTTCTCGACATTTTTCACCACCGTCTGACGCTTCTTTTCTACAGGGCGTGGGCGCTCAATCAGGCTTCCGTCAATCGGGACCGCCCGGCGGAGAATCGCTTTGCGATGTACGTCGGTTCGCTCATCGGCATCGGTGATGAGTCGCTGTTGCAACGCGATGCGGTTCCGGATCTGGCAAAGTTGCACTACAGCGGGCGCCTTGCCCTACACACCAAGAATGCCGAGGGCCTTGAGAAACTTGTCGCCGACTTCTTCGGTGTGCCCTGCCGCTTGGTCGAGTTCGTCGGGCAATGGCTTTCAGTCCCAGCCGATGCCATCTGCCGCCTGGGGGCTGGTCGATCGACGGGTGAACTTGGGCGGAGCGTGATCGTCGGTTCGCGGCTGTGGGATGTGCAGCAGCGGTTCCGGTTGCGGCTGGGGCCGATGTCGAGGGAGGATTACGAGCGGTTTCTGCCCACGGGGGCCAGCTTTCCGAGACTGGTCGACTGGGTACGCAACTACTGCGGCTTTGAGTTTACTTGGGATGCGCAACTGGTATTGCGGCGGGAGGATGTCCCTACCACGCGTCTAGGCGCGGAGGGACGGCTGGGATGGACGACGTGGCTCGCGACTCGGCCGCTGGCACACGATCCGGAGACACTGGTTTTGCGTGGTCCCGACTGATTCCCTCCGCCGGGTTTCCCGGCTCCACATCCTGTGGTATCTTGGCGTGTCCGGGTGGAGAATCCCCCGGATCAGGAGGTCCGCATGGCTGAGGTCAATCTGCAGAAGCTGTTCGGGGCATTGAACAGCCTGTGCTATCGCTCGATGGAAGCGGCGGCGATTGTCGCCAAACAGCTCGGGAACCCCGAAGTCACGCTTCAGCACTTCATCAAGCAGTTGATGCAATTGCAGGATAGTGATCTTGCGAGGCTGGTTCGGCACTATAACCTCAACCCATCCAAACTCCTGCAGGATGTCGATGTCTCTGTCGAACGCCTGAAACGGGGAAGCGCCGGTCTAGGGGGGTTTTCGACCGAGCTGCAGAACGCGTTGCTGCAAGCGTGGATTGCTGCGGGCATGATGTTCGGTGACCGCAAGATCCGTTCCGCACACATCTTTTTCTCGCTCCTGAACCGTGCTTCAGATCGGAAGGATCTTCTGGCTGTGAGTCAGGAGTTCGGCAAGATCGATCACGAGGTGTTGCTGCGTGAGGCGGACAAGATTCTCGGTGATAGCGTCGAGGGTGTGCTGAATCTTCGCGAAGGCGGACAGGTGACCGGCGATGGAGCAGCGCCTGGCGAGGCATCAGGGGCCATGGCGCCCGCGGGCATGGGCAAAGAAGAGGCCATTCGCCGCTTCTGCAAGGATCTGACCGCCCAGGCACGCGAAGGGAAGATCGACCAAATCGTCGGTCGCGATGATGAAACGCGCCAGGTCATTGACATCCTGATGCGCCGGCGGCAGAACAATCCGTTGCTGACCGGTGAAGCCGGCGTCGGCAAGACGGCCGTTGTAGAGGGGTTTGCGCACAAGATCGTCCAGGGGGACGTGCCTCCCCCTCTGCGCGATGTGCGGCTTCTGGAGCTTGATCTCGCGGCATTGCAGGCCGGGGCGAGCATGAAAGGCGAGTTCGAGAATCGCCTCAAGCAGGTCATCGAGGAAGTGCAGTCAAGCCCGAAGCCGATTGTGATGTTTATCGACGAAGTGCACACGCTTATGGGTGCGGGTGGAGCGGCGGGCACCGGCGACGCGGCTCAGCTTCTCAAGCCAGCGCTTGCCCGCGGCACGCTTCGGACCGTGGCTGCGACGACCTGGTCCGAATACAAAAAGCATATTGAGAAAGATCCGGCGTTGACGCGCCGATTCCAGACCGTAAAGGTCGACGAACCCGATGTCGCTCGCGCGATTCTGATGATGCGCAAGGTTGCCGACGCCTTTGAAAAACACCATAAAGTGCAGATTCTCGACGAAGCGATCGAGTCTGCCGTGAAACTCAGCGATCGGTATATCCACGGAAGGCAATTGCCCGACAAGGCCGTGAGCCTGCTGGATACTGCCTGCGCTCGCGTCGCCGTCGGTCAGCACGCCGTTCCGGCGGAGGTGGATGACACGCGTAAACGTATTGAAGCACTCGAGACTGAACGGGGCATCCTGCAGAGGGAGACCGCCGTGGGCATGGACCATGCCGCGCGCATGGTTGAAGTCGAGGGACGGATTCGCGAACAGCAGGAGCGGCTCGCTCAACTTGAAGCGAACTGGAAGCGAGAGAAGGATCTTGTTGACCAGATTTTGACAATTCGATCCAAGCTCCGCGGGCCAGCACGCATCGAGCCGGTCGACCAGACGCACTCTCGCGAAGAAGCGCAGGCCGGACAAGCGGTCAAGGCGGCTGTCCCTCCGGAAAGCCAGCTCTCTGATGCCGAACGAGCACAGCTCATCACGGATTTGAAGAAGCTTCAGGCCGACCTTGCCGAATTGCAGGGAGATCACCCGCTGATTCTGCCCAGTTGCGACGGTCAGGCGGTTGCCGCGGTCGTCGCCGATTGGACGGGAGTGCCTGTCGGCCGCATGGTCAAGAATGAGGTCGAAGCGGTGCTCCGGCTGAGCGACACGCTCAATAAGCGGATCATCGGCCAGCGCCATGCGCTCGACGCCATCGCGAAGCGCATTCAGACCAGTCGCGCGGGGCTTGAGAATCCCAATAAGCCGATCGGGGTCTTCATGCTCGCCGGAACGAGCGGTGTCGGCAAGACGGAAACTGCCCTCGCGCTTGCCGAGGCCCTCTACGGCGATGAAGACAACGTCATCACGATCAACATGAGCGAGTATCAGGAGGCCCACAAGGTGGCCACGCTCATGGGGCCTCCGCCGGGATATGTCGGTTTCGGTTCAGGCGGCATTCTTACGGAGGCGGTCCGCCGCAAACCCTACTCGATCGTGCTGCTCGATGAGGTCGAGAAGGCCCACGGCGACATTCACGAAGTTTTCTTCCAGGTCTTCGACAAGGGCGTGATGAAGGACTCAGAAGGCACTGAGATCAACTTCAGAAACACCATCATCCTTCTGACCACCAACGCCGGGTCGGATCTGATCATGAACATGTGCAAGGATCCCGAGCTTCTGCCTGATGTGGAGGCGCTGCAGCAGGCGCTTCGAGCGCCACTGCTCAAGGTGTTCCCCGCGGCACTTCTCGGCCGCCTTACCGTCATTCCGTATTACCCGCTCACGGACGAGATGATCCGCCTGATCGCGAAACTCCAGCTTTCTCGCATAGAGCGTCGAATTCGCGAGAATCACAAGGCCGAGTTCATCATCAAACCCGAGGTCATCGATCTGATCGCCAGCCGATGCACCGAGCTCGAGTCCGGCGGTCGCATGATTGACAATATCCTGACACAGACCCTCCTCCCGGACCTCTCCAACGAGTTCCTGAAGCGCATGATCGCCGGAGGGGAGGTCCGTTCGGTCTCCGTTGGAGTAAACGACAGCACTTTTGCGTATGAGTTTGCCTGATGCGCCTGAAACGGGCAGTTGTGTCTATCTTGGGCGTATTCCACTAGCTCTCCCATCGGCTGTGGGTGTTCTTGAAAGTCCCTTCTATGCAGGCCTCAGATCGACAAGCCTTTCTGCGTCTAGCTGCGATGCACAACGCGTGCATCGTGGTACGCGAGGGTTTTCCCGAAGGGCTGGCAAAGTCCGGGTCGCCGGACACAAAGCCGCGGCTGGCGGGTCTTGATCTCCCCATTGCCCAGACAGACCAGGGTAATTACCAGGTAGCCGGTCTTGCTGTCGATCCAAGCGTGCATCCGGGAGTCTTCAGGCAACGCCGTCGCCGCGTGCGGGAAGATGCGCTCAAGCGTCTGATCCGCTCCCAGGGCGCGGAAGACATGGCATCTCTCAACAAGTTGCATGAGCAGGGGCGTACGCCTTGGGCCATCAATGCTGACGCCAAATCCCCCCGATATGGGGGGGTAATTCACGACGGCCGCTATCTTCACGACGTCCACGAGGTGGTCACAGCCGTCGGCGCTGGGCAGCCAGGCCACGGCATGATGCTGACTTCGTTGATAGTGCAGTCACTCGGGCCGTCGCGTGCGGTGGGGGCATCGCCAAAGGTGTCGATGGCCGAAGACGAGTATTCCGCGTTTATCGGACGTGGAGAACAAGCGATCGAAGTCGTTTTGCAGAGCGCACAGGAAGTGGAACGTGTGCTAGCGGTCTGCGCTGACCGCGCTTCGCGGTTATGGACGTGGCTGGCAGATTCGGCCACGAAGCAGTTCGGCGGTTTGCGGTTTGCGGATTTTGTGGCGGCGGCCCGCGGCGGAAACGCGGTGGGACGATAGTGCCGGGGATGTAACCGTCGGAGAGGACTCCGGCGGCGTCGAAGTTTACGGCGGATTCGTGCAGACGGTTCGCCGATCGGGAGCAACGG
>JAHBXD010000008.1 GCA_019636695.1 Phycisphaeraceae bacterium
GCGGCGGCAACCTCAATATTCTAGTCAAACATGACGTCAACGAGTGGGTCAAGAAGAACGTCTACGAAAAGGTTGAGGAGCTGCATAATCGTACGGTCTTCAAGGATGTCGTCGAAGAGTATCAGGAGAACCAGTACACGTTCGTCGCGCAGCTTCGACAGTTGAATGCCCAGAAAGTCGTCGTGGAAGGGCAGGATCTGATCTCGCACAAGTCGAAGAAGATTCTGATCGAGGGGTCTTCCGACGGGGTGAGCATCAAGAGCGGCGCTGACATGAAGCTTACGGCCAACGGTGTACTTGCGCTCAAAGGTGGGAGCAAGATCGCCGGTGAAGGCCAGATGGGCGTCAGCTTCAAGGGGCTTCAGGTCATTCTCGAAGGGCAGACTGGCGTCACGTTGAAGGTGGGGGGCAGTTTTGTCTCCATTACCCCGGCCGGCGTAGATATCGTCGGGCCGCTTGTCAAGCTCAACAGCGGTGGCGCGGCTGGCGGCTCGGCCGATTCGCCTGCGGCGGCCGACGCCGCAACCGCGGCTGAGTCGGCCGACATCATGGATCCGGCAGAGGCGGCGGTCGCTGATGACGGCAAGCCCGGGAAGGTTTCGCGTCCGGGTTCGGGGCGTCCTGTGCAGCGGACACCACGTACGATCGATCCGCAGCGTGCACCCGACTCCCCTCCGTTCCCACCCCCGCCGGCCCCTGCAGCACCGGCTGCGCCCGCCGCACCACCGGTTGCCCCGCCCGCGGAAACCGACGAAGAGTGGGAAATCGAGCAGTTGATCGAAGTGTTTGACGGCGCGGCCTCAGCGCAACAGGCAGCGAACGGGCGTCGGCAGTACATCAATTTCGATCGCACGGCGGCAGGCCAGTGGGATCACGGCAGAACGATTTTCCTGCGTGCGAAACTCAAGTGGAAGACCGGTGATCAATCACGGAGCCTCGCCGGGAAGAAGGTGTATTGGAAGGCCACGCCCGATGGCGCGAATAAGACCGGGCTTGTCGCCGCACTCAAGCACGGCTTCGGCGGAACGGCCGACAAGGTTGACGATGAGAGCTCTGTCGACGCACAGGGATGGACACCCGTCGTCCAGTTCCGACTCTCGAAGTATGGTGGCGATAAGTTCAAGGTCGCCGCGGCATCTGATAGCGCGTTTGCGGACAAGCGTGAATCCGGCGAATGGGAGATCTGGCGCAAGTTGTTCTATGAACTTGACGGAATGGTCAGGCCGGGCGGCGGCAGCTACTCCTCACGGCATGACGACGCAAGGCTGCGCAATACATACAGCGGTCAGTTTGTCGAGCTTGTTTCTACTGGGTCTGACAGCGCTCCGGCATTCCAGCGAGTCGTGACCGAGACGGAAGCCAATGCCTGGGCTCGCAATTGCCGCGACGGCACCGGCTCGCCGCGATATTTCCATCTCGTGTATATCGACACGATCGCGTGGGATCCAGCCGTTGATCCGGTTGTCCGAACGATCAATCCCGGGAGCGGCGTTTCCTTTGATCCGAGTTCGTGGACGCTTGACCCCCGCGACTATCTTGTGGGTTGCGAGTATCGTCAACCTGCAGGATCGGGTGCGTGGACAGCACTGCCCAATGCGCGGGTTGCCCTTTCCGAAACAGGATCGATCGCCACTAGGGACGATCGTCAGGTGGTTACGCCGGATCTGACAGGGCTTGTCGACCCTGGTCAACAGGTTGAGGTGCGTTTGCAGATTCGCCACTATGATGAAGGGTCGGGGTTGCAGTCCGGTCCTGCGACGCTCGTCGGCATGCGGTGGCGAGAGCGTGCCTATGCAGGGGCCGAGCTGGCCAACCGCACGATGCGCACGTCGATTCACGAGCCTGGGCATTCGATGGGCCAGGCATCCAGAACTCGGCCGGACGGGTCAAACAATCCTAACTATTACGTCAACGGGGGCGGACACTGCAACAATCTCTCGAATGGCTGCGTCATGTACCATTCGAATTCACCGAATACCGCCTTCTGCCCGATCTGTAGCGACTCTCTGAAGGCACGCGATCTGTCCAGCCTTCCCGTCAGCGGTACGGCCGCATACACCTGAGGATCTTTCCGCCATGGCAGCACCGATGCCCGTTCCCGCCGCCTTCTGGGTCGATCCGGCCGGCACGCCTGTCAGCGTTCTCGACCGTACGCCTGGCCTGCATGTCACCTACCACCAGGGAGAGAGTAAGCACGGCCCTACTACGGTGGCATATATCGAATATGCGGTGCCCGAGCGGCATGATCGGGTGTACGGGGGGCGGGCTCGCTCCGCCATGAACGTGATTGCCATTGATGTGATGAACGGTGCGCTTTACGCCAATGCGCCGACCTCTGCACACTCGGTGGCGCTTGCCGACGCGATGAAGCCGGCCGCCGCCGGCCCGCCGGGTGATGGCCTCAGCAAGGTGACATCTGCGACGGCGGTATACGTCGATATCCCATGGCTGACGGCGATTCCGCCCGAGGCGGGGCAGTTCACTTCATTCGTCTGGGCCGATGAGTTCATTTCTGATGTCGGGCGATTTGCGTTGCCGCGTTCGGCCTCGCGGCCGGGTGTGGCGAAGCCGGTTGCCCGTCCGAGTGCGATGAGCTCGGTTTCCTTCCAGGCGAAAACAGGGGCGACCGGTTCTAAGCTGCTCACAGCCCAGGCCGACCTCTCCGATCCTTCCAAGCGCAGGTTGCAGGGCTTGATTTCCGGGGAGTTGCTTTCGCCCGATTCAATTAAGAACGGTCGCAAGCCGATTCTGACAGTCGTGGTGCTCGACTATCTCACACGTCAGGTCGGCTATGAAAGCGTGTTGCTCCCCGATGGCGCCGACCGGCAAGTGTTGGCCTTTAACGCGGCGATTGAAACGATGATCAAGCTCTTGCCTGGCGCAGGCAACGGGCGTGTCTTTGCATTGGCCCATCTCGATGGTACCGTCACGCCTCCGATAGTCTTCGAGCCTCCGAAGTCATCGTAACCAGGAGATCGCCCGATGCCTCCCGCGGCAAGAATCGGCGACATGCATACGTGCCCTATGGTCAACCCGGGGCCGGTTCCCCATGTCGGCGGGCCGATCTTGCCTCCCGGAGTGCCGACCGTCCTGATCGGGTTCATGCCCGCGGCGGTCATGGGCGACATGTGTACATGCGTTGGGCCTCCGGACGTGATTATCAAGGGCTCAGCGACCGTGTTGATCGGGTTTATGCCCGCAGCACGATTAGGTGACAACACAGGGCACGGCGGGGTGATTGTAAGCGGATTTCCGACAGTCATGATCGGTGGGTGATGCTATGCCATGATCATCCGGCCCGTCTTTGCCGGTGAGGGGGGGCTTC
>JAHBXD010000009.1 GCA_019636695.1 Phycisphaeraceae bacterium
GGTTGGCGCTCCTATCGACGATTGAAGACGATGCGCCGGAACTGATCGAGGCCTTTCAACTCCGGGACCATCTGGTGCGACTGCGTGAACGACTCCTTGAACCGGATCGGTGTGGTACGGCCGGAAAGTTGACGAGGGGGATTGTGGAGGTGGCGGGAGTCGATCGTCCGATGCAGCTCTCCGGTGAGGAGTTTGCCCAGGCGGCGGAAAGTTATTACCGTGGTCCGTTGCGTGCACAGTATGTGCGGGAAGCCCTGACCTGCGTCGAGGAAGATCTGCGTGCGATCGACCAGGCTGAAGCCGAAACAGATCGACGGTGCCGGGGAATTGCGACCGCACTGGTTGGCCCCCGTTCGTCTGCCGAGGCGCTCACGGAAACGGCGCCGGAACTCCTGTCGGGATCGGCCGGTAGTCAGACGTTGCTCCGTTCCCTGGGGCTCTGCCTCCTGGCTATTTCGCGATCCCAAGCGCTGAACGGTCATCGGGACGAACAGTCGTGGGCCTCGTGACGACGCCGCATCAATACATCGACCGCGAGACGGGGCTGGTGAGGACCGAACAGTTTCTCGGCGACCGTTGGCTCAATTGGGCCTATCGCGCGTTATGGGAAGATGCGGCCTGGTTCATGAGGGCCCTGACCTCGCAGCGGATGACGCAAGTGTTGGGGTTCTTCAACTACGACCGGCCGTTTACCGCGACGCAGGAGGCGGTGACACGTTGTGCCGGGACGCTGGGTGTGGACCTGTCCGAGTGCGTGGACGAACCGGCGCGACTCAATACGCTGCGCCGGCTGTTTCAGCGGCGGTTGCGGTATTGGCAAGTGCGGCCGATGGATGCCGATCCACGGGCGGTCGTGTCCCCCGCAGATGCCCGGTTGCTGCTCGGGTCCTTCGCCGACGACTCGTCGCTGTTTCTCAAAGGCAAGTTTTTCGACTACGACGAACTGCTCGGTTGCGATCGGGCGCCCTGGCGGGACCTGTTTCGTCGTGGCGATTGGGCGATCTTCCGACTGACCCCGGACAAATACCACTACAATCACACGCCGGTCGCCGGGCAGGTGCTGGATTGGTATGAAATCTCCGGGCGTTACCATTCCTGCAACCCCGGGCCGGTGGTCGTCGCGGCCACGCCCTACTCCAAAAACAAACGGGTTGTGACGATTCTCGACACAGAGGTGCCCGGTGGATCGCGTGTGGGCATTGTGGCGATGATCGAGATCGTGGCCCTCATGATCGGACAGATCGATCAATGTTACTCCTCGGTCGCCTATGACGATCCCAAAACCATGCATGTCGGGATGATGCTTGAAAAGGGGCGTCCGAAAAGTCTCTATCGACCGGGTAGTTCGACGGATGTGCTGCTGTTTGAGCCCGGCCGTGTGCGCTTCTGCGAAGACCTCGTCCGGAATCGGTTGCGCTCCGGTGTGTATAGTCGCTTCTCGGAGGGATTCGGTCGTGCGCTGGTCGAGACCGATGTGAAGGTGCGTTCGACGATCGGGTGGAGAGAGGGAGGATAACTGCATGGCCGTCAACGAACTGGTCCTCGTCGGGCTAGCCGCCTGTTACGTAGCACTGTTCTGGTGGGCCTTTCGCGTCTTGCCGGGGGAGGGGTGGCAGTTTCTCGCCGCGGTGCCCCTCACCAAGCGGCCGGACGGACAATGGGTCGGTCTCAATCTGACCTACTATGGCGCCTTCACCGCCAGCGCGGTCGTGATCGCGGTGGCATGGAGCGTGGTGTTGATGAGCAGTGTGGGCGTGTCTCTCAGCGGCATCCTGATGTTGGCGGCGATCCTGCTGGGCGCGTGCGTGCCCTCGGCCAAGGGGCTGGCACGCCTCATCGAGGGGAAGGCGAATACCTTCACGGTGGGCGGCGCGTCCATGTTCGGCTTGCTGCTCCTGCCATGGGTCGTTGCGGTGATGAATGTCGGGCTCGGGGCGTCGGGGGCAGACTCGCTGCCGATGACCGCCGTGCTGGCAGTGGTCAGTATCGCCTATGCATTCGGCGAGGGCACCGGGCGACTGGCCTGTTTGAGCTTCGGGTGCTGCTACGGCGCTCCCTTGGAGCAGAGCCATCGATGGCTCTCCACCTTGTTCGCCCGCCACCATGCCGCG